>NZ_CM176599.1:0-2449431 GCF_058111525.1 Ligilactobacillus sp. JN-6 (Y).1 | reverse complement strand
CAAAATAAGGTTTTATTTTTGTAGAATTAGTGTATAATAATGGATGTAGAGAATATGTTGTTTGAATATGGTTTAACTATTAAAGGAGCGATTTACATGGTTACATTATATACGTCACCAAGTTGCACTTCATGTCGGAAAGCTCGCGCATGGTTAACAGAACAGAATATTCCTTTTAAGGAACGTAACATTTTTTCAGAACCGCTCAGTGTTAATGAAATCAAACAAATTTTGCAGATGACTGAAGATGGAACTGAAGAGATCATCTCGAAACGTTCTAAAGTTTATCAAAGTCTTAACGTTGATTTGGATGAACTTCCATTAAAAGAATTATTTGATTTAATTCGAAAAAATCCAGGTCTCTTGCGTCGGCCAATTATCATGGATGATAAGCGTCTCCAAGTTGGTTATAACGAAGATGAGATCCGTCGTTTCTTGCCACGTGATGTTCGAGCAATGGAGTTAAAAGAAGCTCAAGCTTTGGCAGGATTTTAAATTAAGGATGCAAAACCGTCTGCGTGCAGGCGGTTTTTTTGTAGAGTTGCATGTAATTTTTGAAGTTTTATCCGTTCGGATGTGCGTAATGCTTAGTATAAATTGCACCTAAAAGGTAAAAGATGGTCAAAAAGTAAAAAAGTTGATAAGGATATTGCTGGAGACTGATTTATATGGGCTAGACTGTGTATTTTTAGGCAGATGCGTGGTACAATCGAACTAATTGTTAAGATAGAGTTATTTAGTTAAATGAAAGGTGGGGAGACCACAGATGGAAATGGAGAAAATAAACGACAACACGATACGGGTTTTGTTAGAAAACCAAGATTTGGCTGATCGTGGAGTTACAGTCCTAGATCTGTTAGGGAGCCAAAGTGAGATCGAAAACTTCTTTTATAGTATTTTGGACGAAGTGGATGTCGATCACGAATTTAGGGATATTGAGGCGGTCACTTTCCAGGTTTTACCTAATCGCAATGGGTTAGAGCTTTTTATTTCTAAAGTTGATCCCAATAATATGGATAAAATGCCATATAATCCAGCTAACGATCACACCAATGATGCTTCAACTGATGAGATCAAGAAGACTTTAGATCAATTGAATATGAATGGTTTTGGAGTTAATGATGATGTTGCTGATTATATCCAAAATCACATTTCTAATTATCGTGATGAAAGAAAAACGAAGATCCAAGCAAGTGATGATCATGAACAACATGGGGACGAAATAGCTATCAAGCACTATCTAGTCGGTTTTTCTGACTTCGAAGATTTCATTGAACTTGTAAAAACCATTGGGGAAAGCGAGATAAAGGCTAGTCTGTATGTCTATAAATCTCAGTATTATCTTGATTTGGCCTTTGATACCCATGAAGTGTCAGCAGAACGGATCAAAGATTTTATGAGTAACATGTATGAATATGGCCAGCCAGTTAATTTTGGTTCTGCTCTTTTACGTGAAAGAGGTCGTGTGATCGTCGAAGATAATGCATTTAGTTGGGCTTTAAGTTACTTTAAGTAAACTTACTTCCGTAGTATGTAGAAATAAAACTATAAGCAAGAAGTCACTTTTTAAGAGTATTTTTAATTAAAAAAGTGGTTTCTTGCTTTTTTTGCATATTTTTAATAGGAGGTGGCAAGATGTTGTACGCAAAGGACCAAAAAGGAGCTTACGTTAGTGCTAAAAAAGCAAGTAAGCAAGGCCATTATGTTTGTCCTAGTTGTTCGGGAACAGTTTGCTTAAAAAAAGGAACATTAAAAATTGCTCACTTTGCCCATAAGAAAAAGGGCTGCCTGGCATATAGCGAAGGTGAAACAGCAGAGCATTTGGCTGGTAAAAAATTGTTGGCAATTTGGTGCCAACAGTTTCAGTGTGAGGTCAGACTGGAAGCCTATCAAGAAGAGTTGCGACAAAGGCCTGATGTCTTATGTATTTTTGCGCAAAAGCAGCCTCTTGCGCTTGAATTTCAGTGCGCGCCTTTAAGCCTGGATGAGATGGTACAGCGTTCTTATGGCTACCAGCAACATCATTTTAAATATGTATGGATCTTAGGTCGGCGTCATTATCCTCAAAAAAATTTAACGCAGCAAATTGCGCAGTTCATCCGCTGGCATCACAATTTAGGTTTTTATTTGATCTACCTGGATACAGTTTATGATCGTTTCGAAGTACTATACGGTATTCAAATGGCTGATCTTTTGCCGCTGAAGTACATGCGCTTTTTTGCTCATGATTTGAAAGAATTAGTGGCATTTTTACACACAGATCATCACATTCGGTATTTTTCATTGACCACTTTGGAAGAAGAAAGCAAATGCGTAATCTGGCTTTTAAAATACATGAGCGTGACCGTCAAATATACGCCGTACAAAACTTGTGCTATGAGCAACATTTTTCTTTTGTTGATTTGACTCAGGAAGTGCTCTCAACTAGATATTTTCCACCGATATACCGCTTACCGGCTTTTCTCTGGAAAATAAGTGTTGTCCTTTGCCTTTCTTCTGGTACAAAAACAACTAACAGGAACAAGTTTTTAAATCGACATCAGGTATTTGGAATGCCCTTTGTTTCCATGGAGCTGATATGTAAAGCGGAATGGGATAGCTTTAAAAAGTTTGTAGATAAAATTGATTTTACTAATGATTATCGATACAATTGATTGCAATATAAGTGTTGGAAAAGCCGAGTGCCTTTTTGGGAGCTTGGCTGGTTAAAAGGTTTTGTGATCATTAATGAACGTTTCTCGACACTTTTCATTCGAGGAGGTCAATTATGTCTGAAGTAAAGAAAGTACCACAAAGAAGTGAAACTGATCCCGAGTTTACTTGGGATCTGAGTAAGGTATTTGCCACCGACCAAGATTTTGAAAGATCTTTCGAAGATGTCAAAAAACAAGCAGAAAAATTTGAAGAATTTCAGGGAACGCTGGGTGATAATCCTGAATCACTATTAGCTGCTGTGAAGGCCTTGCTCGCGGTTTATCGTTCGTCAGAAAAAGTGTATGTTTATGCTAGCATGAAGAATGATCAGGATACGACTAACTCCAAGTATCAGGGCATGTTTTCTAGAACTCAAGCGATGTTTGCGCAATTGGAAGGAAAATTAGCCTGGTTTGATCCGGAACTTATGAGCTTAGGTCAAGAGAAAGTCCAAGATTATATGCAACAAGAGCCAAGACTAAAAGAGTATGGTCATTTATTTGCGGACACGCTACGTTTCATTAAGCATACTTTAAGCACGCCGGAAGAAAAGTTATTAGCCTCGATGGGAGATATTTTTTCAGTGCCGGAAAATATTTTTTCCGTTTTAGATGATGCTGACTTGGAGTTTGCAGACGTGATCGATCAAAATGGTCGCACAACAGAGTTGACTGATAGTACATATAATCAGCTGATCCAATCAACAGACCGGACTGTTAGAAAGCAAGCTTTTACTAAGTTATATGACGTCTATCATCAGTTTTTACGCACCTTTGCCAAGACCCTCGGTTCACATGTTCATATTCAAAACTATGATGCAAAAGTGCGACACTACGATAGTGCACGACAAGCTGCGTTAAATGAAAATAATATCCCAGAAAGTGTTTATGACAACTTAGTTCAAACAGTTCATAAACATCTTGACCTATTACAGCAATATGTTGGTCTTCGTCAAAAAGTTTTAAAATTGACCGACCTGAGTATGTATGACCTTTACACTCCTTTGACTGGTAAGCCTGAATTAACATACACATTTGAAGAAGGTAAGAAAATCGCGTTAAAGGCACTGTCAGTTTTGGGTAAAGATTATGTTGAACGGGTCAAAAAAGCATTTGATGAACGTTATATTGACGTCCTTCCTAACAAAGGTAAAAGAGGCGGCGCATATTCAGGCGGCGGGTACGATACACCACCTTATATTTTGCTGAATTGGAACGACGACCTTGATAGTCTGTACACTTTAGTTCATGAGATGGGACACAGTATGCATAGCCAACTGACCAAAACCAATCAGCCTTTTCAATATGGAGATTATTCTATCTTTGTAGCGGAGATCGCATCTACCACTAATGAGAATTTGTTGACTGCATACTTGTTAGAACATGAGACTGATCCATCGGTTCGGGCTTATGTTTTAAATTATTATTTAGATGGTTTTAAGGGAACTGTTTACCGGCAAACACAATTTGCTGAATTCGAACAGTGGCTTCACGAAACTGATGCTAAAGGAGAGCCCTTGACAGCTGACGAAATGTCAGCCAAATATTTAGACCTTAACCAGCAATACTATGGAAAGCAGGTCGGTAGTACGCCGCAAATAGCTGATGAATGGGCTAGGATCCCGCATTTCTATTATGACTTTTATGTTTACCAGTACTCAACAGGTTTTGCTGCAGCAACAACATTAGCTAATAATATTTTGGATGATAAGCAAGAGGATACCACAGCTTATTTACATTACCTGCAAGCTGGCAGTTCAGACTACCCGATCAATATTATGCGCCAGGCTGGTGTGGATATGACGCAAGTTGATTATTTAGAGACTGCTTTTGCAATGTTTGAAAAACGTCTAAAAGAACTGGAAGAAATTCTAAATAAGTGAATGTTTTCAATAAAAAAAGGCTCGTCCGTTTTTTGCGGTCGGGTCTTTTGAATTAATTTAATAATTATTGCTATCAATTTGAATTTTAAGTGGAGTGTGGCTGGACTTTAAAAATGAATTCAGATGCGAATGACAACCACAGTCTTTTTCAACTAGATCCGTTGGTGCTTTGCCGGCTAAAACTTCCTTCAAAACATGTTCAGATTTGCACGCATCCATTGAGATCCCACAATCATAACCCTTAACGTTGAATACAACAACAGTAGGATGATGTTCAACATTCATTTCTGCGGCCGTTTTTTGGTCTTGCATAAAAGACTTTGCAGTGAACTCTGAATTGCGATCGTGAATAAACATTTCTTCATCTAAGCCGCTTTCCATAGCCGCCTGCATTGCAATTTGGTCGGTATAATTGTCATCTGCAGAGCTCTCCATTTGTCGTTGGATGCTTAACAGGAACTTCCTTCCACGCTTTTTACCTTGGAATACAGCGGCCTTAACATCTAAAGCAGCATGGTAAATGTTGACGACTAATTTATTTCGAGCAACTAGGTCAGTTGGTGATTGACCATTTAACTTCATTACATCCTGGACACTTTGCATATTCATTAAAGGAATGAACCGAAAACGGACATCTTCACTAGCATCTTGGATCAAGTCTAAAATATTTTGCTCAGCGTGATAACAGACGCTACCGATCGGGTTAATAAATAAATACATTTCTAACAAAATTGCTTCCTCCAAAAACTAACTGTCTTTTCCATTAGATATCATTTTCACCTTAACAGACTTACTTTTAATTGCAATTAATGTGTTTATTACGAATAATTACTCATAGAAACGACTATAAAGCTGTTATTTCTATAACAACTTTAGTGTTAATATCTCTGATTTTTCACTTAAATTTATGTCTTAATTGAAACTCAACCTAATTATAGTGAATATGTAGATAAATTTAAAGTGAAATACACTAATTTTTGGTATATACCAGAAATTTTTACTTTAGCATATTAATGTTTAAAGTTTAAACATTGCTGTTTTCAGAGTACCAAAAAACATTTTAGCTTGCAAAAATAGTGCTTGACAAAATTCTAGTGTTTTGAGCTAATAAAATTTGAAAGCACACAGGTAAATTTTTTCCAAAGCTTTTTTCAAAGCTTGGACTAAAATGAGACTAAAATTCAAATGATTTGGTAACTGTGGTACACTAGATAAGTGAGTGAAAGCATGGTAGTATTAGCTTTCTATGTATTCGATAAATTAGTAGTGGAGTAAAGCAAGTAAAAGAGGAAAGTTATGAAAATCGCGATTTTTGCAAATGACTTAGATAAATCATTAGCGGTCAAGCAGCAACTACAAAAAAAGTTAGCTGACAGACACTTTATTTTTGATTCCAAAAATCCCGATATCGTGATCACAGTTGGCGGTGACGGGACCCTGTTGGCCGCTTTCCACCATTATGAAAAGCAATTAGACCAGATCCGTTTCGTTGGTGTCCATACGGGTCACTTAGGTTTTTATACCGATTGGCGTGATAATGAAATTGATGACCTGGTTGTCAGCATCCAGTCTGATAATCGTCAGTCGGTTGCCTATCCATTACTTGATGTTAGTGTACAAATGCGTGAAAGTGGCGAGGTTCAGCAGTTCTTAGCGCTTAATGAATCATCGATAAGAAGAGTCGGACCAACTATGACCTCCGATGTTTATATTGGTGGAGACCTATTCGAACGTTTTCGCGGTGATGGTTTGTGCGTTGCCACACCCACAGGATCAACGGGTTATAGTAAATCCTTGGGTGGAGCTGTTGTTCACCCGGATATGCCGGTTTTACAGTTGGCGGAGATCAGCTCGATCAATAACCGTGTTTTTAGAACGATCAGTTCTCCATTGATCATTAGTCCTAATGACTGGGTGAATATTCGTCCTGTCAGTCCTGCTAATAACCAAGACTTTTTGTTAACAGTAGACTCTCGTTATTATCACACCTCGGACATCGCACAGATCACATATAAAGTTTCTAAAAGGAAAGTTTATTTTGCAAAATACCGCCATAATGGCTTTTGGAACCGAGTGAAGGATGCGTTTATTGGTGATGAGCAATGAAATTTGTGTGGGAATATAGGGGCAGTACACATATTAAATTGAGATCTTTTCTGAAACAAGAGCACGTGTCACGTAGATTGTTAGCGAAAGTTCGTCATGAAGGCGGTCAACTCTTAGTTGATGATGCACAGGGACGGACAGTTGATAATATTTTTCCAGGTCAAAAGGTGACTTTGATATTACCTCCTGAACATGGACGAAAAACTGAAATTGTCCCCTCTTATGTACCGTTAGATATTATTTATGAAGATCGAGATCTTTTAGTAGTTAATAAACCTGCACACTTAACTTCAGTCCCATCGAACCTATATCCAAATGATTCTTTAGTGAATCGAGTTTGTGGTTACTATGAAGTACGTAATTATCACGGGATCATTCCACATATAGTTTCAAGGCTTGACAGAGATACAAGTGGGTTGGTTTTGTTTGCAAAACACCGTTACGCTCATGCTTTACTGGATATACAAATGCAACAAAGAAAAATAGCTAAGCAGTATTTAGCACTAGTTGAAGGGCAGTTGCCAGTTTTGAACGAGTTTGATATCGAAACTTCGATCGGTCGTGATCCACAAGGCCTGTTTAAGCGGCAAATCGACCAACATGGGCAACAAGCGTTGACACATATTAAGTGTTTGAAGTGTGGTTTAAGAGAGGCGTTACTTTTAGCACAACCAAAAACAGGAAGGACGCATCAAATAAGAGTCCACTGTGCAAGTATCGGTTGTCCTTTATTAGGGGACACTATGTACGGGGGACGTTTTGTTGGTGGGATCTACCGGCAGGCCTTACACTGTTACCGGCTAAGTTTCAAACACCCATTGACGAAAAAACAGCTAGATTTCACTGCTCCATTAAAGAAAGACATGTACAAATACACGAAAAATCTTTAGAAGAGGTACAAAAATGGCCGATAAGCAAATGCAAAATGTAAATAAAAACGACCAGATCATTCAATTATTAACTGATCAAAAAGCTAAGTTATTTCGGCGTGAATATCTGGACTTGCACGTCCATGAGCAAGCTGAAATTTTTTCGGACTTAGATGAAACTTTACGAAGCAGAGTCTATCGCTACTTAAGTGCTGATGAAGTCGGTGATATGTTTGATGCGATCGAAGAAGAACCGGAAGATGTAGTTAGATATTTCAAGGAAATGCCAGTTCAATATGCAGCTAAGGTCATAGATGAAATGTACACGGATAATGCCGTCGATATTTTAGCCTATGCACAAAATAAAGATCTGACCCATTATTTGTTGGCACTGCCAGAGGAGCGCTCGGCAGAGATACGTGAGCTGCTCCATTATGAAGATAAGACTGCCGGCGCTTTGATGACCACTGAATATGTCGATATTTTTGCTGACCAGGATATTAGCTCAGCCATCAAAGATATTCGTGAAGAAGCAGCTGATGCTGAATTGATTTATTATGCGTATGTTGTTACTAATGATAATGAGTTGATCGGAGTTGTAACTTTACGTGATCTATTGACTAATTCGGAAGAAACACCGATATCTCAGATCATGACAGAACCTGTGATCTCTGTACCAGTCGACGAAGATCAGACTGAAGTTGCACAAAAGGTGCGTGATTATAACTTCGTGGCCTTGCCGGTTATTGACTATGCTAACAAGTTAGTTGGCATTATCAACGTTGATGACGTTATTGATGTTATCGATGAAGAAAATGCTGGTGAATATTCAGGTTTGGCTGGTGTTGATACTGAAGAAAATCCGGAAAACCCGTTTCAAGCGTCACTTAAGCGTTTGCCTTGGTTGCTTATCTTGTTATTGATGGGGATGTCAACTACGACTTTGATCGATCATTATGAGGCTTTGATCTCACAAGCTAGTATCTTGGCCGTTTTTGTTTCTTTGATCACCGGGACAGCTGGTAATGCAGGTACGCAAAGCTTGGCTGTGGCGATCCGCGGGCTGTCCAATAGTGAAGAGGATCGTCGCTCAGGGATCAAAACAATTTTTAATGAGTTACTAACGGGGGTATTTGCCGGTCTGATAACGGGCGTAGCCATCTTTTTGCTCGTCGGTTTTTGGAAACACAATTTTATTTTAGGTTTTGTGATCGGGATCTCGATGGCAACTGCGATCACTGTTGCAACGGTAGCGGGTAGTTTTATTCCGTTGATCATGGACAAGGTCGGCGTCGATCCTGCGGTGGCATCAGGGCCGTTCATTTCCACCTTGAGTGATCTAACATCGGTTTTGATCTACTTTAATATTGCGCACCAGTTTTTAAATTTTTTCTTGAATAATTAGAAAAGCAATTCTCAAAGTTAAAAGTGAGAATTGCTTTTTTAGTGGGTTCTCTCGAGACAAGAGATCCCGCTCATCCAAGTCAGGCACTAGACCCCCCCCTGAAAAGCGCGCCATAGTAGCTGACTCAGATAATACTCGAGTCAAAGCGGCTTGCTGCGCTCTGTACGGTAATTACTACTTCGAACTGTCTCTAGTCACTAGCCGAACTCCGTGTGTTATTTTTATTGGGCTATTTTCTGTGCCTGGTGAAGCCAATTGAGAGGCTAGTAGTTCAACGGCCGTTGCACCCATTTGCTGTGTGGGGACGTGGACACTGCTGAGTTTGGGATAAACAAACTTCGCTAAAGAAGAATCATTGAAGGAAATAATACTAATATCTTCTGGGACTTTAATGTTTTTTTCTTGTAATGCTCTTAAAGCACCGACTGCTAAAGAATCATTGGCCACAAAAAAGGCTTCAGGCAGATTGTTTTTTAAGTCGGCTAGAGCGTGTTGCATCAGTTGGTAACCAGAGTCCATTGTAAAATCGCCTACATAGACATAATGGCGATCATACTCTTTTTGGGTAGTTAACATTTTTTTAAAGGACAAAAATCGCGGGTCTAGAAGGCTTTCTTCTTGGTCTGAAGTATGTTCTTCACCAGCCAACATGCCGATCTTGGTTAGACCAGCATGTTTAAAGTGGGCTAAAACTGAGGCAACTCCATTGTCGAAGTCAGGAATAACGCAACTATAACCTGCAAAAAGAGTATCACAATCAACAAAAACAATATTATCTGAAAGCTGACCTAATTCTTTGATCTGAGCTGTACTAAACTTGCCTAAAGCTAAGATCCCAGCACATGCGGCGGCTTTTTCTAATGGGTCAGTGTGAAACAAGCGCACGATACTGTAACCTAAAGCTTGGGCTCTTTTTTCGATGCCTTCCCGTAAGGTGAAATAATAGCGATCATTTAATTCTTGTTGTTCCGTGTACCATTCAATGATAGCGATCTTTTTATTTGCCGACTTTTTAGTGGTATGACTGCCTGTTTTTTGATAGTTTAACTGATGTGCAGCATTAAAGATCCTTTCTTTGGTTTCATTAGACACCGACATGCTTGAATCATGGTTCAAAACCCTTGAGACTGTAGCTGACGAAACTTGAGCCAGATGGGCGATATCTTTGATAGTTGCCATTTGTGCACATCCTTTCAATTTATATGATAGGTATATTTTACCACAGCCATTAATTAAGTAAATATATTAGTAAAACATTGCTGTATTTAGTAAAATAGTATACAATAAAAATCGTTGAAACGTTTACTTAAAATTCTGGGAGGTCTTATCACATGGATAAACAAGAACTCAGCGATACATTTACTAATATTTATCAAACTAAACCAAGTGCCACATATTTTTCACCTGGACGGATCAATTTGATCGGTGAACATACCGACTATAATGGAGGTCATGTATTTCCATGCGCGATATCATTGGGTATTTGGGGTGTGGCTGCCAAACGTGCGGATCGCAAATTACGTTTTTATTCTGGTAATTTTACTGACCTTGGTGTGATCGAAGCTGACCTAGATTCCTTAGAATATGTTAAGGAAGACTCCTGGGCTAATTACGCCAAAGGAATGGTCAAGTTTATCCAAGAAGCAGGACACACATTAACTAGCGGTTTGGACATTTATATTAACGGCAATATCCCTAATGGGTCAGGTTTATCTTCTTCAGCAGCTTTAGAAATGCTTATTGGCTTGATCGTAAATGATCAATTTGACTTAAACATCGAGCGGCTCGATCTGATCAAATTAGGAATGAAGACGGAAAATGAATTTATTGGTGTTAATTCTGGTATAATGGATCAGTTTGCCGTGGGGATGGGACAAAAAGACCATGCGCTTTTACTAGATACTAATACTTTGGAATATGAAGTTGCACCTATTGATTTGAAAAATCATGTCATCATTATTATGAATACCAACAAACGTCGCGAACTAGCAGATTCTAAATACAACGAACGACGCGCTGAATGTGAAAAAGCTTTGCGCGAGTTACAAACTAAGTTGGATATTTCTTCGTTGGGTGAATTGGATGCAAATACTTTTGATGAATATGCCTATTTGATCGAAGACGGTAATCGTCTCAAACGTGCCCGTCACGCTGTTCTGGAAAATGAACGAACACTGCGGGCTAAGGATCTTTTGCAAGCAGAAAAATTAGAGGAATTTGGTCGGTTAGTCAATGCCTCTAATGTTTCCTTGGAACATGATTATGAAGTTACAGGTCGAGAGTTAGATACATTAGTGCATACAGCTTGGAAGCAAAAGGGTGTCTTAGGTGCGCGGATGACTGGAGCTGGTTTTGGCGGCTGTGCGATCGCCTTAGTTGCTACAGATCGAGTCGCAGATTTTGAAAGTCAGGTTGCAGCTGAGTACACGGAAAAAATCGGATACGCTCCTTCGTTTTATGAGGCAGAGATCTCCGATGGTACGAAAGTTTTGTAAAAGATAAGAGAGCAGAGGCTCAAAAGAGTAGGTGATAAGATGACTCAACAAAAATTAGTTGATGCTTTTATTGACCAAGTGATCAAAAATAGCAGTTTTGAACAAGAAGATCAAATTTATTTACGTAATTATGCTTTACGAGTAGTTGGTGACGAAGCATTAAGTGCCGTTACTAAGCAAAAGGGATTGTTAGATCTCAAAGATGATCTGGTCAAACAAGCTCAAATCGACGGGCATTGTGGTGATACTCATGATGAAAAAGACATCGTGGCTGCACAATTGATGGAGCTGATCGTTCCGCGTCCTAGTCAAGTCAACCGCCAATTTTGGCAAACTTATACGAATGACAGTCCACAACAAGCGATCGCAGACTTTTATTCCTTAAGTAAAAAAAGTGATTATATTAAAACACGTGCGATCGCTAATAACATTTATTTCACGGCAAAAACTGAGTATGGTGAACTTGAGATCACGATCAATTTATCCAAACCTGAGAAAGATCCGAAACAAATCGCGTTGGCCAAGAAGCAAAAGTCAACGAGTTATCCGTTATGTCAACTGTGTTTGGAAAATGAGGGCTATTTAGGAAGGATCGGGTATCCAGCCCGCAGCAATCATCGGGTGATCCGTTTTGACATAGATGATGAGAAATGGGGCTTTCAATATTCTCCGTACGCCTACTTTGGTGAACATTGTATTTTTTTGGATACAAGACATCATGAGATGCAGATCGATCAAGATACTTTTAGACGCTTACTAACGATCATTGAAAAGTTTCCGGGCTATTTCGTTGGTAGTAATGCTGATTTGCCGATCGTGGGTGGATCGATCTTGACTCATGAGCATTACCAGGGCGGACGCCATGTTTTTGCCATGGAACAAGCGCCGATCGAAACTCCTGTGAACTTTATCGGTTTTTCAGATGTAACGGCAGGGATCGTTAAATGGCCGATGTCAGTTATTAGATTACGGGCAACATCTAAGGAAAAGTTGACTGAGCTAGCAACTAAGATCCTAGATAAGTGGCGAGGGTATAGTGATGAAAATGTCAATGTGTTAGCACAAAGTGATGGTCAGCCACACCACACGATCACTCCAATTGCGCGCCACCGCGGCGATCAACTTGAATTAGACCTGGTCTTGCGTGATAATCAAACTTCCGCAGAATTTCCGGATGGGATTTTTCATCCCCATGCTGATGTTCAGCATATCAAGCAAGAAAATATCGGTTTGATCGAAGTTATGGGTTTAGCTATTTTACCGCCACGGTTGAAAGACGAACTAAAAGAGGTGGCCAACTATTTGTTAGGAGAACCTAATCAAATTGCAAAGTATCATTTGCCATGGGCGCAAAAAATCAAACAGTCGCATAAGCAACTTACAAGTGATAATGTAAATGTTATTTTGCAAAAAGAAGTGGGGTTGGTGTTTGCCAGAGTTTTGGAAGATGCCGGTGTGTTCAAGCGCGATCAAAAAGGACAGCAGGCCTTCCTTAAGTTTGCAAAAGAAGTCGGGATAAATGAAAAATATTAAATTTTTTGTATGAAAATAACCGGTAATATTCAAGCTATTAACTTGGGTGTTACCGGTTGTTTTGTGATTTAGATCTGTTAGTTATTGATACTTACAAGGAAACTATCTTAGAACCATGGACTTGTGTCACGCCTATTTCTTGGGCAATTTTGTCACAATTATCTGCGGTAATACCACCGCCTGGCAAAATAGCTAGGCGGCCATTCGCATATTCCACTAACTCTTTAAGATGAGTTGTGGTTGCGTTGATCGGTTGTGATAGTGGGCCACCATGAGTTAATATGCGTTCATACCCTTGCTCAGCTGCCCAATCAATTGCTCTTTTTTGTTGGTCGAAGTTCATTTCATCAAAAGCCATGTGCAAAACAAGCTGCATTCCCCCAGCTGCTGCACCGAGCTGTTCCATAGCTTCTAAGTCAAGGTCGTTGTTGGGAGTCAAAGCACCAAAGGATATCCCATCTGCTCCTAAGGCTTGTGCCTCAAAGATATCAGCTTCCATGATTTTGATCTCCGTGTCATTGTAGACATAATTACCTTTCCTGGGACGGATCAAAACAACCAAAGGAATGTTTTTTTCATGACAATATTTAACTGCTTCTGCGATAACACCTTTACTGGGGGTCGTTCCGCCAACAGCGAGATTATCGCAAAGTTCGACCCTTCCAGCGCCGTTCTTACATGCAGCTGGAAGGTTGGTGAAGTTTTCGAGACATGCTTCTTTTAATAGCAAAAGTTTCATCTCCAAGTTTTATTTTTCTGCTGAGTCAAAACAAACGCAAACACCCTCAGGGACTGAGACATCTTTTTGGAGACATGCCAATCGTCCTGTCTTTGGGTTACGTTCAAATAAAGTCACATTGTCGGTATTTTGATTAGCGCAAACGATGAATTTTTCAGTGGAGTCTAAAGAAAAATCGCGCGGAAAGTCGCCTTCGGTCGAGATCTGTTGCACTAACTGGAGTTGATGATCCGCTTGGACCATAAAGACCGCTAATGAATTGTAACCGCGATTTGAAACATAGACAAATTTTCCATCACTAGAAATTTTAATGGCAGCTGCTCCATTGTGTTTGGTCCAATCAGTAGGGATAGTTTTGAGTGTTTGAACGATCTCAAAGGAACTTTGTGTTTGGTCATATTTTAATGTGCTGATCTGACTGGATAATTCTCCTGCTAAATATGCGTACTCACCATCTGGAGAAAATACCAGATGCCGCGGGCCATAGCCAGCCTCGGTTTTTAAAACGCTGACTTCCGTCAATTTACCGGCATCTGAAACATTATAGACATAGATCTTATCGCTGCCAAGATCAACTGCAACTAAACGTCCATCGGGGGTGAGGTCGGTGTAGTGGATATGAGCACTGTCTTGTTCTTCACGTGGACCTTTGCCTGTTACTGTCACACTGTCTGTTTGGGACAAGGTATGATCTTCTTTGATCCGATAGACTATGACTTCTCCTTTATGGTAGTTAGCCGTATAAATAAGCTGTCTTTTTTCATCAACACCAATATAACAAGGACTGGCTCCCTCGTGCAAAATACTGTTGTTCTTGGTGAAACCAGCAGTTGTTATTTGATAACTACTCAGCCCACCTTGACCATCTTCCGAACTGACAGCTAATAAGTCATTTCCTTTGGTCAAACGTAAGTATGTTGGGCCACCGATCGAGATCACCGCCTGTGGGTCACTCAGTTGTTTTTGCTCAGTATCAAGTGTTGCTTGATATATACCCTGACTAGTTTTCCGGGTATATGTACCAAAAAAGATTTGTTCTTTCATAAAGTACTTATCCACTTCCTTTCAAAACTTTCAAGTTAAAGTATAGCATTCAAATCGTTATGCGTCTTTAATTATGCGCTAATTTTACGCGCGAGAACAAATGTAAAATAAATTTTGACTAAATAATATGCTAAAATAAAAGGGAAATGTTTTTTAAGAAAGAGGTTAAACTTAATGCTTAAGACGAAGATCACTGCGATCGGAAAACAGGCTGCTTCTAAAGAAGATGGGTTAATTATTTTATTTAATGATACTGCTTCTGCTAAACTTCGTGATGTTTCGATGATCCATGAAAAACTCGCTGATCATGAGCAAAAGTATGACTTGGAAGTTGGTCAAAAAATCAGTTTTGATCAGCAAGATTACGAGATCACTTATATAGGCCCGCTAGTTGAAAGCAACTTAATGTCGATCGGACATACTATATTTGATTTTCATGAAGTAGGAAATCAGCCGCGAACTAATGCTATCTATTTAACACCTCACGTTGAACCGAATGTCCATGTTGGAACTCTGATCACATTTGGTGGTTAACGGAGGGCATTAAAAACGACCTGAACAATTTTTAATGAAAGTTGCTCAGGTCGTTTATAGTATATTTTAAAAAAGAGCTAACTTTAAATCGTGTCTCCGTTGAAAATCGAGTTTTTGACGATCACATAGTCAACCTTACGTAAGCCAGCCAATGAACGCCCACCCGAATAAGAGATCGATGATTGAAGGTCTTCTTGCATTTCACGCAGTGTGTTGGCAATGCTGCCACGATATGGTACCAGCAATTTTTTACCTTCAACGTTTCTGTATTCACCCTTCTGATATTCTGATGCGGAACCAAAATAGGTCTTGAATTTTTGACCATTTTCTTCGACGATGTCACCTGGTGTTTCCGTATGTCCGGCAAACAAGGAGCCGATCATGACCATTGACGCGCCAAACCGGATCGATTTAGCAATGTCACCATTGTTTCTGATCCCGCCATCTGCGATGATCGGCTTGCTGGCAGCTTTGGCACAGAGACGCACCGCCGCTAATTGCCAACCCCCTGTGCCGAAACCAGTTTTTAATTTTGTGATACATGCTTTACCCGGACCGATCCCGACTTTAGTCGCATCGGCACCAGCATTTTCGAGTTCACGGACTCCTTCAGGCGTTCCGACGTTTCCCGCGATCACAAAGGCTCCAGGAAGGTTCTTCTTAATATAGTGGATCATATTAATGACTGAATCTGCATGTCCATGAGCGATATCGATAGTAATGTACTCAGGTATGAAATCATCTTTACTCAATTGATCTACCAAGTCGTACTCTTCTTTTTTGACACCAACAGAAATTGAAGCAAATAAGCCTTGGCTGTGCATTCTTCTGACAAAGTCCAACCGAGTTTCTTTATCAAAACGATGCATAATATAAAAGTAACCGTTTTGCGCTAGCCAAATAGCTAAGTTTTCGTCAATGATCGTGGCCATGTTGGCGGGGACCACTGGGATCTTGAAAGTCATTGGGCCGAACTTGATAGTAGTATCAGCCTCGGAACGACTATTGATAATACATTTATTAGGAACAAGCTGGATGTCCTCATAATCAAAAACTGGCATGTTTATCCCTCGCATTCTGAATTGTGGATCTTTAATATAATTATTCGTTCTTGTACTTTTGTCCTTGCCACAAACAATCAAATTCTACCTAATTTTATGAATATAGTCAAATATAAAAGTAGCTGTTTTTGTGATCGTTCGGATTTTGCTAAAAAAGGATAGACCGCTTAATGACTTTGTGTCTTTTGTCAAGCTGGATGGTAGTTTCAAACAAGAAATAAAATTGGTAAACAGGTGGATCTAAGACAGTTTCTGTTGAAAAGTTGAATAAATATAATAAAATGAAAGGGACAGAGAGTAGGCGAGAAGATGGCAAAAAAGAAAAAACAACCCAAAAAAACAAATGAAGAACGTATCTTAGATGATAATAAGATCACTTATAGTGAAATGCAGTTCGACTGGTTATCTGGTAAGGAAAAGGCACTTGAACAAGTTAAGCAGGTTGGTTTAAACGAAAAAAGTATTTTAAAAACTATTGTGTGTTTAGGCAGCGAAGGGCCAAAGGATTACTTAGTTGTTTGTTTACCGATCGTTTCAGAGATCGATCTGAAGGAAGTCGCGCGTGAACTTGGTAAAAAACAGATCCATTTAGCAGACAACAAAGAATTGATCAAAATTACGGGTTATGTCCACGGAGCCAATACACCGATCGGTATTCATGCTTTTAAGGGATTTCCGATTTATTTTGATCAGCAGATCAAGAATTTTCCGGAAATTTGTGTGTCAGCTGGGAAAGTCGGACGTTCTGTGCGCATGAAGTTAGATGAATTGGTCGATCTAGTCGACGGTCAATTTATTCGAGTGGCAGATGAAGCATAAGTGAAATAAAGAGGTCAAGGAAATAAAATGAAAAAAATTGAGCAGGCAAGCTTGTTTTTACAACAAAATCTGGATCTTTTTAAATGTCCGATCTGTGGACAGCCATTTAAACATGTAAAAAATCGTCAACTTGAATGTCAGCTGGATCATAGTTTTGACCTGTCTCGCAAGGGGACACTATTCATGATCACTCATAAAATCAAGAGTGAATATGATAATCGAGAAATCTGGGAAGCTCGACGTAAAATGTTGACCTTAGGGTTATTTGATCCAATAGTTGAAGCAATTAGTGCAGCAATGCCACCACGGGAAAATTTAAAGATCCTTGATATTGGGTCGGGTGAAGGTACTGTGCCGGCTAAATTAAAGCAACTGAAACAAAATTCTGCCGCCACGCTTTTAGGGATCGATATTTCAAAAAGTGCCGTCAATTTAGCAACATCTTACCAAAACGGCAACTTTTTTTGTGTAGCTGACTTGGCTGCGCTGCCGTTTGCAGACCAGTCATTTGACTGCATCACGGATATTTTTTCACCTGCGGCATACCAAGAATTTAAACGTGTTTTAAAACCAGATGGCAAAATTTATAAGATCATACCAAATAGTGATTATTTGAAGGAATTACGTGCTTTATTATATAGTCCAGAAAGTGAACATCAAACATACGATAATTCAGGGGTTTTGTCTTTGTTTGCCAAAAATTTTCCTGAATTTCGGCGTCATGATATCAAATATACCTTTGCTTTTCCGGCTAAAGATTTTTCTTCATTATTAATGATGACCCCGTTAAATTGGGGTGCATCCGAACAAACTAAGCAACATGTTTTAGAAAACCCGCTGCATCAAATCACAGTTGATGTTTCATTGTTAGTCGCTGGTAACGAGCAAGGTAGAGAATGAAGAGACGGTTGTATAAAGTAAGGAATAATACTTTACGTTGAACCGGAGTGTTTTTAAAGAAAATCTGTTAGAAAAGGGTTGCACCCTCTTGTGTTCTAATGTTAAGGTAATTTTTAGGATTATGTTGCAAATAAAAGTGCTAAGTCGCCGTTATTTGTGAACGTATTTCATTAACGCAGCCGGTCGCAGTTTAGCACCGAACGGCTGCGCTTTTTTTACCAGTAAATGACGATTATTCTGGCAGTAATTTATCAGGCAAACGATGCTTGATAAATTAATTAAATAAAAAGGCGTTAGGGCCTAATCAAAGGAAGGAATTTACTAGTGACTAACCATATTGCTTTATTTGAACCATTAATGCCTGCGAACACAGGCAATATTGCTCGAACGTGCGCAGGCACAAATACTGAATTACATTTGATCGAGCCGCTCGGTTTTTCAACTGAAGATAGATACTTAAAACGAGCCGGACTTGATTACTGGGAGCATGTTAAAATCACTTATCATAAAAACTTAGTTGCATTCATTGAAAGCATTCCCAATTTAGAACAGTTATACTTGGTGTCTAAGTTTGCCGATCTTTCATATACAGATGTTGACTACTCTGATACCAGCCAAGATCATTATTTTCTGTTTGGAAAAGAAACGACCGGCTTGCCTGAACCTTTTATGCGCCAGTATTCCAATAAATGTATTCGGATCCCTCAAAATGATAAAAATATTCGTGCGCTTAATTTATCTAATTCTGCAGCGATCGTTATTTATGAGGCGGTTCGTCAACAAGGATTTCCAGATCTGGAAACGACTCACTTCTATGATCACGATAAATTAAAATAGTTTACACGGAGGTTTGTCGATCGTGGCAAACCGTTTTTTATTTATAAAAAATTTGTATTAAAATGAGTAAGCTGAATGGATGTATCTATTTTCGCACAAATGTTCCTTTAGTATAGATTATGGTATACTAACACAGGAGAATACAGACGGTAACATTTTGTTGAGCACCATCCGCTAAGCAAATGCTACTTTGGAAAGGAGTTTGAAATTGGCTAGAAAAAAGAGAAGAACAGGCCATAAGCAAACTAAAAAACAAAAGCAGCAAATGACCACCAGGATCATTGGGATCGTTTTGATCGTATTAAGTTTGGCTGGTGGTTTTCACTTAGGCAATATGGGGTTATTACTGGCCAATTGTTTTCGTATTTTTCTTGGCGATGCTTATCAATTAGGAACGTTCTTCGTGGTCATTGTTGGAGCATATATGTTGGTAAACGCTAAGGAACCGCGTGTTAAAGCGGCTTATTTAGCAGGAGGAGCTTTAGTTACAGCTAGTGTGATCCTCTTTTTAAGTACTTATCTTTTTGGTCGGTTGGATTTACATACTGATTTCTTAGCGGTAACCTGGCAATATTTAAAGGCAGACATTATTTCGAATAGTGTGGGCAGTGCAGTCGGAGGCGGTCTATTAGGTGCTCTTTTTTACCAAACAACTTATTTCTTGTTAGCTCAGGTCGGCAGTTACGTTGTTGCAGCTTTATTATTACTGGGCGGTGGATGCGCTATTTTTGGCATTTCATTTGGAAAAGTGGTTGATTTTTTAGGGCTGGTTTTGTATGAGCTATTAAAATTTTTCAAAAAAGCAGGTTTATCGTTAGAGGAGCTTTTGAAAAAAAGCGGCCCTTGGTTGAAGCGCAGACGTGAGTCTTTACGTAACAAAGTCCAGCAAGATTATTTTGATGATGCAAAACAAAATAGTATCAATGATGAGCAGGAAAGTTCTGCAAAGAAAACACAGGATGTGTCCGCTCCGTTAGTGGATGAACGGCCTGAGACAGTTACTATAGAAAATGATATTAATGATGATAAGGACCTGCCACCGGCACACTCTAATGATGATCCTGCCCTCTGGAATGAGCAAACTTCTCAAGATCCGCAAAAAAATGTCAGAGAAGTTAAAGCTAAACCAACGAACCCAGACTATGAATTGCCGGACGCTAACTTGTTACAAGATGTCGCCCCAACTGACCAAAGCCAAGAAAAAAAGGCTTTACGTCGGAATCAAGATGTACTTAAAAAGACGTTCAAAAGCTTTGGAGTTGATGTTGAGTTAAAGAATACGATCCTGGGACCATCTGTTACTAAATACGAATTGCATCCTGCGATCGGTGTCAAGGTTTCTAAAATCCTCAACCTTACAGATGATCTGGCTTTAGCTCTGGCAGCCAAAGATATTCGGATCGAAGCCCCGATCCCCGGTAAACCTTTGATCGGTATCGAAGTTCCAAATCAACAGGTAGCTACGATCTCATTCAAAGATGTGATCAGTTCAATGAAGCCAGATCCGAACAAGCCGCTTGAGGTGCCATTGGGACGGGATGTTTCAGGTAATTTAGTAACGGCTGATCTTTCTAAGATGCCTCATTTATTGATAGCCGGTTCCACAGGGAGTGGTAAGTCGGTAGCCATTAATGGCATCATCACTAGTTTGTTGATGAATGACACACCCGATCAAGTCAAAATGATGTTAGTTGACCCAAAGAAGGTAGAGCTTGGTGTGTACAATGAGGTCCCACATTTGTTGACACCCGTCGTGACTGACCCGAAAAAAGCTGCTCGTGCTTTGCATAAGTTAGTTTCCGAGATGGAACGACGCTACGAGTTATTTGCTAATACGGGACAAAGAAATATTAGCGGTTATAACAAAATGGTCAAACAGCAAAATAAGGAGCAAAAAACTGCTGAGCCAACCTTGCCCTATATCGTAGCGATCGTTGATGAGTTATCGGACCTGATGATGGTTGCTTCAAACGAAGTAGAAGATGCGATAATTCGTTTAGCTCAGATGGCACGTGCTGCGGGCATCCATATGATCCTTGCCACGCAACGTCCGTCAGTTGATGTTATAACTGGCTTGATTAAAGCCAATGTTCCTTCACGAATGGCATTTGCCGTCTCATCTGGGACTGATTCGCGCACGATCATCGATTCTTCTGGTGCTGAGAAGTTATTGGGACGTGGTGATATGTTGTTCTTGCCGATGGGGATGAATAAACCTATCCGTGTTCAAGGTGCCTTTATATCCGATAAGGATGTCGAAAATGTCGTTGAATTTGTTAAGGGTCAGCAAGAAGCTTCTTATGATTCATCTATGGAGGTTACAGACGAAGAAGCAAGTGATCCTGAAGGTGGTGATGAGGAGGACGAACTTTTTGCTGAGGCAGTCGATTTTATCACTAAGGAACAAAAATGCAGTATTTCCTTGCTGCAACGTAAGTTTAAAATTGGCTATAATAGGGCGGCTCGTATTGTGGATCGAATGGCCGAAAAAGGTTTTGTCGGTCCGCAAGAAGGCAGTAAGCCACGCCAAGTTTATTTGAAAAAAGAAGAATAAATCTTTAAAGGCTGATTTTAATGTGCTATAGTACCCGCATTAAAATCAGTTTTTTGCTAATGAAAATAAAAGCCCTCTAAGCGAAAATTTTTTTGGAACCCCATGTTATGTGGATCTTTACAAAAACAGTCGCCATTTTTAGTACGCGCGTTGTTTTTATTGTAATTTTCAGCTATGATATAGATTGTATTTTTAGACTATCCCAAGAGGAGAATTGATCGTAATTGGAAATAATGGACGGCGTAAATTTGACGCTTAAACCAACAAAAAAATATAAAACTAATCAAATTTTAGTTTCATTTACTAATAATATTAAGAAGCAAAATGAAATTACAGCACGGACACTGCTGGCAGATCTGTTAGAGACTACCAGTCGCCGGTTCCCGACACAACGAACAGTTGCATTAAAGTTATCCGAATTGTATGGTGCAAGTTTCGGGACCTCGGTCAGTCGTTACGGCAATATATATGGTATCAATTTTATTATCAATGTCGTAAATGACCGGTACTTGCCTGGGACAGCTAATGTCTTAAAAGAAACTTTCGCTTTCTTAAATGAGATGATCTTTTCACCACAGATCGACCAGGGAAAATTTGACGAAGCTGATTTTCAGATCCAAAAACAGAACTTGGACGCTTTTCTGGCATCTCTTGATGACAATAAACAGGGTAAAGCATTGTCTAGTATGAATGCGCTCTATTTTCACGATCGTTTACAGCAGATCCCGGCAGTTGGGCAAGCAGGTGACATTAAGGACCTTAACGCTGCTAACATGGCAATTTTTTACGATAAGATCATCGCAGAAGATCAGATAAATATAGTTGTCTCTGGCGACATCAATGAAGAAGAGGTTCTTGATGCTCTTCAGGTCATGCCGTTTACAGCTCGCAAAAAGAAACGATTGGGATTGATCTACACTCAATCCGAGTCGAAGCAGGTCAAGAAAAAAAGCGATAAAGAAAGGGTCAGTCAGAGCAAGCTGAACTTAGCTTATAGTTTGCCGATCGATTTTGCTTCAGAAGAACGCTTTTCAGCGATGGTATTTAACGAACTTTTCGGCGGGTCAGCTTTATCGCTTCTTTTTCAAAATGTACGTGAAAAAAATAGTCTTGCTTATTACGCCGAAAGTGATATGGACCTTTTTCGTCAGGAAATGTGGGTACAAACAGGTATTCAGACAGCTAACAAAAACAAAGTTCTAGAAGTAGTGCGACAACAATTGTCTGACGTCCAGTCTGGCCGTATAAATGAAGGGCAACTAAAGAAAATCAAAGCTTCGATGATCAATAGTTATATCGCACGTGCTGATATTCAGTCAGTTGACTTGAGCAGAGCTTTAGGTGCCAGTCTGACAGGTGTGTTGACCACTGAAGATCAGTGGATCTTCGGCGTCGAACGTGTGATGCCTGCAGATATTAAAGAAGTTGCTCGCAAAGCTCATCTCCAGGCAGTGTATTTTTTGGATGGGGATATTTGATGAACATTTTGAAATTAGCTTACCCTCAGTTTAATGAAACACTGTATCGCAAGACGTTGCCTAATGGGCTGACGGTCAACTTGCTTCCACGTGGGGGATTCCATAAAACGTATGCAGTCATGACAATTAACTATGGGTCAGTTGACACAAACTTTGTCGATCATCAGGGAAAACGAATAAAGGTTCCAGCAGGGACCGCCCATTTTTTGGAACATAAGCTTTTTGAGAAGCAAGACCATGATGCTTTTGATGTGTTCGGAGAATACGGCGCAGATGTTAATGCATTTACGAGTTTTACTAAGACTAGTTTTCTTTTTTCAACTACCCAAAACCTGAGAAAATGTTTGCAAATTTTGTTGGACTTCGTGCAAGATCCTTACTTTTCTGCACAAACAGTTGAAAAAGAGAAAGGTATTATCGGCGAAGAGATCTCAATGTATGATGATGATCCAGACTGGCAATTGTTTTTTGGAATGTTAAGTGACCTTTACCCTAAAGATCCGTTATGCGTGGATATCGCCGGCACTAAAGATACGATTGCTCAAATAGATCCGCAATTATTATATGATTGTTATAATGAGTATTATCAGCCGGATAACATGGATCTTTTTGTGGTAGGGGGCTTTGATTTAGCTGAGGTTTTAGAGACTATCGAACAAGATCAGGCGCAAAAGCAGTTTTTGGTCCAACAAAATGTTAGTGAGCCAGCAACATTTCTGGGAAAGTCAGGCAGTGACATTTGTCCTTTTGCTGAAAAAAAGATGAATGTTACCCGTCCAAAATCTATGATAGGTATTAAGGGAATGCAAAAAGTACCGCAAGGAAGAGCAGGACTTAAGTACAAATTAGAACTTGAATTAGGGCTATATTTGTTATTTGGCGAATCTTCCGCTTTGTTCCAAGAACTCTATCAGGCGGGAATAGTTGATGATTCTTTCAATTATGAGCTGGAGATTGAACGTGGTTTTCATTTTGCAGTTATTTCTGGAGATACTACTTATTTTGAGGAAATGGAGGACAGGATCAAGCAAACGATCATGCACGCACCTAACATTCTGGCTGAGTCTCAGCAAGAACTTGACTTAGCCAAAAAAGAATTTTTAGGTCAGTATATTCAAGCGCAAAATTCCCTGGAAAGCATTGCTAATGGTTATGATGGCCAGTTATTTGAACATGCTACTTTATTCGATTATGCGATACAAGTTCAACAAATCACCTTGGAACAAGTAGAAGAAGCCATTGAAAACTTACTTGCTCCGCACGTTATCAGTACTTTTAGAGTAATGCCGGAAAAAGACGAAATGAGTTAGAAATCAAGCAATTCGGAAGAAGGACTATTATGCAATGGGCACTTATTGTAGGCGCGTCTGGTGATATTGGTACACAGATCGCTGTCGACCTGGCAGATTCAGGCTGGTCACTTTATTTGCACTATTTTAACAGCAAACAAAAGGCGGTAAAATTGCAAGAACAACTGCATGAAAAATACCCGAAGCAAGATTTTCTTTTGGTACAGGCAGATCTTTCTCAAAGCAGCAGTGCAGAAAAAATCACTCAGCAGCTTTTTTCTCTTAACGCTGTGGTTTTTGCGCAGGGAACGACTGATTATGGTCTTTTCGCGGATTCTGAGCCGAAAGCATTAGGTAAAATGCTCGCTATGCAAGTTGAAGTCCCATTACATTTAGTCCAAGCTTTGCAAGATAAACTTGCGCGTTTTGGCCAAGGAAGGATCGTTTTTGTAGGGTCGGTGTATGGAGGAGCAGGAAGCGCGATGGAAGTTGGTTACTCAACAGTTAAAGGTGCACTGAGTGCCTTTGCTTCTGCTTACAGTAAAGAAGTTGCTTCTTTAGGGATCACAGTTAATGTGATCGCCCCCGGAGCAGTGTCAACTAGAATGAATTCGACGTTTACACTGCAAGAACGTGCTGAGGTTGCCGCAGAGATACCAGCTGGACATTTTGCCAGGCCAAGTGAAGTCAGCTATTGGATCAAGGTCCTTTTAGATAAACAGGCGGGGTATTTGACTGGACAAACCATTTATGTCACGGGAGGATGGTTAAAATAATGATTTCTTAATGAAATGCATTATATTCCTATGATATACTATTACTGTTTGAAAGTATCTAAATTAAGCAAAGATATGGAGTAATAAAAGTGAGTGAAATCGGACAAACATTAAAAAATGCGCGGGTCGATAAGGGCTTGACCCTAGATGATCTGCAACAAACAACAAAAATTCAAAAACGTTATTTGATTGCGATCGAAGAAGAAAATTTTGATGCACTTCCAGGCGATTTTTATGTTAGAGCATTTATTCGAGAATATGCAGAGACTGTCGACCTTGATGCTGGTGAATTGCTTGCTTCGATCGATGACCAACTTGGCAAACATGAAGAAGAACCAACTGAGACCAACGAGACTATTTCACGTGTGAATATGCGTGAGAAAAATAAAGATACTGAAATGGGCAGTGGACAAAAGCTGCTTAACTATTTACCAACGATCGTTATTGTGGTAGTGGTTGTGGCGATTATTGGTACGGTTTTTGGAGTTTCGTATAACAATAAACGGCAAGCACAAAAATCTGTTGATAATGATGTAACAGTTTCATCTGCAGCTTCAACGTCTAAAACATCTGCTGGTCAGAGTTCAAAATCTGCTTCAAACAAATCAGATCAACAATCTAAGAATGAAAGTTCGAAAAAGAAGGCTAAGAAGTCTAAAAAGACCAAACAAAAAATAAGTTTATCGCAAAACTCGGGCTCGAACTTTGTGTACACTATGGAAAATGCACCGAAGACTAACAAGGTTTCGTTGAAAGTTTCTGGCGGCAGCGCTTGGAACTCAGTTTCTGTCAACGGAACTCAAAGCTGGCAGGGTACCTTGGCTGAGGGAGAAGACCACACGGTAGATATTCCTGCTGATGCTACTAGTGTTGCTATTCATTTAGGTAATTCTAAGGCTACTTCGATTAAGATCAACAACAAGAAGTTCAATTTTTTGAAGGACAACGCTGATTTGACAGTGCGGACATTAACGATCAAGCTTAGTGATCCCGCTGATCAGCAGAGTTCTAATAGCGAGGGAAACACAAATGCACAGGGCCAGAATGGTCCAAGTAGCCAAAATAGCCAAACGACTACAGGAACACAGAATGGTCAAAATACGAGTTCGGCACCAAATACCAATACAAGTGTTGGCAATGGTACTAATCAATAAATAAGGAGTTGGTTTTTTCATGAATCTTCCTAATAAATTAACGGTCGTCCGCATTATCCTGATCCCCGTTTTTATTTTACTTTTAGCTTTACATCTAGACTGGGGGATCGTAACTGTAGTTGGTACAGATATCCCCGTGAACGATTTAATAGCTGCAATTATTTTTGCGGTCGCTTCACTGACTGATTTCGCAGACGGGCAGATCGCTCGTCGTAATCATTTGGTAACGAACTTTGGTAAGTTCGCTGACCCACTTGCGGATAAAATGTTAGTTATGACGGCCCTTATATTTTTGGTCGAATTGGGAAAGGCGCCAGCTTGGGTCGTGACGATCATTGTGTGTCGCGAATTAGCTGTTACTGGTCTGCGCTTGATTGTTGTTGAAAATAATGGTGAAGTGATGGCAGCAGCCATGCCTGGCAAGATCAAGACTACTTCTCAGATGTTTGCCATCATTTTCTTGTTCTTAAATAATGTATTTTTCGCAAATATTCACCTTCCGATCGGTGAGATCCTGTTGTATATCTGCCTGTTCTTTACGCTTTACTCGGGAATAGAATACTTTTACAATTCGCGGGATGTTTTTTCCGATTCGTTTGGAAACTAATTAATAACAGTATTGTTTTGTTTTATGAGACCACCGCATATAAAAATGTTGGTGGTATTTTTTATGTTACTGTGTAAGCTTAATACTAGTGGTATGATAGAACTTATTATGAAAAATATGACATTTACAAATGTTTTTGACAAAAAAACGAATAAAATGCGTAATACTATATTGGGAGGTATAAAACATGCACGCAGAAGTGATCGCTGTTGGAACTGAAATGTTATTGGGTGAGATCACGGATACTAATTCACAAGTTATTAGTGAAGGTTTAGCTGATCTAGGGATCAATGTCTATTACCACAGTTTAGTTGGAGACAATGAAGCACGGATGGAAGAAGTCGTTAACTTGGCTGCGTCTCGTAGTGATCTGATCGTGATCTCTGGTGGTTTAGGACCCACGGCAGACGATTTGACTAAGCAAGTAGTTGCCGGTTACTTAAAACGCAACTTAATTGTTGATCAAGAAGCAATGGAGAAGATCAAATCTTTCTTTAAAACGAGGAAGCGTGAAATGACACCAAATAATAGGGTCCAAGCAATGTACATTGAGGGGTCACTTTCTTTACCAAATGATGTGGGGTTGGCCGTAGGAAATTACTATCGTGACCCGAATGGTCCGGATTTTTTATTATTGCCCGGGCCACCCCATGAGATGCTGTCAATGTTCGAAAAAACAGCTAAACCGTTATTGGCTAAGCAATATCAAGATCGGCAGGTACTCAATTCACGACTGTTAAGATTTTTTGGTATTGGAGAGTCGAACTTAGTGACTAAACTTGAAGATCTGATCGATAACCAGGTCAATCCAACGATCGCACCTTACGCCAAGGAAAATGAAGTTACATTGCGTTTGACAGCGGCAGGGCATTCAGATGCTGAAGATGAGCAGTTATTGGACGACTTGGAAAAGAAGATCACTGCTCGTGTGGGGGAATACTTGTATGGCTATGGTGAAAATAATAGTTTGCCAGCAGTGGTAGTCAATAAGTTGCGGCAAAAAGGACAGACCTTATCTGCTTCTGAAAGTTTTACTGGAGGAAGTTTCCAGGCTGCTGTGACCTCGGTCCCGGGTGCTTCTAATGTTTTCTCTGGCGGTTTCGTCACTTATGCAGCCGAACAAAAGGAACGGTTATTAGGGATACCAGCTGGGCTGATTGAAAAACACGGTGTTGTCACTCAAGAAACGGCTATCGGGATGGCTGAAAGCACTAGAAGATTGCTTAAGACAGATTTTGCGGTTTCATTTACTGGTGCAGCAGGCCCGAAGCCGTTAGAAGGCCAGCCTGCGGGGACAGTTTGGATCTGTTTGGCTGGTAAAAATATGGAGAGTCAGGCTAAATTATATAATTTTCCGTATGATCGACAACATGTTCGTCACAGTGCAGTTATGGCCGCTTTTGGGATGTTGAATAAAGAGTTGCAAAATTAAAATCTCAAACATTCGTTCGATTTTTCTTGCGTTTTAAGAAAAAAGTCAGTATGATAAGTGTACGGAATTAATCGAAAGTTGCTGGTTAAGCAATAAGGAGGAACTTGATTGTGGCTGATGAAAGACAAGCAGCATTAGATGTTGCATTAAAAAAGATTGAAAAAAATTTTGGTAAGGGTTCGATCATGCGAATGGGCGATAAAGCTGATACGCAGATCTCAACAGTCCCAAGTGGTTCATTAGCTTTGGATGAAGCTTTAGGGGTAGGCGGCTACCCACGGGGACGAATAGTTGAGATCTACGGCCCAGAAAGTTCTGGTAAAACAACAGTTGCTTTGCATGCCGTAGCTGAAGTTCAGGCCCAAGGAGGTACCACAGCGTATATTGATGCCGAAAATGCCTTAGATCCTGTCTATGCGAAAGCTCTGGGTGTTAATATTGATGAGCTATTGCTTTCACAACCTGACACAGGTGAACAAGGTTTAGAGATCGCTGATGCTTTAGTTTCTTCAGGAGCCGTTGATATGGTTGTTGTAGATTCTGTGGCCGCTTTAGTTCCGCGCGCCGAAATTGAAGGCGAGATGGGTGACGCACACGTTGGGTTGCAAGCCCGGTTAATGTCACAGGCTTTGAGGAAACTTTCAGGTACGATCAACAAAACAAAGACAATCGCGCTCTTTATCAACCAGATCCGTGAAAAGGTCGGCGTGATGTTTGGTAATCCCGAGACAACTCCGGGTGGCCGTGCTTTGAAGTTTTATGCGACAGTTCGTTTGGAGATCAGACGAGCCGAACAGATCAAAGATGGCTCTGATATCGTAGGAAATCGTGTGCGGATCAAGGTTGTAAAAAACAAGGTCGCTCCGCCATTTAGAAAAGCCGAAGTTGATATTATGTATGGTGAAGGGATCTCTAAGACTGGTGAACTGATCGACATGGCTGTCGAAAAAGATATCGTTCATAAGAGTGGTTCGTGGTTCTCTTATGGGGAAGAACGAATTGGTCAAGGTCGTGAAAATGCTAAAAAGTATATGTCAGAGCATTCTGATATGATGAATGAAGTCATCTCTAAGGTGCGCGAAGCATATGGGATCGCTGACGAAAAGAGTGATGGTACTAAGGCTACCAAACAAAAAGATCAGCTTGATTTGGATTTAAAAAATGATACTAAAGAGTCCAAAAAAGAGACCAAGAAGGCAGCTAAAAAGTAATATGTAAGAAAATATAAAAGTGGACGGCTAATAGGGTTGTTTATGTCAGTTGTTGAGATCCCGAGCATACGAACAGCTTACTTAGCTGTCTTTTTTTATGATCTGGCTGACCTATGTCGTGAGCTGTCACCCTGATCGGAAATAAAATTGGGAGTCGGACGAATAGTTATTGACAGCAACAGCTAATAAACATTAAAATGGTATTGTGTGCATGAATATTAGATAGCAAATTGACGCAATTGTTGAATTTTAAATAAAAAATTTAACGATGCGGAGGTGCAATTTGAATCCTATATTTATTATCCTCGTCATCGCTATTTTGGCTTTATTGATAGGTTTCGCCGGCGGATCTTTTTATCGTAAAAAAACGTATGAAGACGCGCTTGATAATGCGACACAGACGGCCGCAGGGATCGTAGCAACTGCTAAAAAGGACGCAGAAGCGCAAAAAAAAGAAACTCTTTTAGAAGCAAAAGAGGAAGGCCAGAAGTATCGCAGCGAAATAGAAAGTGAACTCAAGGAAAGACGCTCAGAAGTTCAAAAGCAGGAAAACCGGATGCTCACGCGTGAAGAAAATTTGGATCATAAAGATACCAATTTAGAAAAACGTGAGCATGTGCTTGAACAAAAAGAAAAGCAATTGGCTTCTAAGCAGAGTGAACTTGATAAAAAACATCAAGAAGTCTCATCATTGGTTTCGAAACAACAAGATAAACTTGAAGAAGTTGCAGCTTTGTCTAAAGATCAGGCAAAAGATTTGATTTTAGAGCAGACTAAATCAAGTTTGGATCACGAAATGGCAGTGATGATCAAAGATAGCGAAGAACAGGCTAAAATTAGTGCTGATAAAACAGCAAAAGTATTGATCGCAGAAGCAATTCAACGAAGTGCTGCGGATACAGTCTCGGAGACAACAGTATCCGTCGTCAACCTTCCTAATGATGAAATGAAAGGACGGATCATCGGGCGCGAAGGACGCAATATTCGGACGCTTGAAACCTTAACTGGGATCGATTTGATCATAGATGATACCCCAGAAGCAGTCGTCTTAAGTGGTTTTGACCCGATCAGACGTGAGATCGCTAAGATCGCCTTGGAGAAGTTGATCCAAGATGGTCGGATCCACCCAGCACGGATCGAAGAGATGGTTGAAAAAGCCACCAAGGAAATGGATGCCAAAGTTCGCGAGACTGGTGAAGAAGCAATTTTTGATTTAGGTCTACATTCAATGCATCCAGACTTGATAAAAATCATTGGTCGCATGAGTTACCGTACAAGTTACGGACAAAATGTTTTGGACCATTCGATCGAAGTTGCAAAATTAGCTAGTGTGATGGCTAGTGAGCTTGGCGAAGATGTTACTCTAGCTAAGCGTGCCGGTTTGTTACATGATATCGGTAAAGCGATCGACCATGAGGTAGACGGTTCTCACGTTGAGATCGGTGTTGAGTTAGCGAAGAAGTATAACGAAAGTAAAACTGTTGTTAATACGATTGCTTCTCATCATGGTGACGTCGAACCAGAATCGACTATCGCGGTCCTAGTGGCTGCTGCTGATGCTGTTTCAGCGGCTCGTCCTGGTGCACGTAGCGAATCATTAGAAAACTACATCCATCGTTTGGAGAAACTCGAATCGATCTCAAACAACTTTGAAGGGGTTAAGAAGAGTTATGCCATCCAAGCAGGACGTGAGGTTCGTGTGATCGTTAAGCCTGATAAGATAAACGATGCCAAAACAACCATTTTGGCTCGCAATATCAAGAATAAGATCGAAGAAGAAATGGAATACCCAGGTCACATTAAGGTCACGCTTATTCGGGAAACACGCGCTATTGAATATGCTAAATAAACCACTAAAAGCTGAAAGCTTGCCGGTATACGGTACTTTCGGCTTTTTTAGTCGAGCCCCGTGTGACAGAAGTTTGCGCCTAGCCTACTTGTCCACCACATTGCGAAAAACGCAAAATGGCGTGAAAGTCTGCTAGTGCTCACCTTCTAACCGCCATATTCCACTCTCTGTTATTAGTCTGCACATTTCTTCCTAAAAATGGTAAAATTAACTTTAACTAATTGTGAAAAAATAAAAAGAGGAGACAAATAATGCGGATCTTATTTATTGGCGACGTTATGGGGGGATCGGGGCAAGAGATGTTTGAAGAAACCGTTCCTGTCTTGAAAAGAAGTCTACACCCCCAGCTTACGATCGCTAACGGTGAAAATGCGACACGTGGTCGAGGCATCAATGAGAAAGTTTATAAAAAACTATTGAAAGCTGGGGCGGACGTGATCACCATGGGCAATCATACTTGGGATAATCGAGAGATCCATGATTTTATCCCCTCTGCAAATAAACTGATCCGACCAGAAAACTTCTCAGCTGGACAGGTTCCTGGCGTTGGACACACTATAGTTAATGTGAATGGGGTCAAAGTTGGTGTTTTAAATATCCAAGGGCGGGTATTTATGAATCCATCTGATGATCCGTTTGCTGTGGCTGAAAAAATGATCTCAGAAATGAAAGGGCAGGCTTCTGTGATTTTCGTTGATTTTCATGGCGAAGCAACTAGTGAAAAAGAAGCCTTCGCTTGGAATTTTGATGGACGTGTTTCTGCCGTTATTGGGACGCATACTCATGTCCAGACTAATGATGCGCGAATTTTGCCGCAAGGGACGGCCTTTTTATCCGATGTTGGTTTTACCGGACCTTACGATGGTATTTTGGGAATGCGGCGAAATAGTGTGATCAGCCGGTTTAAAAATCAAATGCCGACAAGATTTGAAGTTGAGACCGATGGACAACAAACTTTGGGAGCTGTTGTGATCGATGTCGCTGAGAAAACAGGTAAAGCAAAAGTGATAAAAAATATCCGGGTAGATCCGGATCATCCGTATATAGAATAAAGGTGAGAGGGAGGAACTGTTGATGCCGCAAGAGACAAAAAAAACGCCAATGATGGAACAGTATATGAAGGTCAAAGAACAGTATCCTGACGCCTTCTTATTTTATCGCTTGGGTGATTTTTATGAAATGTTTTACGATGATGCGATCAAAGGTTCGCAGTTACTTGAACTAACACTAACATCCCGCAATCGAAACGCCAGTGACCCGATCCCGATGTGTGGAGTTCCGCATCATGCTGCTCAAAATTATATTGATATCTTAGTGGACCAGGGTTATAAAGTCGCAATTTGTGAACAAATGGAAGACCCTAAATTGGCTAAAGATATGGTTAAAAGAGAAGTTATCCAGTTAGTGACACCCGGTACTTTGATCGATGATAAGGCTGGCGAGGCTAAGGAAAATAACTATTTGACAGCTGTGCATGAAAATAATGGAAAATTTGGCTTTGCTTATACGGACCTATCCACAGGTGAACTAAAAACTGCAGAGTTAGATAGCGTCGATTCATTGGTCAATGAAATGTTGAGCTTGCGTACAAAAGAAGTTGTAGTCGATAAGAGTGTCACTGCTGCAACGATCGATTCTTTTAAAAATTTAAAAATACTTCTTTCTCATCAAGATGAGATCGAAGAAAAATCTGAGATCGCCTATTCCACACAGGATCTGACTAATGAGCTGGAGATCGATGTTGTTAGTCATTTAGTCTCGTACTTAGAAGTTACTCAGAAAAGAGCATTGGCTCATATTCAAAAGGCGATCCACTATGAGCCAGCACAATATTTGAAATTAGATCATAGGGTCAAACGTAACCTAGAACTATTAGAAAATTCGCGGACTCACAAAAAATCTGGCACATTATTGTGGCTACTTGATAAGACGAAAACTGCGATGGGGAGTCGCTTGTTAAAGCAGTGGATAGATCGGCCATTGTTGAATAAGGGAGATATCTTAGAGCGTCAAAATATTATTCAAGTTTTATTGGATAATTATTTTGAAAGATCAGGTTTACAAGAAGAATTAGCATCAGTTTACGATCTAGAACGTCTTGCTGGACGCGTGGCCTTTGGAAACGTAAATGGACGTGACCTGATCCAATTGATGACTTCTTTGCACCATATACCACAAATCAAGTATATTTTAGAGCAATTAAATGATGGACAGCTAGACAATTTGATCAGTCAGATCGACCCAGTTGAAGAGGTCGCTGATTTGGTTGAGACGGCAATAGTTGATGAGCCTCCGATTTCGGTGACAGACGGTAATTTGATCAAAGAAGGATACAATTCACAGCTAGATGAGTATAATGATGCTTTGAATAATGGACAAAAATGGCTGGCAGAGTTGGAAGCAAAAGAGCGCCAGGAAACAGGCATTAATAACTTGAAAATTGGATATAATAAAGTTTTTGGTTATTACATTGAGGTTTCAAAGGGCAATATTTCTAAACTGCCCGAAGGACGTTATCAACGCAAGCAGACACTCGTTAATGCTGAACGCTTTATTACACCTGAGTTAAAGGAGAAAGAAGCAATGATCCTTGGAGCTCAAAGTAAGGCGGCTGATTTAGAATATCAATTATTTATTGATATTCGAGAACAAATTAAAGATCGAATTCAACGTTTGCAAAAATTGGCAGGGGCAATCGCCAAGTTGGATGTGTTGCAAAGCTTTGCAGTTGTGAGTGAAGATGGTCATTTTGTTAGGCCAGAGTTTGTTAGCAATCATAATATTGATATCAAGCAAGGTTTTCATCCTGTCGTTCAAAAAGTGATGGGAAAACAAAGCTATGTTCCAAATGACATTTCAATGCCGCAAGATTTAACGGTCTTACTTATTACTGGTCCCAATATGTCCGGTAAGAGTACTTACATGCGTCAGTTGGCGCTGACTGTGATCATGGCACAACTTGGATGTTATGTTCCAGCACAAAGTGCGAAAATGCCATTATTTGACCAAATATTCACTCGGATCGGGGCTGCTGATGATCTGATCTCAGGCGAATCAACTTTTATGGTAGAAATGATGGAAGCTAATGAGGCTTTGAAAAATGCGACTCCAAACAGTCTCTTATTATTTGATGAGATCGGTCGAGGGACAGCAACCTACGATGGAATGGCTCTAGCTCAGGCGATCATTGAATATGTTCATGATAAAGTTCAAGCTAAGACTCTATTTTCTACTCACTACCACGAACTAACGGCACTTGATGGTGCATTAGCCAATTTGAAAAATATCCATGTAGGTGCGGTCGAAAAAAATGGCGAGTTGGTATTCTTGCACCAGATGCAATCAGGGCCTGCCGATCGGTCGTATGGGGTACATGTGGCTAAGTTGGCGGGTTTGCCAGACAGTTTGCTTAAAAATGCATCCCAGGTCTTGGAAAGATTGGAAAATGACGGTCAACAGTTGCCGGCTCCTACAAGTGAGTCGAACGATCAGAAGCCTCAAGCTGTTGAAGAAAAAGAACCTACTGAAGCTGTTGAAGAAATTGACCCACAAGAACAGCTCTCGTTATTTGGCGTGTCAGAGCCTGAGATCGACCCGGTAGGTGAAAAAGTAGTCAGTGAGCTAAAGAATGCTAATTTAATGGCCATGACACCGATGGAAGTAATGAATGCTGTTTATAAGTGGCAAGGGCGCTTGAACAAGAAAAGATAACTGAAAAGTAATTAGTAGAAAAATGTGTAAATATTGCATAGAAAGGAGAAATTTATGTCTCAAATCCATCAACTTGATTCGGTCTTAGCTGATCAGATCTCAGCTGGCGAAGTTGTAGAACGACCGGCGTCAGTCGTAAAAGAATTGGTCGAAAATGCGATCGATGCGAAAAGTTCACAGATCGATATTGCAGTAGAAGATTCTGGCCTTAAATCTATCCAAGTCATCGATAATGGCCAAGGGATCCCTGTTGATGAGATCGAGATGGCTTTTCGTCGTCACGCGACCAGTAAGATCGTAAATCGGCAAGATCTTTTCCAAATCGTTACTTTAGGATTTCGTGGGGAAGCTTTACCGAGTATCGTTTCGGTGTCAGATGTCACAATGGAAAGTGCAACGGAAGGTCAGGCTGGCACGAAGATCCATCTCAAGGGTGGAAAGGTGTTAGACAAGCAGTTTTCTGAAAGTCGACGTGGGACCAACATTGTTGTCAATGACCTCTTTTTTAATACCCCGGCACGTCTGAAATATTTAAGTTCTATACAAACAGAACTATCTGCGATCACTGACATAGTCAACAGATTGGCACTTAGTCACACAGATATTTCTTTTTCACTTCTAAGCAATGGACGTGAATTACTGCATACACCAGGCAACGGTAATTTAAAACAGGTCATCAGTGCGATATATGGGATCAACGTTGCCAGGCAAATGGTTTATTTTGAGCAGGAAAACAATGATTTTAAGGTCAGCGGCTATATCTCCTTGCCAAAATTGACCCGTGCGTCACGCAACTACGTTAGTTTTTTGTTGAATGGCAGGTATGTCAAAAATAACCATTTAAGTAAGGCTTTAGTCCAAGGCTATGGATCTAAATTAATGGTAGGTAGGTATCCGGTGGCTGTTGTTTCGGTAAGATCTGATCCGATCTTAATAGATGTAAATGTGCATCCTACTAAACAAGAAGTTAAGATCAGTAAAGAACAAGAGTTATGTGATTTGTTATCCAAGAGTGTCTATACAAGGATCTCACAAGAGAATTTGATCCCGGATGCTTTGAAGAACATGCATAGCGGTAAACAGCACGCTTCAAAAAACGAGCAGCTTAATTTTGGTTTGAATGAAAGTTCATCTGCGTATAATTCCCAACGCGCTTCACGGCCTAGCAAAAAAGAAGTATTGGATGCTTTGTTAGGTGGCTCAAAGGAAGAAAAAAATACTACTGCAACGCGATCTGAGCAGTCTGAGGGTAAAGATATTGAGCCTGTAATGATCAATAATGTGGCAGATTTAGATTCCCTAGCTGTCAAGCAGTGGGACCAAAAGTATCAACAAATTCCTAAAAAAACAGAAGATTTGGAAAAAGAAAAAAGTGACGTAGAACAAAGTTCGAAGTTCACGGCGGCTAAAGAAACCGCACAAAAAGCTTCGTTTCCTGAATTAAACTATTTCGGACAAATGCACGGTACCTTTTTGTTTGCTGAGTCTAACGATGGCTTTTATATTGTGGACCAACACGCAGCTCAAGAAAGAGTCAAATATGAATACTATCGTGAACAGACCGGCCAAGTTTCTACTGATCAACAAAATATGTTGTTGCCGATAATTTTGACATATCCTGTTAACGAAGCCTTGAAGATCGAACAGAACAAAGATAAGTTGGCTGAACTTGGGATCTACTTGGAGGACTTTGGGCAAAATACGTTTGCTGTCCACCAACACCCAACCTGGTTTAAAAAGGGGCAAGAAGAGTCAATAGTTCGTGAAATGGTCGATTATCTGTTGAGGGATACTAAGTTGACTGTGGCTAAATTTCGAGAGAAAACGGCTATCATGATGAGCTGTAAGAGGTCGATCAAGGCTAATCATCATTTGGATGAAAAACAGGCACGTTCTCTTTTAGAACAATTACGACAGTGTGAAAATCCATATAACTGTCCTCATGGCAGGCCAACGTTGGTTCACTTTACGACTGCAGATATGGAGCACATGTTTAAAAGGATCCAGGATCCTCACCAAGGACATGGGTTATTAGACTAGAAAGCAATTTGATCTATGCTCTGACCAAAAATGTTACAGTTATTAGGTAGATAACAATTTGACCATTAGAAATGGAGAATTATTATGTATGAATATTTTATTGGGTCGATCACCAGCATCACGCCGCATTACATCGTTTTAGAAGTTAATGGGATCGGTTTTCAATTAAACGTGGCTAATCCTTTTAGCTATCAAAGTGGTCATGAAGAGAAGCGACAGATATATATCTATCAAGCTGTTAGAGAAAATGACGTTAGCTTGTATGGTTTTAAAAATTTTCAAGAAAAACAGTTATTTCTGAAATTGATCAGCGTTTCGGGCATCGGCCCCAAAAGTGCTCTGGCGATTTTGGCTACCGAGGATCATGATGGCTTGGTAAATGCGATCGATTCGAATGATGAATCTTATTTGACCAAATTTCCAAGTATTGGTAAGAAAACCGCTAAGCAGATCATTTTGGATTTAAAAGACAAAATGTCTGATCTTTCAACACAGACACCTATGATCGATGATCAATTACAGCTAAGCCAAACAGATGACCCAATTTATTTGAAGGAGAGTTTAGAGGCCATGCTGGCTTTAGGATATACTAAAGCGGAAGTTAAGAGGGTTGGCAAAAAATTACGTGACTTCGATGGCAGTTCAACTGACGAGTATCTGCGTCAGGCATTGAAACTGCTAATGAAAAAATAGTATAGTAGAGGAGGTCTGCGATCATGGATGATGATGAGCGTATTATTTCTGGCGAAAGCAGCGGCCTGGATGAGGAACAGACTGAGTTAAGTTTGCGTCCCCGGACGTTAAAGCAATATATCGGCCAGCAAAAAATTAAACAAGAAGTTTCGATTTATGTTGAAGCTGCTAAGGCTCGTGAAGAACCGCTTGATCATGTGCTGTTATATGGGCCTCCGGGGTTAGGGAAAACAACTTTAGCTGGTGTTATTGCAACTGAGATGGGCGTTAATTTCAAAACGACTAGTGGCCCGGCAATTGAAAAGCCTGGTGACCTTGTGGCATTGCTGAATGAATTACAACCGGGTGATATTTTGTTTATCGATGAGATCCATCGTTTGCCCAAAAATGTTGAGGAAATTTTGTATTCTGCAATGGAAGACTTTTATATCGATATCGTGGTCGGACAAGATGTAACTGCACATCCGGTCCATTTTCCCTTGCCACCATTTACTCTGGTTGGCGCTACTACTCGAGCAGGACTTTTGTCTGCCCCTTTGCGAGCTCGTTTCGGGATAGTCGAGCATATGAATTATTACACGCAAAACGAGCTGACGGAAGTTGTTTTACGCTCAGCCACGGTTTTTAATACTAAGATCGATCCGGAGGGTGCACATGAAATTGCGCGTCGTTCAAGAGGGACGCCGCGAGTTTCCAACCGTTTGTTGAAAAGGGTACGGGATTTTGCTCAGGTTGCTCATAAAGACACCATTGACCAAGAGATCGTTAACTATGCACTGAAGCTATTACAAGTTGACGACCGTGGTTTGGACGAGGCCGACCGTAAGATGTTATTGACGATGATCAAGCTCTATTCTGGCGGTCCGGTTGGTTTAACTACTATCGCTGCCAATATTGGTGAGGAGACCGATACGGTTGCAGACATGATCGAACCATACTTAATGCAGATCGGTTTTGTCAAGCGGACAGCACGTGGCCGTATGGTAACACCAGCTGCGTATTCTCATTTAGGGATAGAAGTACATGATGAAAAAAATTAAGAATGAAGAAGGTATTACTAGTGTCAGAAGAACATTTAACTACAGAAGATTTTGATTATGAACTACCACAAGAATTGATCGCACAGACTCCTTTAAAACAGCGTGATGAATCACGGATGTTAGTTTTAGACCATATCAGCGGTGAGTACGAAGATAACCACTTTTACAATGTGATCGATCGTCTGGATCCTGGAGATGCACTGGTAATGAATGATTCACGTGTCATGCCTGCGCGACTATATGGTAACAAGCCCGCTACAGGTGGACATTTGGAAGTTTTGTTATTGAATAACACGGAAGGAGATAATTGGGAAACTTTAGTTAAACCCGCCAAAAGAGCTAAGGTCGGTACAGAGATCTCCTTTGGTAACGGAGAATTAACTGCCACGGTAACCAAAGAATTAGATCATGGTGGTCGGATGATCGAATTTCACTATGATGGTATTTTTATGGAGGTACTGGAAAGCTTAGGTGAGACTCCGCTTCCTCCGTACATCAAAGAAAAACTTGATGATCCTGAAATGTATCAGACCGTTTATTCTAAGGAGATCGGTTCTGCCGCCGCACCAACTGCAGGTTTACATTTCACGAAAGAATTACTGCAAAAGATCGAAGAAAAGGGAGTCAAGTTAGTCTATTTGACTTTACATGTTGGTCTGGGTACCTTCAGGCCAGTAACAGAAGAAAATATCGAAGATCATAAGATGCATAGTGAATTTTACAGTTTAAGTGAAGAGTCAGCTCAAACATTGAATGAGGTCCGCCAAAATGGGGGTAAGATCGTTGCAACAGGAACAACGACTATTCGGACTTTGGAAACTATCGGAACAAAATTTGACGGAGAGATCAAAGCCGATAGTGGGTGGACAGATATTTTCTTAAAACCAGATTATGACTGGAAGGTAGTTCAAGCCTTTATTACTAATTTCCACTTGCCAAAATCGACTTTAGTAATGTTAGTTGCATCGTTTACTGGCAGAGACAATATCTTAAATGCATACAAGCACGCTGTAGAAGAAAAGTACCGCTTCTTTAGTTTTGGAGATTGTATGTTTATTTATTAACAGAGCGCAGCGTGGTGTTCTGAAGGTGAGCATATCGGACTTAGACTTTATAGTACGTTCTTTGCGCGATGAAGTCTAAGGTGGATAGGCAGGGCCTTCTGCCACATGCAGCTCGATTAAAAACCCAGGGGCGCAGCAAGTCGGTTTGGATTTGAGCACTAATTAGGCCTACTTTTATCGCGTGCGGTTTTCGTGTCTTGATAGTGGGACTGATTAGGTGGAAAGTCCAGACTTGTATAAGACCGACTAAGAAAAACAGAGTACAGTTAGCAGCGTAAACGGTCAGCCACAAGACAAAATAGTTTTCTAGTGGTCATGTATCGAACTGAATTAAATAAAGCACACAACTTCTTGGCCTGTACAACTAAGAAGTTGTGCATGAATAGGGTGGATTTTTTAATGAACGAAGCGGCAATCAAATACCGTTTGATCAAGAAAGAAAAACATACTGGTGCACGATTAGGTGAGATCACAACACCACATGGGACGATCCAAACTCCCATTTTCATGCCAGTCGGAACGCAGGCAACGGTTAAATCGCTGTCACCAGAGGAATTGAAAGAAATGAATGCCCAAATCATTTTAGCTAACACTTACCATCTGTGGGAGCGTCCGGGAGATGATTTGGTCGCAGAAGCAGGCGGCTTGCATCAGTTTATGAATTGGGATCGGCCTATTTTGACTGATTCTGGTGGGTTTCAGGTATTTTCGTTAGCTAAACTGCGTGATATCAATGAAGAGGGAGTAAATTTTCGTAGTAATTTAAATGGTGCAAAATTATTTTTGTCGCCAGAAAAAGCGATCCATATCGAAAATAATCTCGGTCCGGACATTATGATGAGTTTTGATGAGTGCCCACCTTTTTTTGAATCTTATGATTATATCAAGAAATCGGTTGAGCGGACTTCAAGATGGGCTGAGCGCGGTTTGAAAGCTCACCGAAATCCAAGTACGCAGGGATTATTTGGCATCGTACAAGGAGGAGGTCATAAAAAGCTACGTCAGCAAAGTGCACGTGATCTAACCTCCCTTGATTTTGCAGGCTATTCGATCGGCGGACTTTCTGTGGGTGAATCCAAGGCTGAAATGAATCATGTTTTGGAATTTACTACCTCTTTGTTGCCTGAAAATAAACCGCGCTATTTAATGGGAGTGGGATCTCCAGATGCACTGATCGATGGTGTGATAAACGGTGTAGATATGTTTGACTGTGTATTACCGACACGCATTGCTCGTAACGGGACTTGCATGACTTCGCATGGGCGATTAGTCGTCAAAAATGCAAAATACGCGCGTGACTTTGGGCCGATAGATGAAAATTGTAATTGTTATACTTGTCGAAATTATACTCGGGCCTATGTTCGTCATTTGTTTAAGGCGGATGAGACATTTGGCTTACGTTTAACAAGTTACCATAATCTGTACTTCTTGCTGGATCTAATGAAACAGGTGCGAGAAGCAATTATGAATGATGAATTACTGGACTTTAAGGAAAGTTTTTTTGAACAATATGGTTTAAATAAAGTAAATCCGAAAAACTTTTGATTTTTTGGTCAAGATAGGTAGTCAGAAATAAGTTTTTCTGCTAAAGTTAGTATTGTATATTAAGTTAGGAGCGAGAAAAAATGTATATTCTTGGTGCAGGAGGCGGCGCTGGCGGCTTTTCGACAATTATTATTTTTGTTGTTTTCATTGGGTTGATGTATTTCATGATGATCCGTCCACAGAAGAAACAACAGGACCAACGCAAGAAAATGATGGACGCTTTGAAAAAAGGCGATAGTGTAGTTACGATCGGTGGTTTACACGGCGTGATCGATAGCATCGACGAAGCAGATAAGTCAGTAACTCTTGATTGTGATGGCGTTTATTTAGTCTTTAACCGTTCTGCTATTGGTCGGGTTGTTGATCATGCAGCAGCACCAACACAACCTTCAGCGAATGAAAATGAACAAACACCAACCAACGATGATGTTTCTTCTACTGATACTGACAATGATCAGGATTCAAGTAATTCAGAAAAATAAATTAGAACTCGGCGTAGTTTCTTAAGAGGAACTAACGTTGAGTTTTTTTATGGTATGAAATTAAAGGGTAGTTTTCTTTAGTTAATGAATATAATTTGGTATGATTAATGGAAATAATTTAATCACGAAAGGAACGGATAGCATGCAGATCACACGTCACGACCAACCACTTCAAACGAGCGGAGAACCACAAAAAGTAGGGGAAAAGATGCCCAATTTTGCAGTTACAACAGCTAGTGGAAAGCAAGTTCAGTTAGCCGAGCTGTTGGATAAACCAACTCTTTTTAGTGTCGTTCCCGATATCAATACTCGTGTTTGCAGTGTTTCTACTAAGAAGTTTAATCAAGAAGTCGACAAGTATGATGGGGTGAACTTTTACACGATATCTACAAATTCTCCTGACCAGCAAAAGGATTGGTGTGCTGCTGAAGGTGTTAAAAATATGCAGCTCCTTTCAGATGAGAATAAGGAGTTTGGCCAAAAAACCGGCCTGTTTGTCAGTGACAATCAGACGGATGCAAGGAGCATTTGGGTCGTGGATCAAGCGGGTACGATCTTATACCAAGAGCTTGTTTCTGAAATGACTAATGAGCCAAATTATGCGGGAGCCCTTGGCTTTTTGTCAGCACTTTAAAAACATAATAATAGTTTAATAGATACGTAAGTCAAATGGCTTACGTTTTTTATTTACAAATAAGCGGAATTTCAATATTTCAGATTATAATTTAATGAGAATTTTGAACGTCAAACTAAAATAATTTCTGTAAAGAAGGTTTCCACCATTTTTTGTATAAGCTAAAAGGTAATACTAATATAAGTAAAGTATAGAGCAGAAAAAGTATAAAAAGCCTTGTTCATAGTATATAGTAAATTTGTAGGCGCTGAGAATACACTAATTTCGCAAAATATTAGAGGATATTTTTACTTTCTAAAAACTTAGATGTTATTTGTCCATGAAAATTTGACACTTCTTATATCATGTAATATCATTCTTGCATCGAATAATTTGATGTTCGAAATATTTTGTGAGTGAGGTGGCAAGTTTGAAAATAATGGGTGCACAAGAAATCATTGATTTGATTCCAAATCGCTACCCGATATGTTATATCGACTATGTCGACGAATTAGAACCAGGCGAGCGGATCGTTGCTACTAAAAATGTCACGATCAATGAGTCTTTTTTTAAAGGTCACTTTCCAGGTAATCCGGTAATGCCCGGTGCTTTGATCATTGAAACATTAGCGCAGGCAGCTTCGATATTGATCTTAAAATCACCTGAGTTCAAGGGAAAGACGGCATATTTAGGGTCGGTCCGGAATGCTAAGTTTCGTGAAATGGTTCGCCCAGGTGATGTTTTAAAACTTGAGATCAAAATGATCAAAAAGCGTGCGAATGTCGGTATAGTAGAGACATTGGCCCGCGTTGCAGATAAAATTGCATGCAGTGCTGAATTGATGTTTGTCGTTGAAGAAACTGGACAAAAAGTTTAAAGCCTAAGAATTGGTGTTAGAATGCTTTGAACGCCAAGTTATTGAATGACAACCAAAAAAGGACGGTAAGGCAATGTTTGAAAATTATCAACAGATCAGTGATTCATTGGTTAAAATTTATTCCAATATTTTACGGATCGAAGAAAGCGAATTGCGCAAAAGCCAATTTAATAACCTTACTATTCAAGAGATGCATGCAATCAATGCAATTTCTATGTATGACCACAAAACGGCTTCAGAGGTGGCTAAGGAATTGCATTTGACACCGGGAACTTTGACATCGACCATCGATCGTTTGGCAAAAAAGGGTTATGTGGAAAGGATCCGTTCTAAAGATGATCGACGAATTGTTCGACTTGGTTTGACCAAAAAGGGACGAGTGGAATATCGAGCACATGCAGCCTTTCATCAAAAGTTGGTCAAAGAATTTTTAAAAGGCTGCAATGATGAAGAAGTCAACGTGATCCAGCGAGCACTAAAAAATTTAGAAAGCTTTATGGATGATCATTCTTGATTATTGGGAGAAAACTTGAAATGGAAAAAATGAAGATCGTTGAAACAGCAAGCTATGTTCCGACTAAAATGGTCACCAACGATGAACTCAGTCACTTGATGGATACATCAGATGAATGGATCACGGCACGGACAGGGATCAAAAGGCGCCATATTAGTATCGGTGAGAATACTTCTGATTTGTGTACTAAAGTCGCAAAGAATCTTTTGGACCAAAGTGGTTGGGAAGCTAAGTCATTGGATATGATCGTAGTGGCGACAATGTCTCCTGATTACTATACTCCTTCGACTGCAGCAATCGTGCAGGGGAATATTGCCGCTTCTGAAGCTTTTTGTTTCGATATTTCAGCAGCGTGTTCTGGGTTTGTTTATGCCCTCGATGTTGCTGCTCGCTTTTTAGCCAATAGTGCTCCGCAACGTGTTATGGTGATCGGCGGAGAGGTCTTATCCAAAGTTATTGATTGGAAAGATCGAGCAACAGCCGTACTTTTTGGTGATGGAGCTGCAGGTGTTTTGCTTGAAAATATACACACTGCCGATTCAGCACTCTTGGCTAGTGACTTAAAAACATATGGTGCGCAACATGATAAACTCACCGCGGGTCAAACGGCACCACTTAGTGAGTTTCCTCCGCAAATAAGCACGACACTTAGCCCATTTCAGATGGATGGACAAGCCGTTTATAAGTTTGCTACTCATGCTGTCCCTGAATCGATCATTGAAGCATGCCGACAAGCATCAATATCTTTAGAGGATGTAGACTTGTTTGTTTTACACCAGGCTAATGCACGAATAGTTAAAGCGATAGCTAAAAGGATAAGGCAACCGTTAGCTAAATTTCCGATCAACATCGCCGAATATGGTAATACTTCTGCAGCCAGCGAGCCTATTTTATTGGACGAATTAGTGAAAAACAAGCAGGTCAAGCGAGGCCAAATAATTGTACTTAGCGGCTTTGGAGGCGGTTTGACCGTCGGAACACAGGTTATTAAATTTTAATAGAGAAGAAACAACTGTAATAAAAAACATTTTTAAATCAAAAAGGAGAAAATTATTATGAATGAACAAGAAATTTTGAAAAAAGTACAGGATATTGTTGTGGATGAATTGGACGTAGATGCAGCTGACGTTACTTTAGAAGCGGATATCAAAGATGACTTGGATGCAGATAGCTTGGATGTTTTTGAGATCATGAACGAACTTGAAGATGATCTTGATATCAAGTTAGAAGCAAGTGAAGATGTAAAAACTATCCAAGACGTTGTCAACTACGTTAAAAAAGAAGTAGACGCAAAAGCTGAATAAGCGAGGTGAGCGGAATGGGAAAGTTCGCTATCCTATTTAGTGGTCAAGGCTCCCAGTATAGCGGGATGGGGCTTGATCTTTATGAAAAGGATCCCTTATTCAAAGAAACACTTGATAGGATCAATTCCGAGATAGAGTCTTTTGATCTGTTAGAGGCTTTAGCTGATAAAAATGGTCAATTAGATCAAACCAAGTATCAACAGCCAGCGATAGTAGCGTTAGGTTTAGGACTTAATGCAATGGTCAGATGTGATCAGCCAGATCTACCACTGGGTGGGATCGTTGGTTTGTCTCTGGGTGAATATGCAGCTTTGATCGCGGCTGATGCCATTTCTGAGAATGATGGCATCAAGGCGTTAGAAGCTAGAGCCCGTTTCATGCAAGCAGATGCTGAAAGTAGCAAAAGCAAGATGGCTGCGCTATTAAAGCCGGATGTTTCCGCAATAGAGAAAATTTGCCAAAAAATTGCTGCAAGCGGCTCAATTATTTCTGTATCTAACTATAATTCACCGAAGCAAATTGTTATTGGTGGTCAAGCTGATGCGGTCACACAGGCAGTTGCTGAGATAACAGATGCTAAAGCTGCAAAAAGGGCAGTCGAGTTACCGGTTTCTGGAGCTTTCCACACTAAGCTTTTTGAGGATGCTAGTGAAAAAATGCGTCCCGTTTTGGAACAACTTGATTTTTCACAGCCCAAAGTGCCAGTGATCAGTAATACCACAGGGCAGCCGTTTGTTAAAGAACAGCTCGCGACAACATTGGTCAAACAAATTGTTTCTCCAACACATTTTGCAGATTGTATTTCCTACTTATTTAAGAATGAAGATGTCGATACCACCTTAGAGCTTGGTCCGGGTGGAACATTAACGCAATTTGTAAAGCAAGTCGATCGTAAGGCTACTCGTTATCAAGTGGAAGACTACGACTCTTATCAAGCACTTTTAGAAGAAATACGAGGTAATTAGATGGATCTACAGGGGAAGACAGCTTTTATCACGGGTTCGTCACGCGGCATTGGCAAACAGATCGCACTTGCATTTGCTCAAGCTAAGTGCAATGTGATCTTGAATGCCAGGAAAGAAGTTCCTGCTGATTTAGAAGAAGAGATCAAGTCATATGGGGTAGAATGTACTACTATCCTCGGTGACATTTCTCAAGCAGATGATGTTAAACGAATGGTCAAAGAGGCATACAAAGCTTCTCCACAAGTTGATGTCTTGGTCAATAATGCAGGTATTACAAATGACAAGTTGTTGATCGGTATGAATGAGGATGATTTTCGTTCAGTTATTGACGTAAATTTAGTTGGAACTTACGCAATGACACGTGCGGTTTTACGAAAGATGAATAAAAAACGGTCTGGCGTCATCATTAATTTAGCTAGTGTTGTCGGGTTACACGGCAATGTTGGTCAAGCAAATTATGCTGCTAGCAAGGCTGGCGTTATCGGCTTAACTAAGACAACTGCTAAAGAAGGCGCCTTACGTAATATTCGTTGTAACGCAATTGCACCTGGGATGATCGAAAGTGATATGACTGATGTTTTAAGTGATAAAGTCAAAGACCAGCTATTAAGTGGGATACCGCTCGATCGTTTTGGAAATGCAAAAGAAGTTGCACAAACTGCCGTGTTCTTAGCACAAAATGAATATATTACCGGACAAGTTATTAGTGTTGATGGTGGTATGACAATTTAAAAGCACCAAGAAAGGAGGCCATTACTTCAAACTCTTCGAGTATATGATGATCAGTTTGTCGGGTGGTCTTCTGTCAAAAAACAGAGCGAAGTGAAGTGAGAGAAAGTGAGCACTATCGTAGTCTAGCCATATAGCGCGGGTTTGGCGCTGTGTGGTTTGACTGGGATAGGCGGAACTTTCTGCTTCACGGAACCCGACTAATAAAACAGGGTGAAGCAAACCGGTTGGACTCGAGCACTAACGAGACCTGCTATTATGACGTGTGGTTTTCACGTCGTGATAGTGGGGCTGATTAGGCGGAAAGTCCAGGTTTGCGGAACCCGACTATAAAAACAGGATGGAATGTGGCGTTCAGAAGGTGAACACTAGCGAAGCACCCTGTCATGTTGCGTTTTTAGTAATGTGGCGGGGAAATTGCCCAGGCTGAACCTTTTGCCACACATGGCTCTATAAAAACAATGTGTAACATGGCATAACTTTGGTCATGTGTCATTTAGCCAAGAGAATGCCAAATACATTTTTTAAGGCCATTACGTTAAAGATAGCTCAAAAAGTATGATAAAAGGGAGCGTGAAGCATGAGTAGAGTAGTAATTACCGGGATGGGAGCTGTAACTCCGATCGGAAACGATGCTAAAACATTTAGTGAAAATGTCTTGGCAGGAAAGCTCGGCATCGATGACATCACTAAGTTTGATGCAACTGAGACCGGTGTTCATGTTGCGGGTGAAGTAAAAGATTTCGATGTTAAGGAAAGAGTTGGAAAAAAAGCAGGTCGTCGAATGGACCTCTTTTCACAATATGCAGTTCATAGCGCTTTAGAAGCTGCTGAACAGGCTGGTATTAACGAAGAAAACACTGATCCGTATGAATTAGGTGTCATCTACGGCTCTGGTATTGGTGGTTTGACAACAATTCAAGATCAAGTTATTAAGATGCATGATAAGGGGCCACAAAGGGTCTCACCTATGTTTGTACCAACTTCTATCGTTAATATGGCAGCAGGGAATATCTCGATCCGTCTCGGCGCCAAAAATATTTCGACTTCGATCGTGACAGCTTGTTCTTCCGGAACAAATGCGATCGGCGAAGCTTACCGTCAAATTAAAGAGGGTAGAGCCCAAGTTATGATCACCGGTGGCTCAGAAGCTTCTGTCAATGAGATCGGGATCGCCGGTTTTGCTGCGTTGACAGCTTTGACGACTGAGGCGGATAAGGAAAAAGCATCTTTGCCATTTGACACTAATCGTTCAGGTTTTGTAATGGGTGAAGGTGGAGCAACACTGATCTTAGAAAGTCTAGAACACGCACAAGAACGGGGTGCCAAAATTTTGGGTGAAGTTGTTGGTTATGGTTCGACTTCTGATGCTTATCATATGACATCTCCTGACCCTGATGGCGAAGGAGCCGCTCGTGCAATGCAGCAAGCTATTGCTGAAGCGCAGATCACACCAGCACAAATTGGTTACGTCAATGCCCATGGGACTGCAACACCAAGTAATGATTCTAGTGAGTCTCACGCTATCAATAAGGTTTTTGGTGAAGATAGTTCTGTTAAAGTTAGCAGTACTAAATCAATGACCGGACATTTGTTAGGTGCTGCGGGTGCGATCGAAGCAATTGCCACGATCGCTGCCTTACAAACGGGAACTTTACCTCCTAATATCGGCCTGACAGATCAAGATCCGGAATGTAAAGTCAATGTTGTTAGAAAAGGCGATGAACAAGAAGTAGATTTAGAATATGCCATTAGCAATTCCTTTGGATTTGGCGGGCATAATGCAGTATTAACATTCAAAAAATGGAGTGAGTAACAGTTGGAATTTAACGAAATTAAGGATTTGATGGATGAATTCAATTCTTCTAACACGAGAGAAATGGAAATTTCGACAGAAGGATTTCACATTCATCTGAGTAAGAATGAAACATCTTTTCAGCCTGAAGCTCCGACTGTCAATGCGCCTGTTGCTCCAGTTCAAGCAGCTAGTGTTCCTCAACAACAGGCCCCTGTTGATGACCAGAAAGTTGAAGAAAAAGGCGAAGAAAAAGGAACTCCGATCAGTGCACCGATGGTCGGAACGGTTTATTTAAAACCTGAACCACAAAAACCTTCCTATGTTTCAGTTGGACAAAAGATCTCTAAAGGTGACGTGGTTTGTATCATTGAAGCCATGAAAATGATGACAGAGATCAAAAGTGAAGTATCTGGTACAATAAGTGAAGTTTTGGTTGATAATGAAGAATTAGTTGAATTTGATCAACCATTATTTCGTGTTGAGGAGGCATAGAGATGACAGTTTTAGATTCAACTCAGATCCAAGAAATAATCCCTCATCGTTATCCAATGCTTTTGATCGATCGAATTGAGGAATTAGAGCCGGGACAAAGAGCGGTTTCGTTGCGTAACGTGACGGCACATGAAGAAATTTTCCAAGGGCATTTTCCTGGGAATCCTGTGATGCCAGGGGTTTTGATTGTTGAAGCCATGGCACAAACGGGGGCGGTTGCTTTATTTACCCTAGACGAGTTTAAGGGTAAGACCGCATATTTTGGTGGTATCAAGTCTGCCAAGTTTAGGAAAGTTGTTCGTCCTGGTGATCAAATGCAGATCGAAGTTAACTTGGAAAAGGTCAGAGGCAATGTAGGCTTGGGCAAAGCTGTTGCAAAAGTCGATGGCAAAAAGGCCTGTACGGCTGAAATCACATTTATGATTGGGGATTAGCGATTAGAATGTTTTCGAAAGTATTAGTAGCAAATCGTGGCGAAATTGCAGTCCGGATCATTCGTTCTCTGAAGGAATTGGGAATTAAGTCAGTAGCTATTTATTCCACAGCAGATCGTGAAAGCTTGCATGTGCAGTTAGCTGATGAAGCGGTATGTGTGGGTACAGCTCGGCCACAAGATTCGTATCTGAATATGAAAAATATTTTGGCAGCAGCCGTGGGTACTGGTGCTCAAGCGATCCACCCAGGGTTTGGCTTCCTTTCAGAAAACAGCCGGTTCGTTGAGATGTGTGAGGATTGCGGGGTCACTTTTATTGGTCCACGTTCAGAAACGATCGACTTAATGGGAAACAAGGCCAATGCGCGAGTTCAAATGCAAAAGAGCGGTGTGCCTGTGATCCCAGGAAGTGAAGGATTTTTAAAAGATGCTAAGGAAGCCAAAAAAGTTGCTAGAGAAGTTGGTTTTCCAATTTTGCTGAAGGCAGCAGCAGGCGGTGGCGGTAAGGGCATTCGACGAGTCGATGATGAAGATACTTTAACATCGGCTTTTGAAGAAGCTAGTCGTGAAGCTCAAAGCGCATTCGGTGATGGTCGGATGTATTTGGAAAAGATCATGGACAACGTTAAACATATTGAAGTTCAGATCTTTTGTGATCAACAAGGCCATTCGGTCTATTTCCCTGAACGTGACTGTTCCGTTCAGCGAGGAAAGCAAAAGATGATCGAAGAGAGCCCTTGTTCATTGGTCACTAGCGACCAACGGCGTAATTTGGGTGAGATTGCTTTGCGTGCAGCAAATGCGATCAAATATCTAAATACGGGAACGATCGAGTTTTTGATGGATCAAGAACATAATTTTTACTTTATGGAAATGAACACGCGGATCCAAGTGGAACACACTGTAACAGAGATGGTTACGGGGATCGATCTGGTTAAGGCACAGGTGAAAGTGGCTGCTGGTGAAGAATTACCATTTTCGCAGGAAAACATTCATCTTGAAGGTGCTGCAATTGAATGTCGTATCAATGCTGAAGATCCAAGTAAAAACTTTTTCCCGTCTACGGGTGAAGTGAAATATCTTTATGTTCCTGTAGGCAATTTGGGGATGAGAATGGATACAGCTTTATATGCTGGTTGCTCGATCTCACCGTTCTATGATTCAATGATCGCTAAGTTGATCGCATTGGGCCATGACCGAACTGAAGCCATCGAAAAAGTCAAAAGATTATTGGATGAAATGATTATTTCAGGGATCACCACGAACCAAAAATTTTATTTGGCATTACTGGAAGATCCAGAGTTTAAAAAAGGTACAGTTACCACGGACTATGTAGAACGGGTATTCTTGCCTGAATGGAAGAGAAGGGAAAGCAATGCAGCTGTTTGATGAACTGAAAACACTTGGACAAAAGCATATCAAGGCCGATACGCAGGCACAACAAAACGTTCCTAGCGGTGTTTGGCTGGCTTGTCCAAAATGTAAGCGGTCAGTCTATCATAAAGACCTAGGTATTTATATTACCTGTCCTAATTGTGGCTATGGGTTTCGCATCTCCAGCCGGCAACGTCTTGAATGGTTGACGGACGGTTTTTCTGAGATGGACCAAGATTTGCAGACCGAGGACCCCCTTGATTTTCCTGATTATTCTAAGAAGATCAAAAAAGCCCAAAACACCACAGATTTAAATGATTCGGTCTTGACTGGTGTAGCCACAATTGGCGAACAGGAATTTTGCTTGGGTATTATGGATCCTAAATTTATTATGGGATCGATGGGTACAGTGACTGGCGAAAAAATAACTCGTTTATTTGAGTACGCAACCAAACATCGTAAAGCTGTTGTCTTATTTACTGCTTCTGGTGGAGCTCGGATGCAAGAAGGAATTTTTTCTCTCATGCAAATGGCCAAGGTTTCTCAGGCTGTAAAAGAACATTCCAACGCTGGTTTGTTTTATCTGTCGATAATCACGGACCCAACCACTGGTGGTGTTACAGCCAGCTTTGCCATGCAAGGTGATGTTATTTTATCAGAGCCACACGCTTTGATAGGCTTTGCTGGCAAACGTGTGATCGAACAAACAATGCATCAAAAAATACCTGACAACCTGCAGGATGCAGAGAACATTTTGGATCACGGGTTTATTGATGCGATCGTTAAGCGAGAAGACGAAAAGAAAACTATTGCTTGGCTCTTAGAGATGAATCAAGGAAAGGCGGGCGAACAGTCATCGTAAGTTTGTTTTCAAAAAAGCAGCGGACGGCAGGCGAGATCGTCGCAGCCGCAAGAGATGGACAAAAAATCACCGGACAGGAGTTATTAGCAGAGATCTTTCCTGATTTTATGGAAATGCATGGTGATCGCTTGAATGATGATGATGCTTCTATTATTGGCGGTTTGGCTCATTTTGCTGGACGGGCTGTTACAGTATTGATCATCGATAAAGGGACATCAGCTAAGGATCGAATTGCAAAACATTTCGGTAGCCCTGCGCCTGCAGCCTATAGAAAATCTTTGCGCTTGATAAAACAAGCAGAAAAATTTCAGCGACCAGTGTTGGCTTTCGTCAATACTGCTGGTGCCTATCCTGCTGCGAGCGCAGAGGAACAAGGACAAGGTGAAGCAATTGCGAGAAATTTATTAGAGATAGCGGACGTTAAAGTCCCGCTGTTGACCGTTATTTATGGCGAAGGCGGCAGTGGCGGTGCTTTGGCATTAGCCTGCGGGAATGAAGTTTGGATGAGCGAGAATAGTATGTATTCCGTGCTTTCACCAGAAGGATTTGCCTCTATCCTGTGGAAAGATTCCAGTAAATCTGACGAAGCAGCTGAAGTCATGCAATTAACTCCCGAAGCTTTGTTAAAGGCGGACGTTATTGAGGGTGTTATTCCCGAACCTAGCGCACATAAACGTTTTTGCAAGAACATCATTCAAATTTTGAGACCAGAGCTCGAAAAACTTGAGAAATTATCACCTGATGAATTGGTAGAACAAAGAAAAGAAAAATTTAGAAAATTTTAGTGAAGTAAGCGACTAAGTACTGATCGCTTAGCGCTAAAGGACTAAAATGCAACTGAAAACCAAGGGAGCGATTTTTATGGGGAAATTGTTAGAAGGAAAGAAAATTTTGGTGATGGGCGTTGCTAATAAACGCTCTATTGCTTGGGGCTGTGCTTCTGAACTAGAAAATGCAGGAGCAACTGTTATTTATACTTATCAGAATGAACGCATGAAAAAGAGCGTTAAAAAATTAGTGGATAATGAAGATCTTATGATCGAATGTGACGTAGCAACTGACGAAAGCATGGATAAAGCCTTTTCTGAAATCAAAGAACGCTTTGGTAAGCTAGATGGCATCGTTCATGCTATTGCTTTTGCAAAGAAGGAAGAACTCGACGGGGGTATTCAAAATACGAGCCGGGAAGGTTATGCGATGGCGCAAAATATCTCATCGTATTCATTGTTGGCGGTTGCTCGTTATGGCAAAGAGATCTTAAATGATCCTGCAAGTATCGTAACTCTAACATATTTCGGCTCAGAAAGGGCAATCCCTAATTATAATGTGATGGGCGTTGCTAAAGCTGCTTTGGAAGCTAACGTTCGCTACCTTGCTCGTGATATGGGTCAATATGGCGTCCGTGTCAATGCGATCTCTGCTGGTGCGGTAAAGACGCTTGCCGTAACCGGAGTTAAAGATCATTCAACATTGCTTTCAGAGTCAGAGAGTCGCACAGTCGATGGTAATTCAGTGACAACTAGTGAGATCGGCGGCGCATGTGCTTTCTTAATGAGTGATCTAGCAACTGGTGTTGTTGGTGATACGATTTACGTTGATAAGGGAGTACATTTGATCTAATCTGCAAAAAATACTTAGAATACCTCGTGTTTAATAGTTGGTCTATTAAATGTGAGGTATTTTCATTTGGTGAAAGTATGTTATGTAAACAGTCGGTAGCACCGATCAAAAAATTTACAAACGTCTGAGTGGGTTTGGTAAAACAAACAATGGTATAATGAAAAGTAGTCAGTAAAATATAATGAAAGTGGTGCGCAATAAAATGACAAATGAACAACAGGCTTTGTTTATTATTTTTGGCGGAACAGGCGACTTAGCCCAACGCAAGTTGTATCCTTCTTTGTTTAACTTGTATAAGCAAGGATATTTAAAGAAAAATTTTGCGGTAATTGGAACTGCTCGTCGTCCGTGGAATAATGAACGTTATCAAGAAATTGTACGTAATTCGATCTCGGGTATGGAAGTTACTGCGCAACAAGCAAATGAATTTTCAAGTCATTTTTATTATCAATCGCACAATGTGAATGATACCGAGCATTATGTGACATTAAAGAAATTGGCAGATGAACTTGATAGTAAATATGAACTCGAAGGCAACAGAGTCTTTTATTTGGCAATGTCGCCTCAATTTTTTGCTACGATCTGTGAACACGTGTCAACTCAAGGGTTAGTTACCGAAAACGGCTATAATAGGGTGGTTATTGAAAAACCATTTGGGCATGATGTTAAGAGTGCTAGTGAATTGAATAACAGCATCAACAAATATTTCCCAGAAAAAGATGTTTATCGGATCGATCATTATTTAGGTAAAGAAATGATCCAAAGCATACCAGCACTAAGATTTAGTAATAATATTTTTAATTCTTTATGGAATTATCGCTATATTGCTAATATTCAGATCACTTTAAGTGAAGCGCTGGGTGTTGAAGAGCGGGCAGGGTATTATGAAAATGCCGGTGCTTTGAGAGACATGGTCCAAAACCATATTTTGCAAACTGTAGCTTTGTTGACCATGAATGCACCTACAATGTATACCGATGAAGATATCCGCAAAGAAAAAATCAGCGCTCTTAAGGCTTTACGCGTTTATGATGCTGATGGTGTTAAGAAGAACTTTGTCAGAGGTCAATATGGACCAGGCAATGGACAAGCTGGATATCGTGAAGAAAATCAAGTCGACCCGCATTCTCAGACAGAAACTTTTGTGGCTGGCAGGGTCTTTGTTGATAATATGAGCATGGCAGGTGTGCCGATCTATATCCGGACTGGCAAACGCCTGACGAAAAAAGAAACTAGGATCGATGTGGTCTTTAAAAATGCACCATATAATGTTTTTGGCCACGGGGAATTGAAACGTAATATCTTGTCATTTAAAGTTGAACCAAATCCAGGGATGGAATTACGTTTGAATGGTAAAAAGGTTGACTTTGACCAATATAGTATTCAAAGCATGCATTTGCGACACGAACATGGTGCTGAGATCCGAGCAAAAATGCCAGTCGGCTATGAGAAGCTTCTTTATGATGTCTTACAAGGAGATACGGCTAGTTTTTCACACTGGGATGAAGTTTATTATTCTTGGAGATTTGTTGATTCGATCCGGCAAGCGTGGGATCAAGAAGAACTTCCAGTTGACGCCTTTCCAAGTTACGCCTGTGGTTCAATGGGACCGCAAGCATCAACTGACCTTTTAAAAGAAGACGGTTATAAATGGCATTTTCGGCCGGATGAGATTTAGTTCGCTAAACTCAATATTTTATAATTAAATATTCAATGATAAAATAACAGGGACAAGGTTTTGTTGCTGTTATTTTTTGACTTAATTTTTGGGGCGGAAGTGATAACGAATGGACGAGCGAAAAATAATTCATATTGACATGGATGCCTTCTATGCTTCGATCGAAATGAGAGATGATCCGAAACTGGCTTCGTTGCCGCTGGTGATTGCGCGTGATCCACGGAAGACTAGTGGGCATGGTGTGGTCGCAACTGCTAATTATGTCGCACGGTCCTATGGTATTCACTCAGCAATGAGCAGTCAAGAGGCTTTAAAGCTATGTTCTCAAGCTTACTTTAAAGACCCTGATTTCAAAAAATATCGTGCTGTTTCTAATCAGATCCATGAAATCTTTCATGAGTATACGGACTATGTCGAGCCAATCGCCTTTGATGAAGCTTATTTGGATGTTACTGCAAATAAGCAGCATCTTGATTCGGCTATTCAAACCGCCCGAATGATACAGCAAGAGATATTTGCTAAAGTTCATCTGACCTGTTCTGCTGGTATTTCCTATAACAAATTTTTAGCAAAGCTTGCCTCTGATTATCGTAAACCAGTGGGTATTACGCTGGTACGTCAAGATGAAGTCAAGGATTTTTTGTTTCCGTTAGAGATCGAAAAGTTTCGTGGTGTAGGTAAGAAAACAGTTCCTAAAATGCATCAACTTGGGATCTTTACCGGTAAAGATCTGTATCAATTAAGTTCCGGTGAATTGATCAGCCATTTTGGTAAAATGGGATATATTTTATATCAGCGAGTGCGTGGGATAGATGAACGTCCGGTAGAGTGGAAAAGGATCAGGAAGTCACTTGGTAACGAGCGTACTTTTGACCGGCCGCTGACGACTGTTTCTTCAGTTGAAGGATCCTTACAAAAAAGCGCAGATCGATTAGCAGCAGAACTTAGCAGACGGCAAAAACATGGGAAAACTTTAGTCATTAAAGTTAGAAATTCTGATTTTGAAACAACGACCAAGCGTATTACACTAGATGATTATTTTCCTAATGATGGTAAGACATTTCAATTTTATGGAAAAAAGCTCCTCCAACAGATTCAACCTAATGAACATTACGACATCAGGCTGTTAGGACTGACTGTCACCAACCTTGATCCGTTGGAATTCGAAAATATTGTGTTGCCATTATGGAACAATAGTAGCGACAGTTTGTGATGGGAGCAAAAGCGGTTGGGAAAGTTAGCTTTGAAACTTAAGGTGAAAAAATGTATAGTAAAATACTGGGTAGAAGGAAGTGGGAAGAAGAGAGTACTATCAAGTTCTGACATCACATCGTTAAAAATCGCGATATAATGTCAGAACTTGATAGACGGAACTTCTTGCTTGCTGTAACGCGCCTATGACAACAACAAAATCATCTCTCGTATTGAACTTGCTATTCAATGTAAAAATAAAAGAAAAAATAAATATAAGGAGCTTTTTATGTCGATTCAAGAGAAAATAATTAAACAGATCGAAAAATATGATACGATCATTATTCACCGCCATCAACGGCCAGATCCAGATGCGATCGGCTCTCAGTGCGGCTTGGCGACGATCATCAGAGAAAGTTTTCCGGACAAGAATGTCTATCAGGTCGGATCTAAAGCTAATGGTTTAGCTTGGATAGCAGAGGAACAAGAAGTTGATGACCAGGTATATCAAGATGCGTTGGTGATCGTGGTTGATACTGCCAATACTCCAAGAATCGACGATAAACGCTACACACACGGAAAGTTACTGGTTAAAATCGATCACCATCCTAATGATGATGATTTTGGTGATGAAAGTTGGGTCTTTCCTGAAGCGTCAAGTACTTCTGAACTGATTTATGATTTGGCAGCTGCGTCTAATGGGAAACTTAAAGTATCAAAAAATGCAGCTAAGATGTTGTACGCTGGGATCGTTGGAGATACGGGGCGTTTTATGTACGATGCTACGACTCCTCATACCATGCGTGTTGCTGCTGCTTTGATGGCAACTGGTTTTGACGCTGCTGAAGTCAACCGTCAGTTAGATGATATTGAACCGGCAGTTGCTAGACTTTCTGCGTATGTTTGGGAAAACATGCAGATCACCGAACATAATGCAGCTTATATAGTATTGACAACAGATATTTTAGAAAAGTTTGAACTCAAAGATGCCGGAACTGCAGGGATCGTTCCTTTGTTAGGAAAAGTGTCCACGGTCAAATGTTGGACAATTTTTGTGCAGCAAAAAGATGGCTCCTATCGCTTACGTATCCGTTCAAAAAAGCCGGTGATCAACGAGTTGGCTAAGGAATACGGTGGTGGAGGACATCCTTTAGCTAGTGGGGCTATGATCAAAGATGATTCTTCTATCAAAGAATTTGTGGGCAAGTTAGACCAAATCGCAGCTAGCGATACAGGAGAAGATAATGACAAATAGATTTACTGATTATAACTTAAAACCTTTTGTGAAACGAGCACTAGATAAGTTGAAGTTTACCGAACCGACTGAAGTGCAAAAGAGGCTTTTACCACCCATTATGCGCGGCAAGAGCGTTGTTGGACAAGCACAAACAGGTAGCGGTAAAACCCATGCGTTTTTGTTACCGATATTTAATAAACTAAATGTAGGAGAACATGAAGCACAAGCGGTGATCACAACTCCTAGTCGGGAATTAGCATACCAGATCTATGATGCAGCTAAACAAATAGCTGCGGAGTCGGAGCAAGAGATCACAGTAGTCAATTATGTTGGTGGTACTGATAAAAAACGGCAAACAGCTAAATTGGAGAAGCAGCAGCCGCAGATCGTGATCGGCACTCCTGGACGGGTCTTAGACATGATCAATACTCATGAATTGGACGTTCATCTGGTAAAATATTTTGTAGTTGATGAAGCCGATATGACCTTAGATATGGGGTTTTTAAAAGAAACTGATGCTATTGCGTCTGCGTTGCCTAAAGAACTACAGATGATGGTTTTTTCAGCCACGATACCTGTCAAATTAGAACCATTTTTAAGAAAATATATGAATGATCCAGTGATAGAAATCGTTGAAAATCAGGCGATCATTAGTCCAACTGTTGATAACTGGCTGCTTTCAACTAAAGGAAGAGACCGCAACCAATTGATCTATAAGTTACTCACGCTAGGTGAACCATATTTAGTTTTGATTTTTGCCAATACTAAAGAAAGGGTCGATGAATTAACAGAATATCTGCGCCAATGCGGCTTGGAAGTGGCTAAGATCCATGGTGGTTTACAACCGCGGGAAAGAAAGCGAGTTATGAAAAAAATCCATAACTTGGATTATCAGTTTGTGGTTGCAACTGATCTAGCGGCTCGTGGGATAGATATTGAAGGTGTTTCCCATGTGATCAATGATGATATCCCGAATGATCTTGAATTTTTTATCCACCGTGTCGGCCGGACAGGTCGGAACAATATGCCTGGTACAGCCATTACTTTATTCGGACCTGATGATGATCAAAAAGTTTCTGAACTTGAAGAGATGGGGATCAAATTCGCTCCGAAGGCGATCAAAAATGGAGAGATCGTTGATTCTTATGATCGGCAGCGAAGGACTAAACGTAAGAAACGGCATGACCCAATGGATCCGTCTTTAAGAGGTATGGCAAAAAAAGAGAAAACCAAGCATAAGCCAGGTTATAAAAAACGAATCAAAAAGGCGATCAAGAAAGACGAGCAGCAAAAACGGCGGATCGCACAACGTGAGCAACGCAGAAAAAAGAAGGGCTAATGCCTAAGTGATCACAGAGGATGCAGAAGTCTTAAATAGATATTTTTAAAGGTTCGTTCATTGACTTTTTAACTCGAAATAACTATACTTTTTAATTGTAAATGATTTTGGGATATGTTTTTCTGATGATCCGGTAAAGAGAGGGTCCGTTCGGTGGAAGGATCTCCGTGAGGCAGACTAATGCTACCCATGATAAAATTAAAATAATGGCTGTTAAAAGCACAAAGAGGTTAACGATAGACATCGTTGCAAGCAAGGTGGTACCGCGCATGAGGCGTCCTTGTTCGCAACGGTGTTTTTTGTTCAAATTTATTTGGAAGTTTTTTAACTAGTTGGTATCTGGTTTGAAAGCTTTACTCTGTCTTGTTTATTGAATAAATTACAACAAGTAAGGAACACTCCGGTCCCAATTTTAGCCTTAGCGCACAAAAACACGCTATAAGAATGAAGCCGATGGTGCTCTCATCATCTAAAAGAGTCTCTTCGTTCTTTGATATAGAAAGGAATTTAATTCATGAAAGAACTATCTAGTGCACAGATACGACAAATGTATTTGGACTTTTTTAAAAGCAAAGGACACGATGTTTTAAAGAGTGCCCCGCTTGTTCCCCAAGATGACCCAACATTGTTATGGATCAACTCGGGCGTTGCTACGATGAAAAAATATTTTGATGGGTCGGTCGTTCCTAAAAATCATCGTCTGACTAGTTCACAAAAGTCTATTAGGACAAATGATATTGAAAATGTTGGGCATACGGCACGGCACCATACTTTATTTGAAATGTTAGGAAATTTCTCAGTTGGTGATTACTTCAAAAAAGAAGCAATTGCATGGGCATGGGAGCTATTGACCAGCCCTGACTGGTATGCCATGGATCCTAAAAATTTGTATATCACAGTTTATCCGAAAGACCAGGAGTCTAAAGAACTCTGGGAAAAAGTCGGAGTCACCCCGACTCATATTTTTGAAGCAGAAGACAACTTTTGGGATATTGGCCAAGGACCGTCTGGACCGGATTCGGAAATTTTTTATGATCGTGGTCAAGAAATGAATAACTTGCCTGAAGATGCTCCAGAAAGTTATCCTGGCGGAGAAAATGAACGCTATCTTGAAATTTGGAATATTGTCTTTTCTGAATTTAATCATAAACCTGATGGTACCTATGAACCTTTGCCACATAAAAACATTGATACGGGCATGGGGCTGGAACGTTTAGTATCTGTCTTCCAAAATGCTAAAACAAACTTTGAGACTGATTTATTTATGCCTTTGATCCAAAAGACTGCTGAGTTTTCAAATGGATATCAATATGGACAGGACAAAACAACGGATGTTTCGTTTAAAGTTATAGCTGACCATATACGCGCTATTACGTTTGCAATCGGTGATGGGGCATTACCAAGCAACGATGGACGTGGTTATGTTATCCGACGGTTGATCAGAAGGGCTGTTATGCATGGCCGTAAATTAGGCATCGAAAAAGCCTTTTTGTTTGAATTGGTCCCCATCGTCGGTAAAATCATGAAAGCTGCTTATCCTGAGGTCTTAGAGCAAGCACAATATATTGGAAACATCGTTCATGATGAAGAAGATCGTTTCAACGAAACACTAAAAGATGGTATGGAATTGATCGATAACTTGATTCAGGAAACAAAACAAAAGAAGCAAGATACGATCTCTGGTAAACCTGTTTTTAAACTTTATGATACCTATGGTTTCCCTGTTGAGCTGACGGAAGAATATGCTGATGATAATGGTCTGAAAGTTGATAAGGCAGGATTTGAAAAAGAAATGCAGGCACAAAAGGACCGTGCCCGTGCAGCAAGGAGTGATACTAAGTCGATGGGTGTACAGGATGCCTTATTGACTGATATTAAAACTCCTAGTGAATATATTGGTTATGATACTTTGGCTGCTTCGGGTGTTTTGAAGGATATTATCGTCAAAGATAAAGTTCTCAATAAGATCGCTGACGGCCGCGCTCGTATGCTTTTTTCTCAAACGCCGTTCTATGCTGAAATGGGTGGTCAGGTTGCAGACACAGGCGTGATCAAGGACCATTCTGGTCAAGTTGTCGCAGAGGTCACCGATGTGCAACATGCTCCAAATGGACAGAATTTGCATACTGTTAAAGTAAAATCAACCATGGTTGCTGGTGAAGAGTATCGTTTAGAAGTTGATGTTAAACGCCATAATAAAGTCAAAAAAAATCATACTGCTACTCATCTTTTAGACCAAGCTTTGCGCGACGTTTTAGGTCAACATGCTCATCAGGCCGGTTCATTGGTTGAACCGACATATTTACGTTTCGACTTTACGAATATGGGAAATGTAACACCAAAGCAGTTAGCACAAGTGGAACAGATAGTTAATGAGAAAATCTGGGAGAACATTGCAGTGACAACCACTGTGACGGATATAGAGTCGGCCAAGAAGATGGGGGCTATTGCTTTATTCTCAGAAAAATATGGTGATGTTGTTCGTGTTGTTTCAGCGGGTGACTACTCACGTGAGTTTTGTGGTGGTAACCATGTCGAGAATACGAGTGAGATCGGTTTGTTTAAAATAGTTTCTGAATCTGGTATTGGCGCAGGAACAAGTCGAATCGAGGCAGTTACAGCTCGTGAGGCGTTTGAATATCTTGAAGGCCAAAATGATTTGTTGCAAATTACAGCAAATAACCTAAAAATCGCCAAAGTAGAAGAGGTACCAACCAAAGTTGAAAGCTTAGTAGAAAATGTAAAGCAATTAGAAAATAAAGTTCAGAGTCTAGAAGATAAGTTTGCTAGCCAGCAGGCTGAAAATATTTGGGGAAATGTTCAACAAGCAGGAAGCCATACAGTAGTAGCTGAGCAGGTCAATGTTTCTGGTATGAACCAGTTACGGCAATTGGCAGATCAGTGGAAAGCTAAAGAGATCTCTGATGTTTTGGTCCTGGCTACGCAAACTTCCGAGGGGAAAGTTAATTTGTTAACTGCTGTGTCTGCTGCTTGTGTGAAAGAAGGACTTAAAGCCGGTGACCTGATCAAGGATATTGCACCTTTGGTCGGGGGTGGCGGTGGCGGTCGTCCTGATCTTGCTCAAGCGGGTGGTAAGAAATCAGCCGGTATTTCTGACGCTTTAAAGCAGGGTATTCAATGGGTTAAAAACAGTTAATAAGATTTCATTTTTATCTCTAAATCATTACGTCTTGATTACAAGTTACACATACCATTGTTACAGCCTTCATGTTTTAGTAAAATCGTAAGGAGAGTAACTGTAAACGCGGAGGTGCAGGAAAATGAGTTCGTTGGACGAAACGAGATACTTTAATTTTGATGACAATGGTCCTAAAGACGTGCATGATACCCTTGAAACGGTTTATCGTTCATTGGAAGAAAAGGGTTATAACCCTATAAATCAAATCGTTGGATACTTATTGTCGGGTGATCCTGCCTACATTCCACGATTGAATGATGCACGAAATTTGATCCGCAAACACGAACGGGATGAAATTGTGGAAGAGTTAGTGCGCTCGTATTTAGATAAGGAGGATCAGCGTTAGTGTCACGGATTATGGGCCTTGATGTCGGCTCGAAAACAGTGGGCGTAGCGGTTAGCGACCAGTTAGGCTGGACTGCGCAAGGTGTAGAGATCATTAGGATCGATGAAGACCAAGAGCAATTTGGCTTGGAGCGAGTGGCAAAATTAGTTACAGACTATGAGGTAACAGCTTTTGTCCTTGGACTACCCAAGAATATGAATAATACGCTTGGGCCGCGCGTTGATGCTAGTCGGGCGTATGGTGAACGTCTAAAAGAAAAATTTGGTCTGCCAGTTGACTATCAAGATGAACGCTTAACAACGGTCGAGGCTGAAAGAATGTTGGTCGAACAAGCGGACACTTCTCGTAGGAAACGAAAAAAGGTGATCGATAAGTTGGCCGCCAGCTTGATTTTACAAAATTACTTGGACCGTCATGGAAATCTACTACAAAATCTCTAAGAAATGGGGCGTTCTTGATGAGTGAAGAACAAAATAACGCTGAAAATAAAATTACTTTAATCGATGATGATGGTAATGAGACGCAATATGAGATCTTATTTACTTTTGATTCTGAGGATTACGGCAAGTCATATATTCTCTTGGTTCCGGCTGATTCGGAGCCAGAAGAACAGGTCGATGTGTTAGCTTTTTCTTTTGACCCGAATGCGAATGGAGCAGAAGATGGTGACATTGATCTGATCGAGATCGATGATGACACTGAATGGCAAATGGTCGAGGATGTTTTAGATACTTTTTTGAATGATGAAAACATGCAGTGATCATTATGTTTTGCAGATTATCACAACAAAAGCAACGAAGGCCGGATGAAGGCTTTCGTTGCTTTTTTAAAGCGTCTATGATTTGGGTTGTAGTTTGTTTAAAAATCTTGGATTTAGCTTAATGCAAGGAGAAATTATGCTAAAATAAAATTTGTGTATTAAATCGGTGAATGGAGGAGCTAGAATGTCTGCAGACAAAAAAAGATTTAAGATACAAATCGCAAATAAAAATTATGTAGTGATCGGTAAAAGTACTTCTGAGCACATGCGGGCTGTTTCTCAATTGGTCAATGAACAAATGAAAGAAATTATGGAAGCTAATGTTGATCGGGAGGATGCAGCGGTCTTATTAGCGATCAATGCAGTTTCTGATCAGCTAAAAAAGCAAAAAGAATTGGATGATATTCGTGACAAAAATCAGCATGAAGGAGAATAGTAGGTGAGTAAATGCTAGTTTCACTGATAATTTTACTCATTTTAGTAATGGCCTTTCGCTATGGCTACAAGCGAGGATTATTACAAACCTTGCTTAGTGTAATTGGATATCTCCTGGTGTTGCTTTTCTCTTTATACCTTTCGGGACCGCTCGGTGATTTTTTGACAAAATATATGCCAGCCTTAGATAAGGACTCTGGCAATACCGGAACCTTTGCTGTTCTATTTTATAGAGTTTTGGCTTTTTGGATAATCGCGATCTTGGGTGGGCTTGTTTTAAGGATCACAACAAATACTTTTACCTCGCTCACAAAACTACCTGTGATCTCTCAACTAAATTCTCTGGCTGGTGGAATTGTTTGGCTGGTAATTGCATACACTGTAGTATTTTTTGGCTTGCTCCTATTAGCAACCAGCCCGACCTCTCAAGTACAAAAATCTTTGGAGAGTTCTTCAGTTGCGGAAAATATTATCAAAGAGACACCTATTTTTTCGAAGCATATATTAAATGATTGGCTAAATTAAGTCATGGGTAAGTTATATAGTTAAAAGAGGTGGATAAAATGAATGAAAAAAGTTTAACAACATTAGAATATTTTAAAATCAAACAACAGGCTAAGCAGTATTTAGTCACTGATATGGGTAAAAAAGAATTGCAAGATCTGCACCCGTTTACGACTAATGATGAGATCTCACTGGCGTTAAGCGAAACGAAGGATGCCGCTGATATATTGCGTTTAAAAGGCGGAATACCATTGCCAAAGATCACCGATGTTAAGCCTTTTTTGAAACGATTAGACATCGGAGCCTCCTTGAGTGCTAAGGAATTAGCCGCCGTAGGCAAAGTTTTACGGACAACAAATGAGGTGCGACATTTTTTTCATGATTTACAGGATGACGAAGTGGCTTTGAATGAGTTATATGATACGGCTTTTGCTTTAGAAACCTTGCCTCAGATCACTAGAAGGCTAACAATATCAATTGAAAATGATGGGCACGTAACGGACGATGCTTCTAGTTTGTTAAAAAGTCTCAGAAGGCAGGTCAATACTACTGAACAAAATATCCGAGACACATTGTCTGATTTTACGCGCGGCAAGTCTGCGAAGTATTTGAGCGAAGCTGTAGTTACTATCCGTCAAGATCGCTATGTCTTACCAGTCAAAGCGGAATACCGCAACGTTTTTGGTGGGCAAGTTTATGACCAAAGTACAAGTGGTCAAACACTTTTTATCGAGCCTAAGCAAATTGTGACACTTAATAATAAGCTGTCAGAACAAGAAGCAGCTCAAAAAGAAGAGATCCGGCGCATCCTTCGTGAATTATCGGAACTGATCGTTCCATATACCACAGAAATTGAAGCTAATTCCAAGGTCTTGGGACACTTGGACTGGGCTAGTGCTAAAGCAGCGTATGCTAAGAATTTAGGAGCAACAGAACCTTTTCTAGCGGATGATAATTCTCTGTATTACAGGCAGGCGTGGCACCCCTTGCTTGATCATAAGAAGGCTGTCAAAAACGATATTATGCTAGGGAAAGATTTCAAAACCATGTTGATCACCGGTCCTAATACTGGTGGAAAAACGATCACTCTAAAAACTATTGGGCTGATTCAGCTAATGGGTCAATCTGGTTTGTTTATTCCTGCAAATGAAGGCAGTCGGATCTGTGTTTTTGATGAGATCTTTGCAGATATTGGCGATGAGCAGTCGATCGAACAAAATCTTAGTACTTTTTCGTCTCATATGACCAATATCGTTGATTTTTTGGGTCAAATCACTCCTAGTTCCTTAGTTTTGTTTGATGAGTTGGGTTCAGGGACAGATCCGCAAGAAGGCACGGCTTTAGCCATCGCGATTTTAGATGAGGTAGCTGCTAAGGGCAGTTACGTTGTGGCGACTACGCACTATCCTGAATTAAAAGTTTACGGCTATGAACGTCCTGAAACAGTTAACGCTTCTGTTGAATTCGATAGTAAAACATTGAAACCGACTTACAAATTGCTGATCGGTATCCCGGGTCGAAGTAATGCCTTAGACATTTCTCAGCGTTTAGGTTTGCCACAGACGATCATTGATTCGGCTAATCAATTGGTCTCAAAGGATAGTCAGGATCTAAATAACATGATCGGTGATCTGGTTCAAAAAAGACATGATGCTGAGGAAGATAAGGTTCAGACTCATAAGTACCTAGTTGAGTCTGAGCAATTACACGCAGACCTTGAAAAGGCGTATGCTGCTTTAAATAAGCAACGCGATCAGTTGATAGAAAAAGCCAAACAAAGATCTAATGATATGGTGGCTGAAACTTCAAAGAAAGCTGATAAGATCATCGCAGATCTACGTTCACTAAGGTTGAATGGGGACTCGAATGTCAAAGAAGATAAACTGATCAGCGCCAAGGGGCAATTGAACAAATTGCGCCAGCCTGAAAATTTGCGAAAAAACAAGGTCTTAAAGCGTGCTAAACAAAAGCATGAACTCCACCCGAATGATGATGTTTTGGTTAAAAATTATGGCCAAAAAGGTGTTTTATTGCAAAAGGTCGGCAATCATGATTGGGAGGTGCAGATCGGGATCCTCAAAATGAAGATCAATGAAAATGATTTGGAAAAGATCTCTGTTTCTGAAGAAAATGATCAAGGCAGTCGCACCTCTGTTAAAAGGACTGCTAGTAGCGGGCTTTCTACTAGTCTTGATCTACGTGGTCAACGGTATGAGGAAGCACTGTCTAATGTTGATCGTTATTTGGATAGTGCGCAGTTAGCTGGTTACTCATCTGTCACGTTGATCCATGGCAAGGGTACGGGATCTTTACGGCAAGGGATCACAAAGTATTTGAAAAATAATAGTTCTGTCAAAAGTTTTGAATATGCTTCTCCTAACGCGGGAGGTAATGGCGCTACAATTGTGCATCTGAAGTAACCACAAAAAACCAGCGGGAAAGCTTGGATTGATATACCAAGTTATCCCGCTAGTTTTTATTTGGTAAGTTTGAGAATTTTATGCTCGTTGTCGCATAAGCTTAGGGTGTCTGTTCATCCAGTAGGTGGATCATATTATCTTCTTCTAACTCTTCATGCTGCGCCGAATTATCTAAATCGATCTTGACGGTAATTGTAACCACATTCTTCTTTGTGCCTGAAATTAGTGCCTCCGCCAAATGTCCCAGCTGATTTTGGATCGTTTCGGCTAAAAATCCAGCTTCAAGTAAATAATTTGGCGATTCGGCAACTTTTTGGCGTGTCTCGATGGTAGGCCCAGATAACTCAAAAATCTGTGTATCCCTTTTAGATTTGACGCGTGTCAGTTTTCCCCAACCAGCTTCCTCGAAAAAGACAGGGAGTTCCTCATCTTTTGCTAAGACAAACTCACGCGCAATTTTTTTGCCTGCCCAGTATAAAATATTGCCGTCTTTTCCAATTAAAGCTGGTATTAATTCGTCACGTAAAAGTGTGGTAGGAAAACTTTTCGTGGCTGATGAAATATCGAAAAAATTTTTTGACATGGATCTTTACTCCTTTAATTTTCTAATCTCCATTATACATACATTTATCACTTGAAACCAAAAAAATTAACTTTGAAAAATTTATGCCCTTGTATTTGATGCTAGCATTTTTTACAAATTTTTGGGATAATTGTTTCGGAAATAAAAGATCATCTGGTGGAGGGGTGTTTGTGGATACAATATTGATCGCGACAGCTAATCCGGGAAAGGCTGCAGAGTATCGTAGAATTTTTGAAGCGAAGAATGTTGCTGTGAGGACTTTGGCCGATTTAGAAAATAACTATAACATAAATGAAAACGGAACGAGTTTTGAAGAAAATGCTTTGATCAAGGCTAACACGCTGATGTCTAGTTTAAGCATGCCCGTTTTGGCAGATGATTCCGGATTGATCGTTGATGCCTTAAATGGGGCTCCTGGTATTCATTCTGCTCGCTATGCTGGAGATCATGATGATGAGGCCAATAAGGAAAAACTGTTAAAAGAGTTGCAAGAAGTTCCGTATGAACAAAGAACAGCTCGTTTTTATTGCTCAATAGTGGTGGTGCGCCCTGGGGTTGAACCATTAAGCGTTGCAGGAGAAGCTGAGGGGTTGATCTTATTTGACGAACAGGGCACGGATGGTTTTGGTTACGATCCTTTGTTTTATTATCCACCGTTAAAAAAATCTTTTGCTAAGTTGACAATGGTAGAAAAAAATAAAGTTAGTCACCGTGGGCATGCTGTTGAAAAATTACAAGACGCTTTCGATGAGTGGTGGCAAAACTAAACGATTATATTTATTGTGAATTCAATTAAAAAACACTTTTTTCGAAAATATTTTAAAATTGGTTTGACAATTGCTGACTATCATGTATAATTAAAAGAGTAATTTTGCCCGTTGGTCAAATTGGTTAAGACGTCGCCCTCTCAAGGCGGAGTTACGGGTTCGATCCCCGTACGGGTGATAATGGCAAGATACAAGTTAAGAGGATGCTTGTAAATCAATTTTTGCAGGCATTCTTTCTTTTTATCGTCAAATATATAGGAAATGACTATTTTTTTAGCAATGAGTTATAATAGTCAACGAAAATATGTATTGCCAGGAAACTATCAACAAGGAGGGTAAAGACTTGCTCAAAAAAACAAAACATTTCTTGCGTGCCAACAAGATCCCGTATACTAAAGAGCACGTTAATCCATTGATGGTACCTGAAAGGGTCTATGTTTTGAACTTCGGTCAAACTGACGAAGGACATTATTTAAATAGATTTATTGTAGAACATACCTATACATGGACTGGTAGGGTCAAGATCAATAAAATTACTTTGAGATTACACGGACAGGTTCATCCACATGTTTTTAAAAATGAGCATGAATTATTGCATTATCTCAAGAAGCATACTGATCAGTTGACTGAAGCGCTCGATCAAGGCAAAAAGTGATCCTAAGTTATTATATATGTTCTTCTTCATTAGTTTTTAATTGTAGATAAATTTAAATCTAGCTTGACAAAGTTTTATAATTACAGTAAACTAATGGAGTTGAGTTATTGGGCATTCGCCAAACTGGTAAGGCAGTGGACTCTGAATCCATAATTTACAGGTTCGAGACCTGTATGCCCAATTGATAATAGATGGCGGCTTCCAAACCTATGTAAAATATAGGTTTGGAAGCTTTTTTATTTTCTGGGGGATTCGGCAACATTAATCAATGTGTTTGTGAACCAAGATAACCATTGCAAATGGGTCTATGCGAGTACACCTGATGCGTCAACAGGTATCCTGAGAGATGTACATCTGATTTGGTTAAACCGGTTGATTGGCGGTCAGGCTAGTTTGGTATAGCAGATATTTTTGTCTTTATAGTTCGGCTAACAGTTTATTTCGCTCAAAATGAAACAGACTTTGATAGCTATTTAAAAAGGCATGATATAAAAAGTAGCCAAAGAAGTGGTCTAGGAGTAGGTTCCTAGGAACTAGGAGAAATGAAAGCTGCCAAAATAGTTAATTCACATTGTAGATTTAATTATCTCGATGTCGTGATTTTAAGAATGTGGTATACTTGGAACATTAGTTTTGAATCAACTTTTTAAGGATTTACAGCAGATAATTTTGGTAACAGGATAAGATCACTTGAGGAGGGTTTTGCATGTCAGATTTAAAAGTAAATGTTAGCGACTTGAATAAAAGTTTTGGAGACAATCATGTTTTGAAAGGAATTAATTTTTCTGTCAAAAATAATGAAGTAGTAGTTGTGATCGGTCCTTCTGGTTCGGGAAAAAGTACCTTATTACGTTGCTTAAACAAACTTGAAGATCCCACTTCTGGTTCGATAGAGATCGATGGAATGGATATCAGTGAGCCCAAAGTAGATATTGATAAGGCCCGTGAAAATATTGGAATGGTCTTTCAGCACTTTAATTTATTTAATAATTTAACGGTCGGTGAAAATATTAAATTGGCTCCAACGCAGTTAGGCAAACAAACTAATACAGAGGCTCAAAAGTCAGCTGAAGATTTGCTAGAAACAGTTGGTCTATCTGATAAATTTGATGCAATGCCCGCATCGCTTTCTGGGGGCCAAAAGCAACGAGTGGCGATCGCGCGTGCTTTAGCAATGAATCCCGATATTATGTTATTTGATGAGCCAACTTCGGCACTTGATCCGGAAATGGTCGGAGATGTGTTGGCAGTTATGAAAAAGTTGGCGAAAGATGGAATGACAATGGTCGTGGTCACTCATGAAATGGGGTTTGCCAAGGAAGTGGCTGATCGAGTTGTTTTCATGGACGACGGTCGTGTTATGGAAGAGGGCACTCCACAGCAGATCTTTGAGGATCCAGCTAATGAACGGACTCGAGTATTTCTTGAAAAAGTTATCGACGTGTAAGTAATGTTTTGACACTGTACCTTTAACAAATGTTATAAATAGTCTTGGTCTTGTGTATAGTTATTATTCAAAGTGAGGGAAATTGAAATGCTGAAAGTGATCTTAGTGATGCATGATGTAAAACATAACGATTATTATCGAATGAACAAGACATATTTTGAAAGTATGCCTGTCATTGGACAGTATATTTATAATACGGATGCAAATGCCTATTTAGTTGAAGAAGTCGTTTCATTTGCAGGCTATGTTTCGAGTAAGGGTGCGATCGCAGTGGTGGTTGTTACCCCTGCCGATGAAGACGATCCAGTTAGTCATATTTATGGGCTTGATATCGAAGAAGATCTGGATGATTGATTTTATTATCCATAATAAGAGGAAAAAATGGGAATAACACATTTTTATTTAGTACGACATGGGCAAACGAAAGTAAATCGACTTGCGCGTTTGCAAGGCACTACTGATTCTGCGTTAACAGTCCAAGGGATCATGGATGCTAGAAAACTAGGCCGCCGTTTAGCAGACATTAGATTTAGTGCAGTTTTTGCAAGTAATTTACGTCGGACACAAGAAACTGCAAATAATATTATCCAAGTGAATAATTTTCCGGATCCGCCCAGCTTTTATTTGAGTGATCTTAGGGAATTCGATTTTGGACAATACGAGGAAGCTAAAAAAAGGGTTTTGATCCCGAATGCGTTGCGTGCGTTGGGCCCTTTTCAAATTTTGCGTACGGCTCTTGGCAAACAACATGCAAATGGGCTGGTGGACCTGTTCGATCGGATGTCTAACAATGTGGCGTTGGAGTCAAGTGTCGATTTGAGTCAGCGGATGACACGAACATTGGAGGGGATCGCCAAAACATTTGACAAAGGCGAGCATAATATTTTGATCGTGACACATGGTTTGATATTATCTTCATTCATTGAAAGCTTGAATGGAAGTGTACCGCTGTTATTGATCCGCAATACCAACGTGGTTCGCGTCGATTATGAACATGGAAAATTTAACATAAGGACTACGAATTTTCTTGGAAAAAAGAAGTGATGCTTTTGAATCCTAGGACGACAGAATTATTACATGAATTAGCTGATGAAGGGGTCGTACCTGGTGTGTCTTATGCGATGATCCACCAAGGCGAGATGCAGTCTGAGGTATTTGGGAAAAAAAAAATTTTTCCAGGCCATGAGAAGCTGACACCTGGATTGTTGTACGATGTAGCCTCGCTAACAAAAGTTGTTTGTACAACACCTTTGATTTTGAAGATGATCGCAGAGCGAAAAATTTCTCTAGATCAGCCACTTTGCCAACTGTTGTCTCGATTTAGGGACGGACGTGTAACGGTGCGGCATTTATTGACGCACACTTCGGCAATTACTGGCTATATCAAAAACCGTGATCAATTGAATGCAGACGAGTTGTTAACGGTAATTTACGAACAGATGCATGTCGGCGACTGGTTGGGTGAAAAAGTAGTTTATACGGATATTAACATGATCTTGTTGGGCCAGATCATTGAGGCATTTTACCATCTTCCTGTACAAAGGGTTTTTGAAAGTGAAGTCCTTAAACCTTTAGGATTAAACGAAAGTACTTTTACACCAGATGCGAACTACTGTGTCCCGACAGCTATTGATCCTATTAGAGGGTTGATCAAAGGAGAAGTTCATGATCCTAAAGCTTATGTCTTAGGTAGGCATTGTGCGTCCGCCGGCTTATTCATGACTCTTAATGATTTAACTAAGTACGCTTTGTGGCTTCTTGGTCAGTTTGGGACAATGCCGTTATTGTCAGATAATACAGTTACTTCTTTGTTTGCTGATTATACGCCAAATAAAAAAGGGCATCGCTCACTTGGTTTTGAATTACGTGATACTCCTGATGGAAGGCATTGTTTATATCATACAGGCTATACGGGTACTTTTTTGTTGGTAGACAAGCTAAAGCAGGACGCCTTGATAGTCTTAACTAACCGAGTACATCCACGGCAGCAAAACAGTCGGTTTTTGCAGGCTTGTGATCACGTGCTCCAGGTTTATTTGGAAGAAAAATGAATTGGAGCTGCTAAATTCCAGTTGTTGGTGGAGTTTAGTAGTTTTTTATTGAACAAGACCAGCGAAGAAAGTAAAGTCTAGGAAAACAAAAATGAACATGACCGCGTAGTTAGGTTGTCAAAGCTTTCACATACGGTTAGAATAAGGTTGATACAAAAAAGGAGCGGATCAATTTGACTGAACCACTGTTTTTACAACCTTATTTTCAAGAAAAGATTTGGGGAGGGTCTCGTTTGGCCAGTGAGTATGGTTATGATATTCCTAGTGATCATACGGGCGAATGTTGGGCGATTTCCGGACACTCCCATGGACCAGCGACTGTCATTAATGGTCCATACCGCGATCAGACGGTAACCGAGTTATGGGATCAGCACAGGGAATTATTTGGCAATGCAAAAGGTGATGTTTTCCCTTTGCTGACAAAGATCTTAGACGCACGTGAAGATCTTTCAGTTCAGGTCCATCCCGATGATGCCTATGCGCGGGAACATGAAGGAGAACTAGGGAAGACCGAGTGTTGGTATGTTTTGGCTGCAGACCCGGGAGCAGAAATGATTTATGGACACCACGCAAAAAGCAAGGCAGAATTAACAGAAATGATCGAAAACCAGGAATGGGATCGGTTATTCAGACATGTTCCTGTTAAGCCGGGCGATTTTTTGTATGTTCCTAGTGGCACGATCCATGCCATCGGCAAGGGGATCATGGTTTTAGAGACGCAGCAAAGCAGTGATACCACATATCGCTTGTATGACTTTGATCGTGTTGATCAAAAAACCGGGCAGAAGCGTGAATTACATTTAAAACAATCGATCGATTGTACCAACGTACCGTTTGACGAACCTAAATTAAACCGTGAGGACTATCCGGTTGGTGATGCTCAGGTCACTCGTTTTGTTGCAACTAAGTTTTTTGCGGTATACAAATGGACTTTGACAGGCGGGGTAGCCGTTTTTAAGAGACAAGAAGCCCCATATACCTTAGTATCAGTGCTTGATGGTCAAGGTAGTATCAGAGTCGAAGGACAGGACTATCCGATCAAAAAAGGAGTTCATTTTATCCTTCCGTTTGCTGTGAAAGAATGGCAGTTACAAGGCGACTTAACTATTATCGCATCTGAACCTGGACAAGAAGCATAAAAAACATGGATCTGATCAGTTTTACTGGTCGGTCCATGTTTTTTTCAATAAGTTGGTTTGATTTCTAAAGCTTCTTGTTGTGAAAAGTCAGTTTCGGGATATTTTCTTTTAAGAGCAGTGAGTAACATTTTTTTCGCTAGTTCACCATTCCTAGCTAAAATTGGTCCGTGAAAGTAAGAACAAAAAGTGTTATGGTAAATCGCGCCTTCGCCACCGTCTTTTCCATTATTTCCGTGTCCTGAAATAACAGTTCCAAGCGGGTGTTCGTTCTTACCTAGGTAAGTAAGACCATTATGATTTTCAAATCCATGGTAGACGTCACCAGATCCTTCGTTTTTGATCGTGATATCTCCAATAAAACGGTTGTTATCTTGGCTGTTAGTATAGTGTGGTAAAGCGGCAATACCAGGGATCTTTTGACCATCGGCTCCAATATAATATTTACCAAGTAATTGGTAACCGCCACAGATCGCTAAACCGGGACCGTCGTCTTCGATGAATTTAGTTAGTTCCTGTTTTTTAGTTTGAATATCTTTGGAAACGATCATTTGTTCATAGTCCTGACCGCCACCAAAGAAAAACATGTCATAATCATCTGCTTTGAAGGGTGTATCTAATGAAACTACTTCAACATCGAGTTTGACATCCATTTTTTTAGCATAGTACTTTAATGTCAAAATATTGCCAATATCACCATATGTGTTCAAAAGGTCTCCGTATAGATGGGCGAGTCTCAGTGAGTATGCCATCAATCCATTCCTCCTTTGATGTAACCTTGTTGTGCCAACATTTTACGCAACTGCAAAACGGCAGTATAAGTTGCTAATACGTAGACATGTTTTGTTGGCATAGCTTTTATTTTTTTCAAGACTTTTTCAAGGTTTTCTTCTTGTTCAAAGTTTTCTTCTGGTACCCCAGCAACACGCAATCTGAAGGTGATGTCTTTATACCGTTCTCCCCCAGTTAAGATTGCAGGTATCCTGTCAAATGGTAATTCTTCGAAGCGACCGTCCCAGATCCAACTGGTGTCGATCCCATCAGCATAATTTGCATTAAGCAAGACTGCCAGTGAGAAAGGCTCTTGGTCACTTTTGACCATTTGGAGGACTTGATCTAAGCCAACCGGATTTTTAACTAGGATCAATGTAACTTCCTTTCCATCAACATCGATCACTTCCTGACGACCAAACACCTTGCTATCCGGATCACTGAGGGCATTGACGGCAGTATTTGGTTCAACATCTAGAAAGGAACCGATGGTGTATGCAGCTAGTGCATTGTACATATTATAGGTCCCACCGATGTGGAGCGTTATCTCATGACCATCGATCTCAAAAGTCGAAGTTTGTGGTGTTTGTTTGATCAATTTGTTGATCTGATGTTGCAGTTCAGGACGCTTAAAGCCGCAATTGGGGCAGTAATATTTACCAAGGTTACTATAGACCAAGTTTTTAAAATGCAAGATGTGTTGGCACTTAGGACACAATAGACCGTCAGTGTTAGCTGGTGCCATTTGTTCTTGGTCATTTTGCTGATCAAAACCGTAATAGACCAGAGGGTTAGGTAATTCCTTACTGTTAAAGATCGGTGCGTCCCCATTAGCAATTACAGTTGCCGTAGGGTGCATCTTTATTCCTTTTAATATTTTCTCATAAGTTGTATAGATCTCCCCGTAGCGGTCCATTTGATCACGAAATAGGTTAGTTAAAACAAAAGCAGATGGTTTAATGTATTCCGAAATAATAGGAACATTGGCCTCATCGGTTTCTAAAACTGCGATTTTTTTACCGTTTTTTTGTTTTTTATTAGTTAAAAAAGCTGTGACTATCCCTTGTTTCATATTAGAACCGCTCGGATTAGTCAAAACCTTACCATATTTTGCCTGTAGAACTTTAACAGTTAACGCGGTCGTTAAAGTTTTTCCGTTCGTACCCGTGATGATCACGATCTCGTGATCCTTAGCTAGATCACGTAAAACATCAGGATCGATTGAAAGTGTTATTTTACCCGGTAAAGAGGTTCCTCCATGCATAAAATTGTGTAAGAACCAGTATGATGATTTACCGGCTGCGATCGCTAACGAGCTTTTCAGCGTCATTTATATTTCCTCCACTTCCAAATTAATGTATCTTATAAATATAACTACCATATGGTATCTTACCATAAATTAGCATTTGTAATGTGAGCTTATAATTTTTTTAAATTTCTCAAACTGAGATATAACTACATATGAAAAGCACTCCGGTTTGAATTATAAATAGAGAGATGAAATTTTTCTGAAAATCATATATACTAAAGAATGAAGTTTTAGTTGGAGATGAAGCAGCGTGGCACAGTTATTTTTTCGCTATGGAGCGATGAACAGCGGCAAATCGATCGAGATCTTGAAAGTCGCACATAATTATGAAGAACAAAACAAAAAAGTATTGATCTGTACCAGTGGAATAGACGACCGTGAAGGTGTAGGTTACATCGCTAGTCGGGTCGGTTTAAAAAGAACGGCTGTGCCGGTTTTTGACGAAACAGATATTTTTTCGTTGGTTAAAGATGGTCATGAAAATATATCTTGTCTACTGATCGATGAAGCTCAGTTTTTAAAAAAGCACCATATTATTGAACTGACCAAAATAGTTGATCAGATGAAAATACCAGTAATGACGTTTGGTTTAAAAAATGATTTTCGCAATGAACTGTTTGAAGGTTCTAAGTATTTGCTATTATATGCAGATAAAATGGAAGAAATGAAAACTATCTGTTGGTTCTGCAATAAAAAAGCTATTATGAATTTGCGATTTAATAATGGAGAGCCAGTTTACTCTGGCGAACAGATCTTAATTGGCGGTAATGAGCAATATTATCCAGTTTGTCGTAAACATTATTTTGATCCACCGCAAGAAGATTAAGCAAGTTATCCAAAATATTTTATTGTTAGGTTGAAGATAGTAAAGGAGTTATTAATGAATAAGTTATTTGAAAGACTGCAAGTCTTAGAAGATCGCTATGCTGAATTAGCAGAACTTCTTTCTGACCCGGAAGTGATCGCTGATACTTCACGATTTGCTGCATTATCTAAAGAAATGGCAGATCTGCGCGAAACAGTTGAGAAATTTCGCCAATTAAAAAAGGTTCAAAAAACGATCGATGATGACGACGAGATGATGCGTGCAGGTCTAGATGATGAAGAAATGGACGAAATGGTCAAGGATGAACTGGCAGACGCTAAAGAAGAACGTTCAAGTTTAGAAGATGAGATCAAGATCTTACTGTTGCCTAAAGATCCTAATGATGAGAAAAATATTATCATGGAGATCAGGGGTGCTGCCGGTGGCGATGAGGCTAGTTTGTTTGCCGGTGATTTATTTAATATGTACAGTAAGTATGCTGAAAAACAAGGCTGGACGATCGAAGTCATTGATAAAAGTGTGACTGAAGTGGGGGGCTTTAAAGAAATTGCCTTGCTGATCAATGGTAGCAAGGTATATTCTAAGTTGAAGTATGAGAGTGGAGCTCATCGGGTCCAACGTGTTCCGTCAACAGAATCTGCTGGGCGTGTTCATACATCTACCGCGACTGTTGTTGTAATGCCGGAAGAAGAAGACGTTGAGATCGAGATAGATCCAAAGGATATTCGAGTTGACGTGTATCGTTCATCAGGTGCTGGTGGTCAGCATATTAATAAGACGTCTTCTGCTGTCAGAATGACCCATTTGCCAACAGGCATCGTAGTTGCCATGCAAGACCAGCGTTCACAGCAACAAAACCGTGAAAAAGCGATGAAGATCTTAAAAGCCCGTGTTTATGATTACTATGCTTCTAAAGAACACAATGAGTATGATGAAAATAGAAAGTCAGCTGTTGGGACCGGTGATCGTTCAGAGCGTATTAGAACATACAATTACCCCCAAAACCGTGTGACTGATCATCGTATTGGCCTTTCTCTAAACAAATTAGATCGCATCATGAATGGCGAACTTGAACAAGTGATCGACGCTTTGATCTTATATGATCAAACAAAAGCTTTGGAGAATTTAGAAAATGAGGAGTAGTCAGAGAACTTTTTTTGAAGCTCAGCAATGGGCTTTTTCTTTTATAAAAAATGCAGGTTATGATATTTCTGCTGCTGATTTGCTGTTATTCGGTGAAATGGAATTCTCAGCTACTGAATTTTTAATGCATCTTAGAGACGAAGTTCCGGAGAAAAACTGGCAACATTTTAAGAGAAATGTTGAATTATATTGTCAAGGTTGGCCAGCCCAATATTTGTTAGGTAATGTCTACTTTTATGGATTAAAATTAAAGGTCACCCCAGCGACCTTGATCCCTCGCCCAGAAACTGAGGAGTTAGTTGACTGGATCATTTCAGGTAATGACCGGACGAATAAAAAGGTTGCTGATATTGGTACTGGAACGGGGGCGATCGGATTAGCCTTAAAGGATCAACTACCTGGTTGGCAGGTATCTCTGACTGATATTTCAGTCCCAGCACTGGCGGTCGCACGCGAAAATGCAGATAATTTGAAATTGGATGTTTCTTTGATGCAAGGAGACCTGTTTACTCCCTTGACTACTGCACCATATGACATTATTGTCAGCAATCCGCCTTACATTAGCCAAGGTGAAAAAAAAGAAATGGATCAAAGCGTGCTTGAGCATGAACCGCATTTGGCTTTATTTGCTTCTGATAATGGTCTGGCTTTTTACCGCAGGATCGCCAAAGAGATCGCTAGTTATATCCACGTCAATTCAAAATTATACTTGGAGATCGGGTATGCCCAGGGGAAAAATGTTGTTGCATTATTTAAAGAGGCTTTTCCACAAGCAGAAGTTACGTTAAAACGTGATATTACAGGGCATGATAGAATGCTCCGTGTTATTTTTAAATAGAAGGGATGCATTTGTTTTATGATGATAACTAAAATATACTCGCCGGCAGAGACCAATAAAGCTGCCGAGGAGCTTAAATTGGGAGAATTAGTTGCTTTTCCGACAGAAACTGTTTATGGTTTGGGGGCAGATGCCACCAATGAACAAGCAGTTAAGCGTGTATACCTAGCTAAGGGGCGTCCTTCTGACAACCCCTTGATAGTCACTGTTTCTTCCCCGGAAATGGCAGCTGAATATATTGCTGACTTTGGTCCATATGGCGAAAAATTGATCAAAACATTCTGGCCGGGACCGTTGACTTTGATCTTTAAAATCAAGCCCGGTTCTTTGTCGCCAGTAGTTACTGGTGGTTTAAGCACGGCAGCTTTTAGAATGCCGCAAAATGAGGCAACTCGTCAAATGATCGCGCAAGCAGGAGTACCGATCGTTGGGCCTTCTGCCAATTCATCAGGCAAACCAAGTCCGACAACGGCTCAACATGTTTTTCATGACATGGAAGGTAAAATCGCGGGGATATTAGATGACGGCCCGACCACGGTCGGTGTCGAGTCAACGATCCTTGACCTAAGTACTTCAGAGCCTGCGGTTTTACGGCCAGGTGGTATCACATCTGAGCAAATCAAAAAAGTGATCGGTCAGTCAGTTGATGCTAGTCAGCATAAAGTCGGTGCAAATGAAACACCTAAAGCACCAGGAATGAAATATAAGCATTATGCCCCGACGGCCCAAGTTTTGATCGTAGCTCCAAAGGACTGGGAGCAGGCTTTAAAGTGGGCTAGTGATCAAGGAGAAAAAATTGGTGTCATGGCACTTTCAAGCACTTTAAGTTCGCCACTGCCTGCTAATGTTTTGCCCTATGACATGGGCGACGATCTGGCTTCGGCGACTCAGCGTTTGTTCGATGGCTTACGTTATTTTGATAATGTACAACAGGTCAATTGGATATTAGCTTGTTCATTTAAAGAAGAAGGACTTGGTGCAGCCTATATGAATCGCCTGAAAAAATCAGCTGGCGACACATTTTTTGAACCGCATGCCTAAATTTGTGAGCAGAGCCTTTTAATTGAGAATATTATAGTTTTTTTCTGGTTTTTAGCAGGAAAGTCTATTAGAATTAAGGAGGGAACATAGCAAGGCGGTCAAAAATGGGCATGAGTTTTGCTATGAAGTTGTCCTACAAAAGGGCGCAGCAAACTTGTAAGCCTCGTTTATTGTACAAATCAGTTATTTTAGTGTTTTTTTAGATGCCTTAATAGCTGATTGAATCAGTGGTGAGACTTTGTTTGTGAAGCTCAGCTAAAAAAGTGAGTCAAAGGAGTGTTATGAGTAATGGGAAAATTTGAGATCTTGGATCATCCGTTGATCCAGCATAAGTTGACGATCATCCGTAACGAGCAATGCGGTACGCGTGAATTTCGCCAAGTCGTTAATGAAATTGCTGAACTAATGGCTTATGAAGTTTCGCGTGATATGCCTTTAGAAGATGTGCAGGTCAAAACTCCAGTTCAAGAGGCAACGGAAAAACGGCTAGCTGGGAAAAAGGTAGTTATTGTTCCAATTTTACGTGCTGGTTTGGGAATGGTCGATGGGATCTTAGAGTTGATCCCTGCAGCTAAAGTTGGTCATATTGGAATGTACCGTGACGAAGAAACTTTGCAGCCGCATGAATATTTTGTTAAAATGCCTGAGGACCTAGCAAGTCGTGAAATGATCGTTGTTGATCCAATGTTAGCAACTGGTGGTTCTGCGATCATGGCAGTTGATGCCTTGAAGAAACGTGGAGCTAAAACTATCAAATTTGTCTGCTTGGTCGCTGCTCCAGAGGGAGTAAAGGCTTTGCGTGAAAAACATCCAGATATCGATGTTTATTCAGCTTCACTAGATGATCATTTAAACGAAGACGGTTATATAGTTCCTGGCTTGGGCGATGCCGGCGACCGTTTATTTGGGACGAAGTAATATAATACTTATTTAGTAACAGTGACCGGATCGATACGTAAAACTTAGTGTTTGGATCCGGTTTTTTAGCATCAATGTGAAAACGGTTGATTTGTGAACAAAAAGCGCTCCCAAGTGAATTATTTCACTGTTTTTGAAAATCTAAGAATTTTTTCTCAAATAAGTCTGAATTTTTCAGAAAATAATGCAAGAAAAGCTTTATTTTTAATGGCAAAAAGTGGTATGATTTCAGATGTATTCAATGATACTACATCTTGAATCAACCTTATGGTTCTACCGTAAATGTTCAGCCGTAGTGATTACAATTGAAAAGAGGTGAGACTTGGTGGATGATGGAACAAAAGTTATCACACTTTTGGGGATCCCATTTAATGTAGGAAACTGTCTGTCGGGTTTAGCTACAACTATTATTGTTTTCCTGTTGATTTACGCGTTTTCAAGAAACATCCAAATGAAGCCCAAAGGGAAGCAAAATGCACTTGAATGGTTGATAGACTTTACGAACAATATCGTTAAAGCGAACTTACCTGATAAGCAGGGAAGAAACTATCAATTGTTTGCTTTTACACTATTTATATTGATTTTTGTCAGCAATCAGATCGGGTTGATGATTCAATTTAGTGTTGGAGATGTGACTTTTCTTAAGAGTCCTACTGCTTCACCAATGACAACTTTAACGTTGGCGTTGCTTGTGATGGTTCTCGCTCATTTTTGTGGCGTGGCAAGATTTGGTTTTAAAGGCTATTTCAAAAACGCTTTTCTAAGTCCGATGCCTGCATTATTTCCAATTGAACTATTAGAGGAGTTTACTAATTTTCTAACATTGGCTCTTCGTTTATACGGGAATATTTTTGCTGGTGAGGTTTTATTGACAACGATCGGTTCTATGGCAAAAGCCGGTTGGCTAGGAGCCATTGGTTCTGTTCCTCTTGAGATGATTTGGCAGGGCTTTTCCGTGTTTATCGGAGCGATCCAAGCTTACGTTTTTGTTACTTTAACAATGGTTTATATTTCGAAAAAGGTTGAAAAAGAATAGTTTTATAATTTAAGGAGGAATTTGAATATGTCTCTTGGTGTAGGTTTAGCTTTATTAGGTGCCGGAATTGCTGCAGGTTTAGCTGCTATCGGTACTGGTGTAGGTAATGGTTTGGTTATTTCCAAAATGATGGAATCAACGGCTCGTCAACCTGAATTATCTGGACAACTACGGACGACTATGTTTATTGGTGTTGGGTTGATCGAAGCTGTTCCGATCATCGCTGTTGTTATCGCCTTCTTGTTGTACGCAAAATAATTTCAAAATTATTTTTAAAGATGACGTCAATAGAGGAGGTGTCAATAGATGAATTCAACGTTTTTGCTTGGAGCACAGCAAGTTGCTTGGGGTGACTTTTTGTTTTACCTCATCTTGTTTGTTATTTTAATGGCGTTAGTGGGTCACTTTGCGTGGAACCCGATTCAAAATATGCTACAAAAGCGTGCCGATAAAATTTCTAATGACTTAGATTCTGCAGAAGGGGCGCGTTTGAAAGCTGAAAAACTGGCTAAGCAGCGTGAAGATGCTTTAAGTGATTCTCATAATGAGGCCAGTCAGATCGTGTCTCGGGCAAAGGATAATGCTGAACAACAGCGGACTGCGATCGTACAACAAGCTAATAATGACGCAACGACCTTGAAAAGCAACGCCCAAAAAGATATTTCGCGGCAAAAGCAAGAAGCCTTGGATGGTGTTAGAAATGACGTTGCAGAGTTGTCTATTGAAATAGCTTCAAAGATCATTGAAAAAGAGCTTACAGCAGATGATCAAAAAGAAATAATAGACAAATATATTGAAGGGTTGGGGAAGCAAAATGGCGCTCAGTAATGCTGAAATAGCAAGTCGTTATGGTCAGGCACTTTTCGATGTCGCTGAGTCAAAAGATATTACTTCTCAAACCGCAGCGGAACTTGTTAAATTAGAAAAAGTGATCAAAGAGCAACCTGACCTGCTCGTATTTTTTGCGAGCCCACAGATCACTCAAGAAGCAAAAAGCGAAATGCTTCAAGTTTTACAAAGGGGTGCTTCCCAATTAGTGAATGACTTCTTACAAATGTTGTTTGACTATGATAGGTTGCAAAATGTTACAGATATAATAGATGAATTTAACAGATTGAATGACGAAAAGAATGGGACAGTTCGAGTAAAAGTTACGACAGCGATCGAATTGGATGATGAACAAAAAGCAAAGCTCTCAGCTAAATTTGCTCAAGTTGTCGGTGCTAATAAAGTTGTCCTTGAGCCGGTCGTAGACAAAGAAATTATTGGTGGAGTCGTGCTACGTTCCAAAGATAATGTCTATGATGGCTCGGTCAAGTCCAAAATAGACAAAATCAAACGTCTGTTACTAAATTGATTTAAAGAGGTGAGACTTTTATGAGCATTAAGGCTGAGGAAATCAGTACTTTGATCAAACAACAATTAGCAAATTATCAAAATGAACTCACTGTTGACGAAGTTGGTACTGTTACTTATGTTGGTGATGGTATTGCACGGGCCAATGGTTTAGAGAACGCTTTAGCTGGAGAATTGTTAGAATTTTCTGACGGAACATTTGGTATGGCTCAAAACTTGGAATCCAATGACGTTGGGATCGTCATTTTGGGGTCATTCGATAATATTCGTGAAGGTGAAACAGTTAAGCGTACCGGCCGTATCATGGAAGTTCCTGTAGGTGACGAAATGATCGGTCGGGTTGTTAATCCGTTAGGACAAGCAATCGATGGACAAGGCGAGATCAAAACAGATAAGACTCGCCCGATCGAAAAAAAGGCTCCTGGTGTTATGGAGCGGCAATCAGTTTTTGAACCCTTACAAACCGGGCTAAAAGCGATCGATGCTTTGGTACCGATCGGTCGGGGCCAGCGGGAGTTGGTTATCGGTGATCGTAAAACTGGTAAGACTTCTGTTGCAATTGATACGATCTTGAACCAAAAAGATCAAGATATGATTTGTATCTACGTTGCTATCGGGCAGAAGGAATCAACTGTTCGGACACAGGTTGAAACTTTGAGAAGGTATGGTGCAATGGACTATACGATCGTGGTTTCAGCCGGCCCATCGTCCCCAGCACCAATGTTATGGTTAGCTCCTTATGCAGGTGCTGCAATAGGTGAAGAGTTTATGTATAACGGCAAGCATGTTTTGGTGGTTTATGATGACTTATCCAAACAAGCTGATGCATACCGTGAACTTTCATTGATCTTGAGAAGGCCGCCTGGTCGTGAAGCATACCCTGGCGATGTTTTCTACCTGCACTCACGTTTGCTGGAGCGTGCTGCTAAGTTAAATGATGAACTTGGTGGAGGGTCCATGACTGCGTTACCGTTTATTGAAACTAAGGCCGGGGATGTTTCCGCTTATATTCCAACTAACGTGATCTCTATCACGGATGGTCAGATTTTCTTGGATAGCGATAATTTCTATTCGGGTGTTCGTCCTGCTATTGACGCTGGGACTTCGGTTTCTCGTGTTGGAGGCGATGCACAAGTCAAAGCCATGAAGAAGGTTGCTGGGACTTTGCGTTTGGATCTGGCATCTTACCGTGAATCGGAATCATTTGCTCAGTTTGGTTCTGATTTAGATGAAGCTACGCAGGCTAAATTGAATCGTGGTCGTAGGACAGTGGAAGTTTTGAAACAACCTTTGCACAAACCACTAGCTGTTGAAAAACAAGTCGTGATATTATATGCATTGACGCATGGTTTCTTGGATCCTATTGTTGTTGACGACATCTTAGATTACCAAGATCAATTATTTGATTATATGGATAATAATTATGCAGATCTGTTAAAGGAGATCGCACAAACAGGGCAATTGCCTGACACTGATAAACTCGATGCAGCAATTTCTGAGTTTGCTAAAACATTTCAAACCAAGAAAAAATAGAAAGGGCGGTGACAACTGATGCCAGCATCTTTACAAGAGGTCAAAAGAAAAATTTCCTCAACAAAAAAGACAGGTCAGATAACTACTGCCATGCAGATGGTTTCAACTGCCAAGCTGAATCAGATTCAAAGACATACGGCCACTTATCAGGTTTATGCTTCTAAGATCCGCAATGTCATTACCCATCTAGCAGCATCGCACTTGTTGGACAATGTTGAGGCGCATGAAACTGCTGAAGAAGGCGGAGTTAATTCACTCGCAATGTTGCAACAACGCCAGGTCAAAAAGACAGGACTTGTTGTTATCACTTCTGATCGTGGTTTGGTTGGCAGTTACAATAGTAATGTGATCAAGCAGACTATGAGTTTGATCTCAAAAAATCATCATTCTAAAGATGATGTTGAGATCATCGCAATTGGCGGTACCGGTGCTGACTTCTTTAAGAAGCGTGGTTACGATATCGTGTATGAATATCGAGACTTAAGTGACATCCCTACATTTAGGGAAGCTCGTCCGATAGTGCGTGCCATCCTAAAAATGTTTGAAAGTGAAAAATTTGATGAATTGTTTGTATGTTATGATCATTTTGTCAATTCAATGACTTCCACATTTCGTGGTGAGCAGATGTTGCCTATCTCAGCTGAAAACCTTGGTAGTGAGGGCTTGAGTGATAAAAATGATTCGGGTTATAATCTTGAGTATGATACTGAACCGTCTGAAGATGCAATTTTAGAAGTGATTTTACCGCAATATGCTGAAAGTCTGCTTTATGGTGCTATGTTAGATGCCAAAACGGCTGAGCATGCATCTAGTTCTACAGCCATGCGTTCGGCTTCTGATAATGCGGATGATATCATTGCTGGTTTAGAGTTGCAGTATAATCGAGCTCGTCAAGGTGCTATCACGACGGAGATCACCGAGATCACTGGTGCTCAAGCAGCCTTAGAATAGAAATAGGAGGAATTAACGAATGAGTTCTGGTAAAGTTGTGCAAGTTATCGGACCAGTTGTTGATGTACAATTCCCTCTTAATGAATCTTTACCTGATATTAATAATGCTTTGACCGTTGAACTTGAAAATGGCTCACAGTTAGTGATGGAGGTCACCCTTGAACTGGGGGACGGCGTCATGCGGACTATCGCCATGGATTCTTCAGATGGTTTAAAACGTGGAGCCACTGTTATTGATACTGGTTCTTCGATCAGCGTGCCTGTCGGGAAAGATACGCTTGGACGTGTGTTTAATGTCCTAGGGGATACCATTGATAATGGATCTGAATTTGGTGCAGATCATCGACGTGATCCAATTCACCGCGATGCACCTGCTTATGATGAATTAAATACAAGTACTGAAGTTTTGGAAACAGGGATCAAGGTTATCGATCTGCTTGCTCCGTATGTTCGTGGTGGTAAGATCGGTTTGTTCGGTGGTGCCGGAGTTGGTAAAACTGTTTTGATCCAGGAATTGATCCACAACATCGCGCAAGAACATAATGGTATTTCTGTTTTTACCGGTGTTGGTGAAAGAACTCGTGAAGGTAATGACCTTTACTTTGAAATGAAAGCGTCAGGTGTCTTAGAAAAGACTGCCATGGTATTTGGTCAGATGAACGAACCGCCTGGTGCCCGGATGCGTGTGGCATTGACTGGTTTGACTATTGCGGAATATTTCCGTGATGTCGAGGGCCAAGACGTTTTGTTATTTATTGACAACATTTTCCGCTTTACCCAGGCTGGCTCTGAAGTTTCTGCTTTGCTTGGCCGGATCCCTTCAGCCGTTGGTTATCAGCCAACATTGGCCACTGAAATGGGTCAATTGCAAGAGCGTATTACTTCAACTAAGAAGGGTTCTGTTACTTCGATCCAGGCTGTTTATGTACCTGCCGATGATTATACTGACCCTGCTCCAGCTACGACCTTTGCCCACTTGGATGCAACGACCAACTTGGAACGTTCATTGACTCAGCAAGGTATTTATCCTGCCGTTGATCCTTTGGCCTCAACTTCTGTTGCTTTGGCTCCAGAAATTGTTGGTCAAGAACATTACGAGATCGCTACTGAAGTGCAGCACGTTTTGCAACGTTACCGTGAATTACAAGATATTATCTCAATTCTAGGGATGGATGAATTGTCTGATGACGAAAAGGTCATTGTGGGCCGTGCTCGTCGGATCCAATTCTTCTTGTCACAAAACTTCCACGTTGCTGAAAGCTTTACCGGGTTACCGGGTGCATATGTTCCTTTGGAAGAAACGATCAAAGGCTTCAAGGAGATCCTTGAAGGTAAATATGATGATCTTCCAGAAGATGCATTTCGTTCAGTTGGTAAGATCGGTGAAGTTGTTGAAAAAGCTAAAAAGATGACGCAAAACAATTAAGGAGGTAAAGTCTAATGGCTGACAAACCTGAATTAACTGTTAACGTTGTTACACCAGATGGTAGCGTCTATGAGCAGACGACTGATATGGCTATTTGTAAAACAACTCAGGGTGAGATAGGTATTATGCCTAATCGACTACCGTTGTTAGCTTCATTGGCGATCGATGAGATCAGAGTTCGGCAAGATAATGGTGAATATGAGGAAGTTGCTGTGAGTGGTGGTTTTTTAGAATTTTCTAATAACACTTTGTCAATAGTTGCTTCAGCTGCTGAACGTAAAGAAGATATCGATTCGAAACGTGCAGAACGTGCTCGCGAAAGGGCGCAAGAACGTGTCGAAAAAGCGAAAAAGGCTCATAATCCTGATGAGTTACGTCGTGCCGAAGTCTCTTTGCGTCGTGCCTTGAATCGTTTGAACATTTCAAATCACTGATTAAAAATGAAGAGTGAAGCACAGATCTGAATAAGGTCCGTGCTTTTTTGTGTTCCTTAAAAATAGCGGCAAATAATTAAAAAGATTATAAGGCCAGCCGTTGTCAGTTGATTAAAATTATTTATGTATGTTATGATGTCTTTCGGAACATTGATTTGAGGGGTTTTTATGAAGTGGATGGGTTTTCAAGCAATACTAACGATCATTAGTCATTTCGTTTTTATTAGCTTAGCATTTTCTGCGTTGCAGTCTTTAAGGTTAGATCACTACATTGTGCCAGAAAGGCAGGGTAAATATAAGCTGATTTTGGTATTAGTTTCTGTTGCCCTTGGTTTTTTGTGCAGTGAATTTTTCTTAAGCTTTATTGATAATGTCCGAAATCTCTCGTATTTATTTGGTAAATAATATTTTAATATACTCTGACTAAATTTGTGGAGGAATAAAAAGTGGAAAAAATTATTGTACGTGGTGGAGAAAGGTTACGCGGGACAGTTGGTATTGAAGGGGCAAAGAATGCTGTTTTGCCGATCTTAGCAGCAAGTATTTTGCCTGAAACAGGCAGAACGGAATTGACAAATGTTCCGATCTTATCTGATGTGTATACTATGAACAACGTTGTTCGTTTTTTAAATGTTCAAGTTGGCTTTAATGAAGAGGAAAAGTCGATCACTTTGGATGCGACTGGGAACCTTTCATATGAAGCACCATTTAAATATGTTTCAAAGATGCGAGCTTCGATTGTTGTTTTGGGTCCTTTGTTGGCGCGGCTGAAGCATGCTAAAGTTGCGATGCCTGGGGGCTGTGCGATCGGGACTCGTCCGATCGATCTACACTTAAAGGGTATGGAAGCATTAGGAGCTAATATTGAACAACATGATGGGTACATAGAAGCAACAACGGATGGTTTAGTTGGTGCTAATATCTATTTGGATTTCCCAAGTGTTGGAGCTACTCAAAATATCATGGTGGCTGCTACTTTGGCCAAAGGCACAACAGTGATCGACAACGTTGCTCGTGAACCTGAGATCGTGGATCTGGCTAATGTCTTGAACCAGATGGGTGCTAAGATCACAGGTGCTGGGACCGAATCGATCAAGATCGTTGGAGTATCTGCATTACATGGTGCAAAACATTCTATCATTCAAGATCGGATCGAAGCAGGAACCTTTATGGTTGCTGCTGCTTTGACACAGGGCAATGTTTTGATCAAGGATGCAATATCTGAGCATAACAAACCACTTATCTCTAAATTAGAAGAAATGGGAGTTAGTGTTACAGATGAAGAAGATGGAGTTCGTGTTATTGGTTCCGCAAAATTACAGCCAACGGCAGTTAAGACTTTACCACACCCTGGTTTTCCGACTGATCTTCAACCACAGATGACCATTTTGCAATTGCGTGCACATGGTACCAGCGTCATGTCAGAAACAGTTTTTGAAAATCGATTCATGCATTTAGAAGAGTTACGCCGGATGAATGCTAACTTTAAAATCGAGGGCGATTCGGCTGTCATGTATGGACCAAGTCATTTGACTGGTGCTGAAGTAGAGGCCACTGATCTTCGTGCTGCAGCTGCACTTGTGTTGGCAGGGTTAGTTGCTAAAAATATCACTCAGATCACTAACTTAAAGTATTTAGATCGTGGATATTATCAGTTCAGTGAAAAACTTGCTAATTTAGGTGCTTCTATCAAACGGGTCGATGATTTGACAGGCAACGCCATTGGTCTCAAGAAAAAAGCAGAAAACTGATTTATGATGTAATATGATCCTTGAAGGGACCACGAAAGTTTTATCAGAGTATCGATCACTTAAAAGTAGGATTTAATAAACGTTCAACTAGGTGTACTAGTGGGCGTTTTTTTAAATCAGAGAGTTATAGGTTTAGCGATTTGTAATTCACGTGCTAGTAAATGAGATAGTGGTTTAGTTAAACAGTATTCAGAAAAATTTAACAGACTTTACTATTTTGAAAACGTTGATATATCAGCAACTATGTACATCTTATTGGTAGTCTGATATAATGACGTAGATATGGTTTAAATTAGACTTATTTGTAGAAAATTAAAGGGGAACTACAATGGCAAAGGATATTGGTATTGATTTGGGGACAGCCAATGTTTTGATCAATGTTCAAGACAAGGGTATTGTGTTAGATGAACCTTCAGTAGTAGCAATTAATACAGATACTGACCGTTTATTGGCTGTCGGTTCAGAAGCATATAAAATGGTTGGACGGACACCGGGAAACATTCGTGCTGTGCGTCCACTTAAAGATGGCGTTATCGCAGATTTTGATATGACTGAGCAAATGCTTGCTTATTTCATAAAGAAATTAAACGTCAAAGGATTAATGTCTAAACCGGATGTTTTGATTTGTTGTCCGACCGGCACAACTGATATTGAGCGTAAGGCTATCCGTCAAGCAGCTGAAAAATCTGGGAGTGGTACAGTTCACGTAGATGTTGAACCTAAGGTTGCCGCGATCGGTGCCGGTTTAGAGATTTTTAAACCAGTAGGTAACATGGTAGTCGATATTGGTGGCGGAACGAGCGATATTGCTATTCTCTCACTTGGTGACATTGTTGCAAGCAGTTCACTGCGCGTTGCAGGCGATCGTCTCAATACAGACATAGTCAACTATATTAGAAAAGACTTTGGTTTGTTGATCGGGGAACATACTGCTGAACGAATTAAGATCGAGATCGGGACTGCTGTATTAGGTCATCGTAAAGAGGAGCTCCAAGTACGTGGTCGAGATGTTGTCAATGGTTTGCCTAAAGAGGTCACGTTAAACTCTGATCAGATCGAAGGTGCGATCCACGATACCTTGCAAAGCATCGTTATTGCTGCCAAGGATCTTTTAGGTCAGGTCCCACCAGAGTTAGCTGCTGACATTATCGATCACGGAGTCATGTTGACTGGTGGTGGAGCGCTGATCGATGGTTTAAGTCAGTTATTTTCTGATCAGTTAGGCGTACCTGTTCATGCTTCAGAAACTCCTTTGCAAGATGTTGCAAAAGGCACAGGTTTCCTGTTGGAAAATCCTGACAAAATAACCGATTTAAAATAATTAGCTGGTGATAGTTGTGAAAAACATTTTGATTTTTCCAATCAGGGTATATCAAAGGTTTATTTCTCCCTTATTTCCTCCGACTTGTAGATATTATCCAACATGTTCAAATTACGCGATCCAAGCGATAAGTAAGCACGGTTTTTTCTTAGGGTCACTAATGGCACTAACACGTATTTTGCGGTGCAACCCATTTGTGCATGGAGGATATGATCCAGTACCGGATAAATTTACTCTATTTCGTAACACTAACTGGAGTAATGAGGAAGATTCGATTGCAGCTAAATGGAGGAATGAAAATGAAGAAAGAAAAAAACATTGAAATAGTTGAAAAAGAAATGCGGGTAAATGGGGTACTTGTTTCCGAATTGACTTTTGGAAAAAGGTCTTTAGGTACTTTAAGACAAGATAAAAAGAGATATGTGGTAACTTTTCCCAACGGTGAAGAAACGCATATGTCTAGTAGGTCAGCTGGTATCGATGCTTTGATCCGTGAATTTCATCTACATCACAGTTAAAAAATAAATTTGATTTCTGAATAAAGGAGCGTTATTCGTTCACGATGAATACAAAATTGAGAAGAAGCGAGGATGAAGATTCACGGATCGACTGGGGAATAATTTTGTCAGTTTTGTTGTTGGCCGTGATCGGGATCGCCTCGATCTATGTTGCAGCAAGCAATGATACAAGTACGACGAGCATCGCCAGAACAATGATCTCGCAAGCAGTCTTTTATGTTTTAGGGATCTTACTTGTAGTATTCATAATGCAATTTGATGCCGAGCAATTGTGGAAGGTCGCACCGATCGTATATGGATTTGGTATTTTCCTTTTGATCATGGTCCTTTTTTTGTATAGCCGTTCCTATGCACAACTTACAGGTGCAAAAAGTTGGTTTTCGCTTGGGCCCATTACGTTTCAACCCTCAGAGGTCATGAAGCCGGCTTATATTATCATGTTGGGTCGGGTTGTTACTCAACATAACAGTGAGCACATAACTCACACGATCCGTAGTGACTGGCGCTTGATCGGTAAAATGGTTGCTTGGACTTTGCCAGTTGCTTTTTTGTTGGAATTACAGAATGACTTTGGGACGATGCTGGTTTTCTTTGCGATTTTTGGCGGTATTGTTTTACTGTCAGGGGTCTCTTGGAAGATCATTGTACCAACTTTCTTAGCGGTGGCTATTTTGGGCGGCTTTTTGATCTTCTTAGTGGTCTACGATCGAAGTTTACTTTTATCGATAGGTTTTAAAGATTATCAGTTTAAGCGGATCGACTCTTGGTTGAACCCTTCGGCTAACACATCTTCAAGTGCCTATCAATTATGGCAAAGCATGAAGGCGATCGGTTCCGGACAATTATTGGGTAAGGGTTTTAACGTCTCGAAAGTTTATGTACCAGTTCGAGAGTCAGACATGATCTTTTCTGTAATTGGCGAAAACTTTGGCTTTGTTGGTGCTTGTGTGCTGATTTTTATTTACTTACTATTGATCTTCCAAATGATCCAAGTCACATTTGATACAAAAAATGAGTTTTATGCCTATATTTCAACGGGTGTGATCATGATGATCATTTTCCATGTGTTTGAAAACATAGGCATGAGTATTGGTTTGCTGCCATTAACGGGTATTCCACTGCCATTTGTCAGTCAGGGTGGTTCCGCTCTGATCGGGAATATGATCGGTGTGGGCTTGATAATGTCGATGAGGTATCATTATAAGAGTTATATGTTTAGCAATAACGAAGAGTTTAGATAATCGTTTACAGCTATAACAAAGATCTAGATACGATCATCTTTAAAAATTGATTATGGAGCCGTTTAAAGTCGGAATGCTTTAAACGGCTTTTTTGGTGGTTTTAAGAATGATATTGGCAGAAGATAGGCTGCTAGTGACTTGTGTTTTTAATAGTTCTAATCCATACTGTTGTTAAAAGGATTATTAAATGATGACTTAAGGAGTTGACTGAAATGAAAATGTTTTACTGTTATTCTAAATGTTCGACCTGTAAAAAAGCTAAGAAATGGTTAGACGCACATGACGTTAAATATGATTCTCAAGATTTGGTCGTTCGACCACCGGCTAAAGAGGACTTGTTAAAATGGCTGAATAATTCTTCACAACCACTACGCTATTTCTTTAATACTAGTGGTCAACATTACCGCCAACAAAATTTAAAGGATAAACTGTCGGAGATGACAAACAGTCAGGCTGCTGAATTACTTTCATCCGATGGAAAGCTGATCAAACGCCCATTGATGGTTGAAGGAGATCAAGTAACCTGTGGGTTTAAAGAAGAAATTTATGAGGAAAAATGGCTGAATTAATTCTCTTCGTCTAATTGAAAACGATTCTCAATTGCATTAAAATGAATGAGAAGTACTTAACATGAATTCAAAGGAGAAACGATATGGCCACTTTAGAAGTAAAAGATTTACATGTTAAAGCAAGAGAAGAAAAAAAAGAGATTTTAACTGGCGTTAACTTAAAAATGAAAACTGGTGAGATCCATGCTATTATGGGGCCAAATGGAACAGGAAAATCGACTTTGTCTGAAACGATAATGGGAAATCCAAATTATGAGGTTTTGAAGGGTGACATTTTGATCAATGGGCAAAGTATCGTCAACTTGCCTGTGGATCAACGTGCACGTGCCGGCCTTTTCTTAGCGATGCAATATCCAGCAGAGATCCCTGGCATAACCAACGCTGAGTTTATTCGCGCCGCTATCAATTCTCGCAGAGCTGATGACGATCAAATGTCTATCCCAGAATTTCTGCAGAAATTGGATCATACTTTAAAAACGTTGGATATGACGGAAGAAATGTCCGAGCGTTATTTAAATGAAGGTTTTTCAGGCGGAGAAAAGAAACGCAACGAGATTTTACAGTTAATGATGATCGAGCCTAAATTCGCTATCTTGGATGAAATTGATTCTGGTTTGGATATCGACGCTTTGAAGGTTGTTTCACGTGGTGTAAACGAGATGCGCGGACCTGAATTTGGTTCCTTGATCATCACTCATTATCAACGGCTTTTAAACTATATTGATCCGGATTTCGTACATGTTATGATGGGTGGTAAAATCGTCAAGTCTGGTGATGCTCAGTTAGCAGTGAAATTAGAGGACGAAGGATATGCAGGATTAAGAGATGATTTAGGCTTAGATGTTAAGTTGGTCGATGAAGAATAGGGGGTGTGCTAAATGACAGTCGAAACAAAAACTGATCAGGAGATAAAAGAGTATGCCCAACAAACTGGTGAGCCGCCGTGGTTTACAACGATGCGGCTAGAAGCTCAACAAGAAATTGAAGACCTTGCCTTGCCGAATTTCCAAAAGATCAGTTACCGTTCTTGGCCGATCAACGTGACTCGCAAATTGGAATTAAATGAGCATACCTTGAGTTACGAAAGTTTGGCAACCGAGCAAGCTAATATTGTACAAGTTGGATCTCGACTAATAAAGGAAGATCTGCCGCAGGAATTTGTGGAAAAGGGAGTTATTGTTTGTGATTGGTTTACGGCGTTAAAAGAGCATCCCGACTTGGTACAAAAATATTTTATGACCGAAGCAACTAAGCCGACCGAAAATCGCTTAAATGCCGAACATGTGGCTCATTTGACCAGTGGCTTGTTGATTTACGTTCCTAAAAACGTCGTCTTAGAGCAACCGTTAACATCGTATTTCTTCCAAGACGCACGAACACCACAAGATTATGTTCACCATTTATTGCTGATTGCTGATCGCGGCAGTGAGTTTTCTTATTTGGAAAATACGGGGACTGTAGGCGATGAAGCATGCCCAGCTAATATTATTGAGGAAGTTATCGCCGAGTCCGATAGTCACATTAAATTCGCTAGTGTCGATCGGCTGGGTGAAAACACAACGGCTTATTTGAACCGGCGTGGTTATTTGAAACGGAATGCACGGATCGATTGGTCGATGGGTATGATGAATGACGGCAATATCGTGGGCGATTTCGATTCAGAATTAGTCGGTGAGGCTTCCCATGCAGAAGTTAAAGTCGTTGCTATTTCCACTGGAGACCAAGTGCAAGGGATCGATACGCGTGTAACTAACTACGGTCAGCATTCTTTAGGTAATATTTTACAGCACGGAGTCATTTTAGCACGATCGAGCTTGATCTTTAACGGGATCGGCCACATTATTCATGGCGCTCACGGGGCTGAAGCTCAACAGGAAAGTCGGGTCTTGATGCTTTCAACTAAAGCCCGCGGTGATGCTAATCCGATCTTGCTGATCGATGATAATGATGTTGTGGCTGGTCACGCGGCTAGCGTTGGACGTGTGGACGAACAAAAGATGTATTATCTGATGAGTAGAGGACTCGATAAGAAAACGGCTGAGCGATTAGTGATCAGAGGATTTTTAGGGCCTGTCTTGTCAGCCTTACCATCCAAAGCGGTTCGTAAAATTCTGGCAGATATGATCGAGAGGAAGTTAGTCAATGGACAAAAAGATGAATAGTTTGTTAAGTGACTTTCCGATCTTAAAAGAAATCGTCAATGACGAAAAGTTGGTTTATTTAGACAGCGCGGCTACTACTCAAAAGCCTAAACAGGTTTTGGAAGCAGTTAGGTATTATTATGAACATGATAATGCAAATGTCCATCGTGGGGTCCATACTTTGGCTGAACGAGCTACCGAACAGTACGAACAAGTTAGGGAAAAGGTCATCGATTTTATCCACGGTAATGACCCACACGAGGTAATTTATACTAAGGGGACAACTGAAGCATTGAATTGGGTCGCGTCTAGTTACGGTCCCACCCACGTACAGGCAGGAGACGAGATCGTTGTTTCATACATGGAACATCACAGCAATATTGTTCCTTGGCAGCAATTGGCGGCTAAGACAGGAGCACGGCTTAAGTATATCGGTTTAACAGACGAGGGGCAGCTTGATTTAGAAAATGCTCAACGAGTTATTACTGACAAAACAGCGATCGTTGCGTTGTGCCATGCTTCCAATGTACTTGGAGTCGTAAATCCTATCATGCAAGTTGCCAAATTAGCCCATCAGCATGGCGCGGTCATGGTGGTCGATGGTGCTCAGTCTGTGCCGCACATGAGCGTTGATGTTTCAGAGCTGGACGCTGATTTTTATGCTTTTTCCGGACATAAGATGTTAGGCCCAACCGGTGTCGGTGTTTTGTGGGGCAAAAAAGAACTGTTGGATCAGATGCCGCCATTAGAATTTGGGGGAGAGATGATCTCAAGTGTAGGCTTATATCATACTGACTTTAAAGAAACACCTTATAAATTTGAAGGTGGAACGCAAAATATTGCCGGTGTTGTTGGTTTAGGCGCTGCAATCGATTATTTGTCCGCGGTAGGCATGGATAATATCACAGCACAGGAAAAAGCATTGATAAAGTATGTTATGCCTAAACTTCAGTCTATACCGGGGATCGAGGTTTATGGACCAAGGGACCCAAGACTAAAAACTGGAGTAATTTCATTTAATTTGCGGGGCGTTCATCCCCACGACTTGGCTAGTGCGTTGGATATGGATGGAGTCGCTGTTCGGGCAGGTCATCATTGTGCCCAACCTTTAATGAGTTACCTGGGAGTCAGTGCGACCGCACGCGCTAGTTTTTACTTGTATAATACAAAGGAAGATGCAGATCAGTTTATCAATGCAATTTCAGAGGCAAAGGAGTTCTTTTCAAATGGCTCTTTCTAAATTGAGTAATTTATATCGACAGGTGATCATGGATCACGCTAAAAATCCGCATAATAATCATCAGTTGGAAGAAGCGGATCATGAACTAGAATTACGTAACCCGACTTGCGGGGACGTTTTAACGGTGCAATTAAAAATACAAGATGATAGGATTGTTGATGCAGCGTATACTGGAACTGGTTGTACGATTTCGCAGGCTTCAGCGTCAATGATGACAGATCAAGTCAAAGGTAAAACTACAGCAGAAGTCGAAAAGATGGTGTTGGGTTTTTCTGATATGGTCATGGGTAAGGAAGTTACAGACAAGACTGATCTGTTGGGTGAGGCTGCGTTTTTGCAAAGCGTGGAGCAATTCCCAGCGCGTATCAAGTGTGCGACTTTGGCTTGGAAAGCTGCGTATCAAGCGATAGAGGAGAGTGATAGCGATGACGAGTAGCGTACCGGATGTTGGCGGAGAGTACAAGTATGGCTTTAAAGATGACATCGAGCCAATTTATACGACTGGTGAAGGTTTGACCGAGAATATCGTTCGTGAGATCTCGGCGGCTAAAAACGAACCTCAATGGATGCTTGATTTTCGTCTCAAAGCATATGAGATCTATAAAAAATTACCGATGCCTAAGTTTGGTCCGGATCTTTCTGGTATCGATCTGGATAAAATCAATTATTTCAGACGGGATTCTGACAAGGTAGCACGTGATTGGGATGACGTTCCAGAAGATATCAAAAAAACCTTTGATCGACTGGGTGTTCCACAAGCTGAACGGGAATATTTGGCGGGTTCTTCGGCTCAGTACGAATCTGAAGTTGTTTACCATAATATGCAAAAGCAATTTGAAAAAACAGGGATAGTATTCATGGATACTGATTCAGCGGTCCAGCAATATCCCGATTTGGTCAAAGAATACTTTGGCAAATTAGTGTTACCGTCTGATAATAAGATGGCGGCCTTAAATTCAGCCGTTTGGTCCGGCGGAACATTTATCTACGTACCAAAGGGAGTTAAGGTCTCGACTCCGATCCAGAGTTATTTTCGGATCAATGCTGGAAACTCTGGCCAGTTTGAAAGAACTTTGATCATTGTGGACGAAGGAGCAAGTGTTAACTATGTTGAAGGCTGTACTGCACCTAATTATTCGCAGGATAGTTTGCATGCGGCAGTCGTTGAAGTTAATGTTTTGCCTAATGCTTATTGCCGCTATACAACGATTCAAAACTGGTCGGACAATGTCTATAGTTTGGAGACCAAACGAGCACAAGCAATGGAAAATTCTACCATGGAATGGGTCGACGGTAACTTAGGTTCTAAGGTCACCATGAAGTATCCCAGTGTATACCTAGATGGTCAAGGAGCACGGGGGACGATGTTGTCGATAGCGTTTGCAGGTAAAGACATTCGTTCTGATACCGGCGCACGAATGATCCATCATGCTAAAAACACTTCATCGTCGATAGTTTCGAAGTCTCTATGCAAAGATGGTGGCAGTGTGGACTATCGAGGTACAGTAAGGTTTGATCGTCATAGTGATGGCTCATTTGCCCATGTCGAGTGTGATACGATCATTATGGATGACAAGTCGACCAGTGATACGATCCCGTTCAATGAAATCTTGAATGGTAATGTGTCGATGGAACATGAAGCGAAAGTTTCAAAAATATCAGAGGAACAGTTGTATTATTTGATGAGTCGTGGGATCTCAGAGGAAAAAGCAACTGAAATGATCATTATGGGTTTTGTAGAACCTTTTACCAAGGAACTTCCGATGGAGTATGCCGTCGAGTTGAATCGTCTGATCAATTACCAAATGGAAGGGTCTGTGGGATAAATTTTATATATATGCTCTAAGCGTTGGTGTGTCAGTGCTTAGGGCTTTTTTATTTTGCGTAAAAATATCTTTGACCCCGAAATTGACCCCGTTTTTCAATTATCAGCGAAATCAGCAAACTTTAATGCAGTCTCTTTTTTCTTTTCTTTTACAACGTGGGTATAGATGTCAAGAGTTGTTTTTGAGTTTGAGTGTCCTAAACGTTCCTGTACTTCCTTGATCGTTGCTCCTGCTTCAAACAACAAGCTGGCATGAGTGTGTCTAAAACCATGGACAGTTATCTTTTTCTGTGGATGTTTTTTATAGATCCATTTCAACCAGTCATTAACACTGTTAGGGACTAACAATCGGTTGCTTTTTTCTTGAGTAAAAACGTACTGCTTTGCATTCATTACGTTTATCCCAATTTTTATGAATCTTTTCTGTTGATCTGCTCGCCAAGATTGCATAATGCTAACCGTCTTAGGATCTAAATCTAATACTCTATTAGAAGATTTGGTCTTTGGCTCCTGCACAATAACCTGTTTTAAACGTGCATCGTAATAGATTGTTTTACTTATTTTTACCGTATTATTTTTAAAATTAAAATCTTTCCATTGCAGGGCTAAAGCTTCGCTTTTTCTCACGCCTGTATAAGCAAGAAATCTAAAAAAGGCAATATACCGCAAATCGCCAATATCGTTTAGAGAATCAAAGAAGTGTTTTAATTCTTTCTTAGAGTAGAAGTTATTGCTGTTGTCTCGCTTAGGAAGTGGGCGTGGCAAGGTAACTTTTGCCATAGGGTTTTCATCAATGACTTCTAAGGATATCCCATACCGCAAAATCTGACTAACTGTGTTTTTAATATGTCGAGCTTCACGATAGTTCTTATACCAATAATTAACACACTTTTGGCAAAACAAAACATTGATTCTTTGAATATTGCTGCTGCCAAACTTAGGCTTGATATACCTTTCATATATCTGCCATGAATCAGTCGCAGTTGATTTTTTTACTGACAATTGATAATTCTCAAACCAAACTTCAAAGAGCTGCTGGAAAGTTCTAATGTCGCTCGTGTTGTCTGAGCCCCAACCTTGCTCTTCAAACTCAGTCTGTAATTTTCTAGCAGCTGACTTCGCAGATTTGATTGAGGTGAACCCACGTCGTGTTGTAGTTATTTGTTTGTTGGTTATCGGGTCCGTTCCTAAATATATCTTGAATTTATAAAGCTGCTTGCCTTTTTTGTTTTTGTATTTTTGAATTGATGCCATGTTTTTCCTCCTTAGTCGTTAGCCATTGCTAGGGTAGTTGTATCACCGCCTTTCAGTTTGGAGTTTTATTCAAACTCCATTTCGATAACTGATTCTTCTAACTCATCTAGTACATTGTTTTTAGCAATGAAGTCGATCCAAGGCCGTTTCGGATCGAACTCGTTCTTTTTGACTTGTGACTTAATTTTGTTGTGGACGTTTTCCATAAAAGTATTGATCATGCCATCAACTGCATGACCAATCTTTACTTCATCCCAACGTTTCTTTTTAGGGCGGCCGTTATTCTTGCTAGTTTGATATTCAAGAGCTTTTTCGCTAAAAATTTCGATGGTCCGGCTGTTATTGTTGATGTATTCTTCTAATTCTTTTTTATTCATGATTATTTCTCCTTTGTAAATAGAATATATGTTCTTTTTGGCTTTAATTAAAACCCGCAGAAAGCGGGCTACTTTTAAATAAAAAACATTTTTTTGGGGATTTTATTGTTTATAAACTCAATTCTTTTTTGATGATAATTCGTTGGATCTAATGCTATTGCTTCAGTAATTATTTTAGTTAAGACTGTCGTATTTTTGATTAAAAAATTAGGGATTTTTCCTTTATAATCAGAGATGAAATTATTAACTATGTTAAAAATTTCTTCTTTTTCAATAGGACAACCTTGAAAATATTTTATGACTGTATTTTGCAAATCAGCAGAGTCCCATTCTTGAGGTACTTCAAACGATGGACCTATACCAGTTACCGGTGAAAAACTAAAATAATTTAAAACAGATGAATAAATAAAATGTTTTATGGCACGTTTATCATCTAATTTATCTAAGCAATCAGCAATCTCACTTTCGAATATAAATAAAAATCTGTATGGATATTCTGCTCCACCAGTGTTAACTATTGAATCAATTCTGTTTTTACAAATTTTAATCTTTATTTTCTCATAAGGAGGCTGGCTTTCCGCATAAGGAACATAATCAATAGGTCTTAAAAAACCATTTTGCTTTTTTGCCCAAGGAAAGATGCCGTATTTGTCAAGAATCTCTTTACCCTCATCTGAAACAACATAGGTTTTGGGTATCTCAAAATTAATACTTTCTGTATAATTATTTTTGATAATACGATCAATAAGCTCTTCTTTTTTCCCACTTACTTTTGCATTATTTTCTCGCAAAATATCTTTTAATTGTGTGGCCTTCAATGAATTAAGACCACTAGAAATAGGCCCATTTTTTATTAGTCCTTTTTCAATCAGCTCGTAAGTCGCTTTAAGTGGATTAATGCTATAAAATGAAACGATTGAGCTGGGAATTTTAGCATTTTGTTTTGAACCATTGAGCCAGTCTAGCAAAATTATTTCACCATAATATAATCCGCAATTTAATTTAGGGCCTTTATTATTATCGTCGCTCATTATTGTTTCTTTATGTTCAAATTTTGTATATGTTTTTTGATCTGGAAGTTCGCTTTTATATTCGTTTGTGTTGTTCAAAACTTGCTCATCATTCTTGTCAACATCAGTATTGTTATTTTTTGCAGAAATAAAATATCTTATAAGATAATACAAACCTATAAGACTAATTATTCCAATAAATATAGGCCAATAAGTAATTGCCAGTGTAGCTATTATAACTATGCCCAAACAACCCCAAAAATAATTCACATAAAACGCCCCTTTTTTTAGTTTTATCAATAATTAGATGTTTAGCATTTGCTTTTTCTTCGCTTCAAATTCTTCCTGTGTCAATATGCCGTCATCGGCTAATGATTTAAGCTTTCTGAGTTGATCGGACATATCGTTATTATTTTGAATATTCTGATTTTCAGAAGCAATGCAATTGTTGTTTTCTGCGATTACACTATCAAGCAGAGCATAAAGGGTACTACACTGTTTATAGCTTTCTTGAGTGTCAGCACCTTGCTTAGTAGGCTTTTTGATAAATCTAATAGCGACAGAATTGCCTTGACTTAGCGAAATATCAGCGCCTAGTTCATCTATATACGCGAAGTTTTTACCCCCAGTAACCGCGCCAACAATTGCGCCGGCTCCTCCAGCAATAAAATCTCCGGCTACAGCACGAGCTATTCCATGATGTTTCTTTTCAGAATGCCCACGTTCAACTGGCTTGTATGAAATAATATCTGCATAGCGAAATTTGAACAGATCATCGTTGGATTTTAATAGGGCCTCTTTATTATCAGGGTCGAAATAAGCATTATCAAAATTGATTATTCTTGCTCCATTAATCTGTAACAATCCTTTTTCTTTTTCTTGATCAGTTAGTTTTGTGAGATTTGTTGAAATTGATTTAACATGTGCTTTGTCAAATTCTTCAAAAGTGTGTTTACCAACCCACATCATTGTTTTTGTATTATATTCAGAAAAAACGTCCTCCACGCAGTTCGTACAAATTTGTTTTTTGTCTTTAGTAACAGGAGCATTCTCTACAAGTCCGATTTTTCTACCACATGAGTCACACGTACGATTGATAATCTTCATAATTGTTACCCCCAAACGTTTAATTTTCCCCGGAGTTTAAAGTCCACGTGGACCGGACAATATTGCTATTTTTTATTAAACCGTTGCCTGACTTTTTCAATTAGATAATCAGGCACACCATAGCTTTGCATAAATGCCATATAATCGGCAGGCTGTTCATCAATTTCATTACTATATTTGATTATAATATCGATAGCCTTTTGGTTTGCTGCACTTTCGATTTTAGTCTGGGAAGTAGCAGAACAATAATACATTACTCCACCGTCTCCATTAATCACATGGCCGAGTTCATGAGCAAATATAAATGGTATTTCGGATTTATTGCTCCAATTCGTGTTGATTACCACATGATTTCCTAAACAAGTAGAAGGGACATCATTTTTGAAATGAACTCCATCTAATGTAACTTCGATTTTATGATCATATGCAAATTTGCAAAGCCAATCCATAATATTATCCAATAAATCAGCCTCATTCTTTACCGCGCATTATCCTTAACATCATTTCTCTGTCTTCTTTTGATAATGGTTTGCCTTGATATGTCATTAACACACTATCATCTGCTATATCAAATTTACCGTCATCGTTAGTGCCACTACGATCTTCTGTTCTCCCCAATAGATAATCGGTTGAAACGTCAAAAATATTTGCGAAAGCATTAGTTTCAGCGGTAGAAACTTTTCTAAAACCTTTTTCAATTTTATTTAAAGCAGTTTTATCAAGATTTACTCTCCGTGCTAATTCTGCTTGTGACCAATCCTTTTCTTCACGTAAATTAACAATTCTGTTTCTTAAAATTAAGTCACTATCTGCTTTATCGGGCATAGTATCGACGCCTTTCCTTTAGTATATATTAACGTTGCTATTTACGCAACTAATAATAGCATATATTTCTAAAACAGATATTAAAAGTTGCGAAAATAATTAATTTAATGCTTGACGTTGCGATTATAACAATGTATAGTTAATACATGGAGTTGCGATATTGGCAACGTTGAATAAAAGGGGGTGTTATTTTGACTAGCGTAATAAATTTAGATCTAATCAAGCAAAGAAGATTGGAAAAAGGGTATAGCAACAGCGATATGGCAGAAATTCTAAAATTAAGGGATAGAACAGCGTATTATCGCAGAGAAAATGGAGATTACAAATTTCAAGCTGCCGAGCTTCCATTGCTTTCCAAGGCTTTAGATTTACCGTTAGCAAATTTTTTTAAGCTTAATGTTTCGAAAATCGAAACAAACAAAAAAGAAAGAAGGAAGAATAGAATGCAAGAGCTTATCAAAGTTACAGTCAAGAACGATCAACAACTTGTTTCTGCTAGAGAACTTCATAAAGGATTAGAACTAAAAAAACATTTTGGTGATTGGGTGAAACAAAATTTCAAAGAATTCGTTTGTGGCCAAGATTATACGAGTGCACCTCAAAGTGCAGTCGTTAAAAGCGGAAATGGCGCAGTTAGAAAATATGATGATTATGCTTTGACAATTTCAATGGCAAAAGAACTTTCGATGATGTCACATACGGAACAAGGAAAAAAGTACCGTAAATATTTTATTGAACTGGAGCGCAAATGGAACAATCCAATGGAGATTGTAAAGCGTGGCTATTCAATTCTTCAAAACGAAAACACCAAATTAAAGCTGGAAAATAGTGAAATGAAACCAAAAGCATTATTTGCCGATGCAGTATCTACAAGTAATACAAGTATTTTAGTAGGTGAGCTTGCAAAACTAATCAAACAAAATGGCTATGATATCGGTCAACAAAGATTGTTCAAATGGTTACGAAATAACGGCTATCTAATTGCTGGAAATCGATCAGATCGTAACATGCCAACACAGAAATCATTGGAACTTGGCTTATTCGAAATAAAAGAGCGTAGCTTTCAGAACCCAGATGGCAGCGTAAGAATCACTAAGACACCAAAGGTTACTGGCAAAGGTCAGCAATACTTTATTAACAAGTTTCTTGCTAAAAAGGAGGCTTAAAAATGAATATCAAAGTTGGCGGCATTCATTACGAAGTCTTTGAAAAAGAAATAGTTGAGAATGACCCAAACGAATATGGAGTTTGCGTATACGCCGATAACCACATCGAAATTAAAAGTGGTCTTTCAGATGAACGTAAAACGCAAACGCTGATTCATGAATTACTTCATGCAATATTTTTTGAAGCAGGATACGAAGATCATGATGAAAAAATGGTTGATCAATTATCGTTAGTTTTGAATCAAGTTTTAAAAGAAAACGATCTAGCCAAATATTTTGACTAAATCGTTAACTGATCATTTCTCAGTTCTTACGCCTTTAAACTTAGAACCGTTTTGTTTAACATCCATAAACCTGCCAGTTTCTGAATTTCGTTTAACATAACGATTCGTCTTAGGGTTATAAGCCTGAGAACGTTGACGAACAGCACCCTTGCGAGCGTTATTCTTTGGTGGATTTGTTGCCAAAGATTCACCTCCTTTCGCTAGGAGAATAACTCAATTATAGATGATTAAGAACTATAAAGGATAATCAATTGATTTAAATAAGGAAGTGATTGTGATGGCAGAAATCAAGTTGGAAGTGCAAGAGGGAGCTGAAAAAGAATTCTTTGCACATCTGATGGAGAAGTTTGATGAAGAAGTTGGGAAAGCAGCAGAGCTTAGACAGAAACGCTATTTCACTAAGAATGAGGCTGTCAAATATCTAACATTAAAAGATTCTTGTTTCAAAGACCATGTTCGTTATTCGATACCTGTTGCAACAGTTGGCACTCGTCTGGTGTTTGATCGTAAGGACTTAGATGAATTCATCGAGCAGCATAAAACGTAAGGAGATGAGGACGTGACACCAATGGAAAACTTCGTAAGTGTGGTTGTTGCTTATTTCATTATTTTAGGCACGACCGAGTACATCAAGAAGAGGTGGCGGAAGTGAGTATTTTAATCACAGCTTTAATCGTACTGCTAGTCGTTATCCTAGACGGTTGCGACTACAGATGGCAGGAAAGGAGAAAGCAGTATGAACTGGATACTGATTCAGCAAGTAGTAGTAAGCATTATGGCGGTGGCCGTCATTTTGAGCGGAATAATCGGACTGATTAGGGTTGTGCCCGAGATCAACCGAATTTGTCGGGGAGAACAAAAAAATACCCACGATAGCAGTCGTGAGTAAGTAATATATGAAAAATATTTTTACAGGTTAATTATACCAGATTGGAGCAGATTATGACAGCAACCGAGCAATACGAAAGATTAAAACACAAAATTGCTGTAAAGAGTACACCAGCAGAGCGCATTTCGTTTATGAGAGCGTTGATTGCTCTGTACGGCGATCAATTATCAGATGAGCAGATTGATGATTTGGGAGCAAATATCAGGCTTGCTCAGGAACAGGAGGAACAACATGCCGATAACATTTGACCAATTCTGTCAGGCAAACATGATGTACTTCGATATTAAGAGAAAGTATGAAGCTGAGAAACGTTTGCCGAATGAAGATGAGCGTAATCGAATGGATAAGCTAGACGCTTATTGTGACTTGTACCTTGTTCAAAGAAAGAAGGAGCGAGCTAATGCAATACAACTTAGACGCAATACAATCGCAGCAGGACACCCACTCATCTGAATGGAGACGCCAATTTGTAATGTGCAACGTACCGAAGCCGCCTAAAGAATTACACGACTTGAACGGTGACTTAATCACCGAAGATGAGGTCTGGATGACCGATGATGGGTTAGTTCCAATGAGCCAGCTGATTGCATATTGCAAAGACAAGTATGACCCACGCATTTGTGATGTAAACATGGCGATCGAAACAGTGGAAGAAATAGGAGGATATTTCTATGAATAATCAATTAGCAAATTTACCAATGAAAAAGTTAGTACAACAGAATGCAATCCAGGACATGATGAAACGGACACTTGGAAGTAAGGCCCAACAGTTCACGACATCATTAGTCAATATCGTTAATAGCAGTACGCAGCTCAAGCATGTTGATCAGATGTCAGTTATTCAATCAGCGATGGTTGCTGCTTCCTTAGACCTGCCAATTGACCCGAATCTTGGCTACATGTGGTTAGTCCCTTATGGACATTCAGCAACTCCTCAAATTGGTTACAAAGGTTACATCCAATTAGCACAACGGACTGGCCAGTACAAAGCGATGAATGCTGTCGTGGTCCATGAAGGAGAACTTGTTAGTTGGAATCCGCTAAGTGAAGAGGTTGTCTTTGACCCGACAAAACAAGCTAGTGATGAAGTTGTTGGATATATCGGATATTTTCGTTTATTGAACGGCTTTGAAAAAACAGTCTATTGGACTAAGGAGCAGATGGAAGACCACCGCAAACGATTTGTTAAAGGTAAAGGCGGTCAAGATAAACCATCAGGAGTTTGGGGAACTGACTACGACGCTATGGCTCTTAAAACAGTCATCAGAGGTCTTTTAAGCAAGTGGGGTCCAATGAGTGTACAAATGGAAAAAGCTATTCAGATGGACGATAAAGAGCCAGAAAACGAACGTCAGAATATTGACGCAGATGAAAACGAGTTTGTTGATGAAACCGCAGCAACTGAAACGACTGAACAAATGCTTGATGAATTTATCAAAGAGCAGACAGACAAACCTGAAACAGTTGATACAAAGGAAAACAATCAGGCCAACCAGAAGCAAGGTGAGTTGTTAGATGAAGTCACAAACAAGCCTAAAGAGTAGTAATTACTACTCAAATGAAATGGACTGGCGGTATATGTCCGCCACTTATTTCAAGAAGTTCATGAAATGTGAGGCAGACGCACTAGATTGCTTGCAGAAGCCACGAGAGACCACGTCAACGGCTTTAATTATTGGTAACTACTTGCACAGCTGGTTTCAGGGAAAAGAGCCACACGAGCAGTTTATTACCGATAACAAGGACATGCTATTTACAAAGAACGGCAAAAAAAGAGCTGACACCGTGAAGTGTGACGCAATGATCGAACGGTTGGAGAAAGACAAGTTATTTAATTTCTTTTATCAAAACGATCAATGTCAAAAAGAAGTTGTCTTATCTGGCACGATTGCAGAAACCGAATGGAAAGCAAGAATTGACTGCTTGAATATTGAAAAAGGCTACTTTTGCGATTTAAAAACTACAGCAGACTTGCACAAACGCTACTGGAGCAAGGACAAACATAGCTGGGTAAGCTTTATTGACGCTTATAACTATGCTTTGCAGATGATTGTTTATAAGAAGCTGCTGCAGCAAAAGTACCACAAGCCGTTTAACTGTTATATTTTTGCAGTCGATAAAACGGCGGTCCCTGGAATTGCAGCAATTGAAATGCCAATCGAGGATATGCTGCCACAGTTGGATGTTATCCGTGATTATATGCCACGAGTTAAGGCAATCATGAACGGAGAAGAAGAGCCAGAGAGTTGCGGTATATGTGATTTTTGCAAGAGCAATCAACCATTAACAGGCTTCATTAACCCAAGACAGTTACTAATAGATTAGAGGTGGAATAAATGCAGGATTGGCAAATACAAGCAGCATGTGAAGCATACGGATATGAAGGAATTTGGGATGTTCCTCAAAAGAAAATGGACCAAGTAATGGAATTAGCAGAATTGTTGGGTGATTAACATGTGGATACCAGCAATAGTAAGCCAATTTGTAAATAACAAATTAACAGTGATTATTGAAGAATCACTAAACATTGAACACATCAAAACAATGTATGGAGAGAACTTCAAGCATATTTTTGCACGTATTGAAATAGTTGATCCACGCAAAGCACGGCCAACACAAAGAAAATTATTCTTTGCTTTATTGAATGACATTCAAACTTGGTCTGGAGCACCAATGAAGGAATTCTTAAAGGATTTCTTTTACACCACCTACGCGATTGAAAACGATGGGGCAGAAATAAGCCTAGCCGATGACACTAAGAACAGCGTTTCAGACGCTAATAGACTGCTAGATATCGTGATTGATTTTATGCTCGAGTGGTCCGTTCCCTTCAAGCAAGGATATGAACTGCTGCCACGAGACGAGAATTACTTTTTATATCAATGTTGCAAACATCGAAAGTGTGTGATTTGTGGCAAGCATGCCGATATCGATCATCTTGATGAAATAGGCAGTGGCTTGAATCGTAATCATGTGGACCATAGCAAAAGACACGTAATTGCATTGTGTCGGGTTCATCATTCAGAACGCCACCAGATAGGCAATAAGCAATTTAGCAACAAGTACCATATGCCGCTGAACGGAATCAAATTAGATGTTGAAACGCTCAAGAAGATAGGTGTTAAGGGAGATTATCGAGAGGAGGAACAGCATGGCAGTTAGAAAAGTTACAAAACAAGACAGAAAATTTCAAGGTGTTTGGATACCAGCTAAGTATTGGCTAGATGAAGAACTAAAAATCGTTGAAGTTGTTTTTCTAACCGAAATAAATAGCTTAGACAACGATCAAGGCTGCTTTGCATCAAACAAATATTTTTCTGAATTCTTTGGCTTAACTGCTGGAAGGTGTTCACAAATTATCAATGGCTTAGTTGACAAAGGCTACTTGTCTGTTAAGTACGACAGAGAAGGAAAACAAATTAAAAAGCGAACCCTTAGGGTAGTTAATAAATTAAATACCCCTATTAAGAATATTAAAGGGGGGTATTTAGAAAATGCTGAAGGTAATAATACAAGTATTAATAATACAAAGAGAATTAGTAGTAGTAGTAAAAGGGCTCCTGACATCTTCACTGAATACCAGATGACTGGAGCAACATTGAGCAACAATAACATGCTGGTTCTGATGGACTATGAGCAGCGATTGAGTGATGAAATCGTCTCACATGCTATCAATTATATGGATCAACATGCTACAAAACCTAATTTTAATTATCTAAGACAAATCCTTGATGGGTATGAAACTGGTAATGTCAATACGGTTGAAAAGGCAGAGAAGATTGAAAAAGCTTGGATAGAAAAAAACAAAGCTAGAAACAGCGGCTATAAGCGTTCTAATAAGGAGAAACATCATAGTATTAAAGAAACGTGGGAAAAAGAACATCAACGCAAAGAGAAACTCAAGCAAGAGTACCTCACTAAGTATGGTGAAGTGCCTGTCAATCTTGACACTCTCATGGATCGACCCAACATTAAACCAATGTTCAAGGCTGATGAAGAAAAAGAAATGGCTGAGCTAGGCATTAGTGAGGACGACATGCCATGGTAGGAGAAAATTATGCAGGGAATTAATGAGATCGTTCTGGATTACGTCAAAAGATACTCTAACGAAGAAAAAGAGTTTTGCCCGGAATGCTTAGAACATGGAGAAAAAACAACCATGTTTCGACCTAAAGGCGACAAGATAACTTATGACAATTACGATCGTAAAACTGTGCATAAGGGTGTTAAGAAAGCTGCTTTTTGTCCTGTATGTGGATATTCGACTTTGGACGGTGGAACTAAGCCAGTCACTAAAGATGAATTAGAACAGCGAACTGCTCAGATAGCTACCGAGAACAGTCTAAAACATGGAGCAATTGGTTATCTCACTTCAACGTCAATTTTTGCCAAAGATATAACGAATTGTACCTTTGATAATTTTGCAAAAGATAATGATGATCGCCTGAAAGTTGCGAGGTATGTCTATAAGGGTGCTATGCACCTTAGCGAGGGCGAAAGCACTCATATGATTTTGCAGGGGCATACAGGTTCTGGCAAAACACACTTAGCTTTTGCAGCGATTCAAGAAATTTTCAAGCAAACTAAATATCGAGTTAAGTATCGTAAGCGTCAAAAAGGCACGAATGAATCAGCGGACGCCTATCGCAATATCGAAATACTTTTCTGCTCATGGCCATTGTTGATGAAACAGATTAAGGACGGTTTCAATGACGATCAGATAAAAAAGGCAACCGATCGAACTGTTTCAGCATTACAGACCGCAGATATCGCTGTGGTTGATGATCTAGGCGCTGAACGTGATACAGACTTCAACTTCGAACAGATTGACAACTTAATGCAGATTAGGGAAGACATGCCCTTGATTGTTACAACTAACGAAAGCTTTGAAGAACTAACGGAAAAATACGACGAGCGAACGGTTTCAAGGATTCAAGCACACAGCGCATTGATTAAGTTCGATGACGTAGCAGATTATAGACAAGGAGGCTAACCCATGCCAAGAAAAATCAGACCAAATCAAAGAATTATCCACTGGAACCCGAAATCACACACATTAATTAGATCAAGTGTCGAGCCGTACGATCTAGGGCCAGTCTATAAAACTACCGCAGTTGACCCCAAGCCCAGACGACGAGGTTGGAACAGTCATGCTTTTGTGGATGACCAGGTACAACGGAAATGGTCGATGATATGAGACTAGTTTTTGAAATCGAGCCAGTCGCACAAGCAAGACCACGAGCGGTACGGATGGGAAGAAGTCTGCGAATGTATGACCCAAAGAAAACGGCAGACTTCAAGAAGCAATTGCATTGGTTGGCTCTAGCAAAACATGTTGTGCCTATCCAAGAGGCATTGAGTGTTGAGATTTGGTTTTATCGTGCAGTGCAGAAGTCCGTCAGTAAGAAAGAACACCTCAGACGGACGACAGGACACGTTAGACCAACAGTTAAGCCGGATACCGATAATTACATCAAAAGTACGTTGGACGCTCTGAATGGCATTCTGTGGCTTGATGATGCACAGATTGTAGATTTAACAGCACACAAGTTTTATTCGGACAACCCACGTATCGAAATCGAACTGGAGGAATTCCAATGAATAAAGATCAAAAGAAACTGTATGACTGGTTAGCGCTTACCAGCCAATTAGAGGCAATGTCTGTAATTGACATATATTATGATATGGACGCATGTGCAGATTTTGAAACCATAAAAGCCAGAAATAGGCTGACTGAAAAAGAGAAGGACCAAGCTATCTATCAAGCAATTATTGAGCGCTGGCATGATGAACTATTTTAAGGAGGACGAACAATGGCTGAATATTATCGTGTCCGCACGCCGTCGTGGTCGGCAACAAGTTTGAGGGGGTAGAAGAATGACTGAAAACGAAAAGTTTTATGTTATTAAGTTAAACGACGAATTATATCTTGATGCACGGATTGAGCCAAAGACTATTTGTGCAAGGCGCACTTTTACCAAAGATTTAAACAAAGCTAAGAGATATATACATTCTGCCGATGCACGTAGTACTTCCGAAGACTTAGGTGGGTATGTCGTTGAGGCTTCCTACCAGTTACGGAGACTGGAGGTAAAAGAATGAAATTGATTAGTTTTAGCCCATTTGCTGAAATAAACCCTCCAATTGTGGGCAAGATATTGAATGAGTTCCCCAACGGCTATGAGATACAACCTGTTAATTACAACAGTGGGAACCCGATTGTTGTTCTAAAGAACGTTATGAAAGATATAAAAATTAAGGAGGCTGAACCGCATGACTAAATATTATCGAGTACGTAGTCAAGAACAGTGGGAATGGCTGAAAAACAAGCTAGAAATTGAAGATGATCTAGATGTTTTGAATTTTCCGGTGACAATTCTATATGGTGACGTTATTTGTGGTATCTACGGGTATCACGATGACCCAGAACCGCTTATCGAAGTTTCACAACTAATGGAGGACGAAAAAATGGAAAATGAAGATTATGTAACGATCAAAGGGGAAGATTTAGAAAAAATTAAAAATGATAAAGGATTTCCGATTGCAAGGGAGGCTTTTGATTATAACAAAAATTATGGAGGATACAGCATTTCTGGAGCTGGGTATATACAGAGTTTAAGCTTTCCCAAGTCCCTGCTTTATCCGAAAGTCCGCATGAGTGTTGCGGAGAAGAAAGAGTTTGATGAACTCAAGAAAGAGGTTGACCATGCTTCTGAGGCATTGAGCACAGTACGCATTACAGATTTTGGCGAAAGTGATTTGGCGAGAAAGATTTATCGAAAGCATGAATTATCCGAACTGGACTTTGCTCGTGCCTGGGCTGACCCGTCACTTATCGAGGTTGTTAAAGAGCCAAAATTTAACGTGAAGGTGCCGGTTAGTAAGGGAAGAGATTATTATGAAAAGTATAGTACTGTCAAAGAAGATAATCTTGTGATAGTGGGCACATTAAATAGTTTAAGAGAACTCTCAACAAATACCGAATTTAAATTCACCGCGTCAGAACTCAAGGAATATGGGCTTGACGATAATATGTACGAGAAAGTCGAGGTAAAGGAATGAGCAAGCGAAGGTAAAGAGAAAGATAAGCATTATAGACCGTTTGAGCCTCAAAACTCTCTCGGTCATTGTCGGAGCAAATTAAATTTACACGCAAAATCCTAATCCTATTATTTCTCAAGCTCCGACCGCAGCTTAACTTATGATAACGGCTAAGCCAGCAACAGCCAACAAGTATTTTTGCATAATCAACTCGAACCGACAATCGAGACAACGATAAGGTTGGCTGAAAGAAAGAAGATGATAAGAGTTTACACGCCAATCTGAAAGTGCTAGATACTCACAATTTGTAGCGCAAATCAGAGGTCACGTTAATCAAAATTAGACTTGCAGACCGTCAGAAGTCTGTAAGTCATAGCTAGGGCGGAAATCTAACAAGGATGTGAATAGACCTCAATTATATTTAATTCTTGTATCCGAACTAGCTAAGCCTTGCAACGGTACATGCTTGAGTTCGAGCCTCAAGGCAAGGCATTTATCCGAATAAGAAAAAAGTAAAGGAGAGAAATATGATGGTGACAAGAGAGCAGGTTAGACAATCAATCTTTGATCTAACACATTATTGGGACGACACGTACGGTGTTGGAAATTGGGGGGATATTAGTCAGAAAGAACTTGATAATTGCCCACAAGCTAAAAAGGTACGTGTGATATTCAAGGACAAGGATGTAATTATCAGAGAACGAGGCGGACAGCCTTATAGAGGACAGTCCAACCTTAATTTGAAAAATGTGTCTAAGAAAGAACGAGATTCTTTTATTATTGAACAGTACAATAAAGGTGTTCCAGCGATAGAGATAGCTAAAGTAATGGGTTATCAGACAACGTCAATGATTTATACGGTGTTGCAAAACAACGATATGACTACAACGAGACGGCCTCAAAAGATAGATGTGACACGTGAACAATTCATTAAGGCAATCGAGACGAGCTCAAGTCAGGATGAAGTTGCAAGCAAGCTATCGACACCAAAACATAAAATTAGTCATCAGAGTATGCAGACGTTGTTTAAAAAGTATGATATGCAGAAAGCACGACAGATACTTAAGAGACGTGGTAGAGCACGTTATTTAGTTAAAGATGGAAGAACTATCAAGTTCGACAGTATGCGTGAATTAGCGCTTTATTTAGGCGTTACAACTCAAACGATTCATAACAAGATAAATAGAGGAACAGTAGAATATCAAGTATTAACTTGGGGAGATGTGCATGATGAAGATGTTTAGATTTCTAAAAGGAAAGATAGTTTACCGCAGAGTTGGACCAATGTTGTATCAAACAAAGGTACAACGCAGAGTTAGAATATTTTAGGGAGGAAATATATTGGCAAGTAAAAATGATGCGATCGAGGCAATTAAAAGTTATCCTGATTATGAGCGAGATTATCGTAAACGGGAGTTAGAAATTAAATATCCGTACGATGCTTACCCAGACGAAAATATTAACGGTGGTAAGGCACAGAATGTCCGCGATGAATCGACTGAGGACACTGTTTACAGATTGATAGACGACCCAGTGTTAAATTGCCTTGACTGGCAAAAGAATGCCGTAGAGGGCGCTTTAAAGCAGTGTGTGGACAAACAGGTGCGTAGTTTATTAGACAAAGCCACGTATGACATTATCTATGAGTTTTATTTTCGGGAAACGCAAATATATAATGCTGAAGGCATAGCGGGCAAGGTTAGTTTATCTAAGCGATCAGTCTATGATAGACGAAACGCTTTTATCAAAACTGTTCAAGATAAATTAAATCAAACTGCACGCTAACTGCACAAATACCTCTGAATAGTGTTGTATATTTGTAATATACAAAAAGCTTTAGTTAAGTCCTTTTGTAAGAACACGAAATTTTCCTCCTATGAAAATTCGTTAGTGTGGTTAGCACGATCTAACCGTAACAGTGCCTGGTAGGCGTGAGCACATAACTGATGATAGACATTGATATGACTCCTTAACTTATAACTGAATGTCACAGGTGGTTCGATTCCACCTACTGTTATATCCGTTAGCTGGGTTAGAGGCTAGTCCCTGACCGGGGACATACATAATATTTCAGGCAGTCCGCTGGGGCTGTCTTTTTTAGTGCACATAAAAAACCATTGACCAGTTAAGTCAATGGCAAAAGGACTTAGGAGTTAAACGTTGATCGTTAGCAATGTACATATTATTGTCCTTTGACGTCATTGTAACAGAAAGTAGGAGAGGTTGCTATGAAAAGCTTATTCAAATGCATAGGGTTGTCATTGGCACTTATAGCACTGTTCACGGCAATGTTTTATGGCGGACTGCTGATGGCGTGGCTGGTTGTTAGGATCGTGTTATAGGGATACATAAGTGAAAGGTGGTGGTGGCAAATGCCATGAAACTAACGGAAAAGCAAAACAGGTTTGTTGATTACTATATTGAACTTGGCAATGCCACTCAAGCCGCAATCAAAGCAGGTTATTCTAAAAAAACTGCTCGGTCAGTAGGCAGTGAAAACTTGACCAAACCTGACATAAAAAGCGCCATTGAGAAAAAAATGAAGAAACTTGAAGATGCTAAGATAGCTAAAGCTGAAGAGGTACTTCAATTGTATTCTCGTATCTTGCGTGGTGAAGAAAGTGAAAAAAGTGCTGTCGCCACTCCTAAAGGCGTGGAAGTGGTAGAAACTCCGGCTGATCTAAAAACTAGGCTAAGTGCTGGTAAAGAGCTGATGAAACGTTATCCAGCAATGGACCCGATGACGGCCGAGCAGATACGCAAGCTTAAAGCTGATGCTGATTTAGCTGAGCTGAAAGCTAAACGTGAAGCTGATGGTGATGTACAGGACAACATTATTATGAACTTTAACCGAACTGATGGGAGGAACACGGATGACAACGGTAATTGATGTGGATGTTGATGCAATGATCAATCCCCATTTTAACAACGTGCTGTTTTCCAAGGCCTCTAATAAGGTGTTAGAAGGCGGTCGTGGCTCTACTAAGTCGTCTGCAATTAGTTTGGATATTGTCTATAAGTTTCTGCAAGACCCATATGCTAATGCCTTAGTAATGCGCAAGGTTGCTAACACGATCAACATGTCCGTTTATGAACAAATTAAATGGGCGATATACATGTTACATGTTAATAACCAGTTTGAGTTCAAGAAATCACCTTATAAGATTATTCATAAGGCAACAGGGACGGCAATTTATTTTAGTGGTGTTGATGATCCACAGAAATTGAAGTCGTTCATGATTGCAAAAGGTTACGTTCGTTGGCTATGGTTTGAAGAGTTGGCCGAATTCAATAGCTGGGAAGAAGTCGACACAGTGCGAGCTTCATTCACACGTAAACAGCTCCCAAACGGTTTAAAGGTTGAAACGTATTACAGCTATAACCCACCTAAGAACCCGTATGATTGGATCAATGAGTTTGTCGAAAGCAGAAGAAACATGCCTGATTGGTACGTTGATCATTCAACATATAAAGATGTGACACTACCAAATATCCTAGCCAAGAGCTATCTTGAAGAAATAGAAGCAGTTAAACAAAATGATCCTGACTATTATCGGTGGATGTATCTGGGTGAAGTAGTCGGATTAGGGACTAACGTTTATAATATTGATTTATTTCATGTCATAGATGAGTTTCCCAGTGATGACCGTTTACTAGGCTTATATTATTCAGTCGATACAGGGCACGAGACATCTGCTACTACGTGCGGTTGTTACGGCTTAACTGCTAAAGGCAACGTGATACTACTGGATAATTATTACTATTCTCCTGCTGGTAAAGCTTATAAGAAATCGCCTACTCAGTTAGCTGAAGATCTAAAAGCGTTCATCGATCGTAATGGGCGAGAGTATGGTATGACGACGATGAGGCTAACAATGGACTCTGCTGAAGGTGCCTTGGATAATGAGTTCTATGCTAAGTATGCTATCCATTGGCACAAAGTAAACAAACTTAAAAAGGTTGACATGGTCGATCGTGTGCAGGACTTATTAGCTCATGGTCGTTTTTTTATGCTCAAAAAAGAAGCTAATAAAATATTCTACGAAGAAAACAAGCGATACCAATGGGACGAGAAGACACTGCAAAGCGATGATCCTAAAGTCATAAAAGAAAACGATCATTGTGCGGATCAGTTCCAATACTTTGTGCGTGATGCTGAACGTGATCTTGGCTTGAAGTGGTAGGGTCTATTACTAACAAATGGACCCTTGAGAATATCGTTATAATAAGCTTTTATTTTGGAGTAATTAACAAAGGGTCGTTTATATTTATAAAACTAAAGAATAACCCCTAAAAATAGGAGGTGGACTATGTCGTTAATTGACAGCATTAAAAATCTATTTCGGAAAGGAGGCGCTAAGGTGGGCGTGATTAAATCACTGACTAACATTACAGACGATGACCGTATATCGATCTCGCCAGATGAATATATACGTATCTCGGAGGCTAAGCGATACTATCGCAACGACTTTCCAAAAGTAAAGTACCGCAATAGTTACGGTCATGAATGTGAGCGCCGTTTATCTAGCCTGAACATTACTAAGATGGCTGCTAGACGCTTAGCTTCAGTTATCTTTAATGAACAGTGCTCGGTGGCAGTTAATAACAAAGAGAGTGTTGCTAACGGTGATGATGCCACTGCTATTAAGGACAATAAAGCACATGAATTGATTGATGAAGTGCTGGCTGATAACGACTTCTATACAACATATGAAGAACAGCTAGAACAAGGTATTGCATTAGGTGGTTTTGCTATCCGCCCATATGTGGAAAATGATAAGATCAAATTATCATGGATTAAAGCCGATCAATTCTATCCATTGCAATCGAATGTCACCGAGATCAATGAAGCAGCGATTGCGGATAAAACGACCGTACAAGATGGCAACAAGAATCTTTATTACACGTTGTTAGAGTTTCACCAATGGATACCTGCAAAAGAAGGTGGCTACAACTATCAGATCACTAATGAGCTGTATGAGTCCGAAGATAAAGGACAAATTGGCGTTAATATCCCGTTAGATAAGTTACCGAAGTATAAGGGCTTACAGCCAATTAGTGTACTATCTGGCCTAGAAACACCTCTATTTGCATACTTTAAAACACCGGGAGCTAATAATATTTCCCCTGAAAGTCCGTTAGGCTTGGGCATTATTGACAATGCTAAGCATACCGTTGACGCAGTTAATACAACGCATGATCAATTTGTGCACGAAGTAGAAATTGGCAAGCGTCGTATTGCGGTGCCTTCCGAGATGTTAAGGCCGGGCGGACCAATGGCAAGCGGAAATGGTCAGCAAGAGATGCACCCGCCGATATTCGATAAGAGTACAGATATTTATGAGGCGATGTATGGTGATCCACAAATGAAGATCACTGACTTGACACAGCCTATCCGTAATGCGCAATACCAATCAACAATGAGTTTCTTTATGCGTGAGTTTGAAAATGAAACAGGCTTATCACAAGGCACATTTACTGCTGATGGTGAGGGCGTTAAGACAGCTACTGAGGTTGTATCTAATAACTCTATGACCTATCAGACACGCTCGTCTTACTTAACTCAGGTCGATAAGCAAATTAAAGCACTAGTGCGAGCTATCTTATATACAGCAAGCAATGGTGCCTTATTCAGCAATGGTATTCCTTTATGGACTGGTGATGTGGACAGCACCGAAACAATTGTTGATTTCAACGACGGTGTATTTGTAGACCAGGAGGCACAATTTAATAAAGACATGCAAGCCGTCGATGATGGTATGATGCCACGCGTTCAATTCTTGGTCCGCAACTATCAGCTTGACGAAAAGACGGCTAAAGAGTGGATGGAGCAAGCTAACGAAGAATCAACTGAACGAACTCCAGATGCTTTACAAGAAAGTGCATTATTTGGCGGAGGTGGTACTGATGACGAAGAAGATAACAATGAGCCAGATGAATCATCAGGCCAACAAGATAGCTGATAATTATACCAGATTACAACAAGAATTATTCTATCTGTTAATTGATGCAACTAAAGACACACGTTCGTTGTTAATGGACAGAGAGCACCCCTTAGCGTGGCGTTTCGCTATGTTACAGAAAATGGGCGGGCTTACTGAAGAAGTCGTCCGTATGGTTGCTAAAACGGCTAATATGAGCGAGCAACAAATTAAAAGTTTAATCGAAGATAACGGCTTACAAATCGTGCAGCAAATGAATGGTCAGCTAGCTAATATGTTGCAACAGAAAGACAAGCCGATCAGTCAAACTCAACGGCAGATTATTAAGAGTTATGCACATCAAGCTTTTCTTGATATTGATAATAATGTGAATCAAACACTACTCACTACCAATTATGGTGAGAATGCGGCAATGAGGACGTTCCAAGATATCGTTAATCGTACGACCTTGGATATACAGACAGGACGTAAAACACCACAGCGTGCCCTTACAGACAATATTATGCAATGGCAGGACAAAGGTATGAAAACATCTTTAATTGACAAAGGCGGGCATCAATGGAGCTTAGAGGGCTATACACGTACTGTTTTAACGTCCACGTCCTCCCGGGTGTTTAATGATGTGCGCATTCAGTCGATGAAAGAGTTTGATAGCGTATTGGCTACAATGACCAGTCATCCGGCAGCAAGAGAGGCTTGCTCACATATTCAAGGAAAGGTCGTTTGTTTGGTTCCAACTTCTGACTCACGTTATATGCGAGCCTATCCCTCCATATATGACTACGGTTATGGTGAACCTGCAGGGACGATGGGCATTAATTGCCAGCATATGCTTTACCCGTATATCAAAGGTGTATCGCATAACTTTCAAAAGCAGTATGATCCACGTGAAGCACGCCAAAAGATGGATGTGCAACAAAAGCAACGGTACTATGAGCGGTCTATTCGTCACCAAAAGGAGAAGCTGAAAATGGCTAATAAACTGGGCGATGAGAAGGCTCAACGGAAATTAAAGACAAGTATTCGTGGTTATCAAAGTAAGTTAAGCCTGAATTATTCATACTTTTCCCTTAAGGACTACTTTTTGTTGTTGTCATGCTAGTTCGCATCTTTTTCGTTTTTCACCTGTTGGGTGTACAAAAAGAGCACATCCTGTGCTATTGTTAAGTCGTTGAAAACCACAAAGAACAGGAGTGCTCCTTATGTCAACTTTACATCATGAAAAACTTTTATTCAATGACCAGATCAACATTTCTAATGACGGTGGTGAGTTAGCGAACGATGCCGGAACTTTATTAATTGCTGAATTTCTGCACCAAATTCACTTTGACCAGCTCTTAGAAGATAACTTGCATTTTAAAGATGACCGTAAATATTGTACCTTTCCCTTGAACAATTTATTTAAGCAGTTGCTGTTGCAATTGCTGGCAGGATACTGCCAAGATCAGTCGGCTAATACCTTGTCACACGCCGTTGATTTTAAGCTGGTCTTGTCTCAAGCGGTCGCTTCCCAGCCGACACTTTCACGCTTTATCAATCACATTTCAGCGTCTGGGCTCTTTTCAGTCAAATCATTGCTCGGCTCGGTAGCTCACTTTGTTCTTGGGCAGCTAAATCAACATCAGCTGATCCTTGATCTAGATTCGACACATGCCGATACGTTTGGTGACCAAGAAAAGAGTGCTTATAACGGTCACTACCAGACCAACGGTTATCATCCTTTACTAGCCTTTGATGCTTTATCGGGCTGCTTGTTGAATGCTCAATTACGCCCCGGCAATCGCTATACTTCCCAAGGTGCGACTAAATTTTTATTACGGAGCTTACGGGCCTATGACGGATCTTCCCTGGATGTCTTAGTGCGGGGAGATTCTGGTTTCGCAGCTCCAGGGATCTACCATGCGTGTGATAAAAAGCAGGCTAAGTTCGTGATTCGTTTAAAAGCGAACTACCAGCTCCAAAGTCGGGCTGAGCACCTGATCCAAGTGGGTGACCAGGACTTCACCGAAGCTGAAGTCCAATGGCATGTCCTGCGAGACTATTGTCCTCAAAGTTGGTCACGACCTTATCGTGTGATTATTAAATCAACGCGGCCGGCGGGCAACTTTCTGTTTGACCATGAGTTTATCGTGACCAACTTGGAAGAATTAAGCGGTCCACAAGTCTTTGCCCTCTATCACCAACGCGGTTCCATGGAAGACTTGATCAAAGAAGTTAAACGTGGCTTTCACTTTGATAAAACGGACAGTTCTAGTTTTGAGGCCAATGAGTTCCGGATGCTGGTAGCTGGGGTCGCTTATAATATACTGCAAGCCATGAAGAACTTAGTTTTACCAACAAAGCTTAAACACGCTCAGGTCGGGACGATCCGTTTTAAATTACTCCATGTGGCAGCTAAGGTCACGCACCATGCGCGTCAAGTCTGGGTCCATTTATCTCAGACCAATGTGTTCGATAAATTATTTTGGCAGACACTGTTCAAGATTCAAAATCTAAAAATATATCCGCTGTGAACTCACAAAATAAAAAATGTTTTTCTTAGGGAAAGGGTGAAGTCTGTCCTTTTTTAAACAGTCCGACAACAAAACTAACAAAAAGCTGCTTTTTTTACACACTAAAGTAACTTTGCACAAAGTTTTAACTGCAACGAAAAGTATGAATAATTCAGGTTAAGGGATATTGTTAAAGATAACGACTTTCTAACACGTCAATATGGGCGTGAGAGGGTCGTAGCAAAATAAATATATTCGACCTGGATATGTCGTTAAACTGTCTATTTTTCATGCAACCAAAACCCAGTCGTTGCTGGGAAATAAAAACGTATGGAGGTTATACACATGAAAAGAGAGTTTCTAAAGGATCTAGGCATTGAAGGTGAAGCGATTGATAAGATCATGGCTGAGCATGGCAAGGACGTTCAAGACGCTAACAACCAAGTTGAAAGCCTAACAACTGAACGTGACGGCTTAAAAGAACAACTTACAGACCATAACAGCCAATTAGAGGACCTTAAGAAGTCGTCTAAGGATAACAAAGAGCTTCAAGATCAACTAGCCCAGCTCCAAGAAGCAAACAAGAACAAAGATGAAGAGTGGCAACAGAAACTGGCTGATCAAAGCAGAGATTTCAAAATCAACGAAGCATTACGTGACTCAAAAGCGCGTAACCCGAAAGCCGTGCTTGGTTTACTGGATTTGGACAAGGTCACAGTGGGAAAAGATGGTAAACTTGAAAACTTTAATGACCAGTTAGAAGAAGTGCAGAAAAACGATTCATATTTGTTCGATACCAAAAGCAACCAGGAAGCTAATGGGCCTAAAGGTGTTCAGGTTACTTCTTTAGGTAATCCCAGCGGTGGCAATGGTGGCAATGAACCGACTATGGTTCAGAAGATTGCTCAACGTATGAGCGGAGAAAAATAGAAAGAGGGAATTAAACTATGAGTATTGTTTTAGATAGTAAAGATATGGCAGAAATTGATCAGAAGTTTGCTGCCGAATCTCAAATCTGGCAACCACTAATGGCAGGCGCTAAGAGCGTTACTGCTGCTGATTTTGTGGGTGTCAATGAAGTACGGATCAACAAAATGGACGGCTTAATGCAGCCTAAAGAATATGTACGTAACGGCGATAATACTCGCTCCAAGGTAAACATGACTAAAGAAACAGTCAAACTTACACATGAAGACTGGATTGGATACGATCTTGATGAGTTGGACACATCTGAAAACGGTGCATACCAAGTTGCCAATGTTGTTTCTGAACATCAACGCCGGGTAACTATCCCGCGCCGTGACAAGGTGGCAATGCAGGTCTTAGCCGATAATGCTGGTAAAAACGTTACTGATACTGTTACGGCTAAAAATGTGTTGGATGTATACGACGATATTGAAGCATATATGCTTGATCATGAGATCCCAGGCGGATATGTCTTATTTGCATCTGCTGGCTTCTATAAAGCCTTGAAAAATGCAAAGGACATCGCCCGTTCCTTTTCTGTAAATACACAAAACATCAACGGTATTGATCGGAGTGTTGCACAGCTTGACGGTAGTGTCCCGATTTTGCGTGTGGCTAAAGATCGCATTAGTGGTTTGGACATTGGGGGCACAGTTAACTTTGCCTTAACTCCTTTAACTGCTATTGCGCCGATCGTGAAGTATGATAACGTTTCTGTAATCTCACCAGAAAGTGACCGTAGCGGGTACCGGTACACGATCAAAGGCTTATCCTACTATGATGCGATCGTATTGGATAATGCTAAAGCTGGTATCTATACAGGTATCACACCAAAAAGTGATGGTGGCTCGGGAAAATAACACCGCCGACAGTCGGCAAGGCCGCACAGGTATCAACGGGTACTGATACCACAGCTTAATGAGATAATGATGATGAATATGATTAGCGCGAGGAGATGATTTTTTATTAGGAAGCTATATCTTGGCAACGGCAATAGAGAGTTTAAATTTGCCGATACAACAACTGAAATATATTTGAATGCGTTCGATGATGATAGTGCAGCAGCCCTATCAGCAGATGCAAAGGTCAGAATTAAAAACGATTCCGGATATCTGCTGGGAATCAGTGCCAGTATCACGGGATATCAGGCAACCATTACTAGCGGACAATTGGCTCAATTGCCAGCCGGAAGCTATCTACTTGAACTGTGGGACACCGTAGACGGTGGCACTGCAATCTATCCTAGTGACGGATTCGTGGCACTTCAAATCAATGAGAACGTCACCGAACTTTCTGGGGATCTCGTCAGCAGCATCACGGTTGATGATTTTATTCAACAGTTTAGCGACCTTAGCCAGCAGCTAAAAAAAGAAGTTGCAGATGCTGTTGCCAATGGTCTGAAAGGCGATAAGGGTGATGATGCCGTTATCAATATCGTCTCGCAAGCTGATTATGACGCGTTGACCGACAAGTCCGGCGTCTACTTTATTGAGGGGTGATTAAATGCCAACAATCAACGGTAGAGCGTGTGTTGTTAATGGCACACCAGTAGACAAGGTTTTCAGCAATGGCAGGCAAGTATATGGCAGAAATTTAATCCATGACACAAGCAATGATATAAAATCGGCTACCGGTGGTGGTTGGCTAATCACAACCATAGGCATCTTTAATGGAGAACCAGGCAGCCAGTATACGGCTAGTGTTAACATAGAACAGTTAGACCATCCTATGCAATTTGATGCTTGGACTGGAGATAGCAACGGAAATCGTCTAGTAATTATTAAAGAAGTACGCCTTAATGCACATGGAAAAGCCACGATAACATTCGTTGCTCCAAAAACCGATGATTATTCTACAATAGTTATACAGCTTGCTTGGGCAAATGTAAATACATCTGGAGGAACATTTTCATGGAGACAAGCTAAGGCAGAAAAAGGGTCAATTGCAACTCCATTGTCACCAGCACCAGAAGACATATTAAATTAGGAGGATTAACGAAATATGAAAATTGGTTTACCGATGCTGCCGGTGTTATCAACGAAGATAAGAACGGTGTAGTTACTGGTGCAAAGGTTATTTTCACCGATAACACAACCGTGGACTTTTCTGTTAATAAAGCTACTAAATAACAGTGCTATGAGGCGCATTCCAAGTGCGTTTCAGTAGCTTAAACGTACGATCGCCCACAAAATGAACAATGAGGACGCCTAGTTCTGGCGGTTTCGAGGAGGTGCCGAATGGCTTATTTAACATTTGAAGAATATCAAGCGTTAGGTTCTATTGCTGATGATCTAACTGAAGATAAATTCAATAAATTAGAGGTCGTTGCTGAATCATTATTTGACATTGCGACCAAAAGCTTTTACCGTACGAACGATCTGGAAAGCGATGTGAAGTGGCGCAAGGACTTATTTAAGCGTGCACTCGCTCAGCAAGTTAGCTTTTCAAACTATACGGGATTAACAACGCCTTACGAAGTGTCTCAAAGCAGTGTACAGCGTGTTTCTATCGGTCGGACTACTGTAGAGGGTGGAGATGCTGCAAAGTCCACTGTGGGTCGTTTGGGTATCTATGGAGTGGCATACACTTTACTAGCTCAAACAGGGCTTATGTATCGAGGTGTTAGTTCATGCTATTGATACCGGCAAGTATGGCCAAACAGCAGATAATATTAAGACGGTTTACAGGCCAATCAGGTGGAGTCTATCCCAAACCGACGTACGATGATCCGATCACCATTCAAAGTGTAGTCTTTCAACCACAAACAATATATACAGGGACGAACAACGACAGGCAGATAGTTGCCAATGCCGTTGTTTTTTTATACAAAAACATCTCTCAACCGATCCCTAAATTATCGAAGGCAAACATTGGTTCTAAGATCACATTTGAAGGTGAGGAATACACCGTACAGAAGATCGTGGATAATCGCAATCCATTTAGCAATGAATTGTGGTCGTACGAACTGGAGGTGCTTTAGATGGCTGTTAAGGTACATGTAGACCTGAGCGGTTTGCATCGCAAGTTAAGTAGGCAAGCACTTATCAGAGGCCGTAAAGCTTACACAAACGACGCACATCAAGCGATGGAGCAATACGTGCCAAAGCTGGAAGGTAACTTGCGTAAAAGTTCTGTTATGGCTTCAGATGGCTCATATATTGATTATGTTATGCCGTACGCTAAAGCACAGTTTTATGGCGTTGTTAGCGGACACACAGTTCACAATTATACAACACCAGGAACTAGTAAGCGATGGGATCTAAGGTTAAAAGCACGCAAGGATCTGATGCAGAAATGCAATGAGGCGTTTATTAGTGGAGCGGGGTGGAAACAATGACGGATTTAAGAGAACAGTTAGCTAATAAAATTCAACAAGATTTAGGGGTTCAATTAGTCGCCGGCTTCCTTAACCCGCAGAATGATACGCAATTTGCCTTAACGCGCCTGCCAGGTTCGCATATTGTCGATGAAGACTTTGAAGGTACGCAAGAAGTCCTTTATAATTTTGAGATCGTGAGGCAGGTTCCCGTAGGTGATTATAGTGCCTTGCAAGAAGCGCAAGACCAATTAATCAAGATCAGCAACTATTTAGATGACTTGAGTAGTTTGGCTTTAAAGGGGCAACCCCAACCTGCAGACTTTCAGTTTGTGGGTATTGAAGTCCAATCCGAGCCGGCAGAGCTAACGATTGATATTCAAAACGTAAGATGTGGCCTTGAAATTGGGGTCACGATCATAAAAAACAAATATAGAAATGAGGAATAAAATATGGCTGAAGAAATGCCTACAAGTACTGGCGAATTTACCCTAAATTATGAAAATAAATACGAAATTGACATCCTTTCGCATAAGACATTAGCTGATGTTGAAGAGGCACAGTTTGTACCTATTGCTGGCGGTGTTAATAGCGCTACACCATCATATAACGAAACGTCTAACAATGATGAATATTATGATGGAGAAGGCTGGCAAACAACTGATGTTACCGCTAAGCGTTTGCAACTGCAATTTGCAGGGCATCGTAAACAAGGCGATGTAGGTCAAGATTATGTTGTGTCTAAGCAATATTCAATCGGTCCTGATTTGAAGACGTTGTTCCGCTGGACTGCAACAGACGGTACAGTATTGACTAGTGTTATTAACATGTCTGCGATTGTACCTTCTGGTGGTGCACCAGGGGCTAAGCAGACATTCTCGTTTAACGCAGATTTTTGCGGCAAGCCAGACATCAAACATCCAGACGACTCGGGAAAATAACAACCCCGATCGTCGACCAAGGCGCGGTCGGGGAAACCAAGCTAGAAGAGTAATTTAATAAAAAAACAGAGACGAGTAAAAGTGAGACGAAAAAGGAGATCAAAATAATGGTTTTAAAACTTAACATTGATGAACAGATCCAAAATGAAGCTGAAATTACAATTGCGGGTAAAAATCGCACAGTTGCTTTTAACGATGAATTTCGTGAAGCAGCAATCGAAACGTTAGCTCAGATTTATGAAATTTTGAAAGATGTTGATGAGCTGATGAAGGAAGACAAAGACGGCAATTTTAAATTTAATAATCTTTCAGTTGACGAGCAGAAAAATAAATATAACGGCATGATGGCTCAAATGCGTGATTGTGCGATCGCTTTCTTTGATCGTTATTTAGGTGAAGGCTCGGGTCAGCAGATATTTGAACATTATCATTCAGACACCATGGCAATCATGAAAGCTATCGGTATCTTACGCGATCAGGCAGATGAATTGTTGGCAAATGATAATCGCGAAACTCGTCGTGCCAAAAAGAAAGAATACACGAAAAACGGTAAAGTTAAAAGTAAGCGGTGATGTAAGTGCTAAGCTTAACAGACAATTCGCAAGATGAGATCAAACATAACGGTCATGTGTATGTGCCTAACTTGTGTTTCGATAACGTCCTACAATTTTATAAATTAATGGACGATGATGATGTAAGTCAATCGGACAAAGTGCTGTTTGCTTTTGAGTCTTTCTATGGGCAAGAAGCGCTTGAACACGTGGTTGATAATGAAGATACTGACTTTTTAATTGAAGCGGTGCAGATTGTGACTGATTACATTAATGAGGATCCATACGGACAACTTCAGACCGGGGCGGGTAGCGATACACCTAACCGGTCTTTTTCTTATATACAGGACGCTGAAATGATCTATGCAGGTTTTATGCAACAGTATGGTATTGATTTAGTTGAACAGCAGGGCAAAATGCACTGGGACAAATTTAAGGCATTATTGCACGGCTTGACTGATAAGACATTGTTCAAGCAGATCATTCAGATTCGCGAAACTGAAACAAGTGGCATCGAGGACCAAAAAGAGCTGCAACATGTACAGGAACTGCAAAGCTATTACGCCTTAACAGAAGGCTTGTCCGTTGAAGATCAAGAACAATCACAAGATGATATATTTGCCGGTATTGTTGGCGCAGTGGAAGGAGGTTAGACATGGCAAGCGATGGAAGAATAAGAATTGATATAGACATGGCCGTTGATAAAGCCATGCAAGAGGCTAACAAAGTTGACAAGCGCCTTGAATCAATCGGTCAAGGCACTGGCGATCAGTTAAGTGAAGATTTCAATGCGAATGCTGAAAAGGTATCTGATAAATCAAGCTCAACTTCTAAGAAAGTCCAAGATGATTTTTCAGATCCTGTTAAACAAAAACTAGAGGCCGATGACAGCAATTTAAGCGAGAAAGTCGCTAGTGCTAAAACCTCACTTGAAAAGCTCCCTGACGAAGAAATAACGCGTTTGAAAGCAGATGCCGAAGATGCAGGCATTACTGATTTCGACAAATTACTGGAAGCTTTGCCGGAAGAAGAGATCACCAAATTATTGGCTAAAGCTGAAAAAGGCGAAGTTATTGATTTCGATGAGTTACTGTCATCTCTCCCTGAAGAGACACGTACTGCACTGTTAGCCGATGCCGAACGTGGTGAAGTGACCGGCTTTAGTAACTTAATTGATGAAGTACCCAAGAAAAAAGTCACTGACTTAAAAGCTGATGCTGAAGAACATGGCATTGTTGACTTCGATAAATTACTTCAAAAACTGCCTAAAAGTGTACGCACCAAGTTAGAGGCTATGGCCGAAGAAGGCGAAGTAATCGACTACGAAAAACTTTTGCGGTCAATACCAACAAAATATCTGACAGAACTTGAATTGAATGATAATGCCAGTGAAGGTCTTCGCAATATTCAAAGCGAGGCTGAAGAAACTCAAGGGAAGTTCAGTCGTTTAAAAGATATTATTAAAGGTTCATTTATCGGTGGTGCAGTCTTGCAAGGTGTATCTGCTATTGGTGGATACCTAAAAGATACAGCAGGAGAAGCAATGAACGCTTCTGATGCTATGCAAGGCTTCCAATCCACAATGGAGTTAGCTGGTAAAAGCAGTAAGACAATTAAAGCAGTTGGCAAAAGGGTTAAAAAGTATGCTGATGAGACGGTGTATGATCTGCAAGACGTGTCCGGCACGACCGCCCAGCTAGCTGCGAATGGCGTTAAAGATTATGAGAAGGTGACCGAGGCGGCTGGGAACCTAACTGCGGTTGCTGGCGGAACGAAGGATGATTTCAAATCCGTCGCCCAAGTCATGACCCAAACTGCTGGTGCTGGTAAGTTGACAACAGATAACTGGAATCAGTTAGCTGATGCTATACCTGGTGCTTCTGGCAAATTACAAGAGGCCATGAAGAAAAACGGTGCCTATACTGGTAACTTCCGTGACGCAATGGCAGATGGCAAAATCAGTGCTGGCGAGTTCGATAAAGCTATTGAAGAGCTTGGCATGACTGATAAGGCTAAAAAGTATGCCAAAGGGACTGCTGCGTTTGAAGGTGCATTTGGTCACTTAAAAACTGCGGTCGTTAATGGCCTGAAAGCCATAATCGACGCTATCGGCAAAAGTAACATCACCGGCGCAATTAATGGTCTAGCTGGGGGAGCGTCTAAAGCGTTTGGGTTGATCGTTAAAGCGGTTGGACCAGTTAAGCATGCGTTTAGTGACCTCAGTAAAATTATTTCACCGATTGGAAAAATAATCGGCACGATTGCCAAAGGAGCATTCAGTGTGTTTGCTGATATTATCGGTGACGTAGTAGATGGTATAAAGTCGCTCAAAGATAATGCAAAAGACAGTGAAGGCCCGGTTAGTGCTATCGCTAAGACACTAGAGAAACTGGCTGATCACCAAAAGGCTTTGACCCTAGTCGGCAAAGCAATCGGAATTATTGGCACAGCTTTATTTGCACTAAAGGGAACAGCTAAGATTGTCGATAGTGTGACTACTGCACTTACCGCCATCCCAAAAGTTATTGGTGGTATCTCAGGTGCATTTGATCTACTAGGTACTTCATTATTGCTCAATCCCATAACATGGATTGCTGGAATAATCATTGCGGTTGGCTTGGCATTCTATGAAGCTTACAAGCATATCAAGCCGTTTCGTGATGCAGTTAATAAAGTAGGCAAGGCTATCAAAGAAGGGCTTGGAAAGGCATTTGCTTGGATCAAAAAGAACTGGAAACATGTTGGCTCATATATTGTTAATCCAGTAGGGACTGCTATCAGTGATCTTTATAAGCATAACCCTAAATTCAGAAAATGGGCAGATTCAGCCGTTAGAGGCATTAAGGTTGGCTTTGAATCGATCGGCAAATGGTTCAGTAATCTTTGGGGCGGTATTACAAAAGGTGCTAAAGTCGGTTGGGACGCTATTAAGACAGTAGTCAGTTTTGGTGCTAAAGTGGTTAAGGCTGTTGCACTCGCTCCTATCGTTTTAATTGCATCAGTGATCGTTGCTGTATGGAATTCAATTAAAAAACCTACTACTAAATTTTGGAACTGGATGAAGTCAAAGATTAGTGGTATTGCTAAAACAATTAAAAATACAGTAACTGGGTGGTTTAATGCTTTGAAGAAATCAGTTACATCCATTTGGAACGGCATTAAATTCGTCACTGCTAAAGTTTGGAACCCAATTAAAGGCTTTGTTGTCAAAGCTGCTAAGGCTATTTGGAAAGGCGTTAAGAATACATTTAATGCTCTGAAGAAATCGATCAGTCATATTTGGGGTGGAGTCAAGTATATAACGCATAAGGTTTGGAATCCATTACATGATTGGTTAGGCAAGAAGGCTGGAAAAATTGGCAAATCTGTTTCAGGTAAATTCACTTCTCTGAAAAAAGGCCTCGGCAACATCATGGACGATATTTCTAAGAAGTGGAAAAGAACTTGGAACGGGATTGCTGATTTCTTTAAGGACATCTGGAAATCAATTAAGAGACACGGTAAAAATGGTATCAATGGTGTCATTGGCTTTCTGAATGGTGGTATTGGTGGAATTAACAAAGTTATCCACACATTTGGTGGACCTAAAAAAGCTATTCATGAAATCAAGGGATTGAAGTCTGGTGGTTCCGGTTATAAAGGTATCGCCCAAGTTAATGACGGCAACGGTGAAGAGGCTATCCTCAAGGGTGGCCAAGCTTATAAAGTCACTGGTAAGAATGCTTATGTCAATTTGGAAGGCGACGAAACAGTCGTCCCACATGAGGCCTCCCGCTCGATGTTTGGTGAATCTATCGCACATTATGCTGGCGGGTCAAAGAATTGGTTCAGCTCATTGACCGGTTGGGTCAAAGATAAGTGGGACGGTATCGTCAATTTTATCAAGCATCCGATTAAATCGCTGGGTAATATCGTAACTAATGCGATGGGACGTATCAGAGGCTCGGAATTGGTTACTAAAGTTACACCAGCCTTAGGTCATGGCTTAGTCAAAGGTATTTCTGGCGCATTCGTTAAAATGCTCAAGAAGTTGAAGAATAAACACGATGAAGACAAAGATGCACCAAAAGGCGCTGGTGTACAACGCTGGAAAGGCCAAGTAAAAGATGCCTTGAAAGCCAACGGTTTGTCTACTAGCTCTGATATGGTAAACAAAGTCTTGCGTCAGATCGCCACTGAATCAGGTGGGAACGAAAAAGCAGTACAGGGTAACATTGGCGATATTAACAATAAAACCGGTGACCTTGCTAAAGGGTTAATGCAAACAATTTCTACCACATTCAACGCTAATGCGTTTAAAGGACACCACAACATTTTTAATGGTTATGATAACTTACTTGCTGCTTTACGTTATGCGAAAAAGCGTTATGGCTCTAGCCTGTCGTTTCTAGGCAATGGGCACGGCTACAACGAGGGCGGACATCCCAAATATCCACAATTAGCTTGGTTGTCTGAACATAACCCTGAGTATGTAGTCAATGCACGAAAAGACAGCGCTGATGGTTTGTTGATGGACGCTATGAACGAGCGTGCAGCGTTTGCGCCTAATTCGTTGAGTGCCAAGATTGCCGGTGTGGTTAGAAGTGTACAGGCTTCTAATGGGACGACGGTACAACCAACGCTCACAAAAGTCGGTGGAAATGTCGGCCGGGAAAGCAAAGCAGAACAACCTAATATTGACGGTGATATTAGTATCAATGTCAACTTAGATAGTCAGACGATCGGACGTGCCACATATCCAACGACTAAAGCCATGATGGCCGGCCAGTTGAGTATTGTTAATAATGGCGGTTCGATACTTAATGGAGGTGTACAGTATTGAGTTTCGCAGAAATGAAATATCCGTCTAGCATCGTAGTCGTTCGAAAAGATGGGACAACTTACGATTTAGGACCAATGGGCTTTCATGTTAAGACGTTCGACCCGCCTTCTGCTAATAATACACATACCTTCCAACAGATCGGACGACATGGCGCAGAACTTCTTAATTCAGAAGCCGGACAAATTACAATACCGCTGGTACTGGATATTATGGCTTACGACATTCAAGACTTCGAATTGAAGCGTATGAAACTCAGTCGGATATTTTCGACGCAAGAAGAGTTCTACGTGTCGACTGTTAGAATGCCTTATTTGCGATGGAAGGTCATTGCTGAGGCGTTTACCATGCCTCAATTAAACAGTTACTGGAAAGCCAGCGGAGTCACGATCAACTTGGTTTGTGCAGAAGGCTATGCTGAATCGGTAGGGACTACTATGGACCCCTTCACGTATAAGGCCGGTGTCTGGGGCATGGGAAATTTTCTACCTTATGGCAAGGATCTCAAATACAAATGGAATACCTCACCAATCAAGATCTACAATGCTTCGACTATCCCATTATTAGCGGAGGAACATCCAGTTAAGATAACTTTCAAAGGTAACGCATCAAATGGTATTAGACTGCGAAACAAAACAACGGGGCAAGCGATTGAAATCAAGCATGCGTTGAAAAAGTCTAACGAAGTTGTTTGGTACGGCCTAGTCCCGGTTATTGATGGTAAGCAGCGTTATGGCAATACATGGTCCAACCATGGTTACCTTGACTTTGCAGTCGGATGGAACAAGCTTGAATTGACTGGTGCTAGTGAGTTTGAAATATCGTTCGATACACGTTTTTATTATTAGGGGGGGTGATAGATTGCTTCAATTAAAGAACACCAATGGCGGTTATGGTGATGAAACAGCTATTCGAGCTGATAACGTCGCTATAACGCAAACACTGGGCAGTTTATCGACCTTGCAGTTTAGCTTCGTCGCAGACGAGATGAATGCAGTCGGTGCTGATATGATGGTGCCACGGACAATAATTACTGAACCAGAAACTGGACAAATGTTTCGGATAGTAATAAGTAATCCAGTGCCGAGTAACAAATATCGAGTCTACACCGTTACGGCTAATCATGTCGGCGGTGACTTGCACGATATTCAACATGAAGAGAGATACACTAAAACTCAGACACTGAAAAAGTGTATGGATCTGGTAGTCAAAGGCACAGACTTCAAATATAAAATTGAAGATGATTTTTCGAATTATTCTTTCAGCGAATCGTTTGGGACTGGCTATGCCGATGAACTATTGCAGCAGTTAGCGAACGATTTCAAGTTCGAATATTATTTTGATAATTACACGATCCATATTGCTAAGAGCATCGGAAAAACCGGTGCTTTTTTGTTTGTGGACGGAAACAACGTGGAAAAAATCTCGTTCAATGAAGATTATTCAACACTCAAAACTTACATGAAAGGCTATGCTGGTAAGTCTGACGAGAAAACAGGCGTCTACCCTATTAGCGCTTCGTATACCAGCCCACTGGCGTCACAGAACCATTGGGGCACAATATGGGGCGACATTTACACCAATGAGAACATGACTAAGCGGGGACTAGAAAAAGCCCTCAAGGAAAAAGTCCATGATTATCCTGACGTGCAATATAGCTTGGAGTATGTGAACTTTAGCAAAAATCTGCAAGGTTTCAAGAATGATTCAAGCGTGGGCAACTACGGCTACTTGCGTGATCGCTATGGCATAGATGTTCAAGTCCGAGTACAATCTCGCACGATCTACCCACAAGATTCAAAAAATAGCGGATCAATCACTTTTGGAAACACAACATTTGACCCGATCGTTCTACAAAATCAGTTGCGTAAGGGCTGGCAGGATAATGTCAAACTGGGGCAGACGTTAAAAAGAAGCGTGAATGATGCTTCTGATAAGGCTATACGTGCATGGAACTCTCGCCTGGTTGCTCAACCAGTTGTCTCTCGGTCTGCGTCAGTTGCCTCTCGGTCTGCGATGGTACAAGCTAATGATGAAGATGATGAACCAGTGTATACTTTGACCCTGCCAGCAGATAACCCGCTTGAATTGCCTGAAGGCACACAGATACTGGTTGAAACAGATGCTAAGGCGGTTAAGGGGTTAGAGAGAGCTATCCAGAAAGGACAGTCCATATATGGCATAGCAACACCTGACAGCAATGGGTTGATGTCCGCTGGCGATAAGTCCAAGTTGGACAAACTCAAAGAATATAAGCCTGCTACGTCTAAAACATCAGGTCTGATGTCAAAGGACGATAAAGCTAAGCTGGATAGTCTGAACGCTGAGCCGGTCAAAAGCATAAAGATTATAGATTCTAAAACAAAAATGACCTACCAGCTGACAGTAGCTGATGGTCAAATCGAATTAACGGAGGTTGATAGATAGTGGCAATTTTTGAAGAAGAAAGTCAATCTTTTCAGGATGAAAGTTATCGCGCCCATTTAGACCGCAATTGGAGTAACGGAAATAAAAAAATAGAAGCCCAAGATAAACGAATCAATGGGTTAGGCAATATAAGATATTATGGGGCAAATGAGGTTACTCAAGCACGTATCGGAGTTGATGGCACTAAGCATGACACCTTGAATGGCCGACTCGATGATAATGAGCTCGAAGTACAGGGCGCACGTGGCAAATTCGATAATTTGAGTCTGCGTGAAGAAGCCCAAGACAAACAAATTGAAAAGAAAGCAGATGAGACAGAAGTAGCAACTAAAGCTAACATTACTTATGTCGATTCTCTGATCAGCAGTATCACTAACGGAAAACCTAAAGGCCTGTTTTATTCGTTAAGTGCATTAAATGCCCAATATCCTAACGGGACAACTGGAGTTTATCTAGTCTTTGACAGTTCGTTTAAAGACGGTGCACACAGCTATGTTTGGGATCCAAACAAGAGCGCCTGGAGTGATCTAGGTGCCTATCAGTCTGATTATATTCCACACAAAGCAAGAAGTGCCATGCTTGTCACAAAAGGCATTGTCAACGTCAACACTTCGAAAAAGAGGTTGGAGTTCGATGGCCATTACTTAGCGATCACAGATGGATATCAACAGTATCAGATGGATGGCTATGCCAACTCGAATTTCTCGGTCGCTTTAGATGGTTTTTTGGTTTTTGACACCAATAAAAATGCTTTAAAAATGATAGCTAGTCAATCCGAAGCGTTAGAAACAGACCTGTTGCTTGGCTATCTATACTTCGATAAAGGGAACTTTTATATCAATACTTTATTTACAGTGGACGGTACTTCTAACCTTCCTAAACGAAGTATAGTAAATAACCAAGTGACCAACATTAATAAGCCGTGCATAATTACCACTTATGGTGAAATTGTGATCGATACAGTCAATCGAAAAATTATTTTTCCGAATGCAAATACAATTGCTTTAACGTATGGACTGACCAAGGTAAATCTAGCTAGTACGTATAAAGGCAAAGAGTTCGATGCTAGTTTTAATGGGTCGAGTGCCGGTTGGTTATATGCTGATCCGTTTCAAAAAATAATCAAAACTGATAAAGATGAGCTCGATGAAAATTGTTATTTGCTAGGCGCTATCTGGTGGGACAAACTTAAATTTGACCTAAACTTCGAGTTTAAGATCAACGGCGCTGATTATCATACCAGGCTCAAAGGACCTAAAACAATTGCGGCGCTTGGGGATAGTCTCACTTATGGAATTAAAAGAGGAAATAACAGAACTACTCCTTATACTGATTTCTTGCCTAAGTATACAGGCTCTACAGTCACTAACTACGGGGTTGCAGGAACACGCGTTCAAATTGATGATACACGAACAGATAGTTTTGTTGAGCGGATTCCAAGTGTCGCACAGTCGGATATTCTGATTATTTTCGGTGGAATGAATGACTATCGGGGGAGCTATCCTTTAGGTGATGTAGCAGAAGTTGACACTGAACTAGCCGATCTAGATACTCATAGTTTTACAGGTGCAATGGAATACTGCATTAATTATTGGCTAAACAAATATCCACAATCACAGATTTTTCTTGTAACGATCCCTTTACAAAAAAAGGATGAGAAGCACAGCTTTGTGGCCAACAAGCTTGGCATATACCAGAAAGATTACAATGACAAAATTGTAGAATTAGGACAGCGTTACAGCTTACCCGTGGTAGATATGTGGCAGTTAGGGATCTCACCTTTTAATGCAGCACAAGCAAATTACTGGATGGGTGATAAAATGCACTACAAGAGCGGTGCGTATGATAAGATCGCACAGTTTATTGCGGGTAAAATCAAAGAGCATTTAAATTAATCATGGTCGTCTCTGAAATTGAGGACGGCTATTTTTGTGCAGAAAAAGGGAAGGAGCGAAGAGAATGTGAAAGATAAAAAAGTGCTAACGATAAAACAGAGATTCGTTCGCAATCGAAATATTATTAGTAAGGCGTTCACGACATTTGTGTTCGCTTTATTTATGTGGCACGGGAAGTTTCAAGAATTGAAAGGTGCGCCGGCACAGAACAATTATTATGTCGTACGTCATGCTTTTGACAGTGGGTTACTGGAACTGATCGTGATACTCACCTTATTTGGCCTATATGTAGCTTTTAGCAAGCATCACTATGTTAAAGGCAAAGTTATCTTTCTTGTAATCGGCATGGGCATTTGGACGGGTTATTTGGCGTTATTCATCTATCGTGATTATTTGCTATCACAAATGTTCACTATGCAAACAGCATTGGTCTTTTCAAACGCAGTGAGTTTCTGGATCGATATATTGGCAGGTGATTTCTAATGCAGACAGGAATCTGGGTCGCATTGATCACACTCATCGGTGGGATTGGCGGTGCATTGATCACGCTTAGGGGGAATTGGCGTAACAGTGATGTAGACATCATGAAAGAACTTAGACAGGCTAATAACGACCTTAAAGCCACTAACAAAGAGTTGATGGAAGTTCGCAAAGAAAATTTACAACTACATGCCAAATTAGACGACATGCAAGAAACTATTGACGACATGACCAAAGAGGTTAAGCGACTAACAAGTTTAGTGAAAGGAGTACAACAGAATGAAGAAGTTTGAAATTAAAAAGCTGTTTAGCATTCTGAAAGACAAGGATGGTTCGTGGAACGGAAAACAAATTGCTGGTTTGTTGTCCCTATTGGTTGTTTTGATCCAGCAAAGTATGACACTGTTTGGCATCAACTTTCCAATTGATTGGCAAGGAATTGTTAATATCCTGAACACGCTGCTGGTTATTCTTGGTTTACTAGGTGTGGTTACTGGGGATAGTAAGGTTATCATCCCTGGAGAGGGGGATAAAAGTGAAGAGAAAACTAAATAGATGCTTGTTAGGAGTGATTACCGTTTTGGGATTGCTCTTTTTGTTTGGCACAAATGCCAGTGCTAATACTACTCGTAACTTAATCGGTGACTTTTCAAGTTATCAAGGATCGACTACTTCATACATGCAACAATTTAAGAATCGGGGCATGAAAGGCGCAATTGTTAAGACTGGTGGACATGGCGGCGGTGAAGGTTACCATTATCAAAACCCGAAAGCATCAGCTCAATTAGCCAGTGCTTCACGTATTGGATTAAACGTTGGCACGTATTTTTGGGGACAATTTGGTGGTAGTCAATCAGACGCTAAGTTGTCTGCTCAAATGGCAGTTAGCGACGCCCAGCGTGTAGGACTAAAAAAAGGTAGCCTGATTGCTTTAGATTATGAGGCTGGTGCTAGTTCATCAAAATCAGCTAATACACAAGCTATTTTTGCTTTTGGCGATTATGTCAAGTCACAGGGATATAAATTTGCATTGTATACTGGTTCAAGTTATCTGAAAAATTATATTGACATCAATGCATATGGTAAGCGTTATGGCACATCAATTTGGATCGCCAATTATAAGACTATGTCATTACAGACTGGTCCAGACTTTAATTGGTTCCCAAGTTTTCCGTATATTGCGATGTGGCAGTTCGGATCAAATTGGTATGGTATTGATGGTAGTGTTGATTTAGTAGGCTTTATGGGAAAAACTAGCGGAGACGTTAAAAACAACACTCCTGTTAAACCTGTAACGCCTAATAAATCCAACCAAACTAATGCTAAAAATACCACTTACAAAGTGGTTTCTGGCGATAGTTGGTGGGGCATTGCTAATAGAGTTGGGTTAGATATGTACCAGTTAGCAAAACTCAATGGTAAGACGATCAACAGTGTTATCCACCCTGGACAAGTGTTAAAGATTAAAGGGACTATTAAAAATAATGCTAAACCTGTTGCCAAAAAGGTTAAGACTAGCTCAAGTACCAAGGCTTACACCGTTAAGCCAGGGGACACTTTAAGTGGAATCGCATCACGTTACGGAACTTCTGTAAATCGTTTAGCACAGTTAAATGGCATCGTTAATACTAATGCAATTTATCCAGGACAACGATTGACCGTTAATGGATCTGCAAAGGCAAAGCAAACTGCTGGGCGTTATAGAATCGTGCAACGTGGCGATAGCCTTAGTCGCATTTCAACATTGACTGGGTACTCAATTAGTTATTTGCAGTCAAAAAACGGTATACGCAATGCAAACTATATTTATCCAGGTCAGCATATTTACTACTAAAATAAAGCTCACTCCGTTTGGGGTGGGCTTATTTTTTATACAAAAAAGCTCTGTATGAGCAACACACAGAGCAAGACACTAGCGATAACGAGCTAGATAAACGACACCAAAGATTGACATAACGGTGTTTAAGAAGTGACCAAGCTTCTTAATATAGGGATAATAACCCCGTTCAATACAAACTAATACTATACCAGCATAGGCATATCTGTCAACGAGAACATATTATCGAATTTGCTTTTTTTATTTACAGATTAATAGTAAAATTATTAATGGCTTAGCGTTGACCAGCGCATTCTATAAGCCACAGGGGGTGACAACTCTGTTCAATACGATTGGCCAATTTTTAATTGGCGTGTTTTCGAGCGTAATTGCATACTTAATCCAGCGTGTTCTGGATAAATTATTTGATAAACGTTCGAAATAGCGACCAAGAACCTATAGAGATGTGGAAGCAAGCGGCCCAACATCTTTTAGGTTCTTTTTATTATAGCATTTTTAACCGTTTAAATAAATTGAACTAATTTAAAAGCCCCGGATCGCTCCGACGCTTGTTTTTTTAATTAGCACAAATTAAAAGGGCGGTCCATGTCGGATCGTCCTTATTTTATTATTCTATTTTTGACCTTGAAATTGACCCCGTTCTTATAAACTATAACAATGGCTAACGTGTACAATCTTTTGCTCTTATTCCTATTAATAAGACCAACAATAAACAACGAGCTGTTACAATATTTATTGAATAAAATGGAAGGGTCTGTAGGGTAATTATTTATATATAAGCTCTAAGCTTTGGTGTGACTACGCTTGGAGCTTTTTTACTTCTCTTAAAAAAACAATGAACCTCAGTTTGAACGCCATTTATTATTAAAAGTTATCCATGAATGTGTCGAATTTCATCGTAGTTTCTTTTTTCTTATATTTGACTACAAAAGAACCTTTAGCCAAGGGACAATAAAAATGGTAGAATAACTGTGTTACAAGGAAAGTAGGGAAAGCAAAAGATGGAGATCAGAGGGATCCAGCCAGCAGACTATGCACTTGTTGATGATTTGCTGGAATCACTGGGCGACTCAAAAAAGCATTTAGGGCAACAAGCAGCTAAATTGCGGCAAGTTAAAAATTATCGACCCATATTAGAGGTCGTCAGCGAAGAAGACGGCAAGATCACTGGTACCGCTAGTTTGCACGAAATCACGGTAAATGACGTTGTTTGTCTGATGATGGGGTCTGTTTTAGAGGTCAATGGGAAAACGGCGGAATTGATCAGCGCTTTAAAACAGCTTGCATTTCAGTCTGGGTATCGCTTTATCGTTTGGCAGCAATTTGATAAGAATGACCCGGAAAAATTTGGGTTTAAACCTGCTGCAGACTATCACTTATATTTATCAGGTGAACAAGGTGGAGATGAAAAACTCTATGTTTGTCAGCTTGTAAAAGGCAGTTTAAATGATATTTCAGGTGAAGTTGAATTCTCGAGTGAATAAAATTTGCACAGTAATTGTATGGTACGCTTGTTTTAACGGTCACTTTGCTCAAAAACAGCAACTTTTGTTAAAGGCATTATCAAGTTATTGCCAACAAAACCTGTGTGATAATCCTTTAAAAGATATCATAACTTAAAAGCTCTGAACCGATTTTTTCGGACCAGAGTTTTTTTAAATGTTTATTTAACTGTCTTGTGTCGTAGCAGTGGGTTTTCTGCGTCCAATGACCCATATTAGCAAAACAGCTAAAACAGCGATCGTTATGATCATGGCTATTTTTCCACCAAGATGCGTACCTCCAAACCAATCCATGGCAACAATTGTGATGAAGGTCGTGCCTATCATGAGTGGACCACTGTCTTTGGTCGAAGGCCAAGCCATATTCTACTTCACGTTTCCTGATCAAAACCAAGACGGCGCCTGATCCAATTAAGGTCACCAGAGCAATGAAGTTTATGCTAAGTTCATACCCCCACGTACCGGAATAAGTTGCGACATCTTGCGGTGCTATACCAAAGAGGGTGGCAACAGCAGTAACAACTAGTAATAATGATCCAGCGAGGTATCCAAGCTTATCATTCTTGATAAAAACGTATTCGGACAGATATTTTTCGCCAGTGTCTGAAATCAACAGTCTTGTCATTGCATCTAATAAAACTGCAAGTAGAGCACACATGAAGAAGACTGAAGTCCAAGCATCTAAGTACATAAATAGTTTGCCAACTCCGTATTGCTGACCTAACGCTTGACATCTATAATAATCACCATTCATTTTCAAATCATTTGGCAAGCGGTTTGCGCCAAAGAAGATACCTAACAAAAAAGGACCAAGGATCATTAAAAAGGTTGTCATCAAGGCTCAGGTGATCATTGCTTTTGGAAATTCGGTCTTAGTCTTTCGCATCTGAGTTACAAAAGGAGCGACTAACACAGCACCATTGACGGCGTATATCAATAAACCGATAGTTGTTAAATATTTAAGGTCAAATTTTGGCAAAAGTGTATCAATATTCATAAGTCGGGTTACCATGTATCCCCCAGATCTTACCAAACCGACGATAGACATGAATACGAACAACACACAGTAATACCAAACATGGCGGAACCACCGATCGTCGACAATATTTCCATTTAGATAATGCAACTATGTAGTGATAGTAGCCCAAAAGTTTTCTGCAAGCTGTTGTGCACTCTTAATAATCTTAATAAGCTACTCTTAACTAGAGCTTTGTGCAATGAAAATTTACTAGAATTATCCCCCATAAAGTATTTCTACAAAGACAGAAAAATGCTTCATAAGTGGTATTATTACTGAGCTAAAGCAGTTAAGGGAGGGAGTAATTCTTGCAGCTGATTATTTTTTCAAGTAAGATTAAAGTAATAATTGTCGGGGGAGGCTAGTAAATGGATAATGTTTTGATCGATTTTCTAAATGATTATTATAATGCACAATTTAAAAAGATCCATGACGTTGCAGGAAATCAACATTTAACTGGGTATAGCCATTATTACAAGACAGATTTGTTTATCAAGATTTTTAAGGATCAAGAAATGTTTTATGCAGAACAACATGTGGATCAAGTCTACTGTCCAGATATTTTTATTGGTACGGTGATTTTTGGAGATAATTATGTAGTTGTTTTGAGAGATAGAGAACTAAAAGAAGCTAAACAAGAAAATTTGGATGCTGAAACTGCATATATCTATGGGAGGCTTTTAGCCGAATTCCACAATAATTTGACTGGTAAAGTTAGCGTCCCACAGTCAAATGAACCCTTGTCAACGCAATTGAAGTTTAAAATGGATTCATTGAATGATAAAAATCATCAACAAAAAGCAAAACAAGCGCTCAAGGCGATTGAAGGTGATCTGTCGGCCGCCGATCAAGAATTTGCAAAGCTTAAGAAAGTCGTTTTACACGGAGATTTTAGTATTCGTAATATAACGAATTACCAAGGAAAATACATTTTGCTCGATTTTGAAAGAGCACACATCGGTTGCCAATATGAGGATTTTATCAAGTTTTTCTTTTATGAAGTTAAAGATAAAAAAATGAGGCAGAGCTTTATTGCGGGTTATCAGTCATTGCTCGAATTTGAGATTCCGCAAAAAGCTTGCCAGCAAACATTGCTTTTTTGACAGCTTTAGAGATCTATAATTTTCACGAGTCACATGGACAAGAAAAATTTGGTGATATGGCTGATCAAATGCTGAGGACAGTCACTGATGGGGTACCTGTGCTTGAAATTTAGTGTGATCTTTGCATAACTTTTAATATTTTGAAAATCTTTGATCAAAAGCGTAAATTATTTCGTATTTATATTGATCAAGGTTAGATAATTGGGGGGTTATTTATGACAGTTTGTGGTTGGGCTTTCGAGGCAAAAGAAAACATGCAGGTTTACCATGCTAAAGAGTGGGGGAAAGAAACTCACGATGAACGTTTGTTATTTGAAATGTTGAGTTTGGAATTGATGCAGGCTGGTCTAAGTTGGCAGACAGTTTTAGATAAAAGACAGACTTTTAAGCATGACTTTTGTGATTTCGAATCGGAAAAGATCGTGCACTTAACTGAGGATGAGTTAAATGCGATCAGCCAAGACCCGCAGATCATTCGCAACCGACGGAAAATCAATGCAATAGTTAATAATGCAAATGTGGTTGACAGTATGCATCGGCACGGAAAAAGCCTAGATGAAATATTTTGGGGCTACGTTGACTATCGACCGCTCATAGGACACTGGCGTCATGCACAAGACGTACCCGCTAAATCTTCGTTATCAGAGCAGATATCGAAAGATCTTAAAAAGATGGGCTTTAAGTTCGTGGGCCCCACTATCGTTTATTCATATCTGCAAGCAATTGGAATAATTAATGATCATTTGGAATCTTGTAAATATAAGTATCTTTAAGAACAGCAATAATAACTTGAATGATCAAAAAAGCCGCTTGGTTCAAGCTCTTTTCAACGAACTTGGACCAAACGGCCTTATTTATTCTTATGTTAATCTTCTTGTTTTGAACGTTGCTCTTTGCTTAAGGCGAGTTTGTTGTCTAAATCGGTACGAACAACTAAAACATCAGACTTCGAATTTCTTGTCACATATTCGGTCACAGATCCAACGAGTATCCGCTCAACTGCATTTAAACCAGTCGCACCGATCATTATCAGATCAATATTTTTTTCTTGCGGCAAGTCTTTAGCGATAATAACTTTTGGTGCACCATACTCGATCGAATAATCAATGTTTTTAATGCCTTGTTTTTTAGCATCCTCAATGTAGCCGTGAATTGTTTTTTTGGCAGTATCAGTAACTTCTTCTACCATCGCTGTATCGAAACTGGAAATATTTTGAAAGGCTCTAGTATCGACAACGTGGACTAAGTGGATCGAACTATTTTCACCGTTTCTTTTAGCAACGCTAACAGCTTTTTCAAACGCAAGTTCAGCTTCATAGGAACCGTCAACCGGTACTAAGATATTTTGATATGTTTGCAACATCATGCTCACCCTTTCTTTACCTTCAACTATATTCTAACTATTTTATAAGAAAAAAGAAAGTGAAACCGATTAAGTAATCAAAATTACAGAGTGTAACCCCATAATACAAAGGGTACGACGAACGTGCAAAGAACATCAAGAAAAACTGCTGTTATTAATAACCAGGTCGGAGTGTAGAAAATGACTAAGATCGTTAAGAGACTACAGAACAACATAAACACCCCAAAATAAGTGCAAAATAATTTTAAGCCACGTTCTTTTTGAGGGTCAAAAACAAGGAAAGGGCGGGCACGGTTAAGAAATAAGTAGGCTCCGATAACCAACATGCTCAATGCTAGTATAGAAAGTAAAATAGTAATTGCAAAGTCCATAAAAATCTCCTTGAAAATTAGTTTAAGTCTTTTAGTTTATTCCAGCATATTTTAAATCAAAAAAGTTTTTAGTAGAATTGGAATTTTTTCTAAAAACTATGCGACTGTATGAAAAAAAAGAGTGCCGGTACAAATATATGGAAATTTAACTAAAAAAAACGGCCCAGAATATCTAGACCGTTGCAAAGAAAAACTTTGCGTATTCCGTCGGCACCGTTAATCACCTCTGTAGTTGAACCCGCGATCAAGCAGGAATGTCGTTCTATGTCTGTTTGTGGGACTCAAGTGAAATGAGTATGCCAGACGCAGACATTTGAACAACAATAGTAATGAGAATTGTTCGGTCAACCTTACATTTATGAGGTAAGGCGTATGCCACAGAACTCGTAATTATATTAACATAAAGCGCTGTCTCACGCAATTCTTTCCAGACCATTAGAGACAAAATTGAAATTGAATGCCATTTTGAACGCTGCTTTGACACACATCCTAAACAAGATCACTTTTTTTGTGCTTGACGTAAAAGCTCATACTGTTTCTTATATGCCTGTTCGATCTTACCATTTTCTTTCGGATGATAGTATTGTTTATTCTTGATCTTGGCAGGAAGATAATTTTGTTTTACCCAATCATGTGGAAAGTCATGCGGAAATTTATAATCATTCCCATGTCCTAGTTCAGCAGCACCCTGGTAGTGGGCATCTTTCAATTTATCCGGTATGTCCCCATAACTTCCTTGTCGGACGTCTTCGATCGCTGCATCAATTGCAGTAATAGCTGAGTTTGATTTAGGAGAAATACATAATTCGATCACAGCATTAGCTAGCGGGATCCGTGCTTCTGGTAAGCCTATTTTTTCTGCCGCTGTTACCGCAGAAACAGTCCTAGCAGCAGCAGCAGGGTTTGCTAAACCAATATCCTCATAAGCAATTGTCAAAAGTCTGCGGTTTACAGAAATCAAATCGCCAGCCTCTAAGAGACGTGCTAGGTAATGTAGAGCAGCGTCAGTATCTGAACCACGGATCGATTTTTGGAAAGCTGAAATAACATCGTAGTGTGCATCGCCATCTTTGTCTTGTACTAAGGCTTTGCGTTGCAGGCATTCTTCAACGATGGCCAAATCAATGTATATCTTACCATTGCTAGGGTCAGGTGAGGTAGATCTTGCGGCTAATTCTAGAGCATTTAATGTACTGCGTAAATCTCCATGTGTGGCTTGAGTTAGATGAGTCATAGCTTCAGCAGTTAATTCAATATTCATTTTTCCTAACCCATTTTGTGTATCTGTTAAGGCGCGGTCAATGGCTTGATGGATGTCATCTTCTGTTAAAGGCTTTACTTCGTAGATCTGTGTTCTACTGCGGATCGCTGGGTTGATAGAGATATAAGGATTTTCTGTTGTTGCACCGATCAAGATAATACTACCTTTTTCTAAATGGGGTAATAGGAAGTCTTGTTTTGGCTTAGTCAAACGATGAACCTCATCGAGCATTAGGATCACGGTCCCACTCATTTTTGCTTCTTCGGCGATGACCTCGAGGTCTTTTTTTGAATCAGTTGCGGCATTCAAAGTTCTGAAAGCGTATTTCGTTGAACCTGCGATCGCGCTGGCTATACTGGTTTTACCTGTTCCTGGAGGTCCGTATAAGATCATAGAAGATAACGATCTAGCTTTGACCATGCGATCAATGATCTTGCCGGGTCCGACGAGATGTTTTTGACCGACAACATCTTCGATTCTTTGAGGCCGCATACGATAAGCTAATGGTTTCAAAATTTCTCCTCCTTTCCTAGTTTTGCAAATAAAATTGTATAATGCACATAATGACTCGTTTGGTTTTTAGTGTCGTTGGTTAATTTCGCTAAAGGTCTTGTTTCAAGGTATTGTATTACGCAAAATTAAAACACTCCCGAATACGATTATAAAACTGTACAAAAAAAGCCCGCATAGCGAGCCTTTTATTACTAACATTAACCAAGTTGGTTGTAGTATTCAACGATCAGTGCTTCATCAATGTTTGCATCGAGTTCGTCACGTTCTGGCACACGTACGAGTGAGCCTTCCATTTTGTTGTCATCAAATGAAACAAAGGCTGGACGACCCACAACAGCTTCCAAAGCATCCTTTACAACCTGCAAGTTCATTGAGCGTTCACGTAAGGAGACGACTTGACCTGGTCTTACTTCGTACGAAGGGATGTCAAGACGCTTGCCATCGACAGTAATATGTCCATGGTTAACAAGTTGACGAGCCTGACGACGAGTAGTAGCCAAGCCTAAACGGTAAACAACGTTGTCCAAACGACGTTCGAGCAAGATCATGAAGTTGTCACCGTGCTTACCTTCACGAATCTTACCAGCCTTGATAAACAAATTGTAAAATTGACGTTCTGACAAACCGTAAGTCAAACGTAACTTTTGTTTTTCTTGTAACTGCAGACCGTATTCGGAAAGTTTACGACGATTGTTTTGACCATGTTGACCTGGTGCATAAGGACGACGAGCTAATTCTTTACCTGTACCGGAAAGAGAAACGCCAAGACGACGTGAAACTTTCCATGATGGACCTGTATAACGCATATTAAAGTTCCTCCAATAAATTTTTTGGAGTAAAATAATCCGTGTGAACTTAGTATTCGTGCAGTTCATTCTAGGGTTTCGCTCTTGCAGCCGAAGAGTTACTTGCTAAACCAAAATTTGGCAACAAACTGTTGACGTTCTTACCGCCCACTGCTGCATTATTTTACACGCAAGCTAGCTTACCAGCTTTTTTGGCAAAAGTCAATCTAAACTAGCCTGTTGAAGAAAAATCTTGCTCCTATTTATTTTGGATAGGGTGTCGCATATATAAAGTTATAGATGTGTTACTAAAATAGCGGCAAAATCAGCTAATTGTTTTTGATCTTCCTCACTAAAACGAGCGACTGAAGGTGAATCAATGTCTAAAACTCCGATTTTTTTATTTTCTTTCGTTAATGGCAGAACGATCTCTGAGTTACTGGCAGAATCACATGCGATATGACCCGGAAATTCGTGGACATTAGAAACACGTTGGATCTTTTGCTCTTGAAAAGAAGTGCCACAAACACCCTTACCAGGTTCAATGTGCATACAAGCTACTTTTCCTTGAAAAGGACCTAGATCCAAGGTGCTATCTTTCTCATCGAACAGATATGTCCCGACCCAGTTTAAATCAGGCATTTCTTGGTAAAGCAGGGCGGACGCGTTCGCTAAATTTGCAATAAAGTTATGTTCATCTGTTAACAATGCATCTAATTGTTGTACTAACAAGGATCTTTCCAAATCAATTTCCTCCATTAAAAGCGTATATTAACTACAATTCTTATGGTATAATCGAAACAGATTTTAAACTAAATTTTTTCGTTTAGCAACTATTTGTTTGCCGGGTAAAATTTAGTTTTGTTATATTAAGATCACGACTAGAAAATATAGAAGTGTTATAAAGGGTGGGGTTTCATGGTAATCTTTTTAATTGCGGTCGTTGTGGTCGCGGTAATTGTTTATCTTGCTGTGCTGTATTTCCAGCGCAGTTATAGTGAAGCGATCGGCGATGAACAAAGTAAAATTCAAAAAATTGCAAATGATTCACTGGAGGAAAAATTGGCTGAGATCAGTAAGCTGAATCTTTCTGGTGAAAGTTTGACAGAATTTGAAACTTTAGATAAGGGATATCATTATCTAAAAAATAGAGAACTGCCTGAGATCTCAGAAGTACTTAATGATTTGGATGACTCTTTACATCATTATCAATTTTTCAGGGTCTCGCGTGAATTAAAGGGGGCTCAAAAGAAAGCAGCGGGTGCAAAGCAACATTTTAGTGAGCTTAAAGAAAACTTGGAGACGATCCAAAAGAGCACTAAAGAACATGAAGATACATTGAGGAAGTTACAGCAAAAATATCAGAGTTTACGGACGACTTTGTTGAATAAAAATTTCTCTTTTGGCCCAAGTATCGATAAATTAGAAGAACAGTCGGCCGAAATTGAAGATGATTTTAGCAAATATACTCAATATTCTGAGAGTGGGGATTTTGTTAGTTCTGAAGAGCCCTTGAACAAATTGAAAAACGATATGTCCACTTTAGAAAATGCGGTGGCAGAGATCCCACCTCTGTTCAAAAACTTAAACAATATTTTTCCGGAGCAAGTGAATGAATTAAAAGATGGTTTGAAACAAATGAAAGATCACCATATATTGTTCACAGAGGACTTAGCAGCAAAATTGTCTAAAATATCTAAAGAATGTCAAGAAAATGAACGAAACTTAACCGAACTCGATTGGGCCGCTGGTAAAGAGTTAGATGAACAGATCGCCAGTGAGATCGATCATATATATGAACAAATCGAATTAGAATATACCGCCGCGACAAAATTGCCGCAAAAATTTGAAGAAACTGGTAAATTTCTTGAACATGCTCAAAAGCAGCAAAATGAACTTAATATTGAACTTGACCGTTTAGGACAAAACTATGCGTTCAATAACCGTGAAGAAGAGCGAGCTGCCGCTATCGATAAGACATTGGCAGAGATCAAACAGCATTATGACCAGCTAGGGCAAGCAAGACAAAAAGAAGCCGCTGTCCTTTGTTCCTCTGAAGTTGAGCAATTGGACGAAAATAGTCAAAAACTAACTGAAGTTGAAGAAGATCAAAAGCAGATCAATGAAAGTATTTCTGGTTTGTGGAAGGAAGAAAAAGATGCTTTTGATGCGATAGAAGAATTTGATACTGAAATTCATCGTATGAAACGTGAAGTAGAAAAATTAAACTTACCGGGCCTGCCAGATGACTACTTATCATACTTCTTTAAAGTCAGTGATGAAATTGAAGGCTTGGACACCGATATCAACAAGGTGAAGATCGACATGGCAGAGATCACAAAAAAATTGATCAATACACAGTCAGATATTGATGTTTTGAATAATAAAACAGAAGAGATCAAGGACAGTTCAATGTTGACTGAACAGCTTTTACAATATTCGAACCGCTATCGGAATCGGTATCCGGAAGTTGAACAGGCATACCAGCAGGCGCTTGTACAATTTGAAAAGGATTTTAATTTTGTTGGTGCTTTGGATACTATTTCTCAAGCGGTCGATACAGTTGAACCAGGCTCATTTAAACGGATCTCGGAACAATTTGAATCTGACAAGAAGATGGCACTAACGATGTAATATTCAGTTAGAGTTGTTAGCAAAGCGCACGTAGGTGAATACGGCGCTTTGTTTTATTTTGAAATTCAACTTGTAAACTAAATAAGTAGTGTTTACAATTAGTAAGAATAATTAATTAGAGAAGGATTTAAAATGATTTATTTTGATAACAGTGCGACGACTAAGGTTGCACCGCAAGTTCTAGAGACATATAAAACTGTGAGCGATAAGATTTGGGGCAACCCGTCATCTTTGCATGCTTTAGGAGAAACGGCAGACAACCTCTTAGAACAATCACGGCGACAAATTGCTGACCTGCTGGGATGTAAGCAACATGAGATCTTTTTTACGAGCGGTGGTACTGAAGGTGACAACTGGATAATAAAAGGCACCGCGTTTGCTAAACAAGAATTTGGCAAGCACATTATAACCTCACCGATCGAACATCCTGCTGTTCTTAATTCAATGCACCAACTTGAAAAGTTGGGCTTTGAGATTACTTATCTGCCAGTTGATCAACATGGCCGTGTGAATGCAGAAGATGTCAAACAAGCATTGCGACCCGATACGATTTTGGTTTCGGTAATGGCGATCAATAATGAGATCGGCTCGATCCAACCCTTAGATCAGATAGCTGATGTTTTACGGCCGTATCCTAGTGTTCATTTTCATGTGGATGCTGTTCAGGGTATCGGTAAAGGGATCAGTGATTTATTAAGTAATGATCGGATCGACTTTTTGACTTTTTCTGGTCACAAATTTCATGCTCCGCGAGGTATCGGTTTTATCTATAAAAAAGCAGGGCGCATGCTCGAACCACTAATGGCTGGTGGAGGACAAGAAAAGAACCAACGCAGTGGGACCGAAAATCTGCCGGCTATTGCCGGGATGGCAAAAGCTTTACGGTTATTGCTTAATAACGAAGAAACTAATGTAAAAAAGGAACGGCAGATCAAACAAAAAATCTATAAACATGTTGCAGCGCAAGAAAATGTGACAGTTTTCTCTGATACCGGTCAGGATTCATCTCCTCATATCCTCTGTTTTACCATCGATGGTGTTAGGGGTGAAACGATCGTCCATGCCTTTGAAGAGCAAGAGATCTATATTTCAACTACTAGTGCTTGTTCTTCTAAGAAGGGGACTGTCTCAGGGACTTTGAACGCTATGCATGTGCCAGAAAAAATTGCGACGTCTGCGGTAAGGGTAAGCTTGGATGAAAATAATACTTTGCAAGAAGCAGAGGTATTTGAAAGTGCTTTTGATAAAATATATGCTCGTTTTTCTAAGGTATTTTCTAAATAGAAAGGATCACAATGCAATATACAGAAATTATGGTTCGTTACGGCGAACTATCAACTAAAGGTAAAAATCGGCGTTCATTTATTGACCGTTTAGGGACTAATACTAGGAACGCTTTAGCTGGGTTTAAAAAGCTTGAGATCAAAGCACATCGTGATAGGATGCATATTCGCTTGAATGGCGAAGATTACCATCAAGTAGCACAGCGTGTGCAAAAAATCTTTGGTATCCAGAATTTTTCACCAGCGATCAAAGTTGCACGGGATGTTGAAACTGTTAAGCAAACAGCTATTTCTATTTTTAACGAGATCTTTCAAGATGGAATGACTTTTAAAATAAATACCCGTCGTTCTGATCACAACTTTGAATATGATACGAATCAACTTAATGATATTCTAGGGGGTACAGTCCTAGAAAACTTTCCTGGGATCAAAGTCCAAATGAAAAAGCCGGATGTTGTTTTAAGGGTGGAGGTTCGCCTTGATGGGATCTATCTTTCATATGAACAGATTCCTGGTGCCGGAGGCTTACCGGTAGGGACAGCTGGTAAGGGGCTTTTGATGCTTTCTGGTGGGATCGATTCTCCCGTGGCAGGTTATCTAGCGTTAAAACGTGGTGTTTCTTTGGAAATGGTTCATTTCTATAGTCCGCCGTATACAAGTGAACAAGCTTTGAATAAAGCTAAGGAATTAACGACTAAGTTAGCCCCTTATGCTGGCAAGATCAAATTTATTCAAGTCCCATTTACTGAGATTCAAGAAACAGTAAAAAGCGATGTTCCTGCAAGTTATTTGATGACTATCCAACGTCGTTTCATGTTACGACTTTGCGAAGAGGTCGCCAAAAAAAGAGATGCCTTAGCAATTTTTAATGGCGAATCTTTGGGACAAGTTGCTTCACAAACAATGGAAAGTATGGCTGCGATCAATGAGGTGACCTCAATGCCTGTGTTGCGTCCAGTAGTTTCTATGGATAAAAATGATATTATCAAAGTTGCAGAACAGATCGATACTTTTGAACTATCTATCATGCCTTACGAAGACTGCTGTACAGTTTTTGCTCCGAGTGCACCAAAAACTAAACCGCGTATCGAGCGAGCACGTGAATATGAAAGTAAGTTGGATGTAGATGGATTGATCGAACGTGCCTTGGCTGGTATAAAGGTGACAGAGATCGGCAGTGATGAGCATTATTTGAATGCACAAGAAGATTCGTTTGCTGAATTACTTTAGTAATGGCAAATTATTTGTCCTTGACGTATGTTAGAGGCAAGGTTAAAATTATTTCATAAAGCTTTGACCGAGAGGATCAGTGGGTGCTCACTTTTAGAGAGAAATGGGTGCTGTAACATTTCAGTGAACCATTGATTGTAGCTTGCTAGCTGTCGTTTTGAACTCATAGTAGAAATGACCGGATCTTCTATCCGTTAACACAGTATTTAAGTGGGGTTTAATGGCCCAATTTAGGTGGTACCACGGCACTGTCGTCCTAATTTGATGGATGACAGTGCTTTTTTTGGCTATTGAGTCAAAAAATCAAGTCAAGATCTACTTAGAAATAGCGCAGATAACAGAAGTTGGTTTGAAAAGAAGTTTAAGGCTTTTTAAAAATAAATGGAATAGTAGAAAGGATCGATCAGATGGCTAAAGATATTAATATGTCAACGAAATACGACCCAACGGCTGTTGAAAGTGGTCGTTACAAAAAATGGATAGCTGAAGATCTATTCAAACCCAGTGGAGATACTAAAGCGCAACCTTATTCGGTCGTTATCCCTCCGCCAAACGTTACTGGTAAACTGCATTTGGGTCATGCTTGGGACACAACTTTACAGGACATGATAGTTCGCCAAAAGCGGATGCAAGGCTTTGATACGTTGTGGCTTCCTGGAATGGATCATGCTGGTATCGCAACACAGGCAAAAGTTGAAGCTCGTTTGGCTAAAAGTGGTGTGTCGCGTTATGACCTTGGTCGTGAGAAGTTTGTTGATAAAGTTTGGGAATGGAAAGACGAGTACGCAGATATTATCAAACAACAATGGGCTAAGCTTGGTTTATCCTTGGACTATAGTCGAGAACGTTTTACCTTTGATGAAGGACTTTCAAAAGCTGTCCGTAAGGTCTTTGTGGTATTATACGAAAAGGGCCTGATCTACCGGGGCGAATATATTATCAACTGGGATCCGAAAGCACGGACTGCACTTTCTGATATTGAAGTTATCCATCAAGATGACAAAGGTGCTTTTTACCATGTTAAATATCCGTTTATTGACGGAACTACTTTTAATGGAAAAGATTATATCGAGATAGCTACGACACGGCCGGAAACGATGCTGGGTGATGTTGCGATCGCCGTTAATCCTAAAGATGAACGTTATAAGGAATTAGTCGGCAAAGAAGTTGTTCTCCCATTAAATGGGCGCCACTTGGAGATCATTGCTGATCAGTATGTTGATCCAGAGTTTGGGACCGGAATGGTCAAGATCACGCCTGCTCACGACCCTAATGACTTTGAGGTCGGTAATCGTCACAATCTTGAACGTATCAATACTATGAACGAAGATGCTACACTCAACGAAAAAGCAGGTAAATATGCGGGTATGGATCGTTTTTCAGCTCGAGAAGCGATCGTCAAAGATTTGAAAGAGCAAAATTATCTTTTGTCTGAAGAACCGATCGTTCATAGCGTTGGGCATTCAGAGCGGACTGGTGTACAAGTTGAAGCACGGTTATCGACTCAATGGTTTGTCAAAATGAAGCCTTTAGCTGAAGCAGCCTTAAAAAATCAGCAAACTGATGATAGAGTCAATTTTGTTCCTGGCCGTTTTGAGCATACATTTACTCAATGGATGGAAAATGTTCACGATTGGGTCATTTCAAGACAGCTTTGGTGGGGACATCAGATCCCAGCATGGTACCATAAGCAAACGGGTGAGATGTATGTCGGTGAAGAAGCTCCAAGTGATCTTGAAAATTGGGAGCAAGATCCAGATGTTTTAGATACATGGTTCTCGAGCGCTTTGTGGCCATTTTCAACTATGGGTTGGCCTAATGAAGAAGCGCCCGATTTTAAGCGTTACTTCCCGACAGATACCTTGGTCACTGGTTATGATATTATTTTCTTTTGGGTCTCTCGGATGATCTTCCAAAGTAAGGAATTCACTGGTCGTCGACCATTTAAGAATGTTTTGATCCATGGCTTGATCCGGGATGAAGAAGGCCGTAAGATGAGTAAATCTTTAGGCAATGGTATCGATCCAATGGATGTTATTCAAAAGTATGGGGCAGATGCCTTACGCTGGTTTTTAGCTACTGGTTCGACGCCAGGACAAGATATTCGTTTCTCATACAAGAAGATGGATTCAGCTTGGAACTTTATCAATAAGATCTGGAATGCTAGTCGGTTCGCTATTATGAACTTTGATGAAGACACTTCCGCCCAGTTACCTGCTAAAAATGAGTGGCAATTAGCTGATAAGTGGATCTTAAGTAGATTGAATACGACTATCCATGAAGTTACACGTTTATTTGATCAGTTTGAGTTTGGCGAAGCTGGTCGTGCCTTATATAACTTTATCTGGAATGATCTTTGTGACTGGTATATTGAAATGGCTAAGGAAGATTTCTATGGTAAGGACAAATCGCTTAAACACAATACACAAAATATTTTATGTTATGTTTTGGATCAAACGTTGCGGCTATTACATCCAATTATGCCTTTTGTGACCGAAGAGATCTGGCTGGCTATGCCGCATGAAGGAGAATCAATAGTGACAGCTGCTTATCCTAGAGAAAACGAAGACTATCGTGATGAAGCGGCTGAAAAAGGCATGGAAAACTTGATCGAACTGATCAAAGCTGTTCGCAATATTCGTGCGGATGCTAATGCTCCACTATCATCATCAGTTGATATTTTGATCAAGACTACATCTTCGGAAACGGCAAAGATCTTTGAAGATAATCAAGATTATATCGAACGTTTTTGTCATTCTAAAGCCTTGCAGATCGGAGCCGATGTTAACGCTCCTACTTTGGCAATGACAGCAGTGATCGGTGGAGCGGAGATCTACATCCCACTTGCTGGTTTGGTGGACTTGACCCAGGAGGTACAAAGATTACAAAAAGAGATCGATAAATTAGAAAACGAAGTTAAACGTGGCGAAAAGAAATTGAGTAATCAGGGATTTGTTAGCAACGCGCCTGAACAAGTAGTTGCCGAAGAAAAAGAGAAATTAAGCGGCTATCAAGAAAAGCTGGCCACAACTAGATCCCGACTCAGTGAAGTAAAAAAAGAGTTGTAAATAAGCGGTAAAACAAGGAAAACCGGGGAAGTTTTCCTTGTTTTTTTGAGAACAGTACAATGCCTATGATAGAATTGTTCTCCAATGTTTGAGTAGATAATTTATATCTAATATTTTAGACGGGACCTGGAAAGTATGAGTTCTTAAGGAGACAAAGGGATAATATTATGGATAAAATAAATGATTATCAAGCAGCGCTGGATTTTATACATGGCAGACACAAGTTTGTTAAATATCCGACTTTAAAACGGATGCGTCGTTTTGCGAAGCTACTGGGTGACCCGCAAGAAAAATTACAAATGATCCATATTACAGGAACTAATGGCAAAGGGTCTGTGACTGCTTATTTGCGTGATTTGTTGATGGGTCAAGGATATGATGTAGGAACTTTCACTTCACCTTTTATTGAAAAGTTTAACGAGCGAATTTCAATGAACAAAGAGATGGTCAGTGATGAAACGATAGTAGCATTGGTACAAGAGATCCTTCCCGTGGTGGACAAGTTGGACCAGGAGTATGCCGATGACGGTGGAGGACCAACTGAATTTGAAGTCCTAACAGCTATGATGTTCTTATATTTTAGTAAGCATCGGCCGGATCTTTTGATAGTCGAGGTCGGCATCGGAGGTACCTATGACTCAACTAACATTATTACTCCTTTAGTCTCAGTAATAACTTCAGTTGGGATGGACCATATGCAGCTCCTGGGTAATACACTAACTGAGATCGCAGAAAATAAAGCGGGGATCATAAAGTCAGGTATACCGGTCGTCTGTGGAAATTTGCCACAAGACGCCCAGTCAGTGATCAAAGATAAGAGCCAGGCCATGGGCTCGGAGTCGTACTTACTAGATCGCGATTTTTTGGTAAGGATAAAACGGCCACATAATTTTTGGGGAGAAACTTTTGACTATCAATTTCAAGAACACGTTTTGAAAAATGTTCAGATACAGATGATCGGTGGTTACCAGGTCGAAAATGCAGCAGTGTCATTGACTGCTTTTTTTGTATTGATGGCACGTTATTTTCATGGGTCTCGATCAGATCAGCTAAAAAAGTATTTGAAGAAAACACAGTGGCCAGGCAGGTTTGAAAAAGTTAACGAGGAACCGCTGATAGTCTTAGATGGTGCACATAACTTACCGGCGATCAAAGGGGTCTGTCAAACTATCAGCAGAAAGTTCTCACAGCAAAAGGTATATGTTTTGTTGGCGATATTGAAAGATAAACAGTTCAACGAAATGATCGCGCAACTGGAGCAGTTGCCCAATGTAACAGTTGTTTTGACTAGTTTTAGTGCGCCGCGAGCGACTTTTGCACAAGATGAATTAAACAGTGAATGGTCTGAGGTCCCAATGCTTGAAGAATGGGATGAGGCGTTAGTGACCCTGGTAAACAAAATGGACGCAGATGATATGTTATTGATCACGGGATCTTTATATTTTGTCAGTGAAGTTCGTAGATATTTTAAGTAAAGGTTAGGAGTATGAATTTGAAAGCAGAACTAGTTATTTTTGATATGGATGGTGTGGTCTTCGATTCGGAGAAGGTTTATTATATGGCCAATAAAATGGCGGCCGATGAATTGGGAATGGAATATTCGATGGAATATTACCGGAGATTTATTGGTGCTGGCAATGCACAGATGATAGAAGCAATGACAGCCGATTTTGGAGATGCAAATTTAATTGATCAATTTATTAAACGGAGCTTTGATTTGATCGACCCACTTGTTTCTGCCGGCAAGATGGAATTAAAAAAAGGCTTTCTTGATTTATCCAGTCATCTGCAGAAGACAGAAACACCATATGTGTTGGCATCAAGCAATGATCGTCACCAAATTGATTTTTACTTACGAACATTGAAAATGGACCTCGGCTTTGAATCGATCGTTTCTGCGAATGATGTCAAACAAGCTAAGCCATCCCCGGAAATTTTCGATAAAGCATGGCAAAAAGCAGGCGGACCTGCTAAAAATAAAACGTTGGTGATCGAGGATTCACATAATGGGATAGTAGCCGCAAATCGGGCAGGGATCCCGGTGGCGATGGTACCTGACCTGATCCAGCCAACAAGTTATGATTCTCAAAATACTTGGGGTGTTTTTAGTGATTTGGCCGAATTAAAAAACAGCATAAATTAAAAATGAAAATTTATCTTTTCTGCGTATGTATTACATGGAGGGGTAAAAATGACACTTATAAATTCGTTAGACATAGAATATTTGACTGATCAAATCGCACATTTTGGGACGCAGGAGTTGACTGACCGTGAATTACTGTTTTGCGTATGTTGCAGCGCTTTTTCTAAGAGAGATGCAGCGGCTATTACAGGGAAATTTTTTTCTCAATGTGAAGATCTAGAACAGATGCAGTATTTAACTGATAATGAGATTCGTGCCCTTTTGCCTAAGGACAAAAAAACATGGTTTTTTGTAGTTTTGAGCGAATTTGCTCAAAGATTTGAAAAAAGACCTGCCTTGGCGTTGGGGACGGTTTACTCCAGTAAAAAAATCGGTGAATATATGTCCAAGATGTATGGTTGTGCTAAGCAAGAGCATTTGGTCGGCATCTATTTAGACACAAAAAACCAGGTCGTTTTGCAGAAAAATCTTTTTAAGGGTACGCTCAATTCCGCTACTGTTCATCCGCGAGAAATTTTTAAAGAAGCAGTCAAGTGCAGTGCAGCTCGTTTTATGGTCGTGCATAATCATCCCAGTGGAAATGTAACACCTTCTAAAAACGACCTGGCATTGACAAAAAGATTGCTTGGTTGTGGTGAAATGTTAGGCATAACTTTGCTTGACCATATTATTGTGGGGGATACGTCGTACTTGAGTATGCGTGAAGAGGAGATCATTGCTTAAAAATTAGACTTGTTCGGTGAAAGGCAACTATCACTGGAGAGGTCTTTTTTTGATAAGCATAAGGAGTCCAAAAAATATCTAGATAAAACTAAACTGAGACAGTTAGTGTATTGTGGAAGGCTTCAAAATGTGGTAAACTTGCACAAGTACAAGTGTTGAAAGGAATATAAAATGTTAACAGGAAAAGTACGTTCTTTTAATAAAGATAAGGGCTTTGGTTTTATTATTCCAGATGATGGTGGCGATGATTTTTTCGTGCACTTTTCTGCAATCTTGACTCCAGGTTATAAAGTTCTTGAAGCTGGGCAAAAGGTCAGTTTTGTTTCTGTTGAAGGGATCAGAGGCCCACAAGCTTGTGATGTAAGTATTTTAACTGAGTAGTTTTATTTTGTTCGGAGTAACTCTTAAAAAAACACTCTAGGTCAGTAAACTGCTTATGTTATAATTTATTAAATAAAAAAATAAAAGTATTAAGCATTGTGAAGGGATGAAAAAAAGTGTTCGGAATGGGAACTAAGAATATCGGGATCGATCTCGGTACAGCAAATACAATAGTTTATGCTGAGGGTAAGGGTATTGTTTTACGTGAACCTTCAGTAGTTGCTAAGAATACTAAGTCTGGTGAGATCGTGTCTGTTGGTTCAGAGGCTCGCGACATGATCGGTCGTACTCCAGCAAGCATTGTTGCGATCCGTCCAATGAAAGACGGCGTGATCGCTGATTATGATACAACTGCTGCTATGATGAAGTACTATATTGATAAGGGTCTTGGGAAGCATGGTGGCAAGCCGTACGTCATGGTTTGTGTGCCAAGTGGTGTCACAGAGGTTGAAAAACGTGCTGTGATCGACGCTACGAGAGTGGCTGGTGCGAAAGATGCATATGTTATCGAAGAACCTTTTGCTGCCGCAATTGGCGCAGGTTTACCAGTGATGGATCCAACGGGTAGCATGGTCGTTGACATTGGTGGTGGAACAACTGATGTTGCAACTATTTCATTAGGCGGGATCGTTTCAAGTCGTTCGATCCGGATGGCCGGCGATCGGTTAGATGAAGCGATCGTTTCTTTTGTACGTAAAAATTATAATTTATTGATCGGTGAGCGGACCGCTGAACAATTGAAGTTCGACATTGCCTCTGCTTCCGTTGAGGCTGCGAAGGATCTGGATGCACAATCGATCCGTGGCCGTGACCTAGTAACTGGTTTACCTAAGACGATCGAGATCGAGGCAGAATCAGTAGCTAATGCTATTCAAGAAGTTGTGCAAGAGATCATTACAGCTATTAAGGAAACACTGGAAGAAACTTCCCCTGAGATCGCTGCTGATGTTATCGACCATGGGATCGTACTTACCGGTGGTGGAGCTTTATTACGCCATTTGCCAGAAGTGATCTCAGATGCAACAAAGGTTCCCGTATTTGTAGCTTCTGAACCTTTAGATTGTGTTGCGATCGGAACAGGAGAGTCGCTTAAGAGCATCGATGTTATGAAAAAGAATTAGTGTGTCGAGAAAAGTTAGTTGGGGGTTGGAGTCGTTGTTCTCCAACCTCTTAATTTTTTATGTAGTTTATGCTGAATAATATAACTAATAGATATTACTGGTAGAATAATTAGGTGGCATTACTTCACACTATTATTTAGTAATTTAGTTGTAATACGAGGAGGTTTCAAGTTTGCAAAAATTTTCATTCAATAAAAAATTGGTAGTTACAATGATTGTTTTGATCATTGGATTTTTATTGATAGCTTTTTCAATTAGTGTACGAAATAATCGTAAAGCTCCCACTTTTATTCAGCAGATCGGTAATGAGGCTGGGGGAATAGTTGATCGAGTCGTTGGTGTGCCAATGAATGGGCTAGGGCACGCCACAGGCTCAGTCAAAGACCTATATAATACTTACACGGAAAATAAAAAATTAAAAAAAGAAGTAGATTCGATCGCTAGTCAAAAAGTAGAGAACCAAACTTTGAAAGATGAAAATAAGCATTTGAAGCAACAGTTAAAGCTTAATGGAAGTTTGAGTTCTTATAATAAGATCAGTGCGGTTGTTTTAACTAGGACCCCTTCTTCATGGCAAGATCAAGTTGTGATCAATAAGGGCCAAACTGCTGGTGTTAAGAAAAATGACCCAGTTGTTTCTAGAAATGGTTTGGTTGGTCGAGTGACTGAAGTCAATCAGACAAATAGTAAAGTTGAGTTACTTTCCACTAGCAATGATTCCGCAAATCGGTTTGCTGTCCGTTTAAAAAGTAAAAATGGAACTGTGATCAACGGTTTGATCACTGGCTATAGCAAGTCGCGCAACCAGTTGATCATGGGACAGATCACTTCTAAAGCAAAGATTTCAAAGGGGTCTAAGATCACGACTTCTGGTATGGGAGGTATCACTCCACAAGGATTATTAGTGGGGACAGTTGTACGCGCCGCTAATGATGACGATGGCCTTCCCGCCAAAGTTTATATTAAACCAGCTGCCGACTTCAATGATCTAGATGTTGTAACGGTTGCTAGGAGAGCTGATTAGGGGTTTTGCGACATGAGAATTTCGAAAATGAGATATTTTTTCCCGATAGGTACTTTTTTATTCCTTTTTTTAGATGGTTCGTTTACCCATCTCTTTTCACCAACTTTTTTCACCACCAGTGTATCAGTTGAGAGCAGATTGATATTGCTATGGTTGGTTATGGGTATTTGCTATGGTCAAGTCGATCATTTGTTTATGTGGTCGGCGATAGCTGGACTTTTTTTCGATCTTTTCTATACAGGTGTTTTAGGAATATTTACTTTATTATTACCTTTTATGGTTTATTTAACTAGAAATGTTTTGATGTTTTTTAATCGTTCATTTATTGTGGTACTATTAATATATTTAATAGATATTACTGTTCTAACGACCCTGTTTTACTGGGGCAATGCATTGATCGGCTTTACGTCTGCGTCTGGGGTTACATTTATTGCTCGTACTCTAGGTCCGACCTTAGCATATAACCTTGCGACTTTTGTGGTTTTGTATTGGCCGTTGAAAATGTTTTTCGAAAAATTTAGTTAAGGATGTGTGGGAGAATGCAAGCTGTCGTTTTGAAAGGGTACAACAACGGCTATGAACTAATTTTAGAGCCGACTGCCGGTTTTGATGAAATAAAAACAGAGTTGTGCGAGCTAATGTTAAAATTACACAATGATGAAACCACAGACCGAACTAAAAAGTATTCTTTCAACATCAATACGGGAACGGTACTTTATAATGTGGAACAAAAACAAGCATTGGAAAATATTTTTGCTGATTATCCGCGTTTTTCGATCCATAAGATTCAAAGTTCTGTGATCGAAAAACAAGAAGCGCAGGAGATAGTTGATAGTACAACGGTTCATGTGAACGGAGATATTATTCGTAATGGTCAGGATAAACTTATTCATGGAGATCTCTTGTTTTTAGGAACCTTGCATGAAGGTGGTATTCTACGGGCAACTGGTAGTATTTTTGTTTTGGGAACTGTGAATGGTATTTTATGTGCGGGGCATGAAAACAATACTAATGCTGTGCTCGCTGGAAATTTACAGAATGCCCAGCAGTTAAGGATCGCTGATCTGGTGGATATTGTTAACGAAGATAAGAAAATTTCAGCAACGGATCACATGAATGCACTTTTTGTGAATGATCTGCATGCTTTGGCTTTGACCAATATTGAACAGTTAAAAACGATCAGACCAAAGCTATTCATAAAGGCAGGAGGATTTTAGAATGGGAAAAGCAGTTGTTATTACGTCTGGTAAAGGCGGTGTTGGTAAAACAACGACGTCGGCGAATCTAGGAACTGCACTAGCCTTGATGGACAAAAAGGTGTGTTTGGTCGACTTAGATATCGGCTTACGTAATTTAGATGTTGTACTCGGTTTAGATAATAGAATAATTTATGATATTGTGGATGTCACTGAGGGACGGGCTAAGCTCCCGCAAGCTTTGATCAAAGATAAAAGGTTCAATGATAAGTTATTTTTGCTACCTGCTGCTCAAAATGCTGATAAAACGTCTCTAACACCTGAACAGACTATCGAGATCGTTGATGAGTTAAAGAGTGAATTTGATTATGTTTTTTTGGATTGCCCAGCCGGGATCGAGCAAGGGTTTATGAATGCTGTTGCAGGAGCAGACGAAGCAATAGTTGTTTCGACACCAGAGATCTCTGCAGTCCGGGATGCTGATCGGGTAGTTGGCTTATTGGAACAACAGGACTTGGATAAGCCGCCAATGCTTGTCATTAATAGGATCCGTAAGAATATGGTGAACGAGGGGAATATGATGGATGTCGATGAGATCACAAGGCATCTTTCGATCGAACTTTTAGGGATCGTCTTTGATGAAGACGAAGTTATTGCAACATCAAATAAGGGTGAACCGATCGTTTTATATGAAAAAAATCCGGCTGCCCAAGGTTATCGAGACATCGCGCGGCGCATGGAAGGTGAGACTGTTCCTCTAATGTCGTTGAAAGAGCCTGCAAAGGGTGGATTTTTCAGTAGGATCGGTGCTTGGTTTAAAAGGGATAAATAAAAATCTTAACAATTGGGGCCAGTAATGGCCTTTTTGATTGCGTAAATAGTGTTTACTTACAAAGGGTTTGAAGCTTTTTAAAGGTTCAAAGTTTTACTGTCGATATTTATATACAGTGACTGCCTTCTTTGCTATAATTCTTTTGTATCTAATTTGAACATGGTGGTGAATTTTGGTGGGTCTGATCTTTTCTATTATATTTATAGTGTTTTTTGTGAATACTCTTTTTGCCATCGTGACAGTTTTCAAAGAAAAAAGGGATATTGCGGCAACCTGGGCCTGGCTATTAGTTTTAAATTTGCTTCCAGGTATTGGTTTTTTGATTTATTTGTTTGCCGGAAAGAAGATTTCTAAAGAGCGGATCTTTGATATTAAAGTGCAAGAAAAACTCGGGATCAACCAGCTGGTTTCTTTACAAAAAGAGCAGTGGAGCGAAAAAGAACTTCTTCCTTATGATGTTTTGACTAATGAGGCTCAACAGACTGCGCGTCTTTTTCTTGATGCAGATCAAGCGATATTTACTGATAGTAATGAGGTTAAAGTCTATACTGATGGGAAAAAGAAATTTGCTAAATTATTTGATGACATAAGCAACGCCAAAGATCATATACATATTGAATATTACACGTTTTATAGTGATGTAATAGGGCACCAAGTCTTAGATGCTTTAAAAGCGGCTCAAAAAAGAGGAGTCACTGTTCGTGTTATATATGATAGCATGGGTTCTCGTGGTCAGAGCCGGCAATTTTTTAAGTCTCTGGAAGAGTTAGGTGGACAGGCTGAGCCTTTCTTCGGCTCAAAAAAGTCTTACTTTCATAGTCCGCGATTAAACTACCGGGACCACAGAAAAATCATCGTTATCGATGGTATGATTGGTTATATTGGCGGTTTTAATATTGGTGATCAGTATTTGGGACGCTTGGAGAAATTTGGTTACTGGCGAGATACGCATTTACGAGTGGTTGGGAATGCTGCAGTTGCTTTACAATCACAGTTTTTTATGGATTGGAATGCGACTGTTAAAAATTCTTCAGAGTCTGCCCCGATAGAATATGCGGACAGATACTTCCCACTTCAAAGAGGAGAAGGGACAACTGGTATCCAAGTCGTTTCTTCGGGACCAGACAACGAAACTGAAGCTATTAAGCTAGGATATTTAAAACTGATCAGTAACGCACATGATTATATTTACATTCAAACACCGTATCTTATCCCAGATGATTCTGTGATGGAAGCTTTGGGCGTTGCGGCACTTTCAGGAGTTAAGGTGAAGATAATGATCCCTTCCAAACCTGATCATGCATTTGTCTATCGTGCTACGGAATATTATGCGCGTGAGCTTTTAGATAAGAATATTGAGATTTATAAATATGATAACGGGTTTATGCACGCTAAGACGATGGTCGTCGACGGTCAAATGTGCTCTGTGGGTTCAGCAAACCTTGATTTTAGAAGCTTTAAATTGAATTTTGAAGTTAATGCTTTTTGTTATGATCGGAAACTGACTATTGAATTGACAGATATTTTTGTTCGAGATTTGGATAACTGTACAAGGCTCACTTCTCAGTATTTTGCTCAGCAATCTCGGTGGTTGAAGTTCAAACAATATTTTTCGCGTCTGCTGTCACCAATTTTATAAAAATAAATCACGTGCTCTTTAGATGAAAGCTAAATCTTCGTGCTAAAGGAGCACGTATTTTAACTAGTTTATTTAGGAAAAAATTTTAGAAATGGAAAGAACTATGTCAAAAAAGAAAAAGATAATTATAAGTCTACTGGTGTTTTTTGTAGTAGTGATCGGTGGGGTTCTGGGTTATGCTGCGAACTACTTAGTTACATATGCATTTGATAATCCTTATCGTACAGAAAAGCAGCTGGCGTCTAAGGGACAAGAAAAAAAGGATCAACGCTGGCTAAAAAAACAGACTGACGTTTCAAGATGGGATATGAAGGCTAAAGATACTAAACAGAAATTAGTAGCTTTTTATTATCCGGCAGCAAAAGCAACCAAAAAAACAATTGTTGTTGCACATGGTTATCAGGGGAGCCATTTCACGATGGCGTCATATATTAAAATGTTTCATGATAAGGGCTACAATGTTTTAGCACCTGACGACAGGGGTAGTGGTGAAAGCAAGGGACGTTACGTAACGTTTGGCTATCCTGATAGTCATGACTATCTGAATTGGACAAAGAAAGTACTTGCAAAAAAAGGACCAGGTTCACAAATTGGCTTATTTGGTGTCAGCATGGGCGGGGCGACTGTGATGATGATGAGTGGTTTGAAATTACCACATCAGGTCAAAGCAATAGTGGAAGATTGTGGTTATGATACTGTTGAAAATGAATTGACATACCAGTTAAAAGACCAGTTCGACATGCCCAAAGAGCCTTTGATCACTTTGAGCCTTTTAGTAGCACGTTTCAGAGTAGGACATAATTTTAAAGAAGCTAGTTCGCTCAAGGGACTGCACAAAAATAGATTGCCAGTCTTTTTTATCCATGGGCAAGAAGATTCATTCGTGCCGACCTCGATGGTGTACAACAACTATAAGGCAACACAGGGCAAAAAGCGGTTGTGGATCACGCCAAATACTAAGCATGCAGATTCTTTAAAAAATTATCCACAACAATATCGCCGAAAAGTAGGCAGATTTTATGATCAATTTTGGCAATAAAAAAACAAGGTGTAAAACACCTTGTAAGACATAGTCTGTTTTCATGAGCCGAGAAGTGGGCCAATAGAGCCTAGGATCACTGATCCTACCATGAAAATAAGCATGACCCAGACTACGGCCATAGTTATTTTTTGGAAAGTAGAACGTTCTTTCTTTTTACGCAAATAAACCACCCTTAATTTTTAAGTCTATGTTACATTTTTATGAAAGTCACTGTCAAACCTTATAATTAGATATTATAGTAAAGATGATGAAATTTGCAATAGGAATGAAATGTTTCGTTTAAAAGAACGTTACTCTCGAAATTCAACTATAATTTCAAGCCGCGCTAGTTATGGCCTACGATATTCATGAAACGTTTGATTGCCAAAACAGAGGCACGTTTTTAAAGTGGGGACAAAGCAGGGCGGATCAAATGTTAAAATATTTCAAAGATACTTGTCGTTCAGTTATTTACGGAGGAAATTGCAATGTTTAAGAGTTGGCTTTTTTGGTTAGTAGCAATCTTGATATGGAATGGTTTAATGATCGGGGTAAAAAAAACATTACTGAAAAAAAGAATAACGTTCCTTAAAACTTTAGACCTCGATCTACCACTTTTGATCGTTGGGATCCATTTTATATCTCAGTCATTGATGGGGCTTTCTATTTTGCCATTTTTGATTTTTGCTATGGCTCTTTTTGGGATCGCTATGACTCTGATATATGCTTTTCTGGAAGGTGATATTATTTACCGTGCTTTTTTCGTGAGATACGTTAGGGTTGCCGATATTATAGCCTTGGTGTCTTTTTTCGCCTTTTTAGTCATAGACATCATTCAGGAGTTTGTTTGATAAAAAATTACAAGTAACATACGTACATTCTTTCAAAACTGGTTGCCGTTTAAATTTGGTGACCAGTTTTTTTAATACTTTGTATGGGAACACTAGTTTGAATATACAATTTCCTAACCTATCAACGTTTTTTAGTGGTTTTTTAAGGACATTTAGTGGTTAAAAGTGGGGATATGTGGTAACATTTAAAATAACAAGTTGATTGGGGAGGTGACGCCAATGTTCATGGGAGAATATAAGCACTCAGTAGACACAAAAGGACGCTTGATCATTCCTGCTAAATTCAGAGAGGAACTAGCCGGTAAATGTGTGCTCACACGTGGTCTAGATGGTTGTTTGTTTGGTTATCCCATGGATGAATGGCAGATCCTTGAAGAGAAACTAAAACAACTTCCACTAACTAAAAGAGATGCCCGTGCTTTTGTACGTTTTTTCTATTCGGCAGCTACAGAAAGTGAGTTTGATAAACAAGGTCGGATCAATATTCCGCAATCGTTGCGAACTCATGCAGGGGTCGATAAGAAATGTGTGATCGTTGGGGTCTCTAATCGCTTTGAAATATGGTCAGAGGATCGTTGGCAGGACTTTTCAGAGTCTGCAGAAGAGAATTTTGATGATATTGCGGAAAACATGATCGATTTCGGCTTGTAACTTGGTTTTTAGTTAGTAGTTGTATCCATGGTTTATTGCAAGGAGCTATTATGGCAGAATTCACACATGAAACAGTTCTTTTAAATGAAGCAATTGAAAATTTACAAGTCAAAGCGAAAGGGTATTATGTTGACTGCACTTTAGGTGGTGGGGGTCATTCCCAACGTTTGTTATCTGAGCTTGGGTCAAGTGGGAAATTATTTTCTTTTGACCAGGATGCAACAGCGATCACTTATAACCGAACGAATTTGGCTTCTTATATTGAAACTGGTCAGTTAACTTTGGTGCAAAAAAATTTTCGTGAATTAGCAGCAGCTTTAAAAGAACATGGAGTTAATGGCGTTGACGGCATTGTGTATGATCTTGGAGTTTCTTCGCCACAGTTTGATGTTGCTTCACGCGGTTTTAGTTATCGACAAGATGCACCGCTTGATATGCGAATGGACCAAGACCAGTCATTGACGGCAGCAGAGATAGTCAATGACTGGTCATATCAAGAGTTGGTCAGGATCTTCTTTAGATATGGTGAAGAAAAATATGCTAAGTCGATCGCACGCCGGATCGAAACAAAGAGAAATGAGCAAAGAATAGCAACGACTGGACAGCTAGTGGAACTGGTCAAGCAAGGTATTCCAGCAAAAGCACGGAGGCATGGCGGCCACCCTGCCAAAAAAGTCTTTCAAGCATTGCGGATCGCTGTTAATGATGAGCTTGGCGCGTTGGAAGAGTCGTTGGAACAGGCTTTAGATTTATTGTTGCCTGGCGGCAGAATAAGTGTGATCACATTTCAGTCTTTAGAGGATCGTTTAGTTAAAGGCCTCTTTAAAGAAAAATCTAGTATTTCTGACCTACCGCCTGGATTACCGGTCATTCCGGATGAAATGCAGCCAAATTTTAAATTGGTCACGAAAAAACCGATCGTACCATTGAAGCAAGAACTTGAAAGAAATCATCGTGCGCATTCCGCAAAGTTGCGCGTCATTGAAAAAATCAAATAAATAATAAAAACTTGAAGGATGTGATCCAAATGGCACAAAATACAGCTAGACAAATAACATCAGACCCAATTTCACAACCGTTACATACAAAACAAAAAAATTCTGAACGTCGCTCGAAGAATGTCTTTTATTTAAAAATTGAAAAAATTATGGTAGTATTAATCTCTGTTTGGATAAGCATTCTTGCTTGTTTGGTGATTGCTTCTGCGATAAACCTTAATTCGTCACAAGTGGACTTGCAGAAAGTTAATACACGGATCTCTAATATGCAATCCAAAAATGCGAATACCAAACAAGAAGTAGGAGAGTTAACAAGTCGGTCACGTTTAGATGCAGTTGCTAAGAAAGCCGGTTTGTCAATGAATGAACAAAATACAAGGAATGTTTCAAAATGAATAATAAACAAAAGCGATCGGTGAACAAGAAGGGTCTAAAATATAACCGCAAGTACTTTGGAAGACTTATCTTCTTTGCGGTCATTGCAATTTTTATCCTTTTTACTGGTCGTTTTTTTTATATCTCAGTTTTTCACAAGGCTGATGGCCAAGATCTACAAAAGAAAGTTGCAAAATTATATGATGCTGAAACTAGGAAGCCAGCAAAACGAGGGACGATTTATGATTCAAGTGATCAGCCAATAGCCGAGGATACAACTACATATTCGATATATATTGTTTTATCTAAAAAGGCTACTTACAACGGAAAGATTAACTATCTTCCTGATTCAAAAAAACGGCAAGCAGCGACCCTTTTAAGTAAAAAGCTGCATATAGATTATAAAAAAGTGTGGAGCGTTATTAATCCGAAGAATAAAGACCTTTATCAAGTCGAGCTTGGTAATGCGGGTAAAAATATTTCTTTAGAAACAAAGAAAGCCATTTCAAATGCCAAGATACCTGGGATCAAATTTATCCCCTCACAATCACGTTTATATCCTAACGGTAAGTTTGCTTCGCATTTAGTTGGTTTAGCGGAAAACACCGAAGGGCGCTTAGTAGGTGTGATGGGGCTCGAAAAACAGTTTGATAAACGCTTAAAAGGCACGGATGGTGTTAAAGAGTCTTCTTTTGATAGTCGAGGGACAGACATTCCAGGAAGAAGCGGTAAAACACGCAAAGTCAAAAATGGTGACAATATCTATACGACCATTGACCAACGTTTACAGAATTATTTGGAGAGCTTAACTGATCAAGCACAGGGTAAATATCATCCTCAAGGCATTCGTGCAATGTTGATGAATGCCAAGTCTGGCGAAGTTATTGCCGCAACTCAACGACCGACTTTTAATCCACAGACGAGGGCCGGGATCAACGCCATTTGGCGAAATACTTTGCTGGAAGATGCTTATGAACCTGGCTCTACTATGAAGATCTTTACTACAGCGGCCGCTATTAATAGTGGTAATTTCGATGGTGATGCTTATTTCCACTCCGGCAACTATGAGATAAATAATCAGAAAATTTATGATTGGAATAGAGACGGTTGGGGCATGATCAATTATCAGCAAGCCTTTATTCGATCGTCTAACGTGGGTATGGCTCATTTAGAGCAGAAGATGGGTGCTAAAAAGTGGAGACAGTATTTAGGGAGATTTGGCTTCCTTAAAAGTACTCATGCCGGGTTAGGTGACGAGTCGGCTGGTTCGATCAGTTATAAATATGGGATAGACCAGGCAAATACATCGTATGGGCAAGGGATCGATGTGACTGCTTTTCAAATGATGCAAGGTTTTTCAGCGATCGCTAATGGAGGAAAAATGATCAAGCCGCGGATGATATCTGAGATCAAAGATCCTAATACCAATAAGACTGTTTATAGATCAAAACCGACCACTGTCGGTCATCCTATCAAGAAGGCGACTAGTCAAAAAGTCCTAAATTTGATGCAACGAGTTGTTACAGATGAAAATGGAACTGGTAAAGACTATAAATTAAAAAAATATCCAGTTGCAGTTAAAACAGGGACGGCAGAGATCGCAAACAAAAATGGCAGTGGCTATATGAGCGGTGATACTAATCACATATTTTCCGTCGCAGGGATCGCACCTGCTAATAACCCTAAATATATTTTATATGTGACGATGGAACGTCCCAAGAGTTATGGACAAGACAAGACTGCTACTAAGGCACTCTCAACTATATTTAACCCCTTAATGCAACGCACTTTAGATGATGATGCTAATGGTTCTCAAGTTGCGACTCAAAAAATTATGGACTTTAAAAATACAGATGTTGACAGTGCGGTAGAAAGACTGCAAAAACAAGGGTTGAAAGCTGAAGTGGTCGGTAAAGGCAGCAAGGTCAAACAACAGTCTCAAGAAGCTGGTGCCAAAGTCATCAAGGGTGAACGTGTTGTTTTATTGACCGATGGAAATTTGACTATGCCGGATCTGACAGGTTGGTCACAAGCAGATATTGTTAACTTTGGCCAAATGGTCGGCTTAAAAATTAAATTGTCTGGTTCGGGCTATGCATTCAAACAAAGCTTGACTGCCGGGCGAGATCTGACTGGTGTCAAATCTCTAAAAGTCAATTTACGAGAACATTAAATATGCGAAATATGAAGGAGTTGCTTGGATGAATTTTTTAGCAGTGCTTGGAACAGTCTTATGTAGTTTTATCTTAACGATTATTTTTACCCCATTTTTTATAAATTATGCTCATGAAAAAAATGCTGGTCAAATGATCCGTGAAGAGGGACCAAAATGGCACGAAAAGAAGTCTGGAACGCCCACTATGGGAGGTTTAGTTTTTGATGTAGTAATCGTAGTGACAGCCATTGTTGTTCCTTTGATAATGCGTGAATTGAGCCCACAGATCTTAATTTTAGACTTTATTTTAGCTTTGTATGGGTCATTAGGATTTTTCGATGATTCTATTAAATTACTTAAGAAACAAAATGAAGGCTTAAAAGCGTGGCAAAAGTTGTTAGGTCAGATCGCCGGAGGAGTTATTTTCTTAGTAGTTTATCAGCTCGAGGGGCTGCCATTTACACTAAATATCCTTGGCTGGCATATGAATTTTGCATGGATCTATGCGTTATTCGTATTGTTTTGGCTGATCGGTTTTTCAAACGCAGTAAATCTGACGGACGGTATCGATGGATTAGTTGCCGGCCAGGCCATAATAGCTTTTGGCGCCTATGCGATCATTGCGTATAGGCAAAGCCAAAATGATGTGCTACTTTTTTGTTTGGCAGTCATTGGGGCACTTTGCGGCTTCTTCTTATTTAATAAAAAACCGGCTAAAATATTTATGGGGGATATGGGTTCTTTAGCTTTGGGTGGAGCATTAGGTGCTGTTTCGATCTTGCTTCATCACGAGCTTTCTCTATTGTTTGTCGGGTTGATTTTTGTTGTCGAAACAGCCAGTGTTATCTTACAGGTCATTTCATTTAAAACTACTGGAAAAAGGATCTTTAAGATGAGCCCTTTACACCATCATTTTGAATTAAGTGGCTGGAGTGAATGGAAGATCGCTCTGGTGTTTTGGATAGTTGGGCTAGTCATGGCTATTGTGTCCCTATGGGTCATTTTGTAGGGTTTAGCCGTTAATTAAAATTTTTCACTGACTGTACGCGAAAATGGGCTTATCTGTTTAAAAATGTGATTATTTTACGTCAAGAAAATGAGTGAATTAAGGGAGTCAGAGAAATGAAAAGTATCAAGGATTACAAAAATAAAAATGTATTGGTTTTAGGATTAGGGACGAGTGGCTCAAATGCAGCTATGTTATTATGCAAGTTGGCAGCCAATGTGACTGTCAATGATAAGAATGTTCCCACAGACCCAAGCTTAGTCAATAAGTTGACCCAAATGGGGGTTCAGGTTGTAACAGGGAGCCATCCTTTGGAACTCTTGGACAATTGTCAGTTACTGGTCAAAAATCCTGGGATCCCGTATAGTAATCCATTAGTTAAAGAAGCACTCACAAGGAAGATACCAGTGATCACTGAGCCGGAGTTAGCTTTCGAAGTGTCTGATGCTCCGTTGCTGGGGGTAACTGGAACTAATGGTAAAACGACCACTACGACTTTGATTTCTTTGATGTTAGAGAAGCTCCCACGTTTTCACAAAGTCTATACAGCAGGTAATATTGGCACCTCGGTTTCATTGGTCGCACAAAATGCAACAAAAGATGATGAGATCGTCACCGAATTATCGAGTTTCCAACTCAATGGTATAACTAAGTTCCATCCGCATATAGCCGTGCTGACAAACATTTATGAAGCACATACAGACTTTCACGGCACACATGAAAAATATATCCAGGCTAAGCTCAATATTACTAAGAATCAAACGCCCGCAGATTACTTCATTGTTAATTGGGATAACAAAGAAGCAAGGGAAGCAAGTAGGCTTTCTAAGGCCACTATCGTGCCATTTTCACCCGCAGGAACGACAAAAGAAGGAACATATCTTTCTGATGGGCAACTTTATTATAAAAATGAGCAGATCATCTCTGCTGATCAGATCAAGATCCCAGGCGAACATAATGTTGAAAATGCTTTAGCGGCTATCGCTGTTGCTAAGCTTTTGGGACAAACGTCCACGCATATTGTAGAGGTGTTGAAGACATTTTCCGGTGTTAAACACCGCACTCAATATTTAACTTCCTTTAAAGATCGAGTTTTTTATAATGATTCTAAGGCAACTAATATAGAAGCTACTGAGAAGGCGCTGGAGGGATTTGAAAAACCAGTTGTTTTATTAGCTGGTGGTTTAGATCGCGGCTTGTCATTTAAACCATTATTAAATGCTTTAAAAAAACATGTTCATGCTTTAATAGTTTTTGGTGAAACTGCCAAACAAATAGCGGATATTGGCAAAGAGGCCGGCATCGAACAAATAGATTTTGCACGAGATGCAGCAACAGCTGTCCCACAGGCCTTTAAGTTTAGCAGACCAGGTGATGTGATACTACTGTCCCCAGCTTGTGCAAGTTGGGATCAGTGGCCGACATTTGAGGTGCGTGGTGATAAATACATCGAAGCAGTAGAAAAGTTGATCAAACAGACGGAGGATTAAAGTATGCGGTTATTAATATCTGGTGGCGGAACTGGTGGACATATCTATCCAGCTTTGGCATTGATCGAAGCACTGAAAAAAAGGGAACCAGATGCGGAAGTGCTGTACGTTGGAACTAATAGAGGACTTGAAAGTAAAATAGTTCCTGATGCGAATATACCATTTGCAACGATTCAGATCCAGGGGTTTAAACGTTCTTTGAGCCTCGAAAACTTTAAGACTATTTATCTTTTCTTAAAAGGTGTCCAGGATTCAAAAAAAATTATTCGTGATTTGAAACCGGATGTTGTTGTCGGTACCGGTGGTTATGTTTGTGGATCGGTCGTATATGCAGCGTCTAAATTAGGTATACCAACTTTGATCCACGAACAAAATAGTGTTTCCGGTGTCACAAATAAATTTTTAAGCCGGTATGTTGATAAGATCGGTATTTGTTTTGCAGACGTAAAAAAGGATTTTCCGACAGAAAAGGTTGTTTTTACTGGTAATCCCCGTGCACAGCAAGTTGTCGGGATCCAGCCAAACCAAATGCTGGAAAAGTATGGACTCAGATCTACTCGACCGACTTTGTTGGTTTTTGGCGGTTCGCGTGGGGCAGAAAAGATCAACCAAACAGCGTTAGCGGCAGCGCAAATGTTTAAAGATAGTAAATATCAGATCCTTTTTGTTACAGGACGCGTCCATTATGATAAACTAATGCAACGACCTGAGGCGCAAAATGTGCCAAGTAATTTTGTCATTCAGCCGTATATACCCAACATGCCGCTGATCTTGCCTGATATAGATGCGATCCTTGGCCGGGCCGGCGCAACAAGTTTAGCAGAGATCACGGCGATCGGGATACCAAGTATCTTAGTTCCTAGCCCGTATGTGACAAATGATCATCAAACAAAAAATGCTTTGAGCTTAGTTGATCAAAGGGCAGCTAAATTGTTAAAAGAAGAAGAACTAACTCCAGAAGCTTTTTATAAAGAAGTAAATGAGTTAATGACCGATGACAATTTACGGGTATGGATGGCAGAAAACGCAAAAAGAGCGGGTGTGCCAGATGCAGCTGATAAATTATTAGAGGTTTTGGATAGTATTAGTAAGTAAAAATATTTCAGCCGACAAATAGCCACTCTTGTGTTGTTAGTTCGATCAGTGAGAGGAGGAGGAGAGTGTGGTATTCAAGTGGCAAAAAAACAAAAAAATAAAACGCTCTTCCGCTCCGTTAACTCCCTGGGAACAAGAACAGCAACGAAGACAACAGCGTTTGAAAGCGAAAAACAAAAAAACGAAATTGAGACCTGAGTATGACAGAAATTTGCCAAAAATGAAAAAGAAACGTACTCAACGGTTAAAAAAGCATGCAAAAGTGTTATTGACAGCCTTTTTGACTGTCACGCTTATAACCTTATACTTTATATTACCTTTTAGTAGGGTGATGTCTGTCAAAGTAGATAGTTCTTATCCTGAGAGTAAAGATGAGATCCTAGAAGCTTCTGATCTAAGATACTATGAGTCCCTGTTTGGTGTTTGGCCGCGAACTGATCAGATCGCTAAAAAAATAAAAAAAGATGTAGCGTCGGTTAAAAATGTTGATATTTCATATAAGGGTAGTAAGATAATTATCAAATCTCAAGAATATCCCATGGTTGGGTACTTAAAAAGAGGTACTGATCATTATCGCATCACGGCGGTTGGCTCTGTATCTACAAAAAAATTAGACAAGGTAACTGGTAATTATCCGGTTTTCTATTCTTTTAATACTAGGGGTCTATTAGTACAAACAGCGCGTCAATTCGGTAAATTATCGCCTGAAATAAGAAAAGGGATCTCCGAGATACATGCTGCACCGACAAAGGTCGACCCGCAAAGGATCAAGTTGTATATGAATGATGGTAATCAAGTGATCGCTAAGTCGACTACTCTTATGAAAAAGATGAAATATTATCCTAATATTGCAGCAAATATGGATAGTTCTGGTATAGTTGATTTAGAGGTGGGGGCGTATTCGTACCCTTATAATAAAAAGTGAGAAATTTGTTGATTTGTTCGCAGAATCATGGTAATTAAAGCCATTTCTATGGTAGAATCTCTTTAATAAGCTTTTTGTGATATAAAATATTAAGAAAAACTAGGGGGCTGAATGATGAATAATTCTGATATATTCGTCGGTTTAGACATTGGGACAACATCTATCAAAGTTATCATAGCAGAGTTTGTAAAAAATCAGCTCAACATTATCGGATATGGAAATACTGGTTCAGTTGGTTTAAATCGTGGGGTAATAGTTGATATTGACCAAGTAGTTGCTTCCATTAAAGACGCTGTTAAACAAGCTGAACAACGAGCAAACATTGATATTTCAGATGTCACTGTGGGGATACCGGCTAATATGCTACAGATCGAGCAATGCCGGGGGATGATCGCTGTTAGTGAAGAAGATGGCGGTGCCAAAGAGATCACCGAAGATGACGTTCGTAAAGTCACTCTGGCAGCTTTAGTACAAAACTTGCCGCCGGAGCGTAGTGTGATCGATGTTGTCGCTGACGAATTTACCGTTGATGGTTTCGATGGGATCAAAGATCCGCGTGGAATGGTCGGCGTCCGGATGGAAATGCAGGGGGTCATGTATACCGGACCGAAAACGATCTTACATAACACGAAGAAATGTGTTGAACGCGCAGGGTTAACTGTTTCTGATATTGTTGTGGCACCAATTGCTTTGTCGCAAGTTGCTCTAAACGATGGTGAGCAAGATTTTGGTGCGATCGTGGTTGATTTAGGCGGCGGAAAAACAACTGCTGCGGTAGTTCATGATCATAAGTTGAAGTATTCTTATCTTGACCAAGAAGGTGGAGACTACGTAACTCGTGATATTTCCGTAGTTTTGAATACTTCAATTGAAAACGCAGAGATGTTAAAAAGAAATTATGGCTATGCCATTTCTTCTCTAGCCTCTGAAGATGAGTCATTCCCTGTTCAAGTTGTTGGACGTCAAGAGCCTGAAAAAGTTACCGAAGAGTATTTGTCAGAGATCATTGAAGCACGTTTAAGGCAGATTTTTGAAAAACTGGCAAACACATTAGAACAGATCAATGCCTTTCAATTACCTGGGGGGATCGTTTTGACAGGCGGGATGGCTGCTTTACCTGGGATAGCTGAACTAGCTGAAGAAATTTTCCAGGTGCAAGTCAAAGTTTATATTCCGCAAGAAATTAATTTAAGGATCCCTTCGTTTACACAGGTGATCGGTCTGGTGGAATATGCAACCAAACAAAGCGAGATCGATCTGATCGTTAAACAAACGTTGGGTTCTGCTAAGTTAAGACAACAAAAACAAGACACTTCGCCAAAAGGCAATTCTCGGCCAGAACAAAAGCCAGTCAAGAAATCAAAGAAAACTAACCGTGCTGATGAGCCAAAGAAAAAGCAGGCTTCCAGCGAAGAAAACGGGTTTGGCTATAAGTTCAAGCATATGTTTGATAACTTCTTTGACTAAACGTGACTTTAATAGGAGGGAACTATAATGGAATTTTCACTAGATGCAAATGAAAATAATACAGGAGCTACGATCAAGGTTATTGGTGTCGGAGGTGCCGGTGGAAATGCTATCAATCGCATGATCGAGGATGACGTTCAGGGCGTTGAGTTCATTGTCGCCAATACAGATGTCCAAGCATTGCAAAGCTCCAAAGCTGAAACCAAGATCCAACTTGGTCCTAAATTGACTAAGGGTCTTGGTGCAGGTGCCAACCCGGATGTGGGTAGTAAAGCTGGTCAAGAAAGTGAAGAGGCAATTGCCGAAAGCTTAAATGGTGCTGACATGGTTTTTGTGACAGCTGGTATGGGTGGCGGCACTGGCACTGGTGCTGCCCCGATCATCGCGAAAGCTGCTAAGGAGCAAGGCGCATTAACAGTCGGTGTTGTAACACGTCCATTCACCTTTGAAGGTCCGAAACGTGCTCGTTTTGCAGCTGAAGGCGTTGCGAAAATGAAAGAACAAGTTGATACCTTGGTTATTATCGCCAACAATCGTCTTTTAGAGATCGTTGATAAGAAAACACCGATGTTAGAAGCTTTCCAAGAAGCAGATAATGTTTTACGTCAAGGCGTTCAGGGTATATCTGATCTGATCACTTCTCCAGGCTATGTGAACTTAGACTTCGCTGACGTTAAAACTGTCATGCAAGATCAAGGTTCTGCTTTAATGGGCATCGGCTCTGCTAACGGCGAAAACCGTACAGAAGACGCAACTAAAAAGGCTATTTCTTCACCATTGTTGGAAGTTTCGATCGATGGTGCAGAGCAGGTACTGCTCAATATTACGGGTGGTCCAGACCTAAGTTTGTTTGAAGCTCAGGCTGCGTCGGACATTGTTGCTCAGGCCGCTACTAGTGACGTTAATATTATTTTTGGGACTTCGGTCAATGAAAACTTAGATGATAGTGTTGTTGTGACAGTGATCGCTACTGGGATCGATAAAAATAATTCAAAAAAAGAATCTCGTCGTCAAACACGTGACGACCGTTCGCAAACTACCAAAGACAGGCAAGATAATGCTGCCAGCAGACGTGATCCGCTGAGTGATTGGGATCTGAACCGTGAAATTAACGGTGATCGGCAAGTTTCCCACGATTCTCGTGAAAACGAGTTTAAAGATATTGAAAAAAAGGATTTTAACGTGTTTGGCTCGGCTTCAGCAGAGAATGATACGGACAATTCACAAGATAACGAGAATGATGAAGATGATGGCTTAAATATGCCACCTTTCTTGCGTCACCGTCGTCATTAATTCTTAGTAAGTTTTAATGAAGGAGGAAAAGAGATGTCACTGGGAGATAAAATCAATAGTTGGTTTGGAGATTATGAAGAAGGATCACAGGAGCAAAATTCTCAAAACCAGCGTCCAGCTGACGAATTACCTCGTGGTCAACGTTCGCGAGTAATGTCGCTTCGAAATGGTAAAAATGGCGAAGTAGTCGAAAAAAAGATAATGCTGTTTGAACCAAGTATTTTTTCTGATGTTAAAGCTATCGCTGCTCGGTTGCTTTCGGGTGAAGCAGCTGTGGTGAATTTTCAAAAAATGGATAATCAGCAAGCACATCGTGTAGTTGACTTTTTGTCAGGAGTGACATTTGCTATAGATGGTGAGATCTCACGTGTTGGAGAAGCAATTTTCTTATGTACTCCTCATGAGTTCACCGTTGAGGGCGACATTACTGAAAATGTGCGGCAGACTGATTTTTAAGGAGTTTTCAACTTGTTTTTATCGATAATTCAGGGTTTGTTTCAGTTGTATTCTTTGGCGATCTTGATTTATGTTTTGATGTCATGGTTTCCGGACGCATATGAGACGAAATTAGGGGGATTTTTAGCAAGGATCTGTGAACCATACTTAAGCTTGTTTAATTTTATCCCGCCGATCTTCGGGATCAGTTTCGCTCCGATAGTGGCTTTGATCGCTTTGGAATTTGTGGAAAATGGCCTACTTTATTTGCTGGCTATGCTTGGTCTCGGGGGATTTTGATTATGGTGGTTAATGAATCGATCTATCAACATTTTCGCACTGAAGAGGCTTCTTTGATCGATAGTTTGAATGATATGATCAATCAGGCCGCTAATGAGTACCGACCTATTTTGTCGCATTTCTTAAATCCACGTGAGTTATTTATTGCGCGGACTGTTGTGAATACGCAAGCTAACGTTAAGATGAGTTCTTATGGTGGGACAAAAAAAGCTGAGAGGCAAAGAGCGCTTTTTTATCCGGATTATTATGTACCTGAAGTCGCCGATTTTCAGGTAGCTTTGATGGAGGTCATCTATCCGCATAAATTTGCTGTTTTGCATCACGGTAGTGTTTTAGGCACGTTAGTGAATAGCGGTATTCAACGAGAAGTATTAGGAGATATCATTACTGATTCAATGCGTTGGCAGTTCTTCGTAGAGGAACCTATTGTACCTTTTTTGAAGTCTGAGATCGATCGAATCTCCAGAGTTAAAGTCAGGCTTGAAGTTCAACCGCCAAGTGAAACGGTGACCCAGATCAGTGAGTGGGAAGAAGTCAATGATACTGTCCCTTCTTTGCGAGCGGATGCTTTGATCTCTCATTTTTATAATTTATCTCGGAAACATGCGAAAGATCTTTTTCATGCCCATAAGATCCAGCTTAATTGGATGACACTTGACAAACCCGATTATGAATTGTCTGATTTCGATATTTTATCTGTTCGTGGCTACGGTAGGATCAGGTTAAATGAACAAAATGGTGTCTCTAAAAAGGGTAAACTGAAAATTAGTGCAGCAGTGTTAAAAAAGTAGTATGCTTTAATTAAATTAGGAGGTGTTGGTCAATGACATTGACCCCGTTGGATATTCATAATAAAGAGTTTCATGTTAAGCTTCGCGGCTATGATCAAGACGAAGTAAATGATTTTTTAGACCAAATCATAAAGGATTACGAGATGACACTCCAAGAAAATGAGAAGTTAAATTCGAGCTTGGAGCAAAGTAATGAAAAACTCAAATATTTTAATGATTTAAAGGATTCTTTGAACCAGTCGATCATTGTTGCACAAGAGGCTGCTGATAAGGTCAAGGCTAATTCACAAAGAGAGGCTGACATCATTCAGCGTGAAGCACAAAAGGAAGGGCAGGATGCTATTGACCAAGCTAATGAAAAGGCCCGCCATATTATTGATCAAGCCTCACGAAAAGCGACTCAGTTAGCAACTGAAACAGATGGTTTACGCAAACAAGCACGGATCTTCCGGCAAAAACTGCAAGTTATGATGGAGTCTCAACTCGAAGTTGTGAAGGGCTCAGAGTGGGACGATATTTTAAAGCAAGGTGAAACGAGCAGCTATGAAGAGATCCAAGATGCTTTAAGGCACGATGAGGACCTTGACAATCAACCTGTCGAGGAAGTAGAATCAGAACATGCGCAAGATGAGACTGACGATGCTCACACCGAAGCACAAGAGCCCGATGTTGATAACGATGATGCTGTCGTTATCTTTCCGGATGCTTCCGTTGAGGATGAAGAAGGACAACATTTTGCAAACGCAGAAGATGATAAATAGTTAATATAGGTTATTTTTAATGGGGAACACAGATCTCAGTGGATGTCAAAGCGAGTCGACATAAGGTGAAAGGTCGATGACGGTAAACTGATTATTTATCCTCTCCATAGTCGTTGAATTGAAATTGTACATAAACAGTTAGTAGGTTCGACCGGTTAATGATCGTTAACTCATTATTGAGAATATTGATTTTTAGCAGTCCTTGCTAAGGATCAATGTTAAATTTGGGTGGTACCACGAGAATCTCGTCCCTTGCGGATGAGGTTCTTTTTTAACGCTCTAAATTGTGAACGTCAACTGTTGGATAGTTAGTAATAAAGGAGTAGGGTAATGAGAGTAAAAGATACTTTAAATTTGGGAAAAACAAAATTCCCAATGCGTGGTAATCTTCCTGTTCGTGAAGTTGAGAGACAAAAAGAGTGGGAAGAAAATAAAGTCTATGAGAAGCGTCAGGAATTAAATGAGGGCAAGCCTTCTTTCGTTTTGCATGATGGACCTCCATATGCTAACGGAAATATTCACATGGGACATGCGTTAAATAAGATCTCAAAGGATTTCATCGTCCGTTCTAAATCTATGATGGGTTTTCGTGCCCCTTATGTTCCTGGTTGGGATACTCATGGATTGCCGATCGAGCAACAGCTAAAAAAGGCGGGTGTCGATCGCAAGTCGATGTCTGTCACAGAATTTCGTGAAAAGTGCCGCGAATTTGCATTACAGCAAGTTGACAAACAACGAGAAGATTTCAAACGTTTAGGTGTAGCTGGTGAATGGGATAACCCATATATTAGCCTTGATCCGTCATTTGAAGCACATGAAATCCGCGTTTTCGGTAAGATGGCTGAAAAAGGCTTGATTTATAAGGGCAAGAAACCTGTATTTTGGTCATGGTCATCCGAATCTGCTTTGGCAGAAGCTGAAGTTGAATACCATGACATAACGTCTCCTTCAGCTTTTTATGGCGAAAAAGTTATCGATGGTCAAGGTGTTCTGGATGAAAATAACACTTATATGGTTGTTTGGACTACTACTCCATGGACAATACCAGGCTCAGAGGGGATCACACTCGATGCTGACTTTGATTATGCGGTCGTTCAACCTGAAGGCGACAACAAAAAATATGTACTAGCTGCACAACTAGTTAACCAAAACGCGGAATTGTTTGGTTGGGAAAATGTTCAGATCCTAAAGACGGTCAAAGGCTCTCAATTGGAAAACGTTTTGGCTGAGCATCCATTTTATCCAGAACGTAAGTTAGTGACGATGTTGGGTGACTTCGTAACGCTTGATGCTGGGACTGGCTTGGTTCACACGGCACCAGGGTTTGGTGAAGATGACTTTAATGTTGGTCAACAATATGGATTGGATATCGTTGTGCCTGTTGATGATAAAGGTTATCTGACTGCTGAAGCAGGATCTGACTTTGAAGGTGTCTTTTATGATGATGCTAATCAAATCTCGTTAGAAAAGCTGGAAAAAGATGGCTTGTTACTAAAAGAAGTTGATTACAAGCATTCTTATCCATTTGATTGGCGAACTAAAAAACCGATCATCTTCAGAGCCACAGCACAATGGTTTGCCTCAGTTGATAAAATCAGACAAGAGATCTTAGACCAGATCGACGGAGTTAAGTTCTTCCCTGAATGGGGGCAGAAACGTTTGTATAATATGATCCGCGATCGTGGTGACTGGGTCATTTCACGCCAACGTGTTTGGGGAGTACCATTACCGATCTTTTATGGTGAAGATGGTGTACCTATCATGGAGCCGGAGACTATCGATCATGTCGCAGATCTAATTGGCAAATATGGATCAAATGTCTGGTTTGAAAGAGATGCTAAAGACCTGTTACCAGAAGGCTTTACTAGTGAACACTCACCTAATGGTCAGTTTACTAAAGAAACTGATATTATGGATGTTTGGTTTGATTCAGGCTCGTCCCATCAAGGTGTTTTGGCTAATAGAGATTATTTGACTTATCCTGCCGACATGTACTTGGAAGGATCCGACCAATATCGTGGGTGGTTCAATTCGAGCTTGATCACAAGTGTTGCTTTTTCGGGCCAAGCCCCATATAAACAGATACTGTCTCAAGGGTTTACCTTAGACGGTAAAGGACGTAAAATGAGTAAATCATTGGGTAATACTATCGTTCCTGAAAAAGTGATCAAGCAAATGGGAGCTGAAATTATCCGCCTGTGGGCGTCGAGTGTTGATTCATCGGCCGATGTTCGGGTTTCGATGGGTAGTTTTCAACAAATATCCGAAAGTTACCGTAAGATCCGTAATACGATCCGTTTCTTGTTAGCCAATACGACTGACTTTGATCCAGAATATGATCAAGTACCTTACCAAAAAATGGAATCTATCGATAAGTATATGCAAATCAAGGTCGAGCGCTTTACTAAGGATGTTTTGGATGATTATGCGCGCTATGATTTTATGAACATTTACAAACGTTTGATCAACTTTATCACAATCGATCTGTCTGCTTTTTATTTAGATGTGGCTAAGGATATCGTGTATATCGAAGCCGCCAACAGCCATAAGAGACGTTCAATGCAAACAGTTTTGTATGATGTAGCAGTTCGTTTGACTAAGTTATTGACACCGATCATTCCACATACTTCGGAAGAGATTTGGAAGTATTTGAAAGAACCTGAAGAATTCGTTCAGCTAGCTGACATGCCAAATGTCGATCATTTCGATGGCGAAGAAAAATTGCTGGTCAACTGGGAAAAATTTATGAAGATCCGTTCATATGTCTTCAAGTCGCTTGAAGAAGCGCGTGACCAGAAATTGATCGGCAAATCGTTTGAAGCTCATGTTGATTTGTACGTCACAGACAGTGTTCATGAATTGTTGAATGATTTGGATGCTAACATTCGTCAGACTTTGATCGTTTCAGGTTTGGACGTTAAAGATTTTTCTGAAGCCCCAGAAACTGCTGATCAATATGATAAGGTAGCTGTACAAATTACTCATGCAGCTGGAGACGTTTGTCCACGTTGTCGGATGATCAAGCAAGATGTTGGACAAGACAAGAATTTTCCAGAGTTATGTCAAAATTGTGCTTCGATCGTAACTGCAAACTTTCCTGAAGCTGTCAAAGACGGTTTAGAAGACTAAGCTAACTTAGCTTCCATAAGCCAAACAAGTGGGTCACTTCGCTTGTTTGGCTTTTTAAGTAATTTACATCGCGAAGAGCAGCAAAATTTGCTATGATAATTATTAACAGGGTAAGCTCTCAAATAGTGAACAACGTTACTTAGCAACTAACAAGGTTCGCTTTTACTGGCTGTTTTTTGACGGGAAGGGATAATGATGATGAAGTTATTAAAAGTCCACGGGTCAGGTAATGATTTTTTCTTACTTGACCAGATGCAAACAGAGCTGTATTTAAATGAAGGTGATCTTAAAAAGCTGGCAGGATCTTTGTGTGATCGTCAAAAAGGACTGCAAGGCGGTGCCGATGGTCTATTATTGGTACTGAGTTCTGACCATCAAGACGCTGTTGCTAAAATGCGTGTCATCAATGCTGATGGCAGTGAAGCTAGTATGTGTGGTAATGGATTAAGGACAGTGGCTCGTTACGTAGCCCCAAAATTGCACATTGATAATGATCAAGCGTTCAAGATCCAAACTATGTATGCAGACCTGCAAGTTAAAGCTGCAAAAGATCTTGGTTTGAATGTTCCGGCATATGAGGTCGAGATCTCACCAGTCAGTTGTTTGACTGAAGATGCAGGGATGCATATTGAGAAAACAACTTTGTTAAATGAACTGATCCCTGAACTTTCCAGTTCGATCAAGTTTTCAGCAGTTGCAGTTCCCAACCCTCATTTAATTGCTTTTGTTGATAAGCCAACATTGAATGGCAGTGAGTTAGTGAAAATTGCGACTTATTTGAATGGTGAAAACCCATTATTTCCAGATGGTGTGAATGTTAGTTTTATTAACGTTAGATCAACCGAGCAAATTTTTGTGAGAACTTTTGAACGGGGCGTAGGCTTGACAAGTGCGTGTGGCACGGCAATGAGTGCGTCAAGTTTGATCTATGTTCTTTTGCACTTAAAAGAAGAAGGTTTCGAGAAGACACTTGAAGTGTATAATCCTGGTGGAATGGTCAAAACAGTCGTCCATCAAAAGGCAGATGCAAACTATTGGATCTCGTTGATCGGGAATGCAACGGTGACTGCAAAAGCAGTGCTTGATGAAACAGCAGCATTAGCCGGTGACTTTTCCCGGGTAGTGTGGGAGGAGACCGGAGAACAGTTGGCTTATAAGGACTTTGTCGACTCACTTAAAAAATAATCAAACGGAACCTTGTGGAAGTATGAGTGAAGGGGTAATGGAATATGAATTTTGCAGAAAAAGTTAGGGAAACTAAACATTTATTCAAAGGACATGTGCTCGACCTTGACCTCGAGACGGTTGAATTGCCGGATGGCAGACAGGCCAAAAGGGAGATCGTTAGGCACCATGGTGCAGTTGCCGTTATTGCCTTGACACCTGCTGATAAGATGGTCTTTATCCGTCAATGGCGTGCGCCCCTGGGTAAGGAAACATTAGAAATACCAGCTGGAAAGATCGAGCCCGATGAAAGTGATGATCCCTTATTAACGGCACAGAGGGAAATGAACGAGGAAACTAGATATAAGGCACAGAATTATGAATTGCTATCAACATTTTACAGTTCACCTGGCTTTTCTGATGAATTGATGTATTTATACCATGCTAGCGACCTCACCCCAGTCAAGACGAAACTTCCGCAAGATCAAGATGAATTTTTACAGATTGAAGAACTTTCTCAGTCCGAAGTTAAAATTGCGATCCAAAATGGGGAGATTTGCGATGCAAAAACCATTATGGCAGTTTTGTTTTGGCAATTAATGGAGTAGTGTATGGATGAAGAAAAACTCAGCCGTAGAAAAAACGCACAAAAAAAGAATTCCCGATCTTGGTGGAAGAAATTTAGGAGAAAACACGACAGTACTCAAGATGCAGACCAGCCAGAGGACGCAGAGAAGCAACAACAAGGCACCGAAGAAACAATGCCGCATCTTTCCCGGAGCAAGACACGTTTTTATAAAGAAAAAAATAATGACGATGAGAAGAGAAAAAGATTAGGCAGACGTTTGGATCTGGTCATTGTGGTCTTAGTAGTTTTGATAGTTCTGGTTTATTTGTTTATGAGATTTGTCAATTTTTAACGATAAAACCGGCTGGCACACCTGGGATAGCAGAGAAAGAGGAGATAGAAAAACATGAAGTATGGCATAATCTGTGCGATGGAAGAAGAGATAAAAGAATTATTGGACCATTTGGACGATAGTCAACAAAGTGACATAGGCGGTACAGACTTTTATGAAGGCACTATTAATGGGCGTTCGGTCGTCTTGGTACGTTGTGGAGTTGGTAAGGTCCAAGCTGCAATAACCACGGCATTTCTGATCGTGAATTATAAAGTTGACGCAGTTATAAATTCTGGATCCGCCGGAGGGATAGGAGACGGGTTACATGTTGGCGAACTTGTTTTATCCGACGGTGTAGCCTATCATGACGCTAATGCTACAGCTTTTGGGTACAAAATGGGTCAACTGCCCCAACAGCCACAAATCTATCAAGCCGATAAAACATTAGTTGATGAAATTGCTCATTCTGCTGCTTTGACAGGTTTGGCAAGTAAAAAAGGTCTGATCGTATCCGGTGATCAGTTTGTTTCTGACAGTCAAGAGATAACACGGATCAAGGGGATCTATCCAGAAGCTTTATGTTGTGAGATGGAAGGCGGTGCAGTTGCTCAGACTGCCTATCAGTTTAAAGTGCCATTTGCAGTAATTCGTGCAATGTCGGATGTAGGCGATGAAAATGCGGGACAAAGCTTTGATGAATTTATTATTGCTGCAGGCCGACGCTCTGCACAAATGCTCTTAAACTTTTTAGAGAACGCATAGTTGTTAAAAAATTAGAAGGTGTATTAGGAATTGAAATATATATATCTTGATAATGCGGGGACGACCCCCATGGCACCTGCAGTTATCGACAAGATGAAGGATACAATGGAAAATACCTTTGGCAATGCTTCAGCGACAAATTATTATGGCCGTCAAGCACGTGCTGTCTTAGATAGTAGCCGGCATGCGATAGCACAGTCGATCAATGCCAAAGATGATAATGAGATCATTTTTACCAGCGGCGGCAGCGAAAGTGATAATACTGCTATAGTTGGGACCGCACTGGCGCGTCAAGATCTAGGTCGTCATTTGATCACAACTAGCATTGAGCATGAAGCTGTCTTAAAACCGATGCACTTTTTGGAAAGTCAAGGTTTTGAAGTTACTTATTTGCCAGTTGACCATAACGGCGAGATCTCTTTGAATGATTTAAAGCAGGCTTTACGTAATGATACTATTTTGGTTTCGATCATGACAGGAAATAATGAAGTCGGAGCAAAAATGCCTATTCATGATATTGGTGACATAGTAGCTGAGTCTAACGCCTGGTTTCACACTGATGCGGTACAGGCATACGGCTTATTAGATATCGATGTTCAAGCAGACAAGATCGATTTGTTGTCTACGTCAGCACATAAATTAAATGGGCCTAAGATGGCTGGCTTTTTATATTGCCGCGCTGACCATAACCTTGAAACTTTGATCAAGGGTGGCGACCAAGAATTAAAGCGTCGTGCGGGTACTGAAAATATACCGGCGATCGCGGGCTTTGCTGAGGCGATCAAACTCAGTTCTTCAAAGAAAAAGGCTGCTCGTCGAAAGGCGTATTATTCGTTTAAACACCAGCTGCTTGACGGATTAAGGGAAAACGGGATCGAAGTCGAAGTAAATGGTAAATTAGATGAAGGTGAATTGCCACACGTACTGAACTTATGGTTCAAAGGAAAAAAGGCTGATGCTTTGCTGACCAACCTTGATTTAAAGGGGATTTCCGCTTCGGCCGGTTCGGCTTGTACAGCAGGATCTTTGGAGCCGTCCCATGTTTTGACTGCGATGTATGGCAACAATGATCCACGAGTCAGCGAATCATTACGATTTAGTTTCGGGACTTTTAATACTTCTTCAGATATCGCTGCTGTAATTCAGGCACTAACTGAGATCATTAAAAAATAAATGTATTTTGGAGGTAAGTATAATGGCAACAACAGACAAAGTACGGATCCAAGGTGATCAACAAACCTATGGTTTATCTCAAAATATCAAGAAGTATTCATTAAGAGATGCTGGGTTTTCTGAAAAAAAATCTGGCAAGTTTCAGTTGGAAAGAAACTTAGATCCAAATGTTTCTCCAAATGTGAGTTTGAAATTAAAGATCGTTGTTGATAAAGACCTGAAAAAATTTAAAATGTCGACAACGACCGCTAATGGCTTAAAAGATGTTGATATCTTTAAAACTGGTGATGTAAAGGCACAAAACGAACAATTGCATTATTTGTTGAATGATCTGATAGACCGGGGTATTTTGCGACAAATTTAGTGATAAAGGTGTCAGGTTCCGCTGATCGATTGTAAGATCAGGGGATCTTTTTAATTCTCTTTAAAAATAAACTAGCCTTTGTTCAAAAGTGAAATCTTTAAAAAGTACCCTCCATGTGCTACACTAAAAATTACTGAACAAAACGACCTTCAAATCGTGTAGATTCAGAATCTAAATGAATGATGGTGATAAAAAATGGCAGATAATAGCCATACCCGTGTTGTAGTTGGCATGAGTGGTGGGGTCGACTCATCGGTTTGTGCTTATTTATTAAAGCAGCAGGGTTATGATGTAGTCGGAGTTTTCATGAAAAACTGGGATGACACCAATGATAGTGGTGTTTGTACGGCAACACAAGACTATCAGGACGTAGCTAAAGTTGCTAGCGAGATCGGTGTTCCTTATTATTCAGTCAACTTTGAAAAGGAGTACTGGGATCGTGTTTTTACTTACTTTCTAGATGAGTACAAGAATGGCCGTACCCCAAATCCTGATGTCATGTGTAATAAAGAAGTCAAATTTAAAGCTTTTTTGGACTATGCCTTAGAAATCGATGCTGACTATGTTGCAATGGGACATTACGCACAGATCGCAAAGGATGCAAACGGTACGATCCATTTACTTCGGGGAGCCGATGACAATAAGGATCAGACTTACTTTTTAAGTCAGTTGAGTCAAAAGCAGTTGGAAAAAGTGATGTTCCCAATTGGCGGTATGCAGAAATCAGAAGTGCGGCGGATCGCTGCTGAAGCTGGTTTAGCAACAGCAGAGAAAAAGGATTCAACTGGGATCTGTTTTATCGGAGAAAGAAATTTCCGTAAATTTTTGAGTGAATTTTTACCCGCACAGCCGGGTAAAATGATCACTCTCGACGGTGAGATCAAGGGAGATCACTATGGCTTGATGAACTATACTATCGGTCAGCGCCGTGGGCTCGGTATTGGCGGTAACGGTCAAAGCAATGATCCATGGTTCGTTATTGGTAAGAACTTGGATAAAAATGAATTATTGGTTGGCCAGGGTTATGAGAATGAGCACTTGTATGCGACTTCTTTGGATGCAAGTAAATTGAATTTTATAGCACCGTTCGACGAATATGGGACTGATTTTCACTCCACTGCTAAGTTTCGTTACCGGCAAAAAGATGAAGGTGTGACAGTTCATTTGAACGATGACTTAACAAAAGCAGTTGTTGAATTTGACCGTCCTGTCCGTGCTATTACACCCGGTCAGGAAGTCGTTTTCTATGATGGTGAGGAATGTTTAGGTAGCGGAACGATCGATCATGCTTATCAAGCAGACCGTACTTTACAATATGTTTAATTTAAAAAGGAAAATAGGGCAGCCTATTTTCCTTTTTTATTGGGTCATTCGTGATACAACCAGGTAAAACTTTTTGTTTTTTAGAATTTTTAATGAGATAATATAACTATTACGCTGATAAGGGACGACACTGAATATATGACAAGATTATTTTTTATTAGACATGGAAGAACAAAATGGAATCTAGAGGGCAGGTACCAAGGAGCACACGGTGATTCGCCGTTATTGCCTGAAAGTTTGCGTGAGATCGATGAATTAGCAAGTTTTTTAAATGACTATAACTTTGCAAAGATTTATAGCAGTCCTATCAAACGTGCAAGGATAACGGCTCAAAAAATTGAATCACAATTAAATCAATCATTGAACATTATTCAAGATGAGGCTTTTGCTGAATTTGATCTGGGCAAGATGGAAGGGATGTTGTTCCAAGATGTTGAAAAAAAGTATCCTAAAGAACTAGATGCTTTTAGGCATCACCCAGAGCAATATGATCCGACTAGCATTCAAGCTGAGTCATTTCAACAATTATTTGACCGGATGACTCCTAAGATCATCGAGATCTGTCAAAGGTATCCAGATAAAAATGTGATCGTTGTGTCTCATGGGGCAGCTCTTTGTGCAGAGATCCGTCACTTACAAGGCGTTCCTTTGGAGCGGATCCGTAGTCGGGGCGGATTGACGAACACAAGTACAACTATTTTACAAACTCTTGATAAGGGACAATATTTTAAATGTTTAGAATGGAACAAAACCGATTATTTATCAAGAAAGTTGACAAAGAATGATACGGTTTAAAAAATCTGACGCCTTTTAAGATAGTGATCGATGAGGAGGAGTAACATTGTCAGAAAGAGAAAAATTACAAGTCAAAAATGATAGGGTCATAAAAAGGCTGATCGCTGATTTAGACAAAGACCCATATGATCCCAAACGTTATTATGATCTGGGTAGTATGTTAACAACTATACAAAGCTTCCAACAAGCTGAAGAGTTATTTTTAAAAGGTTTGAACGTTTTTGAAAAAGAACCACAAAAACAAGAACTATTACACTATGGCTTAGGAAATGTGTATTATTCCACAGGCCTATATGCAAAGGCGACTGCTGAGTTTTCAAAGGTCAAGGACAAAAAATTAAATGCAGACGCTTTATTGATGATAGCCCAGGGGTATTTTGCTCAGAATCAGTATCAACAAGCGATGGTGTATGCTTTGACAGCGAGTGAAAATTCACCAAATGAACCAGATGCTAAATCATTGTTAGGTAATTGTTTTTTGGCAACGGGCGATTTTAGGAATGCACAAAAGTATTATGACCAAGCATTATCGTTAAAACCGAATGACGTGCGAGTCAACTTTCAGAGAGGTTTGACTGCTCTGGTTCAAGGTCAAGATGCGGATCGATTTTTTACCAAGGTCAAAAAAAGAGATCCACAGTATTTTGAAAAGCATAAGGAACGTTTGAATGACATCGCGACAGTTGTTAAAGATAAACATGATCAAGGGACTAAGGAGTAAAAATGGCACAACAAAATATTGAGCTGTTTGGCACTTCTCAGCTACAAGATGAGACTTTTGTCGTTGGTCAAGTGGTTCAAATCTTTTTCCAGTCGTCTGCGAACTTTTATAAAGTTTTGCTTGTTAAGATCAAGGATAAAAATTTTGACTGGGCAGAAAATACGATCACTGTTACTGGAAATTTTGCAGATATCAAAGAAGAAACTCCATATCGGTTTAGCGGCAAGGTAGTCAAGCACCCTAAATATGGACAGCAATTTCAAGCAGATAACTATCAAACTGAGATCCCGAGTTCTAAGGAGGGCCTCGTGACTTATCTTTCCAGCAGTCAATTTCCAGGGATCGGTGAAAAGACCGCGCAGCGGATCATTGAAAAATTGGGAAATGATGCAGTAAGTATTTTATTACAAGACCCACAGAAAGTTAAGAACTTGGGGTTAAGTGAAAAACAACAAAAGAGTTTGGTTGATAATTTAGAGGCCGATCAAGGGATCGAGCAAATAATTATTGGCTTGAACAGCCTAGGCTTCTCAAGTAAAATGGCTGCCCGGATCTATGCTTACTTTCAAGAAGACACCCTGAATACGATTCATAACGATCCTTACCAACTTTCGATCCATATCAATGGCATTGGTTTTTACCGTGCGGATCAAATAGCCGAGCAATTAGGATTCGAGCCTGATGATAGTGGGAGACTGCGTGGAGCAATTTTTCACGTTTTATTTGAGGACAGTTCTTCTGAGGGTAACACTTTTATTCCTGGAGATATTTTACTGCAAAGAGTACAGCAATTACTGGAAGCAGGTCGCCATGTTGAAATTGATCCAGATAAAATAGCCGATGAGTTGATCAACTTAGTCAATAAAAGAAAATTGGCAGTCGAGAAGAATAATTTTTACTTGAAGCAATATTTTTATGGCGAATGGGATATTGCTACTCAATTTGCCCGCTTGTTGTCAGACGATGAAGATAGCCAGCTATTCGCAGAAGACCAATTGGCTGCTGATTTGAGTAAGATCGAGGAACAAATGAATATTGAATATGATCCGTTTCAAAAAGACGCAATCGTCGAGGCCTTGACTTCCAAGGTGTTTTTACTAACAGGTGGGCCGGGTACGGGGAAGACTACGATCATTAATGGGATCGTTGCTTTGTATGCCTACGAAAATGACATTGATTTAGAGGCAAAACGGCTCCCGATACTTTTAGCTGCTCCAACTGGACGTGCGGCCAAAAGAATGAGTGAAATGACCGGGCTGCCCGCAAGTACTATTCATCGTTTGTTAGGAATAAATGGCCATGACGAGCAGTTACCTGATGAAGTCGATGAGTTAGATGGAAGGCTGCTCATTATAGATGAAACATCGATGGTCGATACGGATCTGATGAAAATACTGCTTCAAAGTATTCCGGACAACATGCAGGTTATTTTTGTTGGAGATCGTCATCAGCTACCCTCTGTTGGTCCAGGACAGGTCTTTTCAGACATGCTTGCCAGTGGCCTGTTGCCTAAAAAAGAATTAACTAAGATCTATCGGCAAGGAGAATATTCTTCTATCATTTCGTTAGCTCATGCAGTCAATGAAGGGACTCTCCCAGCAGACTTTACTCAGCAGCAAAATGATCGTTCTTTCATTTTGTGTAGTGCTAGTCAGGTCCCACAAGTTATAGCGCAGGTCACAGAAGTTGCTGTGAGAAAGGGCAACGAAACTGACGAGATCCAGGTGTTAGCTCCGATGTATCGTGGGCCGGCTGGAATAGATAACCTGAATGACCTCTTGCAAGGGATCATGAATCCAGTACATGCAAGGCAAAAAGAAATCGAAGTAAGGGGTCATCATTTAAGGATCGGAGATAGAGTTTTACAGTTAGTTAATGACCCTGAAAAAAACATTTATAATGGCGATATCGGTAAAATTGTAGCTATCGATATCGGTGATAAAGGTCAAAAAGCTGAACCGGATAATGTTACAGTTGCTTTTGAGCAAAATGAAGTAGAAATTGAAAAAAAAGATTGGAATAATTTGACGCTGGCGTATTGTTTGTCGATCCATAAGTCACAAGGAGGAGAATTCCCAATTGTGATCTTGCCGATGGTCAAGCAGTTTTCCCGTATGTTTGCTCGTAATCTCTTGTATACAGCGATCACACGTGCTAAGGCGAAACTGATTTTAGTCGGTGACCTTGATTCATTTCGCCAAAGTGTGACTAAAGTCGCCCATACCAGATCAACTACTTTGAAGCAAAGGTTGCAAGTTGAACTGGGAGATGGTGAAGGCGATTCCGAACAGACTGTAAAAAGGGGCGGTGGTAGTAGTTTGCAAGGCAAGCATTCGGAAGCCACGATTGCTGATGAAAGTAATGCAACAAGAGTGCCCTCTGCAAAGACGGATAGTGGTGAATATACTTTGACCTTACAGTTGATCGATTCTCAAGACATCGATCCCATGATCGGCATGCAAGGTTTGAGTCCGGTAGATTTTATGTCGCAGAAACTATAAAGAAATAAAAGGTTCCAGTAGTAATGAGTAATTAAGAAGATACTCATTGCTACTGGAACCTTTTTTAATGTCTATCTTTGACCGGAATACTTTGAACATCGACCCAAAATGGATACTTGAGTACTTTAAAAAACAAATCAAAATATTGATTGGGTAATTCTTCACCATCTATTTGACCAAATTCTAGTGAATTAATAACAAGATGAATTTCTTTTTCCTTGTAGTGGTGTATTCCAGGAAAACGTAACTGTTTCCTGAAGTAAACTATGAACCCAAGAAGACAGAATTTTAACAGATTCATGTTATCAGCAACTATCAGATCAAGTTGACGATCAGTCGCATCTGCTTCAGGAGATAAAACTAATCCACCCGAAAAATAGGGTTGATTTGAAATATTAACGATATAAGTATGTTGGAAAAATTCATACTTGTCACCCATTCGCAATGTTACTGGGAAAGATTCTTGGTCCATATACGCTTTAAAAAGTGCTGCAAAATAACTAAAAAAATTTAAGTGCAGCTTCTTAACTAATTTTGATGGTTTACGATGATGTACCATACTGGTTAAATATGCGTCCTGGCCAACACTATAATCGTTTAAGAAATAACCTTGTTTATTATGAGTCATTTCTTGGTAATAACCGACATCATAATAGACAGTATCTTGGGCATTTAAGGTTTGCTTTAAGGCTGAAACGGGTGTTTTTGCCAAACCGATACCACGTGCAAAGCTATTATTATTACCTGAAGGTATAAAACTCAATGGCAGGTCCACTGTTTTTGCATCCTTAATACCATTTAAAGCATCATTTAATGTTCCATCGCCGCCAACAACAAGGATCACATACTTGTTTTGATCAGCTGTGTTCAATTTGGACACAAAAGAGTTGGCGATTTCTCGTGCATCACCAGAATGACGAGTTAATTTAAAAGAATATTGGACTTGTCTCGTGTTTAATTCATCTTTGATCGTTTCCCAAATTTTTTGTGATCTACCATGATTGGCATAACAATTAACGATCAGAAAAAAGGTTCGCAATTTTAGTATTCTCCTTTCTTGCATAATTTTAAAGGCACTAAGTAAATAAAGACCGGAAATACCATGAGGTAGTCCCGGTCTTTTGGTTAGTTTTAGACAGTGACAAACATTGGTAGGATCATTGGATGCCTTTCAGTTTGATCGTATAAAAATGATTGTAGTTCTGAAGTAATAGCTTCACGGATCATTGCCTCAGTCACATTTTCATCCTTTAGAGTTCGTTTGATCGTCCGATTTAAAAGACGACGCCCTTTATTGATCAGTTCCCCAGATTCACGCATGTAGATGAACCCGCGTGATAGGAGGTCAGGCCCAGCTAAGATCTGCTTTTTTTGCATGTTTACCGTGGCAACAACAACTACGATACCGTCTTTTGAAAGAGTACGCCGATCACGCAAAACGACGTTGCCAATATCACCTACTCCTGAGCCATCAACGTAAACATCACTGGCATCAAAATGCCCCGCGATACGTGCAGAATCTTTTGTCAAAGCAAGCACATCGCCGTTTTCTAGAATAAAGGTGTTTTTCTTTGGCACATCACACCTTTGGGCTAACTCAGTATGGATCTTAAGCATTCTATATTCACCATGGACAGGCATAAAAAATTTTGGCTTCGTTAAACGTAACATAAGTTTTTGTTCTTCTTGACCGCCGTGTCCTGATGCATGGATATTATTAACTTTACCGTGGATCACAGTAGCTCCTGCTTCTTCCAATTCATTTATCACCCGGTTAACACTTAAGGTATTACCTGGGATAGGGGAGCTTGAAAACACAACTGTGTCGTTGGGCTGGATCGATACTTGTCGATGTGTTCCGTTGGCGATCCGGCTCAAAGCAGCCATTGGCTCTCCTTGAGAACCCGTACATAATATCATTACTTTATTTGCGGGTAAGCGATTGATCTCTCTAGCATCAACCAGCGCATCATCAGGAATATCTAAATAACCTAATTCACGTCCGTTGGCGATCGCTGCTTCCATACTGCGTCCGAAAACTGCAATTTTTCGTCCGCGATTGATTGCCGCAGAAGCAGCCTGCTGCACACGTGAAATATTTGAAGCAAAAGTTGCAAATATGACGCGTCCGTCTACTTTTTCGAAAATTTGGCGGATAGATTTTCCGACCCACCGCTCAGATTTGGTAAAGTTAGGGATCTCTGCGTTAGTACTGTCAGACAATAAACATAAAACACCTTCATCACCCAATTTTGCCATCTTTTGTAAGTTAGGCGGCTGGTTGGTGATCGGTGTCAGATCAAACTTATAGTCTCCTGTGCAAACAATTGTCCCAGAAGGAGTTTTGATCGCAACTCCTAGGGTGTCAGGAATAGAGTGAGTAGTGCGGAAAAAAGAAACACTCGTTTTCCTAAACTTCAAAACAGTATCTTCATTAATTTCATGCAATTCTGTCGTTCTTAACAAACCATGTTCTTCTAATTTGCTTTTGATCAGGGCTAAAGCTAGAGGGCCTGCATATACTGGGACGTTGACTTGCTTTAAAAAGTAAGGGATCCCGCCGATATGATCCTCATGACCATGGGTGATCACAAGGGCTTTTATTTTTTGTTTGTTTGCTACTAAATATTGGTAGTTTGGGATGACATAATCGATACCTAGAAGGTCATCTTCAGGAAATTTGATCCCTGCGTCAACGACGATGATCTCATCTTGAAATTGGATGCCATAGGTGTTTTTACCGATCTCATCCAAACCGCCAACGGCAAAAACAGCCGTTTCGTTATTTCTGACACTCAGCTTTTTCATTTATTAAACTCCGTTAGTTGGTAATTTATACTTTGCTGTTCATATTCAAGAGTAGCCCCATCGAGTTGTTCAATAAACTCAATGTTGTATTCTGTTTGTTCTTCAACCAAAGAACGTGCTTGAACCTCAGAGTCGGCCTCTAGGTAGAGACATTCAGTATTCTCGCGCCGTGGACTCTCTTTTTTAGTTGGTTGATAATATACTTTAAAAATCATTTGTTATTCTCCTTCATTAATATAATCGACTGTTTTACGTTCAAAAACGCAAAAAATAAAATTCCGAACATGGGTCGTTTACACGATAATTAATATTATTCTAGCATAGAAAACTTATCAAGTATAGAATTGGGCGCTAACGTTTAAAATTAAATTACATTTCATCTAGGTATGTTAAAATAGTAATGAAACAAAATTTTTGCTGTTCAAGCTACTAAAAGGAGCAGGTTTTTGTGAAAATATTTTTTGGTATCGTCATTCTGCTTTTAGTTATTATCGTCATAATTTTCGGCGCCAGAAAGATAAGAGCCCACAATCTAAAAGAAAAGCAAAGGGAGTATGAGTCACTGGTAACTGATGCTGTAAAGACAGCGCTTAAAGGAGTAAAAGTACCGGGATTTGATGGTGCAAATGACCCATTTGGGCCTCTTGCAGTTTCTCCAGTGGCTAAAGTGTGGGGACTAAATGTGGCAGTTTTCGGTTTTTCTTTTTATTTTGTAGAGCTCGATAAAAAACAGGTCCATCAGGTTAAAAATAAAATGGCTAAGCAACTGAAACTGTATTCCAAACAAAATGGCTTAATCAACGGCGGTGGAAAAAGTCCATTAGTTATTTCAGATATTTGGTTTCGTGAGGGCAAACTTAACGTTGAGATAGCATATCTGGTCAATCAAGAAACCATCGGGTATGTTAAAGATATAGAAAAATTGGAAAAATAAAAAAACTGACGATCAATGTCAGTTTTTTTAGTGGGACGTAGAAAAGAGCTTGGAGTTTTAACCAATCAAGATCCCACCATCTGGTGTTTCAAATCTTGCGTTTTCATTAATGTGATCATAGAATAAAGTACCATTAAGGTGATCAAATTCATGTTGGACAACGATTGCTGGATAGTCTTTAAGGCGAGAAATATGTTTGTTGCCTTCCAAATCATACCAGCGTAACTTAATACGATCATGGCGCCAGACATATCCCGGGACATCTTGATCAACTGACAGGCACCCTTCGCCGGTCCCCAAGGCGGCACCCTGCACAGATTCAGTAAGAATAGTAGGGTTAACGAGGATCTCTTTAAATGCAGGTGGTTCTTCTTCGTCTTCACTAGGCACTAAAACAGCGGCCATTCGAGTTGGTGAACCAACTTGTGGTGCAGCAAGACCAACACCAGCACGCAAGTTGTATTTTTCCGCGAGTTGGTCGTCTTGGCTAATTTCTAAGTACTCCATCATTTTTTTGCCCATTTCGATTTCTTTATCAGAAAGTGGGAAAGTTAATTTTTTCGCTCGTGAACGTAAAACAGGGTCACCATCACGAGTAATATCGTCCATTAATATCACGTTTATATTGCCTCCATAAAAGATAATATAGCTCTATCTTAGCATAATTAACAGTTTCATGGCTAAAAAAGATGTAGAAGGTTCTAATTTTACTTACCTGTATGCGGCGAATGTAATAATGGACTTAATTTTTTAAAAAAGAAGAAAATTTTCAGATATAATAGTTTATGTTAGAATAAAAAGACAGATATGGATAACATTAATTCCATCGGAGGCGTGAATATGACAAAAAACGTTTTGATCTGTGGAAATGATTTGTTAGTTCAAGCAATTCTACAGCATAATATCGTTTCAGACAAAGAGATCAATTTTATTTGGTATCAAAAAGATGTTGAGTTCTCAGATACTGTCCGCGCTGTTTTGGACTCCGCAGTGATGGCTAAAAACCTGACATTGGTCGCAACAAATACGCCAGAATGGAGTGAGATAGATCTTTTGTTGATTGGAAGATCAGGACCTGTTAGTGAACAAAAGCCCACTCTTAAAGAAAATTTGCGTGCTGAGATCCACTGGACCCAACTTCTTATCAATCAGGCAATGGCTAATAACTTTGCCGGCCGAGTATGCTTTTTAACTGAATACGGTGAAGAACAGGTTTTTTCTGCTTTACGCTTTTCGGGATTGCCTGATAGTTCGATTTTTGGTTTAGGAACTCTACCATTGTCGATGTTGGCTGAAAAAATGATCAGTAATGTTTTAAAAATCGATGTGCGTCAGGTTCATGTGAGTGTACTAGGGACTTTTGTCAATGCTGTCCCGGCATGGAGCCGCGGATTAGTGGCAGGTACGCCGCTTTTATCCTTGATTGCGCAAGAGAATAGTTTGTTTACTCAAAATGAGTTGACTAAGATAGAGGAGCGTCTGCGAAATCGTTCAGAAAAAAGCGAATTACCAGCGATTTTAGCGAGCTTAGACCGTATTTTTGAAGCTTTGTTCTCATCTTTTGCACAAATCATCCCGTTGACCCATCAGGTTTTGTTGGGTGACCAAAAAATTGCTATCAGTGAACCAGTTTTATTGTCTAAGCAAGGCGTTTCCAGACTGCCAACCCTGAACTTATCTGAAGATGAAAAAAAGAAATTAGCTGATATTAAAGTTGGAGTTTCGGAACAAATCCAAAGTTTGACAGGTGGCAGATAAGACGATGAGTACAGAAAATTATGAATATCCTTTGATGCCAGAATGGGATGTTTCCGAAGTCATCATAGCGGCTGATCTATATCAGGCTGTTGAAAAGCTGTATACGAGCGGCATCGATCGTAATGAATATTTGCACAAATATCGCCGTTTTCAAAAAATGGAACCGGCAAAGATGGCCCAAAAGCAGCTCGATAAAAGGTTTCGAGCGGTTTCAGGCTTTAGCATCTATGCTGCAAGTCAGTATGTTTTGAAAAATGAAAAAAGATTTTTACGCTTCAAAGCAAAAAAGGGATGAGCAAATGATTAAACAACAAGAGATCCATCAACAAGTGAAAGAATGGTTTCATGAAGCAAGAATGAGGATCCTAAAAGGGCGTGCTGAAGGCTTAGATATTCAAAATAAAACGTCTAGGCTTGATTTAGTGACAAATATTGATAAGGAAACGGAACGTTTCTTTAGAGACAAGATCGGTGATAATTTTCCAGGATCAGCAATTTTAGGTGAGGAAGGAAAGAAAGCTGATATTAGATCATCTAAAGGCTTTTTTTGGGTGATCGATCCGATCGATGGCACAATGAATTTCGTTAAACAGGGCGCTCATTTTGCCAGTATGATAGCTATTTACCAAGATCAAAAGCCCCTTTTGGGTTATATTTATGACGTGATCAACGACCAATTATATTGGGGAGGTCCAGGGATCGGAGTTTACTGCAATGAAAAGAAAATGTCGGCCCCTGATAATATTGAATTGGCAGACGGGCTTTTGGGCGTCAACGGTCCAATGCTGATGAATGATTATCGCAATTTACAAAAAGTCATTAAAAAAAGTGCTGGTGCTCGCATATATGGCAGTGCGGGGGTTGAATTTATCCATGTACTGAAAGGGCAATGTGTTGGCTATCTTTCACATTTACGTCCATGGGATTATGCAGCAGGCAGTATTTTGGCAGAAAGTCTAAATTTGAGCGTGAAAACGATTGACGGCGAGTCTGTAGACGTGGTATCATCAGAAGATGTACTGGTGGCAACGGAAAATGCTTATACTGAGATTTCGGCATTGATGTCTGCCAAATGATAGCCGATGACTGTGGCTTCATTGTCACAGTTTTTTTATGCCAGGTTATGAAAATAATGTCAAAGTTTTCACAAAATTATGAAAAAGCAATGATATACTTGATTTTAGGATCTAGAAATGAAAGGGAGAGCAAATTTTGAAAACACGTGATGATATTCGTAATGTTGCCATTATCGCCCACGTTGACCACGGTAAGACAACTTTAGTTAACGAAATGTTAAAGCAATCTGATACACTTGATGAACATACTCAAATCAGTGATCGGGCACTCGACTCAAATGATATTGAAAGGGAACGTGGTATCACGATCCTGTCTAAAAATACGGCGGTTCGTTACCATGGTAAACAGATCAATATCTTAGACACACCGGGACATGCTGACTTCGGTGGAGAAGTTGAGCGGATCATGAAAATGGTTGACGGTGTTGTCTTAGTTGTGGATGCTTTTGAAGGGACTATGCCGCAAACACGGTTTGTTTTAAAGAAAGCTTTTGAACAACATTTGACACCGATAGTTGTGATCAATAAGGTCGATCGTCCGGGCGCACGTCCAGACGAAGTTGTTGACGAGGTGCTCGATCTCTTTATTGAACTGGGAGCAGATGAAGAACAACTTGATTTCCCAGTGATCTATACTTCTGCAATGAATGGGACATCTTCATTAGATTCAGACATCAATACTCAAGAACATACAATGAACCCGATTTTTGATACGATCATCGATACGATCCCTGCACCTATCGATAATTCCGAGGAACCATTGCAGTTCCAGGTTGCCATGCTCGATTACAATGAGTTTGTCGGTCGTGTTGGTGTCGGTCGTGTTTTCCGTGGTACTATCAAAGTCGGCGATCATGTTACAGTCATGAAACTTGACGGCAGCCAACAAAACTTTAGGGTCACCAAGCTGTTTGGGTACTTTGGTTTGCAACGTTTGGAGATCGACCAGGCAAGAGCTGGTGATTTAGTTGCCATTTCAGGAATGGAAGACATTTTTGTTGGTGAAACGATTTGCCCCGTTGACCATCCAGAAGCTTTACCGGTCTTGCGGATCGATCCACCTACACTACAAATGAACTTCATTACTAATAATTCGCCATTTGTTGGTCGTGAGGGTGATAAAGTCACTGCACGCAAGCTAGAAGATCGGTTGAAATTACAATTGCACACTGATGTATCATTGCGTGTCGAGGATACAGAATCTCCTGATACATGGGTCGTTTCTGGTCGTGGTGAATTGCATTTGTCGATATTGATCGAGACGCTGCGTCGTGATGGCTTTGAATTAGCGGTTTCAAGTCCAAAGGTTATCTTACATGAGGTCGATGGTAAGTTATCTGAACCATTTGAAAATGTTACGATCGATACGCCTGATGAGTATTCTGGTTCTATTATTGATGCCCTTGCGCAACGTAAAGGTGAGATGACTAATATGGAAACAGGTAATAACGGTCAGACACGCTTGACATTCTCAACACCGACTCGTGGTTTGATTGGTTTTGATTCACAGTTTTTGTCAATGACTCGTGGCTATGGGATCATGAGCCATACGTTCGCCGAATATAAACCAGTTATTCGTAATTGGGAACCGGGTCGTCGTAACGGTGCCCTTGTTTCCATTAATCAAGGTAAGGCTACGACTTATGCCATCATGGGTGTTGAAGGCCGGGGAACTATTTTCGTTGACCCAGGTACTGAAATCTATGAAGGTATGATCATTGGTGAATCTTCTCGCGAACGCGATATTTCAGTTAATATTACTAAGGGCAAGAACTTGACTAATGTTCGTCAGTCAAGTAAAGACCAAACGGCATCTATCAAAACGCCAACACACTTAACTCTGGAAGAATCCTTGGAATTCTTGAATGAGGATGAATTGTTGGAGATCACGCCAGAATCGATCCGTTTACGCAAGAGCATTTTGAATACAAATGCCCGTGAAAAAGAAGCAAAAAAATCAAAAAAAGAAACTAAATAGTTTTTTCGTCAGGACCGGGAGGTTGAACTTCCGATCCTTTTTTATACGCAAATAATGGTCAAGCTTAACAAAACATTTAAGATTTAAGAACGTTGATATATAACCTTTTTAATACAGTAAAGTTCGGTTATAGTATATAATAGATAAATCAAGAAAATGTTTTTTAGTGAATATAAATAATTAAACTGAACTTTTTTAAGATATATTGGTATATGATATAATTGCCCAAGTGGTGAAAGGAGAAAAGAAATGAAGCAGGCGGTAAGTAAAGAAGATGCATTAGCTATTTTGCAAGAGAGTGCTGCTAGTATTCGTCAGTTGATCGGCAATCAGAAATATGCCTTATGTGTAACTGACTGTCCGGCATTTGATGATGTGGCTGATACTCGTATTTATGGTTTTTCTTGTCAGGTCAGATTTGCTGTTTTATGTGGTTTATTGACTAATGATGAAGGGGAGCAGATGGTGGCTGATTTGGAAAATGACCTCGAAGTGATCAAACAAGAAGTTGTCGATCGTTCTGCTCAATGAAAAATATGGCATGAAAAAAATTAGAGAGAAAATAAAATATTTTGATAATTACCTTTTTATCCCATACATTATCCTTTGTGTAGTTGGGATCATTATGGTGTATTCAGCTAGTTCGATCAACCTTTCTTATAGCGGGCTAAAAGCAGACTCGTATTTATGGAAACAATTGATTTTTGTCGCGATCGGAGTTGCTGCATTATTAGTAGTCTGTCATTTGAATCCTCGCTGGTGGGCTAATTCAAAATTTTTACTTATTAGTTACGTGATCCTGTTGTTTTCACTAGGATTTGCGTTACTTTTCACTAATCCGATCAACGGTGCTCGTGGATGGATCAATTTAGGATCGATCAGTATCCAACCTGCCGAGTTTTGTAAACTGTATTTAGCTTTGTTTATGGCACGGCTAATGGCTTTAAGAGAAAAAGGGCTTGAGAATGGCGCTTACTATAATACTATGTCTAAAGTCAAACCATACAGCCTGGTAGCTTTGATGTTGTTCCTTGTTTTATTGGCCCCTGATTTTGGCGGTTTTACGATCAATTTAATGGTAGTTTTGATAATCGCGACAGCTTCTACTAACAGTGGGACTTTATCATATAAGAAAAGGACTGCTGTTTGGACAGCCGTTGTCGGGTGTTTGCTGCTCGTGGTCCAGGCTTTACGTTTAGGGAATCCTTTAGGTGGTACAAAGTACGCATATATGTATGCTCGTTTCCAGGCATTTTTTGATCCGTTTTCGGTGGCTGATGCGTCAGGGAAACAATTGGTAAATTCTTACTATGCCATCAGTAATGGTGGCCTTTTTGGACTTGGTCTGGGAAATAGTATTCAAAAAAGAGGATATTTACCTGCACCGTATACTGATTTTATTTTATCAGTGATCAATGAAGAATTAGGTTTCGTGGGGACACTAGTCATATTGGGTCTCTTATGCTTTATCATTGCAAGGGTCCTCTTGATCGGGGTACGGTCACAAAATACTTACAATACATTGTTTTGTTACGGGATCGGTTCTTTTATGCTCGTACAAGCCTGTTTTAATATAGGCGGGGTGTTAGGCTTGTTGCCTATCACTGGCGTAACTTTGCCGTTTATCTCATATGGTGGTTCAAGTATGATCGTCTTGTCCTTGTCAATAGGGATGGTCATGAATATTTCTGCTAACCAAAATCGTGGAACAGAAATCGATATTACCGCCGAAAGTTAAGGTGGTTTGAAAATAGCTCATTTAAATACAGATCAGCTACACGAAAATTTAATTACGAAAGTGGTGGGATAGATGAAGAAAGTTTTAATAGCTAATCGTGGAGAGATCGCTATCAGGATAATTCGTGCGTGTCACGAATTAAAGTTGAACACTGTTGCCGTCTATGCTAAGGAAGACGAATATGGGGTACATCGGTTTAAGGCTGATGAGGCGTATTTGATAGGTGCTGGCAAAAAACCGATCGAGGCATATCTGGATATTGAAGATATTATTCGGGTAGCCAAGATGACTGGTGCTGATGCGATCCATCCAGGTTATGGATTTTTAGCTGAAAATGAAGAATTTGCACAGCGTTGTCAGGAAGCAGGTATCATATTTATTGGCCCAACTGTTAAGCAACTGCATATCTTTGGCGATAAGGTGGCTGCCAAGCAAGTTGCTACTAAGTCTGGGTTACATACTATCCCTGGGACGACAGACCCCGTTACTTCGCTGGAAGAAGTAGCAGAACTTGCTGAAGAATTTGGATACCCGATAATGTTGAAGGCAGCATTAGGCGGTGGTGGACGTGGTATGCGGATCGTTCATAGTAGCGATGAACTGCAAACTAATTATGATCGTGCCAAAAGTGAGGCTAAACAGGCTTTTGGCAGTGATGAACTTTATGTGGAGAAATATCTAGACCATCCAAAACACATCGAAGTCCAGGTCTTAGCAGATAAACACGGACATGTCATGCATTTGTTTGAACGTGATTGTTCTGTGCAAAGAAGACATCAAAAAGTGATCGAATTTGCTCCAAGCCTGACATTGAATGAGCATAGAAGACAAGAAATATGCAACGCAGCAGTTGATTTGATGAAATCAGTTGACTATCTGAATGCTGGGACTGTTGAATTTTTAGTCACGGATTCTGATTTTTACTTTATCGAAGTCAATCCACGTGTTCAGGTAGAACACACGGTAACTGAAATGATCACAGATATTGATATTGTACAGACGCAAATCAAGATTGCAGATGGTCAAGATCTGTATTCCGAGATCGGGCTACCTAAGCAAGAAGTCTTGACTATGCATGGGGCGGCTATTCAATGTCGGATCACAACAGAAGATCCGGAAAATGACTTTTTGCCTGACACCGGTAAGATCGAGACTTACCGTTCACCAGGTGGGTTTGGTGTGCGTTTGGATGGAGGCAATGCCTATGCAGGTGCGACTGTCACTCCATTTTTTGATTCTTTATTGGTTAAGGCGTGCGTGCAAGCGCGAACTTTCAAAGACGCTGTGCAAAAGATGATGCGTGTTTTGAACGAATTTCAGATCCGTGGTGTTAAGACTAATATTGATTTTATGTTGAAGGTCCTCGCACATCCAGTATTTTATACTGGTAAAGCACACACAACTTTTATCGACGATACGAAAGAGTTATTTATTCCGGAAAAAGGACCAAGTACAAGTAATATGTTGTTGAATTACATCGGCGATGTCACGGTTAACGGCTATCCTGGTATGCAACGACATAAAAAAGTTTATTTTCCACATGCTCAACTTGATACTAGTTTGCTCAAAGATAAACCTCATCGAAATGCAAAATCTATTTTAAAAACTGATGGAGCGGATGCAGTAGTAAATTGGGTTTTGAAACAATCCAAATTGTTATTGACTGATACAACGATGCGTGATGCTCATCAGAGTTTATTTGCTACACGGATGCGTACGAAAGATATGGAACCGGTGATCGCCACTTATGATCAGGCGTTTTCTGATATTTTTTCTGCCGAGGTTTGGGGTGGAGCAACTTTTGATGTGGCATATCGTTTTTTGCATGAGGACCCGTGGGAACGTTTGAAGTTAATGAATGAAAAGATGCCTAATACTTTACTGCAAATGTTATTCCGTGGTTCAAATGCCGTTGGGTATAAAAATTACCCTGATAACGTTTTGCAAGAATTTATCAAGGAAAGTGCGCGGCAAGGTGTTGATGTCTTTCGGATCTTTGACAGTCTAAACTGGGTCGAGCAAATGGAAAAGAGTATACAATATGTCAGAGATACCGGTAAGATCGCTGAAGGTACGATGTGTTATACGGGTGATATATTGGATCCAAATGAGCACAAGTATGATTTGGGCTACTTTGTTTCTTTGGCTAAAGATTTAGTTTCTGCTGGTGCACAAATCGTAGCTGTTAAAGACATGGCAGGATTATTAAAACCAAATGCTGCCTACGAACTGATCAGTGCTTTGAAAGATGCGATCGACGTGCCGATCCATTTACACACCCATGATACAACTGGGAATGGCGTTGCTACTTACCTGCAAGCAACCAAAGCAGGAGTGGACATAGTTGATGTAGCAAGTAGTGCTTTATCGGGGACCACCAGTCAGCCTTCGATGACTAGCTTATACTATGGTTTGACCGGAGACAAACGACAACCACAACTCGATGTGGAAGCGGCTGAAGCTGTCGACCGTTATTGGTCGGGAGTTAAGCCTTACTATCAGGACTTTACGAAAACTTCTGGCTCTGTTCAAACTGATATATATCAGACAGGCATGCCAGGAGGACAGTATACAAATCTTCAGCAGCAAGCTAAAGCTTTGGGGCTTCCCGACTTTGAAGAAGTTAAGAAAATGTATCGGACTGTGAATAAGTTACTGGGTAATATTATTAAAGTAACGCCAAGCTCTAAAGTTGTTGGAGATCTAGCTTTATTTATGTTGCAAAACAAGCTGGATGCCAATAATATTTTGGAGCGCGGTGAAGAACTTGATTTCCCCCAGTCTGTTGTTGACTTTTTTGCTGGGGATATCGGACAACCGGTCGGCGGATTTCCACCGGATCTACAAAAGGTGGTTTTGAAAGGGAGACAGCCCTTGACAGTTCGCCCAGGGAGTCTGGCCAGGAATGTTGATTTTGCAGCTACGCAAAAAGAGCTTGCCCAGATCATTAACCGAAAACCGAACAAACAGGAAGTTTTAAGCTATATTTTATATCCGGACGTTTTCAAGGAATATGAGCAGTCTGCTAAACAATATGGAGCTGTTTATTACCTGGATACACCTACTTTTTACCAAGGAATGCGTTCTGGGGAAACAGCAGAGATCTCATTTGGCCATGGGAAGAGTATTATTATCAAATTGGATTCTGTCTCGAAACCAAATGATGTCGGTGAACGAACTTTGTTCTTTTCTGTAAATGGTGAGACTTCGAGGATCTTGACTAAAGATCAAAATTCTGCCAGTTCAAGTGTTACAGTTCCAAAAGCAGAGCCAACTAATCCAGAACACATTGGTGCAACACTTAGCGGTTCGGTACTTGAGTTGTTGGTCGAAAACGGGCAGAAGGTCAATAAGGGTGACGAATTAGTAGTTACTGAGGCTATGAAGATGGAAACAACTATCAAGGCTCCCTTTGATGGCACGATCAAGCATATCTATGTCAAAAAAGGTGAACTTTTGGAAACTGGGGATCTACTATTGGAGATCAGTCAGGATAAGCAAAAAGGAGACCGTGAAATGCCTGAAGTGTAAGCAGAATTTTGTGTGAAAGGAGGGGTGCAGTTGACATTTGAAATTAAACAGCGCCAAAGTATTGTCGTTTATCTGTACCATTTAAAACAAAGTAAGATCTTGCGGAAATACGGTACAATTCAATACGTCTCCCGCAAAATGAAATATGTCATTTTATACCTTGATCAAGATAAGATGTCAGAAACTATGGAGAAGATCTCAAAATTAAAGTTTGTAAAAGCAGTTGTCAAATCACCACGTCCTGAGATCAAACGAGATTTTCAAAATGAAGAAGTTTATAAGATGACCGAAGAAGACCAAGAAAAAAATAAATAATTGTTTGGAGAAAAAGATGAGAGTAGTTGCAGGAAATTATAAGGGCAGGAAGCTGAAGGCTGTCAGTGGCATGAAGACCAGGCCGACTACCGACAAAGTGAAGGAATCTATGTTTAATATCATCGGGCCTTACTTTGATGGTGGCAATGTTTTAGATGTTTTCGCCGGAAGCGGCGCCCTTGGGATCGAAGCAGTTTCACGCAGTGCTGAACGCGCGGTCTTGATCGATCGTTCTTACCAAGCAATTAAGACGATCAAAGAGAATATTGCGGTGACTAAAGAAGAGCAACGGTTTTCAGTGTTAAAAGGTGACTCTTTTAAAGTGCTGAATTCTTTGACTGAAAAACAAGAGCCGTTTGCTTATGTTTTTTTTGATCCGCCCTATCGTGAGCAAAAAATCATTAAAATGATCCAAATGTTGGTCCAATTACAGTTGCTGGCTGAGGAGGCGGTCGTAGTGTGCGAGACTGATCAAAATGCAAATTTACCGACTGAATTAACTGGCTTTGATCTACTAAAGCAGGTCGACTATGGCATAACTGAATTGACCTATTATAAATACAATGGGGGTAACGATCTAAAATGATAGCACTGTTTCCAGGAAGTTTTGACCCTTTAACAAATGGCCATTTAGATTTAATTTTCAGGGCTTCCAAGATGTACGATAAAATTATTGTTGCCATTATGACTAACACCTCTAAGAAACCATTATTTTCATCTGATGAAAAATTGCGTTTGGTCCAAGATAATGTTGCGTCTCTAAACAACGTTGAAGTCGTGGCTGTGGAGTCAGATCTGACTGTTAATGTTATGCATCGCTTAAATGCATCTATCTTAGTTCGTGGAGTCCGTGATGTTAAGGACTTTGAATATGAACGTGAAATTGCAGCGATGAATAGCCGCTTAGCACCAGAGATAGAAACGGTTCTTTTATTGGCACGTCCAGAGTATTCGTTTTTGTCTTCAAGCATGATCAAAGAAGTTGGTCAGTTTAACGGGGATATTGCCCAGTTCGTACCGGCTAATGTTGTTAGTTCTCTGCAAAAAAAGTGGTCACATGAATAAAAAAATAAAAATCAAATTATGGCATGTAGTTGCTTTGGTCGCGCTTTTAGTAGTGTTTTTTTTACCTCTGCCAGTCTACATCGATTCACCCGGGGCGGCGCAAGATACCTCTTCATATGTGAAGGTGAAAGGAAAACGAGACGATTCGCAGGGTAAATTTATGTTAGTTTATATTAAGCAGCTCAAGGCCACACCAATTACTTGGCTGCTTAGCTTTACCGATAAGTATGCCACTAGAGTATCTGCCCAACAAGAGATGGGCGACTATAGTGATAAAGAAATGCAACGTGTACAGAATTACTATATGTCGTCTTCTGTTGCTGAAGCAAAATACCGTTCTTTAAAAATGGCAGGTGCGAATGTAAAAAGACAGTATGTTGGTCTTTATGTAATGTCTGTGCTTAAAGATTCTAAATTTGCGAAAAAATTAACGATCGGTGATGTAGTTACGCAAGTCAATGGAAGGCATTATGATAATTCCAGTGACTATATAAGGGCGATCAAGAAAATTTCTCCGGCACAAAGAGTCAGTGTCACTTACCTGCGAGACAAAAAAGTTAAGAAGACCTCAGGCAAATTAGTTCGCTTACCCAATAGTAAGCGACATGGTTTAGGCATCACCTTGACTGATCGGTTGAAAACTTCAAGTTCAGTCCCGATCACCACGAATATGGCAGGGATCGGGGGGGCCTTCTGCTGGCTTGATGCTCACGTTGCAAATGTATAACCAACTTAGTCAGCAAGACCTGCTGCGGGGAAGAAATATTGCTGGAACGGGTACTATCGAAACGGACGGGACTGTTGGTCAAATAGGTGGGATCGAGCAAAAAGTTGTTGCAGCAAATAAGGCTAAAGCGGCTGTATTCTTGGTACCTAATGACCCACGTTTAGGCAAAGAAAATAACTATGCAGGGGCAAAAAAAACAGCAGCTGAAATTCACTCTAAAATGAAAGTTGTTCCCGTTAAAAACGTGGACCAAGCAGTCTCTTATCTTTCATCAAAAAATAAATAATTAAAGAAGAGGAATTTGAAACACTAATTTCTCTTTTTTGCGTATATATTTATGCTTTAACAAAACATCAATGGCTTGAAAGAATCACACGAATATAGCAGCTAGAGCTTTTCATTTGATGGAAGGATATTGCTTATGGAAAAAATAAGGATGCTTTGGGAGGAACACAAGGATAAGATTTTGCTTTTTGCAGTGGTTATTTTAATATTGGCAGTTTTCTTATTCCCTAAAATGAAGACCGTTACTTCTTTAGATGAAAATGGTATAGAAACACAAAGTCAGTCGCAGACGAACTATGATTTAGGCACAGTCGTTAGTTCTTCGCAAACGTCCTCTTCTGTTTTGGTTAGTGAAAACACTGGTGGAACGAAAAATACTACAACACAAAAAATCAGTGTGGATGTTAAAGGTGCAGTGATTCATCCTGGAGTGGTATGGATCGATTCGGACCAGAGAGTGGATGCCGTACTCAAGAAAGTAGGCGGGGCTAATAAAAATGCAGATCTTGATCAGGTAAATCTCGCGCATAAACTAAGTGATCAGATGTTGATCTATATCCCCGCTAAAGGAGAACAGACGCAGATCAGTAGCCCCGTTTTAATTGGGCAAGACCCAGCCAGCGAGACACAAGGCGGCCAAGAGTCGGTGGCTGAATCAACTCTTGAAACAGCAGGAGGTTTAAGTCAAGAAGGGCGAAAAATCAACTTAAATTCAGCAACTAAAGAACAATTGACAGAATTAAACGGTATTGGAGATAAAAAAGCAGATCAAATACTGGCTTATAGACAGCAAAACGGAAATTTTAAAACGATAGAAGATTTAAAGAATGTTTCTGGCATTGGCGATAAAATATTCGCAGGTTTGGCTGAACAAGTCACGGTAAATTAATGAAATATGAGTTTGAATTTGATAATAGGTGAGTTATAAATAGTTACTTTGAATATATGCTGATGAGCCAAATGAATATGCTATAATTATCTCAAGAAATAATGAGGAGTGCATCGTTATGGTTAAAGAAAGGATCCCTTGGGATCAATATTTTATGACACAAGCTGTTTTGTTGTCTACAAGAAGTACCTGTAAGCGTCTTTCGGTAGGTGCGATCTTAGTGCGAGACAAGAGAATAATTGCCGGTGGGTATAATGGCTCGGTTTCTGGTGACGTTCATTGTATAGATGATGATTGTTATTTGGTTGACGGGCACTGTGTGCGGACGATCCATGCTGAAATGAATGCTGTTTTGCAATGTGCAAAATTTGGCGTAGCAAGTGACGGTGCAGAAATATATGTGACTGATTTTCCTTGTTTGCAATGTACAAAAATGCTTTTACAGGCTGGAATACGTAAAATCTATTACTTAAGAAGCTATCATAATGATCCATATGCTATTTCTTTGTTGAAAAGAAAAAGAGTGACAGTTCAACCAGTCGAGATAGATAAAAGTTACTTGAACGATATTTTCAACGATGACCATTTTAACGAACAGGAGCTTTAAAAACGCGCCTGTATTCTTTCTTTTTTCTCAGTCTTGATGCTTTATTTTTGAGCTTTGCCTTTTTTGCGCATTCGATACTGTGGCTGCTAATATGGCTATTACTACAACTTCGAATTTGGAGATCTGCCAACTTAAAAATCATTGTAGTTAATCTTATTTTTTGTTTATGTTGGTTTGGTTATCTTAATTTTTGGCAACATAAAATACAACAACAAACTGAAAAAGAACAAGTCAGTTTAGAAAATTCTGTGTTATTTGTAGAACCTGATGAATTTACTACAAATGGGGATCTTTTGAAATTTTCCGGTAAGCTGAATGGTAAAAAGCAGAAAGTTTTAGTTTATTATCGCTTTCATACAGAAGAAGAAAAAGGCGCCTTTGAGAAAATTCAGGCTCCCTGCTTGGTCGAAGTCACCGGGGATCTAAATTCGATCCGTGGTCCTACAAACGAGAACGAGTTTAATTTTCGGCGTTATATGTTAGGTAAGAATATTACAAATCAGCTGCAGGCCAAAAATATGAAAGTACGTCCAGTTAGAGGGGACTTGGGGCTAAATCTTAGGGTCAGCGCTTATTTTCATGTTTTACGTAAAAAAATGATCGATCATTTAGAAACCATCCCACAACCTCTAGGGTGGTTTACCCAAGTTTTATTGATCGGGTATCAAAGCGAAAGTTTTCAAGAAGCGATGGACCAAATCAACAAGCTTGGTTTACTTTACTTATTCACATTATCGGGCATGCATGTCTATTATTTGGTTAGTATTGCACGTTATCTGGCTCGAATGATGAAGATCACTAAAGAAACGACAGACATTTTATTGCTTATTGTTTTACCTATCTATGGGATCATTGGTGGTGGTTCGCTAGGTTTGTTGCGTTCTCTTTTGATGTCATGGTTACACATTTTTACCCAGCGTTTTACTGCAGTACCATTGGCTGGGATCGAAACGTGGTCGGTGGTTTTGCTTTTGAATCTGTTAGTCACCCCCATGGCTATTTTTTCGCTAGGAGCCCAGCTCAGTTATTTGTTAACTTTAGTGCTATTGCTAGATCGCCAAGGCAACCAATTTATCAGCGGACTTAAGATGGGAGGATATACTGTTCCACAGGTGTTATGGCATACTTTCACCTGGAATATTTGGACGATACCGTTGTCGATCCTGATCGGTCCGATCTTTGATTGGTTTATTTTCCCCGTTGTTATCATTGGGACGATTTTTACACCGCTGAGGATCTTTTGTAATAGAGCATTGCTAGTTTTGCAGTATTTTTTTGGTTGGAGTTCTAGTTTGCCAGGTACGATAATTTTTGGTAAACCACCAGTCATATTTGTTTTTGTTTGGTTGGTAATTATGTTGTGTTATCAAGTGACGAAACGACCAAATAGAGTTACGGCCTGCCTGCTTGTGTCCTATTTGGCCGCTTTTGGATGGATCCACTTGCCGTTAGAAAATGAAGTAACTTATTTCGATATCGGACAAGGTGATTGTTCTTTGATAAAAACACGGTTCAATAAGCAAGTAATTGTGATCGATACTGGAGGAAAACTGCATTTTAACACACAAAAGTGGCAAATTAGGAATAGTAGGACTAATGGTGAAACAGTTGTGGTAAACTATTTACACAGTAAGGGTATTTCTCGGATCGATCGGTTGTATTTGACTCACCAAGATACTGATCATGTAGGTAACTTTCCCAGCATTAGCAAAGGGATCACTATCAAACAGTTGGTGATCCCTGCTGGGATGGAAAAGGTGATCAGTTTTCAAAAAAGGCTGCTCACTTCTGATGTTGATCCACACGTTGTAACCCCAGTCACTGATCAAACAAACCGTGAAAATAGCCAAGGTCTAGTGCAAGTTTTACATCCTTTTATGAGTGGTAGTGGGAAGAATGAAGATTCTCTGGTGGTACTATCTCATTTTTGCGGTAAGAATTTCTTATTTACAGGTGATCTTGATCGAGAAAATGAGCTAAAAGTCTTGCACAAATATCCCGAGTTGACCGCTGACGTGATGAAAACTGGGCATCATGGCAGTAAAACGGCTAGTGCACCAGATTTTGTCGGGCATTTAAATGCAAGACTCGCAATCATTTCAGCAGGGCGAAATAATAGGTATGACCATCCCAACCCTGAAACATTGGATACGCTAAAAAGATATGGGGTCCCTTTTTTAGTGACAGCTGAAAGTGGAATGGTCAAATTAAAACAGACATTCGGAAAAGATTTTAGCGTGCAAACATTTAATTACGATAATAACGAAGAAAAGAAGGTCGAACATGCGAGTTGAGCAAGCTATTAAAAATATCAACAATGGAAAAATAGCGTCAGTTTATGTTGCTTTGGGAACAGAAAACTATTTGCAAGATAAATTCAAGAGCTTTTTATTGAATTTGATCCCGGAAGACCAACAAGAATTTAATATTGGACGCTATGATATGGAAGCTGTTAATTTGTCTGTGGCTTTAAACGATGCGATGTCATTGCCCTTTTTTGGCGAGCATCGCCTAGTGATCATTGATCGGCCATATTTTTTAACCGGTATGAGACATAAAAATTCCTTAGACCATGATCTTGATGGGTTGCTTAAATATTTGAAAAATCCCGAAACAGAAACGATTTTAGTATTTACAGCTCCTTATCCGAAATTAGATGAGCGCAAAAAGCTAACCAAGCAGTTACGGAAAACAGCCGAATTTGTTGATTGTCAGCCATTAAAAGAAAGGGAAGTTAAGGAATTTGTAACTTCCTTTTTGCAAAAAAAGGGCTATCGGTTTCAGTCAGATGCGCTTGACTTGTTATTAGAACGGACTGGGGCAGAACTGACCGCCATAATGAATGAACTGCCGAAACTGTTATTGGCGGAAGAAGACAGTAAGATGATAGAAAGAGGAGACGTTGATGGTCTTGTAGCACGATCATTTGAGCAAAACGTTTTTGATTTGGTCGACCTTGTTTTAAAGCGAAACGTAAAAGATGCGTTATCTATGTACAGAGATTTGCTATTACAAAAAGAAGAACCACTGAAAATCAATGCCATTTTAGAAGGGCAATTCAGGTTGATGTTACAAACAATGATTTTGAGTAAACATGGTTATGATCAGGGAAGTATTGCTAAAGAATTAAAAGCTCATCCATATCGGGTCAAACTAGCTTTACGTAAAAATCGTCAATTTAAGCAGTATGACCTGCAGGATGCCTATATCGGCCTAGTCCACCTTGAAGAAAAAATGAAATCTTCTTCGATCGACCCAGAATTGTTATTTCAACTTTTTCTATTGAACTTTAGCCAGCATCGTAGTGTTGCGTGAAAAGTGTATACGAAAAAACGTTACTCATAAAATAGAGTAACGTTTTTAATAGTTTTATTTAGCTAAACGAGCAGCCATTCTTGATTTATCTCGAGCAGCTTTGTTAGCTTTGATCAACCCTTTTGAATAAGCCTTGTCGACTGCTGAAACTGCTTGGTTGAACAATTCTTCAACATTGTCAGCGCCTGCTGTCTTGGCATTTTCAAACTTTTTAACTGCACTACGCATTTGGCTTAATTGAGCAGAATTACGTGTACTAGCTTTTTCGTTTGTTTTAACACGTTCCATTGCGGATTTAATAATTGGCATCGATGTCACCTCACTTGTCGTGATTCCATTAGGTAATCATTTAAATTTAACATCAATTATTATACAAGGACAGTAAAGACATTGCAATAAGAAACAACAATATCAAGCAAAAAACCTTGACAGCCGGTGATTATTTGAATCATTATTATTATTGGGTACGAAATAACTAATTTTTAACCAAAACGACTTGCAAATGACATGTTTTTTTAGTAAATTAATAGCAGTGCTATTAAATGCATGGGCCTTGGACTGAGTTTTCGCGGTGCTCACCGCCGGTTTACACGGTTTAGGGGCTAAAAAAATGAAAGGTGGGAATTACCAATGGCAGTTTCAAAAGAAAAGAAGAATGAAATTATGCAGAAATATGCTCGTCATGAAGGCGACACAGGTTCTGCTGAAGTTCAAATCGCAGTGTTGACTGCTGATATCAACGAATTGAACGAACACATCGGTCAGCATAAAAAAGATTATGCATCACAACGTGGCTTGCTTAAGAAGATCGGTCATCGCCGTAATTTATTGGCATATTTACGTGATGAAGATATTCATCGTTACCGTGACTTAATCAAGAGTCTTGGCTTACGTCGTTAATATGTTCTTTAGAAAGTCGGAAATCATTTAATGGTTTTCGACTTTTTTTGTCTAAAAAATTTTTATTTAAATTAATCAGTCACATGGACTGCAAAAGCGTTTCCAAAAATTGTATACTATAACTATAATTTTGATAAGTTATTGACTGAAATTTGGGAGGAGCTCAAGTATGGTGAAGAGTACATATACGATCAAACTAGCAGGACACGATCTGACGGTTGAAAATGGTGAGGTAGCTAAGCAAGCCGATGGGGCAGTTCTGGTTCGTTTTGGCGATACTACAGTATTATCAACGGTTGTTAGTAAACCGGCTGCTAATGACGCTGATTTTTTTCCATTAACTATTAATTATGAAGAAAAGAAATATGCAGCTGGGAAGATGCCTGGCGGTTTTATTAAGCGTGAAGGCAAACCTAGTGACGGAGCAACATTAACAGCACGAATGATCGATCGACCAATCAGACCCTTATTTCCTGAGGGATTTAAAGATGAAGTTCAAGTTACCAATTTAGTTTTAAGCGCCCAGCCAGATTGTTCACCAGCTATGGCTGCGATGATCGGGAGTTCGCTTTGCCTGGGCATTTCTGACATCCCTTTTGGTGGACCAGTTGCTGCAGTTGAGGTGGGGCGAGTTTCAGACCAATTGTTAATTGCTCCGACAAAAAAACAGCAAGCAGAGTCTGATCTGGACCTGACAGTTGCAGGCACAGCCGCTAATATCAACATGGTGGAGGCCGGTTGTGATCAGATAGCAGAAAGTGATGTTTTGGATGCATTGGAGTTTGGAGAACAAGAAATAAAAAAATTATGTGACTTTCAACGAAAAATAATAACAGAGGTCGGCCAGCCTAAAAGACAGTTTGAGGCGAAAAAACATGATGAAAAATTAGAAACGGAATTAACTAAACAAGCTACAGATTCTTTAATGCAAGCAATTTTAACTAAGAATAAGCAGGAACGTGATCAAAATATTGCAGCTGTTAAAAATATGTTTTTAGAACATTATGAAACACAGTCAAAGGAGCAGATAACAAATGATGAAAATGATTTGTTAGAGGTCAGTGAGATTTTGGACGAGCTTGAGAAAAACATCGTCAGAAAATTGATCACATCAGACAAGGTCCGACCTGATCATCGTGCACTCGATGAGATCCGACCACTTGACGCGCAGATCGATTTTATTCCTCGCGTTCACGGTTCCGGTTTATTTACACGCGGACAGACACAAGTGCTATCTACTGTGACACTTGCACCAATGTCTGAAGGACAAACTGTTGATGACCTTGATGAAGAAGAAAGTAAAAACTTTATTCATCAGTATAATTTCCCACAATTTTCTGTTGGAGAAACTGGCAGGATGAGAGCTCCTGGTCGCAGAGAGATCGGTCATGGTGCATTGGGAGAGCGGGCCTTAAAACCGATCATACCACCGACGGATGATTTTCCATACACAATCCGTTTGGTAGCTGAGGTTTTGGAATCAAATGGTTCTTCATCACAGGCCAGCATTTGTGCGGGTACTTTGGCTTTGATGGCGGCAGGTGTTCCGATCAAAGCCCCAGTCGCAGGGATCGCGATGGGCTTGGTTAAGGATGGGCAGGACCATACTATCTTGACTGACATTCAGGGCATGGAAGATCATCTTGGTGATATGGACTTTAAGGTCGCTGGTACTAAGCAAGGGATCACGGCATTGCAGATGGATATCAAAGTTGATGGTGTAGACCGTGATATTTTAAGCCAAGCTCTACAACAAGCCAAAAAAGCACGCTTAGAGATCCTAGATGTGATCGAAACGACTATCCCCGAACCACGTAAGCACCTTTCACCATATGCTCCAAAAGTTGAAACGATGCAGATCGACCAAGATCAAATCAAAGTGGTTATCGGTAAAGGCGGGGAAACGATCAATAAGATCATCGATGAAACTGGTGTTAAAATTGATATTGATGAAGATGGCACAGTTCGTATTATGTCCAGTGAACAAAACGAGATCGATCGTACATAAGACATCATCAAAGTGCTGACCAAAAAAGTTAAAGTTGGGGAAATATATGAAGCAACAGTTATTCGCATTGAAAAATTTGGTGCGATCGTAGAATTATTCCATAATAAACAAGCATTGGTCCACATTTCTCAATTGGATGAAAGACGTGTGAATAATGTTTCAGATGTCGTCTCTGTGGGAGAGAAAATGGCGGTCAAAATCACCGACGTGGATATGAATGACCGGATCAAAGCATCTCACCGAGCAATTATTGAAAACAAAAAGGCTACACAAGATCATAAGCCTAGACGCCAACAAATAGAGGTAACAGAAATAAAAATAGACTGCCAAGACAGCCTGTGGATCATGATCACCCCCAGCATAAAAAAATGCCACAATTTGTCATTAAACAAAAAGATGAATAATAAGTTTTATACTGGATGACCAAACCTAGTTACAATTGCAATTTCACCTTTTCATATAAAGAATGGCTATAAGTATGCTATAATATATGTTTAAATAAGACGAAGAAGGGATAACTTGTGACTGGATATAATATTGCTATCGTTGGAGCAACTGGTGCTGTTGGAACAAGGATCATCGAAATGTTAGAACAATCGACCTTGTCGATAGCGGACGTGAAATTGTTAGCCTCAAAAAGATCTGCTGGGAAAATTCTTAAATTTGCTGGAGAAGAAGTGCAAGTCCAGCAAGCTAGCCCGTCTTCGTTTGAAGATGTCGACTTGGCGTTTTTTTCGGCTGGTGGCGGCGTTTCTAAAGAATTAGCTCCTGAAGCTGTAAAACGGGGAGCAGTTGTTATTGATAATACGAGTGCTTTTAGGATGGACCCATCTGTTCCTTTAGTTGTACCAGAAGTCAACGAGCAAGCCTTGACGAAGCATCATGGGTTGATAGCCAACCCTAACTGTTCCACGATCCAGATGGTCGTGGCCTTAGAACCGTTACGTCAGAAATTTGGACTTAGGAAGGTCATAGTTACAACCATGCAAGCTGTCTCTGGTGCTGGTGAACGGGCTATGCAAGAATTGTACACACAGACTGAAGATATCTTGAATGGCCAGGAGCCAAAACCAGAGATCTTACCTGTCGCTTCCGCAGATAAACACTTTCAAATTGCGTTTAATCCTTTGGCTCAGATCGATGTTTTTGAAGATGGCGGATATACCCATGAGGAATGGAAGATGATCCATGAAACTAAAAAGATCATGGAAGATCAAGACATCCAGGTGACCGCTACTTGTGTCAGAGTCCCAGTTGCGATCTCTCATTCAGAATCAGTCTGGTTTGAGTTAGAACATGATGGAGCAACGGTCGCTAAGTTACAAGAACTCCTGACTACTGCACCCGGAGTTGTTTTACGCGATGACCCTGAAAATCAGGTTTTTCCACAAGCAATTGAAGCTGTCGGTCATAGAGAAACTTATGTCGGCAGGTTACGGGCCGATGGAGAACAAAAGAACGCGTTCCATTTGTATTGTGTTGCAGATAATTTGTTGAAGGGTGCTGCTTGGAACTCAGTTCAAATTGCGGAGTCTTTAGATAGAATGAGTCTTTTGCAAGTTCCACGTAAGTGAGAGGAAGATATTATGAAAGATTTAAATGCTGCTCAAATCATTACAGCGATGGTCACTCCTTTTAATGAGAGTGATGAAATTGACCTTCAACGTTTGAAAAATTTGCTCGAATTTTTGTTGTGTAATGGCACACAAGGTATTTTGATCAATGGTACGACTGCTGAAGGTCCAAATTTAAGCTCTGCCGAAAAAGACATGATGATCCAGCAAACTATCAAAATAGTTGACGATAGAGTACCGGTGATTGCAGGTGTCGGCAGTAATAGTACTGCTGCAACCGTTGAAGACGTCAAAAAAATGTCTCGCTATTCCAGCTTAGCAGCTCTTTTAGTGGTCGTTCCGTATTATAATAAACCGGACCAAGCGGGAATGTTTGCTCATTTTACTAAAGTTGCTGATGCAAGCCGGATACCGCTGATCATTTATAACATTCCGGGTAGGACTGGGGTCAAGATGAACGTTGATACGGTACTCAAGTTAGCTGAACATCCGAATATAATTGGTGTTAAAAATTGTACCGGACCAGCTGATCTCGCAGTTATGATCGAAAATGCTCCGCATGATTTTTTGGTTTATTCTGGAGAAGATGAAGATGCGTTAGCGGTTAAAACGCTGGGTGGTGCTGGGATCATCTCAGTTGCAAGTCATGTGTTCGGGAAAGAAATATCACAAATGTATCAAGACGTTGATAAGGGAGATGTTAAGTCAGCTGGGAAGATCATGCGTTTTTTGATCCCTAGGATCGACGCACTCTTCAGTTTGCCTTCGCCGGCACCTGTTAAAGCAGCTTTGAATCAAAGAAATATCATGGTCGGTGAGCCAAGATTGCCGATTTTGCCTTTGGATAGCGCACAACAAAGCGCTTTAGAAGAGATTTTAAATTAAAAATAATTAAGTGAGGTGAAAAAATGAGTGAAATAAAGATCTCTGCACTTGGTGGTGTCAGAGAGAATGGTAAGAATATGTATATCGTTGAGATCAAGGATGAAATCTTTATTTTGGATTGTGGTTTGAAGTATCCAGAAAATGAATTGCTGGGTATCGATACTGTCATTCCTGATTTCGAATATTTACGTGAAAATTCCGAGAAGATCGTTGGTGTTTTCTTGACCCATGGGCACGCTGATGCAATTGGAGCATTACCATATTTTCTTAGTGAATTTAATGTTCCTGTTTTCGGTTCTGAATTTACGATCGCACTGGCTAAGATCGCCTGTGAAAATGAAGGCACGTCGAAGAAGTTTAACGATTTTCACGTAATAAATGCTGATACTGAGATCGATTTTGAGAATGCAACGGTCTCATTCTTTAGTACCACTCATTCAGTTCCCGAGTCATTGGGAATAGTTGTTAAAACAAATAAGGGGAATATAGTTTATACTGGTGATTTTAAGTTTGATCAAACTGCGACAGCTAGTTATCGCACTGACTTTGGCAGACTAGCTGAAATCGGGAAAGAAGGCGTCATTACTTTATTAAGTGATTCTGGTAATGCCGAAAATCCAGCTGAGCCTGTTGATGAACATGTGATCACTGATATGATCAGTGAAACTATTGAGAATCATAAAGGACGAATAGTCGTAGCTTGTGTTGCTTCTAACCTAATGCGTGTTCAGCAAGTCCTAGACGCAGCCGCTGCTAATGAACGGAAGGTCACATTAACTGGCTTTGATGCGGAAAAAGTGATCAACACAGCGTTAAAGATGAAAAAACTCCGATTACCAGAAAAAGATCTATTGATCAAGCCAGGAGATATGGGTAAATATGACTCCGAGCAATTGGTAATTTTAGAAGCCGGTCGTTCTGGCGAGCCCCTGAAGTCTTTGTATCGCATGGCAACTGGTAAATATAAGGGTGTTACCTTGGGAGAAGGTGACCTAGCCTTTATTATAACGACTCCGTCACACGCGATGGATACCAAAGTTGCTAAAACACGTGATATGATCTATCATTCCGGGGCAGAAGTTAAGGCTATTTCGGATGAGTATAATTCATCTGGTCATGCAAGCAAGCATGATCTGCAATTGTTGATCAACTTGTTAAGGCCTAAATATTTAGTTCCGATCCAGGGTGAATACCGTTTGTTATTTGCTCATGCGGAAACGGCAGAACAAGTCGGTATGGAACCACAAAACATATTCTTGTTGAAAAACGGCGATGTTTTAGAATATGATAAGGATAAAATGATCATGGCTTCATCTGTTAAAGCCGGTAATACAATGATCGATGGTAGTGGTGTTGGTGATATTGGGAATATTGTTTTACGCGACCGGAAGTCATTGTCAGAAGATGGTATTTTTATCGCTGTGGTCACTATTGATCGCAAAAAGCATCGGATCATCGATACGCCGAAGATCACTTCTCGCGGCTTCGTGTTTGTTAAGGCAAGTCGGGAATTGATAACTGAAAGTGGCGAGATCGTCAGAAAAGTAGTTCAAAATAATTTGGACAATAAAGAATTTGATTGGAGCCATTTGAAACAAGACATCAGAGAAAACTTAAATCATTATCTTTATGAACAAACACATCGTCATCCAGTAATATTGCCGATCATTATGGAAGTTAATCAACACCGCCATTATAAGAAGAAAAAGCAAGTTTCTAAATAAGCATCACATTGGGTGGCAAAGAAGTTAATGAAAGAAGACAGAAAAGAGTTTCAATCTGTGGCTGAGACGGCCTTATATGAAAAAAATTATCAACTTGCAGTTGAAATTTTTTCTAAATTATATTCAGAGAAAAGATCCGCTCGCGAGAATTATCTTTTTGCTCAGGCTTTAGTAGGCGTAGGTGATTACTCCAAAGCGTTGATGATCATTCAAGAATACATGAATAGTTATTTGGCGGAAAATGAACGATTGGTTTTCTATATTCATGTAGCGGTTTTTGCAGGAGAAAGTCTCAAAGTCTCTCAATTGCTTAAAAGTTTAAAAGAGTTTTTAACTGAGCAAGAAAGTCAGTTATTTTATGCAACATTATCCTCAGAGAACGAGCTTTTTAATAAACAAGAAGGGAATAAGTTACTGAAGTTGAAAAAACAACTTCAATATCTGGGAGCTTTAGATCCATTAGAACAACGAAAAATTGCAAAAAAAGCAGTTGCCTTGTCATGTCAGGACTTTGTTTTAGCAGTCAAAGGTGCGTTGGAAGATGACAATGTTCATCCACTAGTTCGAGCATCACTATTAAATGATCTTCGCTTGCTAGATGTGCAAGAAGAATTCGCTTATCACTCGTTTTTAAACGGGCGAATTGCCGTGACACCTGGACGGCTTGAGGGATTGCAGCAAACTGAAGTTTTTAAAAGTTATGCTGCACAGGTATTAGGAGATCCCTCAAGGCCCTCAGAACTGTCACAACAGATCTTGGGAGAGATCACTTTAAAATTAATGTTATTATATCCAGTTTTTACAGATGTCGAACAAGACGAAGAGTTATGGTACTACATTTTATTGAATGATCAAAGATCCTTAAATTCTGCTGGAGATTATGGGCAAATAGCTTTAAAAATGGAGAAGAGCATTTTAGAATTGGAGTTAAACTCAAAATAATGTAAAAAAGATTGAAAATCTTGATTATTTTTGGTTTTTAGTGTTTACAAATAGATTTTGTATCTATATAATTATTCAAGGATTCTTCAATATCTCCGGTTGTGAGTATCTGTTGATGCTTGGAATTGGGGGGAAGAAGTAGTATAATTTAAATTAAAGGATTATCGGCAAATTATTGCGGGTTTTCTTTGCAAAATCACAGGAGGTTCGTATTAATGGCAAAAGAACATTACGAAAGAACAAAGCCGCATGTTAACATTGGTACTATCGGACACGTTGACCATGGTAAATCAACTTTAACAGCTGCTATTACTAAAGTTTTATCTGAATCTGACACAGGTGTCGCAGAATTCCAAGACTATGCAACTATTGACGCTGCTCCAGAAGAGCAGGAACGTGGTATCACTATCAATACTTCACATATCGAGTATGAAACTGAAAAACGCCACTATGCTCATATTGATGCCCCAGGACATGCTGACTATGTTAAGAACATGATCACTGGTGCTGCTCAGATGGACGGTGCTATCTTGGTAGTTGCTGCTACTGATGGTCCAATGCCTCAGACACGTGAGCATATCTTGCTTGCTCGTCAGGTTGGTGTTGAATATATCGTTGTCTTCTTAAACAAGACAGACCTTGTTGATGATGATGAATTACTTGACTTGGTTGAAATGGAAGTTCGCGATCTGTTGAGCGAATATGACTTCCCTGGTGATGATATTCCTATCGTTCGTGGCTCAGCTCTTAAAGCATTACAAGGTGATGCAGAAGAAGAAAAACATGTTCAGGAATTGCTTGACATCATTGATGACTACATTCCAACACCAGACCGTCCTGTCGACCAACCATTCTTGATGCCTGTTGAAGACGTATTTACGATCACTGGTCGTGGTACTGTTGCTTCTGGTCGTGTTGACCGTGGCCAAGTTAAAGTCGGTGACGAAGTTGAAATCATTGGTTTCAAAGATGACGCCCTCAAAACAACTATCACAGGTGTTGAAATGTTCCGTAAGACACTTGATGTTGGTGAAGCCGGCGATAATATCGGTGCTTTGCTTCGTGGTATTGATCGTGACCAAGTTATCCGTGGCCAAGTTTTGGCTCACCCAGGTTCGATTCAAACACACAAGAAGTTCAAGGGTGAAGTTTATGTCTTGTCTAAAGAAGAAGGCGGACGTCATACTCCATTCTTCTCAAACTACCGTCCACAATTCTACTTCCATACTACAGACGTTACTGGTGTGATCGAATTACCAGAAGGTGTTGAAATGGTTATGCCTGGTGATAACGTAACATTTACTGTTGAATTGATTTCACCAGTTGCTATTGAAAAAGGTCTTAAGTTCACCGTTCGTGAAGGTGGCCATACTGTTGGTGCTGGTGTTGTTTCTGAAATCGACGACTAAAACAGTTTTCAAGAGTTCGGGCATTGCTCGAGCTCTTTTTTTTTAGAAAAATTAGTGTAGGTTCGAAATATCATTCTAGTTTTATAAAAAAAGTGAAATGATTTTTTAAGCGTCTCGACAATTATTACTTTTTAGCGTGAAACATTTACATTTCGGTCTTTGTAGGTTACACTAATTTAGTATGCAATTAACATATTGTACAAACTTATTTGCTCGGAGGGAAAATAATGTCTGCAAAATGGGAAAAAGAAGAAGGCACAAACAACGGTAAACTTACCTTTGAGATCCAGCCTGAAAAAATCAAGGAAGGATTGGATACTGCCTTTAATCGTGTTAAAAAATCTTTAAATGTACCGGGATTCCGCAAGGGAAAGGTTCCGCGACAGATTTTTAATAAAATGTACGGTGAAGAATCGTTATACCAAGATGCACTGAATGCGATCTTGCCTGAAGAATATTCTAATGCTGTCCAAGAAACTAACATTAAACCTGTCGATCAACCCGAGGTCAACGTTGAATCAATGGAAAAAGATTCGGCTTGGGTGTTGAGTGCAGAAGTAACGGTTGAACCAGAAGTAAAATTAGGTCAGTATAAAGACCTTGAGGTTACTCCTCATCCTACTCGTGTTCTTAAAGCTGATGTTGAAAAAGAATTGGAAGATAAGCGTCAACAACAAGCTGAACTTGTTTTGAAAGAAGACGAACCAGCTGCTGATGGTGACACGGTCGTTATCGATTACGAGGGTTCTGTTGATGGTGTTCCTTTTGATGGCGGCAAGGCCGACAACCAGTCGTTGACACTTGGCTCAGGCCAATTTATCCCAGGTTTTGAAGAACAACTCGTTGGGCACAAATCAGGTGACGACGTAAGTGTTAAGGTTACTTTCCCTGATGATTATCAAGCAACTGATCTTGCTGGTAAAGAAGCTGTCTTTGAAACAAAGATCCATGAAGTTAAGGAAAAGGAATTGCCTGAACTTGATGACGAATTTGCCAAAGATGTCGATGAAGACGTCGATACTTTGGAAGAACTAAAAGCTAAAATCAAAGAAGATCTGAAAGCTAAAAAGGTCTCTGAAGCTAGAAACGCGATCGAAGACGAAGCAATCGATATTGCAGTTGATAATGCTTCTGTTGGTGAGATCCCGGATGCAATGGTCGAAGAAGACGTTCATCGTCAAATGGATCAATTCATGTCAAGCATTCAACAACAAGGCATCAGTGCTGACATGTATTATCAATTAACAGGTTCTACTGAAGACGATTTGCATAAGCGTTTTGAAGAAGGCGCTGAGAAGAGGGTCAAGACTAACCTTGTTTTGGAAGAAATCGTTAAAGAAGAAGATGTTAAGGCTACTGATGATGAAATTTCTAAAGAGATCAAAGATTTGGCAGATCAGTATGGTCTAGAAGAAGATGCTGTCCGTTCAGCACTTTCTGATGATATGTTACAACATGACATTGCTATCAGAAAAGTGGTCGACGAAATCACCGATTCAGCTAAGCAAACTCGTAAACCTGACGACAAAAAAGATGATAAAGAAGACGACAAATAATATTTTTGATGCGTAAACTTAAAATCACGGCGACCTGTACTGGACAACCGTGATTTTTTGGTTAGATCTATCTAACATTCTGACTATAGGCCAACTATTCGCCTTTTTAGTTCAGTTTTGATAGAATAACCGTAACTAGGTAAACAAGGGTGATATTTAATGTATGAAAACATGGATGGTAATGGACCAGTAACTTGTTCGTTCTGTGGTAAATCAGAAAACCAAGTTAAGAGCATGATCTCAGGTCCAGGTGTCTATATTTGTAACGAATGTGTGGCTTTAGCAGAATCCATTATTAATGAAGAAGCAAAGTCAGACGTGAAGAGTGGTTTAGGTGAAGTTCCGACACCGCAAGAGATCGTCGATATGTTGAATGATTATGTGATCGGTCAGACTGAAGCTAAACGGACTTTAGCTGTGGCTGTTTATAATCATTATAAACGTGTCAATGCTTCATTGAAGGATGACGACCAAGAAACCGAATTACAAAAGAGTAATATTTGTTTAGTAGGGCCAACCGGTTCAGGTAAGACTTTCTTGGCACAGAACTTAGCCAAGATCCTTAACGTGCCTTTTGCAATAGCAGATGCAACCACATTGACTGAAGCGGGTTACGTTGGTGAAGACGTTGAGAACATTTTATTGAAGCTGTTACAAAACGCTGATTACGATGTTGATCGTGCTGAACACGGAATTGTTTATATTGATGAAATAGACAAGATCGCTAAAAAGAGCGAGAATGTTTCGATCACGCGTGATGTTTCAGGCGAAGGTGTTCAACAGGCTTTGCTAAAAATCTTAGAAGGAACTGTTGCCAGTGTTCCTCCTCAAGGCGGAAGAAAGCATCCACAACAAGAATTGATACAGGTCGATACGACTAACATTCTTTTCATTGTTGGTGGTGCGTTTGATGGGATCGACACTATAGTTAAGAACCGTTTGGGTGACAAAACTATTGGTTTTGGCGCAGATTCTAATCAAAATTTTGATGGCAATAAGAGCTTAAAGCAGCAAATAATCCCAGAAGATCTTTTGAAATTTGGTTTGATACCAGAGTTTATTGGTCGTCTGCCTATTTTAACTGCTTTAGAAAAACTGGATCAAGATGATTTGGTGCGTATTTTGACAGAGCCAAAAAATGCCTTGGTCAAGCAATATCAGAAGTTATTAGAACTTGATAAGGTTGAATTGAATTTTGCACCTGCCGCTCTTAAAGAAATAGCACGGTTAGCTATTGAAAGAAACACCGGTGCTCGTGGTTTACGTTCGATCATCGAAGCTACTATGCGTGATATAATGTTTGATATCCCAAGCCACAGTAATATTAAGAAAGTTTCTATTACAAAGAACACTGTACTTGGCCAAGAAAAACCGCGGATCGAAAAAAAAGACGCTAAAGCATCGTAATAGAAAGCGGCCTACGATCAGTAGGTCGTTTTTTGCTGTGTTAAATTAATTTTAGAAAAAGTTTTTCATATTGACCTTACAGACTTTATTTAATTTTTTATTTTTGCTATGATTTGAAGGGAACATAAATTTAGGACTATTTAGGAGGCTAAATGATGGATAAACCACAAATTGGTGTAATTGGTATGGCCGTCATGGGAAAAAACTTGGCTTTAAATATAGAAAGCAGAGGATACTCGGTTGCTATCTTTAACCGGACTGCTTCAAAGACTGAAAAAACTGCTGCAGACCATCCAGATAAGAATTTAGTACCAAGTTATTCGATTGAAGACTTTGCTTCTTCATTGCAGACTCCTCGTCGGATCATACTAATGGTCAAAGCTGGCCAACCAACGGATGAAACGATCAAGAGCTTATTACCGTACTTAGACAAGGGCGATGTTTTGATCGACGGTGGGAACACATTCTTTGAGAATACGATCAGACGTAATAAAGAACTCGAAAATTCTGGGATCAATTTCATCGGTATGGGTGTTTCCGGCGGTGAAAAGGGCGCTCTAGAGGGTCCTTCTTTGATGCCAGGTGGACAAAAAGAAGCCTATGATCTGGTGAGCCCGATCCTCGAGAAGATCGCTGCCAAGGCAAAAGATGGACAACCTTGTGTCACCTATATCGGTCCAGATGGGGCAGGTCATTATGTAAAGATGGTTCATAATGGTATCGAGTATGGAGATATGGAGCTAATTGCTGAAAGCTATAATTTGATGCGTAATGTCTTGCAAATGACGACTGAAGAGATCGCTGCGACCTTTGATGAATGGAAACAAGGTGAATTGAGCAGTTACTTGATCGATATTACAGCTGATATTTTAACTCGTAAGGATGACGAAGGTTCCGGCGAACCGATGGTAGATAAGATCTTAGACCGCGCAGGAAACAAAGGAACAGGTAAGTGGAGTTCACAAAGTGCGCTTGAACTAGGTGTTCCTCAATCTCTGATCACCGAATCGGTTTATTCTCGCTATATTTCAGCTTTGAAAGACGAACGTGTAGCTGCAAGTAAAGTCTTACATGGACCTTCATTTGACACTTCTAAGGTCGATAAGGAAGAATATATCGAAAAGATCCGTGAAGCTCTATACTTTAGTAAGATCATGAGTTATGCTCAAGGTTTCGAACAATTACGTGTTGCTTCTGAGAATTATAATTGGGATTTAAAATTCGGTGATATGGCTAAGATTTGGCGTGAAGGCTGCATTATTCGTGCACAGTTCTTGCAAAAGATCACTGATGCTTTTGAAAATCAACCAGATTTGAAGAACTTGATGCTTGATCCGTACTTTAAAGATATTGCAGAAAAATATCAAGGTGCAGTACGTGATGTTGCCGCACTTGCTGTTCAAGCAGGCGTTGCGTCACCTGGGTTTACTAGTGCGATCACTTACTATGATCAGTATCGTGCTGAAACCTTACCTGCTAATATTATTCAAGCTCAGCGTGATTATTTTGGAGCACACACATATGAACGTAATGATAAAGAAGGCATCTTCCACTATGAGTGGTACCACGAAGAATAATTAAAATTCACAAAGAAAGCTGGGCGTTTGTTTGCGCCCGGCTTTTTAACTGTTTTTAGTATTTGTGTAAAGAATGCCGGCATTATAATGAACTTCATAGATATATATGTAATTTTAAAGAATAAAATGTTAAAATTGCATTTGGAGACAATTGGAGTTTTTAAAAATAAAATCTGGAGTTCCAGATTAGGAGAGTGCGACTTAATGAGTAATATTTTAATTGTGGAAGATGAGAAAAATCTTGCACGCTTTGTTGATTTAGAATTACAACATGAAGGGTACACGACTAAGGTGTGCAAAAATGGACGTGAAGGGCTTGATTTTGCATTACAAGAAAACTGGGATGCTATTTTGTTAGACTTAATGCTCCCTGAGTTAAATGGCTTGGAAGTTTGTCGTCGGGTCCGCCAAGTTAAAAATACGCCGATCATAATGATGACTGCCCGTGATTCTGTTATCGATAGGGTTTCAGGATTGGACCATGGTGCAGACGATTATATCGTTAAACCATTTGCGATCGAAGAATTGTTGGCTCGGTTAAGAGCTTTATTACGTAGGATCGACCTAGAGAGTGAGCAAAATTCTTCCAAGCAGACCACTGTCAGTTACCGAGACTTAACGATCGAAAAGGAAAATCGTGTTGTTCGTCGTGGTGATGAGATCATTGAGTTAACTAAGCGTGAGTATGAACTGTTGTTAACTTTGATGGAAAATGTCAATGTTGTTTTAGCACGTGATGTGTTATTGAAAAAGGTGTGGGGTTATGAATCCCAGATCGAAACAAATGTTGTTGATGTGTATATAAGGTATCTGCGCAATAAAATCGATCGACCAGGTGAAGATAGTTACATTCAAACGGTGCGTGGAACCGGCTATGTTATGCGGTCATAATGGCTGAAGAAATCGTTAATGGTAAAGATAGTGAACAAAATGGTAAAAACGATAAACGTTTCATTTCCTTAAAGGTTAAATGGTCGGTCGGAATGGGACTTGGAGTTTTAGTAATTTTTGCTATCTTTGCTGTCTTGTTGTTTCAAAGTTTTTCTAGTATTTTGTTAAGACAAGAAAAAACCTATTCTTATAATGCGTTGTCAACTGCTTCGAAACGTTTAGAGGACCGTGATTCTGAATTAGATTCTAAGCATGTTAAGCAAGTTTTAAGCTATGACGTAGCTCCTACAGATGAAAAAGGACAAAATGCACCTGCTCCATATACGGATTCTGCGTTTACTTCACTGGCTCGTAAAAATTTAGCTGTAAGTGTTTATAACTTATCTGGGGACTTGATTTTTGCATCGCGCAATGTTCCATATCATTTTAAGAAAACGGGGTCAAATAAAGATACTGTGATCCGTAACGGTGCTCATCATATTTTTGTTACGAGCCGCCCAGTCAGATCTGATTCAACAAATCAAGTGATAGGTTACGCTCAGGTTACGAATACCCTTAAAGATTATGATCAAGCTCGCAGTAAGTTTATCCTAATTTTTATTGTGTTTGGGATCACTGCAGGTTTGGCGATTGCTTTGCTTAGCTTAAGTCTATCTACATGGCTTTTAAAACCGATTGAGGCTCTAAATGAAGCGATGCGTAAACTTAGTACAGGCAATGAAGGTAAAGCGATCGCAACGGTCAGAGTGCCCAAGTTAAAGCAGCGAGATGAACTGTCCGAATTAAGTGAATTATTTAATGATATGTTAGATCAGATGCAGGGTTATATCGAACAGCAGCTGCAGTTTGTCGAAGACGTGTCTCACGAATTAAGGACCCCAGTTTCTGTTATTAAAGGACATATGGATCTTTTAAATCGATGGGGAAAAGATGATCCAGAAATTTTGGCAGAATCGATCAACGCGTCCTTACAAGAAATAACACGGATGGAAAGTTTAGTGCAAGAAATGTTGGATCTGTCTCGTGCCGGGCAAGTAAATGTGCAATTTGGAAATGAGACCAGTGATATTCGAGAAGTAGCCTTGCAGGTCTTTTCTAATTTTGAAATGATTCATCCTGATTTTCACTTTAGTTTGGACAACGAATTAAGAGAGAAAACGACAGTAAAAATGTATCGCAATCATCTAGAACAAATCATGGTAATATTGATGGACAATGCTGTTAAGTATTCTCAAGAGCGTAAAGAGATCTATGTTTCCTTGTCCAAGACGAATCGCTATGCAGAATTAGTTGTTCAAGATTTTGGCGCTGGTATTCCGGAAGCTGAAGTTAAAAAAATATTTGGGCGTTTTTATAGGGTCGATAAGGCACGTAGCAGAGATCAGGGCGGTAACGGCTTAGGTTTATCGATCGCAAAACGCTTATTAGAAGGGTATCATGGCAAAATAACTGTTGAGAGTGCCGAGGGGCAAGGCTCGCTGTTTAAAATTTCTATTCCATTGCATGTGCCTGCAACTAATGAGCAGAAAACAGATGAGTCAAATGAGGATCATCTGGCATAATTAATAGTTTATTAAAAGGGCTGGAACAAAAAACTGCTTGCATTTTGTCCCAGCTTTTTTCCTACGATTAGTCAAGGGCTTATTTGAAACTTAAGCGTTATATTACAGTCAGATATTTAACGTAGAATTATACAAGGATATTTCTTAAAAATTGAGTATACTAAAATAAGCCTCAGTATTATTCTTTAAAAATATTGAGGAAAGGGCTATCATGTAATCGGAGAGTATTTTGATACTCCGCAGTTTATTGGGACTTCGAGTCCGCGTACGCATAGACGTACTTAGTACCTGTCATGACCATGGCATAGAGACATTTCAACGTTCTGTTCATGCAGGCAACTGTCGCGACCTTATCTTTTTTGGGGATGGGTCGCTTTTTTAGTCGATAGTAATAATCAACGATATGATTAGGTGCGGCTGCTTGTTGTCGAATCATATTGTGGACTATCAGATAAACGAGTGCTCGTGCATGAGGATTACCACGTTTATTAATATGGTCCTGGCGTCGATCCTGACCTGATTGGTAACGATTTAAATCAATTCCGATATAGGCATTAAGTTGGTTGGCATTATCAAATCTGGTGATGTCTCCTAACTCACCAAGTAATTGTGCAGCCGTTAATGAGCCAATTCCCGGCATTGAAATATAAATTTGATATGTCGGCAATGATTTAGATAAGGTCTTCATCTGAGCGACCAATCGCTCTTTTTGCTTGACTAAATTAATTAACTGTCGGCAGTAGTATTTAACTTCTTGCACCTGAATACTATCGAAATCAGTGGCTGGATAGCTAATTTGAGCGAATTTGATTAGTTTTTCGGCATATTTTAAACCTTTGGCTTTCGATAGCCGCTTATCAGTTTGAGACATTAGTTTATTTTTTAGTTTCGTTCGTGACAATCCGTGTACAAAGTCGGGGTGTGGGAACAAAAGGATGACATTTAAAGCTAATTTCGAAACTCGGTTCTTAAACAATTGTTCTTCTTCAGGAAAAGTTTGTTCAAGCGCAGTGTATAGTTTAACTTGTTCCAATTTGATATCTTTATTAACCTGACCGTAAAACCTTGTCAGTTCCCGCAGTTGTCGATAATCTTTGGACCACGCGTTTGTTTGACGATAATTATTTTTCATGACTGAGTGAGCAATTTTATGAGCGTCTGAGCGGTCTGTTTTTACACGACGTAAGTCTTCAGACCGCAGGTGTAGCTCTAGCGGATTAAGCTGTGTATAGGATAAATGATTATTTTGACAAAAACGTACTACTGGACGTGAATAAACACCAGTTGCTTCAAAATACACTGCAGGATCATCAGCTGAATCCGCAATAACTTTCAGATGTTCAAAGCCAATGCGATTGTGCGGACAATCAAACTCAGCTAAGCATTGTTCATCTCGATACCAGACAACATAGCTATGGTTTTTTGAAACATCTAAGGCAATAATATCTGACAAAATATCGCTTCTTTCTATAAAAATATGAAGTTATTACTGTCCCTTCCAACGCGACATATCATTTCCTAAACACGGCCTCACGGGTCCTCAATCTTAAATCATATTTGTGCGTTGAAAGTGACGAAGGTCTTTTTATATTACGGACTCGAAGTCCCAGGGGCTATGGTCGACCTTAACTCCACTTTTAGTGTAAACAAAAAGTTCTGATATGAAACGATAAAAATCATTTCATATCAGAACTAATCTTAGATTGTTTTTTTATAGTGTTGACTGGCCCAAAGTTTCGAGAAGAAGGGCCCGGTCGATGGTTAACTGGTCCAAAATTCGAGAAAGTAAGGTCCAGTCGATAACTGACCGGACCCAAATTTGATAAAGAAAAGTTCGGTCAAGGAAGAGACGGACTAAAGGTTCGTTGGATTTAAAACGACTTGACTAATAAGAAAGAGAAGCCTTACCCAGTACTGTTTGTATGCAAAAAACGTTCCCCACAAAATTGGGGAACGTTTTTATTAGTTCTATTTAGTTATGCCGTTGTTGTTTGCCAGCATTACGTTGGCGATTTTTATTGTGCATCTCTTGTTGATGCTGTTTTGTCTGATTAGCCTCCTGTTTAACAACGGGAGTCGGTTTTTTGGTCGGAGCCTTAATAGGATTCTTTTTAAGGTCCTCGGCGACTCGTTTTTTGATCCGTGGACGCATAAATAGGATCGCCAGTGTTTGTAGACAGGCAAAGATACCACCAACAAAGAAATAAAGACCTAAACCGGCAGGGGAAACGTAAGTGATCCCGGCGGTCATGATCGGGCTAATTACAAGCATGGATTGCATTTGTTTCTTTTGTTGAGGATCCAAACCGATCATAGACATATATCCCTGAACTGCATAAATGATAAATGTTAAAGCAGTTAAAATAAAACTTCTACTTCCTAGGTTGATCCCAAAGAAATAAGAACTAGATAGTTCAGGAGAATATTGAATAGCAGCATACAAAGCAGCAAAAATCGGCATTTGGATCAATATTGGTAAGCAACCGATCCCACCTGTCATTGAAATGTTGTTGTCCTTGTATAAGGCCATCAATTCCTGATTTGCTTCCATTTGCTCTTCTTGACTCTTTGCTTCTTTAGAGCGCTTTTGAATATCTGTCATGTATGGTTGGATCGAAGCCATTTTTTCTTGCTGGATCGTTGATTTGCGAGATTGATTTATCATTAATGGCATTAAGATCAATCTTACGATAAAGGTGATCAAGATAATTGCCCATCCAAGATTATTGCCTAATTGTTGTGAGAGCCAAAACAGTAGATGTTGTGTCGGGACAGCTAAATTGTCGTAGAGCCAGCCATAAGGATGACCGCTTTTAGTCCTGCGCACACAGCCGCTGAGAAAAACAACTAGGATCATAAATAGTGGAAAGAGCCTGGTTAATTTCTTTTTGTTCATTTCTAATTCCTTTCACATAGTAAAATACACAACCTGTATCTTAACATAAACTAAAACGGTAATCTATAAAACTAAAGTTTTTTTATATTAAAATGGTAAAATTACGGTAAACTTTTGGTAGAAAAAACCACCATACTGAGAACTATGGTGGTCAGTGATACTAATAAACAACGTCAAAGCCAGTGTAATCTCCTGGAGAGATCTCGGAAACTTCAACATGATCGACACGCCCTGCGGGAGAAGGAGAATCCTTGATACCTGCGACAAACTTGTCAAGTGTTTCCTCATCTGCCTGAGCTTCGATATAAACATCGCCATTCATTAAATTACGAACGACCCCGCTGACGTTGAGCTGGTCCGCGAGCATCTTAGCCGTGTATCTAAACCCAACCCCTTGGACCATACCAGAAACTGTCATTTTGATTGTTTTCAAATAAGGCACCTCCTATCAAACATATTTATTATACTACAAGATTTTTAATGTATGCATGTCTGACAATACTTCATAGAAAACTTTATACTAAAGGAAAATATTTTGAATTTTGCTAGTTTCTTTGGTAGTAGGGTATAATATTAAAGGCAGCTAAAGGTATTATCTAATGTAGATGATTAGGCACGGTAAGGATATAATATAAAAATCGTTATCAGATAGGAGTTATTTTATGAAAATTGGGATCGATAAAATTGGTTTTGCTACATCGCATTTATATGTAGATATGGCAGAACTGGCTAAGGCGAGAAACGAGGAGCCTGGGAAATATTTAGTAGGATTGGGTCAAAAGAAAATGGCAGTGGCTTTACCTTCGCAAGACCCTGTAACGCTGGCATGCACAGCGGCTGAAAAAATTTTAACAGTTGAAGATAAAAATGACATCAGCTTGGTAATTTTTGGAACAGAAACTGGTATCGATAATTCTAAGGCTGCTTCCATGTATGTTGCAGAACTTTTAGGGCTCTCCAAAAATATTAGGTCTTTTGAGATCAAACAGGCTTGCTACGGTGCAACGGCAGGCATTGCAATGGCCAGAGGGTATTTGGCATTGAATCCGGATGAAAAAGTGCTCGTGTTTGGCGCAGATATTGCACGTTACGGTATCAAAACTTCTGGTGAAGCGACACAGGGAGGCGGGGCGATCGCTTTATTGTTGAGTAGAGACCCTGCTATCTTAGCTCTGGAGCAGCAGACATCATATTTAGCAGAAAATGTGATGGATTTCTGGCGTCCTTTAGGCCATGTCGAGGCACTAGTACAAGGTAAATATTCTTCACAGGTGTATTTAGAATTTTTTGAAAAGGTTTATACTGATTATTTAAACAAAACCGGTTTATCTCTGACGGATTTTAATGCTTTGGTCTTTCACTTACCATACACAAAAATGGGTCTTAAAGTACTTGGAAAAGTAACGAATGATGCGACACCTGAAACTACAGCTAAATTGCAAGCAGAGTTTGAAGCATCACGTGAATATAACAGAAATGTTGGTAATCTTTATTCAGGCTCACTTTATTTGAGCTTGCTTTCATTATTGCAAAATAGCGACGATCTGAAAGTGGGACAACGTATCGGACTGTTTAGTTATGGTTCAGGTGCTCAAGGAGAATTTTTTACCGGTATATTGCAACCCGGATTTTTAGCTTTTGCGAGGGATAAGACTGTCGCAGAAATGTTAGCTCAGCGAAAGCAAGTGAGTGTTAAAGAATATGAAGAGATCTACCGTACTTCTTTACAAACAACAGACAATTTTTCTATCGATACATCTGGTGATCCTGCCCCGTTCATTTTTACAGGGGTAAAAAAAGGTCGAAGGCAATATTTATACCAGGGGTAGAGTTATGAAGGTCGTATTGCGGCCTTTTTTTGTAGATATTTTTTAATGAGCGTTGAGTGGAAAATTAATGATCAAAAACAAGTCCTTTTGCGTATCTATTTGTAGATATAAAATTTAGGAGTGAAGCAAATGCAGACAGCAAAAGAATTTTGTGATGTAAAAATCTACCCACAGACCAAACAGATCAATGAGATCAAAAAATGTTTGGAACTTAGCAGGAATGTCATCTGCGAATTAGATAAGTTGCAAGTCGATACAACATCGGATGTCGTTATAGTAGATAAGAGTAGAGAGATCGTTAAGCGTTTTGTCAACAGAGGAAATCATCATTTAAATCGTTTGGCTTTAAACACTGTTGTTGGCGTACTTTGCCAATATCGTTTTAATTGTAAAACAGCTAACCAGGCTGAGGATCCTAAAAATTTAGGCTTTCCTGGTGATTTTATTGCTAAAGCGGGACTATGTTGTTTGTTCACGAAAGAACCTGGAAAAGCTTTGCTGGTGAACAATTTATTGATGTTGCCGATTTTGGGGACAGTTCCTATTGAACGACCGTGGGAACATTGTTTTAATAAGATTACTTTTATGTTTATTTACCGCTTAGGACAAACATATCGTGCAAGGATATATAGCAGCTGGCCATTTGAAAAACCGCAAAAACAAGAGGACTCATGGTTAGGGATGAACTTGGGTAAACATAAGCTGTTGTTTTTAAGCGACGGGAGTAGTTTCTCTTATTATCATTTATTGAATGATCGAAAAAAACAAAGGGGACAATTTAAAAAAATGGATGCGTTCATGTATTATAGTGAGATTTATGAAAAGATTTACCGGCCGAACTTAACGGGCTTGATCATTCTTGGCTCTCAAATACCCGGTTCAACTGCCAACAAGCTGGTCAACGTTTGAAAGATACCACTTTTTAACTTTCTTGTTGGAAAAGGCTGTTTCAGTTGGCTTGAAAGTAAGAGTTGTGCCTGAAACTCAGCTCACGGGTAAAAATGATTTTGAAAGGGCGCAGGTTATCAGACATGCAACCAATTCTCAAGAAGTTATTGATATTGAAAAATTACTTGTGGTTCTCAGACATAACTTGACTAAGGTTTCTTTGAACACTGAAGATCCTCGATTTGTTTTGAATTATTAACATAATTGTTAAGCGAGGATCGTCTTTCATTTGTACTTTTTATCAAGCAGAATACGGTATTTTTTACTAGTCTGTTAAAAACCCTACCTATACCAAACGTTCAATACAGTTGAACTTGGATAATTTATATGTGACAATAAAGTCATTAGAAGGACGATGGATGCCAGATGCATCGTTTTATTAGGGGAGATTAACATGGCGAACACGAATGAATTTGTTTTATCTGATCACGGTGACGCGACTTCGGCGGTTATTCAGGCTGTAGTCAACAAAAGTCGCTATCTTCAAATGCTTCATGAAGCTTTAGAAGATCAAGACGATCGTTTAGTTTATCAATTGATCAATTCTGAAAAATATGCTCGTGAAGTACAACAAGCAAGACACATATCGGCTGATCCAAGTAATGAAGCGTTAGTTGAAGATCTACATGATAAGTTAAGCGCTTTTTTAAGTCAAAAGTTGATCACATTTTTACGAAATAAATACCCCTTCTTTTATTTTGAAGAAATCGGAGAAGGACAATATCAGTTTTATTTTGGAAACTGGTGGGGTCGTCGGTTGTTTGGAACACTTGATGTCTTGAATGTTTCTTTTGATTTCGATGAAGGAGAATATCAAAAATTAGCACGTACGTTTTCGCTAGAAAAACAGCAAAAACGATTAAATAGTGATCAGATCGAGCAAGTATCAATAGAAAATGATAAGTTGCAGGAGTTGATTGACTCACAAGATCAGCGTGATAAACAAAAAGCAGATCTGCGCTCCCAAATCAAACAAATTTCGCAAGAAAAAGTGATGCCGTGGGAAGCTAATAAACAAAAAGAAGAAAAACAGGCACTAGTTGATAAATTGACAGAGTTGACAGAGATCGACGAATCTTCAAATAATGCTTTTCAACAGATCAGGCAAAATGAAAATCGGATCTTAGAATTATCTAAGGAAGATACTTTGCTCAGTTATGAAAAGCAGAGTATTGTGGCAAAATTTGGTAGTTTTGAGAATTTTGAGGAGCAAAATAAAGTTTTATATCGTGATTACATCGCACATTTGATTGCAACTAAAGGGCAGGTGAGTGCTGATGAGTAAAGAAAGTCAAAAAGAAACAACAGTTTTTCAACCCGATGGTACGATCACAGAGGCCAAATCACAAGAAGCTGCTATCAGCACGTCGGCTCGTTTGCAAAATTATAATGACCAACTCAAAGACAGTTTGCGACACGGTATTTCTTTTACTGAATTACTGGATCAAATGGTCAGCACTAACGATCCACATAAATTGTTGGATGCAGCTATGAAATTGATCAATTATCGTTTAAATTCGGCTTTTTTGATCTTTCCACAACAATATAGTCAAGCCGATTTTTATTTGATCTTTTTAAGTAGACTGTTGCAGCAGCATGATCAAGATCAACTGATTTTACAATCGAGCGATCGTAATCAGGAATTGTATCATGAGTTTCCAGGTATTAATAATGAAGGCTACTTTGTTTTTCAAATCGATCCGGTTAATGAAGGCGGTGCTTACTACGTTGAAAAACAAACCGGAGAGCGGTTATTTTACTTAAATTTTGCAAAAAGTGTTTTAAAAGTTAATGCAGCTGCGATCACTTCACTGTTGGTAGTTAATTACCAAGATAAATTTGTGTATTCGACTGTTAAAAAATTCGTTTTATTACTGATCAAGATCGGCAACTTCTTTAAGGAAGATTTTGGCTTTGATGTAGACTTTAATATTTTAGACCAGTCTAATTCTGCAGTTTATCCAATTATTAAAATAGATCTTCCAAATGAGGCCTTGGACAAGCTGTTCGTTGCCGCTTCTCAGGCGGGCTATATGTTAAAAGCAGGTAGTAAAGGAGAGGCCATTTTGGGATTGAGATCAGATCTAGTAGTCACTTTCGGCAGTGAAGACCAGTTGATCGGGAATGGACAAAAACAATGGGCTATCAATGTCAGTGATGAAGAAGAAGATTTATCATGGTTTGATATATTGTTTAACTATGATTTCGTCCGAGATTGGTATTTAAATAATTTAAATGTACTTGAAATCCAAGTCGACCCTAGGTATTTTAATTAAAGAAGGATAATATTTGAAAATCAATGAAATGAGTTTTCATGCAAGGCACGCTATGCTGCCTTCGTATTTAAAAATGACGAACTTTTCGGAAAGGGAGCAACAAGCTGCTCTGTATTCAGACCTCTCTTTATCAGTCAGCGAGATTTTTTTAGGCGTTCGTTCTGATGATACGGAAGTAATTTTGGATAAATTTTGCTGTGTCGTCTGTAGATTTTTACTTGTTGCAAGTAGTCAAAATATGATCGACAAGTTTTTACTAGAAACACAACAGTTTGAGCAACTTAGAAGTAAGTGGACTAGTAAGTCTACTAATACAGTTTACTTAATTGTTGAGCAGCAGATACAAAATGCTTATTTTAAGCATCAAACTGATGATTTAGTTCACGCTTGGCACCTGTGGCTAAAGTTTGGAGCTGTGGATCTACATTTTTCTGAGAAAGAAATAGAAGAAGAGTTTTTGCGCCTGTTTCCTAATGAGAGTTAAATGCAAGTATGGTTTTAATAGAAGAGCGGATGCTTTTTAGTACTGTTCTTCTTTTTTTTTGCTGTAATTGTTGATTAATATTTTTAGATAAAAATTACGAATTGTGTAGCTATATGATCTATTTCGCTTTATAATGGTCTTTAAGGGAGAAAGAGGATTTGTGTACAACAATTCTCTACAGCTCACTCTTTTTGGGAGTGAGTTTTTTATTTGCTATGATCAGATGTGGTTAGTTTTTCAAATTTTGATTTAATAAATAGACGACTGCTTTTGTTTTGGAAAAATTGCTTGTCTTTTTTAATGTTCAGCTGGACGTGGTCCTCTAAAGTTAATATTTATTCTGTCTGATCCATTTTAAAAACAGCGTTGAATTTATGAATAGCTCGATTATTGTGTGCAATTTTTTATCTAATATATTTTATGCTAAGGTCGAAAATGTATTTTTACTTAGAGCCGAGGATGTTGATTTTGGACAAATGACAGGTCGAAAATGGATTTACCTCTATATAATTGGTCAAGATAAGAGCTGTTGTTTGTACACAAGATATTCGAGGAGGAATAAAATGGAAGAAGAAGAAAGATTAGCGGCAGAGATCTTGGAATTGGAACCCAAAGTTAGAGAGTTCATCAATAAGGGAGATTCGTCTGAAGCAATAAAATGTCAGCAACAAATTTTAAAGAACAAAATGGAACTAGCAAGATACAAGAAATTTTAATTCTTAGGTTTTGTATGATTTAGAAAGGAAGCCTAATGGTTTTAGTGGGGAAAATGAAAAACATCAGTAATATTATCAGTCGAGTTTACAGTGGTCAAGATGGGCAAGGCCAAGAAATAATCGTCAACGATAAAAGGGCTTTGCTGAAAAGTGATGAGAATGTACATGATGAAAGATTTTTATTTTCTGGTGTTTTTACGGTCAATGAAAGCGAAAAAAATGATTATGATGCTTATATCTTTTGTGTTAAAGATAATTTGCCGGAATTCTTTATATTTGATGGTGAACAATTGCTTTCATATATTAGCCACTACAAGCAAAATAGAAGAGTCTCCGGATTGTATTTAGGACGAACTAAAGAGGGAATGTTGATCGACCATAAAGACGATCAGGAAATAGATGTCAGCCAATTTTATAATAATTGGAGTATCTTAGAAAGCTAAAATGTAAGCCGTCACGTTGCTGAGCGGTCGAAACAACCGGCCTTTTTCATGTGGTACAAGTATTCATAAAGTTTCTCACATGTTAATATTTAGTTGTTAGCATTCCCTATGTTAACAACTCTATATTTCGTTTTTCAACTGAATAAAAATAAGTTCACTCTATCTGAGTGGACTTATTTTTGGTCTAAATATATCTGAAGTACGGCCATTGAATCTAAGCTAATTTCTTCAGCAATAGGCTACTTTCTGAACTTTAATATTATTATAGTTATAAGGTGGAACAGTGGTATAGTGATAAAAAAGAGAATTTATGAAACTACTCCAGGCTAAAGAGACTTAAACAGGATCATCGTGAATGTGTTGAGTGTAAGCGTCAAGGCATGGTAACTACCAGAGATGAAGTCTTGACTGTTGACTTTTCAAAAACGGAAGCTCGATCAGTAAACATAACAAAAATTATATTGACATAATCTGTGATTCTAGCCTATAATGTACCTTGATGTTGGTTCGGTAGCTCAGCTGGATAGAGCATCCGCCTTCTAAGCGGATTGTCGAGAGTTCGAATCTCTCCCGAATCATAAAAGATAGATATAAATTAAAGTTCGACCCGTAGAAACGTTGGTATTACAACGTTTCTTTTTTGCTTACAAAATAAGGATAATGAAAAGGTGATACGAAAATCGGCTATTACCGTCGGGATCTTATATATTAATTGACAAAGGCGTCATGCCGCAGCACAACACCTTTTAATTAAAATATTAAATTAAACTGTTCAAATTCTATCACACAAATAAATCAAATTCTATTTTTCGTCTGTACTATCCCGCCTCTATAATACCGTTGCAGCTCCTAGACTGCGCCCGATCACGCGAAACGTCATCAAATTAAATCTTACCTGAGCAAATTATTTAACTCTTAACTGCAGTTTAGTATAGCACATAGTTTGATTAATTAAAAAATACCCTTTTTTATAAGCGCAAGTTTTTACAGCGAAAAGCGTTGACGGAGAGTTCTTTTTCTGCTAACATGAGTACGTTGTATTTGTGCATGTCACAACTACAACCGCACGTTTTAAGTCTTAAGTACTCAGTGAGCCTGAGTCACTACATTACGGCGAGTCTAAGTCAATTACAAGGAGGTGCACATTGATGTACGCAATTATTAAAACAGGCGGCAAACAATACAAAGTTGAAGCTGGTGAAGCGATCTATGTGGAGAAGTTAGCTGCAAACGCAGGTGACAAGGTTATTTTTGACCAAGTTGTTCTTGTTGGTGGTGAAAAGACTGCTATCGGGACCCCAGTTGTTGATGGTGCCAGTGTTACTGGTACTGTTGAAAAGCAAGGTCGTGAGAAGAAGGTCGTTACTTTCAAGTACAAACCTAAGAAACATTCTCATACAAAACAGGGTCATCGTCAACCATACACAAAGGTTGTTATCGATGCTATCAATGCCTAATTGAATCTAAGGAGTTGCATGTTGAATGATCAAAGCGCATTTTTCTTATGCAAAGGATACTCATTGCGGTTTTTCGTTAAAAGGACATGCTGATTCTGGAGAATATGGTTATGATATTGTATGTGCTGCGGTTTCTGTTTTAGCGATCAATACTGTTAACAGTTTGGAACAGCTAGCATTAGCGACACCTCAAGTTGTGTCAGATGATGAGAATGGTGGATACCTTCAGGTTTCACTTGATCAAGATGAGGCTAAAGATCCAGCAGTCCAATTATTGTTAAACAGTTTTGAATTAGGGATCCGGAGTATTACAGATAATTATCGCGATTATATAATGATCGACAATGCATAATATACTAGGAGGTGCTCGTGTTATGTTAATGAATTTACAATTATTCTCCCATCATAAGGGGGGCGGTTCGACTTCTAACGGTCGTGACTCAAAGGCTAAGCGTTTGGGTGCAAAACGTGCCGATGGTCAAACTGTCACAGGTGGTTCAATTTTGTACCGTCAGCGTGGTACACATATCTATCCAGGTATGAACGTTAAAATTGGCGGCGATGACACATTATTCGCTACTACTGCAGGTGTCGTAAGATTTGAACGCAAAGGTCGTGACCGGAAACAAGTTTCGGTTTATCCTACAGCAGAATAATTTTTACGCGATCAATATCGGGATTCCATTGTGGGGTCCCGTTTTTTTTTGACTTTCAAGGCTGTAAACTGGTTTATGTACTTGAATTAAGTTTCATGCATGTTATAGTAGCTAACTATTTGATATACTGGCAGTATACGTTTGATGAAAGGCATGATGATAATGACGACACGTCGAGTAAAAAAATTGCAAGCTAAATTTGCAGAATTCAAAATTGATGGTTTTTTGGTAACAGATCCACTTAACATCTATTATTTGAGTGGCTTTACCGGTGATGACGGTGTTTTGCTGATCACAGAAGGAAATAAATACTTAATAACTGACTCGCGCTTTGAAGAACAGATCAAAGCAGAAAATCCTGACTGGAACGCAGTCATTACTAGAAACTATCTCAAAAATGCCTGTGGTTTGGCACAAGCTGATCATTTGGCTGCTATTGGTTTTGAAAATACAATCGATTATGCTTCTTTTGATTTCTTGGATGAGACTGCTGTTTGCGATATCGTTCCTTTTGATGGGCTGGTTGAGCAGTTAAGAGCGATCAAAGACGACCAAGAAGTTTCTATACTTAAAAAAAGCTGTGCGTTAGCCGACGAAGGATTTCAGTTTGTGATCGAGCATTTGAAAGCTGGCCAGACAGAGTTGGATATTGCTAACGACTTAGATTATTTCATGAAAAAACATGGAGCCTCTGCTCAGTCCTTCGAAACGATCGTTGCCAGTGGGGAACATACTACTTGGCCACATGGGACAGCTACTTCACGCCAAATTACGAACGGTGATCTGATCACGCTAGACTATGGCTACTTCGTCGATGGTTATACCTCTGACGTTACACGTACTTTTAGCCTCGGTAAACAAAGTGAAAAAGTCAAAGAAATTTATCAGGTGGTGCTTGAAGCCCAAAAAGCGACTATCGAAGCAGTTAGTGCTGGTGTTAGTGGTGCCCATCTTGATGACGTAGGTCGTTCAATGATCGAAAAAGCAGGTTATGGCAAGTACTTTAATCATGGAATGGGACATGGTATTGGTTTAGATATTCATGAGCTGCCAAACGTAGGTCGCAGGTTCGACGACGTGATGCTGGCCGGTCAAATCATTACGATCGAACCAGGTATTTACGTTCCGGGTATCGGTGGGATCCGGATCGAAGATGATGTTTTGGTAACTGAAAATGGTTCTGAAGTATTAACACATTCTGACAAGAATTTGTTGGAATTATAATTGTTGATGTTTTTGAAATTACTTTTAGACTATTATAGTAGACAATATGGACGCGTGGTAATTTGACAAAGCTACGGATCCACGTGAAAATGTAGTGTAATAGTTTTGAGACTAGCACAGGTACTGAGATAAAGTTAAGTTAAATTTACAAGGAGGATTATATTAAATGATTTCAGTAAACAATTTTAAGACAGGTTTGACTGTCGAAATAGATGGTGAATTATGGCGAGTTATAGACTTTCAACACGTTAAACCTGGTAAGGGCTCAGCTTTTGTTCGTTCTAAATTGAAGAATTTACGGACTGGCGCTGTTCAGGAAAAGACGTTCCGTGGTGGTGAAAAGATCAACCAAGCACAAATCGATCGCAAAAAAATGCAGTATTTGTATGCCGATGGTTCGAACTATGTCTTTATGGATACAACTACTTATGAACAATTAGAATTACCAGCAGAATCGATCAAAGATGAGCTGAAATTCTTGAAAGAAAATATGGTCGTTAGTGTTATCATGTATGGCTCAGAAACCCTTGGGGTCGAACTGCCAAATACTGTTGATCTAGTGGTTTCTGCCACAGAACCTGGTATTAAAGGTGATACAGCTTCTGGCGGATCTAAACCTGCTACAATGGAAACAGGTCTAGTCGTCCAAGTTCCATTTTTCGTCAATGAAGGGGATACTTTAACTATTAATACGGTTGACGGAACTTACATTTCGCGTGCCTAATTAATAATACGAGGAGGTTTAGTAATGTCGGACGAAAACAATATTGTTTTGACCAGCAGCCAGCCAGACCTAGGAGAAATTCAAATTACCCCAGAGGTTGTCGAAGTGATTATCGGGATCGCTGCCAGTCAAGTTGAAGGTGTTTATTCGATGCACGGCTCTATTGTAAATAGTTTTTCAAAACTATTTGGCCTTCAAGACCGTAAACAAGGAGTCAAACTTGCAGCAGCCCAAAATGAATTAAAGGTTGATGTTAATGTCTTCTTAAATTACGGAGTTTCTGTACCTAAAGTAGCTTCTGCAATTCAAGACAAGGTGGCACAACAGGTTTTGTTCATGACAGGGTTGGAGCTGGCGGCAGTCGATGTTCATGTTCAGGGCATCGTTCCTGAAAAAGTGGAAGCAACAGTCGATCCAAATAATATTTTTGGAGAAGAAAAAGAGGCAAAGAAGTAATGGCTATAACAAGGCATAAGGTACGCCAAGGTGCTTTTCAGGTTTTATTTGCATTACAAAGCAATTTAGATGCAGATCCCGATACGGTTTGTCAGCAAATTTCAGAAGAAGAGATCGGGGAGCAAAATGTTCCAGAATATATGCATACTTTGGTACAAGGCGTTTTAGAGCACCAATCAGAAATTGACGGTATGCTCGCAAAGCACCTTGATTCAAAATGGTCACTTGATCGTTTGAGCAAGACTGATTTACTGATTTTAAGGATCGCCGTATTTGAAATTAAGTTTGAAAGTGAAACTCCTGATAAGGTTGCTTTAAACGAGGCTTTGGAGCTCGCTAAGGCATTTAGTGATGATAAATCACGCCGGTTTATCAATGGGGTTTTGTCTAACCTCTTATAGTGTAAAAGGTCCTGCAGCAGTTGATCCTGCTCGGGGCTTTTAATTTGCATGCGGAGAATTATTGCATTAGTTTTGTACTTAGCAATGTGCTAAAATTAAGAGTAAATGATTTTTGTGGTGAGGTAGTTGAATGGCAGTTTTAATGGATGGAAAGCAGCTTTCCCAAAAATATCAGAGATCTTTGTTGGAACAGACAGTTCAGTTAAAAAAGAAGGGGATAGTTCCGACATTAGCAGTTTTGATGATCGGAGATGACCCTGCCAGTCAAATTTACTTTCGAAGTAAGAAAAAGCTTGCTGCTAAGGTAGGTATTGATGTTTATGATGGAGTTTTGCCCGCAAACTCCTCGGAACATGACGTTATCAAACTGATTGAAGGTTGTAATGAAAATGAAGCTGTACATGGTATTTTAGTTGAATTGCCGCTTCCAAAACACTTAAGTGAAAAGAAGATAATGGGTGCGATCTGCCCGGCAAAAGATGTTGATGGTTCTCACCCCTACAATATCGGCAGGTTATTTATGGATGAGCCAGGGCCTATCCCTTGCACACCAGCAGGGATCATGGCCTTGTTTAATGAATATCGGATCAAAGTTGCTGGTAAACATGTTGTAATAATTGGTCGTAGCAATATAGTAGGTCGCCCGTTAGCAGCCATGTTACTTAATGCTGATGCAACTGTTACTATTACCCATAGCAAGACTAACAATTTAGTCGAGATCACCAGGGAAGCGGACATTTTGGTAGTCGCGGCTGGACGGCCAGAGATGATCACAGCAAAATACATCAAACCCGGTGCGGTAGTTGTTGATGTGGGGATCAATCGGACACAGACAGGAAAAACTGTCGGTGACGTTGATCAAAGTGATGTGGTAAGGTCAGCCGGCTTTATGACCCCAGTACCCGGTGGTGTTGGACCGATGACTAGTGTAATGCTAATGCAACAAACAATTGAATTTGCAGCAAAGGAGTTGAAAATTTGACTACGGATAAATACTTGACTGTTACAGCTTTGACACGTTATTTGCATAGAAAGTTTACAGTTGATCCATACTTGCAAAAAGTTTTTCTAACAGGGGAAATTTCAAATTTTCGTTTACGAACTAGACATCAATATTTTAGTATCAAAGATGATAATGCTAAAATCAGTGCAGTCATGTTTCAGTCTAATTTCAAACGCGTAAAATTTACTCCTGAAGAGGGGATGAAGGTTTTGGTCGTGGGTCGGATAGACCTTTACGAACCAAATGGTACATATCAGATAAACGTTGAAAGCATGCAACCTGATGGTGTGGGTGCTTTGTATGAAGCGTATGAGCAATTAAAAAAGAAACTTGCTGCCGAAGGGTTATTTGCTGTTGAAAAAAAAGCGATCACACGTTTTCCGAAAAAAATAGCTGTTGTTACTAGCCCTTCTGGTGCTGTTATTCGTGATATTATAACGACAGTTAAACGACGGTATCCGATCGTGCAGCTAGTCTTATTTCCAGCCGTAGTTCAAGGCGAGCAGGCAGCGGATTCTTTGGTCGGTAGGTTAAAAGAGGTTGCTCAGCATGACGACTTTGATACGGTGATCATTGGGCGTGGTGGAGGCTCGATCGAGGATCTGTGGCCATTTAATGAGGAAAAAGTAGCTCGGACCATGGCGGCTATTCAAATCCCTGTTATTTCTTCCGTGGGTCATGAGACAGACACCACGATCGCTGATCTGGTTGCTGACTTGCGAGCACCGACCCCAACGGCAGCGGCAGAGTTAGCCACACCTGTTCGTTCGGATGAAGTCTTAAAAATAAAGCAACAAAGATTACGGTTGATCCAGGCAATGAAGACAGTTTTGGATCGTAACGAACGTCAAGTAGCTCGTCAGACTGAATCTTATATTTTTAAAACACCTGGTCGCTTATATGAAGGCTATCTGCAAAAACTTGATTTTTTAAACTCTAAACTTGCGTCGACTTTTAAGCAAAGATTATCTCAGAGTCAAAGAGAGCAATTGAAGTTAAATGGTCGTTTGAAGATGGTAGATCCTGAACCCCACATTGAGAGGTTAGAAGCTGACTTGTCCGCAAATAAACAGCAATTAAAACGCAATATGCAGCGCTATTTGTCTAAGCGTAGGAATGAACTCGCACAAGCTGCTGGTAAGCTGAATGCATTGAGTCCCTTATCTATTTTGGGACGTGGTTATTCTTATGTCAGTAATGATGGAAAGATCGCTAAGAGTGTGAATGACTTGAAGATAGATGATAAAGTGCTTTTGCATCTGGCAGATGGGACAGCTGATGCACGTATTATAGCTACTAAGGAGGAGAAAGTTAATGACTGAAGAAAAAAAAGAACAAACTTTTGAAGAAAATTTAGACGAATTGGAAAAAATCGTTTCTAAATTAGAACAAGGCGATGTTCCTTTAGAGGAAGCATTAGATTCTTTTCAAAAGGGAGTTAAACTTAGTAAAGAATTACAAAGTACTTTAGAACATGCTGAAAAAACTTTAACAAAAGTGATCGATGAAAATGGTGAAGAACAAGTCTTTGAGCAGGAGCAAGATAATAATGGTCAATAATACTATTTCTAGCCTGCAGGCAAATGAGATCAGTGAATTAAATCGGCAAATGACTAGCCATTTGGAGTCGTTAACTAGTCAGGATACCTTACGTGCGGCGATGAACTATTCTGTTATGGCTGGGGGTAAGAGGATCAGACCGTTGATCGTTTTTGCCACATGTGCCAGCTTTCAAAGTCCGATCTCTGAGAGTGCATATGCTGTTGCGGGTAGCCTTGAATTCATTCATACGTATTCTTTGATCCACGATGACCTTCCTGAAATGGATAACGATGATCTGAGAAGGGGGAAACCCACTAATCATAAAGTTTATGGCCAGGCCATGGCGGTTTTGGCTGGTGATGCCTTATTAACAGAAGCGTTTGCGTGGTTAGCACAAGCTAAAGTCTCAACGTCTGCTAATTTAAAATTGGTCGAGAAGCTAGCGCAGGCGGCTGGTCCGACGGGGATGATTGCTGGCCAGGCTCGTGATATCGAGAGTGAGGGGCAACGATTATCTTTGCAACAACTGAAGACATTACATGCTGGCAAAACCGGTGCTTTGGTCCAGTATGCATTCGAAGCAGGTGGTATCTTAGCAGGAGTTTCGGAGCAGCAAAACCGTTTATTGCGACAGTTTGGTTCGTTTTTTGGCTTAGCATTTCAAATTTATGATGATATTTTGGATGAGACATCGACTGCTGAAGAAATGGGTAAAGCTGTTCATAAAGATCGCTTTGAACACAAAAATACTTATCCCAGTTTATTAGGGCTTGATGGTGCTAAACAAGCACTCAATGAGACACTGGCAAAAGCTAAAGATGTTTTAGAGCAATTGAAAAACTTAGATGTGCGACCAGAATTATTTGACGAATTACTAGGGTATTTTAAAATATAAGGTAGGAAAATGAAGAAAGAAAGAATCGATGTATTATTAGTACAAAAGGGCTTGTTTGACAGTCGTGAACAGGCAAAAAGAGCCGTGATGGCCGGTGAGATATTAGGCGAAAACGAGGAACGGTTAGATAAACCTGGGATGAAGATCGATCCTGCAGTGAACCTACATTTTAAAGGTACAAAAATGCCGTATGTTAGTCGTGGCGGTTTAAAGTTAGCCAAAGCTTTAAGGGTTTTTAATATTGACTTGACCGGAAGGACGGTCTTAGACATCGGTTCTTCTACTGGCGGTTTTACTGATGTGGCTTTACAAAATCACGCACGGTTGAGTTATGCTTTAGATGTCGGGACTAACCAACTTGTGTGGAAATTACGTCAAGATAAGCGTGTTGTCGTAATGGAAAATACTAACTTTCGTTACAGTAAGTTGGCAGACTTTAAGAAAGGACAACCAGATTTTGCTTCGATCGATGTATCGTTCATTTCATTACGTTTGATATTGCCAACACTGCATGAGATCTTAAAAACGGGTAAAGACGTTGTTGCATTGATCAAGCCGCAATTTGAGGCTGGCAGAGAAAAAGTCGGTAAACATGGGATCGTGAGAGACGAACAAACGCATTTGGAAGTTTTGACTGCTATCTTAGAGTTTGCGAGAAAAAGTGGTTATAATGTTAATGCATTGGATTTTTCCCCCATTACTGGAGGGATGGGGAATATTGAATTTATTGTACATTTAGTAGCGTGTCCTGAAGGTGAGCAGGGAAAAGACCTCTCGCAAGATCTACTGGTTGAGGTAGTAAAAAAGGCTCATCAAACATTACTGCATTAATTTTTTGAATTTTTAACTGTCATGGGGGCAGAATTATTTGAAGTGTGGGGTAAGTGGATAATATGAAGAAACATGAACGACATAAATTGTTAAAACAATTATTAGTAGAAAATACGGTCTATCGGCAAGAAGACTTGGTTGAACTTCTGGCTAACCGTGGTGTTGAAGTTACCCAAGCAACCATCTCACGAGATATTAAACAGTTGCAATTGATCAAAGTTCCTTTAAACGATGGCAGTTATCGCTACACTCTACCATCTGAAAAGGAAGTGGACACAGCTGTTAAATTAAAAAAGACATTACAAGATGTGTATGTTAGCTCAGATGTTCATGGTGAAATGTGTGTATTAAAAGTCCAGCCCGGTAATGGCCCGACTGTTTCTAGTCTGATCGAACAAATGAACTATGCCGAAATTTTTGCATGTATCAGCGATGATGACACGATCATGGTCTTTAATCGTTCGCAACAAGGGGCAAGTAAAGTTCAAACAGATTTGGAAAAGATGGCCAGTGAAAATTAGAGTGGAGAGCCACTTGATTAAAAAATGCTCGCTTGTCTACATAGTATAGATAAAAATTAGGTTTCATTGGAGGCGAAAGCGTTTGTTAAGTAGTTTAACTATTAAAGATTTCGCAATTATAGATAAAATTCAAATAGACTTTCAACCTAAAATGACGGTATTAACTGGTGAAACTGGGGCAGGAAAATCAATAGTGATCGACGCTTTAGGATTGTTAGCCGGAGGACGGGGCTCATCTGATTATATCAGAAAAGGTAAGAAAAAGGCCTTATTACAAGCGCTCTTTATTTTGCCCGTAGATGCAGCCGCCTACAAAATATTAGATGAAGTTGGTATCAGTTACGATAACAGCGGCTTGATCTTACAGCGTGAATTGTACCGTAATGGGCACAATATTTGTCGCATCAACGGAGAATTAGTCAATTTGGCGAATATGAGACGGGTCGGAGAGACCTTGATCGATATCCATGGGCAAAATGAACATCAGGAATTAATGCGTCCAGAAAGGCATTTATCCTTACTAGACAGTTTTGCAGATCAGCAATTACACACACTGAAAAATAGTTATCAGGAATGCTATCAGCAATACCGGCAGGCTAAGAACAGTCTGGAAAAGAAAGAAAAAAATGAAAATGACTGGGCACAACGCCTTGATATGTTACAATTTCAAGTTCAAGAAATAGAAACGGCTCAACTGCGACCGGAAGAAGAAGAACAGCTTGCTGAAGAAAAGGAACAGTTGGATAATTATCAGGCTATTCATGATGCTTTAGAAAACAGCTATCAGTTATTATCTGGTGAAGAGATCGATGCATTGGGACAGGTTGGTTCAGTAATGGAGCAAATGCAACATGTTTCTGAACTTTCTTCTGATTTAGAGCAAATCAGCCAACGTATTGCAGATGCTTATTATGGTTTATCCGATTCAGTGCGAGACATTTCAAATCAATTGGCAACTATGGAGTGGGATGAGGGCCGTCTAGACCAGATCGAGCAGCGTTTAGAAGAGATCCATCAGTTAAAAAGGAAATATGGGAATTCTATTCCAGAAATTTTAACTTATTATCAAAAAATCAAAACTGAATTAAAAGACATGCAGGAAACAGATGCAGATTCAGACGAATTAAAGCAACATGTGGATGAGTTGTTTAATAAGTCTAAGAAAATCGCACGGCAACTTACCAGTCAAAGAAAAAAAACTGCAGTCCAGCTGGAAAAGGCTGTTCATGAACAATTAAAAGCTTTGTATATGGAAAAGGCCGTTTTTTCAGTCAAGTTTTTGTCCCAGCAAAATGATCAACTTAACTTTGAGGGAATGGATCAAGTCGAATTTTATATTCAAACTAATCCCGGTGAATCGATGGGTCCATTGTCGCGGATCGCGTCTGGTGGTGAACTGTCGCGGATCATGTTAGCGTTGAAAACTATTTTTGCGCAGCAACAAGGTGTCACGAGTATTATTTTTGATGAGGTCGATACAGGTGTTAGCGGTCGTGTAGCGCAGGCGATCGCTGAAAAGATCAGTGTGATCGCCAAAGGTTCTCAAGTTTTATGTATTACACATTTGCCACAAGTTGCTGCTGTTAGTGACCATCATTATTTAGTTACCAAGCAGTTTCAAAAGGGGCGCACAGAAACAAAAGTTAAGAAATTGAGGCAGTCTGCTAAAGTTGAAGAACTTGCCAGGATGCTTGCAGGCACTGAGATCACGGATCTTGCGCGTGAACATGCTGCGGAATTGTTAAAGATGGGCCATTCTTAAAACAAAAGGGCTATTGCATTTAAAAAATCCAAGTAGTCTAAACAAAATAAGATTACTTGGATTTTTTTGTTTTTTAGCTGATAAAGTTACGGTATAAACCGACAACTTTGCCGAGAACGGTCACAGAATCTAAAATGATCGGAGCCATTGTGTCATTTTCAGGTTGGAGTCGGAAATGATCCTTTTCTTTGAAGAATCGTTTACAAGTTGCTTCGTTTTCATCAGTCATAGCGATGATGATATCTCCGTTGTCCGCAGAGCGTTGTTGTCTGACGATCACTTCGTCACCATCAAGGATCCCGATATTGATCATGCTTTCTCCTCTGACAGTCAACATGAAGAGATCTTGAGCAGAATCATAATTAGGTGGTAGGGGGAAATAATCCGTCGTTTCTTGAACTGTTAAAATGGGATTACCAGCTGTAACAGTACCGAGAACAGGTATTTTAGTAGTTTTTTCACCGATACCAAGTGCCTGCATCCCGGCAGTCGTTATTTCAAGAGCACGTGGCTTGGTTGGGTCTTTACGTATATAGCCTCGTTTTTCTAAACGTGCAATGTGTCCATGGACAGTTGATGTTGAAGAGAGATCGACCGCTTCACCGATCTCACGGACAGTAGGTGGGTAACCTTTCTCATGTACACATTCGTAGATGAATTTTAACACGGAGATTTGTCGTTCTTCGATTAATTTGGACATCACGAACACCTCATTTAATTTTTATAGTCTAAGCGTATCACATTACGTATGCCATTTCAAACTAATGTTCGGATGAAATACTTGAGTTTTTGCTATTAATTGTTTAACATAGTGTGTATCATAATTGAAGCAAATTTTTATAAGAGAAGAGGTAGTATAAGACATGGCTAATGGTATCCCACAAAACCTGTTGGATAGGATCAATGAACTAGCTCATAAGAAAAAGGAAAGTGGCTTAACCAAAGAAGAACAAGAAGAACAACAACGTTTACGTTCAACCTATTTAAGTAAGTTTCGTGAAAATTTTCGCAGTCAGCTCGAAATGACACAAGTTTATGACAAAAAAGGCAAAGAGGTCACACCAGAGAAAGTCAAAAACATCCAAAGAAAACGTGGTTTACGTGACGATTAAAATTGTTGCTGGTTAGGCTTGTGCGGCCCTTATTCAAGTTAAGTATTTGCGAAGTTACCAGCCCCTATAGTGTTAGCTTTTGATAATAAGCGAAGTCTGATGGTTGCAGCGCTGAAAAAGGGACAGGAATTTATTCGCCCCCTTTATTTTTTTCAGTTAATTGTGTAAACTTAATTAGGTAAACAAAAGTAAAGGAAGGGAGTAATTGATAATGTCCACACCAGTATGGATCGTAATAGTCATTATCGCCTTGATCGTAGGGCTCGTAGGTGGTTTTTATGGTGCTCGTAAGTACATGGAAAGCTATTTACAAAAGAACCCGCCAATCAATGAACAAATGTTACGACAAATGATGTTACAGATGGGTCAAAAGCCTTCAGAAAAGAAACTTAATCAAATGATGACATCTATGAAAGCTAACTACGGGAAGAAAAAATAAAATCATTTTTACTAAAAAAGCCGGGTAATGACCCGACTTTTTATTTATCGTTATTTATCTGAATGTTTTGATACGTCAACGTATTTAAAGTTGGGATCGATCTCTTGGTCCAATTTTTCAAATGCTGTCTCAATTCGACTCAGCAGTTCATTTTGATATTCAGTGGTCATTTTTGCTTTGCGATCAAGATAGATCGGATCACCAAACGCAACAGTAACGCGTTTACGTGAAAAAAGGGATTTTAGGGAGAGTGGGCCTTGATAGACTGTTGGCACGATCGGTACTCCTGACAGTTTAGCGATCAAAGTAACGCCACCTTTCATATCTTGAGAATGGCGGGTCCCAGAAGGGAACATGATCAATGAAACATCACGTTTACGCAACCATTTAACGGGGGCCTTGACTGCCGATGGGCCAGGATGGGAACGATCAACTGGGAAAGCATTGGCGTGGTTTAGGATAAAACGTAGTATTGGGTTTTTGTATAACTCTTTTTTAGCCATGAAGGAAAATGGTTTTGGAGAAGCGGCCAAAGCAAAATAGATCATATCGAACCAGGCACGGTGGGGCCCAACTACAATATAATTTCCCTTGGGGAGTTTTTCCTTGTTAAGATAGTGGCTGTTGCCATTGATAATGGCAAGAACTATTCGAGCTACGACCCGAATAAATGAATAGAACATCGCAGTGACATTCCTTTCTAAAATAGTATTATTACAAATAATATTACATATTTATTATAAAAGTTGCAAGTTTCGTTGGAAGAAAGAAAGTGATAAAAATGAAAATTGACCCACGATTGAAAAGTGGAGAAAGGGTAGATGAACTTTATGCTAATGAGATTAAGATCATTCAAAGTGCGGATGTTTTTTCTTTTTCTTTAGATGCGGTCTTATTGGCTGATTTTGCTCGTCCAGTGTTGAAACAAAAGGGGCAGATCGTTGATCTTTGTTCAGGTAACGGAGCAGTTGGCTTGTTTTTGACTAAAAAAACGCGGGCACATATCACCCAAGTCGAAGTCCAAACACGCTTAGCGGATATGGCAAAACGTAGTGCGGTATTAAATGATCTGGCTGACCAGATTTCAGTTTTGAATATGGATCTTAAAGATCTGTTACAAGAAATTAAGAAAGATTCGGTTGATACAATAACATGTAATCCGCCATATTTTGCAGATCGACCGACTAGTAAGAAAAACCCTAATCCTTACTTAGCAATAGCGCGGCATGAAAGTACCGCGTCCCTGGCAGACATCATTATGCTTATTAGCGGTCTTCTAAAAATGGGGGGCAAGATGTTTATGGTTCATCGCCCAGAAAGGTTGCAAGAAATTTTTAATTTATTGCAACGTAATAGGATGGTCCCTAAAAGGATCCGCTTAGTATATCCTAAAAAGACTCGCGAAGCTAATATGGTTTTGATCGAAGCAATTAAAGATGGTCGACCTGGGGGCTTAAGATTTGTTCCGCCTGTAGTTGTTTATGACGAGCAAGATCAATATTTGTCAGAAGTAAGAAGGGTTTTGTATGGACAAAAATAACCAGTATTTTTTTTACGTATTATTATGCGCTGACAAAACTTTTTACGGCGGGTTTACTACTGATCTAAAGCGTCGTTTGGATGAGCATAATTCAGGAGTCGGGGCAAAATATACGCGGGTCCGTAGACCAGTCAAAATGATCTATCATGAAAGATTTGTTAGCAAGTCATTGGCTTTAAAGGCTGAATATGCCTTTAAACATCAGTCGCGGTCTAAAAAGGAAAGCTTTTTGCTGGAACATGGTGTTGACCTAGAAGGTAGTAAGTAGCAAAAAAGCTTAAGAAATTTACTTTTATGTGGTAATGGCATCTTGTGTCACGTATAATATTTAACATGTTGTATTTCTAATAAATACGATTATCAAAATTTAGAGGAGTCTTATTACTATGAAAATGATCGCGTTTTCTGTACGAGATGATGAAGAAAAATTTTTTAAAGAATGGTCCGCTCAAAATAATATTCAAGTTGATTTGATCAAAGATCCTTTAACAGACCAGACTATGAATAAGATTGCCGGCCATGATGCTATTTTAGCCTTGCAAACAGGAAGTTTTCCCGCTTCTATGTTTAGTAGAGCTAAGGAAAAAGGCATCAAAGTTTTTTCGCTCCGAAACGTCGGTGTTGACAATGTTGACCTTAAAGCAGCTACAGATAATGATATTGCAGTAACTAATGTCCCTGCGTATTCACCGACAGCAATCGCTGAATTTTCCGTGACTTTATTATTGCAATTGCTTAGAAAAGTTGAAACTTTCAGAAAACGAAGCGTAAATCAGGATTTTCGATGGGCAGGTAATGTTGGTCAGGAGATCCATGATAAGACGGTCGGAGTGATCGGTACGGGACGGATCGGCAAAGCAGCTATTTCTATTTATCGTGGTTTCGGTGCGAAGATCTTAGCTTATGATCCTTTTCCAGATCCCAAATTAGCCACTGAGGGTATCTATGTTGATACCAAAGAAGAATTGTATCATCGTGCTGATATTATTACTTTACACATGCCTGCTTCATTAAAAGATAAACACATGGTCGATGCACAGGCTATTTCAGAAATGAAAGATGGTGTTTACTTGATCAACACTGCGCGTGGGCTTTTGGTAGATACAAAAGCCCTGATCGCTGGTATTCGGAGTGGCAAGGTCGCTGGTGCTGGTTTGGATACGTATGAAAATGAAAGTCCGTTGTTTAATCATGACCTTAGAGGTAAGAAAATCGAGGATCCTTTATTCAATGATTTACGGTCATTAGAAAATGTGCTCGTAACACCGCATGTTGCTTTTTATACAGATACTGCTGCCCAAAACATGGTGCAACTTTCTTTAAACAATGCAAAATCGGTTATTGAAACAGGCACAAGTGATTCGATCGTCAATGTTGTTCAATGATCTCGTACAAATATTGTGTGTACAGTTGGTAAATAATTTGGACAAGCATCTTAAATTTTATTGCAATTAGCAACGTAATCATTTACAATGAAACAAGTGCCTTTTTGGCGCTTAATTCACACCTTGCATGCTGGGTAAGTGGTGCTTAGCTACTAAGTTCTTGCCAAATGAATGCAGGGGAGGAAAAAACTATATTTGGAGGTATTTAGTAATGGCAGTTATTACTATGAAACAATTGCTTGAAGCTGGTGTTCATTTTGGACATCAAACACGTCGTTGGAACCCTAAGATGAAGAAGTATATCTTTACAGAACGTAATGGTATCTACATCATCGATTTGCAAAAGACCGTTAAGTTGATCGATAAGGCTTATAACTTTATGAAAGAAACGGCTGAAAATGATGGTGTTATTCTTTTCGTTGGTACAAAGAAACAAGCACAAGACTCGATCGAAGAAGAAGCAACTCGTGCAGGTCAATACTACGTTAACCATCGTTGGTTAGGTGGCACTTTGACTAACTGGGATACTATCCAGTCACGTATCAAACGCTTGAAAGACTTAAAGAAAATGTCAGAAGATGGCACTTTTGATATTTTGCCTAAGAAGGAAGCAGCTCAGTTGACCAAGGAAATGGAAAAACTTGAGAAATTCCTTGGCGGTATTGAAGATATGCCTCATCTTCCAGATGCAGTCTTTATCGTTGATCCACGTAAAGAAAGAATTGCTGTTAAGGAAGCTCAAAAATTGAACATTCCAATCGTTGCCATGGTCGATACAAACGCTGATCCTGATGAGATCGACGTTAAGATCCCATCAAACGATGACGCTATTCGTGCCGTACGTTTGATCACATCCAAGATGGCAGATGCTATCATCGAAGCAAATCAGGGCGAAGAAAATGAACAAGTTACCGAAGAAACATTCGGCAAAAAAGATGAAAAAGTAGATTCCATCGAAGATATCGTTGAAGCTGTTGAAGGCAACAATGATCACAAAGATGCTGAATAGTTAATTTCAACTTAGGCTGTCTTAGATGTTGGGTAAGTTTGCCTAATGGTCTGAGGCAGCTTTTTTAAAGAAAATATTTAATAAGGAGGCCATTGAGTTATGGCAAAAATTTCTGCTTCTCAAGTAAAAGAATTACGTGATAAAACAGGTGTCGGTATGATGGACGCTAAAAAAGCATTAGTTGCAACAGAAGGTGACTCTGCAAAGGCAATTGACTTTTTACGTGAAAAAGGTATGGCAAAAGCTGCTAAAAAGACCGATCGTGTTGCTGCTGAAGGATTAGCTAATGTTGTCGTTTCAGGTAATACTGGTGTTATCGTTGAAGTTAATGCAGAAACAGACTTCGTTGCACAAAATGCTCAGTTCAAGGACCTCGTTCAGCATATTGGCGAAGTTATCTTGGAAAACAAGCCCGCTGATGTTGAAGCTGCATTGGCAGTGAAAACTGACAAAGGTACTTTGAATGATGAACTGATCGAAGCAACTCAAGTTATTGGTGAAAAGATCAGTTTACGTCGTTTCCAGATCGTTGAAAAAGAGGATAGCGATAACTTTGGGGCATACTTGCATATGGGTGGTTCAATCGCTACTTTAGTAGTCGTAGCCGGTGCTGATGAACAGACAGCTAAGGACGTGGCTATGCATGTTGCTGCTATCAATCCGCAGTACGTGAACCGCGAACAAGTTCCAGAAGAACAAGTTGCCCATGAAAAAGAAGTTTTGACTGAAGAAGCTAAAAACGAAGGCAAGCCAGAAAAAATCATCGAAAAGATGGTCAGCGGCCGGTTGAACAAATACTTTGCTGAAATCACATTGGATGATCAAGACTTCGTTAAAGATTCAGATCAGACTGTTGCTAAATATGTTGCATCTAAAAACGGTAAGGTCAAGAGTTTCATTCGTTTCCAAGTTGGTGAAGGGATCGAAAAGAAGCAAGAAGATTTTGTTTCAGACGTTATGAACCAAATCAAATAACAAAAAAGGAAAGCTTGCGAGCTTTCCTTTTTTGTTGCTTATTTTTAAATCTTTAAGTCTAAAGGACGCAACCACTTTTGCGGGATCGAACGATTTTGCGCTAGGCTGCGATCCTCTTTCATGATCACTTGTCTAGCTGCAACATATGAAACGAATTCGTTTAAGTCGGCTTGCGAAAGTGCACAAAGATTTTTTTGATAGATCAAACCAATAATATCAACAGAGTTGGGGTGAAGCAAAGCTGGATCTAAAAAGGTAGTGAACTTTTTTAATTGCTGACTTTGTTCGATCTGAACAACGATGCTCTGGGCCTGATTTGGCAACTTAGTTGCACTAAAGAACTCGTCAAAAGGATAAAAGGCTTGCAGCAGCTGCAAGTAATTTTTATCCCAAATGATTGGCCGATCGTTTTGTTTTGCCGTTTTATCGTAGCGATGTAAGCGTTCCGGATCAAAGGGCGACAGCAAGGCCGTCAAAGGTTGGTCTGGCGGATTTTTAGAAATAAATTTTTGTAACATTTCTTGCATACCATTTTCCGACAGAACATTTTTTTGTCCTGGAAAAGATGCGATTTTTGAGCCTAAAACCAAAGTATCCACTTGTTTTTCACGAAAAGCTTTCTTCCATTTTTTAATGCGCTTTTTGTGATTACCACGACTGTAAAATGAATCACAGTACCCTAGAGAACCTTGATGACTTTGAGCTGTAAGAGCCAAACTTCCAAATTGACCATCATCATTTGAAAAAGCGAAGATTTGGATATCTCCCAATTTTGTAGGAAAATTATAAGGTAAGATTTTTAGATCTGCTTGAACGTGTTGTAATAGACCAACCTTGATCAACTTTTGAATTAATTTGAAAAGCTCAAATGACATAAAGATCGGACTGGCATTAGAATAATTGGCAAGCAGATCTAAAGTGTCGAAGTCAAGATGAGTCAGTATCACATAATCATGACTTTCTAGATCAGTAGCATTTTGCCAGATAGGGTCACAAAGGATCCTGGTCGTCTTTGAATTCAAAGCCAAATAATTGTTAGGCAAATGATTCACCACCCTTAATAAAGTTTACAAATTTGCATCAGTTTGGAAGTTTAAGACTGATAGATCAGTTGAAGCACTAACCAGTTCACTGATCAGTCCCTGCATTTTGTCTAGGGCTAATTGCTGCATTTTGATGCTTTGCTGGGTCAGATATTCCGTACGACTTGTGCTACTTAGAGTTAATGCTTTACGATCGCTTTCATGCAATAAATTACTGAGTGAGATATTCGTATCTTTTTGGGCATCCTTTAAGAAGCCTTGGAGTTCAGTATAATGGCCATCAACTAGGACACCAACAAGTTTATAGACCCAATATGCCGAATCACTGCTATATTTTTGTTGACCAACTTTATATGCTGAATGAATATCTGTTGTACCAGCATAAGTAGGGACAAAGACGCTTTCGGCTGTCACACCCATTGCGAGCCAATGAATACCAGCTATTTCAACCGGTAGGTCTGGTCGGATCTGCAAAATATGTGATTCTTGTGTTTTTGCGAGACTGATCGGTCTGAACTTTTGTTTTTGCTCCTCAGTTCCAAATCCTAGCGGATCATAAGGAGTGTCTTGAAAATGTGAACCTAAGACATATTTAAAATCATCAAGATCTAATAACCTGTCTGCTTTTCGAATAAAGGGCAGCTCTTGACTCATAGGATCTTGCTTTATTTCTGGGTTGAATATTTTTTGACCATACCATACACGCGGCGTACTGTAGATCTCATCTGAAAGATCACGGGTACCAAAAATATTTCTAAAATTAAAACTGCTGGGTTGCGGGTTCAGGTGATTTTCAGAAACAAACATCCGGATATTTTCAGCATACATAAAATCGTCCGTTTGTGAAAAATCAACTTCTTGAATCGCTAGTTGGTTAGCAACTACTGCGTATGAATCATCTGGTATGCGTTGCGCGACCCACTGATGGCCACTACCGCTTTCTAAATACCAAACTTCTTCATGATCGGAAAACAAGATACCGTTACTTTCACTGCTACCGTAGTTTTCTATTAACTTACCTAGGCGAGCAACTCCTTCACGCGCCGTGTGAATATACGGTAAAACGACTGTCAGCATCGCTTCTTCACTTATACCATCTTTAACGAGGGGGTCATACCCTAAGACACGTTCATTCGCATAGGCACTTTCTGTGGCACTCATGGCAACACCGTATTCATTGATCCCATCTTCTTCGAAAACACCAAATTTATCTGTCCATTCAGGAGTTGCAGAATATTTGGCACGGACCTTCGGCAAAGGAAGTCTGAAACCATTGTCCGGCGAAACAAATTCTTGAGGATCCGTATATTCTTTGTGTAAGTGGATCTTCATATTTTTTGGCCAGGCACTTTTTGAGTCTTCATTTCTTGCAATAATTGTTGATCCATCGATCGTTGCTTTTTTACCGGCTAAAATGCTGGTACAAGCAGAAAAATCATCTTTATTAAATGGCATTATTTTCTCCTTTGTTACTTAATATGAAAATGTTTTGAAAAAATAACAAGACATTTACAGTTACAGCTATTTTATCATAAAGTTACTTGTTGTAAGTTAACGAAGCGCTATTTTTTGGACTTAAGTAGTTTGTGTAGTGTTATATATTGCTTTTTTACGTGACTTTAAGTATGATACAGAATAAAGAAATTAATGGATTTAAATATTCTATAAGTGGTGGAGGTCCTTTATTTGCCTGATAACTTACAAACAAATCAAGCTGGTCATGTACAAATTGGTGGGGTAGACACCTTAGAGTTAGCGAAAGAGTATGGTACACCAGTGATCGCCTATGATACGGGGATCATCAAACAAAAGATTTCTTCTTTTAAACAGGCTTTTGTCAATGCTGGAGTCAAGCATCGGATCGTGTATGCCAGCAAAGCTTTTTCTTCCCTAGCGATGTATCGTCTCTTAGCAAGGGAAGGAGCGGGTTGTGATGTTGTTTCTGGCGGCGAATTATATGCGGCTCTAAAAGGTGGGATGGACCCGGAAATGATCGAATTTCATGGTAATAACAAGACACCTGCAGAATTAGAGTATGCTGTTCAAAAAAATGTTGGTTGCATTGTAGTCGACAACTTTCATGAAATTGAACTTTTGCGGGCAATTTGTGCACGGCAAAATACATCGGTTCGAGTCAGTTTACGTGTAGCACCTGGTATCGAAGCCGAAACGCATAAATATATTTCAACGGGGCAATCCAACTCTAAATTCGGCTTTGATTTAGATTCAGGGCAAGCAAAGACAGCTCTGAAACTTCTGCTAAAAGCTAAAAATCTAGAAGTTTTTGGTGTTCATTGCCATATCGGCTCGCAAATTTTTGCGGTCGCCGGTTTTGAAATGGCAGCTGTTAAAATGATTCAACTCTTGAGACAATGGAAAGAAGAGTTGAATTTTGAAGCCCGAGTTTTAAACTTGGGTGGTGGTTTTGGAATAAAATATTCAGAGGCAGACCAACCTTTGCGACCTGCAGAGTTTGTCGAAGCGATCATACAAACCGTTCGAACTGAAGCACAAAAAAACGAGCTAGCATTGCCTGAGATCTGGGTCGAGCCTGGGCGATCTTTGGTCGGTGAAGCTGGGACTACACTTTATCGAACAGGTTCTAATAAAAGCGTTCCTGGGATCTGCAACTTTATTGCGGTTGACGGTGGCATGGGTGATAATATTCGTCCGGCACTGTATGGGGCCAAATACACCGCTTTTTTAGCTAAAGATCCGTATGCCCCACGGACTCAAACAGCTACTGTTGTTGGGAAATACTGTGAATCTGGTGATGTTTTGGTTGCTGACCAGGCCTTGCCAGAAATTCAGGCTGGTGATATTTTAGCGATCCCTTCTACAGGAGCTTACGGTTATTCGATGGCTTCCAATTACAATCGTAACGGACGGCCAGGCGTTGTTTTTTGTGAAAATGGCAGCTCCAAACTGATACTTAAGAGAGAAACCTATGAGGACATGTTACATTTAGAAGTGGAGTAAAAAACGTAAGAGGTAAAACAGCGGAGTTGTTAAAATGACAGCTCCGTTGTTTTTTAGAAAATATTAAATTTTCATAATAGTTAAAGGGCAAGGTATCGTTCTAAGTACGGGGCGATCCCATCGTGATCGTTATCAACTAGTGCTGTTTCATTTGACGGAGCCGCATTTTGCATAGCGACTCCGATCCCTGCATAGCTGAGCATTTGTACGTCGTTTTGTTCATCGCCAAAAGTGATGATATTTTGTTGAGGATATCATAATACTGCAAAAGAAACTTAAATGGCTTTTATAAATGACTTCGAGCTCAACTTTTATGCACTTACAAATCACTTTTAGTTTAAAATTTAAACGAGGTTTAAATCAATAAGGATGTATAATTCCTTCTATCTTTGCTATAATTTATTGTGATGAGTATTGGAGGGGAGCGGATGATCAGCGTTAGTGAAAAACAGGTTGCAGGATTACCAGTATTAGAAGTAGTAGATGCTTCTGCTACTGATAAAAAGTTACCTTTAGTGGTGTTTTATCATGGGTGGACTAATTGTAAAGAAGTGGTTTTAACTCAAGGCTATGAACTGGCAAAACAAGGTTTTAGGGCTATTTTACCAGAAGCGTTATACCATGGAGTACGTGCTGAAGGTAAAGTGACGGATCATTTTCTTTCCTTTTGGGAGATCCCAGTACAATCTGTCAAAGAATTTACCCAGCTTATCCAAGCCTATCGCCACAGAGATCTAATATTAGATGATCTGATCGGTGTTGGTGGTTTTTCAATGGGTGGAATAACTACTTGTATGTTAATGGCTGTCAATAAAACGATAAAAACAGGAGTCGTTTTATCTGGGACGCCACAGCCTGTGGAATTTTGTAAGCAGATATTGGATTCATTACCTGCTGATATTGAAATTTCTCCGGAATATAAAACTTCACAACTGAAAATATTAGAACAATATGATCTTTCGCTACATCCAGAAAAAATCGCCAACCGTCCGTTACATTTTTGGCATGGCGATGCGGACGAAAAGGTCCCATATGTTTTAACTGAAGATTTTGGAAAAGCTGTCGAAAATAAATCTGCTGCTACTAATGTGACTGTCCATATTAGTCAGGGTGCTAAACATAAGCTTTCTTATGATACGACGCAAGAAATGGTGCAAGAATTTAGTAATTATCTTAAATAAAGGAGTCTGAAAAATATGCAAGAGCAAGCTAGGACCACCAAGGAGATCAAAGATGATATTATCGCGCACTTGCAAACTGTGATCGATCCAGAATTAGGCATAGATATTGTAAATTTGGGATTGATATATAATGTTGATTTAGAAGATGATGGCACGTGCTTGATCGACATGACGCTAACGACTATTGGTTGTCCGCTGACTAATATTTTGGCGGATATGGTCGAGTCTGCCTTAAAAGATGTGCCCGAGATCAAAAGCGTCGACGTTGATTTCATCTGGGAACCTCAATGGACGATCGACAGGATGACACGGTATGCAAAGATGGCTTTAGGCATCCATTGATTTAAAAGGAGTTAACGGATTTGTTTAGAAATAAAACATTTTTAACATTTTTAAGTGCTTGTATCGCTTTTTTTGCCGTGTTTATTTTTTTCAAGATCCAACAGCGTGATGTGGTGATCAAGTTAAATGACCATAACTTATCGATGGATACCTTTCAAGTTCAGCTAAAAAAAGATTGGAGCGCCGCAAAGATCGATCAGAAATTGAATGATTCTGAAAAGGTCGATAATGTGCAAGTTCATTACCGCCCGCATGGTTCAAAAAAATTAACATATTTTTATGGGAAGGGTTCGTATGCGACACCGCCGATGGTATCTGGAACCTTTTTTTCTGAGAATGATTTTGCCTCAGATCTCAGTGTAGCAGTTGTAGGAAAAAAATTGGATAAGAAGTTATATAAACCTAAAGACCAGCAATACCTTAAGCTTAATGGAAGATATGTACCAGTCATCGGCATTATGGGTGAAAAGATCAGTTCCGATTTAGATAAGCAAATTTTTATTGCACCATCTAAAGAAAAATTACAACAGATGAAAGCCTCACAGTACGATATTATGATAGATGGCGACAAGGGTCTGGAAGCAAGTGCGATCGAAGCGGTTTTACCGGTCAAGGATATTCACAAAAGTCATTCACAGCAATTTGTTATGACAAAATGGGAGTGGGCTACTACCCATTGGCTCGAATTGATAGCACTGCTGGTGATTTTTGCAATAATGCTTGGTGAAGTGTTTTTATGGCGCGCTGTTTCACGCAGATTCTATGCAGGGGCGTTAAGGTCCGGAGCAAAAGCAGTCCAACTAGCGTTGAATGAGTGGGCTGCGTATTCGTTATTTAGCGGCTTGGGTCTACTTGCAGGGACGTTTATCGGATGTTTAACATTTAGTATTCAAAATTATGTTGCGTTGATTTCTTACTTGATACTTTGCTTTGGAGTCACAAGTTTAACATTTAATTTAGTTATAAAAAGGGATATTAAAAAAAGTAAATGAGGTTACCGCAAGAATTTATACACAAATATCAAAATTTATTAGGTAAAGACGCGGATGCCTTCTTTGCTAGTTTTGATCAACCCTCAGAAAAAGGGTTTCGGATCAATCCGCTTAAAACTGACCCAGAAAACGTTCAGTATTCGTTAGCTGACCCTGTTGAATATACTCAGTACGGATATTATGGTTCTGTGAGTGGCAAATCTTTAGAACATCAAAGTGGTTATGTTTACAGTCAGGATCTGAGCGCGATGTATGTTGCGGAGAATGTAAACATTGATCCTGCAAGCAAAGTGCTTGATCTTTGTGCTGCTCCGGGTGGTAAATCAACCCAAGTAGCGTCCTTGATGAACAACCGGGGGGCTATTAGTTTCAAATGAGATCAACCGTTCGCGTGCTAAAATCTTAGCTGAAAATGTTGAACGGATCGGAGCAAAAAATGTCGTTGTCTTAAACGAATCACCTACTAACTTAGAAAAAGACTTTAACGCATACTTTGATCAGATCCTAGTTGATGCACCGTGTTCGGGTGAAGGTATGTTTCGCAAGGATCATCAGGCAGTTTCATACTGGAGTGTTGATTATCCGAAACAATGTGCAGCCAGACAAAAAGAGATCCTTGCTTCTGCTTACCGGATGTTGGCTCCAGGTGGGTCGATAATTTATTCGACCTGTACTTTTGCACCGGAAGAAGATGAACAGGTCATAGAGTGGGCATTGCAACAGTATCCTAGTCTACAGCTCCAACCATTAAAAAGATATGCGGGGATGGATGAAGGGAGACCTGATTTTGCTAATGCTGATCCAAACTTAAGCCAAACTGTCAGACTTTGGCCTCATCATTTTAAAGGCGATGGTCATTTTATTGCAAAGCTAACAGATACTCGTCCAAAACAAACGGAAGTTTCGGGCAAAAAGAACAAAAAGAAAAAAGGCCGTCCACGTAATGGACTAACTAAAGAACAACTTCAATTATGGCAGGAATTTGCTTCAGATCTATCGGCTGAATTTAATTTTTCGCCAGCTGATTTACGTTGTTATGGAGGTCACCTCTATTTCTATGACCATTCTTGGCCAGATATTTCTCGTTTAAAGTTCATGCGTCCAGGACTTTTGTTAGGAGAGTTTAAAAAGAAAAGATTTGAGCCAGCGTATACCTTGGCCTTGGCTCTACAACCACAAGATTACGTGTATTTTTTAGAAATTTCACACGCCGATTGGGCCAAGTATGTTCATGGTGATACTATTTCTCTGGTTGATAACTGCGCGGCTGCTCAAGCAAATGGTTGGAAACTGCTTATTTGCGAAGGTAAGCCTTTTGCCTTTGGCAAGCTTGTGAATGGGACTGTGAAAAATTTCTTCCCCAAGGGGCTGAGATTTGAACCATGATCGTTAATTGTATAATGCAAAACAATATGTAAATCTACCCATAAAAAAACGCTATAAACCAGTTTATGTCTGATTTATAGCGTTTTTGTGTTATGCAATATTTATTGAAGCTGCTGTTTGAAGGCTAGCAATTCACTCGATAGGATGATCTTTTCATTATGCAATTCAGAAATGCTTTTGCAGCCTAACAAGAGCATAATTTTTGCGACCTGAATTCGTAGATCTTTGATCAACTGGTCTAACCCTTCGTCACCTTGTTTGATCAAAGTATGGAGCATCAGACCGGATATGCCGACATTATCGGCTCCTAAAGCCAAACATTTAACAATATCCAATGCAGATCGGATACCACCAGAAGCAGTGATAGAAAAGTCGTTTGAAAATTTTTCAACGGCTAGCAGTGACTTGGTAGTTGAAAGTCCGGCGTCTTTTAAGAAAGAATACTCTTTTCTGTGCCGACGTTGGTTTTCGATCGCTATAAAATTTGTACCGCCATAACCGGCGATGTCGATGTATTTTACACCGATCTTTTGCAATTTAGTCAAGGTTTTCGGAGACAGCCCCATTCCGACTTCCTTTATGATCACTGGAACAGGGCAGCGGCTAATAATTTCGGTCAACTTGTCAAACCAGTAAAAGCTGCGGTCTCCTTCGGGCATAACTAGTTCTTGTGCCGGGTTTAAGTGTATCTCCAACGCCTGAGCTCCGGTCATTTCGATCGCTGATAAGGCATCATTGATACCGTGTGAAGCTCCTAAGTTCGCGATCACAAAGCCCTGTGGGTCCTCGTCACGTACGACTTTGAAAAAGCGAGCTGCATCTTTATCATGGAGAGCAACGCTTTGCGAGCCAGTTGCCATTGCGATGTCATTGGCTTGTGCGATCTTAGCTAAACGACGGTTGAGCTTACCTGTCTCCGGACTTCCGCCGGACATTGCGTTGATAAAAAAAGGAGCCGAAATAGACCTCCCAGCTAACTTGGTTGAAATGTCGATCTCATCAAGTGATAACTCAGGAAGACTATCGAAAAACAATTGAACTTCGCTTAAATCATTAGAAGCATTTTCTTGGTACAGCTTTTCGGCAATGATGACATGTTCATCTTTGCGGTGTGCCTGAATATCCATGCTGTAACTCCTCCCGGACTAATCGACTACGTTATGCACCTTTAAGTTTAATGGTTCTATTCCTTCTGCTTGCCATTTTTGATAAACGTTCAGCGGGTCGATCAGTTTGTTCAAAGCAACGATCCCACAGTCACCACCGCCTGCACCAGAAGATTTAGCAACTCCGCCAAAGGACTCTGCAATTTCGATCAGTCGCTTTAACTTAGGTGTTTCAAGCTCTAAATTGCTGAATTTTGCCATTTCTTTTAAACTTTCACGGTTTTGTTTTAACCCCTGGTGTATTTGCTTTAGTGAACCGCGACGAAAGCCATTGATGATCCTTTGTAAACAGGCTTCGCTTTCTTTCAAAAAGAGACTGTATTTGGCCTTTTTCTCTGCTTTCTTTAACCCAACAACGTCAACGAGTTGAGAGGTCGAAGCAGGTGAACCAGTCCAACCGATCAAAAGATTAAGGTCAACTGGTGCCTCCAAAGGCTCAATTTTTAACTGTGGCCACTTCAAGTTCACTAGTTCGTTCAAGGAATATTCTTTGCGTGCCAAAGTCAACCATTCTCTGTCAAAAGAACGATAGGCAATATAACCTCCATATACACTAGCTGCGATATCACCAAGAGAACCATTCCCTTGGACTTCAAAATGAGCGATAGCAGCTAATTTGAAAAGCTCGTCTTTTGCAACGGGCAGTTTGTAAAAAGCACACAGTGCCTTAACGGTCGCGACAGTTACAGCGGCAGATGAACCTAAACCATATTTTTTACCATCCGGGCTATCAAGCTCACTGTCGATCTTTAGATGATAACATTGCATTTTTTTGCCTAAAGATTGCGCATATTGTTCAGTGATCTTGATCCCAGAAAGGATATAGTGAAAAGGATTATCACGGTTATCAAATATCATTTGGTTTCCTTGTCTTTTCCAGTAAAGCGATTCTTCCTGGTATTGCCGCGAGATAATAGACCCATAGTCACGACTCTCTTCAACGGATACATGAACAAATTGGTTTAATGCTACTAGTATCGCGGGATAACCGGTCTCAACGACGGCGTACTCACCCGCTAGGTAAAGTTTGCCGGGGGCTTTGACCTTGATCAAATAAATCAGACCCTTTCAGGATATTATTTCTTAATTATCTAATAGTTCAACTCCAGGACCAGGAGCCGTAACAAGCAAGTGATCACTGGCAAAATAACGGTGTAACTGTTCTAATATAACATCAAGGTCTTTGTTTTTACAAATAACCTTCACATTTGGTCCGGCATCCATCGTATAGTAACATTTTATGCCAAGATCTCTGAGACCTTCAACAGCGTTCATAGCTATCAGACTTTCAGGCTCAAAGTAATTGAAGTGAGGAGAAGCGCTTAAGTTTAGAGCGTGCATTTTTAAGGCATTGCTTTCGGCGATCCTTCCAAATTTTTCAAATGAATCGTCTTTTAGTGCAATTTTAATGTTCTTTAAATCTTCTTTAGCTGTTGAGACCCAAGCAGGATAAAAAGGCGAAGTCTCAACGACATTTTGCATCCCAGCACGAGATGATATTTTTTTGGGACGGGGATCGATGACGATTGCGATCATTCTAACGTTCCAATCATTACTGACTTTTACCGGACGAGCATAGGAACTTTCATCGTCATAACCGGCGACCCACTCAACAAAGTTACCAAAGATCGAACGTGTAGCCGAGCCCGAACCACGACGTGCAAGACGTGAAAGTTTAGTTTTAGTATATGATTTTCCGGCGGCTGCAGTTGCCGCTAATGCCAAGGCAGCGTATGCCGATGCTGAAGATGCGAGTCCAGCAGCGGTCGGAACGTGATTGGTCGATTTGATCTGGGCATAAGAAGCAAGTCCGGTAGTTCGACGAACATGATCCATGAACGTCGAGATCTTAGGGTCGATTTTTTGTTCACCATTTAAAAAAAGCTGATCTTCGTGGAGGCTTGATAAGTATTCGACTGAAGTGTCTGTGTAAAACTTATCCAAGGTCAAGGAAAGGGAATTATTCATGGGTAAGATCAAGTCTTGATCCTTCTTTCCCCAATATTTGATCAACGCGATATTTGTATGTGCGCGAGCAGTTGCTTGCAAAGGTTGCATTATAGACCTCCAATTTCAGATGATAGTGGCTGGATCCAATATTTTGTGACACCGTGTTTTTGCAAAATATCTCCTAACTTCTCAGCCGTTGCACGGTTTTTAGTCAAATTGATAAAACAACCGCCACGCCCCCCACCGGTTAATTTGCTGCCAAGTGACCCGTTTTGTAAGGCTAGGGCGATCAGATCTTCTAGATTCTGACTGCTGACACCGATCTTAGTTAAATGACTCTGTGCCATGGTTAGAGTTCTGCCTAAACCATAGATGTCATTTTCGGCCAATTGTTTTCTAACCGCGGTAGACAATCTTCCTAACTGTTCAAGGTGATCATTTGTTTCTTCTGGCGCATGATTTAAATTGTCCTGGACTATCTTGATTGCTTTGCCGGTTTGTCCTTTAACACCGCTGTCACAGATCAACAAGTAGGCATTCATGGTGATTGGCAACGGGACTAATTCTCGTTGTCTGATCAACCAGATCGGGTTTTCACTAGCCGCTGTCGCAGCATCTAATCCACTAGGGTTTTTATGAGTATCTGTTTCAGAAATGTTCGCGAGGCGCAGTGTTTGACTATGTGTTAACTGAAGACCAAATGCATCATATAAGCAACGTATGATCGCAATTGCAACCGCAGCAGAAGAGCCCATCCCACGTTCTGCTGGTAACCGACTCTTTATTTTTAAAATAAAACTACTTTTTTCTTGGTGCTCCTGCACTAGTATAGTTTTTATTAAATGTAGCAGTCCGTTCATGGCAGGGGGCATTTTGTTGATTGGCCCGTCAAAATAAGAACTTTTTAAAAGTTGGCTTCCATCTTGTGTAAAAAATAATTGTGCTTCGGCTTGGATCGTTGTTAAAGGAAGGGCAATCGCGGGCTGTCCGTATACGACCGAATGTTCACCTATCAAAATTATTTTTGCGTGACTATGGCCGATGCCGTCTGCCTTTTGTTCCATAGTTAGTTAAACTTCCTCTCACTAATGTTTATGTTTAAGCTCAAAAAATTTTAGTTTAGCTTTTATATTAAATGTAATTACTAAGCAACATAATTATACATTTTAGGTTCAAATCAGACAATCAAAATTCATAACGGAATGATACTTTTCAAGAATCACACGACTTTTGTAACTAGACGAAGTAGACAAAAGGCGCTAATACTGGTAACATCAACGATTGTAATATACACTTTTGATTTGATCAATTTGTAGAAGTGGTGAAAAAATGAGTAGTCTAAAAACTTATGCCGTGGTGGATCTTGAAACCACGGGAACTGCTATTAATGGGACTAATAGGATCATACAATTCAGCTGTGCTTTTGTTCAAAGACAAAAAATCGTGAATGAATTTTCTACTCTGATCGATCCCAAACAGCCGATCCCTAAAGAGATCTCACAGTTAACTAATATCAGTGACAAAGACGTCAGGAAGGCTCCCAGTTTCGAAGAAATGGCTGGAACTATCTATTCTCTATTGCAAAATACGACTTTTGTCGCACATAACATTGCCTTTGATTATAATTTTTTGAATAGTGAATTGGTCCGTGTAGGTTATCCGGAATTGGGTCTTAAGGGTATCGACACGGTTCAGCTGGCCCAAATCGTTTTACCGACATTACCGTCCTACCGTCTTTCTGATGTAAGCCATTTTTTGTCTCTAACTCATGAACATCCACATAATGCGGCGAGTGACGCCCAAACGACGGCCATGCTTTTTATTAAATTGCAAGAAAGGATCTTTAGCTTTCCGTTGACTTTATTAGAAAGATTGGCGTCTATGGGTAGACAATTAGAGCTAGATACAGTCGATAGTTTTAAAGAAGCATACGATAAGAAAAAAAAACAGGAAACAAAACTGCCCGCTGATTTAATGTCGGTGTCAGGTTTGATCATTCAACGACCTGTTTTTTCGAAGGATACGTTGGCGCCCCTTGATTATCCTGTTGAGCTAGTTGATAAGCAAAAACTATTTGCGGGTATCATTGATGTCAGGCAACAACAAGTAGAGATGATGGATGAAACTTTCGAGTTTTTTAACAGTTCGGAACTTGTACGAGTGATAGATGCTCCAACAGGGACAGGCAAAACGTTAGGTTACCTTTTCCCGGCTGCTTACCAAACAGGGCAAGGAAAGCAGGTAATTATTAGTACTGCAACTAATGTATTGCAGACGCAGTTACAAGAAAATGCATTTGTACTGTTAAAAGAAATACTGCCATTCGGTTGTTCAGTTGTTTCTTTAAAGGGAAACCACCACTTTATCGACCTAGCGCGGTTTGCACGATCGCTAAAACAGGCGCAAAACTCTCACACCAATTTGTTGCAAATGAGGATCATGGTGTGGTTGATGCAAACAAAAACCGGAGATTTTGATGAGTTGCATTTGACTAAAATGCAAGACCCATTGTTTAATGAGATCTATCACCATGGTGTTGAAGAACTAGATAGTGATGATCCTTTTTATGCAGTTGATTTTTTGCGTAGAAAAAAAGTGGCAGAAAAAAACGCTGATTTTGTGTTAACCAACCATGCATATTTGAGTAATCATGTTGACGAATTAAAAGGTAGCTCAAGTCTCTTGATCGTTGATGAAGCGCAGCATTTGGCGCCTTTCACTGTTAAAAGTAACCGCAAAACACTAGATTTTGACGAAATTAAGATACTCGCCGATTCAATACTTGTTAAAATTAGGTCGCATGAGTCGTATTCGTTCATCAACTTAGTTGAGTCCGGCTTCATTACCAGTTCTGAATTTAAACATTTATTGCAAGTTATTAGAGTGATCGATTCAAGAGTTCCAGAGTTAAGAGCTGAAGTTGAGCAGAACTTTGTAAGGGGAAAAGCTAGTCAGGATGAATATTATGAACAGTTGATCCGTCCGGAAAAAATACGTGGTTTTGTTAAGAGTCGGCTAGCGGAATTTCAAACAGTTTCTAAAGCTTCCCAAAAACTAGTAATGGTAGTTCGTGAGTTGTATAAAAAATTTGTTACCCAAAGCTCGACCATGCACTTAAGTTCGCTTCAAAACAGACTTTTAAATGATTATTTTACGTTGACAAATTCACTGACAAAAGAATTGAGGAACTGGAAATTATTTGAGCTAGATCAATTAGAAGAATTACGTGATAGCCAAATAATTTGGTTGTCAAAACCCAATGTTCGAGGGGGACATTTGCGCATCCACAGTGGGTTGATGCAAACGAAGGATTTCTTGAAAAATCATATTTATGAAGCGTTTCAACATACGTTGCTAACTGGTGCAGAATTGTCATTGCCGCAAATCAAGAACTTTGTCTCGACTGATCTTGACTTGCCTGAAAGAACACGTATTTCACAATATGATTCACCATTTGATTATCGGCGGCAGGTTACGACTATGGTAGCTGCGGATGCGCCTGACGTCGGCAATGTAGATTATCAGGAATACTGTAACTACCTGGCTACTTCTATTGCAGAGATATGTAACAAGGTCCCCCGTCAAACTTTGATCCTTTTTAATTCTTTGCAGACAATTGCTGATGTTTATAAACTGTTGCAACAAAAAGGAGTTACGTCGACCAAGAATATTTTGGCTCAAGGTATTTCTGGTGGAGTAGAGAAGATAAAAAAACGTTTTGTAATGGACCATGATCACCAAGCGGTCTTATTAGGGACTGGCAGTTTCTGGCAAGGGGTGGATCTTCCCCATGATGACCTGGAGTTGCTGATCGTGACACGATTGCCTTTTCAACCAGTTGATTCGGTTATTAATCAGGCTAGATATAACAAGGCCAAAAGGGCAGGAGACAATCCTTTCTCAACGATAGCCTTGCCTGAAGCCGTGATCAAGTTAAACCAGGGATTTGGTCGGTTGATCAGGACACCGACAGATTTTGGTGCATTCGTCTTGCTTGATCCACGTATTGTGACTAAAAAGTATGGGACCGTTTTTGAAAAATCATTTCCAGCAGGAGTTAAGTTACAGAAGAGAAAAACTGCGGAATTGGTAGAAAATTTGGAAATTTTTTTTAAAAACACTTAGGTCAATCTTTAAAGAAGAGCATAGTGTTGGTATAATTAACTAATGTCTAAATTTAATGAGTTTTTAAAAGAGTGAGCAAGGATAGGGTAAGAAATGAGAAAAAATAAGCACTCAAAAATGAAATATTTTTGGTTACTTTTGTTGGCATTATTGTTATTGATAATAGTTTTCTTCAGGGGAGCGACTGGCCCTTACGAACAAAATGAGCAAAAAGCGACGGCGTTGGCAGAAAAATATGCCCATATTACTAAGAAAACAAATTATTTTGAATTTCGACGGCCCAAACAAACTTATCATACTGTCGAAGGCAATAATAAACAAGGTGATAAGCTCTATGCGGTCGTTGCAGGTAATAATCGTCGCATCAATATTTATGCAGCAAATAAAGGTATCACAGCCAAACAAGCCCGTGCTTTGATACAGTCTAAAAGAAAGCCAAAAAAGATTTTAAACGTTGCTTTAGGTATGGACTCTGCTAGAAAGCATCCTGTCTGGGAAGTAACTTATTTAAATCAAAGAGGTAACTTATGCTATTCACTGTTAACATTTAAAGACGGAACCGTGATCAGGGAGATACAGAACTTGTAAAAAACAAGGTGGAGAAATGCGCTTAGAAGCTGAGCATTGTGGAGTTTAGCACTTTAATGTGGTTTGTGCCCTATAAGTGCCAAACCCGATAAGCGAAATCTCTCGCGTTGCGAAACTGTCCTAAAATAATAAGCTGTAGTGAACTAAACGAAGGGTCGGAGGAATGTCTAATGGAATTATCACAGCGTGTGCAAAATTTACAACCATCTGCAACTATTGCTTTGTCTGACCAAGCTAAGCAATTAGCTGCCAAAGGAGTAGATGTCGTTAATTTGACGACAGGTGAGCCTGATTTTGCAACACCAACAAGTATCAAAAATGGTGCGATCGAAGCGATCAAGCAAGGCAAAGTTGATTCATATACGGCTGCTAGTGGGATATTGCCTTTGAAAAAAGCGCTTGCTGCCAAAGTTGATCAACAGTATCAGGCAGATTATTCTGCAAAGAATGTTGCGGTAACAACTGGAGCTAAATTTGCTTTGTATTTGTTAGGACAGGCTTTACTAGATCCTGGAGACGAAGTGCTGATCCCAGTGCCGTTTTGGGTCAGCTACGGTGAACAGGTCAAATTAGCAGGCGGGCGGCCTGTATTTGTTGCACCTACAGATGTTTCGGGAAAAGTATCTGTGGCCGACTTAGAAAAAAGTGTTACTCCAAAATCCAAGGTCCTGATTATTAATTCACCACAGAACCCTTCTGGGCTGGTTTATTCCAAAGAGGAGTTGTTGGAAATATCTCAGTGGGCAACGGAACACGACTTAACTTTGATCACTGATGATATTTATCGCGATTTAGTTTATAATCAAACTAAATTTCATTCTGCTTTCGAGTTTGCTGATCAGATCCGAGAGCATGCAGTTTTGGTCAGCGGTTTTTCGAAGTCTTACGCTATGACTGGTTGGCGGATCGGTTTCATTGTTGGCCCTGATGCTTTGATAGCAAAGGCCAATGCGTTATTAGGCCAAACGACCAGCAATTTAACTGTTGCTAGTCAGTATGCGGCTCTTTCGGCGCTTGAATTACCGGAAAATGAGGTCGAAGAAATGCGTGTGTCTTATGAGGACCGCTTGAATCGTTTTTACCCTAAATTAGTGGAGATCCCTGGTTTTTCGTTTCCAGCTAAACCACAGGGGGCATTTTACTTTTTCCCTGATGTTAGAGAAGCTTTGAAATTAACGGGGATCACGTCAACGATCGAGTTCGCTGCCCAACTGTTAGCCGAGGTACATGTTGCTTTAGTACCTGGCGAAGCATTTGGATCACCCGGTTTTGTACGGTTGACCTATGCTGCCAGTGAGGAGAGTTTAGAAGAAAGTATTCGAAGGATCAATAAATTTATGCAATTACATATGTAGGAGGAAGATTTGTGGAAACTATTAGTATTATCGACTCAAAAAATCATGTTGATCAAAAGGTCAAAATTGGTGTTTGGTTGACAAATAAACGTTCCAGCGGAAAAATCGCTTTTTTACAATTACGAGATGGTTCCGCTTATTTTCAAGGAGTGGTTGTTAAAAGCAACGTTTCTCCTGAAGTATTCGAATTGGCTAAGGAAGTCAAACAAGAAACGAGTATGTATGTTATTGGGACGGTTCATGAGGATTCCCGCTCGCACTTTGGTTATGAAATTGAAATTGATGATATTACCATTGTTGGTGAGAGTGAAGATTATCCTATCACTCCTAAAGAACATGGGACTGATTTTTTGATGGATCATCGTCATCTCTGGCTACGGTCCAGGAAGCAGTTTGCAAATATGCAGATCCGTAATGAGATCACTCGTGCGACCTTTGAATTTTTTAATCAGGAAGGTTTCATTAAATTTGATGCACCGATCTTGACCGGTAGTGCGCCAGAAGGAACGACTGAATTATTCCATACCGAATATTTTGATAAAGACGCTTATCTTTCTCAGTCGGGGCAACTTTATGCTGAAGCTGGGGCAATGGCCTATGGTAAAGTCTTTACGTTTGGCCCGACTTTCCGCGCTGAGAAATCCAAGACTCGTAGACATTTGATCGAGTTTTGGATGATAGAGCCAGAAATGGCATTTATGCACCAAGAAGAAAGTCTAGAGATCCAGGAGCGTTACATTGCCTTTCTTGTACAAAACGTGCTGGATAATTGTGACTATGCACTCACACTTTTAGGTCGCGATAAGGAACTATTAAAAAATTATACTAAGTTGCCTTATCCACGGATCTCCTATGACAAAGCTATTAAGTTGCTGCAAGACTCAGGTGAGTTTGAAGGCTTAGAGTGGGGGGCTGATTTTGGCTCTCCAGAAGAAACTTATCTGGCTAATCATTTTAATCAACCAGTTTTTGTTGTTAACTATCCTAAGACGATCAAGCCGTTTTATATGAAGCCACATCCGACTCGAAAAGATTTGGTAGTTTGTGCTGATTTATTAGCTCCTGAAGGGTATGGAGAAATTATTGGCGGTTCAGAACGTGCTACTGATCCTGACTATTTAGCTGAACAAATCAGGAAAGCTGGTCTAAATGAAGATGACTACCAGTGGTATTTAGACTTGCGTAGATATGGGAGCGTACCTCATTCGGGGTTCGGTTTGGGACTGGAAAGAATGGTCACATGGATCACTGGTGAAGAACATATCCGTGAAGCGATCCCATTCCCACGGATGCTTAATCGGATCTACCCGTAACATATTTTTAAGAAAATAAGGAATGGAACCATAGTGTGACTGTGGCTGCCATTCCTTTTTAGCTAATTTGGTAAAGTGGAGTGATTTATTGCTGCTAAATATTTTATAATATAATTGACTGTCAAGGTGAAAGGAGAAAATGATTTGGACCAAACATTTGCAAAATTTATTGAACAGGGACAACTGAGTATCTCAAATATGGTCTTGCACCGATATTCTCAACTTGGCTTGACCAATGAAGAATTTATCTTATTTTTACAAATTTCCAGTTGCTTACAAGCAGGACAAGATTTTCCTGATCTTGAATCGATCGCACAAAGAATGGGTGTTAAAAATACAGAGATCTACGACCTGTTGCACCAACTTTTAGCGAAAAAATTGTTGACGATCGCTCCAGTTAGCGATGCTAATGGCAAGAAACATGATTGCTATAGCTTTGAATTGTTATATCGCAAGTTAACGACCTTAGAAGAAAATGACGAGAAAAAGGAAGCAGATCAGGATTCTTTAATGGAAAAAGAACAGGTCTATAATTCGATCGAAGAAGAATTCGGGCATCCTTTATCGCCGATCGAAATGGAAACGATCGATTCGTGGCTGAAAGAAGATCATTATTCACCTGAATTGATAAGTGCAGCTTTAAGAGAAGCCGTATTAGCTCGGGTATATAACTTGAAATATATGGATAAGATACTCTTAAACTGGGAAAAACAAAATGTTAGATCTGCCGCAGATGTCGCAAATTTACAAACTAAACGGCGCCAGAAATATAGTGGCCAGTCCGGTGAAACGAAGAAACAAGGGAATAATAATAAACCTCATATCCCCTTATATCGTTGGTCGGATAAGCCAGACTCAAAATAGAAAATTAACGATAGAGGTCAAAATATGTTGAATAATTCTCAAACGGTTGCGGCGATCAAAGTAATGATGAACGAATTTCCCGATGCCAAGTCCGAACTAAAAGCTGCTTCCAATTTTCATTTTTTGGTGGCAGTGATACTCAGTGCACAAGCGACAGATAAAGCGGTAAATTCAGTGACACCGGCTTTATTTCAAAGGTATACAAAGTCTGAAGAGCTTGCCTTTGCAGATGTTAAAGAAGTTGCAGGCTACATTAAGAGCCTCGGTTTGTATAAAAATAAAGCGAAATATTTAGTAGCTTGTGCGCGGATGCTAGTCGAACAATATCACTCTGAAGTGCCGCACTCTTTAACTGAATTGACATCTTTACCTGGAGTAGGTCGCAAGACAGCTGCCGTTGTTTTAGCCGATTGTTTTGGAGTACCAACTATTGCTGTAGACACGCATGTTGCAAGGACTTGCAAAAGACTAAGGATCGTTGCTCAAAAAGATAGCCCTGCTCAAGTCGAACAGGTTTTAATGAAAAAACTGCCGCGATCGATGTGGATCCGTGCTCACCATACAATGATCTTTTGGGGACGTTATCGTTGTACAGCAAGAAAACCGGCGTGCGAAACTTGTCCGTTACTTTCTATCTGTCAAGAAGGGAAAAAGCGCATAGAGAAACTTGCAAATTGAAATTGATTTAAAAGCAAGCAAAAAACCACGATTTTAAATTCGTGGTTTTTTGCTTGGAAAAAATTAGTCTTGGTTTTGGCTTTGCGGAGCGCTTCTTTGTGTTTCGGAACTGCTAGGACGACTGCTATTTTGATCGTTGCTTTGCCTACTGCTGCTTTGACTGTTGTCTTCTTGGTCACTAGTACTTGATGAGGGCTCTTGTGAAGAAGGCTCTTGTGAAGAAGTCGAGGAGCTCTCTTCGGATGAGGAGCTCTCTTCGGATGAGGAGCTCTCTTCGGATGAGGAGCTTTCTTCACTACTTTCACTGCTGGAGCTTGATTCTTCTGAGCTTGAACTGCTTGGTTCAGAAGAGCTTACACTCGAACTAGAGCGACTTTCTTTGGAAGAACTTGATTTCTTTGAGCTGCTTGTATCATCTTTGCTCTTTTTGACGATCATGGACTGATCTGGTGAACCGGCAAGATAAAGCTCACGAACACCGTTGACCTGTTTACTTAAAACATTACTTGGCTGTGACCAATCCGAATTTGTCTTTCCTTGTGAGATATAAGACATGATAGACTTATAAACCAACTGAGATATCCTCACAGAGGCCTTATCTAGATAATTATTACCTTGATATGGATGATCATAACCAGTCCAAACTGAAATTGAATAGTTTTTAGTGTATCCGTTGAACCAGGAGTCCATGGAAACGTCCGCTGGGAATTTGTCAGCAATATCATCTGGATAGGCGTTGGTACCGGTTTTACCAGCTTGATACAAGCCTGGGATCTGTGCTCTAGTACCGGAGCCCATCGGTGAATTAATAACACCCTTTAAAACATCGGTGATCATATAAGCTGTTGATGACTTCATTGCTCGCTTGCCTTTGCTTGAATAGTCGTTTACCTGGCCATCGGCAGTTTCGATCCTGTTGATATAAGATGGCTTATAATATGTTCCACCGTTAGCAAAAGCCGAATAGGCCGCTGCATTTTGCAGGGTAGAAGAAGATAGACCGATCCCATTTTGATATTCTAATTGCTTCTTATAATGGAAGCCTAACTTGCCAATAAAGTTTTGCGCCTTGTCTACACCGACCATTGCTAAAGTTTTGATAGCCGGAACATTTCTTGACTGAACTAAAGCATCTCGCATTGTCATAGTACCCTTGTATTGATTATCGAAGTTATTTAACTGGGTGTTGGTACCTGGATAAGTGTACTTTTCATCTTTAAGTGAGTGGTAAGTTGCCCAGTCCAGGTTTTCGATCGCAGGGCCGTAATCCATTAAAGGCTTGGCTGTTGAACCATTTGTCCGGTCTGTTTGGACTGCACGGTTCAAACCATATGTGACGTTACCAGTTTTTCTGCCACCCAACATAGCAACGACCTTCCCATTATTTGGGTTCACGATCGTTGAAGCAACTTGCAGTTTCTTGTCAGGGAAATTAACATAACGGTCACTATTAGCGATATTATAAAGTCTCTTTTGGATCCCCATGTCGATATTCGTGTAGATTTTGAGATTAGAAGCGTAAGGATCGTAACCTTTTTTCTTAACTTCAGTGATAACTTGTTTGATATAAGGATCGGCAAGTTTTGACTTCTCATTTTTTTGTTCGCTTTGATGATAAGGAAGTAGGCCATCCTTGACATTTTTACTTTCAGCCTCGTCGTGCTGAGCTTGAGTGATCTTCTTATTTTTCAGCATGGCATCTAAAACTTCATTTCGCCTTGCTGTAGCAAGTTTAGGATTAGAGTATGGATTATATTGCGACGGAGCATTCGGGATACCGGCAAGCAATGCTGTTTGGCCTAGATTTAGGTCTTTGACCGATTTACCGTAGTAGAATTTAGCGGCAGTTTGCATACCATATGAGCTATATCCCATGAAGACCTTATTGATGTAGAAGGTCAAAATTTGGTTTTTAGAATAGGTTTTATCTAATTTACGGGCTAACCATGCTTCTTGCGCCTTTCTTTTAAGTGTTTGGTCTGATTTTTTGGTCGAGAAGAAAGATAATTTTATCAACTGCTGATCTAAGGTGCTTCCTCCTTGCAGTCCGGACGTGGATCGAGAAAAATTAGAAAATGCTGCTCCAGCGATCCGCTTGATATCCACACCTTTGTGTTTATAGAAACGGCGGTCTTCGATGGAGATCACAGCGTCTTTTAGTTGTTGTGGCACTTCACTTTCTTTTAAGGTTTCGGCATCTTGTGAACCGAGGTCCAAGATCTTATGGTCAGAGGAGTCATAAATCTTAGTAGCTCCTGGGTTTTTGAGGTTACTTTCATTCAATGCAGGAGCACTTCTAGCATAAGAGAAAAATAAAGTTGCCCCGGCTGCTAAGATCACGACCAATAACAATACTAGTGACCAAAATATTTTGGCAAAAACATGCCGCTTTTTACGCGGATGTTTTGGTCGCTTATTTTTTTGTTCTTGTTCACGCTGCTCAACACGTGAATATTTTGGATCTTGTTTACTCATGATAAACATAAACTCCTTTTATTACGGCGTATTTGATTTTTTGACCAACTCATCAACACCCTTAAGATAAGGGATCCGCGGGTTGATATGGTAATTGATCAAATAGCTTTCTTTTTTAATTTGATCATAGGGAATGGATTTACGTCCTTTTTCTTGCTCATCCCAATACAGGAATAATAAATGTGAAGGCATTAAGTAAATTTCTTGGCGGGCAACGAATTTGACGATAGTAAAACATATTCCTTGCTGTTTCTCACATGCCTTCATGTGTTTGATTTGATGGTCATGGAAATTATTTAAAGGAAAAGATGAACGATTACGAGTTTCTTTTGCTTCAAAATCAATATAGTGACCCTGATATACACCGTTATAATCAGTAGTAGAAGCTTGCTTGAAGTAAGCTTCCTTGATCACTGCGGCACTCCTTTTAGGATAATTAACATCCACGATCTGAATTGGGATCGGTTTTTTATGGATCACGGCTATTCCGGCTTCCAAATAATACTTATTGCTGAGATTGATCTCTTGTTCAAGTGACATGCCACGATTACCATAGATGACATTTTCATTTGCTAGAGCAGTGTGAAAGCTTGAACCATGGCCTGGAGTACTTTGGTCCTGAAAAGGAGTTCCGTTTGGATAGTGTTTGATCATTTTTTTCACACTCCTATGCGCTTCATTATAGCAACTCAGCTCACTAATGGCAAAGTTTGAAAAAAAGTTTTGACCAGAATATACTTAATTGGAAGATAAGACATATACGTTAATATGGCTGGTCTGTTCAAGTAAGCATTGCTTGTTTCTATTTTAATACAGCTATATTATACAGCAGATCGGTGGCAGTTGATATTTTAAAGCAAGAGAAGGTGATATCTTTGCGTTTGTGGGTCACAGGTTATCGGAGTTATGAATTGAATGTATTCAATGACAAAGATCCCAAAAAGGATGTTATTAAGGCTGTCATAAAAAATAACTTAAAAGAGAGCTGCGACAGTGGATCAACTTGGATCATAACGGGAGGACAGTTGGGGGTTGAACAGTGGACGGTTGAAGCAGTAGTTGAATTAAAAGAAGAATATCCTGAATTAAAAGTAGCTTTGATGTTGCCGTTTGCGGATCTCGGTGGAAATTGGCAGGACGAAAAGAAACAGCGTCTAATGGAATTAAAGCAAAAAGCTGATTTTTGTGCGTCTGTTAGTAAGCAGCCGTATAGTTCACCGCAACAGTTAAAAAATTACCAGCGGTTTATGTTAGACCATACGGAAGGCGCTTTATTGATATATGATCCCGACTATCCTGGCAAAACTAAATTTGACTATCAGGCTATCAAACAACGGCAAGAAAAAGCCAATTATACTGTGCAACTGGTGGAAATGCTTGACCTCCAAGATGCCGCAAGTGAGTTAAATGAACAGCGACAACAACAAGAAGATGATTATGAGTAACTAATTGAATTTGAGTATTTTATCTACCAGGAGCTATTAGCTGCGTGTATTGAGTATAAAAATAGCTTGAATTTTTAGAGGTAACTGATATAATAATATTGTTATAAGTTAAGTTCCTTTTTGGATGGGGTGCAAAGCAATGGAAAACATAAAACTAACGCCTAAAGATATTGTCAACAAGCATTTTAAACCTAAGATGCGTGGTTATGATCCCGCAGATGTCGATGAATTCTTGGATGATGTTATTCAGGATTATGAGATGTATGCTAAAGAAAACCAACGTCTACAGGCTGAAAATGATCGTTTAGTCAGCAAAGTTGATGAGCTTACTAAACAAGTGGCAGTTGGTAAATCCGGACAGACATCACGTCCAGCATCTAATACGACGAACATGGATATTTTGAAACGTTTGTCTAATTTAGAGCGCCATGTGTTTGGTGCCCAGCTTAACGATGATGATCAAAGTAATCAGTTTTAATAATTAAGTGTAGTCTTCTGGTAATCGCGGTCTGCTTTAAGCAGGCTGAGGAAAGTCCAAGCTTACACAAGCTGCGATGCTTGTAGTGTTCGTGCTTGCTGAAAAAATAAGGCAAGGAGCCTGTAGTGAATAGGTTATGGCAGATAAAGGGGCTAAAATTTCGATCATGCCTCAGTAGTCTTGAAAAGTGCCACAGTGACGAAGCAAACAGGGAAACTTGTTTGGTGGAACGCGGTAAACCCCACGAGTAGGTAACCCAAATTATGGTAGGGGCGCTTCATGACGGAAATGAACAAATCATGGGGGCGAGTGTTCGACACTCGGAGATAGATGATTACCACCGATTCCGGTTCCTGGATCGGATGACGTACGGAACGTGGCTTATAGAGGACTACATTACAGGAGGTCGGGGTAATTTTATTATCCCGACTTTTTTTAGTAAATTTAGAGGGAGCTGGGAAAATTTCACCTTTTTTCGGCAGTAAATCTCTTTTGTACAAGTATGGAGGCTCGTTCATGAAAGAATATAATTTAATTGCGACTTGTGCTTCGGGGATCGAAGCCTTAGTCGGTAAAGAGTTGTGTCATTTGAACTACGACACTCAGATCGAAAATGGCAGAGCAAGATTTAAAGGCACCTTTGAAGATATTTTTTGGACTAACATGTGGTTGCGGACTGCTGATCGGGTCAAGATCGTTTTGGCTGAATTTCAGGCAAAAACATTTGATGAGTTGTTTGAACAGACCAAAGATGTTGCATGGGATCAATTTTTGCCGATGGATGCTGAATTTCCAATTGCTGCCAAATCGCAAAAGTCCACTTTGCACCATGTGCCAAGTATTCAATCGATCGTAAAAAAGGCAGTGGTCAAACAAATGGCGGATGCGTATCACCGGCGGACTAAGTTTCCTGAAAGCGGAGCTAAATTTCAGATCGAGGCGAGCTTAAATAAAGATCATGTTATGCTGTTGTTGGATACCACAGGAGATAGTTTATTCAAGCGGGGCTATCGTGCGGAAAAGGGGCCAGCACCATTAAAAGAAAATATGGCTGCTGCTTTGATCTTATTGGCACGTTGGTATCCAGAGATGCCGTTTGTGGACCCTGTTTGCGGGTCGGGTACTTTGCCGATCGAAGCAGCGTTGATCGGGCGTAATATTGCTCCTGGATCTTGGCGGACATTTGCTTGCGAGTCATGGCCGCTGTTTCCTACTGATGTTGCTAAAAAATTAAGGAGCAAGGCAAAAGCTGCCCAGGATACAGAACAAAAGTTGAATATTCATGGTTATGATATCGACGAACAGATGATCTCGATCTCTCGTTTAAACGCAAAAAATGCTGGTGTCCTCCACGACATTGAGTTTAAGCAGTTAGCCGTTAAAGATTTTAAAACGACAGAAAAAAATGGTGTGATAGTAGCTAATCCACCTTATGGAGTCCGTTTGGATGATCAAAAGCAAGCGGCAAAGTTGTACCAACAAATGGGTGAATTATACCGTCCGCTGAAGACGTGGAGTAAGTATATCTTATCCAGTGATTTGAATTTTGAAAAGGAGTTCGGGAAAAAGGCTACCAAACGTCGGAAACTCTATAATGGTGCTCTAAGGACAGATCTTTTTCAATATTGGGATAAAAAAGATAGAAATGTAGCGACGAAATGAGCGCTCTTAAAAGGTCAGGTGAACTCAAAAAATGGATAAGAAATTTAGTTACCAACCGGACATTGCAACCAGTGTGATCTGTTGGTCATTTACGCTGATGATTTTTTTGTTGAGTATGTTACTGTGGCTGGAGATCACTGTTCTTCAACCATGGACGATCATTACTTTTATTATCTTTATTTTGATTTTCGTACTTCAAGTCAGGTCGCGTAAAATAGAGTTAGGACAAGATCAGTTCATTCTTAATAAGGTGATCAAGACTAATAATGAAGCTATTTTGTATGCAGATGTTTTGGATGTGACTACTACAACACACAAGTTAATGGTAAAAACTCAGCATAACCAATATGAATTTTTAATGAAGAAAAAAAATGTCAATGAACTAGCAGCCATGATCAAAAACAACATGTCTGCGGAGTGATCATTGGCTAGCATTATAGTTATGAGAGAAAAGGAGGCAGTCGGTGGTGGAAGATATTGAGATCGCACAAAAAGCGGATCTATTGGAAACAACTCAAATTGCAAAAGATGCCGGGATACCACTTGAAAAAGTGGAGCCATATGGTCGCTACAAGGCCAAGATCGACTTGCCATTAAATGATGGTCTAACTCATATGCAGATGGGAAAATTGATCTTGGTCACTGCTGTCAGTCCCACTCCTGCAGGTGAGGGTAAGTCAACCGTGACCATTGGTTTGGGAGATGCCCTTAGAGCTGCTGGAAAAAAAGCAATGATCGCCCTACGGGAACCTTCAATGGGACCTGTCATGGGTGCCAAGGGAGGCGCTACGGGCGGAGGATATGCACAAGTGATCCCGATGGAAGATATCAACTTACACTTCACCGGTGACATGCACGCATTGACTAGTGCGAATAATACCTTAGCTGCGCTGATCGATAACCATATATATCAAGGAAATAAACTTAACATAGACCCACGACGCATTGTGTGGAAACGTGTTTTGGATATTAATGATAGAGCTTTAAGAAATATAGTTATCGGGATGGGCGGTACCACTTCCGGAGTTGTTCGTCAGGATGGCTTTGATATTACGGTAGCCTCGGAATTAATGGCAGTATTATGTTTAGCCACGGATATTGAAGATTTGAAAAATAGAATTGCGAAGATCTTAATCGGTTATACATATGCAGGACAAGCAGTTAGAGTTGGACAACTTAATGTTCAAGGTGCGATCACTACTATTTTGAAAGATGCCTTGAAGCCGAACTTGGTACAAACGCTCGAACATACACCGACTTTGATCCATGGCGGACCATTTGCTAATATTGCTCATGGCTGTAACAGTGTTTTAGCAACCAAGACCGCATTAGAGTTAGCTGATTATACGGTGACTGAGGCGGGATTTGGCTCGGACTTAGGAGCGGAGAAGTTTTTAGATATCAAAACACCTGTACTTGGAAAGACTCCTGATACGATCGTGGTCGTAGCCACAGTGCGTGCGCTTAAAATGAATGGTGGGGTCAGTAAAGAAGACCTTAACGAGGAGAATATCGAAGCACTGGAGACTGGCTATAGTAACTTGTCACGCCATATTCACGCAATGCAACGTTATGGTATTCCAGTAGTTGTTGCAGTCAATCGGTTTAGTGGAGATACTGAAAAAGAGTTAGCTTGCCTGCAAGAGCTTTGTCATTTAGAAAGCGTCACAGTAGAATTGGTGAGTGTATGGGAACAAGGAAGTCAAGGTGCCAAAAAATTAGCCCAAACAGTGATCAGCAGTTGCAATACTAAAAGTGATTTTCATGCTTTATATCCGCAGAAAACGACTTTGTCGCAAAAGATCGCTACGGTCGTGACCGAAATATACGGTGGAAGTGACGTTATTTATTCTCCGAGGGCTAAAAAACAATTGCTGGAGTTTGAACGGCTGGGCTGGGATAAGTTACCAGTCTGTCTGGCTAAGACACAGTATTCGTTTAGTGATGATCCTAAACTTTTGGGGGCGCCCCGAGGATTTTCGCTCCATATACGTGAGCTTATCCCTAAGTTAGGTGCTGGCTTCATCGTAGCTTTGACTGGGAATGTTTTAACTATGCCGGGTTTGCCTGCTAGGCCGGCAGCCGATCAGATCGACATTGATCGTTCAGGTAAGATCACAGGACTGTTTTAGTGTCTTTGGTGGTCAGCAAGATCCAGATAACAAATATTATTGTGTGGTTTAGCAAAGCTTAGTTTTTGTTTGCTTTTTCTCACTCATATTAGAGATGAAGGGCGTCGATTTTATGCCGATTTATGTATTATTAGTTTTTGCAGTTGTCCTACTTGATCAATCGGTCAAATTTTTTGTCTTAGGACATATTCCTTTGAATCATAGTGAAGTTTTGTTCAATAATATCTTTTCACTAGCTCATATTAGGAACTATGGGGCAGCTTGGAGCATTTTACAGGGACAACAATGGTTTTTTACCGTTATTTCACTCATAGCGATCGTTGTTGTGATCTACTATTTTATTAAATTATGGAAGAATTGGGGTTACGCTTTAGGCTTAACGTTGATCTTAGGGGGCACCATTGGTAATTTGATCGATCGCTTACGGCTTGGTTACGTGATCGATATGTTTCAATTGGATTTTATCGATTTTCCGATTTTTAATGTTGCTGATTGTGCTTTGACTGTAGGGGTGCTTATAGTTTTAATTGTGATGCTAAAGGATGATTCATTATGAAGGAATTGAATATTACAGAGCAAAATGGCCGTTTGGATCAAGTTCTAAGCGAGTCTTTTTCAGAATATTCGCGTTCTACTATTAAAAAGTTGCTGCTTGACGGTAAAATATTGGTCAATGGCAAAAAATTGAAACCTCGTTATCAAGTCAAAGCTGGGGATCGGATCACTATCGAAGAACCTGAAGTTCAAAAGCTCGACCTAGTGGCGCAAAATATTCCGTTAGACATTGTTTATGAAGATGATGATGTTTTAGTTATTAATAAACCTACAGGAATGGTTGTTCATCCTGCACCAGGGCATCCAGATCATACGCTGGTAAATGCTTTACTGTATCATTGCCCCCTATCTAAGATCAACGGCACTTTACGCCCCGGGATCGTCCATCGGATCGACCGCGACACATCGGGTCTATTGATGATCGCAAAAAATGATCATGCTCATCAGAGCTTAGCTCAACAGCTCAAGGATAAAACGACCAGTAGATATTACATCGCTTTAGTTCATGGGATGATTAAAGAAGATCAGGGCACTATAGATGCCCCATTGGCAAGAAGCCCAAAAGATCGCAAAAAGCAGGCGGTTGTTGCTGACGGTAGGCGCGCGGTGACGCATTTTGAGGTGTTACGCAGGTACCAGGGTTATACTTTGCTCAAGTGTCAGTTAGAAACGGGACGTACACATCAGATTAGGGTCCATTTGAAATATATCGGGCATCCCGTGGCAGGAGATCCACTTTATGGGCCAAAAGGGACACTCCCAGGGCCGGGTCAGTTCTTGCATGCCGAACAATTAGGATTTACTCATCCTGTAACTGGTGAGAGGCTAAACTTTAAGGCACCATTACCTGATTATTTTGAGAAAACGTTGAATGACCTTGACAAAGATATAAGTAATTAGTAAGATTATCCAGAAGTTAAGTTCCTTTTAAAGCTTAGTCCAGAGAGACTGGTAAGGGCAGCATTGAAGAAAAAGTTAGTAAGCCGTTTTGGCAAGCTCAACTGTGACCTCAAACGGCTGCAGTTGAGCTATTTTATCAGAGCTGGTTAAGTTTTGTTGAATTGAAATTGATGTTAAAGGAGAAATTCGATGCCAAAGCAGATCTTTGATGAAATCGCGATGAAAAGGGCACTGACAAGGATCACGTATGAGATCATCGAAAATAATAAAGGGGTCGATAATTTAGTCCTAGTTGGGATCAAAACACGTGGCATTTTCATCGCTCGGCGGATCGCAAGACGTATAAAAGAACTTGAGGGGCTTGATGTTGGTGTCAATGAATTGGACATATCACTTTACCGAGATGATGTCAGCAGTCAGCAGCCGGGTACGGAAAAACAGGTCGCTGAATTCAAAAATGATATCAGTGATAAAAACGTTGTTTTAGTTGACGATGTCTTATTTACAGGGCGGACTATTCGTGCGGCTCTTGATGCTATTATGGATCAAGGACGTCCAAGAAAGATCAGGCTTGCAGTTCTAGTCGATCGTGGACACCGCCAACTTCCTATCAGAGCGGATTTCGTTGGTAAGAACATTCCCACTTCTTGGAATGAAAAAGTAGCAGTCTATATGGCTGAAGTTGACGATAAAGATGAAATAGATCTGATTTGATCTGATTATTGCTATCTAGAAAAAAGTTAAATATTAGTGAATGAACCATTTAAATGACTCCAGTGAGGGCACAACGGTTTAAGTAGCAGGTCATGATTTGTGTAATTGTGGCTGTGTGTTTACCTAGGTCATTTGGTGGTGGCCTAGGTTTTTTTGTGGGTACAAAAGAGGGGTGATCAAAGGCGATAGGCACACAGGAAACCTGGATGTGTTTTGTTGATTTTTATATTTACTTTAATAAATGAAAGGAAGAAAGCAAACATGGCAGATAAAAATAACAATAAATTTCGTAACGAAGAAGCTATCTTAGATATTGGTGACAAGCCTAAATTTGGTCAATGGTTAGTGTTATCGATCCAGCACCTTTTTACTATGTTTGGTTCCACTGTCTTAGTTCCATTGTTAGTCGGGATCAATCCAAGCATCGCTTTGTTTGCATCAGGCGTTGGGACCTTAGTTTACATATTATGCACCAAGGCTAAAATACCAGCCTATTTAGGGTCTAGTTTTGCTTTTGTGGTTACCATGCAGGGTTTAATGCACCAGTACGACTATCCAGCAGTCGGCCAGGGAGCGATAGTTTCTGGACTTGTCTATGTTGTTGTAGCTTGGCTGATCTCTAAGTTCGGTTCTACCTGGATGGACAGAGTTTTGCCATCGGTTGTTGTTGGACCGATCATCATTGTGATCGGACTTTCGTTAGCAACGACTGCGGCTAAAGATGCAATGATGAATAACTCTCACTATGACCTGAAATTCTTTGGGGTGGCAATTTTTACCTTAGTGATCACGATTATTTTTAATATGTTTCTTAAAGGCTTTTCAAGTATAATCCCTGTGTTACTAGGAATAATTTGTGGGTATTTGTTAGCATTATCAGTCGGTATCGTTGACCTAGCTCCGGTCAAAGCTGCTAAATGGTTCAGTTTGCCTGCATTTAATGTGATGTTCGTTAATTATGATTTTAAGTTATATCCTGCTGCTATCATCGGGATGGCGCCGATCGCTTTTGTAACGATGACAGAACACATTGGTCACATTATGGTTTTAAATAAGTTGACTAAAAGGAATTTCTTAAAAGATACTGGCTTGCACAAAACTTTGTTAGGGGATGGTTTATCGACCATTATCGCGGGTTTTGTTTGTGGACCTCCAACAACATCTTACGGCGAAAATATCGGGGTTTTAGCGATGTCCAAAGTTCATAGCGTCTGGGTCCTTGGCGGAGCAGCATTTTTCGCAGTTGTCTTTAGTTTTTGCGGTAAGATCGCAGCTCTGATCCAAACTATCCCTGGCCCAGTGATCGGTGGGATCTCATTTCTGTTGTTTGGAATGATAGCATCCAATGGTTTACGGATCTTAGTCGATTCCAAAGTGGATTATGAAAAGAAGCGTAATTTGATCATTACTTCTGTGATCTTGGTGATCGGTATTGGTGGCACATATCTTCAGCTAGGCAACTTCCAGTTAACAAGTATTGCTCTTTCGACCGTATTTGGGATCGTGTTAAATCTGGTATTACCTGACAGTGCAGCAAGTGAAAAAGAATAAACGAGTAACTCGTTAGCTATAGTATGAATAAATGGACAAAGACCTGACGAAAGGGGGGGGTTAAATGAGTAAGAGTCGTTTGGCAGTACAACTACCCGGACTTTCCTTAAAGGATCCAGTGATGCCGGCTAGCGGTAGTTTTGGGTTTGGCAATGTAAAAGCAGCTAAGTTAAATGATTTAAACAAATTGGGTGCGCTAGTGTTGAAGACAACCACCAAGTTGGCTAAGAAAGGAAATATACAGCCGCAGATCGTTTCTTTTAAAGAGGGAATTTTGAACTCTGTCGGTTTGACAAATCCTGGAGTAGACCAAGTGGTTGGCCAGAAATTGCCGCATTTGCGCGAAAAGTATTCGAACTTGCCTGTTGTTGCAAGCATCGCCGGTGAGACCGTGGCTGATTATTGTACTGTGGCAGAAAAATTTTCAAATTCGTCGATGATCCATGCGCTTGAAGTAAATGTTTCTTGCCCAAATGTTGCTGCAGGCGGTATGCAGTTTGGTGTCGATCCTGGGATGATCCAGAGATTGACAGGTGAAATTAAGCAACGGAGTTCGGTTCCTGTGTACGTTAAATTAACACCGAATGTAACCGATATTGTTGAGTGTGCTCAGGCCGCTGAAAAGGGCGGAGCCGATGGATTAACGATGATCAACACCCTTTATGCAATGAGGATCGATCCGCAAACGAGAATACCTGTGTTAGGAAATAGGTTCGGGGGCTGGTCCGGTCCAAGTTTAAAGCCTTTGGCCATTCGGATGATCTATCAGGTAGCACATGAAGTAGACCTGCCGATCATCGGTGTCGGTGGTATTTCCTCAGCACAGGATGTGATCGAAATGTATTTGGCGGGTGCTAGTGCTGTGCAGGTAGGAAGTGCCCAATTTGATGATCCACAAGCTTGTTGGCACATAATCGATGCATTGGAAACTGAAATGGATAGATTAAATATTGAATCATTATCGAAGTTGAGAAATGAAGTAAAAAAGGAGTTTCAAGATGAGAGAAGGTAGACCAATAATTGCACTGGATTTTCCGGATAAAAACAGTGTGACAAATTTTTTAAAGAAATTTCCAAAAGACGAAAAGTTATTTGTGAAGATCGGTATGACGCGTGGTGCTAGTTCGTAACATTCAACTATTTAGTACAAAATTTTACAAAAAAAGCCCAACAAGGTTAGACTCTTAAGTGACTTAAACAAAGGAGACCTGATCTTGTTGGACCACTTAAAGTTTAAACAAAAACGACATAATTTACAAGTCAATTTAGCTCAACTTAAAGTTCTTTGTGCTGAGCTTTATCAAAAATACTGCCCGCGCTATATTTCGCAACGCCGTAACACCACTAAGTCTCGTGTTTCTGATGTGCAGATCTTAGCCTTACTGTGTTTACAGGTCATTACACAGATGCACTCCCAGCGTAAATTCTTTGCCTGGGCACAGACCTTCATCCCACATCAATTGAACATTGAGCGCTCCCGTTTTAACCGACGAGCACAACGTCTTCTCCCAGTGGTCATGGCCATGCGGCAGGGGTTGACTCGCGACTATGCGCAAACAGGACAGTTTGCGATCATTGATAGTTTGCCTAACCCTTTATGCCAAAAAGTTAGAAATAAGCGGGCCAAGGTTTTCCGCGGCATAGCTGACCTAGGCTACAATGCGACCAAAGACATGTATTTTTACGGGTTTAAGACTCATTTTGAGACCTCGCTCAGCGGTTATATCTTAAATTACACTGTCACCGAGGCCTCTAAACATGACACCCAAGCGGCGTCAACTTTGATCGCAGGCTGTCCGTGTCCCTTTGTTTTAGCGGATGTCGGTTATGTGGGACAGCCCTTACAAGAAGATTTTGGCGAGCTAGGTTATGAGCTCTGGACACCTTACCGTTCAAACATGAAAGGAGCCAAACAGCACAATGTTCCGGCTTTGAAAGATCTCCGGCGCACGATCGAATCCCGTTTCTCGATCCTAGTTGAAGATTATGGAATCGAAAAAAATCTCACGCGGTCAGTGGTAGGCTTTTGGTTAAAAATTGAATTGACCGTCTTTATTTATAATTTAGGCTTTTTTGATTTTACAGAAAATAGAATTATTACGAACTAGCACCACGCGTATCGGTATGGAATTATTTTATAGATGCGGGCCGGATTTGATCGAAGAAATGTCTACACGTGGCTACGATGTATTTCTTGACTTGAAATGTCATGACATCCCACACACAGTTGAAGCAGCCATGAGTAGCATTTCAAAGTTAAATGTTACTTTAACTACAGTCCATGCAAGCGGTGGTCTACAAATGATGCAAGCAGCTAAAAGAGGGCTTACCCAAAACTTCACGGCAACTAAGATCGTAGCCATTACTCAGTTAACTTCAACTTCGGAAAACATGTTACACAAAGAGCAATTAGCTAACGTAAGTATGGAAGAAAGCGTCAAGCACTATGCTAAATTGGCAGCACAAGCAGGACTAGACGGCGTAGTTTGTTCGGCTTTTGAAGCACGACAGATCAAAGCGGTAACGAGCGACGATTTTTTAACAGTTACACCTGGGATCCGCTTGAAAAGTGATGACCACGATGATCAAAAACGTGTCGTTTCACCAGCACAAGCTGCACGTTTCGGTGCTTCAATGGTCGTGGTTGGTCGTAGTATCACACAAGCCGCAGATCCATACCAAACGTATTGTGAAATAAAAAGATCTTGGAAAGAAGGTATTTAATTTGAAAAAAATCGCTGAAGCACTCCTCGACATTAATGCAGTAAAATTATCTCCGTCATCTCCTTTTACATGGGCAAGCGGCATTAAAAGTCCCATCTATTGCGACAACAGGTTAACTATTAGTTATCCGACTATTAGAAAGGACATTGCCAAAGAAATAGTCTCACTTATAAAAAAGTATTATCCTGAAGTTCAGGTGATCGCAGGAACGGCAACTGCTGGTATACCACATGCGGCTTGGGTCGCAGATCTAATGGGATTGCCGTTGATCTATGTTCGTTCAAATCCTAAGGATCATGGCAAAGGAAAACAAACGGAGGGTGTTTTAAAGGATAAACAAAAAGTTGTCTTGATCGATGATCTGTTATCGACTGGTGGTAGTGTACTTAAGACAGCATCTGTTTTGATAGAAGAAAATGCAGTTGTCTTAGGGGTCGTTGGAATATTTAGTTATGAATTAGAAAATTTAAACGAAAATTTTGCAAAGAGCAATTTGACCTACCATACGCTAACAAACTTTTCAGAACTACTCAGTGCTGCTCAACAAAAAGAGTCATTCACGCAAGCGGAAGTCGACTCCATGTTTGATTGGAAAAAATCACCAAAAACTTGGAAGTAAAAATTTCAATAAATTAAAAAAATATACCTGTTTGAAGTTTTACATCTTGAATCACAATAGCAAGTATATTTTTTGTTTTTTTAAAACATGATAGTTTTAGGTATGAAAATTTGGATGTCTTTTAGACCGTTTAACAGACAATGAAAACGATATTTGCGAAAAAATTATTTAAAGTGTAAACTTATTATATGTATCAGTTTAGTTTAATTTTTAGTGTGATTTTTTATTGTAAAAAATATCTATCCACTTTCAAAGCACTAACTTTTATTAGTGTAAAATTAACTTTTACTTGATATACTTATAAGTAAGAGCAAACGATTTTGGCAGAACACTTAAGTAGAATAAAGTAATTGCGGCATGAACATTTTCTTAATTGAAAATAACGAATTTTTAGATACGTGGTTCTTGTAGTTCAGGAACGTGTTTTGCGGTTTGTGCTAGTAAATCTTAAATATGTGTTTTGTTTGTGCGGAAGAAAACGAAAGGGGTCGTATTTTATGAAGACACAGCATGAAACTATTTTTTCATCTAAAACGCTAACTTATTTTCTTCAGTTAGCAGAAACTATGAGTTATACGCAGGCTGCTCAAATTTTGGGTATCACCCAACCGGCATTGACTCAACAAATTAAAAAGCTTGAAAGAAATGTTGGATCACCATTGTTTTATTCTGTCGGAAAGAAACTACATCTTTCCGATGCAGGTTATACAATGTTAGATGCTACTCACCAAATCTACGAAACATTAAACAAGGCTACTGATGAGATCCAACAGTCCACCAGTCCAGATATCGGGGAAATAAATATTGGTATTTTAGCTTCGATCGATCCGGGAGTATTTTTCGATTTCGTTGGTGATTTTTATCAAAGGCATCGTGACGTTAAATTGAATGTGTATTCTTTGACACGCAAAGAGATCTGGGAAAATTTGGAGAGTAATCAACTAGACTTAGCGATCATGTATCTTCCTGATGAAAACATCAAAAATTGGAAGCCATATGCAGCAAAGAAAATATTGACTGAGAATTTAGTTTTTGTTCACCAAAACGAAAAAATGAAGAAGAGGAGAAAAATCAAGTTAAAGGATACTTTGGCACGGCCATGGGTCGGTTATCCGGCTGATTTTTATGTGAACACGCAACTTCGCGAGGCCTACAGGGATGCAACTCTTGATTCTCCTGATTTTGCGGCGCGCTTTACCCAACCTAAACAATTACTTAAATTCTCTGAAAAAACTGGGAATTATACTGCTTTACCAGCCTCTTTCGTTTCAGCCCACCAAAAAGAAAGTGGTGAGATGTATACTGCCTTGTTCGAACCGGCGATCAGTTTTGAAATGTCGTATGTTTATCGCAAAGGTAAAGGGGATATCCCACGGATCGTTAATTTTTTCCGTGAATTTGATCAATATCTTGTTGAAAAAGACTACATTTCTCGCTTGACAGAATCTAGTCTTGAGCAATAAGCTAGGTTATGAAAGAATTTATCAAGCCAGTGCTTTAGTCTTTCGCTAGACTAATAAGCCCGGTGAACATAAGGAGATTAAATTACATGAAAGAATTAGTTTTTGGGCATAAAAATCCGGACACTGATGCTATCGTCGCAGCAAAAGCATATTCATATTTGTTAAATCAATTAGGTGCAGATACTGAAGCTGTTGCACTAGGCGAACCTAATGATGAAACGAAATTCGTTCTTGATCATTTTTCAGAACCCTACCCACGAGTTATTTCTGAAGCTGGGTCAGAGACGAATGAGGTCGTCTTAGTTGACCATAACGAGCGCCAACAAAGTGTAGATGATATCGCTGATCTAACTGTAACACATGTGATCGACCATCATCGGATCGCTAACTTTGCTACAGCTGCTCCGTTGTATTATCACGCTGAACCAGTTGGTTGCAGTAGTACGATCATTTTTAAAGAATTTAAGCAGCGTGGAGTTGAGATCCCACAAAACTTGGCCGGATCGATGTTATCTGCTATTATCTCAGATACTTTATTATTTAAATCACCAACTACAACAGATGTTGATATTGCAGTCGGTAAGAAGTTGGCCGAAATTGCTGGAGTCGACTATGAAGAATATGGACTGTCGATGCTTAAAGCCGGAACTAATTTAGCTACAAAGACGGCTGAAGAACTAGTTACTTCTGATGCAAAGTCCTTTGAAATGGGCGGTAAAACTGTGCGTGTCGATCAAGTAAATACTGTTGATCTGGCAGAAGTTTTTGCTCGTGAAGACGAGCTTCGTTCAGCCATTGAAAAGCAAAATAAAGACAATGGATATGATCTTTTCTTGTTAATGGTCACAAATATCTTGGATTCCAATAGCCGCTTATTAGCAATTGGGGCAGGGCAAGATATCGTAGAAAAAGCATTTGGTCACGACTTAAAAGATGATAAAGTTGATCTGCCTGGTGTAGTTTCACGTAAAAAGCAAGTTGTCCCGCCATTGGAAGAGGCTTTTAAATAAAATATAAGCATGGACGAAGACTTCTTTAAAGAAGTCTTTTTATTTTGTTATAAATTTGTAAAATGTTACTTTAACTAAACTACTAAACAAAAACAGAAACAAGGCAAAGTTAATCATTATAAATACTTTTAATTACGTAAAGAAAAACATATAATAGGAACTGAAAACATTATTTTGAGGTGATCAACTTGAGCCAGGAGAAAAGAATAGAGCTTATTAAACAATTACTAGACGAACGACAAGAATTATCGACTAAAGACATTATGAATGAATTTGGTATTTCACAGGATACTGCGCGCAGAGATATCGTATTGTTAAGTAAGCGAGGAGAAGTGCGTCGGACACATGGGGGGATCTTACCGCTTGATTTTGGACGCAGCGTCCCTAATTATGAGAGCCGTTTATCTCGCTTCACCAAGTTTAAAACGCAAATTGCACTTGAAGCACTGAATTACTTTAAACCGCAACATGTTTATTTTGTTGACTCTTCAACAATTTTATTGAAAACCTGTCAGAATTTAAATACCCCCTTGACCGTGGTTACTCATTCACTAGATAATTGCATTGCTTTAGCACAAAATAAAAAGGTGACTGTTAAAAGTTTGAGTGGAACTTTAGACCATGATAATCGCTTTTTCTATTCTCACTTAGCAATGGAGGAATTACAAGACATTATGTTCGATATCGCCTTTATAGCTGCTTCTGGTATCGATGAAAATGGTGTTTATTTGCTGGATCAAGATGACGCTGAGATAGTTGGCATGGCTGCTAAACGTGCCCGCAAAGTTATTTTAGTTGCAGAACACCAAAAATTTGTCAACAAGTCGTATTATAGAATATGCTCCTTAGATCGTATCTCATTATTTATTACCGATACGATGCCGACTAAAGAGCAACGTGAACTATTTTCCCCTGAAACTGAGATCAAAGTAGTAAACGGAACCGGTAAATAGCAATTATTTTGAAAAATTTTATGAATCGGATAGCAATACCTACTTTTTAGTTGTTATAATAGTGTCAATTTAATTAAAAGGGCGTGAGAGAATGAATTTAAAGCACAGATTTAACCAACAAGTTGAACAAGTCGCAATTTCGGACATCCGGCAATTTGACATTGATGTCAGTGATATTCCAGGCATCATTAAATTAACTCTAGGTGAGCCGGATTTTAATACGCCCGAGCATGTCAAACAAGCTGCAATTGATGCCATTCATGATAACCAGTCTCACTACACACCAAATCCGGGGATCCCGGCTTTACGTCAAGCTGCAGCTGATTATTATAATTCGAAATACCATTTAAACTATCAACCAGAGCAGATCATTACAACTATTGGTGCGACCGAGGGGATCGCTGCGGCATTACAAACTATCCTAAATCCAGGAGATACGGTATTGGTTCCGACCCCCGTTTTCCCAATTTATATGCCGATCACTCAAATAAATCATGGTGAATGTGTCACGATCGATACTAGTGACGACGGGTTTGTTTTGACACCGGAAAAATTGAAGGAAACCATTGAGGCTAACAAAGAGCGCAACATTAAAGCCTTGGTATTGGTCTATCCAAGTAATCCGACAGGAGTCAATTATTCAAGACAACAATTACAAGAGCTATCTCAAGTTATCGAAGAAAGTGGCATGTGGGTATTATGCGACGAGATCTATGCAGAACTGACCTATGGGAAAACACATACGAGTTTAGCTGAATTTTTACCTGAGCAAGTGTTATTAGTTACCGGATTATCTAAATCTCATGCAATGACAGGGTGGAGAGCCGGTTTCCTAATGGGGCCAAATGATTTCATTGAACAAGCGATCAAAGCTCATCAATACTTAGTAACTGCACCAACAGATAATGTGCAATTTGCGGCGCTTGAAGCCTTAACCAATGGAAAGGAAGATAGTGAGCCAATGAAGGCAGAGTACATCAAAAGACGCGATTTCTTCTGTAGGGAATTAGAAGATTGCGGTTTTGAAGTAGCCAGCCCTGACGGCGCATTTTACTTGTTTGCAAAGATCCCTGCCAAGTTTGGAACAGATTCATGGGCATTCGTAAGAGATCTTGCCAAAGATGCGCGAGTCGCTTTGATACCTGGCGCCTCTTTTGGTCCTGGCGGTGAAGGCTATGTACGTGTTAGCTATGCCGCTTCAATTGCTGATTTGGAGACAGCAGCTAAAAGGATCAAGGAATATGTGAAAAATAATTGATTTCAGCTAAAACGGAGGCAAAAGGTTTTGTATTCTAATTCTAATAATGAAAATAGACCTATCGGAGTTTTTGATTCCGGGGTCGGTGGTATTAGTGTTTTGAAGGAATTATATAAATTGATGCCAAATGAGACATATCTGTTTTATGGTGATTCTCAAAACGCGCCTTATGGTGTTAAGTCCACAGAGGAAGTATTTCGATTAAGTCATGCTATCGTTGAAAAGTTTATTAGATTTAATGTTAAAGCAATAGTTGTTGCCTGCAATACTGCCACAAGCGCGGCCATTGTACGTCTAAGAGCGGAATTTCCAAGTATCATTTTTGTTGGTTTGGAACCCGCTGTGAAACCCGCAATCAAAAACAAGAAGAATTCCGAAATTGTTGTAATGGCCACGAAGCTAACTTTGAGAGAAAAAAAGTTTTCAGAGTTGATCTCTCAATATGCAGATCAAGCAGATATTATCCCTTTGCCTGCATCTGAATTAGTAGAATTCATAGAACGTGGGGACACCAATAGTCCAGCGCTATATGAATATTTAACAAAATTGTTAGCGCCATACAAAGACACTGTTGATTCAATCGTGTTGGGATGCACCCATTTCCCGTTTGCTCGTCCAGCTATCCAAAAAATCGTCGGACTTAATGTTTTCATTACTGATGGTGCTTCGGGGGCTGCCTCCCGCTTAAAAACTCAATTGGATAACTATTCATTGAAAAATAGTAAAACCGGTCAAGGAGAAGTTCATTTTTATAATAGTAACCCAGATCCAGCTGAGATAGAGTTAAGTAAAAAACTGTTTTCCCTTTGACATTATTCATTTGAGATCGGTAGTGAAGATATTATGTTACAAGTGAGACTAGCAACTTTCAATGACTTGCCCATTGCTATGGATATTTTTGAGCAAGCTCGTTTATTTTTAAAGCAAGCTGACATACCGCAATGGCAAGATGGCACACCAAATAAAGATACATTCTTAGAGGATATTAAAAATAAAGATTTATTTCTATTGATCAATGATACAGACATTTTAGGTATCGCAGCTTTAAAATTAGGACCAGATCCTTTTTATTCTGTGATCAAACATGGGAAGTGGTCATCTGATGAACAATATTATGCTATTCATCGTTTTGCGATAAGTGGAAAATATCGGGGAAAGAATTTAAGTAGAACTTTTTTTGAAAAACTATTTGAAATTATCTTAAAAAAAGGGCTCTCACATGTTCGTATCGATACTCATCCGCAAAATACGGGTATGCAGCATGTGATCAATAAGTTAGGATTCCAGTATTGTGGGATCGTTGAAGTTGAACAAGAACAAAGTGACCCAGTCAGAAAAGCTTATGACTTAAAACTTGAACAGGAGTAGACAGTTGACTAAAAAAAAATACCAAACATTTATTTTTGATTTAGACGATACATTACTAAATTTTAAATCTGCTGAGCAGCAAGCACTTCAAATGTTATTTGCCGATTTGAAGTTAGAATTAGACGTTCCAGCAAAAAAAGCTTTTAGCACCTTTAATCAGAGTCTATGGAAAAAATTAGAAAAAAAAGAGATCACACGTGAACAACTCTTTGAAGAAAGATTTCACACTTTTTTAAAAAATTACTATCAGCTAGAGATCAACGGAAATAATTCTTCAGATCAGTATCTGTCTTATTTGGCTTTTGGGCATAAAGAAATAAAGGGTGCTAAAGAACTATTGAACACCTTGTTTTCAGAGGATAAACATCTCTTTTTAGCAACTAACGGTGTTACTAGAGTCCAAGAAAAAAGACTTAAGGATGCACAAATGGCTAACTTTTTCGAGCAAGTCTTTATCTCTGAAAAAATTGGAACAGAAAAACCAGATCCTGGTTTTTTTAGCTATCTGTTTAGCCATTCCAATGCCGATCCTTCACAAACAGTGATAGTAGGAGATTCTTTAAGTTCAGACGTTTTGGGTGGTATCAACGCTGGGATCGATACTGTCTGGTTTAATCCGCAAAGAAATACTAACTTTTCACAAATATTACCGAGCTATCAGATCGATTCGTTGAGCGAGCTTGTCAAATTTGCCTAAAAGAAAGATAATTATTGTTGGATCTGGCTCATTTTTCAACTGTTAGTCTAATGTCTAATTTAATTGTCATTTGGAACTTTCGTTCGAAGAGTTTATAATTAAATCGAGGTTGAATTATTAGTTCGAGCTTTGACTCTCGTGCAAACCTGAATATATTTAAACAGGAGGTACGATCATGATCGAGAGTATTCGCTTAAAAAGAAAGCAAACGGCTCCAATTGCGATCGGTGATGTAGTTCAATACCATGGCGGGACATTTGTGATCATCAATATCCTCGGAGTTGACACCAAACCACTGCGTGAAGATGATAATAGTGTTTTCTATTATTGTCTTGGTCAACTGTATGGTTCTCCAGATCTGGCTGCCGACTATTTGACTACCGAAAACGAATTAAAGTTTTCACCTGATCAATACTACAATATTCCTCAAGTTGGTGATATTTTCTTTGATAATACGATCGGGATCTGGATCAATATCATTGAGATCCGAGAAGTAAACTTTTCTAAAGAGGGCATGCGAGTTCGTTATAAGTTTGCCCCAGTTAAGGAATGGCCCAATGATAAAATGGAAGAAGCCTTTACAGCTTCAAGACAGCGTCATATGAAATTAGTTAAAAATGATCCCCTGGATCCATAAAAAAAGTCTTCGCTTGTCTGGTGAATAATTTTCATCAGACAGACGGAGACTTTTTTGGCGTATGCTATGTGCTATTTTAATTTGTCTATTTCATCTTTTTCTGGAGTTACATAGAGGGTCTTTTGACCTTCATAAATAACAAATCCGGGCTTAGCGCCATTTGGTTTACGAATATTTTTTACTGGAACATAGTCGACCGCCACATTAGCTGACGACCTACCCTTAGAATAATATGCTGCGATTTGTGCTGCTTGATTTAGCGTTTCATCGCTCGGACTACTACTATGCACAATAACGTGTGAACCAGGGATATTCTTAACGTGTAACCAAAAATCACTTTTCTTGGCCGTTTTCATAGTTAATTGGTCGTTTTGTTTATTATTTTTACCCACTGAAATTGGCGTGCCATCGCTGCTTGTATATTCAGCAGGCTTGGTAGGCTTTTTTCGGCGATCCTTTTTAGCAGCTTGCTTGTTTTTTTGAGATCTCAAGTAACCTTGTTCTTGCAATTCGAGCTTAATTTCAGGCAAGTCACTGGGCTCTGCTAACTCGATAGTGCTGGCAAGAGATTCAAGGTAAGTTATTTCAGCTTTTGTATGCTTTATTTGTTCACCTAGATATTTAACGGCGTTTTTAAGTTTCTGATAGCGTTTAAAATACTTTTGTGCGTTCTGTGACGGGCCTAATTGATTAGACAAAGCGATCTTAACGGGCTCTTCATTTTTATAATAATTAGGCAGAGTCACAGAAGTCATTCCACGCTTAACTTGATATAAATAGGTGGTCAACAGCTCACCCTTAACACGATAAGAATCGGCGTTTTCAGTGGCTTGGAGTTCTTTATCCTGTTTTTTTAATTTTCTTTCGTTTTTACGTAGATTATTCCTAACGACCTTGATCAAGTTCGCACCTTGTTCTTTGACACGATCTCGTTGCGCTTTGTCCTGGTATAAATTATCTAGTAATTCACTGAGCGACTCCCACCTTGATTGCACCTTCATTTCACCAGCAAAAAAACTAAAGTCTATTGTGTCATTATCACTGATAATGACAGGCTCTGGTTCATGAGTTTTTTTAAGAAAATAGCTAAATGCTTCTTTTGGTGAAGCATACTGAGAAGAATGCAACGTGTCAGCCAAAAGCAAACCTGATAAGCGAGAAAAGCCCTGATAAACTTTAGTTAGCTCAGAGGCCAAGACATCTCTGTTAGGATATTTTGTATTCAGTTCCGCGTAAAAGCTTTGCTCAGAAAAAGGATCAGTCTTTTCTTGTTTCGGAGGCGTACGATAGGTTGATCCCGGCAACAGAGTCCTGTAACGATCTTGTTGGACTGAAACATGCTTTATTGCATCTAACACTTTATTTTCCTCGGAATCTATCAAGATCACATTGCTATGTCTACCCATGATCTCTATACTTAAAAGAAGAGTGATTTGGTCTCCAAGTTCGTTTCTACGTGTGAAACTTAGATAAAGTACACGGTCGTTTTGTAGTTGCCAAATATCCTGAATTTTTGCACCATCAAGGTATTTGCGCAACATCATTGTAAAATTCGTAGGGGTTTGCGGATTTTCATAAGGTATTTTTGTGATCTGGATCCTCGCATAATTAGGATTTGCTGATAACAACAAGGGATAGTTCTGGCGATCGGCTCGGATCGTCAAGATCACTTCATTGGGATAGGGCTGCGATATTTTAGCCACACGACCGCCAACTAACATGTTTTTTAATTCATTGACCATCGCGTGCGCGAATAAACCATCGAAAGCCATTACTAAACACTCCTTTTTTGTATGCAGTAATCTTATTTTAACCTTTATTTATCTTTATGGCAAAACTATTTGACTTTTTTGCATATGATCAAACTAAAGCTTGTTTGTTGTTAAGTTAGGTTGTATTATACAAGTATGGTCCATAAGTTGGAGGTGAAACAGTGAAAGCAAGTTTAGAGATCTTATTAGATGTTCAGAAAAGTTATAATCAATTATTGAAGAAAATGACACACTCACATACTATGACGATCGCAGAATGGCAATTACTTCAGAATGTTGTGCATGGTAGTGATACTCAAGCTGAACTTGTCAATAAAACCAAGTTAGATGTCTCGACTCTCAGTCGCCAATTAGGTAAATTGGTAAAAAAAGAACTATTATCCATTGAAAAATTGGGTGAAAAGCCAATGGCTAGAAAAAAGTATTCATACCAAATAACTACTCAAGGAAAAACGGCTTTGTCAGAAATGGACGCTGATTTTGAAAGAATGAGCCGTGAACTTTTTTCTCAATGGACGAATGAAGAGCAAAATTTGTTGAAGATCTTGTTAAATCGGCTCAACACTAGTTTTGAAAGGATCGAAAACTAGCTAATAGGGTATGAGTATGTTATTCTTAAAATCGCAATTATTTTTAGTTTAATTGAACAATCATCAAAGTAGGTGTGAATATATGAAAATAGCTGTTGTTACTGATAGTACGGCTTATCTTTCATCAAAACAAATAGAAAAATATAATATTCATGTTATACCGATCCCGGTCGTAATTGACGGAAAAACATATCGGGAAGGCGTAGATATCACAACTGAACAGTTTTTTGATAAGCTAAGGTCTTCAGAGTCGTTTCCAAGTACTTCACAGCCACCGATCGGTGAATTGGTTCAAATGTACGAAGATCTTGGTGAACAAGGATTCGATACTGTGATCAGTATTCACCTGGCAGCAACTATCTCCGGTTTATACAATACCTTAGAAACTGTTGTTGCACCTCAGGTTAAAAGTGTTACCGTGATCCCATTTGATTCTGAGATCACGGTCATGTTAATGGGAAACATGGTCATAGAAGCAGCACGAATGGCACAACGTGGCGAGACTAGCCAGCGGATCATTGAACGATTAGAGCATTTAAGGAAAACCGTCAAGGAATATTTTGTGGTCGACGATCTGCAGAATCTTGTTCGTGGCGGCCGGTTATCCAATGCGTCTGCGTTTATTGGCAGTGTTTTAAAAATAAAGCCTATTTTAACTTTTGACGAACAGTCAGATAAAATCGTGGCTTTCGATAAAGTCCGTTCGTCTAAACGAGCTTTAAAACGGGTGGAAACTTTGTTTGATGAAAGGATAGGCAAAGTTGATTATCCTGTTAGAATGATGATCATCCATGCTAACAATAAAGAAGCAGCTGTCAGTTGGAAGCAAAAGCTCGCTAAACAATATCCCGATTTTCCGATAGATATTAGTTATTTTGGACCGGTGATCGGTACTCATTTAGGGGAAAAAGCACTTGCTTTGGCATGGATGGAAGATATAGACAGATAAAAGAGGTGATTTGTAGGGGTATGATCGATTTAGGATTAAAAGCTAGTACAGCCGCCAGTCAAATCAAGGACAGACTACAGTATCATCCCGATGTTTTCGAGTTTTATACTAATGAAAATGACTTTACTTCCGAAGGATTAAAGCGCTTGAAATATGACATTCAGTGGGTCAAAAGTGAAGCAACAGGTAAAATAGTGCTTCACCATCCGATGAAATACCAGGGATATGCCACAGAGATAATAGCTCCAGAACATGAGTGTCCACAATTGTATTCGTTTATTGAACGATCAACTTTGGATCTTCTCCAGTTGGCTTACGACAATGATATTCAGGTCTTGATCCATGGTGCTTATGCACGGCAAACAAAAGATTTCATTGCGATGTATCATTCTTTTGCTGATGCTGAAGCAGCGGCCTTTGATCGTCTTGACCATTTCCAAAAACTGGGAGATCAACATGTAATGTTTGAAAACTCGCTTGCTCAACTTTTTGCTTATGGCTGTCCGGTTGATGAAGAAAAAATTGCTGCACATAATTATCGTCTAGCTTTTGATACATCACACTGTTTTATTAAAACAAATGGCAGCAACAAGGCGTTGATGAAATCTTTAATTAATTTAAAGCAGCAGATAGTGCATTATCATTTAGTCGATTCTTTCGGTAAGACACATGACAGTTTACCTGTAGGACAAGGAAAGATAAATTGGCAGCAAGTTGTGCCGCTGTTAAATCCACAAGCAACCAATATTTTCGAAATAAAACTTACAAATGAAGAAGACGCCACTGAACAAGTAGCAAGTTACCAATACCTAAAGGAAATTGAATCTTAGTTAAATTTAAATTAAGAACAACTTATCTACTTACACCTAATCCTTAGACATGTCTATAATACTATTATCGACACGTATTTGGAGAAGAAGGGAGTACTATGATCAATCGAGGTCTCAATGTTTGTACCGGAATCATCGGGGTTTTGTATATCTTAGTAGATATTGTTTTTCACCTAACTGTTTGGAGTTTAATGCAGTTAAAAAAAATTTCATACCCTTTAGCTTTTAGACTTGCTGATAATAGAAGCCTATTTTTTACAATTATCTTAGTTGTGACATGTATAATGTCGTTAATTAGTTTACCTGCTCTGATCAGTAATCTTTTTTTGTTTGTTCGAGCAGACTTTATTTTGAGAGTTATTTTTACTACCAGTGGTTTTTTCTTGCCATTTGTTCATGGAGAAGCTGTTGTAAGTCTTTGTTTCGAAGTTTTCTTTATAGGGCTATTTTCTATTTATCTATATAAGATAAGCCATCGTAAGCAAGATATATCTGATTCTGAGTTTGAAAATTATAAACAAATGTAAAAGGAGAAGTATGGACAAATTTAAATCTATTATGAGTTGGTTGATGCCTATTTTGATCGGTTTAGTGGTCGCAGCATTGATCAAGACTTTTTGGTTTACCCCCGTAAAAGTTGACGGCTCTTCCATGTATCCTAACTTAGAGTCAAGCGAATATGTTTTATTACTTAAAAGAGCGGATATCAAGCGAGACTCAGTGGTCGTGTTTAATGCGTATGGAGTTGACCATCAAAACAAGAGTATGACTAAGGATATGAAATATGTTAAAAGGGTCATTGGGCGTCCTGGCGACAAGGTCGAATATAAAGATAACGGCGACCTGTATGTTAATGGCAAGTTTCAATCGCAAAGCTATATCACGAAATCTCAGCAAAAGAATGGGACTTTGCAATTAGCAGATGGTCTCAAGCCGGCTCCTGGAGTTCATTTAGGAACAGGTAAGACGTTTACAGTTCCGAAAGGCAAATATTTTATGCTAGGAGATAACCGGAAGGAATCTAACGATAGCCGTTATTATGGTTTTGTTCCACGAGACAAGATACTGGGAGTTGTCAAAGTTGCAGTTTGGAATAATAAACGCGATGTAGTAAATTCTTTTGCAACAAATTAAATAAGTTTTACATCAAAGTCTGGTTAATGATCACCAGACTTTTTTAGTATAACAAAATCAAAAACTACAAAACGATAAAAAAGTAGCTAAAATGTTTTTGGGGCAGCTGGGGCGGTTAATTTCTTTTTGACTCTACTTTTGATAATGTATATTATGTAAACTAGAATAAAAATAAAAAATCAGCGTGGGCCCTCTCAGATTTGTAAACCATGATCTAAAAGCAAGCTGGTAATTGTTGATTTAAACAGGAAAAACAACAAAAATTGGAGAAATCTTTGATAAACAATGACTCATGGATCAATGTTTAGACAAATTTGGAGTCACATTTTGTTATTGCTTGGAGTCACATTTTGTTATTGCTTACTGATCCACAAACAACACGTCATGCTAACTTTAAATATACAAAATTATGGACAGCTTTTTATAACGCGTTTAGCCAAAAAGCTGTCCATTTGTTTAATTTAAAATTATATGTTGCTCAAAGCGATCCGTGTGACGACTATTTTTGTTTTTTAAACATGTTTTCATAACCACCCATGGAATCAGCAATTTGATCCATAAAGCTTGGCTGAATACCTAAATCAGGTAGATCTGCCTTTGCTACTGAATAGCGAATAGACCCTGCATCATCATTTTCGACTTTTTGGACCCATTTAGGCTCAAAGAGAGATTCATGACCCATGGCGACCATATCAAATGATCGCGCTGCTTTTTCTGCATCCTGAGGAGTCTTAATATTACCAACAACTATCAGCGGCAATGCGCCGGCAACTCGCTCTCTAATGGCTTTATTAACAACCGTAGTTAAGTTCTTATCGCGCATTGGTGTCCGCCAAACATCACTTTGTGAAACATGTAGATAGTCGATCTTAGTTTCCTTTAACTTATCTATAAAGTTAAGCGTATCATCTAAAGTTATTCCCGGCTCCTCAAGTTCCTCCGGTGAAATACGATAGCCGAGCAAAAACGGTTTCTTAGCATATTTTTCGACCACCTGTGCGGCTTCTTTTATCACAGCAAGTGGGAACTTCATCCTATTTTCTAATGAACCGCCCCACTCATCTGTGCGCCTGTTGGAATGTGGAGAAAAGAATTGTTGTAATAAATAAGTGTTTGCTCCGTGAAGTTCAACTCCATCAAATCCAGCTTCGATCGCCCTTTTTGTAGCTGCACCAAAGTCTTTGATCGTTTGAAAAACTTCATCTTCTGATAGTGCGCGCGGTTTTTGTGAATCTGAACGAAGAGCAGCAATATCACTTGCACTGACCGGTTGTTCTCCTCGTAAAATTGCACTATTTGACATTCTACCTGCACTAAAAATCTGCACGATCGCTTTGGTACCATCCCTTTGGATACTGCGAGCCAACTTGTTCAAACCAGGTAAAAATCTATCATCAGCAATACTTAACTCGCCTTCAAACCCCTTACCTAAAGAATTTACGTTAGCAACAGCAGTAATAAACATACCAGCACCACCAGAATGTTGTGCATAATATGCTGCTTCGTCGCTGGTAACAGTCCCATCTTCAAATGACATACGTTCTGTCATTGGTGGGATCACTATGCGATTTTTAAGTTCTATATTTTTGTTTGCAAAACTATATGGTCGTAAAAATGAATACTTAGCCATCTTTTAAAACCTCCTATCTCATACGATAATAGTACATTCATCCTTTTTGTTAAAGAAAAAACACTTATCCTGCTTGCTTTTGGGAGATCATATAATCTATCGTTATTGTTAATGCTACCACTAAAATTTCGTTAGCCCCTGAATATTGCCCTTCTTTCGTATCTAGGATCGTTATTTCATAGGCATCTCCAAAAGAAAATAGTTTCTTTTGAATAGTAGCGATCTCTTCTTTATTGTTTAAAATAGAAAAGTTCATTTCAAAAATATCTCCCTGAACTGAAATGTTTTGTGGGGTGAAAGTATAGTGCGGTCGCAACAAAGAAAGGTCTTTTTTTATTTCTACCGTTTCATTATTGTGAGTCTCAACAATAAATTTTGGTAAAAAAGCCAGGACCCTCTTAGTGATCTTTGCAACAAGGTCATCCGCTGTATTGCGAATTTCAAAATTTTTTTGTGCATTAAATAAGCTCCCCGTAACGTAGTATTGAACATTATTTTCGCTGTCAGTCACAGTAAATTTTTCAGCAACGCTAAAAAGTTGTTGTTTAATATAAAATTGCTTCATTAATAAATCCTCCTATAATAAACAAAGAGCAGAGAAACTTGGTAGACAAAATCATCAATCGATTTGCTATATACAAAAAGCTAGGAAAAGCATTCCTAGCTTTTACTACTTCTGTTAAACCTCAGTCGAGTCTGAATCATCTTGATCTTCGAGCCGGAGCCAAACGGGGGTTCCTTGTGATTCGACATCCAAAATGAATGAACCATTCGAATAACGATCATTGGTTGGATGCTCAAACGGATCAGCTTCGATAGTTTGCTCCCTATCAGTTGTAATATACAACTTGCTATTAGGATATAAAAGTGTTGTCAACTGCACACGATGTGGATTTTTCTTAAGCTCACGTAATATTTGAACACCACGTCTGGCTCTAGTTGTCTGTGGGACCTCAGCAACTTTCATTCTCTTGAATGAACCTCGTTGTGTAACGAGGGCTAATTCATCCATTTCATGAATAAGCGTTACGCTAGCCAGATGATCCTCTCTTAGATCCATGCTTTTGACCCCAGCTGCTTTAGCGCCGCTAGTTGGAACATCACCTAATAAATAACGTAAACCATAGCCACCGTAAGAAGCACAAAATACTTGCAACCCGGGATCTTCTTGCTGGTTGTAATCGATCAAAATGATTTCATCTGAAGTTGTTTTTAGTTTCATAAATTTGCTGGCACGTGATCTGTAAGATCTACCAGGCTTTAAATCACTGAGTTCTGTCTGCTTAATAAAACCTTCTTTGGTAGCAAACACGAATTTGCCCCCCTGTGTCAGGTCTTTAAAACAATAGGCAGAAATAACATATTCATCACTTTGTAAACCAACAGTTTGTGAAAGATGCTCACCAGTATCTTTCCACCGTGCTTCTGTTACATCGTGTACAGGCCGATAGATCATATTTCCTTTATTAGTAAACATGAACAGATGGTCTAAAGTATTGACAGTTGTAGAAAAAATAACATGATCATCTTCTTTTAGCCCGTTTTCGGCAGGTCCTGAAGCTTTATATGAGCGCAAGGATGAACGCTTAACATAACCGTCTCTTGAAACTAAGACTTTAACATCTTCTGAGGCCACCATCACTTCTGTTTCGATCTTAAGCGACTCGATCTCGTCTTGGATCTCAGTCGATCTTGGGCTTGAATATTTCTTATCCACAGTTTTTAATTCTTTTTTGATGACCTTATCCAGTTCTTTAGGATCAGCTAAGATATTTTGATATTTGCTGATCAGTTTTTCTAGTTTCTGTGCCTCAGCTCTTAAAGCAGTGACATCGGTGTTAGTCAGCCGATATAATTGTAAAGAAACAATTGCTTCTGCCTGTTTTTCACTGAAATCATATTTTGTGATTAAATTTTGTTTAGCATCATGTTTGTTTTGAGACGAACGAATCGTTTTTATAACTTCATCTAAAATAGAAAGAGCTTTGATCAACCCCGCAACTATGTGCTCTCGTTCTTGTGCTTTATTCAAGTCGAACTTAGTACGCTTGGTTGTTACGTCCCTTTGATGATCAATATAAGACGCAAGGATAGTTTTTAGCCCAACATGCTCTGGCCGTTTTTTATTGATCGCTACCATATTGAAATTATACGAGATCTGCAAATCAGTGTTTTTAAAAAGAAAATTTAAGATCCCGCTAGCATTTGCATTCTTTTTTAATTCGATCACGATCCGGAGCCCCTCACGATCAGTTTCGTCACGTACTTCGGCGATCCCTTCAACTTTTTTCAATAAACGTAACTCATCGATCCTTTTAACCAATAATGCTTTATTGACTTCGTAGGGGATCTCTGTAATCACGATCTGCTGTTTTCCACCACGTAATTCCTCAATAGTAGTGCGCGAACGTAGGATCGACTTTCCACGCCCAGTTTCGTAGGCTTGTTTAATGCCGTCTTTGCCCTGCAAGATACCACCAGTTGGAAAGTCCGGGCCCTTAACGAAATTCATTAACTTATCCAATGTAGCATCAGGATGATCCAGCAAATAAATTGTAGCCTGAATCGTTTCTCCCAGGTTATGGGTTGGTATATCAGTTGCATATCCAGCAGAGATCCCAGTTGCACCATTTACTAACAGATTAGGAAAACGAGCTGGTAAAACAGTGGGCTCATACTCTGTATCATCAAAGTTTAAAACCATTTCGACTGTCTTTTTATCAATATCGCGTAGCATGTCCCCCGCGATCTCTGACAAACGCGCTTCTGTATAACGCATTGCGGCAGGTGGGTCACCATCCATTGAACCGTTATTCCCGTGCATTTCGATCAATGGTTCACGTAGTTTCCAATCTTGGCTTAAACGAACCATCGCTTCGTAAATCGATGAATCGCCATGCGGATGGTAATTACCCATGACATTCCCAACTGACTTAGCAGACTTTCTAAAAGCCTTGTCAAATGTATTGCCATCTTGATCCATTGCAAATAAGATCCGTCGTTGTACTGGTTTTAAACCATCACGAATATCAGGTAAAGCACGTTCCTGGATGATGTATTTGGAATAGCGTCCAAACCGTTCGCCCATGACAGCTTCAAGCGATAATTCCTGAATATTATTATGTTCTATAGTAGCCACGTACTCTCACCCTTTTACTTATTATTTTTAGCTTGAGCAAGCTTATCGTCGAACAAGGCCTCACTTGTGTCTGAATAATCAGCATCCTCACTGTGAGCTTCCTGAGCAGCGACCGTATCTAACAAGCTGCCATCTTCTTCCAGTGAAAACTTAACATTGTTTTCTATCCACTTTCGTCGCGGTTCAACTTTATCGCCCATTAATGTAGTCACACGTCTTTCGGCTAAGGCACCATCGTCGATTTTAACTCGAACAAGAGTCCGTGTTTCTGGATCCATGGTCGTTTCCCATAATTGGTCGGCATTCATTTCACCTAAACCTTTGAACCGTTGCAGCGAATAGCCCTTTCCCATTTCTGCACTGACCTTTTCAAGTTCTTCATCAGTCCATGCATATTTGGCGACCTGTTTTTTCTTGATACTTTTTTGTAATTTATACAGTGGAGGCAAAGCAATATATACTCTTCCAGTCTCGATCATTGGGCGCATATACTTATAAAAGAAAGTTAACAAAAGAATCTGAATATGAGCGCCATCAGTGTCAGCGTCTGTCATGATCACGATCTTGTCATAATTAGCATCTTCTATATTGAACTCTGCCCCAACGCCAGCACCGATCGTATAGATCATAGTGTTGATCTCTTCGTTTTTAACGATATCTTGCAACTTAGCCCGTTCAGTATTAAGGACTTTCCCTCTTAACGGCAAGATCGCCTGAAATTTGCGGTCCCGTCCCTGTTTAGCTGACCCGCCGGCAGAATCCCCTTCAACTAAAAACAATTCATTCTTCTTAGCGTTTTTGGATTGCGCGGGAGTCAATTTACCTGAAAGCAGCTGGTCTTTTTTACGCCGTTTTTTACCATTACGACTCTCATCCCGAGCTTTGCGTGCTGCCTCACGGGCCTCCCTTGCACGAAGTGATTTTCTCACCAATTCTTGAGCAAACTCACCGTTTTCCATGAGATAGTAATTAAGTTGTTCAGAAACGAGACCGTCCACTATCGTACGCGCTTCTGGAGTCCCAAGTTTTTCTTTTGTCTGACCTTCAAACTGCAAGAGGTCTTCTGGTACTCTAACAGATATCACCGCGGACAGGCCTTCACGCACATCGCTGCCTTCCATATTTTTGTCTCTATCTTTTAATAGACCAACACTGCGCGCATAGTCGTTAAAAGCTTTTGTCCACGCTGAGCGCATCCCAGCTTCATGAGTACCCCCATCTTTGGTACGGACATTGTTGACAAACGATAAAATATTCTCAGAATAACCATCATTATATTGAGCTGCAACTTCAACTTCCATACCTTGCTTGGAACCATCAAAATACATGACATCGCCGATCGTTTCTTTATCTTCATTCAAATAAGTAACAAACTCTTTGATCCCTTCTTCATATAAAAAGATATCTTGTTGATCAGTCCGTTCATCAGTTAATGTTATCTGAACGCCCTTTAACAAATATGCCGATTCTCTTAAACGCTCAGCTAAGACATCATAGTGATAGTGAGTCGTAGAGAAGATGGTCGGATCCGGTTTAAAAGTCACTTTAGTACCGCTTGGACGCTTAGTTTTGCCAATTTTGCGTAATGTGCCGACCGGTTGACCACCGTCCTTAAAATCTTCTTCATATTCGACTTTGTCTCTCACCGTGTTAACAGTTAAGCTAGAAGACAAGGCGTTAACGACAGAGGCACCGACACCGTGCAATCCGCCTGAAGTTTTATAGCCACCTTGACCGAATTTTCCACCAGCGTGCAGCACTGTGAAGATCACTTCGACTGTCGGAATACCTGTAGAGTGCATACCGACCGGCATCCCACGGCCATAGTCGCAAACTGTGACCGATTCATCGGCATGGATCGTAACATCAATTTTTTTGCCATAGCCTGATAAAGCCTCATCGACGGCATTATCTACGATCTCATAAACAAGGTGATGTAAACCATGAGTATCAGTAGATCCGATATACATTCCAGGTCGTTTCCGAACTGCTTCGAGACCCTTTAAAACTTGAATCGAATCGTCATTATAATTAGGTTTTGTCATTGAACTTTCAAATCCCTTCCGATTGAACAAGTCAGACCACCGTTCGGCAAGTCCGACAAACTTTTTCTATCATAACCCATTTATAGTCGATCTGTAAAGCTGACTCTCGGCTATATAGCCTATAACGGCGGTCTTTAAAAAGAAAACTAACGCTAAAAATTAAAATAAAGTAAGGTAAGGTCGTTTATATATTTGCTACCCAAAAATATCCAGTAATAAAAATTGCCCCCAGCACAATAAACTGCTAGAATTATAAAGCAAGGTAAAGGAGGCACAACTGTGGATCTGAATATTATTTGGATGATCATAATTGGATATTTACTCGGTTCCATACCATCCGGTATTTGGATCGGCCGGGCTTTTTTTGGTAAAGATATCCGAAATTATGGTAGTGGCAATATGGGAACAACTAATACATTTAGGGTCCTAGGAAGAAAAGCCGGCGTGGTAGTCTTATTGATCGACATGTTAAAAGGTTCTGCTACGGCCTTACTTCCTTTGTTGTTCAATTCAAACGCGAACGCTTTATTGATCGGTCTATCAGCGATTTTTGGACATGCCTTTCCACTCTTTGCCAGGTTTAAAGGCGGTAAAACAGTCGCTACTAGTGTTGGTGTCTTGTTAGTTTATAATTGGCAGTTTTTCCTGTTGGCCTGGGCAATTTTCTTGGTCACTATTTATTTGACCAGCATGGTCAGTGTTGCTAGTATGATCGGTTTTTCATTGATCACACTTAGTTCATTATTTTACCAAGATTGGATCTTGACTACCGTAGCATTCGTTTTAACTATTTTTGTCTTTATCCGACACTGGGGAAATATCTCTAGGATCCGCCAAGGAAAAGAAAATATGGTCCCATTTGGTCTTGGTTACCGTCAGCGCCAAAAACACGAAAAAGAGACTAAATAAAAAGATAAGCTGTCCTATCACTCAAAAATTTGAGCTAGACACCAGCTTATCTTTTTTATTTAAAACAGTGCAACTGAAAAGCTGGCTTTAAACTCTTGGTGTGGTCCCAATTTATTGATGGCAAATTTATGAGTCAGTTCACCGTCAGCATCGTGTGGGTCAGCTAAACCCCACCACGGCTCGATACATACAAATTGACCATCTTTAGGGTAGGTCGACCAGATACCGACATATTCAGCATTTTTAGTATTAACGCACACCCCGTGTTGCTGTTTCGTATCTTGTAAAGTGATCATTGTTGGCTCTTCTTGTAAATCGTAGATCAATGCATCATCTTTAAATAATTCACGACTGATAGCCAAACGATCTTCTTTAACATCGAATTCATTGTCTGGATCCGTCAAGCTATTTCGCAAAGGGATCTTTTTTCTGGTTTTGAGCGGGGAAAAAGTCAGCTCATAATCTGTATAGCTTTTACCAGGCTCTAAAGGTGCTTTAAAAGCAGGATGAGCCCCTAGTGCAAAGTAAAGGTCTTGTTTTATATCAGGATCATAAACAGAGTAACCGAGTGTTAACTCTTGCTCCTCGAGCGAATACGTTAAACGCAAACGAAAATCAAAGGGATACTTTGCCTTAGTTTCTTCATTTTGAGTTAGTTCAAAAGTGGCATGTTGTGCGTCTTTTTCGACTACGTCAAAATCTTGGTCACGAGCAAAGCCATGTTGAGTCATCTGGTATTCTTGTCCTTCAAATCGATAACTATCATTTTTTAGTTTACCTTCAATAGGAAATAATACAGGAGAATGCCGTGCCCAGTACTTTGAGTCGCCAGACCACATGTAGTCGATCCCACTATTTTTAGCTATTAAACTACTTAACTCGGCACCGTGTTCTTTGATCACTGCCCGGATCTTATCATTTTCGATAATAACTGCCATCTTTTGACAACCTCCCCAAATTAGTGAATATTTTTTACAAAATATAGTGTGCAAGGTCCTTATCTGCTGCGATCTTTCCGATTTTTTGTTCAACATAAGCTTCTGTGATCGTGATATCACCCATTTGCATATCTGGACCTTCATACAATAGGTCTTGTAAGAGTCGCTCCAAGATAGTGTGCAAACGACGGGCACCAATATTATCTGTATCACGATTAACTGAAAAGGCAACATTTGCGATCTTACGAATAGCTTCGATCGTGAACGTCACAGAAATATTATCGGTGTTAATCAATGCAATATATTGCTTGACTAAGGCATTGTCCGGTTCGGTCAAGATCTTGACAAAATCTTCCGCATTTAGATCATTTAACTCTACTCGGATCGGAAAACGTCCCTGGAGTTCTGCGATTAGATCACTAGGTTTGCTGTCTTGAAATGCACCAGATGCAATAAATAAGATATGTTCAGTGTTAATAAAGCCATATTTAGTTTTGATAGCTGAACCTTCAACAATTGGTAAGATGTCTCTTTGTACCCCTTCACGGGAAACTTCGCCTGAGTTTTGCGTGCCTTTTGAAGTGATCTTATCGATCTCGTCAATAAAGATGATCCCAGTATTTTCTGCGCGCTTGATAGCTGCAGCAGCTAGATCAGCTGAATCAACTAATTTTTCAGATTCTTCTTGGACCAAGACTTCACGCGCATCTTTAACGGCCATAGTTCGCTTGACCTTTCTTTTTGGAACAAGCGAACTTAAAGCATCGTTTAAATCGATCCCCATTTGGTTGAGCATATCTGAAGAGTTGTTAGTATTTTGTGACGGATCATCAATTTTGATAGTCACTTCTTCATTCTCTAACTGTCCTCGTTTGAGTTTTTCAGAAGTGTTTAAGCGTTGATCTCTTACTTGATCAGTAACTTCTCCTTCGTCATCTTCTTGCCCAGTCTCTCCTCGTTGAGGCATTTTTCCGTTTTGCAGATCGCGCATCATTTGCATGAAGGTTTCCTGTTGATTTTGTTGGGCTTGTTTGCGCTGGGCAGGAACAAGCAGTTTAACAAGTTTTTTGTCCGCATTGGCAACAGCTTCACTTCTTACCTCTGAGTATAACTTGTCTTGTTCCATCTTGTAAGCAGATTCAACTAGGTCGCGGACCATCGATTCAACATCACGGCCAACATAACCAACTTCAGTCAACTTACTTGCTTCAACTTTAACAAAGGGTGCATCAACTATTTTAGCTAACCGGCGTGCAATTTCTGTTTTACCGACCCCAGTTGGTCCGATCATCAATAAATTTTTAGGAGTCACTTCTTCTTGCATATCTACAGGCAACTGCATCCGCCGATAACGATTACGCAAAGCAACCGCGATCGCCTTTTTAGCTGCATCTTGACCGATCACATAACGGTCAAGTTCTTTAACTATTTCTTTTGGTGTTTTATCCATTGGATCCATAAAATTAAGCGGTGAAGATACTAAGAAACACTTCACCTTCACTCCTTTCTGACTTTCAAGTTTGTTTAGAGAACTTCTGTGATCACATTGTGGTTTGTGAAGATGTCAATGTCTCCAGCAATATGAAGGGAATTTTTTGCGATTTCTTCGGCAGTCATTTCTGGCGCATGGGAGGTCATTGCGATAGCCGCTGCAAGAGCATAATTACCGCCTGACCCGATCGCTAAGACATCATTATCAGGTTCAATGACCTCACCCGAGCCTGAAACGAGCAATAAATTATCTTTATCCATCACGACTAGTAAAGCTTCAAGTTTTTGGAGTTGCTGATCACCACGCCATTCTTGTGCTAGTTCTACAGCAGCACGCTGGAGATTACCACTATACTGGTTGAGCTTTTTTTCGAAGCGATCTTGTAAATTAAAGGCATCCGAAACTGTGCCCGCAAAACCGACTGCAACTTTATCGTCATATATCTTTCTGATTTTATGAGCTGTCCCTTTCATAATGACCTGTTCTCCCATGGTGACTTGCCCATCACCAGCCATTGCCGTATGTCCGTTATGACGGACAGCGCAAATTGTTGTCATGAATTAATTTCCTCCTGTTATTAAAGTGCTCACGCACGCGGGAAAAATTTACGATAATTTTCTTGTAAATTTTCCGTTGTTACGTGAGTGTATATTTGTGTTGTTGAAAGACTGCTATGTCCCAATAATTCTTGCACGGCTCTTAGGTCAGCCCCGTTACTCATTAAGTGAGTCGCAAACGTATGTCGCAATTCGTGGGGGTGGATCGTCGTTTGCAAAGAACTCTGTTTTACTATTTGGGATAAGACGTACGTCACGCCAGCAGCCGTGATCGGATCACCATAATGGTTAATAAACACGAAATCGTGTTCCTTATGATACTTTTCCATTAATGGTGTCCGTGCTTGTAAAAAATATCTGGTCAAAGCATCCGCGCAATATTGACCAAAGGGAACATAACGGTCTTTACCGCCCTTTCCACGTAAAAGCATTGCACGATTATCAAAATCAACGACTTGCATCGTTAAACTTGTACACTCGGAAACTCGCATCCCTGTGGCATACAAAGTCTCCAGCAAGGCGTTATTTCTAATATCCTTGATCGAATCACCTGTTGTGGCTTCAAATAAAGCGTTCATTTCTTTTTCATAGAAAAAATGAGGCAAAGCGCGAGAATGTCTCTTTAGCTGCACATAGACGAACGGATTACTTGTAACATAACCATTTTTTAGTAAGAAACGATAAAACGAACGTAACCCGGAAACCATGCGCGAGACACTATTTTCTTTATAATCTCGTTCATACAAATAGCTCATATAAACATGCACATCGTTTTCCGTTACCGTGGCAAAAGAACTTTCGCCGCCGTTTTCAGTTAAAAATTTACAAAAATCGGTAATGTCATCAGTGTAAGCTTTAACAGTTTGCGCGGAATATTGACGTTCATACTGCAGGTAATCCTGATATTCCGTGATCCACTTAACTTCCATCGTGTCACCTTCAAATCAATATTTAATTGTATTTTCCTATAATGGTCAAAAATAGTCAAGAAATCCGAGAGACTTATTCTGTTTTCTTAATTCTTTCACAAACCTTATTATTATTGTTGCGATAAAAAAGGCGCTCTGTGACATTCTCTTTTGCTAGAGAAGTTCACTCGCGTCTTGTTTAATATCTATTTTTGTAGTGCTTCTTCATAATCGCCATTTGGGCATTTGACCTGTGCACCTTTTTTGGACTTCTTATAGATCAAGAAGTGGTCGCATTTGGGGCAATTACGGCCGACTGGCTGATCCCATGAAATGAAATCACAGTCAGGATAACGTGAACACCCGTAAAAGACCCAGTTTTTCTTAGATTTTCTCTCGACGATATCGCCCTTGTTGCACTTCGGACAAGTAACATCGATCTTTTTAACGATCGCTTTAGTATTACGACAATCAGGAAAACGGCTGCAAGCATAAAATTTGCCATACCGGCCCATCTTGATCAGCATCGGCGCTCCACAAACATCGCAATTGAATCCAGCGGGCTCATCTTTGATCTTAACCTTTTCCAGCTTTTGATCAGCGCTTTCGACTTCTTTGGCGAATGGGCGATAAAATTTGTCGATCACTTGGACCCACTCTTGTTTGCCTTCTTCGATCTCATCAAGTTCATCTTCAAGGTCAGCAGTAAACGACATATCTAAAATGTCCGGGAAACATTCTGCGATCATTGAATCCACTATTTCACCCAGTTCGGTGGGTTCAAACTTCCGTGCTGTTAACTTAACGTAATACCTTTTTTGGATCGTGTTTAGTGTTGGTGCGTAAGTTGATGGACGCCCCACGCCATTTTCTTCAAGTGTTTTGATCAATGTTGCTTCAGAATACCGCGCAGGCGGCAACGTAAAATGCTGACTTGGATCAGTTTTTACTAGGGTTACCTTATCACCTTCGTTTAGTTCAGGTAAAATATTGTCTTTGCGTTTCGATTCTGCATACACTTTGGTATAACCAGGAAACTTCATTTTTGAACCATTTGCTCTAAAAGTGACTGTATTTTGTACTAAGTCAGCACGAACAGTATCAACTACCGCTGGCGTCATCTGACTGGCAACGAAGCGTGACCAGATCAAGGAATACAGTTTCATTTGATCCTTGGTCAAGTATTTTGCCAGCGAATCTGGCGTCCGCAAGACCGACGAAGGTCTGATCGCCTCATGGGCATCTTGGGCGTTTTCAGCAAGTTTGCCAGCGCGAGGTTTAGAAGCCGCGAATTCATCACCGTAAGTGTCAGTGATAAAACCCGCTGCTTCATGCTTGGCGATAGTAGAGATCCGTGTAGAGTCGGTCCTCATATAAGTGATCAAACCAACGGAACCACCACGTCCAATGTTGAGCCCCTCGTATAATTGTTGAGCGACCATCATCGTTTTTTGCGTTCTAAAATTTAAAGAGTTATTTGCGGTCTGTTGCATAGTCGATGTTGTAAAAGGAAGAGCTGGAAAACGCTTGCGCTCCTTTTTTACGACCTTAGCCACTTCAAAGGGAGAAGTCTTTGAAATTTTTTGCAAAACTTCCTGTACAGCAGCATTATTTTTGAGAGCTGTTTTCCTGCCTCCTAGGCCGTAGAAACCAGCATCAAATTTACTCCGACCTTTTTTGAATTTGGAATCAATATTCCAATATTCTTCCGGTACGAAATCCTTGATCTCTTTTTCTCTTTGAATGATCAAGTTTAGTGCGATCGACTGTACACGACCAGCCGAAAGTCCTTTTTTTACTTTTGACCATAGTAATGGTGAGATAGAATACCCCACTAAACGATCTAGGATCCGACGAGCTTGTTGCGCGTCAACCAGAGACATATCGATAGCTCTTGGATGTTTAAAAGCATTTTTGACTGCGTCTTTTGTGATCTCATTAAAGACCACCCGATTTTTATCTTGTGGATCCAATCCCAGTAAATAGGAAAGATGCCACGCAATTGCTTCTCCCTCACGGTCCGGGTCAGATGCTAGATAAACATGGTTAGCTTTTTTAGCTTCTTTACGCAATTCTTTGATCACATCACCCTTACCACGGATCGAAATATAATGAGGCTCATAGTCATTTTCAACGTCGATGCCCATTTTACTTTTAGGCAGATCACGAATGTGACCTAAACTGGCCATGACCTTATAGCGAGAGCCTAAATATTTTTCGATCGTTTTGGCTTTTGATGGTGATTCTACGATAACTAAGTTCCTTTTAGTTTTCCTAGTACTTCTTTTTTTCTTTGTTTTAGATTTTGGCTGTGTGGATGTCGGCAAAACGTCCCACTCCTTTATTTAATTTATATTTTAATTGTAGTTATTGAAAGTTTAAGTTGTTAATCAAAATCGATAACAATACTATGCCTTTCAAGTTTGATTTGTCAAGAAATTTAAAAAATGTTCAAGAATATCGCTACTATTTAAAACTGGTTTTGCACCTGCTTGTATCAATTCGTTACAACCAACCGATAGATCACTGTCGATCGGTCCTGGGACCGCCAAAACATTCCGGTTTTCCTGTAAGGCAAGGTTAGCCGTGATCAAACTACCACTATGATGCTTGGCTTCAACGACTAGTAAGCTGTGACACGATCCTGCTATGATCCGGTTGCGCAGCGGAAAATGATGTGGTAATGGTTTTTGTCCCAAAGCATATTCAGATAACACAAGTCCTTTTTGTGCGATCAAAGACTGTAGCTCATAGTTTTTCCGAGGATAAATTTGGTCTAAACCAGTCCCGATCACAGCGATCGTTGCTGAGTTTTCATCCAGGACCAAACGATGTGCAAGACTGTCCACACCACTAGCCGCTCCGCTGATCACTGGGATCCGGTAGGAACAAATATCAGGCAACAATTTTGATAAAACGGTAGTAGCGTATTTAGTCATTTTTCTAGCACCCACCACTGCCAAAATAGGTCGTTTGAGTAATTCTAACTTTCCTTGATAAAATAAGACAATAGGTGGCTCAAAACTCTCCTTTAACTGTGTTGGATATTCAGGATCAAGGATCGTAAGGATCCCACTATTTCGTTGGTTGTCACGCATTTTTTGTGTGACCGCTGCTGAATGAAAATCATTTAAGAAATTTTGTAAGTTGTTTTTTGAACCGGAAAACAGTTGTGAAAGTTCTGTCAAATTGGGTTGCCGCTTATTTTTTTGCATAAAAGAGTAAATTTTGGTTTCTCCCTTGATCCCGACACCAGCACAAAGATGGACCCGTAATAAAAAAGATCGTTCGTCCATAAAAACGCCGCCTTTGCTTTTTGTAAGTATATACGCAAAAGGCGGCTATTTTATTTAATTAATTTTGATTTTATCGGTTCAAATGTTTGCCGGTGAATTGGTGTGATACCGTTCTTCTTGATCGCGTCTAAATGTTGTTTAGTACCATAACCTGCATTTCTTTCAAAACCATAACTAGGGTAAAGTTTTGCATAATCTTCCATCAGCTGGTCTCGTGTAACCTTTGCAACTATACTAGCTGCCCCGATAGAGACTGAGCGTGCATCTCCTTTGAACAATTTACGTTGGGGGATCTGCGTGTGTAACTCCATGGCATCGATCAATAATTCATCCGGTTGAGGGTCTAATTGTGAAACAGACTGCTCCATAGCTGACTTAGCGGCTTCATAAATATTTATCTGATCGATCGTTTGGCTATCCACGATACCGACCCCAACGCTCAGCGCTTGTTCTTTGATAAGCGGGGCTAATTCTTGTCTTTTTTTGACACTTAATTGTTTTGAATCATTGACTTCGTAAAGTGCAAAGTCATGGGGTAAGATCACAGCTGCCGCAACAACGGGGCCCGCCAATGGTCCACGTCCGACCTCGTCGATTCCTGCGATCAGTTGTTTACCAGCATGCCAGAATTCCTTTTCTAAAATTAGCCTGTTTTCAAATGCAGCCCTTTTTTTTAGTTCCTTAGCTTGTCTATTTTCAAAGCTTTTCAGTAGTTGTTTAACACCTTGACGTTTATCATTACGTAACTTAGTGCTTATTTCTGCAGTGAGTATTTTCTGATCGCTTTCAGCCTTTTTTAGAAAAGCTTTGATCTGCGAGATGCTTTTTTTCTTCATTTTTTCATCAGTCATCGGAATCACTTTTTCTTGTGTCTGGCTCAACAACTTGCGGCACAAGATCTAATGTATAGCGTCCAAGTTTTTGTTTACGTATATCTTGGATCAAACGTTGCGCACCACGATCATAATCATCACGGAAACCGGCATTTTTTGTAATAGCTAGTAATGTATCTACATCAGTAGCAGACATTTCTTCTTCTGTTAGACGATAACGTTCCTGCAAATTTTGCGCATTATTGTCTTTGAAAAATTCGATAGCATACAAAGCAACATCATCATCATGAAATAACTTGTCTTTAATAGCGCCAGTTAAAGCCAGTTTTTGCCCGACCAGGGGATCTTCAAACTTGGGCCACAAGATCCCCGGCGTGTCCAGCAGCTGTAAATTTTTGCCAGCTTTGAGCCACTGCTGTTTTTTTGTTACCCCAGGTTTGTCACCGACCGAGGCTACGTTTTTTTTGACCAAATGGTTTAATAATGTTGACTTGCCAACGTTAGGGATCCCAATACACATCACACCTATTTTTTTTGATTGGATCCCTTTTTCTTTCCGTTTAGCTAGTTTATCCGCCAAAACTGAATTGATCTTTTTTTCGATCACTTTCAACGAACCATTAGTGCTGTTAACTGCTACTGCGGGTTGACCAAAAGATTCATAGTAGCTTAACCATTTCTTTGTTTGTCTCGGATCAGCTAGATCCATTTTTGTCAGTACTATGACTGACGGTTTGTTTTCAAGCATATTTTTTAGTTCTGGATTTCGCGATGATTCAGGTAATCGTGCATCCACCAGTTCCAAAACTATGTCGACCGTTTTCAGATTTTCCTCTGCTTGACGTAAAGCCTTGGCCATGTGCCCCGGATACCATTGAATGGTTGCCATATTATTCCTCCTTGTATTTGTACTGATTTATTAAACTAAAGTTACAGAACCTTATATAACAGAAATTAAACTTTCAGTTAGGTATTATACACGGGCGGATGTCTTTGGCCAAACTGAATAACGCAGTGAGCGGGTAAATATGTTTTTGGGTTTTTTAGTCAAAAGCAGGCATCGCCCCCTTTAGTTGGGAACGATGCCTGCTTTTGGGAAATCAACGAGCTGCCTTGATAGCAGCATCATAGGCATGATCTGAATCCATGATCAATCGTGCGATAGCTTCTTGAATGCTATTGACCGTCTTTTTATCCGCCACACCATTTGTATCAAGATGATGGTCTTTTTGGTATTTTTGGACCGCGTCTTTTGTTTTTGCACTATAATAGCCGTCTTTTCGACCAGGATCGTAACCTAAGGCTTGCAAAAACAGTTGGAGCCGTTTAACTTCTTTGGAAACATCATTTTCTTTATAGTTTTTATTCGTGCTGATCAATGCTTGGTACGCCACTTTAGGATAGTCAGCCTCGATCGTCGGTTGCAGACCTTTTTCATGGATCCAAGAACCATTAGGCGTCAACCACTTGGCGATCGTTAGTTTAAGTTCCGTTTTATCTTTGAAAGGCATCACATTTTGAACAGTACCTTTACCAAATGACTTAGTTCCGACCAGTTTATCGCCGGCAGATTGGTGTAAGGCAGCGGCAAAGATCTCAGCTGCACTTGCTGAACCGCCATTGATCATAACTACCGTTTTTTCTCGGATCTTGAAACCATTGTCGTATTTTTTACCAGCTTTATAGACTTCGGGTTTGCCATCGCGTTGTTTAACTTGCATGATCGTTTGCCCGTTTTTTAAGAACATAGATGACAATTTAAGTGCCTGATCCATCAAACCACCAGGATTATCACGCATGTCGATCACAAATGAACGTGCACCCTTTTTTCTAAGCTGCTTGACAGTTTGCTTCATCTCTTTGGCTGTATTATCTGAGAAAGTTGTCACTTGAATATAGCCAACTTTTTTATCCTTCGTATCTAACTTCCCGTTCACAGTCTTAACTGGTATTTTATCTCGTTTGAATGATTTTTCAAAAACAGAACTGCCACGCTTGATCTGCAGCTTGACAGAGGTTCCTTTTTTACCCCTGATCAAAGAAACTGCTTTATTAAGAGAATAACCCTTTAATGACTTGCCATCTATTTTTAAAATAATGTCTTTCGCTTTTAAACCGCCTTTTTGGGCAGGCGTCCCAGTGATCGGTGAAACAATTTGGATCTGTTCGCCTGTTTTGCGAACTTCCGCACCGATCCCAGTAAAACTCGAAGAAATAGTATCATTCAATGAGTCTGTTTCGGACTTAGTCATGTATTCTGAAAATTGGTCGCCTAAAACGTTGACCATTCCATTTATTGCGCCGGTCTCAAGTTTTTTCTTGCTGACTCCTTTGTAAAAATATTTATCTAGAGCTTTGTAAACAGCATTGATCTTGCCCATTGAAGCGCTAGTTTGTTCGGCGGCTTGTAAGCGAGAATTCATCAAAGCAAATGTTCCTCCGCCACCGATCAGTAGTGCGATCAGTGCGGTAACGATCAGCGTTGTTAGGCTAAAGGATCTCTTTTTCTTTGGGGAATTTTTGAATTGCTTATTTTTTTCATTCAAAAATCATTCCTTCTTTCGTATATTCTACTGTATTTTATCTAAGTACTGTTGCCAAGCCTCATCAAAAATAGTCATTGATGGTAAATAATTACCATTCATTTCCAAATATTGGGATAATTTTTCGTAATCCGTCTGCTGTTTTGGGAAAGATTGGTCAAAAAAAGCGTTATTAGCAAACTGAACAACTTCACTATGATCATCAGGATCTCTTTGAGTCATCAAAAACTGATAAAATGTCATTTCATTACGCATTATTTCTCCTCCTCTCCAAGTGGGATCAGTATTTTAAAGCGAATGTCATCATTTTTAAGGTCTAAATGTTGTCCTTTTGCACGGATCCCCTGCTTTGTTTTAACACGATTCAAATTCAAAATGATCTCGGACTTTTTCGGTGAGATCTGTACTGCCTGCCCGGTTTTAAAATGATTTTTGACATAAGTCAAAATAAATTTTTTAGGTGCATTTAATGAACCAATTGCAACTGACTTTATTTTTAACGAAATATTTCCGTTTTTGTTAAGTGTTGGCATAGCATATAAGGTGAATGAGACTCTTTCACCTAAGACTTTGGTCGTTCCGATCAAAATCGCCGAACGATTTAGGACAAATTTGTATTTGATATTATTACTATTTTTTTGTTGGTGATTCAAATAATAATTAAGCACACTACTTAGCTGCTTTTTATTCATTTTAACATCGATCGAAGTCATCTGATCTGCTGGAGGCTGGACTTGATTTTTCTGTTGGACATCCGTACTTGGTGTATATACTTCGACCATCACAAACGCAATAAATGCGATCACAAACGCCAATAATACAGTAAAAGCAATTTTCCACGGGTCTCTTTTTTTATTAACTACTCTACGTTGACTTTCTCTTCTATTTTTTTTCATTATTGTGTCTCCTTAAACCAAGTTCCTTTGTGTTTAAGCATAGTTTCATATAGCTTTTTGGTCATTAACCGATACCCCTTGTCATTTGGATGGAAGTGATCAGCGGAAGACAGTAATTCATTTTTTTCTTTAGGATCAGATAACAGTTTTTCTAGGTTTTTATCATCTGCCTGGCTTAAATCGGAATTAGTAGAATTTTCTAATCCCTTTTTAGATTTGCCAAAATACTGTCCTTCAGAAAGCTGCTGGTTTACATCAACAAAATATGTGGATTTCAATTGTTGCAGTTGATTCGAAGCTATTTTGTTCCACTGTTTTGTATATGTTTGTAGGGCGTCAATAGTAGGAAAATAGACATAAAACGGCTCATAAACTGAGAATAAGAAGATAGGAGCCTCATTATTAGTATTACGAATATCTTTTAACAAAGCTGTTATATTCAGCTGATAGTCATCTTTAGCTCTTTGCATACTGTCATTAAAACGATTTGAGGAAATGGTCTGAAAATTGTTTTGCAAGACGTGCATTAAATCATTACCTCCGGCAGTGACCGTGATCACATCAGCTTTCTTTAACTGTTTTTTGATCTGAGGTCGAGTATCAAGCCTTTTTTTGATTTGAACAGTAGTGTCTCCAGTTTTACCAAAATTAAAGTCATTCACTTTTTTGGCATCATTTTTAAGTAGTTTTTGTTTGATCAAATGCACATAGCCGCCACGACTTTGACTGTCACCGACTCCGTAAGTTAAAGAATCACCTAGTCCAACGACCGTTAAATTATTTAGTTTTGTTTTCTTGTTGTTTTTTGTCTTGGCTTCTTTTTGTGACGTTCGTTCTGGCTGTGATGTTTGATCATGATGTGGGTGAGCCAGAAAATAAAAAAGCGCAAAGAAAATACAACTCAGAACCAACAAAGATAATAATAATTTGCCGACCTCAGTTATTTTTTTCATTTATCCCACCCTTATCCAAATATATTCACATGCGTTAATCATAGCATGTTAATGCTAGTTTTTATATTACCTGCACATGATTTTCTCGAATTTAAAATTAACTTATTTTTTCTAACTACAATTTACAGTGATGCACGAAAACAAAAAACACTTTTCACCGGGTCAAATGAACGCAGTGAAATAGTGTTTATTGACAATTCGACTTATGTTTTAAACCGCAACCGGAGCCTTGATAGCTGGCCAAGGTTCATAGTCCGTGACTTTGATATCAGCCATTGTGAGATCTTCGATGTGTACTTTTTCCGGATTTAACCAGATTTGTGGGGCATCTTTAGGTGTACGTTGAAGTTGTTCTTTGACCTGCTCAAAATGGTTAACGTAAATATGCGCGTCACCTAAAGTATGAACAAACTCACCAACTTCTAAGCCAGTTTCTCGCGCGATCAAGTTCGTCAACAAGGCGTAGCTGGCAATATTAAAGGGGACACCTAAAAAGACATCACCGCTTCTTTGATATAATTGGCAACTTAACTTACCGTCAACCACATAAAATTGAAAAAGTGTGTGACATGGAGGTAAGGCTGCTGTGGGCACGTCTTCGGGATTCCAAGCAGTTACGATCATCCTGCGCGAATTTGGGTTATTTTTGATAGTTTCGATCACGTCCTTGATCTGATCGATCGTATCATTCGAACGTGTTTGCCAGCGACGCCACTGTGCCCCGTAAACATCACCGAGATCGCCATATTTTGCTGCAAAATTATCATCATCGATGATCCTGTGACAGAAAAGTTGTTTTTGCTGTTGATATTGCTCATTAAATTTAGCATCTTGTTGTGAACGTAAACCAAAATTGGTCATGTCAGGGCCTTCATATTCTGGACTTTTGACCCAATTTTCAAACGCCCACTCATCCCAGATATGATTTTTATGCTTTAACAAAAATCGAATGTTAGTGTCACCCTTTAAAAACCACAGCAATTCACTTTTGATCAAACCAAAGGGAACTTTTTTCGTAGTTAATAACGGAAATCCTTGGCTAAGATCAAAACGCATTTGATAACCAAATAAGCTCTTGGTTCCTGTGCCGGTACGGTCGCCTTTATAGTGGCCATGCTCCAAAATATCCCTGATCAACTGTAAATATGGTTCTTCTAGCTTAGCCATTTCGTTCCTCCAAAATATTTTTTCATTAGTTTTGTATCAAACTCATTCAACGTATTGTCCTAATTGTTCCCAGCGAGCCATTTTTTCTTCAGACTCATTTTCTAAATTATTCAACTGTTGCTGTAAATCTCCTAATTGTAAATAGTCTTGCCCACTGATCTGCGCCATTTGTTTCTTGACTTCATCTATCTTTTGCTCAACTTGATCGATCTCTTTTTCTAAATTATCGAACTCGATCTGCTCAGCATAAGTCAATTTCGTTTTCACTTTTTTTCCATTATCATTACTGTCAGCGTCTTTTTTAGAAGCAGGCTTGTCCTTTTTAGCAGGTGCTTTATTTTCTTGCTTTTGCTGTTTCAAGTAGTCTGTGAATCGTCCTGTATACCGTTCGATCTTAGCAGCACCATCGAAAATCAACAGCTGGTCTGTCACCTTATCCAAAAAATAACGGTCGTGGGAAACTGTAATGACTGTGCCGGCAAACGTTTCTAGATAATTTTCGAGAACAGACAACGTTCCTACATCTAAATCGTTAGTAGGTTCATCTAAAAATAAAACATTGGGCTGGGTCATCAATAATTTTAACAAATATAGCCGTCTTTTTTCTCCGCCAGATAATTTTCTGATCAATGTTCCATGCATAAAACGAGGGAAAAGAAATTGTTCCAATAGTTGTGTTGTGCTGATTCGCTCACCTTTACTATTGACCACGTTTTGAGCGACTTCATCGAGGTAACTAATAACACGTTTGTCTTCGGGGATCGGTTCAGTTTGTTGCCGATAGTAAGCGGCTTTCACAGTTTCACCAACGATCAGTTCCCCAGAATCAAGTTGGAGCTGACCAGCAAGAACATTCAAAAAACTTGTTTTTCCTGCACCATTTTTACCAGTAATACCGATCCGGTCACCTGCATTGATCAGTGCGTTAAAATGATCGATTATTTGATGTTCACCTAGTTTGAGTGAAGCGTCTTTTAACTCTAATACTTTTTTACCCAAACGCTGTTGACCTAAGTTGATGTCGATGTTTTGGTCGACTTGAACTTTATCACTGACCTTATCAGACAATTTTTCAAAACGCTCGATCCGCGCTTGCTGCTTGGTCGAACGGGCTTTGGCACCTGTTTTCATCCAGGCTAATTCTTTTTTGTATTGCTGCTGGTCTTTGTGTTCTTGTTGCAAAGCTTTTTCTTGTCTCTCAGCTTTTAAGCGAACAGAATCTTCATAGTTACCTTGATAAATATAAAGTTTACCAAAAGATAATTCATAGATCTGGTTAGCGACATGATCAAGGAAATAACGATCATGAGTGACGATCAATAGGGCACCCTGGTAACTTTTAAGATATTCTTCTAACCAATCAATAGAATCAAAGTCTAGATGGTTAGTAGGTTCGTCTAAAATTAAAAGGTCTGGGTTTTGGATCAAGATCTGTGCTAAACCAACTCTCTTCCGTTGACCACCAGATAGATCTGCGACCTTTTGATCAAGTTCAGTTAGATGCAGTTGTGTCAAAATAGTTTTAACATCGTTTTCAGCATTCCAGGCATCTGCTTCATTCATACGTTCTTCTGCTTTTGAGTAACGAGTTACAGCGTCTTTTTGCTCTGGATGTTGTTCAAGTTCTCTTAAAGCTTCCTCGTACGTACGAATGACCTTAAAAACAGGCGCACTTCCTTCAAAAATAGCTCCCATCACAGTTTTGTCAGTAGCTAACTCAGGGTCTTGACGAAGATAACCGATCTCATAATCATTAGCATGTAGCAATTGTCCTGAGTCAGCCGGATCACTTCCGCTAATTGCATTAAGCAAAGTTGTTTTACCTGAACCATTTGTGCCGATCAAGCCAATGCGATCATGCTCGTTGATAATAAAATTTAAATCCTCAAATAAGGTCTTTTCTCCATATGTTTTTGTTAAATGTTCTACTTGTAATGTTTGCAAAATTTTCACTCTTTCATGCAAATTTCATCAAAATAATACAGCTAAAGTAGCCTATAAGTTAGTTTTTGCATATTGCAATAAAGCCTTTTTGTCGTTTGGCAATTTGCCGCTTAAAACAAGCTGCTCAACTGAATTAATAGTCTGTCCGATTTTAGGACCAGGCTTGGCACCTAAGTTTTTGATCAAGTCGGTACCTGTTAATCGAAGTTCTTTTCTACTCTTGATCGGTAAAGAAACATACAAGTTTGTTAATTTTTGTTGTGGAAGCGAGCACTGTTCATACTTTGCCACTTGATTTGCGATTAACAATAATGGCAGTCCTGTCTTGTAAAGGACCTGTGTAGGCAACTCTGGGAAATAATGTAACGCGTTTTGAGCTTTTATTACATCAGCTATCATTTCATTCGAACTTTTCCATTCTCGCAACATTTCCCCAGTTTGTTTGGGTTTTAACCCAAAGAAGTGTCCGATCAAGACCCAGACGGCTGTTTCAGAGCGCAAGTTTAGGCCGTTAAGGTGAGAAATTTTTAACAGAGCTTCTTTGTGTTCTTTAAAAGATAAACAGAATTGAAACATCCCAGTTTTAACAAATTCTGTTAATCCTCTTTGTGGTTCACGACCTCTCATTAACTTGACCCATTCCACGTGGATCCGTTCAACAGCTATTTTTGATAACAAAGGGGCATTGTCTGTGATAGCTTGACGGGTCTGTTCATCCAAAGTAAAGCCCAATTGGCTTACGAAACGAACCGCTCTCATCATTCGCAAAGCATCTTCATGGAACCGTGCTGCCGGTTGACCGACCGCCCTAATAGTTTTCATTTTTAAATCATTCAATCCACCAAAAAGGTCTATGACATTACCCGCAGGATCCATTGCGAGTGCATTGATAGTTAAGTCTCTTCGTTTTAGGTCTTCTTTTAATGAACGAACAAAAGTAACGCGGTCGGGACGTCTAAAGTCTTGGTAGCCGCTCTCAGTTCGAAAGGTCGTTACCTCATAACCACGTCCATGGTCTAAAACCATCACTGTACCATGCTTGATACCCGTATCGACAGTACGTTTAAAAATACTTTTGACTTCGGCTGGGTAGGCGTTAGTTGCTATATCAACGTCATTGATATCTACGCCTAAAAGTGTATCGCGGACACTGCCCCCAACAAAATATGCCTCGAAACCATGTTCTTGAAGCTGTTCAAGGATAGGACGCGCCTCAATGAAATTTTGTGGTAAACTTGCTACTTTCATAAAATGTTTTCTAAACCTACTCTCAATCCTGATACTGTATCGATCTTCTCAATTGCAAGTGCAACACCAGTCATGAAAGAAGCGCGGTCAAACGAATCTTGCCTGATCGTTAAAGCTTCTCCGGGCCCGCCAAATAACACCTGCTCATGAGCAACGTACCCAGGTAAGCGGACGGCATGTAATCTGATACCATCGTACTCACCGCCACGAACACCCCTAATAGTTTCCTTTTCGTTCGGGTTGCCTTGGTGATGTGATTTACGGACCTCAGCGATTCTTTTGGCAGTATTGATCGCTGTGCCTGATGGAGCGTCAGCCTTTTGGTCATGGTGCATTTCTATGATCTCGACATCTGGCAGATATTTAGCTGCTTGTTGAGCGAATTGCATCAGTAAGACCGCTGAAATGCCAAAATTAGGCACTATTAAGCCTGAAACAGATATTTCTTGGGCAATCCCCTGTAGCTCCGTAATTTGTTCATCAGATAGCCCTGTAGTTCCGATCAAAGGATGGATCTTTTTGGCTAAAGCAGCTCTGACATTTTCATAAACTGCTTGCGGCGAAGTAAAATCTATCCAAACATCCGCGCATTCATTTGGGATCGCTGAAAGTTTGGAGTACGCAGGGATCTGGCTTTCACCCTTGTCTAACAAACTGTCCGACGTATGTGGATCATACACACCGACTAATTCAAAACCTTCATGTTCTAAAATCAATGATACTGTTTGCTGACCCATTTTACCTTTATACCCAGCAACTAAGATCTTGATCACTGACACCACATCCCTTTATAAAGTCTTGCTATTATTTTAGCAAAGTTATAGTTAATTTCATAGTCTACGTTAAAATACGCCAGTTTTTATGAGTGCTAATATTAGGAGGATTTGGGAGACTTGGGAACTTAGGTGTTGTTTATGGTAGATGTTTTTGTTAGAGTTAAAGTAACTGATTACTTTAACTCTAACAGGAGGATAATAATGGCCTTTCCATACGAAAAACGTTTTAGTCGTTATCTGCAAAATGATAAACTTGTTGCTCCAGCAACGAAACATGATGTTTGTCATGACGTAAACGACCTCTTTATATATTTACGCAACTTCAACGATAGCTACCGTCTCTTCGCTGACTTGTCGCTTTTAGAGGAATCAGATGTTAGCGAATACATGATCATGTTACAAACTAAAAGAAATATCAAGAATACTACTTACAATAAGGTCTTGACTCACCTGAACACCTATTTCAAATTTTTATTCAAGAACAAACTATCAACTGCTTTACCAACCGTGACTCTCCAAGGGTTAAAACGTCCAACAAAAGAACTTGCAGATATTTATGGTTGGCAAAACGATTTACCGTTCTACTTAAACACTTCTCCTCTTTCAAATTACACAAAAATGGTCTTACTCTTGTTGGCACATTTTTATACTATCTCAGAAGTAGTAACTGCAGGATTTTATCAAGTTTTAGAGCGTGAAGAGTGGAATAGTTATGAAAGTGATTTTATCATTGTTTTTCAAAAAGAAGAAGCTCCCAGACAACAACTGCAAAACTGTTCTGATCTATTTTTAAAAACAAGACTCGACTTGTCTTCACCTCGTTTATCTTTGGCTGGTCTGCATAAAGTTCTTAAAAAGGATCAACCGCACTGTTCATTGCCATTAGCTCCCCAACGTTTACGACAAGCGGCCCTCATCAGCTATCTCAACGAACACCAAGAAATGACTGATGGTCAATTATGTGGGATCTTACGTTTAGACCGGACTTCATTGAATTATTACCGCACTATGTCTCGACAAGGCCTATAATAACTAAGAAAACCAGCTCATGACCACAGATGATCGACAAGCTGGTTTTTTCGATTTCCCTAGTTTTATTAGTCTTGCATTTCATCCCAGAAATCGTTCATATCCGGGTCATTTGGATAAATTGCTAAATATGCCCTGGCACAATTGATGGCTTGTTGTCTGCGGCCGACATTGCGGAAAAATAGGGCTGCGTCTGAAAGAAAATCTGGCGCAGTACCTAGCTCATTATAAGCAGCCTCATAATCATTGATAGCATCGGTATAATTATCTAACGCAGCAAAAGAGCGTCCTTGGTTCCACAACAATCTGGCATCAGTCTGGTCTTGCTTTTGATAGGATTGGATCAGGTCTAAATTTTCTTGATGCCGTTTTAAATGAACTAACAAATTACTTAAGTCGATCACAAGCGTTAAGTTATCAGGATCTTGTTTCAGAGCAGTTCGTAAATATTTTTCTGCATCTTGATCTTGGCCTAATTTTTGTGCGACCCGACTGGCATTTCGATAGAGCGATATATTATATTGGTCAATACTTAATCCATTTTGTAAAGTAATTAAAGCGTTTTCCAGTTGTCCTTTATTCTCATATATTTTGGCGATATAAGGATAAATAGTTGCATAATCAGGGTTACTTTCTTCTAGCTTGTTAAAGTTACGCAAGGCGTCCTCTTCGTGTTTCAATTGATATTGAGTGACCGCTAATTGAAAACGTGTGTCAGCATCAAGGTCTTCTTCATGAATTTGTTCTAAATAACCTAAAGCTTGTTCAAATTTACCGATCTCAGCGTAACAAACGCCGAGCCTTGAAACGATATTGACTTTAGAATAAGACTGGATGCCTTGTTTGATCAAACTCAGATAGTAGTTCACTGCTTTACGATATTCTTTAATACTAAAGTATAATTCACCTAAAGCAAATTGTATGACCTCTTCATCCGGAGCTATTCGTGAAGCAGTCAATAATTTTTGTTCGCTAACTTCAAAAAGCCCCTGGGTTTGATACAGGTCTGCTTCTACTAACAAGGACTCCAGATATGCTGGCGATGTTTCTGCGATCTCACTTAGATAATTCAGTGCTTGATCATCTTGGCCCTCACTAATAGCAATGTCAGCCAAAGCGGTCCTTAATTCATCTTCTTGCGGATAACGTTCTAAAAGAAGCTTATACGTTCTTTTAGACATAGAACTAAAGCCAAGGGAATATAATTCCTCTGCTAAACTGAACAGTGTGTCATCATTATCTTTGCGCAGTGCCCAAGCAAACTTTTTTTTAGCTTCCTCTAGCTGGCCTAGTTCTAAATTAGTCAGTGTTTCTTCCGAATAACTCATTTCACTGCTCCTTTTTTGATATATCTGATCATTAACACCTTGTTTTTTATTAAAGGGAGGTTAGACTCAGTTAAAATTGCCAACTATAATTAAAAAGGACCAGGATAAGAAAATCTTACCTGATCCGTTCAACGCAGTTGTTCTTATTTAACAACATCCTTCAGAGCTTTGCCTGGCTTAAATGCAGGGACTTTGCTTGCAGGAATTTGAATTTCTGCGCCTGTTTGTGGGTTACGGCCCTTACGAGCAGCACGTTCACGCACTTCGAAGTTACCAAAACCGATAAGTTGAACTTTTTCGCCATCCTTCAAGAAATCTTGAATTGAACCGAAAACAGCATCAACTGCAACAGTTGCGTCCTTTTTTGTCAAACCTGTTTTTTCTGCAACAGTTTCGATCAATTGTGCTTTGTTTGCCATGTGTTTCACCTCCTGAACTAGATCTCAGATATAAAATATTTTTATATCTATTCTAAGTAATTGGTTATTCACCAAAAACATGAAACAATGACTAACAAAATCATTGCTCAAGTAATAAGATAGCACATAAAGCCTAATATAACAAGGTTTTTACTTTTAATTTGTATTTTTTTTGGCAAAAAAGGCCTTATATTAAAACATTCTAATGAAAAGCCTTACTTCGTTACTTTCTCCGTCTTTCGATCATTCGCAAAGGTGTACCTGTAAAATCAAATGCATTACGTATTTGGTTTTCTAAGAAACGTTCATACGAAAAATGCATCAAATCTGGGTCATTAACGAAAAGAACGAAAGTCGGTGGTTGAATAGCAACCTGAGTCCCATAATAAACTCGCAGTCGTTTTCCATTATCTGTTGGAGTAGGGTTGTGTGCCATCGCATCCATCAAAACATCATTTAAAACAGAAGACGAGATCCTTTGTTTATGATTGTTATAGACCCGTTGAACTAACTGTGGTAAGGTGCTCAAACGCTGGTGGGTCTTAGCGGAAACGAAAACTATCGGTGCATAACTCAGATACTGAAATTCTGCTCTGACAGCTGCTTCAAACTGTTGCATAGAGTGGTTACTCTTTTTAAGAGTGTCCCATTTGTTGACAACAATGATCACACCGCGCCCTGCTTCGTGCGCATATCCTGCGACATGTTTGTCCTGTTCACGGATACCTTCTTCGGCATTTAAGACCACGCAGACTACATCGCTTCTATCGATAGCCCGCATAGCTCGTAAAACTGAATACTTTTCGGTGTTTTCATATACTTTACCTCTTTTGCGGATCCCGGCCGTATCGATCATGGTAAACTCTGTTCCGTTTTCAGTTGAAAATTTAGTATCAATAGCATCTCGCGTCGTCCCACCAATACCGGATACGATAACGCGATTCTCGCCCAAAATAGAGTTGACCAATGATGACTTACCAACATTTGGGCGTCCAATAAAACTAAATTTTACGGTCGCATCCTCATCATTTTTAGTATCACTTGGAAACGATGCACAAATCTTATCTAATAAATCACCAGTACCGATACCATGAGTACCAGAAACAGGAAGTGGATCTCCTAGGCCTAATGAATAAAAGTCATAGATCTGAGCCCTTGTCTCTGGGTTATCGACCTTGTTTACCGCTAAAATTACTGGTTTATTTGAGTGATAGAGGATCTGAGCAACTTCTTCATCTGCATCAGTAACACCCTCTTGAACGCTAACGATCGCAACGATCACGTCAGCTTCATCGATCGCAATTTTTGCTTGTTCAGTAATTTGCGTTATCAATGGTTCATTGCTAATTTCGATCCCACCGGTATCAATAATGTCGAAATTCTGACCGAGCCATTCACTATGCGCGTATATTCGGTCTCTTGTGACACCAGGCGTATCCTCGACTATTGAAATACGTTCTCCGGCTATGCGATTAAAGATAGTTGACTTACCAACATTAGGCCGGCCAACGAAAGCAACTACAGGATTAGCCATTACCATCCACCTCTTTCATAAATTATTTTCTCTAGTTTAACAAAACTAACAACTAAAAAACCAGTCCAAGAACAAATACATGGACTGGTTTCAATCATCGATTTAGATCAATTTATTTGTTTAAATCGTCACCAATAATATCTCCTAATGTAAAGCCTGTTTCTTCATCAGGAAAATCGTTGGAATCGTTCTTTTGTGAATGTTGTTTCTCGGCTTTTGGCTCAGCAGCTGGCTTGTCTTGTAAAGCCTTAATTGACAGTGCCAAACGATGATTCTCACCATCAACACTCAAAACCTTAGCTTTAACAGTTTCACCGGATGTCAAAACTTCGTTTGGTGTAGCGATATGCTTGTGTGAGATTTGTGAAATATGAACCAAACCTTCAACACCAGGGAAGACTTCAACAAATGCCCCGAAACTCGTCAAACGCTTAACTGTGCCTTCAACAACGTCACCTTCAGCAACCTTTTCATTAATATTATCCCAAGGTTGTGGTAATGTTTGCTTGATCGACAACGAGATCCGATCTCTTTCTGGGTCAACAGAAAGAACTTTGACTTTAACGTCTTGACCAACTTTAAGCACGTCAGATGGCTTGCCAACACGTTCATAAGAAATTTCTGAAACGTGAACCAAACCGTCAACACCGCCCAAGTCGACAAAAGCGCCGAAGTTTGTTAAACGAGCAACTTTACCTTCAACAACATCTCCAGCAGCTAATTGGCTCATGATCTCTTGGCGTTTTTCTTCACGTTGTGCACGTGCGATCTCTTTATGAGAAAGGATCAAGCGGTTTTCACTGGGTTCAATTTCAACGATCTTAAGTTCAAGTTCTTGTCCCTTGAATTGACTTAAATCTTCCACAAAGTGATCAGATACCATAGATGCGGGGATAAAGCCACGAACACCTGCATCAACAACCAAGCCACCTTTAACAACTTGCGTCACAGGAGCTGTGATATTTTCACCAGCTTCAAATTTTTGTTCAATTTCATCCCAAACCTTACGTGCTTCAAGTCTACGTTGGGACAACAAGAAACTGCCGCCTTCTTTATCAGAGCCGATCTTCGAAATTACAACTAAATCAAGGTTATCGCCCACCTTGACGTTATCTTCGATCTCGTCTGCTTTGATGCTCAATTCGCGGGCAGGTACGACGCCTTCAACACCTGTACCTTCGATACCGACAATTACTTGTTTTGAATCGTCTAAAGCTAAAACTTCGCCTTTAACGACATCACCGATCTTAACAGGTTTAACACTGTTTAAAGCTTCTAATAAATCCTTGTTTTCTGATTCACTCATGGACTAAGTCCTCCTTAACGACTAACTCTAGGGTACATCTTAACTGATTTTGCTTAAAATTTCCAGTTAATTTTACATTTTTTCTTTCTCAGAGATAAATTTAAGTATTTTTTCTACAACTTGTGTAATATTTAATGAAGTCGTGTCTAATAGGATAGCGTCACCAGCCTGTGTTAACGGAGATATTTCACGGTGTGAGTCCTTGTGATCACGCGCTTGTATTTCACCTTCTAGAGTTTCCATCGAAGTTTTTATTCCTTTAGAAATGTTTTCCTTATAACGACGGACTGCTCGTTCATGAACACTCGCTACTAAAAAGATCTTTACTTCTGCCTGGGGTAGAACAGTTGTTCCGATATCTCTGCCATCCATCACGATCGCGCCAGCTGCAGCAATCTCTTGTTGGCGTTTTGTCATTTCTTGGCGGACACTTGGCTGTGCCGAAACTAAAGAAACCTGATTTGTTATTTCCGGTAAGCGGATCTGCTTAGTTATATCCTCTCCGTTTACCAATACCAACTGTTCTGGATCAGCTGGAACAAACTCTAGTTTAAACTGCGTTAACATTTTTTTTAAAGCAGCGTCATTATCCAATGGCACTCCCGCTTTGAGAGCTGCATAAGTCACAGCACGATACATTGCGCCAGTATCACAATAGACATAATCTAATTTTTTTGCAACAAGCTTAGCAACGGTACTTTTCCCTGCTGATGCGGGGCCATCGATCGCAATTTGCATTTTCGTTGACATCATTTTCCTCCATGCTTTTTACACTAATTATGTACAGGCCAAAGAACATTGTTTCTTATTGATAATTAGTTATTATATTATTAAAATCTGCTATCTTCTAAAAGTGAAGAACAAGCCAAATAAATAGAGGTCAGTTCAATGAGAACGACCTCTCACTTGCATAACTTACTTGATCCGGATCCTTTGTCCAGGATTGATAGTTGAACCAGGAGTTAATCCCGGATTAAGTTGTACCAATTCATCCACTGAGAGACCATTATTTGCTGCTACACGGTAAAGGCCTTGGCCAGCCCCCACGGTCACATATGAACCTCCTTCAGATGAAGAAGCAGAAGAACTCTGAGAACCCGAATTAGAAGACTCTTGTTTTGCAAGTTTTGATGTACTCGATGCAGCAGCTTCTTTTTTGGAAGACGAAGAAGCCGGAGCACTTTGCTTGGATGAACTTTTCACACTGCTTGAATTTGCTAAAGTCTTAGAGCTCTTTTTAGCTACTGCTTTTTTACTAGATTTCTTTTTTGCAGTTTTTGTCTTTTTCTTTGAAGAAGAAATTACTTCAACCTGATCATCACTATTTAAAGTTTTATTAGATGAAGTCCTTTGTGAAATGAAATAAAGTGCGATAGTCCCAATAATGATGATCAGAAAAATAACCAATAAAGAACTGGTCAAAACAGTGTTGCTTTTATTGTTACGCCGCGTCACTGACCGTGAGTAATTTCCACTGCTATCCTTTTCGTCTTCAAAAGTACTCTCCCAAGGTTTTTTTGTATGTTGGTCATTCTTCTTATCCATAAGATCACACCCCCCTTAAACTAACTCATAAATATTTTACCATAGTTATTTTTTTTTAAAAAGAAATGGGCCATTAAAAATACTGTTAAATCAGAAAATAAGAAAGCCTTAAACTATTTAATGCCACACAGATAGAAAAAGAACCGGAAAGAATTTTCGCTAATAATTCTTAAATAGTTTTTTCAGGATCGTCTGATAGTCTTGAGGATCGTTGTTTTCTCGGCTTATTTTAGGTGGACTTTGCTGCCCGAAAAGCAAATCGATGTCAAGCGGTTCATCACCGAGTTGACAGCACTTCTCATCATGTTTTGCTGCTTGCTGCTCGTCGAAATAATTTAAAATGAAATTCCGTTTACAATTTAACGAAGTAACATAGGACAACATTTGCTGGTTCGCCTGCAGTTTTTCGGTACGGCGTTGAGCAAAGATGTGTTCCATTTGAAAAAAACTGATCCCCATTTGACGATACCGTCTCACCAACTCGGCACTTTCATTTTGCTGACTTGTTTCTTGCAAGAGAGCAGGATTTTTTTGATACACTGCTAACTCCTCTGAATTCGGCAGTGAGCTTAACGCCAACCTTCTTTGCAAAAACTGGTCATTTTCACTGAATAAAACGATAGCAATGCTTTGCTTGCCATCCCGCCCCGCTCTGCCGATCTCTTGAACATAACTTTCTAGATCTTGTGGCATGTGGTAATGGATCACAAAACGGATATCATTTTTATTGATCCCCATTCCAAACGCTGAGGTCGCACAGATCAGATCCAAACGTCCGCTCAAAAACTGTTGTTGTACAGCATAACGTTCACTAAAAGAAAGCCCGGCATGATATGCACCGACCCTTAAACTAGTCTTATCTGCAAGTAACTTACTGACTTTATTGCACTGTTTTTTACTAGAAAAATAAATCAGACCGGGCCCAGGGGTCTTTTGCACTAATTTTAGCAGTCGCTGGTTTTTGCCACGCTCATCATCAGTTTTTTCAGCGGCCAAAAAAATATTAGGTCGATCGACTGAGTGTCTTATCAACCGTGTATCATTTGGCAGCTCCAATAGTGAAAACAAATCCTTTAAGACCATTTTCGTTGCGGTAGCTGTAACAGCTAAAGTTAATGGATCTCCTAATTGATGCCTAACTTTACCCAATTGCAGATAATCTGGCCGAAAATCAGGACCCCAAGCTGAAATACAATGTGCTTCATCGATCACTAACAACCCAAGATCAATGCTATCAAAAGCCCTAATGACCTCTTCGTTACGCAACATCTCAGGAGCCAAATAAATAAAGGAGTACTGATCCAAGTTGTGTAATACTTGCTGTTTTTCCTGAAACCTTAAATTAGAATTGATGGCGACAACTCTTTTCTCACCATGCAAACGTAATTGTTCTACCTGATCTTGCATTAAAGACAACAGTGGAGAAACAACAAGTACGGTTTTTTGAGTATATCTACCAAAAAATTGATAGCACAGCGATTTACCCGTACCTGTAGGTAGAACGGCTACGGTGGATCTTTTATTCAGCAAGTTAGTGATCACATCTTGTTGTCCCGGTTTGAAGCTGGAAAAGCCAAAATTATTTTTTAAGTATTCATATAATTTTTCATTCATGACCAATTATCTCGTGACTCCTCTTGATTGCAAACAATCTATATTTAAAAAACGAGATCTTTGTTTGTAGCTGCCCGATCATTCCATATTGCCACTGATCAATATCCTCTGGCAACAAATCACTAAGTAGCTTTTCTTCCTTGTTAGTTAAAAAAAATGAATAGGGAAATTTCTTTTCTATGATGGCAGCATTTAATAAATGTTCACATATCGTACTTTCTTTCAATTGCTTTTGCCGAGCAATTGCTGGAATATTAGCTCCATCTAAAACCAACGCTAATGCAGCGCGACTTTTATCATATAAAGAATTTTTGACTTGAAAATGCGCGACTATGTCAGACAATGATGATCGTTCTTGGACCAAATGTAAAGAAAAACGACTGGATAGGTCTAATAAAATGATCTCGACCTCATCTTCGGTCAACTCACTACGAATAGCCAACTGCTCAGTAGTAGCGGGAACAAGATCATGACCGGTGAGGCGTGCGCAAAAGATCCATGCTTCAAGTGCTTCTTCGTGTTGTAAGAAGCTTGACAGCTCGTGAGGGAGACTTTTTTGTAAAGTGGCCATCCCATAACGTTTGAGCCACTTTTTAATAACCATTTGACATTCAAAATTATCTACTGCGACGTAGTAACGTGAATTATTCCAACTGGCCTCTGAAGCTACCTGAACAAGCAACTGAATCATTTGCATCAAGTCCGAGATCCGATACACATTAAATAGATCTGGTCGAAGTAAAGCCCGTTGTTTCTTTATGGAACTTTGTTTAGACGAGCCAGTTTTTGTCATTATGACAGTTCCATCATCATTTCGTTGCAAGTAGCCACGCTTGCATAAAGAATCGATTTGCTGGTCAAATTTGACTATATCTAACTTGGGATAAACATTGATATAATCTAGGAGTTGATAACGCATTCCCCAAAAAAGTGCTGAGCTTGATAAACGTTTGGTCAAAATCTGCCTAACAACGGCTGGTCGTCTCGCTTGTTTTATTGAAAAAAACACCAGCCAATTTTCAGCTTTTAACTTTACCATGACAGTGCCTCCAATAAGTAATTTAAGCTTTTATTTCTGTGCGACCATTTTTTTTAGTGCCGTGACTTCTTGCTTCGTCAATTCACGAAAATCTCCGGAAGTGAGGCCATCCAGATTTAAAAAACCATAGGTTTCCCGCTTTAATTTTTCAACGGTATGCCCGATGCCCTCAAGCATTTTTTTTACTTGGTGGTAGCGGCCTTCATGTATAGTCAACGAGACTATTGCGGTCTTTTTTTTCTTATCGACCGAGATCACTTTCGTTTTAGCTGGTGAACTTTTATGTTGTTTATCTAGTTGAACACCATGGCGGAGGTGTTCTAACTCTTTACTTTCCGGTATTCCTTTAACTTTGGCAACGTATGTTTTATTGACATGATACTTAGGGTGCATCAATTTATTAGCTAAGTCGCCATCATTAGTCAGCAATACCAAGCCGGATGTATCATAATCCAATCTTCCTACTGGGTAGATCCGTTGTGGGATATCTTCAAAGTAATCTGTAACGACCTTTCTATTTTTGTTATCTTTGGCCGCAGAGATCACACCACGCGGCTTATACAAAATAAAATACACCTTTTGGTCACTTTGTGGGATCAAATGGCCGTCAACTTCAACCGCATCTTCGCCACTGACTTTTACACCTAATTCTGTTATGGTTTCACCATTCACACGAACTCTTCCATCCGTGATCAGTTTTTCGCTTGCCCTTCTTGAAGCAACGCCGGCGTTTGCCATTACTTTTTGTAATCTTTCAGTCATTATCTTCCTCCTTTTTCTTTGTATCATCAGAGGCAATAGTTTTTTCAAATAAGCCCATTAAATTATCCACATTGAAATCTGTTTCTTGCTGTTCTTGCTTAATTTTTGGAAGTTCTTTGAGACTAGTTAGGCCAAAATAATTCAGAAACTCTTCAGTTGTCCTGTACAAAATAGGTCTTCCAGGTGCTTGGGACCTTCCTTGTGCTTCCACCAAATTGAAGGCAGTCAACTTTTGCAGCATACCGCTTGACTGCACGCTACGTATTGCATCGATCTCAGTCCGAGTAATGGGCTGCTTATACGCAATGATCGCTAATGTTTCCAAAGCCTGGGTCGATAAGGCGGTCATTGTTGGAGATTCAAAGTAATTTTTGACCAATGAAGCAAAAGCTTTTTTGGTCGTTAATTTAAAATGCTCTCCTGTTTGATAAAGTTGAAAACTACAAGTATTATCGTTCGTATATTTCTCTTTGAGTTTCTTTAACTGTTCGAACACTGCGGGTTTCATCAGGCCACAAAGTTGAGCAAGTTCGGCCACTGTGATCCCTTCGTTACCACTAACGAAAACAAGACTTTCAATTTTTGCTTGATTTGATAGCATTATTAACCACCACTCACCATTTTGATTTGTTCAAAATTACTATTCTGAACCATCTTTATCTTCCCCTTTTTAACTAATTCCAATAAAGCTAAAAAAGTGGTCACATACAATTCGATCTCAAACTCAGAATGGAATAGCTCATTAAAAAAAACAGGCCGATGTGCTGTTCTTACTTTTTGATCTAAACGAACCATTTCTTCTTTGATGGAATATTTGTCGTTGCTAACACTCCTACGGATCGGCATACTTTTTTCTTGCCTTAACAAGACTTTACTAAAGGCCCTTGCTAGCTGCTTTATATTTGCCGACTGTGCATCAAGTCTACCTAAATGTGCATCAGCGGGGACAAGAGCAGTATCTCGTTCATAGTGTTGTGTTCTTTCTTCATACTTTTCTCGTAGCTGGCCAGCCGCCTGTTGATATAGTTGATGAGTCAACAATTGTTGAACTAAAGTATCTCGCGGATCTTCTTGCAGATCATCACTATTATCTGCCAGTCCTTCGTCTTCATAAGGATGACTTGGCAAAAGCATCCGACTTTTAATGTTTAACAACATTGCGGCCGTAACAAAATACTCCCCAGCGATATCTAACTCCATTTTTTTCATGTGATGGAGATAGTCAATGTACTGAGAAGTTATTTCTGTCATTGGAATATCATAAATATCCATTTCATTTTTTTTGATCAAATGTAATAAAAGATCTAAAGGGCCTTCAAAATCAGCAATTTTAAAGGTCAACTTGTCAAAAGATCGCATCTCGTGCGCGCTATTTTTATTGTCCATGATTCTTTTCCCACTCTGTAAGTAAGGGTGCTACCTCGAAACTACCCATCATTTTATACTCAGGATAAAGTTGTGCGAGCGCCGAAAACATTGCAAAGCTGATACCTTCTTCACGATACTGTGGAGAAACGGCGACATGACGAACAACCACCACAGTATCGCTGATCTCTGCACCAATGATGCCACAAAAATCGCCATCTTCATTTTTCCATAAATATAAACAACGGTCGTCTTGGGCCTCGTACCAGTCGAGTTCCGTCGAAAGACGTGAAACTTCCTTTAGGTTTGGTACAAAAGAAAGTAAGCCCATTGCAATTTTTCTATAACCACTTTTGTATTTATAAAGCATTTAATTCCCCCGCAGTTTTTTACGTTATATGTCAGACTATCACAATTAAGAAACTAAAACAAATTTCAGAAAATTTAAATAGTATAAGAAATTCTTGATAGATTTTCAATTAGTGAACCCGTCTTTAAGCACGCGGATGTGTCTGATCGTATATATCACTTAGTCTGCGTTTGGATAAATGAGTGTAGATCTGTGTAGTAGAAATATCAGAATGTCCTAATAACTCCTGCACGATTCGTAGATCTGCCCCATTTTCTAAAATATGAGTCGCAAAAGAATGACGTAAAGTATGTGGGGTGATATTTTTGGTGATCCCAGCCTTTTGTACTTGTGCTTTAAGGTTCTTCCAAATTCCTTGGCGGGTCAGTTTATTGCCATGAAAATTTAAAAATAAATAATCACTGCGTTTTCCTTTAAGCAGTTGCGAACGCCCACGTTCTAAATATTCATTGATCCAATATGCTGCTGTATCTCCGATCGGAACTATTCGTTCCTTTTGTCCCTTACCGATAGTTTTTATCAATCCTACTGGTAAATGTAGATCAGTTAATTTTAAGTTGATCACTTCACTGACTCTCAAGCCGGTTGCATACATCAGCTCTAAGATCGCACGGTCACGCACACCTAACGTACTACCTTCGTTTGGTGTTTTTAATAAAGTTTCTACTTCTGTACGCGAAAGGACTTCAGGCAAATGCTTTTCTTGTTTGGGAGTATCGATCAATGCCATTGGATCTTCAACGACCATTCTTTCATGAACGAGATATGAATAAAAGCGACGTAAGCTTGTCACGCTACGAATGATCGTTGAATTGGCTTTTTTCGCCGTAGTTTCTTGGTGCAAGTATCCCGTGATATCACTTCGTTGAACTTCCGCAAAATCTGAAAAGCCTTGCTCCTTCAAATACGTCACAAATTGTTCCAGATCATTATGATAACTTGCTACCGTATTATTAGATAATCCCCGTTCAACTGTTAAATAGCGAAGATAATCATTGACTATTTCATTGATAGGTTTCATCCCCTAATACCTTTTTCCCTTGGCATTCCTGACAAAGACCTAAGAAAGTTAACCGATGATCTGAAACTTTAAAATGATATTTTCTGAGGACCAGTTTTTCGATATCACCCAGTAGATCCTCGTGAACTTCAAAAGTTTTACCACACTCAGTGCAAATTAGGTGATGGTGAAAATGTTCAGCATCCTCAGTCCGAAGGTCATAACGAGCGACACCGTCTTCAAAAGAGATCCTGGTTAGTAAATTTAGGTCTGTTAAAATATCTAACGTGCGGTAAACAGTAGCCAAACCAAACGAGAAAGAGGCTCGTAAAAGTTCTATATATATTTCTTCGGCCGATAAATGCTCATGATGGTGGTCCAACAAAACTTTAACGATTGCTTGCCGTTGCGGAGTCAACTTAAAGCCTGCATTATGCATACAATTTTGGATCTTCACCATTTCATTATTTGTATCCATGGCAATGCTCCTTTCCTCGACCTTAATCGTTCAAATATATCTTACCGTTTTCTTGTCTGGCAGCACCAGCCTTAAGCAGATGACCCAAGGCACGTTTAAATTGGCCTTTGCTGATACCAAAATAATCTCTGATCTCTTCTGGGTCACTTTTATCCGAAAAATTTAAGACTCCAGATGAATGTTGCAAAGCAGCTAAGATCATCTGTGCATCATCACCAATAACTTCATAAGCTCTTGGTTTAAGGGAAAGGTTCAAGGAGCCGTCTTCTCTGATACCGATCACTCGGGCATCCAAAACTTGTCCTAAGCGAGGTTCCTCGCTTCTTTGAGACGGGTGGATAAAGCCCAGACAATAGTCTTCAGTTAAAACACGCGTCCCTACTTTTTTTAAGCGGTATGCAACACATTTCACATTTTGATTGTTCATTGAAGAAGTTGCCCTCTGGCTGATCCCTTGAAACATTGTTTCTGAGGCTAAATCACCCCATAATCGTCCTTTTTTATCGACTTTTAATCCGATCATTAGTCGGTCGTCCTTTTTAGGCCAAATTTCACGTTGCTCTGGCAAATCATCCAGCGACACGACGATGTCTTTATTTGGTAGACCGATGTCCACGAAAACACCCAAGTCACGTTGAACAGAAACTACCGTTCCCCATGCGTAGCGGCCTATGCCAGACTTAGGAGTATTCTTAGTCAATTGCAGATGATGATTTTCATTTTCATATGCAAACCCAGTTAATTTGCTGCCCATTTTAGGTAATTTTTTTAACTCTGCTTTTGCAGTCCGAAAAGTTTCTCCTTCGATCTGCGAATATATATATTTGTCATTTTCATCAGTGACACCAGCCGTCACTACTTTTCCAAGAATATCTTTTTTCATAATGAATTCTTCCCTTATTTAAAACTCAAGCCAAGTAATGTGATAATACAATATGCCATACCACTTGCGATCACAGGGCCGGCAGCAACTCCGCGTAAAAAAACGACCCCACATATCGTTCCAAAAACTAATGCAACGGTAACTTGCGGGGATGCAGCAAGTTGATCGACTCCATAACGTGAAAGAACAGCAACCGCCACTCCGCAAGCAATTGCGATCCAACCAGCAGGAGTTTTAAAAACGCTGACCAGATCACTGAATTTAACTTCGCCAGTAGCGATAGGCACTAAAATTGCTATCGAGATGATCGTGACTCCCCAATTAATACCCTTACTTTGAATAGTTGGTAACCATTTTGCAGCAAAAGGCAAAGCCTTGATGATCATTACCACCCCAGCAGCGATGACCAACGAAAGATTCCTTCCAAACAAAGCAATTGCCAAAACCAGTAACAAAAACAACCAACTCTCCATGAACTATACCACCTATCTTTAAAGCTTCTCTTAAACATTGTAACGGATTAACTTCTAAAAAGCGAACTCAACTTTGCTTGTTAAACAATAAACTGAGTTGTTTTGTAGTCCCATCTTTTAAAAATTAAAAAAAAGACCCGAAATCAAATTAGTTTCGGGTCCAGCTAGCAAATTAAGCTAGTTGCTAAAAATTATTTAGTTTTAAAGTGCGTTAGAAGCACCATGGTAAACAATTCCACGACGTGAATCAACAGTGACAACTTCGCCTTCTGATACTAATGATGTGGCATCATGAGCACCTACGACAACAGGGATACCCATAGAAATACCGACAACAGCAGCATGTGAAGTCAAGCCGCCATTTTCGACAACTAATGCGGATGCTTTTTCGATCGCTGGAAGATAATCTTTATCAGTATTCTTTGTAACAAGAACACAGCCCTCAACAGCTTTTTCATTAGCTTCCTTAGCTGATCTTGCTACGACTGTTTTACCAATGACTGTTTCATCACCAACACCTTGGCCGTCGACGATCTTAGAACCGATCAACTGGATCTTCATAACGTTAGTAGTACCCTTTTCACCAACAGGCACACCAGCAGTGATCAAGATCAAGTCACCTTCTTTGGCGAAACCTTCATTCTTAGCTTTTTCAGTTGCTAAAGCAAACATTTCGTCAGTTGAAGCAGGAGTATCAGCCAAGACAGGATCAACCCCCCAGTTAATTGATAGCCCGCGACGCGTGCGCTCATCAAACGTTACAGCCAAAATGTTTGCGTCTGGACGATACTTCGAGATCAAACGAGCTGTATGTCCCGATTTTGTAGCAGCAACGATCGTCTTGATGTTTAAGTTATCAGCCGTTTCAGCGACGGAACGTGCAACTGCTTCAGTTACATCAGTTTTATCGAAATCATTGATCGAAAAACTCTTATGCTGACGCAGTATATTTTCTGCCTTCACGTCGATCCGTGCCATTGTAGCAACAGATTCTACAGGATAATCACCATTTGCCGATTCGCCGGAAAGCATTGTTGCGTCTGTACCATCAAAGACAGCATTAGCAACGTCAGAAGCTTCAGCACGTGTAGGACGTGGATTTTCTTGCATTGAATCAAGCATTTGTGTAGCAGTAATGACTGGTTTGCCAGCAGCGTTACATTTCTTGATCAAACTCTTTTGTACTAACGGAACATTTTCAACAGGAATTTCAACACCCATGTCCCCACGAGCGACCATCAAACCATCTGAAACTTTTAGAACTTCATCAAAGTTATCGATACCTTCCTGAGATTCGATCTTAGGAAAGATCTGAACATGCTCCATATGCTTTTCTTCTAATAACTCACGGATGTCCAAAACATCTTGCGGTTTACGAACGAAAGATGCAGCAATGAAGTTGATCTCATTGTCCAAACCAAAACGAATGTCATCAGAATCTTTTTCAGTAATACCAGGCAAATTGATGGAAACGCCAGGAGCATTAACACCCTTTTTGGAACCTAAAACACCGTTATTAAGGACTTCACATACTAGTTCCTTATTTTCATCATCCTTTTTTTCGATCTGCATGTCGATCAAGCCGTCATCAAATAAAACATGGCCGCCTTCATGAACATCGTCATACAAACCAGGATATGTTACGGCAATTTTTTCGCGAGTTCCCTCGATAGAGTCATCCATCGAGATCCGTACTTCGTCGCCGGTCTCAAATGAGAGCTTTCCTTCTTTTTGAGCTGTAGTCCGGATCTCAGCACCCTTTGTATCCAACAAACGGCCGACCATCTTACCAGTGATTTTTTCAGCCTCTGTAACTAAGCTCATTCTGCCTAATTGTTCTTCATGATCACCATGAGAAAAGTTAAAACGGAATACATTAGCACCTGACTCGATCAATTTAACAATTGTATCTAGATCATTACTGGCTGGTCCAAGTGTACTTACGATCTTGGTCTTTTTCATTATAAGTTACCTCTCCTTTGGAAAATAAAGTATTGTAAACATCACTTAAAATAACTAAAAATTAAGTGTCTTAAATATGGTTGATTAAAATCTCACTCTGTCATTTAACTCTAACAGTGAAAGATCAGTTTGATGCTTGTGATTTTCAAGGGTATCGATGATCTCAGACGCAACAAGTTTGTTGTCACGAACTCCTAGAGCTAAACCGCCCTTTCCTTCGAGCAGCAAACGAACAGCGTAGTCGCCAAGTTGCGTTGCAAACACACGATCTTTGGCTGTTGGTTGCCCACCACGCTGCACATGAGCTAAAGTGACTGCCCGACTATCAAAGTCACCATGTTGATCAAGTTCTTCCTTAAACTTCTGGGCCGACATCACACCTTCAGCGATCACAACTAAGCCATGGTCTTTACCATTTTCACGATTTTTCGTTAACTTATCTGCGATCTTCTGAATATCATAATGATGTTCAGGAATGACGATCGCATCTGCACCTGTCGCAAGTCCTGCCCATAGTGCAATATCTCCGGCGCCACGTCCCATAACTTCTACAATGAAGGTTCTTTGATGAGAAGTTGCAGTGTCATTGATCTTATCGATCGAATCAACAGCAACGTTAACAGAGGAATCAAAACCGATCGTAAAATCAGTCCCAGGAATATCATTATCGATAGTCCCGGGGATACCGATAGAATTAAATCCGTGCTGCGTCAATCGCTCTGCACCGTGATAAGAACCGTCACCACCGATAACAACTAAGGCATCGATCCCGAATTTTTTTAACTGATCAATACCTTTTAACTGATATGCTTTTTCAGCAAATTCAGGAAAACGGGCTGAATACAAAATCGTTCCGCCACGTTTGATAATGCCATCAAGTCGGTCAAGGTTTAAAAGTTCAATATTGCCTTCCACCAAACCTTTGTAACCATAATTAATGCCGTATGCTTCCAAGCCAGCAGAGTTAGCTGAACGGGCAACCGCACGGATCGCAGCATTCATACCTTGAGAATCTCCACCACTCGTCAAAATGCCAATGCGCTTCATAATTTCACCTCAAGTAAAGTTTCTAAATGTACTACATTCTCCAATGTTCATAATATCACTTTTCACAGGCATTGTCTTGTTTATTTCGAAAAAATTATGAAATTTTTCATGCGATTTACATCTATTTTCATTACTTCAAAACCACATTATTTTCACCTAATAAGTCGATAACCTTCTGCTGGGCTTCTCTAGCACTAGTAAACCACAAGTTCTCATTTAATAAAACTTTACGGTCTGTGCTTTCATCATAAACGATCACTGGAACTTGGCCATGAAAAGTTCTGAGCAATCTTTCCAATTCCCGCTTTTGCTGATTAGAACTCCCACTTTTAAGGCGAAGAAAGTAACGTTGACCATTTAAGTCCCTCGCTAACTCAATTGAATCCACTAATAGTTGGATCCCGCGCCGTTCTTCGACTTTGCCTTTGACTACCACGACCGTACTCTCGGTCAAAAGAGGATAAAACTTACGAAACTGTTGGGGAAAAACGGTCAAATCAATGGATCCTGTTTCATCGTCAGCCGTGACAAAAGCCATCTGTTCTCCTTTTTTTGTCCTAATGACCTTTATTTTTTTCAGATAAACGATACTGGTAACACTTTTTCCTGCCTGTATTGTATTAACTTTTGTTGTCTGATATATCTGGGCTAATTTTGCAAACTTTTCAACCGGATGACCGGATAAAAAGGCACCCAAATAATAATTTTCTTTATTGAGTTGTTCTTCTTCTGATAACTCAGGTATTTTTCCTTGTGCTTTAGGAGCTAAATTCTCAAATAAGTCAACGTTAGCACCGCTTAATTCCGCAGTTTTGAGCATTTTAGGCAATTGATCAAGCAGCTCTGCTCGTGAAGGATCTAATTTATCAAAGGCACCACTGTAGATCAAAGCTTCAATGGCATCCTGTTTTAAGTATTCCGGAGGCAGCCGTTGTAAAAAATTGTTAAATGTTCGGTATGGACCATGTGCTCTTCTTTCTTGAATGATTTCATGCACAAAATTTCGTCGGATCGTTTTTATGCACCCTAGGCCAAAATAAATGGCATGCTTTTTTAAAATAAAATAAGTTTCACTTTCATTGATTGCTGGGGCATGGACTTTGATATTACGGCTTTTTGCCTCTGTGAGATAAGTCTTGATTTTTTTATACGACCCGATCACAGAATTTAATAAGGAAGCGTAAAAAGCTGCTGGATAATGACATTTCACATATGCTAATTCAAAAGCCATCTTAGAATAAGCAACCGCATGCGAGCGGTTAAAGCCATAATCACCGAACCGACCGATATAGTCGTATACTTTTTCTGCAGTCCGAGCGTCAAACCCTTTTTTTATAGCACCATCAATAAATTTCTGTTGCATTTCTTTGATCACATCATGCTTCTTTTTACTCATTGCTCGACGCAAGAGGTCGGCTTGGCCAAGAGAAAAGCCTCCCATCGCCGAAGCAACTTGCATGACCTGCTCTTGATAGACCATGATGCCATAGGTTGGTTCCAAAAACTTTTTCAAAAACGGCTCTGGATACGTTACACGTTTTTGACCATGCTTACGCGCAATGAACTCGTCAATATTATTCATTGGCCCTGGGCGATACAATGCATTAACGGCAGCAATATCCTCAAAAGAATTCGGTTCCAGCTTTCTGAGAACATTACGGATCCCGTCAGATTCAAATTGAAAAACACCATTTGTATCCGCCAACTGAAAAAGTTTTAATGTTTGCTGATCTTTTAAGTCTATTTGTCGGATATCTAACTGCTTATGATAGCCGATCGAAATAAAACGCAGTGAATTTTCTAGGATAGTCAAATTACGTAAACCAAGGAAATCCATCTTTAATAAGCCGACCTCTTCAACCTGATCCTTAGCAAACTGTGTAACCAACATTTCATCGGGCCCCAATTGAACTGGGACTATATCGGATAATCTTTGTTCACTTAAGATCACACCAGCCGCATGTAAAGAATAATGTCGTGGCAAACCTTCGAGATGAGTAGCCGTTTTAAAGATCAACTCATTTTTTTGACTATCTGCAACTAAATTTTGCAGCCTTTGTGACTGCTGATAAGCTTCAGCCAGTGTAATATGCAAAACTGACGGTATGGCTTTACTCCATTGATCCATTTCGTAAGTCGTCTCACCCATCACGCGTCCCACATCTCGCAACGCCTGCTTAGCAGCCAAAGTACCAAATGTGATGATCTGAGCCATTTGTTCATGTCCATACTTTTTATGAACATATTTTATGACCTGATCACGTTTTAGGTCAGGAATATCCAGATCAATATCTGGCATCTGAGCACGCTCTTCGTTTAAAAATCGTTCAAAAAGCAAGTTGTATTCAAGTGGGTCAACGTCAGTGATCATCAAAGTATAAGCGACTAAGGAACCGGCCGCTGAACCTCGTCCTGGTCCGATCATGATATGCTGTTCGTGTGCAAAATGGGTAACATCCCAAACTACTAAGAAATAATCATCAAATCCCATTCGATCTATGACTGCAAGTTCATGGTCTAACCGTTCCTGATACGGTTTAATATTACTGATCTTGTTTTCCTGGAGCCGCTTTTTCAGTCCCTCTGAGCATAATTTCCGCAAATATTGGGCCGAGGTATAACCTGTGGGAGTCTTGAAACGTGGCAATCGAGTCGGTGGGAATTTAAGTTTGATGTCAACTTGCTCCACGATTTGAGATACATTTTGAAATGCATCTTCTAAGCCAGACTGTTGATATTCTTGTGAAAATTCGGCAGGGGACTTCAAGTAATGTGAACCGTCCCTTTGTTGAGTTAATTCTGTACTCGTCATTTTTTTGCCAAGTCTGACAGCATTCAAAACCGCAACTTCAAAATTTTGCTCAGGACGTATATATTTCAAAGGGGAAGCCGCCACGATTTCTAGGTTTAATTCCCTTGCCAGACTACGGATATCGAGCACCATTTGGTCTGACATATGTGGACTGACTCCTAAAAATAAACTAGCCGGTGCACAGATCTCTTTAAACTTGGCCGCCTCTTTTTTCGCTACTGATAAATTATGGTTTTCTAAAGCGTCGATCATTATGTTATTTTTAGTAGGCGTGATCACAAAAAGATCCTGTAAAAACGGAGAGATATCCTTAAGTGACAAACGATCTCCATTCAACTCGTCAGGCTCTTTGGTCATTTTTCGACTCGATAATTTTATTAAATTATGGTAGCCTTGATTGTTTTTTGCGATCAAGATCAGTTCATTTGTCGCGTCATCTTGCTTGCTATCGTCCAATTGTAAAGTTAAACCCAATAACGGTTTAATATGATGAGTTTGGCAGGCCTTATAAAAGTCCAAAACACCGTACATAACATTAATGTCAGTGAGAGCCAGTGCTTGATACCCTAGTTCACTGGCTTTTTTTACCAATTCCGAAATCTTAAGCGGACTGTGCAACAAACTATAACAACTTATAACTTGTAGTGGACTAAACATTGTACTCCCCCTTCCTCTTTTATTTGTTAAGTTAATTATACTCAAATTTTCAACTACCTTCAAAAACATTCCCACTTTTAATATGCAACTTTATCAAAAATCGCAGAAATATTTCGGCTTAAACTCGTTTAAAATATATGTTTATTTTTTCATTTTTGTGCTAAACTACTAATTAATGAGAGGTGAATGAAATGCTTAAACAGCTCACTTTGCTCTTTTGGAGTGCAATTTATGGTCTGGTACTGGGCTATATTGTCTCTGCTTTAACTGGTGGGGTTTTCAATGTTACAATGAGCCTTGTAGTCGCAATGATTGGCAGCCTTGTTGTGATCAACCTGATCGCGCCTATGTTAAAACCAAAAAATTATAATACTAAATAAAAAAACGTTGCTTAATGCAACGCTTTTTTACTGCCATTTTAACTTTTTAATTCATTGTTTCGTTTACTTTGCTATTTTCTTGTGCGTTAAAGATCAGGTTTTCTTGTCCTCCTAAGCTGATCTCAACTGTTGATCTCGGCATGATCTTACCAGCTATGATCTGCTTAGCTAAGGGTGTCTCAACATGGTCAGTAATGAAACGTTGCAAAGGCCGAGCCCCGTATGCAGGTTCATAACCATTTTTAGCTAACCATTCTTTAGCCGCATCAGTGATCGTTAAGGAAATCTCTTGGTCCGCCAAGCGATCTGATAGTAAGCCGATAAATTTATCAACGATCTGTTTGATGGCATCCATAGACAATGGTGTGAACATAATAATATCATCCACACGATTTAAAAATTCGGGTTTAAAGTGGCTTTGAGCTAATTTCATGACGGCAGAATGTGTTTCTTCAGATATCTTTCCATCTTCGGCGACCTGATCCAACAAAATGTCTGATCCTAAATTAGAGGTCATGATCATAATAGTATTCTTAAAGTCGACCGTCCGGCCCTGACTATCGGTCAAACGACCATCATCCAACACTTGCAGTAAAATATTAAAAACATCTGGGTGTGCTTTTTCAATTTCGTCTAACAAAATAATCGTATACGGATTACGACGAACAGCTTCCGTAAGCTGCCCGCCCTCTTCATAACCAACATATCCAGGGGCGGCTCCAACTAAGCGACTAACTGAGATCTTGTCCATATATTCACTCATATCTAAACGCACCATATGCTTTTCAGAATCAAACAAATTTTCAGCTAGTGCCTTTGCCAATTCTGTTTTACCAACACCAGTTGGACCCAGGAACATAAATGAACTTAATGGTTTCGATGGATCTTGCAAACCGGCTCGTGAACGTAAAACTGCATCAGAAACTGCGTCCACAGCTTCATCTTGACCAATGATCCTGTTATGCAAACTATCAGACAAATGAAGCAGCTTTTGCCGTTCACCTTCGACTAATTTAGAAACTGGCACCCCTGTCGACCGACTAACAACTTCAGCAATTTCATTTTCAGTGACCGATTCTTCAACTAACCAATCATCCGGCCGGTCGCCTTTCTCTAGGCCTGCTAATTCTTTTTCAAGACGTGGGATAGTGCCATGCTGCAATTTAGCTGCTTTTTCTAAATCGTATTGGTTTTCAGCATCTTCTAATTGATGCTTAGCTTGATCGATCTCAGATTTCTTGTCACTGACTTTTTGGATGTCCTCTTTTTCACTTTCCCACCGCATTTTTAACCGATTGTCTTTTTCATGTGCGTTAGCTAGTTCCTGTTGGACGTCAGTCAAACGTTTCTTCGAAGCATCATCAGTTTCTTTCTTTAATGCGGCTTCCTCGATCTCAAGCCTCATGACGGTACGGTTAATTTGATCTAGTTCAGTCGGAACAGAATTCATTTCGACTCTGATCTCAGCACAGGCCTCATCTACCAGGTCGATTGCTTTGTCTGGTAAGAAACGATCCGTGATATACCGGTCTGAAAGTGTCGCAGCTGCAACCAATGCATTATCATGGATCCGAACGCCATGATGGATCTCATATCTTTCTCGTAACCCCCGCAAAATCGCGATCGTATCTTCCACAGTTGGTTCCTGAACAAGCACTTTCTGAAAACGACGCTCGAGCGCTTTGTCCTTTTCTAAATTCTCACGATATTCATCCAGAGTAGTTGCACCGATCAAATGCAGTTCTCCCCGAGCAAGCATTGGTTTCAAAAGATTGCCGGCATCCATGCTTCCTTCTGTTTTTCCTGCACCAACAATGTTATGGATCTCATCAATAAATAAGATGATCTGCCCTTCACTTTTCTTAACTTCTTTAAGGACCGATTTTAGTCGCTCTTCAAATTCTCCACGATATTTGGCACCCGCTATCAAAGAACCCATATCCAAAGAGAAAATAGTTTTGTCTTTTAAATTTGCAGGGACGTCATTTTTAACGATCCGTTGGGCTAATCCTTCGATGATCGCTGTTTTACCAACTCCTGGTTCACCGATCAAAATAGGATTGTTTTTTGTCTTGCGTGAAAGGATCCGTATCACATCGCGGACTTCTTCGTCACGGCCAATAATTGGATCTTGTTTACCAGACCGTGCCTCTTTAACTAAATCCGTTCCATATTTTTCTAATGCCTTATATTGCGCTTCTTGGTCCTTAGATGTCACGTGTTCTCCTCCTCGCAAATCATCGATGACTGCCTGCAACTTTTCTTCAGTAACGCCCTTATGTTTTAAAAATTCAGTTAACGGATGATACTGTAATTGCATAAGTGCTAAAACGAGCGTATCAATAGCAATATACTCGTCGCCTAACTTTTGTTTTAATTGGTCTGCTTTTTGCAGTAGTTGGGCTAAATTTTGACTGACCGTTTGGCCATAAGCGACATTACCAGAAACTATTGCGATCTTGTCTAGTTGTTGATCGATCTCTTTTTCAAATTCATCAACATTAAGTCCAGCCTTTTGGTATAAATCAGCCGCAAATTCACCAGGTTGGAACAGGAATTTAAATAAATGAACCACATCGATCTCTTGGTGCTTACGTGTCATTGCTATTTGCTGTGCCTGACCGATCGCTTCTTGCACTGCATTTGTCAAACTATCGTTATTCATGCACTTCGTCCCTTCTGTTCATTTTTCATTTATTTTCAGTTTACTTGTTTTCAGTTTAGCAATTCACTCATTGTCTCCATTATACAAGATATCAAAACAGATGCTAGTAAAAAGTCTTACCTTCTTTGACCAAATTGTTATATCAACGATTAAACACCTTTTTTAAAATAAAGTTAATGCCTTAGACCAACAAAATCATTAAAAGACAGCATAAAATAGCTAAGCCATAAATTGTTATCTTTTTAGTCAAATTAGTTAAACTTTATCAAAAAAGACCTATACCAAGTTTTGATATAGATCTTTATCATTTACATTAGGCAAATAATTACTTAACCTTTTAGGACTCAGGATCAGGCAACAAACTAATAACAGTGTCACTGAAAATGTCTATCAAGACTAATTCAGAAAGTTCCTAATAGCCTATAAAAGCACTAGCCTTTACTAACTAATTTTACGATCTGCAAAACAACATCGGTTGCCTTTTCCATTGTTTGTTCAGAGATATACTCGAACCTCGCGTGCATGTTTTCTGGACCGGCAAACAAGTTAGGGGTTGGTAACCCCATAAAAGAGATCTTCGATCCGTCAGTTCCACCACGCACGGGAGCGATCAGCGGTTTAATTTCAAGGTCTTCCATCGCCTCTTTAGCGAGATCGACAACAGTCATATCTTTTTCGATAACCTCACGCATATTATAGTATTGGTCTTTCATGTCCAAAATAACACGTTGTTCGTCAAATTGTTCGTTCATCTTTGCCACAATATTTTTGACCAATCGCTTACGCTCTTCAAACTTACTACGGTCATGGTCTCTAATAATATAAGTCATTTTAGCTTGGTCAACAGTACCATTGATACTCAACAAGTGGAAGAAGCCTTGACGTCCCTCGGTTCTTTCTGGCACTTCAGCACTTGGCAAATGGTTTTCAAACTCAACGGCTAACTTTAAGGCATTGATCATAATACCCTTAGCCTCTGAAGGATGAACGTCTTTACCAACAAAACGAATAGTAGCCTGAGCAGCATTAAAAGTTTCGTATTCCAATTGTCCTAAAGGCCCACCATCAACGGTGTAAGCAAGGTCTGCACCAAATTCATCAACTTCAAAACGGTCGGCACCTGTTCCGATCTCTTCATCTGGACCAAAAGCAACTTCCACTTCGCCATGTTTTATTTCTGGGTGTTTGACCAAATATTCTACGGCTGTCATGATCTCTGTCACTCCGGCCTTATCGTCAGCACCTAATAATGTATTGCCATCGGTAGTGATCAAATTATCGCCCTTGTAATTCTTTAAATTAGGAAACTCGTCAGTTGTTAACGAATAACCACTATTCCCCAGTTTGATATCTGATTGACCATCATAATTCTCGATAACTTGAGGTGATACATTTTTAGCATTAAAGTCTGCCGTATCGATGTGGGAAATGAAGCCGACCTTTTTTGCTTTTTTATCGGCAGGTAAGTTACTTGGCAGTGTTGCAAAGACGTAACTGCTTTTCTCAGCGATACGAACATTTGATAAACCGATCTCGTTTAATTCCAACACCAGCTCATTCGCGAATTCTACCTGATTATGTGTGGAAGGCACAGTGGTTGAATCTTCGTTTGAACGGGTTTCCTTACGAACGTACTTTAAAAAACGTGGAATTAAACTATCATATTTTGCCATGAAAGATCCTCCTCTATAAAATTAAAATATTACTTACATAAATTTAAATGGTTCAGTGTTAATTGTAGTAGCAGTGACATCAACTGCCCAACCATCCTCTTTAGCCCATTTAGTAAAGAGCTGCTGTAGCTTAGGCTGACAGATCCATTCAAAATGATGACCAGGATCGATCACATTCAATCCACTTGCTAACATATCATGAGCGGTGTGATAACTTACATCACCCGTAACATAAACGTCAGCGCTTTTCGCCAACGCATCAGTATAAAATTGAGAGCCGCTGCCACCAAGAACAGCAACTTTTTGGATCTCTTGTTGAAGATCAGGACTCACGACTCGCAACCTTGGGATCTCAAAAGCTTCCTTACACTGAGCAATGAAATTTTTTAAAGTCATAGGCGAAGCAAGGTCACCTATACGACCCATCCCGTATTTTAATCCTGAACCCTCAATTTGGTAGAGATCAAAAGCAACTTCTTCGTAAGGATGGTTAGCATACATGGCAGCTAAAACCTGCTTTTTATATTTAGCCGGAAAACCCACTTCGACTTTTTCTTCGTTGACCACTTCTAGTTGGCCCGCTTGTCCCAGGTATGGATGTGAACTCTCAGCTGGCAAAAAACGCCCTTTTCCCTGAACAGCAAAAGAGCAGCTAGAATAATCCCCGAATTGGCCAGCCCCTGCCGCAGCTAAAGCTTGTCGTAGTTGACCAGCATTATCAACGGGAACAAAAACTGCGAGTTTATATGTTTTTTCCTCGAATGGCCCCAGTAAGGGTTCAGTCTGTTGAAGTTCTAATTTATCAGCAAGCCAATCATTCATCCCCCCCTGAGCACTGTCCAAATTCGTATGAGCTGCATACACTGAAATGTTGTGTTTGATCAATTCCGCATACATCTGGTTTTGCGGCACACCAAGGTCAAAACTTTTTACCGGATGAAACATCGCGGGATGATGTGCAAATATAAGATCGACCCCCGAACTGATCGCTTCTTGTACTGTTTCGGGTCTGACATCAAGGCTGACCATCATCTTATGAACATCTTGTTGCAAGTCGCCCAATTGCAAACCGATCGGATCTCCTTTTTCCGCCAGCTGTTTAGGTGCGAATTCTTCAAATCTAGTCACGATATCATTGACTGTCGTCATGGTATAACACTCCTTTGATTTGGATGATTTTCTTTTTAACTTCAGAATATTTTGGATCGTTCACTTTTTTTGCGTCTGTCAAAGCAGAAAAAATTTTTTCTTCACGGTGTAATTCTCTAGACCACTTTTTGACAAAAGCAAGATCTTTTCGTTGCAGTAAAAAAGGACCAAAAAATAACTCATCTGCAGTCATTTTTTGAGCATTTGGATCAGCTTCAGCAACTATGATCTCATAAACATGCCCTGCCTCGTCGAGGATCTCTTCTTGTGTGATCCGATAGCAATTTTTTTCCAACCACTCACGAACGGCATCAGCTCCTACATTAGGCTGGAGGATCAATACAGGACGAGCAGCGAGTTTTTCGGGAGAGGCATTTAATATGTTGACCATCAGTGGGCCACCCATCCCACAAATCGTGATAGTGTCTATCCTGTCTTCCTTAGTATAGGCGGCAAGTCCATTAGCCAAGCGTGAATGCACGATGTTTTCTACTTGTTCTTGTTTAATGATCTGTGTGGTATTTTGATAAGGGCCTTTTACGACCTCACCAGCGACAGCATAAGAGATCAGGCCCTTTTTAGCTAAATATACTGGTAAATAAGCATGATCCGAACCAATATCTGCCAGCCGCGCACCTAACGGGACATGTTGCGCTACATGCAGCAACCGTTGAGACAATCTATTTGCATCCATTTCTTACTCCTTGATCAATTAACTTTCTCTATTATTGTACACCAAATGAATAATATTTTTATACTAGCTTAGTAATTTCCTAACTTATGTAAAGAAAAAAGACCGAAAAACGTTTCGGCCTTTTAACATGAACTATCACAAAATTACTTTTAATCTAAGAAATCTTTTAACTGCTTAGATCTGGAAGGATGACGTAATTTACGCAACGCCTTCGCTTCGATCTGACGGATCCGCTCACGGGTCACACCAAAAACTCGACCTACTTCTTCCAAAGTCCTTGTCCGGCCATCATCTAAGCCAAAACGTAACCGCAAAACATTTTCTTCACGATCCGTTAAAGTATCAAGTACACCTTCTAACTGCTCTTTTAATAGTTCATAGGCAGCATGATCTGCTGGGCTAGTGGCTTCATCGTCTTCAATAAAATCACCTAAATAAGAGTCATCCTCTTCGCCGATCGGAGTTTCAAGTGAAACAGGCTCTTGAGCGATCTTCAAGATCTCACGGACCTTTTCCGTCGGCATATCCATCTCAGCACCAATTTCTTCCGGGACAGGTTCACGACCAAGGTCTTGCAAAAGTTGCCGCTGGATCCGGATCAATTTATTGATAGTTTCGACCATGTGGACCGGGATCCTGATCGTCCGAGCTTGGTCAGCGATCGCACGAGTGATCGCCTGACGGATCCACCATGTCGCATAAGTGGAGAATTTGAACCCTTTACGGTAATCAAACTTTTCAACAGCTTTCATTAAACCCATGTTTCCTTCTTGGATCAGATCAAGAAACGACATTCCCCGACCAACGTAACGTTTAGCGATAGAAACGACTAACCGTAAATTGGCCTCTGCCAAACGTTGTTTAGAAAACTCATCACCTTGTTCGATCCTTAAAGCCAGTGCGATTTCTTCATCGGCAGTTAACAAGTCGACACGACCGATCTCTTTCAAATACATTCTGACTGGATCATTGATCTTAACACCAGAAGGCGCAGACACATCTCTTTTGGCATTTTCAGCTTGTTTAGTAGCCGCATGTAAGGCATGTTCACTTGGTTCACCCTTCTCGTCTACAACAGCGATCCCTGCATCTTCAACTGATTCGATCAATTTATCCATTGCGTCTGCATTCAGCTGATATGGTTCAACTAATTTTTTGGACAATACAGAATATTGGATCTGCTTTTTGGGTTTAAATTCATGGATCAAATTCCGTAATTCCTTTTTATATTGTTTCTCTACATCATTTATTTTCTTTTTCTCTTCTGCCAAGGCGAGATCCTCCTTATATTGCTGAAATTCCAGCTTGTTTACGTTGTAATAATTCGACCAATTTAACTGTTAGTTCAACGACATTATCTTGATCATTCATTCTTTTAGCACGAGCGAGTTGTACCTGCAAAGACTCTATCTGCTCTTCTAAAGGAGAAGCCTGTAAAATCAACTTCAAGCAATCATTTATCTCCTGCTCACTAGTTTGTTCCGAAAAATGATTCATTTCAAGCGAAACAACGATCTCCTGCAGTGCACCTTCTTGAATAAAATCTAGGAACGCGGCACTATCATAATCTTGATGTTGATTGAAAAAACCTTGGGCCAATAAATACAGAGTTTGGTAGTTTTCATGAACGAAACTAAATTCTGGTACATTGGCAACCTTTAACCAAGCACTGTGATCATGTAAGATCCTATACAATAACAATCTTTCGGCCTGTTCTATCCGAGAATAATGCACTGGAGCCTGTGCCTGTGGATCCCAAGTAACAGGTTGTTGTTGTTGAGTTTTCTGTTGCCATTGAAAACTATTTTTTTCCTGTATGGAAGAACGAATTTCCTTAAGCTGTGCTTCTAAAGCATTCTTATCCACCTGGAATTTTTGTGCTAAGCGATTCAAATATAGATCGACTTCGATTGCATCATTACTTTGTGCTAATTTTTTTAACACATCATCTAGATACGCCAACTGGTCATGTTCATTATTCAAATTACGCCCTTGCTTATAATAACGCAGATAAAAGGCTAATTCGCTTTCTGGACTACTATGCACGCGTTCATAAAACTTTTCCGTTCCATACTTACCAATATATTCGTCTGGATCTAATTTTTCTGGTAAAGAAATAACCGTTATCTCAAAACGATCCAGCGAACCTAGTAATTCCAACGCTCTTTTAGTCGCATTTTGCCCTGGGTCATCTCCATCATAGCAAATACTGATTTTTTTAGAAACTCTTGCTAACGTATAAATTTGTTGTTCCGTTAAACTTGTCCCCATTGATGCTACGCCATTTTTTACTCCAGCACGATAAGCAGCTAAGACATCCATGAAACCTTCAAAAAGAATAATATTTTTTTCGCTCCGAACTGAATTTTTGGCCTTATCAAAGTTAAATAAAACATCCCGCTTATTAAACAGTTCGGTTTCTGGGGAATTTAAATACTTTGGCTGTTGTTCATTTTTCTGTAACAAACGACCAGAAAACGCGATCACTTGACCTGCCGTATTTCTGAGCGGAAACATGACCCGCTGCCTGAAACGATCACTTAGACTACCGTCTTGCATTTCTACAAACAACCCAGTTTTACGCAATTTCTGGTAATCCGGCTGGTGTTCATCAAAGAACGGTAAAAGTAATTTGTTTGCCGGAGCATAACCCAACTGAAATTCATCGATCAACTCATCCGTTAGGCCACGCCCGTGTAAATAATTTAGTGCTTCTTCACCTAGTTTTGTATTGACTAAAATATGATGATATAATTCAGCTGCTTCACGGTGATAATCTATCAGAACATTAACATCCGAATCTGCTTTTTCACCAGACGTTGCAGTGCTACCTACCTTAACATTATCAATATACTCCTGATCGACCGTCACGTTCCCTAAAGCAGCCACACGTATGACTGCTTCAGGAAAACTTAAGTTCTCGATCTCCATAATGAACTTAAAGACGTTGCCTCCACGGTGACATGAAAAACAGTTAAAAATCTGTTTCCGTTCATTTACAGAGAAAGATGCCGTTTTTTCCGTATGGAAAGGGCATAGACCGAACCAGTTTTGACCAGAACGATGCATTTGAACATATTGCTCAACAATATCCAAAATATTGACTTGAGAACGGACATCATCGATCACCTCTTCGGGGATCCTTCTGCTCACACGACCACCTCAAAATAACTTTAACAACAGTGGTTAAAAGTCGCACTAAAAGATGTGCGACTTCGCCATGTCTATTTTTACATAATCGACAGTAATCATATAATGAAACACAACGTTATGCAAGAAAAACGCTTATGAAACTAACATTTCCACAAATTCTTTTTTTAATTACGGTCGGACTTCATGCAATTTTCAAATTCTTGAAATCTATATTCATCTCCTAAATCAAAAATGTCCAGAGAATGCGCTCTCTGGGCATTTACAGCTGAATTTTACCAGCTATTATTTAACATTTAGATCGTCCAGTGCACCAAAAGAATATGTTAGCTTAGCAATACTATCTAATTGCGTCAAACGATTATCCTTAACTGCCTGGTCATCGACCATGACCATCGTTTCATCGAAATATTCACTGATCGGTTCACGCAAACTTGCAAGTGATTTATAGCGTTCTTCCAAGTTTTCTTCTGAGTATGACTTAGCAACAGCATTGAAGGCTGCAAACAACTTCTTTTCAGAATCATTTTCAAATAAATCTTGCTTGACTGAAAGTAAAACGTCGTTTTGTCCTTTTCGTGCCAAACGAACAGTCCTAGTCAATGCCTCAATATTTTCCTTAAAATCAGGATCAGATTGATGTTTTGTTAAAACATCTGCCGCTGAAAAGATCTGCTGGAAAGTATTTTCTTTGGTTGCGACCACCGTATTCACAATGTCATAAGCATAATTCTTGTCAGTTAATAACTGGTGGACTCTATCCATAACAAACTGCTCCCACTCACTTTGATTTTGATCCGGCTCAATGTTTGTATACAAATCCTGTGCTTTCTTGTAAGCATTGGTAATTGCAGCTGCCAAATCAACAACTGATACCTTCCAACGTTTAGCCAAAACGATCCGCACGATCCCCAAAGCTTGCCTTCTCAAGGCATAAGGATCATTAGAACCGCTAGGTAACATATTTGCAGCGAAAAACGATTGAATACTGTCTAATTTATCTGCGAGCGACAAAATCGCGCCAACGTCTGTTTGAGGTAATTTACTTTCAGAACCAACAGGCATATAAGATTCTTTGATAGCCACAGCAGTGCCTTCACTTTCACCAAATAAACGAGCATAAATTTCACCCATTACACCTTGAAGTTCTGCAAATTCACCGACCATTTCAGTTACAATGTCAAATTTATAAATTTGGGCAGCACGTGCTAGCTCTTTTGATTGCTCATCTGTTAAGCCAATTTTATTACCTAAGAAACCTGCAATTAAAGTAACACGTTGCATTTTAGCATAAACCGTACCGATCTTATCATGAAACATTACGTTCTTTAAGCGTTCAACATTAGTGGCGATCGGAGTTTGCTGATCTTCTTCGTAAAAGAAACGGGCATCTTCCAAACGTGCGGTCAAAACTTTTTCGTTTCCGGCAACTACATTTCCTATAAACTTATCGTTACCATTCCTAACTGATACAAAATACGGTAACATCTGACTATCTTGATCAAGAACATAGAAGAAACGTTGATGATCTTTCATAGAGGTGATCAAAACTTCATCTGGTAAATTCAAGTACTTTTTGTCAAATGATCCGGCAAAAACGGTTGGATACTCTACTAAATTATTGACCTCTTCTAACAGATCATCATCGATCACAACTTGCCAGTCATTTTTCTGTGCGAGAGCCTTGATCTGATTATAGATCATGTTTTTACGTTTTGTTGCGTCTGCAATGACCATCTGATCAAGTAAACTTGCCGGGTAATCATTTGCGCTTGTAAGTGAAACATCATTTCCCAAAAAACGATGTCCCGCAGAGACCCTATCTGCTTTGATATTCAAGATCTGAATTGGTATTACTTGGTCATCTAAGAGACTCACCAACCATCGAATAGGACGCACAAATTCAAAGTCGTTCGTACCCCACCGCATCATGGTTGGAAAACGCATCGCTTTGATCACCTGATCAACATCAGTTAGCACTTCAGTGACTGGTTTACCCAAGATAGTTTTTTCCACATAAGCATATTCTGTACCCTTAAATTCCTTAAAATAAATCTTGTCCGGATCAACGCCTTGTCCGCGACAAAAGCCTTGTGCTGCTTTAGACCAGTTACCTTGTTCATCCACTGCTATTTTCTTAGCTGGCCCCTTGGCCACTTCTTTAATATCGGGCTGTTTATCTGCAAGGCCTAGTACTTTAACGGCTAACCGTCGTGGCGTTGAGTAGGTCTCTATCTTGTCATAAGAGATCCTTGAATCATTTAAAAAATCTTGCATGCGCGTTGCCAACTGGGCAACACTTGGAGTAACAACATGCGCAGGGATCTCTTCTAATCCGATCTCTAATAAGAATGTGTGTTTCATCTTACTTGTCCTCCTCTAACAATTTTGTCCGTAATTTTTCGTCTTTGATCAAAGGATAGCCAAGTTTCTTGCGTTCGGCAATAAAGACTTTAGCTACGGATTTAGCCATGTTTCTGATCCGGGCCAGATAACCTGCTCGCTCTGTCACAGAAACTGCTCCTCTGGCGTCTAATAAATTAAATGTATGACTGCATTTCAAAATGTAATCATAAGCCGGATGAACTAAACCATTAGCAATTTGTTTTTTTGCTTCGATCTCATACTGATCGAAAGCTTTGAGCAACATTTCTTGGTCACTCTCTTCAAACGAATATTTTGATTGCTCATACTCAGGCTGTAAAAAAATGTCGCCATATTTGACACCGTCTGCCCACTCTAGATCAAAAACAGACTGAACGTCTTGGATGTAAGATGACAATCTTTCTAAACCATACGTTACTTCGGCAGCAACCGGCCAGACATTCAAGCCACCCACTTGTTGGAAGTAGGTAAACTGAGTGATCTCCATTCCATCTAACCACACCTCCCAGCCAACACCGGCACAGCCCATTGATGGATTTTCCCAATTATCTTCAACGAAACGAATATCGTGTTCTTTAGAGTCGATCCCTAAAGCAGCTAAACTATCCAAATAAATATCTTGAATATCAGCAGGAGATGGTTTCATTATCACCTGAAACTGGTGATGTTGGTACAAACGGTTAGGATTTTTACCATAACGACCGTCTGCAGGACGACGTGATGGCTCAACATAAGCAACATTCCACGGTTCAGGACCGATCGCACGTAAAAAGGTGTATGGACTCATCGTCCCGGCCCCTTTTTCCGTATCATAAGACTGCATCAACATACAGCCTTGGTCTGACCAAAAGCGTTGTAATGTTAAGATGATCTCTTGAATACTTAACTTTTTAGACATGAAGTTTTTCCTCCTCGAAAATATAACCAGCAATAACGGTAGCAATAAGACAAATCATTTCCCGAACCTTGTTTGAATAATAAGATCAGCCGGCAGAAAACATAACCACTTTATCTCAATATTAGAAGTCAAAAAAAGCCCCTATGCAGCAATAGATGATGCTACATAGGGACGGTCAAACGATCGCGGTTCCACCCTATTTCCGGTTTACGCAACCGACTACTTTTAAATTCTGACTAAAGATCGCCACTCGAAGTACTGGTGATCTGCTTTCACTTTCCAGACTCGCTAAAACCAGTTAAATTCGATCAAATCTCATTCTCGCCAACGTTATTCGAATAGTTAAACAATAAGTCAGAAAGAAATATTTGTCAATAAAAAATTATAGTGCAGTTTTCAAAATATACTTATACGTAAAAAATGTCCAGTCGTTACCGACTGAACATCACTCGTGGAGACTTGTGCTCTTTGTGATTTTGTTGACAATTAGGGGGATGCCAACTTCAATTACTTTATCATAAAGATACTCAGGTAAACAATTGTGCAAAATACCTGAATCATTCTTGAGGATCTCTCAAAATTTGATCCCATTTGCCCATTTGGTCGATAAATTTTTTGGCTTTTACATAAACACCAACTTGATCGTTGTACAAAGTGTCAATAGTCTGACGTAAACACTTCTTAGTTTCATTTTTGACATTGACCGAACGTAATTGGTCAAGATCAATGGCAGAAAACTGTCTTAAATAATAAATTGTCCGCTGATCTAGATGCAGCCGATGAAGATCAAGATACCAATGTTTGCGACACAATAACCCACCATAACTTTCAGAAAAATCGAATGGGCCAGAAGTGCTGCTACAGACTACACAACTCTCCAAAAATGGTTTAACACCAAATTGATCTAGAAGTTGGATCTCAATGATATTGGTAATTATCGCGGGATCAAATCTTTGGTCGATCAAATTGATAGAAGTAGCGATCTTATTAAACCATCCACCAGGTAGAGGTTCGTCATTTCCAAATGCAGCCCCTGCCAGTCCGAAAATATACGACGCATAGGCATTTAACTCGATATCTGCATATATTTGTTGATACTGCTCCAGTTCTGACGTGCCATTGATGAACGAAAGACCGTGGTCATTAACGTTTCCGAAATACAGCCCATGCGAAAATGGCAAGATCGCTGAGGCTAGTTTGAAGCCCTTTTTTCGCGCGCCTCTAACAAAAAACGTTTTGATGCCAAACTTATCGGTCAAGATCTTAACCAACATATCCCGTTCTTTATAATCATTTCGTGAAACAACGATCCCTTGGAAGTCTATGCCTTGATGTTGAGCCAACTTAACCCCCCCTTTTCGTATCTTACACCTTTTAAGACTAACAAAAACAGATCTAAACCAGTAAAAGCTAGATCTGTTTAAGAGTTAATAATCATCTTGTTTGTACCCCAAAGACTGAAGGTCAGTTTTACGGTCTTTCCAATTCTCTTGAACTTTGACCCATAACTCCAAGTATACTTTATCTCCTAATAAAGTTTCGATATCTTTACGAGCTAAAGTACCGATCCTTTTCAGCATTTTGCCGCCTTTACCGATAATAATACCTTTTTGGCTGTTACGTTCAACGATGATCGAAGCAGAAACCTGGACCTTTTCTTCATCCTCTCGTTTAACGCGTTCAGTCACTACCGCGACAGAATGGGGGATCTCTTCACGTGTTAGTTGGTTAACTTTTTCTCTGACCAACTCGGAAATAATGAAGCGTTCAGGGTGATCCGTGATCTCATCTTCTGGGTAAAATTGCGGCCCTTCTGGCAAATCATTTACCAGATCATCAACTAACTCAAACACATTATTCCCCTTCAAAGCGGAAATCGGATAAACTTCTTGAAAATCTAATGTTTTTCTGTAATCGTCAACAATTGGCAAAATATCATTGGAATGGATCTGATCTATCTTATTGATCACTAAGTAGACCGGCTTTTTGACATTTTGTAATCGCTTGATGATGAAATCGTCACCTCTCCCACGTTTTTGTGTCGCGTTGACCATAAATAAAACTGCATCAACTTCATTTAACGTGGAGAGTGCAGAATCTACCATAAAATCCCCCAATTTACTTTGAGGTTTGTGTATACCAGGAGTATCAATGAAAATAATTTGCGAATCATCAGTAGTATAGATCCCCTGGATCTTATTACGGGTAGTCTGTGGTTTATCGCTCATAATAGCAATTTTTTGTCCGATCACATGATTAAGAAAAGTTGATTTACCGACATTTGGACGACCGATGATCGCAACAAAGCCAGAGTGAAAAGTGTTTGTCATTATATTTTCCTTTCTTTGTTAAGAAGAATTTAGCACGAGTGAAATTTAAAAAAACAAGTGCCAGAATTTTGGTAATAAAATCATAGCTGCCGTGAAAATAGCATAAAAAGAAGAGAGTAAAACGGCCCCCGCGGCAATATCCTTTGCTTTTTTAGCAGACGAATAGTGTTTTGCACCACATACCAAATCAACAATGTTTTCGATCACTGTATTCCACGCCTCACTGGCCAAAACCAAAAAAACAGCCAGTAACAAGCTGCGCCATTCATTATTAGTTACCCGCAACAAAAAACCCGCAATAACGACAAGCACTCCTGCCCAACAGTCGAAGCGAAAATTCCGTTCATTTTGATAAACAGTCCGTAGGCCTTCACTGGCATGTTTTAAAGACTGCAAAAAACTATGATTTTTCCATTTTGTGGTAAATCTTCTTTTATCTTTTGAGGCCATAGGCATCTAAAATCTTTCTTTGTAAGCCAAACATCTCTTTTTCATCTTCAGATTTCATATGATCGTAACCATTTAAATGCAAAAAACCATGAACGACTAGAAATCCTAATTCTCTTTTTTCAGAATGTCCCAAATATGCTGCTTGCTCTTTTACCTTTTCGAGTGAAACAAAAATGTCCCCAATATTTTTAGGAATGTCAAAATCAAAATCGTCGCTAAAAATTATTGGGCCTTCTTCACCGTCATCTTCTTCGATCGCAAAGCTGATCACATCCGTCGCCTTGTCAACTCCACGATATTTTTTATTGATAGCGTGGATCCTATCGTTATCAACGATCGTCACAGACATCTCAGTGTTATCGGGTAAGTTGATATAATTTCCCGCATAATTTAGCAACTCAGCGATCATTGTCAACCATTCTTGTGATACTGCTTTTGTCTCATCAAAAATCTCTAGATCCATATATTTAATAATCCTCTTTTTCTGTATAATTGTTACGGCAATTTATTGTCAACATCTTCATAAGCAGCAATGATCTCTGAAACTACTGGATGACGGACGACTTCATTACCGGAAAATTGAATAAACTTGATGTGCGGTAATCCCTGCAAAATTTTACTAGCATCGATCAAACCACTTTGTTGATGTCCTTTTGGTAAATCGATTTGACTGACATCACCGTTCACGATCATCTTGGAACCAAACCCCAAACGTGTCAAAAACATTTTCATTTGTGCCCGTGTCGAGTTTTGTGCTTCATCAAGGATCACAAACGCATTATCCAATGTCCGTCCACGCATATATGCCAATGGTGCGATCTCTATGACACCACGTTCTATCAATCTTTCAGTATGCTCAGAGCCTAAAATTGCGTACAGCGCATCATAGATCGGACGCAAATATGGATCGACCTTTTCCTTGAGATCACCCGGCAAAAATCCAAGTGATTCACCAGCTTCAACCGCTGGCCTAGTTAAAATCAACCTTTCAACTTGTTTCTTCTTAAGAGCAGCGATCGCCATCACAACCGCAAGAAAGGTCTTACCAGTTCCGGCCGGTCCAATACCAAAAACAAGGTCGTTGTTTTTGATCGCTTGGACATATTTACGTTGACCAAAATTTTTAACACGCACAGGACGACCATTATTATCTTTGATCAAGGTTTCTTTATATAGATCTTGAAAATAAGTTAAGGTCCCATTTTGCGCCATTTTTATCGCGGAAAGGACGTCACTTTCGGAAATACCAACACCCTGTTCAACTAGTTTTTTAAGCTTTTGAATGATATCAATTGCTTGACTTGCCGCTTGCTGATCACCTTTGATCTTGAGTGCATCCCCCACAGGTCTGATATCTACACTGAGACCTTCTTCGATCAATTTTAGGTAACTGTCATTCACGCCAGACACGGCTGCCTGTACTTCCGGCTTGCCGACTCGCAGTTCTTTTTCAATTAATTGTTCCTCTGACAATTGAACGTCTCCTTTAAAATCGTAACTAGAATAACTTAAATATAGCTTATACCTTATTTTATTACAAGTATAGCTTGCTGAAAACGAAATTTTTAGTAACATAAAAAGAGTCCGACTTTGAATAGTCGAACTCCTTGATCTTTAATTTGAAAGTAACTCTTTAACAGTTGAGTTAACGAGCTTTCCATCAGCCTGCCCTTTTAGTTTGGGCATCACAGCACCCATGACTTTACCAAAATCACTTGGTGATTCCGCATGGACAGCTGCAATTGTCTCAGCGACGACTTGTTTAACTTCTTCTTCGCTAAGTTGAGCAGGCATATAGCTTTCAACGATTTTAATTTCGTTTTGCAACGTAGCAACTGTCTCTGGACGATCAGCAGCTTTGTACTCTGCCAAAGAATCCTTACGTTGTTTAAGCTCACGCGACAAAACTGCAACTTCTTCATCGGAAGTCAAATCATGACCCAAGTTGATTTTTTCATTTGTCGCAGCAGCCTTCAGCAACCGGATAGTGCTTAATTTTTCCTTATCCTTTGCCTTCATCGCTGCTACCATATCTTTTTGCAGAGTCTCTAACAAACTCAAACCATCTGCCCCCTTAGGACTTTAGAAACGACGTTTGTTTTTACGTTTTCTAGCTGCTTCAGATTTTTTCTTACGCTTAACACTTGGCTTCTCATAGAATTCACGTTTCCGATATTCTTGCAATGTACCTGTTTTGGAAACGGTACGTTTGAAGCGACGAAGAGCGTCATCAAGAGATTCGTTTTTACGAACGACTGTCTTTGACATGATGTTTTCCCTCCCTCCGAGCTTAAAGTGTAACCGTATAAAATTGCATATCAAAACACAAACTTACCAGTTCTTTATTATTATACTTGAAATGTCAAATTAAGTTAGAAATAACATAGCTGTTTATCTGTGATGTTTTCCATGAATACCTCAATTGGTGTTTTATAATTTAATGATTTTCTTGGAATATGATTACGCCGGCTACTGACTTGTTGAACTAAAGCATTTGGTAAATTGCGAAAATCCATGCTCTTGTTGAGACCATCTCGTCTAATTAGTCCATTATTATTTTCGTTTAAGCCACGCTGGTTAGGAGCCCCAACTTCGGCAAAATAAGTACTAATATCATGCTTATTTGCGATTTCTTTCCAACCAGTGAATTCTTTACCATTATCAAAAGTAATTGACTTGAAAAGGTGTTTTGGCTGTTGGGACAACCATTGATTAAGATGTTTGTTAACGCATTCAGCCGATTTTTGTTGGATGTTTAAAATGATTTCAACTTTGGAGAGACGCTCAACTAAGGTCATAACTGCACCTTGATGTGCTTTGCCTTGGACGGTGTCTGCTTCTAAATGACCAAATTCATGTTGAAAATGAGGATAATCCTGATAGCGTTGATAAATACTTCTGCCGAGTCGGCCAGCTTTACCACGCCGTTCAACGTAACCATTTGGATGCCTTTTACCTTTCATTGGCAACAATTTCACATTGAAAACACCTCTTTGAAAAAGTCGGTATAAGGTTCTCATACTACAACTGATCTGTATCTCAGCTCGACCAATAATCGTATCAGGGGTCCAACCTAATGCGAGTTTCTGCTTAATGTATTTGGTTTCATCTTCTGGTAATTCAATTGCTTTTCGACCGCAATGAGTTTTATTAACTCGATGATTTTCTTGAAATTGACTAATTGAATTACCAGCATCTAGAAACCGGTAAACACGATAAACGGTTTCGCTGGAACGTTTAAGAGCTTTAGCGGCATGATAGGCTTTAATATCTTGTTTCCAAAAATTATATATAAAGGTTAATTCACGTGTGGTAAGATGTTTATAAGTCATTTGTGGTTACCTCTCTTTTGATTAGGGATATTCAAAAGTCTACCACAAATGGCTTTTTTATTTCTAACTTAATTTTACAAACGACGATACATAAACTTAAAATACCAGTCAATATATTATTAAAACCTAATTACAAATTTTCAAATTATTATGACTTCTTAGTTTACTGAAAGTACTTTTCCTTGAAAAGAAAATGTCACTTAAGATATTAGCGGTTTTATTCGGTTTACTTAGCATGTATAATTATTGGCAAGAAGTATTACTGTAAAATTTAGCAATAAGCACTAGCAAGTGATCATATTTATTAAGGGGGAAGTTACATGTCAGACAACGAAAAAATAAATATATTTGTGATCTCTGATTCAATTGGCGAAACTGCCTATAATTTAGTTCAGGCAGCAACAGTCCAATTTCCTGAGGTTAATTTTAACATTCAACAATACCCACTAGTTAGAACATCATCTTTGCTGAGTGGTATCCTTAAACGGGCCAAACGTGTAAATGCAATTATTGTCCACACCTTGGTTTTAAAAAAACTATCTGAACAAATCGAGACGTTTTGCCAGGAAAACTATCTCCAATGTTTAGGAGCCTTAGATGACTTGTTACAAATGTTAACAGACAAGAGTCATGTTGCTCCTCGTTTAGAAGCGGGTATGAACCGCCATACAGACCAAGATTACTTTAAGCGGATCGAATGTATGGAATTTGCGGTCACCTATGACGATGGCAAGGATCCAAGCGGTTTTACTCAAGCAGATATTGTTTTACTAGGGGGTTCACGGACTTCTAAAACGCCATTGTCCTTATATTTAGCTAATAAGGGCTATAAAGTAGCCAATCTTCCTTTGGTTCCAAAAACTAAAATACCCGCAGAATTATACGAGATCGATCAGCGTAGGATTTTTGGATTAACTAATGATCCAGAAATTTTAAACTCAATTCGCCGTCAAAGAATGGTGGCATATGGATTAGACCCTGATTCACATTATTCTGATCTCGATAATATCAATAGTGAGCTGAATTTTTCTCAAGATCTTTACCGCCAATTAGGTTGCTTAGTTATTAACACTGCCAACAAATCCATTGAAGAAACAGCTACTTTGATTATGGAAAGTTTGAACGACCACCAAGATCCTACCGAATAATTTTTAAGTATTAAAAACAAGCCTTAACATCCTCGACTTTACTTTGTGTGAAGACAGGTGTTAAAGCTCGTTTTTTTATTTCTGCACTATTCCTTGATTCTGTGAGATCAACTCTTTTAACTGAGGTTCAAATTTTCCCTCTTGCAGCATTTTGATCTCATAGCCATAAGGTGCAAATTTATGCTTTTTATCAGGACCAACAAAAGGTGTTTCTAAAATCTTAGGGATCCCTTTCAATTGTGGATGATGAACTACATTATTTAATGCAAGAAAGCCGATCTTTCCGCAGCCGATATTCTCATGGCGATCCTTATGTGCACCACGCTCATTTGTAGAATCATTGACATGAACAACCTTTAGTCTGTCTAATCCGATCACTTGATCAAATTCTTTCAAAACGCCAGAAAAATTATGTTTGATATCATAACCTGCATCATTGGTATGACAAGTATCAAGTGTCACCGACAAGCGGTCATTCATTTGACTTCGATCGATAATTTTCGCCAACTCTTCGAAAGTCTTGCCAACTTCTGTTCCCTTTCCTGCCATCGTCTCTAATGCTATCTGCACATCATCTTCTGGTAAAATTGCCTCGTCTAAACCCTTAGCAATACTCTTGATCGCAGCATCAGCACCGGCACCAACATGACTACCAGGATGTAAGGTGATCTGCTTGGCACCTAATGCTGCTGCTCTTTTGATCTCATCTCGTAAAAATTGGACCGCAAAATCGAACTTTTCTGGTTTAGTGGTATTTCCCAGATTGACTATATAGGGAGCATGAACAACAATATTTGAGATCCCTTGCTCTTTCATATATTGGTGAGCAGCGGGGATATTCATTTGACTAATTTCTTTACGTCTAGTATTTTGCGGAGCACCTGTATAGATCATGAATGTATTAGCCCCATAACTGACAGCTTGTTTTGCAGACCCTAATAACATTTCTTGCCCGCGCATATTAACATGACACCCTAATAACATAATAAGCCTCCTTACATAACCGTAAAATATGATCCACAAATATTTAATTTCCGAAGAAATAGTTTTTTAACACATGAGATACGGCGTTACCATCATTTGCCTTATTCCATAGATAATTAAAAACACTAAAATCAGCTGACGTTAAAGAGAGCGGAACTTCTAAAAGTTTTTGCAAGTCGCGAGCATTAGAAACAAGCGGACCCGGGATCCATTCGTTAAAATCTTTTTGGATACCAACTACCTGGGCATATTTTTCGAAATCATAACAATAAAAGATCAGCTGTTGTGCGTTTTCTAAGAGAGTATAGTCAAATATCACAGAAGAATAATCTGTTACCAAACGTTGACTTACCAATAATAAATCATCAGTAGTAAAGTCATCGATCCAGACAACATGGGGTAAATGCTGCTCTTTTAATTGAGCAGTAGCTGCTTTCAAATGTGGATGCAATTTTATTAGCATAACTTGCTTATCATTTAAAGCTGATAACATCGCAACAAAATCTTGCGGTAAAGTGAAATACGTTTCACCAGCAGCAGTTTCACGGTAGGTAGGTGCATATAAGATCACTTCTTTTTTCTCTAACTCGGGATGTTGAGATAATATTTGTTTTCTCCTTTGCGCTTTTTTTTCATTTGCAAACCAAAAGTCTGTACGGGGATAACCTAAAACTTTCATCTTCTCCCCTGGTTGATGATAACTGTTGCAAAAGACTTCACCCATCTTATCAGAACCGACTATAAAATCATCAAATTGGTCATAGACTTTTTGAAAACGTCTTTTAGCACTGGCTGATCTCTCTTTTGTCCTTGGTTCCTCCCAGCCAAAAGTTTTAACAGCTCCATTAGCGTGCCATATTTGAACGATCCGTGTTCGCTGATGGTCAAATTTACAGCCACCTAAAAAGGCATAATAATTATCTGCAAAAATCAATTTGGCTTGAACCACGTTTTTCAGTTGATGTAACAAGAAATGGAAGTCATCTGAAAACTCAATACATTCAATATCGTGATCTTGTAATTTCTGCACACTGGTAGTGCAATTTTCACGGTAAAGTACAAGCAACTTATCTCCTGGTTCTTGTTCAACTCGCTGAGCCAAATGAACAATAAAATCTTCGTTACCAGAAAAACTCATTAGGTAAACAACTTGTCCCGAGTTGTTTTTGAAAAATAACCTTGAACAAAACGATACCAGCCACAAATAAATAGTTTTTAACATTTATTAAGAACACATCTCCGATCTAAAGGTCCGGTTCATAAAAATGACCCATAATATGCACATCTTCAGCGATACTAACAAAAGCATGGGGATCAGCTTCGTGCATAGCACGTTGTAACTCAGGTTGTTCATAACGCGAGATAACGGTAAATAAAATCGTCTTCGCATCGTGTTTGTATGCACCTTCAGCCCCATGAACGATGGTAACCCCACGTCTTAATCTATTTTGTATAGACTCGATCACACTGTTTGGGGACGAAGTTACGATCATGACCTGCATCTTTTTTTGTCGTGTGTAAACCATATCCATTACTTTAGCGTTAACGAACAAACCTAAAGCGGAATAAAATGCGTAGGGCCACCCAAACATAAAGCCTGCTGCCACAACAATGAAGCCATTAAATACCATGTTGATCGTACCGATGGACTTACCGGTATGTTTCTTGATCACAAGCCCTAAAATGTCTAAACCACCTGTCGAAATACCATTTTTTAAGGCCAGTCCTGTGCCAAATCCGTTCACAGCTCCACCGAAGATCGCACAGATAATCGGGTCACTTGTTAAATTTATGGGATGCATTACCTTGATCATGATACTAGAAAAAATAACAGCCAAAAACGTAAAAATACTGAAGCGATGGCCGATCTGTTTCCAAGCTATACCAAATAAAGGAACGTTTAAAGCAAATAGCCAAAACGCTGTTGTTAATGGGATCGAATTATTTTTACTAATGGTCGCTAGTAATTGGGCTAACCCCGTGATCCCGGACGAATAGATATGTCCCGGTGTCCAAAAAAAATTCATTGCCACCGAAACTATTATTCCGTACATAAAAGCAGTTGATGCCCTCATAACATAGGCATGCCTTTTCCATATCCGCTGCAGCTCATCCATTTACTTGTGTTTCCCCTTTTGCTTATTTATTGGCTATTCCATTCTTCTAAATATAACACTTTAATTATAACAATCTAGTATAAAAATTACCAAGCCATCTCCTGTCTTGCTTTATTTTGCTCTGTTTTCAACTGTTGCTAAATGTAAAAAAACCTGCCTTAAATCGCCAAAGCAGGCTTAATAAAAATTATTCTTCGGACTTATTGACCTTTGCATCAACTGGGAGCTCTGGCTTGAGGTATAATTCAGCCAGTTGCTTATCCGAAACAAAACTTGGAGCATTAGTCAGTGGTTCTGATGCCTTAGAATTCTTTGGATAGGCGATAACTTCGCGAATGTTATCTTTACCAGCTAACAACATCGCAAAACGATCCAAACCTAACGCTAAACCACCATGTGGTGGGAAACCATAATCAAGAGCTTCCATGAACCAACCAAACTGTTCTTCAGCTTTTTCTTTAGTAAAATCTAATGCTTTAAACATTTGCTCTTGAATATCACGGCGGTGGATACGGATCGACCCGCCACCTAACTCATAACCATTCAACACAATGTCATAACTTTGTGCGTGACATTTATGCGGGTCAGTTTTTAATAATTCAAGATCCTCCTCATTTGGCATTGTAAATGGATGATGAGCTGCAATATACCGACCAAAATCTTCACTATATTCGAACAAAGGCCAATCCACTACCCAAATAAAGGCAAAAGCCGATTCATTGATCATATCCATTTCCTTGGCGATCGATGTACGCAAGTAACCCAATGAGTCGGCAACGACTTGACGTTTATCAGCAACAAATAAGATCAAGTCGCCTTCTTTTGCTTCAGCCGCATTCATGATACTATCCGCTTTATTTTTGAAAAATTTAGCGATCGGCCCTTGCAGACCATCAGCAGTGACTTTGACCCAAGCCAAACCCTTCGCACCGAAGCGTTTGATATAATCTTGTTTACCATCGATTTGCTTACGTGAATATTTATCTGCTCCACCAGGAACGGCGATCGCTTTGACTTGGCCACCGCTTTCTAAAACTGAATCGAAAACTTTGAAGCCTGCCCCCTTAACTACTTCAGACATATCATGCAATTCCATAGCAAAGCGAATATCAGGTTTATCTGAACCAAATCGGTCCATTGCTTCGTTCCACGTGATCCGAGGGATCGGAGTCTTGAGCTCAAAAGCGACTGCTTCTTTCATAACAGCCTTCAAGAGTCCTTCTGTCATTTCTTGAATTTCTTCGGCAGTCATGAAGGACATTTCAAGGTCGATCTGAGTAAATTCAGGTTGCCGATCTCCACGAAGGTCTTCGTCTCGAAAACAACGCGCAATTTGATAATAGCGATCAAATCCAGCACCCATCAGTAATTGTTTAAACAATTGTGGTGACTGCGGTAATGCATAAAAATGACCTGGATAAACACGTGATGGCACTAAGTAATCACGAGCTCCTTCTGGTGTAGATTTAGTCAAGTAAGGTGTCTCAATATCCACAAATTCGTTGCTATCCAAATAACGATGGACCGCCTGAGTGATCCGATTTCTGATCAATAAGCCGCGCTGCATTTCAGGGCGACGTAGATCAAGATAACGATATTTCAACCGCAGATCGTCAGAGGCATTAATGTCATCTTGAATGTAAAATGGCGGGGTTTTAGCTTTATTCAAAATATTGACCTGATGAACTTCAACTTCGATCTTACCAGTTTTCATATCTGGATTAATCGCTCCATCTGCACGAGGCACAACTTTTCCCACCGCTTCGATCACAAATTCATTACGCAAGGTATCTGCAGCAGCTAAAGCATCAGTATCGAATTCCTGGCTAAACACAAGCTGAACGATCCCCTTGCGGTCCCTAAGATCGATAAAAATCAAGTTTCCAAGGTCCCTTCTTTTTTGAACCCATCCTTTTAAAACAACTTCCTTGCCTAAATACGACTCATCTACTGAGCCTGCGTACGTTGTTCTTTTCATAGCTAATTAGTTCTCCTTTTCATCTAAATCTTGCCTAGCTTTGCCAAAGTTAGTATAAATTTGGCGCAAGGACACTGATTCTTGGTGACCATCTTTCATATTCTTCAAATTAGCTTTTTGCTCCTCTAATTCTTCTTGTCCAATGGTCAAAGTATAAGCAGCATTTGCCTTACTTGCTGCTTTAAATTGTCCTTTAGGTTTTTTATTCAAATAATCACGTTCGGCACTAAAGCCTTGCTGTCTCAATGACTGTACCAGCTTCAAAGTTTCGAGATCTGCTTGTTCGCCGATACCGACTACATAGACGTCAAGATCGCTTTGTTCATTTAATTCGATCCCTTCGGCTTCCAAGATCAACAATAAACGTTCGACCCCTAACCCAAAACCGATGCCAGATGTATCTGGACCGCCTAACTGTTCAACCAAGCCATTATAACGACCACCTGCACAAACAGTGGTCCACTTACCTCCAAACGCCTTGGAATCGGACATGACTTCAAAAATAGTATGGTTATAATAATCGAGACCACGGACCATATTTGAATCTATTTCATACGGGATCTTAAGGGCTTCCAAGTAGCGTTTAACTGATGCAAAATGTTTGCTTGCTTCAGGCGTTAAATAATCTAAGATCGATGGCGCGTCTGCGACTATTTTTTTATCATTATCATCCTTACTGTCCAGCACACGTAGCGGATTTTTATGCAATCTTTCCTGTGAATCTGCAGACAGCTCTGCTTCATGCGGCTCCAAAAAATCGATCAGCGCTTGCCGATAATTTTGCCGTGATTCATTATCTCCCAAAGTGTTCAAACTCAATTTCAAACTATGCAGACCTACACTATTTAGCAAGGCCATTGCGAGTGAGATAACTTCTACATCTAAAGCAGCTGCATCTGCACCAAAGGCCTCGACTCCGATTTGATGGAACTGACGTAACCTGCCAGATTGAGGACGTTCATATCTAAACATTGGGCCCATATAAAAAGTTTTAAAAGGCTTTTGTACTTCGGGACCATATAATTTATTTTCTACATAAGCCCTAACGATGCCGGCTGTTCCTTCAGGCCGTAAAGTAATATGGCGATCACCTTTATCATAAAAATCATACATTTCTTTAGTAACAATGTCCGAAGTTTCACCAGATGTTCGGGAAAAAACGTCAAAACTTTCAAATATAGGTGTCCGCATTTCTTGATAACGGTATTTCTTAAAGACTTCACGAGCTCTGCTTTCGATTGCTGCCCATTTTCGCGCTTCATTTGGCAAAATATCCGCCGTGCCTTTTGGACGTTGATATTTCATAATACTCCTCCTCATTATAAAACCAAGTATCGCAGTTGATTTACCTTTGACCAATATGCCATTTTATTACAGTGTGAAATTATGTTTTTGACACATTTTTTCAGAAACAATGCATCGAAAACATATATTAATAATTAATCTCACTAAAAAAGCCCTTGCCAAGTTATTTACTTGAACAAGGGCGCAGTTATGCACGGTACCACCTTAATTTATTACTTTGCAATAACGCTGCACACGGTATGTTACCATACACCTTAAAAGTGTCTTCATTTATTGGACTTGACGGACATCTCAGCTAGCGTCCGTTCTCTGACAAGTTCTTCAAAAATTACTAGTCTTCATCAACGGCTTTTTTTTTATTGTACAAACAATAATAAGTAAAATCAAGATATTTCCTTAATTTTCCGGTGAAACCAATTAAAGTCTCCTGGTGTAAAATGAAATAATCAAAAAATTCGTCAGCTTTTTCTGAAAAAAACTATGAAGTCTTGTATAATTATATCTGTGCAAATAATGAACAGGTAACTAAGTGGATGGTGGAACTGATGCAAGAAAATAATCACGGGCAACGTATCCCATTAAATAAAATCATTTTGGCTTTAATTATTTTAACTCTAGTTGGGGTATTATTTTATCGCACAACAGCTTACTTTAAGCAAGTTGAGATTCAAACAACTCAGGCCTTTATCAGAAAGGGCCCAGGAATAGAATATAAAGATAAAACCTCTTTAGAAAAAGGCACAAGGTTAAAGGTCATCAAAGCAAAATATCACTGGTTGTATGTTAAAACAGATGATAATAAATTTGGTTGGGTCGCAGATTGGGTAGTTTCGTCCGCTTATAAAAATCCGATCACTTCTATATCAAATGCGACGATAGTCCTTGATCCCGGACACGGTGGCGGAGATTCCGGCGCCGTGTCAAACTCCAATAAAGATGAGAAGAAATATACTTTACGTTATGCAAAACAGGCTGCTAGAAAATTGCGTGCAAAAGGTGCAAAAGTTTATCTGACTCGCGACAACGATTCAACTGTCGGCTTAAACGAACGTCCACTGCTAGCTGAGCAAGTCCATGCAGATGCTTTCATCAGCTTTCATTTTGATTCTGCTCCAAAGAAAAACATTGCATCTGGTTACACGACTTATTACTATAATAAAAACTCTCTCAAGCTAGCAAATGTGGTGAACCAACAATTTAGTCAGCTTGGCTTAGACAATCGCGGGGTAGATGTTGGTGACTTTCTAGTTATTCGAGACAATACTCGCCCTGCAATTTTGCTTGAAATGGGCTACATTAACTCTGAGCGCGATTTTGACAGGATAACAGCGCGCAGCTATGAAAATAAAACTACTAGTCAGATAGTCGACGGTTTGACCAAGTATTTTCACCGCGACGAAAAATAAGGACTTTCGCACTGGATGCGCAAAGCCCTTTTTTATCAAAAAATTTTTTCTACTGCCCAACGTATTTGTTTAACTCTTTTAATGAATGCACTTTAAGTTCGGCATTGACCTTTTGTTCAGTCATCAACCCGTCTGGGTCAAACAATGCCCCCGCAATTCTGGCATTATGCCCGGCTTCGATATCTAAACTACGATCACCAACCATGACCGCAGTTGAACGCTCGATCGCAAATTTATCTAACAAATAATTCAACGAGAGCGGGTCAGGCTTGCGTGGGAAACTGTCTTGTCCAGTAACACTTCCAGAAATAAATTGAGTTAAATTACCACGTTCTAATAGTTCAATGGCTCCACTTGACCGATGAGTTAGTAAAAAGTTTTGTCCGCCTGCATCGGTGACTTGTTTTAGTATCTCTGTTGCGCCAGCAAACTTTTTAACTTTTGAAAAATAATTGCTTTCACTGACTTCATACTTCCCTTTGATCTCAGCAAGTTTCGCTAAAGAAACATCATATTTTTCTTGATGGTATTTAAAAGTTTGCCCCAATGATCCTACGCGCATCATGCGATAAGCCTCAGCTTGAGAAACACAATAGCCCTCATCACCCCACGCTTCGTAATAAGCCAGCGGCATAATTTGATAGGTGTCATACAGTGTGCCGTCAAAATCCCAGAAAAAATTTTGGTATCGCATTAGATTTTCTCCTTCACATAAAAATTTGAATTCACGGTTTGATCCAATCAACGGCAACATTCATTGCCAAACGACAAGCATTCGTTTTATCTAATTTGTTCTTCAATACAAAATCATGAATAGTCCCTTGAACTCTAATTTGAGCAGACTTAACGTGAGCATCACGGATCTTTCTAGCAAGTGACTCTCCTTCATCACGTACAACATCAGCTTCTGCGGTAATGATCAAAGTCTCAGGCAATAATGCTATCTCGGCTTGTGGTGCTAATAAAGGTGACGATAATTTTTTTCTACTATCCAAATCAGGGCCTAGATATTGATCCCAAGCCCATTTCATTTGTTCTCGCGTTAAATAATAGCCACCAGCAAAACTAACGTATGAGAAAGTATCAAAATTATAGTTGACGATCGGATAAAATAAAAACATTTTATAAATATTAAGCTCTTGTACTTCTTTTTGAAGGCCCAAAGAAACCGCTAGACCGCCGCCAGTGTCGTCACCACCTATAATTAACCGCTCAAGATCCAACCCATATTTCTTCGCAAGCTCCGGCAACTTCTTAAAAACAGCCAATAATTGCTTTTGTTGTATTGGAACATGAGACTCAGGAGCCAAACTATATTCAGGAAAAATTAAACAAACTCGACTTCTTGCAGTCAATTCGCTCACTAACTTATGGTAACTAAGTTCATCCCCAGAGATGAATTGCCCTCCATGAATATAAAAGACAACTGGTAAACGTTCACCTGGTTTAACATCGACGGGAAAAAGAAGATGTACTTTGACTTGTCCAAGTTCGGAACCGAGATCAAAAGTTTCGCACGCGACATTGGTTGGGTGTACATAAACTGGTGACTTTTGTTCAAGGGCCAGTCTTTTCCTGATCACATTGATCGTGATCGTAGTTGGAACAAAAACTTTTTCACTAGCACGTTCACAAATTTCACGGGCTTCCGGTTCTAAAGAAATTAAAGCCATAATATTACTCCTTTACCTTGAATTCTGTTCTTTTCAACAGGCCATTATTATTAACCGACACTTTGTTCAAATTTCAGCAGTGTCATAAATAATTGTGACGGGGCCATCATTTTGTAAATTAACTTGCATATCAGCTCCAAAAACTCCTGTCTCGACTGTCAAACCAAGATCACGCAAACATTCATTGAACAGTTCATAGTTTTTGCTGGCAATATCTGGATCCTGTGCTTTTGAAAAACCCGGTCGGTTTCCCTTTCTTGTATCTGCATATAATGTAAATTGCGAAACGGATAAAACGCTGCCGCCGACCTGAGATAGACTTTGATTCATTTTCCCCTCAGAATCGCTAAAGACTCGCAGTTTAGCAATCTTATTGGCACAATAGTCAATTTCCTTTTGTCCATCACCCTTGGTAAAACCAACCAACAAAACAAGTCCTTGGCTGATTTGACCAATAACTTTTTCGTTGATCTCAACTTGAGCATTCTTACTTCTTTGCACGACTACTCGCAAAAATAACATTCCCTTCAAAACATTTTTAATGGATCACTCTTTTAACAACATACACATCTGGGACCCGCTTAATATTATCGATCAAGCGTTCCAATTCAGTATTATTGCGGACTCCTACTGTAATGCTGATAATCGCCATTTTATTATTGTCGACCCTACCATTTACCGAATTCAAGTTTTTAGTTGAGTTATTGACCATTTGCAAGATGTCATTTAAAAGTCCAGAACGCTTATAACCTTCGATCTCTAAGTCTGTATCATAAAATGGATGTTCTTCAGGAATATTGTTCCAAGACACATCGATCAATCTTGTCCCGTTCTTCTCTTCATTTTTCACATTTGGGCAATCGACCCGATGCACTGAAACACCGCGGCCCTTAGTAATATACCCAACAATATCATCTCCGGGCACCGGATTACAACAGTGACTTAAACGGACCAACATATTGTCGATCCCTGCAATAACCACGCTGTCTTCCTTACTAGTAGATTTCTTTGATTTAGGGTTACTCTTATTTTCATTATTGATCGACTTGTGTTCTTCAAGCAGCTCTTTTTCTTGCTGCTGACGCTTCTTTTCTTCCTGTTCCTGCCTAATATTTTCAACTAAGACGTTTACCACACCGATCGGAGTCAGTTCCCCGAAACCGAGCGCCGCATAAAGATCATCAGCTGTTTTAAAATGTTTTTTTCCTAAAACACGTTCGATATTTTTATCATTTAGGACCTCATGCGGATCAAAACCTGCATCGACTAGTGCATCTTGCAAGATGTCACGTCCAGTCTCAATATTTTCATCCCGGTCTCGCTGCTTAAAGAAACGCCTAATTTTATTTCGCGCCTTATTAGTATGAACTAAGTCAAGCCAATCCTGGCTTGGACCTGCAGAATTTTGAGAAGTCAAAATATCAACAATGTCACCATTTTTAATTTGATAGTTTAGTGGTACGATCTTACCGTTGACTTTAGCACCGGTGGTATGGTTTCCGATCTCTGTATGGATCGAATAAGCCATATCAAGTGGGACCGAACCTTTAGGAAGCTCAAGTACATCGCCTTTTGGTGTAAAGACGTATACCCTATCAGAAAAAAGATCGCCCTTGACACTTTCCATAAAATCACTGGCATCTTCTGACTCATTTTGAAATTCTAAGATTTCCTTGAAAAAATTTAGTTTATCGCCAGTATCTGTTGAATTAACTGCATCTTTTTTGCCTTCTTTATATGCCCAATGAGCAGCAATACCATATTCAGCGACTTGATGCATTTCTTCCGTACGGATCTGAACCTCAAAAGGCCGGCCTGCTGGGCCTAAAACAGTTGTATGCAATGATTGATACATATTTGCCTTTGGCATCGCAATGTAATCTTTAAAACGGCCTGGCATTGGCTTCCATCGCGTGTGGATAGCACCTAAAACAGCGTAACAATCTTTAATAGATTCGACTACCACACGAATAGCGATCAGATCATAGATCTGTTCAAACTGTTTATGCTGATCCCGCATTTTACGGTAGATCGAATAAATGTGCTTAGGACGGCCGTATATTTCACAGTTTAAGTCTAGATCAGCGATAGCTTTTTTGATTTGTTCGATCACTTGATCAATATACTTTACTCGTTCAGTTCGCTTAGAATTCATCAGATGCACTATGCGATAATATTGTTGCGGATTCAAGTATCTTAAAGATGTATCTTCTAATTCCCATTTTATGGTACTAATACCTAAACGATCAGCCAATGGAGCATAGATCTCCAGTGTTTCATTGGCTATCCGCCGTTGTTTGTCTGAACGCAAGTGACTAAGAGTTCTCATGTTATGCAAACGGTCCGCCAATTTAACGATGATCACCCGCAGATCTTGTGACATAGCCAACAACAATTTACGATGGTTTTCGGCCTGAGCTTCCTGGTGGGAAATATACTTGATCTTGCTGAGCTTGGTCACGCCATCCACAATAATTTGAACATCTTTACCAAAAAGCTCACCGACATCACCCAAAGTGACCTCGGTATCTTCGACAACATCGTGCAAGAAGCCCGCACAAACAGTAGCTGGGTCCATTTTTAAATCTGCCAAGATCCCAGCTACTTGGATCGGATGAATAATATAAGGTTCTCCTGATTTTCTAACTTGTTCTTTATGAACATACGTCGCAAAAACACATGCTTTTTGAACCAGAGCAACATGTTCTTGATTCATATAGTCCCGACACATAGCGAGCACGTCTTCTGCGCTCCAAATTGTTTCTTTTTCCATAATTATTCACCCCAAAATAAACTTATAAAATAAAGAACGCTTAAAAGTTAAAGTTCATTATAACTAGCAGTTCTATTACCAAATCAGCTAGCAGAAAAATGTTTTTAAGCCCGCAAATTAATAACTTTTTTTAAAATAAAAGCACGTATGTCTACTAATGATAAACAAACGTGCAACTACTCTCAATCTTTGGTGATCCCATAGGAAAGATAAGTTAAACAAAGATAGACCAGCGTAAAATATAACGCATAACTATCAAAGAAATATCTGTATCCAATTAAATACAACAATGGAAAAATTAAAAGTACAAGCCATGAAGACCCCTTAGCTCCAGCGTAGAGACCTAAGATGATCGCATAAACCACATTCGTACCTAATAAAATAAATCCCAGCTTCATAATATCATTCAAGTCCAACGTTGTGCCAATAATTGGAATGATAAACGAAAAAACTGCTCCAAACGCCACACACCAAAGTGTTTTCATTGTAAAAAGTCCTTTGACATTCATAAAAGACACCGCTTTTCAAAATTTGTTAGTTAGTATTTTACTCTAATTCTAATTTAAAAGAAAGTGCAGCCAACAGATATAAAGGCGCGGTTTCTGCCCGCATTATCCGCGGCCCTAAACCGATAGTCGACACGTTTTGCTGATTTAAAAATGTGATCTCTTGCTTTGAAAATCCACCTTCGGGGCCGAAAAAAGCAGCTAGCGCTAGCTGTCTACTATTCCCACAAGCTTTGATTTTGCTGTGAATATTTTGCAAAATAAGCGCTAATTGTCCAGTTTCACCCTGTTTAGCAGATTCCTCATATGCCACAACTCGGTAATCCTCCGCAGAAATATTTTGCATAACGTCATCCAAATCTTTGGCAAACAAAACCTCAGGGATCTGCGTCCTGTGAGACTGTTCTGAAGCTCCTTGAGAGATTTTTTGCAGTCGCAATAATTTTTTAGCAGCTTTCTTTTCATTCCACTGGGCCACAGATCTCTCAGCATTATAAAAAATAAATCTCGCTGCTCCAAGTTCTGTCCCCTTTTGAACGATCTTTTCTGTTTTATCACCTTTAGAGATCCCACAAACAATGGTAACTTGAAGAGGCAACTCAGGATCATCGTCAAGATGCCCCACACTTTTACCACGTGCACTATCATTTTCCACAGAGATCAACTCAACAACTTTGACCTGTTGATCAGGACCAACGACTTCAAATTGATCTGCAACTTTGTTGCGCATAACATCAACAGCATGATGGAATACCTCATCAGTTAATACAAATTCTTCGTCAGTGATATTTTCTTTTACAAAATAACGTTGCATATTAGTCTCCTACTACTTATTCATCTTGTGGTATGGTAGCAATAATTCCATACCAGTCTTTCATATTTAATATTTCTTCGATCAAAAAACCATTAGCTTTTAAGGTTTCCTTGATCAAAGATAATTTATCTTCAATGATACCTGACAGTATCAATGTCCCACTTGGACTTAAATGCTGCGCAGCTTGGGGAACAAGCGGTACGATGATCTCGGCCAAAATATTTGCGACTATTAGTTCTACCTTACCAGATACTCCGTCCAGTAAACTATTCTTCTTTAAGTTGATCCCAGTGGCGACTGCATTAAAAACAAAATTTTCTTCGGCCGCTTTGATAGATTCATCATCAACATCATAGGCATCAATTTGATCCACACCTAGGTATTTAGCAGCTATACTCAGAACTCCTGAGCCTGTCCCCACATCGATCATCTTTTCTTGACCAGTCACCGCCGCTTCCAAAGCATGTAAAGCAAGGATCGTTGTTGGATGTGTTCCTGTCCCAAATGACTTTCCAGGATCCAAATAAATCACCTTCGTCATGTCATCGAATTTCTCACCATCTTCCCAACTAGGCGCGATGGCTAAATGACGACTGATCCGGCGTGAATGATAATATTTTTTCCACTCATTAGACCACTGACTGTCATCTAAAGTCTCGGAACCGACCTGATATGTACCAGGATCTAAGCCATATTCTTTCAAGCCCTCAAGAAAATGCTGCACTTTTTTAGTAAGCGGCGCAATTACTTCTTCATCTGTAAAATAAGTTGATAAAAGAACCTTTTCTGCGGTGAGACTGTCATCGACTTCAATACCGCCAGCGCCATTTTCCAGCAAATAATTACTGACCGCTTCTTGTGTTTGAATCGTGCAACGAACATAAAATTTTGTCCATTTCAAACTATATTCTCCCTTTCACTATCAATTAGATCCCATTTTAATATATTTGCTTACCTCAACCATTTTACAGGAATATCATTACTTTTGCACAAACAACTGCTAGCTTTTCTCTTGACCCAATATAAACGAAAAACGGTAAAACACAATAATATTTACACAAATACTGCAAAATTAATTGCAAGCCTCTTTTTTTTGCTACACTTAAATGTAAGAACAGTTATTTTAACAATATGAGGAGTGGATCAGATGGCAAAATATAAAATGATCTTGGATCTAGATACAGGGATCGATGATGCTTTAGCAATCGCTTACGCTTTGGCTACACCTGAGGTCGACCTGATCGGTATAATCGGTTCATACGGTAATGTAGTTACTTCACGAGGGGTACAAAATAGTCTCGACCTTTTAGAATTATTGGGGCATCCAGAAGTACCCGTTTACATGGGAGCCGATCATTCTTCAACTACGGAACATTTTGAAGTGATGCCTGTTAGTGCACAGATCCATGGTGTCAACGGCGTTGGAGAAGTTTCTTTGAAACAAGCTGACAGGAAAGTAGAAAATGGTTCAGGCATTGATTTTCTCATCTCAGCTGCACATCAATACAAAAAAGATTTGATACTAGTTCCGACTGGGCCATTGACCAATCTAGCCGCAGCGTTAAACAAAGACCCCGAAATTTCAAATCTGATAGGCAAAGTTTCTTTAATGGGTGGGGCACTGACTGTTCCAGGTAATGTAACTCCAGTGACTGAGGCTAATATCAATCAAGATCCAGAAGCTGCCGACCGAGTTTTTCGGAGTTCGCTCCCATTAACCATGGTTGGCCTCGATGTTACTACGCGGACTCTCTTAACTATCAAAGAAACGCAGCAATGGCGTGATCTAGAAACTGTTGCTGGCGAAAAATATGCTGATATCGTCGACTTCTACATTGACGCATACAAAGTAACCAGTCCCCACTTAGGAGGTTGTGCCTTGCACGATCCATTGGCAGTCGCCGTTGCGGTTGAGCCTGACCTAGTGTCAACTATCTATCTAAATATGAAAGTTGACACCCAAGAACAATATGCTGGTCGAACTATTGGTGATGAGACAAGGATCAATGATCCCGCTACTCAAACACAAGTTGCGCTCAACGTAGACAAAGATCGGTTTGTCCAAGAATTTATGACGAAATTGACGACACTATTCAAAAATAATTAGTTAAATAAAGCAGGTGGCTGGATGATTTGGAAGTATGTTGGAATTTTTTTATTCATCGTTTGGTTGTTACTAACTACAAATAAATTTTTGCATTTGGTTAGGCAAAGAAACTTTTCGTATAAACGAGCATTTTTTGGCCAAATTTATTGGTATAGGAATTTTCGTAACTGGTTGTTGATAATTTCTCTTGCACTAGTAGAGATCTTTGCATCAATTAAAACAATTTTCTTACTACTTTTGATCAGTTCACTAGTGTTTTTGATCCTTTGTTTACGTAATTTGAAATACAGGGTCGGACCTGCTTCCAATTCCGTCTGGCTGTCTGGTTTAAATTTGTTAGTAATTATTTTTTCGTGTGTTTTTGTCTTCATCCTTTAAAATAAAAAGTCTTTATCACCCTACTCAAGCTGAGTTTGATGATAAAGACTTTTTTTAATGCAAACACAATCCCTGCTGATGCAAGGTAGTCAAAACCTCATCACGTTTCGTGACTTTATGATCCAATTTAGCAGAATTGACTTGCTCAGAAAATGAATCGATCCTTCGATTAGTATCACGCAGATCATAATACGTCTGAACGATAGCATCATATTTGTCTAACTCCGCAAAGTCCGGAGTGTAACTATATTCGTTTTCAAATATTTTGAAATCCAGTGGTATACGCGGCTTTAACTGAGGTTGTTGGTCAGGCACTCCCACCTGCAGCCCCAAAATCGGAAAAGTTAGTTGAGGAAGATTTAAAATTTCTACCATTTTTGCAGAATCATTTACGATGCTCCCCAAAAATACGGTTCCCAAGCCTAAACTTTCAGCCATATCAGCAACATTTTGTATTGCCAGTACAGTATCATCGTATGCTTGAAAAAAGACATCCGTATTATGCAGACGGCCGTCATCTTTGCCATGATGCTTCCTGATCTGTTGGTTACGATAAAGATCAACTATAAAAATAAATAAATCTCCGTTTGCACCAACATATTCTTGTTGGCAAATATTCCTGATCCTTTTCCTTTTTTCCAAATCAGTTACGTGTATTACCGAAGATTGTTGTAAAAACGACGAAGTAGCAGTCTGCCTAGCCGTTTCCATTAACAATTCAATCGTTTCTTTTGACAATGATCGATCCTTAAAGGCTCTGATCGTCCGCCTGTTTAGCAACAGATCTTTAATTTGATTATTCTTATCAGTCAACTTATTTACACTTCCTCAAGAAATTAAAAAAACAAACCATTTATAAGCAACAAATGACTTGTTTTTTATGACTTTAAAACTATTTATTTCACTTCAACGATCTTAACTGACATTTTCCCAGCTGGTGTTTCGATCTCAACTTGTTCGCCTAATTTATGTCCGATCAAGCCCTTAGCGATCGGGGAATCATTTGAGATCTTACCTTCAAATGGATCAGCTTCAGCAGCACCAACTATCTGGTACGTTTCAGGCTCATCATCATCTTCTTGAAAAGTAACTTCTTTACCAACAGCAACCTCATTTTTATCAATTGATTCACTGTCGATGATCTCGGCATAGTTTAACATGTGGTCAATTTCTTTGATCCGCCCTTCAACGAAGGATTGTTCATCTTTCGCTGATTCATATTCAGAATTTTCTGACAAATCGCCAAAAGAACGTGCAACTTTAATACGATCAATGACTTCTGACCTTTTGTTCGTTTTTAAATCTTCTAATTCTGCTTCTAACTTATTTTTACCTTCCAATGTCATTGGAAATGTCTTTTCTTCAGCCATTCTAAAAATCCCTTCAATTCAAAATTTTATAATTATTCTTATTGTTTTTAAAACCTACTGTACCACTTATCTTAAACGTTGGTATCCAACGCCTAAATTAGTATAACAAAAATATATCCTAATTCAATTTAAAATATTTTGCAAGTCTAACAATCTCAGTACAGACTATCATTAAAAGAAAACACAAACCGCAAATTGCATGCCGTTTGTGCACTTGGTCGCTTTTTTACTTTTGGGCCTCACGAATGATATCCCTAATTTTTGTTACTAGAAGGTCGATCGCCACTTTATTTTCTCCACCCTCGGGAACAATAACGTCTGCATAGCGCTTAGTTGGTTCTATAAATTGATGATACATTGGTTTAACAGTCTTCAGATATTGGTCGATCACTGATTGCAATGAACGGCCACGTTCTTTCATATCCCGTTGGATCCGACGAATGATCCGGATATCATCGTCAGTATCAACAAAAACCTTAATGTCCAGCAAATCACGCAATGTCGGATCACTTAAAACAAAGATCCCTTCTAAAATGATGACTTCGCGTGGATCTACTCGCTCAGTCATATCACTACGAGTAAAAGTTGAATAATCATACATAGGTTTATCGATTGATTCCCAGTGTGCTAATTTTGATAACTGGTCGATCAATAGATCAGTATCAAAAGCCGCAGGATGATCGTAATTAACCGCTCGTCTTTCGTCAAGGCTCATATCACTTTGATCGCGGTAATAAGAATCTTGTTCCAACATGAGTATCGAATGCCCATGCAACTGATCAAATATTGCGTGAGAAACAGAGGTTTTTCCGCTACCAGAACCGCCAGTAACACCAATAATAATTGGCCTTTCTTTTGTATTTTTTTCTGTCATTTCGTGTAGAGCTCCTATCCTAGTTATTTTTGTTTTCTATTTTAGAGATTATCTCTTGGTGTTGCTGATAAGTTTGGGAATAATATACTTTACCAGTTTTTGTATCAGCAAAGAAATATAAGTAATCCTTATCTTTATCTTGTGGAGATAATACAGCTTTAATAGAAGCTATACTAGGATTATTGAACGGACCGGGCCCAACACCTTCATTTTTATATAGATTATACGGAGAGTCTACCTTTAAATCTTTGTATGTCACTGTCTCTTTATGTTTGTTCAGCGCATAGAGAACGGAGATATCTGTTTGTAACTTCATATCTTCATCTAAACGATTTTCAAAAACGCCAGCGATCTTAGCACGATCTTTATCACTATCGCCTTCACGTTCAACTAGAGAGGCCAATGTCATGACTTTTTGTACGTTTTGTTTTTGTTTCTTGATCTGTGAATAATATGGTCTCATTTCTTGGTCAGTTTTTGAAACCATCTCTTCAACTAACTGCTTTAATGTTGTTTTTTTAGTAACCGTATATGTTGCTGGATATAAATATCCTTCTAAGCGGTAACGAACTTTCTTAGCATTAGCAGCAGATGAAAGCAAGTCAGGATACTTCTTTTGCAGGTCACTAATAAACTGCTCATCATTCAACAACTCCAAAAAATCTTTTTGCGAGAAACGGGTGCTTTGTTGAACGACCTTCCCGATCGTCTCTGCAGTAACACCTTCTCTGATCAATACGCGACCCGAATTTAATGGTTCGCGTGAACCACCCTTTTGCAAGTCATGTGCAATTGTATTCAAAGTCATTGACGGTTTTAGCTCATAATATCCAGCTTTAAAATTAGCAATTTTCTTTGATTTAACGTAATAATCAAACACAAAACCACTTTTGACGACCTTTTTTTCTTCCAAGATCGAGCCGATCTGCTTGCTGGTACTACCAACTGGAACTTTGACTTCTATCCTTTTATTAGATCCCGGTGCCAATGGCTTTAAACCAGATTTAAAGTAGCTGTAGCCCGAAACCGCTACAACTACCAACAACACAACTATGATCGATACCACAGTCCAAATCACACGTGATGCTAAAGTATTTTTTTTGCCTTTCGAATCCAACATTTAACCTCCTAGAAAAACTCTCCAAACTAGTATACCAAACGTAGGGCCTAATGTATATAGTCCTTGATTTAGCACCATTTTGTTTTTTGTTTTATTTTTCAGAATTGGAGCTGATCCTTTGTTTGCCAAAAAACCACAGTCATTTTAGTGAGATTATATCAAGATGCTGATACACCTTAACAAATACACACCAAAACCCGCGGTTTCATAAACAATATACAAGGCGCAATAAATTAATATTTTAAAGTTTTGTTAAATTATTCACTACTCAATTAACGTACAGTAACTTCTAATTCTTTCTGCAATTTTGTAATAGCCTTATCAAATTCAACAGTCACATCTTCGTCCTTTAAGGTAGCATTTTTATCCTGATAAACGAGTGTGTAAGCTAAAGATTTGAACCCTTTAGTAATATGTTCGCCTTGGTAATGATCAAACAAATAAACATCAACCAAATGCTGACCACCATTGGACCAGATAGAACTCAAGATCTGCTGGTTTGTAATTTCATTAGGAACAGCTAAAGCAACGTCCCGTGTGATCGTTGGATATTTTGAAATTTCCTGATATATTAGGTCATTTTTAGGAGCAGCAATGATTTTTTCGAGGTCTAATTCAAAAACATAAGTCCGTTTCAACTTATATTCTTTGGCCAAGCCGGGATGAAGTTCACCAACAAACCCCAGCTTTTCATCATTCAAATAAATGTCTGCGGTCCGCCCTGGGTGCATTTCTTCATGTTGGGCAGTTGCTGTAAAGCGGCCCCCTCGGGTAATACCTATAGAAGAGAGTAAGAAAGTTATGATACCTTTAGTCAAATAAAAATCAACCGGCTTTTTGTCTTCGTTCCAAGTAGCTTCATGGAACAGCCCGGTAAGTGCGCCAGCCACATGTTCAACTTCACGAGGCTTGTCATGACCTTCATCTCTAAAGAAAACACGACCTTGTTCGTACAAAGCAACATTTTCCACTTTACGTGCACTATTATATGCAAGATCATCCAGTAATCCACTAAGGAGATTCATTCTCAGTGTAGTATGATCAGAACTCATTGGAAAATCGAGCTCCGTTTGTACCGCTGGCTCCATTGCGAAACGCTGCGCTTTTTTAGGAGTCGTTAGCCCATACGAGATAGCCTGATCAAGTCCCGCACTTTCCAGTAAGCTACGCGTATCTCGAATTACTTGTTGAACTTTAGTATATTTACCAGGAGTGGCTTTTCCTTCCGGTAATGTGGCCGGCAGGTTATCATACCCGTACAAACGAGCTACTTCTTCGACTAAGTCTGCATCGATCTGGATATCCCATCTTCTAACGGGAACCTCAACAATGTAAGTCTCATCATCTTCAACCACTCCAAAGTCGAGTCTAGCAAAAATTTGTTTAACTTCTTGTGAACTCAAATCTGTTCCTAAAACGTGATTGATCCGGTTCAGTGAAATTTTTACTTTTTTAGAGCTTTGATCTGCACGTTCTTCACCAGCAACACCCGCTACGACTTGGCCATCTCCCAATTGTGCGATCAACTGAGCTGCGCTATCCAAAGCTTGCCTGACAGTTGCCACGTTGATCCCACGTTCGAAGCGCAGTGATGCTTCAGAATGTAATTTTTCTTTCCGAGCAGTTTTACGGATTCGGTGGCCGTCAAAAACAGCAGATTCTAGTGCGATCGTCTGTGAGTCTCTATCGATCTGTGTATTTTCGCCGCCCATTGTACCTGCCAATGCGACTGGAACACTACCGTTGGTGATCACAATATCATCAGTATTTAACTCACGTTTCTCACCATCTAGAGTCGTGATCTCCTCACCCGCCTCAGCAAGCCGGACTACGATTCTTTTGGTCTTTAATTTGTTGTAGTCGAATGAATGTAATGGCTGTCCGTAATCCATTAAAATATAGTTAGTGACATCGACAACATTATTGACTGGTCGAATGCCCGCATTCCATAACCGTTTTTGCAACCAAAGTGGACTTTCTGTTACCTTAACATCCTTAATGATCCTCATCAGATAGGTTGGAGCTAGCTCTTCTGGAGCTTCAGCCGTTAAATAATCAGAAACATCACTTTCACTCGTTTCGGAAAAATTCGGTTGTGGGAAAGTTACTTTCCTATCGTATAGGGCTGCAACTTCATTTGCGACTCCACGAATACTTAAGAGATCAGCACGGTTAGGTGTTATATCAATATCGATCACATCTTCATTCATTCCAAGATAAGAAAAGATCGCTTCTCCTGGGACTGCATCGTCCGGCAAAATATAGATCCCATCAGCGTATTGTTTAGGGACAACACTATCAGAAAAGCCGATCTCTTGTAATGAACAGATCATACCCATTGAAACTTCACCGCGCATTTTCGACTTTTTGATTTTATTGTGGCCTGCGATCCATGAGTTTGGAAGAGCAACGATCACATTTTGGCCGCTCGCTACATTGGGGGCTCCACATACGATCTGATAAGGTTCTTCTTCACCAACATCGACTTGACAAATTTTCAAATGATCTGAGTTAGTATGAGAGACTAAATTGTTGATATGCCCAACCACAATTTTCTTTTGCCCTTCTTCTAACCGTGATACATCATCAATTTCTACGGCGCTCAATTCTATCTTATTAGCCAAAGAATTTGCGTCAATGTCATCAACTGGCACATATTCATTCAACCATTTCTTTGAAACTTTCATTAAGATGACCTAACCTTTCTGCGAAAATTGTTCGAGGAACCGAACATCATTGAGATAAAACTCACGGATATCATTCACTCCGTATTTCAGCATGGCAAACCTGTCTGGCCCTAAGCCAAAAGCAAAACCGCCATATTCTTCTGGATCGATCCCAGCCATTTTTAAAACATTGGGATGGACCATCCCTGCTCCAAGAGTTTCTATCCAACCTGTATATTTGCAAACTGAACATCCTTTACCACCACACTTGAAGCAAGAAACATCTACTTCTGCAGAAGGCTCTGTGAACGGAAAGTAGCTTGGACGCATCCTGATCTCACGTCCTTCGCCAAATAAATGTTGGGCTAATTGTTGCAGTGTTCCTTTTAAATCAGCCATTGTTACATGCTTATCAATAACTAGACCTTCAACTTGATGAAATTGATGTGAGTGAGTAGCATCATCGGTATCGCGACGGTAGACTTTTCCAGGTGAGATCATTTTCAGCGGGCCCTTAGAAAAATCATGTTTTTCCATAGTTCTAGCCTGAACTGGAGATGTCTGGGTACGCATTAATATTGAATTTGTAATGTAAAATGTATCCTGCATATCTCTTGCCGGATGATCCTTAGGTAAATTTAACATTTCAAAGTTATAATGGTCTTCTTCGACCTCTGGGCCATCAACAACTTGATAACCCATGCCCAAAAACAACTTCTCAATTTGGTTGATAACTTGTTCAAGCACATGTGGTTGTCCTTGTTTTACGGGTGTACCAGGCAAAGTCACATCAATTTTTTCTTTTTCTAGTTTGACAGCAGTCCGTTCGATCTCTAATTCATCACGTCGTTGCGCAATGGCTTCACTGAGCTCATCCCGAACTTTATTTGCAAAACTGCCAACTTTAGGACGTTCTTCTGCAGGTAAGTCACGCATGCCACGCAAGACCTCCGTGATCGGTCCTTTTTTGCCTAATAGGTGCACACGGATATCATTGACCTTCTTGGCATCCGGAGCAGACTTTATCTCTGTTAAACCTTTATCCTTGAGTTCTTCAAGTTTATTTTTTAGATTCATTATTTTTCCTTCCTTAAAATTATTAAGATCGTCAATTCAAATAACAGCAAAGCAGGTTTACCAGCCGGTTAAAAAATGTCCAGCATTCCTACTGATGAGACCAAAAAAGAACCACTTAAACTGCTATTTTTATTTACTAATATTTGTTCGGAAAACGAAAAAGCCCCGTCCCTGAAAAAGGGACGAGGCTTCGCGGTACCACCCTTGTTTTATTATTAATAACAGCTAATAACAACACTTGGAGCTTGATAACGATCAGTACCGACCGTGACACTTTTCGCCAAAATATAGCTCCCAGTGCCAACTCAGGAAGTGAACTTCAACTATTTCCCAACAAAACGTTCTCAGTTAACCGTTTCTTCCTGTGATGGGCAAGTAGCTTACTTTTTTCCGTCTTCGTTTCAAATATTATTACCAGTTTACCTTTATTAAAAATGATAGTCAAGTTAGTCTGTACAATCTGCTAAAGTATACCATTTTTCTGCCCAGTCGTGGACTTGACCAATAATTCCGGCCAAATCTTCACCTTGCTCGGTCAGTTGGTAAACATCACGACAACTATCCTCCAACGGACTTTTAGTAACTAATCCTTCGCTTTCCAGTTCCTTTAAGCGTTCAACTAAGACACGGTCACTACACTTATCAACTTTATTAGCAATGTCTTTGAAGCGTTGTGGGCCTTCAGATAATAATACGTCAATGATCAGCCCATTCCATTTCTTACCAAGAATCCCAAAGGTTTTTTCAAAACGCGGACACAGCTCATAATCGCTATCCTTTTTGACTTCTACTGCCATAACGATCCACCTCCAAGCAAAAATCATCAAAATTAATTACAGTAAACAAAAAGCCCGCATTAGTAACATTCGAGCTTTCTAGCATCTGTTTCAATTTTACTCCTATTTACTTACTTTTGCAAAGCTTAATCGTTGCCTTAGATCTCCTTCAACCTTATCGGCTAAATGTCCACCATATTCAGAAGATGCAGAGTATTTATCGACTGCTGTGACAATAAAACCTTCAGGATATTTAGGAGGGCAAACAGTTGCACCCCACATATGCTTGATAATAATATCCTTTTCTAATGGACTAAGGTCTGTAATTTTTTCAGCATTTTTTAAAGCGATCCGCGGATGGATCCACGCATGGGTACCACGATCAAATTTAGTAGTCCGCCAGTCATAATAAAATAAATCATGCAATAACCCTGCACGAGCAGTAGCTCTTGCATTCAAATGTAGTTTTTTAGCGATCCGATAGCTGGTATAAGAAACATTAATGCAATGATCCAGGCGCGTAGTAGCATGATGTTGCTCATATTCAGAAAGTTTTTGAACCGCTGGCTCTTGCAACAATTCACCCACATAACTCATATATTCGGGATCTTGTTTCCATTTGACATTCATCATATTCGTCAAATTACCTCACTTAATTATTTTATTGATTTTCATGACCTAATCATAGTCTGGTAACCTTCAACTTGCAAATCATAACCGCTAAAAATAACAATGTTAAGCTATTCTTAATATTCAAGATCTTAACGCAAACATTAAAATACCAGCCGCCATAGCTACATTCAAAGATTCAGCCTGCCCTTTAAGCGGAATGTATAGATTCATAGAGGTTTGCCCTAATATTTCTTGACTCGCGCCATTTCCTTCATTTCCCATCACTAAAGCAAAGTCTTCATGCTGACCAACTTCATCATAGCTTCGAGCTTGTTCATTGAGCTCACTGCCGAAAACTGGAAAATGATTCTTTTTAAATGCCGTTATCCATGCTGATAAGTCACCTTCTAAGACTTCTATATGAAACTGACTTCCCTGCATCGAACGCACAAGTTTGGGCTGATAAATATCAACAGAGCCTTCACTTAATACCACGCCCTTAAAGCCGGCAGCATCTGCTGTTCTTACCATCGTGCCAACATTACCAGGATCTTGGATCGTGTCTAAAAAAAGCCAGGCGCCAGACATTTTTTGGGGTACCATTTCTTTTGTTTCATCGATAGCAACTACGCCAAATATCCCTTGTGGACTTGGAGTCGCACTCAACTGTTGAGCAACTTCGTCTGAAATTTCATATATATCGACTTCTTCAGGCAAACTTTGTTGCTGAGTTTGCGCCAAAGCATCTGAAGTAACCATTATTTCACTGATACATTCGTGTGCTTTTAGAGCTTCATCTAGTAAATGCCACCCCTCCAGCACATATTTACCCTGCTTTTTTCTACCCTTTTTTGTTTGTAATTTTTTCCATGTTTTTACTGTCTGGTTACCAGTTGATTGAATATATTTCATTTTATCTTCTCACTTTTAAGATATTTTAAGACAACTTCTTTGTAAAGCGCAAAACTGCACATTGTTTACCGTTCAAGTCTTTCTGAGTGCCGGTAATTACTTGGAGTTGATAGGTTTTAGTAACTTCTTTGATTAATTTTGTATCTGCAGCCGTTTCTTCAGCCGTTAGCAAAATTGCAGTGACAGAATTATTTTCTTCTGCATAAAAAGAGCGATATGTTTTAGCTTGGATCTTACTTAGCGCTAGATCGCCAGCAAAGAAATGCGCACTGATCCTAGCAGCAGCTTCAACACAATTTGTTGCAGTGTCAAGTAGGTCATCCTCATTTCGAAACGACATACCTGGATTATGGAAAATAAAAGCTAGCCCGCGCTTTGAAAAAGGCGCACAATCTAAAAGACGGATCCTCCCACTATCCTGATCATCCTTTGAATACAGTAATAAGTATAAACAACTTAATTCCATGTTGCGCCCGCGCATATTTAGCAAAGGTTCGATGTCATTTAATAAATTTAATTTACCCTCTTGCTTTAGTTGTCGATAAGAGATAATTTCTATTCTCAACGATGGATCCTGTATTTTGTTTTCAACAGACTTTGCGATATGTTTTTCAATATTTTTACTCATATAAAGTTCATATACCACATTGCCAACAGCTTGATACTTAATATTCACGATAGGTCACCCCTCACTCATTCCTATACTAATTATACAACGTAAAAGACCATCGCGTATATGCTTCTGTCTTTTTAACTTTAGTAGATCGAATCTACAAAAAAAACCTACTCCAATACTGGAGCAAGGCCTTAGGGGTTGTATTAATTTGTTTAGGGGGACAAATTAAATAGTTGTCAATAAAAGCAGTGCCTTTAATGTCAACGCAATAATTATAGCATAACGAAAATTCAACAACAACCCTTTTCAAAAAATGAATATTAAAAATTTATGATGAAGATCAGCACAAAAAAATCCTGTCATAATAAGCGACAGGAAGAACAGATATATAATATGTGCATAGTCACCGAAACAGCTGAATTATGTGATAGTTAGTAATAAATTGCTAAAAAGTTTGTGTTCCTGCAATTGACTATGCAAGTAGTATATAATTTTCTTCAGAAAAAGTCTATTACAAATACATTTCTTTTTGTTTACATTTCCAACAACCACCTGCTTTCAAAAATTATCTTTCACGGTTTAAGTGTAAGAATTACCTCCGTTATGACCACCCACCAGACCAGAACGTTCTAACATGGTCCCACCATGTTGCAAACTATGACCGAAGAACAACGCACTTGTACCAAATTTATTTCTTATTTGGTCTAACGTTTTTTCCAGCATTACATGCTTTTCTTGTTTTTTTACAGAAGTAAATAAATTCAGTTGCAAATCTTGTGTAGCGAGCAGCTTGCCATAACTGACCGCAATATTTCTAACAGTTTCTCCCTCCCAGTTTTTTCTAAATAACCTTAATAGATAACGGTTTAAAATACGGTTGTCACTGGTAGGATCAACCTTTACTTGTTGGGAAAAACCATTTCTGCCTGTTTTTTCAGCTGAAGAGTATGAATAACCAATGCTTAAACTGACACACATCGTCTGCTTATGCCTTTTTCTCAAACGAGCTGCAACTTGTTCGCCAATTTCTTGGATAACGACCTCGATCTCGTCTTGCTTGCGATAATCTCTTGGTAATACTTGTGAATTTCCTAAGCTGTCGTTTTTGACCCTGACCGGTTTTTCTAAGTCAGTCCGATCGATCCCCCAAGCTAACGCCAAAAGTTGTGTTCCTATTATCCCCATTTCTTCCTTTAACATATATGGAGTAGCATGGGCTAGATCTTTCATTGAATAAATCCCCATTTTATGCAAATGCTTTTCAGTCCTGCTCCCAATGCTCCACACATCTGACAACTTAGTGATCGGCCAAATTTTTTCGGCATAATCAGCATAACTTAGTCTTCCGATCAAGTTAGGAGAATGCTTGGCAAATAGATCTAGTGCTAATTTAGCTTGGAGTGGATTCTCTCCAATACCAACAGTAGTGTACAATCCTAACTGTGCACGAACAGTTGCTTGGATCTGTTTAGCAACCTCTATGGGGTTATTGCCAAACAACTGCCATGAATAAGTCAAGTCAAGGATCGTTTCATCAATAGAATACGGGACACAATCGATACCTTGGGTATAATGTCGAAAAATTTCATTGATCTCAAGATTCTTTTCAATGTACAAGTTCATGCGCGGAGGCACTATCAACAGGTCATCATCTTTCGGCAGATCACGCTGGCGACTAACATTGCTGATCCCATACATTTTTTTAGCGACTGGCGAAGCAGCCAAAATAAGCCCCCCATTGGTATTTTCCTGTTCGGATAATACAACTACGGGAGCCTCTAGTGGATCAAGCCCTCTCTGTGCGCATTCAACACTAGCATAAAAAGATTTATTATCTATTAGAAAGAAAACACCGTGTGGCTCATTTGAATAATCCATGATTGTCCCTCCGAACGTTTGTTCCTAATAACCATTATAGGAACCTTTGTTCGGAATGTAAATAGTAAATATCTCCAAATCCTTATTGTATTTCACAAATGACCATTAAAAAGACAAGCTGTAGTAAAACTTCAGCAAGCTAGCACTAACGAGCACCAAGTTTATATCACAAACTATCTATGTGAACTTGCTATTTGATAGACTGAGCCTCCTGTTTCATTTAGAGTAAAAAAAGCCCACAATAGACCGTGGACTTTAACTACCGTTGAAAGTTAATTTTTCTATGCTGGAGGGTTACATACTTTGCATGGTTGTAATCCTCGTGCTTTAGCATCTTTCAGTGTAGTCGAAGTAAAATTTCCTCGACCATGAGGATGCGTGTGGTATTTATCTCCTGTAGGAGTTACATATACTCGTACGTTTTGTTGATCATTTTGCTGATTTTGTTGCTGGTTTTCTGCACTTTGTTGTTCTTGACTACTACTATTAGCCTTTGGTTTAGAATAATTAGAAGCTCTCCTTGCCTGGACCGCGCCGGAAACGTTGCTTGAACCATCAGAATAATTTAGTTTAACACCGTCTTGCACATTAAAAATGAAAACATTAAACGATATTTGGTTATCACCAACGGACCTGGCCATCATATGTACTCCTCGAGCTAACAATTCGTTGCCACGAAATACTGGAGTAACCGAGTATCTAACATAATTAGTACTACTCTGCTCAAGATATGCCTTGGTATCCATCTCAAAACGCAACATTTCGGGACTATTTAATTGCCGTGTACCAGTGATCAAATTCTTCCAATTATCATTTTCAGCGGATAACGCCCAACCAATCAAATGGGACCTATTATAAAGGTAGCCACTTGATATTCGTTTATTCTTCCAACCAGTAGGAGTCACATCAGAAATACTTTCACGTTCTTCACCAGAGCGTGGCATTGTTGCTTGACTCAACATTGCTTCAGCAGAAGTAGCACGATTCAAACTATCAAGTTCACCATATTTTTCCCACGACCCATTCTTAGTAGACATATCAGCCTGGCTAAACGTCGGTATTCCATTATTAACATTGATAGTTTGGGTTCCTTGGTACTCTAAAGTCGCAAGGTTTTTATTTGCTGCACGGTTTTGCTGTCGCACTCTACTTTGAGCCTGTTTTTTTGCCAACCGTGTCTGCTTACGCGAATCCTGTTTCTTTGATCCCTGCTGCTTGTCAGGCTCTTGCCGTTTTTGCTCAGCTTTTTTTGCTTTCTCGGACGTTCGTGGTACAGAAGTTTTCCCTTTTCTGACTGTCTTTTTGGTTTTTTGGAGCTTTTTCTGTGAAGATACCTGCTCATTTTTTTCTCCACTATCTGCTTTTTCAGGTTCTTCAGGAGTCAGCATTCCAAATATGAAAAAAGATAAGATCGAGGTCACAAGTACTGCCCATTTAATTTTCCCCCTACGCCTCTTTTTGCTAAACAGACAAAAAACAAAATAGAATAAGGCTCCAAGTGCTATTAACATAAAAAAAGTATCCATTAAATTTCCCCTCCTAAAAACTTAACTACTAACTTTAGCGGCTTATTAAATAACTTGGTGTGTCAAATTATTTAACATTTCATATAAACCCTTAAGTTATTAGCTCTTAACTTCATACTAATGATAGCATTAATGAGCCCGCGCAGGGATTTTAGGCACTCGATAAAAAACGCTCAGACATTTTTCGTGCACCATTTGTGCACATGACCTACTATTTTTATTGTTTTTAACGGTAAGTCAAAAATAAAAAGCCTTTAGAATAGGTATTCCAAGGCTTCTACAGTGGTTCTATTTTATACTAAAAAGGAGAGTACAGGATTTGAACCTGCGCGCCGGTATTAGCCGGTTCGCCGGATTTCGAGTCCGGTGCATTACCACTCTGCCAACTCTCCACAACAAAAATAATTATACCAAACATTAAACATTATGACAATATAAATTTAATGTGATCTGTATATGTCGCTTAAAAATACCCATCCTTCCAGCAAGGATGGGTTTAAAACTATGTGCACTACCGAAGCAGCAATGAAGATAAATCTTCAGGCGCGTGACCTTATGTCTAGTATTATGATAAGGTAATTTATGTTCTTAGTCAACTCAAGACGTAAGGAAAAATTTATACTTTTTGCTAATTCATTATATTTTCAGCAAAAAATTTCAGTACTTTCTTTAGATAGCACAACTTTTATTGACTTTAGAAATAGCATAAAATGTGCTAACATATACCATACGTTCTGTATTTAGTGTCGTATCCCTCAGTTATAAAAATTAGGAAGTGAAATTTTGGTTAAACATAAAATACCCTCCATAACCTTGTCTTTCTGTATAAGTTCCTTGGTAATGTTTTTCTTCTTACCCATGTTTGAGCCAAATATAAACGCAGCCAGCAGTGAGGCGAACAGTATTGTCAGCCAAGAATCTTCAGAGTCACAGAGTGATGGATCCCAAGAGAATGATGACATTCAAAATTCGGAAACGTCTGAAACAATAACATCTGAAAGTGAAGAAAATGGTAATGGATCTGATCAAAGTACCTCTGAGAACAGCTCAGGACTATCTGAGACCAGCTCAACAAGCTCCAGCTCTGCATCAGGTTCATTTTCTAGTTCATCTTCTGAAAGCGAACCTTCTAACTCATCTTCTGAAAGCGAGTCTACTAGTTCGTCTATTGACTCCAGTTCCAGTTCGAATTCTGATTCCAGTTCAAATTCTGATTCCAGCTCTGGATCTACTGGTTCTGAGAATAGTTCAACTGAAACTTCATCTGAAAATAGTTCAAATGGATCTGCTTCAAGTGAAAATAATTCATCCGCTGAAAATCAAGCACCAGCAGCTAATTCTAGTTCGGGAAGCGGCCCAAGTTCAAGTGCTGATTCGGTCAGAAACGCCCCCCTACGACCAAGTAGAAATAGTCAAAAAACTCAGACAAGTTCATCTACTTCGGTCTCGGAAACCGATAAGACTTCAATAGGCTCCCAAAATAATGAAGTTAGAAAAATAACTGACACTTATAGTAAGGCACAAAATTTAGCTGCTGGAAATTATAACAATAATTCAAGCTCTGACAAAAACCCCGAACAAAGTGAAAAGCCGGATGCCAATATCGTTGATTTCACAAATGGATCGACCGCCTATGCACCACCTTCTTCAACTATATTGAAAGATGACTCACACTTTACTTTAAATTCGTTCTTGTATTTTGCCGCCGTCTTTTTGATAATATTGATATATACTTTCTATGCAGAAATTCAAGACAGTCGCAAATATAAAATTGAAAATCACTCACACGAAAACAGGCGCAGATAAAAAGGTATTAGATTAAAATTACTACCCTTGTGCATTTTCCGTTTGTGTTAACAATGTCTATATCCTCCCACTGCTTCTTGCAAAATGTTTGTTTGCTGCTAGGGGTTTTGGAAGGTCGTAGTGGGAAACGAAATGTGGCTAAAAATTGGTAGGAATTATAACCGCAAATGCAAATATAGTTAAAAGTCGGAGGAAGTTTTAACCGCAACGCAAAAAGCGGTCAGAACTTAGCCAAAGTTATAACTACAAATTCAAAAGCGGTTAAAAGTCAGTATAAGTTATAATCGCAAATGCAAAAGCAGTTAGACGTCGGTCAAAGTTATACCCGCAAAATAATTCAGACAAAACTGGTAACATTCACGAAAACAATTTAGTGATGATGCCAAAAAAGCAGTGTAACGGAAAATATAAAATTCCATTACACTGCTTTTTACTGTTACAGCAACGCTTTTTATTGATTCCTTACTCCAACTCTCTCGAACTGAGAACCAAAAAATAAATTGATCATTTGAAAATGACCAAAATTCTCCTCTAATTCATCTAGCGAAACATTGCCTTCCTGTGGTTTTGTTTCAATAGAAAATTGCGGATCAATATGAAACGCATATTTTTGAATCTGCATTAATTCCGGATGAAACATTAGATTGACCGCAAAACTTCTTTGATTTTGCTGCTCATTTTTAGGAAAATCAAGCCATAATTTAAAGCGCGTGAACTTCCCTTCATGAAACTTAATATCAAGTGTTTTAAGGAATTCATAGTCAACATAATTATAGCTGTGTCCGCTAACAAATTCTTCGTTGATACCGACAAACTTTGGAAGTTTGATTTTTAGGACATACAGATAACTGTTATTTTTATCTACTCCCAAAAAATTGTTTGCGCTAAGTTGATATACTGCCATACAAAAATCCTCTCTCAATATGCTGGTATTCATCCTATCAATCTTGCACGAATAATTCAAATAAAAATTACTTTTTGTAAGTGTATCCATTTACACAACAACTACAATTATCCAAATCAAAATAAAATCTTTATGTAAAAAGGAGGATAAAGTGATTCTAAAATCACTTTATCCTTAAACAGTTATAGAAATCAGGTGGTCTTCACCACCCACCTCATTTTATTATGTCCCCTTGTCTAGTCAAACACCCTTTTGCGATTCTTAACTATAATTTAGATTGCCGTTGAAGGCCGACCCGTGTCCAACCTAGCTAAGAACAAACTTTAATTACTTTCATCTTCAGATTGCAAAACAGCCATGAATGCTTCTTGTGGGATCTGAACGGTACCGACATCTTTCATGCGTTTCTTCCCACGCTTTTGTTTCTCCAACAATTTAGCTCTTCTATCGGGATCACCAGTGTGAATACGCGATGTTACATCCTTACGATAAGCCTTGATATTTGTCCGCGCGATGATCTTAGATCCCGTTGCTGCTTGAATCGGGATCTCAAAGTTTTGCCGCGGGATAATTTCTTTAAGCTTTTTAGTGATCACACGTGCACGTTCCTGAGCAAACTGTTTATGGGAAATAAAGCTCAAAGCATCTACCTTGCTACCGTTTAACAAAATATCGATCTTGACCAGATCACTCGGCTGCTCTTGGTCAAATTCATAATCCAATGAAGCATAGCCACGTGTATTTGATTTTAACTTATCAAAGAAATCAAAAATGATTTCTGCTAACGGCATCTTATAGATCACATTGACGCGTGTATCGTCCAAATAGTCCATGGTAACGAACTGCCCCCGCTTGCGCTGACATAGTTCCATCACCGCTCCGACATAATCATTAGGCACCATGATCTCTGCTTTCACAAATGGTTCATTGATTTGAGCAATATTAGCGACTTCTGGCATATCCGCAGGGTTCGACACTTTAACATAGGAACCATCAGTCAATTCCACATTATAGGTAACGGCGGGTGCCGTTGTGATCAGATCCATGTTAAATTCACGCTCTAACCGTTCTTGAATAACATCCATATGCAACAAACCTAAGAAACCACAACGAAAACCGAAACCTAATGCTTGTGACGTTTCCGGTTCGAATTCTAAAGCAGCGTCATTCAACTGCAGCTTTTCAAGCGCTTCACGTAAATCATTATACTTAGCATTATCCGTTGGGTATAAACCAGAATAAACCATCGGGTGCATTTCACGATAGCCTGATAAAGGCCTGTCTGCGGGTTTATCAGCATTTGTAACTGTGTCACCTACTCGTGTATTCTTAATATTCTTGATGCTGGCAGTCAAATAACCAACATCACCGGCCAGCAGAAAATCACGTTTGAGTGGCTTCGGTGAATTTACTCCGACTTCAGCGACTTCATATTCCATTCCGCTATTCATTAATTTGATCCGCTCACCAGGTCTAACTGTCCCTTGAGTGATCCTAATACTCAAAACGACTCCGCGATAATCATCGTAAATCGAATCAAACACCAGTGCTTTAAGAGGTGCTTCAATATCGCCAGAAGGTGCAGGTACCTGCGTGACGATCTGTTCCAGCATTTCCGGAACGCCTTGGCCAGTTTTTCCTGATGTCAAGACCGCCTCAGATGCGTCTAATCCAATCAAATCTTCGATCTCTTGTCGAACCATATCAGGCTGAGCTGAAGGGAGATCGACTTTATTGATAACCGGAATAATTTCTAGATCGTCATCAATAGCAAGATAAACATTTGCTAGAGTTTGTGCTTCCACACCTTGGGCAGCATCGACCACTAACACCGCCCCTTCACAGGCCGCTAATGAACGAGAAACCTCATAAGAAAAATCAACGTGGCCAGGTGTATCTATTAAATGAAAGATATAATCTTCACCATCTTCGGCGTGATATTTTAGTTCAACAGCATTCAGTTTAATAGTAATTCCACGCTCGCGCTCAAGATCCATGGAATCTAAAAGCTGAGCTTTCATTTCACGATGAGAAACAGTATCCGTCAATTCTAAGATTCGATCAGCAATGGTTGATTTACCATGGTCGATATGAGCTACGATCGAAAAATTGCGTATATGCTTCTGACGCTCCTTCATTTCTTCTATATTCATTTAGTAAATTCCTGCTTTCTCTTCTGTTATCTTCCTAACGTTATATTATAGCCTGTTAGGGGCTTGACAGTCAATTTAGTTAATTTCAACTTGTTTTGTAAATATGTTTCCAGTTTAAAAATAATGTTCAAAAAAATCTTAAGCAAATGTGCTTTGTCAACTTTTTTGCTGGGTTTTTAGGTTTTCTAGATAAAATTAAAAAAAATATTGCACACAACCTTGTAAGCGATTTTCATTTAAGGTAGAATGGAAAGTGTTGATTTTTTAGCTTATCAGAGAGAAAGGATGTATTATTTTGCAAAAACAACAAACCGTGGAAGCCGGCGTTGCGATGGTCAAAGTTCTAGAATCTTGGGGGGTCAAACACGTCTATGGTTATCCTGGTGGATCTATCAGTTCGACACTTCATGCCTTGGAAGTTGAACAAAAAAACATTAAGTACGTTCAGGTCCGTCATGAACAAGTTGGTGCATTAGCTGCTGCAGGTCATGCTAAAGCTACTGGTGAAGTTGGTGTAACTTTTGGTTCAGCTGCTCCTGGTGCTGTAAACTTGTTGAATGGTTTATACGACGCAAAAGAAGACAATGTACCTGTTTTAGCTATTGTTGGTCAAGTTCCACGTTCAAATGTAAACTATGACTACTTCCAGGAATTCCCAGAAGTACCAATGTTTACCGATGTTGCGGATTACAACCGGATCGTTATGACACCAGAAAGTTTGCCATATGTTATTGACAAGGCTATTCGTGAAGCTTATAAGAACAAGGGTGTTTCTGTTGTTGTTATTCCAAATGATATTGGTTTCGAAGAAATTGAAGATGTGCCATTCTCTTCTGCACAGATAACAGACCGAAAACCAGATCCGCAACCTGAAGCAACAGAGGAAGAAGTTGATCACTTACTTGAAATGATCAAGGAAGCTAAACGCCCTGTTTTCCACGTTGGCTCAGGTATTAAGGACAACCAGGACAAATTACAAAATTGTCAGAAAAACTTCAGATCCCAGTTGTTATCACTGGACTTGCTAAAGGTAAAGTCGATGATAAGTTTGCCGGAAATATGGGAACTTCTAACCGTGCTGCATCAAAGGCAGCTGACGAGGTGTTTGGTGCTGCTGACTTAGTTATTGCACTAGGTGCTAACTTCCCATTTGCTAACTTAGTTTATCGTACACATGAATTTAAGTTTGTACAAATCGACAATGACAAATCAAAATTTGGTCGTCATCATTACCTCAATTACAGCATCTGGTCTGATTCTGGTAAATTCCTGGATAAGGCCTTGGAATTAAGTGAACAGCAACCAGAATCTCCCTTTTATAAAGCAGCTGTTGAAGATATGAAAGACTGGAGAGCTTATCTCGCTGGCTTGATGAGCAAAACTGAAGGTGCGCTTGAATACGAACAAGTTTACCGTGAGATCAACCGCATCGCAGAACCAGACGCCCTCTTCTCAGTTGATGTTGGTGATAATATCATTAACAGTTTCCGTTTCTTAGATATGAAACATGGCCAAAAGATGACAATTTCTGCTTTATTTGCAACTATGGGTTACGGCCTTCCAGGTGCGATCGCAGCACAATTTGCTTATCCAAAACGTCAAGTCTTCAATATTGCTGGTGACGGTGCTTTCTCCATGGTCATGCAAGATTTGTTAACATTGAACAAGTACAACTTGCCTGTTATCAATGTTATTACTTCAAATCAATACCTTAGCTTTATCAAATCTGAACAGGACGATTTGACAATGAACAACTTTGGTATTGACTTAAAGGATGCCAAGTTCAAGGATATCGCTGAAGCAATGGGTGTACATGGTATCGAAGTTAACACGGCTGAAGACCTTGCAACTGCCTTTGATGAAGCACTCGCAACTTCGAATTCCGGCAAACCTGTCTTGATCGACGCTAACATCACTGGCAAACGTGGGATCCCAGTTGAAGAACTCCAATTAGAAATTGACGGTGATCACTTTGTAGAATACATTTCTGATGGTTATCAAAAAGCTCATGGCAAACGTTCTATTGATGAATTCTTTGCAGAGTATGATGCCTCAGAATTAAAACCCTTCCCTTATTACTTGGATAAATACGGCGTAAAAGCTTAAAAGTTTAAGTTTGAAAAAAAATCACACTTTTTCATGGTGTGATTTTTTTGTGTTAAAGTAAATATACTATACTGATGAAATTGAATACTGATCGATAACAAAGGAATGACGAAATGACAAAATTAGCAGTTTACTGTGGTGCTTCAGTAGGAAAATCACCCGAATTCGAAAAAGCCACGATCAAATTGGGCAAATGGATGGTGGCTCATAATTTTGAACTAGTATATGGTGGCGGAAAATACGGCTTGATGGGCACATTAGCGAAAACGATCATCGATAATAAAGGCAAAGCGTATGGAATAGTACCTGAAGCTCTCTACAAACGTGATGTGACATTCGGCCGTTTAACTGAACTAAATGTCGTTAACGATATGTCAGAACGTAAAAAAGAAATGCTCAAAATTTCTGATGCTTCCCTTGCTCTTCCAGGAGGCCCAGGAACTCTAGAAGAAATTTCTCAGGCATTTTCTTGGACTAGAGTCGGCGAGAACTTTGACCCCTGCGTTTTGTACAATGTTGGCGGTTTTTATTCTCCTTTAGAAAAAATGTATGATTCCATGGTTGAGAATGGTTTTTTAACAAGTAATGATCGCCAGAACCTACTTTTTTCTGATTCATTACCTGAAATATTAAATTTTATGAAAAATCATACTACACCACAGGTTCGTAACTATAATGAAAAAGAGGCTGCAAATTAAGCTCTTTACGTCATGAAGCTACTTTTTGCCGTGCCACTAGGAGGTGTAAAGCCATGACTAATTCTACTATAGATAATAATTCACTTCTTTTTAATTATTTGTACACTAGTGTTTCTCAGGGATTACCTTCAGGTGACTTTATTCGTGCAGTTAATTTTTCAAAGTCTGATATTAGTGCGTATTTCTTAATAAAAAGTGGCACAAACTCTTGGTTAACACTCAGAACTGCTGATCATGCGCTGTGGCTTAAAAATGCCCAACAATTACAAATTGACCTAGGTTCTCCCGCAGACCTGGTTCATTTTAAATCTCATCTAAGAAAACGTCTGTCACAACAAAAAGCAAAATATTTTTCTTTGACAGCAGATGAAATAGCAATAATGAACTTTTTGCTTACCCTGGAGCAACAAGGGCTGATTTGTGTTCTTCATTTACCCGATGAAATTGCAGCTGATCATAAAGCAAGACCATTAAATGTAGGGACAGCTTTAATACAATACTTTTTTTACCTAGGAAAAAGAAATAATCTTAATCATTTGTTGTTGCCTATCAAAGATAAGAAGTTTCGGCAAATAATCGCTCGTTTGTACGGCAGGAACTTCCTCTTTTCTCAATTTGCTGGCCACAATTTATTAAAATTATTACCAACAAACCAGTGGATCACTCCTGTTTTATCAGATCTAAACAAAAGAAATAGTAACTGGCGTCAAAATTGTGAAGACATTCTCTCTGACAAGACCTTATTAAAACAACTCTGAAAAAATGTAAAACGAAGGTATGCCGTTTATTTTAAAATTTAAGGGAACTTGCGTTCTATAAATAAAAATTATCATGTTATTGTATAGTTTTTATGAGACAACGAAGACGTTGATTTAACAGCACAACACTTTAGGAGGTTATTTTGTGGGGAATTTTGTTGTCGTAGTAACTGTTATTTTATTAATTGGAGCGTGGTATTTCTGGAAGAAAAAACCTAATAAAAAAGCTTTAATTGCTTGCGTTATTTTAGCTTTCGTTTTTGGAGGATTATATAGCACAACAGACGACTACACACAGGGTGAAGCAGATCAAGCTGCTAGTTCAAGTAAGCTTGAATCATCAAAAAACGCTAAATCTAAAAAAGAATCAGTCTCTGAAAAAGCTAAGTCTAAAAAAGAGTCAGCTTCCGAAAGCAAGTCAGAGTCAAAGAAAAATGCCAAAAGCTCAAGTATTGCAGCATCCAAGGCTAGTAAATCAAACGAAGTTAGCAAAGCCAAAAAAGCTGGTATAAAAAATGACGATCAGGCTAAAATGATACTTAAAAAATACGATCCTTATTTAAAGATAAAAGACTTATATGGTGATTATGCTGATAGTGGTAAAGAACTAAACATTGATTTAAAAGGTTCTGATAATTTTACAGCAAAAATGACCTTGCGTGGTTTTTGGCGAGATACTGCATCTATTTGGAAAGCACTTAAAAAGTCGGGAGACGCAAGCAATTTCAATAAAGTTGTAATCACAGTTGATACTGAACTTGAAGACACAGCGGGTAATTCTTCAATGGAACACGTCCTACGGACTAGTTTAAGTGGCGCTAACATACAAAAATTTAATATAAAACATTTTAAATACATCAATGTCCCTAAATACGCCGATTATTACTGGCAGTCGAACGCTTTTCCAAATCTGAATGAATAAATAATTTTGTCCGCACCTCGTGGACGTTAAAAACCGGGGGAAATATTAATTAAGGGGGATTCTTACTTATGAAGAAGAATCGTTTAGCATTAAATACTTGGACTGGCATTTTAGACATAGTTAACTGTGTCTTGTTTACAGTGTCTTGGTTTGTAGTTTTTGGTGAGGCTTTCGCTGAAGGCACAACTAACAGTGGTGACTTCTTTTATGTAATGGCTTGGATCGGAGTTGCTTTAAACATCGTGGCACTTATACAGTCCAAAAGGCACGGCATTTCATTAGTTGGTTCTGTTCTTGGAATTATCGGGAGTGCATTTTATGGCTTTTCTGCTGCGCTTGCTTTTCCAGCTATTGTCGTTCTGATTGTCGCAGCGGTCTTTATCATGCTACAACACCCATCTAAGAATTACGCGCAGGAGGATACCAAATAATGAAAAAAAGATTAGTAATTTCAACATCACTTTTGGCTTTAATGTTGTTAATTGCTGGTTGCAGTAGTTCAGATGCAGATAGTGCTAAAAAGTCATCCAGTAGTTCAAAACCTAAAACTGAGAAAGTTGCAGATGAAACACATAAAAGTGGTAACTTCTCATTCAATGATAAAACAAACACTTTTACCACTGATAAATTAACATATAAAATCACTAAGGTTACATTTATGAATTCAGCAGCAGATGAAAACAAGAAGACTATTGTTTTTGAAACTGATATTACAAACACTTCTGGTAAGGAAATCGATTTAATGTCGGATGACGATTCTTCTATGTATATCCATGCTAAACAAAAGGCTACAGATGGTAAATCAAACAAGCAATTGCAACCTGGTACTTTGGCCTTAGACGATAACGCTAATTCGCCTGAACAAGCACGTGAAGATACCATGGTCAGCAACTCAGTTTTGCCAGACAAGACAGTTCAAGGTGTCTTTATGTTCGATTTAGACAATAACAACAACCCTGTCACTGTTAGATTCGATAACGCTGGTTTTGATACGATCGCTACAAAAACATATGACGTTGAATAACAATAAATATAAATGCTAGGAGAATAAGCAATGCTTGTCCGCACCTTGTGGACAATAAAAACCAAGGGGAAATATTAATTAAGGGGAGTTTCAAATGAAAAAACATATCGTTTCGGGTTTATCAGTTTTAGGAATCAGTTTAATTCTGGTGGGATGTTCTAATTCTACAAAAGACAAAAAGAAAGATACTTCTAGTAAGACTGCTCAAACCGAAAAAAGAGCTTCATCAAAAAAGATTCTAGTGTTAAGGTTCCCAGTCAAGATATCGCAATGCTTCAAGAAGGAGATGGTGATGATTACCACGTTAGCCAATTCAAAAAATACATCACACAGTTGAAAAAAGACTATTCTAAAACAGGAGACAAATTCCACAAACAATACGTAAAAAAAGAACCCAGTTTTCCCAAAAAAGGACAATGGACTTCTGAAAATGACCAAGGTGTTATTTTGACTTACTTAGCTGATATCGCAGATGTTCCAGACCAAAACATCAACGGTATGAAAGTATCTAATACTCAATATTGGACTGCCGCTATCGATAGAGCGTCTTATGATATGATAGAAAATTTAGGCGGTGGTTCTCTTGACGAAGTTAAGCCTGTATTTAATAAAGATGATGATGAGATTACTGGTAATGAAGCAGTGATTTTTACAGTTGTCGAAACTGATTTTAAAAATACGTCTGACCAAACTCTATCCTACGATGGTTTTTCAGGATATGCAGGTGGTGAATACGATTTTTCTACGCCAGACGGAAATCAAATCGATAGGGAAAATGTTCTCTATAACGATGACACAACGGACCAAGAAGTTCAAAGTGGAAAAACCGTTGAAGATAAAAGCATGGTTATAGTACTTTCGACTGGCAAGGATCTCAAAGAGGCTTACAATAAAATAGATCAAAACACATTAACCATCCGTCCAGCAGGTGTTTCCAACGAAGATCAAGATCAATATACTGACGGTGCACTTGATCACATTGATTTGAAACTAAAATAAATTAAAAACGTATCCCCCTCCGCCAAGATTGAGATACGCCCACATTGTTATACAGGTGCAGTGCACCCTTTTGTTATTATACCGCAGAAAGAAGTTGCTGCCTACCCTACTTTTGACCCACACAAAAAAGGAGGAAAACATGAAAAACGTTAAGCAATACAAAAAGAAAAACGGTACTAAAGCTTATATGTTCAAGGCCTACTTAGGCTCTGACCCGATAACCGGCAAACGCATCGAAACCACACGCCGAGGGTTCAAGTCAGCCAGAGAGGCACAACGCGCGCTAGACAGGCTAAGAGTGGACTATGATAAGAATGGTTGGCATAACGGCAACGAATTGGATATAAAGACTGTGGATGATCTATTTAATGCTTGGTTTGAAGTCAAAAAAAGTAATATTAAAAACACTAGTCTTGCAACATATCAATATCCTTATGAAAAACATCTCAAATCTGTGTTAGGGAATATCAGACTTAACAAGTTGACCCCTTATATTATTCAAGAAGCACTCAACGATCTGAGTAAAAAATATTCTGATATGGTTCGTTTTACTAGGACATTGAATATAATATTTAGGTATGCAGTAAAGATGGAAATAATGGCTGTTAATCCAATGGATAAGGTTGAACGTCCCAAAGGAAAAAAGTCCATACACGCAGACCGAGATAACTACTACGATAAAGATGAGCTCACTTATTTCTTACAAACGATCAAAGAAAATGACAAGTTTAAAAAATATGCTTACTTTAGATTGCTAGCATATACTGGCATGCGCCGAGGTGAATCATTGGCATTAACTTGGAATGATTTCGATATTGAAAATAAAACAATCAACATCGACAAAAACATCGTCTATTATTCGCTTGAAAAGCAAATAAAAATAACCACGCCAAAAACCGAAGCTTCAAAGCGTGTTTTGTTCCTTGATAATGAAACTGTTTCGACCTTACAAAAATGGCACTTGGAACAATCGAAATGGATAATGCAGCATGGCTTCATTCACTGTGGAGGAAAACAACCCATTTTTCAAAGCACAACTAACGGTTTTTGCTCTCCGGAAATTGCTAACACTTGGCTTGCTCTATTATATAAAAAATTCCCACAAAAAAAGATACGTGTGCATGGTTTTCGTCATACACACGCATCCTTATTATTTGAAGCTGGTGCTACCATCAAAGAAGTTCAAGATCGTTTGGGGCATGCGACAAGCGAGGAGACGCTCGATATTTATGCTCACGTTATGAGCTCACGCAAGTCTGAAACAGGTGAACGTTTCGCCCAGTACATGAATAATTAAACTTCTTTGGGTCATTTTTTGGGTCATTTTTATTTTACATCCCTAAAGTCTTTGTATACTGGCACTTTTGAGCTTGTTATTCGAACTCTTCATACTCGTTAGGATCTTGACCATCGATCCGACCATCTTCACGGTCCAAGGTATTGATAGCTTTGACCTCTTCATCTGTCAATTCAAAATCAAAGATGTCGAGGTTTGCCCGTTGATGTTGTAAGTTGGTTGATTTTGGCAAAGGTACGATACCACGTTGAACATGCCATCTCAGCAAAATTTGACCAGCATTTTTATCATACTTCTCAGCTAATTTCTTCACGATCGGCTCGGTTAAAGCCGAACTGCCACGCCCTAATGGACTCCAGGCCTCGGTTGCGATCCCGCGTTTGGCATCTTCTTTGACGCGCTGATCATTTATCCAATAAGGATGGATCTCAATCTGATTGACTGAAGGCGTCACACCAGTTTTACTGATGATCTTATCCAAATGTTCAGGTTCAAAATTGGAAACACCGATCGACTTGATCAGTCCAAGTTTTTTTGCAGTAACAAGAGCCTGCCAAGCTTCAACGTACAAACCTCTCTTAGGTAATGGCCAATGGATCAAATAAAGGTCAAAATAGTCTAGTCCCATTCTAGCTAGCGACTCTTTAATTGCATTTAAAGCATCATCGTAATGATGATATTTACCAGGAAGCTTAGAGGAAACAAAAATCTGGTCACGTGGGACCCCAGAATCGCGAATAGCTTGACCAACGATCCCCTCATTATCATAGTTCGTTGCACTGTCAATGGAACGATAACCATCTTTAATTGCAGATACGATTTGATGATAGCCTACTCCACCACGTAACTGATATGTTCCTAAACCAACTTGAGGTAACTTATAACCATCATTCAACACTACTTCAGGTATTGTCATTTACTAATTCCTCCTTTAATATATTTATTAATTATAGTGTAACGCAAAATTCTATTAAAATAATGTAATATGCTTGTATATCCATATGACTACACAACAAAACAACTCTTAAAATTGTATTATACAAGTGAGATCGTACCCCCCCCCAATATAAAAGCAAAGGGGCGATCCCAACCACTAATTGTATGTTGCAATTTCTTTCACAGGAGGAACTTGATGAATATAGATTTTAAATACGCTCAAATTAATGATCTGCCAAAAATTGTTGAAATCTACAACCAAACTATCAAATTGAAAAATGTCACAGCTGACATCGAACCTGTATCTGTTTCAGACAGAAAAAAATGGTTTGCATCTTTTTCTTCAGATTCTCATCCGTTATGGGTCATTGTAAACGACACAAAAGATATTGTCGGCTGGATCTCCTTAGAACCATTTTATGGCAGAGCAGCTTACAAAAATACGGCAGAGATCAGTCTTTATTTAGCCGAAAAATACCGCGGTCAGCACATAGGATCTAAAGCACTTGAATTTGTCGCAAGCCAATTAAAAAAGCTGGCTATTTATAATATAGTTGCTTTTATTTTTAAACAAAATACAGCTAGCCTTAAGTTATTTAAAAAACATTCTTTTAATGAATGGGGCTTTTTACCGCAAATTGCTCAGATAGACGGAAACCTTCTTGACCTTGTCATTATGGGCAAACATTTTCCTGAATAGTCTACTACTTATGGGACACACAAAGAGATGTTGCTACTAAGATAACAACATCTTTTATTATTATTTAAATTCGATTGGTGCAATATATTCATTGAGCGGATGAGCGGCAGTTAAATTATGGACCGCTGCTTTTACCTCTACTAATTCATTTCTATCATCATTAGCTCCCAGAGCTTTCATTATCAACCGTGCGACCTGACGACAATCTTCTTCCTTAAATCCACGAGTGGTAATAGCCGGAGTCCCTAATCTTATCCCTGAGGTCTTAAATGGACTTAACTTTTCTGCCGGGATCGCTTCTTTATTTGTCGTAATAGACACTGAATCCAAGACTTCCTGAGCTTGTTTCCCATTCAGATCAGTTTGTGACAGGTCTAAAGTCAACAAATGATTATCTGTACCGCCAGAAACGACTCTGACTTGTTCGTAATGAGAAAATTCGTCAGCCATGGCCTGAGCATTTTTGACGATTTGTTGAGCATACACTTTAAATTTAGGCTGCAGATCTTCATGCAACATTGTTGCTTTAGCCGCGATAACGTGATCCAATGGGCCACCCTGTGAACCTGGAAAAACAGCGGAATTGATTTTTTTAGCGTATTTTTCTTTTGCAAGGATCAATCCCCCGCGTGGTCCTCTTAAAGTTTTGTGCGTAGTCGTCGTTACAACATCTGCGTATGGTACTGGATTTGGATGGATCCCAGCAGCAACCAAGCCTGCAATATGAGCCATATCAACTAACAAATAAGCACCAATGTCATTCGCAATTTCGCGGAATTTTGCCCAATCAATTATTCGGCTATAAGCTGATGCCCCTGCAATAATTAAATTTGGCTGTACTTCACGAGCAACTTTTAAGATCTCGTCATAATCAAGTAATTCAGTTTTGGGATCTAAACCATAAGAAAAAGAGCGATATAACTTACCACTGAAATTAACTTTTGCCCCGTGAGATAGATGCCCACCAGCATTAAGATCCATACCTAAGATCTTATCTCCAGGTCGTAAAAATGCAGTGTACACCTCTTGATTTGCTTGTGAGCCGGAATGAGGCTGAACATTAGCATATTCGGCACCAAAAAGTTCTTTTGCCCTGGCTATTGCTAGATTTTCAATAACATCGATATATTCATTACCACCATAGTAACGTTTGCCTGGATATCCTTCAGAATACTTGTTAGTTAGAACGGAACCTTGGGCGACCCGAACAGCAGGTGAAACAATGTTTTCCGACGCGATCAATTCAATATTGTCTTGTTGTCTTTGTTGTTCGTTTTCTATTGCCTGCCATAATTCTGGATCTAATTTTTTATAATTCAACTAAACACCAGCTCCCTATATTTTCTAAATTATAGTATACATTAAAGGAACTCAATTGTATACTATCCTTGATACAGCAACGTTTTCAATTTATAAAACTAAATAAAAAAGAGTGGAAGACCATCTTCCACTCTTTCGTTAGCTATATTTAGAAGAAATGACGAATAATGTCTTTGATCGGTGGCAACTTAGGGATCCGGTGTTTCTTTGCAAGATACTGTGTACCAAATTTTGTGTAGCCTTTTGCTTCACTATTTGCGATCTGACCAGGAAGTGGTGCATCGTCAGCCACATAGGCATTGATCAAAACTGGCCGGTCCTTAACTTTATAGGCCTTCTTCAGTGCTGCAGCAAACTCTTGTTTATTAGTTACAGTATAACCAATACCCCCAGCAGCGTCAGCAAACTTAGCATAGTCCATATCTTCTAGGTCTATTGCATAATTCAACTGACCGGCAGACTGCTGCTCATATTGAATAAACGCTAATTTCTTATTATTTAAAACAATATTGAGCAGCGGCATCTTGTATTTAACAGCTGTTACAAAGTCTTCCATCACCATGGCAAATGCCCCATCACCATTGATCGAGATCACCTGACGATCCGGGTAAGCTTGTGAAGCAGCAATTGCTCCGGGCAAAGCACACCCCATCGTACCTAACCAAGAAGAGATCGTATACCGCTGTTGTGATCCAACTGGTAGGTAGCGTGCACTCCAAGAAGTTGCCGTTCCAACATCGATCGCAAAGATCGCATTCTTAGGAGCCGTCTGCTTGATTTGGTCAAAGAGGACCTCAGGAGCCAAAGGTGAACCCTTCAGTCCCTTTTTAGCTTCGACCCAAGAATTCCAAGTAGCCATGTGCTTCTGGCACTCAGACAAAAACGACCCGTCTGTTGGTTGTAAGCCATTATTTAAAATTGCTTCTACGACTTCACCAGAATCGCCGTGAATAGCAACATCTGCTGGAAAACGTTTGTTTAAATGACTTGGCTTTAAATTGATCTGAATACTCTTAGTACGACCAGGTTTCGGTAAATAATCTGTATACGGGTAATTTGTACCTATCATCAAAACAAGATCAGCAGATTTCATTGCTTGATAAGCAGCTTTAGTACCGAGTTTCCCGACCTGCCCTAAAGAATTAGGATGGTCATCCGGTACAAGACCCTTTGCAGGCAAGGTTTCAATAAATGGGATCCTATAGCTCTCTACAAAACGTTGCATGATCTCACCAGAATGTTTGATCCCAGTACCAAATAAAGCAACTGGCTTCTTCGCCCTGTTTAACAAACCGACTGCTTCTTCCACTCAGGACCACCGATCGACAAGCACACTGTTAGTTTCTCGGTCAATTTAGCTTCAGCCGCTGCTGCTAAGGCACCAACTTCTTCGTGACGCACCTGAATAAACTTAACTTTATCTGACTGGCGACGAATACCATCAACTGTGGTATCGATCGAATCACCAGGAATACCATAGACGTGGTCGACTCCCCAACCTGTCAAAACATCTACTAATCTATCTGCTCCATTTTTCATAATATATTATCTCCCTGTTAAAAATTACTAGGAACACGGCTTCCTTTTGTAAGATACTAACGAGAAAAGAAAAATGTTCTTACTGGGAATATTTGCTCTTATCGACGATCGTTGGTACTGTGGCCGTGCTTCATATTACCAACACAAAAATGTTGCGCAAGATACAGTTTACCTCAATCTACTTATTTTTTCAAAGAATTTTCACTATATAATGAAAAACTTTTGAAAATAATTTTAGTCAAAGTTTTAACCTCTTATTTTAATGCGTTACGAATGAACTCAATGATCAACCCACTGACCTCAGGCTGTAAGTATAATTCATCCATATGAACCGCACCCTCTAGTTCAACCAGATCAGTCATATGTCCATTTTCAGTTAAACTTTCATAGAATTTTTCAGCATCAGCCACTGGAACTACCTCATCTTCAGTCCCATGCAAGATCAAGAAAGGGACCTTATTTTTTTCTGTGAACTGAAGCGGATCAGCTTGAGCGTCCAGTGCGGGCGCATCTTCTGGTTCAACTCCCAGTAAATTACGGTACACAAAGTCAAAATCATTAGAAGTACTATTCTGCTTAGCGGATAATGGATCCACTACACCATACCACGGTACAGCTACTGTGACAGCGCTGCTTTCTTCCAAATAAGTTCCTTTATCATATTCGGGCATGTTATTAGTCAATGCTGTCATGCTAGCCAAATGTCCACCAGCTGACTCTCCCATTACGACAACCTGCTCTTTATTGATTTGGTACTTAGCGACATGTGCCTTCAAATACCTGATCGCAGCTTTGGCATCTTCAAGTTGTGCTGGCCAATTTGCAATATTGCTATGGCGATACTCAACACTTGCTACAACAAAACCAGCCTTTGCAAAATCAACCAAGTTTGGTAAATGGACGTCTGGATCGACATCCATCCAACCCCCGCCGGCAAACCAAACCAGCAGCGGCATTGTTTTGTCTTGTTGTTCGAAATGTCTGATGACTGTTAACTTGAGATCACGTGTTGCATGACCTAACCACCCAGGAACTTGCGCATAAGTTATATCGCTGTCTTGCCATAACCCGCTTCTTTGCTTAGTGACTTTAATAGTCTTCTTCATTCTTATTGAACCTCCAATTAAAAGATGAATTTTACTTATTCAAACATACTTATTGTAACAAATGATTTACTAACTTTTAATTAGAGTTCGATAAATTTTACAAAATTTATCGACTATGAAAATTAACCTACAACATGCGGATTTATTATTTGGGAATACTTTTCACCACAGTAATGTTTGATTAATGAAAGATACTCGTTACTGTTCAAAGACTGGCCACTTGCCACTAGAAAATCATAATGGACATCTAACTCGGAGATCTTAAAACCCGCTAACTGAAAACCATTAGCTTCATAAAATGCAAGTCTTTTTTTGCGAGCATTGTAATCAGCATACTTAGGTGAAACTTCTTCGATCAAAAGACAAACCCGATTCGACGAGTATTTTTCTTTGACTAACGCCAATGCAGCACTACCGTACCCTGCTCCGCGAAACTCCGGTGCAATAGCCAGAAATCCAACATAAGTTAAATCTTTTTCAGTCATGCAATAGACTAGACCGACCCACTTTGTATCATCATATATGCTCCAAAATTCATCACTTGAGTCAGAAAAATGATCAAAAAGTAAATCTTTTGGATATAATTCTTCTTCCGGAAAAGCTTCTTTATATAAAGAATAAACTTTGTCAAAATCCTTTCTGGAAGGATCAGTTGACTTGAGTCTTAAATCCATAATATTTTTCTCCTTTAAATTAAAAAGCATAATGCCATAAACATTATGCCGCTTAAATATACTTAAAATACTTTACCAACGTAAGTCCCTAGTGTAATATGGCGGAAATCAAATTCGGCTAGTTCGGAAAGTTTGATGATTTGTGTTACACCGTGAGCCATCATTAAGTTTAACGGTGTATCATCATCATCAGGTATCACTAAAACAATTGGCTTATTCATTGTAGCCAAAACACCACATTCATAGGCGATGCCATCATCAATAGCACCAGGATTGAAAAGCATGATCCCAATATCAGAACCCTGGATCCCTGCAATATCCGCTCTAAATGTTTGGACTTGCCATTCAACGTCATCCATAAGTTCAGGATGGTCGGTGACATTCAAATCTTTATATTGAAAATCTAACGGATAATGCGAGAATTTTCGACTAACAGAGGGGTTTTTAGCAATGGCTTTCAAGCCGGCCTGGCGTAATTTATCTTGTTCTTCACTAAACCAAGCACATCCAATATAAGCCTTGACTGGGGAAACCTCTGGATCAAATTCGACATTTTTTTCTTTTGAAAGCGTCATTTGTTTGCTCCTTATTATGTTTTAATAAACTACTCATGCAAACCAATTTTATAAAAAAATAGGATCTCTGACAAGAGATCCTACAAAAGTATTTTATTTTTTGAACCGATCGAAAAACGAGCCATCACCAGAAGGCTTTTCTCCTGATACAGATGCAAAATTCTGCAAAGCTTCTTTTTGTTTTTTATTAAGCTTCTGTGGTGTAACAACTTTAACAGTAACACGTTCGTCACCATTACCCTTACCACGTAAGCGAGGTGCTCCTTTACCGCGCAAACGGAAAGTAGTATCAGTTTGCGTTCCAGCAGGAATAGTCAATTTAACCTTCCCATGGACCGTCTTAACTTCAATTTCATCACCCAGTGCCGCCTGTACGAAGGATATATTCTGGTCCAAATAAACTTCAGCACCATCACGTTTATAGATCTTACTTGGTGCCACAGTGAAGATAACATATAAATCACCATAAGGTCCGCCATTTTGACCAGCTTCACCTTGTCCTTGTAGACGCATCTGGTTACCATCTTCAACACCTGCAGGGACAGTAACTTCGACTGCGTGCTTTTCTTGAACTCTACCAGTACCATGACACGTCTCACACTTTTCCTTGATCTCTTTACCAGTACCATTACACTTGTCGCATTGTTGCTGGGTCATCACACGTCCAAGTGGTGTTTGACGTTGTACTTGAACAAAGCCACGACCACCACATTTAGAACAGGTCTCTGGATTTGTTCCTGGTTTAGCCCCATTACCGCCACAGGTCTTACACTGTGCTTCACGGGTATAATCAACAGTAGCTTTCTTACCAAAAATGGCTTCTTCAAAAGTTAAGTGCATTTCATATTGTAAGTCACGTCCCTGACGAGGGCCATTCGGATTACGTCCACGGCCCCCGCCACCAAAGAATGAACTAAAAATATCGTCAAAACCGCCAAAGTCGCCAAAGCCGCCCTGGTCAAAGCCGCCGAAGTCGCCTCCACCAAAACCACCTTGCTGTCCAGTAGCGCCAAATTGATCGTATTGGGCCTTCTTGTTCTCGTCGCCCAAAATGTCATAGGCATCATTAACTTCTTTAAACTTTTCTTCTGCACCCGGTTCATGATTTAGATCTGGGTGATATTTCTTAGATAATTTCCGATATGCTTTCTTTATCTCATCAGCGGAAGCATCCTTGGAAACTCCAAGAACTTCATATGGATCTTTTTGCTCAGCCATATCCGTCCTCCAAATTAATTCATCTTGCGTCTCTTAAGCTTATCACATCTCTATTTAAATAAAAAGTCAAAGTCCACTAACGGACTTCGACCTTTTAAATTACAATTAGCTAATTAGTTCTTATCGTCCGGATCGACTTCTTTAAAATCGCCATTTACTGTATCATCATCACCAGAACCATTATTATCTGAGGATGAATTGTCAGTATCACCGTTAGCATCGGCCTGACCTTTCTGTGCTTCTTGAGCCTGTTGATAAAGTTTAACTGACATATCCTGAACTAATTTTGTAAGCTCATCTTTCTTAGCCTTCATGTCATCAACATTATCGGCTTCCTGTGCCTTCTTCAGATCATCACGAGCATCTTTGATTTTTTGAACTTCATCTTCGCCGACAGTACTATTGTCTTTAACTTCATCCAAGGTCTTATCCGTCTGGAAGATCAACTGATCGACTTCATTCTTCAAATCGACCTCTTCTTTACGCTTCTTATCATTTTCTTCGTTTTCCTTAGCTTCATTGACCATACGATCAATTTCATCATCAGAAAGACCGGAAGAACTCTTGATAGTGATCTTTTGTTCCTTATTTGTACCAAGATCCTTAGCAGAAACATTAACGATACCGTTCTTATCGATATCAAATGAAACTTGGATCTGTGGTACACCACGAGGAGCAGCAGGGATATCTGTTAATTGGAAACGACCTAATGTCTTATTATCAGCAGCCATTGGACGTTCACCTTGCAAAACATGGATATCTACAGCTGGTTGGTTATCCGCAGCAGTCGAGAATGTTTGTGATTTTGAAGTTGGGATCGTAGTATTGCGATCGATCAACTTAGTAAAGACACCACCCATTGTTTCAATACCTAATGAAAGCGGAGTAACATCAAGTAAAACAACGTCCTTAACATCACCAGTGATAACACCGGCCTGAATAGCAGCACCCAACGCAACAGCTTCGTCAGGGTTAACTGATTCGTTAGGTTTGTGGCCTGTTTCTTTTTCTACTAATTCTTTAACAGCTGGGATACGAGTTGAACCACCAACTAAAATAACTTCATCAATGTCACCTGTTGACAGCTCGGCATCATGCAAGGCATTCTTAACAGGTTCACGAGTCTTTTCAACTAAGTCAGATGTCAATTCATTGAACTTAGCACGTGTTAGTGTTGTTTCCAAATGCAAAGGACCTGCATCGCCAGCAGTAATAAATGGCAATGAGATCTGTGCTGAAGAAATACCAGAAAGATCCTTCTTAGCCTTTTCAGCAGCGTCTTTTAGACGTTGCAAAGCCATTTTATCTTTAGAAAGATCGATACCATTTTCTTGTTTAAATTCACTGACTAACCAGTCAATGATCTTATTATCAAAGTCGTCCCCACCAAGGTGAGTATCACCATTTGTAGAAAGAACTTGGAAAACACCATCGCCTAACTCAAGGATGGAAACATCAAATGTACCACCGCCAAGGTCATAAACCATGATCTTTTCGTCTTTATCAGTTTTATCTAAACCATAAGCCAGAGCAGCAGCAGTTGGTTCGTTAACGATCCTTTCAACTTTCAAGCCAGCGATCTTACCAGCATCTTTGGTTGCCTGACGTTGTGAGTCATTAAAATATGCGGGAACAGTGATAACAGCCTGAGAAACTGATTCACCCAAGTATGATTCTACATATTCTTTAATGTGTTGCAAGATCATTGCAGAGATCTCTTGTGGTGTGTAGTCCTTGCCATTAATTGAAACCTTATAATTTGCTTCTCCCATGTGGCTCTTGATCGAAGAAACTGTATCAGGATTAGTGATTGCCTGACGTTTAGCAACTTCACCTACTTGAGTTTCACCATCTTTAAAGGACACTACAGAAGGTGTTGTCCGATTTCCTTCGGGGTTAGTGATGATTTTTGCATCCTTACCTTCTAGAACAGCAACTGCAGAGTTTGTGGTCCCTAAATCAATACCAATAACTTTTGACATACAATTCTACCTCTCTTAAAAATTATTTTTTTCAATATTCCTTAACAACATTATTGAGCAACAACTACCATGGCAGGGCGCAAGACACGGTCTTTAAGCATGTAGCCTTCTTGGTATACTTCAACGATAGTATCTGCTTTTTGTCCTTTCTCCACTGGAACTGTTTTAACAGCCTGATGAAAGTTCGGATCAAACTTTTCATTCAACGCATTCATTTTAACAACATCGTTATTTGAAAGTGCACTTTGAATGTCGTTAGCAACCATCTCAACGCCTTTTTTCAACTGCTTAGCATTCTCATCATTAACTTCGATTTGTAAAGCACGTTGCAGGTTATCAACGGCAGGTAAGATCCCCTTGGCAATATCTTGACCTTGATATTTTAACAAACGTTCCTGCTCTTTTTTGTAGCGGTTTTGCATATTAACAGTTTCGGCTTGAACACGCAAGTACTTGTCTTGCGTATCATTCAGCTTTTTTGTTAATTCATCTATTTTATCTTGTTTTGGATCTTTCTTTTCTATTTGAGCATCAGCAGATGAGTTTTTGACATCCTCTTGTTGTTCAGATCCATTGGCAGAAGCAGCATTATCTTCTGTTTCTTCTGCCTTTTTGCTCAAATCTTGTTCATCGGCCAAATCAACACCCCTTTTCTTTAATCATTAAAGTCACGATAGTAATTGCTGAGACGCTGCGATAACTCAGACCGCAGTGCATCAACCAAACCAAAGATCTTAGAATACTGCATGTTGGTTGGTCCTAAAATAGCAATTAACCCTTCACCATTATTACCATCATGATATTTAGCAGAAATCAAACTATAATCAGTCAATAAATTATCTGCTAATTCATCACCGATCATCACGGCAAAATCACGCTTAGTATTCAAGAGTTCTCCTAAATCGGAAGCATGATCGACAAAACTATAAATTGACTTGACCTGCTCAATGTTATCGCTAGTCAAATAGTTTAACAGGTTTTTCTTACCGTCGACAAATACCTGCGAGTGGACAGCTCTACCCAAGACATTATCAAAAACATCGAGTAAACTGATCGACCCACGCAAGTAATTACGCAACTTAGGCGCATTCGACTGCAACTTAATGCTTACTTGGTCAAGCGGCAATCCGACTACTTCTTCGTTGATCAAACGAACGACCGCTTCTAATTGATCACTATGAATGCCAGCAGGAACATTATAAATCTGACTGTCTACAGTTCCATCGCTGATCACCATGATCAGCATGACCTGCGAACTGCCTAATGGTACCAAACGAAAACCTTCAAGCTCGACGTCTTTTGAGCCAGGCTTTAAAGATATCGCAGTATAATCAGTCATTTCAGATAACAGCCTAGCGGACATAGCGATGATCTCATCAACTTTTGAAAAGTTACTAGCCAAAGCACCATGGATCACGTCTAATACTCCTTGATCGATCTTTGTCGGCTTGACCATGTTGTCGATATAATAACGATAGCCGCTGAACGATGGAGCCCGTCCAGAACTTGAATGTTCCTTCATAATATAACCTGCCCGTTCTAAAACTGCCATCTCATTGCGAATAGTCGCTGAACTGACATGTACAGGCAATTGCTCTTGCAATTTTTTTGAGCCGATCGGCTGACCGATATTAGCATAGTCTTGAATAATTGTCTCCAAAATCAGTAATTGTCTTTCTGTTAACATTACAATCACCTCTTTTTAGCACTTAACACTCCTGAGTGCTAAGTCAATTATTAATATACACGACATCGGCTTAAACGTCAAGGAAAGTCAATGTTTTTTGTAAATTTTTCATTTTGCCTCAAAAGCCGACGTTAACGCCTCTACTGGTTGTTTATCCTGCAAATAAATACGTGAATCTTTTTCATCTTTTTCCATTTGATCAATTAATTGATCAACTCCTGCAAATTTGACTGAAGGCCGCAAATACTTATACCATTGGACCCTTACTTTTTTATCATAAAAATCACGTTTCACATCAAACAAGTTGATCTCGACGGTCAACTCGTTGCTTGAACCAAAAGTCTCATTGTGACTAACAGAAGCCATACCATCGAACCATTCATTATCTATTTTGACTTTGACCGCATATACACCAATAGTAGGGAGTTTTTGCTGCTCATCACTCGCAACATTGATAGTAGGAAAACCTAACTTCCTGCCACGTGCCTTTCCGTGAACAACATAGCCAGAAATCTCAAATGGATAACCTAATAATTCATTGACTTTCATCATCTTCCCCTGATCCAAAGCATTCTTGATCTGTGTTGACCCGACTTTTTCTGCCTGTTCTTGAAGCTCAGGTACCTCACAAACTTCAAATCTTCCGGCGGCATAACTTACTAAAGTTTTCATATTTGCGACCCTAGGTTTACCATAAGTAAAATCAAAGCCGGCAACAGCTTCGATCGTATTTAATCCTGCAATATATTTATCAACAAAATCTTCGGGACTCATTGGTACTAAATTTTGATTGAATTCAACAACATAAGTCAAATCAACACCTATCTCTGAAAATAATTCTAATTTACGGTCCAAAAGTGTCAGGTAACGTACCTCGGACGGATCAAGTTTTTGATATGCAATTTTAGGATACCGGTCAAAAGTCATGACTGCCAATTCAATATTTTTTTTCTGAGCTATTTTTTTAGCAGTTTTAATAACTCTTTGATGGCCACGATGTACTCCGTCGAAAAAACCTAAAGCCAAAACAATTGGTTTGTCAGGCAACAGATTTTTATCATACGGCTCTTTTAAATTAATAACTTGCATTTTCATTCCTCTCAGACTAAATCGATCATTTGTTCAGGTTGATATCTTTTCTTAGGAGCATTATAAAAGTAAATGCAGCGTGCTCGCCCTTCATAAAATAAAACAATTTTTTCCTGCAAACTGCCACTTATTTTGTTTTGTACACTCTCGGGTTTTAAAAAACCACCATTTTTAATGACCTTCCATTCATCCACAGACAGTTCATACTCAGCATACTTTCTTAAAGCATAACTGACTGGTTTTAAAGTAGCAGCAAGCTGCTGGTCATCCATTTCCGCCAGTTTTTTTAGACTTATCGACTGCTCGAGCGAAAAACCGCCGCTTTCTAGTCTGGTCAGATCAGACATTACTGCAGGTACATCTAGCTTCTTTCCTAAGTCAACAGCAAGTGTCCTGACATATGTCCCTTTTTGACAACCTACTTCAAAGAATATTTTTTGCTGCTTTTTTTCTGGCTCATAAATGGTTGGGCGCGTTTGTTTGAAGTAATCGATAGTCACCTTGCGCTCTGGACGCACGACAGGATCATTATGACGAGCGTAGTCATACAAACGACGACCATTTACCTTAATAGCTGAGTACATTGGTGGGATCTGAATCATCGTGCCCGTTAACTCAGCCATTTTCTCATCGATTTGGAACGAAGATATCTTTTTTTCAATTTTGTCTCTAGCGACGGTTTTGCCTTCAAGATCTTCAGTTTCGGTTGCAAAGCCAAGTGTGATCTCTCCTTGATATACTTTGCCAGAATCCATCAAATAATTAACCACTTTAGTTGCCTTACCAATACAGATCGGTAAGACACCATCTACATTTGGGTCAAGTGTACCTGAGTGACCGACCTTACCAGTTTTAAAGATTTTTCTACACTTGAAAACCGCATCGTTACTTGTCATTCCTCTTTTTTTATACAAAGGTAAAATACCTTCCATCAAGATCCCCTCATTTTTGGCTACAAATTTTTAGCGCTCATACAAAATAAAACTAATAGTTTCGCTTTAAAACGATTACCGTTATTCTTACAAAAAACCGCTACAAAACAATGTTTTGTAGCGGCCTATCACCGAAGCTATTTTTCAAATAAAGTAGCTAACTGCCCGGTTACTTTACCCAAGAAACTCCAGTAATATCTATTGTTCTTCTTGGTGCAGCTTACGCAACAATTCATCAATATGTTCACCATATTGTTCTGATCTATCCTGTTTGAACTCAATTTCTGGAGTGACATAAATGCTCAGTCTATGTCCAAGTTCTCCTCTGATCAAACCTGTAGCTTTTTTAAGGCCCTTAGCAGTTTTTTCCTGATCAGAAGCTAAATCAGATAAAATGCTGTAATATATTGTTGCCTGCTGCAGATCACCAGTAACATCAACGCCTGTGATCGTTATGCCCTGAACACGTGGATCACGAACTCGTTTTTGCAATATATCATTGACTTCACGTTGGATCTCCTGCGCTAATCTGCCAACACGTATCTGTTGTGCCATCATTATCCTCCTTTAACTACTTTTCTAAGGCTAGTAATAAACTGCCAGTTAGCCATTATTGGACTGGCACTTCTTCCATAACATATGCTTCGACCTGATCTCCAACCTTGAGATCATTATACTTTTCGATCATCAAGCCACATTCATAACCATGTTTAACTTGCTTGACATCATCTTTAAAGCGTTTCAAACTAGCTAATTTACCTTCATAGATCACGATACCGTTACGGATCACACGAACACCACTATCCCGTTGGATATAACCATTTGTAACGTAACCGCCACCGATCGTTCCAAGCTTAGAAACTTTATAAGTCTCACGGATCTCGACTTGACCAGTGATTTTTTCTTCATATTCAGGTTCAAGCATACCCTTCATAGCTGTTTCTATCTCATCGATCGCCTTGTAAATAACATTATGCAACCGAATGTCGACCTTATCAGTTTCAGCCTGTGCACGAGCTCTAGGTGTCGGGCGAACGTTAAAACCAACAATAATGGCGTTAGAAGCCTCTGCCAAGGTAACATCACTTTCGTTGATGGCACCAACTGCCTCATGAATAATGTTGACACGCACACCTTCGACATCGATTTTTCTGAAACTTTGTGCCAAAGCTTCGACCGAGCCTTGAACATCAGCCTTAATGATCACGCTAACTTCTTTCAACTCGCCTTCCTTTAAGGTATCGAACAAATTGTCCAAAGTAACATGATTAGTCTTATGCCGTTCGCGTAAAACAGCTTGTTCAGCACGTTTCTCGCCAGCTGCCCGAGCTGCTTTTTCATCATCAAAGGCCACAAATCTATCCCCTGAATCAGGAACATCGCTTAGACCGGTAATTTCAACTGGCGTTGCTGGCGTTGCCTCTTTGATACGTTTGCCACGAGCGTTGGTCATGGTACGGACACGACCAAAGGTATCCCCAACAACGATCGGATCACCAGCATGCAGCGTTCCTTGCTGCACGAGCAAAGATGCTACTGGCCCTTTTCCTTTATCTAAACGAGCTTCAATTACAGAGCCGGCTCCATGTTGTTCTGGGTTAGCTTTTAATTCAAGCATTTCTGATTCCAGCAAGATCATATCCAATAATTCATCAATATTCTTACCAAACTTGGCTGAAATTTCAACAAAGATCGTGTCGCCACCCCAACTTTCAGGGATCAGCTCATATTCAGCCAATTGTTCCATACCATGGTTCGGGTTGGCACCTGGTTTGTCGATCTTATTCACAGCGACAATAATCGGAACATCCGCGGCTTTGGCATGGTTGATAGCCTCAATCGTCTGTGGCATTACTCCATCATCAGCAGCAACCACCAAAATGGTAATATCAGTAATGTCTGCGCCACGTGCACGCATATTTGTAAAGGCTGCGTGCCCTGGAGTATCCAAGAATGTGATCGTCTTATCGTCATGGTGCAATTGATAAGCACCAATATGCTGTGTGATCCCTCCAGCTTCGCCTTCGGTAATATGCGAGTTACGCAATCTATCAAGCAAGGTCGTCTTACCATGATCAACGTGACCCATGATCGTAACAACTGGTGGTCTTGGTACCAGATGTTCTTGGTTTTTCTGCTCATCGTCAAAGAACTTATCAATATCAGAAACATCAACTTGAACTTTTTCTTCTGCTTCGATCCCGTAATCTGCCGCCAAGATCTCGATCGTATCCTTATCGAGAGACTGGTTTTGATTAACTACTACTCCCATCATAAAGAGTTTCTTTATGATTTCTGCCGGCTCACGGTGAATCTTTTTAGCAATATCAGCAACGTTCATGCCGACCGTATAGACCAACTTCTCTGGTAACGGCTTATTTTTACGTTGTGAGACAGGATTGTGCTTGATCTTCACATTACGATTGTTCTTACGGTTATTATTCCGTCTGTTCTTCTTTTTAAAATTCTTATTGCGATTATTACTATTGTTAGTTGAATTGTTAAAACGGTTATTTGAACGTGGATTACCGGAACGAGCAGTGCGTGTATCATTATTTTTCTGATTATTTTCATTCTTTGAATGAGCACTTTGCTGGTTTACCGGACGTTTATTTGAACTATTACGAACAGTCTTATTCGCATTACGATTTTGACTATTCTGCTTTTGACCGCTATTTCTGGTATTTTTATGACCTGGGCGCTGGTTATTGACAGCTCCGTTTTTTCTGGAATGGTCATTTTTCTTATTAGTTGTTTTCTGAGCCGGAGACTTTTTCTTAGGTTGATAAAATTCACGGATCTGCCGTTCTTCATTTTCACCAAGAACTGACATGTGATTACCCACACTAAAGCCCTTATCTTCAGCAACTTTAATAATATCCTTGCTATTTACATTTAATTCTTTTGCTAACTCATAAATTCGTTTCTTGCTCATACCATCAACCTCCGATTAGATTCTGCGGAGCATCTGTCCGACCACAACGAACCAAACGATACTCCGTTTGATCCGCCTAAGTCGACAGTAACTCAAGCATTTTACGACCGAAACCTTTATCAGTTACGGCGATCACGCTTCTTTTTTGCCCGATCGCGCTACTCAACTCAAGCTCACTAAAAGCTTGTGATAAGTCAACATTATAACTTCGGCACTTATCATTAAATCTTTTACGCGTATTTTCAGCACAATCACTTGCAACAAAAACTAAGACTACTTGCTGTGCTCTTACTTGTTTTAAAACCATATCTGTCCCGGTAGTGACCTTTCTAGCACGACGTGCGAGGCCCAATAGGTTTAAAACTTTTTGTTTATTTTCCATTGCCAAATAATTCCATCCGTGCAACTTGATGATCAACATAAGCAATCAATTCTTCGTAAAACGAAGATTCGATTTTAATACCAAAAGTCTGATCAAATGTTTTGTTCTCTTTTGCTTTTTTTGCAATTGGAACATCTAAACGTATATATGCACCGCGTCCCTGTTTTTTACCAGTGGGATCAATACTGACTTGCCCCTCTTTATTCTTAACAACTCTGACTAATTCTTTTTTGGGAAACATTTCACCGGACACAATATCTTTACGCATCGGGATCTTTCTTGCCATTGTCGACCACCTCCTAAATTAATTATCAAGATCTGAAGAAGCATCATTTGAATCAACGGTATCATCTAGTGAGCTTTCATTATCTTCTCCAAATTCTTCCACACCATCATTACCATCATTTTTTGATTCAATTTTTGCATCAGATCCAGTTACTTCCTGTTGCTCATCAAGCTCTTGCATATCGGATTCAGACTTGATATCAATTTTATAACTAGTAAGTCTTGCAGCTAAACGAACATTTTGACCACGCTTACCAATTGCTAAAGAAAGCTGATCATCTGGCACAACAACAGTACATGCACGTTCGTTTTCTGGATCAAAGCGAACTTCAAGTACATCAGCTGGATTTAAAGCATTAGAAATAAAATCAGCCGGATCTTCTTCCCACTGGACAATATCCATATTTTCGCCTTTAAGTTCATTAACGATCGTTTGGATCCTTTCACCACGTGGTCCAACACAAGTTCCGACAGGATCAACATTTTCGTTATTTGAACGCACAGCCACCTTAGCACGATCTCCAGCTTCCCGGGCGATCGAAACAATTTCAACTGTTCCATCATAGATCTCAGGGATCTCCTGTTCGAATAACCGTTTCAAAAGGTCTGGGTGTGAACGACTAACAAATACTTGCGGCCCTTTCGAAGAGTTTTCTACTTTATAGATATAAACTTTGATTCGATCATGTGAATTGTACTCTTCGCCGTCTATTTGATCTTGACGAGACAACAAAGCCTCAACTTTACCCAAGTTAACGTATATATAACGGTTATCACGACGTTCGACCTCACCAGTCACGATTTCATTTTCATACTGAATGTACTGGTCGTAAATGATATTATGTTCTTCTTCACGGACTCTTTGCATGATCACTTGCTTAGCAGTCTGGGCTGCGATCCGTCCAAAATCTTTAGGAGTGACTTCAAATCTGATCGTATCGCCAACTTCATAAGCTTTATTTAAATCAAGCGCATCTTTTAAGCTCACTTCTAAACGAGAGTCAAAGACTTCGTTGACTACTTCCTTAACTGCATAGACATGAATATTGCCCTTAGTCTTATCAAATTCAACTTCAACGTTTTGGGCCTGTCCGTAATTTCTCTTATAGGCAGAAACCAGTGCATTTTCCAATGCCTCGATCACAATTTCTTTTTTGACACCCTTTTCTGTTTCCAGAGAATCTAAGGCTTCAAGTAATTCCTTGCTCATTTTATTTTACTCCTTGCTTTAAACTTTATTAAAATTCGATCGCTAAGCGCGCTTTAGCAATTTTTTTTCGAGGGATCACAACTTCTTTTTTTCGAGTTTTATCACGATATTCTATTGTTAGTTCCTCGGATGTTAAATTGACCAGATGCCCCTCGTATTGCTTATTGCCATCAATTTTTTCATACAAGGTCACAAAAATATTTGCTTGTTCCGCAGCCGCCTTCTCAAAATCTTTGTCTTTTTTTAAAGGACGCTCTGCCCCTGGAGAAGAAACTTCTAAGTAGTAAGCTTGTTGAATTGGGTCTGGATCACAGGCATCTAATTTTTCACTAAGTTCATCACTGACCAATGCGCATTCATCGATCGTAATACCGCCGTCTTTATCGATAAAGACACGTAAATACCAACTTTGACCTTCCTTAACAAACTCAACATCAACTAATTCAAAGCGATGTTTTTCCAAGATAGGTGTTACTAGATCTGATACCGTTTCAACGACACTGCTCACGCCTTGTCCTCCTTGTCATTAAAAATTTACACTAATATAATTTTTCTCTGATCATTTCCAATAAAAAGAGTGAGCATTTCTGCCCACTCATTACGAGTTATCAAGTTACTCTTTAAATATTAGCACGATTCTTTCAAAAAAGCAAATAAGCACCTTTACAGCACGATTTACGATCGCTTCTCCATGAAAAATTTAAAAAAGATTGTCAAACAAACTAAGTTGATTTTCATCCGGCAGATCGTCTAAAACGTGATTCTCTGTCATATACTCGATCAAAGTATTGGAAACCTTGCCGCGCTTAGACAGGTCTTCTTTGGATAAAAACTCCCGTTCCTCACGAGCGGCAACGATTTGTTTAGCAGCATTCAAGCCCAAACCTGGAATGGCTGAAAATGGTGCTAATAAGGTATCCCCATCGACAATTAACCAATCTTGTGCATCAGAATGGTTGAGATCCACCATTTTGAACTTAAAGCCACGCTCGATCATCTCATTTGCCAACTCCAAGACCGTCAACAAATTCTTTTCCTTAGTCGAAGCATCATTTCCTTTAGACGTGATCTCTGCCATTGCTGATTTGACTGATTCTTTACCATGAACCATAGAAACTAAGTCAAAATCATCAGCGCGGACGGAAAAATATGCTGCATAATAAACCAGCGGAAAATAGACTTTAAAATATGCGATGCGTAAAGCCATCAAAACGTATGCAGCAGCATGAGCCTTAGGAAACATGTACTTGATCTTTAAGCATGCCCCGATATACCATTCAGGAACATTAGATTCACGCATCTTGGCCTGCCATTCATCAGGGATCCCACGGCCTTTTCTAACATGCTCCATAATTTTGAATGCTAAGTCAGATTCAACACCCATATGGATCAAGTCCATCATGATATCATCACGACAACCGATAACTTCCGGCATCGTCACCGTCCCGTTTTTGATCAATTCATCGGCATTACCTAACCAAACATCGGTTCCATGTGAAAGTCCTGAGATCTTTAATAATTCAGCAAATGTTTTTGGATGAGTCTGGTCTAACATCCCCCGTACAAAACGTGTCCCAAATTCAGGGATCCCTAAAGTTCCCGTTTTAGACTGGATCTGCTCTTCAGTTACCCCAAGAATATCTGTTCCTGAAAATAAGTCCATTACTCCTGGATCATCGGTCGGTATAGACTTCGGTTCAATTCCAGAAAGATCTTGTAACATCCGGATCATTGTAGGATCATCATGTCCTAAAATATCTAGCTTCAAAATATTATCGTGGATCGAATGGAAATCAAAATGTGTAGTCTTCCAAGTCGCACTCGTATCATCCGCAGGATACTGGATGGGGGTAAAATCATAAATATCCATATAGTCAGGAACAACCAGGATACCGGCAGGATGTTGGCCAGTGGTACGTTTGACACCAGTAGCCCCCTTGGCTAAACGATCGATCTCAGCTCCACGAATATTTTGTTCAGTATCTCGTTCATATGCCTTAACATAACCATAAGCAGTTTTGTCAGCAACCGTCCCGATCGTTCCGGCGCGATAAACATTATTTTCACCAAACAAAACTTTAGTATAGTTATGGGCGATCGGTTGATAATCACCAGAAAAATTTAAATCTATATCAGGGACCTTATTCCCCTTGAAACCTAGGAAAGTTTCAAAAGGAATGTCTTGTCCATCTTTTACTAAGTGAGTTCCACATTCAGGACAATCCTTATCTGGTAGATCAAAACCCGAACCATACTCACCGTTCGTAAAGAACTGGTTCCACTGGCATTTAGGACAACGATAGTGTGGTGGTAAAGGATTTACCTCAGTGATCCCCGACATCGTGGCGACCAAGCTAGAGCCGACAGACCCCCGAGACCCAACCAGATATCCATCTTTGTTGGATTTATACACTAATTTTTGTGAGATCAAGTATATAACTGAAAAACCGTTGCCGATGATAGATTTTAATTCCTTAGCTAAACGATCTTCAACAACATCTGGCAAGTTTTTACCGTATAATTCATGAGCCTTATTCATAGTCAAGTTTTTAATATCATCTTCAGCACCCGGCATTTTTGGTGTATATAACTTGTCTTTAACAGGCGAGATCTCATCACACATATCTGCGATTTGCGCTGGAGCATCCACCACTACTTCTTCAGCGGATTCTTCACCTAAAAATGAAAATTCCGCCAACATTTCGTCAGTAGTTCTAAAATGTGCATCCGGCAACTGACGTAATCTGTTTAAAGGATTAGCACCACTTTGTGAATGAATCAAGATCTTGCGATAGATCGCATCTTCTTTGTTCATGTAGTGAACATCACCAGTAGCAGCAACAGGAAGGTTTAACTCATGAGCTAATTGGACCATGTTTTTAATGATCTCTTCCAAATGTGCGACATCCTTGACTAATTCCTGTTCAAGTAATGGTGCATATAACGGTTTTGGTTGGATCTCAAGATAATCATAATAACGGGCTTTTTCTTTAGCATTTTCGTAGCCTTTTTGCATCATAGCGGTAAAAACCTCGCCATCCGAGCAAGCCGAGCCCACCAATAAACCTTCCCGGTATTTATTTAAAACTGAACGAGGTATCCGAGGGACGCGGTAAAAGTAATCCGTCATTCCTGCAGACACGGCTTTAAATAAATTCTTTAAACCTTCTTGAGTTTGTGCGAGTATTGTAGCATGAAAAGGATGCTCATGTTTATAGGACTCACTTTCACCGACATGGTCATTCAATTGATCATGGTATTCGACTCCAAACTTTTCGCCAGCATCTTTAAGCATCGCAAAATATATAAAGCCTGTAGCTTGTGCATCATAAATAGCACGATGATGATGTTCAAGGCTGACATTAAGCTTTTTTGCCAAGTTGTTTAACTGAAATCTTTTCATTTCGGGATACAATACCCTCGCAAATGGCAAAGTATCGACCCAAGGTTCAGCGATCTCTGGCAAACCATGACGGACATAACCGGTATTCATAAAATCAACATCAAAGGTAGCATTATGTCCGACTATAATGGTGTCTTTACAGAAATCTTGAAACATCTTAAAGACTTCTTCTTCACTCTTTGACCCTTTGACCATGTCATCTGTAATGCTAGTCAAATTGATCGTAGTTTGGGACAACGGATGTCCGGGATCAATAAATTGCTCAAATGTATCGATCACATTACCATCTTTCATCTTGACGGCCGCTAACTCAATAACTTTATCGTACCGGGCAGACAAACCTGTTGTTTCAGTATCAAAAACAACGTATGTGGCGTCTTTGAGTAAAATATGCTGCAAATTGTAAGCGATCGGAGACCCATCATCAACTATATTAGCTTCAACGCCATATAAGATCTTGACCCCGTTTTGTTCGCCAGCACTATGTGCTTCGGGGAAAGCTTGCAATGTTCCATGATCGGTCACAGCTATTGCCTTTTGCCCCCAATTCGCAGCCTGTTTGACATAAGCTGAAATGGAGTTGGTCGCATCCATTGCACTCATATTCGTGTGCAGGTGTAATTCAACTCTTTTTTTGTCAGCAGGTGCTTGGTCCTTACGACTAGGATGAGAAACTGAATTCAGGTCATAAGCATTCACGACCAAATCATGCATATAAGTATCCTCTTGCACACTGCCTCGAACCTTGATCCAACGACCTTCCTCTATTGCAGCAAACATAGCCTCATCATTTTCGTCGCGAGAGAATTTTTTTACAACAAATGACGAACTGTAATCTGTGACCTTTAAGATCAATAATTGTCTTTCGGAACGTAAAACACGGACTTCTTTATCAAAGATATAACCCTGAATGACTACTGAACGTTCTTCTTCCGTAATACCAGCCATTTGGCGTGGCTCAATGTCACCTGAGATCTTTTTGCCCAGCTGAACGGGACCATCAATTTGAGGAAGCTCTTTTTTACTCTTACGCGCCTCTTTTTGTTGATTTTGTTTTTGGATAGCCTGAATTGCTTTTTGTGCCAACTCTGCATCACTCTTGGCTTTTTTATCTTTATACTCGGCTATTTTATCTTGTGAAGCCGATGCATCCACCAGAGTAGTAATGTTTTGTGCAGGAAAACCAACTTGACGATAGGTATCTTCGATCGGTCCTAAAGCCTGACTAACTAGAAAATCCTTGATTATCTCATTATCCGCGAGCAGCATTACTCGGCCATCTTGCAAGTAAGGTACTTTTCCCTCACACAAGCTTTGTGTCAAATTAGAATGTAAACCACTATTGGCTATGACCCACTGCCAGTAATCACCCAACTTGCGGTCAGTTACTTCAGGGGCCGTTGCATTGACCGTCACTGTTGTTTGTGCTATTCCTTGAAAAGCAGAACTTAAATGTTGCTGTAACTGAACGAACAAATGGAATGGCAAAATATCGGCTAAATTAATAGTAAAATCCCACCGCTTAGAAACCTGGTGGACCTCGACTCGAGAGATACTACCATTTTCAAAATATTGCTCATCTTCGGCTTGCAATTGGAGGTCGATCTGTTCCAATAACTTCGTCAGCATTTCTTTTTTACTTAATGCCAAGTTTGTTCTCCTCTCCTCTATATTTTCTCTCTTCTAATCTCTATATTTTATTCACTTATAGATAAAGACAGCCGAAACATCAAATGCGTTTCGAGCTGTCAATTTAATTCCTAATATTCTTAGTCTTCATTAAGCAAAATACTAAGTGAACTCAAAAGTTCTCCGGTTTGAACTTCTAGTGTTTCACCTGTTTTACGCAATTTGATCTCGACGATCCCATCAGCAGCTTTTTTACCAACGGTTATCCGAACAGGCAAACCGATCAGATCTGCATCTGCGAATTTGACACCGGCCCGCTCTTTACGGTCATCTAACAAAACTTCATAACCGGCCTGTTCAAGCATCTCAGTGACATTATCCGCTAAATCAGCTTGTTCAGCTTTCTTACTGTTGACTGGGACCACATGCACGTCAAATGGAGCCAGGGAGCGTGGCCAGATAATACCATTATCATCACTATGTTGTTCAACGATAGCTGACAAAAGCCGAGAAACACCAATACCATAACAGCCCATCTTAACAGGCACTTGACGTCCATTCTCATCTAAGACGGTAGCGTCCATATCTTTGGAATAGCGCTCTCCAAGTTTAAAGATGTGACCGATCTCGATCCCGCGCTGAAATTTCAAAACACCTTCACCATCTGGAGAAATATCTCCTTCTTGAACTAATCGTAAATCAGTATATTTATCGACTTTAAAATCACGCTCGATATTGGCATTTAAATAGTGATAGCCATCTTCGTTAGCACCAATACCAACGTTGACCATTCCTTCCACATCAAGGTCAGCAACTACTTTTAAACCGGTGATCCCTACCGGCCCTAATGAGCCAAAACCAGCTCCAAAATATTCTTGCGCTTCTTCACTAGTAGCTGGTCGAATATCCAAACCGGCAAAATAATTCTTTAACTTGGTCTCATTAACTTGGTCGTCGCCTCTCATCAAAACGACAACGGCTTCCCCATCGATCACATACAACAATGTTTTAACTTCACTACTTGCTTCGATCTGTAAATATTCAGCAACTTCGTCGATCGTTTTAGCACCAGGTGTAGCTACTTTTTCAAGTTCTTGTGGTGTTTCATGCGATTTTTTAGCGACTCGTAAATTCTTAGCCATTTCCAAATTAGCAGCATAATCACTTGCATCAGAATGAACAACGATGTCTTCACCGATAGGAGCCATCGCCATAAACTCCTTGGAGTCCTTACCGCCCATTTGTCCTGAATCAGCTAGGATACCACGAAAGTCAAGGCCTGTTCTTTCAAAAATACGATTATAGGCCTGGTTCATATCTTGAAAAGTTTGGTTCAAACTTTCATCATCAACATGGAAAGAGTAACCATCTTTCATTAAAAATTCGCGACCGCGCAGTAAACCAAAGCGAGGTCTTCTCTCGTCGCGATATTTCATTTGTATTTGATATAGTGACAACGGTAACTTTTTATATGATTTGATTGTATCACGAATTATAGACGTGAAAGTTTCTTCATGAGTCGGCCCTAAAATGAGCTCACGTTCATGACGATCATGCAGTCTATAAAGGTCAGGACCGTATGCTTCATAACGTCCAGTTTCTTTCCAAAGTTCTGCTGGCAAAACTGCTGGAACTAACATTTCAACAGCGTTGATCTTCTTCATTTCTTCGCGAATAATTTTTTCAATATTTTGAAGGACTATATGTGCTAATGGTAAATAAGCATACATCCCTGCGGTGATCTGCTTAATATATCCAGCACGTAGCATCAACTGGTGACTCTTAGCCTCAGCATCGCTAGGTACCTCCTTTAAAGTCGGGATCAACAATTGCGATTGTTTCATGTGCTAACTTTCTCCTCTCAGTTCTCAAACAAATAATTCCTAGAAAAAATATCGTTGAATATCATTCCAAGTGACTAATATCATCAAAAGCATCATAAATCCAAAGCCGACCAATGTGATCAAAGTTTCTTTATTTGGATCAAGCGGCTTACCACGAATGGCTTCAATAATGTTCAATAATAGTTTACCACCATCTAAGGCCGGTATCGGCAATAAATTTACGATCCCCAAATTGATCGACAAAAATGCCAATAGGTTGATCACACTAACGACACCATATTTAGCCGCTTGTTGAGTGAACGAGTACATAGCCACTGGCCCACCCAGATCATTCAAACTAAACCCGTGAAACATATTAACAAGCGCATCCCAGACGGCCTTCATCACAGAGTACGTCTGCGTAAAACCATAACTAATGATCCCACCAAAAGAATGATCTACTTTTTGACCTGCCTGGATCCCGATCATGCCAACTTTTTGCCCACCAGAATCTTGCGCTTTTGGCGTTAACGTCACATTACGTTTCTTATGATCACGGGTGATCGTCAGTTCTGTCTTTTTACCAGCTCGTTTATTGATCGCAGCAGAAAGTGAGTTCCAAGAATCTGTCTTTTTACCTGCAACAGAAGTGATCTTATCACCTTTTTGCAACCCTGCCTTTTGAGCGATAGAGTTTTCTTGAACTGCCCCAACTGAATTGATAGTCGTAATGGATCCTCCTTGCATAAAAGCAAGTAAAATAAATGCTAAGATTGCCAAAATAAAATTATTTAGCGGGCCTGCGATATTTGTTAGGATCCTTTTGACTAAACTTGCTGATTGATACTGAACGTTACGTGGTGCGATTTGAACTTCCGTGCCGTCAGCTTCAATGATCATGGCATCAGGCTTAACATTAAAGCGACGTAATTTCTCTTCGTCACCATTTTCATATCCTTCGATATAAAGCTCATCGATCAAGTCCCATCCAGTCATCTCAATAGGTAAGCCGTTTAATAAACTAACTTTATTACTAGTATTGATCTTTTGAACTTTTTCTTGCTGATCAAGGATCAAATTAACAGGCATCCCTTTTTGCAAGGTCTCTTCATCATCCTCTAAACCGGCCATTCGCACATAGCCGCCTAGAGGTAAGATCCTAATCGTATATGTCGTGCCATTTCTATGCGTCGCAAATAGCTTAGGACCCATTCCGATCGAAAATTCACGTACTAAAATACCTGATTTTTTTGCAACTATAAAATGCCCAAATTCATGGGAAGTCACAATGATCCCAAAAACAATTATAAAAGCGATGATCGTAATGAACATCGGCCACCATCCTTCCCACAGGGAAAATTTTATGAATTACAGTAAACCACAAAAATGCATTAATGGCAAAACAAACAAGATCGAGTCAAAACGATCTAAGATACCACCATGTCCAGGTAAGATCTTGCCCGAATCCTTTACATCAAAATAACGTTTATAAGCAGATTCAGCCAAATCTCCAAACTGACCTGCAATAGACAAAAGCAATACCAATAACAGCATAAGCGGTAAGCTGTATGTAAAGTGTTCTTGTAAAAAGAATATATAAAGACCAACGATAATAACTGCTGCAACCGTGCCGCCGATAGAACCTTCCCAGGTTTTATTGGGACTAATATTCGGTGCTAACTTATGTTTGCCTATTTTGCGACCTATCATGTATGCACCGCTGTCCGTGATCCATACAATGAAAAGCGCGCAAAAGATCAGCCAGATACTTTCTTGTCTAGCACTCATCATATAATGAAAGCCAAGACCAATGTATATCGAACCGATCGTCAAAGCCCCCGCATCATCAAACGAGAATCTATTCCGTGTAAAGACACAATTAAGTAACAAGAACAAAATCAAAAAATATGCTAGGTCAAGTTGTGTGACCTTGTCTGGTAAAAAACTCAGCCAGGAATTAGGTAATAAAAATACCGCAGTCAGTAAATATGAAATTATTGCTTCAAAAGAGACCAATAATTTTTTCTTCATCATCAATAATTCCGAAGTTCCTACTAATCCCATAGCAATAACTAAAATATTAAACGCCGTACCGCCCACAAAAATCAGGGGGATGAAAATAGCCAAGGCAATCACGGCCGTTATAACTCTTTGTTTCATTTATCCTTACTTTCTCCTTTTTTGTGTTTTAATTCCGCCAAAACGCCGGTCACGTTGTTGAAATTTCACAATATCATGATACAAATCTTCAGGTTGATAATCTGGCCAATAAGTATCTGTAAATAACAGTTCGCTATACGCAATTTGCCACAACAAGAAATTAGAGATCCTCTCTTCCCCGCTCGTCCTGATCAAAAGATCCGGATCATTATAGGGCGTCAGCTGATCAGTCAATAAATACTGGGCAAATAACTTCTCATCGATCTGTTCTTCGCTGAATTTACCACTTTTTACATCAGAAGAAATATTTTTAACTGCTTCAATGATCTCGGTACGAGAGCCATAATTTAAAGCAAAATTCAATGTCATTCCATCACAGTTTTTAGTTTGCTCTATAGCATTATTTACGGCCTGCTGAGTCTTTGCTGGTAATTGCTCTTCGTCGCCCATAACGTTCACACGAACATTATGTTTAATAAGTTCGGGAACAAAACGATCAAAAAATTTGACTGGTAGGTCCATCAGATAGTTGACCTCATCTAAAGGACGTTTCCAATTTTCCGTTGAAAAAGCATATAAAGTAAGGACTTTTATCCCCACCTTACTGGCAGCCTTGGTGATCGTTTCAACAACTTCCATGCCCTGTTTATGCCCGGCAACGCGCGGCAAATATCTCTTACGAGCCCAGCGTCCATTCCCATCCATTATGATCGCCACATGTTTTGGGATCCTTTGCAAATCTAACGCGGGTTCTATTACCTGTTCTTGTGACTCTTTTTTTTCCTTATTACTGAACAAAGGGTACACCTCCTGAGTATCAACAAACATTGTATCAAAAAAAATACAAAAGAGACAAAACTTTCAAGAAAATTAGGAAAAACTAATATTCTAAAAACTTCTGCCTCTCTTTTATGTTAGTTTGACTGAAGGTCTATCCTTCAAGTATTTCTTTTTCCTTGTCGTCAGCCAATGATTCAAGATTTTTGACCGACTCATCAGTAACCTGTTGTGCTTGATCTTCTAAACTATGAAGTTCGTCTTCATTCAAGTCGCCATCTTTCTCAGACTTCTTGAGCTGATCCATCATATCCCGCCGAATGTTACGAACAGCGACCTTGCCGTCTTCAGCTTTAGCCTTGACTTGCTTGGCAAGCTCTTTACGCCGCTCTTCAGTTAACTGAGGAATGACTAATCTGATCGCAGTACCATCATTAGCTGGCGAGATCCCTAGGTCAGATGCAAGAATTGCTCGTTCAACTTCTTTTAAAGAAGACTTATCGTAAGGCGTGACCAACAAAACTCGTGCCTCTGAAACGGTGATCTGTGCCATTTGGTTTAACGGTGTATCTACCCCATAATATTGAACATTGATACGGTTAAGCAAACTGGCATTAGCACGGCCTGCGCGAATATTGCCCAATTCACGTGACAACGCATCTTCGGATTTCGACATTTTAGCTTGAGCGTCTTTAATGATCGGATTACTAATTTTCATGATCTATTTTCCCTCCACTGTAGTTCCAATGTTTTCGCCGAGAACAACCCCTTTAATGTTCCCATGTTCATTCATGTTGAACACAACTAACTGAATATTATTATCCATTGATAGAGAAGAAGCTGTTGTATCCATCACATGCAAACCCTTGTTAATAATATCTAAATGAGTCAATGATTCAAACTTATATGCTTGTGGGTCAACTTTAGGATCCGCAGAATAAATACCATCAACACCATTTTTAGCCATTAAAATGACATCTGCGTTGATCTCAGAAGCACGTAACGCAGCTGTGGTGTCGGTAGAGAAGTACGGTGAGCCAGTGCCACCAGCAAAAATAACGACCCGGTGTTTTTCAAGATGGCGTGTAGCTTTTCTACGGATATAAGGTTCCGCGATCTGGCGCATTTCGATCGATGTTTGGACCCGAGTAGGAACGCCAACATTTTCAAGATTGTCTTGCAAAGCAAGAGCATTCATGATCGTTCCTAACATTCCAATATAATCTGCCTGAGCACGCTCCATGCCCATTTGTGCGCCAGCCTCACCACGCCACATATTACCACCGCCGACAACGATAGCGATCTCGACGCCTAGATCATAAACATCTTTTAATTCTTCTGCAACCTTGCGGATCTCTGGGGGATTGATCCCATGCCCTTCCTTTCCGGCTAATGCTTCACCACTAAGTTTGATAACTATCCGTTTGTACTTGACTGACATGCTTCTCCTCCTAGTTTTATCCATTCATATATTATGAATTTACATTCATTGGATATTTTAGCACAATTTGATATTTTATTGAACTAATGCAAATAAAAAACTAATTTACTCTTAAACTCTTTATCTAAAAAAGCTTTGTAAATTTACCTTTTACCTTAAATTATGCACAAAAAAAGTCCTTGCATCAACAAGGACCCCAAATTACTATTTACGACGGCGTTCTGGAATACGAGCTGCCTTACCTTGCAATGCACGCAAGTAATACAACTTAGCACGACGAACACGACCGTTACGAACTACTTCGATTTTATCAACACGTGGTGAGTGAAGCGGGAAAGTACGTTCAACGCCAACACCGCTACTGATCTTACGAACAGTGTATGTGGCAGAGATACCTTCGCCACGGCGTTTAATAACAACACCTTCAAAAATCTGAATACGCTCACGCTTACCTTCAACGATCCGTGCATGTACACGAACCGTATCTCCTGGGCGAAAATCTGGAATATCATCACGCAGTTGTGACTGTGTGAGCTTTTCAATTAATGGATCAACTGACATTACTTTTTCTTCCTTTCACCGGTATTCATGTCCAGTTGCAGCGGAATACCGTTAATATGGCTTAATAACCAGATATTAGTGTAGCATAACAAGTTGCTTGTGTAAATAAATTTTTCGCTATTAGTTATTCTTCTGCTTTAGCAAACGTAACCAATCTTTTTCTTGCTGCGACAACTGACGCCCTTCCAGCATATCGGGGCGTCGCAGATATGTTTTGCGAAATGCTTCTTTTTGTCGCCATTCAGCAATCTTTTGGTGATTGCCAGAAAGTAATACAGATGGAACTTGCATGCCGCGAAAGTCAGCTGGCCTTGTATATTGCGGATATTCCAGCAAACCAGAGGAAAATGAATCTCCAGGAGCAGAGGCACTGTTACCCAATACTTCCGGTAAAAGCCTAACGGTCGCATCGATCATGACCATCGCACCTAACTCTCCGCCTGTCAAAACAAAATCCCCGATAGAAAATTCATCAGTCACAAGCTCTTTGATCCTTTCATCATAGCCTTCATAATGGCCACAAATAAAAGTCAACTGTGGTTCACTAGCAAGTTGTTCTGCCGTCTTTTGATCAAATTTACGTCCTGCTGGATCCAATAATATCACTCGACCCAATCCCTCACGCACTTTGCTAACATGAGCGAGAGCATCATAAATGGGTTGAGGTTGTAACAGCATTCCTGCACCACCACCATAAGGATAATCATCCACATGATTTTGTCGATCTGTAGTAAAGTCACGAAAATTAGTCAACGTAATATCTAAGATATTTTTCTCGATCGCTTTACCTATAATGGAAGAAGAAAGTGTTCCTGTAAACATTTCGGGAAACAAACTTAAAATATCTATTTTCATTGTTCATCCAATCCTTCAAGCCAGTCGACTATTACACGTTGTTGTTCAAGTTCCACTTTTTGAATAACATCTTTGATCACTGGCAATAATATCTCTTTGCCATTTGGTCTTTTAACTACCCAAACGTCATTGGCACCAGTTTCCATAACCTCAGTAATAGTCCCCAGAAACTCGTTTTTTAAAGAATAAACCTCCAGGCCGATTATTTCATGGTAATAATAAGTACCCTCTTCAAGCGGCGCCTGTTGTTCTTCTGTGATCTGTAATTGAGCGCCCTTATATTTTTCGGCCTCATTAATATCACCGATCTCTTCAAACATCAACATGTCAAACTGCTTTTGCTGTCGGTGTTTCTTGACCGTTAATTTCTGTAAAGCACTGTTTTTTCGTGCCGCATATAGTATTTCCCCAGGGGCAAATCGTTCATCCGCAAAATCTGTGGTTGCCATAACCTTGACTTCACCGTGTATTCCGTGGGTATTTATTATTTCTCCAACATTAAAATAAGTCATAAACACACTCCTAAAAAAGAAAGCCCCTGTCCAAAACTAATTGTCTGAACAAGAGGCCTTAAACTATTTGATTATTATTGGTCCACAATATTTAACCGCACTCTTGCTGAATCATTCAAGTGGACACTATAAACGATCGTCCGAATAGCTTGCGCAACCCGACCATGTTTACCAATAACACGACCAACATCAGCCGGTGCTACGGATAAATTAAAATTTAAAAAGTGTGCATCTCTTTGTGTTGCTATAGAAACTTTATCCGGATCTGCAACAAGAGGTTTAACAATCGAAATAATTAATTGCTTCACATCTGCTTCATTCATTTAATTTACCTTATTTCTTGGCTAACTTACTTTCGTGGAACTGCTTCATGATACCTTCCTTAGAAAGAATATTACGTACTGTATCTGAAGGTTGTGCCCCGTTACCTAACCATTCCAAAATACGGTCTTCTTCCAAGACAACTTCTTCTGGTTTAGTTAAAGGATTATATGTGCCGACCGTTTCGATTTGGCGGCCATCACGTGGTGCACGTGAATCAGCAACTACGATACGGTAAAATGGACGTCTCTTGGAGCCCATCCGCTTCATACGAATTTTAACTGCCATGCTCTAACACCTCCTACATATTTTCTCAACGCTTATAAATATAACAGTTATTTTTCTGCCTGTAAAGGGAAATTTCTTGACACATAGATTTTTTTTGCTCATTGCATGCAAATAATCTACATTTAGTTAAAACTATCTGCGTTTACGCGCCTTTTTCAACTTTTTCATTTTTTTCTTTTTATTTTTACGTGCCATCTTATTCATAGACATCTTGGCCATCTTTCCTTGCATACCATTGCCAAACAAGTTTTCCATCCCCGAAAGATTGCCATTCGAAACCCTTGCCATCATATCGCGCATCTGCTTGAACTGCTTGATCAGGCGATTGACCTCTTGAACCGGCCGTCCTGAACCAGCTGCGATCCTTCTCCTCCGACTTGGTTTTAGAATATCTGGATCTTCACGTTCCTGTTGTGTCATTGAATAAACGATAGCCTTGGTATGGTCCATGTCTTTTGGAGCGATCTGAGCATTTTTTAAAGCTGGATTATTTGCCATCCCAGGGATCATTTTCATAATGTCGTCCATGGAGCCCATATTTTGCACCTGGTCTAATTGATCAAGAAAATCGTTGAAATCGAAGGTATTAGCCTTCATTTTTGCCTCAAGATCTTGAGCTTTTTGCTCGTCGTAATCCTTTTGTGCTTTCTCGATCAATGTCATCATATCGCCCATGCCTAAGATCCGGGACGCCATTCGATCCGGATAAAAAACATCTAGGTCGGCCATTTTTTCACCTTGTCCGATAAACTTGATCGGCTTACCAGTTACCGCACGTATCGAAAGAGCTGCACCGCCCCTAGTATCACCATCAAGCTTGGTCAAGATGACACCAGTAATATTTAATTGTTCGTTGAAACCTTCAGCTACTTCGGTTGCATTTTGACCTGTCATTGAATCAACAGTCAATAAAACTTCATCTGGAGTTGCTAGTTTTTGGATATCGGCCAATTCCTGCATTAATTTTTCATCGATCTGTAAGCGCCCGGCAGTATCAATAAACACATAGTCGTTCTTATTTTTTTCAGCGACTTTTAAGCCCTCTTCTACGATCTTCACCGGTGAAACGTCTGTACCCATATCAAAAACCGGCAGATCATTTTCCGCCCCCAAAGTTTTCAACTGGTCGATGGCAGCTGGACGATAAACATCGGCTGCGATCATCAACGGTCGTGCATGCTGTTCATTTTTTAACTTCAAGGCAAGTTTACTTGCTGTTGTGGTTTTACCTGCACCTTGCAACCCGACCATCATAATAACAGTTGGGATCTTAGGGGACTTATTTAAAGGTACTGCTTTTTCACCCATAACCTTGACAAGCTCTTCATTGACGATTTTTACTATCTGTTGGGCAGGAGTCAAACTTTCAAGGACTTCAGCTCCGACTGCACGGCCACGTACAGTTTTAATAAAGTCTTTGACCACCCCAAAATTAACGTCGGCTTCTAATAAAGCCAAGCGTATTTCACGCATTACTTCTTTCACATCTGACTCACTGAGTTTACCCTTACGGCGTAATTTACCGATCGCATTTTGTAATCTTTCAGTCAATCCTTCAAATGCCATTGTTTTTCCTCACTTTCATCTCTGATTTTCTGTATCTTCTACCAGTGAGACCAACTTTAATAATTTTTTATCACCGGAATAATGCTCCTCAACATAACCTACCAGGGAATCTATCCTTTTATTTCTGGCTAGAAAATCGCTGTATAAATGCAATTTTCTTTCATATTTTTCTAAAGTTTGTTCTGTTCTCTTTATATTATCATAAACAGCCTGACGTGAAACATCAAAGTTTTCGGCTATTTCACCTAAAGAATAATCATCACGATAGTATGAACCAATGTATTGCACCTGCTTATTTGTCAAAAGTTCTTCATAAAAATCAAACAAGGCATTGATACGATTAGTTTTTTCTAATTCCATTACTATTCACCTATTTAGCCGGCTGTGCGACTAGATCCTTAAACAAACCATAAACAAATTTTTCAGCATCAAAATCACGCAAATCATCCATCTGTTCACCTAAACCGACTAGCTTAACGGGTAAATGCAGCTCGTTTCTGATTGCTAGAACTATTCCGCCCATAGCCGTGCCATCCAGTTTAGTTAAAACTATCCCACTAACTTCAGTGACATCTTTAAATTGCTTTGCCTGAGTCAACGCATTTTGTCCTGTTGTAGCATCCAAAGCTAGTAAAACCTCCTGTGGACTTTCTGGTAATTCCCTTTTTATCACACGTTTGATCTTGGCTAACTCATTCATCAGGTTGACTTTGTTTTGCAGCCTACCAGCAGTGTCAACAAGTAAAACATCGTAATTCTCAGTTTGAGCTTTTTTGACCGCATCGAAAACTACGGCGGCTGGATCACTTTGGGCTTCCTTTTTGACAATGTCAACATTTACTCTTTTTGCCCACTCATCTAACTGTTCGATCGCACCCGCTCTGAATGTATCACAAGCAGCTAATAAGACTTTCTTACCTTCCTGCCGATATTTATGAGCTAGTTTTCCGATCGTAGTTGTTTTTCCAACGCCATTGACTCCAACGAATAAAAAGACGGTTGGACCGTTATCAGCAAAACGTAATGAATTGTCTTCTTCTTGTCCTTCTTCTTCATACAAATCAACTAATTTTTCCACTATCGCATCCGAAACATCACTTTTAGACTTAGCATTACGTAGCTTAACTTCATCTTGAAGTTCATCACTTATTTTGACAGCTGTTTCAAAACCAACATCAGATTCGATCAAAGTTTCTTCCAGATCATCGAAGAACTCTTCATCAACATGTCGAAAATTGGCTAATAAAGCATTGATCTTGGCCCCGAAACCTTGACGCGATTTTTTCAAGCCTTCATCATAACGCTCTTCCTCTGATTCATGCTCTTGTGGTTCATCATTTTGGGTATCATCACTTTCAGGCTCATCTTCTTGCGCAGCTCTATCTTCTTTTGGCTGACTTTCCTGCTCAAAAGAAGATACTTCACTTCCGTCTTGCCGCTCTTGTTCATCTACATCTTGCTCCTGGGTCTCATCATGCTCTTCATTATTTGAAGAAGTCTCTGATCCATTATCTTGTTCTTCTTGTTCTTCCTGTTGTTTTTGTTCCTCATCTTCAACCTGTTCAGAACCGGAAAAAGCACGTTTTAGTTTATCGAAAAGTCCCATGTTTATTATCCTCCCGAGTTAGTATAGTACCTATTTTAACAAAGTGATCATTAAATTACATCTTCTAATGAAACGGATACCATTCGCGAAACGCCAGAATCCTGCATAGTTACTCCGTATAAAACATCCGCTTGGACCATCGTTCCCTTACGGTGAGTAATGATAATAAACTGCGTTTCATGGTCAAGTCGACGTAAATACTGAGAATAGCGTGCGACATTGGCCTCGTCAAGGGCAGCTTCTGCTTCATCTAGAACCGCAAACGGTACGGGGCTGACTTGTAAGATCGCAAATAGTAACGCGATCGCAGTCAGCGTTCTTTCACCACCAGATAATAAAGTCAGTTGCTGAGCTTTTTTGCCTGGCGGTTGAGCCGTGATCTCGATCCCAGTTTGCAACAGATCATTAGGGTCAGTCAGTGTTAAATAAGCATTCCCACCTTCAAATATTTGTGGAAAAACTTGAGCAAAAGCCGCAGCAACTTTTTCAAAGGTTGCTTTAAACCGTGTTTTGACCTCATTATCCATTTCAGCCATACTGCTTTCCAGCTGAGATTTAGCAGTTAAGAGGTCATTTTGTTGTTGCGATAAAAACTCATATCGCTCATTGATCCTAGAAAATTCCTTGATCGAACCTAAATTTACATCTCCCAGATCATCCAAACCTAATTTTAAGAGTTTAAGTTGATGTTTGACCTGTTTGGGATCTCTGTTTATTTTTTGTCGAGCGGCATACTCGTAACTCATCTCGTACTGTTCTGAAAGGTCATTAAGATTACGATCAAGTAAAGTGTTAACTCGACTTAATAGGAGCTGCTTTTGTTGCTGCTCATCTTTAGCCGCTTCTTGTAATTGGCTGACTCTTTGCAATTTTTCATTTGCTTGGTTTAATTTATCTTTAAGGTCTGCTTTGTTATTAGTCAATTCGTTTTGCAAAGTACTAGTGTCTTTGATCTGTTTAGAAACATCTGCGAGCTTAACCTTAAGATCTTGTTCAGTCGTATCCTGGGAACGATTTTTCTCAAAAAGATCATCACTTGTAGCCATTTGTTTTTGGATCAATGATTTAAGCCGTTTCTTTTGATTTTCAGCTTCTTTTAATTGGATCTTTAGTGTATCTAAGCGCTCATTTTCTACAGCAATTTTTTGTTTGATCTCAACCATTTGAGCTTCGTATTTTTTCTGAAAATCAGAAGCAGCTGTATTCGCTGTTTGCTTTTCTTGAAGCAATGTCTGCCGTTTTGAAATTCTTGCTTCAATTTCAGCTTGCTGATGTTTAGTATCGCTCATCTGCTGAGAAATTTCTTTTTCTCGTGTCTCTCTTTGAGAATGACTTTGGATCACATTGTCAATTTCTGCTTGTTTATGTTGAACAACATAAGATATTTCTGAATGTTTTTTTGCATAATTTTCATACTCCTCTTTAGCTTTACTTGTCTTCTCATCAAGTTGATCAACTTTTTCAAGCAAGTCTTGACGCTGGTCAGCAGTTTCTTTTCCTGAGATCTCAAGTTTTGTCAATTTCTGCTTCATGGTCTGAATGTCCGACCGTAAATGAGCATATTGCTGCTTTTGGTCTAAAAGTCCAAGACGTTTCTGCTTACCAGCACCACCAGACATTGACCCTCCCGCATTTATCACTTCACCTTTCAATGTCACGATCCGCGCCGCATGCTTACTAACATTTGCAGCTTGTAATGCCACATCCAAGTCAGAAACGATCACTGTCATTCCTAAAAGATAATTCAACACACTTTGCTCAGCTTGTCCTATTTTGACCAAATCACTCGCAACTCCAAGAACTCCGGTAATATGAGCCAACTTATCTAACAAATTTGCTGCTAGATGACGCGGTTTGATCGTGTTTCTTGGTAAAAATGTCGCTCGTCCGAGACGGTTGTTATTTAAATACTCAATTGACTGTTTAGCCGCTTTTTCATCAACAGTCACAATATTTTGCAACTGGCCACCTAATACTGTCTCGATAGCATTACTGTATTCAGGAGATAACTCCAGCAACTCTGCTACGGATCCGACGATCCCGGTTAGTTGCTTTCTTGCTTGTAAAACATTTTTAGCACCTTGATAATATCCGCTATAGTTGGCAAAAACACGCTCCAAAGTCTCTAGTTGCGTTTGCGCTTTGTGCATAATATCGCTCGCAGAATACCACTGCTCTTGTTTTTGTTTATATAATTTTTCAATTGTAGCGAGTTCTTTTTGTGTTTGTGTAGTTTGTTCTTTAAACTGCAGGACTTTTTGCTTACTTTTAGCTAATTTATCTGCCATTGCAGCTCGTTGAGAAACAAACTGGTCAAGTTCTGTCTTTTGCGCTTGCAAGTGATCATCTTGAGATTTATTGTCTTTTGAATTCTCCTCTTGCTGTTGCTGTAGATACTCTATTTTACTTGCTAACGACGAACGTTTTTGCACTAAATCCAAGATCTGTTGTCTAATATCTTCGATCTCACTTGCCAACTGAACCGGATCAACATCTTGACGTTTTTTTGTGTCCGTGAGTTGTCTTTGAAGCTGTTCTAGGCCATCTTCCTTATCTTGAACTTGTTTTTTCAATTCAGTGAAACGTTTTTCGCTTTCCTCTAAATCATTTTTATTTTCAGCCAACTGGCTTTCAAGTTCAGTCAATCTTTCTTTTTGAAAAGTTCGTTCTTGCTGTGACATTTCTTGCTTACCGGACATGCGTTCCTTTTGTCGAGTAAGCTCCAACAACCGCTTAGAAACCTCAGCTGATCTTTGCTCCAGCTTTTCATTTTTATTAGTTAGTCTATCAGTGAGCTCTTGTTGTCTTTCTTTTTGTGAAGCATACTTTGCCACTAAATCATTTATTTTCCTCAACTCGCTATTTGCAGTATCGACCTGCCCTTTTAACCCTTCAATTTCTAAGACTAGGTCACTCAGTTTAAAGTGGTCATACTGTTTTTTTTGTTTGAGGTAATCTTTGGCTGCACTTGCTTGTTTTTCAAGCGGCTCTCTTTGTTTATCCAATTCGACTATCACGTCAGCAACGCGGTCTAAATGGTCAGTTGTTTCCATTAGTTCGGAACTTGCTTTTATCTTTTCTTTTTTATACTTAGAGATCCCTGCGGCTTCTTCGATCAAATACCTACGCTCTTCGGGTTTACTGTTAAAAACCGATTCGACCTTGCCCTGAGAAATGATTGAAAATGAGTTACGGGAAACACCGGTGTCCATGAACAATTCACTGATATCACGCAATCTCACGTCTTTGTTATTTATCAAAAATTCACTTTCACCGCTTCGATAAAGCCGGCGACATATAACGACTGATTCGGGTAGATTTTTTAATGTTTGATCACTATTGTCAAATTCGATACTCACTTCTGCCCGATTCAAGGATGTCCTTGTTTCTGAACCACCAAAAATAATATCGGCCATTTTATCTCCACGCAAGCTTTTGGCTGATTGTTCACCGAGTACCCATCGTAAAGCATCAATAATATTACTTTTACCGCTACCATTTGGACCCACGACCCCTGTCAATCCATCGGTAAATTCAATTCTAGTTTTATCTGCGAAAGACTTAAAGCCATTCAGCGTTAATGCCTTTAGTTTCAATGAACACGCCCCCCTTATGACATTACTTGGTGGCAGTTTTGCCAAATTTCTTTAACGCTTGGGCCGCAGCAGCTTGCTCGCCTGCTTTTTTAGAATAGCCAGTACCCTCACCTAATTTCTCATTATTTGCATAAACAGCCATCCGGTAAAGGCGATCATTGTCGGGACCTTCTTGATTTAATAACCTGTATTCGATCGAACACTCACCGTCTTTTTGCAAATATTCTTGCAGCTCAGTTTTATGATCAAAGAAATGATCGAACCAACCCATATCAAGTTTAGGAAAAACGACTTGTGAAATAAAATCTACAACGACTTGCTTACCCTGGTCCAAATATAAAGCACCGATAAATGCTTCAAAAATGTCACACAGCAGCGAAGGGCGTTGCCTGGCGTCCGCTTTTTCTTCACCTTTTCCTAAGCGAATGTATTCATCAAAATGACATTCCTTGGCAAATTTGCTAAAACTATCCTCACAAACCATCGCCGCACGCAAACGAGACAGCTTGCCTTCAGGCATAGTATCATACCTTTTGAATAAATATTCTGAAACACAGAGCTGCATTACAGCGTCTCCCAAAAATTCTATCCGCTCATAGAATTTTAGATCTTGTTTCGGATGTTCGTTGACATATGATGCGTGTGTGAACGCCTCATCCAATAAATCTTGATTTTTAAAATCTATCCCGAAACTATCCTTCAAATGCTTTTTTAAGCCAATTATCAATATGATTACTCCTTTTCTAATGACTCAACTACTCAAGGGTCCAAACAAATGATCAAGTTAGGATTATTTGATTTAGGAGAAACATCGGTCATTCGCTTTGAAATATTTCTCCTAAGTCCAATATTAGTCTGGACCAGCTCGCTAACGGCTTTCTATAAAAAAAACTGGCACATCAGGCCAGTTCATCAAAAATCAATTATCTTGCTTAGTTTTTTTGGTGAGTAGAGATATACGAGACTGCTTGACCGACCGTGACTAACTTCTCAGCGTCATCATCTGAGATCTCAGCGCCAAATGTGTCTTCTAACTCTAATACAAACTCAACGATGTCGATCGAATCTGCATCCAAATCATCTTGAAAGCTCAACTCATTAGTAACTTTCTGCGCCGGATAATTAAAACGTTCTTCAATGATTTTTGCGATTTTATCAAAAACTTCTTTTTCTGTCATGTTATTTACCTCACTCATAAGTCAGTAGTATAATTTTATCTTTTTCTACATAAATTGTCCAGTACATCAGAACTATCATCAACTAGGAAGTTAAAAAATATATGGACTTTTAGTGTTTCTAGCCAGAGCTAATTTTCATCGGTAGACATGTTACTTGCTGGTTCTTGTTTTGCTTCCTTTTGCTTTTGTTGTTGAACAGAAAAATATTCGGTAAAGTTTGGCAGCATTTGCCCATCGATTATGCTTTTGATCTGTTGGATCGTATGATAGACAGTCTTAGCGTCGCTGGCACCATGTGCCTTAACGACTGGTGCCTTGACACCCAGCAAAACCGCACCACCATACTGTGACTGATCCATTTTGCCTTTGATCTGTCCTAGACTTGACTTCAATAATAAAGCACCTAGTTTACCTGAAATACCAGACTTCATGATCGTATCTTTTAACAAGTGCATAACAGATGAAGCCGTTCCTTCAATTGCTTTCAAAACTGCATTGCCAGTGAATCCATCAGCAACTACAACATCACAAACACCTTCCAAAAGGTCACGCGACTCAACATTACCGACAAAATTGATCGACTTATCAGCCGCGATCAAATCATGAGCTTCTAAAGTTAACCTGCTGCCTTTATGTGGTTCAGTCCCATTGTTCAACAAGCCAATGCGTGGTTCTTTGATTCCACGAACACTAGTTGCGTAGTACTTGCCTAAAAGAGCGTACTGATAAAGCTGCTCTGGCTTGCTATCAGCATTAGCCCCACTATCAAGCAGGTTAAATGATTCATCGTCTGAACTAACAACAGGTAAAGTGGAAACCAAGCCAGGACGAGCTATTCCTTTGATACGCCCGACCAACAAGAGACCAGCGGCTAATAAGGCACCTGTATTCCCACATGAAAACAATGCATCTGCCTCGCCATTTTTCACTGCAGTGGCAGCCATGACCATCGAAGAATTCTTTTTACGCCGGATCGCACGCACAGGCTCATCATTCATATCTATTTTCTCACTAGCCTGTACGATCGTGATCCTTTCGGTCTTATGGATCAAAGGATCGATCTGAGCTCGATCTCCGTACAGTACAAATTCCACGTTTAAAAACTTATCACGTGCCATTTCAACACCTTCAACAATGGACTGTGGAGCATTATCTCCACCCATTGCATCTACAGCTATTTTCAAATTTCTCATCCTTTCAACAACAATTATGTAGCAAAATTGTTAGTCAGTTAATAATAGCAAACTTTTTATTCTTCTGCCCGTTCTAACACTAAAAATTAATCCAATCCCGAAGGTTGGATAACTTTTCTACGCAAATAACTTATCAATCCAGTGTTCTGCGTTTTGTGTTCAAAATCTGGATCGCTGATCACAGCGTGTGCTTCTTGCTGCGCAACTTGCAAAACGTTGAGGTTTTCAACTGGATCTCCTACCTTAAACTCCGGTAACCCAGCTTGTTTTGACCCCAAAACTTCGCCTGGTCCTCTTAATTCCAAGTCTTTTTGTGCGATCAAAAACCCATCATTACTTTGAACCATTGTTTCCATTCGTGCTTTTCCATAATCATTTTTTGGATCTGCGATCAACATACAATAAGACTGATGGCCACCTCGTCCTACTCTTCCACGCAATTGATGTAGTTGAGCCAGGCCAAAACGATCAGCGTCCAAGATCAACATAACCGTGGCATTAGGAATATCAATACCCACTTCAACTACCGTAGTCGCAACTAAAACTGAATATTTTTTAGCCTTGAAATCACGCATGACTTGATCTTTCTCTTGACTTTTCAATTGTCCATGCAGCAAACCAACTTTAAATTTTGGTTCAAAAAATGAGCTCATTTTTTGGTAAACTTCTTGAGCATTTTGCAACTCTACCATTTCCGACACTTCTATTAGCGGAGAAACAACAAATGCCTGTGCGCCAGCAGTAATTTGCTGACTCAAAAAATTAAGTGCCTCGTTAATTTGCTTCTTAGAAAACCATTGAGTTTTGATCGGTTTACGGTCTTTAGGTAATTCATCGATGATAGAAACATCCATCTCTCCGTAACTTGTAATGGCTAGCGTCCGTGGGATCGGCGTTGCTGTCATAGCTAAGACGTCCGGATCATTTCCCTTCATACGCAGCATTTTCCGTTGCTCAACGCCAAAACGATGTTGTTCATCAACAACGACAAAACCTAGATCATGAAAAACGACATCATTTTGGATCAAAGCTTGCGTACCAACAACGATCTGCACTTCTCCATCAGCCAGATGACTTAATAGCTCTCTTTTCTGCGCCAATCTACCAGTAGAAGAACTTGTCAGTAAAGCAACGTTAACTTTTAATCGAGCAAATAGATCAGATAATTTATCCGCATGCTGTTCAGCTAATATTTCAGTCGGAACCATTAGCGCACACTGAAACCCAGCAGTCACTGCTGCATACATAGCTATTGCAGCGACCACAGTCTTACCTGAGCCAACATCGCCTTGCAACAAACGATTCATATGAAGCGGATGATGCATATCACTGCATATTTCATTGACAACTTTTTTTTGCGCCGCAGTTAACTCAAAAGGTAACCCAGCAATAAATTTTTTTAGGAGGCTATTATTGTACGCAATTATTTGCCCACTCGCATGTTTATTTTTATTTTTTATGAATTGTAAGCCTGCCTGGTAACGGAAAAATTCTTCAAAGATAGCGGATCTTCGAGCTAAGTCAGCAGCACGCTTATTAGCTGGAAAATGCATGTCATGGATCATCTGTGAACGAGAATCCAAGCGATACTTAGTACGTATGGTTTTCGGAACAATATCAACAATTAGGTCACTATATTGCTCGTATGCTAAACTAACCAGCTTTTGAACCGTACTGGGCCTGATTTCTTTGGAAGAGCGGTAGACTCCAGCAAAATCATCGTTAGAGTTTGCTGTAAAAAGTTTCATTCCCGTTACTCTTTGTCTTTTAACATCATATTTACCATAAACACCAACCTCTCGCCCTGTCTCAAGTCGGGATGCTAAATAAGGTTGATTAAAAAAGGTAACCATTAATACATCCTGTCCAACAAGAAAACGGAAATTTAAGCGGCTCTTTTTTCTGCCAAATCTTGTCACTACAGGTTGGGAAGCTACTGTTCCCTTGATCGTAGCTTTTTCTTGGTCTGCGACCTCATCTAGTTGTTTGGTACTTAAGTCATCATAACGAAAAGGGTAAAAAGTCAACAAATCTTCAATTGTATTAATGCCTAACTTGTTTAAAGCGATGATCCTTTTAGGCCCGGCACCATTTAACACCGAAACAGAAGACAACAGACTACGTTCAGTCACATCACTCACCCTTTCCGCTTTATTTAATGATTATTTAGTTGAAATTATCTTTTAAAACAAAGACTAGAACATTCACCACATCTGACAAAAATAACTATCATCTTTATTAAGCAGTAAAAACCGACTGACCCTGTCCGGACCAATCAGTTAAACTTTATTCAACAGATATCAAATACGGATATAGCGGTTGATCGCCTTCATGAATTTCAATTTCCAGTTCATCATGATCACTCAAAATCGCCTCTTTGACCTGCTGCGCTTCTTCTTGGTCACCACCCTCACCGATAATAATGGTGATTATCTCACTATCATCTTCAAGCATAGCCCTGACCATCGACAAAGTTGTTTGGTAAAGGTCTTTTCCTGTGACACTGATATTTCCATCGACAATTCCCATATAATCCTTATTATCGATCTGTTGGCCATCGATAGTTGTATCTCTGATCGCTCGCGTGACTTCTCCAGAAATGACCGTGTCAAGGTCTTCAGTCATCATCTCAACATTTTCATCAAGTCCCGAGTTAGCATTAAACGCCAACATTGCTGTTAAACCTTGAGAAATTGATTTTGTTTTGACGACTCCAACGGAAACATCACTAACTTCAGCAGCCTGCTGAGCCGCCATAAAAATATTCTTATTATTTGGTAGGATGATAACCTTCCTTTTGCCAGACTTCTTGACAGCTGCAATGATATCTTCTGTGCTAGGATTCATTGTCTGGCCCCCATCAAGGATTTCTGTCACGCCCAAACTCTTAAACATTTTCGCCAAGCCTGCACCAGAGGTAACCGAAATAATACCATAGTCACCAGTATCAACTTCTGGTGTTCCTTCTTCTGACGGCCCTTCTTGCAAGTCATCTTTCTCCAAAATGGTCTCGTGTTGTAAACGCATATTGTCAACTTTGACTTTAACTAATGAGCCAAACTTCTGACCGTAAGATAAAACTTCCCCTGGATGTTCAGTATGAACGTGCACCTTAACTACCTCATCATCAGCGATGACCAGTAGAGAATCACCCATTTCGGCTAGATGTTCACGAAATTTATCATAATCAAATTTGGAATCGACTAGACGTCCAGCGCCCAGTCGAACCATAATTTCCGTACAGTAACCGTATTTGATATCAGCAGTATCCAATTTACTTTGTACACTCTTATGATGCTCGGCATTGACCATTTCATCCATTTCTTGAACTGAAGGTTGGTATTTATCCGCTTCAACCTTCTTATTTCCACTTAAAGAGTCGAAAAATGCTTCATAAACAAAAGTCAATCCTTGACCGCCTGAGTCGACCACACCGACTTCTTTTAAAACCGGCAACTGTTCGGGTGTTTGTGCCAATGCGTTTTTTGCTGCTTCATATGCATCAGAAAGCACCTGAACACAATCATCGGAATTTTTTGCACGTTGACGCGCAGCTTCAGCAGCTTTTCGTGCGACAGTCAAAATCGTACCTTCAGTAGGCTTCATTACCGCTTTATATGCAGTTTCAACGCCGCTGGAGATCGCATCAGCCAAGTCTTGTGCTGACAAAGTCTGTTTTTTAGCAGTGCTTTTTGAAAAACCACGAAAAACCTGGGAAAGGATAACTCCTGAATTCCCACGAGCCCCCATTAACAAACCCTTTGCCAATGCGGATGATAATTCACCAACCTCAGTTGCAGTAGACTCTTTGACATACTGAGCTCCGCTCGCAAATGACAGACTCATATTTGTACCGGTATCTCCATCCGGTACAGGAAAAACATTCAAAGAATTTATAAATTCAGCGTTGCTGTTTAAGCGGTTAGAAGCTGCCGTTATCAATTTACGAAATTCTTTATCAGTGATCGTTACAACTTTCAAATCTTACTTCCTCCTTGAACACGTTTAGTCTTCAATGACTCTAACGCCTTGGACGAAAACGTTGACGGACCTAGCCTTCAATCCAAGCATTGATTGTAAATTATATTTAACTTTATCCTGAACATTGCGACAAACCTCTGAGATCTTTGTCCCGTATCCGGCAATAATGTAGACATCGATCGCGATACCTTCATCTTCTTGGCGTACTACGACACCTTTTGAATAATTATCACGTTTTAATATCTCGTTTAAATTATCACGGATCTGATTTTTACTTGCCATCCCAACGATGCCAAAGATCTCAGTAGCCGCTCCGCCAACAACTGTTGCAATCACATCATTACTGATGTCAATATTGCCTAATTGGTTCTGAATTTTTACAGCCATAATAACAGCCTCCTTGCTATTAATAGACAATCATTTATTATTTTATCATATACCTTTCTTAAAGCCAAACTAACATATATTAGTCTGAAAAACAGCCAAACTCACTAGCAAGTATAATACCCCCCGCTGATATTTACCTTGTCTCAACTCACATCCAGATTAACGGACCCCAAAAATACAGGCCCGCCAGGCGGATTTATTATGACCAGACAAAGCCAGCATGCGAAACAATTAGCTGCCAAGTGATTTTACTTTACAGAAAAATCTTGCAATTACACTCTTATTATGATAATTTAGTTTAGTGAGTAAAGCGACTTGATTCGCTGTAAAGAGATTAAGGAGGAACATTGATAATGGCAAAAGATTATATTACTGGCCGTAAAACTACTTTTGGTAAGAAACGTTCTCATGCTTTAAACCAAACAAACCGTAGCTGGAAGCCAAACTTGCAAAAAGTTCGCATCATGGTCGACGGTAAGCCTAAGAGAGTTTGGGTTTCCGCTCGTGCCTTAAAATCTGGTAAAGTTAAGCGTGTTTAACACAAAAAATGGACTCCATTAGCGGTGTCCTTTTTTTATACCTTGTCCTATTTTTTGTGCCATAAAAAGAGACAGAAACTGGCCTTTACCCCACTGTAAGGTCTATGACAGATCCTGTCTTTTTTTGTCTACTCAAAATAGTATTTTTGCAGTACTGTATAATTCAATCATGGCACTGGATAGTACATACAACACCACTTTGAAAAGAAAAGTTAGTTGTATCGCCGACAAATTCGTTACTTGATAATGAGATCGGTTCTGTAAAATCAACGCCATCTAGTTGATATTTAGCGTCATATAGATGTAAGTTGGATACCGAATTTAAACAAACAAACGCCAAATAACTGGTCAGTGGTAATTTGGCCAGACAATGACTTCCCGGTAAATAAAAATTAACGATATTCCATTTATCGACCAACTCTATTTTTTCACAATATGGTTTAAATTCAGGCATCAAAACGAAGAAAAGATTACTCAGCAACTGATCCAACCTAGCACCTGTTGCCCCATAGATCACAATTTTATCAAACTGCAACTCTTGGATGATATAGCGCAAGGCTAGCATTGTATCTGTAACATCTTCTTTTTTTGGTCGTATTACACTTTTGCTCGAATTCTTTTTTATTAATTCGATCTCTTCAGCTGTAGAAGAATCAAAATCACCTACCGCTAAGACCGGCTCGACCCCGTTTTTAACGAGTCTGACTGCTCCATAGTCAGCACCGACCCAAACTTCAGCATCTGCTACATGCCTCAAATGGTCTTCAAGATCGTCTGGCCAATCAGAAGTCGGACCGCCGACCAACAAATTGACGATCATAGCTGTGTTTCGCTCGCTTTTCGGAGCGCTTGGATACTATCTGCAGGAACATCAGCACCAAAAATATATGACCCTGCAACTATAACATTTGCACCGGCAGAAAGAGCTTGTTTGACTGTTTGGTCATTTAACCCCCCATCAACTTCAATATCATAATCCCAGTGTTCCTTCTTCTTAGCAGCAGCTAATTCTTTGACCTTTTCCATCGTTTCTGTCAAGAATTTCTGACCACCCATGCCTGGATCAACAGTCATCACTAATACCTGATCGACCATTGGTAAAACTTCACGGATCATGTTTACTGGTGTACCCGGATTTATTACGACTTCAGCTTTCATTCCCGCACTTTTTATCAAGGACAATACTGAATGGAGATGCGGTGTAGCTTCAACGTGGATCCCCATTATATCAGCCCCTGCTTGCGCAAAATCAGCTACATATTTTTCAGGATCTTCAACCATCATATGACAGTCAAATACTAAATTTGAGTGTGGACGCAAAGCTTTGACCACATTAGGACCGAAAGTCAAATTAGACACAAAATGGCCGTCCATAATATCAATATGCAAGTACTCAACACCTGCTTTTTCAACAACTTTAACATCATTTGCTAAATTGGAAAAATCGGCACTTAAAATCGATGGTGCTATCTTCATATTATCACCTCATTAAAATAATCAACCTGCATATTATAGTATATCTTTCACCAAGCTTAAAGTTAAACTTCTGTCTTATTTAATTATATTTAGGTTTCCTTTTCGCTATATCATCCTGAAATTGAACATAATTTTCATACCTACTTCTCAACATCGTGCCGCTTTCAAAGGCTGCCTTAACAGCACATTTAGGTTCTTTCAAATGTAAACAACCGCGAAACTTACAATTATCTTGTAAATCAACGAAATCTGGATATAACAAAGGTAATTGTTCCTTAGTAACGTCTACAATGTCAAAAGAAGAAAAACCGGGCGTATCAGCAATCAAATTATTTTGAACCTGATGCAAAGTTACACGCCTAGTAGTGTGCTTACCTCTGCTTAGTGCTTTTGAAACTTCCGCTGTTTCTAACTTTAATTTAGGAGCGATCATATTTAACAAAGTGGATTTTCCAGCCCCCGTTTGACCCATGACTACAACAATTTTTGACTCAAGTGACCCTAAAAAATTGTTTTTGATCACTTTTGGGTCAGCACCATCATAAACAAAACACGAAAAAAACTGCTGGTAATAATCGACCAATTTGGCTAATCGTTGTTTATCTTCTTGTCCCAAGAGATCTGCCTTTGAAAAATAAAGCATTGGAGAAATATTATTGTTGATCAAAGCAGCCAGTTGACGATCTAACAAGTTAGTCGATAACTTTGGTTCTACACAAGCATTAACTACGATCGCTCGGTCAACATTCGCTACTGGCGGCCTGACTAAGCTATTTTTACGAGGCAATATTTTTAATAGATAACCATCATTTTCGTTATCCGTTTTAAATTCTACCCAGTCACCAACGTAGGGACTCTCTTTTTTTTTGCGAAAATTTCCGCGAGCGCGCGTACGGTATACTCGTTGCTCTGACAGTACATCAAAATATCCACTTAAGGACTGAATTATCTGTCCTTTAACCACTTTACTACCTGCCTTTCTTAGCAAGTCCAAATATCAAACACACAGTTTCTCTTTCACATTATATTTACCCTTTAAATATCATTCTGGAGTAACTCCGTCTTTTTCTTCGATCACTTGTCCATCGCGTACAATTTTGTAGGCTCCCTTTTTACCTTCTTCCAGCTCAAAGGGCAGCTTGACTTCTCGATCATCAGTAATGTCTATCGTTTGATAAACATCCTTCAGTTGATGATTCTTATCTTCAACGTAAATTTCAACCTTGTTACTTTCGTCATCATCTTTTTCTTCAAATGGTATCTTGACTGACAAATCAAACTTATCAGTTTTTGGCTCTGATGAAGATGACGAAGTCGAAGAAGAACTCTCACTTGATGATTCCTTTTCCGCGCCGTCAGAGATCGTAACATTGATAACTGCTCCCTGATTTAACTCGGTCCCAGCAGCAGGTTCTTGGCGCATAACTATACCTTTATCATATTTATCAGAATTATCGTGTGTTACGTTTAATGTCAGTCCTTTTTCATCGGCGTAATCTTGCGCACTCTTTAACGTATAGTTTAACAGGTCACGTAACCCAAAACTTTTTGCGCCTTGAGAGACCTGAAAAGTCACTGCTGTCTCAGCCATTACAACTTTTTTATTGGCAGAGATACTTTGAGATTTGATCTCGCCTTTAGCGGTCTTTTGAGAAAATATCTTTTCAGACTGAACAGTGACGCCTCTTTTTTTCAACTCTTTTTTAACTTGAGAATAATTTCTTCCGGTGTAGTCACCAAATTTTTCTTTCTTTGCTCCCTTGGAAACTACCACATCCACAGTAGAACCTTCCTTGACCTCCGTTTTGGCATTAGGTCGTGAACTAATTATTTGGCCAAAATAATAATTATCGTCATGTTTTTTTGTGGTTTTTCCTAATTTTAAATTAGCGTCTTGTAAACGAGCAGTAGCTTCAGAAGTTGTCATACCTTTTAACTGTGGAACAGATGTTTCTTTAGGTATCATCGCATAAGAAAGCCCAGTTCCGATCAAAAGAACGAGTAGGAAACTTAAAATCAGTAGCCACTTCTTTTTTTTACCCCACTTTTTCTGAGCTTTCTTGCTTTTATTTTCTTGAGTAAGAGCATCATTACTTTGTTGCCTATCACTTTCAGAGTGACCGTTATCTGACTTAGACACCAAAACCTTAGTTTCATCATCCTCACCAGCAGGCTGCCACTTACTTTCCTTTGCTCTATCAGGGGATAAGCACGTCTTGAGGTCAGCTGCCATGTCTTCAACAGTTGCATAGCGATCATTTAGATCCTTAGCAGTCGCGTGAAGGACCACATTTTCAAGTGCTTGCGGGATCTTGGGGTCTTCTTGCATAACCGACGACATATCCTCTTTATAGTGCTTCATAATGATCGAGACCGCATTTTCACCACGATAAGGAACATGCCCTGTCAACATCTCAAACAAAATGATCCCTAAAGAATAAACGTCAGTCTGTTTTGTGACGATACTACCTCGAGCTTGCTCAGGAGAAATATAATGTACCGAGCCTATCACAGTATTTGTTTTTGTTAAAGTTGACGAAGAAACAGCAAGTGCGATCCCAAAATCAGTAATTTTTACATTTCCTTCTTGGTCGATCAAAATGTTTTGCGGCTTCAGATCTCGGTGAATGATGCCATGTTTGTGGGCTTCAGCAACAGCTTGCAATATCTGCTGCATGATCTCTAAGACTCTAGTCAGTGAAAAAGGATATTCTTGTTTGATATATTGCTTCAAGTCCATCCCTTTCACATATTCCATTACTAGATACTGGTCGCCATCTTGTTCACCAATATCATAAATAGTAACGATATGTGGATCGGTCAGTTCTGTCAAAGACATCGCTTCGCCCTGGAATCTTTTGACCGCATTCAAATCATCACGCATATCTAAACGCAATAACTTAACTGCGACATAACGCTTAAGTATCAGGTCATATGCGACGTAAACATTAGCCATCCCGCCCTCACCCAAGCCATCAACTATTTTGTAGCGGCCATTTAAAATATACCCTTTCTCCATTAACTGACCTCCTTATTCTCAAAGGAAATCAATAAAACAGTGATATTATCAGCACCACCAGCTTGATTGGCAGTTTTGATCAATTGCTGGCATTTTTCTTCTATAGTTAGCTGTTCTTGCTTTAAGATCGCGGCGATCTGTTCATCATCAACCATATTGGTAAGCCCATCAGTACATAATAGCAACTCACCTGAAACGATCTCGTATAACTTCTGGTCTAGCTGCGCATCTTCTGAAACTCCAAGTGTTCTGGTAATAATATTTTTTTGCGGGTGGATCCGCGCCTGCTCTTTACTGATTTGTCCATTTTTTACCATTTCATTGACTAAGGAATGGTCTTCTGTTAATTGAACAAGAAGACCATCACTGAAAAGATAACAACGGCTATCGCCAATATTTGAGATCAGAAGTCTTTTTTCAAAAATAACTACACAAACCAATGTAGTCCCCATTCCCATCAAAGAATCATTTTGATCAGCTGAATGAAGGATCTTCTCATTTTCTGACCTAGCCTGTTTTTGTAACCAAGAATACGCATCTTTTGGCATGTTAAAATCAGTTTTCCCAAATTCATAGCCAATATTAGAAACAGCCATTTCCGATGCAACTTCTCCTCCTTGATGGCCTCCCAAACCATCGGCAACGATCGCTAAAGATACCCCAACTTGATTTGTAAAAAAGCCCACAAAATCTTCATTCTTTTGTCTGGCACGTCCAACATCACTTAAATAGGAATATTTCACTTCTTACACCTCATTTTTGTTTCAAAAGAGTAGCAATAAAAAAGCCATCCGAACCATAGTCGTCCGGGTAAATTGTTAAGGATAGAGACTTACGGTCGTCTTTTAATTGATACTTAGTTTGTGTTTTGACTTGAACAAAATCTTGGTTTTCCGCCAGAAACTTGTTGATCACTGCCTGATTTTCCGTATTTATGATCGTACAGGTACTATAGGTCAAGCATCCTCCTTTTGTAACTAAAGGAGCGACTGCTTGTAGGATAGCTAACTGGACCTGGGCTAACTTGGTCGTGTCTGCCAGGCTTTTTTCATACTTGATCTCTGGTTTGCGTCTCAATAAACCTAAGCCAGAACAAGGAGCATCGACTAATACCTTGTCAAATGTACCATCAGAATAAACTGCCCCACTTTTTCTAGCGTCTACAGCCCTCGTTGTCACATTTTCACTCAAATGCATCCGATCCACATTTTTTTGGATCAACCGTAATTTGTTTTTATGAATATCGAGAGCTTCGACCTTTCCCTGTCCGCTCAAAGATTCAGCAATTTGTGTCGTTTTTCCGCCTGGAGCTGCGCAAGCATCTAAGACCTGATCATTTGCTTGGACAACCATCGACTCTACGCTTAAACTAGTACTTTCATCTTGCACAGTAACTTGACCGCTTTTATAAGCAGAACTTTGTGGAATAAAGCCTCCCTTTACTAATAAAGAACTGGGAGAAACTTGGCTTTCAAAAACATCGAAGCCTTCGCTTTTTAGAGACTGTTGAACTTTCTTGGTATCAGTGAGTTTCTTATTGATACGAATACTTTGAGCTGGGGTTTGTAAAGTCGCAGTTAATAAAGAACTAGCCTTATCTCTGCCAAGCTCAGCTACCAATTTTTCGACCAGCCACTGCGGTGTACTTGTCTGTATGCTTAACCTTTCATACGGATCTTTGATCTCAGCTATCTTAGGCAAACCTTGGCGAGAAATAGCATGTAAAACTCCTGTGACAAGCCTTCTGGTTCCTTCATGTCCCATTTGTTTGGCAATTTCGATCGCGTCATTAAAAATCGCATGTTGCGGGATACGGTCCAAATATTCTAACTGGTATAGAGAAACTCTTAATAACTGCTTGACCCACAAATCAAGTTTCTGCGGCTTTTTTAAAAAAGGTTTTAGAAAAAAATCCAAAGTCAGCTTATTCTGTATAGTTCCATATACTAAATTCGTGTATAGGCTGACATCGCGCCCATTAAGTTGTCCGGAACCTACAGTTTGATCAACGATCTTATTCGAATAAGAACTTTCTTTTTCGATACGAGTCAAATCACTGACAGCGAGATACCGAGCGCTTTTCTTTATTTTACTTGTCATCTGAGATCAAAACCTGTCCCTTTTCTAGTTTGTCGCTCATTCCGTTTAAATAATCGGTCACTGATAACCGCTGTTTGCCTGCAGGTTGTAATTCGTTGATCTGATATACTGTCCCAGTTGCAGCTGCAACTTTTAGCTGGTGCTTAGTGACCTCAACGACCGTTCCAGGTGCTTGGTTTGTTTGTTCAGCAAGGGAGTCAACATTCCATAATTTCGTCCGTTTGCCGGCAAAATTTTCAAAAAATGCACCCGGGGCCGGGCGTAATGCACGTACTTTGCAATCGATCTGACTTGCAGTCATAGTTAACAAGAGTGTTTCTTGCTCAGGCTTGATCGTTGGTGCAAACACCACTTTAGCTTCATCTTGTGGAGTGGAACTTAACTTCCCGGCTATCAATACTGGTAATTTTTCTAGTAGGAGATCACGACCTAAAAAGCTTAATTTTTCAAACAAACTGCCTGTATCGTCACATAGCTTGATCGGTAATTCTGCTTGTCCAAGCATTTCTCCAGCGTCCATCTTCTTTACCATGTAAATCAAAGTGACCCCCGTCTTATCATCACCATTGAGCAATGAATACTGGACCGGAGCACCACCACGATACTTAGGTAGTAAAGAACCGTGAACGTTCACAGCGGCGATCTGGGCACTATCTAACAACTTCGTCGGTAAAAATTGCCCATAAGCAGCGGTAACTATCAAATCGGGTCTCAGTTCGATAACTCGCTGCATTGCTTGACTACCGCTAATTTTTTCTGGTTGTAACACTTCAATATTATTTTGCACCGCAACATTTTTAACTGGTGAAGAAGTCAAACGATGTTTTCTACCAACTGGACGGTCAGGTTGCGTGACAACTGCTTTAACGTCATATTTTTTTTCTAATAGCCCCTCTAAAATTGGGACTGCAAATTCCGGCGTACCCATAAAAACGATTGAAGTCATAATTTCACGTCCTTATTTCTATAAATAATAATTGCTTATTTTAAATAAAATCGACTGGATCACGATCAATTTTTAACTTGAGGTTATGTTTGGCATCTTTTTGACTATTGAGCAGTAGCTCCTCTAAAAATGCGTCCAAATGTGCTTCTTTTTTATACTTAATGACTAATTGATAATAAAATTTATTGTTGATCCTCATAATAGGTTTGGGGGTCGGTCCAAGTATTACGGCTTGTTTTGACAATATCTGCTTTAACTGCTCGTTGATCTCGAACATTTTTTTAGCAACATCAGCTTCATTGGGCCCACTTGTTACTATTTGTGTAGTAAAGAAATACGGTGGATAACCACCACGATGACGCATATGCATCTCTATACTGAAAAGCTTCTCATAATTTTGTTTTTTTGCAAGCTGGATGGCATAATGTTCAGGGTTAAACGTCTGTATCATGACCTGTCCTAGTTTATCTGCCCGTCCCGCACGACCACTGACCTGCGTCAATAACTGAAAAGTTCTTTCCGCTGAACGAAAGTTTGGCAAGCTCAAGGCAGTGTCAGCATTTAAAACACCGACTAACGTCACATCAGGAAAATCTAAGCCCTTGGCGATCATTTGCGTCCCCAACAATATATCAGCCTGCTTTTCTCCAAACTGACGCAGCATTTTCCCATGTGAGCCCTTACGTTTAGTCGTATCAACGTCCATCCGCAAAATTTTCGTATCCGGCAACAATTGTTGTAGTTCTTGTTCAACTTTCTCCGTACCAGTTCCATAATAACGGATCTTTTTACTCTGACAACTTGGACAAACCTGTGGTATTGATTCTTCGTGTCCGCAATAGTGACACTTCATAGAATGTGTATCCATATGCAGTGTTAATGAAATATCACAATTAGGACACTTGAGCACGAAGCCACATTCCCGACACATAATAAAAGAAGAATATCCCCGTCGATTTAGCATCAAGACTATCTGTTCTTTTCGACTCAGCCTCTGCTTGATAGCATCTAATAAAGGTGTAGAAATATCGACGACTGGAGCACGCTTTAATTCTTGCCTCATATCGACCAACGAAACTTCGGGTAAAGGCTGTCCATTGATCCGCTCATCCAACCGAAGCCACTCATAAACACCTTTTTGAGCTCTAGCCCTCGTTTCCAAGGACGGTGTTGCACTACCCAAAACAACTGGACAATGATGCCACTGTCCCCGTTTTATTGCGACGTCACGCGCATTATATTCAGGCATATCTTCTTGTTTATAGCTGGTTTCATGTTCTTCATCCATAATGATAATGCCAATATTTTCTAGTGGGGCAAAAACTGCCGAACGAGCACCCACCACAACAGTAGCTTCAGTTCTTTCGACCCTGCGCCACTCATCATATTTTTCACCTTCTGACAGGCCACTATGCAAAACAGCGACATTTGAACCAAAACGCGACTTTACTCTGCGAACCATCTGAGGAGTTAATGAAATTTCAGGCACTAGCATCAAAGCCGTTTGCTGTTTTTTCAAAGCACACGCGATAGCATACAGATAAACCTCTGTTTTGCCACTACCAGTTACTCCTTGAAGCAAAAAAACTTTATCTTGCTGTTTGATCACCGCTTGCTCTATTTGAGTCACTGCATTTTGTTGAGCCGGTTTTAATTGCTTGGGCTGTGAGTTTCTAATGGCAGTATTTCGATAAGGGTCGCGATACCTTTCAACCTGTTCTTTTTTTAACCAGCCCTTTTTCTCTCCTTGAGTAAAAATAGCTGCAGACAAACCGGACTGTTTCATAGCTTCTTTTTGTGTCAGTGTTCTCGTACCTAATTTTTCCAAAAACTCTAACAATACTTTAGATTTAACCGCATTTGCACGTAAAGATCTCTTTTGGATCTCCGCTTCCTCAACCGTTAAAAGGTTTTTTATAGCTGTGATTTTTTTTGAGTGCGCACGGTCACGAACTTCGTAAACGACCTCTGCTTTTTTTTCACGGTTTAACTTGGAAAGTTTTTTAAACACCTCCGCTGAAAGCACTTTATTATCAAAGCCCACTTCGTTTTGCTCACCGAATAACTTTTTAATTTCAGCGGAAACATCAGAACTTATGAGTTTGATTTTCTTATGATAACTAGCACGCATTGCTGCTGGAAGCATCACCTGTAAACACGAGATTTTAAATGAAAACGTCCATCTTGCTAGCCAACTGGCCATCTCTAGCATTTCAGTATTTAAGACGGGAGCAAGATCTAATATTTCTTCGATCTCTTTGATCTCAAAAGAAACATCTGGCCGTTTGAAAATAACCTTTGTAGTGTATCCTAAAACTTTTCTGGGACCAAAGGGTACGATCACACGCATTCCGGGAAACACTTGATCTATAAAACCAGTTGGTATTTTGTATGTGTATGGTTGATTTGTTTGCATTGATGGTACATCAACTATTACCTCGGCGAATTGCTCACTCACGTCTTTCCCCTCTTTACATTTTATAAATCGATCAGCTCATTTAAAATTTCACTGGCGATCTTGTCTTTACTTGCTTTCTTAAGCAATTTCGGCTCTTTTTGCGGTCTCAACAGCCGAACCTCATTGTCTGAGGCATTAAAGCCTATATCCTTACGTGAAACATCGTTCAAAACTAACGTATCTAGATTTTTGGCGACCAATTTTTTATTCCCATTCTTCAATAAATTTTCCGTTTCAGCAGCAAAACCAACTAGTCGTTGATGAGTTTTACTGCGTCCCAAACCTGCTAAAATATCTGGGTTAGAAACTAGTTCCAACTGCAACTCTTGACCGTTCTTCTTGATTTTTTGATCTGCGACCTGTTTGACATGAAAGTCAGACACTGCTGCAGCCATAATAACAAAATCATTCTGGTCAAAGTTTTCTTCGATTTGTTGTTGCAATTCCCTTGCAGATACAACATCTATCACATGTACGTTAGTAGGTTTAGCTAAATTTGTCGGGCCACTGACTAAGGTTACACTTGCACCACGATCCGCGGCTTTTTGAGCCAAAGCATAACCCATCTTGCCGCTTGAATGATTCGTTAAATATCTAACAGGATCGATCTCTTCCACTGTTGGACCAGCAGAGATCAAAACATTGACTCCAACCAAGTCTTGCTTAACAATAGCTTGCTTTGTCACCCATTGAAAAATCTCTTCCGGTTCTGGCATTCTACCCTGCCCACTATATCCTTCAGCAAGAAAGCCTGTTGCCGGTGACATGATCGCCGCCCCATCATTTTTCAATATGTCAATGTTTCTTTGAGTAGCTGCCTGTCGCCACATATTTTCATTCATAGCAGGTATCACAAACTTAGGCGCATTTGTAGCTAACAGGGCAGTAGACACAAAATCATCGGCCAGGCCGTTCGCCATCTTAGATACAATATTTGCTGTAGCTGGCACGATCACAGCAAGATCCGTCCAGTCAGCGAGCGCGATATGCGGCACGAATTCCTTAGCGTCTTGTTCTCCGAAATCAATATAAACTTGATGATCAGTTAACACTTCAAATGTCTGGCGGGTCACGAAGCAGCGAGCCATGTCTGTCATTGCGACCCTTACCTCAAAACCTGCTTTAATAAAAGAGCGCACTAACTGTGCCGTCTTATAAACAGCGATGCCACCAGCAATATATACAGCAATATGTTTCTTGCTCACGTTTTTCGTTCCTTTCTGAACCAATATTAACACTTATTGTACCAATTTTAAGCTCAATAAAAAAGTACCCATTACTTTAAGTGAGTTTGAAAAAACGGGTCTTAAAGTAATAAGTACTTAATAAAAGAAAAACTATTGTTTATTAGTATCTGAGATCTTTAAATCTCCTGCTTCGACCTCTTCTAGAGCCCGACCAACATTTTTTTGTGAAGTGTAATCACCCAGCAAAGGCATGGCACCTTCATCAAGTTCATGTGCACGTTTAGCAGCCAGCATAACTAAAGAGTAACGAGAATCTACTTGATCTAATAACTTATCTACTGAAGGATATAAAATCATTTTAAAGCATCTCCTAATTGTTTTTTATAATCCGGCAAGAAACGTTTTACACGCCAACGTTCCGCACGAATTATGGTCTTTATTTTTTCTGCCGCATTTGGGACCTCATCATTAACAACTGCGTAATCATAGTTCTGCATCATTTCGATCTCACCAACAGCTTGATGCATCCGCTTGTCAATAGTTTCTAGATCATCTGTGCCACGATGTACGATCCTCTGGCGTAATTCCATTAGATCTGGAGGAGTTAGGAAAATAAACAAACCATCCGGCACCTTATCTCTGACCTGCATCGCACCTTTAACTTCGATCTCCAAAAAGACATCCTTACCGGTGTCCAACATCTCATTAACATATTTTAAAGGTGTTCCATAATAATTGTCAACATATTGTGCATATTCAAGCATTCCGCCGGTCTTGATCTCATTTTCAAATTCTTCTTTGGAGACGAAATAATAATCCTTGCCATTTACTTCTCCAGGACGCATCTTTCTCGTAGTCATTGAAATTGAATAATCAAAATTATTTCCTGGTTGTGAAAAAATCTCTTTTCTAACAGTCCCCTTTCCCACTCCTGATGGGCCAGAAAGCACGATCAACATTCCTCTTTTAGACATGCACTAAAACTCCTCCAATAAATATTTACCTTTTATCATGCACTTTTTAGCCCCTTTTTTCAAGTATAGGAAACAAGAAACATAATAAAATTATACCGAAAATAATTAGTGAAATTAATTTGTAAGATAAATAGTGCACTGAAATAGTTGATAGATCTATATTTCGAGTAATAATACACAAAAGTAAGTTAAAAAAACCAATTTTTGAACTTGCGTTCGGGAACTTTTGTTCTATAATAGTAAATATAGCAAACAAGTGTTCAAGTAAAACCAGGAGATAAGCCCATGAAATATCATTTCATCACACTACTACAAACAAAGGTCCATTTTTATTTTTACCTTTTACTAAGCAAATTGAACGATTTCTTCGACCCAAGACAAGTCGTAGAACAAGAACAGGCACCTTCAATGCCTGAATTTCAAATTGATTCATTCATCGAAAAAGCGCTCGTAAATAACCTGCCCGTCAAAATCAACTTACAAGCTGGTACACACACTGAGGTCATCGAAGGAGACCTATTCAAAGACATTAGACATCAGGATGCCTTTTTCATGACAACACCAGGAAATCGTAAATTAATTCGTATTATTTTCAAAAAGCAAATCACTGCAGTCTCGCTCAGTGAAAGCTTCAAACCAAAGGTCAACACTGCGAGTTCGCTCGCTCGTCCGTTCAAGTTGAGAAAAACTTCCTAAATAGGAGTAATATAAAACTATTTTTTATCCAGAACATAGGGTATAGCAATTAGCTCATTCTTTTCTGTACCCCATGTTTTTCTTTAACAACTTTCGTACAAAATGCCTCTTATTCACACTTGTAATATGGTAAACTGACAACAGCAAAAGAAAAAATTACTGATCAGTAATTAAAGTGGTGGAAAAAGTGAATAAGAGTAGGATTTTAACAACAAAACAAGTACAAACAGGGTTGCAGAGTACTTTTGGTTTGGAAGTTGAGAAAAACTTGGTCGATTTAACCAGCGGCAAATTGGTGAAAGTACCTTCCAACTTACTTGAGACTAATTTACGGGGTAAAATTAGCCTGGACTTTGCAGCAACACAGCTAGAATTAGCTACTTCTCCTGTCTCAACTATAAACCAGGCTTTAAAACGTTTAGCGTCATTGCAAGAACAGGTGATCACAAAGCTGCCGCAAGATAGTGGTTTATGGCCTTTGAGTATGCCACCGGACTTACCCGAAAAAGAACAACAGATCCCAATAGCGTATTTAGATGAACAACAATATCGCTATCGTTTAGGACTTGCTCGTCATTATGGACGAATAAAGCAGATGATGACTGGCGTTCACGTGAACGTTAGTTTTCCACCCGCATTACTGGCAGAACTATTCGACACTTCAAAGACCAGCTTGTCTTTTCCTAAATTTTGCGATCTTCTATATTGTCGAGTAACTCAATTATTTATCAATAACAGGTGGTTATTGATTTATCTAAATGGGGCGTCGCCTCTAGCTGAGCGGAATTTCGGCTGGCAGACGACCCAGATAATGCGTAGTTTGCATAATAGCCACCAGTACGGTTATTATAACGATCCACTATTTCTAGCAAATTATAGTTCTTTTCAAAAATATAGCCATTCTTTGGAAGATGCAGTCAATTCCGGCTTGATCGATACCGCTAGAGAGTATTACGGTCCTGTTCGACTACGTGGAGAACAAAATGTTGCATATATAGAACTACGTGGGTTTGATCTAGATCCATGGTCAAAGACTGGGGTCTCATCTGCAATGCTTGGCTTCCTTAATGTTTGGCTCTTGTTTCTTTTAGACCAAGCTCTGAAGATGACCGCGAGTCTTTCCACTACCAAATTGATGGCTGCATTACAAGAAGATGACAAAGTCGCCACAGAAGCCCCAAACATGCAATGCCAGTATTATTCTGAGGCTGATGAGCTATTAAATGAATTACAGGATTGGGTAAGAAGTCATGAATTACCAGCAAATATCCAACACATAATTAAACAGGCTTCAAACCTATTCAAAACTCCCGAAAAAACAGCAGCTGCCAGATTGACCAACGCTAGTCACGACCACTCTTTAACCGAATTTTCTTTGACCCAAATGCAATCAAGTAAGCAAAAATAAAAACTTAATTTTAAGTGGTTTGGTCGTCGATGAGTAAGATGAACGTAAAAAAGCACGAAAACTTCCAGTCTTCGTGCTTTTTTATTTGCTGGAAAAATTTAATTCCAGCCTTCGTATATGTCAACGTTAATATTGCTCGAAATATTGTTTTCTTTCCCACTGTGAAACATCTTGCCGGTATGCTTCCCATTCGATCCGCTTACCTTCAAGGAAACTAGAAGCTAGGTGTTCACCCAACGAGTCTATAATAACCTTGTCTTTTTTCAATGCTTTTAATGCATTATGCAATGTAGAAGGTAGATCAACGATATTATTGGAATGCCGTTCTTCTTCAGTCATCACATAAATGTTACGGTCTACAGGCTTAGGAGGGTCAATTTTATTACGTAACCCATCTAACCCTGCCTCAAGAATAGTTGCAATGGCTAAGTATGGATTGGCTGTCGAATCAACACTGCGTAATTCTAAACGAGTTGAAGCTTCCCGTGCAGCCGGAACACGAACCAAGGGTGAACGATTATGTCCAGACCAAGCAACATAAACTGGCGCTTCATAGCCGGGCACCAACCGTTTGTATGAATTAACTAACGGATTAGTAATAGCAGTAAAATTACGAGCATGCTTTAATAATCCACCTAAAAAGTACATAGCGTCTTCAGACAGACCAGATCCCGTAGACGGATCATAAAAAATATTGCCATTTCCATTGAACAACGACATATTAACATGCATCCCTGAACCATTGATACTTGTCAGTGGCTTTGGCATAAAAGTTGCATGTAAACCATGTTTCCGAGCAACCGTTTTTACCACTAACTTGAACAATTGGATGTTATCAGCGGCATGTAAGGCATCAGCGTACTTAAAATCTACTTCATGCTGACCAGGAGCAACCTCATGGTGAGATGCTTCAACATCAAAGCCCAAGCGCTCGAGTTCAAGCACGATCTCACGACGACAGTTCTCTCCTAAATCAACGGGAGCTAAATCAAAATAACTACCTTGGTCATTCAACTTAGTAGTTGGATCGTCCGTCTTTGGATCTAACTTAAATAAGAAAAATTCAGGTTCAGTACCAATGTTAAAATCTGTATAACCCAATTCTTTCATTTCACTTAAAACCCTGATCAAATTGTTACGTGGATCACCCATGAAAGGCGTTCGATCAGAATTATAGACTTCACAGATCACCCCAGCGATCTTACCATATTCACTGCCCCAAGGAAAAATCGTCCAAGTAGACAAGTCAGGATATAACCACATGTCACTTTCTTCAATCCGCACAAAACCGTCTATAGAAGAACCATCAAACATTATTTTGTTGTCCAATAATTTATCTAACTGGCTGACTGGAACTTCAACGTTCTTGATCGTGCCATATAAATCCGTAAACATTAACCGCAAAAACTGAACATTCTCGTCCTTAACGATCCGTCGAACATCATCTTTAGTATACGTTGGTTTTGCCATTTGTATGCTCCTTTGTTTGTTGATCTACAGTTTCTTTTTATGAACAGAAAGTTTATCAGCCCGATCGCCTAATCCACCAACAGCCTTGATCTCTTCACGCAAAATTCGACGAACATCAGTATCAGTCAATGACTTTTGAATTCGTTCTTGCTTTGCGTGCTCTTTTTCTTTTTGCTGTTCATAAATATGTCTGATTCCGGCCATATTTATCCCTTCACTTAAATAATCTTTGATCTCAAGCAGTTGATCCACATTGTTAAGTGAATACATTCTCCGATTACCTTCATTACGTTCGGGAATCACCAACCCCTGCTGTTCATAATACCTAATTTGCCGTGCAGACAAATCAGTCAGTTTCATTACCGTTCCGATCGGTAAGACTGAAAGGGAGCGCCTTAACTCTTTTTCTTTCATAAAATCCCTCCCGAAACTACTTACTAATAATAACAAGTAGTCCAAAGCTTGTCAATCTTTTATGTTATATTTTATAACACAGAAACAATTCTTGATTTATAAGAGCTCAACATTCTTTATCAGATAATTTCGTATTTTTTTTAATAGTTTTTTCTACCTATACCAAAGTGAATCTTGAGATACTTTTTTAAATGTAATGACCTTACTCATCGATCCACTTATTGACTAACTGCTCGATTTGCGTTAATTGTTGTGGCTCTTGTACTAAATCAAACCATAAAACATTCATTCGATTCCTAAACCAGGTCAATTGCCGTTTGGCATAATGTCGTGAATTTTTTTTGATCAGATCTACAGTTTCGTCTAAGCCGCTCTCCCCTTTAAAATAAGAAAAAAGTTCTTTATAACCAATACCTTTACCAGCCGGGAGATCCACGCCGCCAGCTTGATATAACAAGTTTGCCTCCTGCAATAAGCCTGCTTCCATCATTTGATCGACTCTATCATTGATCCGCCCATACAATAATTTTCGCTCAGTATTCAGTCCAATTATTAATGGATCTAATTCCCCATTACCATCATCATTTTGCCTCGAAAACAAACTGTCCGTTTCCAAGTATACTTCCAAAGCTCTAACAACACGTCGTTCGTTATTATATGGTATTTTTTGTGCTGCTTTAGGATCGACCCGGTCCAACCGCTCCCATAGTGCTTTTTTACCATGAACATCAGCAAACTTTTCCAATTCTATCCTTGTATTTTTCCCAGTCACAGTCTTTGTACTGCCTAAATTAAAACCATCTAACAAAGCCTGTATGTATAAGCCTGTACCGCCTACTACAATGGGTAAATGCTGCTCCTGACTAATTTGTGAGACTTTTTCTTTGCTGATACTGACAAAATCTGCCACAGAAAAAGGTTGTTCGGGATTTAAAATATTTATTAGATGGTGTTTAATACCATTCATTTCACTTTTAGTTATCTTAGCTGTCCCAATATTTAATCCTCGATATACTTGCATCGAATCGCCAGAAATAATTTCACCGTTAAATAACCGTGCTAATTTCAACGAAAGGTCTGTTTTTCCAACGGCCGTTGGCCCTACTATTACCAACACTTTTTGTGCCAAATCGTTCATCTCCTGCCCTTATTGTCTTTGTCTCTACATAAAAGTATTCTTTTGACTTAAAAAGGAAATGAGTTTTATTGTTAAACTCATTTCCTTAGCAGGTACTTATTATTTACCTTTGCCCTTAGTCTTTCCATCCCATTTATCAAAACCAGATTTTAAAATATAGAGGTCAGAATAACCACTCTTATGCAATTTAGACGCAACGCGTGGGGCCACCGTCTTCGTATCATCATATAAATAAATCGGCATATCTTTACGCAGACTATCTTTAAATAATTTAAATTGTGAAAATGGCATATTCCTAGCACCTAAAATATGTTTTTGCTTAAATTCTTTAGGTTCGCGTACATCAATGATCTGCGCACGATGCATTCCCGCTCTAAAGTCCTCATTAGTTAAAATAGTGGCATGTCTTCTCCCAATAAAGTAAGTATAGACTTGACTGCCAAACAGCCAAACCAAAATTAAGATCAATACTAAATTGATCCAAAACCAAGCCGATAATTTACCTAAAACAAACACTCGTAAAACTCCCTTCACTCTTATAACACTGATATTAGTCTTCCTTAAATTGCAAAGCCAATGATGCCGCACCGATCAAACCAGCATCATTACCTAGTTCAGCTAATTTTAAATGAGTCGAATTTCTAATAGTTGGAAAAGCAAAATTTTCAAAGTTTTTAGTGACTCTTGATAATAAGAATTCACCTGCGGCTGATACACCGCCACCGATCACGATATATTTCGGATTAGCAAGAGCAGCGATATTGGCACATGCGAACCCAAGATAATAACACACCGTATCAACCACGCGTAAAGCCAAAGGGTCACTTTGCTCTGCTAAATCAAAAACATCCTTAGAAGTAATATCTACTCCATTATCTAAAGAACTCTTTAACTCAGAATCACCTGCATACTCTTCCGCCTCGTCACGAGCAATATGAACGATGCCAGTTGCAGACGTGTATGTCTCCAAACAACCATGGCCACCACATGTACACAAATACCCACCAGGATGAACATTCATATGTCCGATCTCACCGGCAGCCCCTTGACCGTGAATCAAACGACCATTACTGATGATCCCGCCGCCAACTCCGGTACCAAGAGTAACAAAAACAACTTCATCAGAATTGTTTCCGGCACCCTTCCAGCGTTCACCTAAAGCCGCAACATTAGCATCATTATCAACTGCAAAGTTGATCTTAGTTCCGCGTTCGATCTCTTGTTTTACATTTTGTGTGGTTTTCCAATTTAAATTGTACGCCCCAACGACCGTACCTGCTTCAAGATCAACTGTTCCGGGTGTACCCATTCCGATCCCCAAAAATTGATCCTTTTTCATATTGTATAATGCAAGATGATGATTGATCGACTCGATAATATCTGGCACGATATGCGAACCCTCATCCAAGATATTAGTTTCAACACTCCATTTTTGCTGGACCTCACCTTCACTAGTTAAGATCCCAAACTTAATAGTTGTACCTCCCAAATCGATCCCAATCAACTTTTTGTCCATCAGCCTGTTCCTCCCGCTAATTTTTCTTTTTTTCTTGCTCTCGTTTCTCTTCGATCCTATGTTCACGCTCTAATACTAATTTAGCTCTAGCAAAAACGTCTTCCTCGATCACATCAGACTCGCGGAGATGATCCAATTCTAAAGCCATCAGCTCGATATCCCACAAGCGTTTGCCAACATAGATAAAAACTCCAAAACGTTTTAACAATTGTTGCACATCATAAAGAGTTTTCAAAAAGAATCACCCTTTCTATTATAGCGGAAATTAATACTGTTTGAAACCGGCTACAGAAAGTATTCCAAATATAATTATTAAGGCCGCACCAGCAAAAACTTTTTTGTTCAGCGGAATTTTCCCCAGACCTGGCGTACCTAGAACATAAGCTGCCAAAAATCCTGCCAGCAACCCCCCCAGGTGACCAGCAATATCGATACCTGTAAATCCTAATCCTAAGTTTAAAATTACTAGGATCAAAAATTGTTTTGCAGTGGCTCTAATATATGGGTCCTGTCTATAAGATTCGCCCAACATTAAAAAAGCACCAAACAAACCAAAAATAGAAGTCGATGCCCCAGCGGAAATACTTGGACTAAAGACAAAGCTGGCAATATTTCCTCCTAAACCACTTATCAAATACAGCAGTACGAAGCGCCACTTACCGAAAATGGCTTCGATCTGCAAACCAATAAAATAGAGAGTTACCATATTTAAAACGATGTGCTGCAATCCAATGTGAATGAACATTGGAGCAAATAAGCGCCACCAATCTCCTTGAGCGATCAACTGGTTGACTTTGGCACCAAAAGCGACTAAAACTGCGGTATTCTCACTACCACCTGCTACGGTCATCAACAAATAAACAATAATATTAATAATGATCAAAAAATAGGTCGCAGATGGTCGTCTTCTATGCGTCATATCTTACCCTCTTTTCTGCCCTAAAGAAAACCAACCCGAAGGAGTAATAACATTGGGAATAATTTGATCTGTTGAGTCTATTTCCCATCCAGTCTTTAAATAAAAACGAGCAGGCTCGGCACAACTAACGACCCGTCCATTATATTCAGTTAAAAACTTATCATAAAAACCTCCGCCAAAGCCTAACCTTTCGCCTGTAGAGCTAAACGCGAGCCCCGGCACCACCATTAAATCGATGTTTTTTGCTTCAATTATGTCTGCTCCCTCTTGCGGTTCGAAAACACCAAATTTAGACCTAATAATTTTTAAGCTTGGATCAAAACGACAAAATTGTAAATGTCGTCCTGGTAAAGTTCGCGGTATTACAATCTTTTTTTCACTTCGTATAGCTTCGACAAGCAACGGTTTAGTATCAAATTCAAGCGGTTCACTCAATGTAACACCTACTGTAGTAGAATCTCGCCAAAAACTTGACACAAACAACTTCCGATAGACCAGCAATTCAGCAGCTGTTTTTTCCCATTGACCGGCTTGTAACTTTAATTTATTTAACTGTTGTTTGCGCATGTATTCCTTAGAGAACATTAACAAACTCCTTTATGATCATAGAAAAAAACAACAGGAACTTTTCCTGTTGTTATTTTGTTTCGCGATGTAATGTAACTTTATGATCACGTGGGCAATATTTCTTAAGCTCCAAACGATCAGGATCGTTACGTTTATTTTTGCTTGACAAGTATGTCCGCTCATGACACTCTGTGCATTCTAATGTAATGTGTACACGCATCTGTTTGACCCTCCAAACTAACTTATCGTATTCAAAAGACACTCGTGCGTCTTCGACGTTAATATAATACCATCTTTTAATTATGATTACCAGTATTTTTTATTTTTTGTTAAGTATTTTCCCTTGACAGCAAGTTAATATTTTAGACACTTTAGCGGATATAAGTAATTTAGTTTCTAAGTACTTTTCGTTCACAAATTATACCAGTCCTCAAAAATAAGACCGTCCCAATAATTATCCCAAATAAAAGGTTTACCACAACTAACCGAACTTTACTTTTTCTTAATATTTGTACATTTCCTATTCGTGGGCTCGCGTCCCTACTTCTGGTTGAGTCTAAAGCAAAAAGCTTGTGAAACCCTTTACACTAAAAAATAAAGTTGTAAAATGAAGTCAGAATTTGAAAGAAAGAGAGTGACCTTATTTATGACTAAAATGAATTATTTGGCAGACTTTGGTGATTTTGATGTGTATGTTGACGAGGCCAATGCATGTGCTTTAAAGAAGTATCATCCAGAAGTTACTGGAGTCGGTGAAGCATATACATTAAGTGCCCAAGATATGAAAACACTTCTCTTCGAATGTAAGAAAATCAATGAACTTAAAAGTCAAACTGAAAAAAAGAACGGCGTGCTTTCATTGAACGTGAGATCTTAGTTTGATAAATGTAATCGCTTTTGCAACCGCATTCTACATTTGAATAATTAACTACTAGGTTTGTGCTGAGCACAAATCTTTTTTAATATCTTCAAAGTCAGATTAAGATTATACTTAAGCTGGTTTCATTTACTGAAATTCAAAAATAACTGTGTTATTCTTGTTAAGTTACACAGTATAGATAACATTAAATATACTTGATATTTACATTATCTTTGAGCGAACAATTTAACATTTGGAAGGTAACACTCTAATGAAGATCAAAATCACTGACTACATGAAAAATCATTATTCTTTAATACTTAGCTTTTGTATTCCTGTCGTTCTTATGCTTGGATATTTTGTTTATCGAAAAATGGCTCCCTTTGGCAATAATACCTTGTTGACCGTTGATCTAGGTCAGCAATATATTGATTTCTTTTCTTTTTTTAAGAACTCTGTACTACATGATCCAAGCAACCTTTTTTATTCATTCAATAAAGCGATCGGCGGCGAAATGTTTGGAGAATTTGCATACTATTTGTTGAGTCCCTTTAATCTTTTTTTTCTGTTTTTTTCAGAAAAGTCTATCACTACCGGCGTCATGTTGGTTACTTTACTTAAATATGGTTGCGCAGGATATACTTTTGGGCGTTTACTTAAAAAGCAACGGGTCCAATCCAATGTTTTGATCCCTCTTTTCTCCACCGTTTATGCTTTGATGGGTTGGTCAATTGCTAACCAGCTAAACCTACTCTGGATGGATGCTGTTGTTTTCTTACCATTGATCATCAACTCGTTATTCCAATTGCTTAAAAACCGTCGTGGTACATCTTATTCATTATGGTTGGCTTTAATGATGATTTCTAATTATTACATGGGTTACATGATCGCGATTTTTTTGATCCTTTTCTTCATCTGGATCGAAACTGATAACTTTGTGTCATTCAAACAAACGCTCAAAGATAGTGTCCTATTCATTGGCAGATCGCTGTTAGCTGCCGGCATGGCATGTGTAGTATTATTACCAACTTTATTTTCATTGCAAAGTAGTAAAGGAGAATACACGACTAGTGTTGTTCATGCAAAAATAGAATATCCTCCGTTACAAATGCTTTCCAAACTACTTGTAGGATCCTTTGACTTTAAACAGATGTCAACCGGATTACCCAATATTTTTGTTGGATCCTTAGTCTTGTTTGGCTTCTTACTATTTTTCTTAAACCAAAAGTTCAAGTGGCAAATACGCCTATGTTCATTTCTCATTTCAGCTTTCTTGGTTCTTTCGCTATGTTTTGAACCGCTTGATTTATTGTGGCACGGCATGCAATTCCCTGTTTGGTATCCATACCGTTTTTCCTTTTTGGTAAGCTTTTGGATGATTTATCTAGCAGCACTCAACTACCGAGAGACTCTTGATATTTCAGCTTCTAAGATCCTAGTATTAGTTTTGTTGTATGCGGCAGTCATATTTTTATCTTGGCAAAACATGAAAAAATTATCTTTTGTTTCCAAAGAAACCCTGATATGTTCGACTTTATTTGCAACAGCAACGTTAACTTTACTCCTGATCCATCCGGGCACTAGCCGGCTAACTCGCCTTAATAAGATATTACTGGTCTTTTTAGTTGTCGGAGGCGAAACATTTGCTAATGCTATTCTTTCATTAAACAACATTAGTTATTTAAGTCAAAAAGAATACACTGATCCGACGTTAGCCTTAACAAGTGACAGCAATTTCTTGCACAAGATGGATCCCGGCTTTTATCGAACAGGACAAACTTATTCGCGCACTAAAAATGATGGCATCGCCCATGATCTAAATACAGGTTCTTATTTTAGTTCAGCCTTAGAAAAAAGCATCCCCGACTTTTATGGCCAACTAGGAGACCCTGACGGGGATAATTACGTGAGTTATTCAAATGGAACAATGATCAGCGATTCACTACTGGGAATGAAGTATTTTACGACTCCTAAAGATAGTAACGAGATCCTTCAACGAGGCGCACAAAAAAAGGCTTTAACTCCATTGACGATCAAGCCAGAAGTCCAACGCTATCAGTTAGCTAAGGAACAAAAACTCACGAAAATTTACAAAAATCCTCTGGCGGCAACGATCGGTTATAGTGCCAACTCAGCACTAAGAAATGTTAAGCTACCGTTTAATGATCCTGTTAATTACCAGACTAATTGGTTAAATGCCGCAACAGGTACGTGGCCAACGACTAAATATTTCACTGCAAAGAACTTTAACGAGGTGGTTTCCCAAAATACCGATAAAACAGTGAACTTGACGGGCTCACTGTTGAAAAAGAAGAACAACAAAGAACCTGCTCAGGTCGTATTCAAGTTTAAGCCTCATACAAACGATCCATATTATCTAACTTTTGGACCAGGTATGGAAGAAGCAAACGTCGAGACTTATAACGGCAGTCATTCTTTATACCATTACGGTACGTTCCGCCATACTGTTATATTGAATGTCGCCGACCACTCCAAAAACAATGAAGTCACCATAACAGCTCGCTTCAAGAAAAACTCCTTGTTTTTAGAGAACTTCGTTTTATACAAGTTGGATAGTCAACTTGCGAGTGAAAAATTACGGCAAGTACAGAACCATCCTTGGCAAGTTAAAAAAATTAATAATCGTCATTTAACCGGAAAGATCAATATCAAAAATAATGACCAGATTTTTGCAACGACGATCCCGTACTCTCAAGGCTGGGCCGTGAAAATCGATGGTAAAAAAGTCCCAACTTTTAAATTGCAAAATACCTTTATTGGAACAAACATCTCCAAAGGTAAGCATACTATCTCGATGAAATTCACCCCTCCTTACTTCTACCAAGGATTATTATTATCGGTGCTTTCTCTTGTGATCTTAGGGTTGACCGAATGGCGCAATAAAAAGAGCTGACTAAATAAGCTGCTGCATATCCTGAAAAAACAGGGTATACAGCAGCTTATTTTCATACCTGATCAGATGCTGATCACTTCTCCAGTATCTACTAAGTAAATATATTTCTCGATCAAAGCATCTTCTCCTAAAATGCTTTGCAATGCCAAACCATACAAGTTCAGCTGACCACGGTAAGACTCGGCAACCTTTCGTGAACCATTAATTGGAACATGATCGGTTTTATAGTCAAACAGGATCGTTCTGTTATTCTCATCTGTGAAATAACCATCGATAATACCATGGATCAAAACCGGTTGCTCAACATCTCTTAACTGTGAATCATCAAACAGTTTCCCGGCTGGATACAACATAGCGATCGGTGCTTCTCGCTGCAAATGATCATGGTTAAATAAAATTTGTTGTCCAAGTTTTGTTTGATATAAACTAGCCACTCCATCAACATTGATCTTAGCAGCCAGCGGTTTACTGAGCAAACCGTCTGTGATCAGACCGCTTATCACTTGATCTACAGTTTCTTTTGTAACCTTATCGTTTAAAGGCAACTTTTGAAAAACCAAATGTGTAGCCGTTCCAATTTGCGCAGGTGTAACATTTGCTTCTTCCATCATGAATAAGGGGCGCTCAAAACCATGCTGCAGATAAGCTGTCCGTTGGGCTTCATGGTCAGTACTTTCATTAAAATTACCTGCTTGATCAATATCGATCTGGCCCATCAAGTCGGTATCCGGATCTTCAAATAATCTCCTAATATCAGTAACAGATTGATAAGCAGTTGTTACGGTCAGCTGTTTATCAGGATAATCAAAGTCCATTAAAGCCGCATAACCTGCAGGCAATTGCCCACTTTGAGCTTGACGTTTAGCCCATTCATCAGCCTTTTCATTGATCTTCTCTTGATCCGTTCCCATATCATTTTGCAACCGTTGTTTATCCCAAAACTCAACTTTAAACCTGGCTGGACTATTTTTAAGCGAGTCTGGCGCTTGTTCCTTGATATCTCTGATTTTTTGAACTATTTCTGCCGCGCATTCTTCAAAACTTTCCAAAATTTCATTTCCGTCTTGGGTCTTCTCTTCATTATCTTCTGTCAGCATATATCTTATTACATTGTCAGCGGAAAATTCTTTTGAACGAAGGATCGCAGCTCCGATCCAATCTAAATAATTAGAGCCTGTTTTCTTGCGACCTGCATCACTTAAAACAACTTGGTCAGTGTCTACCAACCCGACCCAAGTATCTAAAGCTGCAAACGCTGACTTAGCTTCACCGACGATATAGATCTTTTGTTCTGCTCTGGTCAATGCAACATATAACTTACGCATTTCTTCAGCAATGGCTTTTTGCGTTGCTTTTTCTTTGATGGCGACCTTAACGGGCGTGGGCGTTTTAACTTGAATATCACGCCCATCTTCTCTTTCGGTTTCAACATAATCGATCCCCATTCCTAATTTATCATCTAGAACATACGGCTTAGCAGAAATAGAACGCAGATTAAATTGTTTATGGGCATTGATCAAAAACACCACAGGGAATTCCAGACCTTTACTTTTATGGATCGTCATAAAAGAAACAGCATTATTGCCATCTTGGACATTTATTTCCGCCAGATCATGATCTTTTTCTTGCATTCTTTTAATAAAACGTACGAATTGAAAGATCCCTTTGTAGCTCATCTTTTCGTATTCTGCTGCCCTTTCATACAACACATGCAAGTTTGCTTGTCGTTGTTGACCACCGGGCATCCCACCTGCATAATCAAGGAAGCCCGTCCTTAGATAAATCGACCAGATCAAAGTTGCTAGATCATTGCGACGACCACGGACCCGAAAGCTTGTCAGATCATCCAAAAAATGCGTAACTTTACGATAAATTTTTTTAGCTCGACCATCATATTCTTGTGTGTTCTGGTTTTTCTCAAATTGATAACGAAAGTCAGTTAATGTTTGGTAAAAATCTCCCTGTTGCAAGTGAATGCGTAAATATGCGAGTTCATTTTCATCAAACTGATATAATGGCGAACGTAAAACTGCAACCAAAGGTATATCTTGGTGCGGATTATCGATAACCTCCAACAAAGACATCATAATTTGGACTTCGACCGTTTTAAAATAGTTATTTGTATTGTCTACATTAACAGGTATCCCTAAATTTTTGAATTCTTCGGCAATCAACAGACTATCGCCATGAGTCGAGGCCAAAATAGCGATGTCGCTGTATTCTAGCGGTCTCATTTCGCCAGTATCACGATCAAAAATTTCACGATGTTCTTCATTGACCAGTTGTTTGATCTTATTTGCAACCAAATAGATCTGTCCTTGTTCTTTACTATCAATTTCAAAATCTGTTTCAACCTGATCTTCTGGTTCATCTTCGCTTTCTTCTTGTGATTCATAAACCAGGATATCAGCCGATAAATGTGCTGTTTGCGCCGGATAGCTTAGGTTGCCGGCCTTTAGCATGGCGTTTTCATCATAATTGATCTCACCGATCTTTTCGCCCATGAGTTGTGTAAAAATAAGATTAGTAAAATCAGCAACATTTTGAACCGAACGAAAGTTTTCGGCTAAAATAATTTTTTCCCCCGGGTGATCCAAGTTCACATTTTCGCCAGTGCTAAGTTCAACAAAATCATGATATTTACGGTTAAATAAAGCTGGGTCTGCTTGTCTAAAACGATAGATCGATTGCTTAACATCGCCTACCATAAACATATTACCTTGATCTTGATTCTTAATAGTCGTTAACAAAGCCTCTTGCACACCATTAGTATCCTGATACTCATCAACCATGATCTCACTATAACGCTTTTGTAGCATCGAACGGATCTGATTGCTTTCATCAGTTGGTGAAGACACGATCGCCAAAGCATAGTGCTCTAAGTCATTAAAATCTAACAAGTGTCTTCTTTTCTTTTCTACTTGGTACTCTTTTCGAAAATCTATAACGATCTTACCAAATTTGGACAATAGTTTTTCAGACCTGTTCAATAATGAAATCAATTCTGTACTTGATAAAGCGAAATAATCAACTAATAAATGCTTAGATAGTTGATCACTGGCAGCAGCTTGATACTTTTTCATCTGCTCATTAAGCTGTACGGCTCTTTCATTAAGGTCATTAGGTTTCGTTTCTCCTGCACACTTGACCAAAGAAGGTCGGCCACTTAATGAGCAATTTTCAGCCAGTCTCTTTAAATCATCATATTTCTGGTCATTTAAAACCGCAACTCGCAGTTGTTTTAAAGCGGCTAATTCTTCTGCCTGTTGTTGTGCTTTTTTTGCGTATTTATCAAAACGGCTTTGTTTCTTTTTCTCATAATCTTTGAGCCCTGAACTGACTTCATTTGACCAATAAGAGACCATTTCTGGTCGCAGTTGATTTGTATACAAATCATTACGCTTTTCAACATTAGTTATTATTTCATCCAGTCGTGTAATGATAATGTCTTTCAAAAAATTTTGCCAAATTGAGCTAACAACGATATCTTCCCCTTCTTCAATTTTATACGAATCGCTAAGATCCAAGAGCCATTTTTCAGGATCACTTGTAGCACTAGCGAACTCATCCGCACGCATTACCAAGTCAGAAAAATTTTCATCGTCACGATCTTTTGCGAAAATTTGAAGTAGTTTTTCAAATAATTGAGCGTCTTTTCGTTCACTTTCTGTCATTGAGCTATCGGCTTGATAAGAATCTTCTAATTGCTGATAAAATCTTTCACGCACTGTATCCCAAACATCGTCTCTGATCAAAGTTCGTTCTGTATCGTCAGAGATCAACCTAAAATCAGGTTCAATATCAACTGTATAATAATATTTTTGGATCAAATGTAAACAAAACGCGTGGATCGTACTGATATCGGCCACATTTACTGCTAACAATTGCTTACGCAACCAGTTGAGAGAGTTTGCCTGTTCAAGTCCACTAGATCTTAATTGCAGACTCACTCTTTTCTGTAACTCCTTAGTCAACCTTTCTCGCATTTCTTTAGCAGCAGCCTCCGTAAAAGTTACTATCAACATCGAAGACAGATCAACTTTTTGGTCGACTACTTGTTTCAAAACTCGTTCTATCAAAACTTTTGTTTTACCGGAACCGGCTGAAGCTGCAACTAAAATATTATGTCCACGATGCTCGATCGCTTTAAATTGCCCAGGCGTTGGTTTAAACCCTGTTCCTTGCTCCTTACTCAATCATTGACCCTCCCTTCTTTGATCTTCTTTTCTATTTCACGCCAAATTTCTTCTTCAGGTATTTTATTTATTTTACGGTAATTATTTTGGTCAAGTAACGGATCAAACATCATGACCTCCTGATAGTCCGAATAATCTAAGCCAGTACTATTATCCAAACGATAAGGCGCTAGGTCGATCACACCCGCAAAGATCCCTCGTCTGGCCTCTTCTATCTTCAAGTCATTATAAAGCAATAATTCTCTGATCTGATCGATCGTTAACAACAGACTCTTAGCCGTTGCCGTCCTAAAATCTTTTTTGCCCTTAACATATTTAACCGGATAATTATTAGATGAAGCTGAACCACCGGCCTTTGCGGCTGCTTCCAAATCTTCATCCAAAGCCAATAGAAAACCATTTTCTTCACTGGAAGCAGAGCTGCCCCTGCGAAAGATACCTTTATACATATAACTTTTATCTAACTCGCTTGCATGATCCTTATTCTCTTTTTTAATGAGTGGTTCAAATAAATGCAAATAAGAGGCGCTCCCCAACTGCGGCTGATCCTTGTTGACAACTAATTCACTCGCAAGTTTTGAAGAGTCACTCATCATTTTAGTCAATCGTCCACTATCAGCAGCCTGCTGCAATACACGAAGATACGTCAACAGTTGTAATGACAAACCATTAAAAGACCTTAATAAGAAATGATCCATTTTTCGTTCTGGATCGCCGGATTTATAATCTATCACGTTATAATAAAGCCTGCCATCTTCGCCAACGACCAAGTCTATTCGATCGATCCTTCCGCGCAAATTCATTTGCTGGGTATCTTTATCGCTACCAGCTCCACTAAAAACTAAAGGACTGAGACCTCTTTGGTCGCCAAATGATGTTTCAGTTTTAACGGTGAAAATTTTTCTTTTCTTTCGTTGCCTACCGATCGCATGCAACACTTGGCTGGCCGTGTGTGTTAATTGACGTTGCGTATAACGATACCGCGCCGTAGAAGAAAAGATCTTACCACCAAACTCTTCATCGACCTGCTGTAATGTTTTAGTCATCAACTCGTCGAATTCAATACTACTGATCTCGGCCAGGGTCTTATTTTGTTCCAGAACATTTTGAAAGAAATACTCCATGATAAAATGAAAATATTCGCCAGTATCAGCGGGTTGAAGTAAAAACTCCTGTCGGGGGCGTAATTTTAAACCATACTGCAAAAAATACTGATACGGATCAGCAAAAAACGTTTCTAGCTTAGAGATCGAAGTATTGATCTGATCTCCATATAGACCTTTAACTATTTCCGGCTCCAAATGTTTATGCCCATCGTCTTTTTGTGGATGATCAGGCAAAATGTCATTCGAAAAACCCAAACTTTTAAAAAGACGTGCTGTCCGCTGCTCGTAAGTTGAAAGCAGATAACGGTATAGCCCACGCCAAGTCGCGTTAAGGTCTTGTCCATTATGAAAGGCGTCACGGCTTACTGCTAATAATTCTCCCAGGGTGGTCGCCTTCGTTCCGATCATATCGCTAATATTATCTGCTGATGGCACGAGCTCTTCTTCAGGGCGAGCGATCTGCAGAGAAAAAGCGTTTTTTATTCGCTCGATATAAGGTGAGAGTCGCAACGTCTGACCGTCATTATCACTCAATGAATAAGTAAAGAAAATCTGTGAATCGACCGCCATAAAAGATAAATAATTTGCGAACGGCTCTTGCGCCATTTGGACCTCTGAAGTTTCGCTTAAGTATTTCTCATCAGACTGTTCACCAGACAATTGCTCGATCTCATTACGATCTATATCAGAAAGCAGCGCTTTATTCTCAAAAGTGCGCGGCATCACTGAATCATTGACACCAACAAAAAACAATACCTTGCGATTTCCCATCTGAACAACGCCACTTTCTGAAAAGATAACTTGATCTAAAGTGGAAGGAACTTGACTGTAATTAGCATTCTCAAAACCATTCTGGATGATAGCAATAAATTCATCGCGGTCCAAGTGCTCATCCCCCAGGGCAGTCACATATTCATCGAGTAAAGAACACAAGGTATTCCAGACTTCCTCATGACGAGAAACATTGCTAACAGAACCGGTCAAACGCGCTGGATCGTTTTCAAGGTCTTTCGCCGCACTGACTTGCCAGCCCTGTAAAGTTTGCGGGACACCGATCTTCTCTAAAAAATTGATCAATTCAACAGCAAATTCTCGTGCCGTTGTAACTTTATTTATCTTTTTAAAGAATGAACTTATTTGACGATAGACCTCTTTTCTTAACTTATTAACAAATCGATTATTAGGTAAATTTGCTTGCCGCTCTTGATGTTCCTCCGTTGATTCATTAGGTTGCATACCGCAAGTCTCAACGATCCAATCTGTTGGGTCTTTCCAATAAAACTCTGAGAAATAGCCATTTTGTAATACACAATTTTCCAATAGATCTAGAGTATTTCTAAATGTTCCCAAAGACCAACTTGGTTCATCGATTTTTGGCACAAAGATCTCAGTTTTTAATAACCTCATCATCGAACGATAAGAATAATTTTGTTGCTCAACGTTAAATAAGGCAATTACAAATTCAACCAGCGGATGGTTTAACATCGTTTTGTTCAAATCTGTAAAAATTGGGATGTCATATTCGTTCATAACATTTTCCAACTGATTTTGATATTTATCCTGTTGCGGGGTCAAAATCAGAAAATCATGATATTTGTATTTACCCGAAAAAACGAGTTGTCTGATTTTTGCAGCTACATACCGTATCTCACGCACACGATCAGTTGTTTCGGTTACGGACAAGCTTTTATTTTCTTTTAAGGAGTAACGCCCTTGAGGAGACAAGATTTGTGAATCGATCCAAAAGTCTTCCAGACTTGTTAGATCCTCAGAAACTCGAGCTTCATTGGCTACTTTATCAACCATTAAAGGAATGTGAGCTTCCCTAGCTTGCTGTGTTAATTCATAATAGATCTTACCGGTCTGGTAAAATAGGTCGCCTATTTCGGGTTTACTATCTACATATTTATGATTCAAAACCAGGCTGACTCTAATTTCAGCTGCCCTTTGCATCAGTACTGAAATAACTTCCTTTTCTTTAGCATTAAAGTTGGTAAAACCATCGATCACAAAACAAACATGGCTTAGATCAACATGCGTCAAATAATTGATCAATTCATCCAAACTCTCTGCTGTATCCAAATATTGACCAGCAATATACTTTTCAAACTTAGTATAAACCAGTGAAAGATCATGTAATCTTTGTCCGAGATCAACTTGTTCACCGCTGTTTTGTTCTTGTAAATTTTTGGAGTATTGTTCCAAATCAGCCGGTGAAAAGCCACCTAACTTAAGTTCCAAGATTTGTTCCGCTAATTTCTTACTAAAGCCAGGGCTATTTCTCTCACGCGTGAAAACATAAAATTCTTTTTCATCAAGTCCATGCAAAATATGTGTAACGATCATCGCTAACCCCGTTGCTGTCAGTCGTGTCTTAGTTAAAGCTGGCTGTTCTTTCAAAAAATACCACATCAAACGGCTGAATGAAAAAGTTTGAACATTAGCGGAAGCAAACATCTGCTCCGTAGCTCCCTTTTGATGGCGCAAATAGTCTAAAACAGTCACTTCCGACTCAAATTTAATATGATCTGGTACTATATAAAAAATTTCTGTAATATCAGGAGAATTCTGCCAATCTTCTAGCTGTTTTAAAACAATTTTTTGTCGGTCAGTGCCCGCCTTACCGTAAATAAAACCTAAACTCACAGTGAAACCTCCATTCTTTTTATTAAATTTTTTCCGATAAAGTACTTGCTTACAAAAAAGGACCCGAATGCCGATCAGACACACGAATCCAAGAGCCAACGATCTTGTTAATATTTCATTAAGCTCAAAATATCATAATCTTTGATTTTATCTCTGCCTTTCAGTTCGCTAAGCTCGATCAAAAAGGCACAACCAACGACTTCGCCACCGAGCTGTTCTACTAGATCAGTTGTTGCTCCGATCGTTCCGCCTGTAGCCAATAGATCGTCGACCACTAGTACCTTTTGCCCAGGCAATACAGCATCTTGATGCATGTAAAGTGCAGACTCACCATATTCTAATTGATAAGAAGCCTTGACCGTTTTACGCGGAAGCTTCCCCTTCTTACGTGCTGGAGCAAAACCAACCCCCAATTCATAAGCAACAGGACACCCCACGATAAAACCACGAGCTTCCGGACCAACGATCATTTGAACGCCTTTATCTCTTGCGAACTGAACGATTTGGTCTGTTGCTTGATGGTAAGCCTCACCATCAGCCATCAATGGTGAGATATCACGAAAAACGATCCCCTTCTCTGGATAATCAGGAATACTTGCAATATAGTTATTTAAGTCTAAAGCCATTAAACCTTCTCCTTTAATATACGCTAACACAAAACCGTTTGTTCTTTGACCCAGTTAATTAAGTCAGCGCTCTTACTGTGCAGGAGGATCTGTTGGGTCCTGATCTGCAGTCTACGGGAGTGATAACTGGAAGTCTCCTTTAAATTAACATGCTGAGTACCGGGGACACCTGTAACCAATCCATTCTCTATTTTAACAAATCCTACTTCAAAAAACACCTGCAACATGAAAATCACCAGTTCTTTTGGCAAACCAAGGTGCTTCGCGATCTGATCACCATCCTGTGAGAGATTTAACTCATGATGGGACAACACAAAACGATAAAGATCACCAAACTGTGATCTGTCGGGCATTCCCACTTTAGAAACGTCTTTCCTAGGATAAAAGACAAGATGGATCTTCTGAGCATCTACACTACTCAATGAACTTTGTAGATCACGCAGATCGTTCGGGCAATCGATCAAGTAGAGATCTTTAGCCTGTACCTTGGGGCCTTGTTTTGACAAAACGATTGCCTTCGAACCAACTGGCAGATATTTTTGAACTTGTGCCAAGATCTTTTTTTCAAAAAAAGCATAGACGCCCGGCTGTTTAAACATATTAACGGTCAGTTTATTCGCTCTTTGATCAAAAACCTGCAAATCTGACTCTTGCGCCTGTTGTAATCTTAGATCCTCGATCTTGACCTGCAAAGTTACGTTGCCACGCCACACATTTTTGTCTGGGTACCCTACAAATTCCACACGGGTAGGATCTTGAACGATCTGTCCGAGTTTTTCTGGATCTATTCCGAAATATACAGCAGATATCTGGTCACCCTTACTATTTTCCAAGTTTAGACGTAAATGATTATTCGCCTTGCCCATTGGCTTTGCCGCCGTTATTTTATAATTACTAAAGCCAAAGACCGGTCTTTGATTATCTTGTCCAAATGGGGCCAGCATCTGAATAGTATCTATATCTTCCATTTGGAAGTCGGCGAGATCGATCTTTTCTGCAATCTCTAAAGCCGGTTGTGGGGCTTCACCTATACTCTGTTTAGCAGCTTCCTCATCCAGGATCTGTTGAACTTCGGCCTGTTTTTCTATGGAGATAGTTAAACCGCAAGCCATATGATGACCACCAAAAGAAAGTAACTTATCTCGATGACCGTCAAGCGCTGCAAATAAATTAAATGCTTCGATCGAGCGTCCTGAACCTTTGGCACGGCCCGTATCTCCATCAGCATTCAAGACTAGGGTCGGTTTACTAGTTGCTTCAACTATCCGACTAGCAACAATGCCCAAAACACCCTCGTGCCAATTCGACCCAACGATCAAATTAACTGCATGAGACGCAGGCTCATCTTCAACTTTTTTCAATGCCGCGACCGTAATTTCATTAACTAACTCCTGGCGCTTGACATTCAACTGCTGTACATGCTGTGCTAGCTCCTGTGCTCGTTGATCATCAAAAGTCGTCAATAACTCAACACCTGACGTTCCATTTTCCATACGTCCAAGTGCATTCAAACGCGGAGCTATCCCAAATCCAATAGTTTCGGCAGTGATTTTGTCTTGAACGACTCCCGCTTCATGATAAAGTTTTATGAGCCCGACCCTTTCAGTATTCTGAAGGACCTGCAAACCTGCACTGACTAGGACACGATTTTCATCAGTTAATGAAACAATGTCTGCTACTGTTCCGATTGCAACAAGATCCAACATTTCAGGCGGGACTTCTTCTAACAACGCAGTTGCCGTCTTAAATGCTACTCCCGCACCAGAAAGATCTGAAAAAGGATACTTGCCAGCCGGATGGCGAGGATGAACCACTGCAAAAGCCTGTGGCAGTTCAGCTGGCATTTCATGATGATCAGTGATCACCACATCAACACCTTGTTGTTGTGCGTAGTCGACTGCTTCATCACCAGAAACACCATTATCAACGGTAACGATCAAACCAGTACCTTCACTGATCAGCTTTTTATAAACAGCGAGATTTGAACCATAACCATCCTTAAATCGATCAGGTATGTAATACTGAACATCTCCACCCAATTGTAAAAGGGCTTCATACATGATCGATGTACTTGTAAGTCCATCCGCATCATAATCACCGTAAACAGTAATTTTTTCTCCCGCCATGATCGCCTTTTTGATCCGGTCACAAGCTTTTTGCATATCATGTAATAAAAACGGGTCGTATAGCATATCCAGTTCTGGATTTAAGAACTTATTGATTTTTTCTGCAGTATCGTACCCACGATCAAATAAGATCGATACTGCTAGTCTTGGAGCATTTGTTTGCTTGACTAACTCATCGATTTGTTCGTTATTGTCACCTTGAACAAGTTTCCACTGATTACGAGATGAGAACACAAAATCACTCCTCATTTTGTTTGTAAATTATTGCTCTGAATTATTTTCTTGTTTTTCTTCTTCCGATCGGGACCCGATCTGAGCTTCAGCAGTTGTTTCTGGCTGACGTCGCATAGTCTGATTGGCAGCTAACTGCTTTTGGAGAGACTTAATTTGCTTTTTCTGCCTAAAATACGCTGTTGTTGAGATCAAGACTGCTATCAACGCACCTAGTAAAAGTGAGATCACTAAAATCACGACTAGAGGCATTGTGACTTTAGAAAAGCCAAAATTAACAGTTACACTTTGAGAGTTCATCCAAGAAAAAAGTACTGCGATCAGTAACAAAATAATCGCTCCGATCATACTCCATTGTTTTTTCATGAGCCATGACTCCTCCTTATTTTTTATCAAATAATGTACTGGTTAAAAAGTCGCCCACCCTGGGAAACATTTGATAAGCATGGTAAGCTGCTTCCATAATTAATGGTCTATTCAATTCACGTTTGCGAGTCCCGATAGAATTAACGATTTTAGCAGCTAAATTTTCAGGCTCTAATGCAAATATCCCGACATTGTCCAAGTAATCGCCAGTTTGATCGGCAAAATCAAAAAAATGAGTTTTGATCGGCCCCGGATTAACTGTCAAAACGGAGATCCCTAATGGTTTTAGCTCTAATCGCAAAGCGTTAGAGTAGGCCAAGACTGCCGCCTTACTTGCCGAATAGACAGCTGACTTTGGAGTTTGGATCTTAGCAGCGATCGAAGCAACATTGATCACTGCTCCTCTTTTACGCTCAGCCATTTGTAAGGCAGTATATTTGGTCAAATACATCAGCCCTAAAACATTGACCCTAAACATTTTTTCTGCAACTTCCATCGAAAAATCTACTGCATTTTCCATCAGACCAAACCCAGCGTTATTGACCAAAACATCGATCGGGCCAACTGAACTTTCTACCTCATTTACCACTTGTTCGATTTGAACTGGATCTGAAACATCAAGTTCATATGCCAAAGACAAACGCCCCGATAACTTACGACAAACATCAGCAACCTTTTCGAGTTTATCCTTACGTCGTGCACAAACGATCACGATGGCCTTTCTTAAAGCTGCCTGATACGCTATCTGTTCGCCTAAGCCGGAAGAAGCTCCCGTAACAAAAACGATCCTATTGCGTAAACTTTTCAGCTCTTGATATCCTGTCATTTCGCTTCACCTCTACTTATCTGAAAAAGGGACTTGGATCACATCGAAATCTTTAACGACTTTAGTATTCTTAAACGCAGCTTGCGCATCATGTTGTAGCCTTTTGACCATTGGCCCGACATAACGTGCAGAGATATGTGTCAACAACAAGTGTTTAACACCAGCTTTTTTTGCAACCTGCGCCGCTTGGACACAAGTTGAATGGTAATAGGAACGGGCTAAATTAGCATCATCCTTACCATATGTGCTCTCATGCACTAATGCGTCAGCATTGAATGCCAGTTTCTCAATGTTAGGTGTGACACGTGTATCTCCCAAGATAGTCACGATCCGACCTTTTTTAGCTGGCCCTATGAAATCTGTGCCAATTATTTGTCTACCGTCGGGTAAAGTTACGGTCTTACCGGCCTTGATCTTTCCATAAAGCGGCCCCGCTGGGATCTGAAGTTCTTTTAATTTTTCAACTTGCAGCTCGCCAGCGTAATCTTTTTCTTCGACCCTGTAACCGACACAAGGTATGCGATGATCTAGATATTTAAAGAACACTTTGAAACGTTTATTTTCAAAAATTTGACCTTCTTCCCCTAGCTCTACAAAGTCTAATTTATATGCAAGTTTGGTGCGAGAAACACGCAGACTGGTCTTGACAAAGTCTTCCACACCAGAAGGACCAAAAATCGTCAACGGAGTTGGTTCATCGCCATTTTGAAAAGAACGACTGCTTAAAAAACCTGGTAAGCCAAAAATATGATCGCCATGCAGATGAGTAATAAAAATTTTTGTGACCTTGCGAGGACGGATCGTTGTTCTTAAAATTTGGTGCTGAGTTGCCTCGCCACAATCAAAAAGCCAAACTTCATTGATCTCTGGCAATAATTTAAGTGCTGTCGCTGTTACATTACGAAATTTACCTGGTGAACCAGCACCAGTTCCTAAAAACTCAATTTCCATATCTAAAGTATCCTATCTCATTTTAATTTTACCGAATTAAAAAAGATTTTTGTATCAAAAACACCTACATAAGTATTAAAATACAATTCTCTTCTTTAAAGTCATTTGAACTACCGCCTATCATTTTATCATTATCTCTTGCCGATTAAAATAAAATTCACACAGATCGAGCTTGCCTAGTGACTATTAATATTACGCAAAAAACACTAAACTTTATCTAAGAATTTTAAAAAGCGACGCGAATTTCACCAATAAAAATTATTTTCACCACTGAAATTTCTAAAAAATAGTGTCTTTCTCTACTTTTTGGCTTTTGTTATGATAAAGTAACTATGAAGGACGGTGTGAGACCTATGCGAGTAAATGACTTTCAAAGTAGCACTTTTGATTTGGAAGCAAACTTAGAGATTTTTTTTGAAAACGAAGCAAAAGTGCTACCTTTGTCATATTTGCATCGTTTTGAATCAAAAACGACGATTTCTGTTGGCAAAAAGCCGCTTAAACTACATGAATTACAATATGGTTTAAAATTTTGTTCTCCCGATTCTATCTTAAATATTGAAAATGAAGGTGCTTTACAAACTCTATTTGGCTTTCGCAGAGTGCAAAATTCACTTTTCTTACGGTGATTTCATATAAACTATTCAAAAATCCTTGAGCATTAAAAATGGGATGCAGCTTTTGTTCTGCATCCCATTTTTATTTTGTTCCAGCGTAATACTCACTTCAATATCCCCCTTGTCACAAACCTACCAAAGTAAGGTAGTCCATGTGGACTTGGGTGCACATTATCTGAGTAAAACCAATCAGGATGATCCTTGCTGTATGAATACCAATTGATCACTGTCAGATTAGAATATTTCTTTTCTGAATCTTTTAATTGGGCATTAACTTGATCTTGCCACCTTTGCGTCGGAACATTAACATTGATCCAATATACTTGCCGTTTTGGTCCAACCACATTCATGATCTGTTTCATATCAGATTCAGTAAATGGTCCGTTAGTCCCTAAGCTGATCAAGACTGTATCCGACAATTTTCCCTTTTGTGCAAGCGAATTTAGGATAGGCAGTGAATCATGTACTTGCCGGCCAACTTTCGCGTCTACATACATTTGCGGAAAAATTTCCTGCATAGTTGATGAAGCATCCGCTAAGACAGAATCACCGACCGCCGTTATCGGCATTTTTTTAGCTTGAGCACGTTCAGACGCAGTCAGTTCTCCTGTTGCCGGTTTATTATCCTTTTTTGGTTTAGAGTTAGAAGTCGTCTCTCCAGCACGTTGACTTGCAGATTTCTTGTCATCATCCGCAGTTGTATTTTGCTTTTTCGCTTGTTTATTATTATTTTTAATAACCTTTTGCAAAGCAGAAGAATCACTGTTTGAGACACTAGCACGCGGCTTATCAAATGCCCCCCATCCTGCCGTAAACACTACCAAAGTAGCGATCACAGGCCAGATCCTTTTCCAACCATAAGAAGAATTCTTTGAAAAAACATCCTTGACGACCGCAAAAGTTCTTGAATAATCAAAATGTTGCAAAGGCCGTTCAAGAAAACGGTAGGAAATATCACTGATCACCAAGATCAAGGCGATCTCGATCATCGCATGCAGCCACGGATGAGCAGCAATATTAGCAACTTTTTGCTCGTAAAAAATCATTACGGGGTACTGATATAAATAAATACCATAACTTCTTTTACCCACCCATGTAAATACTGGATTAGTCAACAAACTATTCATATCAGCACCAGGATGCGCGATCGTCGCAACTAAGATCACTGACAACAAGGAGAAAAAAAACATCCCACCTAAATAAACTAGCTCACTTTCACCGTTCATTTTGAAAAACATGAACACGATCAAAAGTAAAGAACTTAATCCAACTCCGTCTAAGAATAATCGCGGACCACTCTGTAAGTTCGCCTTTAGTTTTGTACTTGGCCATAAAAATGCCAATGCTGCTCCTAACAAGATCGAAAACATCCTTGTATCCGTGCCATAATATACCCGTGACGGGTCTTGGCCGGGACTGAAAAGGATGATCATCAATAAAGCTGAAACAAAGGCTGCGACCAGCAAAATGTCAAAGTTAGTTTGCCGCGAACGGAAAAAATGTAATAATAACAAAATTACGATCGGCCAAATCAGATAAAACTGTCCCTCGATCGATAACGACCATAAGTGAGTAAAGGGCGACTGGTTGCCAAACTTATCGAAGTATGACTCGTGATTTGCAACCTGAAACCAATTGTAGACATAAAAAACGTTGCTGATTATCACATCGCGCAATTTATCTAAAGAATCACGGGCAAATAAAGTAACAAAAGCAGCAGTCGTCATCACCATTGTGATCAATGCTGGATAAAGTCGTTTCATTCGCCTAACATAAAATGACTTAATATCGATCCGATCGTTTTGATCATATTCTTGGATCAATAGATCCGTTATCAAATAACCCGAAACAACAAAGAAGATCGGAACTCCTAAGAAACCACCAGTCATTCCATACGGAAATAGATGGTATAGTATCACACCAATAACTGCTAAGGTCCTGACACCATCAAAACCTGTAATATATCTGCTCTTTTTTAATCCTTTTTCCATCAAAATCCCGTCCGTAAAAAATCCTAAGGATATACAACTGACTATATGTACAATAATTTGAGAGAACGGTCGCTGAACGTCTTCTCAAATCAGTGTTCATTTATTATTACTCTACAAACTCAAACGTAAATTCACCTATCTGCACAACATCACCACTTTTGGCACCTTGTGCACGTAACTCATCATCAACACCCATAGAACGCATTTGACGCGCAAAACGCATAATGCTTTCATCATGTTCAAGATTCGTCATTTCAAACAAACGCTCGAGTTTTTCACCGCCTAAGACCCAGGTCGAATCAGAATCTTTCTTGAGAGTAAATGGTTTTTCTTCCGGCTTATAAGTGTAAACAACATGTTCATTGTTTTCAGCTTGCGACTCAGAATCAAACTGTGGCGTCTTTTCTAAAAGATCGGCTGTCTGAGTTACTAACTTCTGCAAGTTAGCATGTGTGATCGCCGACACAGGGATCACTACTGGCACCGAAGCTAAAGTAGTCTCAGAGTCTAATTTTTGTTTAAAAGTTTCCAAATTGCTTTGTGAATCTGGTAAGTCCATCTTACTAGCAGCGACGATCTGTGGTCTCTTCAAAAGTGCCGGATCATACTTGGCAAGTTCTTGATTGATCTTTTCAAAATCAGAAAATGGATCACGTCCTTCTAAACCAGACATATCAACGACATGAATGATGACACGAGTACGCTCAACATGGCGTAAAAACTGGATCCCTAAACCGACACCATTTGATGCACCTTCGATCAGCCCAGGTAGATCAGCCATTGCAAAGTCACGACCGTCGTCTAACTGGACCATCCCTAGATTAGGAACCAAGGTTGTAAAATGATACTCAGCAATTTTCGGTTTTGCACTCGTTAACACAGATAAGAGCGTCGACTTTCCCACCGAAGGAAAACCTACCAACCCAACATCGGCCAAAACCTTTAATTCTAACTGGAGATTTTTTTCGGCACCAGGCTCGCCATTTTCAGCGATCTCTGGTGCAGGATTCTTGGGTGAAGCAAACTTGATATTACCGCGGCCACCACGACCACCGGCTGCAACGACAAGCTCTTGCCCATTTTCGACCAAATCTCCTAAGACTTCACCAGTATCAGCATCGTGGACTGTTGTCCCTTCTGGAACTGAAACATAAAGATCATCCGCTTTACGTCCGTACATCCCCTTTATCATACCGTTTTGGCCAGCTTTAGCCTTAAAAATACGATGATAACGAAAATCCATCAGTGTACGTAAACCCTCATCAACGCGTAAGATTATACTGCCGCCGTGGCCACCATCACCACCAGCAGGGCCGCCATTAGGCACAAACTTTTCACGTCTGAAAGCCACCATACCGTTGCCGCCCTTACCGGCTTTCACTGTAATTTTAACTTGATCTACAAACATTATTTTTAATCACCTTTCTCAGGTAAACTGAGTAATTTTTAGATGTTATTAATTTCAAAAATGAGTCTTGACTCCGTCAACTATAGCAGTTTTTATTTTTAAAAGCAAAACCATCAACATTAAAAACACTTATTTTAAGCTTAATTTAATCGTTTGCGCAACTTTTTCCGAAATTCCTAATTCTTCCAGCTCTTCCAAAGACGCTTCACCAATTTTTTTCAGTGATTTAAAGTTTTTGAGGAGCTTGATCCTGGTTTTTGGCCCAACACCTTGGATCTGTTCCAAGCGAGAAGAAAGCGAATTCTTCGAACGCACCTGTCGATGAAAAGTAATAGCAAAACGATGGACTTCATCCTGGATCCTTTGCAGCAGATAAAAGCCCTCACTTTTTGGATCCAATCCAATTTTTTCATCATTTTCAGTCATCAAATCTGCCGTTTTGTGATGATTATTTTTTACCATCCCTGCAACGGGGATCTCCAGCCCTAACTGATTACGCAAAGTCTCACGTGCAGCGTTGATTTGAACTACTCCGCCATCCATTAATATCAAGTCGGGTAATTGCGCATGTTCTTTCAACAAACGGCTATACCGACGATAAATGACCTCTTGCGTACTTGCAAATTCATCTGCGTTCGTCACAGTCTTCAACTTATACTTCCGATATTCATTTTTATCAGGCCGTCCATCTAAAAAACTAACCATCGCAGAAACAGGATCTTGTCCCTGAATATGCGAATGATCGAAGGCTTCTATCCGGTGACCATTAGGTAACGCCAATGAATCCGTGATCTCATTCATAGCCCCAACCGTTTTGCGATCATCCAGTTCCAAAAGACGAAACTTTTCTTCCAAAACCAATCTGGCATTTTTTTGTGCCATTTCCAACAGATCTCTTTTTTGTCCCCGCTGGGGCGTTCGAACAGGGATCCCTAAAATTTGAGCCAAAATGTTATGCTCCATTTCTTTAGGAACTAAGATCTCTTTAGGCAAGATCCGGTTTTTCTGATTATAAAACTGCAAAATAAATGATGCTAGCTCATTTTCAGGAGAGTCGATACATGGAAAAAGCCGTTTTTCTCGTTTCATTAGCCGAGCTTGACGGATAAAAAATATTTGGAGCGATAGCCAGCCCTTATCCATATAAAACGCAAACAAATCACGCGGTGTATTATCGTTTGAAATGATTTTTTGCCTTTCCACAGTCACTTCTACGTAATGGATCTGATCACGTAATTCCGCAGCACGCTCATATTCCATATTTTTCGCAGCTGTTTGCATCTGACTAGTCAACTTACGTTTGATGCCTGAGACATTACCTCTTAAAAAAGACTTGATCTTTTTAATTTGAGCATCATATTCGCTTTGCGGTACTTCTCTAAAACAGGCACCTAAACACTGACCCATATGATAGTATAAACACGGACGTTTCTGATATCCATTGCACCTTCGTAAGGGGTAAACTTTTTGGATCAGCTGCATAGTTTCAGTTGCAGCGTACACATTAGGGTATGGTCCGAAATATGACCCGCCGTCGTTTTTAATTTGGCTAACGATTTTTAGTGTCGGATCCTTCTCATTCGTAATTTTGATATACGGATAACCAGTACCACGTTTTAGTTTAATATTGTAATACGGTTTATGCTTTTGGATCAAAGTAATTTCCAATAAAAAAGCTTCCTTGTCGGTCGAAGTCACGATCGTCTCAAAATCGCGGATCTCAGAAACCAACTTGGCAGTTTTTCCTTCATGAGCACTTTTAAAATATGAACGAACTCGATTTTTTAAATTTTTTGCTTTACCAACGTAAATAATTTTACTATTGATATCTTTCATCAGGTAACAACCTGGAAGACCCGGCAACAACTTTAATTTATTTTCTACATGTTGAGTTGCCATCCAAACGTTCCTTTCTTTATAACGTTACCTAAATTATACTGCGTTCTGGGGCTTTTTCACAGCATTTCAAACCACTATCGCAGTAAATTTTCAAAAAAATACCATTTTCGTCGAATTATACGAAAATGGTATTTAAATGAATATTTTTAAACTCCGCCTTACAAAACCTTGGACAAAAATTCCTGTCCCCTTTTTGTTTGGGGATCTTCAAAAATTTCAGCTGGTTTGCCGGATTCTTGAATATACCCGTCAGCCATCAACCAGATCCGGTCTGCAACTTCCTTAGCAAATCCCATTTCATGTGTCACAACGACCATAGTCATCCCAGAATTAGCCAGATTTTTCATGACTTCAAGTACTTCTCCTACCATCTCTGGGTCAAGTGCTGAGGTCGGTTCGTCGAACAACATTACCTCTGGATCCATCGCTAAAGCACGTACGATAGCTACACGCTGAGCTTGGCCACCCGAGAGACTAGCAGGATATTGTTCAGCCTTATCAGCCAGTCCGATACGTTCTAATAATTCTTGGGCTTTTTTTTCGGCTTCTTGCTGGCTGAGACCTTTGACCTTCATTGGTGCAGCCGTGATATTTCCAAGAACTGTCATATTCGGAAAAAGATTGAAACTTTGAAACACCATGCCCATTTTTTGCCGAAGAGTACTGAGGTTTTTTTCAGAGATTTTTGTCAAGTCCTTGCCTTCAAAGACAACCTTACCAGCTGATGGTTTTTCTAAAACATTCAAGCACCTTAAAAAAGTACTCTTGCCCGCTCCTGAAGGGCCGACCACACACACAACTTCTCCTTTTGCGACAGTTTCATTAATGTCTTTTAATATCTCATTTTTACCAAATGACTTTTTTAAACTTTGGATCTGCAGCAGCTCACCCATTATTTCTCTTCCCCTCTTAAAACGTAACACAGCATAGTATTTTTAGTCCAAACGCTATTGGACTTCGATACAAAGCAGACACTTTTTATTTGTTACCATAATCGATAAGCAAAGCGGATCGCCGTGTTAGATTCGTCTATTTTTATGCCTAAACAATAAATTGCGCTCATATGCATCATACAGTAATATCTTGTTATCTATTTTTAGTGTATTTATGCACTATAATACATTTTCAATGCATTTTCAAGCCCTATATTGCATATTATTCAATAATATAGCTGGCTTTATACAATTAAACAGTAAATCTTTGCTTTACATCTTTGCAGATGAATAATTTGAAAAAAACAACAAAAACTGCTATGCTAATTGACAAATCAGGTGCTAGGTATAGTGAACGATTAAAAAGATTCACTATTCATCTCACTTGCCATTGTTTGGTGAAAGGACTGTATTAAATTGAGTTTAAAAATCAACCGTCAATCTGATTTAGATGAATTATTCAGTAAATTTGCCGTTGAACCCGGCAAGGAACCTAAAAAAGAAGAACCAAAAGAAAAAGACGCTCACAAAAAGTCAGTTGACAATGATAACAGCCAAAAATAACTATTGGCTGTTAATCTTAGAATGACTGCGGATACCCAACACGCCTAACATTCAAAATGTTGCCGTGTTGGGTATTATTTTACTTCAATTATCCAAAGAGCATCTTAAAAGACCGAAAACTAATCTACTTTTTCAAAGCCGTATGCCGTCACCATTACTTCTTGACTATTAGGCGTCAAACGGATACTTTGCGGACTAGCCGTTGGATTGATCACAAAAGTTTCGCTACTGCCTTTCTTACTACGGCGATATGCGACCCAGTTATCACCCGCATAAAAATTGATCGCGGAGTCATTTTGCAGCAAAGCGTCATCCCTGCGCATTGTGATCAATTTTTGCACCCATTCTTTGATTTCTTTATTTTCATGGCCCCACGGATAGAAACGCCGATTATCAGGGTCTGGTCCGCCTTCCAAACCAGCCTCATCACCATAATAAATACACGGTACTCCAGGTAAAGTAAACAACATAAAAAACAACAGTTTCAATTTTCGAAGATCTCCTCCAACTTCAGTTAAGACACGCGAAGTATCATGAGTACCAATGTTATTAAAATTACAATAGAAAACCGTGGGCGGATAATTTTGTTTCAAGGTCAAATAACGTTGCGCCATCTGTCTTGGTGATAAACTTCCCTGCATTAGCTGGAGCAATAAATCACGTAAAGGATAATTCATGACTGCTTGTAAACCGCGCGCCTTCAAATAATGACGACGACGCCCGTAAGCAATTTTATGTGAAGCATCTTCCCAAACCTCACCGATCAAAACTTTATTTCCAAACTGCTCCAGTCTTTTCCTGATCTTGAAGATGAACTCATCTGTTAATTCATCGGCAACATCTAATCGCCAACCATCAACACCACGGCCAGTCCAATAATTGATCACACTATTCGGCTTGTCGCCAGCGATAAATTCCTGAAATGATGTTGAATCCTTTCTAATAGCTGGCAGATCTGCGACTCCCCACCAGCTGGCATATTTATGCGGATAATTTGTAAAGGAAAACCAGTCGAAGTACGGACTTTCACGAGACTGAGCTGCTCCGACAGTACTATATTTTCCAAGGGCATTGAAGTAGCGGCTGTCTGCGCCCACATGATTAAAAACTCCATCCAAAATAATGTGCATACCTGCAGCATGAACTGCGGCAATTAGAGCGTCAAAGTCAGCCAGTGTCCCCAATACACCATCCACTTTTAAGTAATCACCTGTATCATAGCGGTGGTTGCTGCGAGATTCAAAAATCGGGCTCAAATATAAAGCGGTGATTCCTAGTTGTTTTAAAGCTGGCAATTTTTTAATGATACCTTTAAAATTACCTCCGTAAAAATCCCAGCGGACAATTTCTCCCTGGTCATTTTTTACATAATACGGCAGGTCTTCTTTTGTACCATAAATAAAACTATTGGGTTTAGGAGAATTGATCGCTCCATTAGAGTTACCATTATTAAAGCGATCAACGAATATATGATAAAAAACTGCACTTTGGTACCATTTCGGTACAACATAGTCGTCTGTAAAAACCGTCAACTGATACATTTGCACATCTTTTCGATCAAGATAGATCTGTCCTTGACCTCCATATCCTCCATCAACGCAACCGTAATATCGCTCACCCATTACACCAACTAAACGGAAAAAATAAAAATACAAGCCGCCGCTAGCTGCATAAAAAGATCCCTGAAAAAACCCCCGCTCTTGTTTAGCCATTGAAATTATCTCTTCAGGGTGGTCCCAGTGCTCATCTTGGTATACGATCAACTCCACCTTTGAGATATGCTCATTTTCGTTTGTTTGAATATGAAAATCCTGCTCAGTTAAAATCTTAGTTGGCCCAAATGGCCTTTTAAAGTTCTTGTCAAATGAATCAAATTTAACCATCGATCTACCTACCATTCACTAAATTTCTCTTAGCCGCCATTTTTCTTCATTGTGCACCTTGCTCGACCTTAACTTGCCAAATTTCCTCGGCGTACCGTTCGATCGTATAATCGGAAGAAAACTTCCCGCTTTGAGCGACGTTAGTAGCCGCAATGTTATACCATAATAAACGATCCTGGTACATTTCATCGATCCTATTTTGTGCTGCTTTGTAGCTTTGATAATCAGCTAGTAAAAAGTATTGGTCATTATACGTTACCAGCGAATCAAAAATCTCGTGTCCTTCAGTGTCACAACCAGCAAATGTTCCATCGGTCAAGGTATCTAGGATCTCGTGGATCTCTGGGTCAGACTCATAGAAAGCGCGTGCACGATAATTTTGGTACTTTTCCACGTCAGACACGCTAAGTCCAAAAGTCACAATATTATCTGTTCCAACTGCTTCAGCTATCTCAATGTTAGCTCCATCTTGTGTTGCCAAAGTCACTGCTCCATTTGCCATCAACTTCATATTACTGGTCCCCGAAGCTTCTTTACCCGCCAATGATATCTGTTCACTGACATCCGCAGCGGGAATGACTTTTTCTGCTAATGAAACACCATAGTTGGGTATAAATACTACTTTTAACTGGTCAGCTACTTCCGGATCATTATTAATAGTGTCAGCTATAGTATTGATCAATTTAATGATCTGCTTAGCATAATGATAGCTGGGAGCCGCTTTGGCGCCGAAAATATGCACCCGTGGGACCATCAACTTTTGACCCTTCTTGATCTGTAAATATTCATCAATAATATACATTGCATGCATTAACTGACGCTTATATGCATGCAAACGTTTGATCTGAACATCAAAAAGTGCGTGAGGATCAATAGAGATCCCCATTTCTTCTTGGATCAAAGATGCCAATTGCTTTTTCTTTTCATGCCGGATCCCGCCCATAGCAGTAAGTACTTTCTTATCATTAACAGCGACCATAAACTTTTGTAATTCATCCGGATGATGCTGCCATCCTTCACCAATAGTCTGGTTTAGCAACTGGCTTAGCTCAGGATCAGCCACTTGCAGCCAACGCTTTAAATTGATCCCATTTGTTTTATTATTAAATCTTTCAGGGAACATTTTATATAGGTTTTTTAAAACACTAGCTTCCAATAGATCTGTGTGGATCTTAGCAACACCATTAACACTATGACTGCCGATCACTGCCAAGTAAGCCATTCTAACGGTGCCAGCCCCTAAAGGTGCAACTGAATTGGTAACTTCTTCTCCATACAAAGAGGTCATGTCGGCTTTAAAACGGCGGTCGATCTCTTGTATGATCTGATATATACGAGGCAACGTCTGTGCTAGCATGTCTTCAGGCCAAGTCTCAAGTGCTTCTGACATTAATGTATGGTTGGTATAAGACATCACTTTTTTAGTTAGGTCCCAAGCATGGTCCCAACTCAAAAATTCATCATCCATTAAAACACGCATTAACTCGGGGATCGCAACCGCCGGGTGAGTATCGTTAATGTGGATCGCAATTTTTTCAGCTAGCTTGCTTAAGCTGTGGTGAACGTGTTTATATGAACGAACGATACTCTGGACTCCAGCAGATACAAAAAAATATTCTTGTTTGAGACGTAATAATTGTCCTTCCCAATTAGAATCATCAGGATACAAAAACTCTGTGATCTGATCAACACTCTCTTTTTGTGACAAATTATAGACTTTGTGCTGTTCAAATGGTAGTTCAGCCGACCATAAACGCATCCGATTTCCGACATGGTTTTTATAACCGGTGATCACATAATCATAAGGAACGGCCAGCACATCTTGAGTATTTTCATAGTTGGCACGTAGCCGCCCTAAGCTATCTTCTTGCAGCCAAACGTGACCGCCAAAACGGACTAAACACGCACGATCTTCACGTCGCGTACTCCACCGCTCACCATTTCTTAACCAGTCATCGGGTATCTCAACTTGATAGCCGTTGATAAATCTTTGTTCAAACAAACCATACTTATATCTAATGCCATTTCCTTGTAATGCAATACCTTCAGCAGCTGCACTATCCAAGAAATCAGAGCCTAAACGTCCTAAGCCACCATTACCTAAACCAGGTTCTGGCTCACATTCAATTAGTTCGCGGTAGTTGATACCCAACTTATCTAAGCCTTGTTCCACGATAGATGTCAAGCCTAAATTTAAGATGTTTAACGCCAAAAATCGTCCAGGCAAAAATTCGATGGAAAAATAATAGACCTGTTTTCTCTCTTCTGTCCGATATTTGCTTCGTGTTTGTTGTCTATCCGACGCAAAATAATTGCGGATCAAAGCAGCCAATGCTTGATACAACTGATTTTTATTAGCCTCAGAAAAATCAACTGTGTACATTTCTGTGACTTCTTGTTTGAAGTCGGTAATAAACTTTTTTTCTGTTACTTTCACCCAAACCACTCTTTTCCCTTCAAATTTGTTTTATAACAAATCTTGTCCATGATCATTTTTTATCGTTGACCATCAGCCAAACATGCCACGATATTCTTTATTCTAAAAGAGTAAGCTTAAATGATCCTGAAAAATTTAAGCTTACTCCTGTACGAAATATGATCTCGCTTATATACGTGATCTTTACTTTACACCATATATTGCCAGCAATTCATTAGCTAACAGAGCCCCACAGTTCCTTGTACATTCCTAAATAAAGCGCTGCTGATTTCTGCCATGAAAAATCAGTTTGCATGTCACGAGTGATGATGTTTTTAAAGTTTTCAGGCCGCTCGACATAGATTTGATAGGCATAAGCAAGGATTTTAGCCAGTGTTTGCGGATCCAAGGAAGCAAAACTGAAACCTAAACCTTCATCCGTAAATTCATTATACGGACTAACAGTGTCTCGTAAGCCACCAGTTTCATGGACTACTGGAACAACACCATATCTCATTCCCATCATTTGCGATAACCCGCATGGCTCAAAAGCGGAAGGAACAAGGATAAAATCACCCGCAGCATACATCTGTTGTGCTAATCGCTCATCAAACTTGATATTTACAGATAACTGGCCGGGATAACGATCTTGGACCCGGCTAAAATCACGCTCAAGATCATTATCACCAGTCCCGAGTAAAGCAAACTGAACGTGATGACGGACAACAAAATCATCGATCATCCCCAAAAGAATGTCCATGCCTTTTTGCCTAGTTAGTCGTGAAATAATGATAAATAACGGAACATTTTCTTGTGGGAGATTCAAATCTTTTTGTAGTTGTTTTTTATTTTTAGCCTTCTGTAAAGCAAAATCAGCCACTCCGTAATTGGCGCTAATATTTTGGTCAGTTTGTGGATCATAAATTTCAGTATCGATCCCATTCAAAAACCCAGCCAGCTTATAGTTGTTTTCGCGCAACACTCCATCCAAGCCTTCACCAAACTCTGGTGTTTGGATCTCTTGTGCATAAGAAGGAGAAACAGTCGTAACTTTATCTGCAAATTCAATGCCACCCTTTAAGAAGTTGATAGCATCATAATACTTAAAACCGTCTTCAGTAAAAAATTGCCGTCCGATCCCGAAGATGCTTTCCAATACGATGGGGTCATAAACTCCTTGGAACTTGATGTTATGGATAGTCAAAACAGTTTTGATATTACTTAGCCCAGTGATCCAACTATACTTATCCTTTAACAAAACAGGGATAAAAGCCGTGTGCCAATCGTTAACGTGTAAGATATCTGGAACAAAATCTATTTTTTCGAGCATCTCGATCACTGCCATTTGGTAGAAACCAAAACGTTCGCCATCATCGTCAAAACCATATAAAGCATCTCTACCAAAATATTCTAAATTGTCTACAAAATAGCACGAAACACCGCCCAGCTGTAAGCTCTCAATACCCACATATCGCTGTTTGGAGCCTACTGTGATTTCAAAGTCTATCACATGCTTAAATTGCTTGCGGTATTTTTCTGGCATTAACTTAGCATAATACGGTAAAACTATCCGTACATCCAGCTCTTTTTGACTGGCTAAAGCTTTTGGCAAAGCATAGATCACATCGCCTAACCCGCCAGTCTTATAAAAAGGGGCACCTTCAGCTGCCGCAAATAATATTTTCTTCACTTTTTTTGTCCCCCTTTTGTAATATCACTCTGCCGTAAAATCGACGCACCCTTAGAGAAAACAAGTGGTTTTTCGGGAGTACCCTCAATTTTTAGATTAGAACCAATAACGACATTTTTGTCTAGAATGACATATTTTAATGAACTTCCTAAACCGACCTTAGTGTCTTGCATCAAAATCGAATGATCAACACTAGCATAGCGGTTGACCACTGAACGCCGGAAAATAATAGAATTTTGCACTTCGCCTTCGATCCGTCCCCCAGTTCCCAAAAGTGATTTCTTTACCTGTGAATCCTTTGAGAAAAATGTTGGGATCTCATTCTTGTTTCTGGTATAAACCGGTTTTGAAGAAAAAAACACAGCTTGAAAATCATCATCATGAAGCATCGCCATGTTAGTATCAAAAAAACGTTTGATCGTGTTGACATTAGCGTAGAAACCTGTATATTCATAGGCGTTACCATTATAGACTTCTACAGCTTCACGAATAATATGAGGAAGTGTTTTAAATTCGGATTGATTGGCAGCGTCTTGAAGCAACTCGATCAGCAGACTTGTCCGCAACATTTCAACGTTCATTGCCATTGGCAAGTTATCATCATGACTCCGCCCCTTGATCAGACTACCTGCAGAAAGCATAGCAGTAACATCACCATTGCCTGAGATACTCAACGCTTCTTCTTCAGGGGTAACATACTTTACCATTTGCCGTTTATAAACCACAGTGATCGGATTATTATTTCCAATGTGATAACGCAAGATTTCCTTAATATTGATATTAGAAATACTATGAGCACCTGTTAACAACGTATAGGTTGAATCGGATTTTTTTAAGAAAGTGAGCAAATCCTGGTAGTATTGCCGCTGTCTGGCAGGGTCCTTGCTGTTTTCGCTCTCAATGCTAGGGTATGTGAAAACTCCACCGACGATCGAGTCAGGCCCCCACGAGTTCCCACTGCGGACATGGTCTTGTAAGGAACGGTCATTCTGAGGCACCAACATGCCAACCTCTTTGATCCCCGCATTGGCAATTGCCGAAAGAGGAAAATCGATCAAACGATAGCGTCCGCCAAAAGGTAAATTGGCAACAGTCCGATTTTTCGTTAATGGTTCTAGAGCATCATATTTTGCACTCAGATCAATGATAGTACTGATCTTATTTTCTTTCATCAGTTTTCAACCTTCTTTCCCACGACCTCTCCATAGCCGACAACTGCAATCTCGTCTTCAGTTCCAACTATATGCGCACCGTCGCCGACCGTAACTCTCTCACCAATGATCGCATGGTCGACTTTAACATCCTTGCCAATTGTTGCATTAGGCATGACCATTGAATCTGTGATCGTCGTCCCCGTTCCGACCGTGACTCTTTGTGACAAGATAGAATGTTTGATATCACCAGAAATATAGCAACCGTCAACGACCATCGAATTAACAACATTGGCACTTTCTGTTAAGAACATTGGCGGGAGAGTCTCATTTCTTGAATAGATCCGCCATTCGCGGTCACCAATATTCAATTCATTATTAGGATCCAAGAACTCCATATTGGCTTTCCACAAACTTGAAATGGTCCCGACATCCTTCCAGTAGCCATTGAAAGAATAAGCATAGGTCGATTCATTATTAAATAAATATGCAGGGATAACATCCTTACCAAAGTCTTCTAACTTACCATCCTTAGAATAACTATCGAGCAAATATTTCTTCAAAGTTTGCCAGTTAAAAATATAGATCCCCATGGAAGCTAAATTACTTTTAGGATGTTCTGGTTTCTCCTCAAATTCAATGATCCGTTCAGTTTCATCAGTGTTCATAATACCGAACCGCGTGGCCTCTTCCATTGAAACTGGTAACACACCAACTGTTAGAGCTGCTTTTTTCGATTTATGAAATTGTAACATCTTTTCATAATCCATTTTATAAATGTGGTCCCCAGACAAGATCAGTACATATTCAGGGTCATACAGGTCAATATATTCAATATTTTGGTAGATTGCATGCGCAGTCCCCTCGAACCATTTTTCTCCTTCCCGCGAAGCAAATGGTTGAAGCACTGTTGCCCCAGAATTTTTACCATCCAATCCCCAACTAGCACCATTATGAATGTGTGCATTCAATTCTAAAGGTTGATATTGGGTGACCACACCGACTGTATCGATGCCAGAATTAAAACAATTACTTAAAGTAAAATCGATGATCCGATACCGTCCGCCAAAAGGTACTGCTGGTTTAGCAGTTGCTTTCGTTAACTTCCCTAACCGTGAGCCTTGCCCGCCGGCCAAGATCATTGCTACCATTTCCTTACCCATAAAGACACACCATTTTCTGCTCTGTTTCTTTCAGAATATTAGCTAGTCAAATTTACTGCTAGTTTCTGACTGCAATTCTCGAAATAACTATGCTCTCTTTTTTAGCTTGACAACTAACGCACTCTCTGCTGGCAAGATCACCTCAATACTATCTGGTTGGCCCAAGTACGGCTCCCCACGTGTTTTAAATTCTCCTTGACCTTTAGTCCAAGTTCCACCAAACTCCAGCATTTCTGTATTGATCACTTCTTCATATATTCCAGAATAAGGAACAGGTAAGATAAAATTCTGCTTTTCTGTCGGAACTAAATTCAACTCAAATATTACAACATCGTCTTCCTTAAAGCCCCGTCTGGTAAATCCCAAAGTTTCTGCATTCGGGTCATCTGCATCGAAGATCTCGATGCCTAGCGGATCATAATCTTGCTCGAAAAGAGCTGGTTCTTGCTCATAAAATTCATTCAATGTTTGTGTGAAGTGTTGCATCTTATGGTTCATTTCATCTTCAAGGTCGACCCATTCGAGACTACTCCAATAACGCCACTCTAAAAATTGACCCCACTCGCTGCCCATAAATAGTAACTTTTTACCGGGATGACCGATCATATAGGTTAATAAACTCCTCAAGTTGGCAAATTGATTATACCGATCACCAGCCATTTTATGCATAAGTGATTTTTTCCCATGAACCACCTCATCATGAGATAGCGACAAAATGAAACGTTCATCATACATATAAAGAAATGAAAAACTTAATAAATTAAGCTGACCTTTACGAAATAATGGGTCCGTTGCAAAAAAGTCCAAGACATCATGCATCCATCCCATATTCCATTTATACGTAAAACCTAAGCCGCCATCTGATGTTGCTCCAGTTACCTTAGGAAACGCAGATGATTCTTCAGCGATCAACATGACATCGGGAAAATAGCCTTTAACGGCAGTGGTAAGTTTTTGAATAAAGGAAACGCCCTCTTTTTTAATGTTCGTTCCTTCATCATTAACTGTCCCTCCCTTGCCTGCGTCGTAATCCAAATATAAGATATTCGAAACAGCATCCACCCGCAATCCGTCTAAATGACAAAAGTTCAGCCAAAACATAGCACTAGAGATCAAAAAACTTTGCACCTGGGTCTTCCCGAGATCAAAATTCCAACTTCCCCAACGGACATTATTAGCTTGCGTCGGATCTGCATATTCAAAGCAAGGTGTCCCGTCAAATAAAGCCAAAGCATCAATGTTTTTAATAAAGTGACCTGGGACCCAGTCCATAATGACACCGATGTCATTTTGATGGAAAGTGTCGACCATGCGTAAAAATCCAATCAAGTCGCCAAAACGACTCGAAGGAGCAAAATACCCCATTAACTGGTAACCCCAAGAAGCATCCAAAAGGTGTTCCATTAAAGGCATAAATTCAACGTGAGTATAGCCCATTTTCTTAACATAAGGGATCAATTCACTGGTCAATTCACCATAAGATAAATAATCTTCTTGACCATGGATCTTCCATGATCCCGCATGGACTTCATAAATATTTAACGGCTGCTCAGTTAGTTCTTTTTGGCGACGTTTTTTTAACCAACTAAAGTCGTGCCATTTTTTGTCGGGCAATGTCATTACTTTCGCACCATTCCCTGGTTTTTTTTCGAACCCCAATGCAAAGGGATCGATCTTCAAATGATAATTACCTTGCTGGTCAACTATCCCATATTTATACAACTGATTTCTACGTGGAAGATCAGTCTCGACCCGCCATAAACCGGTCTGTCCTTGAAGTTTTAATGGTAGATCACGTTGCCAACCATTAAAGTCACCAACTAAATAAACTTCCTTGGCGTGAGGGGCCCACACAGTAAAAGAGTAACCTTTCGTGAGTTTATGACACCCTAAGAAATCATAACTTTCAAAGTAACTGCCAGTATTAAAAAGGTACGCTCTTTCATTAAATTCAGCTTCGCGCATCAACTCACCTCCTTAAATTATTAAAGTTAAGCTTAAATCTCAGACCTTAAGCCCTATGATTTCATAAAAATTCAAACTACTTATGCTTTTTTAAATAACCCTATACTTAATTATATTGCTTTAAGTAAGCGTTTTCAATAATTAATCGTATTCCTTTTAGTTAGAATTTAAGTTTAGCTGCTAATAAGACAAAAAATTTATTAGCAGTGATCCATAACTATTCAAAATAAATTTCCTAAATGAGCATGCAAAAATCAAAAAATACATTTTTATGCTCAATTTCAAATAGACCCTAAAAAACGAGACCCCATATTAACAGGATCTCGTTTCTATCTTTCCAAATCAAAGTTTGTTTATGTTTATTTTATCGGTGAAAAGCCATGAGGATAACGTTTGTTCAAAGTTTCAATGTTATCTTGGGCGACTTCATCAAAGGGGATATCGGCCCACTCTGCGATTTGAGAAAGATACCATAAAACGTCGCCCATTTCGTGGATCATTTCTTGACGGTCAAGCTTTCGGCCTTTAAAAGTATAAGCTTTGACTAAGTCGATCAACTGACCACTTTCTCCCGCCAAACCTAATGCACAGTTAGTTAAAACCTGCTCATTGCCATAAAGAGTACGATTTGCCTTTTCTTGATAGTCATTGAATTCCATAGAATTTCCCGTCCTTTATAAATAAAAATTGTTTATTTTTGCCTATACTATTTGACTTTCTGCTCGATCCAATTCCAAACCTGGTCTTTGCCAGTCTTATCTAACGCCGAAAACAAAAGTAACTCATCATTTTCTCCGAGTTGCAAAGTCTTTTTGATCAAAGAGTAAGAACGATTTCGTTGACTCTTCTTCACTTTATCGATTTTAGTACCGACTACCAATATAGGTAAATCGTAATAATGTAATAAATTCACCATCTGTTGGTCTAATTTAGTTGGTGCATGTCGTGCATCTACCAAAGAAACTACCCCTTGCAATTGCTCACGAGATGAGAGATAGGTTTCGATCATCGCACCCCATTTCGCCCGTTCTTTTTGTGAGACTTTGGCGTAACCATAACCGGGAACATCAACAAAAAATAACTGTGATTCGACATCGTAAAAGTTTAAAGTCTGCGTTTTTCCTGGTTGGCTAGACGTGCGTGCGAAACTCTTTCGGTTGATCAAAGCATTGATCAAAGATGATTTACCGACATTTGAGCGCCCTGCAAATGCGATCTCAGGGTAATTTTCGGTAGGATACTGTTTTGGGCTGACTGCACTAATAGTCAGATCAACATTATGAACCTGCATGAAGTATGTGCCTCTCTTTCTGAATCATCTCTAATTTTACCATATCAAGGACTAATTTCGACAGTAACAATAATAACCCTTAAAATTTTTGCAACTAAAAAAGCATCCTGGACCGTTTGACCCTCAGATGCTTTGCTAAATCGCCTTGAGGGCCATGGTCCCTCCACACGATTATTTGAATTTATTACTTAACGTTGATAACCTCTTTATCACCGTAGTAACCACAACTAGAACATACATGGTGAGCTTGTCTTAATTCACCACAATGTGGGCATGCTGTCATGCCAGGAACTTGCAGCTTATAATTAGTACGACGAAGTCTCTTTTTTGTCTTAGAAGTTCTTCTTGCTGGTACAGCCATCTTACAAGCACCTCCTTTTCAAAGTTTAAAAATATTCAACAAGAAAGATTGTAACCTTTACCCGCTACTTTTGCAACTATTCTTCAGTATCATCAAAAAAATGAGCCAGTTTCTCCAGCCTAGGGTCGACTTTTTGGCTACTGTCATCTTGCTGTTTGTTTAACTGGTCTTCCGACAAAACTTGCCAATCACGACCTGCTAAAGCGGGGTCAGCGGCATTTTTCTCTGACTCAGTCAAAACCTGCATGGGAATTTGTAACAAAATATTGTCAGTTATAACTTTGTCCAAATCAAGCAAATCATTATCTAAAATCAAAACGAGATCTTCCTCGGAAAATTCTGAAAAATCAGTCCGATTTGCCTCAACATAATTTTCGTTGATCAGAAAAGAAAGTTCAAGGTCCGCAGGAGCTAACGATCTTGTTGAAGGCAAAACAAGCTTTGTTTCCACCTGTAATTGACTATAAGCCCCCAAACGATCTGCTCCAACGACGCCCTTAACGGAGATCGGTGCAACTGATATGATCTCACGTCTACGAGCCTTTAAATTTTTTTCTAAATGAAATGTTTCATTGATCTGGAGCGGTTCATCACCGAGCTGTTGCAGTTGTTTATACGACCACTTCATGCTATATTCCTCCAATGCAACACGTGTAATTATACAGTGCATAAATTCCTTTGTCAAAGTGTTTTCCTTGACACCCTTTTTAAAATACTATTGGCGCGCGTTTTACATCCTGTTCACTTCCGCTAAAAAGCTGATAAATTTTACCTGCACGATAATCAACTGCTAACTGCTTTTTCCTATCTTCTTGCGAGACCCGCGAATAAATGGGAAAGGGACAGTCTTTTTTAACTTTGGCTAGTTGTTTTCGACCTTCTTTACCAAAACCGAGCAACCGAATATATGGACATTTGTTATATGCCTGAACTTCTTGCTCTGAAATATTGAGTAATATTGCAACCGACAACCGAGCAAGATGAGTATACGTAAAACGCTTTGTCTTAACTGCTTTGACCCACTCATCAAAGCTAATATCCAGTGACAAACGCTGAGTTTGTTCTTGCAGCCGGTATTCTATCCCCTCAGTCATACCATATATTCGGCTTAGCTCATCGATTTTACTGCTCACGATCTTATAACGCAAAAACGGCCAAAAATCAGTCCATGAAACGAAAGGACCTTCAGCTAGATCGTCTAAAGAAACCTTTGGCAAATACGAAACGAGTTTTTTTCGAGCTTGATCAGCAAACGAAAAATTTTTCCGGATAGCTGAAGCACTCGCTATTTTCGCGCCTTCGTGCAGTGTTTGGTCATGATACTCTGTTTCTACCCGCTGCAGTGGATAGAGATCTAATGGCTCACCTAACCGATAATTAGCTTTGGCATAGGCCAAGCCTAATAGATCATTAGGTTGGTCTACAGCATGGCCTAGCTCTTTTGTGATGGCGGCTTGGAATGAGCGAGCGTAAGATTCGTCGTACTTATGAAAGTCACCATGGACTTCAGCGACCTGGCGTGCAAAGGACATAAAATCGTATGAACTATGCTCTGCTCCAAATACCAATTTATCTGCACCTAGAGCTGCCAACAAAGAAACTGCCCCATATGCGAACCGATCAGCCGGTTGCACGCATGCCATGACTGGCAACTCTATCACCAGGTCTGCGCCATTTTCGAGAGCTTCATGGGTCCTAGTCCATTTGTCCAAGCATGCCGGCTCTCCTCGTTGTAAAAAGTTACCACTCATAGCGACAACAACTATATTATCAGGAAAAGTCTGCTTGATTTGTTGCAGTTGATATAAATGACCATTATGAAACGGGTTGTATTCGGCTACCACACCGACAACACCTGTCATATCCATCGCTCCTTACTTTTCACAACAAAAAAACCAGCGCCTCGACTCCATTTGAACAGCAGAAAGACCAAAATCAGCTTTAACTTCAACGTTTTTAAATCCGACTTTTTTTAATAGACTAACATATTCTCCTAAAGCATATGTCCTTTCATAATGGTATTCACTTAAGCGATGATAATTTTTCGTCAAATTATCCTTAACGAAAAAAGTTAGTTCATGTTCGATCCCATGGGTAACGTCAGTCGGATAAGAATGCCACAAGAAAGCTTTTTCTTCATCTTGATAATTATACATATAGTCAGGGAAAATCTGGTCCATTTGGTAAATGCTATGCACATCAAATAAAAACTTACCTTGTTTTTCCAAATGGACATAGACCTCGTGAAAAACTTGGTACAATTCAGCATGATCAGCTAGATAACACAACGAGTCTAGAGTGCTGATCACGGCCTGATACTGACCAAGGCCACTAAGATCTGTCATATCACCCTGATAAACCGGGAAAAAGTCGTCTGCTTCATTCATTCTTTCGCTAGCCAAACTCAACATTTCATCTGATAGATCCAAGCCCTCCATCTGGTAACCTGCTTGTTTCAAGCGAAGAGTTAAGGCTCCAGCACCACACCCTAAATCTAAAATAGTACCAGGATCTGGACCGACTCTTTGCTTAAAGTAGTCCACCCAAGAAGCATAAACTTCTTGATCCATCAGCTGATCATATAACTGAGCAAAAGTAGTATAGTTCATTAGGCCTTGACCCAGTCAGAGACATCTACATTTTTGGCATCAGCCCATAATTTTTCCAAATTATAAAATTCACGCGTTTCCTTTTGGAAAACATGAACGACAACATCACCGAAATCTAACAAAACCCAGCTGGATCCGCCTTTACCTTCAATATCGCGCACATCGTAGCCAGCATTTTCAACTTGTTCTTCAATATTTTCTGCAATAGCCTTAACTTGTCGTTGTGAACCGGCATCCATAATGACAAAATAATCTGCTAACAAGCTGACACCTTCAACGTCTAAAGCAGTCACGTTATTTGCCCTTTTATTATCAGCAGCCTCAACAATTACCTTCAATAACTCTTTACTATCCATTAATAATCTCCTTTAAACTTTTTTGACACACTCATCATCGCTTTTAATTGCCTGCGACCCAAGCGTTATACGTCAACATCGCTGTTGGGTAGATCGTCTTATTTGAACTCATTAAATACTGCAAAGTATGTTTTGTTTCAAATATGACCGCAGCTTGTAGATCAGCATAAGCCAAACTTCTAGCCAATTTGGCATCTGGAAATTCACGACCATCTTCTACAAAATCTGCCACATAAATTATTCGATCGAGTTTAGTCATTTTAGGTGCCCCAACTGTATGCCTAGAAATGGCGTTTAAGATCTCAGGGTCTGTGATCTTTAGTTCGTGAGAAACGATTTGTGCGCCGACAACACCATGCCAGATAAAGTTTCCCCAATTTAACAGATCAGGATCCATTGAATACTTCTTGATCGTTTCCTTAAACTCTCTATCACTACGTTCCTTTGAATAATCGTGCGTTAAAGCAGCAATGCTTGCTTTCTCTAATGAAACATCATTCAACTTAGCTAGTTTAAGCGCAGCTTGCTCCACCCGTAAAACGTGTTGAAAACGATGCTCACTTAAACTTTGTTTAACAGCTGTAACTAATTGCTCCCGAGTTCCAGCAAAAAAGTCCCCAGAATATTCAACTTCACTCACGATATAACCCCTCTTTTTTAATATACTCTGCAATGATATCTGGTACTAAATATTTGATCGAACAACCTTGCTTGACTTTGCTTCTTATCAAAGTTGAACTAATATCGATCATTGGAGTGTCGACCCATAAGATCGGATATTGGCTACTTGTTTTAGAACCAGCTCGTTTAACTCCAACAAATTTCACCATTTTGACTAACTGTTCGATCTTATTCCACTTGGGCAAGTATTCAACCATATCCCCGCCGATAATGAAATAATAGTCTGCTTCTGGATGACGTGTCTGAAGTTCCTTGATCGTATCGTAAGTGTAGCTTACACCACCACGGTCAACTTCAAGTGTATTCAGTTCAAAATTTTCATTGTCAGCGATCCCCAAACGAACCATATTCACACGATCTTTAGCAGAAATAGCTTCTTTCCTATCAACATGAGGAGGAAAATTGTCGGGCAAAAAAACTATTTTATCCAACCCCAATTGACTTAAAACTTGCTGTGCTACTACCAAATGACCATTGTGTAATGGATTGAAAGTTCCTCCCATCAGTCCTATCCGTTTTCTTTGAGCGCCAAACATAACTTCTGGCATAACTTTGACCCTTGGGATCTCAACTGTACTCATTTCCAACCTACTGACCTCCAAAACTAAATAGCTTCAACCTCAGTTGAAATAACACGGTTCTCTTTATCTGCCGCTTTCTTGTATAAGACAAGTGTATGACCGATCTTTTGCACAACTTGAATTGAGCTATTTTTCTCAATAAATTCACTCACTTCATCTTCGTCGACTAAAGAATTCTGTAAAATAGAAACCTTTAGTAATTCACGTTTTTCAATAGCCGCATTAACATTTACCAGCCAATTTTCACTTAGTCCGTCTTTACCGATCTGAAATAGTGGACGCAGATTATGTGCCCGACTTCTTAAAAAACGTTTCTGCTTTCCGCGTAACGCTATTAACTCACTCCTTATTTTTATTCTAAACTAATTCTTTAACTGCAATTTTAGCTTGCAAGATATTGATCACTTAAACCATTGCTTTTCTGCGTAAGACACCAACGCCTTTGGGGGCATAACCTGCTACGACCGTTCCGCTCTTAACAGTCACCCAGCCCAATCCTTCAAACACGATATCACTTTTTTCACGGAGCTTAAATTCGAATCGTTCTAAAGAAGGAAAAGTATCCAATTCATCAGTTGTCGGGGGTTGTAATAACTCGCCCTGATGGCGTGCAAAAAAATCATCTGCTTTTTCAAGCCTCGTGCGATGGATCTGCAAATTATTTTCCATATAAACGGTAACGCCATTACGTTGTGCTGGACCAGAAATCAGATCAAAGCGTGCTAAACCTCCGAAAAATAAGGTTTGACCCGCAGCTAATTGGTAAACTTTAGGCCTGATCTCTTTTTGCGGGGTTGCCAAACGGAGTTCTTTAGCAGATAAGTAATGAGCCATTTGGTCTTTATGAATTATCCCGGGTGTATCTACGTTCATTTTACCATCATCCAAAGGGATCTCGATCTTATCTAGGGTCGTTCCTGGGAAACGAGAAGTCGTGATCAGGTCTTGCATTCCCGTACTACGCTTGATGATCTGGTTGATCAACGTCGATTTACCAACATTGGTGACACCGACAACATAGACATCACGACCCTTACGATACTTTTCAATAGCTCTTAACAAATCTTCCAACGCATGTTGTTTAGTCGCGCTAGTTAAAAGTACATCCACCGGATGAATACCTTCTGCATTTGCTCGTTGTCGGACCCAATCCTTTAACTTAGGCCGTTTCAAGGAACGCGGTAATAGATCTTCTTTATTAGCTACCATCAAAACCGGATTATTACCAACAAAACGGTGGATCCCCGGTATCAAAGAACCATTAAAGTCAAAAACATCAATAACATTGACTATCAAAGCATCTGCATTGCCAATTTGATTTAATAAGGCCAAAAAATCATCATCAGTCAAAGATACGTCACTAACTTCATTATAGTGGCGTAAACGAAAACAACGTTGACAGTAAAGCTCATCATTTTCTAACCCTTTTTTTATCGCAGAAGCTGGTGTATACCCTGGTTGTGCAGGATCATCTGACTGGATCTTTGCTCCACAGCCAATACAATACAACTCTTCACTATTTTCATCCATTCAACGAATGCCCCCATGTTCTTTTTAAATATCCTTTTTTCAAAAGGCGCTTCTTCAACGACTTTTCAATAGTTCGATTCAACTTTGTGTTCCACGCATCTGTTTCGATCAGTGGTTTAACTAAGATACTTTTAATTGAAGCATTATTAGCAGCTGCAACATCTGTCAGTAATTGATCCCCTACTAAAACGATCTGCGAAGAACTGATCCGGTATTCTTTTTTTGCAATATTAATGCCCCGCGTAAATGGCTTTAAAGCCCTAGAAATAAAGGGTAGTTGTAATTCTTTTAAAGCTCTAGCAGCTCTTTTTGAACTATTGTTAGTCACTACAACCACAGGGATCTCGGCTTCGCTCATGATCGCTAGCCATTGCCGCAATCGTGGCGATCCGTTGGGATCATTCCACGCGATCAAAGTATTATCCAAATCAGTCAAAATCAACTGAATATTATGTTCTCGAATCTCATTTGGAGTTAGATCATAAATCGATTCCAACATCCACGTCGGTCTAAAATCTGCAAGCATCTTACAACTCTCCTATTTCATCAGTAATTCAATTATAGATTATTTCCACAATCTTTAGCAAAAATTAGACTACCAAAAATAATCCAGTTAATTAAAAAATCATGCGTGCTCTTCAACAAAATTTAAGCGCAAGAAAAACGTATATGCCTAATATGTAAAAAAAGCTGAAGCAAAACCAATGTTTTGTCTCAGCTCATATTATCTAAAAGGTTATTTTGCTAAAGCTGTTTTAGCCTGATCAACCACTGTAGAGAAAGCTGCAGGATCGTTAACTGCTAAATCAGCAAGCATTTTACGGTTTACATCGATTTCAGCAACCTTCAAGCCATGCATTAATTTACTATAACTAATGTCATTTGTACGAGCTGCTGCGTTGATACGAGCGATCCATAATCTACGGAAGTTGGATTTGTTCTTGCGACGATCACGGAAAGCATATTGCTGACCTTTCATAACCTGTTGCTTGGCTACCTTAAATTGAGTATGTTTCGAACCACGGTAACCCTTAGCTAACTTTAACATTCTTTTACGACGCTGACGCGTAACTGCGCCGCCTTTAACACGTGACATGTGAATTCCTCCTTAATTAATCATCCAAGTTCAGCCTTGGATCATCTCTCTTGTATGAGAGCAAATAAACTTGCTAGTAAAGGTAAAAATACCTACTTGTATATCTCAACAAACAAATGACTATTTCATTTGCGATATCATTTGCTTGATACGGCTCATATCTGTGGAATCTACTATACCAGGCTTAGCTAATTGGCGACGTTGTTTTTTAGTCTTACCGTGAAAACGGTGTGATGTAAAAGCATGTGCGCGTTTTAAACCACCATTTCCTGTTTTCTTAAAGCGCTTTGCGGATGCGCTATGTGTTTTTTGTTTTGGCATAATACATTCTCCTCCTAAATTACTAGCCTATTTTTCGGCTAATGGTGCAAGCATTAAGAACATGCTGCGACCATCCATTTTTGGTCTTGATTGAACAGAAGCAATATCTTCTGTTTCTTTTGCAAAATTATTTAAGACTTCACGACCAATATCTTTATGCGTGATCGCACGGCCTCTAAAACGAATAGATACCTTGACCTTATCGCCTTTACCTAAGAACTTACGTGCATTTTTGACCTTAGTATTAAAGTCATTCGTATCGATCGTAGGACTCAAACGAACCTCTTTAACATTAATGACCTTTTGCTTTTTACGAGCTTCACGCTGTTTCTTTTGTAATTCGAAACGATACTTACCATAATCCATGATTTTGGCAACCGGCGGTTTAGCCTTCGGTGCAACAAGGACCAAATCTAACTCGGACTGTTCAGCTAAAGCTAAAGCGTCTTTTTTAGATTTAACTCCCAACTGGGTACCATCTTTGCCGATCAAACGAACTTCGCGTGCACGAATACCATCGTTAACGATCTTGTCTACTGCTATGATGTTTCACCTCCAAAAAAATTCAGAAGAGTAAGCAGAAAAAAAGTGGGTGTTATCTCACACCCACTACTCCCCACGTTACAGTGAGGTTATTTCGTAATTCTGCCCGAGGATCTCTATCCCCTAGGCGAGAAGCGGGTGCTTCTGCTTTTTTCTCAACTATATTATAATACCAACTCTGTTGTAGTTTGTCAATTAGTTTTTACGACTATATGTTTCAATATCATGATTGAGCAAAGTTACAAAATCATCAAATGACATCGTTGAAGTATCTTTTTGTCCATACTGTCTAACTGTTGCAGTCTGATCAGCAACTTCGTTGTCACCAAGAACTAAAGTATACGGGATCTTATTGACTTGAGCCTGACGGATCTTATAGCCCATCTTTTCATTGCGATCATCAATATCGACTCTGATATGATGTGAAAGTAACCGACTTTGTAATTGCTTAGCATAATCTAAATGTAGTTCATTTTTAACAGGAATGATCTCAACTTGTTTTGGAGCCAACCATGTTGGGAAAGCACCTTTGTACATTTCGATCAAATAAGCAGTAAACCTTTCCATAGTAGAGATGACACCACGATGGATCATAACTGGACGGTGATCTTCGCCATCGGCACCAGCGTATTTCAGGTCAAAACGCTCAGGTAACAAAAAGTCCAATTGGATAGTTGACAATGTTTCTTCTCCACCCAAAGCTGTCTTGGTTTGTACGTCAAGTTTTGGGCCGTAGAATGCCGCTTCACCTTCGGCTTCATAGTAATCCAATCCCATATCATCCATCGCAGCTTTAAGCATTTTTTGAGATCTGTTCCACATTTCATCATCATCGAAGTATTTTTCGGTGTTTTCTGGGTCGCGGTAGCTCAAACGGAAACGATAGTCATGAATATCAAAATCATTGTATACATCGATCATTAAGTCCAAGATCTTCTTGAATTCATCTTCGATCTGGTCTGGGGCCACAAAAGTATGACCATCATTTAAAGTCATTTCGCGCACACGTTGCAAACCAGTCAAAGCACCTGATTTTTCATAACGGTGCATCATACCCAACTCTGCTAAACGCAAAGGTAATTCACGGTATGAACGCTTGTGATGATTATACACTTGCACGTGAGAAGGACAGTTCATTGGACGCAACTCCAAGAATTCACCGTCCCCCATATCCATCGGTGGAAACATATCATCACGGTAATGATCCCAGTGACCAGACTGCTTATACAAGTCGACGTTGGCCAAGACTGGAGTATAAACATGTTCGTACCCCGCAGCTAATTCCTTATCAATAATATAGCGCTCTAACGTCCGTCTGATCGTGGCACCGTTTGGCATCCAGTATGGCAGGCCTGCGCCAACTTTAGGATCAACAAAGAAAATATCAAGTTGGTTGCCGATCACACGATGATCACGTTCATGAGCTTCTTGTCTTCTAGCTAATTCGGCATCCAGGTCTTTTTGTTTATAAAAAGCCGTACCATAGATCCGTTGTAACATTGGATTACTTGAAGCACCCTTCCAATAAGCCCCGGCGACTGCTAAGAGCTTAAAGATCTTAACTTTGCCTGTTGATGGCAAAACAGGACCGTAAGCCAAAGAAACAAAGTCACCTAACCGATAAACCGACACTTGGCTGTCTCTGGCTAATTCTTCGACCAATTGCTTTTGATATGGATCGTTACCGGCTTTTTGTAAGGCTTCTTCTTTGCTGATCGCAGAAAACTCGATGGCATCATCAGCAAGACAGATCTGATCCATTGCAGCAGATAAGTCATCAAAGTCAGTTTCTGCGACCTGTGTTTGTCCTGGCTTTTCAGTATCTAAATAAAAGCCATGCTCGTCAACTCGTGCTTCACCAAAGTTCATTTCCGGATACTTGTCTGCCAATACTTTATTCAAAATTAATGCAGCTGTTTGCCATAAAACATGGATCCCTTCTTCGGAATCTTTCGTAGTGATCTCGATTTGTCCATCTTCTTTTATTTCTTGAAAAAGATCAACAGCAGTATCATTAAACTTACCAGCAACAGCTTTTTTACCCAAACTGATGCTGATAGAATCAGCAACATCTTTAACAGTTACTCCACTGTCAAATTGTTTAACACTGTTATCTGGAAAAGTAAGGTTGATTTGTGACATAAAATTTTCCTCCTAAATTTTGTATAAAAAAAGCCCTGCCGTTCAATAACGACAGGGACGTTTATGACGTGGTTCCACCCATATTTAAACTCGCACAAACGTACGAATTCCTTATTCAAGGTCGTTAACGGCAACCATCCGACTCAACTTTTCATTAAGCTTTTTATGAAAGTGGTAAACCGTTAATGTAAGAAGCTTTCAGTCACGGCTTCTTTCCCTGAAAATTGGGTTCATGTCTTTCACACAATTTAATTATATTAAAACACTAAAGCATTAAACTAACAAGAGATTTTCAGAAATTTTTTCATTTTCTGCGATTTCGACCAACGACATGATACTCATCGGCTAAAAACTGGATCCGTTCCATAATACGTTTGGCTTTCAAGGGTTCAGCTTCACCCCTGCTGTTGATCGTTAAATATTCATCTTCTAATTGTTTTAAAGAAAGGTTAGAACTAAAGAAAGTTGGTAGTTCTTCTTGCATCCGGTACTGTAAGATCACGCCTAAAACATCATCGCGAAACCAACTGCTCATCTGATCAGCCCCGATATCGTCCAACATTAAAATTGGCGCCTTCTTGACGGAATCGATCAAATCGCCGGTCGAATTACTACTGATCGAACTTTTCATTTTTACAGCAAAAGAAGGAAAATGAACAAGTGTCGTACTATAGCCATTTTCAGCAAGCCCGTTCGCTAACGCAGCTAACAAATATGTCTTACCAACACCAAAACTTCCCTCCAAGTACATCCCTTTATGAAATTCATGTGGTGCTTGAAGAAATTCTTGAAAGAAACGTAATGCAGCATCGAAAATCTCTTCTCTTCCCTCAGGGTAATAATCAGATAGTTCAGCGTCTCGGATCGATTTAGGCAAACTGATGACCTTGACCCGCTGCTTAATTTCTTTTTGCCTTTGCCTAGCTAAGAATTCTTTGGTAGGAGTATAGGTGACCTCGATATGATGATCACTTAATATCAAGGATGGATAATACCCAGGCATAAAAGTTTTTTCACCAGCCGCTAATTGATTTTTAAAGTTAACGAACTCGTACAATTTACTGGCACTTCTAATGATCTCATCTCTAGTAAGCTCACCTTGATGCTGCTTCAAAAAATCTACTACATCAGGATCTTTTTGTACTGCCGTGATCAATTTCTGATAACGAGGGCCCCATTTATTATCCTTCAACTGTTCTGCTAGTATCTGACTAAGACTTTCCATACTCTCACCTCATTTCTATTAAACTTCATTTATTATCATTTTTGATCTCTTCCAAACGTCGTTTGATCTCCGCTTGAAGATCAGCTTTTTTGTCGGTTTGGTCTTTTGTACTCTCAGGTTGCTTGTAGCCATTTTGGGCCCACTCAGGCAACTGTTCTTTTTGAACGACCGGACGACTGCGGCGATAGTTCCCTTTATTTTGATGCTTCTTCGCACCCTCTTGTACGACTTTACGCGCTTCAGCCATGGCTTGTTGCGCTGTCTTCACACCATTCTTGGACCAAGTAGCCGCAGTCGTCTCAAAGTACCCTTGATGCATGCTGGCATTTCCTCGATCACTTAAAATATAATGGATCAACACGTTGATCACCTCATTAGGTAATATCCGCTGTTGAACTACATTCGAAACCATATACTTTTCGGAACTTGTTAACAATGCGCCAGTCTCATTTTTGATAGTTTTTAAAAACTCCATCGGAGCCATAGATTTGCAAAATTCTATCAATTCTGAGTCTGCAGACTCAGAATTACCACTACTAGTATTCTCCTCAACGGTTAAATCGTCAGTTTTAGCAGCATTTGTTTTTTTCAATTGGTTATCAAACGAATTATGCGCCAGCATTTTAAAATAACCAACATTCAACTTATTGCTGTTAATATCGATCGCTTCTTCCAACAAACGAACTAGTTGCATCTCATCTAGACCATACAAAAGATGGATCGTCTGAATTGCGTCCATGTTTTTAAAGGCCTCTTCTTGAGGGACGAAAGATCTTTCCAACAACTGTTTAAAAAATTTGAGATCCAAGCCCGTTTCATTTTGATCGATCAATTGCTGGTGTTGCTTTTCAAGAGGCTGCACTTTTTTAGAGGCTGCTTTTTCCATCAAAGTGCTCTGACGGACAGGGAAAACGTCCAAGAATGACTTAGTGACTTCCTGACCGCCCTCTACGTTAAATTCAGGTGGACAGTACTTCTCTTGCAGCTTCCGATATGCCCCTTGTCCAACGGTCTCCAATAACAACGTACTAAGCAGGTCGTCGTTGAAAAAGTTAGCGCCTACCAACGGACGCAAAATGAAATACAGAGATAGTTTACCTAAGCGATCATTTTTTTCAAAGGTCCTTAACAAACCTAGGGCCTCTAATTTCTCACGCGCCTCCAAAAAATCTCTCATTCCAAAAGACAATCCTACCAATAGCTCTTTATTCATCGATCTTTTGACCAGGTCGGGACGGACCTTACCATAACGGCTAAAAAGTAAATAAGTTCCGTATGCATTAGATCCCATGATCGGCACATATAAGTCAAGAAGAACATTAAGGTCTTCATCACTCGGACAACTTCTTTGTACCACGACAAAACCATCTTTTGGGGAAATATTTTTCAAATTTTCGGTAGCCATATCTTTCCCTCTTACTTAATTATTGATCTGTATGATCCTTATCCTCTGGGCCATGTTCGTCTTCTTGACCACGACCCATCAATTCATTCAATTCATTGACAAAAGCACCCATATCCTTAAATTCACGGTAAACGCTAGCGAATCGGATATATGCAATATCGTCAACATCAACTAATTCATCCATAACATACTTGCCGATCAACTGAGTGGAGACTTCTGTTCCCCCTAAAGCACGAACTTTATTCTCTACATCATCGACGATGCTCGTGATTTTGTCCATCCCGACGGGTCTTTTCTCAGCAGCTCTCATGATACCTCTTAAGATCTTATCACGGTCAAACTCTTCTCTGTTTCCATTTTTTTTAATCACCAAAAGAGGAGTAACTTCGATTCGTTCAAAAGTGGTAAAACGGTAGCCGCAATTTTCACATTCCCGTCGCCGTCTGATGGCATGACCATTATCTGCAGGTCGACTGTCAACGACACGTGAACTGTTATGATGACAATGTGGACACATCATAATTTCCACCTCAATTAAATTCAAATTATTCGTTTCTAGACTGCCTTGTTTAGCTTATCACTCAAAACGATTTTATCATAAAAGATACAGCAAACAAACTTTTCCTATCGCAACACTGCTAATTAAGAAGGTCCTTTTTGCTCTCACTGAAGGACTAAACTGCTAGTAAATATTACAAGAAGTTACATCTACTCAGGAGCTAACTTTTGACAATGCGGACAATAATGAGTGCCCCGTTGACCAACGACGATCTTCTCGATAGGGGTTTGACACCTAGAACAAGGTTCATCCTTCTTGCCGTAAACATGCAATTGATCCTGAAAAGAGCCGATCTCGGCATCTGCACCAGCAAAAGTAAAAACTGTCGTGCCACGAGCTTTGATCGCACGCTCCAACTCTAGCATAATATTATCATGCAACTGTTGTGCCTGTTCAAATGTGATTTGAAAACATTTAGTCTCAGGATGGATCTTGGTCATCCATAGAACTTCATCAACATAAATATTTCCTAAACCAGCTACAATAGTTTGATCTAGCAAAGCTGTTTTGATACTTTTCTTCTTTTTTTGTAGTTTGCCATAAAAATCATCAACTAAAAATGTATCTGGGCGTGGTTCCGGTCCTAATTTTTTCAAAGAACTTAACTCATCTTCTGTACCAGTCTTAACTAATTGCATACGACCAAATTTGCGCACATCGTTATACCTTAGCTGTGTACCATCATCGAGTTCAAACACAATGTGCGTATGCTTATCAAGTGGGACGTCACTTTTTTTAACCGCGTATTTGCCTTCCATTCTTAAATGAGAAACCATAGTCAAGTCCCCAGAAAAACGAAAAAGTAAGTACTTGCCCCTTCGATCTATTTTTTTAAACCTTTGCCCAGTCAACTTTTCAATAAATTCTTGTGGATCTCCTAGAATGATCTTTGGGTAGATCAACTCGATCCCAGTGATCTTTTTATCCGTGACCAACGCGCTTAAACCGCGCCTTACTGTTTCAACTTCTGGTAATTCAGGCATTTTTCCACCAACTACTCTCTTTTATTTATCTCAGGAAAAATAAATATTCCTTATTGATATACTACCATTTTAAAAGCCGTGAGACCGGACAAAAAGTTTCGTTCGGGCTCACGGTCAACTCAACTTACCAGCCAACAAAAATCTTTTGTCTGTCGGTAAATCACGTACTTTTCTATTTTGCATTAAACCAAGTTTTGCCATGAGCACATTCTACTTTAAGCGGAACGTTTAGATCAACAGCTGAATCCATCACACCTTTGACCGCTTTTTCAAAGTCAGCCACCTCTTCGTCAGGAACTTCAAATATCAATTCATCATGAACTTGTAGCAGCATCTTAGTTTTCATCTTTTTTTCAGCTAATTGTTTATCCATGTTGATCATGGCAACTTTGATAATATCAGCGGCACTTCCTTGGATCGGACTATTCATCGCCGTTCGTTCCGCAAACGAACGAACATTATAATTTTTATTGTTGATATCGGGCAAATAACGACGGCGATGGAAGATCGTTTGAACGTAGCCTTGTTCACGTGCATTTTTCACGATGTCATCCATATACTTTTTAACACCGGGGAACTTCTCAAAATAAGTGTCGATGAATTTCTTAGCTTGTTTGCGTGTGATACCGATATTTTGTGACAAACCATAATCACTGATCCCATACACTATTCCAAAATTAACGGCCTTGGCTTGGCGTCTGATGTTAGGCGTGACTTCATCTTCACTGTCAAGTCCAAAGATCTGCATTGCGGTGTTGGCGTGAATATCACGGTCAGCTTTAAAAGCCTCTTGCATATGCTCATCATCAGCAATATGAGCTAAGACACGTAACTCTATCTGTGAATAATCAGCCGAGAAAATTTGCCAACCAGGACGACTCGGAACAAAAGCCTGTCTGATTTTGCGTCCTTCTTCTAACCGAACTGGGATATTTTGCAAGTTAGGATCAACAGACGATAGACGTCCTGTCGCAGTCAAAGTCTGAGTATAACGCGTATGAACCTTTTGGTCTTCTTTGAAAACTACCTTCAGTAATCCTTCAATATATGTCGATTGCAATTTAGAAATTTGACGGTAGGTCAAGATATTATCGACGATCGGTGACATTCCACGCAGCTTTTCTAAGACACTTACAGCTGTAGAATAGCCCGTTTTGGTTTTCTTAATAACCGGCAATTCCAATTTTTCAAACAAGATATGTCCTAATTGCTTAGGTGAATTAATATTAAATTCTTCACCTGCTTCATTATAGATCTCTTGCTTCAGCTCAGACAAACGTTCAATAAATTCGCTTTTCATCTGTTCTAAACGTTTGGTGTCCACTGTGATCCCAGCGATCTCCATTTTTGCTAAAACTTTTGCTAATGGCAACTCTATTTCATCGTATAGGTCTTGTTGCTTATTATCCTTCAATTCTGAGAATAATTTTTCTTTTAAAGTAGCAATTGCAGAAACTTTATGACTTAAATGGGCAAACAACTCTTCGTCATCACTAGGGATCTTGCGTTTAGCGCCTTTGCCATAAAATTGCTCATCAGTTTTTACTTGATCAAAACCATGAAGATCAGCCAGCTCACCCAGATCATCACTATTTTCGGTATTGTTTAACAAGTAAGAAACCAACAAGAGATCAAAATCTACGTTAGTCATTGTTAACCCTAGACGATTCAGGCCAACAAAAGTTCTTTTACTGTCAAAAACATCCAGTTTATTCGCCGGATCAGTTAATAAATGTTTAAGTGGTGTCTGTTTCAATAATTCGACATTTCTAGCACCAAAATATTGACCATCGACTTTAAGAACAAAACCCACGAATGGTGCGTTATGGTAATTTTTACCATCCATTTCCAAATAAAAAGTCAGCGACCCCTTAGCCTTTGCTGGGACCTTATCCAAACTTTCTTCGTTTAATAATGTCACAGTTATTTTGTCAAACGCCTTTTGTTCATCAGGATCTTCACCGGACATTTCTTTTAAAAAGCTCTTAAAATCTAACTCTTCATATAGTGAATGTAAGTCTGATCCGTCTACTTCTTGCCGCTTGGTATCAGTCAACTTGATCGTTAACGGAGCATCTGTTTTGATGGTTGCTAGCTCTTTACAAAGCAATGCAGTGTCTTTATCTTCTATCAGATGTTCTTTCATCTTAGACTGTTTCATTTCAATAATATGTGAATAAACACCTTCGACACTGTCATATTGTTTTAATAACTTAATAGCAGTTTTTTCGCCAACTTTAGTGACACCCGGGTAATTATCGGAATTATCCCCAGCTAAACCTTTCATATCGATGATTTGCTTCGGCTCCAAACCGTATTTTTCTTTAACATGCGCAGGGGTATACTCTTCAACTTCACTAAACCCCTTCTGTGTGACCGCCACAGTTGTCTCATTGGTCGTCAGCTGTGTTAGATCGCGATCGCCAGTAACTACAACGACGCGATACCCTTGATCTTCTCCTTGACGAGATAGTGTCCCAATAATATCGTCGGCTTCATAATCAGTGAGTTCATAATCTTTGATCCCATACGCCGTCAGCATTTTCCTCAAATATGGCAACTGCTCACTCAGTTCTCCTGGCGTTCTGGCACGTCCAGCTTTGTAATCAGAATACTTTTTGGTACGAAACGTTGTTTTACCTGCGTCGAATGCCACCAAAACGTTAGTAGGAGAATACTTTTTCAAAATATTATCAAGGATCTTTTTAAAAACATAAATAGCATTCGTGTGTAGGCCCGCGTGATTTGTAAAACTGCCTACATTTTGTAACGCAAAGAAAGCACGGAATGCTACGCTATTACCATCAACTAATAAAAGTGTATTTTTTTGTTCGGCCATTATTTTCTCCTCTAAATTATTTTACTATGACTATTCTACCAAAAAATCTTCTTTTTTTCGAAAGTGACTATCTTCAATTTAGATGGGGCATCTTTAATTCCAAATCTCGACCCAAAAGCAATAAAAAAGATACCTGCAAGAGTGCTAGGTATCTCTGAAATTATAATTTTAATGCTCAATCCCGACTACTGCCACCTGAAAAGATAGTCAATAGTTGGATAAAGATATTGATAAAGTCAAGATATAATTGTAAGGCCCCTGACACAGCCAAGGAAGTTGTATTCACTTGATCACCGAACTGGAGGTACATATTCTTGAAGTTCTGTGAATCCCAGGCAGTTAAGATCGTAAAAATAACAACTCCAACAAATGAAAAGATATAACTAATCATTGGGCTTTGTAGGAAAATGTTAACAAAAGTAACTACTATTAAAGCGATCAAAGCTGCCAATGCCTGTCTTCCAAGGCCAGACAAATCTTTCTTGGTCGTTGCCCCAAAAATAGCTAAGACAACAAACTCAGTTGCTGCAGAAACAAAGGCCATTGTGACATGCGAAATGTCGTAAACCATCAAAAGAGTACTTAAAAACAGCCCTTCGATCCCTGCAAAAGCAAACAACATGATCACACTAGAAAGCGAAGAACGTCCCGGCTTGAACGATACACCAAATACCATGACCAACTGAACCGCGAACAGTGCGAAAAATGCAAACCGATGTGTTCCAAAGAAATTTAGAACTTCTGTCTGATAAGTAGTCGCACATAGATATGCGATCAATGCAGAAAAAGCAACAGCCCCAGCCATAAAACCATACATTTTAGTAAAGAAACGATTTAGGCCACCTTGTCCAGCAGCATACGTTTGATTCGAATTATTCATCTGATCGTCCTCTCTTATTTATTTCAACAATTGAAATCGTTTAATCAATTCAGTGAAAATATTATACCATACCAATAAATCACAAGCAATTTTGTTGCTAGTAAAAAGGTTGCCTCAGTAAGCAACCTTAAGTATTAATAGTTCTTTAAGCAAAGTTTTGCAGAAAAGCGACGCAAGACACAATTAATTCTTACGCAACTTGACCTCACTTAACAATTGCTCATACGCAATTTCATATTTCTGGATATCACCAGCACCCATGAAGACAACCACGCCATCATGGTAGTCCAAAAGCGGTGACACATTTTCAACGCTTAATATTTCTCCACCCTTAGTGATCTTTTCACCTAGGTCAGCAGCTGAAACATCCCCGCTAGTTTCACGGATCGAACTAAAAATTTCTGTTAAATAAACCTTATCTGCCAAATTCAAAGTTTCCGCAAACTCGTCCATCAATGCGATCGTCCTACTGAAAGTATGCGGCTGGAAAACAGCAATGATCTCTTTGTTTGGATATTGTTGCCGCGCAGCATCGATCGTAGCCTTGATCTCATGCGGATGATGAGCATAATCGTCAATAATGATCATATCTTCCACCTTTTTTTCAGTGAAACGACGTTTGACACCCGCAAAAGTTAACAAATGCTCTTGGACTTCTTGCTGATCGATAGACTCAATGTATGAAACTGCGATCACAGCTAAACTGTTTAAAATATTATGTTCCCCAAACATGTGGATCTCATATGTTCCTAAAGAGTCACCTCTAAAATAAACATCAAAGGTAGATCCACTAGTTGAACGTTTAATGTTTTTAGCCTGAAAATCATTACCATCTTCGATCCCATAGTAATAAATTGGCAGCTCAGATCTCAGAGCACGAAGATTATCGTCTCCACCCCAAGCAAAGATCGCTTTGTTTGTCTGATCAGCCAAAGTTTGAAAAGCGGCACAGACATCGTCAATACCGGTAAAGTAATCTGGATGATCAAAATCAATATTAGTCATGATCGTATAATCTGGGTGATAAGCAACAAAATGACGCCGGTACTCATCCGCCTCAAACACAAAAAAACGTGCGTCAGGAGTCCCCTTACCAGTTCCATCTCCAACCAAATAACTGGTCGGAGCTACACTACTTAAAACGTGCGCCAAAAGTCCGGTAGTACTCGTCTTTCCATGAGCGCCTGCAACAGCGACCCCTGTTGTTTCCGTAACGAGCATTTCTACGACTTCTGGGTAGGTCAATACTTCAAGTCCGATCTTTTTAGCTTCTGCGATCTCAACCTGATCATCACCAAAGGCATTTCCAGCCACGACAGTCATTCCAGGTTTAATATTTTTGCTGTCAAAAGGAAGGATATCGATCCCTTCTTGTTCTAATCCCCGTTGGGTAAACGTATATTTATCAATATCTGAGCCCATTACTTTACAGCCCTTATCATGTAAGATCAGTGCTAAAGCACTCATCCCCGTCCCTTTAATACCAACGAAAAAATAGGTAGTATCCATATTCATTACAAATATCCTCTTTTCTATTTTCCACTTACATTAGTCTATCATATCCGCAAAGAAATGTATCTAAATTCTGGAGGTTAAACTAATTAACTTTCTCTTAATTTAGCTAGTCCTTCCGCTGTTAAGAAAACATCACGCGGCTTTGAACCTTTGGCTCCAGAAATGTATCTCTTTGCCTCAAGATCCTCTACGATACTTGCAGCACGATTATAGCCTACAGAAAATACACGCTGTATTTTAGAAGTTGAAACTGTATCCTCGTTAACAATGTAATCCAAGACTTGCGGTATCAGCTCATCTTCGTTCTCTGACTGAAGAGCTTCTTCTTTGAGTCCATCTGGGTCAAAAGCAAAACTTGGCCGCCCTTGGGTTTTAACAAAGTCAGTGATGCGGTCGACTTCCTCATCGATAAAAGTTCCTTGCAAACGTATAGGTTGGCTGGCGCCGTTACCCAAATAAAGCATGTCTCCTTTACCGAGTAAACGTTCAGCCCCTGAGGAGTCTAAGATCGTTCGTGAATCGACCTGACTAGCAACCATAAATGCCACTCGAGTCGGAATATTATTTTTAATAGTCCCCGTAACAACATCGACGCTTGGCCGTTGAGTTGCGACCAGCAAATGGATCCCGGCAGCACGCGCTTTAGCAGTGATCCTTGCGATATAATCTTGCACTTCTGAAGCTGCAGCCATCATTAGATCGGCCAACTCATCGATCACGATCACGATGTACGGCATTTTCAAGCCATGATCACCTGCGGCAGCGACCTTTTCGTTAAAGCTGTCAATATTACGAGCACCGCTGGCAGCCAAACGTTCATAACGCTCGTCCATCTCTTTGACGACCCATTTCAAGGCTGCGGCCGCCGATTTTGGATCTGATACCACCGGAGCTAATAAGTGTGGGATATTTTGATATGGCGCCATCTCAACAGCCTTCGGATCGATCAACAGTAATTTGACGTCTGAAGGATCTGCCTTGTACAACAAAGAAACCAACAAACTATTAATAAAAACAGATTTACCTGAACCTGTAGCTCCCGCTATCAAACCATGAGGCATCTTTTTCAGGTTAGTAACTTGCGGTTTACCAAATAGGTCCACACCTAAGGCGACTGTCAAAGGAGAACGTGCCGTTTGAAAGGCTTGAGACTGTAAAACTTCACGTAGCATGACCGGTCGAGATTTTTTGTTGGGGATCTCGATCCCTATACTGCTTTTACCGGGGATCGGTGCTTCGATCCTAATGTCTTTAGCAGCTAAGGACAACTTTAAGTCATCCGTTAAATTGGTAACTTTATTTACCTTGACTCCCCGACCTAAGGTGATCTCAAATTGAGTAACGGTCGGCCCGATCGTCCAGTCTTTAACGGTGCCATTAACATGGAAAGCTTGCAGTGTTTCATTTAAAACATCAGCTTCTTGCAAGACCCACTCATCCATTTGCGGGTCATCTTCGATCACCGGTTCAGACAATAAAGAAAAGTCAGGAAATTGATACTGAATGTTTTCTTTTTGCTGAACTTCCTGTCCGCTGTTTTCTTTTTCATGCTTAAAAAGTGAAAGATCTCGCTGCTCATTTTGTTCCGAGTTCAAGATATCAGCAAAGGAACGACTTAATGCACGCTCTTGAGGTTGTTTCTTGTCTTTTGCCTTTTCTTCAGTTGCCTGCACACCATCGATACCATCATTTTTACTGCGCGAATTTGGATCTTCTGGCTGCTGATCGACAGCTGGACTAATTTCATTTTGTTCTTTAACAGAAGAAGCAAAACTTTGGACGTCATGGCTCTCATAGTCTCGTTGCGACTCGTCAGGGTCGATAAAATGACTATTTGCGTCTGCTTGCTGCTTAACATTGCCTTGTGTAGGCCTAACTGTTACATCGGCATGTTCGATCGTTTGAGAGTCAAGCGGACTTGAAGATGTGACTATCTCATCCTTATTTGATTGAGCTTCTTGCTTTTCAGCAGCAGTCTCTTCTTCAACTTCATTTTCATTGCTTGACTCATCACGCTTTTCAACAGGAAAGAAAGTTTCTGTTTCTGATACCGTCTTCGCCTTATTATCCTCATTTTGCACATCACTGCTAGCTGTTTGTTGAACATTGTGTTCAGTTTGGAGAGCTGGTTGTTCAACCCTGACCCCCTCAGACTCAGTCTCTGGCAAGGTCAAATCAACAGCTTCAAGCTCGCCATTTGAATCAAGGTCGATCCAATAAAAAGTGTTAGGATCTTTGTGCAATTCTTGACACAAACGTTGATAGGAGATCTTGACACGCGGACTATGTGAATGAGCCGTGTTCAATAATGAAGGCGGCACATAGGACGGATGAAACGGGCGCGAACTAAAGCTCATACTATTACTTATTTTCTGATCTTCGTGGGCAAAGCTTTGCTCTCGGGCCGGCTTATGAACACCCTTAACTTTTGTATTATTCACTTTTTTCGGCGAGACCCGTTTACTTTGTGGCTGACCATGGAGCCGATAAAAAGCTGGGCCATCATAATGTTTCATACTATCATCCAATCAATTAAAAAAAATCGGGTAGTACGACAACTTAAACACATTGCTTTCTACCCGGCTAATATAAACATCTATTTTGTGGAGAATCATCCAACAGCTTTGTTAAAGTCAAACGCTTGTCCCACGTGATACTCAGCAGCAGGTAACTCAAGGATCCCCCGTTTTTTAGGCGCATTGGGCAGCCCTAATTCCCTAGCGGAACAGACCATGCCAAAACTTTCCTTGCCCCTTAATTTTCCGGGCCAAATAATTGTTCCGTTAGGCATCATAGCTCCGACCTTGGCAATGACGACCCTTTGTTTTTCAGCAATATTTGGCGCCCCACAAACTATTTGTAAGTGTTCGCCATTATTAACTAAGACTTTCAAGACGTGCAAGTGATCTGAATCCGGGTGTTCAGACATTTCTTCAACATAACCCACTACAAAACGGGGCTCGTCGTCTACAACCAATTCAGGTTCAAAACCTGCGGCAGAAAGTTGCTGATTTAACTCAGCAACTTGTTCAGTAGTCAATTTTACTTGGCCGAGACCATTATCCAAGTTAGAAACATACTCCGACGCCTGAAAAAAGTTATAGCCTAAAGTCTCTCCGGTTTTATCATCATAAAGCCGTACAATATTATTCTTCTTTTCAAACACCTGTGTAGTAGTGTCCTGACGTAAAACAACCATCAAAACATCACCAGTCTGTGCAAAATTATAGTTCGCGATCAACATATGCTAAATACTATCTCCCTTATTTCAACAAATTAGTTCACAGCAGTTAAGAAGTCTTCAACTTCTTTTTTAGTCTTACGATCTTTATTTACGAATCGATCGGCTTCTTTACCATTCTCATAAACAATAAAACTAGGGATCCCCATGACCATCATTTCTTGGCAAAGATCGATGTTTTCATCTCGGTCAACTTGGATAAAAGTATAGTCAGAAAATTCTTTTTCGATCTCTGGCATCGCAGGTTTTATAAAACGGCAGTCTGGGCACCAATCTGCAGTAAAAAATAAGACATAATTTCCGTCAGCTAATTTCTCTTCTAAATCTGTCAAATTCATTTTAGGTAACATTTCCATAATAATTTCCTCCTATTCACAAAATGTCGTGTAGTACTTAAGAGACAAAGATAACCTAAGTTAGACAAAAGCAATCTCTTACCCTCACAGAACTCGACTACAAAACAACGACATTACTTTGATTGTTGTCAAAATTTATCTTTCTTAATTCAAACATTCGTTTCATTTTGTCACAAAATAAGCACAACAAACTTAATTATAATATATTTGAGTTAAATTTCATATTTAAATGTTTGCCTGCCCTTTACTGTCAAAAGGTGGCTAATCTTTAAAGTGAGCGGCTAATTTATAAATTGGTTGTCCCTTTTTGCTAAATTTTTCCTCGTATTCGGTCATCACGTTAGTCAAAACTTCGTCTGAAGCATGCAGGTCTAACCAAACTTGGTCAAAAACCACGCCGTAGTTGTTCATTGACTCCAGCGAATATTCAAATAATCCTCGATTATCTGTCTTAAATTCCAAAATGCCATTCTTTTGAATGACTTGTTGGTATTGCTTTAAAAAAGTTCGGTATGTTAAACGTCTTTTAGCATGTCTTTTTTTAGGCCACGGATCTGAAAAATTCAAGAAGATCCCTGCTACCTCATGCGGAGCAAACATTTCTGTTAGGTCATTGCCATCACCACAAACTAGCTGAAGATTAGGCAAATTAACTTCAAGCTGCTTTTTCAAAGCGATACCCGTCGCAGTCGTCTGTACTTCGATGCCAATATAATTATGTTCCGGATCACGTTTAGCCATTTCAGTAATAAAACGACCTTTGCCCATACCGATCTCGATCATTAAAGGACGTTCTTGTGAAAACCTATCGTTCCATTTACCCTGCCATTTTTCAGGCTCTGTCACAACATACTGTGGATTAGCTTGGATCAACGGTAAGGCCCATGGCTTATTTTTTAATCTCATTTCTTCCTCCAAATCAAATTCAAAGCTGTTTATTCAGAATGATCAACATCCTATTATACCGCAAAAAATCCCCTGGGGTATCTCTCCCTAAGGGATCTTGAATCACGTACTTTATATTAAATGCCTTAAACTAACTAATAAACTTTTCAAAACTTTCAAATGTTTGTTGTATTTTTATTATGTCTTGGTTCATTTCATGGAAACGACCACGCCGATAGTTAAACTCTATATCCAAAAGGAGATTCATCAGTGCATACCACTGAATACGAAACTCCATTGCCTCTGATAACTGCTTTCCAAAATAGCCTTCTAACCATTGCTTCCAATCTGCGCGTGGGACATAGCGGCACATTAACATGCTAAGATCCTTTGCTGGATCAGCAAACATTACTGATTCCCAGTCAACTAGATAAAGTTGCCCCGAATCCGACAATAAAAAGTTCTCACATTTCAAATTGCCATGTGACACCTCATAGTCATTTTTTGAACATTCGGGCAAATGAGCTTCAAGAAACTTAGCGCATTTGTGTAATAATGGGTGTGCCAACAAGTCAGCAGTGACCTCCCGGTAATAGAGTGTCAAAAAATCACATGGTTCGTAATGCACTCCGCCAACTTTTCGTAGCATCCGTTTCAAAAGGTCAGAACGATGTACCCGTCTAAGTAAAGAAATAACTTGGTCTGAACGCATTTCACTACGCTCCAGACAACGACCATTCATCCACTGTTGCGCAGTCAATGTATCACCTGTCTGCATTCTTTTTGACCAAATCAATTTTGGAGTGACCTCTTCTAGTGAAAGTGCTGCTAAAAATGGTGATGGGTTTCGTTTTAAAAAGACTTTTTCTTTTTGCTTGATCCCCATAAATGCTGTCCCTGTATCGCCGCCGATTGGGAGCACTTGCCAGCCATTCTCTAAATCGAGATTCATTTTGGCAACGCTCCTTTTTCAGTTCGAATTACCTGACCTTCTCACTCAAGATCAGTTACTACACCAAGTCTACAAATTCACTTCTACACTGTCAAGACATTTTGTTAATGCGCGTTTTACTGTATATTCTTGCAATCAAGGCACTTTCGACCACCAATAAAATCAAGGCAGCTATGACTTTTATCGTTCCTGGACCTTGAATGGCTATCGGAACAAAGAACAAAATAGCACTGACAAAAAGCAGGGAAAATAACATTTTAGAAAATGCAATAAACTTTTTTTGTATATTTATAGGGTAAGTGTGCATAAATACAATTTCATCATAAGCGACAAAGAGCGGCATCAGCTGAAAGCCTAATAAATAGATAAATATCGCCGCTATGATCAATGCCACCCAATAATTTGGGATAAAAAATAAAACGACCAAACACAAAACAGTCAATCTGAGATATAAACTACTGTATTCAGCATTTCGAACAAAGGCACGCCAAAACAAATATCTAAAGAGCCCCTCCGAATCTGTACTATATTCAGGCAAAAAACGGTCCAAATAGCGTCTCCTCTTAGGTTTAGGGTTAGCTGACCCTACATCGGTAAACATATTAAAGAAACGGTATAATCGAGCCATCCGCGCAGCTTCCTGATCGATCGCATAACGCCAATCAAAAATCTCAGTCAGCAAACGTTTTTGTCCGTATCTATCGGTGACCATTAACATTATCAATGCCAATATAGTTGCAATATAGGCAGGCAAATATATTCCGAGTAACAAAATAACGACCGGTATAAGCCAGGAAAAAAGTAATTCATTGGTCAGTGTATGCTGCTGAGTAATAAACAATGCAAGTGCCTGCCGCCTTGTGCGGTCAACGGCTAAGGTCACTTGTGTTATGACCAGAAAAACTATAGCCGTTCCATTTAATTTAACTGCAAATAACAAAAATGGAGTCAACAATATGAAAAATACCAATTGAACGAGCACAACAACAACAGTACTATATCTCCACGAACTTTTTACGTATTGCCGGATCTCCTTTTCTTGCGGTAATAAAAAAACTTTGTCCGGTTCCTGGATAAAAGTTGCTATTTGATTAAGATGCAATATGATGACTAAAATAACCAGAGTCGCTGGGCGAGCCCACCAAATATCTTCATTACCAGACAAACTTTTTAAAAAGTTTGAATATGATAATCCAAAGGCACCAAACAAAAATAATAGTGCGATCACAAAATGGTCATTAAAAACGTAACGCAGATATTTTAACAGCATTTTTTGGTAAGTAGTACGTCTCTTTTTCCAAATCTCATTCATAATTACTGCCTCACTTATCCGTCATACCTAAATAAATATCAGACAACGAAGCATCAGGCATTTGGCTTTGATCTTGCAGGTCCGTCAATGTCCCAGATGCTAATAATTGGCCCTCATCGATCATCACAAAACTGTCACACACTTCCTGCGCAGTGGTCAAAACATGAGTTGACATTAAAATAGACGTTCCTGCTTGTTTTTCTTCATCCAATAAACGCAACAGATCTCTGGTAGCTAATGGATCTAACCCCAAGAACGGCTCATCTACTAATAACAAATCAACTTTCGGCAAAAGCGCGCACACGATCATTACTTTTTGCTTCATACCTTTAGAGAAATTGATCGGAAACCAGTCTAATTTATTATCCAACCTAAAAATTTTTAAAAATTTTTTTGCTTTTGCCCAAGCACTTTCTTTATCTAACTGATATGCCATCATCGTTAGTTCTATGTGCTCTTTTAAAGTCAACTCCTCATACAAAACAGGGATCTCTGGTATATATGCGATCTGCTGTTTATATTGAGCTGCATCTTTTTGCAAAGACACCCCATTTAAAGTTATCGAGCCCTTCATCGGTCGTAACAAACCGATAACGTGATTGATCGTTGTCGACTTACCAGCCCCATTTAAACCGATCAAACCAACCAAAGAACCGCTCGGAACTTCAAAAGAAATATCTTTTAAAACTGGGATCGACGAATAACCTCCCACTAAGTCCTCAACTTTTAAAGTCATAATTTTCTTCCTTCCGCTGACCAACACAAATTGTGCCAGTCATTCTTATTTTGTCATTTTTCAAACAGCCCACGGCCGATTCGCCAACTGTCTTTTTGTAAGCATTCCATATTCCTGAAAATACGGAATAAGAAATTTCCTTCTGCGCTTACAAAAAATCCAATTAATAGACTTCTTGAATTATAACATTAGATTTTTAGACCGCCAAAGTCTTAAAAATTTTCTGATGTAGTGTATACTGGATATATCAGAAATTAACTATAGATAGAAAGAAGGTTCCAATACATGGAAGATTGTGTGTTTTGTAAAATTATCGATGGTGAGATCCCTAGTACTAAAATATACCAAGACGAGGTAGTAACAGCTTTCTTAGACCTTTCACAGACAACTCCCGGACATACTCTTGTTGTGCCTAACAAACATGTCAAAGATATTTTCGCCTATGATACAGACCTTGCTTCTGCGGTCTTTTCAAGAATCCCCGAAATCGCTCGTGCTGTTCGTGCGTCAAATAAGGACATTAAGGGCCTCAACATTTTGAACAATAATGGTAAAGTCGCATATCAATCTGTTTTCCATTCACACATTCATTTAGTTCCGCGCTATAGTGAAGATGACGGATTCAGCATGAGCTTTACAGATAATTCAGATAAACACAGTGCAGAGGAATTAAATCAAATCGCTGCATCCATTTCGACTAATATTAATAATACGAGGAGTAACTAGCATGAAAAAAACGCAAGTCTTTTCAATTGTGGGAGGCAGCGCCCTCTTGGGGTTGCTAATGTACCATAAACAGCACAAAAAACAAGTTTCAGACAATTCCCTAACAACGGATCCTACACTAAAATCAGCGGTTAAAAATGCCACAGTTTCAGCCAAAAACCTAGTTTCCGAACTTAAAACTTCTTCACAAACGGTGCAAGAAATAACTAATGAAGTTGAATCTTTTATGCGAGGCGTTGAACCGCAAATCAAGAAACTAACGAAAGACATCAAAAAGATGCAAAAATAAGACTTTTTCCAAGGTAATTAAATTAGTCTAAATTTATTTGTGTGCATACTAACTAAAAACAAATTATGTTATAGTAGTAAACGTTAGTCTTGTAATAATAAGGCGTAAACCTTATAGAAACGGATGTGTTCAGGGAATGAAAAAATTGTTAACTGGATTAGCCGCGCTCATGATGACCTTTACTTTGGCAGCATGTTCAAAAACCGTTGCGACTACTTCTGGTGGTAAAATCACTGAAAGTGAATATTATGACAGTATGAAGAAAACTTCTTCAGGTAAGCAGCAATTGCAACAAATGATCTTAAATAAGGTCCTCGAAGGCAATTATGGAAAAAAAGTGTCGGACAAAAAAGTAGACGCGCAGTATAATGCCGCAAAGAAACAGTATGGTTCACAGTTTAATTCTGTTTTGCAACAGAGCGGCTTTACTAAATCTTCATACAAAGATCAGTTACGTTCGTCTCTCTTATTACAAGAGGCCGTTAAAGCCAATACCAAGATCTCCAACAAAGACCTCAAAAAGCAATGGAAATCTTATCAACCTAAGGTCACTGTAGCTCACATCTTATTAAAGAATGACGCTAACGGTAAGAAACAAGCACAGACCGTTATCGACAGCTTAAATAAAGATGGCAGCTATAAGAATTTCAAATCCTTAGCCAAGAAATATTCCACTGATGATCAAACTAAAAACAACGGTGGCAAGTTGCCGGCATTTGACAACACCGACACCAGCTTAGTTGGCGGGTTCAAGAAGGCAGCCTTCAAGTTAGATCAAGGCAAATTCACGACTGAACCTGTTAAAACAAGTTACGGTTACCACGTGATCTATTCAATCAAGAATCCAGGCAAGGGGAAGATGTCTGATCATAAGGCAGCACTGAAGAAACAGGTCTTAAACGACAAGATGCAAGATCAGTCGTACATGCAAAAGATCATTTCTAAGGAGTTGAAGAATGGTAAGGTCAATATTAAAGACGACGACCTTAAAGATATTTTAGCCGATTACATCAATCCTAGTTCTGCTTCAAAAAACGCTAACAACGCACAATAATAAGTAACAAAAACACCGCACTCACTTCAGCATTAAAATGAAGTGAGTGCGGTGTTTTTAAAATGGTGAGCTTGGTTTTGGCTGTTCATTTTCCTGTGGGCGATAGAAATTCCGCCGATCCATACCAAAGATCCTCTCAGTATAATCTCCAGGTTCAGTATGCTCAAGAGACTTACGCATCATCTGGATCGATGCATCTAAGTCATCAAGGTGATGTAAAATTTCTGCTTCCATAACATGGGGTTGAACTGGCGAACCATATTCCAATAAACCGTGGTGAGAAATAATCATATGTCGTAATAAAACAGCATCCTCGGACATTTTATCGATACCCAATTTATCGCACGCATTAGCGATCTCTTCATCGACCAACACAATGTGTCCCAATAAATTACCAGGAACAGTATAAACAGTAGCCACTGGTCCTGATAATTCCAAAGATTTACCTAGGTCATGCAATATTGCCCCTGCATATAACAGAGAGGCATTAATACCCGGATATTCCTTGACCGCTGCATGTGCCATGCGAAGAATGGATAAAGTATGAAAGGCTAAACCGCCAGCAAAATCGTGATGGTTTTTCTTTGCAGCTGGATAACTGAAAAATTGATCATGATACTTCTTCAATAAATAACGTACGATACGATTCCAGGTCGGATCAATGATCTCAAAAATTATCTCATCAATTTCTTTTTCCATATCCTGTGTTGATTCAGGTGCACTTTGGAGATAAAGGTGCGGATCAGCAGGCTCGTTTTCCTTTGCTAGCCGCATCTTATATATTTTGATTTGAGGATTTTGTTGATAAGTTTCGCGTTTCCCCTGCAGTGCAACAACTTTTCCCGCTTGAAACTGAGCAATATCTTCTTCCGAGGCGTCCCAGAACTTTGCACTGATCTCCCCAGAACGGTCCGCAAAAGTAAAAGCGATAAACTTTTTACCATTTTTAGCGATCCTAACTTCGGCACCCTTGATCAAAACAAACAATGCCATATTATCATCAACTTTATAGTCAAAGATCTTCTTTGCTTCCAAAATTTGCCTCCTGCTTTGCAGTACTGACCTACCCGTTTAAGAATAAGCTCATGCTACAGATTTTTGTCTACTATCTATTCTACCAGCCTATACCATTAATTGAAAAAAGGAACTGCATTAAATTAACAGTTCCTCTAGAAGCGCTCTTTAGAAGTCGTACAATTCACTGACCGGCTTAAAGATGATCTTATTGATCTCTTCAAAAACAGCATTTAAAGCCTGTTCCTTTTCCATCAAGTCAGACAAGCTGTCATAACCTTGAGCTTCTTCGGCAAGTGCCTTTATTTTGTCAACATCTTCATCTGACAAGTCGCCTTGCATTTGCTTAGTTTGCAAATTCTTTTGTGCATCTTGCACACGCTTGAAACAATCATAAGCTTCAGGTTCTGCTTTAAGTTTTGCCATTGCTGCCGAAAGGTCAAGATATTCTTGAGTCTGACGTAAGTCTTGTTCAAGCTTGTTTGCTGAATCATAAATATTGATCACGTAAGTGTCCTCCTTGCATATGCTAGTCAACATTGTAACATTTATTACTAAAGTACCAAAGACTTTTACGGAGAATATTTAAAAAGTCCTTAACGACCCAAAATACTTTCCAAATACCGTTTGCCCTTCTCCGCTGCGCTGCTAGCCTTGTCTTTTAGGCCAGATGTACCTTCTTTAAATTTATCTCTAAAATTGCGGCCTGCTTTTTTAACTGAATCCCAAGAATCAGAACCACTTTCCCCTTGTCCAGAAACACTTTCATTGTATCTAGCAGAAGCCGACTTAATACCAAAGGATGTTTGCGGTGTATATGGTAAGATACCTTCCATCTCAGACTTAAATAAAGAAGAGCCGGCATTAGCTCCGACATTGGAAATCGAATATTTTGTAGAATCGAACCCGACCCAGGTAGCAACAACAACATCCGGCGTATAGCCGATATACCACTTATCATTGTCGTCGCCACTGCCATTTTCTGCACTGGTACTTTCGGTTGAGCCTGTCTTACCAGCAATGGTATAACCAGACGGCTTAGCTGAACTACCAGTACCATTGTTATAGACATCCATCATCATACTGGTCATTTGATCCGCGACTTTCTTGGACAGCACACGTTTGGACTTGGCTCGAGTATTATCGACCACGGTTTTTCCTTCAGAATCAACGATCTTAGTGATAAAATGCGGATCCTTGCGCACCCCAGAATTAGCGAAAGCCGTATACGCACTCGCCATCTGATAGGGCGAAACGCCCTTCTTCAGTCCACCTAAAGCTAAGCTCAAATTCTCATCCGATTTATCCAATGGAATACCAAATTTCTTAACTGACCGAAAGCCTTTTTGCACACCGATCTTATTCAATAACCAAACCGCTGATGTGTTTTTACTGAGGGCAAGTGCTTGGTACATGCGCATTTCATCGGTATATTGATCGTCCCAATTATGTGGTGTGTAACCATTTTTCCCATAAGACTGTAACTTATCGTTAACCTTTGAATCATAATGATAGCCATTTTCGATCGCTGGAGTATAGACTGCCAAAGGCTTGATGGTCGAGCCAGGTGAACGGATCAAACCAGTTCCACGGTTATATCCCCGAAAGACATGACTGCCGGAGCGACCGCCCACTACGGCATTAACTCCGCCAGTTTTTGGATCGATAGCGACCGAACCCGATTGCGCTTTAGTACCATCGCTAGCAGCACTTGGGAAAAGATCAGGATCAGCGAAAGACGATTGCATTTTAGACTGCTGATTTTGATCTAAGGATGTGTAGATCTTATACCCTTTATTCATAATTTCTGATTCGGATAAGCCATAATCCTTGACAGCCTCACTGATAACTGCATCGAAATAATAAGGGTACTTATAACCGGACTTATATTGATAAGTATCATTTAAAACTATCCTTGTTTGTTGATACTGCTTAGCCTTAGCACTAGAAATCTTATTATTTTCCACCATCGTTTGTAAGACAACGTTACGTTTTTGTCTTGCTTGTTGTGGATTATCTATTGGATTGTTTTGGCCCGGATTAGACAGCATTGCAGCAAGTGTCGCAGACTGCGGAACCGTAAGCTGACTGGCATTAACCCCAAAATATTTTTGGGCAGCATCTTCTACGCCCCAAACACCATTGCCAAAATAAGCATTATTAAGGTACATCGTTAAAATATCACTTTTGCTGTAATCATTTTCGACTTGCATCGCGATAAAAATTTCCTTAGCCTTCCGACTAAATGTTTGTTCCTGGGATAAAAAAGCATTCTTGACCAACTGCTGTGTCAATGTGCTTCCACCACCGCTAATATAATTGGCCCCCGTTATCTTGTTTTTAAGCAACAACCAAGCTGCGCGTGCTAATCCTTTAAATGAAAAACCATATTCATGGTAGAAGTTTCTGTCCTCGCTAGATAAGACCGCATTAGAAACATTTTTTGACATGGCATCCTTTGAGACCCATGTCCCCTTTTGTGAATACAAAAAACCTGCCTTCTGGTTTTTATCATCATAAACCTCAGTAGATTGCTGTAATGCTGACCTTAATCCTGAAACATCCGTCGTTTTAGCAACATAAACTAAATAAATACTAGTTACCAGAAAGATACTTAAAAACGCAATGATCAACCAACGCCAAATTTGGAAACGACGCCATTTTGTGCTTAGCCACAGCCAGAAAACTCCAAAAATTTTTTTGACTCGCTCTTTAAAATTATCCCAAAATGAAGAATCATTCATAACTATTTTTCCTCTTATACAATATTTTTAGTCTTTTCCATACTATCATACTTAAACAAGATTTCAGCGACTGCAGACCTTCTTAACAAAAGATTTAGTACTTTAAAAACTTGAATCATGCACTTTGAACCCCTTAATAAAAGGCGAGCGTATCCAGCAAAAATTATTCACCGATACTTTCTAGGAAAAATTTCGTTACTTGTTGGGCCGCCTCATTATCTGGGCTAAACAAGACTAAAGTATCATATCCAGCCAAGGTACCCAGTACCCCAGGAAACTCAGCATCGTCGATCAATGCGGCCAATACATTAGCGTCTCTGGGCGTGGTCTTGACAATGCTAACAAACTGAACATTAGTCACACTTATAACAATATCGCTAATAGTTTCTTTGATCCTTTGCTTGGGATCCAAATGATCCTTTTTAAGTAAGGTATAATAAGAATAGCCATCTGTGCCTGTTTGTTTGACGACCTTCATTTCCCGAATATCTCGTGAGATCGTTGCTTGAGTAGAATGGATCCCTGCGTCTGCTAAAGCCTGGATCAAACTATCTTGATCGGAAATTTTCTGGCGCGTGATCAACTGTTCGATTTTTCGTTGTCTATCTTCTTTTGTCATATGAGCCTCCCATTCATGGTTTTGGTTTAAAGATAACACCCAAAAGAACCAATAATTTATTTAGCATAAATCATTGGTTTCCTCAAATAAATATTATACCAGACTTAGTCCATTTCAACAGCTTATCCCACACTCAACAATCGATTTAAGGACGTTTGACTAATGATCAACTTTCGTGAACCGGAGTTTAATAACCCCTCTTGCCTAAAACGTTTGATCGTTTGAGTGACTGTCGCTACGCTCGTGTTGGCAAATGAGGCTATTATCCTGTAGGTCAAAACAGCTGGCAACAAAACATCACCGTTATTAAGTGTAGTCCCACATTCATTGGCAAAGTAAACTAAAATATTTTTAACACGTTCTGCGATCTTACCTTCAAGGCAAAGTTGTTGCAGGGTTTTTTGCAAAAAATATTTTTTTAGTAAACTGTGGTGAGCAGACCTAATAAAGTGCGTATGTGTATTTTTTAAATGTTCAAATTTATTAATAGGAATTGCCAAAACTACTAAATTTTCGCAAGCATGTATTACACCAAAAGGTGCCTGCTGTTCTGGTAATTCTAAATCAGAAGGAAAATACATCCCTTCTTTCATAAAAGTAAAAGCAGATTGCCCATTTGCACAAAAATCCTCTAGTAACAAGGATCCTTGCTCTAACCAAAAGATCTGCGGCTGACGAGGCACAGATGTAAGCTCAAATTTACTGCCAGCATTAAATTTTAAAACCTCTGTATACTCTTCTAAGATCCTTTTTTCACTGAGGTCAAATTCTTTAGCCTTTTCTAGAATATCGCCGGCTTCATTTTCTAAGAATGAGTTTGTGGTTGTTTTCATCTCTATTCTATAATCACAAGACATGCATAGTGCACCTGCACTGGACTATAATCCTCCTGACTATCTATGATGCGAATATAATTAAACTTTATTTATGTTTGTCTATTAACAATAGTTTAATATTATATATTATACCACGAGGACATTATAATGTGCAAATTTTAATTTGTCGCTTGTCAAACGCTGATAAATAACTATAATTTTTAAGCAAAAAGGGCTCACGTAGACTTTTACAGTTATGTGAACCCCTTATTTTGTGATATCAGAAAATTAATTACATCTCATTAGGAGCATTAACACCTAACAACCGCAGTGACTCTTTGAGAACTGTGGCAACACTAGCGACCATCGCTAAACGAGAGTCTTTTTCCCCGTCATCTGTCAAGACCTTAGTATGTGCATAATACTTGTTAAATGACTTAGAAAGATGGATCGCATACTTAGCCATTACAGATGGTTCATATTCCTCAACGGCGCGTTTTACCATTGCTGGGAAGTTCGCTAGTTGACGAACAACTTCCCATGATTCTTCGTCTTGTAGACCTGCAATGTCAGCCTGGTCAAGATCAACGTCACCAGCTTTACGCAAAATGCTCATTGCACGCGCGTGTGAATACTGAACGTATGGGCCTGTTTCGCCTTCAAAACGAACGACTTCTTCCAAGTTGAAATCAAAGCTATTCAAACGGTCCGTCTTCAAGTCGTGGAAGATCACAGCACCAACACCGACATCTTCAGCTACCTGGTCTTTATTGGGCAGGTCGGGATTTTTCTCAGCAATTTGTTTTTTAGCCAAATCGACTGCATCATTTAACACATCTTCAAGTAAGATAATATTACCCTTACGTGTTGAAAGTTTCTTACCGCCAGAAGTTATCAAACCAAACTGAATATGATGAATGTCATCTGACCAGTCACAACCCATTTCTTTTAAAACAGCTTTCAACTGTTTAAAGTGGTTAGTTTGTTCATTGCCAACGACATACAAAGATTGCACAAAATTATACGTCCGGAATCTGTAGAGGGCAGCAGCTAGGTCACGCGTAATGTAAAGAGTTGTCCCATCCGTCTTCTTGATCAAAGCCGGGTTTAAACCATACTTCTCTAGATCAACGATCTCGGCACCACGACTTTCTTGCAAGAGATCTTTGTCTTCCAAAATTTGGACGATCTCAGCCATTTTATCATTGTAAAATGATTCACCTGTATATGAATCAAAACTGATCCCTAGTTTTGCATAGATCGACTTAAAGAACTTCAAAGATTCATCTCTAAACCATTGCCATAGTTCTGTAGCTTCTTGATCACCATCTTCCAACTTTTTAAACCAAGCGCGAGCTTCATCATCCAATTCAGGATGATCGCCATCGACCTCATGGAAATGGACATAATACTTCAATAACGTATTGATAGGATCTTGACGAACTTCTTCCTCACTACCCCACAACTTGTAAGCTTCGATCAGCTTACCAAACTGAGTGCCCCAATCACCTAAGTGGTTAATTTTGATCGGTTGATAATTAGCTTTCTTCAATAGTTCTGCCAAAGAATTACCGATCACAGTCGAGCGCAAATGTCCCATTGACATCGGTTTGGCAATATTAGGTGAAGACATGTCGATCGGAACGTTCCCACCCTGGCCAATATCTTGTTGCCCAAATGAATCTTTTTGCTCAAGGATCTGATTTAAAATACTGTGACTAAATGCTTTTTTGTCGATGAAGAAGTTGATATATGGACCAACAGCTTCAATTTTATCAAAGCCTTCATTTGAAATTTTTTCTACTAATTCCTGTGCAATCTGTTGAGGTGCCTTGTGATATAGTTTAGCCAAAATAAAAGTTGGAAAGGCATAGTCCCCTAGGTCATAGGACTTGGGAATTTCGACCTTGGCTAAAACGTCATCCAACGATAGCTGTCCTTGCGTCGCATCTACAACTGCCTGTGCCACTAGCTGTTTTTGTTTCATTAAAGTTTCCTCCCACATATCTTTAATTACATTTTATTTAACAAACGTCTACTCTACAATAGTCTGTGCTCCAATTTAGTCATAAAAAAAGCCCCCTGCAAATAAACTGCAAGAGACGAGATGACCCGCGGTACCACTCTAATTGATTGATGATCCACTCATAGTTATCTTAACTGGACCCTAAAAGGTACGATTCAATAAGTTAAGTAATCTGGCTTTCATCAACCCAGACTCGCTGTGTGCTGCCCTTATCTACTAGTCTTCATAATCGCAGACCAGCAAAGATTTTATATTGATTTAAAAAATAAACTAAAAAACATCTTCATTGCTGAAGATGTCATCGTCAAGCGGGTAACGAGAATCGAACTCGCGACATCAGCTTGGGAAGCTGGAATTTTACCACTAAACTATACCCGCAACAACAAAAACTAGTATAGCACAGGTTCCCAAGCTTGTCACTATCTTTATGCAGAAACTTTCTTCATATTACTCAAACGAACGATCGCACGATTATGAAAATCTGTTACCGTAATATTATCACTTTTATCATGTTTATCGATCGAAACCATCGCAGAATTATCATAGATCTTCTCAATAGTACCGACAAAATCATGCTTTAATGAACCAAATTTCTTACAATTAACTTGATCCCCTACTTTTAACGTAGTTTCCATTGTTTCACCCCTTATCAACTATCCAATGCAAAACTGCACTATTAGTCGAACAAAGCGAAAAGTCTGTTTGCAAACAAAATTCCGCTAGTCCTGTAAACACGAAGTGCATAGTAACAAAACTTTGCCAAAAAAGCAAGCAGTTTTAACTATCTGCTAAGATATCAGCATGTTCGTCTTTTTCCTGTTGCCGTCTTTTTAACATTTTTACTGCTTGAACATAAGAAGTGATCAAAACTAAGCATGATCCGATCCAAGCCAATGGGCTGGCAAAACAAGCACCCGCATATCCAAAACGTGTTGCTAAAAGCAAAGCGGCACCGATCCGCATTGTTAACTCCGCCATGCCGGCAAGTGTTGGCACGATACTTTTTCCCAGACCTTGTAGAGTATTCCGAAAGATAAACAAAACAGCCAAAAGTGGATAGAATGATGCGTTAACATTAAAATAGATCTGCGACAAAGATAAAACACCCTTATCTGCATTTCCAACGAAAACAGTGACCATGTTTTGGCCAAAAACGATCATTAATAAGGCTGCAACAACACTAAAGCCAACTGACATCGTCACAGCAGACTTCACACCCTTTAAGATGCGTCCATATTCTGCAGCGCCGTAGTTTTGTGCTGTATAAGTGGCCATAGCAACACCGAAAGAGCTCATTGGAAGTGTAGCGATCTGGTCGATCTTACTTGAAGCTGTAGTAGCGGCAACAGCGGTCGTTCCCAAAGAGTTCAAAGCTGACTGGATCATGATCGAACCAATAGCGATAATCGAAGACTGGAAAGCCATTGGCAAACCAACATTCAAATGACTAGTGATCATTTTGTGGTCAACTTTTTTAAAATCGGCCCAGTGGATCTGAAGTAATGGGATCCTTTTAATAATATACAACACACATAAAAGCACCGAGAATAGCTGCGCGGTTAAAGTCGCAAAACCGGCACCAGCAACTCCCCAATGAAAAACGATAATGAAAAGTAATTCAAGTAAAACATTCAAGACAGCAGCAATGATCAAAAAGTATAGCGGAGTCCGACTATCACCTAAACTACGAATAATGTTGGCAAGCAAATTGTACGCCATCTGAATACCGATCCCACCAAAGATGATCGTACTAAAAGTCTGGGCATTCTTTTCAATCTCTGCTGGAGTGTTCATTAACATCAAAATGTCATGAATAAAATAAACACTTAAAAAAGTTAAAATGGCTGTAACTATCAAACTGATCACAATGCTCGTTGCAAAACTTTCACGCACTTTACGATAATCATGTGCCCCAAAAAACTGAGCCGTCATGATCGACAAACCAGCAGTCATCCCTTGGGCAAAACCAATGATCAAAAACTGAATACTCCCAGTTGAACCAACGGCCGCCAATGCGTTTACGCCTAAAGTTTGCCCAACGATGATCGTATCTGACAGGCTATACAACTGCTGGAAAAGATTCCCTATCAAGAGTGGAACGGCAAACATTAAAATTAATTTAATTGGACTGCCTTTGGTTAATTCTTTCAAACTAAATCCCCCAATACAAGCACAGAGCGAAGTGTGGCGGTCAGAAGGTGAGCACTAGCAGGTTTCTCCGCCTCATTGCGTTTTTAGCAATGTGGTGGGGAAATTAGCTAGGCGGAACCTTCTGCCACACGCAGCTCGACTATGAAAACAGAGCGAAGTGAGACGGGAGAAAATGAGCATTATCGAGTTTTCACACCATATTGCGTTCTTGGCAATGTGGTGGGGAAGCTGGATAAGCGGAATTTTCTGTCTCACGCAGCTCGACTAAACACAGAGCGAAGTGTGGCGGTCAGAAGGTGAACACTAGCAGGTTTCTCCGCCTCATTGCGTTTTTAGCAATGTGGTGGGGAAACTAGCTAGGCGGAACCTTCTGCCACACGCAGCTCGACTAATAAAACAGAGTGAAGGCAAGCGGGAAGAAGCGAGTACCATCGGACCTCAAGACGATAGTGCGTTTTTGGCGGTGTCGCCTTGAAGTTTGATGGACGGAACTTCTTACTTGCCATAGCTCGACTAAAAATACAGAGTGAAACGAGACGCTTAAGAGACGAGCATTATCGGGCTTATACATTATAGTACGGTTTTGGCACTGTGAGGTACAAGTCGGATAAGCGGAATCTCTTGTCTTGTGTAGCTCGACTAAACACAAAGCATCGCAACCATAGCCCAACCGACCATTATCATGACCGAGTACCGCAGCGCGCTTTCTAGCTATGTAATACCTGACCTGAACAAACAAAAGAGCCCGGTTTGTATAGCATTCTAACATCTAAAAACATCAAACAAAGTCCCCCAACTTATTAAAGCAGATCCAGAAATATTTTTAATTATTTAGCATAATTATCGTGGATCCACTGCTGTACTAATTCCAAAAAAGCATGGGTGGAGGGAGTTTGCTTGCTCTCATTTTGAGTAACAACAGCAATTATCCGTTTAAATGGTTGAGAAAAAGGATAAACTTTCACATTGCCTGATAAATTTTGCAATGCTAACTCGGGTAAGATCCCAAGGCCAAGACCACTTTCAACCATTGCAACGATCGAAGCATCATCAATACTGTACTGAATAGAATTTACAGAGACATTGTATGCATCTAGGGCTCGTTTTGTTTCTCGGTCATAGTCGATCTGCTGCAAAATAAAACGTTCGTTTTTGACATCTTCCTTAGTGATACTCTGACCATTTTGCGGAACAAAATCACTGGGAGCAATACAATAGATCATATCTTCATGCAATGGAACAACGTTCAAATTCTCATTGATCGGCAAAGCCGAAAAACCTATATCCAGACGTCCTAATCGTACCAATTCTGTGACCCGATTAAAGTTCCCTTGTTCAATACTAATATCAATTTGGGGATAATCTTGTTTAAACTTGCGAATAATATCAGGCAGCCAATTGATACAAACACTACTAAAAGCTCCCAAACGTATCTTGCCGGAACTAAGTCCTTTGATCCGGTCCGCCTCTTCATGAAGCTTTGTTTCAGTATTTAAGATCTCTTGCACGATCGGCAAGATCCTTTCACCATCAGGAGTCAAGGTCACACCGGTCCGGTTACGAATGAATAACGGAAAATCCAATTCATTTTCAAAACCAGCAATTGAATGGCTGATTGCGGATGGTGTAACATTCAGCGTTTTAGCGGCAGAGACAAAGGTTTTTTGCTGCGCAACTTCACTAAACGCTTGGTAGGCAAACTCTGTCATGAAAAATTGCTCCTTTCAGCGTTAAAAGATAAAGTACACCCATTCAATAGACTAGTCAAACAATAACCCCGCTAAAACAATATTTTTTGTCTAACTATATTTTCTATATAGGTGTACTTTGAGAAACTATTTTAAACCTACCCGCTCAAAGATCTCATCAACTCGTCTTAGATGCCAATGATAATCAAAAGCATCATCCAAAGTTTCGGAGTCTAACCTATTGGTAACTTGGGGATCTTCCTCCAACAATTGTCTAAATGGAATTTGCTCATCCCAAGAACGCGCGGTCTTAGGTTGGATCAGGTCATAAGCTTCTTCCCGGCTCATGCCCGCATCGATCAATTTTAATAAGACACGGCCACTGTAAATCAGACCGAAAGTCTTATCCATATTCTTTTTCATATTATCAGGGAAAACAGTCAGATTTTTGACGATCCCACCAAACCTGTGCAACATGTAATCTAATAAGATCGTAGTATCCGGCAAAATGATCCGTTCAGCCGATGAATGTGAAATATCACGTTCATGCCATAAAGAAACATCTTCATAGGCCGTAACTACATGTCCACGAACTACTCTAGCTAAGCCACAAATATTTTCCGAACCGATCGGATTACGCTTATGTGGCATGGCTGAAGAGCCCTTTTGTCCCTTACTGAAATGTTCTTCAACTTCTCGTGTTTCAGTTTTTTGCAAGCCACGGATCTCTGTCGCAAATTCTTCTAAACTTGTAGCGATCAATCCCATAACTGAAACATATTCTGCATGTAGGTCACGAGGCAAAACTTGGCTCGAGATCTCTTGCGGACGGATCCCAAGTTTTTTACAAACATACTTTTCGATATAAGGATCAATGTTGGCAAAACTACCGACTGCCCCACTGATCTTGCCAGCTTCAACACCCTTAGCAGCGTGTTCAAAACGTTCGATGTCTCGCTTTATTTCGGAATACCACCGCGCCAACTTTAAGCCAAAAGTCGTTGGTTCAGCGTGAACACCATGGGTTCTTCCCATCATGACAGTATATTTATATTCTTGTGCCTTATCAGCGATGATCTGTTTAAATTCTTGCAGATCAGCACGCAAAATGTCATTAACTTGTTTGAGTTGGTACCCATAAGCAGTATCAACAACGTCCGTACTAGTCAAACCATAATGGACCCACTTTTTTTCAGCACCCAATGACTCAGAAACACAACGAGTAAAAGCGATCACGTCATGATGAGTTTCTGATTCGATCTCTGCAATGCGGTCAACGTCAAATTTCGCATTTTGCTGGATCATTTTTAAATCGTCTTCGGGGATCATCCCTAACTTAGACCAACCTTCATCGGCCGCGATCTCAACAGCTAACCAACAATCATATTTAGTGTGATCATTCCAAATGGCAGCCATTTCTGGGCGAGTATATCTTGAAATCATTCGCTTTTTCTCCTCTTTTTTATGAAAATTTCTTTGTTTTGTTAAGCTTTACAGGGTCAATTATACATTTCAATCTTAAATCGTACCAGTTCTAATTCAATTTTTCCAAATTCTTTTTGCAACTATAAATAACAGTTAGATTTCAATTCTATCTTTGAGATTGAAAAGCTCTTGTGGTCAATGTAAAATAGATATGCGTGTGAATTATCGTATAAACGGGAGAACAAAATGAAAATTATTTTTCATTATCAACAGATCAACTGGTAGTTGTTCCTCCGCACTTTGTATAAAAGGAGTTGTCCAGCTTGATCACTTTAGCCGGAATCATCGGGTCTGGTAAATCCAGCCTGACTGCATTATTAGCACAAGAACTGGGGACACAGCCATTTTATGAACCAGTAGAAGACAATCCTGTCTTACCATTATTTTACCAAGGCAATGAGCTCGCTGCTAAACGTCGCGCTGCCGGCGAAAAAAATGTTTCGAATCCCTATGCCTACTTGTTGCAAACTTTCTTCTTAAATCGTCGTTTCAAAATGATAAAAGAAGCGAAGCAAGGTAGTAACAATATCCTAGATCGTTCAATATATGAAGACGCGATGTTCATGAAGATGAACACGGCAATGGGAAACGCGACTGAAATTGAATATTCGATCTATAAAGAATTATTAGCCAATATGCTCTCAGAGCTCCAATATGTTACAGACGATCCTACTGAAGACTTAATGGTCATGATCAATGTTTCATACGATACAATGATCAAGCGGATCAAGAAACGTGGGCGTGAATTTGAGCAGGTAGAAACTGACCCCAGTTTAGTTAGTTACTATCATAACCTCTTAGATTATTATAGCAGCTGGGCAAGTTCCTATAATATCTCCCCGTTCTTAATGATCGATGGTGACAAATATGATTTTGTCGAAAATCTTGCCGACCGCGACCACGTTTTAAATCAAATCGAAGAAAAATTAGTCGATTTAAATAAAATAACTCCAGCGAAGTTCCAACAGCTCAAACAAAACCGTTCTTAGATAAATAAAACTATGAGAGCAACATGGCCAAATAATCAGGATCATGTTGCTCTCATAGTTTTTTATTGTTTTCTTTTTTGCTGGTTTGATCAATCTTCAGCCGCTTCAATTGCTTCCAAAATGTTCTGCAAATTACGGCATTCGTTTTGTACGCTCTTGCGTTTTTCATCATAAACCTTCAGAAATTCAGAAGCTAAGGTAGAATTGCCAATTTCATCACACACATTATCCAATTCCATAGCTTCTGCTTCTGCAACTTGATAGTCGCGCAAAATATCAAGCTTATTGCCCATGACAAAGCCTCCTAAAATAAATTGTAATTAACGATCCAGAATAATTTACCACTTTTGAAGAAGGATGTTAACACTTTTATTTTACAAAAACATTACATTTTTAAGAAAAAACTAACTTGTTTAAGAAGACTGTTAAGCCGGTTCTAAGTTGCAACTTATTCTTGGCTAAGATCCATCACATCACGTGCGATCATTACTTCCTCGTCTGTTTGGATCCTCATTACAGTAACTTGCGAATCAGGCCCAGAGACAATATCAGTCACCCCTCGTTTTTGATTTTCTTCTTGATCGATAGTGATCCCCAAAAATCCAAGCCGCTCCATAATAGCAGCTCTGATCTCATCAGAATTTTCGCCGATTCCGGCTGTGAAAATAATGCCGTCCAAACCACCCATTTCAAATGTATACTGGCCAATGTATTTCACTACGTCTTTGACCAAAATGTCAAGCGACAACTGCGCACGATGGTTAGCATGAGCAACCTGCATAATATCTCTGCTATCCTGTGAGATCCCAGAAATGCCTAACAAGCCAGATTCTTTATTCAACATATATATCATCTCAGACATTGAATCGATATTTAGTTTTTCCATCATGTAAGATATCATAGCGACATCTACATCACCAGAACGAGTTGCCATTGTAATACCGGTCAACGGTGTGAACCCCATTGATGTATCAAAAGATCTTCCTCCTTTAACGGCACAGATCGAAGCACCTGCACCTATATGACAACTGACCAGCTTAAGATCTCTCAAAGGTTTGTTCAATAATTTAGCCGCTTCGGTGGCCACATAACGATGACTCGTACCGTGCGCACCATACCTTCTAACGCCATATTTTTCGTACCATTCATAAGGCACACTATAAATGAAGTTTTCTTCTGGGATCGTTTGATGAAAAGCAGTGTCAAAAACAACGACTGATGTTGCAGTAGGTAGGATCTTCCTAAAAGCTTCAATACCCACTAAGTTCGCCGGATTATGTAAAGGTGCCAGATCAGCGATCTCATGGATCTTAGCGATCACAGCATCATCAACAATAACAGAATGATCAAAATATTCTCCACCAGCGACGACACGGTGACCAACACCTTCGATCTCCGAATAATCTTTAATGATATGCAGTTCTAACAACAGGTCCATCAATTCCTGAACGGCCTGTTTATGATTTTTTATATTATCTTTTCGTTCATACTTTTCACCAGCGTGATGCTTAATGGTCACAACAGAAGCAGTTTGTCCGATCCGCTCGATCTGACCAGAAGCGATCACTTTTTCTTCCGGCATAACAAACAATTTAAACTTAAAACTTGAACTTCCTGAATTAACGGCTAAAATTTCCATCATAAATTATCTCCTCTAAACTTCTCTAGCTAAAGCGCTTACCATAAAATTATACAACGCTTACAAATTTTCACAAGGGAAAGTGCCCAAAAAATAGATAGCGTGATCTCTAAAAACGCAATACAATGTTAACTGGACATATTTCTAACAGGAGGAATTCAATGTGTATAAGGAAAAATTTCTAGATATTATTTCCCATGACTCAGAAATCAGCGAGATTTTCGAGATCCTCGAGGAAATGCATTTGCCAGAAGCAACCATTTGTGGCGGTACGATCCGTAATTTAATTTGGAATAAACTAACTGGTCGCGAATCCTCGCTCAAGTTAGGCGACATCGATGTTTACTACAAAGACAGTAGTCAAACTTACGAAGACTTTTTAACGACACAAGAAATTTTAACTCAAAATCATTCGTTTTATTTATGGAATATCAAAAACATTTCATTACCAGCCCGCCATAAAAGTCATAGACGTTTTTATGATTCTATTGAAAAAACGATCGCTGATTTTCCAGAGACGGCTACTAGTGTCGGCGTACAAAAAAAGAACACAGATGAACATCTTATTATTGCCCCCTATGATTTAGACGATCTTTTTAAACTACGTGTCACCCCAACACCCAACTATGCTGTTGGTCAGGCAGGACATCAGCGCTACGAACAACGCCTTACCAGCAAGGCATGGACAGCACGCTGGCCGGAACTTAAAGTTTCCGACTGATTTGTTCTGCCTAAATAAAAAAAGTTTTCTCACGCTAAAGGAGAAAACCTTTTGATTACATACTCAATATTAATTCGTAGGTTCGCCTAACAATTTAATAATATCAATATCGATATTATTGATACTGATCACAGACACTGTATAAAGATCCATGAAAAACACCAATTGTACTAATGTTCCCTTAAAAGCGATAAACACCGAAATAAGGAAAAACAACTGGCTTAAAACGGACCATTTGCGCTTATCTGAAGTGAATTCTTTAAGTTTACCCTGCTCATCTTGTGATAACTTTTCTGGTTCACGAATAGTGGCTTTAGAACGAAGCTTCACCAAATGATAATTACGCCGCACATTATAAATCGTGAGAACAAACAACGCTATATAAACTATCGCTGTCCCAATGTTCAATTGTAAATGTGTCTCCTTTCGTGTCCAGTATTACCCAAAAATTTTGTCAAATTTCTAAACATTTAACGTGCAATGATCACATCACAACTAGCCGCACGGATCACATAATCTGTAACTGCACCGACAAAAACACGTTCAACCGCATTTAATCCTGTTGGCCCCATAATGATCAGGTCAGTCTGGTGATCTTCTGGGAAATCCTTGGCAATGTCAGTTCTTGGAGAACCGAAACGTGCGTGAACATCTACATCCTCGAGTCCCTGGTCCTTAACTCTCTTTTGCAATTCAGTTAAATATTTGTCGACATCTTCAAAAGTCTTATAAACAACGTCTCCGCTAGCATTCAACATACCGGCAAAACTAACTGAAAATTGTTTAAGATCGATCACGTTCAAAATATCTAAGTGCGCGTGGTTTCTTTTGGCAACCTCTACCGCTTTCTTCAAAGCTTTCTCAGCTGCTTCAGAACCATCAACTGGTACAAGGATGGTTTTATACTCTTGTTCTGTCACAGTTGCCACTCCCTTTTTCATACAAAAATTATCTAATTGATACTCATGATACTAACGAAAGTATAACATAAAACTGATGAAATGTCTTACTATTTATCACTGTTTACCTTGAGATAATTACGGCTGCAAACCCTGATCGATTCTAAACTAGACATTACTTCGCCCTCATTTTTTAGATGGTCTGCCATTGTATGTAGGAACTTTGCATAATTACCATCTTTACCATCATAATTGTCCAATTCAGCCTCACAAGCCCGTTTCAAACTCTTCCACACCAACAAAGCACGCTGGGGGTCGCCCTGTGACTCTAACTCGATCCCACGCTGAGCCTCATCGCGGTAAATTTTAGCACGACCCACCAAATACATTGCATTTACTTTTCCCATAACAAAAGCTCCCTTTCTCTCTCACAGATGGTTACGTTTTCATAAAATGCTAACTGTTTTCCTTTAATTAATCAAATTTAAAGACTTGCTTTAAAAAATTTTCTCTTATTCACTCGTACAACTTTTCAGACCCTGATTTTACTAGCTAATTTTAAGACTACATGCTTCGCACAGTGTTGCCTTTAAACTGCCCTGAAAAATTATATATCAGAAAAAATATACAATAATTACCGCTTAATTATAGCAATTATTGTTTTTAAAGTAAATATAAGTGTTATGCAGTATAACAAATGAACTTACCACTTACTTGCTTTTATTTGAGTTTTAAAAAAGCCCGTCATTCAGATATGAACGAAGGCTTTCATTAACTATCATAGTGCCACTGGCAGGAGTCGAACCTGTACTTGGATAACCCAAACAGCGACCTGAACGCTGCGCGTCTGCCAATTCCGCCACAGTGGCAAATACCTATAAATCAGTACCTAACTATCATACAATAATTTGTTTCAAAATAAAAGAGCTTTTATCAAGTTTCTAGTTAACGACCAACAAAAGCCAAAGTTGTTGCAATTTTGTTGCAATGGTATTTTAGGAATGTTGTTATATCAGCGCTTTAAAAGTGATATTCACTGCCACTAGCATGGGCCAAATCTGCCGCATCAAATTTTCAACGGGATCTACTTAGGCGTTTGTACGTGTTTGAAATCGTTATTTTTGATATACTGAAATTGAAGTATTATCAGAAAGAAGAGAAAATATGTCTAAAGTCACTGCACAAACTATCACATATATTGACCATTCACGTGATGATCGTCCGCTAAAAACAACGATCTGGTATCCAGAAAACCTTGATTTAGATCATGCATCTACCTATACTGGTAAAAAACACCCCTTGATCTTGATGTCACATGGTTCCGGCAGTAATCGGATCAGTCTTGCGTGGTTGGCGATCCCGCTTGCGCAGGAAGGCTATATCGTGGCATCACCAGATCACTATGGCAATACATTTAGTGAGCCGCTTCCTGAACAATTCAAACGTTATTGGGAACGACCACGGGATTTATCTTATCTCTTGTCACAACTATTGCAAGAGTATAATCCACTGATCGACCAAGAAAAGATTTACGGTATTGGCTTTTCACTCGGGGCCTACTCGGTAATGGCGATCGCCGGAGTCAATGTCGATCAAAATTTGATCAAACAACAAGAAGACGAAACTTTACCAACTGATGTGGTTGCACAGATGCCGGAATTTGGCAAACTTACCAAAAAAGTTGTCGAAGCTGAACCATCTGAAGTACCGGCCGACCTAAAAGATGAACGTTTTAAAAAAGTTGTGGCCCTCTCCCCTGCATTGGGAACAGGCATCAATTCCATGCTGCAAACTAAGAATGTTGATATTCCTGCCTTGATCATCGCTCCAGGCGGGGACAAGATCGCCCCAATCGAGCAAAACGGTCGCGTGTACCATCATTTTTTGCCCCAAGCCATCTATCAAGAACTCCCGGCAAGTGTGGGACACTTTATCTTCTTACCAGCTAAGAAAAAATACGCTGCAGCTGATTCATTTTGGTATCAAGACGCTCCTGGAGTGGACAGGCAGCAGATCCAACAAGAAACGATCACCACAGTGAAGAAATTTTTGTTAAGTTAAAATTGGAGGTAATATTTTGAAAGACTTAACTAACGAAATACTCACAGTAATTGAAAAACGTCCAGCCAATAGTCACAAGGGTAATTATGGGCGAATCGTCACAGTCGGCGGAGCCAAACAATATGGCGGTGCCATCTTAATGTCAACTTCAGCCGCGGTACATGCAGGAGCAGGCTTAGTGACCTGTACCACGTCTCCGGAAAATTTGACCGCCTTACACGCTGTTGTACCTGAAGCCATGTTTGTTGACTTCACGGACGAAGAAACGGTCAACTCTGTCCTCTCAGGAGCGAATGCGATCGTAGTCGGTCCTGGCTTAGGCACAGATAAAACATCATTGGCGATCATCAAGAATGTTTTTGCAAATGTCACACCTGAACAGTATTTGATCATTGATGGTTCAGCGGTCACTTTGCTTTCTCAAGAAAAGGAACTGCAAGACAACTTACCTGACGCTCACATTATTTTCACGCCGCATGAAATGGAATGGCAAAGACTTTCAGGTATCAAAATCGCAGACCAAACCGAAGAAAACAACCGCCAAGCCCAAGAAAAGTTAGGTGCAACGGTCGTCTTAAAGAAGCACCATACAGAAATTTATGCGCCTAATAAAGAAACTCTACGTTTGCCGATCGGCGGCCCTTACATGTCTACTGGCGGCATGGGAGATACGCTGACAGGGATCATCGCAGGATTTATGGGACAATTTGCCACCCAAGACCCACAAAAAGCTCTGGCTGCTGCTCTTTACATTCACAGCGCTATCGCCGATGAATTAGCGGAGAACTCTTATGTCGTTTTACCAACAGATATCATTGGCCAGATGCAGGAATTTATGAAAAAGCAAGCTCGGTAAAACATTAATTGTGTAGAGAATACAAAAGACGCGGTCGGGAAATCAAATTTGGTTTCTCGACCACGTTTTTTAATTTATTTTTGCTCTAATATTTTAAGTACCGAACGAGTTCTTTTTAAAAAATAACTTATCTCATCATCTTGCATTAACTGAGTATACATAAGAAACATAACATGCAAAATCTCCAAATCTTTTACGAGCTTGAACACGATTAAAAGAAATTTCATCATACCAGTCAGTTGGAAGATCTTGCTTTTCAAAACGCTGTGCAACTTTGGTTAAAGTATTAATAACTTCATCATGTTGCGCAGTCCGCTTTCTATCAACAGCTGCCCTTTCTTCAGACGACAGAAGCAGCCATTGTGACCTGGTGGAGCTATAGACCACAGAACATTTGATAAAATCCTGCCATAATTTTTTTGTATCTTTGTCAGCTACTTCCACCAATCCAGTGATCTCTTCATAGATTTTTCCTGCTGCTTCAAATGTCAAAGCATTTGAGTTTTCGGTAAAAGCTTTATAAGTGTAAAATTCCAAATTGATCATCCTCCTTTTTAAACACTTGTTTTATATGTAAAGTAAGTATAACATCCTTAAAATGCTTTATGTTTAGAGAAAAAACTAACGCTTGGGAACAGCGAAAGTTTAGTGACCTACTTGATAGCTCAGACGGCATTAGACGTGGTCCTTTTGGAAGTGCTTTAAAAAAAGAATTCTTTGTTCCAAAAAGTAAGTACGTAGTCTATGAACAATACAATGCCATTTATGATAAATATACAACTAGATACAACATTACTGAGGACAAGTTTACTGAACTAAAACGTTTTGAAGTGTGTCCTGGTGATTTTATTATGAGTGGTGCGGGAACCATTGGGCGCATTTCAAGGGTTCCTACAGGAATAAAAAAAGGCGTTTTTAACCAAGCTTTGATTCGTATAAAAATAAATCCAATGTTCACAGATCCACAATTTTTTCTACAATGGATCAGATCAGAAGATATGCAAAATAAATTAACCCAATCTAATCCAGGATCCGCGATGGTAAATCTTGTTCCAATGTCTGAAATCAAACAATGGCGGGTTATTGTCCCCAAAAAAGAGGAACAAGTAAAATTAGGTGCATTTTTACAACAGTTAGACCACCTTATCGCCCTTCATCAGCGTCAGCCATTTTCGCTGAATAGTTAACTTAAACCGGAAAGTGATCTCATTACTAAATCAACATCTTGATTTTCTAACTCTTGAATAATATGCAAGTATGTTTTCTGAGTAGTGGTCATACTTGCATGTCCTAACCTTCGGGCAACACTAGCGATAGACACCCCTGCGAACAATAATAATGATGCATGTGTATGTCTCAATCCATGAATTGTGATAACAGGAACTCTGGCCTTCTTACAAGTCCTTTCTAATATCCCATTGACCGTTGAATTATATACCTTGCCGTTTTCATGCACAAATATTGGTTTATTTTCTGGTAGTCCTTTGATCAACTGTGAAAACTGAATGACTGTTTGCCAATCAAGTTCGACTTTTCTAGCAGAAGATCTATTTTTCGTTGGTAAAAAGCCGCCCTCCCCTTTATAATCCCAAGTTTTATCAACAACGACCACTTGGCGAGAAAATTCAAAATCTGCCGGAGTTAGCGCTAAAGCTTCTGAAAAACGCATGCCGGTTTTTGCGACCAACAAAATGAACCAGTTCCAATCTAATTCGTTTCCCAACTTTAAATTCACAAGCAATGTATGCAATTCGTATTGGTTCAGATATTTTTGCTTTTTAGGTCTGGGAGTCTTCCCTTTGATAATTGCTTTACGTGTGGGGTCACGTTCGATCAACCCTTCATCAACAGCATCTAGTATTGCCCCCTTTAATTGGTGGTGAAAATCCATCGTTGTTTGTCTTTCGTGCTGTTCTGCGTATTTATTGAGTAACCTTTGATAATTAATACGCGTCAGTTCAGCGATTTCAAGTTCCGGTACTAGCTTGACCAACCATTGATGAGTCATCAAATATTTCGCCATAGTAACTTTACGTATTGCCCCTTCCTTATACACAGTAATCCATCGCTCATAATAAACATGAAATAGTTCATTTTTTCCAACTGGATCTGCCATGATATTATCCTCCTAGTGTATTGGCTGACGCTGGTAAAGGATGATAGAGAAACTAAAGGTACTACTTTGATTTTAGCAACTACGGCCCACTACAAACAAATTCTTTTAAATTGTTATATAAACAAAAAGAGCCGAGACCCTTAGCCTCAACTCAATTACTTAGTTAAATTTGTTTTTAAGCTCTAACATCCATTGCGGTAGATCTTTCGTCAATTTCACATTGTGCAGCAACTTATTCCCCGCAGATTTATCTGTCGCTTTCTCAAAATTTACATTTTTGGTAATTTCATCAATGTATGGCACAATTTCAGGCTCAGAGATTGAAAAGGCAGATACAGACCTATCAAGCAAAGCAAAATCAATGCCCTTTTCTTCCGCAAATTCGTGGACTTGATCTTGTTCTAATCCTTTTTTCCACTCTTCGTAGGCATCGTCAAAATTAACATCACTTGATAAGTTTCCTGGAATCAATTCCTGATCTACAAAAGCTCTCAACAAACGCGACTGAACATCTTGTCCCATATTACTTAACTCTTGGATCTGTTCAGAGATGATCCGCAATGTTTCATCGTCTACTGTTTGGACCCCATCTTTTGTTTTGACTCTTTCCCCGATCAAATTCAAAATGTGAGCTGCGTCGATCACCTGTGTGCCTGTCAACTTGGTTTTCCCCGCAGGAGCTTTGATCTCCGGCGATGGGTCGACTGGATCAGGCCCAGTTCCAAAAATATTTTTATAAGCACCGACATATTGCAGCCATTCATGTTCAGAAATTCCAAAGGCATCATCGTCCCACTTAAACTCGTAATACTGTTTGACCGTATTAGCTTGGTCAGCTGCATCTTTAAAACTTACTCCAAATGCTTGCTTTGCCGCTTTATCATCTACTAAATCTTGCCATCCTGTCGGGTCTTCCAAGGTCGGTCTCATTTGCTCGATTGCTAACTTAAGCTTTTTAACAGCATTTTCATACACATCAACGATCGCTTTAGTACTAGTTCCCCCACTTCCATACAATTCCAAAGCGGTGTTTACTATTTTTTCAGTCATTTTAGGAAATTGGAAGTTGATGATCGTACCAAATTCTTTGGTAGAACCAAAAACTCGGTTGGTCCTTGAATATGCTTGGATCAGTCCCTGTAATGCCAGAAAACGATCAACATAGAGTGTGTTTAAACGTTTTGAATCGTACCCCGTCAATAGTTGATCTGCAACGATAATAAGGTCAATGTTCTTTTGATTTCTGCCACTACCGCCCCGCTTTGCACGTTCTGTTAGGTCCTCAAAATAAGCATCTTCACCGTGCATTTGATTACCAGCTTCAAAATGAAGGCCTGTATATGCACCATAATCAGAAAACATTTCATCAATTGTTTGAGAAGCGAGATTATCAGGATCATTTTCATTTCCAAAACTAAAGGTCATCGCAACATTGATTTTTTCATCGCACTTAGCTAGCTGTTTTTTAAATTCCTTATAGTAAGCAATAACTCTTCTTTATAGGCGACCGTTAAAATACCATTGAATTGCCTGGCTTGAGATTGACTCTCCCAGCCGTCCAGTATCTCGGTAACAACTCTAGGAATATGCGTTTCATCTTGGTAGACTAATATCCCCTCTTCAAGTGCTTCCTGTTCAACTTCCAAATCAGACAAACCTTGAACGGACCGTTCGATCTCACGGTCTCCTACTTCAGGATGCTTCAATTTCTGGTGTTCAATGATCTGATCTCGTAAATCATCATAACTATCGAACTCGCCCGTATTAATATAGTCCACATGAAATCCTAAAACATTACCGTCAGCAATCGCCTCTTCGATGGTATAGCGGTGGAGTTCCGGTCCAAAAAGCTTAGTCGTTGTATTGATGACTTCGCTTTTCTTATTGACCTTCCCCTTTACCCCATTTTCTTCAAATAAAGGTGTCCCAGTAAAACCATAGAATAAGCCATACTTTCTAAAGTAGTATTTGATGTCGCCCATCATTTGCCCCATTGTCGTTCTGTGAGCCTCGTCAATAATAAATACCATTTTTTTATCAGCTAAACTTTGATCATGGTTTTCATTCAACTCTTTTACTAACGAGTTTAGTTTAAAGGTAGTCGTAACCACGATCCCCGACTTAACGGACCTTAATTGCTTCTTCAACTGATAAGTAGAATTCGTGTCGTCAACATCAACGGATTCATAAGCTGAATAAGCCCTAAAACTTTCAGAGGTATTACTATCAAGTTCCCTACGATCCACTAAGAAAACTACCTTATCGAATCCGGCACGTGTTGAAAGAAACAGTGCCGTTTTAAAACTAGTAATGGTCTTACCAGAACCAGTAGTATGCCAAACAAACCCACCATGTGGAGTCTTTTGATCATTATCCCAGCCAAATGCAGCTCCCTCGATTGCACGTAAAGCATAGACCTGATAAGGACGCATCAACATATGCCTTTGATTTTCGGGTTCGCGTGCTTCGTCGATCACCAAGTAATCGCCGACCATCTGATGAGCCATCGGGATCTTCAACAGCGTCTTAGTGATCTCTTTCCAATCATTGATTGGCCTATTGTCTTCATCCGCCCAGTGAAAAACAAAGCTAGGGTTAAAATCAGCGATCGATTTCGGCGTAGCAAAATAACGAGTTTCGATCTCAGAAGTAATGACCATCATTTGAGAAAACGCCATGAAATTATTGCTGTACTCACCGTCACGATAATAACGTTTAAACTGACCAAAGGCCTCGTCCAAAGGCTTATCTGTTCTTTTCTGCTCAATATTGATCAGCGGCAAACCATTGATCAAAAGGATAATATCAAAGCGATTATTATTTGGAGTTTGAACCTCACGTGCGATTTGATAAGAAGAATCCCCACCACGCACCTCTGCCTTTTTGAAAATAGTCACCGTAATTTGCCTTCGAGTAACATCTAAGTTTTCATCACGATAAATCCCATCGATTTTTCCTGTCGATTCCTCAATGGAAAGTAATTTGGCAGCCTCATAACTATTACTGATCTGACTAACTTTAGCCAGTATCTGGTCGAATTCATCATCGGTCAATGGAATTCCTTCCAACTGATCCGCATTAATACGATTTAATTGTTGCCTCCAATTGTTGATCAAATCATCAACCGTCACACTATGTGTATTACCATTCAATTCTTCAGCAGCATCCCATTTATAGCTGGCAAGTGCATCAACAAAAATTTTGTTGAAACGACCTTTCCGAAGCATCTTTAGCTACACCACTCACTTAAATTGCCCCCTTTTACAAATATTGAACGTTACATCTTCAAAAATACGTACGCTAAATTTAGACGAACATCTCATTTAAGTATGCTTGCTTCAAACTTTTCAATTTTTCTAACTGTTGCTGATGAAGAGTGATAAAGTGGTCTAGTTGGTCGAAAAAGTATCCTATTCTTTTTTGTTCTTCTAATTCTTTGGGGAATATAACCTTCGTTTTAGCAATATTTGCTTTATTTAATGATAATACCTTTATTCCCTGCATTAAGGGAAGCAACTTTTTATGATAGCTAGGTGAATTTAAGTAATAACCCAAATAATTTCTGGCGAACTTTTTATTTGGTCTGGCTACTATTGTGTGAAGTCCTGAAACTACATAATCTTCTTGAATTCCTGTCAGCTCAAGTGCTTTACCAGCAGTTTCATCTTCGGCAGTATCTGCTATTACTATGTCACCGTTACGTAGCAATTGAGACTTGTATTCTTCAGGTTCAACATTTGTTAGAAACGGAATATCGTTGTTGCTGATATTTAAGATTGGTCCAAATTTGACTAAAATATCACCATAATGAATATTTTTAACTTTACCTGTTTCATAATTTAACCCACTACGTGAAATTGTATTATTAGAGACATTGTAATCAAATATTTCAGAGAACTTTCGCTGTTCCCAAGCATCAGCAAATCCAGGAAATCTTCGTTTAGGCTTACGCTCTCCTTTAGCAGGAAACATTTCTGACAAATAAGCCGACTTTAATTTTTTTAACTTATCATACTTACGTTGATGAAGGGCGATAAGGTGGTCTAATTGATCAAAAAAATCTCCAATTGCTTGCTGTTCTTTGGGAGTGGGAACACGGATTTTAGTATTTAAAATATTTTTGTTATATAGTCGTTTTATTGTACTCCCTTCAAGTCCTTGCCATTTGACAATTAAATAGAATTGCTTTAAAAACTTATTATTCAATTTTCCGTCATGATTAAGCCATACGATGTTGCTATCTTGAAAATATTCGTCTTGTCCTTTATAAGTTATAGTTCGCCCTATACTTCCCGAAGCCGAAATTAAAACATCACCTACTTCAGGAAAAGGATATTTTTGCTTGTACTCTTTAAATAATTTTTGAGTAATATATGAATCTGCTTTTTTACCAAATGTACCAATTTTGTAAAATGGAACCTCCCCAAATTTAGAAGTTTGATTTTTGAAAATACGTTTGTTCATTGCAACTGAACCAAGTTCTCCAAGCTTTCGCCGTTCCCAAGCATCCGCATTTTCGAACTCTTTAAAGCGTCGATATGGTACATTTTTTTGTTTATCGGTCATTATTTCACCACCAATTCACTTAACAAGCTCTCAAATTCATTTTCAACCTTCTTGGTTTCATCTTCCAAGTCAGACAAAGTCGTAGCGTATCGTGAATTTAAGGTGTCTAAAGTTTGCAAGTCAGCTTTCAAAGGTTCCTGCACTAGGTTGACCATTGATTCTTTTAGTCCACCAAACCATTTTTCATAAACCAAACTATCGACCTCTTCATCAGTTAACTGTTCGATACGCTCGTAAACTGCCTCATCAAGTTCTTTCTGCTCTTTTTTGATTGCAGTGTTAAATTTGGACTTTTGACTGATCAAATCAGAAACTTTGTGTAGTAAGTCATATTCTGTTGAACCTTTAGCTGCTGCTTTAAGTTCAGCCTTTATTTTCTTGTTATCAAAGGAATCTTGTGGTTCATCATCTTTATTTTTCTTGACCGATTCATACAATATATTGTTTTCGTCGCTGTCTTCTACTTTGGCAGCTTCGACTAACTCACTTAAGTTTCCTTCAGTTTCAGTTAATTGGTTTTTATGGTCTTCGATTGCCTGAACTTGGTCTGTATATAAATTCTGTGCAATTAAATCATTAGGAACGATCGCACCGACCCAGCCAGATTGTTCTTCATGTTTGTTTGCTCCGGAACCCCTGGTCACCATATTAGGCTCACGAGTCCTGCCGGCGTTATAAAAACCAAGTCCAGCAATCAATTCTAAATCATGCGACAGAGTATCCTTCCATATTTCCGCAATAATTTGGTAACCACTGTAAATGTCCAGACTATCAAACTCAGTTAAAATACGTTTCATATCGGCTAACATTGCTTCGCGAAGGTCTTCCAATTCCGTTTCACTATCTACCGTGGTCAACTTTTGCCAATATTCATCCAAATATTCTTTAACTTTAGCTTCAAGTTCAGCTGATTTGTTTTTGACACGTTGATCTGCCAAAACATCATCAGTTAAATCCGCCACTGATTTATTTAATTTGACGTATCCGTCTCTAATCGGCGTTAATGCTTCATCCAAAACGTCTTTCACAATTGAGTTTAGGACTTTTAAATCAGCAATATTTTTAGTCGGAATGCCACCCAATAGATGAGCATCAACATCCTGTGGGATCTCAGTATCTAACGTTTCCACATAGCGGGGAATATTCAAATTATATTCATTAGCAATGATTTCGTCACGACTGGCTAAATGACTATAGCCTTTAGTTTCAGTCTTATTCACGAAAGTATCAACTATCTGAGCAATATCTTTTTCACGCAAAACGTTTTGCTTGTTCATTTTGACAAAATTTTCTGAAGAATCGATCAGCAATACGGGTGCTGATAAATCGCGGTCCTTCTTCAAGATCATGACACAAACAGGGATACCCTTATTAGTAAACATGTTACTTGGTAGGCCAATTACTGCATCGATGTAATTTTTATCTAGCAAGCGTTTTCGGATCTCTCCTTCAGTTCCGCCACGAAACAAAACGCCATGAGGTAAAACGATCCCCATCGTTCCTTTTTGCCCCAAATGATATAAACCATGCATCAAATATGCAAAATCACCTTTAGAATCCGGTGGCAAGACCCCAAAATCAGCAAAACGAGGATCGCTGACTTTTAAAGGTTTATCTTCCCGTTTATTCCACTTTTGATCAGAATACGGTGGATTCATAACTACAGCATCAAACTGCACGCCTTCATCAGGCCGTTCCGGATCTTCAGGCCAATCTTGCGCTAAAGTATTGGCGTTTCTAATATCCATTTTTTCAGGACGAACGCCGTGCAGTAAGAGGTTCATTCTTGTTAAATTATATGTTTCTGTGATGTATTCTTGACCATAATAGTGCAGATCACGTTGCTCATTCTTAGATAAATGTTTGCCGACTGTTAATAGTAAAGAACCAGAACCAACAGTTGGGTCATAGATCGACTTGATTTTAGATGACTTGGTCACGATCTGTGCCAAAACTTCGCTGACCTGGCTTGGCGTATAAAATTCTCCCGCCTTTTTACCAGCGTTGGATGCAAATTGACCGATCAAGTATTCATAGGCGTCACCTAAAACATCGCCATCTTGCAGATCGACCATATTGAGGTCAGCAAAAAGAAGGATCAAGTCTTTAATATTTCTACTACGTTTGTTAAGGTCACTACCTAAAGCAGAATCAGTTAAATCAATGATAGAGGTCGAAAAAAGACCCTTAAAGTCATCTGCATCGCCTTTAATAGCAATATTGCGTTCAAATGAATTAAGACTATCCATCACCTTTTGTAGCTCAAAATCACCATTGCGAATATCTTTGACCCATGATTGATACAAGTGATCAGGTAAAACATAGTAGCCTAGCACGTCTTGGATCATACCAGTTAAAGTATCGCCTAATTGTTCATAATTCTGTTCATATTCTTTAACAAGATCGACATCTTTAGATAAACCCGCTGATGTTCGAAAGGTTTCCAAAGTTTTATCACTTAAAAACTTGTAAAACATTAGTCCTAACATGTAATCCTTGTAACGGCTAGCATCCATCGAGCCTCGGAGATCATTGGCCCCATTCCATAAACGGCGTTTTATTTCTTCTGAAGTTATCACTGTAGTTCCTCCAATAGTTAGTTTGAAAACATTTTTATGTAATGTAACTATTTTCTATTCTAGCATTTCTAGCAAAAATTCAAATAAAAACTTGATTTCCACACAGTATGTAAATCAAGTTTTTATAATATTTCTATAGGTTGTAATTGTCTACAATTTCAAAACAGTAACATTTTATGTCTAAATTGAAATTAATGTGATCTAAGAAACTCTCCCAGCACAGCAAAATATTCATCTGGGTTGTCGATCATTGAACAATGCGCAGCATCAGAAATAATGTGCAATTTGCTGTCAGGGATACGTTCTTCCATGCGAGCTACTTCTCCAAGATCCATTGAATCGTCATCTCCAAAAATCAAACAACAAGGGACCGTGATGTCTTTGATCCTGTCTTGAACACTCCAACCAAAAAGAGCACCTTTTACAACAAACTCGTTATCTCCTTGGAAATAGTTGTAGAGAAAATTATTTTTTGTACTGATCACATGTTTAGATGCATTCTCTGGGCGTTTCATAATATATTTTCGGTTAAGCAACTCTATATTATTACGATAACGAGGGTCAGTGTAATCTTGACGAGCCTCGCAATCTCCCATGAAGGCAACTTCCTTCGAGCCTAGTAGTTCTTCACGTTCACGATTGATATTTTTTACATAACTCCCAATGTCATCAGTCATGTCACTAATAATTATTCCTTGCAAAGCTTCTCCGTACTTCAGAGCATACTCTTGAACAAGGACCCCGCCCCAGGAATGACCTAACAAGAAAAAGTTTTCTAATCCGAGTAACTTGCGAACTTCCTCGACTTCATCGACAAAATAGCCTATGTTCGCATATTTTTCTACGTTGTCTTGCTGTGAAAAATCCGGGTGTTCAGAATAATAGGAGCCTAGCTGATCGTACATATAAACTTCGACATCATAATCAGCCAAGCCTTGGCCGAAACCGTCAAATAACTCGTGATCTGAGCCAGGTCCACCATGCAAACAAAGTATCTTGTGCTTGCCTTGTCCTAACTTCTGCGTCCACAAGTGATATCCATTGTTGAGGGTCAATATTTTAACTTCAGGTTCGATCATATGCTTCTTCCTTCGTTTTATATATTTGTAAAGGTCAAAACTTTATATAAATTATATTTACAAGTTAGCAGATCAATTCTGAGTCCCACCTAAGGCAACCATGGCTAAAATGGTATTAAGCGCATCGTGCATACTATCTACGTGAGCCGAGATCGTCCGCCCATCTAACCTTTTAACGGCAGGTAATTGGGCAATCGTATCTGCCTGAGCAGTAGTGTAAACTTGCATTTTTAGTTCAGTTGGAGTTTTGTATTTCAACAGTTTAGTTTCTTCTTCAGTATCAGCTAATACTTCTTTTACAGCTGAAATTGTATCCTCTCTAACTTTTTTTCTTGAATAACTCCATGCAGCATAACGTGAAAGAGACTTTTTAGTTTCTACGAATTTGACCTGAGGGAACATTTTCTCTTCGATCAATTGTTCACGCAAGCCAGAGTCGCCGACTATTAAAGTAACGGGAACACCGATCTCAGCTGCATAAGCGGCATTGATCGTAGTTTCGTTTTGGTACAATTCATTGATCCAAATTTTATACGCTACTCTAGCGCTATAACCGTGGTCCATATTACCTGCTTGTTTGCCGATCCCAGAGTGATAGCCTACAAAAAAGATCTGATCAAAACTTTTGTCCAGTGTGCTCATCATATACTCTGGACGAGGCCAACCATTAATTAAACTGATGCGTTCATCACAGTTAGACAAACGGTTATAGGAAAGGTTATTGCCTTTGGCATGCGAGTCTGCAATGACTATTTCATCAATTTCATCATTTTTACTAGACTGTTGGATCCCTTCTAAGACCCATTCTACTTGTTGGTTATAGAGATCACGGAAAATTTCAGAGTCGTCATGTTCCATATCGAAATCTACAATACCTGCAATACCCTCAATATCTGTTGAAATAAAAATTTTCATTAAATAGATCCTCCATTCATAAAACTAAGTTTCTGCTTTCAAACCGTACCCTTACTGATATGAAACATCTTTATAATACGGTTGTCCCAATGGGCCCATCATCATGCCTTTGACATGTGGATCGATCAAATACACTTGTGAAAGATAATTTAGAGGAGCCACAGGTGCCTCTTGAACTACGATCTTATTTGCTTCTTGTAAGTTGTTCCACCGTTCTTGCGGTTTTAAAGCATATTTATCATTAGCATCTTTGATCAACTGATCGTATCGACTATTGGACCATTTACCATCATTGTTATTATTATGAGTGGTAAAGAGGTTTAAGAAATCAGTTGGGTCTGCATAAACTGGAGTCCAACCGCTCTGAACAACATCAAAGTCACCGCTCTTTTGCTTACTTAAACGACTGTTAAATGGAACAGCGGAAATAGAAACGGATAAATTCTTAAAAGTTGTTTCATACTGCGACTGCAGATATTCATCGACTTGTTTACCGGTTTCTGTGTTGCTTGACAGTATAGTAAATTTGGCAGAAGTCATACCAAGCTCCTGCAGTCCTTCCGCCCACAGCTTTTGTGCTTGTTTCTTGTCATTTTTCACAAGTTGCCCTGCTTTTTTAGCGAAGTCCTGGCCAGTTTTTTCATTCTTGAAGCCAAAGGGAACGTAGCCTGTTGCCGGTAACGACTTATCTTGTAAAACGTGGTTAGTCAGCCTTGGTGAATCAACTGCCATGGCTAGGGCCTGGCGAATTTTTTGATTAGCAAATAATTTATTCTTGGTATTAAACTCTAAATATTGTGTGCCTGGAATTTTACGGACAAATAGATCCTTATTTTTCTTCATATTCTTAACTGTCGAACCGGATATCTGTGCAAATTGGATCTTTTTAGCTTGGTATTGCTGGATCGCCGTCTGCTCAGTCTTATATACTTTCACGTTGACCTTATTCAACTTAACATTTTTGGCATTCCAATAATGCTTGTTTTTAACATAAGACCATGTGTCGTTAGATCCTGTCCAACCCTTCAAAGTAAATGCGCCATTATAAAGGGTATGCTTTGCATCTGTTCCGTATTTTTTCCCTTGTTTTTCAACATACGGTTGATACAGTGGAAATGAAGCAGAAACAGCTAAAATTGATGGAAAATATGGCATAGCCCTGTCTAAGGTCACGACTAGTTTATATCTACCAACAGCCTTGATCCCTAACGTAGAAGGCGCAAGTTTGCCGTTAGAGATCTTTTGATAGTTTTTGACCCCATCAAAATAATAACTTTGGGGAGATTTGGTTTTTGGATCGACCGTTCTTCGCCAAGAATACACAAAGTCTTTGGCTGTAACCGGCTTACCATTACTCCATTTTGCATTTTTACGTAAGTTAAAGACATATTTTTTCCCGTTGTCAGTAGCTTTTGGCTGGTTGGTGGCTAGTGCTGGCTTGATATCGCCCTTAGATGTAAAATCATACAACCCTTCACCGACCTGTTCCGCGACGTCCGAAGAAGTATTATCCATCGCAAGTGACATGTCGATCGTAGAAAGTTCGGCGTTAGTGGCAACATTAAGTGTTTTTCCTTGTGAATCATTCTTTTTAGAACCACAACCGCTGATCAATAAAGCTAATGAAGCAAGGGTAAAAATAGATGCGGCTAATTTTGTTCTTTTTAACATAAAACTCCCCCCTTTTTTATAAAATTCTACACAGTAAATTAAATAAGTCAATCTATATTTTTACGTTTTTTTAATTATTTTAATTAGATATTTATTTTCTAGCGAAATGATTTTTTAGTTTCAAAGCCATTAACTAGGGTGGTTATAAGAAATAATCCGTTTGCATAACGAAATCTTTTCATCCTCCCTTTTGTTAACATGATTAACTTTTTCTAAGTATTCTGCTCATTATTTTGCGACAAAAAAAGGGTTGCCTTTACTTTATTTACATATAAAACGTTGGATACTACTAAAAAAGCGAGTCTCACTTCATCAGCAAGACTCGCTTTATTTCTATTATCATATTATTTAACATGCAACAATCTTCTCAGTGACCCAGCTTTTGAACCTAGCACCTTGTCAGCAACTCTTGTCTTCAAAGTTAACCAGGCATAAACATAAGCACCGCCACCGACGGCGAAGATCAGTACAACCACGGCCATGAAACGGCTATACTTACTGAGAAATAACCCTAAACCAAAGACGATCGCTAAAACGACCACAAACATGATCAAGGAAAAGGTCATGACCTGATTGAATCTCTTCATTAAACGCTCGAGATCTAAACCAAATTCATAGTAAAGATACCGAATCATCAAAATACCTGAAACAGCAGTCCCGATCCCCGTAGCGAGCACCGGACCATAACCATGCAGCCAGACTGTCATCGGCACTTGCAAGATCAACTTGATCACCAGACCCACGATCGTATATTTGATCGCTATTTTATTGCGATAGACCCCTTGCAAAACAGAGGCCATCAATGAAAACAAGCCAAGCGCTAATGCAGTGTAGGCCGAAACGCTCATGATGTAAACTCCCATATGCTCGTAGGAATAAAACAAAACATATAGCGGACGGGCAACAGCGGCCATTCCCAGTGATGCTGGTAACATAATAAAGAAAAACAGCTCTAAAGTATCGGTAACCTGATCGCGAGTACCTTGTTGGTCGCCTTTTGTGACAAACTCTGATAAAAGTGGGATCGCAGTGGACGCCATCGCGATCGCCAGTGAAACGATGATCATTACCAGCTTATTAGCATTCCCTGCGAACAAGGCATACTGAGCATTGATACTATCTAGGGTAAAATTCGTGACCTTCTGCATGATCGGCTGGAAAGTATACTGGTCAAACAAATTATACAAAGTCATTGAAATACTGATAAAAATAAACGGGATGGATTGATAGATGATCTCTTTGATCAATTCACCATCCGAAACATCGATCACATTCGCACTACTATTTGCTAAGTTATCAAACTTTGTCCGCTGTTTTAAATAGTAAAAAACTAGCAAGACGATCCCGCCGATCGCCCCGAAAAAGGCACCGAGAGTTGAATGAACAACACCTAATTCATAATGACCATTTAAAACCTTCATGATCAAATATGTAGCGGCTAACATATAAACAATGCGTACGACTTGTTCGATCAGCTGGGAGATCGCTGAAGGGGCCATGTCTTGGTAACCTTGAAAGAATCCCCGTGCCAAGCTCATGACTGGTATCAAGATCAATGCCAAAGACAACGAGCGATAGATCGGTACCATTCTCGGATCTCCCTGTGAGATCCAGGGGGAAATGATCCATAAAAGCCCCGCCGAAAAAACACCTAGACCTAGCATCAAGAGCAACGTCTTTTTAAACAGGCGACGACCGACTTGATATTCATTTAACGAATTGTAATGCGAAACTTGCTTTGCCACTGCGGATGGGATCCCAGCCGTAGCGATCATAATAAACAAACTATAAACAGTATATCCTTTTGTATACAAAGCGTTGGCTTGCAGTTTGTCACTGCCAAACCAACCATACCAAGGAATGATATAAATTGCTCCTAAAATTCTTGAAAAAATACTGCCCGCCGTCATCCACGCGGACCCTTTTAACATCTTTTCTTTAGCAGTAGGTTCAGATCCAGCTGGTTTGAGCTGCTCTTCACTTGACTGGACCTTGCGTTCACTCATCAAAATAAACCTGCTTTCTTTTTGGTATTTTGACATTACCTTCACAAAAGCAATGCTGACTTTTTATAAATAACATTAAATTTATATTCACAACCATTTTATAGAAATTGCCGGTCATTAGCAATTGTTTCCGGCAAAGATTATGAAATAATAAAGAAAATTCGTCCAAAAAAATGGAAGCACCCGCAAGTACTTCCATTTCATGCTTATTTTTGTGCAAACTTTCTATTTTCCAATTACGATATTAACAAGTTTGTTTGGTACAGCGATAACTTTCTTGACCTCTTTATCAGCCAATTCTTCCTTGACCTTGTCGTCAGCCAAAGCCAGTTCTTGCATTTTATCCCTTGAAGTATCACGTTCAATTTCAAGATGCTGGCGGATCTTTCCGTTGACCTGAACCACGATCTGCACTGAATTATCAACTAACAGGCTGTCATCATATGTTGGCCATTGAGCATAAGTGATAGTTCCGACACGTCCCAGTCTGGACCACAACTCTTCAGCAATATGCGGTGTGACCGGCGCCATCATTTTGACAAAGCCTTCCATATATTCCAATGGCAAAGAATCTTGCTTATAGCATTCATTAACAAACACCATCAGAGAAGAAATTGCAGTGTTGAAATGCAATTCCGTAAAGTCTTCAGTAACTTTCTTAACAGTCTGATTATAGACCTTGTCTAGCTTATGATCATTGATCGTAGTTACACGATCACGCAGTTCACCTTCGTCATCGATCAATAAGTTCCAGACACGTTTGATAAACTTATGTGCCCCATTCAAGCCATCTTCACTCCATGCGATCGAGGCGTCAAGCGGGCCCATGAACATTTCATACAAACGTAAAGTATCGGCACCATACTGATCAACGATATCATCTGGATTGACGACATTACCTTTGGACTTGGACATCTTTTCATGGTTATTTCCCAAGATCATTCCCTGGTTGACCAGCTTCTGGAATGGTTCCTTGGTTGGAACGACTCCGATATCATACAAGAATTTATGCCAGAAGCGAGCATAAAGCAGATGCAAAACTGCGTGTTCAGCGCCACCAACGTAGAGGTCGACCGACATCCACTGCTTTAATTTGTCATAATCTGCCAAGGCATCTTCGTTGGTTGGATCAACATAACGTAAGAAGTACCATGAACTGCCAGCCCATTGCGGCATAGTGTTAGTTTCACGTTTACCTCTACGCCCATTTTCAACGACATTGACCCAATCAGTCAAGTTAGCCAACGGGCTTTCACCCGTACCGGAAGGTTTGATATCTTTAGTTCTTGGCAAAAGCAATGGTAATTGATCTTCTGGCACTAAGGAAGTTTCCCCATCTTCCCAATGGATCACAGGAATAGGCTCACCCCAGTATCTTTGACGAGAAAACAACCAGTCACGTAAACGATAATTGACCTTCTTCTCACCGATCTTCTTTTCATTGAGCCAATCGATCATTTTATCGATAGCTTCTTGTTTACCCAGACCATTCAAAAAATCTGAGTTAATATGTTTCCCGTCGCCTACATATGCTTCTTTAGTAATGTCTCCGCCTTCGATGACTGGCGTGATCGGTAAGTCAAACTTCTTTGCGAATTCGTAATCACGTTCGTCGTGTGCTGGTACGACCATGATAGCACCAGTTCCGTAAGAAGCCAAAACATAGTCGGCGATCCAGATCTGGACCTTCTGCCCGTTAGCAGGATTGATCACGTAACTCCCGGTAAAGACACCAGTTTTATTCTTAGCTAAGTCAGTCCGTTCCAAATCAGACTTATGTGAAACTTCGGCCACATAACTCTCAACGGCTTCTTTTTGTTCTGGAGTCGTCAACTTTTTGACAAGTTCATGTTCCGGTGCCAAGACCATACATGCTGCACCAAAAATCGTATCGGGACGGGTAGTGAAAACTTCGATCTCATCCTCATGACCAGCAACCCTGAAACGGATCGAAGCTCCGATCGAACGACCGATCCAGTTGCGTTGCTGTTCCTTGATCGCTTCTGGCCAGTCAAGGTCATCAAGATCATCGATCAGCCGGTCTGCATAAGCAGTGATCTTCAAGACCCACTGACGCATTGGCTTATGAACGACAGGAAAGCCCCCACGTTCTGTCTTGCCGTCGATAACTTCTTCGTTAGCGACAACTGTACCCAGATCTGGACTCCAGTTCACGGGAACTTCTGCTTCGTAAGCCAAGCCCTTTTTATACAATTGTTCAAAGATCCACTGCGTCCACTTATAATAACTAGGATCTGTTGTGTTGATCTCACGGCTCCAATCATAAGAAAGTCCAAGCGACTTGATCTGTCGCCGAAAATTCTCGATATTAGCTTTAGTAAATTCACGTGGAGAATGACCAGTATTCAAAGCATACTGTTCTGCTGGTAAACCAAAAGCATCCCAGCCCATTGGGTGCAAAACATTGTAACCTTGCATCCGTTTCATCCGAGCAACGATATCTGTTGCTGTATAACCTTCCGGATGACCCACATGCAAACCTTGCCCAGATGGATAGGGAAACATATCCAATGCATAATAGTTTTTCTTTTTCGGATCTTCTGTTGTTTTGAAGGTCTCGTGTTCAGCCCAATAATTCTGCCACTTTTTTTCAATTTGTTTATGATCGTAAGCCATTGATCAAAGACTTCCTTTCCTATTTGTTAAAATAAAAAAAGTCCTATACATACTTCTCCAAAGGAGAAATGTATAGGACGAATCACTCGCGGTACCACCTAATTTTCGACAAATTGCCGACACTCGATTTCATAACGGGAAATACCGTCCTTGTTTACTTCATTCAACAAGAAACTCAAAGGTGAGTTCAAACTGATAAGCATTGTGCTCACACCAACCGCACACTCTCTGTTACACCGCTCAGCTTTACTGATCCTTCTCAACGTTAATATTAACTATAACTATAGCAAATCAAATTTTTTAATGCAATAGCCGAATCAACTTGTGTTATTTTAATTTTAATTTCTGTCCCACATAGATCGTATCAGAAACGAGATGGTTCAAGGACTTCAGCTGGTTAACTGTCATCTTATTTCTGGTTGCGATCCGCCACAAAGAATCATGGGACTGTACTATATATGCGCTCTTTTTCGTAGTAGCATTTTTTGTAGAATGTGTCTTATTGACCGAAGAACGTCCTTGGACTTTCAAAGTTTGGCCGATATAGATCACGCTGCCTGTCAAATGATTCAACTGCCGTAACTTAGAAATCGTAATATTATGCGCATTAGCGATCGACCACAAACTATCATTGCTCTTTACGACGTAAGTGCCACTGTTTTGTTTGCTAGTAGATGCTGGCTTAGAACTCTGTTTGTTTTTGCCAGCATTAGACTGGCCACCTTTGACTTGTAATTTCTGACCAACTCTGATCAAGTCACTAGTTAACTTGTTTGCCGCCTTTAAGGCCGTAATTGACATATTATGTTTCTGTGCAATCGACCATAGGGAATCACCAGATTTGACGGTATAACTGCCCCGAGAGTTATTCTTGTTTGTTTGTTGTTGCCCTTTATTGCCTTTGTTAGTCGATGAAGCATGATTTGCGTTTGTCTTACTTGTCTGTGGCTTACTCAAGTTTAACTTTTGGCCAACATAGATCAGATCAGAACTCATTTTATTGATCGCTTTGATCTGAGCGACACTCAAACCGTGAGAATGAGCGATCGACCACAAAGAATCATGTGCCTTGACAGTATAACTGCCCTTTTGGGACTTGTTAGAATTATTAGTTGGCTTATTAGTGGAAGTCGGCTTTGAACTGTGGCTTGACTGCTTGCTTTTCCCAGGAGCTGCGACTTTTAGCGTTTGGCCAACGTAAATAATATCTGATTTTAATTTATTCCAACTTCTTAAATTGGCAACACTAGTTTGATATTTTTGTGCGATCGACCACAAACTATCTCGTTTTTGAACCTTATGTGTCTTCGAGTTTGAAGCCGACGGTTTAGACGGTGCGGGTTTCGTTGGCTTCGGCTTCGTAGGTTGCGAACCTGAATTACCATTATTATTTGAAGCTGAACCACTAAGTTTCAACTTTTGGCCAACAGAAATATTATCACTGCTCAAGTTATTTATCCGCTTCAAAGTTGCAACACTCATACCGTGAGCTTTAGCGATCCGGTATAAATTATCGCCAGCTTTAACCGTATATTGTCCACTGGTTTGTCCTGTACTTGTATTACTTGGGCGATGATCCTGGCCTGAATTAGAATTAGGCAGTGTTGATGGATTATTTCCTGCTGAGCTGGACTTACTATCATATTGTTTAAGGCCGTACGTATTGATGATCCTCTTCAATGTCGCAGCATAATTTGGATCAGTTGCATATGTACCATAACGGCCATTTGCCAAATTTACGGCTGCTTGTTCTACAGTAGCGGCCTTTGCTGTTGAGTTAGGAAAACGCCCTACTATCAAATTAGCGTAAGTATTCATACTTTCGGCGTAACTACCATACTTCTGAAATTTAGCCAAAACCGTATGATTTTTACCGCCATAAAATTCATTAGTCTTCATTTGGACATAAGAGCCGGCTCCAGTCCACTTTACACCAAATAAATTATGCGCTTGAGTCGCTAAAGTACTGCTACCCCAACCACTTTCTAAACCCGCCTGCGCGATCATCATTGAAGCATAAAGACCGCGTTGACGTGCTACTCGCATTGCCGAAGGCGCAATTTCAGAAATAAAAGATTGTGGACTTCGATAAACCGTCACAGAGCTGCGCAAAAGATCATTATTGTTTCCTGAAATAACTGGTGCATCCTGGGCAGACACAGTCTGCTTTTTAGGCTGCTCTTGAGTAGTATCCTGAGTCTGATTTGACTTCTCACTTTCACTATTTTGACCATAAGTAGGATTTGCCTGTGCTGTATTATTTGTAGTGGCAGATGACGAATTACGATCATTATTTTGTGGGGTCGCTGCTGACCCTTGAGTTGACGCCGAGCTATTCGCTATTTCTTGCGAATTATTATTGTTGTTATTAGCTTGATCGTTTGTAACCTGGACCGTTGAATCAGCCAAAGCTTTGGTACGACTTAAACCGATGCCAGCCGTCCCCATTATGACAGTGGTGCCAAGATATGTAGTAGCTTTCTTGACCGACCTAAAATTTTCGGTCAGTTGAAGTGTCTTTTCCTGTTCAATTCTGTCTTTTCTCTTTTTCAATTTTTTAACCCCCTAAATCCACACAACCTGAACTCCCTAAAAAAGTTCTTAATATGCATTACAACCCTCTAAAATGATTATGTCAGCTTACATTATATCATTGAACCAGTTAAAAATGCACTAAAATTGTTCGCACTAAAAAACAGCCCATAAAGGACTGTTTGAACTTACTCTTTTAACATTACTTACCAAATTTCGCCTGTAGATCTGCAACTTTATCAGTCTGTTCCCAAGGCAGGTCAATATCTGTCCGTCCAAAGTGACCATAAGCAGCAGTCTGTTTGTAAATTGGGCGACGAAGATCAAGCATTTGTATGATACCTTCTGGGCGAAGATCAAACACATCACGAATCGCATCGACTAATTCTTGGCTCTTAACTTTGCCTGTGTCAAATGTATTGACCGACACAGATACGGGCTGAGCAACACCGATTGCATAAGCCAACTGGACTTCGATCTCAGTTGCCAACCCAGCGGCAACGATATTTTTAGCGATGTAGCGTGCTGCATAACTTGCAGAACGGTCAACTTTCGTAGCATCCTTACCTGAAAATGCACCACCACCGTGATGAGCATAGCCACCGTATGTATCTACGATGATCTTTCTACCAGTCAAACCAGCATCACCTTGTGGTCCACCAATAACAAAGCGGCCTGTTGGATTAACAAAATACTTAGTCTCGTCATCCAATAATTCAGCTGGGATTACTTGTTTGATCACGTGTTCTAACACATCAGCACGGATCTGGTCTAGAGTAACATCAGGCTTGTGTTGTGTTGAGATAACGATCGTATCGACCCTATACGGGTGATTTTCGTCGTCATATTCGACAGTTACTTGAGCCTTTGCATCCGGCCCTAAATATGTTAACTGACCAGACTTCCGCACATCGGCGATCTTACGCATGAGCTTATGACTTAAGATGATAGGCAGTGGCATTAATTCTGATGTTTCGCTGTTTGCATAGCCAAACATCATTCCTTGGTCACCAGCGCCGATCGAATCAAGTGCATCAGAATTCCCTTCTTTGCTCTCGAGCGATGTATCTACACCGAGAGCAATATCAGGTGACTGTTCATCAATAGCTGTCATGACTGCACAATTATCACCGTCGAAACCAAATTCATTGTCAACATAACCAATGTCTTTGATCGTCTGACGGGTAACTTTTTGAATATCGACATAAGCTGAAGTCGATACTTCACCAACAACTACAACCAACCCCGTCGTAACAGTAGTCTCGACTGCGACACGAGCATTTGGATCTTGTTCAAGCATGGCATCTAAAATGCCGTCACTGATCTGATCAGCGATCTTATCTGGATGTCCTTCAGAGACTGACTCTGAAGTAAATAAATGTCTTTCTGACAATGTAATTCCCCCACTATCTTTTTAATAATTGGTTACAAGGCATCTTCATAAAACATGAATCCTTTCGGGAATGAGTTGTAACGTTAATATCTTAACACAAAAAAATTGAGGCGTATACTTTATTACGCTTACCAAACTATTTTACGGACAGAGTCAATTCACTCGAATTCGATGAGGCAACTATGTAGTTTTCAATTCCTACACAAAAAAACCATTCCCAGAAGGAATGGCAAATTTATATAGTCACAACGGTCCTAACCGGATTTGAACCGGTGATCTCCTGCGTGACAGGCAGGCGTGATAAACCCCTACACCATAGGACCAAAAAATTGCGGGAGCAAGATTTGAACTTGCGACCTTCGGGTTATGAGCCCGACGAGCTACCAGACTGCTCCATCCCGCGATAATATAAATATTAAAGTGACCCGTACGGGATTTGAACCCGTGTTACCGCCGTGAAAGGGCGGTGTCTTAACCACTTGACCAACGGGTCATAACAAATACGGAGAAGGAGAGATTCGAACTCTCGCGCCGTTTTACCGACCTACACCCTTAGCAGGGGCGCCTCTTCAGCCACTTGAGTACTTCTCCAAATGGGCCTAAATGGACTCGAACCATCGACCTCACGCTTATCAGGCGTGCGCTCTAAACCAGCTGAGCTATAGGCCCATAACGACATGTAGTCGTAAGCGGGTAACGAGAATCGAACTCGCGACAACAGCTTGGAAGGCTGTGGTTTTACCACTAAACTATACCCGCATTTTAGAATGAATGGCGCGGGACGGAATCGAACCGCCGACACACGGAGCTTCAATCCGTTGCTCTACCGACTGAGCTACCGAGCCATCAATGTTTAACCTGAGTCAATAGGACTCAAAATTAAGCGGTCCTAACCGGATTTGAACCGGTGATCTCCTGCGTGACAGGCAGGCGTGATAAACCCCTACACCATAGGACCGAATTGCGGGAGCAAGATTTGAACTTGCGACCTTCGGGTTATGAGCCCGACGAGCTACCAGACTGCTCCATCCCGCGATAATATAAAAGGAGGATAAGAGATTCGAACTCTTGCGTGGTATGACCCACCTGACGGTTTTCAAGACCGTTCCCTTCAGCCAGACTTGGGTAATCCTCCATAAATAGTTTCATACGATAAAAATCCATTGAAACTATGGACCTTGTAGGACTCGAACCTACGACAGGACGGTTATGAGCCGTCTGCTCTAACCAACTGAGCTAAAGGTCCAAGCTCTGGTATGAAAAATCGCGGCAGGGGGGATCGAACCCTCGACCTCCCGGGTATGAACCGGACGCTCTAGCCAGCTGAGCTACACCGCGATAAAAAAACATATTAATCGGGAAGACAGGATTCGAACCTGCGACCCCCTGGTCCCAAACCAGGTGCTCTACCAAGCTGAGCTACTTCCCGATCAATGCACCCAGTAGGAGTCGAACCTACAACCTTCTGATTCGTAGTCAGACACTCTATCCAATTGCGCTATGGGTGCATATAATCAAAATGCCGAGGACCGGAATCGAACCGGTACGGTGATCACTCACCGCAGGATTTTAAGTCCTGTGCGTCTGCCTGTTCCGCCACCCCGGCAGTATTTTGACAAGCGGAAGACGGGATTCGAACCCGCGACCCCCACCATGGCAAGGTGATGTTCTACCACTGAACTACTTCCGCATATGCCGACTAGACGATTCGAACGCCCGACCCTCTGATTACAAATCAGATGCTCTACCAACTGAGCTAAGTCGGCAAACTTGTAAAGACAACTTTATCAGTTTACCAAACAGATAACCGCTTGTCAAGATTATCATGGGATAATAATGAGTCGTGACAGGCTCGAACTGTCGACCCTCTGATTAAAAGTCAGATGCTCTACCAACTGAGCTAACGACTCAAGAAAATGGAGGATACAGGGCTCGAACCTGTGACCCTCTGCTTGTAAGGCAGACGCTCTCCCAACTGAGCTAATCCTCCAAAAAACAAGCGCGGCAGCTACCTACCCTCACAGGGGGCGATCCCCCAACTACTCTCGGCGTAACGAAGCTTAACTGCTGTGTTCGGCATGGGAACAGGTGTAGCCTTCGTGCCCTCACCACCGCACTCGTATTTCTTTCTTTGAGAGATCCGCTCCCTCAAAACTGACTAACATTCATCCTTGCTCGCTGCTTTCACCGAGTCCTGCGCCACTCTGTGGTCAAGTCCTCGACCGATTAGTAATGGTCCGCTCCATGCCTCGCGGCACTTCCACTGCCATCCTATCTACCTGATCATCTCTCAGGGGTCTTACTTCCAGAAAGGAATGGGAAATCTGATCTTGAGGTGAGTTTCGCACTTAGATGCTTTCAGCGTTTATCTCGACCACACTTAGCTACCCAGCGCTGCCTTGGGCAAGACAACTGGTACACCAGCGGTGTGTCCATCCCGGTCCTCTCGTACTAAGGACAGATCCTCGCAAATTTCCTACGCCCGCGACGGATAGGGACCGAACTGTCTCACGACGTTCTGAACCCAGCTCGCGTACCGCTTTAATGGGCGAACAGCCCAACCCTTGGGACCGACTACAGCCCCAGGATGCGATGAGCCGACATCGAGGTGCCAAACCTCCCCGTCGATGTGGACTCTTGGGGGAGATAAGCCTGTTATCCCCAGGGTAGCTTTTATCCGTTGAGCGATGGCCCTTCCATGCGGGACCACCGGATCACTAAGCCCGACTTTCGTCCCTGCTCGACTTGTCAGTCTCACAGTCAAGCTCCCTTCTGCCTTTACACTCTGCGAATGATTTCCAACCATTCTGAGGGAACCTTTGGGCGCCTCCGTTACCTTTTGGGAGGCGACCGCCCCAGTCAAACTGCCTACCAGACACTGTCTCCCGCCGGGATCAACCGGCGCGGGTTAGAGTGTTCATACAACGAGGGTAGTATCCCACCACTGCCTCCCACGAGACTAGCGTCCCGTGTTCTACGGCTCCTACCTATCCTGTACAAGTTGCACCAACACCCAATATCAAGCTACAGTAAAGCTCCATGGGGTCTTTCCGTCCTGTCGCGGGTAACCCGCATCTTCACGGGTATTATAATTTCACCGAGTCTCTCGTTGAGACAGTGCCCAGATCGTTACGCCTTTCGTGCGGGTCGGAACTTACCCGACAAGGAATTTCGCTACCTTAGGACCGTTATAGTTACGGCCGCCGTTTACTGGGGCTTCGATTCTGAGCTTCGCTCACGCTGACTCATCCTCTTAACCTTCCAGCACCGGGCAGGCGTCAGCCCCTATACATCATCTTACGATTTTGCAGAAACCTGTGTTTTTGATAAACAGTCGCCTGGGCCTATTCACTGCGGCTGGTCGTCAGACCAGCACCCCTTCTCCCGAAGTTACGGGGTCATTTTGCCGAGTTCCTTAACGAGAGTTCACTCGCTCACCTGAGGATACTCTCCTCGACTACCTGTGTCGGTTTGCGGTACGGGTGGACCGATCCTTGCTAGGAGCTTTTCTCGGCAGTGTGACCTGACTTCCTTCGCTACTTAAATTTCGCTCCCCATCACAGCTCATCTTCCGCCAGGAAAAGCATTTGACTCGTCCTGCAACTCGCTGCTTGGACGTGCACTTCCAGCTGCACGCTCCGTTAGCCTCCTGCGTCCCTCCATCGCTCAAACAGACCGGTCCAGTACAGGAATCTCCACCTGTTGCCCATCGCCTACGCCTTGCGGCCTCGGCTTAGGTCCCGACTGACCCTGGGAGGACGAGCCTTCTCCAGGAAACCTTAGTCTTACGGTGGGTCAGATTCTCACTGACCTTGCGCTACTCATACCGGCATTCTCACTTCTAAGCGCTCCACCGGTCCTCACGGTCCGGCTTCTGCGCCCTTAGAACGCTCTCCTATCACCCGACCTGACGGTCGGATCCACAATTTCGGTAATGTGTTTAGCCCCGTTACATTTTCGGCGCAGGATCACTCGACTAGTGAGCTATTACGCACTCTTTGAATGGTGGCTGCTTCTGAGCCAACATCCTAGTTGTCTGTGCGATCCCACATCCTTTTCCACTTAACACATATTTAGGGACCTTGATTGGTGGTCTGGGCTGTTTCCCTTTCGACTACGGATCTTATCACTCGCAGTCTGACTCCCGGGACAAGATCAGTGGCATTCGGAGTTTATCTGAATTCAGTAACCCCAGACGGGCCCCTAGTCCAAACAGTGCTCTACCTCCACGATCCTTAACTCCCGAGGCTAGCCCTAAAGCTATTTCGGAGAGAACCAGCTATCTCCAAGTTCGTTTGGAATTTCACCGCTACCCACACCTCATCCCAGCATTTTTCAACATACACGGGTTCGGTCCTCCGGTGCGTTTTACCGCACTTTCAACCTGGACATGGGTAGGTCACTTGGTTTCGGGTCTACGTCAACGTACTCAGTCGCCCTGTTCAGACTCGCTTTCGCTGCGGCTCCGGTCTTTCCACCTTAACCTGGCACGTTAACGTAACTCGCCGGTTCATTCTACAAAAGGCACGCCATCACCCCTTAACGGGCTCTGACTAATTGTAGGCACATGGTTTCAGGAACTGTTTCACTCCCCTCCCGGGGTACTTTTCACCTTTCCCTCACGGTACTGGTCCACTATCGGTCACTAGGCAGTATTTAGCCTTGGGAGATGGTCCTCCCGGATTCCGACGGAGTTTCACGTGCTCCGCCGTACTCAGGATCCTGGACTGAGGAAGGACTGTTTCGCTTACGGGGCTGTCACCCTGTCTCGCCGGCTTTCCCAAGCCGTTCAGCTACAGTGCTTCTTGCTAACTCAAATGTCCAGTCCTACAACCCCAAGAAGCAAGCTTCTTGGTTTGGGCTGTCCCCCGTTCGCTCGCCGCTACTAAGGGGATCGATCTTTCTTTCTGTTCCTGCAGGTACTTAGATGTTTCAGTTCCCTGCGTCTGTCCTCGCCTGACCTATGTATTCAGCCAGCGATCATGACTCGTTACAGTCATCGGGTTGCCCCATTCGGAGATCTCCGGGTCATTGCTTACTTACAGCTTCCCGAAGCATATCGCAGTTAGTCACGTCCTTCATCGACTCCTAGTGCCAAGGCATCCACCATGCGCCCTTCCTAACTTGACCTGACATTTATCGTAGATAAATGGGTCATGAGTTTGCGTTTACTACTTCATTTTGAATTCTTGTTTGAAACTCTTTCAAACGCGGTGTTCTCGGTTTAATAAAATTATTGATCAAGAAATAAATGTTATTCAGTTTTCAAAGAACGGATCTGAGAGTAGACCTCTCAAAACCAAACAAAGTTTCTGTACAAATCGTGTGAGTTTCCGTAATTTTTCCTTAGAAAGGAGGTGATCCAGCCGCAGGTTCTCCTACGGCTACCTTGTTACGACTTCACCCCAATCATCTGTCCCACCTTAGACGGCTGGCTCCAACTGGTTACCGCACCGGCTTTGGGTGTTACAAACTCTCATGGTGTGACGGGCGGTGTGTACAAGGCCCGGGAACGTATTCACCGCGGCATGCTGATCCGCGATTACTAGCGATTCCGACTTCACGTAGGCGAGTTGCAGCCTACGATCCGAACTGAGAACGACTTTCAGAGATTAGCTGAACCTCGCGGTCTCGCGACTCGTTGTATCGTCCATTGTAGCACGTGTGTAGCCCAGGTCATAAGGGGCATGATGACTTGACGTCATCCCCACCTTCCTCCGGTTTGTCACCGGCAGTCTCGCCAGAGTGCCCAACTGAATGCTGGCAACTGACAATAAGGGTTGCGCTCGTTGCGGGACTTAACCCAACATCTCACGACACGAGCTGACGACAGCCATGCACCACCTGTCATTTTGTCCCCGAAGGGAAATGCTGATCTCTCAGATGGTCAAAAGATGTCAAGACCTGGTAAGGTTCTTCGCGTTGCTTCGAATTAAACCACATGCTCCACCGCTTGTGCGGGCCCCCGTCAATTCCTTTGAGTTTCAATCTTGCGATCGTACTCCCCAGGCGGAATGCTTAGTGCGTTAGCTGCGGCACCGAAGGGCGGAAACCCTCCAACACCTAGCATTCAGCGTTTACAGCGTGGACTACCAGGGTATCTAATCCTGTTCGCTCCCCACGCTTTCGAACCTCAGCGTCAGTTACAGACCAGAGAGCCGCTTTCGCCACTGGTGTTCTTCCATATATCTACGCATTTCACCGCTACACATGGAGTTCCACTCTCCTCTTCTGCACTCAAGTCTCCCAGTTTCCAATGCACTTCTCCGGTTAAGCCGAAGGCTTTCACATCAGACTTAAAAGACCGCCTGCGTTCCCTTTACGCCCAATAAATCCGGACAACGCTTGCCACCTACGTATTACCGCGGCTGCTGGCACGTAGTTAGCCGTGACTTGCTGGTCAGATACCGTCAGCGGGACAACAGTTACTTTATCCCGTGTTCTTCTCTGACAACAGTATTTTACGATCCGAAGACCTTCTTCATACACGCGGCGTTGCTCCATCAGACTTGCGTCCATTGTGGAAGATTCCCTACTGCTGCCTCCCGTAGGAGTTTGGGCCGTGTCTCAGTCCCAATGTGGCCGATCAACCTCTCAGTTCGGCTACGTATCATCACCTTGGTAAGCCGTTACCTTACCAACTAGTTAATACGCCGCGGGCTCATCCAAAAGCGACAGCTAAAAGCCGTCTTTACCCGGCCGACCATGCGGTCAGCCGGTCGATGCGGTATTAGCACCTGTTTCCAAGTGTTATCCCCCACTTTTGGGCAGATTGCCCACGTGTTACTCACCCGTTCGCCACTCGCCCTGCCAACGCTGAATGCAAGCATTCAGTGTCGACAGTTTGCGTTCGACTTGCATGTATTAGGCACGCCGCCAGCGTTCGTCCTGAGCCAGGATCAAACTCTCATTTTAAAGTTTGTGACTCATAAATTTTACTAGCGAATTGACTTCGCAAATGTTGTTTGCACTTATCACTAGGATAAGCGACCTCACACATTTGATTTGTCGAAACTTTGTTCAGTTTTCAAAGATCTACTCGCATGATTCAAACTATTAAAAGTTCAATCACAACGACATTTATTATATCAATAACAGAATTAGTTGTAAAGAACTTTTTTATAACTGATGAAGTTTTTTTTAAAGCTAAAAGCCAACAACATCAACCAAAAATAGAATATCATTAAAATAATTAAATGTCAAAAGAAACTTAAAAAATTCTTATTTAAATTATTCTATATCGCCGCAAGCGACAAGAAATATAATACCAGCATATACTGCCAGCGGTCAAGTACTTTTTTTATTTACCTGCATCAATATCATCCAATGCTTGAGAGATCCAACCTTCAAGCCTATCGCGAATTGGTTTAAAGCCAGTAGAAACACCACGATCTGTCCAGTAATTCTTATGCTGAAATCTAGCACGTTTACGCGATCGAGAAAAATCAAACGGCTTTTCCAAACAACGAATTGACAAAGAGATTTTTTCCGTATACAAATCAATATCTATTATCATTACAGAAACCTCTTGCCCTACCTTTAAAAACTTAGAAACATCATCAACAAAACCGTGATGACATTCTGATATATGGATCAATCCTTGCGTATGTTCATCTAAAGCAACAAAAGCACCATATGGCTGAATGCCGGTGACATGTCCAGTAATAACTTGTCCTATACGATATTCCGCCATTATGTCTTACCCCCTTACAATGTAATATTGGACTTTATTCAATAACCACACTTTTAATTTTTATATCATCGACCGGCTTATCCTGGGCACCAGTTTGAACTGCCGCCATCTGATCAACAACATCAAGTCCAGTGATCACCTGCCCGAAAACAGTATGTCTATGATCCAACCAAGGTGTTCCTCCATTTTGATACATATCAATGACCTCTTGCGGATAATTAGCAGCTTTCATTTGTTCGACCAAATCTGCGGGAACTTGAGTGCTTTGCACAATGAAAAATTGGCTACCGTTAGTATTTGGACCAGCATTCGCCATAGATAATGCGCCACGAATGTTAAACAACTCCAGCGAAAATTCGTCCTCGAAGGGAGAGCCATAAACACTTTGACCGCCCATTCCTGTACCAGTCGGATCGCCGCCTTGTACCATAAATTCAGGGATTACGCGATGAAAAATAGTGCCATCATAATAATGATTTTGTGCTAAGCTGACAAAATTCTTAACTGTTTTAGGTGCCTGCTCTGGAAACAACTGAACTTTTATTTCACCCATCGTAGTGGAAATTTTTGCATGTGGTCCGTTAACGTTCTTTAAATCTGATTGTGGATAATTCATAATAAGCTCCTTAGGTTTTTTATACTCCATCAATAATACAAAAAATCCGCTAAATTTACCAATTTATTTTACTACTTATTAATGCTAGTCTATAAAATGAATGTTTTATTTAACTTGGGTTTAGTGATGGTAAAAAGGATCCTCAAGATCCTTATTGATCAAAGAGAGCCAAAATCAAGTCTATCCTTTGCCCAGCATCGAAGGGAGCATTTTTCTCATAATGAATGATAACAATGAATACTATGACTTGACCATCATCGGTGGCGGTCCAGTTGGCATGTTCGCAGCTACGTATGCACGTATGCACATGGCCAAAACTCAAATAATTGAAAGCCTTGATAATCTAGGCGGTCAGGTAACTGCCTTATTCCCTGCAAAAACTTTATATGATATCCCAGCTTATTATCAAACATCCGGTAAAGACTTGATCAAAAATTTGAACGAGCAAACTCATGCGTTTGAGCCTGACGTTTTCTTAAAAGAAACGGTTGAATCCTTTACGAAGACAGATAAGGGCTTTGAAATCAAAACTACCAAGCGTACTACCTATAGTAGAGCGATCATTATCGCAGCCGGTATAGGGTCGTTTGAACCACGTAAGCTAAGAGTTGATAATGCAGCGGATTTCGAAGGCCGCCAATTACACTATTTTATTTCTGATCCTTCGAAATTTAAAAATAAAAACATTGCTCTAGCCGGCGGAGGAGATTCAGCAATCGACTGGGCTCTTGAATTAGCACCTATTGCTGAATCCGTCACGGTGATCCACCGTCGAGATAAGTTCAGAGCATTAGAAAGTAGTATAAATACCTTACAGCAAAGAGAAAATGTCAGTTTCTTGACTCCCTACACGATCAAAGGCCTTAAAGAAACCTCAAAAATGCGGCTGGATATTATTTTGCAAAAAGCGCGTGATAAAGAAAGAAAAAGTGTTATCTTCGATGACTTGATCGTCAATTACGGTTTTTCTTCCAGCAACACGATCATAGAATCCTGGGGTCTAGAAATGCAACGTCATGCCATTAAAGTCAGCGAAAAACAAGAAACCTCTGTCCCGGGCATTTATGCGATCGGAGATATTGCTTATAAAGAAGGACGCCCTGCTTTGATCGCATCCGGCATGGGAGAAGCCCCTACGGCAATAAATAATGCTTTACTTTACGTCTTTCCTGACCGGCGACAGCCAGCTCACAGTACAGAATTAATGCTTAAATACAACAAGTAAAATTTGCTTAAAGCCAGCGAAAAGCTTTGAACTGTTAGCTTCAAAAAAGTATAATGATCTAATCAATAACATAAGGAGAAAAAAGATTTGGCAAATTTAATCGATTTCGTATTACACATCGACGGTCACCTAATTAATATTGTGAACAACTTCGGCGGTTGGACATATTTGATCTTGTTTCTTATCATATTCGTGGAGACCGGTGCGGTGATCTTACCCTTTCTACCCGGCGATTCTTTATTATTTGCCGCGGCTGCTCTAGCAGCAAACCCAGATTATGATTTAAACATCTGGATCTTCTTAGCATTATTCTTGCTAGCCCCTATTCTTGGAGATAGTACCAACTTTATGATCGGCCATTTTCTTGGCAATAAGTTAAAGTCTGCAAAATGGTTTCAAAAGGCAGTCAAACCGGAATACTTAGAGCGAACAGAAAAGTTCTTTGAAAAGCATGGTGCGATGTCGATTACACTGGCACGCTTCATGCCCATTATTCGAACATTTGCACCTTTTATCGCAGCCGGATCAGGACTCAAGTATAATAGCTTCATTAAACACAATGTTATCGGAGCAACAATTTGGGTAGCGTTGTGCTGTGGAGCAGGTTACTTTTTTGGCAACTTATCTTTCGTTAAAGAGCATTTTTCGATGATAATCATTGGGATCGTCATTGTCTCGTTGATTCCTGCTATAGTTGGTGTTATCAAAGGCAGCTCCGAAAGCTCAAATACAAAAACCGACGAATAACAAAAAAGATCTCGTTGTTAGGGTGATCCCTAATCGCAAGATCTTTTTATTTGGCCTTCAAGCTTTTTTTACCAATAATGATCAACACTACCATGATAAATATAAATAAGATAAAGAATAAGACAAAGCAAGCCAAGAAAAATTCATCCGGCAACGCCTCTATGATCGGATCTTTAGTTGGGTCAAAGATCCAGTCGTTATTTCTAAACAAGATCTTGTGAAATGCCACAAAAAATTGCTGAAATGAGACGATCAGCATGAACACCAAAACAGCCAGGCCCATTAGCGTGATCTGCGCGGGCGCAATCAAACTCCAAAGCATTTGACGCTTCTTTAAGTTCCTTAAATAATAAATACTGATCGGTGTACCAATGATCAATACAACATAGTCCAACAAAAATAAACGCTTAACATCCGCAAAATGCTGCAAACCATTTGCCGAACTGGGTAAAGTCATGTTTAAAGAAGTCACCCACGGAAAATTTAAATAGTTCAGCAAGTGCTGATAATCCTTGATCAGGCCATTTCTTGTTAAGCTAACCGTATCAGCAAGATGCTGCTGATCCACAAATAGATAATACAAAGGCCGAAAATTAATGACCAATGCAATACATAAAGAAAATATCGTCAAAAATAAGACGATATTCAATAACCATTGGTTCTTTATTCTATTTACCATGGATTATCTCCCAATCATCAAGTGAATCGAGCTCATAGGTCGGTTTGATCTCTTTTCGTTGTACCTGGGCTTTGGTAGAAACACCAGTATAAACTAACAAGGTGTCTACTCCAAAGTTGATCCCAGCAGTAATGTCAGTCATATAATTATCACCGACCATGACAACTTGTTTTTTCTCTAGCCCCATCTGTGCCAAGGCCTTTTCCATAATGATAGTTTCAGGTTTTCCTATAAAAGTAGCTTTTTGCTGAGTCGCTTTTTCCACTAAAGCGATCAATGAACCAGCACCAGGAACTAACCCTCGTTCATTCGGCAAGTTTGTATCTGCATTTGTTCCTATAAAACGTGCTCCGTTTTTGATCGCTAAAGTCGCTAATTCAAATTTGTGATACGTGACATCATAATCCAGGCCCACTACCACAGAAGCAGGATCATCTTCCTCAAACGCAAATCCTCGACCTAATAAAGCTTTCTTTAAGCCGATCTCGCCAATCGCATAGACAGAGCGTTGGTTAATATCCAAATCAGCCAAATAGTCCGCCGTTGCTAAAGCGGACGTAAAAACATTGTTCACTCCAACATGGATGTCGAAATTGTTTGCTAAGTTTTGTACTACCTTTTCAGGTTCTTGAGTACTATTATTGGTCACAAACAAAAAGGGAACATTCTCAGCCTGTAACCGTTCAATAAACCTCTTAGCTGCTGGTATTTTTTCTTTACCCCGATATATTGTCCCATCTAAGTCGATCATATAGCCCTGGTAATTTTTCATCAAAATTCTCTCTTTCTGCACTAAATTTAAACAACCATTTTCAAAAAAACCTATTTCTGTCGGATCACAAAATGCCTCTTATTTGCATGTTTATTTTGTTTCGCCGTCTTGGCAGGCTGTTTTTTCTTTCTTTCATGAACAGCATAACTTTTCTCCGAAGTATAAGGGTTATTTTTTGCTCTTCTCTTTTTTTGACGCCGTTTTCGATTCTTGTTATTTCCTGTCTTATGTCCTTTATTTGGTCGCTCATTATCATAAAGCTCTTTATCCAATGTGGACCTTGGCTTTTGCTTTTGGACCTCTATATTACGCAATACAAAATAGGGACAGCCAAAATTACAATATTCAAATAAATAATCTTGCAAACGGTCAATATTTTGTGAAGGAAGCCCTTTCTTGCTGCCATTCTTGTAAAAGCCATGCAGACGCAACTGATCAAAGCCCATATCACCAACGATATAATCATATTTAGTCAAGATCTCACTAAAACGTTCTTCTAATTTTTCAACGTCAAACCCCTCATGAAAATCAACTAAAAGCTCATAAGGGCGCCCATCTATCGTTAAATGAATTTTGTCAGTCATTACCACTTCACTCGCATATGCCTTGATAGCTTCTGCTTTTTTTGCAAGCTGAGCTTCCCTTCGTTCTTTCTTTTCAGTATTCACTAAAGTTTCCTCCAAAATTTAAAACACGAATAATTATACTATACCGGATATTTCTGCGCAAAGTGATCTCCTAGGGCATCGCGCAAAAAGCGATCACCAATATATGAAATATCTCCTGCAATTTCAAGTGTCGGGAAAAAAGGTCCATAGATAAAATTATCCACCGTACCAAACGTGTACGTTTTTTCCGGATCAAGCGGATGCCCATGCCATAAAACTTGTTTGTCAGCAGCCTTATACTCAATACCATCGTATACGAGTTCTCCAAAAACCGTCCCACGGAAACCATTTCCCTTAACGATAGAGCGACGCAAATGCTTACGATTTTTTTCCATTTCACGGATCAAACGCCAGATATTATAGCCTGATAAGTTTGCACGCACCATTCTCATTGGATGAGGCAATAGCTGGTGCAAGTTGTTTTTAGTCAATGTGCCTTGTTTCAGATCTCCCAAAAATAAACCCGCGTTTAAAATAGATGTGGAAGTACCTGTAATTTCTTCTACCGCTTGCAAGCCTTCATGCATCAATGAAGAATCACGAACGCGCGACCCAAGATAATCATGAGGCAAAACAGCTACCTTTTGCATGTTTAAGATATGTTTTCCTCTTTTAGTATAATTCGAGACTTCATTTTCATCACCCATTGCCTCTGGTAAATCTGAGGTAGCGATCGTTTGAGCTTTTTTACTGATAACTTGCTGCTTGTCACTAGAGTAACTCAAAGAAACTCGACCGATATACTGGCCCCATTTACCGGCGGCACAGACTAAGGTATCACCGTCAAACTCACCGTTTTCCAGTAAGTGATGCGTGTGGCTACCCAAGATCACATCAAACTCCGGATATTTCTCGGAAATATAACGATCCATATCAATTCCAAGATGAGACAGTAAGACTAAAACATCCACCCGCGGCCGCAACATCTTTACCATGTCCGGCAAAACCTGATCGACATCTAGGGCTAACCAATCATTCATCGCATAAGTTGGACCAAAAGGAGCAGTACAAGCCAACAAACCAACTTTAGTATTATTTTTAGTTTTGATTATTTTCGAAACTTTGACCCAAGAAGGTCTTTTTTTTGTACGCAGATCGATCAAATTATCTAAAACAACTGGTGCTTTGCTTTTTGTGTAGAGAGCTGCCAGTTGTTCATGCGAATTACCGATACCTTCATTATTTCCAATCGTTAGTGCATCATAGTCAACTGTGTTTAACAACTCAACATTGAACTTGCCATCTGTAGCTTCAGTCAACGGATGAACTCGGTCCATCGCATCCCCTAAGTCAACTGTGATTACTGTTTGGCCCTGATCTTCCAAAGACTTTTTTGTTCTTTGGAGATATCTTCTCACTTTTGGCCAATTTTCAAAATGAGAATGAAAATCATTGGTGTGTAAAATCGTAATTTTTTCATTCATCGCATTAAACCTATTTCCTTTTCTGAAAATCCATCTTTTTATTTTTAACTATTTCAACCACTTCTTTTTGAGAGAATGGTCGGCCAAACGGTCGCTTGCTTTGCGCCAAATAATCTACTTCTGGAGTATCAACACCAACATTAATGTTAGAATCCGAATTAACAGAAAAGTGATGAATATGTCCGTGCAAATTGATACTATTGACTGAGACACCAATAATCAATGGATAATGTGTCAAAAAGAACTGATAATGGTCAAATTTTAGTATTAGTCCCACATCATAAAAAAGGAACTTATCCTTACCTCCAGGCGTTTGCAATTGATTGCGACTTAAATATTTGATCTGCGAGCGCGGATCATGATTTCCTTTAATAAAAACGATCTGTCCGTTAAGTTGAGACAATACATCCAGTACCTTTTCATGACCTGCCTGATTGGATCTCGTCTGTGCCACATCTCCTAAGTGATAAACCGTATCCTCAGGCCCGACAACATCATTCCAATGGTCGATAATCGTTTGGTTCATTTCGGCCACAGTTAAAAAATCACGTGCAGCAAAATGTTGGTCATGCTTTAAATGTTCGTCAAAAAAATGTGTATCTGCTGTAAAAAAAATCATTATCTCGCCCCTCGTCGCTCTCTCACTGTCAATTTTACACTGAATTTTGCTACAAAAAAAGATTCTGCTCTCAAGCCCAAACTAAAAACAGCTAATAAACGCGAGGTCGCCCCCTGTCTATCAGCTATTTAAAATATCATTAGTTCGCGATACTCAATTTTTCATTCGAGATCCACTGATCGATCTGCACAAGAAAATCACTAAATTCTTTCTTTTCTTTGAATGAAGGAAAATCTCCCAATAATACTTGTTGTGCCTGATGAGCACCATTACCCTTTTTTTGTAACAGCAATAAAGATTTTTGTGATTTTTCTGAAGCAAACAACTCAGCAGGTAAGTTTAATAGCGCCTGCAAATAACCAGTTTTTTGAATATATTTTAGCAAGGTCTGAGCTTCTTTTGTTTCGAACAGACCCCGCGGGATCGCAAAAATACCGACTCCTCCTGGTTGCAAGATTTCTAACGAACGCTCGATCAAAATATGATGCACGTATGAATGACCAGTTTTTGCGTGTGTTTCAAATCTTTGCACTCTATCGTCCAGAGGATAATAGCCCACAGGCAGATCACTCAAAACTACATTTGCAGGCTTAAGCGGAAGATCCCCGATCGCGTCTTGGTGGATCAAGTCAATATTTTGTTCTTCGAGTTGAGCTGCAATACTTGCAATGGCCAATAAGGTATCATCATTATCGACGCCTACGCCGTGTAACTTTTTCCATCCACTCGACTGCAAACGGTTCATGACCGCCCCAAGCAAATTACCTGTACCAACGACTAAGTCAAGTAATTCGAGTTCTTGGTCAGGACGACTTAATTTTTCGATGAAATATTCAATCAAAACGCCGATCGAATCAGGTGTCATTTGGTGATTAGCTTGGATTCTTTCTTGTCTATAGGAGCGCAATAAAACAAGCTGGATCACCTGACGGATCTCTTCTGATTTAAAATATTTAAAATCAAGTTTTCGATAGATTCCTTCTAACTCTGTGACTACATCTTTATCCAATTCATCGTTTTCATTATAAACCTCTCCACCCTCAAGCAGATCATCAGCGACCTGGATGAAAGCATCTAAATACGAAAGATCTTCGTTTTTTTGCATCAAGTCGATCGCTTGTTCCAGCAGATCATATGTCTTCTTTATATCTTCTAATTCCAACACGTTCACCTCAATTATCTTCTAATACTTCAGTGTACAGACAGGGGGTAATAATTTCAAGCTTTCACTATCTTTCGTAGCAACGACTCACAATTTTCTTGCTAATTGTCCTCATCTTTCCAACTAGCAATAGAAAATTCAAATTTTTTCTGATTATTGAGCCAAACAATACATTTATCTTTGCTACGCTTAGCCTCACCTATATTAAATTTAAGTTCTTGTTTATCATGCAATTCATTCGCAACAGCCATATTTTTCATAGCCTGCGCTTCATTTTGCTGAATAAGCTCAGTATATGCCATTGCACTAGTATGATAGTAAACAATTTTTCCTGTGATCATAGAAGCGGCGAACATTAAAAAAACCAAGGCAGAAAAAAGATATCTCCTGGTACTTTTTTATTAAGGTTGCTTTTGATTTTTTGCCGGCGGAAAAGAAATTTTTTCATGGTATTTTACCCCATTTAAACTAAGATCCAAGGTCAGATACGGTTCGCGAAAAGAAATTTTTCCGTCATCCAATCCAAATAACAATGGCATATAGCCCTCTTTTTTTCCACGCATCACCAACCGATCTCCAGTGATTTTTAAGGAATACTCCATTTGTTTGTCTGGACTATAAAAAACTACTTGATCATCTTTTGTTTTACGGTATTGCAAATTTAACTGATCAGATTGCAAGCCGACAACTGCAGCGATCACTTGAAAATGGTCAGTCCTGTGGCTGAAGGAATTTTCTTTGTGCCTGTTTTCTAGAAAACCGGTCAACAAAAAAACAGCCACCAAACTAACGCTCAATGAGATAATCGTTTCTACCAGTGTAAAAGCTGGTATTTTACTTTTTGATTTCGACAGACAGTGTTTGCTCTCCATTTTTGGCCTCAATACTTTTTTTATTAATGTTCTCTTCTGCTGTGATAAGCTCGTTACTTTTACTCAGCAAGCGGCTTGACAATTCCACTTTCTGAATCAAGCTATTTTCTTGACGAATGACTCGTGAATCGATTGAACAATACATTATAATAAATAACGACACGATCCAAAGAGTCACTAATGCATCTGCTAATATAAACCCCTGGTCAATTTTTATTTTTTTGCACACGATACTGTCCTCCAAAACCTAACTCAAAAACAATATCATAAGATGCCCCATTTAGGTCTGAATACAACCTGACGGTTTGTGGTTGTGTGCCTCCATTGCTATACAATTTTTCTTCTTTCTTACCACCTTGAACATGCATTGTTTTTGGTAATTGTATTTGCTTTTTTTCAGTAGAATTATGATTTGTAAATTGAATAGAATTATTAAGAAAAATCACTAACCCGGCTGTCTTTTGGCGATGGCTTGTAACAACCAGACTTGTCCAATTTTGTCTGAAACTAAGCCAGAATCCTTCTTCTGCCATCTTCTTTGTAGTGTATGAACTTGGAGTAAATTGCGATATACAAATTAATGCAAATAAGAATAAAACAATACTCATTTCAAGTAACGAAAAGCCAGTTTTACTTGCATGCAAATACTTATTCATCGGTTTTTCCTATTTGCAATCCTTCTTTTTGGATCTGCTTGATCTGAGCATTACTGAGATAGCCCCCTTTTTTCAAATCACTTAATGTGATCGAACTAGAATTACTTAAATTATGTTCATCTTTGTATAGTTCAACTTGTGAATTCAGCTCCGTTTGTAAGGCGCTATTATTAATGCTGACCGCCCGCCCTCTTTGCTTACCAACATTTGGAATTACTATTAAGATCAGCAAGCTGATAATGAATAAAACAACTGCCATTTCTACTAGAGTAAAGCCTTGTGTAGTTTTTTTCTTCATTCGTAGATCCCCCCAATACTTGAATACAAAGGCAGCAAAATTGCCAAGTATGTGCCAATAATTATTGCCGCGATTATTAGAAACAACAATGGTTGGACCCAAGTCAGTACGCGCTCAGATCCTCTGATCAAGTTCCGGTAGGCATTCTCAGCAAACAATGCTAGTTCCCTACTCATCTCTTCTTTAGTATCTCCATTGTTTAAGAAAAAAAGCAATTCTTGTGGAATAAACGAATAGCGCAGGATAAAATCATTGACCTCTTGCCCTTCATTTAACACAATATTCAATTCGTGTCCTAGTTGATGATAGATAGAATTCTTCTTAAAATCTTGCAAATACACACATATTTGTTGAATATCAAGTCCGCATTGAAACAACAGTGAAAGATCAAACGTTATCAAATACGCACAATACAAACGATAAAGTTTACCAACTACAGGTAATTGTGCATACCATACATGGCGTTGAACCACCAGTGGAGTACCCTGCTGAAATAAATAAGGATTACTATTAGAAAAATGAATACTATCCCTTTAACTACTCGTACCGGATCCTCAAAAAATGGAACTTGCTTAGCGCCACCTACCGGATCAGAAAAAGTTGCCAATTTAGGCAATAGCCAGACTTTGATCGAAACGCATAAGCCAGCAAGTAAAATAAATAACATAACTGGATACAATAATAGACCTCTTAATTTCTGTACCTGTTCATTAAAACTGTACAAAAATTTTCCTAATTCTTGGATTGCCCGTTCCAAATTACCATGCTGCTCTGACATTTTAAGCTGAAAGTAAGACTGTTTTGAGATCCACGGCTCGACCGCTTGACTAAAAGTAGCACCTAGATTTAATTGCAGGATCATTTCATCTATCTCGATCTGCCATTTGCGATCAAGCAATTTAACGTTAAGCAAACTTTTCTTGAGAGAAAAACCGGCTCGAAGCATATCTGCTAAAGAAGTGAAAAAGTCCGCTTGTTCTTTTAAGGTCATTTTCTTATCCAAATGAATACTTTTCTTTTGTATCAGCTGTGATTTCTCCCTTTTGGACACACGAGTTAAGATTCTTACTCCATTCATCAGTCATAACACCCCGTTTTTTGCTTCTGATCTCGCCCCATGAAGTTTGTTCTAACGATAAAAGATCAAATAAAACTTTAGCCGACCCACTAGTAGTTTCTATCAGTCGTTGATAGGAAACTAATTGAACAGTCTGTTCCAGATCATATTTAGAAATACCTAAATTTAGTAAACGTGAAAAAACTCCATAAACATTTTGCGCATGGACAGTACTTAGCACCAAATGACCACTTAAAGCTGCTTTAATAGCTATTGCAGCTGTTTGTTCGTTTCTTATCTCACCGATCACGAAAACATCCGGATGTAATCTCAAAGCAGCCGTCAATAATCTCTCATAAGTCATTTGTGCTTTATCGTTAACTTGAAGTTGTAAAAAACTGGGCTCATATATTTCGACAGGATCTTCGATCGTCATAATGAGCTTTGATCGTAAACAGCGGGCGAAGGTGTACATCGCAGTTGTTTTTCCCGAACCCATTGGGCCAGAAAACAAAATCAACCCCCTTTTCTGACAAGTCTGCAATATCTGATCAAACTGTTTTCGCTGAAAATAACTACTATTCTTAAGGTCATTTGGATAAATGAATCTAATGACCAACGATTCTTTATCCAAGAAAGTCCCAACGCTGGAAAAACGACAAAATATTTTCTGACCTTTTGTTTCGTAAGTCCATGCTCCTAATTGCGGTCTGCGTCGTTCACTTAAACTCATGTCTGCTTTAAACTTAAAAAAATTGATCAGTCGATTTGCCTGAACTTGCGAGATCTTTTTATACAATATGAACCTTATTGCATTACCAAAACTGATCTCATAGCCATCTGCTTTAGGTAAAATATAGACACCACTAACATGCTGACTAATTGCTTTTTCAAAAATTTCTACTATTTCTTCATTCATTTTTGACCTCCTTTATTTTTGAATCATAAACATATACGCAAAAAGTGCAATTCTATGTTTATCAAATTAAATTTATGTGAGTCGGGATCAAGCGCTCTTAATTTCTCTGCAAGTTTTTATATCCAGAATAAATTATCTTAGGCGACTTTTCTGAAAAAAAGACACAAAAAAGCCCAGGACCACCCTAATAATAAGGTGATCCTGGACTTCAGACCCAGTTATAAAAACTTGACCTATTAATTGATTTACTTTAAAATTCAGCAGACGTGTAAACTTCAGAAACGTCATCTTCGTCTTCCAAATGATCGATCAACCGTTGAACTTTTTCCATCTTGTCATCTGGGACATCGATAGTCGTCTTTGGGACCATCGTTAGTTCAGCGTTTGCCAATTCATACTTCTTTTGTAATGCATCACGAACTTCTGGAAATGCCTTTGGATCTGTATAGATTTCAAAAACATCGTCGTCTGTTTGTAGATCATCCGCACCTGCGTCGATCACATCTTCAAACATCTGGTCCTCGTCAGCATCAAGGTCTTCGCGAGCAATCGCGATATACCCCTTACGATCAAACATGAAACTGACCGAGCCAGATTCACCCATACTCCCACCGTTATGGTTAAAATCTGCACGAACCGCTGAAGCAGTCCGATTACGGTTATCAGTCAATGTGTGGATCAAGAAGGCAACACCAGCAGGTCCATAACCCTCATAAGTGATTTCTTCATAATCCGCTCCATTGTCACCGCTAGCTTTATCGAGTGCACGTTTAATATTATCTTTTGGCATGTTAGCAGAACGAGCTTTATCCATCATTAGGCGCAATTGTGGGTTCGAGTCTGGGTCAGGACCGCCACTCTTTGCAGCCATATAAAGTTCTCGTGATATTTTTTGGAAAATTTTCCCACGTTTTGCATCCTGAGCGTTTTTACGCCCTTGGATGTTATGCCATTTTGAATGTCCTGACATTTCATATACCTCTTTCCGAAAATTTATTTCTATTGTGTCAATAGCCATATTAAATATTACCAAATCATGGGTGGTAACGCAAACTTTTTGCAAAATAAAGACGCTTGGACTTAGTTGAAATAATAGCTCATTTCAAACTAGTGCAAACGTCCAATAAATTATTTACTTGATCCACGCTTGATAAAACCATATGGTAAATTGATGGTCTTTTCTGTAGACTCTTCTTTATTCATCATCTTAGTCAAGAAACGCATTGAAACTGCACCGATATCATACAATGGTTGAGTGATCGAAGAAAGTTGCGGACGAACGATCTCCGTTAGTTTTGAATTATTGCTTGTAATAACTTCAAAGTCATCTGGGACTTCAGCTCCAGCATCACGAGCACCATTCAATACCCCAGCAGCCAATTCATCATCGGCAACAAACGCTGCTGTAGCATTTGCCGAAGCCAATGCTGGCCACAATACCTCACCAGAGCGATAACGATAGTCTGTCTCAAAAACTAAATTAGGATCATAATCTATTCCATTTTTAGCTAAAACGTTCTTATAGCCCTTCAAACGGTATTCACCATTGATCGGATCAGATAAAGGTCCCGAAACAAAAGCGAGCCGCTTATTACCATGATTGATCAGATTAGTGATCGCACTTTCAACTGCTTCAACGTAGTCTATGTGTACACTTTCAACCTCGTCTTTTTGATCAACAGAACCTGCCAAGACAATCGGCGTTTTAGCTCGTTTGAACTGAGCCCGCAATTCATCCGTCAAGTTATGTCCCATGAAAATAATCCCATCTACTTGTTTAGCTAATAAAGTATTTAAGACCTGAATCTCTTTTTGAGGGTTGCCATCTGAATTAGCTAAAATAATGTTGTATTTGTACATAGTAGCCACATCATCGATACCACGTGCCAAAGACGAAAAGTAAACATTAGTTACATCTGGGATAATAACCCCAACCGTTGTAGTTTTTTTACTTGCCAGGCCCTGCGCAACCGCATTTGGGCGATAATCCAAACGATCGATAACCTCTAAAACTTTATTGCGTGTAGCTGGTTTAACATTTGGGTTACCATTTACCACACGAGAAACTGTCGCCATAGAAACTCCCGCTTCCTTAGCAACCGTGGAAATAGTAACCGTTTTGTCTTCTCTTGAATCCATAATTGTTATCCCTTTCTTACTCGTCATTTTTAAATTTTCATTTCACTTTCAATCAACATTATCTAATTTACCAGAGTTTCATTAAAAATGCAAGCGTTTCAAGAAAAACCGCCAAATATTTTCAAAAAGTTTTCATCACTTTTTTTCAAAGAGTTAAAAACCTTTGTGTTATAATGGCACTGTTAATTTTAAAAAAGGAGCGATTATATGTCTCATATCAGTTCTGTTCAAAAATGGTTAGCTGACAATGATTATGATATTGCCTACGTGAGCGATTTTATGAACATTCAATATTTTACAGGCTTTTCAAGCGACCCGATCGAGCGCATCCTTGCTCTCTTTATCTTTCCCGATAAAGACCCATTTATCTTTGCGCCGGCTTTAGAGGTCGAAGCCGTTAAGGAAACCGGATGGAAATACCCAGTCTACGGTTATTTAGACCACGAAGATCCTTTCGAAAAAATACATGATCACATCACTGAATTAGTAGGCTCACCACAAAAATGGGCAATCGAAAAGAACAATTTGACAGTGGAAAAATACGCTGCCCTGAAGAAACAATTTCCGCAGGCCGAATTTACTGGTAATTTGACTCCATTTGTTGAACAATTAAAACTCTTTAAAACACCAGAAGAGTTAAAAGACTTAGAAATCGCCGGGAAATGGGCTGACAAAGCCTTTGAAATTGGTTTTAATGCACTTGCTAAAGGAAAGACCGAACAAGATATTGTTGCTGAGATCGAATATCAACTTAAACTGCAAGGCATCATGCACATGAGTTTTGACACATTGATCCAAAGTGGTGCAAATGCCGCTGAAGCTCATGGTGCGCCACGAAAGGTCAACATTGGCCCTAATGAACTTTGTCTTTTTGACCTTGGTGTAGTATATAATGGCTATATCTCCGATGCCACAAGGACCGTTGCCTTTGGTGATGTTAGCCAACATGCCCAGGATGTCTATAAAGTCTGCTTAGAGGCTCAATTAACAGCTCAAGAAGCTGCCAAACCTGGAATTACTGCAGCAGAATTAGACAAAATTGCTCGTGACATTATTGAAAAAGCTGGTTATGGTGAGTACTTTAATCATCGTCTTGGTCATGGGATCGGGCAAAGTGAACATGAATTCCCTTCGATCATGGCCGGAAACGACTTAGAACTACAGCCGGGAATGTGCTTCTCTATCGAACCTGGCATCTACATTCCTGGAGACGTTGGTGTACGTATCGAAGATTGTGTTCACATTACAGAAGATGGCGCAAAACCCTTCACACATACACCTAAAGAACTACAGGTATTACCGCTTAAATAACACTGTAAAATATATTGAAGCAAAATGAGGTGCGAAAATGCATCTCATTTTTTTATTGCACTCAAAGCGGAGGAAAAATCGGAAGTTGTCTATTATTTGAAGCTAACCAGGAAGAAGTTCATAGAAGTTCTATCCAATTACCCAGAGACCAGAGAAGCTTTCTCCAGTGACCTGCAGACCCGAGAGAAAATCACTAAAGTTCTACCCAGTTCGCGACAGAAATTTCCCAGTTAGCTTGTGAACTAGTACATAAATGATGAATCTAGTTAGCAAAGCCTACCCCCGATACAATTGTATAGTCGAACTTGAAAAAGCGGACGGTCCAGTGACCACTTTCTGGCTCTCACTGAACTCTCTTCGCAAAAAAACTCCCGCTCTTAAATGAACGGAAGCCTAGTTACCAAACTATTCAAGTTTAATTATTATGTGGGTAAAATTTTTCTGTCGGACGATCTTCTTGTTCGGCAGTTTGTTTTGCTTTACTGAATGCCGAACTATGGTCGATCACGATATCATCTTGCATAACTTCAGAGCCGTCAGTAACTTTTTGACGGGCTGAATCTAAATGTCCTTTTAATTTTGATGTTGAATCTTTCAAAGACGATAAAGCAGATTGAACATTAGAACCAGCAAAATCAACTGCTTTTTCTTGAATGTCTGCTGCCTTATTACGGCCACTAGCCAATGTATCGTCGAATTTAACGGCCAATTGATCTTGCTGAGAAGCTGTAAGCCTTTGCCAGTAGATATAAACACCAGCTAAAGCAGATACTCCAACACCAAATCCAATTAGAAATGCTTTTTTCATAATTAGATTTCCTCCTTAGAAGTTTTACCCTTCCTGTTTTTAATTTTACTGAACACCTTCGAACCAGCAGCAGCAATTGAAGAAAGTTTCGAGGCATTGCTTATTTTACGCCTCGAGTCAGCAACCTTTTTAGCTGCTCCCTGACCAGCACTATTCAAGTCAGAGATACTTTGACTTAAATCAGCCACAGCGGTAAATAAAGGATCAATAGTCTTGACTTTGCCATTCACGTCTTCAAGTAGGTCATTGCTCTTATCCAATAAATCATTGACCTGCCCCAACATCGAATCTGCATCTTTAGTCAAGGTGTTGACCGTCTCATTAACTTCATTCAAAGTTTGAACTAAACGGACCAAGACGCGACAAAGATAAATCACCAAAACCAAAAAAGCTACCGCAGCGATCAGGCCTGCGATTTGTCCAAAAGTTATCTCCATGTTCATTTCCTCCTAAATAAAAACAAGTCATAAAACAATAGCCAGATCATCCAACCTTTCAGGTCAAAACTGACCTTTTAAAAGCTTGTTCAACAAAAAACTATTCTTTTAAATGATTCTTATTATTTATAAGAATATCATTACAACAATAAAACTTCAAGCAAACTTTTCCAAAGTCTCTTTTATCCCGCATTTGTTCTTTTCTAAATTAAAATTCCTCTTTATTACACTTAAAGTGATTTTAACTCTAAATTATTTTAAAACACTGCGTATTTTTTGTTATCATACATGTATAAGTCAAAAAAGGAAGTGGCACATTTGCATTTCGTTCAAAGTAATCTTTTATTCGCTGCTAATAGTAAAAAAGCTCTTAAACTCAATGTTTTTCAACACTATATTGAAAATTTTGATTGGGACAAGGCAATCAGTTCCCTCTTACAGTCTGTAAGCTCATTAATTCTGGTGACCATCTTATTCTTTATCGTAAATTTTGTAGGGAAAAGATTGATCAGACGAGGCTTTGAATCACAAAAAAAATCTGGTAAACAGCATCTTTCAGAAAATCGTAAAGCAACGATCTTTACTTTATCTCAAAATATTTTCCATTATGCTATGTTGTTCTTTTACCTTTATGCAGTACTTTCTATTTTGGGTATTCCTGTAGGTACCCTGATCACAGGTGCCGGGATACTAAGTGTTGCTCTAGGACTAGGTGCTCAGGGCTTCGTGACCGATATTGTCACAGGTTTCTTCATTTTGCTTGAAGAGCAGTTTTCTGTAGGGGAATACGTTAAACTGGGAGATGTTCAAGGGACGATCCATGCGATCGGCCTAAGAACGACACAGATCTTAGGTGATGATGGTACACTTCATTTCGTTCCTAATCGCAGTATTACTATTGTCAGCAATTTTTCCAGAAACGATATGCGAGCTTTGATAGATATCCGTGTTGATCCTAATAAAGATATCAGCCAAATGGAAAAAATCATTGAACAAGTCAACGAAAAACTAACACCAAAATATAGTGAGATCACAGTACAGCCACAAGTCTTAGGCACTGTGGATCTAGGCAACGGAACATTAGTTGTGAGAGTTACGCTCTACACTAAAAACGGTGCACAAGGTGCCATCCAGCGTGATTTCTTATCAGCTTACTTAGAGGCTCTCAGCAATGCCGGGTTTGAGATCCCAACTGCGCCGATCAATCTAGAATAAGTTATCACCATTCAACTAACAATTTATCAAATTTGTGTCCTTGGCTTTGCGGAACGTAACGGCTTGTTTTATACGGCCAATACACTTCGTAACACAACTTAACAGATACTTAGTCTATTATTTTTTATACTGCTGATAAAAAGGCTCCCCACTTTTGAGCGAGGAGTCTTTTTTACTTCGATAATTCAAGCGCCCGATGTTTCAAAAAGCCGCTAAAACCAGTCACCCCAGCTTTGATAGCATCAGTATTAGGGGCCATTTTATCAGAGTGTAAGGAATAAGGCGATCCCACTCCCAACCAACACATCGTTCCAGGCATCTGTGACAATAAGAAACCAAAATCTTCACCTGTCATCGCAGGAGCTGTCTGGATAAACTGTAATGAACTTTTTTGGAAATATTTGATCAAATCGGACGTAGTTTCAGCATTGTTTTCTACCGGGAAATACCCGCCTTGGTGCAAGTCGATATCTACATCACAATCAAATGAATAAGCCACACCTTTAGCGATCCTTTCTACTTGTTGTTGGATCTCCAGATTAATATCTTGTGTTAAAGCACGGATCGTTCCATCGACCTGACATTTACCAGCAATAACATTACCTGTCGTCCCAGCATTCAAATGTCCCAAGGTTACTACCCCAGATTTGATCGGGTCTATTTTGCGGCTGACGATCGTCTGGATCTGAGAAACAAAATTTGCTCCACAAACTACCATATCGTTAGCCTGGTGGGGAAAAGCCGCATGCCCGCTTTTCCCATAGAACTTGATGTGGATCTCACATGTTCCTGCAAATAACGTCCCTTGTCGGCACCCGATAGCTCCAACCGGCAAACTTGGATCATCATGGATAGCATAAATTTCCTCAGGTAACCAATTACCAAAGGCATCATTCTCGAACATCTGCTTTCCCCCGCTAGCGTTCTCCTCTGCCGGTTGAAAAACAAAGGTCAGTGAAACTGGAGGCTGGTCCTTGGCAAATTCACTTAAAACGCCTAAAGCAACGGCCATATGTATATCATGTCCGCAAGCATGCATTTTACCTGGATGTTTTGAGGCAAAAGGCAAACCTGTTTGTTCTTCGACCGGTAACCCATCGATATCTGTCCGATACCCTAACGTATGCTTCGTATCTCTGCCTATCACATGGATCAAGATCCCTGTTTTCCAAGTTCTGACCTCCAAAAAATCTTGTGGCATTTTCTGAATGATCGCTAACAATTTTTGTTGTGTTTCAAATTCTTCCATTCCGATCTCCGGAATTTGGTGTAACTCACGATAGATCTGTACTAATTTTTCACTATCCATATCGCTCATATCCCCCTGCCTAAAAAATCATTATCATGTCTAACAAAAAGAAAAAAGTCGAATTTTAGCTTGCAAAATTCGACAAAGTATCAGTTTTTCCTAAAGTTTTCTCAAATCATCAACCAAATCGACCTTGGAATTCTGTATATCTCCAACGTCTTTGATCTTCTTTGCCGGAACTCCGGTGACAACACTGCCCGCTGCAACGTCTTTGGTAACAACTGATCCGGCTCCTACAACGGCTCCTTTGCCAACAGTCACGCCTTCCAAAATAACGGCATTCGCTCCGATCAAAACACCATCTTCGATCGTAACGGGCTTTGCGGAAGCGGGTTCTACGACCCCAGCTAGCACTGTTCCAGCACCAATATGGCAATTCTTTCCGACTAAAGCACGCCCGCCTAAAATAGCACCCATATCGATCATTGTCCCAGCACCGATCTCCGCTCCGATATTGATCACTGCTCCCATCATTATTACTGCCTGGTCACCGATCTCGACTTGATCACGAATGATAGCACCTGGCTCGATCCGAGCATTGTATTTCTTCTCATCCGCCAGTGGGACGCCAGTATTTCTTCCAATAGTTTCTATTCGTGTGTTAGTGATCACAGACTTACCATCTAAAAATCTTTTTACGTCATTCCAGTCTCCAAAAATAACACCCGCTTTATCTCCTACATAAGCATCGATATCACTAGGAAAATCCAAATCAGTTAAATTTCCTTTAATATATGCCTTGACTGGTGTCTTTTTTTTCGAATTAGCAATTGTTGCAATGATTTCTTGTGCGTCTAATTTTGCCATCAAATTTCCTCCAATTAAAACTATATCTGCTAATAGAAAACAACTAACTATTATTTTGTCCAACTCATTTCAATTCCGAACTACACAGTTTCGTGTTGAAACTAATATACTGCCTATTTACTGATCTAGCAATCATTGTGGCCGACCAACATTGTGAAAACACGTTTCTTTAGTTCGATCGTGGACTATTCAATTTTTCCGGGAGCGGTTTGATCTCATACTCATTACTAATTTCATGTGCCATATGGTTAACACTTTTTAGTAACTCACGCCGAGTAACTATCCCTGTAAAAACTCCTGTCGAGTCGACTACTACAACAAAATTCTCATCCACTAAAATATGCAAAACGTCTTCTAGTTTGAAGGGGATTTGAATAGTCTGTGCGTCTTTTTCCATGACATCAGCAACTGTACGTTTAGCTAAATTACTAGGGTCGATACCATTTAAACCTAGCATCGTCTCAGTTATCATTGAAAGCGACAATAATCCTTTAAAACGTTGCTTACTATCTAACACCGGGATCTTAGCGTATTGAACCTTAGTCAAAACAAGAAAAGCATGTTCTAAATTATTATTTTCCTGTACATTAGCAACCAATTCAGCAGGGATCATAAATTTTTCCTTGCGCTGTTCCATTAATTGTTCAACAGCTTTCGCTATCATTCAAATTACCTCCTTGAACTACGATCGCTACGTATATTTTATTAGATCCAAAAAAAATTACAATAAATTTTGAGTTAATTTGAGTAAAACTTCAAAAAATAACCAATAAAAAAGCCCCGGTCTTAACACAATTAAAACCGAAGCTTAAACTCATTTACTATTTCAAACGAGCATTTAATTCTTTTGTAAGTTCTTCATATCCAGGACGACCCAATAAAGCAAACATGTTCTTCTTATATGCCTCAACACCCGGCTGGTTGAACGGATTGATACCATTCAAATATCCAGAAACTGCAACAGCAGCTTCGAAGAAATAAATTAAATATCCCAAAGTATATTCAGTTTGGTCAGGAATATTAACGATCATGTCAGGAACATTGCCGTCAGTATGAGCTAAAACAACGCCTTCCATGGCCTTGCCATTTACATAGTTCATTGACTTGCCGCTCAGATATTCTAAACCATCTAGGTTTTCTTCATCTTCCGGGACCTTTGTATCATCCTGAGGAGAAGCAACGCTAATGATCGTTTCCATCAGGTTACGACGGCCTTCTTGAATATATTGACCTAATGAATGAAGATCAGTTGAAAAGTTAGCCGATGAAGGATAGATTCCCTTCTCATTTTTTCCTTCTGATTCACCCATTAATTGCTTCCACCATTCTGAGAAATATTGCAAGGATGGTTCATAGTTTTCAAGGATCTCAGTTGTATAGCCCTTACGATACAAAATGTTACGTAAAGCTGCATACTGATAAGCTTCATTCTGGTTCAGATCAGCGTTTGAATATTCTTCACGTGCATCTGCAGCACCCTGCATCAATTTATCGATATCTGCGCCAGAGACCGCAATTGGTAATAGACCTACAGCACTCAAGACAGAGAAACGACCACCAACATCATCTGGAATAACAAAAGATTCATAACCAGCTGCGTCGGCTTCGGTTTTCAAAGCTCCGCGAGCACGATCTGTTGTTGCATAAATACGTTCACTGGCTGCTTTTGCGCCATATTTTTTGATCAATTTTTCTTTAAAGACACGGAAAGCGATCGAAGGTTCGGTCGTAGTTCCTGACTTAGAAATAACATTCACAGAAAAATCACGGTCTCCGATAAACTCTACCAATTGTTTAAGATAGGAGCCTGAAATAGAATTACCAGCGAAAAAGATCTGCGGTGCATTTCTTTTTTCAGCGGGAAGTAAATTGAAGAATGAATTATGCAAAAATTCGATTGCTGCACGCGCACCCAAATATGACCCCCCGATACCGATCACGATCAAAACTTCAGAATCTGATTGGATCTTCCGAGCTGCCTTTTTGATACGTTCAAATTCCTCTTTGTCAAAATCTTTAGGCAGGTCTAAGAAACCTCGGAAATCATTACCTGCACCTGTACCTTCACGTAATGTTTGATCAGCGGCGGTAACTAGTGCTTGCATTTCTTCCAATTCGTTTTCATGAACAAACTTGTCTAAATTAGAGCTGTCAAATGTAATATGAGCCATTATGAAATCTCCTAACTTTTGATATTGTTTACTTTTTCATTATACAACACTTTCACATAATTTAAAGTGAAAAAACGATAAATTAAGATTTGTCATTGAAATCACTTAAAGATAACAAGAGCATCATTCCGAAGCATCAATCTCACTTGCGGACGATTTTACTTGACTTGAACCCTTAGCTTTTTCAAGATCTTTATCCTTATTTTTTTCGATCCTCTTCTTTGCACTTGAAACATTAGCCGCATCATCATCAGTTCGCTTCAATTCTGGTGCGTCAGAGTCATAATCACCGATAGTCGACTGGTCATGATTTTTTGACCACAAACTAGTTGAACGTTGTTGTAACTTCTTCTCAGTTTGAATCAATTTGTCAAAATCATTTTTATAATCATATTCTTTTGGATTCACAGGTGTAAAACCATTTGGTACATAAAATCGCAGCAAATTTTTGTTATTTAGCGAATCCGACAAACTCAATTCGTGGGTAACTTGACTGGATTTTTCTTTTAATTCTTTTTTCACAGCCGCAGAAGGATGCGTAACAACGTCTCCCGAACTATTTTCATAGATCGTATTGCCGACCACCGTATAATTTGGTGTTACAAAATTGTCATTCCTAAAGGCAACAGTTTGGTCGTGATCAGGTGAAAACAGATCTGTTCCGAACTGCAGATATTTCTTCGAATCTATCCCAACTAAGTGTAATAAAGTTGGTAAGACATCGATTTCTCCGCCGTACTGTTTTTGCACACCGCCATCATGTTTGCCAGGGACATGGACCATGAAAGGCACACGTTGAAGCGAAGCATTATCATAGTCGCTCCAAGTTGCGGAAGATTTGCCTAACAATTTAGCTAATTTAACGTTTCTCGTATCAGAAATGCCATAGTGATCGCCATACAATACGATCACAGAATTATCGTATAGACCAGATTTCTTCAAATAATTGAAAAACTCTTGTACAGCTTGATCTAAATAATGAGCAGTCACAAAGTAATTATTTATTGAATTATCAGAAGTATCTGCCTTAGGAAAATCAGTATTGTCCTTGTCCAAATTATAAGGGAAGTGGTTAGAGACTGTAATAAACTTAGCATAAAACGGTTGTTGCATCCGTTCAAGATACTTGACCGAATCATGGAACAATAGTTTATCCTTTAGGCCATATTCACTTAAATTGTTAGAATTTTGATTATAATAACTGGCGTCGAAGAAATTCTGATAACCTAAATTAGGGTAAACACTATTCCGATTCCAAAATGAGCCATTGTTACCATGGAAAACGGCTGATGAATAACCACCTTCCTGATTTAAGATAGCAGGTGCGCCTTCAAAAGTATTATCGGTCCCTAAAGCGGAAAATAGTGAGCCTTGCGGCAGACCAAACGTACCAGTTTCCAACATATTTTCGGCGTCGGAAGTCTTTCCTTGACCGACCTGATGAAAGAAATTTTCAAAGCTATACATATCCTTGCTTCTATATAAACTATTTAAAAATGGAGTAACTTCTTTACCGTCCAATTTATAATTGATCAAAAACTGTTGAAAACTCTCTAAATGCACAACGATGATATTTTTGCCTTTCCCAGCACCAAACATTTTCGGATCAGGTTTAGCATAATGATTTGAAGTATACTGCAAGATCTTGTTCAAATCAGCACCATCTGCACGATTACGGGCTTGATTGTTCTTTGCAGTCTTCAAACCGTCGTAGACAGTAAAAGTATCGATCCCCAAGTACTTAACAAGGTAATTCCTGTCAAACGTCCTTGTCAACAATTGCGGACGATCTATCTCACCCAAAACTATATTGAACATCAATGCGAAAACAGCAAAAGAGCTGACTGCAGCTGCAGATTTCTTTTTTATAGATCGTTGATCCAATTTAATAAATCTAGTCAATAAACTAAGTAAAACCAAGACTACATCACCAATAATGATGATATCTTGTGGTTTTAGAAGTGCAAATGAACTCCCACTTAACCCTTGGGACACGGCTGAATAACCGAAAATGACGTTGATCGTCATAAAATCAGTAAATTCACGGTAATATATTACACTAAATAATAGTAAGGCGGTATTTGCAATATAGATCAAAAACATCGTGATATATGAAGGCAAAGTACGCTTCACATACAAGCCGATACTAAATAATAAAAGAGTAGTCGCAAAAGGGTTGACCAGCATCACAAGGTACTGATAAAATCCTTTGACCCCCAGATGAAAGTCGATCAAATAAACAAGGACAGTTTTTATCCAAAACAAAACAACTAGTAGGCTCAAAAAACCTATCCTAGTATTGATAAACTCACGAATTTTTTTTAAGTTCAAATCAGATCGAAATCCTTTCAAAGTCTCTATGTACTTTAACAGTCTATACTATTTTCAAGTCGACCGTCAATTTAGCTTGGTCAAATTAGAAAAATATCAACATTTGGACCAATTTTTTGTAAAAAAAATGAGCTCCGAATAATTCGAAACTCACAATTATGGAGATGGCGGGGGTCGAACCCGCGTCCAAGCATATCGCCGCTTAGATATCTACGTTCATATTCATGCTATTTGATTCTCGCTGTTAGTCACGCCGCATGTCAGGGCAAAGCACTAACGGCCAGCCTGATGATCTCTTTCTTACATTACAGGTGGAAACATAAGACGTAGCCTACTGATTATAAGACCCGGATATCGGTACATAGGCGATACCGGCCGGATCTACGTTAAAGCTGACTAGGCAGCTAAAGCGTAAGAGTTATTGTTATTTTTTGCAGTTATATTTTAACTGAGCGTTTTATGGTAGCCGCAACCTACCAAACGCAATCTAAGCTCGACCTATACCTGTCGAATCCATAACATCCCCAAATACGTATACAGTATAGCATAATGGAACGCAGGCGTAAAATTTCATGTTTGAAAAGAAAAATCGACAAAATCCAATCTACTGAATTGAGCTCACCATTTTCCCGGATTCCAGATCCGTCCGTCTAATTCTCCCTCTGCTTGGGCCAATCGGGTATCCTGCTCACTGATCATTGCTTTTAGTCGTTGAAAAAAAGCACGTTCCTCATACCTCACAGAATTCGAGATCAGCTCATCGCAACGTTCAAGTAGCCATTGACTATCCTGTGTCATAAATCTCCCTCCTCAATATTTTTGATCATAGCGATCTCATCTTTTAATTCAGCTAGACGATCGCTGCGATCAGTTATCTGCTGATCAAGGGCAGCTAAAGTTTGCTGTGATTTAGTATCAGTCGCATTTTCTGTCATATCCGCCAATCTTTGGACAAACCAATGTTCACGTTCCGAAAATGAACTATCACGGGACAATTCCAAGTACTGAATGTAATCGATCAATAATTTTTGGCGTTGTTGGTCCGTCATATATTCAAATTGGGCAATTAAAAAATATGGGAGCATCTGCATTCCTAACGTATCAGCTACAGCCACAAACGGCCGCAAAAGTTCGCTCAAAGAGTACCCTTGTTTTTTGCCTAAACCAAACTCGCTTTCAGGCCTTCCAGTTGATACCACCAATCCTAGTTCTTTTCCCTTTAATTTTTCTTTGTATGGTGTGATCAAACAATCTGCTAACCACTGGTGCAAGATTGCCGGTGCACTATACCAATAAAGAGGAAACTGAAAAATGATCCGGTTTGCACTCAAAACATCTTTCATTTCCTTTTGTGGCGAAAACTGACCTTCCGGCAACACGCGCCGTGTGATTTCTTGACTCGCAAAACGTAGAGCCTGTGTCAAAAAGGCTTGTGTCCCAGAATCTTGTTCTTCTGGATGTGCTACTAAAATTAATGTTCCCACTAAGACCCTCCTCTCATATTACATCGTATCCATTGTATTATTCAAAAGCTGGTCAACTAAAATATTGCCGGCATTCTTAGCGTGTCCCTTTGTCCACTGAAAATCTAAATGAGAAAAATAAGGAAGTAATGTACTTACTTCTTGCCATAATTCTTTGTTGGCCACTGGAGTTTCAGCAGAGGTGCGCCAGCCTCGTCTTTGCCACCCACTGATCCACTTTTTAGTTATTGCGTCCAATACATACTTCGAATCAAGTGTAGCAACGATCTGCTCATTTTGCCAACCCTGACGTCCCAAAAATTTCAAAGCTTTGACTAAAGCCATAACTTCCATCCGGTTATTAGTACTACCATACTCTCCATCACTAGCTGTATACTTTTTACCGTCCTTGATGACGCAAAAAGCCCAGGCAGCTGGATCATTTTTCATAACGTGCTGTCCTTTTTTATTACCATGATTTCTAGAGCCGCCATCTGTCCAAAGTTTGATGGGAGCTGATTTTAACGAAGATGATTCATTTTTTGCTGTGTTTTTTTTTGCCGGAACAAAATTACTGGTCTCGCCCTCGCTCAGCCAGATTTTGGCATCTGCCAACGTTTTAAAACTTTTGTATTTGGCACCTGAAAAACCTGAGACCTGCTGTTCGCATTCACGCCAGGAATTAAATACCCCTGTTTTTCTTCCCTTTTTGACCGCATAATACTTAGTCGAAATAATAGTCATCTCCTTAATTTGCAGGGTCGATTTATTAATTTTAAACTATCTAAAAAATAAAGAAAAGAAAAAAACCATTCATTTTATTTTTTACATAAAACGAATGGTCCTAACTAGTTATCATCACTTATTATCCCCCACTTCGACCCGCAGATCATGGATCACACCTTCTAAGTGAATTAACGGTTCAGAAAGGGTCAAATAATATAAGCTTTGTAAACCATTTTTACGAAACGCCACTAAACCTGCCTCACGTAGGATCTTCAAATGATGAGAAACCGCAGGCTGTGTGATAGACATTTTTTCTGTCATATCAGTTACAGTCAATCCTTCAGTTAAGTGGTCACATAGTAAAACAATGATCTTCTGTCTATTTCGGTCTGCAAGAGCATTAACGACTTCAAAATCATCAACAAAATTTTCAATTGCCCTGTTTTGTGATGAGGTTAGTTGAACTGTTGGCATCACTTTCACTCTCCTTCCACGGACTATATATCTGACTACGCATATAGAATAACATGAATGAAGATTTTTAGCAAGCGTTTTCATTGGTGCTGTACAAATAAATCATTTATTTAAATATAGAAATAAATCGATAAGAACATCAAAAAGGTACCTAACATAACTGTTAAATGCCAATAAATATGTGTGTATTTTAACCCCTTAATACTATAAAGCAACGCACCGAATGTAAATGCCAATCCTCCGCAAAAAAGTAATCCCATTCCGATATCACCCAAGCCGACTAAAAGTTGCTTAAGTCCTAAAAGACAGGTCCAACCCATTAAAACATACACCAATGTCTCAACATTTTGCCGACGATTTTTGGCTAAAACATGATACAAAGTTCCAAATATCGCAGCACCCCAGATCACAGACAAAATTAACAGGCCAAATTTTCCATTGATCACTAATAAACAATATGGAGTATATGTACCAGCGATCAGAAAGTAAATACCACAATGATCAAATATTTGAAAGACACGACTCGCTTTGGTGAAATAAAAACAATGAAACAAAGTTGAAAACAAGTAAAGAGTCAGCAAGGAAACACAATAGATCAAGTAAGCAAAAAAATTTAATGTGTTTTCTTCAGATACTCCTTTAATGATCAAGGCCACTAAAGCAATAACACTCAACAAGATGCCCACACCATGCGTGACCGCACTCCAAATCTCATTAATTACCTGACTTCTTTTATCCATCTTGGTCAGCTCCTTTATCATTTAATAGTATAGCATATCAGTATTCTTTTTCAATGAAATCTAGACTTTAAATCTAGTTAATAAATGTTAAAATAAATAAAAGAAACTAAGATCCATCGGTTAAAACCCAAATTTGAGGTGCTTAAAAATGAAAACTACAAAAAAGCTGGAATTACCACTGTGGGATAATTTTCCTGACATTGATTTATACATGGATCAACTAGTCAGCCTAAGTAACCGCTATTTAACAGAATTATCTGCCAATCAAGTTACACCCTCAATGGTCAACAGTTATGTCAAAAAAGGTTTGATCACTCGACCGGTTAAAAAGAAATACCAAAGACAGCATCTTGCCGAACTGATCATGGTTTCTCTTTTTAAATCCATTTATTCTTTAGACGTAGTTAAACAAGTGATCCGCAAGATTTTCGATAATGAAGATGCCCAAAGTGCCTACGATACCTTTGCTGATCTTTTTAACTACGATCTACGTTTGCTCGATGGTCAAGATATTCCTGACGTAACAAAAGTTGCCAATACTGAACCGTTGCTCAAAAAAATTGAAGAGTATACGATCAGAGCTTCGATTTACCAAATGCTTGGACAAAGAGAAATATTAAAACAAACCCCGCTGAGCGACGAAGGAACAAAAAAATAATAAGTATCTGTAGACTTTAGAAAACAGTTTTCTTGGATCCATTTGTCAAAAGCAGCAGAAAAGAAACAGACCATTGATCGTCAAAATTACAAGGAAAAACATGATTGTGCGACAGTATTTCGTGAACATCCCTTACTCCTTTTTGAGTGAGAAAGCGAGCACCTTAAATACACGCTTTTGAAATTTCCTCTTAGTTTATACTTTCTGAAAGATCGCTTTCACTTTTGAGCAGCAAAGTATAAATTATCACTGGTTAACAAAGAGAGCGTCAAATTTCCAAAAACTTGAAAATTTGACGCTCTCTTTGTCAGGCTACGACATTTTGTCTCAACCTTATTTTATTCAACAAACTATTTGATCGATGGTGTACCCATCCAGTCAATAATTTCTTCAACTGTATCAGTAATAGCATCTGTCCCAGGAGCAAGAAGTTTACGTGGGTCAAAGCCCTTGCCTTCTTGATCTTTACCTGCTTGGATGTATTTACGTGTTGCAGCAGCAAATGCCAATTGACATTCAGTGTTGATGTTAAGTTTAGCAACACCCATCTTGATAGCTTTAACAACTTGTTCTTGAGGAATACCAGAACCACCATGCAAAACAAGTGGTGTCTTGATAATGTCAGCTAATTCTTGCAAACGATCGAAGTTCAAGCCTTTCCAGTTTGCGGGATACTGACCATGAATATTACCAATACCACAAGCAAGATAATCAACACCTAAGTCAGCGATTTTCTTGGCTTCTTCAACATCAGCTAATTCGCCTTCGCCGATAATTCCATCTTCTTCGCCACCGATCGAACCAACTTCTGCTTCAACAGAGATGTTCTTTGAGTGTGCTAATTCAACGATTTCCTTAGTCTTAGCGTAGTTTTCATCAAATGGTAAGTCATGTCCGTCAAACATAACTGAAGTATAACCAGCAGCAATAGCTTCCTTGGCTGCTTCATAGTTACCATGATCCAAGTGCATGATAACAGGAACTGTAATACCCATAACACGCATTTCTTGTTCAACCAAATTTCTAACTAATTCGTAGTCGCCCATGTACTTAGCAGCACCCATTGATGATTGGATCAATACTGGCACATTTTTCTCCTGAGCACCCTTCAAAATAGCGCGTGTCCATTCAAGGTTGTTAGTGTTAAAAGCACCTACAGCATAATGTCCCTTACGAGCGTCTGCAAAGATTTTATTACCATTAACGAATGACATAAAATAGCCTCCTATAAAAGTTTACGTTTAAAATTACTCTTCGTGAGCACACAGTAATTCTACCACATTTTTAGCAAAAAGCGAACTCATTTTGTGGTTTTTTTCACGTTATTTACATAACTCTATGCAAACAACACGAAAATAAACACGTTCAATCTTTTTTCCAGGCTAATAATCGCTGCTCCCCAGCTCGGTGATCCTCCCACGCTTAGTATAGACTATCCATTCGGCAATGTTTGTGACATAGTCTCCGATCCTTTCAAAGTGATTGCCTAATTTTATATAGTCGATAGCCTCGATCGCAAAGTTGGGTTCGTCTTTGATTCGCTGAATAATAATTTGATTAACTTGCTGCAAATATCCGTCAGTTAAGTGATCTTTTTCAGAAATTTTCACAGCCGTGTCATCATCAAGATCAGAATAAGCCTGTAAGATCTCAGTTAACATTTGTTTGTCATTTTCGGCCATCTTTATCAATAATTCGTTTAACTCAGTATCACTCGGCCCCAGTTGTTGTCTTGCTGCTTTTTTCGCAACGTGGATCGCATGGTCAGCGAGACGTTCTAAGTCTGAACTTGCTTTTAAGATAGCAACGATCTTCCACAGATCGCCGGCCACGGGTTGCTGTAAAGCAATTATTTGGGCAGATTTTCCTTCTAAATGTATCTCTTGTTCATTGATTTTTTCATCTCCATCGATCACAGTTTGTGCCAATACAGCATCATGATCGGACCAAGCATCTACTGCATCGCTCAAGGCCGTCGAAACATTTAGGCCCATTGTGATAAAACTGAGCTTGAGATTTTTGATCTGTTCATCAAGTAGTCTACTCATTGATTTCACTCCTCCTATCCGAACCTACCGCTCAGATAATCATCTGTTTGTTGTTTTTTCGGCTCAACAAAAATATCTTTGGTACGACCAGTTTCAATTAAATCACCCGTCAGAAAAAAAGAAGTGGTATCTGAAATACGCGACGCCTGTTGCAAATTATGAGTTACCATAATACACGTATAATCTTCCCGGAGTGTCAGTAACATTTCTTCGATCAAATTACTAGAAACCGGGTCAAGCGCACTTGTGGGTTCATCCAGCAAAATTACTGACGGCTGAACCGCTAAAACTCTTGCGATACAAACACGTTGCTGTTGCCCACCAGATAAGGACAGAGCGCTTTTACCTAAGTCATCTTTGACTTCATCCCACACCGCGGCTTGTTTTAAAGCAGTTTCAACACGTTCATCGATCAACTCTTTATCCTTTTTCCCACTTAACTTTAGCCCATAAGAAACATTATCATAGATCGAAAACGGGAATGGGTTTGGTTGTTGAAAAACCATACCGACTTGGCGTCTTAATTCAACTGTGTCAGTTTTTGGACTATAAATATTTGAACCGCCAATTTCTACATTACCAGTAATTTTAACATTCGGTATCAAATCATTCATCCTATTTAAACATCGTAAATACGTTGACTTCCCACAACCTGATGGCCCGATCAAAGCATGGATCCCATTATCAGGAAAAACCAAGTCAATTCCTTTCAACGCTTCATTTTCACCGTAATATAAGTGAACATTGTGTGTGGCAATATAATCATTCACCACATTACCCCCTCGTATCATTAACCAAAATTGCCAGAAACATAATCGTCAGTTGCCCTTTTTTGCGGAAATGTAAAGATATTTTTCGTTTTATCATACTCAATAATATGTCCCAGATGGAAAAAAGCTGTATAATCACTAACCCGGGAAGCCTGTTGCATATTATGAGTCACGATGATGATCGTATAATGTTTCTTCAATTCCGTCATCGTTTCCTCAACCTTTAAAGTCGAGATCGGATCAAGCGCACTAGCAGGTTCATCCATTAATAAAATATCCGGTTGCATTGCGATCGCTCGGGCAATACACAAACGCTGTTGCTGCCCGCCGGATAATGCTAATGCACTAGAATCAAGCTGATCTTTGACCTCATCCCATAAAGCTGCTCGTTTTAAGCTGCTTTCAACTATTTCTTCTAACTTTTTCTTACCCTTGACCCCGTTTTCTTTAACTGCAAAGGTGATATTTTCTCTGATAGATTTGGAAAACGGATTAGGCCTCTGAAAAACCATCCCAATATGTTTTCTCATTTCATAGACATTGATCGCTGAAGAATTAATATCCAAGTTTCTATACCAGATATTACCATCGACCCTAGCGATCCCATCATTCATCCGATTCAATGAACGCAAAAATGTCGATTTTCCAGAACCTGAAGCACCGATCAAGGCCGTGATCTTATATCTTTCAAATTGTAGTGAACCATCGTAAAACGCATGGTTATCACCATAATAAACTTGTAAATTTTTGGTGGTTAATGCCATTTCTTTTTCTTGTGGGTCAAACTGCATGATAGCAGTATCATTTAAATCATATTTTCCAACGTCCATTTTGACCCTCCACTTTCTTAAATCATTTTTAGCGAACCTGACCTTTATCAAAGCCTAGCCAACTTATTTACTTAGTTTTAGTTGAACTACACAAGACAAGTTGGCCCGAACCATTCCGTTTTATAGTCGGTCTCCGATAATGCTCGAGGCTTAACCGGCTTGTTTCGCTTTCTTTATTTTTCACTCGCCGTATATCTACGATATATTTTATTTCCCAGATACCTCGCCGACAAGTTGAAAATCAAAACTACAATGATCAGTACGGCTGAGGTACCCGCCGAAACTGCTGCGGCATCCGGCATAATACCTTCGGAATTAATTTTCCAAATATGAACTGCTAGTGTCTCTGCAGGACGCGACCAATTTAACGGACTAGCAGCGTTAAACGGATTCCAGTTTGTAAAGTCGATCGTAGATGCGCTTTGGCCAGCAGTATAGATCAAAGCAGCAGCTTCACCAAAGACCCGACCAGCACCCAAAACGATCCCTGTTACGATCCCTGGCAATGCTTCAGGAATGATCACTTTAATAACCGTCTTCCACTTGGAAAGGCCTAAAGCCATCCCCTCTTCTCTTTGCAGATCAGAGACACTGTTAAGTGCTTGCTCGACATTACTAGTCAGCAAGGGTAAATTGAAAAATGTTAAGGCGATAGCCCCGGCAATGATCGAAAAGCCCATTTTAAATTGAACCACAAATAACAGAAAACCAAATAGTCCAACAACAACTGAAGGAAGCGAACTCAATATTTCGATCGACATTCTCAAAACTTCAGTCAACCAGTTTTTTGGAGCATACTCTGATAAAAAGATGCCTGCACCCAATGAGATCGGAAAAGAAATCAAAAGAGTCAAAACTAATAGATAAAACGAATTAAACAGTTGATAAGAGATCCCCCCGCCTGAAACAAATTCTTGCGAAGGTGAAGTCAAAAAGTGCCAAGAAATATGTGGGACACCTTGAAGCAAGATCCGACCTAGCAGAAACGCTAAGATCAAAACAACTAAGCCAGCAATAATTTTAATAGTAGTCAAAGCTACCTTATTCATTGTTTTAGGATCCATTAAAAGCGCCCCTTTCTACCGATCCATTTGACTAACAAATTGAAAACTAGCGACATTAGTAACAAGACTAACGCTAATGACCACAAAGCATTGTTTCCAACGGTACCCATAACCGTGTTGCCGATCCCCATCGTCAAGACACTCGTTAAAGTTGAAGAGGCAGACAACAATCCCTTTGGCATTAAAGTAGCATTACCAATAACCATTTGAACAGCTAAGGCTTCACCAAACGCCCGCGCCATGCCAAAAATTACAGCCGTTAAGATACCAGGCAACGCAGCACGTAGAATTACTTTATAAATAGTTTGCCACTCAGTTGCCCCCAAAGCCAGAGACGCAGACTTATAGTACGCAGGTACTGCCCGAAGACTATCGACCGTTAAAGAAGTAACTGTCGGTAAAACCATCACAAACAAAACAAAGGCGCCCGACAAAATACCGTATCCTGAACCACCAAGATGGCTCCTGACAAATGGTACCACAACATTTAAACCAATAAAGCCGTAAACGACCGATGGGATCCCGACCAGCAGCTCTGTGACGATCTGCAAGAAGCTGCGTCCTTTTTTGCTAGCAATTTCTGTCATGTATAAGGCAGTACCAACTGCAAACGGAGTTGCAAATAAAACGGCCAAGAAAGTTACTCCAAATGAGCCTACTATCATTGGCAAAGCTCCGACTAAAGGACGACCGTCACTTCCTTTTGCAGTCGGCGACCAATCAGTCGTAAAGAGAAAGTCTTTTAAACTAGCGTGGTTCTGGCTAAAAGTTGCGACCCCCTTTGAAGCAACGAAAACAAAGATCGATAAAACCACTGCTACGATCAGCGTCATCGCCGAATAAGTTAAAATTTTTCCTGTTAACTCTTGTCTAGTTTCTTTTGATCGATTCTGAATCTTCTTTTTGATAGGATCCATATTCAGCCCCCCTTTTTTACTTAGGCATAACATGCCCGTTTTGATTTTTAGTTACCGTCATGTCTCTGATCGAAATATAATCTAACCTTGAAAGTAATTTTTCTTGGATGCGATCAGAAGTAACTAAATATTTGATGAAAGCACTCGTTTGTTTTGAAGGATCCTTTTTAGTATACATATGTTCATATCCCCACAGCTTCCATTTATTGGTGGTGACATTTTTTGCTGTCGGAGCCACACCATCTATCTTTAAAGCAACAAATGTATTTTTTAGATAAGGAAACGATACATAGCTGATTGCTCCTGGGGTATCAGCTACCATATGCTGCACAGACCCGTTAGAATCTTGTTCCTGTGCTTTCATTTTTTTACTTTCTTTGATGACTCCTTCATCAAAAATTGCACGTGTTCCACTCCCACTAGCTCGATCAATCACCACGATCTCCATATTTTTGCCGCCAAGTTGTTTCCAGTTAGTATATTGACCCGTAAAAATTTTCTGCAACTGCGCCATAGTTATATTTGTAACACCGACGTCTTTATTAACTATCGGGGCCACACCAATGACGGCTAATTTATGATCTTTCAATTTCTTTTCATTGATCCCCTTTTGTTGTGCAGCGAAAATATCAGAGTTCCCAATATCAACAGCCCCACTTTGTACTTGACTAAGTCCAGTCCCTGAGCCTCCTCCTTGTACAGTGATTTTTTGTTCAAGGTTTTCTTTCTGATATTCGTGTGCACCCATTTCAACAATGGGTTGCATTGCACTAGAACCAACTACTTGGATCATAGGAGATGATTGAGTTGACTTTCCAGAAGAACAACCTGTTAAAACGAAGAACATGGCTACAAAAGCCCAAAGTAAATAAATTTTTTTCATAGCTATTCTTTCCTTTCATGATTATTTTATCTACCTTATGTAAAGACCATTCCTGTTTTATGTAAAGAACGTGTAAAGATTATGTTTTAAAAAAAGACAAAATAAAAATTGTGCCATAACTTGAGATAAAATACCTCGTTACAGCACAATTTTCGTATTTGTTTTTATTTTATGACTCTCTATCATAGCTTTATGCAATATGATTTTCATGTAAAATAGCCTGGACTACTTCTTCCATTTCGGGAGTCTTAGTCCATTCTTCAAAGTGATCCATTTGCTCAGTTGGCATTGTAAAATTATCGTTGATATATTTTTCGTACTTAATAACGTTTGAAGAGCGTGGGATGTTTAACTGCACGATCCTAACACTCTTGATAAAATTTCTAGTTACCGCTAATTCAGCTCTCCCATTTTGAACCATATTGGAAATTTCATAATAACGAGAACCATCATTTCTTGTGATCTCTTCGATCAGCGTTAAAACTTCATTACTCAATATATTGACATCCTTTCCCTCCGTTAAATTATATACGGGGCTTCTCTATACTGTCAAAAAAACCACCGGCAGAAAATCTGTCGGGGGCGGCATAAGAGAGAAAGAGAATTGATTAGAAGGTAAATTACTAAATACCTTACTATCAAAGTATAGACCATGATGAAAACGTTGTCAATAAAAATAAAAAAATATTTTTATGCGCTAAAAACTGCATGCTTTAAATTTTTTTATTGGAAAAATCCCCTCATTTTCTTTGAATTCTCCAACTATCTCATAATATAATGAATGTATCAAATTGACAGGTGCTAGGAGGATACATATGATCAACAAAAAACAATTGGTTATTAGCCAAAAACTCGCACTGGCATTCATTCTTGTTCACTTTGTTCTTGAGCTGATACACTTCTCATCATTGTTAGCAGGGATCAGCACTTTATTTGCCATATTTCATTTGTGGACGCTTTTGCTGATCCTATTAGGTGTATGTCTTTACCATCTATTATTGACCAGTATTTTCTATCTTGGTTTCCGCATTTTAAACTATACTTTCAATTTACTCTATCGCTAATGGCTCGCTTCGTTATATTATATTCTTGTACATTCAATTCATAAATTAGATGCGGACAACAATATATTATCTTAACAAAATTACTATTCTTGCTTCTGTTAACTTAAAGAGAGCTCTGAACATTTTGTGTTCAGAGCTCTCTTATATAAAATTTATTCCTCTACTCCAACTTCAGCTTTAACGACATTAACGATCTCCATGACATAATCATGAACTAATTCAGGTGTCGCTGCTTCAGCCATCACACGCAGCAAGTCTTCTGTACCACTTGGGCGAACGAGTATGCGACCTTCTCCACCCATCTTAGTTTCGACTTCTTCAATTTTGTCTTTGATCTTTTGGTTGCTTAAAGCTTCTTTTTTGTCCTGCACACGGACATTAACTAATTCCTGTGGATATGTTTGCACTTCGGCTGCTAACTCAGACAGTTTTTTGCCAGTCTGTTTCATAACATTTAGTAATTGTAAAGACGTTAACATACCATCTCCAGTGGTATTAAAATCTAAGAAAACAACGTGACCAGACTGTTCTCCACCAACATTATACCCATTTTTGAGCATTTCTTCGACAACATAACGGTCTCCAACTTTGGTTTTTACTGAAACCAAACCATTTTTTTCTATTGCCTTATACAAACCAAGATTACTCATAACAGTTGTGACGATCGTATCTTTTTTTAAACGTCCACGTTCATCCATGTATTTACCGCAAATATACATGATCTTGTCACCATCAACGATTTGACCATTTTCATCGACAGCAATACACCGGTCTCCGTCACCATCAAAAGCCACACCGACCTCGGCTCCTTGATCAACTACAAATTTACTCAAGGCATCAGGATGCGTTGAACCAACATTATCGTTAATATTCAAACCGTCAGGGCTAGTTGCCATTGTTTCAAAGTCAGCACCCAAATCAGCAAATAAGTTTGAAACGATCGAACTTGTTGCACCATTTGCTCCATCAATGGCGACATGCATGTCTTCTAAATCATCCGGGATCGTTTGTTCCAAAAATTGAATGTATTTCAGGGCACCTTCATGATACTCACTGACCATTCCCAAACCTTGTGCAGACGGGCGAGGAAGATCATCAGTCTCTTTAACTAACAACTCTTCGATTTCCTCTTCCTTACCATCAGAGAGTTTATACCCATCTCCACCGAAGAATTTGATCCCATTGTCTGGTACCGGATTATGAGAAGCAGATATCATGACACCAGCATCAGCGTCTTGCAACCTAACTAAATATGCCACCCCAGGAGTAGTAATAACACCTAATGGGAAAACTTCGATCCCAACAGAAAGCAAGCCAGCGATCAAAGCCTCTTGCAACATTTCACCAGAGATCCGTGTGTCTCGTGCCACTAATACACGGGCCGGCTTATCCGGATCCTTTTTGTGCTTAGTTAAAATATATCCACCACAACGACCCAGCTTAAATGCTAGTTCAGGACTTAATGTCTCATTTGCTATACCTCTAACACCATCTGTTCCAAAATATTTCATCTTTAATTTCTCCTTATGCTTATAATAATATCTGTTTTTAAAAACTAGACTCCAGCAGCAGACTGCACAGAACTACTTGTAGAAATGGAATCCATCGATGAACTGCTCTCTTCACTTGGCTTTTGCGCAGAACTGTCATTTTGCTGATCAGAACTCTCTTCAGGCTCGGACTCACTTTCACCATAATCTGCGTTTGGCTCATAGCTAGTACTGCTGCCATTGCTACTGCCACCAACATTGCTGCTTGTGCTGCTAGTGCTACTACTGCTTGTAGTATCTGCCGATGAAGAGCTAGAGCCGCTTGCTTTTTCTTCATTATCTTTCACATTAATATGCACCTGGATCGTCTCCGGAGAAACTGCAGTGACCCCCGAACGATTTGAAACTAAAGATATGGTACGATCTTCATCAGAACTTACCCCAGCTATGGACACAGGGACTTTGAGCCTGTCGATCTTTTTTAAGGCATCTTTGGTCCCAGTTAAAGTGACATGTTTGGTATCAGTTGTAAAGTCATAGTCCTTCCCATCTGCGCCTTGCCCCCCGGAAACTAAACTAATTGGGACGCTCTTGTGTGAAGAAGCTAAATAGATCGGAACATTTACCCTTGCAGTTTGCGGAGAGATCGTGACATCAAGCTGCTTGCCGCTCCGATCGATCGCACGCAACAATACGTTACGTGAAACTGAACTTTTTACGTTAGCGCTTAGGTTAACATCTGCGACGATGCTTTCGATTTTTTTAATGTCGCTGCTAGCACCAGTGACTTTTACAGACTGCCGATTTGAATTAGCTACACCCGCCGCATAGCCTTTAGCGATCTTGCTTGAATTATAGCGGACTTGAACAGGAAAAGAATCCTGGCCTTTTTTACTGATCTTCACCTTGATTTTTTCAGGGTCAGTCCGCGCACTGACCTCAGAACTTAAACCTGAAGTTTTTAATTTGACCATATGTGTTCCTGGTTTTAGGTCGCTTAAATCTGCAACTAACTGAAAGTTTCCCGTGTTTTTAGCTGCCTTCACCAAGCCACTCGGACCGATCAAAGAAACCTTCACATTTTCTGGAACACCCGATACATAATACTTGTTACTGTTATACCTTAAATTCGGTTCTTTCTTGACAGTCGCTCTAGTATTCTTCATTAATGAAGTACTGACCTGTGATTGATTGTCATCGCCATTTAGATGCTCAGAATTAACATATACAAACAAAAAGACAGTCAGCAATAAAGCAATCAAACTATACGCAATTTTAGAAGTAAAAATTTGAGCTATTTTCAATGTTTAGCTCCCCCCTTGAACAAACCTTCAAAGAACTGAGCAATGGGGTTACTCTTTTTCTCATCTTCTTTAGGGATCAGTTCATTCTTCAAAAATTTCAAATAATCTTCTCGTGACAAGTCACGGATCAATTCACTATTCTTAGTGATCGTAACTCCACCAGTTTCTTCCGATACAACAATAGTTAAAGCATCCGTAACTTCACTGATCCCGACCGCAGCACGATGCCTCGTGCCTAACTCTTTGGGGATCAAGTTACTTTCAGATAGTGGCAGATAAGCCGCCGCAACAGCGACCTTATTGTTTCTGATAATAACAGCCCCATCATGTAAAGGTGTGTTAGGAATGAAAATATTGATCAATAGCTCACCGGTGACTTCGGCATCTAAATCGATCCCCGTTTCAATGTAGTCTTCCAACCCTGTATTCATTTGAATTGAGATCAACGCCCCGATCCTTCTTTTGGACATATACTGGATGGCTTTGTCTAAAGCTGCCACTAAATTCTTCTCATTCTCATTTTGTCCACGATTCGGCGCAAAAAGCCAGCCGCGCCCCAGATGTTCTAATCCGCGACGGATCTCTGGCTGAAAAACAACGATCGCCCCAATAACTCCCCAGTTAATGATCTGATCCATGATCCATGAAACAGTATGCAGTCCTAGCCAAGCACTGAGAACTTTAATCAAGATAATGATCACGACACCCTTAAACAACTGAACAGCCTTAGTCCCGCGGATCAACATCAAAAGTTTGTACAAAACATACCAAACAACTAATATATCCAATAGATCGGTTAAGTTACGCCATGTAATTAAATTGCTCCAGTCAAAGGACACTCAGAATTCCCTCCTTTGAAAAAATTTACCTTTTTATTATAGCACAGCCAACGGCCAGTATCGAATAAAACCAAATCTAACAAATTTTCTCTAAAAAATACCTGTCTTCTTCTGTTTAGATTGCTTTGCGTTATACCTTATTTTAACTGTCATTTTTTAAAATCATCTAAATATCTTCTTATTTTCCAACTTTTTCATCTAATAGCTGGTAAGATATTTCTATATCTTAATAACTTTGGAAATAAGGTGCACATTATGTCACGAAAAATTAAATGGTTGATCAGGCTTTCTTTTTTAGCTTATATGATATACATCTATCTAACTGTTTTTCGTCAGGGAGGATACTTTAGTTTTCTTCTCTTGAACACATTTTTAGGCTATTTGACCATAGAAGCAGCAATGCATATTGACCACAAACAACCGACGATCATTTTTTTGATATTGATAATTCTGTGGTTGCTATTCTTCCCAAATGCCCCTTATTTACTGACCGATCTGTTTCATTTATCAAGTATAGATCCATATAACCATACGACAGGACTGATGGCATTTAATTTACACATGTGGTTAACATTTACTAATCTGATAGTCAGTGCATTATCCTGTACGATTTTAGGGACATGGAGCTTAGAATACGTGGCAGATCAAATTATGTTGAAAGCTAAATTACACGTGACGTGGTTACGAAACGTTCTAGTTGTTATTTTTATCTTAGCTTCTTCCGTAGGGGTTTATGTTGGCCGATTCTTGCGTCTCCACACCGCCTATCTATTTTTCATCCCTGATTGGGTCATTAACGAATTAGTAAAAATGTGGAGCCCACGTATGTTGATTTTTGTCGTTTTCATGACCATCATCCAGATGGTCGTCTGGATCACATTACGTTGCTATTTAAAGGCAAACTCAAAAATAGAAGAACAGCCCGCTAAAAAAATTGAAAATAATAAAAGCCAAGTGTAGACAAAAAGGAGCTCTTCTCCGAAAAGCTCCTTTTTGTCTGTTTTTTTTAAACAAATATCAACTATTGTTCTTCACCTAAGATCCTGACCTCAGTTTCTAAATTGACCCCAAATTCCTGTTTGATCACCGCTTGAACATGATGAATGACTTGTAGATAGTCTGTAGCCGTGGCTCCACCCTTATTGACGATGAAGCCTGCATGTTTAGTAGAGATCTGGGCTCCACCAGCGCTATACCCTTGTAAACCTGCATCATGGATCAACTTGCCCGTATAATAGCCTCGCGGACGTTTGAAAACACTCCCACATGATGGATATTCCAACGGCTGCTTAGAGGCGCGCAAAAAATTCAACTGATACATTTGTTCTTGGATCTGGTCTTTATCTTTTGCCTCCAAAGCAAAAGTTGCTTGAACCACGATCGACTTTTCTTCCTGGATCCGACTATGACGATAGCTAAAATCCATTTCTTCGTTGGAATACTTCTTTTCATTACCATCATAATCAACTATTAAAACTTCTTTAACCGCGTCTTTGATCTCACCGCCATATGCACCTGCATTCATAAAAATTGCGCCACCGACACTGCCCGGTATACCAGCGGCAAATTCAAGTCCGCTTAATCCCGCCTTACATGCTGTTTGTGTTGTTTTGATCATTGGCACCCCTGCTTGCGCGATAACCTGATCACCATCAACGGTTATGTTAGACATACTAGTCAAGATGATCACCAAACCACGAATACCACCATCTTTAACTATCAAATTACTAGCATTACCTAAAATAGTAACCGGAATACCTTGATTTTTTGCCCAACGACATAAAAATTGTAATTCTTCCAGCTTTTCAGGGAAAGCCAAAAGATCGGCAGGACCACCAGTACAAGTATTGGTATAGTGTGATAACGACTCTTGCCTTAAAATTTCGACGTTTTGCGGTTCCTTCTCTGTTATTTTGTTTGTTGCAAACATTTATTTTTCCTCACTTAATGATTATACTATCGTTTATTTTAACATTTTTCTGCTATAATAGGTGCATTATAAAAGTTTTTCTTTTTACAGCATATAATAAATGTGCGTTCCAAATAATTATTTTTATTTTTTCATTATGCTAGTCGAGCTAAACATAACAGAAGGCCGTGTCTAACCAACTTGCACACTATACTGCTCAAGGACACATTATTATCGTATGCAAGTTAGTGCACATATTCTGGACGCCATGTTGTGCTCTGTTTTTATCGTCGAGTCACAACAAGCAAGAAGTTTCGTCTAGCGAGCTTCTACCCGCTCGTCCCCGCTCTGTATTATGATTAAGGAGTTTTTTATGGATTTTATAGCATTTGATTTTGAAACAGCTAGTCCCAAGCGTTATAGTGCTTGTTCACTTGCGCTTACAGTGGTACGCAATGATCAAGTGATCGATGAAATGTATTCTTTGATAAAACCGGCAACAGAATTTTCGCCTAATAACATCCGTGTCCACGGGATCACTCCACAAGATGTGGTAGATTCGCCGACTTTTCCGCAACTTTGGCCGCATATTTCATCTTTCTTCAGCCCGCAAAAATTGGTAGTTGCACATAACGCTTCCTTTGATGTGAGCGTTCTAAGAAAGACACTAACTTTTTATCAACTGCCCGTTCCTAATTTTATGGTCTTAGATACTTTGAAAACAAGCCGCCAACTTTTAAATGACCTACCAAATTACAAGTTAAACACTGTCTGTGATTTCTTGTCAATTTCTTTAGAGCATCACCATAATGCCTTAGCTGATAGCCAAGCGTGTGCACAGATCTTACTTTCTGAAGCACAACAATTCGGCTCAGATGTTTTAAAACCACTGGTCAGATCTTACTGATCCTTAAATACAAAGAAGCAGCAATTTGAACGCCACGTGCTAAGAACCTCGCGACTTTCAATTGCTGCTTTTATTTATTCATTTTCGTTAAGACCACTTAACAATTCATCATATCTTGAACCATGCGCTTCAAAGGTCAAAATCCGCTCATTGTCGTTGATTTTGTTTTTGGTAAAAATGATCGTCAAATACTCTGCCGGCAGATCGGCAGCTGCAAATTGCGGCCATTCAACAACTGACACTCCGTTACCGTCGAAATACTCTTCCAATCCAAGATCTGCAGCACCTGTGTTTTCTAATCGATACACATCCATATGATATAAAGGTAAACATCCTTCGGTATACTCTCTGATCAACGTAAAAGTTGGGCTCTTAATGTTGCGCTGGATCCCTAAACCTAAAGCAAGTCCTTTGGTAAAGGTCGTTTTACCTGCACCAAGCTCTCCTTGCAATAATATCACATCTCCAGGTTGCAACTGCTGTGCGACTTTTAAAGCAATTTTTTGTGTATCATCTGCGTTATGAGCAATAAAGTCCATCTTATTCTTCTTCCTGTGTTGCTTATTATTCCATCACAGCTTGAGCGGCTGTCATGACAGCAACATTGTATACATCTTGTTCATTGCAACCACGCGACAAATCTGATACAGGTTCATTCAAGCCTTGCAAAATAGGACCAATTGCTTCAAACCCACCAAAACGTTGTGCGATCTTATAGCCAATATTACCAGATTGCAGTTCTGGGAACACAAAAACATTAGCATGTCCAGCTACAGAAGAACCTGGTGCTTTTTGCTTAGCAACTGTTGGGACGAAAGAAGCATCAAATTGCAATTCACCATCAAGGGGTAAGGAAGGTGCTTTTTTATGTGCTAATTCAGTCGCCTGAACCATTTTATCCACTTGTTCACCTTTAGCCGAACCTTTAGATGAAAAACTCAGCATGGCAACTTTAGGGTCAATGTCAAACAACCGCGCAGTCGACGCACTAGTAACAGCGATCTCAGCTAGATCCTCTGCAGATGGGTCAATGTTGATCGCACAATCGGCAAAAACATAAGTTTCCGCACCATCATCACGAGTCATAATAAACGCACCGCTTGTTCGTTTCAAGCCCGGCTTAGTCTTAATGATCTGTAAGGCAGGACGAACAGTGTCACTGGTCGCATGCATTGCACCAGATACCAGACCATCCGCTTTATTCATATAAACCAGCATAGTACCAAAATAGTTAACGTCTTTCAACCATTCACGTGCTTGATCTTCAGTGTTTTTTCCATTTCGACGCTCAACAAACTTAGCGACCATTTCATCAAAATTACTTTGTGGGTATTTTTCTGGGTCGATCAGCGTAACATTGGCTAGCACATCTTTACCTAAATCATGTGCCAATTCCTTAATTTTGCTTTCATTTCCCAAAACGATCGGACGTAAGATACCTTCTTGTGCCAAACGTAGTGCCGCACCCAAGACTCTGCCGTCTTCTCCTTCAGGAAATACGATCGCCTTATCTTTTCCTTTAATTTTCCCTTTTAAACTTGTAAATAGATCCATAATAAAACTCCTCTCTGTTGTTATACATTCTTATCCTGGAAGGTTGACCAAAAAGCCAAAGCTCTTTTATGAAGGAACATTTTCAACCGTTTCAGGTAATTGCCAGTCAATTGGTTTTTCCCCCATTGCCTCAAGCGCAGCATTAGTTTTAGAGAAAGGCTTTGAACCAAAAAAACCACGATGCGCTGATAAAGGACTTGGATGTGGTGATTTAATGATCACGTTTTTACTCTGATCGATCAGTTTACTTTTATCCTGCGCAGCCTTGCCCCATAAAATAAAAATTACTGGTTTTTCACGCTCAGATAATTTTTCGATCGCAACATCAGTCAGTCGTTCCCATCCTTTGCCTCGATGGGAATATGCTTGACCATCGCGGACCGTCAAGACAGAATTCAGCAACAAGACACCTTGCTTGGCCCATTTTTCCAAATAACCATGGTCAACAGGTTTAATTCCGAGATCACTCTGCAATTCTTGATAAATATTTTTAAGCGAAGGCGGGATCGCGACTCCAGGTAAAACTGAAAAACTGCAACCGTGTGCTTGGCGATACCCATGGTAGGGATCCTGACCCAAGATCACAACTTTTACATCTGAAAAAGAAGTCCATTCAAATGCTTGAAAAATGTGATACATATCAGGGTGAATCGTATAATTTCGATATTCTTCTTTTAGAAAATTATGTAATTCAAGGTAGTATGCTTTTTCAAACTCTGGACCTAATATTTCTTGCCAATCATTATTGATCAACGTTTTCATAAAAACACCTCTTTCTTATTCTACCATAGTGAAACGCTTTAATTAAGTAAGAATAAAAAAACATTAAATTGATCTGGCCGATCCTTCTTTTATTTGGCTAAACGAAACTTTAGCTAACTCCAGCAAATTAAAACTTTCTGACTAACATCTCGATTCATGCTAGAATATATAGGAGAAAAAGAAAAGTGAGGTCATACGGATATGCTACAATTAATTGCTTCTGATATGGATGGAACGATGCTCAATGATCACATGGTCATCCCCGATTACAATGTGGCAGCGATCAAACATGCCCAAGAAAAGGGAATATATTTCATTGTTTCAACAGGACGAGCTTTTAAAGAGGTTAAACCATTGCTCGACCAGGCAGGTGTTTCCTGTCCACTGATCACCATGAATGGTGCATTGGTCTTAGACGAAGCTGGAAAAACTCTAAGCTCAGCCTCAATTCCGGACCAACTTGCTCAAAAACTTATCATTCTGCTTAAAAAAGCGGGTTTATATTTTGAGGTCATCACTTCAAAAGGTGTCTGTTCCGATGATAAAGCAGCACGGATCGAAAACTTTGCTGAACTACTATCTAGTATTGACGCAACTACACCATTTAAACTAGCAGTTAGCTTAGCTTCTGCAAGAATGGAATTAATGGACATCAATTACGTTGATGACTATTATCAACTAATAAAAGATCCACACATCCAAATTTTCAAAATAGTTGCTTTCAGTCCTGATCGCCAAGCGGGCCTCAAAAATGTCAGGCAAGAGATCTCCAAATATGATTCCTTGGTCGTAACCTCCTCAGGTTCTGCAAATATTGAGATCAACCATATCAAGGCTCAAAAAGGATTAGCACTCCAAACATATGCCGATCGGTTAAATGTCCCCATGGATAATGTCATGTCAATGGGAGATAATAATAACGACCTTTCGATGATCAAAATCACTGGTGTCAGCTATGCCATGGAAAACGCAACTAAAGAAATTAAAATGGCTGCTAATCACTTAACTGACAAAAATACCGCCAATGGAGCAGGAAAAGCTATTGAAGAACAACTTGAGGAATTAGGACTATGATTTAACTATCACGAACTATTTACTAGATAGGAAGTGAACCAGAAATGCGGGCATTATACGCTCAAAGGATCGGTTTTACGAAAAAAGGGATCACAACGATCAAAGATGAAGCAGACAATATCGTATATTTTATCACGGGCCGTTTTGGACTCGTACACGATGCCATATCCGTCTATGATGTTGCGGGTAACCTCTTAGCCGAGATCAAACAAAGTAGCCTTGGTGTGTTTCCAAAATTTGACCTATATTCCAAACGCAAGAAAGTTGGTTCACTCCGTCGCTATTATGGTGTTAGCACTGAGATGCTTTTTGTAAAGGGAGTTAATTGGTTTTTAATAGGTAATTTAGCTAACTTTCGTTACAAGATCTATTCCGGTCACGAGTGGGTCATGAAAACGGGAACCGTCCAAAAAAATGGCCAACCTTCTATCAAATTTGAGTTTCGTCATAAAAAAGACGAAGCACTTTGTTTATGTATTGCAGCAATTTTAGACTATTGGGCTTCTACTACAAAAAAAGCTAAAAATAAACAGCGTAATTTCAACCTGCAGACTCATACTCGGCCCACTTTTGATTAAAAAAGCATCATCCATTTTCTACTGCTTTTACAGTAGTGAAATGAATGATGCTTTTCCTTTTCTTTAGCAAAAATCGTATCCCGCAACTTAATAATTCTTAAGTGCCCGCGAGAACTCACGTTCCTGATCTCGGCGCTTGATAGATTCACGTTTATCATAATCATGCTTACCTTGGGCAATACCGATCAAGACTTTGGCAACACCATGCTTGATATATACCTTCAGAGGGACTAGAGTCACGCCTTTTTTGGAAGTCTCCTGTTCTAAACGTTTAATTTCTTTTTTATGCAACAAAAGCTTCCGGTTCCGCAATGGATCATGATTAAATTGATTTCCTTGATCATAAGGTGAAATATGGACATTTTGCAGCCATGCTTCACCATTTCTGACTTGAGCAAAACCATCCTTTAGATTGATCCGAGCAGCACGAACCGATTTGATCTCAGTCCCAGTCAACGACATGCCTGCCTCAATGGTATCCAAAATATAATAATCATGACTGGCTTTACGATTCTGAGCCAAGGGACGTGAATGTTGTTTTTGTTTTGCCATTCAAATCATCCTCCGTTTTGTACAAACATAGCAATTATCCTAGTTTTCCTGCTCATAATTGTCAAGACAAACATCATTGATCATCTATTTCGATTACGTTGCTTATTTCCTTTAAAGTTTTGTCGCGACCCATGGGAATGTTGGCCATGACTGTTGTTATTCCGTGATCCGTTATTTCCATGATGTCTCTTACCTTGGTACTTATTCGTACCTTTTTTATGGAAATTATTATTTCGCTTCCGATGATCGTTGTCTCGCTGCGGGCGGCGATCAGGCAATTCAACTCCATCTAGCAAATCTGTTTTTGGTGCTCGTCCTGGATCTGCCAAGGTGAAATCGACTTCTTTTTGTTCGACATTAACATTGATCAACTTAACTTTAACAGGCTGACCGATTCGATAAGTCTGTTTAGTCCGTCGTCCAACCAAAGCCATCTGCTTTTCTAAATATTCATAATAATCGTCTTTGATCTGACTGATGTGGATCAAACCTTCAACAGTGTTAGGCAAAGCTATAAACATACCAAATTTGGTAACTGAACTAACTACAGCATCAAATGTCTCGCCTACTCGATCTGACATGAATTCAGCCTTCTTCATCGCATCTGTATCCCGTTCCGCAGAAATACCGCGTCTTTCGGCATCAGAACTATGGGTAGTGATCTCATCTAATTGACCCGCATATTTTTCGGAAGCCTCGTTACCGATCCCGTTTTCCAAATAAAAATGGATCAACCGGTGAACCATCAAATCAGGGTAACGACGGATCGGAGAAGTGAAATGCGTATAGTCTTGTGCGGCGATCCCAAAGTGTCCTAACGGTTGTGGTGAATACTTAGCTTGTTGCATTGAACGAAGCAGCATTGTCGAGACCATGGCTTCTTCCGGTTTTCCGGCTACTTTTTTCAAAATATTCTGCAGCATTTTAGGCTTGATCTCTGTCTTTTTACCAGTAACTTCAATGCCTAAGCCACCAAGCATCTCGAAAAACGTATCGATTTTTTCGGGTTTTGGACTCTCGTGGATCCGGTAGACAAATGGGACCTTTAACTTATGAAAATGCGCAGCAACAGTCTCGTTAGCTGCCAACATAAAGGATTCGACCATTCTTTCACTTGTCCCACGTTCACGTAACTGGATGTCTGTCGGGTGGCCTTGTTCATCAACGATAATTTTTGCTTCAGTATCGTCAAATTCAATTGCGCCACGACGTTTACGCATTTTCAATAAGATCTTATGCAACTGAGCCATATCCTCAAACATTGGTACCAAGTCAGAATAGCGTTCCATTGTTTTCTCGTCACGCGATTCTACGATCTTATTGATCGCAACATAAGTCATCCGTTCAGTGGACTTGATAACACTCGGAAAGATCCGATGGTTAACAACTTGACCTTCAGGATCGATCTCCATCTCACAAGACATTGCACATCTTTCAACGTGTGGATTTAACGAGCAAATACCATTGGAAAGTTTTGGCGGTAACATCGGGATCACCCTATCCGTTAAATAAACAGATGTCCCACGTTCAAAAGCTTCACGATCTAAGGGTGTCTGAGGAACAACATAATGAGAAACATCAGCGATATGAACCCCTAAATGAAAATTACCATTATCTAACTTCCAAACGTTGACCGCGTCATCCAAATCTTTTGACTCAATGCTATCGATCGTGACCAAGTTTTGGTCAGTCAAGTCTTCTCGTCCCACTTTTTCTTCTTCTGTGACATGGTCTGGAATACTTTGCGCCTGAGCCATCACATCATCTGGAAATTCATGTGGAATGTCATGCTCATAAACAACTTGTAAAATATCCATTCCGGGATCATTGACATTTCCCAGGATCTTAACGGCAACACCCTTTAGCAAACCTGGTAAGGCTGCACTAGGGTAAGCCGAAATATCAGCTAAAATAACTTCACCAGCAACCGGATGCAGTCCACTATCTTCTACCAGAAACTTAAAGTTTGATAGTTTTTTATCCTTTAGGCGCACTGTCCCAATAATACCTGATGGCAAGTTTTCATCTTCATCTACTTGAAACTCACCTACGACCTGAGACAAGGAATGATTTAAAATCTCAACAATTTTTCCTTCAGGGCCCTTATTAGTCGCAGGATCTCCATCACCGGTTTTTTCGATCTTAACTTCATCGCCATTTAAAGCCGACAATGTTGCAGTTGGATTGATAAAAAAATCAGGCTGTTCAGGATCGACCGTTACAAAACCGTAACCCCGGTCATTGGCATGAAAAATCCCCGTTAGATTTTCTTCAGCAGCATTTTGCGCCCAGGAAAAATTCCCATCATTATCTAATGTTATTTTTTTATCATGTTCCATCTGTGTCAGTGCCTGAACAACAAACTTAAATTGTCCTGCACCTTCCATATCAAGCTTTTTGTCCATCTCACCAACCGTAAACCTTTTTGTTGGTTCAGCTTGAAAAAACTCTGTTAGTTTTTCAATAATCTTTTCTTTATTCATTTAAATCCCCGTATCATAACAATTTTTACTTTTAACAAACAAAAACCCTCCTGTTTTATATTGAGCAGGAGGTTTACTTCAAAGTTAGTGTGAAGAAATATATACTAAAGCCAGCGCTAGGGCAAAAAATAATGCCCCGAGAACGACTGTAACTTTCTGCATAAAAGCTTCAAAACCACGCGGCTTTTGTTTACTAAATAGGTCTGTTGCTCCACCAGACAATGCCGACGCAGCATTATCATTTTTTGCTGGTTGCATCAAAACAGCAATAATGATCAAAACTGAAACGATCAGCAATAGGGTCAATAATGTATTGTACAAATAAGTTTCCTCCTTACCTATCTAGTTATAACCTATATCCACTCTAATTTAGCATAAAATGCCCGATAAAACAACCAGATACCACCAATCAGCACGTTTTAATGTCAATCATGGTAATAAAAAAGACCGTACCCACAAAACGGTCGGTCTTAAACCAACAACGATTTTTAGGTACAGATCTTTTAAAGAGAGTACTAGAGTACTGATTATTTGTTAAAGTTTACCAATTGCAAGTATGATTCTGGAACTAAGGAAGCTCCACCGACCAAACCGCCATCGATGTCGTCTTTAGACATTAACTCCTTAACATTTGCAGGCTTAACTGATCCGCCATATTGAATGCGAACCTTATCAGCAACTGTTTGATCATACAATTTAGCAACTGTTTGGCGAACTATCGCACAAATTTCTTGCGCTTGATCAGACGTAGCTGTCTTACCAGTCCCAATTGCCCAAATTGGTTCATACGCAATCACAAGTGAAGAAACTTGGTCAGCTGTCAAATCCTTCAAAGCAGCAGTAACTTGCCCTTCTACCCATTCTTGTGCTTTGCCGGCTTCACGAGTTTCAAGAGTTTCACCACAGCAAATGATCGGTGTGATACCATTTCTGAAGATCGCATGTGCTTTTTTGTTGATATCTTCATCTGTTTCATGGAAATATTTGCGGCGTTCGGAGTGACCAATGATCACATAATCAACGCCCATTTCAGCCAAAACTTTAGGTGAAGTTTCACCGGTAAAGGCACCTTCATCTTCAAAGTAACTGTTTTCCGCAGCTACTTTGAGACTTGAACCCTTAGCATTTTCAAGCAATGCAGGTAAGTCAACGGCTGGGGCACCGACCACAGCTTCAACACTGCCGTCAGTTGGTAATTGATCCTTAACAGCTTTAACAAATTCTGCAGTTTGTTCTGGATTCATGTTTAATTTCCAGTTACCTGCAATAATTGGTGTACGCATAAAATATACCTCTCCTTCAAAAAAATAATTGCGGGTAAAACTGATACTCGCAATTATAATAAATTTTTTATTTCCCTAAACTATTTATCGGAAACTGCAGCGATCCCAGGTAATTCTTTCCCTTCAAGATATTCAAGTGAAGCACCGCCACCAGTAGAAATATGGCTAAGTTTGTCACCCACACCAAGTTCCTTGACAGCAGCAGTTGAATCGCCACCACCAACAATAGTTGATGCATCAGTCAAAGTACCTAAGAATTTACCTATTTCAAGAGTACCTTTAGCAAAGTTGCTCATTTCAAAGACACCCATTGGTCCATTCCAAACAACTGTCTGAGCATCCTTCAATGTATCCTTGAACAAGTCGACCGATTTAGGACCAATATCCAAAGCCATTTCTCCTTCAGGAATATCTCCTTCAACAACCTCACTAGGAGCATCGTTCTTGAATTCAGGAGCAACAACATTATCAACTGGCAGAACTAACTTATCTCCAGCTTTGTCGATAATTTGCTTTGCAAGGTCGACCTTGTCTTCTTCAACCAACGAATTACCGATTTTGATCCCTTTTGCAGCATAGAATGTATATGTCATTCCACCGCCGATAATAACTTTATCAGCTTTAGATAATAAATAATCAATAACGCCGATCTTGTCAGAAACCTTTGCGCCACCAAGGATAGCAACGAAAGGATGCTTAGGATCATCCACAGCATTGCCCAAGAACTCGATTTCTTTGCTTAATAAGAAACCAGCAGCAGCTTGATCCATATTACTTGCAATACCAACGTTTGAAGCATGTGAACGGTGAGCAGTACCGAAGGCGTCGTTGACATAAACGTCACCTAATGAAGCCCAGTATTTGCCGAGCTCAGGGTCATTACCTGATTCTTTTTTGCCGTCAAGATCTTCAAAACGAGTATTTTCAACTAACAATACATCGCCATCAGATAATTTGTCGATTGCTTCTTCTAATTGAGGTCCACGTGTTACGGGAACGAAAGTAACAGGTTTGTCGAGCAATTCAGCCAAGTGCTGAGCAACTGGACGCAATGTTAATTCCTTCTTATCTTCTTCCTTTTTAACACGGCCGAGATGTGAGAACAAGATAGCCTTACCACCATTTTCAGTAACATATTTAATGGTTGGAAGTGCAGCGACCATCCGATTATCATCACCGATTTTGCCGTCTTTCAAAGGAACATTAAAGTCAACACGGATCAAGACTTTTTTCCCTTTAAGATCTTTAAGATCTGAAACTGTTAATTTAGCCATTGAAAACCCTCCATTGATTTTTTCCAGGTTTAAAAATTAAGTTTTACAAAATAACACCCAACTTCTAACAACCCTTGCTTATTCAAAGAAAAAGCGGAAGGAGTTTTGCCTCCCCCCGCCTTAATTAGCGCCACACAGGCGTAATATTCGATTTAAAATCGAATATTAAAGCATGCTAGCAAATTTTTCAAGTGTACGGATCATTTGAGCTGTAAAGCCAGATTCGTTGTCATACCAAGCAACTGTCTTAACAACTTGTCCTTCACCACTACCAACAACCTGTGTTTGTGTTGGGTCAAAGATTGAACCAAATGTTGTACCGATAACGTCTGAAGAAACGATGCTATCATTGTTATAACCAAATGATTCGTTGCCGTCAGTAACCTTCTTAACAGCTTCGTTAACTTCGTCAGCAGAAACTTCTTTATCCAAAGTTGTTACCAATTCTGTCAATGAACCTGTAATAACTGGAACACGCTGTGCATGACCATCCAATTTACCATTCAAATCAGGAACAACCAAACCAAGAGCTTTAGCGGCACCAGTTGAATGAGGAATTGTATTTTCAGCAGCAGCACGTGCGTTACGAACGTTGCCCTTCTTGTCAGGACCATCTTGTAATAACTGTGTAGCTGTGTAAGCATGAACAGTTGTCATCGTACCTGCTTTGATACCAAATGCATCGTTAACAGCCTTTGCAAGAGGTGCCAAGCAGTTCGTTGTACATGATGCAGCTGAAACCATCTTATCTTCAGGTGTCATGGTGTCATCGTTAACGCCATAAACGATCGTCTTCATGTCGCCAGCTGGTGCTGAAACAAGAACACGTTTTGCGCCTGCATCCAAATGAGCAGTTGCTTTTTCTGTAGAAGTATAGAAACCTGTTGATTCAAGCACTAATTCTACGCCGTCATTCTTAACCCAAGGAATGTTGTGTGCATCTGCTTCAGCATATACAGGGATAGTCTTGCCATCAACAACAAGTGCATTATCTGTTGCAGAAACTTCAGCGTCAAATTGACCATGAGCTGTATCGTACTTCAACAAATGAGCGAGCATTGCTGGTGAAGTTAAATCATTGATCGCAACAACTTCCAAGTCCTTTGATGTTGCAGCAATACGACGGAAAGCCAAACGGCCGATACGGCCAAAGCCATTAATACCTACTTTAGTAGTCATATTAAAATTTCCCTCCTTTAGGAAATAAAAAAATTATTTTAAAAAGTAATGCGGCTAAACACTACCCTTTTAAAATCATGTTAGCAGCTCCCTGGTCAGTAATCAAATATGTCTGCCTAGGAGCAAGTTTCATGTATGCTGCGATCGCGCGGCCTTTAGATGCTCCGCCAGCCACGGCAACAACACACTTCATCGAAGCGAGATCCTCTAGTTGCAACCCAATTCGGGAAAGTTTCTGGATCACCTCTCCTTTTTCATTGAAGAAATAACCGAATGCTTCACCGACAGCACCTTTTCGTGTAAGTGAATCAATGGCACTCTGAGACATCGATCTTCTCTTTGCCATCGGGATCGCTTCACCGACGCTATGGATCACCGCATTACTCTGCTTGATCATCTCAATGACCCTCTTAACAGCAGGTTCACGTAATAACGGTTCATAAGTTTTCTCGCTAACATGTTCAGGCACATAGAGTGCCCTATGTTGGCCATTGGTTCGTTCAGCCATCTGAGCACAAATATTGTTAGCCTGAACATCAACTCTTTCTCCGATCCCACCTCTGGCAGGAACGAACATCAGATCACGTCCAGCCGTTAGCTCTGAATCAAGTGACTGAGCGACAGCAGCCATTGTGGTGCCCCCCATTACCGCAATGATATTGTTTCCTTGCGGTAATAAACTCTGCAAAATTTCATTTACAGTCTGCCCCATCAAACACGTTACTGTGTTGTCTTCATCACTATCACCAGGTACTACCAAGCAACGAATGCCACCGAACAAGTCAGTCAGCTTCTTTTCAGTTGCTCGCAAGCTAAGCATCTGATCCATAAACTCACTAAGACCACGAACGGCCAACGACCCACTTTCTGTTAAAGTCATGCCTGACTTACTAGAATCAATCAAACCATGCTCTTTCAGAAAGTCTGTATCGGTACGAAGAGCCCTTTCACCTAACCTAAGTTGAGCAGCTAGAGTTCTACGTCCTACTGGCCTATCAGTCTTAATATTCTTCAAGATCAAAAACCTACGACTTAAGACATCGATCATATCGGGAACGACAGTTTGAATCCACTCAAGCTCACGGTTCATCGGTCGTCTCTCCCTTGGGACTGATAATGTCCAACAATCTATTTAAATAAAGAAGAAAGTTAACCTGAAAATCGGCTAAATCATTTCCTTATTTACAAGTGAATTATAACAACAAAATAAAGCTATTGCAAGTTTTGAAAAGCAACTTTTTGAAACTACCTTAGGAAACTTTTCATGAAATTGTTGCTTTTGCATTCAATTACGACAAGCATAGTAGGGATGTTTGTGAAAAGGCGAATTATTATTGTGAAAAAGGTCATACATTTATGAAATTTGTGAACTTTACTTCTTTTCTAATATTTTTTTCTTTTTGAAGAGCTCGGAATATTTAATTGCTCACGATACTTTGCCACCGTCCTGCGGGACAATTCCAGTCCCTCATCCGACAACAGCCGACTGATCTTTTGGTCCGACAGTGGTTTTAACTTATTTTCAGTCATTATTTCTGCTTTGATCCTGGCTTTCACATCATTTGCGGTCAAGACAGCGCCCTCTGTGCTATAATTTACAGCCTGTGTAAAGAAGTACTTCAATTCATAAACACCATGATCCGTTTGCAGATATTTACCGTTTACGGTCCGACTGATCGTTGACTCATGTAATTGTAAGGAATTAGCTACATCACGCAAAAGTAAGGGAACCATAGGCTGTGTAGGGTCAAGCAAAAACTCCTTCTGTCGTTTTATTATCTCACGCCCTACCCTTAATAAGGTCGAACCTCTTTGTTCAACATCGCGGTAAATTGTCGCAAATTCCCTTTTCTTATTTTCTGCATATTTTTTCACTTGCGGATCATCAGAGCTTATCATTTCATTAAAATAACCATCTCTGAAAATAACTTTAGGCAATGTTTGCTTAGTAGCTTTGACGTCCATCTCAGTGGCACTAATCTTTTTCAAAATTAAGTCTGGTTGAATATAACCGATCTCATCTTGATTATATTCCGATCCTGGAGCCGGCGAGAGGGTTTGGACATAATCCAGAATTGCCTGGACCTGCGCCAAGCTGATTTCATATTTTTTTGCCAACTCTTTCCATTTGCGATCGACAAATTCATGAAAGTCATTTTGTAAAATCTCTTCGGTGAACTCTGGGGCGAAATCGTCATTTCTAGTTTGCAGTATCAAACATTCCTGCAAATTTCTCGCTCCCACACCAGGAGGATCCAAACTTTGCAAAAGCGTCAAGGCATCGATCAATGTGATCTTATCTAGCAGTTCACTTTGCAAAAGATGATCGAGGTCTAAGTCCAAATAACCGTTAGAATCTAAATGATCCACCAGAAAGATGACCCAACCCCGCAGAGGAGTTTTTCTCATTGTCAGGTGTATTTGATCTAATAAGTAATCAAACAAAGACTGCCCTTGTCTGGAAGCAGTATATTCTGTCCAGTCAGTTTCACTGTTTGCCGCTTGAGACGCGCTGATCACACTAGAACTAACGTTGCCTTTTCTCGGATTCACTATCATAAATGGGTTTTCTAATTCTTGCTGCTTTAAAAAGTTTTGCAGCTCGTCTGCGCTAAACTTAAGCATTCGGATCGACTGCTGCATTTTTTGAGTCATTGCCAATTTTTGAATTTGATTTTGTTGTTGACCCAGATCTTGTCGCAGTGCCATGGTAACTTCTCCTTTTAAAATTTATTAAATTGTTTTCCATAAATTCATCTTGTAATTTAACACCATTTAAGTTAATATATATAAGTACGCGCCGGTAGTGTAATGGATCGCACACAAGATTCCGGTTCTTGTAATCAGGGTTCGACTCCCTGCTGGCGCATATATACTATACATAATATATCATTGAACATTGTAAGCCTTGATTTCAAAGGCTTTTTCTTTTTGCATTTTTACTGAATATCACGTGTTTTTAAAAAAAGTGAGCCATATGTGAGCCACAAAACACACCAGTAACCAAATAAAAAGACTAACAAAAGCCTTTTATTTCATTATTCTACATTGTAGCATATTAGACCGGTCAAAAAAATAATGCTTAAAGTTTGACCTTTTTTGACCTATAAGGTAAACTGTAAATCAAGGTCATGGGAGAGAATTCCATGCAATCAATATAAGAAGCAGGAGGTATTTATTACTATGAATTTAGTACCCACAGTTATTGAACAGTCTCCACAAGGGGAACGTGCTTATGACATTTATTCACGTCTTTTAAAAGATAGGATCATTATGGTTTCAGGTGAAGTTACCGATGATATGGCTAATGCCGTTATCGCGCAATTACTTTTCTTAGATGCACAAGATTCTGAAAAAGATATCTACATGTACATCAATTCACCTGGTGGTTCTGTTTCAGCTGGGCTGGCTATCTATGATACAATGAACTTCGTAAATTCCGATGTTCAAACTATCGTGCTAGGGATGGCTGCTTCAATGGCATCGATGCTGTCAACTGCAGGCGCCGATGGCAAACGTTTTGCATTGCCAAATTCTGAGATCTTGATCCATCAGCCATTAGGCGGTGCTCAAGGTCAATCAACTGAAATTCAGATCGCTGCTGAGCATATCTTGAAGACACGTAAATTGATCAACAAGATTTTAGCAGAAAGAACTGGTCAAGATATCGAAACTATCAATCGTGATACCGAACGGGATAACTTTATGACAGCTCAAGAGGCTGTTGACTATGGTTTGATCGATGGCATTATGACAAATAAAAAGAAAGCTGAATAAGTTCATACAAAAAAGAGGTATAGCTCACATTGAGTCATACCTCTTTTTTGTACCATCAAACATTCTGATCAGCGTAAGTCCCGTCTTTTATTTTACCAGCATACTCATTTATTTTGCGCAAACGATGATTTACACCGGACTTAGATATCGGGCCACCTTCTACCAAGTCACCCAACTCTTTTAAACTTACTTCAGGATGGGCGACCCGTGTAATGGCAACCTGTTGTAATTTTACCGGCAATTTATTTAAACCAACTATGTCATCGATCAGTTTAATATTTTCGATCTGCCTAGTCGCTGCATCGGCAACTTTGTTTAAATTTGCATTCTCACAGTTCACGATCCGATTGACCGAGTTACGCATATCACGCATGATACGAATATCTTCAAACTTCAACATTGAACTTGTGGCGCCTATCAAGGACAAGAAATCAGCAATCTTTTCACCCTCCTTCAAATAGGTGATGTAGCCACTTCGACGCTCTGTTTTGCGTGCATTCAAATGATAATGGTTCATCATTTCGCAAATAGAATCGTTATGCTCCTCATACAATGAATAAATTTCTAGGTGGTAACGACTCTTTTCAGGATTGTTCACCGAACCTGTTGCTAAAAAGGCTCCCCGTAAATAAGAACGAACTGGCCCATCAGTTGTTAAGAAGTCTTTATTCACAGTCTGCTTGATCTGCAAACCATCAATAATATCCAAATCATGTAAAACTTCACTGCTTCCAGAACGCAGACGAACGATATAAAGGTTATTTTTCTTTAATTTCATTTTACGTCTGACTATCAATTCACTTTTGATCCCATAAAATCTTTCTAACAACCAATATATCCTACGAGCTGTTGCAGGGTTTTCTGTTTGAATACTCAATACAAATTGGTGATCGATCAAACTTAAAGCACCGTTCATCCGGATCAAAGCAGTCAACTCAGCCTTCCCGTTTTTATCACGGTTGACTTCTAAGGTGGTCAACTCTTTTTTTACATCACTGGCATAAGACAATACCTTGGAACCTCCTTTCGTCAAAATTAAAAGCGAACCATCTAACTTCTACTTTTATTTAACTCAATTAAACCCGTCGACTGCCCAGGAATTTGGACGTCCTGTTAGTCGTATCAATTCATCAACGACTTTTCTTTCATTATGAAAAACGCCACGATCTCTTAATTCCAAAAAATCATCAGAGATCACACGACAATTTTGTTCACGCAAACCGTTAAAATCATAGCTAACTTGATCTAAAATTTCATTATACTTTTGATAATCCAGATAATTCTGGGGAACTTTTTCCGTGTTTACCAATACAGTGTCAATAAAATTTTTATGCAAATGATGATTTAATACTCTCACATGATCAGCATCCGTAAACTTTTCGGTCTCACCTTTTTGTGTCATGATATTGCAGATGTATACAACTTCTGCTTTAGTGTCGCAAACAGCTCGCCCTACATTTTCAATCATTAAATTGGGCAAAATACTAGTGAATAAGCTCCCTGGGCCTAACACGATCTGATCTGCCTGCATAATAGCATTGATCACTTCCGAACGAGCTTCAGGTTTAGTACCATCATTGCTAGTGACCCAAACTTTTTTGACATGTTTCTCAGCAGCTGTGATCTCTGCTTCTCCGGACAACTGGGTCCCATCATAAAACTCCGCATTGAGCACCAAAGGAACACTAGCTGCGGGATAGACATTGCCATCGATCCTCATTATCTCTGAAAGTTTTTGAACCGCAGAAAAAATATCATTGTCATTCATCTCAGATAGCGCCGCGATGATCAAATTCCCGATCGCATGACCAGAGAAAAACTGATCCTTAGTATCAAAGCGATACTGAAAAATATCTTTATAGATCTGAGGGATGTCAGATAAAGACACTAGAACGTTTCTAATGTCACCAGGAGGCACGACATTGATGTAGTCCCTTATCTGACCGGAAGAACCTCCGTCATCTGCTACTGTAACAACTGCGGTAATATCAGCATTTCTTTTACGTAATCCGCGTAAGACCACAGGTAAGCCTGTCCCTCCACCGATCACAACTATTTTGGGACTTTGACTGTTTCTATTGCAATTACTCATGATCGGTTAACAGTCTCCTTCCGCTTATTCATGTCGCGGTGTGAGATACGCACCGGATATTTTTTCTTTAATCTTTGACCGATCAAATTAGTCAAAGCCACTGACCGGTGCTGACCGCCAGTACAGCCGATCGCAATAACCACACTTGATTTTCCTTCTTTCACATAACCAGGGATGATCGATTCAAGCAAATGAGCAAACTGTTCATAAAAGCTTTGGGCTCCACTTGAATTCATAACATAATCTTCAACGGGTTTATCCAGACCAGTCTTGTCTTTCAACTCCGAAACATAATAAGGATTAGGCAAGAAACGAACATCCATTACGATATCTGCATCGATCGGCAGCCCATACTTAAATCCGAATGACAAAACTTCAATATGAAAGGGAGTGTCTTTGCCACTTTCAAACGTATGAAATATTTCTTCCCGCAACTGACGTGGCGATAAGTTAGTTGTGTCGATGACCAACTGCGCTTGTGTCCTGATTTCCGCCAACAGTTCTCGTTCTTTTATGATTCCATCTAATAAACGGCCTTCACGCGCCAACGGATGCGCTCTTCTTGTTTCTTTATACCGAGAAACTAGTTCACTGTTAGACGCATCAAGAAAAACAATTTTCACATTGACTGCTCTTTGATCTTCAACATTATGCAAGATCTCAATGATCTGATCATAAAAGGCCCGTGAACGTAAATCGATCCCTAAAGCAACTTTTTGAATCTTACCGGTATCTTGCAATAATTCATAAAATTTAGGGATCAATGTCGGTGGCATGTTATCGATACAAAAATAGCCTAAGTCTTCAAAGCTTTGCATAGCGACAGTTTTACCTGCCCCGCTCATCCCAGTTAAAATTACAAGTTCAAGTTGTTCACTCATTATCGACCCTCCAATTTTAAACGCCATCAATAAATATACCACAACAGCCCGGGCGTGTCATTAGACATAACCACTTCTTAAACTCTTAGTAATGTCTGATTTTCCAGTCAAACGTTTGCCTCGCCCAGCTAGGACTCTTTGCCAAAAATGTTGAACTTGATCTTATTACCGGTAGGGGTTGCGGCGAGACCTCCAAGCCCAGTTTCACGTAATTCACGCGGCATCCTTTTTCCAACATCTTTCATTGCCATTATCACTTCATCAGCTGGGATCTTGTTAGTCAAACCCGCCAGAGCCATATCTGCAGCAGCTAAAGCATTCACTGTACCAACAACATTTCTATCTACACAAGGTACTTCCACTAAACCTGCGACCGGATCACATACTAACCCCAACAAATTACTTAATGAAAAAGCAAATGCCTCAGCTGATTGCTGAGGTGTTCCCCCGCTCACTTCAACGGCCGCGGCAGCAGCCATTGCAGATGCACTGCCAACTTCAGCCTGACATCCTCCTGCGGCTCCTGCAATTGTTGCATTATTAGCTACGATCAATCCAAAACCACTAGCGCACAACAAAAAATTAACTTCATCTCTCGTTCGCAAATGCAACTTTTTTTCTAAAGCAAGTAAAACACCAGGTAAAGTTCCTGAAGAACCCGCAGTAGGCGCTGCACAAATGACCCCCATCGCAGCATTAACTTCATTAGTGGCTACCGCATTTTCCATTGCTGTCATTACGATGTCTCCTGAAAGAGACTTACCTTGACGATGATAAGCCGCTAATTTTGCTGCCTGGTCTCCTGTCAAACCAGTCTTCGAAGTCGATCTATCAGTAGCTAAGCCTTTAGTGGCTGCAGAATGCATGACCACTAATTGTTTGTTCATCTGTGTGATTATTTCCTCATCAGTTTGTCCAGAATATGTACTTTCCTGCTCGAGCATCAACTCTGAGATCGTGATCTGTCGCTGGTGAGCAGTTTGAACCATTTCAGCGATACTTTGATACATTCTTATTTCTCCTTATAAACAAATCAAATTGCGACAATATTTTAAAATATTATCTTCCCAACCTTTGACAGGTACTTTCTTTAAATTAAGAGCATATAAATTTTCACCGCTATCCAAAGGACAAAAGTTTTGAGCCGTTATGACTGATTCAGATCGAGCAAACTCCTCTAAGATCTTAACGAACGCTTCAGGTGTACTAGTCAACAAAACTACCGGAAGCGGACCAGGTAATTCAACGCTATGTCCATTGATCTGTACCTGTTTGATCTCGATCTTTCCGCCACCAATAGAACAGCCACAAAGAGCAACTTTGTATTTACCGCTCCACAGTGTGACCATGGCTGTATTAGGGTGCCCGCTTGGACTTGGCTTTGGTGATTCATTAATTTGTAAAGGAATACCTTGCTTCTTGATTATTTCTAATGAACAGGCAAGTGATGGGTCTTCGGGTCCCATTCCCAAGGTTCCCCCAACTATAGCAAGATCCGTACCATGGCCCAAATGTGTTTTGGCAAAAGACTCATAATAATCAATTTTTATTTTCTCCGGACTTGTCCTTAAAAGCTGGCCGGCTTTCCTGCCGATCTGAGCAGCTCCAGCAGTATGTGAACTTGATGGCCCAACCATTACTGGACCCACTATATCAAAAATGCTGCGGTATTTTTCATGCATGTTTTCCACCTCTAACATTAGGGAAACTCATATTGTATATTCACCAGAATGAATGAACAAGTTGACCATAAAGTGAGCCATGTACATCACTCAATATCTCTCTTAATTATATATTTTTTAGTCTTATTAGAAAACCATTCTTCAAGAATAAATATCCAATAAAAAAAGACTCAGGAAATTTCCTGAGTCAGGTTTCATCTATTCAACAACTTTGCGTTCATATGGTTCTGAAGAAATGCCTTCGGACAAAATCTTTTTAGCCCACTCTTGAGCTGAGAACAAAGAATGATCCCGATAATTACCACAGCTCTTGATATCAGTTCCCTGAACGTCATCCCATGATGCTTTGGTAATATCTTCTAATGATTTTTTTAAAGCCTTAGCTACTTCAACAGTGTCATGTTCACCCCAAGTGATCAAGTGGAACCCTGTCCGGCAACCAAACGGAGAGCAGTCGATCACACCATCCATGTAATCACGCAAATAACCAGCCAACATATGCTCGATAGTATGCAAGCCTGCGGTAGGAATCGCATTTTCATTAGGTTGAACCAAACGTAGATCGTAATTTGCGATTTTATCTCCTTTAGCGCCCTCTTCACTAGCGATCAAACGAACATAGGGAGCTTTAACGGCTGTGTGATCCAATGTAAAACTTTCAACTTTTGCCAAAATGATCTCTCCAATCTTCAAATTAAGTATAGCTTAACTGTAGCAGTTTCACTATAAAATGCAAGTCATCTACTTGTTAGTCGGGTTACAGCAAGTAAGAAGTTCCATCTATCTTACTTCATCTTGTTTTCATAGTCAGGCTACGTGTAGCAGAAGGTTCCGCCTAGCTAATTTCCCCGCCACATTGCCAAAAACGCAATATGGCGGGGAAATCTGCTAGTGCTCACCTTCTAAACGCCACACTCCGCCCTGTGTTTTTAGTCGAGCTTCAAAACCCAGACAACTCCGCTTATCCAACTTGAGACTCACAGTGCAAAAACCACACTATAAGTCCCAAGTCCGATAATGCTCATTGGCTTCCGTCTTTCTTTGCCCCGTTATCTTTTTAAAGCTTCTTTCAAATACTGTCCCGTATAACTTTGCGAGCAATCAGCTATCTCTTCGGGAGTACCAGTGACGACGACTTGACCGCCGCCTTCACCGCCTTCTGGCCCCAGGTCAATCAGATGGTCGGAAGTTTTGATAACATCTAAATTGTGTTCGATCACTAAAACTGTATTGCCGTTATCGACCAGCCGTTGTAAAACGGTTAATAAATTCTTGACATCCTCATTATGCAAACCTGTTGTCGGTTCATCTAAAATATAAAAAGTTTTGCCATTTGACTTGCGGTGTAATTCAGAAGCCAACTTCATTCTTTGGGCTTCCCCACCAGATAAGGTCGTGGCAGGCTGTCCTAATTTCACATACCCTAAACCAACATCCATAATAGTTTGCAACTTACGCTTGATCTTTGGAATAGGATCGAAGAAGTCTAGTGCTTCTTCTACAGTCATGTCCAAGACCTGAGAAATATTTTTACCTTTATATTCGATCTCTAAAGTTTCTGAATTAAAGCGGCTACCGTGGCAAACTTCGCAAGGAACATAGACATCTGGCAAGAAATTCATGGCGATTTTGATGATCCCATCCCCCTTACATGCCTCACAACGTCCACCTTTAACATTAAAACTAAACCTTCCCTTAGAATAACCACGCATTTTCGCTTCATTTGTTTGAGCAAATAAAGACCGCACATCGTCAAAAACACCAGTATAAGTAGCTGGATTACTCCGCGGAGTCCTACCGATCGGTGATTGGTCGATATCGATCACTTTTTCTAGTGAATCAAAACCAGAAATCTTTTTGTATTTACCTGGCTTTTCAGAATTATGCGTTAACTTCTGAGCTAAGGCACGCTTTAAGATCATGTTAACCAAAGTTGATTTTCCTGAACCAGACACTCCAGTAACCGTAATGAACTTGCCTAACGGAAAGTCGACTGTAATATCTTTTAAATTATTTTCACTGGCACCGGTGACTCTAACAGCCTTTCCATTGCCAGGACGTCTCTTTTTAGGAACAGGGATATAACGCTTGCCCGCCAAATACTGTCCGGTAATTGATTTAGCAGTACGCTCAACTTGCTTAGGTGTCCCACTAGCCATGACCTGACCACCATTGACTCCTGCCCCAGGGCCGATATCTACAATGTAGTCCGCGGCACGCATGGTATCTTCATCGTGTTCGACCACTATTAAGGTGTTTCCCAAGTCACGCATCTTCTTCAATGATGCTATCAACCGATCATTATCTCTTTGATGCAGACCGATCGAGGGTTCGTCTAAAATATACATGACTCCTGAAAGATTAGAACCGATCTGGGTCGCCAATCGGATCCGCTGAGCCTCACCACCAGAAAGTGTCCGGGCGGAGCGACTCAATGTTAAATAATCCAAACCAACATTCTGTAAAAACGAAAGCCTGTCTTTGATCTCTTTTAAAATTGGCTTTGCGATCTGTTGATCTTGCTCAGAAAATGTTAAACCAGCAAAAAAACCTAATGAGTCACCGATCGCATAATCAGAGACTTCTCCAATGTGCTTTCCGTTTATCTTGACTGCCAAAGCCTTGCGGTTTAAACGATAGCCATGACAGGTTTGACAAGTCAGGCTCGTCATATATTTTCTCATAACATCACGGGTAAAATCGCTGTTTGTTTCCCGATAACGACGTGAAACATTATTGACTACACCTTCGAACTGCATATCTAGGTCACGTTTACCACCAAAATCATTTTCAAATACAAAGTGGAAAGTTTTATCCCCTGCACCATATAAAACAATGTTTTGCTGCTTTTTTGAAAGTTTTTTAAACGGAGTGTCCAAGTCGATCCCAAATGTTTCACACGCTTCAGTTAACAAGGTCGGGTAGTACTGGGAACTGATCGGATTCCAGGGTGCTAATGCCCCTTCTCTTAAAGTTTTATCTTTATCTGGAACTACCAAGTCCACATCTACTTCAAGCTTAACTCCTAAACCATCACAGTCAGGACATGCACCAAACGGAGCATTAAAAGAAAACAACCGCGGTTCCAATTCGCCGATCGTAAATCCACAGTAAGGACAAGCGAAGTTCTCCGAAAATTGAATAGTCTCACCATCGATCACATCAGCGTAGGCGTAACCGCCAGATAAACGTAAAGCTGATTCAAAAGAATCAAAAAGACGTGACCTAACACTTGGCTTGACAACGATCCTATCAACAACGACTGAGATCGAATGTTTGATGTTTTTATCCAAATCGAATGTTTCTTCAACATCATGAGTCTCACCGTCAACTATCAATCTGACAAAACCTTCACGCTTTATTTTTTCAAAAATCTTTTTGTGTTGTCCTTTTTTAGCCCGGACGACCGGTGCCAAGATCTGGAGCTTAGTTCTTTCAGGTAAAGATAAAACACGATCCACCATTTGCTCAGGTGCTTGACTGGTGATCTTGTGCCCATCATTAGGACAGATCGGTGTTCCTACGCGTCCCCACAGCAAACGCAAATAATCATTGATCTCGGTCACAGTACCGACCGTCGACCGCGGGTTTTTGGAAGTGGTTTTTTGATCGATCGAAATTGCAGGTGACAAACCATCGATCGAATCGACATCCGGTTTATCCATTTGCCCTAAAAATTGCCTAGCATAGGCCGAAAGACTTTCAACATAACGGCGCTGTCCCTCCGCGTATAAAGTATCAAAAGCTAATGAACTTTTACCCGACCCGGAAAGCCCCGTCATTACCACTAACTTATTTTTAGGGATAGCAACATCAATATTTTTCAGATTATGCGCACGCGCACCATGGATCACAATTTTGTCTTGTGCCAACTTCTTTCCCTCTTTCAAACATTTGTCAATTCAACTACAGGCAGTATAGACCGCTAACTGATCTGTGCTTTCAACTCTAAAATCGTATCACGTAAAGTTGCCGCATCTTCAAAGTCAAGTCGTTTTGAAGCTTGTTTCATTTGCTCTTCTAAGCTTGCGATCATTTCTTTTTGTTCTGACTTCTTCATGTTTGAGAAATCAACACCTTCAGAATCGTTCTTTTTGTCAGAAACAGGTAAAACACCGGAAATGGAAGCACGAATATCTTTTTTGATCGTTTGCGGTACAATACCATGCTCTTTATTATATTCTTGTTGGATCGCACGCCGTCTTTGCGTTTCATCCATCGCTTTTTGCATTGAATCCGTGACCGCGTCTGCATACAAAATAACATGACCATGCTCATTTCTAGCAGCACGTCCGATCGTTTGGACTAGAGATCTTTCATTACGCAAAAAACCTTCTTTATCCGCATCTAAAATAGCGATCAAGGAAACTTCAGGTACATCGATCCCTTCACGTAACAAGTTTATTCCTACCAAAACATCAAACTTGCCTAAACGCAAATCACGTATGATCTCCGTTCTTTCTAAAGTCTTAATATCTGAATGCAGGTACTTGACCTTGATCCCTAATTCTTTGAAGTAATCAGTCAGGTCCTCAGCCATTTTTTTAGTCAAAGTTGTAACAAAAACACGCTCTTTTTTTTCAACTCGTTTATTGATCTCACTGACCAAATCTTCCATTTGCCCCTCAGTTTTTCTAACTTCAACTTCAGGATCAAGCAGCCCAGTCGGTCGGATGATCTGTTCTACGACATGATCAGTCTGCTCACGTTCGTACGGGCCAGGAGTAGCAGACATATATACGATCTGATTGACATGTTTCTCAAATTCTGCCAATCTTAATGGTCGATTGTCAAGCGCGCTTGGCAATCTAAATCCATAATTAACCAACATCTGTTTCCTTGAGCGATCCCCATTATACATACCGCGTACTTGAGGCATGGTAACGTGTGATTCATCAACCACTATCAAAAAATCTTTAGGGAAGAAATCAAGTAACGTAAACGGCGGCTCTCCAGGCTTTCTTCCATCCATATGGCGAGAATAATTTTCAATACCTGAACAATAGCCCATTTCTTTTAGCATTTCAACGTCATAAGTCGTCCGCTGTTCCAAGCGTTGCTCTTCCAACAACTTATTGTCTGCTTTTAACTCATTAGTCCGATCTTTTAACTCTTCCTCGATACCATTGACGGCTTCTTCCATCCGTTCTTCGTTTGTCATAAAGTGAGTTGCCGGAAAAATCGCGACATGGTCACGATCACCTAATATTTCACCAGTCAAGGGATCAACTTCACGGATCCGATCGATCTCATCACCAAAAAACTCGACTCTCAAGGCGCGTTCGTCGTGAGAAGCAGGAAAGATCTCCACCACATCTCCACGTACACGGAAGCGCCCCCGTTGAAAATCGATATCATTGCGTTCAAATTGAATGTCTACTAGTTCTCCCAATAAACGGTCACGTTCTATCTCTTGGCCAACACGTAAAGAAATAGTGTGCGCCTTATATTCTGATGGATCACCTAACCCAAAAATAGAAGAAACAGAAGCGACAACGATCACATCATTTCGCTCTAACAGTGAACTTGTCGCTGAATGGCGCAATTTATCGATCTCATCGTTGATACTCGAATCTTTTTCGATATAGGTATCACTAGATGGCACATACGCCTCCGGTTGATAATAATCATAGTAACTAACAAAGTATTCAACAGCATTATTAGGGAAAAACTCTTTAAACTCTCCATATAATTGCCCAGCCAACGTTTTATTATGAGCTAATACCAATGTAGGCTTATTAACATTTTTAATTACATTCGAGATGGTGAAAGTTTTACCTGTCCCTGTAGCACCCAACAAAATTTGAGCTTTTTCACCATCTTCGATCCCAGTGGTCAATTCGTCGATTGCTTGAGGTTGATCACCAGTTGGCTGATAATTCGAAACAAGTTCAAATTCACGCCCATCTTGTCTTTCGATCACCATAGATCCCCCCGATCATTATCCGTTTCAGGCCGAAGCCAGCAATGTATATTGTAGCATACCGAACATGTTTTCGCGATTTTTTTGATTATCTTTAATGTTCAAAAAAATAGAGATGAAGCAGTCACTTCACCTCTAAAATTATTTTTCCTTCAGGTTGTCAACCACCACATTTTTTAACTATCTACTTATTCATTGACAAATTGATCGATCGCTTGTTCGAATGCGTCTCGTTTTTGTTGTGCCCTTTTATTTGTATCAGCTTGAGTACCAATGTAAAATTTAATTTTTGGTTCTGTACCCGAAGGACGGATAGCGATCCAAGTTCCATCTTCCAACAGGTACTTCAATACGTTAGCTTTTGGAAGGTCGATCGTTTCCATAGTCTGATCAGCAAATGTTTTTTCTGACTTATCAAAATCTTCCATAGCAGTGACAGAATACCCAGCAAAGGAAGTTGGTGATTCATTACGAAACTTAGCCATTAAATTTTCGATCTGAGTGGCACCTTCGATCCCGTTGAACGTATGTGAAATAGTTTTTTCCGCAAAGTAGCCATATTCTTTAAATAGGTCTTGCAAACCATCGTAGAGATTCTTGCCTTGTTCACGATAAAAGGCTGCTACCTCAGCTAACATAACCAAAGACTGAATAGCATCCTTGTCACGGACAAAAGGCTTGATCAAATAACCATAACTTTCTTCAAAGCCAAACATAAATGTATGGTTATTATTTACCTGAAAATCTTTGATCTGTTCTGCGATAAATTTGAACCCAGTCAACACATTGATCATTTTAGCGTGATGTTTTTTAGCGATCTTCGTTGCAAATTCACTGGAAACAATCGACTTAACAACAGCGGCATTGTCTGGCAAGCTGCCGTCTTTTTCATGGGCAACCAAGATGTAATTCAACATCAATGCAGCAATCTGATTTCCAGTCAATAACTGGTAATCACCATCCGGTTGACGAACAGCTGCCCCTAAGCGATCAGCATCTGGGTCAACAGCGATCAATAGGTCAGCATTTTGTTCTTGGCCCAATTTGATCGACAAATCAAAGGCGGCCGCATCCTCTGGATTTGGTTTTTTAACAGTTGGAAAATCTCCATCAGTGATCGCTTGTTCTGGGACCATAGTGAAATTCTTGAAGCCTGCCTGTTTCAGAGCTTTTTCCCCAAGCATTGCACCAGTTCCGTGTAAAGGACTAAAGATCAGTTTCATTGTTTGGCCCTCTTTTGCGACTAATTCCTGATCGATAGTCACGTTTTTGATCTCTGCTAAATAAGCTTGATCGATGTTGTCACCGATCACTTTTAACATTCCAGCAGATTTCAACTGGTCTGTATCGGCTACTTTAATTGCAAAAAGATCAGATGCCTGACGGATATATTTAGTGATCATATCTGATTCCTTCGGCGGCATTTGGGCTCCATCTTCACCATAGATCTTATAGCCATTATATTCTTTAGGATTATGGCTGGCCGTGATCATGATGCCCGCATAAGAATGCAGGTAGCGGACCGTAAAGGATAACTCTGGAGTAGGCCGTAAGCTTTCAAACACAAAGGACTTGATATTATGCGCTCCCAAAACCTTAGCTGCTTCGTAAGCAAATTCTTGTGAATGATGTCTAGAATCATAACTAATAGCAACTCCACGTTGTTTTACCTCGTCGTCTAAAGTATCCATGAAAGATGCAAGTCCTTCAGTCGCCTGCCGGACAGTGTAAATATTCATACGATTGATACCTACGCCTAAGACACCGCGCATTCCTGCAGTACCAAATTCAAGCGGAGCATAAAAGGCATCCTCTAACACATTCTTATCCCCTGATAAACTGTCTAATTCTTTTTCCAAGCTTGGTTCTAAATCACTATTATTTTTCCAAACTTCATAAGTATCTTCCCAGCTCATATTTTTCACTCCTCACAAAATTTATTCCTCAAGTATAAGTATAACTACTCATAACCTTTATTACCACTAAAAAACAAGGCGCTTTCTTACCCGACTACTAGCAATCTAAGCCTTTGTGACAAAATATTGTCACAAAAAGAACTATTCAATTATACTGTAGCACACTGTGTGAATCTTGGAGCAATCTTTTCCAAAGTTTAGAAGAAATTCATTTTCTCTGCTCGTGATGCTAACACGTCGGAGTAACGACACGAAAAAAGATGCCCCCTCAAGAGCATCTCCCCCTGCTTTATCAAATTGTTATTTAGCTAGTACTTTGTCTTGTAATGACTGTAAATAATTAAAGGCTTCTTGTCCTGCGATCCCGCCATCACCTACAGAATTAGCGATCTGACGAAGATTCTTTTGACGAACATCGCCTACCGCAAAAACACCAGGAACACTTGTCTTCATATTTTCATCAGTTTGGATCCAACCCTTGGCATCAGTGATACCAAGGTCCGCAAATGGGGCAGTCATCGGTTGATTACCGACATAGATGAAGACACCATCGACAGCCACGGTGCTATCCTCGCCAGTCTTTTTGTTATGAGTCTGCACTCCGGTGACTTTTTGACCATCACCCAAGATCTCAGTAACGATCGTGTCCCAAGTGAAATCGATCTTATCATTAGCAAAAGCACGATCTTGTAAGATCTTCTGCGCACGTAATTGATCTCTGCGATGAATAATATTTACGCCAGACGTCATTTGGGCAAGATAGCCACCTTCTTCAACGGCAGAATCACCGCCGCCGACGACCGCGACCGGTTTGTTCTTAAAGAATGCACCATCACAAACTGCACAATATGAAACACCACGACCACTGTAATCATCTTCACCAGGAACACCCAGCTTCTTGTATTCAGATCCTGTAGCGATAATCAATGCATGTGTTTCATAAACATCACTATCTGTTGTAATAGTCTTTAAACCATCATCAGCAACAGATACACTTTCAACACTACCATAACCATATTCCGCGTCAAATTGAGTAGAACTTTGATACATTTTTTCCGCTAAATCGGGACCCAAAATTGACTTAAAGCCTGGATAATTTTCGACTTCTGCAGTATTATTCATCTGACCGCCATATATACCACGGTCTAACATCAAAACAGATAAGTTTGCCCGAGATGCATACAAGGCTGCTGTCATCCCACCCGGTCCGGCACCGATAACGATCACGTCATAATTTTTTGCCATTGGCCATTCCTTCCTTCTCTTTTACCTTACATCTATATTAACTTACTTTTTGTAAGTTGTCCAACGAAAAACTCTTTTATTTTTCCAACTCTTCGTCTTTCTCCTCTGCAAAAGCCTGCTGCCCATCTAAGTACCATGGAGCATACGGTTGCCAGTACCTACGGTGCAATAACCATAAAATTGCCCCAACAAACAACACTAATGACAGCCACTGCGAAACACGCAATGGTCCAAGCATCAAACTATCCGTTCTCATGCCTTCAACAAAAAAACGACCAAATGAATACCAGATCACATAAGAGAAGAAGACTTCTCCTTGCTTAAATAAGTGAGTTCTTCGCCTTAACAATATTAAAACAACGAAGCCTAAAACATCCCAAAGCGATTCATACAAAAACGTTGGCTGGTAGTAGGTACCACTAATGTTCATCTGATCGATAATGAACTGTGGTAAATGCAAGTTTTGCAAAAAGGCTAAACTGGTAACTCGTCCATGTGCTTCTTGGTTCATGAAGTTTCCCCAGCGACCTATCCCTTGAGCTAAGATCACATTCGGTGCGATCACATCCAAAAAAAGCCAGCTGGAGATCTGTTTATGGCGACAATAAACTAACAAGACGATCGCAGCGGCGATTAGGCAGCCATATATCGCTATCCCACCATCCCATATTCGATATATCTCGCTCGGATTGGCTACATAATATGGCCACTCAAAAATCACATAATAAAGGCGTGCACCGATCAGCGAAAACGGTAGAGCCCACAAAAGAAAATCGTAAAAATAATCGTCCTTCAAACCGCGTTTTTGCCCTTCCTTCACAGAAAGAGTCGCAGCCAAGATGACACCACACGCAATGATCACACCATACCAACGGATCTCAAAGGGTCCAAATTTAAGCGCGATCGGATTTAAAGCACCCAACACAAGATCCATATACTATTTATCTCCTTAATAACAGATCAAGGCTAAACTATTCTGCAGTCATAATTTAGCCTTAAAGTGAATATTTGAATTTTATTGAACCAAATTAATTTTGAATAGAATTCTTTTTGATCAAACGATTTAAATTATCCTCAAATTTCTTCGTAGCATCATAGCCCATTGATTTAGCGCGGAAATTCATGGCAGCCGATTCAACTATAATGGCCATATTCCGCCCGACTTTAACTGGAATGTTGATCTTAGGCAAAGAAACACCAAATAATTCATGATCCTGTTCCCCACTACCCAAACGATCGTACTGCTTATCAGCAGACCAGTTTTCCAAGTTAACGATCACTGAGATATTAGTATTTTGCCGAACTGAACCCGCGCCAAAAAGATTCATGACATCAATGATACCAACTCCACGGATCTCAAGCAAGTGATTGAGGATCTCAGGTGCTTCACCAACTAAAGTGCGTTCATCTTGTTGGTAGATCTCTACCCTGTCATCAGCGATCAAACGATGACCACGTTTGATAAGTTCCAAAGCCGTCTCAGACTTACCAACTCCTGAATCACCCGTTATCAAAACTCCTAAGCCATAAATATCCATTAACACGCCGTGAACTGAGCGGCGTTCTGAAAGCCTAGCTTGGAGAAAATCAGTCAACCGTGAAGATAAACGCGTTGTTGATAATTTCGACCTTAAAATTGGAATATTGTGTCTTTTACTAGCCTCTTCCAGTTCAAGGGGCACAGGCAAAAAGCGAGAAACTAAGAAACATGGTGTATTTTGACCGCACATCTTATCCATGATGCGTGCACGTTCGTCTTCCTTCATTTTATGTGAATAAGAGATTTCAGTCATGCCCAGCAACTGTACTCGTTCAGCTGGATAATAATCAAAGTAGCCTGTCATTTCTAATCCAGGACGCGAAATATCACTAGTCATGATATAACGAGAATCCAAATTAACTCCTCCGCTATATACCACTAAGTCACATTCATCGACCAATTCTTGTACACTGACTTTATTCAAAGCGAAACCTCCTAAAGACATCTATTAACAATTATGTAAAAGCAAGGAAAAGACCCGCGCTTTTCCTTACTAAAATTATAGACCAAATTTTGCTATAACCATTATACAGTTTTTAATGATAAATTCGATCGGTGATGATCAAATTTACTAAGCTTATGATCAACGAAATCAGAAATGCACTGCCAAAACTCGAGAAGCTGAAAACCGCACTTCCGACAAAATATGACGTCATCTCCAAGATAAAAGCGTTGATAAACAGATAAAAAACACCCAATGTCAACATCGTGATCGGCAACGATAGGATCACTAAAATGGGTTTCACAAAGGCATTTAATAAACTTAAAACTACCGCTGCTAACAAGGCGACCCACAAATTAGCGACCCTAAACTGATTAGGAAGTAGTCCTGCTAGAGCAACAAAAATCAAAGCATTGACTAAAACACGTTTAGCGAAATTCAATTGCTCTTCCTTTCATGTGCATCACGTAAGACCTTACGACCATTTTGGCTTCGCTTAGTAGTGTGTGGATCATTATTCATTTTGTTACCAGAATTAAAGTCATGGAAAAACGAAGACCATGTTCCTCCAACTGTTTCCTGCGGTATTGCCAAATATAAGATCAAGTAGATACCTACTGGCAAAATTGCTAAGCGCGGAATAAAAGAACAGATGAGAGTAAATATCAAATATCCGATCCGCACGTATTTTGACGGTAAACCAAAATATTCAGCGATCCCCCCACAGACACCAGCTAAGAAACGATCTGACGATGAACGACGTATTTTTTTCTTCAAGAATCATTCCTCCAGAAAATTATAAAAAATCATTTTAACTTTTCAAAAACTCTAAAAGACTATTCAATCATAGTCAAGCTCTTAAATATACCTAGAGTAGATTTTACATGCGTATCATGAATACCGCAAACCTTGTGTTCCTATGCGGCTCACATTTAAGAAATAATTAGTTATTTTTTATGGAGAGAGGCAAGGTTACCGTAAACTCAGTCCCAATATCTAATTGACTGTCAACCTCTATTTGACCGGATAAAACATCGACATATTCTTTTACGATCGCCAAACCCAAGCCAGTCCCGTCTACTTCTTTGCTTCGCGAAGTTTCTGCCCGATAAAATCTCTCAAAAATTCGGCTCTGCTGCTCGCTAGTCATACCGATCCCAGTATCGGCAACCTTAAACTGCCAAGTTTCTGCAAATTTTTTAGCAGATATTGTTGTTTTTCCCGCATGCTTATTATATTTAATGGCATTTTGAATCAGATTACTCAAAATATATTTCAGTTTTCTTGGATCTGAATGTACTTTTAGATCTTCCGGTACCCGATTTAAAACAACTATCTGCCGTTCAGACAGCAATGAATCATAGGCCGAAACGCACTCAGAAATAATTTTGGAAACACCGACCTCTTTATAATCAAGTTCCATATTGGTTTCGATCCTTGAAAGTGACAAAATATCATCGATCAGCTCGGTCAGTCTTAAACTCTGGTTATAGATTATATCAACAAATTTGTTAGCTGCTTGAGGGTCTTCAAGCGCTCCATTTTTCAAAGTTTCACTAAAACCTGCAATCGAGGTGACCGGCGTTTTTAACTCATGACTGACATTACTGACAAAATCTTTTTGCATGCGTTCGATATTCTTTCGTTCAGTAATATCATTGACCAGCAGCATGACAAAAAAATGATGAGCACTGACAGGAATAAAAACCACATTAACATCCAAGATCTTTGTTTGTTCAGACAAACTAACCTTGATTTCAGCTTGCTGATCACTTTTAGTGCGGAATGTTTCCTCAATGATTTTCACAATATCAAATTCAGCCAATGCGGAGTAGTATAATTCATGGACCAAATCAAGCTCATGCTCCAAAACATCATTTAAATAATGATTACTAAGATAAATTTCACGCTCCTGATCAATGACCATTACGCCAATAGGTACATACTCCAACAGGCCTAAATAACCTCTTTTTTGCCTATTATAGTCTTTAAATACAGACTGGCTCATAGTTTGTACATGATTGATCGCTTGACTTAAATCATAAAGATCGTCTTTTTTGTCCACAAGTACATGACCAGTTTTTTGCTGGTGAGTAACCTCTTCTAATTTTTTAATAAAAAGTTCGACCAATTTCTTTGAATGTCGTCTTTCAAAATACTCACATAATATAACAAATAAGATGACCATAAAAACAGCCAAAACGAGCCATACAAAGTGCAGATCAACCGCTGAGCTCCTTAACGTCTTACCTGCAAAATTTGCATAAAATACCAACGTTAGCAATAATGCTAGTGCCCCCACTAACAACCGGTCAAAAACTTGTCTGATCCTCATTTAATTTCCCTTCAAATTTATAACCAAATCCCCGTACTGTTTGAATGTTTACCGGATGACTAGGATCATGTTCGATTTTTTCTCGCAAATGACTAACATGCATATCGACCATTCTTGTTTGACCGACATAGTCATAGCCCCAAACTCCGTTCAAAAGTTTTTCTCGACTTAATACACGATCCGGCCGTTTAACAAAATATGCTAGCAGTTCAAATTCCTTAGGCGTCAAAGAGATCTGTTCACCACCAACACTGACTGTATAGTTGGATAGATCGATCGAAAAGTCTTGAAAACGGTACAGTTGACTAGGCTCCTCATCCTTCTGACCTTCTGGAGGTCCGACTCTTCGACTGATTGCTTTTATCCTGGCAATAACTTCTCTAGGAGAAAAAGGCTTAGTGATATAATCATCCGCTCCAAGTTCAAGTCCAATGATTTTATCTGTTTCCTCATCGCGAGCCGTCAGCATGATGATCGGAGTTGAAACCTTTTCTTGACGCAATTTTTTAGTAACTTCGATCCCATCAAGTTTAGGCAGCATAATATCCAACAAAATAAAGTCAAATTTAGCAGCAAGTGCAGTTGTTAGTGCTTCCTGTCCATCAGTCGCAGTGTGAACTTCAAAGCCCTCTTTATTTAAATTATATTCAAGCAATGTCAAAATAGCTTGGTCATCATCAACAACTAATATTTTTTTCAATATAAGTTCTCCTTTTTATTGAAACAATACTAACCCGATCTCATGCGGTCCATCAGCATATATTGCACTCTGTGTGATCTTTAGATCGCCCTCAAATGTTCTGACCCGCAAATGACAATAAGCAGAATTTTTTTGCAGCGCAGCATATAACTCCGGTTCATTTTTTACTTCCTCATAATTACAATCTAAAATAACATCACCCTTTTGGATCCCCATTTTAGCAGCTGGAGTATCCGGCATTACAGCGACCACCCTAACACCATCACTAGTTTCAACATACCAACGTTTGCCCTTGTCATCCAAACGTTTGCGTTGTAGATAGTAAAAAACAGCCAAAAAACCGATCACGACCGCTCCAACAAGAGCAGCTACCGAATAAAATACACTCACTACCGCAATGAAAGTGCTGCAACTACCCAGGATAATAGATTGTTTATAGAATTTATCTAAAACGACCTGCGGCTCTTCTTTAAAGACTTTTAGAGAAGCTGCAACTAGCAAAGGGAAAACAAACAGTCCAAACGAATGACCATTAAATGAAAATACAGGCCAGAAGTCCCATTGACTATTAAACACATTTGTCGGCACAAGAATGACTAACGGAACGACACTAAGTTCTTTCCAGTTATAAGACGCCACTCTTCTCCCTCGATTACCACTTTGAACTCTTGGAGTAAACCAAGTACTTTTTTTATAATGCAATAAAAAGCTTCTAACTAAGAAATAAATCCCCAATAACAGCATAATATTAGCAGGGACTGTATTGCCTGCAAATGAAAATTCAATGTCTCCTAGAGAGAAACGTGTGAAATTTAATAAGTTCAAAGTACATATCAGTATGCTAGCAAGCCATAAAATAACTAAACTAAAATCAGCAACTGGTAACAAAAGTACCGCTATGATACCTAGTACTTCTATCATTCCTATCACATCTAGCGGTAACATTGCTCCTGCCAATAAAGAAATAGCCCCACCAGCCAACAAACCAAATACTGCAGTTTTCAGAAAATGCCGACCTTCATAAAAATCACGTTCGATCGCTATCCTGAAAAAACGTCTTTCCTTAGAAAGTCGCTGTCGGTATATGATAACCGCCATTATGGGCCCTACCCAAACTATAGGTTGTATAAAATATGTTAATATGATTTTCCAAAATTCCACGACCAGACCCCCTCGTAAACAAAATGTGACCTGCTGCTTAAAACTTTTCGACTGCCAATGAATTAGCGCCAAAATGTATAAAGATAGCTGTTTTTGCTATTAAGCTCGATCACACTAGGTATTTTATGCTTTAAGTATATCAATTTAACCTAATTAAGACAAAAAAGTCAGTGACTTAAATCGCTTTAAAATCAATTTTTATCAAAAAACTTGGCTTGTTTTATCACAAAGCCAAGTTTTTTACAAATATATTTTAATTTTTCAGCTTTAAGAAACGACTCATCGATAATCCGGCCCCAAGTGCACCGATCCCAATACCGATCAGAGCCAACAAAAAATCGATTTCTACCAGAAAGGTATGCGGTGTTAATAAGGACATGTTTGTATTCCGTAAAGATTGCGAAATTACATTGTATGTCCAACCATAACTGAAATCGACTAACAAGATCGGAATGATCGAGCCAAAGAATCCAGTCCAAGCGCCTTCCAAAATAAATGGCCATCTAATATAACTGTTAGTAGCACCGACTAGACGCATGATCGAAATTTCGTCTTCCCGTGACAGTATCGTCAACCTAATAGTGTTAGAGATCAAAAAAACGGCGACAAACAAGAGCAAGATACTAATGATCACACCCCATCGTCTGATCCCTGAAACAATATTAAATAACTTTTTGGCTGATGCACCGCCATATTGAGCCTGGTAGACGTGCTGATAATTTCTGGCGGTTTTTGCTACATTGATAGTATCTTTAGGTTCATTTGTTTTCACGACATAGACATCATATAAAGGATTTTCATCCCCTGAAAACAAGCGAAATTCCTTACCATAAGCGCCGACTACATTATTTAATTCCTTTTTTCGACTAGAATAACTAATGCTTTGAACACCGTCGATCTTAGCTAATTTATTTTTGAGGTCTTGTTGTTGAATAGCAGTCGTTTTGCGATCAATAAAAACTCTGACTTCAACATCATTTTGCACATCATTAGCAATTTTATTTACGTTAAGTAAAACGGAAAGCAAGCCTCCGACCAGGAGTAATGTAACCGTCACAGCTGCAATAGCCGCAGTTGTCATCCACCCATTTCTTTTTAAATTCCGCAAACTTTCAGTTATATGACGTTTAAAAGTTAACTTACTCATTTTCGTAACCTCCCCCTTCTTGATCACGAATGATTTTTCCGGCAGAGATCTCTAAAACACGGTGTTTATGTTCATTGACCATATTGCTGTTATGTGTTGCCATCACGATAGTTGTCCCGTCTAAATTGATTTTTTCCAAAATCCTCATGATACCTTCTGAAGTTTCTGGGTCCAAATTCCCAGTTGGCTCATCTGCGATCAAGATCCCCGGATGGTTGGCGATCGCGCGTGCAATTGCCACGCGTTGTTGTTCACCACCAGAGATCTCGTTAGGAAAACTTTGTGACTTATCCGTTAAACCAACTTCAGCTAAGACCTCATTAACGCGTTTTTCAACATCCTCTGATTTCTTTTCAATGACTTGTAAAGCATAAGCAATGTTTTCAAAAATAGTCAGTCGGGGCAACAGTTTAAAGTCTTGAAACACAACTCCCAGTTCACGACGCAAAAAGGGAACTTCTTTGTTAGTGATCGTACTAACATTATAATCATTAACTTGGATCTCACCTGATGTCACACCTATTTCATGATACATCAGCTTAACAAATGTGGATTTTCCTGCTCCACTTGGGCCTACTACATAAACAAATTCGCCTTGGTTGATCTTGATAGACAAATGATCAACACCAAGGACGTCATTGCCATAGTCTTTCACTACATTTTTAAATTCGATCAAGAGAACTATTCCTCCAAAATATTTTTCATACTGAACTAGTATACCATTACTTAATAAACGATTAACAGAACATTATTGTTACAAAAAGATTGCGAAAAAAATAACAGACCAAATTGCCTGTTAATATAAAATAATTTTGTTATTTTTTACTGTGGATTATCTTGTTGTAGTTTCCATTGAAGATAAGCATTGATGAATCCATCTAGTTCGCCATCCATTACCGCTGATATATTGCCAGTTTCATAGTTAGTACGGTGATCTTTGACCATAGAATAAGGGTGAAAGACATAGGAACGGATCTGAGAACCCCAGCCAATATCTAGCTGTTCTCCTTGGATATCAGCTTTTTCTTGCTCTTTCTTTTCCATTTCCATTTGATATAATTTAGCTTTCATCATTTTTTCTGCAGTTGCTTTGTTTTGAAACTGTGACCGTTGCGCTTGACTCGAAGTCACGATCCCTGTTGGAATATGGATCAAACGCACAGCTGAAGAAGTTTTATTGATATGCTGTCCACCAGCACCGGAAGAGCGAAAGACTTCCATCTTAACATCTTCAGGACGTAGGTCCACCTCAACATCATCGCTCAATTCCGGCATAACATTGATCGAGGCAAATGAAGTATGTCGCCGACCTGCAGAATCAAACGGAGAGATCCGAACTAAACGATGAACACCTTTTTCACTTCGCAAATAACCATAGGCATTGGCCCCCGAGATCAGTAAGGTGACACTTTTAATGCCAGCCTCGTCGCCTTCCTGATAATCAACGGTTTCAACTTTGAAGTCATGTTGTTCCGCCCAACGATCATACATCCGCAATAACATTGAGCCCCAATCTTGCGACTCAGTCCCACCAGCACCCGGGTGGATCTCAAGGATCGCATTATTTTCATCATATTGGCCGTTAAAAAGCAAAGTTAGTTGGTATTTTTTCATTTGCTCTTGGACCTTTTCGTACTTTTCAGCCAAATCATTAGTGATCTCATTATCACTTGGATCTGCTTCAGCTAGCTCTAACAATACTTCGAGGTCATCAACATTTTCTTGCAATGAATTAAAATTATCATACTTTGTTTTTAAAGCATTATTTTCATCGATCATAGTTTGGGCATTTTTACTATCATTCCAAAACGAAGGATCAGACATTTTTAATTCGCTTTCTGCGATCGATTCCTGCAGACCTTCAAGGTCAAAGAGACCCCCTAAAGTCTGTGAGTTGTTGTTTCAAATGTTCAATTTCTCGATGATAATCGTTAAATTCCATTTTTCATTCCTCCTCAACGAATAATTGCACTCTGAACAAGGAGCCCTTAAGCAACTATTCGTCTGACTAAAAACGGACGCAGGCGTGCAAATATCACGTAGCCTCGCCCGTTTCAGACTTATTAACGTTTAATATTTTGACGAATCTCAGCCTTCAAGAACAAACGGGTCACATCATATTCGATATTACCGACCATTTCTTCAAACATCCGATATCCATCTGATTGATATTCTACCAACGGATTTAGCTGTCCATAACCACGTAATCCGATCGATTGACGCAATTGATCCATTTCATCAATATGATCAGTCCAACGTGAATCAACAACACGCAAGATGACCACCTTTTCAAATTCCAAGATCTGGCTAGGATCATACAGCTGTTTTTCTTTCAAACGGTAGTTGGCTTCAGCCCTAGATATCAAGTAATTTACGATCTCTTCAGGCTTTTTGCCGGCTAGGTCATTTACAAAAATACTGTCTTCATTGACCATCACAGCAACTGCGAAGTCAACGGTCGCTTGGAGATCCCAATCTTTCTTCTCACCTTGAGTGTGGATCTGTACATTATGTTCGACAGTGCGCTTGATCATCGGCATAATGACCGACTTCAAGGAATTATCTTCCATGATCACTTGCTGACGTTGAGCATAGATCACCTCACGTTGAGCACGCATCACGTCATCATACTGCAAAACTTGTTTACGGGTATCATAGTTATTACCTTCGACCCGTTTTTGAGCTGACTCAACTTGTTTGGAGATCATTTTCGATTGAATGATCGCATCATCATCTTCAACTTTCATGCGATGAAGAAGATCTTTAATTCGATCAGAACCAAAACGTAACATCAGATCATCTTCCAATGAAAGATAAAATTGAGTGACACCAGGGTCACCCTGCCGTCCAGAACGTCCACGCAACTGGTTATCGATCCGTCGTGACTCATGTCGCTCTGTACCGATCACGGCTAAACCACCAACATCAGTTACACCAGGGCCTAATTTAATATCAGTACCCCGGCCGGCCATGTTGGTAGCAATAGTAACAGCACCGCGTTGCCCGGCGTTAGTGATAATATCAGCTTCCTTAGCATTATTCTTGGCGTTCAAAACAGCATGGGGAACTCCAGCCTTATCCAATAGGTTTGATAAATATTCAGAAGTTTCCACGGCCACAGTCCCGACTAGGATCGGCTGTCCTGACTCATGACGTGTCTTGATATCTTCTACGACCGCATTAAATTTGCTGACCAAAGTCGGGTAAAGTAAATCTGGTCGATCATCACGAATAACGGGTTTGTTCGTAGGGATCCCAACGACTTCCATATTATAGATCTCACGAAATTCTTCTTGTTCTGTCTTGGCTGTACCAGTCATCCCAGCTAACTTCTTGTACATTCTAAAGAAGTTCTGGTAGGTGATATTAGCCATAGTCTTTGTTTCTTCTTCGATCTTAACTCGTTCTTTAGCTTCGATCGCCTGATGCAAGCCATCTGAATAACGACGACCCTCCATTATCCGTCCGGTAAACTGGTCAACGATCAAAACTTCACCGTCACGGACAACATAGTCTTTATCATTGATCATGATATAATTAGCACGCAAAGCATTATCTAAATGATGATTTAAGGCCGTGTTATCTGGATCAAACAAGTTAGTTAATCCAAAATATTTTTCACCCTTTTGGATCCCCTGTTCAGTCAGAGAAACTGTTTTCGATTCTAAATCAACTTTGAAATCATCGTCTTTAGTTAAAGTCTTAGCGAAACGGTCAGTCCTAATATAAAGTTTAGTAGACCCCTGTGCCTGACCAGAAATAATCAAAGGAGTCCGTGCCTCATCGATCAAGATCGAATCGACCTCATCGACGATCACAAAGTTCAAAGGACGTTGAACCATGTCCTCTTTATATACGACCATGTTATCCCGCAAGTAATCAAAGCCTAACTCACTGTTAGTGGAATACGTAATATCAGAATTGTAAGCCTCACGTTTTTCTTCTGCAGAGATCCCATTAACATTCAGTCCGACTGTTAAACCCAGCCACTTGTACAATTCGCCCATTTCGACCGCATCACGAGAAGCTAAATATTCATTAACAGTTACGACATGAACACCTTCTTGCGCTAAAGCATTCAAGTAAACAGGCATAGTCGCCGTCAAAGTTTTACCTTCACCAGTTTTCATTTCAGCAATATTACCTTCATGCAGTACGATCGCTCCAATGATTTGCACGTGAAAAGGATATAAACCCAAGACACGCCGTGCACCTTCACGAGCAACTGCAAATGCTTCAGGTAAAACATCGTTCAAGGTAGCACCTTCTTGGATCCTAGTTTTGAGCTCAGGTGTTTTAGCCTGCAACTCTTCGTCAGACATAGCCTCCATATCGGATGCAAACGCCTCTACCTTATCAGCGATCTTGTCTAATCGCTTTAATTCTCGCTTGTCACTTTCGACCCATTTTTTCAGGACATTTGCCATGAAATAATTCCCTTCTTTAACAAAACACTTTAATTTTAACTATTTTCCATCTTCAAGATACAATACACTAAATTATATTTTAGCATTCTTAATTACAAAATAAAACAAAAACAAATTTAAAGAAAGAACTTATCTTAATTCAAAAAATAATTTGACTCCCACCACTGTCATGCAGTTTTACTACTAAAGATCCATGTTGTAATGGAGTTGATTTTTTGAGAGACTTTTGTTTCACTGATACCTTAATAAAAAGAGCGCCCATTTCGCATCAAAAATATTTCAAGATCAAGCACCGGACGCTTCTTTTATAAACTTTGGGCCAGTCAAGCAACAACTGGCCCATTCTTTGCCAAATTAGGGACCAGTCACACGTTGACCGGACGTTCCTTTACTAAACTTTAGGCCAGTCACTTGCCGACCAGACTCTTCTTCCGTAAACTTTGGGTCGGTTACTACCTTTTCGGCCCTACCTCACCCCAATTTTGGACCGATCACCACCGATAAAAAAACAACAAAGAAATAGTACGCAAATTTCCAAATTGCGAAAATTCACGTACTATTTTTAGCAAACTAAAATAATTTTGACCCCACTTCAGACCACGATCAGCCCTCAGCCTGGTCCACTACTGACCAGCTTCGATCAAACCGTAACGCCCATCACGGCGGCGATATACGATATTAACACCTTGAGACTCAGCATCTTCATAGATAAAGAAGTTGTGTCCCAACATTTCCATTTGTAAAACAGCTTCTTCACTATCCATTGGTTTCAAAGCAATATTCTTAGTCCGAACGATCTCAATATCATCGTCTTTTGAATTATCACTTTCTGGGACCTGAGAAGCGAATTCCAACCCCTTAAATCCTTTTTCACGGGATTTCCGGTTGATCTTAGTCTTATGTTTTCTGATTTGACGCTCAAGTTTATCGGTCACCAGATCAATACTTGCGTACATGTCAGGCGATGTTTCCTCTGCCCGTAAAACCAGGTAAGGTAACGGGATCGTTACTTCAACCTTAGCATTTTTATCTGAATAAACTTTCAAATTGACATGGGCAGTGGAATTAGAGGTATCTTCAAAATACTTTTCAAGTTTTGTCAGTTTCTTTTCGACATAATCCCTCAAAGCAGCTGTAACCTCAATATTCTCACCACGTACGTTGATTTTTAACATGGTTAACCTCTCCTTTCACAACCAGAACTTGGTATCCTGGTGGGTGGATATTTAATAAATTAAATATCTCATCTACAACTCAATTATAATAGAAAGCGGTTAAATAAACAAATTTTTCTATTCATATTGGCCCAAATTAACAAAAGGCCTCCCTTTATATTTGTTTATGATATGTGAAATTTTAAATTCAAGCAATTATTTTGTTTTGGAAGAGATGATACATGTCTATTTCAGCGAGCCAGGGTCACGGATCTGACCACACCAGCACCATTTTGTTCCAGCACCTGTTTTGCATGGTACAGTGTACGTCCTGTAGTATAAATGTCATCTACTAGTACTACTTTTTGCCCTGTCAATTTTTGTGCAGCACAATATTCAAATGGTTGAGCAGTTTCCATTCTATCTTTACGCGACTTTGTGGACTGTTTTATATGGGCTTTGTCGGTTTTAAAAGCAAGCAGATCGCAAATTTCAATATTTTTCAACAGCCCTGCAACTTGATTAAATCCTCTTGTTTCAAAAGTTTCCTGATCAACTGGTATCAAAACATATAAAATATTTTTGGGATAACATTCAAGTATAAATTCGGTAAATTTTTGCTGAAAAATCAATCGCCATTGATAATCACCGCTAAATTTGTACTGCTGCATATAAGACTTCATTGCTTCATCATAATCATATAAAGCTCGGTTGGCTAAAAGCGAATGTTCGCCCATTTTCAGCCATCGTTGGCAATCTTTACACGTTAACTGACCACTTTGCGATCTTCCGCAACCCGGACAACTTTCTTTACCATCAATTTTTATAAAGCTGCCTTCACAAGTCCGGCAAATCACAGGTTCATTCAATGGTTGCAAAGAAAAAAGCCATTTTAAATCTAAGTTTACTTTTATTTGTCGACCACACATCAAACATTCATTCATTTAACAACCGCTCTCCTTTTTTGTTTAATTCTTTAATTTGTGTGATCGCTTTTTTCACATTTTTGACATGATCAGTACAAACAAAGATGACATCTCCAAATGGCCTTGCCGCGCTTCGTCCTGCCCGACCAGCAATCTGCACTAATGCTGTCGTTGAAAATGTTTTTTCATCTGCACCCAAAATAATGACATTCAAATCAGGGAACGTTACCCCTCTTTCCAAAATCGTAGTAGTAACTAAATAATTCAGTTTGCGCTCACGCATTTGTTGAACTTTACTTATCCGCTTTGGATCAGCAGAATAAACTGAATCTCCTCTAATTTTTTTAGGCAAGCTTGCCTCAATGGCCTGCAAAACTGGAGACAATAATTCTAAACGTGAAACAAAGACTAAAAATGGAAAACCCTTATTGGCCCATTGGGATAATATCCTTGTCAACTTCAGGGGTAATTTATGTTGATATATTCTTTCCGACCATCCATGACATAGACAAACTTGGGGAATAGGCAATAAATGACGATGAAATCGAAGCGGTAAATAACTGACTGGCAATTGACGTTGATTGATACGAACAAGCATTTTTTCTGTAGGTGTAGCTGTCAGATAAATCAAAGTTCCATTAGGTTTAAGCGCCCTATTTGTCGCCGACTCTAAAACGTCATCATTCACAAAAGGGAAAGCATCAACTTCATCGATTATCAACAGGTCAAAAGCAGCTAGGAATCGTAAAAGTTGATGTGTCGTGCAAATCGTCAATTGACTGTAACGGTACGGATCTTTGCTATGGCCATGTATGATCACCGGATCTATTGTGCTAAATGCAGCCGATATTCGCGGATAAAGTTCATTACACACATCAACTCTAGGTGAGGCCAAACAAATCCGCTTTTTCTGCATCAAGGCCTTTTCTAAAGTTGGAAATAACATTTCAGTTTTGCCTGCTCCTGTGACAGCCCACATTAAATACTCACCTTTTTGGTCTAGCGCCCTTTTTAGTTGATCAGAACAACGTTCTTGAAAAGACGACAGTTTCCCTTGCCATACTAACGGACTCCGACTTAAACTTACGAATAAATTTTTTTCCGGAAGATGATATAGTTTATTGGTAGAAGAGACCCTGCCAAGTAAAATGCACTCTGGACAATAAAATTCCCCATTTGGCAAGCGCACTTTACTTTTCAAAGTTTTTGACAAACAACGCTGACATTCGATATAGTTTTCATGTTGAATCAATGCTGGTCGCGCCTTTTTAGTAAGCGTCTCTTTTAGTTCTGTAGACACTTCCGTATCTAGCAACGATCTTCCATATAATTCGTTAAGTTCCATCTAACTCACCTCATACATATATACGCAAAATATTATATTTTTAGGGAGGAAATTTTTAATGGAACCTTATTTAACCATTAAACAAGCAGGAAATTTCGAAATTGATATTAAAAAGTCTCAATTTATTTGCAATATTGCGCGCACAGAGAACAAACAAGAAGCAGAAGATTTTATCACCCAAATCAAAAATGAACATTCTTCCGCTACACATAACTGTTACGCGTACGTCTTAGGTATGAAAAACGAAGCAGTGAAACAAAACGATAACGGAGAACCATCTGGCACAGCGGGCGCACCGATATTGAACGTCTTAGAACAACTAGAACTGAGAAATGTGACCGCCATCGTGACTAGATACTTTGGCGGTATCAAGTTAGGTGCAGGCGGTTTGATCCGAGCATATAGTAACGCAACGTCAAAAGCTGTCGAGCACATCGGTGTAGTCAACCGTCTCCCTCAAACTGAAGCGACCTTAACTATCACATACCCCTTACAAGGTAAGCTAGAACATTTTTTGGAAGAACAAAACATTTATACCTTAGACACGCAATATACTGATAAAGTTGCTCTAAAAGTCGTTTTAGATACGTCTGAATACAAAAAACAGGCTGCAATGATCAACGATTTTTTAAATGCTCAAGTATCTATTACTAAAGGACCTGAAATATACCAAGAACTTCCTTACGACCTTGAAAACAAAAGTACTCGTTACTAAAAAAGCTATGTAACTGATCATCACACCTTGTGGGAGTCAGTTACATAGCTTTCTTAATTTATTTATTTTTTCAGATGATAATTGTAAGTGGCAACAATTATATTTTCTCTGGTATTCAGGGAGTTCCTCAGCCTTAAAGCAGTCTGATTATGCAAGAAGTTCTGCCACGGTTTACGTGGAACAAATTGCGGTACTAGGACCGTCACAGAATCATTGCGATCAGCAGAATTTTTAGCGATCACATCACAAAAACGAATAACAGGACTTACAACAGAACGATACGAGGAGTGTAGGTCTACAAACCTAACTTCTGGAAAAGCCTGTTTAAATTCCTTAGCAGTTTCATGTTCCTTCTTCGGATCTGTATCAAAGGAAACGTGCATGGCGATCACGTTGTCTCCGATCGAACGAGCATAATTGATCGCACCGGTCGTAACATGAGTGACTGAGCTGACCAAGACGATCACAGTCGCACCACTATAGTCATGCAGCTGTTGTGCTTGAGAATTAACACGTAATTGCTCTGCTACATGCTGATAGTGCTTTTTGATACGATAAAACATTAAAATCAAACATGGCATAATAATCAAGTAAGGCCAAACATTTGGAAAATGCAGCCAGAACAAGAAGACTACTAAGGCCAATGAAATTACGGCGCCTAAAAAGTTGAAACTTGTATTTAAGATCCAATGTTTACCGCGTTCGCGGAACCAATGAATGATCATCCCCGACTGTGATAAGGTAAACGGCACAAAAACACCAACTGCATACAAAGGTATCAACAAATTAGTTTGACCGTGGAAAATAAAGATCAACACGATCGCCCCAAACGCTAAAGCAACTATCCCGTTAGAATAGCCTAATCGGTCCCCTTTGTCCATGAACATATGTGGCATATACTTATCTTTTGCCAAATTATAAGCTAAGACCGGAAAAGCAGAAAAGCCCGTATTAGCAGCGACTGCCAAAATCATTGCCGTGGACAACTGTAACAAATAATACATCGCTCCATGCCCGAAAATAGTTTCCCCGATCTGTGATAACACAGTTTCATGAGCATTAGGTAAAATACCCAAGTAGTAACTCAGAAAAGTAATGCTTGCGAAAAATACAGCCAATATCAATGCCATGATCGCCAACGTATTGGCGGCATTCTTCCTTTTTGGACGGTTAAAGTTAGGTACAGCGTTACTAATAGCTTCGACACCCGTCAATGAAGAAGACCCAGCCGAAAATGCACGGAGAAATAAAACCAGCGTCATTCCCTTAACTGGAGCACCTATACTAGCAGTAGCATTGTAGTCAATATGGCCAGTAGCAATATTGATCAAGCCCCAAATGATCATCACAGCGATCATGATCACAAACAAATAGACTGGTACTGTTAAAAAAGAGGCAGACTCTCGCATCCCTCTTAAATTCAAAGTCATAATAAAAAATACGATCAAAACTGAGATCAATATCGCATGCGGGCGCAAAACAGGGATAGCAGAGGTTATCGCTTCTGTTCCTGAAGTAATAGAAACCGCAACTGTTAGCATATAATCAACTAACAAAGAACCGCCGGCAACTAAGCCAGCATTTGAACCCCAGTTTTTTGTCGCAACGACATAAGCACCCCCGCCTGAGGGGTATGCATGAATGATCTGCCTATATGACATCGTAATAGCAAATAATAAAATTAAGACGATAGCAGCAGCTGGCACTGAATACCAAACCGCAGCTGCAGATAGAATTATTAAAGTTGATGTGATCTGTTCAGTCCCGTATGCGACTGACGATAACGCATCAGAAGAAAGCAAAGCAAGTGCTTTAAACTTGGTCAATGACTGGGCACCTTCATCGGCTGTTTTTAGTGGTTTACCGATCAACAGTCGTTTTAAGTAACGCCACATATTTTTTACTCCTTTAGACATTAAAAAGTTTTATTAATAATTTAAGCGCCTAACTTCGCAACATTAGTAGTTGCAAAATATCACCATTGTTCATTAACTTTGATCTTCAAATGGCCAATTTAGCGTATCTTATGTTACTCCATTCTATGCATATCTTGCAAGCAAATCTTTAAAAAAATTCAGGTAGATTAATAAAACCGCAAGAAACACCAACTACCAAAGCCATTATTTTCACAACAAAAAAACCAAGGTACACAAGCCCTTGGTTCAAAAATTTGTTTTTATATTTTTTACATCATACCGCCCATACCGGCACCTGGCTGTTGCTGTGCAGCAGAATCATCTTTTTCTTCAGGTTTATCAGCAACAACAGCTTCAGTTGTCAATAATAAAGCAGCAACAGAAGCAGCGTTTTGCAGGGCTGAACGAGCGACTTTAGTTGGATCAACTATCCCGGCCTTGACCATATCTTGCCATTCACCAGTAGCAGCGTTAAATCCAATACCTTGGTCTTCAGCCTTCAGTTTTTCTACAATGACAGAACCTTCTAAGCCAGCATTAAATACGATCTGACGAACTGGTTCTTCCAAAGCACGTTTAACGATGTTGATACCTGTTTGAACGTCGCCGGATTCTTTCAAAGCAGCGACCTTATCAATAACGTTGATCAAAGCTGTTCCACCACCGGGAACAAAGCCTTCTTGAACAGCAGCACGAGTTGAGTTCAAAGCATCTTCGATCCGATATTTGCGTTCTTTCAGTTCAGTTTCAGTTGCAGCTCCGACTTTAACAACAGCAACGCCACCGGCCAATTTAGCTAAACGTTCTTGAAGTTTTTCACGGTCAAAGTCAGAAGTTGTCTCACCGATCTGTTTCTTGATCTGTGCAACACGTTCTGAAATTTGATCCTTATCGCCGGAACCTTCAACAATAGTCGTGTTTTCTTTGTCTACAGTAACCTTGCCGGCTGTACCTAACTGGTCGATCGTAGTGTCCTTAAGTTGCAAACCAAGGTCTTCTGTAATGACTGTACCGCCAGTTAAGACAGCAATATCTTGTAACATTTCTTTACGACGGTCACCAAAACCAGGAGCCTTAACAGCGACTACGTTAAATGTTCCACGGATCTTATTCAAGACCAATGTAGGTAAAGCTTCACCTTCGATATCATCAGCAATGATCAATAATGGACGACCTTGTTGAACAATATTTTGCAACAAAGGCAAAATGTCTTGGATGTTTGAAATCTTCTTATCGGTGATCAAAATATAAGGATTATCCAAGTCAGCTTCCATCTTATCTTCATCAGTTACCATATACTGAGAAAGATAACCACGATCAAATTGCATTCCTTCAACAACATCTAAGGAAGTTTCGATACCCTTTGACTCTTCAATAGTAATAACACCATCGTTACCGACCTTTTCCATAGCTTCCGCGATCAACTTACCAGTTTCTTCACTGGCAGATGAAACTGCGGCGATTTGGCTAATATCACTCTTGGAAGAAACGTCATGGGACATTTCATGTAATGCTTCAACGGCAGCCTTAGTAGCCTTATCGATACCAGTTCTGATACCAACAGGATTAGCACCGGCTGTCACATTTTTCATACCTTCTGCAACGATTGCTTGAGCCAAAACCGTAGCTGTTGTTGTACCGTCACCGGCGATGTCATTTGTTTTAGATGCAACTTCAGAAACTAACTTTGCACCCATATTTTCAAAATGATCTTCCAACTCAATGTCTTTAGCGATCGTAACACCGTCATTAGTAATAGTCGGAGAACCGTATGATTGTTCCAAAACTACGTTGCGACCTTTTGGTCCAAGTGTTGATTTTACTGTATTTGCTAATTTATCTACACCAGCAAGCATTTTTGCTCGTGCATCTTCTGAAAACTTAATTTGCTTAGCCATTAATTTCACCTCATCAAAAATTAGAGTTCTATGCTTTATGAAAGAATTTATTCGATCACGGCAACAATGTCATTGGCACGAACGACCAAATACTTGTCACCTTCATATGTTACTTCAGTACCTGCATATTTATCGTAGATTACTGAGTCCCCAGCTTTTACTTCTGGTACACTCTTTTCACCGTTGTCCAGGACTCGACCAGCACCCACAGCAACGACTTTACCAGTTTGAGGTTTTTCTTTAGCATTACTTGCTAAAACGATCCCACCAACTGTTTGTTCTTCTTCTTCTTGAACTTCAAGAATAACTCTGTCTCCTAACGGTTTCAGCACTCTAGATCCCTCCAATATATTTTTAGCACTCAACACACTTAAGTGCTAATTCAATTACAATTATTATAATAAACACTTTATTTCTAAATTGCAAGTACTTTTTGTCACTCTCTTTGTCTGAGTGCTAATTTTCTTAGAAAATATGCTATAATGTCTGAAGCAGTACAAAGGAGTCATCTAATTGAAACTAAAATCTAATTCATTAAGTCTTTTTTTAGGGTATTTCATCTTAGTCCTTATCCAACAAGTAGCCTTCCACTTTATTCACAATAATGATATTTTATATCCAGTGCAGACCACCCTTAGTCTTCTCGGAGCACTTGGTTTGATCTGGTCAATGCATCATTTCAAATATACTAATCTATTGGAAGATAAGAAAACTGGTTTTTGGAAGTCGCTTCTATGGTCGCTTAGCGGCACGGTCGGACTTTTAATTACTCAAAGGATCTTCCTTTGGTTTGAGGCTGCTATCCTTCATCAGCCGGCAGTTTCCGAAAACACTAGCCAATTAATGGCAGTAGCCGCCAAGTATCCGTACTATATACTGGTAATTGTGATCACAGAACCACTTATCGAGGAACTGATCTTCCGTAAGGTTTTATTTGGAAATTTTGTCTTTTGGTTTAGGCCATGGCAAACAGCAATACTTTCCAGCCTACTTTTTGCATTAGGTCATGGGGATGGTCATTTTTTGACCTATACCGCTATTGGTTTGATACTCTGTTTCATTTACCAAAAGACAGGTAGGATCCAGACTTCCATGCTTTCGCATATTTTAATGAACCTTTTTGTTTTATTTATCCACTAAAAAAATCGTAGAGATTTGCTATAGCTAGTAGGTCTCTACGATTTTTTTAAAACTGTCTCCATCAATGGTCTCACTTTTCTAAATTATTGATCGACATGATTTAAGAAATAAATCAAAGTTTGTAATTCATTGGTTAAATCGACATTTTGGATCCGTACATTATCTTGAACAGTCACACGTAAAGGCGTAAAGTTCAAAATACCTTTAACACCAGCAGAAACAAGTTCATCAGTAACACGTTGTGCGACTGGAGAAGGGACGGTTAAAATAACAACTTCTATCTGTTGTTCAACTAATTGTTCCTTCATTTCACTCATGGGGTAAATTGGAACACCGCTTTGAATAGTGCCGGTGATCCGGTCATCAATGTCGAAAGCTGCACTGATCCTTACATTGTTACTGCCATGGAAATTATAATTCAACAACGCGTGTCCTAAATTACCTACACCGATCAGCCCAACATTAGTCAACTTGTCTTGGTTCAACGTCTTCTTAAAGAAGTCTAAGAGACTTTTAACGTCATAACCGTAACCCCTTTTCCCTAGTGCACCAAAATACGAAAAATCACGTCTGATCGTTGCAGAATCAACCTTAACTGCTTCAGCTAATTCAGTTGAAGAGATCCTTTTCTTACCGGAATTAAATAATATACCTAAATAGCGATAGTAAATTGGCAATCTTTTAGCCGTTGCTCTAGGTATTTTTGCATTCACCATTTTTATGCCCCTTTCACAAATACTCACGTAAGTAATTTTACCATATAAAATTTCACAATCAAACAAAAAGTTCATTAGTTCACAACTTAATTGGAAAAATTTAAATTTACAACGATATATTGCAAGGTATGCTAAAATGGTTTAGTAGAATAAAAATAGGCAGGTGAAATTTTTATGCTTTTATTACAAGTCCAACAAGTAGCTCGTATTTTTGCTGGAGATCCACTTTTTCAAAACGTAAACCTGAATATCCAAGACAATTCGCGGATCGCTCTTGTCGGGCCGAACGGAGCTGGTAAATCTACATTGATCAAAATGATCACTGGTGAAAATGAACCTGACGAAGGACAAATCGTTGGACGAAAAGGATTGACCATCGGTTACTTAGCCCAGGATACCGGCTTAGAATCTGAAGATACCATTTACAATGAAATGTTAAAAGTCTTCTCGGGCTTGATCAAAATGGAACAACAGATCCATGAATTAGAAAATAAGATCGCCAAAAGTAAAGATCATACTTCTGGAACTTATCAATCTTTATTAAAACAATATGACCAAACGGTGCACGATTTTGAAGCACAAAATGGTTATGGCTACCAAGCAGAGATCCGTTCGGTACTTCACGGTTTTAATTTTGAAGAAGCAGATTTTGACAAAAAAATATCTTCTTTGTCAGGTGGGCAAAAGAGACGCCTCGCTTTGGCTCGTTTGCTTCTTGAAAAAAGAGATCTACTGGTCTTGGACGAACCAACAAACCACCTAGACATTGAAACATTACAGTGGCTGGAAAATTATCTCCAAGGATATCCAGGAGCTTTGTTACTCGTTTCTCATGATCGTTATTTCCTTGACAAGATCGTTACAGAAGTCTGCAACATTAGTCACAAGCGAGCTAAAACATACCCTGGAAATTACACTTCGTTTGTGAAGCAAAAAAAAGAAGATCAAAAACAAGCTTGGAAGGATTATGAAAAACAGCAGGTTGAGATCAACAAGCTGCAAGATTTTGTTAACAAAAACTTAGTTCGTGCTACAACCAGTAAACGTGCTCAAAGCCGCCAGAAGCAATTGGACAAGATGGAACGTCTTCAAAGGCCAGAAGGTGATGAAAAAGGACCACACTTTTCTTTCACTCCAAGCTTAAAAAGTGGTTCTGTTGTGTTAACAGTCTCCGATGGTTATATTGGCCATGATGCCCACACGATCTCTGGACCGATCAATGTTGAATTGCGCAAAAATAAAGTTTTAGCGGTCGTCGGCCCAAACGGGATCGGTAAATCAACTTTATTAGAAAGTATTATTGGACAGATCCCTTTCGTTTCAGGTACCGCAAAGTTTGGTGCTAATGTTCAATACGGATACTACGATCAGGAACAGCAAGGTTTGCATGCGCAAAAAACAGTCCTAAATGAACTGTGGGATGAACATCCAACTACACCAGAAAAAGATATCCGTTCTCTCTTAGGTGGCTTTTTATTCAGAGGGGAAGATGTAAAAAAAATTGTCCGGAATTTGTCTGGCGGTGAAAAAGCGCGTCTTCTTTTGACTAAGTTAGCTATGCAGCATGATAATTTGTTGATCTTAGACGAACCAACGAACCACTTAGATATCAACAGTAAGGAAGTTCTTGAAAAAGCTATCCAAGACTTTACTGGAACAGTTCTTTTCGTTTCACATGACCGTTATTTTATTAATCAAACTGCTAATGAGATCATTGAGATCTCTCCGTCAGGCAGTACATTGTATTTAGGCAATTATGATTATTATATTGAGAAAAAAGAAGAACAACGATTGATAGCTGAACAAAAAAACCAAGAAAATGAGACTAAAAAACAAGTAGCCACTACTAATAGTGACTCGACGGCGAAAAACAACTACGATCAAAGTAAAACTAGACAAAAACAACAACGTAAATTAGAAAGAGAAGTTACACGCTTAGAGGAAAAAGTTGATAATTTAGACGAAGAAAAAACTAATATCGAAACTAGAATGTCTCAACCTGACATTTTTAATGATCCGGCTAGAATGCAAGAATTGCAACAACAGCTTGAATCAGTAAGCCAAGAACTAAGTACAACTGAAGAACAGTGGGAACAAAGTTCAGTTAAATTAGAAAACTTTATGGCTTGATATTAGCAGGGCCAAAAACAGCAGGCGACTATTAGAAATTTAAATAGTTGCCTGCTGTTTTTTCATAATTATTTTCTAAAGCTATCTAGCATATATTTCGGTCCGAATTAAACCGCAAGCCAAGGAAATTCAAGGCCTGGTTCGGCGTTGAGTGTCATTCCAGCACGGGCCCCGTGTTTGAAACCAACATACCCGGCAGCTCCGATCATCGCTGCGTTATCACCACAATACTTTAAGGGCGCCTCAAGTAACTCGGTGTCCTTGAATTGGTCACACTCTACTTCCAAACGAGTACGTAAACTACTATTAGCAGCAACACCTCCCGCTAAGATCAGCTGTTTGACCGGGTAATTATGCAAAGCCCGCACAGTTTTTTCCGTTAATACATCTACGACACTTTGTTCAAAACTTGTTGCTAAGTCGGCATGTGATAGCTCTTCTCCGACTTGATCTGCATGGTGAACGGTATTAATAAAGGCACTTTTAAGACCACTAAAACTAAAATCGTAGTTGTCTTCTTTTTCCATTGCACGTGGAAACTTAAAAGTATCCTTTCCCCGCTGTGCCAACTCGTCTATCTCTTTACCGGCCGGGTAGTTTATCCCTAACACTCGACCAATTTTGTCAAATGCTTCACCACAAGCATCGTCACGTGTTTCACCGATAACTTGATAATTATTTTCCTGTTGCATATAAACTAATTCCGTATGTCCTCCTGAAACTAAAAGAGCCAGCGCTGGAAACTGGATAGGTGCAGTATAACGGGCGGCATAAATGTGCCCTGCCATGTGATTTACAGGGATCAACGGCAGATCATGTGCGAAAGCTAGAGCCTTGGCTGCTGAAACTCCCACCAAAAGTGCGCCCACGAGACCAGGACCGTAAGTAACGGCAACGGCGGAGAGGTCAGCATAATCGAGCCCGGTTTCTTGAAACACATCGTCCAAACAACCAATGATCTGTTCAATGTGGTGCCTACTAGCAACCTCAGGAACGACCCCTCCAAACCGCTGATGACTCTTAATTTGCGTTGCAGTTGATTGGGCTAAAAGCTGATCACCATTTTTCACAAGTGCAACACTTGTTTCGTCACAACTTGTCTCAAATGCTAAAATTATCGTATCTTTTTTTTCATCCATTTTTTATCTTTTCCTTATTTTCACTAACTAAAAATTGGTATTCAGTAACTTCTTTTTTACGTTCAGAAGACTTTGCTCCCCCAGCTTTTCTAAAGCCCATATTATGATAGAATTTACCTAATTTTTCCTGGTCTAGCCTTACTTGCGCAAAAATAGATCGAACACCAATTTCTCCTCCTTTTTTAAACAAAACGTTGACCAAGGTCGCCGCAATTTTTTCAGCATCGGTACTAGGTAAGATGGTCAACCTCATTATTCGCATCCTTGTCATTTGAGTATTGACCCGACACCCGATAAAGCCGACCAACTGATCAGCTTGACGTAAACCGATATATAAAGACTTATTTTGCTCTTTCATCTGTAGCTGAAAAGTTTTGTCATTCCACACATCTTCTTCATGCTGAGACCTTTCTTCAAGTGCCACCATTTCAGGAATAGTGGAGATCACAGTGCGACATAAAAAATAATCTGCACCATCAATAGTGATATCCTTATTTTCAAATTCCAAAGTCTTGTCCTGAAAAACCAATTTGATCTTATTAGCTAGCCGCCGTTTAATATTTTTTAACGAATGGAACATGTTTTTTCCCTTCTAGCGGATTTTTTTCCAACCACTGTGATTCTGCTTGTGTTAGTCGTAAATATTGGGGAACAAAATCACTGACATTTTCAGTTTCTTTTGTGAGACCTAGTATTCCCAAGTTAAACGCTCGTGGTATAGATGTATCAGCTGGAGCGATCTCATAATCCTGGTCAGCCATTAACTCTTCGAGCTGGTCAGTAAATTTGGCTACATCTGCTCCGATAAAACACACCTTTTTCCCCTTGATCTGTTTACACAAGTCTGAAAAAGAAACGTGTTGGTCAGGTAAAACATTTTGTAACCTGTTACCGTTCCACACATAACCTCCAGCAAAAACGTTAGTTCTGCGTGCGTCAAATAGTGGAAGCAGCAGTGCTTTATCATCTGAATGAACTCCTTGAGCTAAAACAGCCAAACTTGAAACACCGACTATCTCTTTTTTTAAACTATATGCTAAAGTCTTAGCGGTAGTAACTCCGATCCGTAAACCTGTGTAAGAACCTGGTCCTTGAGCGACCACAACACGATCGATCTCAGAAGGTTTTAAAAGACTCTGTTTAAAAATTCCTTCGATCGCGGGCATCAAGGCACTGCTGTGATTTTTGTTGACAGTGGTAGTGTTTTCCGCTAACAAAGTTTGATCTTCTAAAAGCGCCACGCTTAAGGGACGATTAGAGGTATCAATTGCAAGTATTTTCATTATTCCATTCATTCCTCTTTTTATGCTGTACTTTACTTACATAGTGTAACACAAACCCCTACACGCTTTTCACAAAAAGAAAAAATGGTTAATATTTTCATGAAAATCTACCAGAGGATGTTGTAATACGGTACCAAACTTCATTATAATTGTGAAGTAGTTAAATTCAAGTAACTAAATACAAGTATTCGGAGTGAGACAATGAAAACAATTTTAGTATTACATACCGGAGGAACAATTGCTATGTCCGAAGGAAAAGACGGCGCGATCGTCCCAGGTAAACAAAATCCACTCAATGGCTTTAATAACCCTTTTACAGGAAAGATCAACTTAGATATTAGAAACCCGTTTAATCTTCCTTCTCCCCACATCCGGCCGACGGAAATGCTGACTTTAAGAAACGAGATCATGCAGGCAGAGAGTGAAGGGATCGATGGTGTAGTTATTACTCATGGGACGGACACATTAGAAGAAACAGCATTCTTCTTAGACTTGACCTTACCAGCGGAGGTCCCAGTGGTGGTAACCGGTGCTATGAGATCTGCCAATGAGATCGGGTCCGACGGTCTGCATAATTTCCAAACCGCCATCCAGACAGCAGCAAGTGACGAAGCCCATGGCAAAGGTGTTTTAGTAGTCATGAACGATGAGATCCACACTGCTCGTTACGTGACCAAAACTCACACTACAAATGTTGCTACTTTCCGAACTCCATCATTTGGCCCTGTTGGTTTGGTTTCGAAGGAAAGGGTCACTTTCTTCTCAAAATTGATCCGTCAAACTTACGTCCCGATCGATCATGTCGTTAATGAGGTTTACCTGCTAAAGGCCTTTGCCGGAATGGGTCCAGACTTATTCGAAATGCTCGCATCACAAAAAATCAAGGGACTCGTAATAGAAGCTCTTGGAGCCGGCAATCTTCCACCTGAAACTTTACCCGGTTTACAAAAATTACTAGAGCAACACATCCCAGTTGTGATAGTCTCTCGCTGTTTTAATGGAACAGCTGAAAGTGTTTATGATTACGAAGGCGGCGGTGTCCGACTAGAAAAATTGGGTATGATCTTTTGTCACGGATTAAATGGACAAAAGGCACGGATCAAGTTATTAGTTGGCTTGAGCGCAAACATGTCCGCTGAGACCCTATCCTCATTTGTCAGTGACGCTGTTTCTTGAACTAACAGTAACTTAATTAATTCCAACATCGAACCAAACTGGTCGATGTTTTTTTGCACAAATATAGTGATAATAAATTTAGTAACGCCTTTCTTTCCTATTGGTCGATCACGTTTTAACCAGGAACCCCTTGCATGGACTTGAGATCGGTCGCAGTCCACATCCATTAACTGGGCGTTCCTTTACCATATTTTGGACCAGTCAGCCATCGACCGGACCTTCCTGTCCGAGACTTTGGGCCGGTCACACCTCGACTGGACCTTCCCTTACGAAACTTCGGGCCAGTCACATATCGACCAGATATTTACTTCCCAAATTTCTGTCAGGACAAAACAACAAACAACAAAAGCTGTCACAAAACTAGCCTTTCTCATAAAAATGACATTTTGAAACCAACTTCTCTTGCTTCCGATATAAAAAAGTGTCAGCGAAATAATCACTAACACTAAAAATTATTTGATTTTTTTCCACTGACATTCAGCAAGACAATTTTGCTGGTCGCCAGTCGTAATTGTGTGTTTCGTTAACAAGTTGTTTTTATCGATCTCCACTTCGCTATTGACCTGATCACCATAATAAACTTCCTGCCGGTATGAAATGTTCATGGTCGTCAAACGGTGCTCAAGCAAGAAGTCCGCCGGCAAAGCATCTAACATCCAATCGAAATAATGCACATTATTAACATGATGATTGGCATCGATATCCATAAAACGAACCCTGTATTCTTTTTGTTCACTGATATTTTGAACCGCCAGCGGAGTTTTCAAACGTTCGATCTTCTTAGTATATTCAGATTCATATGGCGCGATTATATCTTCAGGTAGGCGAACTATCTTTCTCTTTACACGATCCATCAAGACAAAAACACTGTGCATCGTTACCAACTCGTTTCCTTTTTGGTCATTTACCACAAAATCACGATAACAGAAAAACCGATTATAACTCTTAGCCTGGGTCGAAAGAGTGATAATTTCATCGACCTTAGGTAAACGTTTAATGTTGATAATATGCTGTGTCACTACCCAGCCCAAACCGCGCTGACCTACTTTTTCATTGGTAACACCTAATTCATCACTTTGATCTTCAGATGTCAACATCATTAGATCTACTAAGCGACCGATACCCAAAGAACCGGTTACGTCCGTTTCATAATAAACAACACGATGATCTTCACTATATCTTTTGGCACTCACTTTTTTACTAACCTCCACTTTAGTATTGCAAAACTTTATAAACTAATAAAAAAACGAAGCTCAATGGTCTCCCATCAATGCTACGTTAATTTAATGACAAGAACAGTCAACAAAGACTATTTCAAATGATGGTACTTATTGTAAACGACCTGCTTTTTCAGTTTATTTTGCTTGGCGACTCGTTTTATCGCATCATTCGTTTTTAAATTTTCGCTTTTGATCAATAAATCGACCTGCTCCTCTAAGGGTAACGCTGCCTTAGGCTCATCTTGCAGTGGTTCTTGACTGCCTTCAACGATCAATACAAATTCACCCTTAATAACCGCAGCCTCTGCCCACTCTACCGCGTCTGCGATCGTCCCTCGCAAAAACTCCTCATAACGCTTAGTCAATTCTCGGCATAAAACGATCCGGCGTGTGGCACCGAAAGCCTCACGCAAACTTTTAAGTGTTTTCAATAAGCGATGTGGTGCCTCATAAAAAATCAAAGTAACACTATTTTTTCTTAAATCCTGCAGTTGCTCTTTTCGTTCAGTATTTTTGCGAGATAAAAAGCCAAAGAACAAAAAAGGCTGTGGGCATATACCAGACGCTATTAAGGCAGTTAAAGCAGCATTTGGACCGGGGATCGGAATTACTCTGATACCTTCATTAGCACACTGCTCAACCAACTCTGAGCCGGGATCGCTAATAGACGGCATTCCGGCGTCGCTGACCTGAGCAATATTTCGCCCCTGCCGTAATTTTTCAAGTAGCTGTGGGAGGCGTTCTTTTGTATTATACTCATGAAAGCTGATCTGTTTAGTATTGATCTCAAAATAATTTAACAGCTTTTGCGTTTTTCGAGTATCTTCAGCCGCAATCAAATCGACTTGCTGTAAAATTTCAATTGCTCGTGGGCTCATATCGCCCAAATTTCCAATTGGTGTTGGTACTAAGAATAAACTTCCATTAGTCCTTTCACCTTGAAAATTGCTGATGATCTGAATACTCATTAGCTTCTCTCCCCGTATATAACATCTTGACAAAACACGCAAGGCTCATCATTGACCCGTCTTGAACCATACATGTTGTCCACATTACAAACATGAAACCCCTCTTCATAGAGTTTTTCTAGATTCCGCCGTGATTTGGATAAACCAGCAGTTGTGCCTTTAGTTGTTGTCTTATCTTCAAGTTCCTGCAATCGTTCACGTAAATGCTGGTTTTCGATTTCAAGTTCGGCATTTTTTTCAACCAAAGACGACAATGAATCCTGTGTATTACCGATCAATAGACGCAGTTCATCTGCTTTTTGGCCTAATTGATCAAAATTGTCATACAACTCACGTTTCTCCAAAACAATTCACCTTCGCTTATTGATGATAACAATCACACAACTCCAACGTTAACGATTCTAAAACATTTTGGATCGAAACGTTACTTGACAGTGCCTGCCATTTTTTTAAAACAACTTCACACGCCTCGGTTGCTGCCATGGCAGAAATATGTGCCATTTTTGAACTGAAATATTTTTTAAACATTGTAAAAACAAACTTTTGCTCAAGGTCATTAGCAAACAGCATCAGATCACGAGCCAACAAAGCGATTAAAAATAACAATTGATCTTGCTTTTCTCGATCATCAACCAAGGGTACTAGTTCTGTTTGCACCTTAACAAAAGCGATTAAATCATCACTTAAGATTGCGCTATACCAATTCCACAATTTGTCTAGCAACTGCTGAAAATCTTCATCAGTTCCCATTTTTTCAGCTTGGTCAGCGTCTTTTGTCAAATTTGCAAGCAAAATAGCTTGATCTTCAGAGATCCCCTTTGTTTCTAACTTTCTTACCAGATATGCAAGTTTAGGAGCGCTCAGCTCTAGCAACTGACAACGTGAAACTATCGTCGGTAAAATTTTATTTTGTTCACTTGTCAGCAAAAATGCCGTTACAGTCCCGCTTGGCTCTTCCAAAAATTTCAATAAACCATTGGCCGCACTCGTCGACATTTTTTCAGCATCTTCAATAATAAAGACTTTTTGAGCTCCCTCGACGCCACTTTTAGCAAACTCAGACTTCAAAAAGCGGATCTGATCGATTTTTATAGACAAACCTGTTGGGGCAACTTCAACAACATCAGGATGTTCATGTTCACTGATCCTAGTACACTCAGAACAATGACCACACGGACCCTTTTCACTTGGATGTTCACAAAATAATAGTTGCGCGATCCACAGTGCCAATTCTTTCTTCCCCGAACCAGACGCTCCCGCTAACAAATAAGCGTGTGCTAAGTGTTTATGTGCAATAAGGTCAGCAAAGTGAGCAGTCAATTGCGGCTGCGCTTCTCCAATATTCATTATCTCTCACTCTTAGAATTGATGGAAAGCTTCGATCGGTAGAACAAATACCGTTGCTCCGCCAACTTGGACCTCCACGGGATATGCTCCAGCGGCTTCCATTGGGGAGTCTAAGTTTACTGGCGGCGCCATAAACTGTTTCCGAGTTTTTGAAGTTGTCTTGATTAGATCCAATACATCGTCAACTTTTTCATCTTCAACACCAACTAAAAAAGTGGAGTTACCTGACCGCAGGAATCCTCCTGTCGATGAAAGTTTAGTTGCCCGAATATCTTTTTCTATAAAGGCGTTACTTAGTCGGTTACTGTCTTTATCCTGAATAATCGCGATAATCAATTTCATGGTCTTTACCCCCAAAATTTCTATACCAAAGTATTTAGCTTACATTCACTACAAATATTTTTTTAATTGAGAAAAAACTTCTGCTTCCACCTGTAGTTCCGGCTGTGAAGCATCAATCGTTTTGATCCTGACTGGATCCTGGCGTGCTAACTCCAAATATTCAGCTCTGATCTGTTGATAAAAACTTATCTGTTCTTCATCGAGTCGATTAATTTCATCTTGCCGATTCTTCTTGATACGGTTCAAGCCGATCACAGGGTCCAAATCAAAATAAAAAGTTAGCTCTGGACTTAAACCATCCGTTGCAAACTGGTTTATTTCGGCAACTTGTTTGACTCCAACACCACGACCAGCACCTTGATATGCCAACGAACTGTCAACAAAACGGTCGCATAAGACTATCTTATCAGCAGCTAAAGCCGGCAAGATCTTTTCAACTAAATGTTGTCGTCGAGACGCTGCATAAAGCAGAGCCTCTGTTTTTTGATCCATCCCAACATTATTTTTATCTAAAATAACTTTACGTATCGCCTCCGATATTTTGCTGCCACCAGGCTCTCTGGTAACAAGATATTTATCGTGCAGGCCCATTTGATCTAAGCGAGCAAGCAACCCATTGATGACACTGGTTTTACCTGAGCCATCGGTTCCTTCAAATGTTACAAACTTTCCAGCCACTTACAAAACCTCAATTATATTTAATTAGTTATATTGTACTTAAAAATTAGTTCACTGTCCATGTTTACGCCATTCCACGCAATCAAAAAATTTCTATCTACTTATAACGGATGACTGAACGTGTCCCTTAACTCTGCGAAGACGCGCTTCACGATACAAAAATTCATACTGTGCTTTAGCCGCTTTAGTTTGAGCTACCATTTCTTCATCAGCCTCAAAAACTGTTTCTTGATTTTTTTTGGCATTAGTCCAATCTGAGAAAGCCTGGTCGATATCAGCTAACAAGGCCTCATCATATTTATTTTTTAAATTATTCTTCTTTTTGCCAAACATCTTTCAGCCATCCTATCTAAATTTCTTGACGTCCTTCTATCGCTTTATAAAGTGTCATCTCATCTGCGTATTCAATATCACTGCCCACTGCTAAACCAGATGCTAAACGGGTAACTTTGATCCCAGCTGGTTTGATAAGACGAGAGAGATACATCGCTGTCGCTTCTCCTTCCGGCGTTGCGTTAGTAGCAATGATCACTTCTTTGATACCTTCATTTTTCTGAAGACGTTTGACCAAACTTTTAATATTAATGTCTTCGGGCCCCTTACCTTCGATCGGTGACAATACTCCATGCAAAACATGATACAAGCCGTGATACTCACGCATTTTTTCGAGTGACATCACGTCTTTGGGTTGCTCAACCACGATCAGCTGCGAGCGGTCACGCGCCTTGTCAGCGCAAATAACACACGGATCACTTTCAGTAATATTACCGCAAATACTGCAATAATGCAGATCTCTCTTAGCTGCTAATAAAGATGAAGAAAAATTAACGACATCTTTTTCATCCATATCTATCGTATAAAAAGCTAAACGGATCGCTGTTTTATTACCTATCCCAGGTAATTTCATATAACTATCGATCAATTTTGCGATCGGTTCTGGATACTGCATGACAAAAACTCCTCTTGCTTCTAATTACATCCTAGGCATTCCTTGGGAATATTTACCTAAGGTCGATTGTGTTTTCTTGTCGATTTGGTCCATCGCATCATTTACAGCCATAATGATCAGATCTTGTAACATATCAGGGTCATCAGGATCGATCAATTCTTCTTTAATCGTAACATCTTGCATCTTCTTATCACCCGTAAATTTAACGACCACTTCATCGTTTGCAGCTTTACCTGTAAATTCTGTCTGATTAAGCTCCTCTTGATCTTTTTGCATTTGTTTTTGCATCTTCTGAACTTTTTTCATCATACCCTGCATATTTCCTGGCATCATAACAATTTTCTCCTTTTACTTTAATCATTTTTAATATCTACTACTTCATTTCCAAATAATTTAAGTGCTTTATCGACTACTGGATCTTCTTGAGTCGCTTGTTTTGGTTCCGTCGTTTTTTCTTGCGTAAGCTGTTCTTCCTGAGCTGTTGTACTATTCTCTCGCTTTTTTTGTCCACTTAAATAATCACTTCGGACCTGCGGCCACTGCTCTTGCGGCATAAAAATCAATCGAGGAACATGTTCGATCAAACGATCCAACCCATTTTCCAGGGTGTCTATCAATTGCTGATCGTCACGCGCCCGTTGACACAAAAAATCAAATTGAAAAGTAACTATCACTCCATCAGGACTTGCAGCAACTGGCGAACTCACATGCATAACAGCCCTTTGAGCGACTGTCAGCATATTCATTAGATCATCCCAGACTTCTTGCAATTCATTAAGATTTGCTCGGGTAGCTTCATCCAAAACGCTATAAATCTGTTGGAGATCAACTTTGGTAGTTGAGGAAGTTCTTCTTGGTTGGGCTTGGTGATTTGTAGTGGTTGCTCTTACAGGAGTTTCATTTGCCCCAGCAGTTGACTGTTCTGTTTGCTGCGCTTGAAGCAACTGGTCGACTTGTTGCTGTAATTGTTTGACCTGCCGCGTTAAATTCTCGACTTTTACAGTGTCTTTAGGATCCAAGTTCTGTTCTGTTACCTGCGGTTGCTTTACGCTTTGTGCGCTAGAAAGAGACGTTGTTGGTCGTCTAGTTGCTAGTTTAACAGTTAAAACCTCCAAATAGATGGAAGCATGCGATGTAAACCGCATATTTTCTTGTTGCTCATTTAAAAGATCGATCATCTGATAGATCTCTTCTGGTTTGATCTCCTGTGCAAAATTACGAAAATCATCATTTACGACTTCAAGTTCATTGTTTTCGATCGTCGCCGGATCTTGCTGATATAACAACAGATCACGGCAAAAACTGATCAAATCTTCGATAAAACGGGCAGCATCTTTGCCGTCATTCAAAATCTGGTGTAAAGTTTCTAAGGCTTTTGAAGTATCTTGATACGTAACCTGTTTCAAATACTGTAACAATTCGTCATTTTGAACGCTGCCGGTAACCATCAACGCATTCTCTAAAGTCACTTCGTCGTTACCAAATGAGATCACTTGGTCAAGAATGCTTAAAGCATCGCGCATTCCACCTTCTGCAGCCTTGGCAATTACTTTTAATGCAGCCTGATCACACTTTAACTGCTTTTGTTCAACAATATATTGCATCCGCTGTAAAATAGTGGCTGGTTGGATCCGGCGAAAATCAAAGCGTTGCGTTCTTGAAATGATCGTCGCTGGAATTTTATGAGGCTCTGTCGTTGCCAAAATAAAAACTACATTTCCTGGTGGTTCTTCTAATGTTTTTAACAAGGCATTAAAAGCACCCGTTGAAAGCATGTGAACTTCGTCAATAATATATATTTTATAATCACATTCAGTTGGCGCATATTTTACTTTGTCCCGAATATCGCGGATCTCTTCAACACCGTTGTTTGAAGCAGCATCGATCTCTATCACATCATTTTGTCTTCCAGCCGTGATCGAAGTGCATGTATCACATTCATTACAAGGTTCGCCATCTTTTTGAAAATGACAATTAATTGCTTTCGAAAAAATCTTAGCAGCAGAGGTTTTTCCCGTTCCTCGGGGACCAGTAAATAAATACGCATGAGACGTTTGCTTGGTCTTTAAAGCATTTTTAAGAGTTTTCGTAACTAATTCCTGTCCCACAAGGTCATCAAATTTTTGTGGACGCCAAGCACGATACAAAGCTTGGTAACTCATCTCCGTCTCCTCCTTAATAATTGCAGTTATCCATTCTCGTCTAACACATATGCAAAGTACTTTTAAACCACGGCCTCTTCATAGATCGAAATAGTTTAGTAAACATTTATCATTATTAACCTGCATTCACATTATCTTTACAAAAAATCCCCGATCTCGAAAAAGACCGGGGTTTAATATCATAAAAACTTAAGGCACATGCCGAACCAAACTTAGTGCTGCTTCCTTCCGGACCTGACACGCTTCATAAGGACAACATTGCCTCAAGGCCTTGCGGCACCTACTATATTACATGAATCTACCCTAAAATGCTAGTCTTTTTCTTGTTTTTCTCTGATTTTTGAAAAAAATTCATTTAATATTTGTTTACATTCAGTTTTGCATAGCCCCTTATCTACTTTGACCTGGTGATTAAAACGCGGCTCAGTTAGCAAATTCATCAATGTTCCTGCACAGCCCGCTTTAAGATCGGCACAGCCATAATACACTGCTTTTATCCTAGAATTAACTATCGCTCCCGCACACATTGGACATGGTTCTAGTGTGACAAATAAAGTCGCATCTTGTAAACGCCATTCATGTTTAAGTTGGCTGGCTTGACTGAGAGCAAAGATCTCTGCGTGCGCTGTAGGATCATGGCTTGATTCACGTAAATTATGACCACGACCAATGACTTTTCCAGCTTCTACCACTACACATCCTATTGGCACTTCATGCAAGCTAGCAGCTTCTTTTGCTTCTGCTAAAGCCTGGCCCATAAAAAAAATCAGTTGCTGTTGCGAATATTCTGTCATACTAATTTTTCACACTTCTTAAAATAAAATAGCCCTTGCGTTTTAAAACTACTTCACAATTACCAAAGACTTCTTCCATCTTGGTCTGGGCAGATGGTGCCCCTTGCTTTTTTGAATGACTGCAAACAAGACTCCAGCAGTCATCAAGTGCTGTTTTGCTTCGCTCAGGATAGAATGGACCACCATTTTACCTGCACGGATCGGCGGATTGGTGATCACAGCTGCATACTGAGTCTCTGTAACGTTAGAATAAACATCTGAACTGAAAACATGAACATTATCGATTTGATTCAAAGAAGCATTTTTCTTGCTAGCTCGAGTGCCCTTTCATTGATATCTGCCATATCTATCTGCCTTTCAGGATAACGATACGCAAGAGCCAAACCGAGCGGCCCATAACCACAGCCAACGTCTATTATTTTCCCTGCGGGGATCTCAGTATTTTCGATCGCGTCTAACAAAGTTCTTGAACCAAAATCAACGGTATTCTTAGAAAAAACACCACTGTCAGTATCAAAAAGAAATTCATGTCCATATAGTGAAAAGTTCCATGATTTTTGCGCATGTTTAGCACTGGGGTTCTTTGTATAATAGTGATCTGACAAATTTTCTCCTCTTTCTCTCGCTTGAAATTCATTAAATTTTACTGTTCTTTGGAAACCTACCTCTTAATCTTAAATGAAGTTTACAAGACTATCAATCAATTTATATGACTGTCGAAAAATTTTTCTAAACTAAATTTTTAAAATTATTTAATACTGCCATAACACCATATATCGGTCGATTTTGCAAAACTTTATACTATATCTGGTGTTTTTTGCTTGAATTCGCCAAATATTGTTGTATACTTAATCAAGTAGATCAATCTAGGAGGACAATAAGATGAGCTTAGAACTTTATACTAAAAACAACTGCATTCAGTGCAAAATGACAAAAAAATTCCTAAATGAGCATAATATTAATTTCGCAGAAAAAAACATTACCGAAACTCCAGAATACATTGACTATTTAAAAAGCAAGGGATTTCGTAGTGTTCCGGTTTTAGAAGATAACGACCAACCGATCATCAATGGTTTTAGACCAGACTTGTTGAAAAAGTTGATCGCGCAATGAAAATAGTTTATTTTAGCGTAACTGGACAAACAAAAAGATTTGTCAAGAAGCTTTCATTAAACGACACATACGAGATCGATCCGATCGATCCTGAAATTGAAGTTGGTGAACCCTTTGTCTTAGTCGTACCCACATACGAGAAAGACATTACTGAGCCGGTCACCGACTTTTTATATTACGGTAGTAATCAAGAACAACTGAAAGGTGTCGCTGGGACCGGTAACCGTAATTTTGCTGAATTATTTGTCTTTACGGCAAAAGACATCTCTACTGAGTTCCAAGTCCCACTACTATGTAGCTTCGAGTTTAACGGCACGACAAAAGATGTTGCGAATTTTGAGAAAGCGGTGAAAGAAATTGAGTCTTAAACAATTAGATGGCAATAATGTTAGTTATTATGAACTAAATAATGAGGTGAATATTCCTTTAGATGGTAAGATCCAGCTAGATAAAGATAAGGAAGCCTTAACTGCATTTTTAGAAGAAAACGTAACTCCTAACATGGTAAAATTCAATTCATTACAGGAGAAATTTAAGTATTTGGTAGATAATGACTACTTGGAAGAGAAATTCCTATCCAAATACACAATGTCTTTCATAGAAAAATTATATCGTCAACTACAAGACACAAATTTCCAATTTAAAACATTTATGGCTGCTTACAAATTTTATGCCCAATACGCTTTAAGAACTAATGATAATGATTCATATTTGGAAAGTTACATAGACCGTGTAGCTATTAATGCGTTGTACTTTGCCGACGGAGATGAAGAGCTCGCACTTGATCTAGCAGATGAAATGATCCATCAACGTTATCAGCCAGCTACTCCTAGTTTTTTGAATGCGGGACGCAAGCGTCGTGGAGAGCTGGTCTCTTGTTTCTTACTGCAGTTTACCGATGATATGAACTCCATCGGTCGTGGCATCAACTCAGCTTTACAATTATCACGGATCGGTGGCGGTGTTGGGATCACGCTCAGCAACCTCCGTGGTGCTGGTGCCCCGATCAAGGGGATCGAAGGAGCAGCCTCCGGTGTTGTCCCTGTCATGAAATTACTAGAAGATAGCTTTTCTTATTCAAACCAACTTGGACAACGCCAAGGCGCTGGTGTCGTATACTTGAATGTTTTTCACCCGGACATTGTTTCTTTTCTTTCAGCTAAAAAAGAAAATGCAGATGAAAAAATTAGGGTCAAAACACTTTCATTAGGTGTGATCGTACCCGATAAGTTTTATGAATTGAGCAAAAATAATGAAGACATGTATCTTTTTGACCCTTGGGGCGTTGAACGTGCTTATCACGAGCCATTTTCTTACGTAGACATTACCAAAGAGTACGACAATATGGTTGCCAATACTGATATCCCGAAGAAAAAGATCAAAGCTCGTGAACTCGAAGAAGAAATCTCCAAATTGCAACAAGAATCCGGTTATCCATACATTATTAACATTGATACTGCTAATAAAGCTAATCCGATCGATGGCAAGATCATCATGAGTAACCTTTGTTCAGAGATCATGCAAGTGCAAAAACCGTCAGACATCAATAACAGACAAGAGTATGATCAACTAGGAAACGACATTAGCTGTAATCTGGGCTCAACAAATATTGCTAATCTGATGGAGTCACCAGACTTTGGTAGATCAGTCGAAGCAATGACTCGTGCACTAACATTTGTAACGGACCATTCAGCGATAGACGTTGTTCCATCGATCCAGCATGGCAATGAACAAGCTCACACTATCGGTCTAGGCGCTATGGGATTACACGGCTATCTTGCAAAAAATCATATTGAATATGGATCTAAGGAAGCCATTGATTTTACAAGTGTTTACTTCATGTTATTAAATTACTGGACATTGACTGCTTCAAACGAGATAGCTAAAGAACGGCAAGAAACCTTCGTCGGCTTCTCTAAAAGTAAATACGCAGACGGTTCGTATTTTGATCAATATTTAGAAAAAGATTTTGGCCCAGAAACAAAGAAGGTCCAAGAACTTTTCCAAGATATTTTTGTTCCTGGCCCTGCAGATTGGAAAAAACTCAAAGAAGCAGTCCAAAAAGATGGTCTCTATCATCAAAACAGAATGGCCGTGGCGCCAACAGGTTCGATCTCCTATGTTAATGATACGACTGCTTCATTGCAGCCGGTCATTAACCGGATCGAAGAACGGCAAGAAAAAAAGATCGGTAAGATCTACTACCCTGCCCCATATCTTTCTAACGACACGATCAAGTACTATACATCTGCTTACGATATGGACATGCGCAAAGTAATAGACACTTACGCGGCAGCACAAACTCATGTGGATCAAAGTTTAAGTATGACTCTTTTTGTTCGTTCAACTTTACCAAAAGGAATGTACGAATGGAAAGACGCTGAATCAGAAAAATTAACTACACGTGACCTTTCTATTTTAAGGAACTATGCTCATGCTAAAGGCATCAAGTCTATTTATTACATTCGGACTTTTACAGATGACAACGGCGTTGTTGGGGCAAATGAATGTGAAAGTTGCTCAATTTAACTTACCTTTAGCAGTCAGTAACTAGTAACTGATAGAAAAGAGGATACTAAAGCAAAAATATTTTAATTTTTGCTTTGGTGCCCCTTCATTTTAAGGAGTAATCACAATGGATAATAAAAATTACACAGCCATCAATTGGAATGTGCTGGAGGATCAAATCGACAAAGCAACTTGGGAAAAACTGACCGAACAATTTTGGCTAGATACCCGGATCCCCTTGTCAAATGACTTGAGCGATTGGCGTTCACTATCAGAAAATGACAAAGATGTTGTTGACAAAGTTTTTGGTGGCTTGACTTTACTTGATACTTTACAATCTCAAGACGGGATGGCTTCTTTAAAGAAAGATATCCGTACTCAACAAGAAGAAGCGGTATTGAATAATATTGAATTCATGGAATCAGTACACGCAAAAAGCTATTCTTCGATTTTTTCGACCTTAAACACACCTAAGGAGATCGACGATATTTTTGAATGGACAAATAATAATGAATTTTTGCAATACAAAGCGCAAAAAATAAACGATATTTATCAGAACAGCGCTCCCTTGCAAAAAAAGGTGGCTTCTGTCTTTCTAGAAACCTTTTTGTTTTATTCAGGTTTTTACACTCCTTTGTACTGGCTGGGTCATAATAAGCTGCCTAATGTTGGTGAGATCATTAAGTTGATCTTACGAGACGAATCAGTGCACGGTACTTATATCGGTTATAAATTTCAACTTGGTTTTAACGAGCTGACAGATGAAGAACAAGAGAACATGACCGGCTGGATGTACGATCTGCTCTATGATTTATATGAAAACGAAGAAAAATACACCCATCTTTTATATGATAAAGTTAGCTGGACAGAAGATGTCTTGACCTTCCTGCGTTATAATGCCAACAAGGCCTTGATGAATCTTGGAATGGACCCTCTTTTTCCAGATACAGCAGAAGACGTCAATCCTGTCGTTATGAATGGTATCTCTACTTCAACTTCTAATCATGACTTCTTTTCTCAAGTTGGCAATGGTTATTTGTTGGGAAATGTGGAAGCTATGAAAGATAGCGACTATGATTTTAAATTTTAACATTATTACTCACAAAAGCAGCCCGTTTTGTTAATAAACGGACTGCTTTTTGCTAGTTTAATTCAAAATAAAAGCCCAGCTAAGTTATTCAAATAAACTTAACTGAGCTAGCCAAACATGCTCACTTTGCTAAATAAAATTCAAAACGCTCACCGACATACTGCGTACGAACATATTCAAACGGCCGACCGTCCTTTAAACTAGTTGTTTGACGTAAACGTAAAATGGCTGCGCCTCTTTTAATTTCTAGGTAATCAGCGATACGTTCGGGCGCAAGCGTCGCCGAAACAGTCTGTTCAGCATGACCAATAGTTAGCCCGTTTTCCTCTAACGTCCTATACAGTGAAGCAGAAATTTGAGACCGATCATAATCCTTTACAAGATCATAAGGTAAAGTCGCCACTTCAAAACAAATCGGCAACTTATCAGCATACCTGATCCGTTCCATTCGTAATACTTTTTCTCCCTCTGATAGATCCAATCTCTCACTTTCAGAGATCGAAGGAGTAGTCACAAGGTACGAGATAGTCTTACTGGCCGCCTTTTTACCTTGAGATTCAATTATCTCTGTAAAACTAGTAACACCAGAAGACATTCTTTCTTGGACCTTTTGACGTGCCACAAACGTTCCGGAACCAACGTGACGCTCTAAGATCCCCTCATCGACTAGTGTTTGAACAGCTTGACGTAAAGTCATACGACTGACACCAAACTGAACTGCTAGCTCCCTTTCTGCAGGGATCCGATCCCCTATTTTCCACTTGCCAGATTGGATGGTCTGTTTAATTTTGTTATGAATCTGTATATATATTGGCGAACCCACTTGGCAACCCTACTCCCTATCGTATTTTATCTCTCAACGAAATTGTCTACTTTTTAAAAAGACGCCCAAAACTATAAGTCCTCTGTAAATGTAAGTCTTTATCAAAAACATTTAGGTCTGCATCTTTTCCGACCTGTAAACCGCCCTTAGAGTCCAAATGAAACTCTTTTGCTTGGTTAACAGAAGTCATCTTGACCGCTTTTTCAATGCCACAACCTGTAAACTTCATAATATTCACAAAAGCATCTTCATATTCCAAAACTGAACCAGCTAAATTACCGGCTTCTAAACGAGCCTGTTTGTCTTTAACGATCACCTTTTGGCCACCGAGTTCAGAAATACCTTCCGGCATACCTTTTGCTCTCATCGAATCAGTAACTAATTCTAGTTTATCTGGTCCTTTCAATTCATAAGCCAATTTGATCATATCCGGAACAACGTGGAAACCGTCGGCAATGATCTCACAATAAATATTATTTTCCAGCAAAGCGTGCCCAGTGACTCCTGGCTCACGATGTTTAAATTCTCTTTGAGCATTGTACAAATGAGTAACATGGCTAGCTTTAGAAGCTTTCATTTGAGCTCTTGTAGCATTACTGTGCCCTGCAGAAGGAACAATACCATGAGCTAAACAATAATCCTCAAATTCAGCCGTTCCCTCATGTTCAGGTGCATAGGTGATCATCTTAATATTACCACCGGCAAGCTCGTTCCAGTGTGCCAATAGTTTAGCATCAGGGTCTTTAATATATTCTGGTGGCTGTGCGCCCTTAAAATCCATAGCAACAAATGGCCCTTCAAGATGCGCCCCTAAAATAACCGGATTTTCTTGCATAGCTTTATTGATCGCGATCATCGATTTATCAATGTTCTCGTTTGACTGGGTCATTGTTGTCGCAAAATAACCTGTAATACCCTCATATATCATGTCTGTGACCATTTCGTTGAGCTGATCAGCATTCCCATCCATAGCATCAAAACTATAACCGCCGTGACTATGCACATCAATAAATCCCGGAACAACGACCTGGCCTTCAAGGTCAACGACTTCACTATCACCAGCTTGAGGAATAAATTCAGACATCGGTCCAACGTTTTCAATTCTATTGGAAAAACGTAGATACCCATCACTAATTTTTTCTTCACCTGTATATATTAATACATGCTTAAGTACTTTACTCATTTTTACACCTCATTCGGATTCGATATCTCTATCATAATCGGTATATACCAAAAAAACAAGCCTTCCTGAACAGCCAATTAATTTTGGACCCTATTCCTGGTCTTTAGCAATAGTTGCATCGATCCCCTCAACTACCGTTTTCGTAAAGCCAGCCTCTTCCATCGCAAGCAAGCCGGCAATCGTTGTCCCACTTGGAGAGCAAACATCATCCATCAGACTCCGAGGAGTTTTTTTACTTTGTAAGACATTAGCCGCACTTCCCAAAACCGCCTGTGCAGCAATTTTAACTGCAGTGTTCTTAGCCAATCCGTGTTTGACCCCAGCATTGGCCATTGAATCAATATAATAATAAACAAAGGCTGGTGAACTGCCTGCCAAAGCAACAAAGCTGCTAAAATCTTGTTCACCCAAGAAAATAGTTTGCCCTAAACCGTTTAACAGTGACCGTGCTTCTTCAAGGTCATTGGAACTCAAAGAATCGTTGCCGACCAAAGCAGTGATCCCTTGATCGATCGCAACGTTAACATTTGGCATAATACGCAGTATCTCCACACTCTTGTCTCCAACGTATTGCTCCAAGTCTGCTAAGCTAACACCGCTTAACATTGAGATCAGGACTGGTTTTTTCTCTAAAACAGTATCTTTTATCTCTTGTAATATCTTCCCTGCTGCCAAAGGCTTGACCGCCAGAAAAACAAAATCAGCTTGCAAAGCAACCTCTCTATTATCAGCGCAAGCTACCAAGCCTTTTTGTTGAGCGTATTGTTCATAATTGGCAGGGTGCGCACTATGGACAAAAATATCACTAGCTTGGACCTTGCCTGCCTCTAAGATTCCTTCAATAATTGCTTTAGCCATATTTCCAACACCAATAAAGCCTATTTTCATATATTTGAACTCCTAACATTTTATTTTCTATGATTAGATTATAACAAAAGTACGAAAGTTTAAAACTTGAATTGTCAAATTAAGTGCAACACTATTTGCCACTCGAAATTATTATTCCACCGGTTTTAGGACCCTCGGCATCATTTTAAGTATAATAATAGACATCAAGATCATGATCGTGACGACGATCTTGGTGTTTATTGCTTTAAGCTGTTTGACAACAGTCCATAAAAAAGCTCCCAATCTTCATCTTGCGAAAAATTGAGAGCCACTGTTTATAAAAGTTGGGATAGCTGGATTCGAACCAGCGAATCACGGGATCAAAACCCGATGCCTTACCGCTTGGCTATACCCCAATAATGGTGGAAGGGAGTGGATTCGAACCACCGAACCCGAAGGAGCGGATTTACAGTCCGCCGCGTTTAGCCAGACTTCGCTACCCTTCCAAAAAGACGTCTTTAACATCCGACCTATTTATGATAACCTCTTTGGCAAAAAATTGCAACAATTATTTTGCCCAAAATATAAAAAAATATAAATCCAAAAAAGTGCACCGCCATATAATTACATCCGATCTCTGATATGATCAATTATTCTGCGCATAAAATACTATCTGCATGAGTCATTTTTGCACTCTGAACTTCCCCGTGTTTGAGACACTTCTATACCTCCACGATCTCGGTATAGAAGTCATCATACAAATAATCATTCTGAATTATTCATAGTTTTGAGTCTTTCATAGTAACCGTGGCCCTTCCTGGACTATAAAACGGTTCGGCCTCCAACATACCGTTCGAACCATAAACTACCATTTTTCGTGGTTCGTTTCTACTCATACTAATTTCTATAGAAGCCATTTGCCCGCTAGCAAATCTTAGCTCGACCGAATCCATCTGTATCTACTCCATAGTTTTTCTTACTGCTGACCTGTACACCGTTTAATTGAGATTTGATCCATCAAATAGTCGTACCAATATTATAAGTTCCTACGTCAAACAAAACTCCACCTTGTTAGGATCAAATAAATATTTATTAGGGTCATAATTTTGTTTTCCACAAAAAGAGGTCACCACCCTATTGATCTGACCTAGATCTAGCTTAGCAATTTCATTCATTAACGGGACAAAACTCGTTTTCAGTGCTTCCATAAAAAATACCTGGTTTTTTCAGACAACGAACAAAGCTTTCGTGTCTCTGCTGTATTTAAAGTTGCTGGTTTTTCACATAAAACTGCTTTTTTGTTATTTAAAGCACTAGCGGCAAAGCGATAATGATCGGCATGCCGCACTGCGATGTATACTGCGTAAACTGTAGGATCATCTAACAACTGTTCATAAACCTTAGCCGTTGAGTGCTTTTTTCTGAAACTGGGCCCGTTTAACAGGATCATGCGAAGCTCCCGCACACAAATAACTTTCCTCACTATGACTCAGTCCGCGAATAAATCGTTGTGCAATGTTGCCAAGCCCGATAATCCTTCATTTAAACCTCCCCATGTTATTAGGTGAACATATACACAAATATGCCTTTGACAGTATACAGTTTTAAGTGCCACGTTAGTTTGAAATTATCACCATTTACGAAAGCCCTCAATAATAATAAAACTGGTTAAAACAGCAAAATTAGAAGCCATAAAAAAAGCCCTATATTACCTGTAGTGATCCTACACTACAAAGACAACATAAAGCTTTTTGACTACTTAACGCCAGCCATAAGTTTTTGGATCTTCGGAACAAAGAATAATAAAATGAACCCAAAAATGACGGTAATGCCACCAATTAGTCCAAAGTACATTACTTCATTAGCTGGTGTAAAGAGGCGTACGATTTGAGCGTTAATAGCTTGAGCAGCTGCATCACCTAAAAACCACATGCTCATCATTTGAGACTGAAATGCCTTTGGGGCCAACTTAGTCGTCACTGATAAACCAATAGGTGAGATCAACATTTCACCAATGATAACCAAAGCCCAACTAGCGATCAGCCACCATGGACTGACTCTCGTATGAGTACCATGCAGTAACAACGGAATCATCATCCACAAAAATGATGCACCAGAGAAGAATAATCCGTAGGAAAACTTCTTTCCTGATGAAGGTTGTCTTTTACCAAGCTTATTCCATAACATTGCGAAAAACGGTGTGTATAGCATAATAAATAACGGGTTAGCACTTTGGAACCAACTTGCTGGGAAATTAAAACCAGCTATTGACAATCTAGTCTGATCTTCAGCGAATAACGCAAGAACAACTGAACCTTGTTCTTCAATTGACCAGAATAAGATCGAAGCGACAAATAATGGGACATATGCCCAAACACGAGAACGTTCAGTTTTGTCGACCTTTTTGCTGGTCAACATGGCAACAAAGTAAACAACAGGTATCAAAACTGCGCAGATACTCAAGATGTTAATAACATTATTGATATTGAACATCTTGAATAAAGCCATGATAACAAAAATCAAAATAATTGCCACAACACCAATTGATACTTTTTTAACTAAAGATTTGATTTCATCCGGTTGAATTGGATCTGATGCGTACAAACTGTCTTTTGAAAGATATTTTCTACCATCAAGGGAATACTGGACTAAACCAAAGAACATACCGATCGCAGCAAGTGAAAAACCAAGATGGAAGTTAACGTTTTGGCCCATCCAACCGACGATATAAGGAGCAATAAATGCACCCATATTGATCCCGAAAACAAAAATACTGAAACCAGAATCACGACGAGTGTCATTCTCAGAATAAAGTCCGCCGACCATTTCAGAAACATTCGGCTTTAATAAACCAGTCCCAATAACGATCAAAGCAATCGAAATAAACAAGGCAGCTTTTCCAAATGGCGTTGCCAAAACAATATGACCAAACATGATCAAGATACCACCGATAAATACTGTTCGGCGTGGTCCCCATAGACGGTCACTGATGAACCCACCAAGGACACTAGAAAGATAAACTAGCGAACCATAGATCGACATGATCGAAGCTGCAGTAGGCTTGTCAAAACCAAGCCCTCCTTTACTAACAGCAAAATACATATAATACAGCAAAATGGCACGCATACCATAGTAACTGAATCTTTCCCACATTTCAGTAAAGAACAGCGTAGATAGACCACGTGGGTGTCCAAGAAATGATGGTTCTTTACTACCACTCATTAGATATGATTCCTCCATACTTTACCCCACAGAGGGTATTATTATTCATTTAAATAAATTAAACAACGATAACTATTATAAAATTGAATGATTTTCTCGTCAATAAAACTCACTGATTATTAATGGTAGCCAGCATAACTTGCCATTTTAACTTAATCACACTATTACCTTTCTATAATAAAAAATAATAGCCCGCAATTTTCTCTTTATTTAGACAATTGTATTTTAATCAAGGTACACTTTCTTGTAATGTTTCTCCACTGGATAAAGGCGCTTTTTAAGTTAAGTCAACGACCTTACTCATCATTTTGCTGGGATCTCCTTCTTTCGCATACTAATTAGTTACTAAATCAATATTGTGACCCCTAACAAATACCCATTCTACAAATCAAGTTGTAAAATGGACATTTGTTGCAATTTAATTTTAAAGACATTAGAAAGCATCAAAAATAATAAAGTATGGGTAATTTTAGAGTAATTTCAAAAACGATCTTGGTTATCGTGTTCGAACCTATTATTTAATAATAAACTCTCAAAAACTGATTATTATAGCTTTATGGGTCTTATACTGCCTGTTTTTATTTTTTCTTTTTCCTGGGTGTTATCTTTAGTCTTCTTGTAGATTTATTTTTTATTCCGCGTTGTCGCAAGTCTTCTTTTTCTTGTGCACGCTTTTTAAAAAATAATGGGGTACTTTCTTCAATAACGTCACTAAATGATAAACGATACCAGGAAACAGGTGAGGTTGTAATATGCTGTAGAAAAATCCTACCACCGATCAAAAATTTATCTAACCCACTGATCGTCTCCGAGAAAATACGTTCAGTAGGTTCCTCGTTAATAATAACAAATTTAAAATCACCAACACGACGGTCTTTTTCAGACGAATAATAAGGGACTTGTTTTTGTAAGACCCTTTGCTTTACCAAATTTCTGACGATCTGGTGTAAATAGACACTAACATTTTGCTGTGTCCTAAAACCTAAAAATAGCTGGACATTCACTATGTTATTCGTTCCTAACATATCAACAGTGTACTCACACTCAAACGGTTGATTTGTTTCATTAACGGTTACAAACCAATAGACTTTTGCTCTTTTTGGCCCCTTATCTAAAATGGAATAAAGCGTATTACGTTTTATTTGATAGTTTGGCCAAACCTTTGTCATATAAACTAAGTTAGTCGCTGTTAAGGAATACCGGTTATCATTACTAAGCGCTTGCAACTGCCCTTTATAAGCGTTAAGTGAAACATATTCATTAGCAAGCTCGATCTTTTGTCGACGTCGATTGCCAAAATACCAGATAACCATAATCGAAAGAAGTAAGAACATAATCAGAAGTGTAACATATCCGCCATGAATGAATTTTGCCAAACTAGATATCAGAAAAATAGTTTCAATTAATATAAAAATGGTAATTGTGACACGCCTCGTAAAAGCTTTCCATTTGTGCATTAAAAACACATTAAGCAGTAGGGTCGTCATTAGCATCGTAAGCGTAATTGCTAAACCGTATGCTGCTTCCATATGATGTGAGTCACGAAAATACCAAACGATCCCTAGTGTGATAGGGTACATGATCCAATTAACTGTCGGGAGATAAAGTTGACCTTTAATATTGCTAGGGTGAACGCTCATCATCCTTGGCAAAAATTTTAACCCAATTGCTTCGCGCACTAATGTGTATGATCCAGTAATCAATGCCTGAGAAGCGATGATAGCAGCTAAAGTTGCTAAAACAATTCCGACAAGATTTAAGTTATTGGGGATCATGTCATAAAAAGGCTTTACATTTGCTTGATCAGCCCATTTGGGATCTTGCATGTGCTTAATTATCCACGCACCTTGTCCAAAGTAATTCAGTATCAATGCCAAAAACACCAAAGGCCAAGTAGCGTAAATATTTTTCTTTCCCACATGTCCCATATCTGCATAAAGTGCTTCAGCACCAGTCGTGGCTAGAAAAATACTGCCTAAAATAAGAAGTCCCACTTTATTATCTGGGCTAAATAAAATTTCAATCCCATATATTGGAGAAATTGCTTTTAAAACTGTCGGCCAACTACTTAAATTTTCGATCCCTATAATAGCTAAGAAAAGAAACCAGAGTAACATAATAGGTCCGAAAGCACGACCAATAAGATGAGTTCCAAACCGTTGGATCAAAAACAAGATACTTAAAATAACGGTGACAATTAACAGTACTGTACTTTGAGAGTGAAGCAATGTTCCGTCTCCCAGGGGCTGCGTTTTTAAGCCCTCAATTGCTGAAGTTACAGTGACCGCCGGCGTCAAAGTACCATCTGCCAGCAAAGCTGCCCCACCAATTAAGGCTGGCCAAACAAGCCATTTTGCCCGCTTTCTGATCAAGGCATATAAAGAAAATATCCCTCCTTCTCCTCGATTATCAGCTTGCATAGCAATGATTACATATTTAAAAGTTGTAATGAGCATTAGAGTCCAGAAAATTAGTGATAGCGTACCTAATATATAGTTAATGTTGACTTCTTTCATGGAACCAGCCTCACCGATAACTGCATTCATTACGTATAGTGGAGATGTACCAATATCACCATAAACTATTCCCAGTGTGACTAACATTCCAGCAGCAGTAGCTTTTTTTAAATCGAATTCCATTTTATTCTTCTCCTACATAATAAAATAAAAAATATCAACAGCTAACATTTCGGAACATTGTACCATAAAAAAACGCGTGGTGCTAGTTCGTAATAATTCTATTTTCTGTAAAATCAAAAAAGCCTAAATTATAAATAAAGACGGTCAATTCAATTTTTAACCAAAAGCCTACCACTGACCGCGTGAGATTTTTTTCGATTCCATAATCTTCAACTAGGATCGAGAAACGGGATTCGATCGTGCGCCGGAGATCTTTCAAAGCCGGAACATTGTGCTGTTTGGCTCCTTTCATGTTTGAACGGTAAGGTGTCCAGAGCTCATAACCTAGCTCGCCAAAATCTTCTTGTAAGGGCTGTCCCACATAACCGACATCCGCTAAAACAAAGGGACACGGACAGCCTGCGATCAAAGTTGACGCCGCTTGGGTGTCATGTTTAGAGGCCTCGGTGACAGTGTAATTTAAGATATAACCGCTGAGCGAGGTCTCAAAATGAGTCTTAAACCCGTAAAAATACATGTCTTTGGTCGCATTGTAGCCTAGGTCAGCTATGCCGCGGAAAACCTTGGCCCGCTTATTTCTAACTTTTTGGCATAAAGGGTTAGGCAAACTATCAATGATCGCAAACTGTCCTGTTTGCGCATAGTCGCGAGTCAACCCCTGCCGCATGGCCATGACCACTGGGAGAAGACGTTGTGCTCGTCGGTTAAAACGGGAGCGCTCAATGTTCAATTGATGTGGGATGAAGGTCTGTGCCCAGGCAAAGAATTTACGCTGGGAGTGCATCTGTGTAATGACCTGTAAACACAGTAAGGCTAAGATCTGCACATCAGAAACACGAGACTTAGTGGTGTTACGGCGTTGCGAAATATAGCGCGGGCAGTATTTTTGATAAAGCTCAGCACAAAGAACTTTAAGTTGAGCTAAATTGACTTGTAAATTATGTCGTTTTTGTTTAAACTTTAAGTGGTCCAACAAGATCAGGTCTCCTTTGTTTAAGTCACTTAAGAGTCTAACCTTGTTGGGCTTTTTTTGTAAAATTTTGTACTAAATAGTTGAATGTTACGAACTAGCACCACGCGTCATAAAAAAAGATTAAAATATATTTTTATATAAAGGCATCTACTGTAACAGCTGGAAAGATATTAATTTTAAGTAGAAAAATATCAAGATAAATAAATCGCGGGACAAGCGGACTAATAAATTTAAAGCGGCTGAAATTCGTAAGCTAATAGGATAGAATTGATCAAGGATCGGTTGATTTGTTGAAACAGTTCAAGATCTACGACTTTAAAATAGCTTTTACCAGTCAATAACACTATTCCTACTTCTAACTCTGTGAATAAAACACTCAGAGGAGTTTTAAGCAAATGTGGTATAGATCTTTCACAGTTTAAGACACACCCCTCTGTGGCTTATCTGCTCCCACAAGGGCAAACGTATGACTCATACGCAATTAGCAAACGCAACATGACGACCACATCTAAGCAATACGCTTATCTTATTGACGAATATAAAGCCAAATCAGGTGACCGCATCGAAGAATTATTAGACGATTTAGGCAATAAAAAAGGGTCTTTGTCAAATAGTGTTGATTTCACTTTTAGGGTCCTATCGTAAAGGTAGGATCTTTTTTTGTTTTTAAGTGCTAGCTCAAGTGGTGGTTTTTGTCTGGCAGTGGGTAATGAACGGAGTGAATTGCCCACTGCCAGACTTTTTTATGTCGGTTATGCGATCAGTTGGATCCTAACAAAGAAATGATGAAGATCCCTAAAGCCATAACAGCCGCGTTTCAACTCTTTGATCTTACGGTTAAAGCCTTCTAAAGGCCCGTTGGAATAGTTATACAAACAAGCATTACGGATCCCTGCATAATTGTCCTTGATAGTTTTGATCACGGTATCCATTTCAGTATTAGAGTATTTATAGGTCAGCACCAGTTTCTGTAGCGCCACATGATCGCGCTCGCGGATCACATGCAGGACAGCCTGGTAAGCTGCGTAAGCCTTTTTGAGGGCCGGGAAACCATCCAACCCGAGATCTACAATATTTTGGGCAGTGGTATATTCATTCAGGCCGAAATAGTATTTGACCTCGGAATCATTCAACGCTTTCTCGTCTACGTGAAACAGTTTCCACTGTTTCTTTAAAGCTTTGTAGATACGACTGTGAGCTGGGTCTGAGATCTCCTTGAAAGCTTTGATCCGAGCTTGATCTAAAGCACGACTAGCTAATTGAACAATATGGAAACGGTCAAACACGATGATCGCATTGGGGAATAAATAATGCACAAATTGTTGATACTGCGCATTTAGGTCCATGGTCACGACCTGAACTTTTTGCCGTTGGGCTAAAGAGTAATTATTGAGAAAATATTCCTTGATCGTCTTAGACAAGCGATTTTCAAGTAAGAGCAGTAAGTCATGCGTTTTGACATCGATACAAATAAAAGAAAATCTGCCTCCGGTAGAGCGAAACTCATCGAAACAGAGCGTCTGGGGCAAGCCATGTGGAGTCACATAAGCTGTTTTATTTGCATAGAGGATCCGTTGTACTGAAGAAGCTGAGACGCCAACTATTTTGGCGATCTTTTTAACTGGGATCGCTTCTTTAGCCAAACTATGGATCACTTGCCTTGCCCGAAGGGTGATCGAACGGTTAGGCTGTGTCAGCTCAGTTTTAGCACTAAAAGTTCGGTGGCACTCACGACAAAAATAGCGTTGCTTATACAGGCGGAAACGGAGCGGTTGTTCAGATAGACTGGGTAGTTTTAATTTTGTAGGTCTTTTCCCATTTTTTACAACGTTAGTCGACTTACAAAAAAGACACTTTTCAATCCGGTAAGACAGGACACCGGTCAGTTCTTTCGTATGTAAAGCACCTTCGACCGCATCGGCACAGCCGGAAATTTTGATATTTGGGTCTTGGATATTTAAGAGATTTAGGATAGAATTTTCTTGGGACATCATTTATACCTCGCTTTGATTTGGTTTCGACGCTTTAATCGTAGCACTTGAGGGACGATGATGTCCTTTTTCTTTGCCAAAAAAATAGTGCTGATGATTTTACTCATCAACACTAAAAAGTGTAGACCCATAAAAAAAGCACCCATCCTACAAAACAAATTGTAAAATAGATACTTGTTGCAGTTTTGTTGCAATGTTATTTTAAGAATGCTGTTATATCAAGGCTCAAAGCCACTATTTTATGCCGGCTGCAGGAGTCGAACCTGTGACCCTCGGTTTACGATACCGATGCTCTACCAACTGAGCTAAGCCGGCAAAATTAAATCCAGCTAAGTGACCCGTACGGGATTTGAACCCATGTTACCGCCGTGAAAGGGCGGTGTCTTAACCACTTGACCAACGGGTCAGAACAGTGTCACACACCATCATTTAACCAACTCCGGCAGGCGGACTCGAACCGTCGACACCCTGATTAACAGTCAGATGCTCTACCAACTGAGCTATGCCGGAATAAAACAAGCGCGGCAGCTACCTACCCTCACAGGGGGCGATCCCCCAACTACTCTTGGCGTGACGAAGCTTAACTGCTGTGTTCGGCATGGGAACAGGTGTAGCCTTCGTGCCCTCACCACCGCACTCGTATTTCTTTCTTTGAGAGATCCGCTCCCTCAAAACTGACTAACATTCATCCTTGCTCGCTGCTTTCACCGAGTCCTGCGCCACTCTGTGGTCAAGTCCTCGACCGATTAGTAATGGTCCGCTCCATGCCTCGCGGCACTTCCACTGCCATCCTATCTACCTGATCATCTCTCAGGGGTCTTACTTCCAGAAAGGAATGGGAAATCTGATCTTGAGGTGAGTTTCGCACTTAGATGCTTTCAGCGTTTATCTCGACCACACTTAGCTACCCAGCGCTGCCTTGGGCAAGACAACTGGTACACCAGCGGTGTGTCCATCCCGGTCCTCTCGTACTAAGGACAGATCCTCGCAAATTTCCTACGCCCGCGACGGATAGGGACCGAACTGTCTCACGACGTTCTGAACCCAGCTCGCGTACCGCTTTAATGGGCGAACAGCCCAACCCTTGGGACCGACTACAGCCCCAGGATGCGATGAGCCGACATCGAGGTGCCAAACCTCCCCGTCGATGTGGACTCTTGGGGGAGATAAGCCTGTTATCCCCAGGGTAGCTTTTATCCGTTGAGCGATGGCCCTTCCATGCGGGACCACCGGATCACTAAGCCCGACTTTCGTCCCTGCTCGACTTGTCAGTCTCACAGTCAAGCTCCCTTCTGCCTTTACACTCTGCGAATGATTTCCAACCATTCTGAGGGAACCTTTGGGCGCCTCCGTTACCTTTTGGGAGGCGACCGCCCCAGTCAAACTGCCTACCAGACACTGTCTCCCGCCGGGATCAACCGGCGCGGGTTAGAGTGTTCATACAACGAGGGTAGTATCCCACCACTGCCTCCCACGAGACTAGCGTCCCGTGTTCTACGGCTCCTACCTATCCTGTACAAGTTGCACCAACACCCAATATCAAGCTACAGTAAAGCTCCATGGGGTCTTTCCGTCCTGTCGCGGGTAACCCGCATCTTCACGGGTATTATAATTTCACCGAGTCTCTCGTTGAGACAGTGCCCAGATCGTTACGCCTTTCGTGCGGGTCGGAACTTACCCGACAAGGAATTTCGCTACCTTAGGACCGTTATAGTTACGGCCGCCGTTTACTGGGGCTTCGATTCTGAGCTTCGCTCACGCTGACTCATCCTCTTAACCTTCCAGCACCGGGCAGGCGTCAGCCCCTATACATCATCTTACGATTTTGCAGAAACCTGTGTTTTTGATAAACAGTCGCCTGGGCCTATTCACTGCGGCTGGTCGTCAGACCAGCACCCCTTCTCCCGAAGTTACGGGGTCATTTTGCCGAGTTCCTTAACGAGAGTTCACTCGCTCACCTGAGGATACTCTCCTCGACTACCTGTGTCGGTTTGCGGTACGGGTGGACCGATCCTTGCTAGGAGCTTTTCTCGGCAGTGTGACCTGACTTCCTTCGCTACTTAAATTTCGCTCCCCATCACAGCTCATCTTCCGCCAGGACAAGCATTTGACTCGTCCTGCAACTCGCTGCTTGGACGTGCACTTCCAGCTGCACGCTCCGTTAGCCTCCTGCGTCCCTCCATCGCTCAAACAGACCGGTCCAGTACAGGAATCTCCACCTGTTGCCCATCGCCTACGCCTTGCGGCCTCGGCTTAGGTCCCGACTGACCCTGGGAGGACGAGCCTTCTCCAGGAAACCTTAGTCTTACGGTGGGTCAGATTCTCACTGACCTTGCGCTACTCATACCGGCATTCTCACTTCTAAGCGCTCCACCGGTCCTCACGGTCCGGCTTCTGCGCCCTTAGAACGCTCTCCTATCACCCGACCTGAAGGTCGGATCCACAATTTCGGTAATGTGTTTAGCCCCGTTACATTTTCGGCGCAGGATCACTCGACTAGTGAGCTATTACGCACTCTTTGAATGGTGGCTGCTTCTGAGCCAACATCCTAGTTGTCTGTGCGATCCCACATCCTTTTCCACTTAACACATATTTAGGGACCTTGATTGGTGGTCTGGGCTGTTTCCCTTTCGACTACGGATCTTATCACTCGCAGTCTGACTCCCGGGACAAGATCAGTGGCATTCGGAGTTTATCTGAATTCAGTAACCCCAGACGGGCCCCTAGTCCAAACAGTGCTCTACCTCCACGATCCTTAACTCCCGAGGCTAGCCCTAAAGCTATTTCGGAGAGAACCAGCTATCTCCAAGTTCGTTTGGAATTTCACCGCTACCCACACCTCATCCCAGCATTTTTCAACATACACGGGTTCGGTCCTCCGGTGCGTTTTACCGCACTTTCAACCTGGACATGGGTAGGTCACTTGGTTTCGGGTCTACGTCAACGTACTCAGTCGCCCTGTTCAGACTCGCTTTCGCTGCGGCTCCGGTCTTTCCACCTTAACCTGGCACGTTAACGTAACTCGCCGGTTCATTCTACAAAAGGCACGCCATCACCCCTTAACGGGCTCTGACTAATTGTAGGCACATGGTTTCAGGAACTGTTTCACTCCCCTCCCGGGGTACTTTTCACCTTTCCCTCACGGTACTGGTCCACTATCGGTCACTAGGCAGTATTTAGCCTTGGGAGATGGTCCTCCCGGATTCCGACGGAGTTTCACGTGCTCCGCCGTACTCAGGATCCTGGACTGAGGAAGGACTGTTTCGCTTACGGGGCTGTCACCCTGTTTCGCCGGCTTTCCCAAGCCGTTCAGCTACAGTGCTTCTTGCTAACTCAAATGTCCAGTCCTACAACCCCAAGAAGCAAGCTTCTTGGTTTGGGCTGTCCCCCGTTCGCTCGCCGCTACTGAGGGGATCGATCTTTCTTTCTGTTCCTGCAGGTACTTAGATGTTTCAGTTCCCTGCGTCTGTCCTCGCCTGACCTATGTATTCAGCCAGCGATCAAGACTCGTTACAGTCATCGGGTTGCCCCATTCGGAGATCTCCGGGTCATTGCTTACTTACAGCTTCCCGAAGCATATCGCAGTTAGTCACGTCCTTCATCGACTCCTAGTGCCAAGGCATCCACCATGCGCCCTTCCTAACTTGACCTGACATTTATCGTAGATAAATGGGTCATGAGTTTGCGTTTACTACTTCATTTTTGAATTCTTGTTTGAAACTCTTTCAAACGCGGTGTTCTCGGTTTAATAAAATTATTGATCAAGAAATAAATGTTATTCAGTTTTCAAAGAACGGACCCATGATGGCTGTTGCCATCAATGGAGGTTAGCGGGATCGAACCGCTGACCTCCTGCTTGCAAAGCAGGTGCTCTCCCAGCTGAGCTAAACCCCCGTTTTGAGAGTAGACCTCTCAAAACCAAACAAAGTTTCTGTACAAATCGTGTGAGTTTCCGTAATTTTTCCTTAGAAAGGAGGTGATCCAGCCGCAGGTTCTCCTACGGCTACCTTGTTACGACTTCACCCCAATCATCTGTCCCACCTTAGACGGCTGGCTCCAACTGGTTACCGCACCGGCTTTGGGTGTTACAAACTCTCATGGTGTGACGGGCGGTGTGTACAAGGCCCGGGAACGTATTCACCGCGGCATGCTGATCCGCGATTACTAGCGATTCCGACTTCACGTAGGCGAGTTGCAGCCTACGATCCGAACTGAGAACGACTTTCAGAGATTAGCTGAACCTCGCGGTCTCGCGACTCGTTGTATCGTCCATTGTAGCACGTGTGTAGCCCAGGTCATAAGGGGCATGATGACTTGACGTCATCCCCACCTTCCTCCGGTTTGTCACCGGCAGTCTCGCCAGAGTGCCCAACTGAATGCTGGCAACTGACAATAAGGGTTGCGCTCGTTGCGGGACTTAACCCAACATCTCACGACACGAGCTGACGACAGCCATGCACCACCTGTCATTTTGTCCCCGAAGGGAAATGCTGATCTCTCAGATGGTCAAAAGATGTCAAGACCTGGTAAGGTTCTTCGCGTTGCTTCGAATTAAACCACATGCTCCACCGCTTGTGCGGGCCCCCGTCAATTCCTTTGAGTTTCAATCTTGCGATCGTACTCCCCAGGCGGAATGCTTAGTGCGTTAGCTGCGGCACCGAAGGGCGGAAACCCTCCAACACCTAGCATTCAGCGTTTACAGCGTGGACTACCAGGGTATCTAATCCTGTTCGCTCCCCACGCTTTCGAACCTCAGCGTCAGTTACAGACCAGAGAGCCGCTTTCGCCACTGGTGTTCTTCCATATATCTACGCATTTCACCGCTACACATGGAGTTCCACTCTCCTCTTCTGCACTCAAGTCTCCCAGTTTCCAATGCACTTCTCCGGTTAAGCCGAAGGCTTTCACATCAGACTTAAAAGACCGCCTGCGTTCCCTTTACGCCCAATAAATCCGGACAACGCTTGCCACCTACGTATTACCGCGGCTGCTGGCACGTAGTTAGCCGTGACTTGCTGGTCAGATACCGTCAGCGGGACAACAGTTACTTTATCCCGTGTTCTTCTCTGACAACAGTATTTTACGATCCGAAGACCTTCTTCATACACGCGGCGTTGCTCCATCAGACTTGCGTCCATTGTGGAAGATTCCCTACTGCTGCCTCCCGTAGGAGTTTGGGCCGTGTCTCAGTCCCAATGTGGCCGATCAACCTCTCAGTTCGGCTACGTATCATCACCTTGGTAAGCCGTTACCTTACCAACTAGTTAATACGCCGCGGGCTCATCCAAAAGCGACAGCTAAAAGCCGTCTTTACCCGGCCGACCATGCGGTCAGCCGGTCGATGCGGTATTAGCACCTGTTTCCAAGTGTTATCCCCCACTTTTGGGCAGATTGCCCACGTGTTACTCACCCGTTCGCCACTCGCCCTGCCAACGCTGAATGCAAGCATTCAGTGTCGGCAGTTTGCGTTCGACTTGCATGTATTAGGCACGCCGCCAGCGTTCGTCCTGAGCCAGGATCAAACTCTCATTTTAAAGTTTGTGACTCATAAATTTTACTAGCGAATTGACTTCGCAAATGTTGTTTGCACTTATCACTAGGATAAGCGACCTCACACATTTGATTTGTCGAAACTTTGTTCAGTTTTCAAAGATCTACTTACTTATTACTTGCTGTATTGCCACAACGACAACTTTATTAGTCTACCACGCTCAAGAAAAATGTCAACTACAAATTAAAAATAAAAAAGAACTAACAAATAACCTAGCGCCTACGCTCAACCAATCAGCATATATAAATATACAGTGTATCCGCGGTAACGTCAAGGAAACTTTTAGACAGGATGTGAGAATAAGTGTCTTAAAAAACCATTTAAAATACACCTTTCAATTTAATAGTTCGGCTTAAACTACAAATTAAGACCTATAAATATGATTTGATCAAAGAAAAAACTGAAAAAAACGAACAAAAAAGAATTGTCAATTTTTTAAAATTTTTCCTATTCACCAACTTGCGAAAACCAAAAAAATATCACCAGTTACATTTAACTAGCGATACTCTTTAAATATTTTAAACTTAATTGCTTTCCTCAGGTCGCAACGTTGGAAACAAAAGAACATCACGAATAGAATCCGCATCAGTCAAAAGCATGACCAAACGATCAATACCAATACCTAATCCACCAGTAGGAGGCATTCCATATTCCATAGCTTCAAGGTAATCCTCATCGATCCCTTCAGCTTCATCATTACCCTCTGCCCGTTCCTTTGTCTGAGCTTCAAATCGTTGACGCTGATCAATAGGATCATTTAATTCAGTAAAAGCATTAGCGTATTCATTGCCCAAAATGAACAATTCAAAACGATCAGTAAAGCGTGGATCATCGGCATTTTTCTTTGCAAGCGGAGAAACTTCGACTGGGTGACCATAAACGAAAGTTGGATCAACGATCTTATCCTCACAAAAATCTTCAAAGAATTGATTAATGATATGGCCGACCTGCCAATAGGTCTCATAATGTACATTATTATCATCAGCCAACTGGCGAGCATCTTCTAAAGACATTTCCTGCCAAAAATCGATCCCTGTTGCTTCTTTGATCATGTCAACCATATGAACACGTCTAAACGGCTTGTTAAAATCGACCTCACTGCCTCGGTATGTTATTTTGTTATTATCGGAAACAACTTTACAAGCAGCCTTAAAGATTCCTTCTGTTTCATTCATAACATCTGTAAAATCAAAGTAAGCTGCATATGATTCAAGCATCGTAAATTCAGGATTATGTTTAGTATCGATCCCTTCATTTCGGAAGACACGTCCAATTTCATAGACACGTTCCATTCCACCAACGATCAAACGTTTTAAATGAAGCTCCAAAGCGATCCGCAAATAAAGCTCAATATCTAGCGCATTATGATGCGTTTTAAAAGGTCTGGCTGAGGCACCACCCGCTTGATTGTGCAATACAGGAGTTTCAACTTCTAAGAACCCTCCTTGATCTAAATAATTTCTAACGGCAGCAACGATCTGACTACGATGTACAAAACGATCATAACTTTCACGATTAGTGATCAGATCTAGATAACGCTGACGATAGATCTGTTCAACGTTTTGTAAGCCATGATACTTATCAGGTAGTGGACGCAAAGCCTTAGACAAAAATGTTAGCTTAGTAACACGTAGAGTCAGCTCGCCCATGTCCGTCTTGATAACTTCACCAGTCACGCCCAAAAAGTCGCCCAAATCTGAGCGCTTAAAGATATGATAATTATCTTCTCCTAAAATATCTTTACGGACATACAACTGCATTTTGCCGGTACGGTCTTGTAAATCAGCAAAACCAACTTTTCCTTTTCCTCTTTTAGCAACCATCCGCCCAGCGATCGTTGCTGTGATACCTTCATCATTTAATTCCTCTTTAGTGAGCCCTTCATATTTTTGATGAAGATCCTCGTTGTATGAATCCCTATCAAACCTATGTCCAAAGGGTGCAATACCCTCGTCACGTAATTCATCGACTTTTTGACGTCGAACCCTTAATTGGTCATTCATTGACTGTTGATTAGCCATCGATTACCCTCTCTTTCCACTTTTACATACAAAAACAGTATAGCACAACAGGCTTTTAAAGATAAACTAACATTTTTCCATTAAATGGCACGGTAAATAGTCTGCGTACAGTTATTTTAAGACCCACTTTCTCCGCTACGAAGGCTTGTAAAACTACTCAGATCGTGCCCCTTTTTCTATTTGTACTAACTCTTCTTCTGAAAAACTATATTTTGTTCCGCAAAAATGACAAACAGCTTCTGCTCCGTGATCTTGTTCGATCATTTCATTGATCTGTGTACTTGGGACTGAAGCCAATATGTCAGCAAAACGTTCTTTACTGCAATCACATTCAAATTTAACTGGTAAAGTATCTAAAACCTTGACGTTTTCTTTACCCAAGATCCGATACAATATTTCCTCTGGTGTCTGACCAGCACGCATCATTTCAGAAACCATCGGGATCTCATTTAGGCTCTCTTCTAAATTATCCACCACTGCATCACTAGCCCCAGGCATGACTTGGATCATAAAACCACCCGCGGTTGCGATCGAATTATCATCTTTAACAAAGACGGATAATCCAACTGCAGAAGGGATCTGCTCGGACTTAGCCAAATAATAAGTGAAGTCCTCGCCTAACTCACCTGAAACAAGAGGTACCTGCCCTGTAAACGGTTCTTTTAGCCCCATATCTTTTGTAACTGATAACATACCTTGGGTCCCAACCGCTTTTTTGACATCAATTTTATGCTTATCATTTAACGGTAAATGTACATGAGGGTGTTGCAAATAACCCTTGACAGTGCCCTTTGCATTACCGTCCACAACGATCCCCCCAACTGGCCCATTGCCTTGGATCTTTACCGTCAGTTTATCATCGCCAGATAAAGATGCTGCGGACAATAAAACTGTCCCTACAACACTTCTACCCAAAGCCGCTGAAGCAGCACTCCAAGTATCATGGGCACGTTGCGCATAAGCTACAGTATCAGTTGCGTCAACTGCATAGGCACGCAACTGACCATCACAAGCTAAACTTTTAACCAAATAATCACTCATGGAAATTCTCCTTTATACAAATCAATAAAATTGTTCTCGTTTTACCTTTAAATAAAACTATCAAATACTCTTAATTGCTGAAAAACAAACTTATCACACAATCTATTTTCGGATGAAATGTTTCTACAAATTGTAGCATATTGAGATTCACAATTAAAAAGAATAGTGAACAGTTTTGCTATTCACAAAAACTGTTCACTATTCTAAACTTACAGATTCAATTTAATTCTAGCTTTCATGATGTTCATCTTCACGGGGATAGAAGGTTTCAGTTTGATCCGAAGATGGATCTTGTGCATCATCTGACTGATTCTTAGCTTTCTTTTCTGCTTCCTTACGTTCAAGTGCCTTTTTCGACTCTTCAAAGGTAGCAGCTTCCTTTTCGCTAGGAAATTCATCAGTTTCATCAGATGGCATCTTGCCTGTGTTATACAAGCTCAAGATCTGCTTTTCATCCAATGTTTCGTATTGTAACAAAGCTTCAGCAATAGTCTTATGCTGTTCTCTGTGTTCCTGAATGATCTTCTTAGCTCTTGCCATCTGTTCATTAGAGATCCGGATAACTTCATCGTCGATCACATTTGCTGTTTGGCCGGAATAGTTAGGTTGACCACCGTATGGGCCTGGAGCCATACTGCTTTGTCCTTCATATTGAACAGGACCAAGCTTATTACTCATACCATATTCAGCAACCATTGCACGAGCTAATTGGGTAGCCTGCTGGAAATCATTTGAGGCACCAGATGATTGAACGTGGAAAATGATCTCCTCAGCAGCACGTCCACCCATCAAACCAGCAACTTGATCTTCTGCGTCCTTCTTCGATAGTAGACCTTGGTCTTCTTTAGGAAGCATGATCGCATAGCCGCCAGCGCGCCCACGAGGAACAATAGTGACCTTATGAACAACACGAGCATCGTTTAAGACTAAACCAATGATCGTGTGGCCAGCCTCATGGTATGCCACCGTTTGACGTTCCTTTTTATTAACAACACGGTCTCGTTTAGCAGGGCCAGCGATCACACGGTCTTCTGCTTCGTCAAGATCACTAGCGTCAACCGCTTTTTTATTACGACGTGCAGCTAATAAAGCAGCTTCGTTAAGCAGGTTTTCTAGATCAGCCCCGACAAACCCAGGTGTTTGCTTAGCGATCATCTTCAAATCCACATCTTTAGCCAAAGGTTTGTTCTTTGCATGAACTTTCAAAATAGCTTCACGTCCCTTGACATCAGGACGACCGATCAAGATCTTCCGGTCAAAACGGCCTGGACGTAGCAAGGCAGGGTCCAAAACATCAGAACGGTTAGTAGCAGCCATAACGATGACCCCTTCATCGCCTTGAAACCCATCCATTTCAACTAACAACTGATTCAAAGTCTGTTCACGTTCATCATGACCGCCGCCCATGCCGCTGCCACGTTGACGTCCGACAGCGTCAATTTCATCGATGAAGATGATAGAAGGTGCATTCTTTTTAGCATTTTCAAAAAGATCACGTACACGACTTGCACCAACACCGACAAACATTTCAACGAAATCAGAACCTGAGATCGAGAAGAAAGGAACGCCTGCCTCACCGGCAACGGCTTTAGCCAGCAAAGTTTTACCAGTACCAGGAGGACCCTCTAGCAAGACACCAGAAGGGATCCGAGCACCCAACGAAAGAAACTTACGTGGATCACGCAAGAATTCAACAACTTCGACCAACTCTTGTTTTTCCTCTTCTTCACCGGCAACATCTGAAAAACGAATTTTATTATTCTTTTTTTCAACTGGCTTAGCTTTCGACTTACCAAGGTTCATCACTTTGCCATTGCCGCCGCCTTGGCCAGCTTGACCGATCATCATATAAAAGAAGAAGATCATAAAGACAACTGGCAATAAGTAAACCAGCAACTGGATCCAAATACTACTTGATTCTTCCTCTTTGGCTCCATTTTTGACTTTATTTTTCTGTGCATATTTTTGTATTTGATCAACCGAGGAATCGTTAGTCAAAACATTAGTCGTAAATGACTTAACCTTAGGGGATTGAACATTGCCCAGACCATTAAAACCGTTAGACTTATTTTTGGACTCATGAGCCTTTTTATAAGTACCAGTGATTTTATAAGTGCTGCCCGATGGCTGCATACTAAAGTCTTTGACATTATCCTTCTGAAGTTGAGTTACGAACTGACTTGACTGGATCTGCTCTGTACTCGAATTCGATTTGCTACCGAAAAAGTAATACATCACACCCATTATTCCAAGGAAAATCACAATGTAAAACAGACTATTTTTAAGTAGTCCATTTTTCTTGTTGTTCATATTTTTCCTCCTTAAGCCTTTTCAACACGTCAAAAGACGGCCGTTAAAAATATAATAACACATTTGACCTTTTTTGACTAATATTGACGTTTAATTATCAGAATAAATTCTTGGTTTTAAAACCCCGACATATGGCAAGTTACGATAATGACCTAAATAGTCCAAACCATAGCCGACTACAAATTCATTAGGAACTTCAAAACCAACATAATCTGGAGTGACCCCTTCGACTCGGCGCTCTTTTTTATCAAGTAAAGTACAGATCTTGACAGACGCTGCCTGACGGTGATCAAATAAATCGACCAAAGTCTGTAATGTCCGTCCCGTATCGATAATGTCTTCAATTATCAAAACATTACGTCCTTCCACCGAAACATCGAGATCCTTGATGATCTTAACAGAACCTGAAGAAACTTGCGCATTACCATAGCTGGAAACTGACATGAAATCCAATTCACAATACGTATCGATCTGACGAACAATGTCGGACATAAATAGGATCGCACCCTTTAAAATACACACAACAAGCGGATCTTTATCTATATAGTCTTTTGTTATTTGTTGTCCTAGTTTTTGTGAAATTTGCTGGATATCCTCTTTACTATATAATATTTTCTCAATATCTTCATTCATGAAGCTACCTCTTTCCCCCGCTTATTTTCCTATAAATTACTATGTAATGAATTTTATCATTTACATCTTGTCGTGACAAATCAGATTTTTTATGCCCTACGACCCACAAAACATCATCATGATCATCACTAACTACCCAAACTTTTTCTCTTTGATCAGCCGGAATTTTACCATCGATCAAAATTTTTTTTACCTTTTGTTTGCCGCCTGCAGAAAGAAATTTATCTCCCGGCATGCGGTGACGCACCTCTACAGGTAAATGATCACTTGATAACTCTAAAACATCGTCATCCTTAACTGTTTTTTTCTCAGCCAAAAAAAGGCCGATTTTTTCAGTTGGACTCAAAGAGAGCCATTGATCCAAGATAAGGTTTTGCCTGAAACTGAAATCGAACGGACTTTGTTTTTGCGCAGCAGACCCAAATCCAAAAAGCCGATAATTTTTATAAAAAACTTTGTCTCCTTTCACATCCAGCTGCCCTTGGGGACGACTAGTATTTTCCAAGAGTGTCTTCATTTCATTTAGCTGCTTTTCATTGATCTGTCCAACATTTTGGTCACAGATAAAACGTAAAGATGCATTTCTCTCAGCAAAAGAATACCCTAACCACCTTCCTGTCAGGTATCCGTCAGGAGTTGATAGTTTATTTACTAGACCACTAATGTGAATTTGAGCTACTTCAAATAATTCGCTCAGTTGCTGCTGGTAAGAATTTAAGTGATCAAGCAAGTGCGGTGATTCTTCTTTTAATAAAGGTACTACCGCATGTCTGACCCTATTACGTAAATAATCATCAGACCTATTAGATTGATCTTCAAAAAAGATTAAGTCCTTTTGTTTTGCATAACTATACAAACTTTCTTTTGAAAAAAACAAGAGTGGTCTTGATAAGCAAAAATCATTTGCAAAGGGCCTCTGAAAACGGATCCCGCATAACTGTCGGAGATCGCCGCCACGCATAAGTTTCATTAAAAATGTTTCAACTTGATCATCAGCATGGTGTGCAGTTAACAAATGCTTGATACCATAATGGGACATCACATCTGCAAAAAAATGATAACGAAAGTGACGTCCTGCTTCTTCGACCCCACTATCAGGATGAGCATCTTTTGGCCAATAAGCGGTATGAAAGCGAAGATCATTAGCGCAGCAATACCGCTTGACATAGTCCGTTTCTTGCTGGCTTTCTGAACGTAAACAATGATCAACTGTGGCCACGTGGATCTGTGGCCTAACAGTGCGTGGAAGTTTTCCCAGTAAGTCCAACAGAACCATAGAATCAACTCCACCAGATACAGCCACCAATATCGGTTGACATCCGATACTGAGTTGTTGCCAAATTTGATTAAATTTTAAATTTAATTCCATCTTTTGTCACTCCAACACAAAATGTTTATTCGAACACTAATTAATGAAGTAGGAGGCACAACAAAGTTCTTTCAATGTTGTGCCTCCTAAAATTACTATATAAAAAACGACTTAACTGCGACGTCCGCCGCGTCCTCCCCGTTTTCCTTCAGTATTTCGTTTCAATGAAGTTAACCGTTCATCACTCTGCTTCATAAACCCAGCCAGTAAAGAATCAAAATCATCTTTTTCGTGTGAGTCATTTTTATGAGAACTAAAACCTCTCTTTTTATTATTATTATGACTAGACCGCTCATTGTAATTCTTGCCGCCATTATTATGGGTATGAGGCTTAGAATTATGTGCATTCTGCGAATGAGCTTGATGGCCATGATCTTGATGAGAGTCATTGGCCTTTCTGATCGAAAGAGCGATCTTGCCATCATCAGAAATAGACAAGACCTTGACTGTCACCTCATCGCCAACTGAAAGAACATCATGAATATCTTTGACAAATCCATCTGAAATCTCACTAATGTGAACTAAACCATTTTTACGCTCACCAAGATCAACAAAGGCGCCAAAGTTTGTAATACCTGAGACCTTACCAGTTACTTTTGAACCTACTTCAATTGACATATAAAATTTTTGTTCCTCCTAAGAAAATGTCTACAACAAGTATACCACGACGTTTAAGTTAATTGTACAAAAATTAAAAAGATACCTGCCTTTGTAAGAAAAGCAATGACTACGTCAAAGGTGACCACTTTCAGCCAATAACGTGACTAATCGTCATTTGTCACACTCTGAGACCGGTCCTCTGGTAAATTGTAGATCGTTTCATGCTTCTTAGAGTAGAAATATCGTTCCCTAATATACTTTTGAAGGTATTCAGGATCTTTAAGCTGCTTGACCTGCAAGTTAAGGTCAGCATTTTGAGCTTTTTGACCAGTTAATTCTTTTTTTGCAGCCCTCGTCTGCGAATTGATCTGACGCGCCTGAGTGTAATTTTTTACGATCTGCACAGAACAAATAAGTGTTACTATCAAGGCAAAAGCCAATAAAATATGCATGCGCCGTCTATGCTTTCTCTCAACTAAGTATTCTTTTTGCCTCTTCTCATTGGCAGAAGTTTGCTGACGATAGTATTCATTATTGAGGACCTTAACATTAGATTTCTTTCGCGCCATTAAAAGCGCCCCCCTAAATTTATCCGTAATAAGTTCCACTGATAGACCAATTATAACAAGAACCTTGGTAAAATTCTATTAAGTAATATTAAAATAGGTTTAAAAATAGGCTGTTTCACCCTCATTTCGCAAAACAAGTTTGAAACAGCCTCAAATGTGTCAACCAGAAAAACTACATTCTATAATCTTCCTTGTAATCTTCAGAAACGACCTCGTAAAGTTCCTCTGCTTCCCCTTTTTTCGTCGTGTCTTTTAAGTCACGAATTCGAATAGTAAGAGTCTTATTGCCAAAATTGATCACTAAAGTATCACCAACAGCAACATCACTGGATGATTTTGCCGTTTTACCATTGATCGAGATCCTTTTTTGATCTGATATCTGCTTTGCGACCGGACGCCTTTTGATAATGCGTGCAACCTTCAAAAACTTATCTAACCTCACCTTTTCACCCCATTTATTATCCAGACATAATATATTATTACATTTTAAACTTTGTTATTATTTTACTACCACCAGGAAGCGTTGCCCACTCTTCTTTAGTAAACAACTTACTTTTTATTGCGCTTCCTAAAAATAAAAATACTCCACACAAAACAGCCACAGGAACAAAAACCAACAAAGCAAGACGTGTGGTATCAAAGTACCATGACCACACGGTGAACAGTAACCAGATACCTAAAACCATCAATACCGTACATCCAGTCAATTTTACTGCAAATCTTGCCAAAGATCTGGGCGGTTGTCTGACTGATTTTGGAAGGATCAAGACTAACACTATCAAAGAAGCACCTAAGCTTAAAATCGTACACAATGATGCCCCATTTATCCCATAAATTTTGATCAGCCTGCTATTCAGTAAAACTTTGACGATCAGTGCCGTCAAAACAGCTGCCAGTGTTCCAGTAAAATTACCTCCACTCTGCAAAATAGAGTTGTAGATACTGATCAACGAGATCAAAGGTACACTTATAACGTAAATACTTAAAGTTAAACTTAACTTAGAATCACCAAACAGAAGGATGTTGATTTGAGGCATCAAAGTTATCATGCCTATAACAGCTGCTACAGACAAGGCAACACCCACATGCAGCATGGTCGTTGCGATCTGTTTGTAGGTTTGCACCTTTTTATTTTTCAAAGCCGTTGTTAATGACGGCAAGAGTGTTGAAGAAAAACTGATAGCAAGTGTCATGCCTAATTGAACCAAAGGTTGCCCACGATCATAGATACCTTTAGTAAATTTAGCTGAATCGATCGACAAGCCAAAACTATGCAAGGAACTCATCACTGTAAATGAATCAACTAACTGCAAGAGGACCATCAATGAAGAAAACAAGCAAATTATCATTCCATCCTTAAAGATAAGTTGGCCCGCTATGCGATATTTCTCTTTGGAAGCATTAAAATCATGTCTGCGAAAAAAGTGTTTCCAAAAAGTTATAAAAGTCAGCGCTGCAACGACCGCTCCGACCACTGATCCTAACATTGCAACTGATCCTGTTTGATAAACCGACCATTGCAAGTGCGTCGATAATAATGCTGCTCCAATTATCAAAGCCACACGAACAAACTGTTCACTGACCTGGGAAATAGCAGTTGGGATCATATTAAAAGTCCCTTGATAATAGCCGCGCGCTATCGCTAAAAACGGCATCAGTAAAAATATCCAAGAAACACTTGAAATAAGTGGTGCTAGTTGTGTATCTCCCATCAGCTGTGCGATTTTTTGCGCACCTAATTGCAAAAAAAGAAAAGTAATATCGCTAATGAAGACAAGATAACAAATATCACTGAAAGCAAGCGCATCCGCTTGCTTTCATCGCTTTCTTGTGCCACTAGTTTGGAAATAAAAACCGGAAATCCATTTAAAGCAAAAGTCATTCCGATCCCATAAAGCGGGTATATTTGCTGATAGACATAAAAGCCCGTATTTCCGACAATATTTTGAAATGGAATTCGATAAACAGCACTTAAAAATTTAGCTATCAAAGCCGAGATCGTTAAGATCAGTGCACCATTCATCGTCTTTTTTACTTGCTCATTTTTCACTAATTTTCAACTGCTTTCTTAGTAGGAACAGTTAATGCATCTGCCAAGCTTTGCGTTAATTTTTGTAACTGAACTACGACATCGCTCACTTTCATTTTTGGCTGAATAAACAAAGCGATCTTCATTTGCTTTTCTCCAGGTTCCAACGTTGCACTGAATTTTGTCTGTGCAACAGCCTTCAACAATTGCTTAGCATTAAATTTCTGTGTAGCTGTCGGGCTTAGTTCGACTATAATTTTCTTGTCATTTTGTTTGATAGAGTCGATCATTGCTTGATCGGCATACATTTTTAGTAAACCAATATCCAGTAAAGTTGCAACTTCTTGAGAGTATTCACCGAAACGATCTATCAAGTCGTCCTGAACTTCAACATACTCATCTTTAGACTGCAACTGATGTACACGTTTATATATTTCGATCTTCTGACGTGGATCTTCAATATATGTTCCCGGCAAATATGCTTCAACATCCAAATTGATCTCAGTATCAGTTTTTTCTTGAACCTTTTTGCCACGTTTTTTGGCAACTGATTCGTTTAACATTTGGGTATAAAGATCATAACCAACAGAATCAATAAAACCGTGCTGCTGCTTACCTAAAATGTTTCCAGCTCCCCTAATAGATAGGTCACGCATGGCGATCTTAAATCCAGAGCCCAGTTCAGTAAAATCTTTGATCGCCTCCAGCCTTTTTTCACTGACTTCGTTCAATATTTTATCTTGCTGATACATAAAATAAGAATATGCAACACGACTGGAACGACCAACTCGACCGCGTAACTGATATAACTGCGCTAACCCCATACGATCTGCGTTCTCAACAAATAACGTATTAACATTCGGAATATCAACGCCAGTCTCTATAATAGTTGTGGTCACTAAAACATCATATTCACCATCAATAAAATCATACAAAATACGTTCCATTTGATTCTCACTCATTCGTCCATGAATATACGCGATCTTCGCATCAGGTACCAATGCCTGCAATTCATCGGCTACCTTTTCGATATCCATGACTCGGTTATGCAAGTAAAAAACCTGACCTCCCCGAGACATTTCCCTTCTGATCGCGTCGACCACAACACCATAATTTTGCTCCATCACATAGGTTTGGATCGGATAGCGGTTCATTGGAGCTGTCTCGATCACAGAGAGATCTCTGACACCAAGCATAGACATATTTAACGTACGTGGGATCGGTGTAGCGGTCAAAGTTAATACATCAACGTTAGCTTTGAGCTGCTTTAATCTCTCTTTGTGTTTAACACCAAACCGCTGCTCCTCATCCACGATCAATAAACCGAGGTCAGCAAACTTAACGTCCTGAGACAACAAACGGTGGGTGCCTACTAAGATATCACACATTCCCTCTCGTGTATCTTTAATAGTTTGACCTGCTTGTTTTTTTGTCACAAAACGGGATAAAAGCCCAATCTCAACAGGAAAACCTGTAAATCGTTCAACTAAAGTCTCATAATGCTGCTGTGCCAAAACGGTAGTTGGCGCCAGAAAAGCAACCTGTTTGCCATCTTGAATAGCCTTAAAGGCCGCACGCATCGCAACTTCCGTCTTACCGTAGCCAACATCACCTATCAAGAGCCGGTCCATAGGCTTTTCTTTTTCCATGTCTCTTTTGACCTCATCGGCACTCCGCAATTGATCAGGAGTCTCAGTGTAAGGAAACGCATCTTCAAATTCTCGTTGGTAGCTGTTATCCTTTGAAAAGGCGAAGCCCTTCTCGGCTTCTCTTTTAGAATACAAGTCAACCAAGTCATCTGCAACGTCTTCAATCTTGCCTGCGACTCGTTTTTTCGTCTTGGTCCATTCACTACCTCCCAATTTATTGATATGTGGTGTCTTCGCTTCCGAAGAAACGTATTTTTGCACTCGATCTAACTGTTTGACCGGAATAAACAATTGCGCATCATTTTGATAGTCAATAGTTAGATAATCTTGGTGTTTACCATCAACTTCCATGGTCTGCATACCCATAAAACGTCCAATACCGTGATTAACGTGAACAACATAGTCGCCTTTTTTTAAATCAGTATAGTTCTTTAGCCGTTCGGTATTTTTCATCGTTTGCCGCTTAGGCTGCTTTTTTGTTGCCTTTGCAAACAATTCATTTTCAGTCAGAACAACTAGCCTAGCTTGTGGTAGTTCAAAGCCGGTCCGTAAAGTACCAGACACTACTTGAACTGTTTTTTCTTGCAGTCCGTCATCTTTAGTAATAATGCTCGGTATCTCAAAATCATCTAAAGTCTGCGAAATTTTTGCGATCCGTTCATTATCCGGAATGAAAATAACTACTGTTTGACCCTGTTTCCTCCACCGATCCGTTTCAGTTTTCAACATTGGCATCTGTCCAAAAAACTGTTGAACTGCACGCGCTTTAATATCTAATATTTGGTTAAAACGAAGCCGCCCCATCCCTTTTTGAAAAAGAGATAAAAATATCTGCGTGTGCTTATCATTTTGCTCTCTGGACCTGATATCAACGGCTAACTGGGTATCTGGCAAAGCGCTTTGATGTTTCAGCTTATCTGTCAACCACTCAGCATTTTGGTTGTTCAAGTCATTTTCTTTATCCAATAAGCGAGAGTAGTCATCAAAAATCACGAAGGCATCCGGAGCCAAATAATCCAGCAAACCCTTCTTCTCAGGAAAAATATCCGCAGCAAAAACATGATACGCATCACTTAAATTACCCTTTTCAAGGTCAGCAATAACTGTTTCAAAATTACGCGTTAACTGTTTTTTAGCATCGAGGTCTTGCAGATCTTTTAAATATTTTTGGTAGTTTTGCTCGATCTTCTTGGCAGCTTTTTGCAAAGTACCCTGGAACGCTATAAAATCAGTAGCAGGTAAAACAGTAGCCTGATCAATGTTTTTGATACTTCTTTGATCTGTTGAATCAAATGAACGTAGTGAATCTATCTCTGTGTCAAACAGATCACAACGCAGTGGATACTCCTCATTTAAGCTGTAAATATCTAAGATCGAGCCTCTGATCGCAAAGTCACCTGGTCGTTCAACCATTTTTTGCCTAGTATAACCCATCGTGGTTAAAAGACGAGCAGTTTCTTCCAGATCTATATCATTACCAACTTTAAGTTTGAACTGGCTCTTTTTCCAAACCTCTGTTGACGGTAAAAAACGAGTTAGTCCCGCAGTTGAAGTTACTATAATTGCCGGTTGTTTACTAATCAGAGCATTTAATGCTCGTACTCTCTGACTTTTAAAATCTGGTGAGCTCGTTGCTATCTCTTCAGCCATCATTTCGTCTACAGGAAATAAAAAGACAGTCTCCTCTCCTAACAAACTGCTTAAGTCATCAGCTGCTTGTTGGGCATGATACAGGTCATCAGTAACAACAATTTCCGATTTTCCTTTTTCAAGAAAAAGTTCCGCCAACATCACAGTTTTTGAAGAGCCGTTAAGTCCTGTCAACAAATGATGCCCGCCATTTAAATTTTTTTGCCAGTTGTCATATTCTGGGACCTGACCAAAAAGATCCGTGACTTTCATTATTATATAGCCTCCTAATTAAACCGATTCATTGCATTCATAAAAGTATTTCCAGCTATCCAGTACTCGATCGCATCACTAGCCTGAGAAATAGCATCCTTCATTAAAGGACGTTCATCGGACGAAAAGCGTGACAAGACCCAATTAACAACGGACATTTGCTGTGGGTGATCGACCCCGACCTTGACGCGTTTAAAATCCTGGGTATGGACATGTGCGATCACACTTTTGATCCCATTATGTCCGCCCGCCGATCCTCTTTGACGCAAACGGATCCGCCCAAGGTTAAGATCCATATCATCGTGAACAATTATCAAGTCTTCAACAGCGATCTTAAAATAGTCCATCAAGGGACCTACCGCCCGTCCAGAATCGTTCATTAGAGTTGTTGGTTTAACCAGCAATACCTTTTCGCCATCAATAAAAGCCGTAGCGATCAGTGAGTTAAATTTTTCTTTATCGAAATCCACATTATAACGGTGCGCTAATTCTTCCACGACTGAAAAGCCTACATTATGACGTGTGCTTTCATATTTCTTACCAACATTGCCTAAACCAACGATCATTTTCATGTTTTTGCATCCCTTATTTTCAAATATTAACTTGTGCACAATATAGCTTTTATAAAGTGGCTTTAAAAACGTTTCCATCAATATTATGCGCCAAAAAGCGGCTGAGTTCATAAATCACACTCAGCTGCCCTTCTTTTGTTTAAAACCTATTATAGCATGAATCTTTCATATCTTATTGAAAAAGGCGCCATTTTTTTGAAATTAATAATCACACTTTCAGAAAACATGTTATACTATGAGTGTGTTAAAAATGTCACTTAATTGAGAAAGGACGATCTATTGTGTCAATTACACAAAATCATCAAAAAGTTATTTTAGTAGGAGATGGCGCTGTTGGTTCTAGTTACGCCTATGCCATGGCCATTCAAGGCATTGCCGAAGAGATCGGGATCGTTGATGTCATCAAGGAACGTACTGAAGGTGATGCATTAGACTTAGTCGATGCCACTGGTTATACGTATCCTAAGAAGATCTATTCCGCTGAATATTCAGATTGTGAAGATGCTGATCTTGTTGTGATCACGGCTGGCGCTGCACAAAAGCCTGGTGAAACACGTCTTGACTTGGTCAATAAGAACCTTAAAATTTTGTCAAGTGTTGTTAAACCAGTTGTCGACTCAGGTTTCTCTGGTATCTTTTTAGTTGCCGCAAACCCAGTTGACATCTTGACTTATGCAACTTGGAAATTTTCTGGTTTCCCAAAGGAACGTGTTTTAGGTTCAGGCACTTCCTTGGATACTGCTCGTTTACGTGTTGCAATGTCTGACTTAACAGGTATCAAGGATCCTCGTTCAATGCATGCTTATATCGTGGGCGAACATGGTGATTCTGAATTCGCTGCTTATTCTTCCGCAACTATTGGTGGTGTCCCATTCTTAGACTGGGCAAATGAACACAACATCTCGCAAGAAACATTAGATAAGATGGAAGAAGACGTCCGTAACAAGGCATACACGATCATTCAAAAGAAAGGTGCTACTTTCTACGGTGTTGCTACTGCTTTGTCACGTATTTCACGGGCCATTTTGCGTGATGAAGATACAGTCTTGCCAGTTTCTGTGTGCATGGACGGTCAATATGGTTTAAATGACATTTATATCGGAACACCAGCCGTTGTTAATGCAAGTGGCGTCGTTCAAATCGTTGAAGTCCCCCTTAGCAAAAAAGAGCACGATCAAATGACTTCTTCTGCTAAAACACTGAGAGAGATCTTAACAACTGGTTTTGCTAACTTAGAGGAAAGCCAAAAGAAGTAAATCAAACAATAATTAATCAGCAATGATTCGCTCAATTCAAATCGGATCATTGCTTTTTTATAACCAAATATTATACGTTACGCCTTCCAAGCACAAACAGCCTCCTGGTTTCACACCAGAAGGCTAAATTCTTGAGTTGATTATCCAATAGGGTTCTTAGAATGTATATTTGTTGCATCAACTATAAGTCTAACAATTTGGAAAACGTATGCTCCATACCACTATAGAAAATTTAGGACTGAAGATCCTCAATTTCTGAGACTTTAAAGTTCTTACGTTCCAAGTTGGCAACGATCTTATCTAACTTCTCATGACTAACGTCGGCAGGAAGAGTAAACATTGTCCGATGCACAAGTTCACCAGCTTGGACGTCTAAGGTGATACAGCTTGAGATCGATGTATACTTAGTAATAATTCTTGCCATATCGACCAAATCACCACGCTCATCACTTGAAACAACAGTTAGTACATAGCTACCAATATTGACGTTCCATGATTGTGAAAGCATTTCCAGTAATCTGTTATGAGTCAGGATGCCATAAAAATTGTTTTTTTCATCAAGAACAGTAATATAAGGAAGATCACGGATAGTAAAGAAAACACTAAAGAAAGCGGAATCCAGAGAAATAAATTTTGATGCATTTTTCAACAAATTTGTCACCGGTAAAGACATATCTCCGCCACGAGATTTATGACGATAAATGTGCATTTTGTAGATATTTCCCCGGAAAATTTTACCTGTCTTATCTAAAATGGGCACACAACGATAACCAGAGTCTTCAAGGACATCCAGAGCTTGTTGGAGGGTAAAATCTTCTTGAACAGTAGTTAATTCGTTTTTTGGTTTGATTAAAGTCTTGAGTAACATATGATTTCCTCGCTTTTATAAAAATAATTTATTATAAATCAATGATAACATATTACTAAACTAAAACACTATAAAACATACCATCGCCACCACTTAAAACCGCCAAACAAAGAAAGTAACGGGAACATTTAGTGGGCTTCACAAGCTTTGTGGAACCAACTATTCAATAAAAAAGAAGTTCAAATTTAAAGTACTTGTTAAACTTTTTCTCATTAAAATCAATTTTAATTTGCTCAACAAGACCAGCCTATTTTTCAGACTGAATAACCTCAACTACCAGATCAACAAAATCTCTTTTTGGATGAAATTCATCATGAATTATATAAGTGACCTTAACAACTTGCCACAATGACTGGTTATCTCCAAGCATCAAATTATCACCAACATGAGGCACAAATGGAAGCTCCACCATCATTTTACCGGACCCCTTAACGATCGGAGCATTAGAATTAATTTGTGCACGAAACATGACTGACTCCTCCTCTTTGTACTTTGCTTTTTATAGCCGACATCAACACCTAAATGCCCTCTTTATTCCATCAGTAAAAATATGTAATTCTGTGTTCACAATTTAATGGCGCTTTTTTTTATGTACAACAGACAAGCCAACACTGACCTTGAGAGCCTGATCAACTAATTCCATATTATGTGGGTCAAGATGCATAATTCTTTCACGTAACCGCTGCTTATCGATCGTTCTGACCTGTTCCAATAAAACAACAGAATCCCTTTCCAACCCGCCCTTTGCTTTTTTCAAACCGACATGTGTCGGCATCTTAGGCTTTGCAATTTTTGAGGTGATCGCGGCGATCACCACGGTTGGACTAAATTTATTACCAATGTTATTTTGAATGACTAAAACGGGACGCATACCACCTTGTTCGGAACCAACGACCGGTGACAGATCGGCATAATAAATATCGCCACGTTTAATTTCTTTTTCAGACATATACTACCACCTCTTCTCGTACCATCAATGTTTATTTTTAAAACTTAGAAAAATCGCTCTCGCAAGACAAAAATTCATGGCAGATCTCTTCATTCAGTTCTGCCATTTCACAATAACCAATGATCAGATCATACAGTTCAGAACGCTTCTTCAACGCATAATCAAAAACTGCTTGGTCATTTAACAAGGTCTGCGGCTCGATCGAAAAATAATCACAAAATAACTTGAGTTCTTGCTCATTCATTGACCTGTCCGAATTTCCAAAGTTTTTATCTTGTACCATAGCCACCACATTCCTTTATTCAAGTGTCTTAAATCATACCACTAAAACGCTCAAATTTAAACTATGCTGATCATTTGTCACCCCAAACATAGATACGCTCAACTCTTTCTGTCAAGGCACTCACGATCTCATAATGAATGGTTTTTGCATGATCGGCAACCTCTTGCGCAGTGATAGTCTTCCCGTTATTAGTACCGATCAAAGTAACCTTTGTGCCGAGCCGAAAATTTTGTGGCAGCCTGACCATGATTTGATCCATACAGACCCGTCCGACTATTTCACAATAGGCCCCGTCCACTAAAACAGAAAAGCCTTGCATCTTGCGCGGCCATCCATCTGCATAACCGATCGGGACCGTACCGATCCACTCCCCTTTTTGGGTAATATAAGTTTCACCATAACCAATAGGCGAGCCTACCGGAACATACTTGACCGCAACTAATTGACTGATCAATTCCAGTGCAGGATACAAACTACCGGGCTCTGTTAATTCAGTACCAGATGGATTTAAGCCATACATACCGATCCCATAGCGGACAACATTTCCCGCTAATTCTGAGTGCCACATAGCAGTTGCAGTATTTGCAAAATGAACATACCGTGGTTTAGGAGATATAACCTGTAGCATCTTTCTTAAAATAGAAGCCTGGTGTTCAAAATAATAAGTCTGCTTCGAATCAGCGCTAGCAAAATGCGTAAACAAACCCTCAAAAATAAATTTCTCGCGCAACGACCTTAAAAGGTCTGCAGCATTTTTTAAGTCTGATGCGCTGCGAAAACCGATCCTGCCCATGCCTGTATCTAAAGCTAAATGCACTTTTAATTTTAAGCCGGCCTGTTGCAAAATAGGCGCAGCTTGTTTTATAAACGACTCATCACCAACAGCCACTGCCAGATCATTTTGCGCCATCACAACGGCTTCTAGCGGGCTATTGACACCCAAGATCAAGATAGGCTCAGTAAAGCCAGCTTGACGTAATGCCAAGCCTTCATCTATCACGGCCACACAAAAACCGCTTGCGCCTGCCTGTCTAGCTGCTCCAGCGACTTGTACGATACCGTGACCATACGCATTTGCTTTTACAACAGCGAATAAGTCCTGCCCTTCTTTTAGTCGAGCTTTTTCTTCACTAACATTATGATAGATGGCGCCCAAGTCAATGACCGCTTTAGTTTCTCGATGTCTACCTACGACCATGATCTCACCAGACTTCCTTATTTTTCCAGTATCACTTCAGTTAAAACGAGCTCTGCCGTATGTGATATCGAAATTAAACTAGTAACACTTTCTCCTAACGGGGAAGCAACTATCTGAGGCTGACCAGAGTCTTCATTTAAAATTTCGATATCTTGAAAAGATAGCTTGGAACCGATTCCTGTCCCGTATGCTTTGCTATATGCTTCTTTAGCAGAATATCTACCGCCCAAAAATTCAAGTTGCCTTCTTGCGGATAGAGTCTCATAAGCCTGCATTTCATTCGCTGTCAATACACGTCTAGCAAAATGACTACTTTTTTCTTGAGCTCGTTTGATCCGTGAAAGGTCAGTTATATCAACGCCTAATCCAACTATCACACTTAGCCTCCACCTACAACAAAGATTTACTCTATTTTATCAAATAATCAGCGGGATGTTTAGTAACAATCAAAAATAATGGAAACTTAATTACTGGATCTATTTAACTTTAAGATAAAAAGAAAGCAAACAATTGAAGTACCTTACAAAATGCTTGCTTTCTAATTAGCTATTATTTATTTCTTTCTGATCGTATATCTCCGTTTAGCAGACTGGCCACGGTCGTATTTTTTACGTCCACGATCTTTGTGGTTATAGCGGTTGCCATTACCATTGCCGCCTTTACGGCCGGAATGCTGCTGACGACCATGATAGTTGCCGCCATGCCCATGATAACCACCGGAAGAACGACGTCCCTTTTTATGTGGTAATGGTCGTTCCGGAGTGATCTTAACAGGCACATTTTGTGCATCGTCTTTAGTTAGATCATTCAACAAAGCAGCTGCGATCTGCTTAGCATCATATTTTTCCAACAATTGTTCCGCCTGATCTTCATATTTGGCAGATTCAGGATCATCGATCAATTCTTGAACATTATCAAACGCTGACGACACCTGTCCAATAAACGCTTCTTTTTCTGTTGGCGGCTTCATTGGCAGCATCCGCTTTTTAGTTAGCCGTTCGATCACACGCAGATAATCCATCTCATTTGGTGTGACGAAGGTTACTGAAACACCATGATGCCCTGCACGTCCTGTCCGGCCGATCCGGTGAACATAACTCTCGGGATCTTGGGGAATATCATAGTTATAAACGTGCGTTACACCAGAAATATCGAGACCACGGGCAGCGACATCTGTGGCTACCAGAATATCCAGTTTACCCGCCTTAAACTTATTCATGATACTCATCCGACGTTGTTGTGTCAAATCACCATGGATGCCGGCTGCATTGTATCCACGAGCTTCAAGGCCCTTGGATAATTCATCGACCCGCCGTTTTGTCCGACCAAAGATAATTGTTAATTCTGGCGCTTGAACATCGATGATCTTAGTCATCGTATCAAATTTCTCAAATTCACGTGCTTTAACATAAAATTGGTCAACTAGATCTGTCGTTAATTCCTTAGACTTAATTTTAACGACTGCCGGATCTGTCATAAACTTCTCACCGATCTTTAAGATCTGCTTAGGGATCGTGGCGGAAAACAAAAGAGTCTGTCTTTGTTTTGGAACTGAAGAAATAATGGACTCGATATCTTCTAAAAATCCCATGTCTAACATTTCATCAGCTTCATCCAAGACTAAAGTCTGAACTTGACTCAGATCAACAGTTTTGCGCCGAATATGGTCTAACAAACGTCCTGGTGTCCCAACCAAGATCTGAGGTGCATTCTTCAAGTTTTGGATCTGACGTCTGATATCAGCCCCGCCGTATACAACCTGAACTTTGCCACGTTTATCCTTGCTTAAACGAAACAATTCTTCCTGCGTTTGTATAGCCAACTCACGAGTCGGTGAGATCACTACTGCTTGGATCTGACGTATTGAAGTATCAATATTTTGGATGATAGGTAAGCCAAAAGCTGCAGTTTTACCTGTTCCTGTTTGGGCTTGCCCAATAACATCCTTATTTTTTAAAACAAGCGGAATAGTTTGCTCCTGAATTGGAGTAGCTTCCTCAAAACCGCTTCGTTTGATTGCTTTTAATATATCAGCATCCAAACCTAATTCACTAAATTTCAACTAACATTTCCTCCTAAACTGTATTTACACAGTTGTTCATGATTTGTCATAATAGACAAACCTACTTCACAATACAGTCAGTTGGAATTTCCCTTCTTCTGCCTTGCAAAGTTTTCCTCTCTAAAACACATAACCTTCAAATACTAGCACCTTTAACCATAAAAATCAATCATCAAGCAACATTGCCAGTACTTTTTCTAAAGCTATCCCGTGGCTGCCTTTGATCATAACCAGATCATCTGAATTTAAATCTTCATCCAAGTCTGCAAACAACTGCAGTTTTTCCTCCATATCATAGTGATGGATCTGACTGCTTGGCAATTTACCTTGTAAAGCTTCTGCCAAACTTTCCATTAAATCACCGCACAAAAAAACACTGTCGATTTTTTCGGGATCAATGACTTCAGATAATTCGGCATGCATTGGCCTACTTTCAGCACCTAACTCGAGCATGTCACCCAAGACGATGATCCTTTTGCCAGAAGTTTTGACCTGGCTAAAAGCTTCGATCACTTTCTTAGCAGCCGTTGGATTTGAATTATAAACATCACTCAATATCTTTTCACCTTTTTTACCGGTGACCCATTCAGCCCGATTCCTTGTGATCTCAAAATTTTTCAATGCTTGACACATGTTTTCAACAGAAATTTGAAAAACCTGACCAACACTAATAGCTGCCAAAGCATTATTGACATTATACGTGCCGATCATTGGGATCTTAAAAGAAGTTTCAGGATAAGCTGCAACTTTAAAGGAAGTTGAGTTTTCATGCCCTTCAATGTTTGTGGCAACAATATCATTATCTTCTTTGTCGCCAAACGTCAGTTGCGGGATTATTTTGTCCTGAGCACGTTTTGTTAGCAAAGGTTCGTCACCATTATAAATAAAGTAGCCATCCTCTTTCAGACCATTAACAATTTCCATCTTGGCGTCAGCTATTTTGTCTCTTGTACCGAAAAATTCAATATGCGCCTCACCGATCATTGTGATCACCGCAACGTCAGGAGAAACTAAACGACTCAAATAATCCAATTGACCAAAACGATCCATACCAAGTTCAGCAACTAAAACTTCCGTATTAGGTTCCATTGTTAAACAAGTCATTGGGACTCCGATCTCATTATTAAAGTTTTCAGGTGTTTTTTTTACATGAAATTGGGTACTCAAAATCGAAGCAACCATATCTTTGGTCGTCGTTTTCCCATTACTACCAGTAATAGCTACAACACTTGGGTTAATTTTTTGCAGGTAGTAACGCCCTAATTTTTGTAAAGCTTTTAAAGTGTCTTCTACAGTCAAAAATGGTAGATCAGTCGGTGTCGACGGATGATCCGCCTGCCACAAAGTAGCAACTGCCCCATTGTCTTTTGCAGGTTCCACATATTGATGACCATCATTTTCGTCTATTAATGGCACAAACAAGGCACCTGCAGAAATTTTACGGGAATCAAAGCTGACACTTGTAACCGTAATATCATCCCAACCATTTTCTGGCTCAATATCCAGTGCTTGTGCAATTTCAGCTAATTGCATTTTCATAATATATTTTCTTCCCTTCAAGTCATCGTGACCTTCAGTCATCACGGTTCTTTACCAACCGCAATTGTATCACAGTTTTTATGACTAATGAAACAATCCGTCAAGACATGACAAACAAAAAAGAGTTGACTGCACTATATCATGAAGACATAATAAAAAAGCCTGAGTAAAAGATAACTTTCACCCAGGACTATATACGGTGTTTATTAAAAATAAACAGAACTAAAAACACTCCACAATGTTTTAGTTCAGACACACTGCATCCGGCAGTAAAACGTGTCCCGTTTCGATCAAACCGCTAGGCGCCACAGCGCAACAATTAAAATTGTCCGGCTATATCTCGACTCATCGCATACATATACTGTACCCGGTTTTTCTTTCCTTTTCAAGTAAAATTACAGTCAGCAAATTTCTTTATCCATTCTATGGTGCTTGATATCAGCATCAAGAAAACCTGCTCCCTGAACTTTAAATCCCAACTTGCTATAAAATTCTTGCGCTTGATCCTGGGCGCCTAAAGTTAAAAGGGTGATCCCAGATCTTCTCGCACTATCTTCAACTTCCATGAGTATCTGACTCCCCAGTCCCTGTCCACGAGCGCTCTTTTTAACAGCAACTCGTTGTACATGCCAGGTCTTACTATCTTCTTTTTGGACCCGCGCAGTTACAAGTGGTTGACTATTATCGTAACCAACAAAATAAAGTGCCCCTGCCTCATCAGCAACCTCTCTAGACTCAGGAACATTTTGCTCTCTAATAAAGACTTCTTTTCTGAGATTTAATGCATCACGGTAAACATCACTGTCAAGTGCACTAGTTTGTTTAAATTTAATCATTTGGCCCACCTCTTATAGCATAAATTATAACTCATGCTGAACAAAAATAATATCTTATTTTCACAGGCAATTAAGTGCTACAGTTACTCTGCGGCCTGAACTTAAACCAAAATATCTTGAAAAGCATTTAAGGTATCTGAATCGTGATAGATATCAAAATAAACTTCATCAAAAACTCCTAAAAATTCATCACGTGATAAAATATCAAGAAATAATTTAGCTGTTGATCTAGGATCATTTTGAAATCTTCCGCAACCAAAGGCACCTAAAATTAAATTCCGCACTCTTTCATTTTTAAATGCCCGTAAGGTACGCAAGATCTTATCGAACAGATCAATTTCAACGTGCTGTTTGCTGACTGGCAGACCAGCCGTCTTCATTGCAGCTATATTAGGTGCCGAGATCGAAACTATATCGGGGTACTTGTAATTATTAGCCAGCCCTTTTTCTTTTTCATCACGCAAGATTTTGACATGCCGAGAATATATCAGAGACCGACTGTAATAAAACCCATTATCATTTCGTTTATTTTCTGCGTAATACGTTTGTTCAAATTTTAATAATTCAGGATACAAAAATGAATTACGACATAACGTTTGTTCCTGAGCATTAACACCATCTTGAAAGCGTCCGCCGGGTTCGAGCGGATCAGCAAAATTCATTACACCTAACGAACGCTGGCCTGAAAAATGTGCGATCCGATACAACACATTTTCCGCACGTACCTTGATCCTTGGAGGCTCAGAGCCTAATGGAGCTGATTCACTTTGCCGAGCAGTGATCAACATCGAATCTTGCTTGAGGCTATTCATTTCTATTTGGTAAAGGTTCATCGCCTTATGTCCTAATGCTTTCCGAAAATTAGTTAAACTTTCATCTGAACTGTCAGTTTCAACTATCCCTTCTGCCATACTGAATATGTCAACCCCCCATATTGCTCAAACTTCGTTAATGAAACATTAGGTGCTTCTAGATCCGTATCAAAAAGAGGCTTCCCTCCACCTAACTGTACCGGTATGGTCGTTAAACGGATCTCATCAACGCTATCACTACTCGTTAGTTGATTTATGATCTCAGGCCCACCTGCGATCCAAATATTACATTTTAACTGGTCTTGGACCTTTTTTAAAGCCAACGAAAGATCTCCTTTGATCCGAATAGCATTAGTAAGTGGAGTTGCATCCTGCCTAGAAGCCACTATTAACTTCAAGTCCCGCTTTAAAAGTGATTCAACTTCTTTTGGATATCGTTCATAAGTTTTTCTCCCCATCAAAACTGCACCGCAGTCTGCCGGAAAGACCAGTTCGACTCCAGCTGGAATAAATTCTTGATAATACTGTTGTAATAGTGAAATACTGCCGTTGATCGCAGATACGTAACCATCTACACTGACCATTACTGACAGTATGATCTTCTCCTTTGACATTATGATCTTCTCCATATTATGTAATATTCTTCAAAGCAACTCTAATTTTACACTAGATAAAAGAAAAAAATAGTAACGAATCTTAAAAGATACTGAGCAACACAAAACAGGGAGTTCTTGTTATAAGGTCAAAAAAAGAATGCCGGCCTCAACCAACATCTTCCATATATTTATTCAATTATTTTTAAGAAATTATTCCACATTCAAGATCCACAAGAATAGTAAGAATACAAAGAACATCACATACATTAACGCAGGAACCTCTTTACCACGTTTAGCTGCGATCATCGTGATCGGGTAGGCAATAAAGCCTAAAGCTAAACCATCAGCGATACTGTATGTCAGAGGCATACCCGAGATGATCAAAAATGATGGAATTGCGATCTCTAAGTGCTGCCAGTCTATTTTGGCCATGTTTTGCGCCATCAAGACTCCCACAATGATCAAGGCTGGCGCCGTGACCTGGGAAGTAACTACCCCGAGCAAAGGCGAAAAGAACATACCCACAATAAATAAAAATCCAGTCACAACAGTAGTCAACCCAGAGCGACCACCAACCGCAATACCCGCTGATGATTCAACGTAAGCGCCAACTGGTGACGTTCCAAACAACGACCCAGCCAACATGGCCGTTGAATCAGAGATCAAAGCCTTACCGACCCGAGGCATTTTATTGTTCTTCATGAAACCACCCTGTTGTGCCAAACCAACCAAGGTACCCGCTGTATCAAAGAAAGTGACCAGTAAAAATGTCAGTACAACGACGATCAATTGCAAAGAATTGATATCTCCAACATGTTTGATCGCTACCATAAACGTCGGAGCCATGCTGGGAATACCAGCAACGATAGAATGAGGCATGGGAATAAACCCTGTCGTGATCCCAAAAATCGCTGAAAGAAACATTCCAATAAAAATACCTCCAGGAATGTTTAAAACCATTAAGATCACTGTTACTACTAAACCGAAGATCGTGACCCAGGTCGACCCGGAAAGCGACCCTAAAGTAACTAAAGTTGACTTGTCAGCACCAACGATCCCACCGCCTTGCAAACCAATAAAGGCAATAAAGAGTCCAATACCAGCTGAAATTGCATATTTTAAATCAGCCGGGATCGAGTCAATTATCTTTTCCCGCAATTTGAAGATCGTGATCAATATAAAAAGTAACGCAGCAATAAAAACACCGGCCAGTGCTGTTTGCCACGGAACTTTCATCCCAACACAGACTGAATATGCAAAAAATGCGTTGATCCCTAAACTTGGAGCAGTAGCTATCGGGTACTTAGCCAAAACACCCATTAACACACAGCCTATGGCACTGGCTAAAGCCGTGGCAGTAAAAACTGCCCCCTTATCCATACCCGCGTCTCCTAAGATCGACGGATTAACAAACAAGATGTAAGCCATAGAAATAAACGTTGTAAAACCAGCAAGTACTTCCCTTTTGATCGTTGAATTTAACTTATCAATACCAAAAAACGAAGTAATAGAATTTTTCATTTTGAAACTCCCTGTCCTTTTAAATTATGTAGTAAAAAATAGCGAAGTTATCTTTTCATGAACATGACACATTTAAAAATAGAACATTTATTTATACACCAGCCGTCCTGTTCTTTTTTGCGTAAACACGAACATTAATTAGATCAACCTTTTTAAGAAACAATATATACTATACATCAACCGCTAATAAATGTAAATGTCCAATATTTGAAATAAAATCGTTCGTGTTCATCCGTAAAATAATATCTGCAAAGATCCAACAAAAATGATAACCTATTAGAGTGAAATAATACTAATGTGAAAGGTGACCATTAATGGACGGAAAATCAATCGGGATCAGACAACTGGTTGAATTTGTTTTACGTGGCGGAGACCTTGATCCTACTTCTTCTGGTTCACAAAACACAGCCCTAGAAGGTGCAAGGATCCATCGAAAACTGCAAAAAGGATGGAAAACAACTACAAAAAAAGAAGTTTATTTAAAAACCGAATTCGAAATAGCCAAGGAAAAGTGGCTCCTTCACGGACGTGCTGATGCATTACACCTGAAAGAAGACAAATATGATGAGATCCGTGAGATCAAAACTTCTGCTTTAAACTTTGAAGAACTAAGCAAAAACACTCTGACTCTTTATTTTGGGCAAGCTAAAGTTTACGCCTACATTTTGATGAAACAAGAAAATTTGGACCATTTAAAATTATCACTGTATTATTTTCAGACCACTACAGAGAAATTGACCGTCAAAACTATTGATTACACATGGGCTGAAGCTAGTGCATTTTTTGACGGCTTATTAAAAGAATTTACTTGGTGGGTAAAATTTAAATTAGAAATGCGTTCTAACAGGAATCTCTCATGTAAGGATCTATCCTTTCCATTTGCACAATATCGACAAAATCAGCATGAACTTTCTGCCGCTGTATACAAAACGATCTACTCCCATAAACGGCTTTTTGCAGAAGCGCCTACTGGGACCGGTAAAACTATTTCTACTTTATTTCCGGCTATTAAAGCGCTTGGTGAAGAACAAGCAGAGCGTCTTTTTTATTTTACCGCCAAGCAAAGTACACGACATGTTGCCGAAGAGACTTGTGCCTTGCTGCAAGATCACGGCCTGACCATGCATTCCATCACACTAACTGCCAAAGACCAGATAACCTTTGCAGCTGAAAAAGACTTAGATAGCACAGAAAATCCGTACTTTTTAGGCTACTATGACCGGCTCAAACCTGCAATGAAAGATATTTTGACCAACGAGACATTGATAACTAGAGAAGTTATTGAAAAATACGCAAGTAAATACACCATCGATCCTTTTGAATTTTCCTTAGATGTCAGCATGTTTTGTGACACAGTAATTTGCGATTACAATTATTTGTTCGACCCGTTGGTTTATTTGCAACGCTTTTTTTCAGAAAAAGATGATGGCAACATCTTTTTGATCGATGAAGCTCATAATTTGGTTCAGCGTGCCAGAGCAATGTATACCAAAGAAATGTCATCCGGTCAGCTAAACTTGCTGATAAAAGCATGTTCATCCAGTTCTAAAAAAAATGGTCGCCTGGTTAAAAAAATGACAAATTTGCAGGCTCAATTCAACAAGTTAAAGGAACCAATGCTGAATTATCACCAAAAAGCACTGATCATTGACGAAGAATTGGAAGGCTTTAGGGATAAACTTCAGAATTTTACAGACTATTTAAATGACTGGTTACAAGAACACCCTGATGATGAACTTCGCGATGATCTACTAGATTATTTTTTCCAATGTCATAGTTACTTAAAAATAAGTGAATTTTATGGACCAGAATTTAAAACAAAACTGACTTATGGTAAAAACGAAGAAGACTTACTGGTCAAAATATTTTGTTTAGATCCCAGTGATCTACTCGATCAGCAAATGCAACTAGGCGGGGCCAGCGTCTTATTTTCTGCAACCTTATCCCCTCTTGGTTACTATCAAGAAATACTTGGGGGAAAAGACAATAGTCTTGCTTATCGGCTCCCCACGCCATTTTCACCTGCTAACTTAGAGATCATTGTTCCTGCTTACATTCAGACCACTTATAAGCAACGGTCAGCAAACCAGGAAAATATTATACAGGCTATACGAAGCATGACTTCCGCTAAAAAGGGAAACTACTTAGCATTTTTACCATCATATTCTTATTTAACAACGATTGCAGCAGCCTTTAGCAATGAGTTCCCACAACAAAAGATCGTTGTCCAAAAAAACGAAATGGATGCTCAACAACGCGAACAATTTCTAGAGATTTTTCAAAGTGATCTTTCTGAACCAGTTCTTGGGTTTGCAGTTTTGGGAGGTATTTTTAGTGAAGGGATCGATCTCAAAGGCGACCGTTTAAGCGGAGTAGCGATAATTAGCGTTGGCCTTCCACCTAACGAGCCAGAATTAGAAGCACTTAAAAACTATTATTCAAAACAAGGCAAGGATGGCTTTCAATACGCTTATCAATTGCCAGGTATCAACAACGTTTTTCAGGCAGCTGGCCGGGTGATCCGAGATGAAAGCGACACTGGCGTGGTCATGCTTGTTGACGCCAGGTTCAACCAACGCCGGTACACGAATCTTTATCCGCCCCACTGGAAAAACTATCAGCCCGTCTATTCTAGTAAACAATTACAAGATCAATTAGCACAATTTTGGCAAGATGATAATTAAAAAACTCATTGGAGCATTTGTAAAATAACTTAGTATTACAAGCTATTATACAAAGAGGTCTTCAATGAGTTTATTTCTAACGTTTTTGAGCTTTCTTTTTATGGAAAAAGAAATTCTTTAAGGACTGAGGCTCTTTTTTAAACTTAAAATACAAATATAAGCAAAAAATCAATGCTCCGACCACGTCAGCGATCAAATCAGTCATTGTATCCATGAGAGCTGCACGTCCGACTCGCGGCTGCCCATGTGACAGATATCTCTGCAAATTCATACCAAAACTATCGCAGGTAAATTCATAAAATTCCCATAAAACGCCACAAAAAACAGAGAAACAAAACGCATATATAACCACAAAAGTACGCGAGACCTTTGCCTGAACTTCACGATCTACTAAAAAGCCAAAAATAGCTAAGCCTAAGCAGACTTCCAAACTTGAACTGACTAAGTGCAACATTTTGTCCCATAAAGGCAAACTATAAAAATGACGCAATGTTCCTAAATAAACTGCTCCAAAAAGAAAAGCTACAAAAAGTACAAATAGCTCCTCAGGTAACTCGACCTGCATTTTTTTAGCGAGCCAAACTGGTAAGTAACCGACAACCATCCCAGCTATGATCTCTACTACGAGTAAAAATGGATCACCCCTGGTACTGTCAGTTAAAAGATCTTTAATACTAAAAATCAATGCAAGCATCATCAAAGCTTCATAAACCGCTAGAAAAACAAGCCCAATAGAAAGGTTCCCTTGTTTTTTTGCCATTTTTCTTTCTCACCACCCGTCAAATTAACTCTTAACAAGTTAATGATAGCGTGATTTTCGTTGAAGCTAAAGTAATATGCAACCGACATGTAAAAATATTTTAAATAATTGCTGCCTCAAATTTAGGGCATAGAAAAAACGCTTGATCCATCATGAACCAAGCGCCATTTTCTACAATTATTATTCTTGTGTGAAACCGTATTTCTTATTGAAACGATCGATACGACCATCGACTTGGTTGAATTTCTGACGTCCTGTATAGAACGGATGTGAATCACTAGAAATTTCAACACGGATCAATGGGTATGTCTCACCTTCAAATTCAACTGTTTCACTCGAGCTCTTCGTTGAACCAGAAACAAACTTATAGCCTGTTGCTGAATCCATGAAGACAACTTGATGATATTCTGGATGGATATTCTTTTTCATTATTGTTACTCTCCTTTGCCCTGGGTCATTTGCTGAGACAGAGTTGATATTTATATTGTACTTATTCACAACACATAACATAGTAACATGAAAGCACGCCTCACGCAATTATTAATTATTAAACCAAAGCTGCTTATTCAAGCGCTAGATCAGTGTCGCTCATTCTTGTTTTTTCGTGTTAGATCCCATTTGGCAGCTTCATCATAAAACTCTTGATTATTTTTGGTTTTGCACAACATACTTAATATCTGCGGCGTATCATTCTCAGGCTCACTGCTCATTATTTTGCGTAACTTCCAAATACTGTTTAAAACATCAGCAGGTAATAACAGCTCTTCTTTCCTTGTACTCGAACGCTTAAGGTCAACAGCTGGAAAAACTCTTCGCTGGGACAACCCGCGATCTAACTGAAGTTCTTGGTTACCTGTCCCTTTAAACTCTTCAAAAATAAAATCATCCATGCGACTGCCAGTATCGACTAAGGCGGTTGCCAAGATAGTTAGACTACCACCTTCTTCGATATTTCTAGCAGCACCGAAAAACCTTTTCGGTTTGAACAAAGCACCTGGATCGATGCCGCCGGAAAGTGTCCTTCCACTCGGAGGCTCTACTAAGTTATACGACCTAGTTAACCGAGTCAAAGAATCCAACAAGATCACAACATCTTCTTTTTCTTCGACCAGCCTCTCAGCTCGTTGCAAAACAAGTTCTGCCACCCTGACATGATTTTCTGGCTTTTGGTCAAATGTTGAATAGACCACTTCACCATCGATCGTCCGTTCCATATCAGTAACTTCCTCAGGTCGCTCATCGATCAACAACATGATCAATTTTGCCTGGGGATAATTATGTGAGATCCCTTGAGCTATTTGTGCCAGCAAATTAGTCTTCCCTGTTTTAGGCGGAGCAACTATCAATCCTCTTTGACCAAAGCCAATAGGTGCAAACGCGTCTATCACACGGGTCGCTAGCTTAGAGCCAGTAGTTTCCAAATGCATTTGCTTGTTAGGAAACAAGGGGGTCAATGCCGGAAAATGCGGTCGTGCTTTAGCTATCTCTGGATCTTTGCCATTGACCGAATCGACATGCATCATACCATAATAACGTTCATTTGTTTTAGGCGCACGAACCTTCCCTGCCACAAAATCCCCACTTCTCAATCCAAAACGTCTGATCTGTGAAGCAGATACATAAATATCTTCTTGTGAATGGCCATAATTTATCGGGCGTAAAAATCCGTAACCTTCCTCATGCGAAACAACATCAAGGACACCATTCATATAGTAAAAGCCCTCTTCTTGAGCCTGAGCTCGTATTATAGCTACGGATAACTCCTTTTTATTCATCTGACTATAATAAGGGATCTTTAATTGACGAGCAAAGCTATAAATCTCTTTTAAAGTCTTACCTTCTAAATCAGCCAAAGTTAAATTTTCTGGCATTTTTTGCGCTCCTTCACTTTGTTTCCACAGGATCAGGCACAGTTACAACCTTTAGTTCGATATGCAATCCCCGAAATTTCTCTACTATCCTGTCATACCCGCGTAAAATATTGTCCGCTTTTAAGATAGTGGTTACACCTTCGGACATGATCGCTAAGCCGACTAAAGAAACACCGGCACGGATCTCATCCGCTTCTACAGTGGTACCGACTAAGTTACCTGATGGCCCGACAGTGATCACACCATTTTCACTCTTGATATTACCGCCCATTCGACTCATTTCAGGAATATGCTTGATCCGTTTAGGATAAAGTGTGTCAATAATGGTAGATTTTCCACGCGCTTTCATAAGAAGCGGAGTTACCGGCTGTTGCAAGTCCGTTGCAAAGCCCGGAAAAGGTGATGTCTTGATCGTGATCGGCGCCAACTGATCATTTCCTGGGATATAAACACTATCCTCGTCAATCTCTAGAGAAACACCCATTTCTCTCAGTTTTGCAAGGAAGGGGTCCAAATGTTCTGTAATAACATTTTTAACCAAAACACCGCGCCCAATAGCAGCAGCAAAGGCTATATAAGTACCAGCTTCAATCCTATCAGGAATTATTGTATGTGTATTTCTTGCCTCTAAGTGACCGACACCTTCAACGCGGATCTCGTTAGTTCCAGCACCACGAATATGAGCCCCCATATTATTTAAAAAGGTAGCTAAATCTATTATTTCCGGTTCACGAGCAACGTTTTCCATAACTGTCGTACCTTTTGCTTTAACAGCGGCCAATAAGACATTAATAGTCGCTCCAACTGAAGCCAAATCAAAAAAGACCTTAGCCCCATGCAAGCCCTCTGGACCGGTTGTGATCTCAACTGAGTTTTTCTTCTTCTTAACTTGTGCTCCTAATGCCTCGAAGCCCTTAATATGTTGGTCGATCGGCCGTGGACCAATATTGTCGCCACCGGGAAAACCAACTTCAGCATGGCCGAATTTTCCTAAAAGAGCTCCCATAAAATAATATGAAGCTCGTAAACTTCTAATAGCATCGCCTGGTAATGGGTTGGGTTCAATATGCGTCGGGTCGATCTGCAAAACTCCATGTCCAAATTGTGACTCAACATTCATTGATTTCAAAATCAACATTAAATTATGCACATCTAAAATATCTGGGACAGAATCAAATGTCACAGAAGTGTCAGCCAAAATTGCGGCTGGTATCAAAGCAACAGTACTGTTCTTAGCACCGCCGATCGTCACTTCTCCTGACATTTTCTGTCCGCCTTTTACGATCATTTTTTTCATTTTATAAGTCCTCACCAAATAAAAACAATTATTAGTCTAATATCATCAAAAAGCACGCTTAATCACCAATTAGTTTCAGCGTACAGAGACACAACGAAGTGCCTCATTTCATAATACAAGATACTAATAATTGTTTCAATTGATTTTGACAACTTATCTTAAATTTAGCAAAAAAATATTTTTTAAACGTTTAAGCACGAATATTGGAACGCATAAATCTGTCTAAGGCAGTTTCTTCCTCCTGTGTAGGAGCACTGCCAGTCATAGATTTAAATCCATGGATCTTTTCAACGGTAAAGTGACTTGCTAAAGCAAATTCAGCATCAGTCATATGATGCTTTTCCTGGTAATCGATAATCCTTAAAGCTATGTTATCGAAACCTTCAGATTTTTGCATTTAAATCATCCTTCCTGATCGAGTAAGCCTTTATCACTTTTAGCATATCACAAATAGTTTATTTTACTCAAATTTAACTCGACTTAAACCAAAAAATATCCGCAAACTCATTTCGAGCCTACGGATATTACTACAAACAATAAGTTTTATTAGCAAACAGCAATAATGCCTATTATTCTTATTCAGCACTTACTTTAACAAAATCAGCGAAGAGTCCTTCTGGACGTTGTGGCCGTGATAAAAATTCCGGATGATATTGTGAAGCAACAAAGAATTTATGGTCGGTCAGTTCAACGACTTCAACCAAATGGTTATCTGGAGAAGTACCAGCAAAAGTCAGTCCTTTATCCGCTAAAACTTCACGGTAAGCATTATTAAATTCATAGCGATGACGATGACGTTCCTGAATTACGTCTTCTCCATTATAAGCAGCAGAGGCTTTAGTATTTTTACGTAATTTACATGGATATAGCCCTAAACGCTGAGTACCTCCCATTTCTTGAATGTTTGCTTGATCTGCCATTAGATCAATAATATTATTTTTGCAATGTGGATCAACTTCGGTGGAATTACTGTCTTCTAAGCCAGCAACATCACGAGCAAATTCGATACAAGCCAACTGCATCCCTAAACAAATACCTAAAAATGGCACATCTTTTTCACGGGCATACCTAATTGCTTGGATCATTCCTTCAAGTCCGCGATCGCCAAAGCCGCCTGGTACGATAACACCGTCATAGGGAGCTAAACATTCTGCTACATTGGCACTATCTAATTCTTCAGCATCAAAGTAATCGATCTTAACTTTTTTACCTATTTGATAGCCAGCATGTTTCAAAGCTTCATTAACAGAAATGTAAGCATCAGGCAATGATGTATATTTACCAACCAAAGCGATCTTGACTTGTCCAGTTAAATTATTGACTGTTGTCAGAAGCTCCTGCCATTTAGTCATATCAGCAGCTGGTTTATCCAATTGTAATTTTTCGCAAACTATGTCATCCATATGTTGTTTTTGTAAGTTCATTGGGATCTCATATAATGTTGGTACATCCAAAGATTCAATGACCGCCTCAGGTTCCACATCACAAAAGTTCGAGATCTTATTACGCATCCCCTGCGAGATCGGCTCTTCTGTCCGCAATACTAAGATATTGGGTTGGATCCCCAGACCACGTAATTCCTTGACACTATGCTGGGTAGGTTTTGTTTTCATCTCTCCAGCAGCTTTTAAATATGGGACCAGTGTAGTATGGATATATAAAACATTATCTGGACCAACATCAGAGCGCATTTGACGTAACGCTTCTAGGAAAGGCAAGGATTCAATATCACCAACAGTGCCGCCCACTTCAGTGATAACTACATCTGCATCTGACGAAGTACCAGCACGCATGATCTTTTCCTTGATCATATTGGTAATGTGAGGGATCACCTGAACTGTACCACCTAAATAATCCCCACGGCGTTCTTTTTTTATAACTTCCGAATAGATCTTGCCAGTCGTTACATTAGAATACTTATTCAAGCGAATATCAATGAAGCGTTCATAGTGTCCAAGGTCTAGATCGGTCTCAGTCCCATCATCAGTAACAAAAACCTCTCCGTGCTGATATGGACTCATTGTACCTGGATCAACGTTAATATATGGGTCAAACTTTTGAATAGTTAATTTTAAGCCGCGATTTTTTAGCAAACGTCCCAAGGAAGCAGCAACGATGCCCTTTCCTAAAGACGATACAACTCCACCAGTTACAAAAATATATTTGGTCATTGCAAATGCCTCTCCTCTGAATTAAGTTTGATGGGGAATATTAAAAAAGAAATAAGCTCCCTATCCATTATTATGAATAGAGAGCTTGTTCTTACCGTTCATTTGTTTCCAGCATTCAACTGAAGCGCCCAGAACGTATAATACAGAATAATTTGCCCTTCGTCAAGCTTAAATTTCATAAGCCAGCAAAAAATATTGTCCAAAATCATTCTTCTTCGTCGTCTTCATCGTCATCAAGTTCCGAAAGTTGACCTTCTATCCCATCAGGCAACTCATCGTCATCTTCATCATCGGTCGACTCGCCAATATCGTTTAAATCTTTACCGTATTCTTTTAATTCAGCAGATTCTTCATCATCATCGGTATCTTCATCTTCATCAAAATCCTGATCTTCAGGATCATCATCATCATAATCGATCACATCATCGTCATCACTTTGGTCGTCAAGAAAAGCATTGACCCTTTTACGACTTTTACGTTTCGGACGTTCTTCATCTTCATCGTCAGAATGGACAAGTGCTTCATCGATAGATTCATATGGATACCAGGAACGCAAGCCCCATAGACTATCCCCCAATGAAATGAAGCTACCATCAATGTTTAAATCCGTATAAAATTGTGGCAAACGATCACGGATCTCTTCATCGCTTTTACCAAGAAATTTTTGAATTTCATTCGTCAAATCTGCGAAGCCCATTACATCGCCCTTTTGGTTTAAAATAGCACGCGCAACTTCGATCATTGATAATTCTTTTTTATTCGCACCTTTGAACTTTTCTAGCTCCAAACCGGTACACGTCCTTTCCACAGTTTACTGTCTATCATACAATATCAAGCAGTAAAATGCAATCGTATTTTGTATTGCCCCAGCTCTTGTCCGTCCGAGACCAAACTATAGTCGATCAAAACTTTTCCACTAACAGGATATTCAGACAGCGTAACGTTCATTTTCGGAGTCACAGTGACTAATGGAACAACACCGTATGGTGTCTGGTAGCGAGCTTCCAACATTTTATTTACGACAAAAAACATCTTGGACCTGTTTTGACCTTGTTGACGCGTAAGCTGAACCTCACCTTCCGCATTGATCTTAAAAGTGACCATGGCAGGGTCTTGATCTTTCAATTTTTCTTGATAGCGTAAATAAATCGTTTTTCCCATGTTAAAAAATTGCCCTGGAACATCTTGAACTAAATTATTGACCTCTCCATCTTGAACACTTTGCGTTTGCAAATGGATCATTACATTTGATTTTTCAGTTGCCGTTTTTATCTGTCCCTTCCAAAATTAAATTTTGCCATTTACTCTAGGCTCTTGGTTAGCCTAAACCAAAAGAAAGCTAACTGAACTAAGACTCTTTTTAATCCCAAAATGAATCTACATTAATATTATATATTTTTAAGCTCAGACACAAAAGTCTTTCACCCCAATTATGTTATAATTAAATCCGAAAATTAACATATTACTATTTAATATTTATAATACCGAACAGAGAGTTAAATGGGGCTATTTTATTAGTCAAGCTGCACGAACCAAGCCTTTCCGCTTATCCCAGACAGTTACTACACCGCTGAAAAGCGCGCTATAACGTCAAAGCTCGATAATGCTCGCTTCTTCCCGCTTGTTTCCGCTCTGTTTTTATAGTCGAGTTCCGCATGGCAGAAGCTTGTGCCTAGCCAACTTCCACACCACATTGCCAAAAACGCAATATGGTGTGGAAGTCTGCTAGTGCTCACCTTCTGAACACCATGCTCCGCTCTCTTTTTAAAGGAGGTTTTTACTCATCACCCAATATAATATCCAAAAATTACCTATGGAAAAAGTCCTTCGTGATCCGATCCATAATCATATTTATATTCAGCACCAAGTGATCCTGGGGTTGATCAATACTAGAGAATTTCAACGCCTTCGTAGGATCAAGCAATTAGGAACGACTAGCTATACCTTTCATGGGGCAGAACATTCACGTTTCTCTCACTCTGTTGGTGTCTATGAGATCACACGACAGATATGTGACCTTTTTGAACGAAATTATCCCAGACTAAGAGCCAACGATGGCCTTTGGGATGATAATGAGCGGATAGTAGCTCTTTGTGCTGCTTTACTTCATGACCTAGGCCATGGGCCGTATTCACATACTTTTGAACACATTTTTTCAACTGATCACGAACAAATGACTACAGATATCATCACTTCACCTCAAACTGAAGTGAACCAGGTCTTGCAAAAAGTAGGCCCGGATTTTCCAGAAAAAGTAGCAAGTGTAATTCAAAAAACATACCCTGATCCTCAAGTCGTCCAGATGATATCAAGTCAAATCGACGCTGATCGAATGGACTATTTACTGCGTGATTCCTATTTCACCGGGACTAAGTATGGAAATTTTGATTTAACTAGGATCTTACGTGTCATGCGTCCTTACCAAGCAGGTATCACGTTTGATATTTCAGGAATGCATGCAGTCGAAGACTACATCGTCAGTCGCTTTCAAATGTATCAGCAAGTATACTTTCACCCTGTTTCCCGTTCGATGGAAGTTATTTTAAGCCGTCTCTTAAAACGTGCTATGTATCTTTACAACGTTAATAAACTTCAGTTAAACGGAGCTACTGACCTATTAGTTCCTTTTCTAACAGGAAATTATAGCTTGAATGATTATTTAAACCTTGACGACGGCGTACTAAACACATGTTTTGCAGTTTGGCGTGATTCAAGTGATGAAATATTAAGTGACCTAGCGCGTCGCTTTTTAGACCGGCATCCACTAAAGTCTGTCCGTCTGTCTCCAGGCACCAGAAAGTATATTCCTACCCTGGAAAGACTGGTAACTCAAGCAGGGTATTTTGCTGAATATTATATGGACACTAATGATAGTTATGATCTGCCTTACGATGCTTATGACCCAAGTTCACAAAAGCCACGCACTCAGATCGAACTAATGCAAAACGATCATAGTTTAGTAGAATTATCAACCATTAGCCCGCTTGTAAAATCGATCACCGGCAAGGTTTCAGGTGATGAAAGGCTCTTTTTCCCTAAAGAAATGCTCCTCAAAAATAAGCAAACCGATCTTTTTTTACCTGTCTACGCTGAATTTGCACGTTATATTCATAATGATCAGGTAGTTACTCCCAAATAAAAAGATAGCAATCTTGGACAAGAACGCTGTCTTTTTTCTGTCTATTTATCCTGTGATCAACACAGCACAAACGATCAACCACAAAGAGATCATTAAGCTATTTACAGAAAAACGATCAAAGTGGATCGGCTGATTTTTCTTATCAGCCACTTCATGAACATCGATCTTTCTTGCTTGATATTCTTCATCCGTTTCACCCTTGTGTTTATGTTGAAACCAACCAGACATTAAACTAGCGTGCAGTAAAATATCTGCGATCGACAAACACAGCAAAAGTAACCCGGTCATAAAAAATACATCAGAGATCAATATAGTTTGTTTCAATAAGTAACCAATTATCGCAATAATTATCGTAATACCAATCGTAGATAGATCGAACTTGGTCATGATCTTACTCTTAAAATTTGCCATTTATTTTTTACACCACATTTTTCAAAATTGAGGCTGTCAAAACGATGCTCACAGCCTTAAATTTAATTCATTTAAGATTATACCATTATTCGAATACATTTTTCACCCGCTAGATCACCTAGTCCTTTTTATCAAAAATATAACCAAAGAACTAAATATTTATTTGTTTTGTTTGGTAGCTAGTTTTTTGCCCATTAGCCAAGTAGTGACTAAGATCACCATGATCACAGAAATGGCAGAATATAACACCAACATACATTCACTGACAAATATCTTGGAATTTAAATAATAACCAAAACTATTATGGAGCTTATTCAGTAAGATAAAAAGAGCAAGGTCTCCACCAAACATACCAAAAAACAAGGTGTTAAACGTCATGCCCATTATTTGAAAACCAATATTTTGTCCACTTTGATACAGACTAGCTTGGTCGATCTGCGGGTCTTGCTCAATCACTTCGTTTAAACCGCTGGCAATAGCAATTGCTGCTTCAGCAATTGCTCCCAGTGTACTCAGGATAGTTGTGGATATCGCGATTTTTTCAAAGTCAACACCGATCATTAAATTGAAGGCCTCGATCTCTTCAGATTGTTCGTTGGCAAAGCCTTTGACTTGTACCAAATGATCAAAGGGAATGATCAAGAGAAGCATGACGATCATCACACACAGCGTCGCCAAAAAGGCAACGTTGGCAGAACTTTCGTCAGAAGTTCCCATATAGATCGTAATCGCCAGAATACAGACCCCACTAAAAAGAGAGATCCACAAAGGTGGAAAACCGGATGAGATCAAAATAATGGTCAAAAACAACAAGCAAAAATTTAACAGAATGGAAAAGAAAGCTGAAAAACCTTGTTTGCCACCTACCAAACTCATCAAGACAGCAAGGATCACAGTCAAAATACTAATCGTTTCCAACTTTACCCCTCCTTTTGAAGGACAATGAGGCAAGCCCACTTGCAGCGGGAACAACAAGGGCGATCCCTATCCCACTGATCAAAGATTGAACGATCCCTAGTGACATTGTCCATTCAAACGTATATCCAATGCTATTGCCCGTTCTAAAAAATAAAACGCCCATTGAAAATGTCTCTGCAAAAAAAATCAGTAACAACACATTTATCAATGGCCCTAAAATCGAACGACCAACGTCCAATCCCGAAGAAAAAAGCTGTTTTTGAGCAAGCTGGGGATGAGCACGGCGGATCTCAAAGACAGTTGAAACGATATCCGTGGCCGCATCCATCACAGCGCCTAGTAGACCGATCACTGTAGCAGATAAAAACAGTTGTTTAGGAGATTGGGTCGCAAAATCTAACGCCTCGTAGTGCAAATCATCACCAGTATAATTGAGAACTAAAATGCCGATCACCAACCCGGCTGCCGTACCAGCGACGATCGCCCCGAAAGTTACCGCACATTGTTTGTTCCAACCAATCACGATCACCAGCGACAAAGCCGTAAAGATAACCGCACTCAATACAAAAAGCCAGAAGAAATTAGTTAGGTTCAAGGTCACATCTAAGTCGACAAAAATCAAAAACACTACAAAATTTAGAGCAACGCTAAATAAAGTCTTAAGTCCCTTAAATTTCATAGTCAAAACTAACAAAGAAATTACGAGCCAACCCAGCATTACTAAATAAGTATCCCGTTTATAATCTGAGATCTGAGCAGAAAGGTGACCACTCTTTTTTTGCAGATCAACAAATGCCTGCTGTCCTTTATGAAATTTCTGGTCAAACGCCCCTGAATTTGTCCAAGTGTTAGTAGCAAATGCTTTTTGACCCTTATATTTACCGTTTTTAACAACCATAGAAAGCTTTTGTGAATGTTGTCTATCTACATTTTTAAACTCATCTTCCGTTTTCTTAGATCCACCGTCTTTGACTTGAGATATCTCACCAATGTCACGCTCATACATAAAAGCATCATGTGTTGTAAATATGTAAAGAAAAAGACCCACAAAGATCAATATCAGGATCGTCAGCAAATTTCTCATATTTTTACTAGACATTTGATCACTCTCTTTCGATTATTTAAGCTTAGCACTAAGTATTAATAACTTAAAGATAACTCTTACGATTTAAATATCTTTTTACCTAATAAGGTCAACATAGATTTAAGTTTTAGTTTACGATATAATCTATGTGAAAGATAAAAAGGATGATAATAAACTATGAAAACAACTGAAAAAGTCTTAAAATTGCTCGAAGGTAATACTACTCACCTTTCAGGGCAGCAACTCGCTGATACTTTACATGTCTCACGGACCGCTATTTGGAAAGCCATCAAAACTTTACAGGAAGATGGCAATGAAATTGAAAGCAAACCGCATGTCGGCTATCTTTTATTAGATCCACCAATGTTGTCTGAAACCTTTATCAAAAGAAATTTAACGACCAAAGTCCCGTTAAAATTTGAACTTCATGACAATTTGGAGTCAACTAATACCCGGGCTAAGGAATTAGGTGCCTTACCCCAAACTAAAGAACCGCAGATCATAATTAGTGATCAACAAACTAAGGGCTACGGTCGTTATGGGCGCTCTTTCAGTTCCCCTAAAAACACCGGGATCTATTTAAGTATATTGTTACAAAACGAGCAGAAAAATTTCAATGCCGGCTTACTAACGACGGCTACAGCAACAGCGCTATGTCGTGCTATTGAAAAGAAACTGAAGATCAAACCAGGGATCAAATGGGTCAACGATGTTCTCTGGAAAAATAAGAAGCTCAGTGGGATCTTAACTGAGGGTATCACCGATATGGAAACAGGCGATCTCAAACAGATCGTAGTCGGTGTCGGGATCAACTATCTTACCGAACTTAAGTCTTTTTCGCCAGAATTACAAAAGCGTGCGATATCTTTACGTCCAGCAGTTTTAGATAAAAATATGTCAAGAAATGCTTTTATTGCTGCATTTTTAGATGAATTTTTTATTTTGTACCCTGACTTTAGCAGTGCTTCTTTTATCCAAGATTATCGCAACTATTGTACAACACTTGGTAAAAACGTAACAATTACTCAAGGAAAGCAGGCCACAATGGGCACAGCTCAAAATATCACCGCTAACGGAGAGCTGGTTTTATCCGATGGAAGAATATTTTCTTCAGGAGAGATCACTAAAGTCAGAAGTGAGGTCGACAAAGCTTGAAAAATCCTAATTTCTTTTGATAGATCACTTACCATGTTAAAATATAGACGAATGTCGATTACAAAATTGCGAGGTGGATGTAATGAGTGAAAATGTATTTTTTAACCCTGGACAATCCGTTTCCAGTGATTATGATTTTGATAAAGCTTATGTAGCTGCTAAAATTTATCACGATAAATCTAAGAAGCCTGTTGTCGTTGTTCAAGAAAAGGATGGCCAGCCCTACTTGATTTTTGATGAACAAACAGTGCAACCGACGAAAGAAGATAAAAATTCTGAATATTCGATCATCAAAAGAGTTGACGACTGACTAGCTGGATAGTGTCCTACAATTCTGATGATTTTCCAACAATAAAAAAGCAAAGCAAGATATGTGAAGTATCATTGCTTTGCTTTTTCTTTTTTCAAGAGTCTGAACTTAATTATCCGAGTGAAAACGATTCTTAAATAATGGACTAACAGGTTTGTTTTCGTGGATCCGCTTAATTGCATCACCGATCAATGGACCCACGGAAATTTGAACAAGTTTGTCGATTTGCTTTTCTTTAGGTAAATTGATCGAATCTGTCACGACCAATTCTTTGATCGGCGATTTTTCGATCCTTTCGATAGCAGGACCAGACAAAACCGGATGAGTTGCTGAAGCATATACCTCAGTGGCTCCTGCATCCATCAATGCCTGTGCCGCTAAGGTGATCGTCCCTGCAGTATCTATCATATCATCGACCAAAATACATTTCTTTCCTTCAACCGAACCGATAATATTCATAATTTCTGCAACATTTGCCTTCGGGCGTCTCTTATCAATGATAGCGATCGGTGCCTTCAAAAACTCTGCTAATTTGCGCGCGCGCGTCACCCCACCATGATCAGGTGAAACAACAACAGCATCTTTATCGACACCCTTGTTCATAAAATAGTCAGCCAATAATGGTGCACCCATCAAATGGTCAACTGGGATGTCAAAGAATCCTTGGATCTGTGCTGCATGCAGATCTAATACGATCACACGATCACAACCAGCCTTAACGAGCATATCTGCGACCAATTTTGCAGTGATCGGCTCACGTGAACGTGCTTTGCGATCTTGCCTTGCATAACCATAATAAGGTATCACGGCATTGATCGTGTGGGCACTAGCACGACGTAAAGCATCGACCATGATCAACAACTCCATTAAATTATCATTGACTGGAGCAGAAGTCGATTGAACGATAAAAATATCGCATCCGCGAATACTCTCTTCAATGTTGATCCTGATCTCACCATCGCTAAAACGATCAACAGATGTTTTTCCTAACGGTACACCAACAGCATCGGCAATTTTCTGTGCTAACGGTTTATTTGAATTCAAAGCAAAGATCCTTAACTTTGAATCGTTATATTGTTCAGACATAACAGCCTCCATCAGTCCTTAATATTCTTATTACCTCTCACATTAATACTAAAGCATTTACCGCCTTAAAAGCAAGCCTTGCTATTCAAACTGTTAATTATTTTTCTTAGCTGCTTCAGTTTTTTTAGCTGCTTCTGCAACCGGATAACGATCATAGTACCCATCTTTATTTACCTGTCTACCACGAGCAATAGCCATATCATGCGGCTTGACATCTTGTGTCACTGTTGAACCAGCAGCAATGTAAGCATGGTCACCTATCTCTATTGGACCCACAACATTGCTGCCACTACCGATAAAGGAATAGTCTCCAACATCAGTATGGTGTTTATTTATACCATCATAATTTACAAAAACAGTCCCACAGCCAACATTGATCTCTTGACCAAGAGTCGCGTCGCCAACATATGTTAAATGGCCGACCTTGGTATTTTTGCCGACAATTGCTTTCTTAACTTCAACAAAGTTACCAATATGTGCGGATTCCCCGATGTCTGCTTGGGGACGTAAATGACTGTAAGGACCAATATCTGAGTTATCATGCATCACAGACTGTTCGACCGTAGATGAAGTTACCTTCACAAAATTGCCAATAGTTGAATCTATGATCTCAGAATGAGAGCCGATCACACAGTCGGAGCCAATCGTTGTTTGTCCTTTTATACTGACTCCAGGTTCAATAACAGTATCTGAACCGATCTGCACATCTGTGTCGATATAAGTATTATCTGGATCGACGATCGTCACACCATTTTGCATATGTTCCTTGTTGATCCGCAACTGCATGATTTTTGCTGCATTGGCTAAAGCGACCCGATCATTGACACCCATTGATTCTTCAAGATCTTTCATTTGGTATGCAGCAATGACTTTACCCTCTTTTTGGAAAACTTCCATTACATCTGTTAAGTAATATTCACCTTGGACATTATCATTGTTGATCTTATGCAAGGCTTCAAATAATTCACGGTTATTAAAGCAATAGACACCCGTATTTATTTCTTGAACTGCTTCTTCTTCTTTAGTTGCATCCTTTTGTTCTACGATCCGTTCAACAATACCTAGATCGTTACGAATGATCCTGCCATAACCAAATGGTTCATCAGTGTGTGCTGTAAGAACAGTTGCCACGGCACCCTTAGACTGATGATACTGAAATAGCTCAGAAAAAGTTTCCGCAGTAAATAACGGAGTATCTCCACATGCGATCAAAGTGATCCCATCTTTATCACCTAGCAATTTTTCAGCCTGCATTACTGCATGTCCAGTACCAAGTTGTTCGGATTGGACCACATAATTTGTCCGCTCTTTTAAAGTTTTCTTGACCATCTCAGCACCATGGCCAATGACGGTCACGATCTGGTCCATATCATTTCTTTCGATCTGAGTTAACACGTGATCGACCATAGGTTTACCACATACTGGATGCAGAACTTTATACAGTTTAGATTTCATGCGTGTTCCTTGCCCTGCAGCCAAAATCACAGCATATTTTGAAGTCATCAATATTACTCCTCTATTTTGAAATTAACGAACAAGCAACTAGATTTGCTAAACCAAATTGCCTGATCCATTGGCTGTTAATGTTCTAAAAAATTTCACTATTATTGGGATTTGCTCCAAGATAATAAATTTTTAGATTAAGCCTTCTTTTGAATAATAACCCAGTTTTTGCCAGTATGCAACCAGCTATGGCTCTGACCCTAAGTAAAGTATCACATAATTTCGTTTTGATGTAATGTGATTATATTTTGGAAAGAAAAAAGCCTCTCTAGCTAACTAGCAACTAAAGAAGCTTATAATTTAACAAAATTCTAGCTTAAAGAAACTATTGTGGTAAATACCCTAATTCTGTCAAAATCTTACTTGCCTTTTTAATGTTTTCCTTATTATCAGTGAACGTAGCAAAGGCCCAAGATTTCAACAAATATTTGATACTGTTCTTTGTCCACTCACCTTTTTTATCATGAAGAACTAAAGCATTTGTGTAATACAACGAATCAATAAAGACTGGGGTAAAGTGTCTGTTCGAAAATTCCTCAGCCTGATCCAAGATCTCAGCACACTTGTCAAAATCCATCATGCGATAATAATACACGGTTAAGTTTTTCCAAATAAAGAGTGTCCAGAAAACATGATCATCAAGCTTGATATTTTCTAACAAGTCTGGGACCTGCTCAAAATAAAAGCTGGCTTTATCCGTTTCCTTTCTCTCCAAATAGACTACACCAAGTTCACAGGTAGCTAACACTGTAAAAATATCGACCTGTTTGTTACGCATCTGTAATATCCGATTAAATCCAAACAGTGCATCTTCAAAGTCGCGTGTCTGCCACATTTTGGCATTCGTCTTTAAGAAAAGATAGTGAGCCTCTTGTTCATTATCGCTCAACTCATCGACCTGATCAAGCGTTTCTAATGCTCGCTCATACTCATTGTTCATGCTAAATTTGTCTGCCTCATCCAAAAAGCGCTGTGCTGTCAAAACTTCATTGTCAACTACAACATCCTCGAGTTTCAAACCCAAACGTGCAATGATCTTCGCTAAAATATCCCCTCTAGGAGAAGTAGAATTTCTTTCAAGTAAACTGATCGTTCCTTGAGTTGTGATCCCTTTTGCCAGATCTTGCTGAGAGATACCTAACTTTTTTCGTGTATCTTTAATTTTTTGGCCATCTATCATAACGATTTCCCCTCTTAAATAGGTACATTTTCTAAGTTATTAATTACAGTTTAATGCTGAATTAAAACTTTTAGCTAGCACTACTTTATAAAATAGATAGTTTATAGCTATTTGTCAAATAGTATGACTACTATACTTAAAAAGTTTAAACAATTTTTAGATAAATTGCAATGAATAAGATCTATAAATCTGACCTTCTGCTTTTTAACTATTCTAAATTATTAACTACTTTACGTTTCACTCCTAAACATTAGCTTAATTTTCTTTAAATATCACGTAATTGTCAAGTAAAACATTCTCGGCTTAATAATAACTTGTAAGCATTATCAAATTACGCTCGGATATTTTTCCACTATGCCACATTACTTTTGCTAAACAAATACATTTTCGCAACTCAGTCTAGCTTAACAAGGAAACTAAATTTTAAGCTGAATAATTTAAACTTTTTTCTTTTTAACAAAGTAAGTTTTCTACTAAATAATATTTCTCTGTTAATTTCAAAAAACTGGAACAACAATATTGTCATTCCAGTAAAAATGATACTTATTTTTCAAAAACCCTCTCCAGGTAGTTGCCGGCATCGACATGGATCGTCTTATCTTCAGCGTTAACTTGATCAACTTTTAATAACGAGGTGTAATCATCCACCATTCTTTGCCCTGCAAATGAACCCTCTGCAAAGACAGTTATTCCGACTAATTCAGAATCAAATTCCTCGATCATAGACTTCATACCATTAACCGTGCCGCCGCCCTTCATAAAATCATCGACGACCAACACATGCGACCCTTGCTTCAGACTCCGTTTAGATAACTCCATCTTTTCGATCCTTTCACTGGAGCCGGAAACATAATTGACCGAAACAGTCGCTCCTTCAGTGATTTTAGAATCACGGCGTACGATCACAAATGGAACATTCAGATACTCAGAAACACTTTGGGCTATCGGCACACCCTTAGTTGCAACTGTCATCACAGCATCGATCTGTTTATCAATGTACTGACGAGCGATCACGCGACCAACACGACGTAATACATCCGGTCGACCCAATAGATCAGATAGATATACATACCCTCCAGGCAACAAACGAGTTTCTGAAGACATTTCTTTAACCATCTCACTAATAAACCCGCGTGCTTCATCTTCATCCATCGAAGGAATAAAACGTGCGCCGCCCGCTGCACCAGGAATCGTTTCTAAGATGCCGATCCCTCTATTTTGAAAAGTGCGCTTAATAATTGCTAGATCTTCTGAGATAGATGACTTAGCAGATTCATACCTATCCGCAAAAAAGGTCAAAGAGATCAATGTATGCGGCCTTTCCATTAAATAATTAGTCATATCGATCAAACGATCGCTTCTTCTTGTTTTCAAATTTCAACCTCCACCAGCAAATTATCTTATAATTGAATTTCACTTGGTTATTATACGCTAACTTTAGTAAATTTAGTAGTTTTTTTATGTATTTCAGCATTAATGTTCGCATTTGCAAAAAATAAGCTCTTAAAACAAAGGATTTTCGCAGTCTACGACAAAACAAATTAACGTTCGCATATTACAAAGCAGCAAAAATCAATGTACCACTTTTAAACACTCACGTCAATTTTTTGCGTCACACAAACCACAACTTTACGCCAGTCATGGGTCATCTACTCCAGGTCGATCCTAAGCTAACCTTTTTAGTTGGCCCGTTAGGCTTTTAAAATTGTATTTTTATAGATATAATTAACTTTAATAAACGTTTAGAAATAAGGTGAGACCTTGGAGATCACGGAAAAGGCCCCGGCCAAATTAAATTTGTGTTTAGATACCCCATTTCGACATTCAGATGGGAGCTTCGAATGGAAAATGGTAATGACGGCGATCGATCTGGCAGATTATGTGCATATTGAAACGGTTCCCGAAAGCGAAAAAATCGTAGTTAAAACAGACAGCAGCTTTTTACCTTGTGACCAGCGCAACTTAACCTATCAGGCTGCGAAAAAAGTTAAACATCATTTTGGAATTAAAACTGGCCTTAAAATCACGATCAAAAAGAATATTCCAGTCGCTGCTGGGATGGGTGGTGGATCTGCTGATGCCGCCGCCGTTTTACGGGCACTAAATAAACTATGGAACTTGGATCGATCCCCGGATGAGCTTGCTCATTTTGGACTGTCTATCGATTCTGATGTTCCCTTTTGTGTTTATAGCCAAACAGCACTCGTTACGGGGCAAGGTGACATAATTAAACCTTTAAGAGAATTACCTGCGATGTGGTTTGTTATTGCCAAGCCGCCCACAAGTGTGTCCACGCCCTTTATCCTTAAACAGATAAATTACGATAAGTTGCAACATTTAAATGTTGAACTGCTTGTTTCAGGGATAGATCAGCAGGATTTTGATTTGATTACTAGTAATATGAAAAATGTCTTAGAACCAATTTCAGCAAAACGTTATCCAGAAATAACACGGATCAAGCATAAAATGTTGAAATTTGGAACTTCAGCCGCTCTGATGAGTGGGACTGGACCAACCGTTTTTGGTGTTTGTCAAAATTATTCTCGAGCCGCACGTGTTTACAACAGTCTTCGCGGCTTTTGTGAAGAAGTCTATCTGGTTAAATCGATCACTTTGAAAGGTTTAAACACACACACAACAAAATGATCTTGCTCATTCTTGAAAGTATCTTTCAAAATGAGCAAGATCATTTTGTTAAAAAAAGCCCTTTGATGTTATTCACACCAAAGCGCATTTTAATCATTATCAAAATTTAACTCAATATTTTTAGTCAATACGTCCGTATAACTAAAAGAAACACGTTTGACCGCATTTTCATCTTGGTCTAAATCAACCACGAATACAGCAGGAAATGTCTCACGTAAATTTCCATGTCTTGTAGTAACTTTTTTCCGTCCGACTTGAGTCGTGACCGTTAAATTATTGCCGATTTGGTCATCTAACTTGGTTTTTATTGTAGCTATAGTAACAGGCATTTGATCCACTCCTTCTGAACTACAATAATAACACTTTTTCGCAAAAACCGCAGTTATACCACAGCAATAATTCGACATCAACAAAAATAATAATTTTTTTATCGTTTATTTAGTCTTTACTTAGGTAACAGCCCTTGGTCTTCCATACTGTCACTGAGCCTGACAAAATCCGCGACACTAAGCCTTTCTGCCCTGATCCCCGGATCGATTTGTGAATTTTTCAAAGCATGAGTTAATTTGTTCTTAATTTCGTCTTCCTTACCATAGAACCCCAATAAATTATTCCACAAACTTTTCCGTTTATGCATAAAGCTTCCACGAACCAATTTTTTAAAACCACTTTCACTTTGTGGCCGGTATATTTTTTGCTGTCTTTTTTTCATTAAAACGATCGCCGAATCAACCTTAGGGCTAGGAACGAAAACTGTTTTTGGGACATTAAAAACTATCTGACTATCAGTAGAATATGCTACTCCAATTGTCAAAGAACCATAATCTTTCATTCCTGGTCGAGCCGTCAAACGTTGGGCAACTTCTTTTTGCATCATAATAGTGATCGACTTAAAATCAGCCCCTTCATCCAACAAATGTAAAACGATCGGAGTCGTAATATAATACGGTAAATTAGCAACGATCTTGACCGGATGTTGACCGTCCAAGTGTTCTTTGATCAGAAGTGATAATTGAGTTTGCAAAATATCACCGTGTAAAACAGTAATATTTGAATAATCTTCCAGCGTTTCCCCTAAAACAGGTATCAAACGTTCATCGATCTCTAAAGCAAGTACATGATGTGCTTTTTTTGCTAACTGTTCGGTCAAAGCCCCGATCCCAGGCCCAATTTCAATGACATCATCGTCCATGCTGACCTGCGCAGCGGACACGATTTTTTGCAGTACATCCAAATCCGTCAGAAAATTTTGCCCCAAACTTTTTTTGAATGTCAGGCCATAAGTTTCCATAATAGCTCTGGTCCGTGTACTAGAACCAATTTCTGGTCTTTTGTTATCACCCATTGTTTTTTTCCACCTTCTCAACGTGCAGTAAAGCTTCCTTAAATTCATTTGGAGTGATTTGAAATAAATTTAATCTTTTATATAATTGCTTGCCATTTACATAGCCGATCCGTAAAAATTCGCATAACTTTTCTCGCCTCTTTTTGGCATTCGGACCAGAAATCAGCTTAGCCGCCAGTAAATCAGTCTGTGTGATCATCGGTTTTGCTTCAGGGACTTCAGTATACAAATGACGCAAAGCATCCCTAATAGTTTCTGGGCTAGCATGCTCAACACCTAAGCTCCCTTGACCATGAGGTACAGCATCTTTTTTCTTTAAAAAAGCGTGTTTGACGCCCGGAACTGCTGCCTGGATCGTTTTTCTGATTTTTTCTCCAGAAAAATCAGGGTCTGTAAAGACAATAACTCCTCTTAGCTGATTTAATTCATTTATTTGTTGCAAGACTTCTTCGCTGATCGCTGAGCCCCGCGTCTCGATCGTATCGGCATTGACGACCATTTTGATCCGTTTAGTATCATCTTTTCCTTCAACTACGACCACTTCTTTGATCTTCATTTTTTTATTCATCCGATCTGTAAAACCCTTCTCGTATTTTGATGAGTAGCTACCGCTAAATCAAAAACAGACATCTTCCTTGTTGCGGCGATAAATTCTGCTGTGTAGCGTGTCATTGCTGGTTCGTTTTGTTGACCTCGGTAAGGCACTGGCGTCAAATATGGCGCGTCAGTTTCAACTAACATATGATCAAGTGGTGTTTTGACCGCCGCCTCTTGAACCTCTTTAGCATTATTAAATGTTACCACACCGCTATATGAAAGTTCCATTCCCAGATCTAAAAACTTTTGTGCCCACTGCCAGTTCCCGTTAAAGCTATGCATAATACCTCCATAACGTTCGACATCAGCTTCTTTGAGGATCGTATAACAATCCTCAAAGGCATCCCGGTTATGCACGCTAATGGGCATCTTAAGCGACTGTGCTAATGCGATCTGTTTTTTAAAGACCTCTTTTTGCAAGCCATGGTCAACATCACAATGGTAATCAAGACCGATCTCACCGACCGCGACCATTTTTTCTTTACCTAAAAAAGCACGCATTGTATTTTCTAATTCTAAATCATATTTGGCACTATCTTCTGGATGACAGCCAACAGCTCCATAAATATTCGAGTATTTTTCCAGCAAAAAATTCAATTTGCTTGTACTTGGCCCGTCATATCCAATGACTAACATTGAACCAACATCAAAAGCCTTTGCCCGTTCGACCGCATCTTCTCTATCGTTATCAAATTCGGGAGAATTAATATGTGTATGTGAATCAAAAATTTGCATGTTTTTTCCTTTCTGCTAATCTGCTAAAAACAAACTTTACTCAATGCCTCGGTTATTAAAAAATAAGTCAAGACTATAAAGTCTGGAGGTGATGAGCTCCTAAGTGTCACGGTCTTACCCATTTCTTAGTGAAGTTTCGTGAGGCAAGAAATTCCGCTCTCTGTGTTTATAGTCGCGCTGCGCATGCCAAGCCTTTCCGCTTATCCAAACCAGGGGCTACACCGTTGAAAAGGACGTATAGTTTCTGACTCGGATAATACTCGAGACCTAACCGGCTTGCTCTGCTCTGTTTTTGTAGTCGAGCTCCAACAAGCAGGAAGTTCCGCCCATCGAGCTCTGACATCACCTCGCTAAGAAACGCGATCTAATGCCAGAGCTCGATGATGCTCACTTCTTCCCGCTTGTTTCCGCTCTGTTTTTAAAAAAGCTCGAGAAGTTTTTCTTCTCGAACCTCTTTCTTTTATTCATTAGCTGATACTTGAACCTTCTGGAATGTTATCCGGCACAGTGATCAGTTGGACCTGATCCCCATATTCAGCTGAGAGCAGCATACCTTGGCTGGTCTCACCCCGCATTTTACGTGGCTGTAGGTTAACTACTGCGATCACTTTTTTACCAACTAGTTTTTCTGGCTCTGGGTACCATTCTGCTATCCCTGATAAAATCTGACGTGGACCTTCATCACCTGCATCCAAACTAAATTTCAAAAGTTTGTCCGCACCTTCAACTCGACTAACTTCTTTGATCAAAGCAACGCGCAGCTCAACCTTGTCAAATTTATCAAAACGGATCTCTTTTTTATTCAAAGTTAAAGTATTTTCTTTAGCTTCATTATTTTTATCGGCCATCGCTTTACGCCCCTTGGCTTTCTCATTTTTCGTCATCTTAGATTTAATATATTCCACTTCTTCATCAGTATCTAAACGAGGGAAAAGAGGTGTACCTTTTTTGACTACCTGACTATTTTCAGGGAGGTCAAAGAAAGAAACATTATTGATCTGCATATCTTCTGCTTCAAAGCCCAATTGAGTAAAGATCTCTTTTGGAGCATGCGTTAAAACAGGCTGTAACAAAATCGCGATCACTCGCAAAGAAGCTGCCAAATGAGCTAATACACTGTCCAATTCTTTTGTCTTAGCATCATCTTTAGCTAACATCCATGGTTCTGTCTGGTCGATATATTTATTACTCCGCGAAACAAATTTCCATAAAGCACTTAAAGCATTAGAGAAATGCATGTTATCCATTTCTTCTTCAAACTCTTTGACAGCGACTTGCGCACTTTCTTCCAATTCCTTATCAAATTCAGTAACGTCACTAACCAGTGCAGGTATCTTTCCTTTGCGATACTTATTGATCATAGCGACCGTCCGGTTCAATAAGTTACCAAGATCATTAGCTAGGTCATAGTTAACTTTATTAATAAAGTCTTCAGGTGTAAAGACTCCGTCATTTCCAAACGGCACAGCACGCATCAAATAATAACGTAAAGCGTCAAGCCCATAACGTTCAACCAACATTTCCGGGTAAACGACATTACCCTTAGACTTCGACATTTTTCCGTCTTTCATTAAAAGCCAACCATGCCCCACGATATGTTTTGGCAAAGGCAGATCTAACGCCATCAAAATAATCGGCCAATAGATCGTGTGGAAACGGACGATCTCTTTACCCGCCATATGCACATCAGCAGGCCAGTATTTATTGAACAAGGTTGGATCATCTGAGCCATAACCTAAAGCAGTAATATAATTACATAAAGCATCGATCCAAACATAAACAACATGTTTAGGATCATTTGGAACTTTAACGCCCCAATTGAAACTAGTTCTTGTGATAGCTAGGTCTTCAAGACCTGGTTTAATGAAATTATTTAGCATCTCATTTTTGCGTGTCTGTGGAATAATGAAATCAGGATGCTCGTCGTAATATTTAACTAAGCGACTAGCGTACTTACCCATCTTAAAGAAATAGCTTTCTTCTTCGACCAACGATACCTCGTGTCCAGATGGTGCTTTACCTCCAGTAATATTTCCCTGATCGTCACGATAAACTTCAGCTAACTGTGATTCAGTAAAAAATTCCTCGTCTGAAACGGAATACCAGCCTTTATATTTCCCTAAATAGATATCCCCTTGATCAAGTAGTTTCTGGAAAATTTTCTGAATCGCTTTTTCATGATAATCATCTGTTGTTCGGATAAATTTATCGTTAGAAATTTCTAGTGTTTGCCAAAGATCCTTGATGCCATCTACCATCTGATCAACGTAAGCTTGTGGGTCCATCCCCAGATCTTCAGCTTTTTTTTCAATTTTTTGTCCATGTTCATCTGTACCCGTAAGGAAAAAAACGTCAAAATTTTGTAATCTCTTATAGCGGGCTAATACATCACAGGCGATAGTCGTATAAGCATTACCGATATGCAATTTACCTGATGGATAATAAATCGGTGTTGTGATATAAAAGGTTGGTTTATCAGCCATATAAATTCTGTCCCCTTTTTTCATATATAAGTTGGTTTTTTTTATAAACTTTTAATTTCGATGCTTTATATTATAGCATACTAAAGCCAATGTTCTCACTAGCTCCAAACAATTTAAACATGAAAACAACAAAAACATGAGGTTCACCCCATGCTTTTTAGCCTATTCAACATTGACAGCAGAAAATTCTGCAGTAGCATCATTTTGGATCATCAGCCCATTATCTGGGATAGTGATCTGTTGTTTATTAACCGCCACCAATTTGGCCTGTGGTGAACGATAAGAGATCAAACCAGCAAACGGATAGACTACAAATGAAGTCCCAACTACAACTAACAGATCTGCATTTGCGATCGCAGTTAATGAACGGCGCAAATTATCTTCATTGATCTGTTCGCCATATAAAACGATCCCTGTCCGCAGTATGCCGCCACAGCCCTGATGGTACATACTTTTTTGATATTCCGTCAAAGTCGCTGATTTGCCGCATTTTTGGCAGTAAACATTGGTCAAATTACCATGAAACTCTACCAGCTTGTCCGTAGGTGTACCCGCTTGAGCGTGCAAACCATCGATATTTTGAGTGATGACCGTAGCACCTTTCCTTTGCGCAAGTTCTGCCATTTTTTCATGGACAATATTAGGCTTAGCATCTGGATAGATCATACTTTTCGTCACAAAATCATAGTGTTTTTGCGGCTCTTCTTGCAAGCACTCTTCACTTAATAAATATTCCGGTGCCTCTCGCCCAGCATAAAGTCCATTCTTAGAACGATAATCTGGTATGCCGGAAGCCGTCGAAACCCCTGCACCAGTCATAAATACAACATGCTGTGCTCCATTTAATAAATCATTGAGTTCAGTCATTCTCTTCTTCCTTTCCTAAAGTGTTTACCTTATCAAATATTCAACATTCATCTGTCGTAAAATATCCCCGATTTTAGATGCATAAAACCCACGGAAGGTCTTTTCTTTATCATGCTTTGGCTCTGGGAGCACAAAAGAATTTTGCCGATCCGGCTTATAACGCACGATATAAGCTGGTTTAAAGTGAAGATTATCTTGTAATGATGAGTGATATACTTCAAATAACTGCGAGATCTCTAAGCGGATCTGCCGCTCGCTCAATACCGGCTCCAGACTAGTAAAATCATTTAGGCCAAGTGGTGCAAGCCCCCAGTTCTCTAGTTGTTCATCGAATCCGCGCCATAATTTAACGATGGCAGCTCTAATTTTTTGCGGACCTTCTACTTTCTTTTCCGTCAGTGTTTTGTATAGTTTTTGAGCGGCTTTAAAACTTTGGGGATATAGTTGCTGCAATCTTTTTTCAGCATCCGCTTGTCCGCCTGCAAACAAAACTAAAGCATCAACTAATTTAACGGTCCGCAAAACCATCCAACTATCAATTTGTTCCGTTGGCTCAGGCTTTAATTGCGCTAAGAGACCCTTATAGAACAGCTCAACTATTTCATCATCAAGCAATCCCAATTCACGTTGCTGTTGATAGATCTGTAAATGCATTACGCTATCATATAACTCCATCCCTGCATTCATGATCTTCGAATCGTGCTTCGGATCGCCTGTCGTCATATGAAAATTAATTTGCGGTGTTTCTTGTTCCAAGGTCAAGATGTGCAGCAATTCGTGAGACACTGTGTAGTTAGGGGCCGTAACGTCATATATGTCCAACTGCATCTTACCATCGTGCAAATACATTTGTGCTTGATCACTTGACAGCCAACCCTTTTTTTCTTCTTTAAAAGTGACATTGAGCGGTTTTTTGACCACTTCTGTAACCTGTTTTTTTAAATTCAATGTAGTCTGGTTTAATACCGGTTCACTCATTTTTAAATCCCTCATTCCTAATTTCATCTAGGGTCTTCTTAGCCGCAGCAGCATCTTGACGTGGCAGCTTTTTTAAACGTTGAACGACTTGATCGATCTGCGGACCTGTCGCTCCAACAAAAACCGCTAAAGATTTCATTTGCAGGTCCATATGCCCCTTTTGAATACCATCAGTAACTAATGCATATAGTGCAGCCAGATTTTGCGCTAATCCGACACTGGCAACGATTTTTTCAAGTTCAAGGGCACCTTTTTCTTGCCGTAAAGTTGAATTGACCTGCACAAGCGGTACGATCCCGATCGAGCCACCGATAGATCCCACCGGCATAGGAATGGTCAACTCGCCAAACAAACATTCATCAATTACCTTCCAAGTGCTCAAACCTCTGTAGTGCCCATCTCTAGCAGCGTAAGCTTGTATTGCAGCTTCCACTGCACGCCAATCATTACCGCTGGCAATCACAGCAGCATCGATCCCGTTCATGATCCCTTTATTATGCGTGGCAGCCCGGTACGGATCCAAGTATGCAACCCGACTTGCCTGGACAATTTTTTTTGCTATCTCTTGCCCAGAAAGTTTTCCCTTAGCTAACTGACCTAGCGGAATTTTACATGAAGCACTGACCAGACACTCAGTCGTGTAATTGGATAAAATTGCCAGCAAAACGTCGAGACGAAACTCAAAACGCAATTTATCAGCCACGGCCTCCAACATTGTGTTGACCATATTAGCTCCCATAGCTTCTTTAGTATCAATGCTCACGTCGACTGACAATAGGTCATCAGCTAAAATTCTAACGGACAACTTTAAAGGACCCCCACCCCTTTTAACAATAGAAGGATAGGCACTGGCTGCCGTTTGCAATAAATCAGTGGCAGCACCTTCTATGATATTTTTTTGCGCTTCAACATCAGCAACATTTTCAACGATCACCTGACCGCGCATGGCACGTTCGTTACTTTTAGCCTTAAACCCTCCAGCTTTTTTGATGATCGTTGCACCATGACTTGCCCCCGCGATCACTGAAGGTTCTTCAGTCACCATTGGGATCAAATACTCTTTATCATTGATCACAAAATTTAATCCTAATCCTTCCGGTAAACTAAATTGCGTGATAAAGTTCTCGACTTGAGTATCACCTATTTCTGGAAATACAGCATTCTGCTCTAATTGTTGGACCTCTTTTTTTGAAAGCTTGTGTTCTTGTTCCAAAACAGCCAATCTTTCTTGCCAGGTCTTTCGATAGTATTTTTTAAACCCCTTCATTTTCTTCGAGCCCTACTTTCACAAATTTTTATTAGATAGAGATTTTTACCCACTTTATTTGATTACTATTATATAATAGAAACGAATAAGGTCTGCAACCTTTTAGTTCGTTTTAACCATCAAACTAACTCATTTTATTTAACGATAACCTTGGTACCGTTGTAGTTTATCAGGCAAGTAACTTACCCCAATTCTAGGAGGGTTTTTCTTGAAACACTTTGCTTATCAACGTTTCATACTTCTTTTTTTACTTATGATCCCTATAGTATTTCTCCATACGTCAACTGTTTCTGCCAACAACACGCTTAAAGTCGGTGTCTTACAAAATAACGCCCCACTTAGTTCAGAGAAGTCTGCACACAAAATTCATGGAGCAAACATTGCGGTTGCAAATGAGTTAGGGGATGACTTAGGTAAAAAGACCAAAATTGTTGCATATCAAAACAAAAAGCAATTGACCCAAAAATTAGCTGCCGGAAAAATTGACGTCGCCTTAGGCAGTTTTTCGCAGAAGAATAGTTCAAACCGCAACTATCAACTGAGTAAACCATTTTTTTACGTGGAAAATGTGCTTTTCCGACGTTCCGATAGTACAAAAAAATCGATAAAAAAACTAACTGGCAAAAAAGTCGGTTTATTAGAAAACGGTACCCAGGGGAATTTACTAAATGAACTCTGCTTTAAGAAAAAAAGATACTCATCAGTTTCTGAACTGGTCACAGCTTTGAAAAATAAAAAAATCAAAGCTGCGATCTTGACGGGACCCCAATATACTTCTTATTTACAAAAACATCCGCAATACACACAAGCTAAAGATCACACGGACCAAGAGCAAACAAAGCAAGTTTTAAAACGGATCAAAGATCCCCAGATCACAGCCCAAAAAGTCACAGTAGCGACTTACCATTCTAAAAAAATTCATCAAAAGATCAACAAAGACTTGGAAAAGATGACAAAGGATGGCCGCTTAAATAAAATATCTAACAAGTACTTTGGCAAAGATATAACACAGGAATAAAAAAGGCTTGAGAATTCAGCTTTCCCAAGTCTTTTTTGCTTAGTTGGTCAATTCGGCGATGATTCCTTCACGTACTCCACTTTCAGAAAAAATAACCTCAGGGACCCCAAACTGTTGGATCATCATTACCATTGGAGTCAAACCAGCGACAATGATATCGGCCCGGTCCTTTTCCACACCTAAGGATCGCTCACGTTCTCTTTTATCTTGGCCAAGCCACCTTTGAAAAATTTCAGTAAAATTAAAAGCTGACATTTTTTGTCCGTGGAGGCTTGTTTTATTTTTTGACATTACGTTATTTTGCCCCTGGCGAGCAACAGTCCGATTTGCACCGCCCAACAACACAAGTGGGAAGCCTTTGCCCTGCTGCAACCAAGGCAATTGCTGAAATTTGTACAAAATAAAACGCTGTAAGGCAAAAAAATCAACTGCGGAGATCTTATCATTTGCATGGAATTTCTCGCTTAATGTCACGGCACCGTAAGGAATACTGATATAATTGAGTGCCTCTCGTTTTTTGACCAAAGCAAGCTCAAAACTTCCACCGCCCATGTCACAGATCAAGCAGTTTTCTATGTCAAACGCGTGCATGACTCCTGCATAGTCATAATAAGCCTCAGAGTTGCCTGATAAGACTTCGATCTGCACGCCTATTTCTTTTTTCACACGCTCTAAAAATTCTGTACCGTTCGTTGCATTACGCACTGCTGCAGTAGCAACCCCACGAACAGTCGTAACATCTGCTATTTTTTCATACTCCGCTTTAAAATATTTTAGTGCTTCAATTGTCCTAGCGATTGCATCTGACTTCAAAGTTGATCTACCAGCGGTTTGTCCCATTCCTTCAGCCAAGCGGGTCATTTCTTTAAAACGCTTGATCTCCTGAAAAGAATGGTCTGAATTGATTTGATAGACTCCCATTCGGGTAGAATTTGACCCTAAATCAAGTAATGCAACTTTCCCCATATTTTTCACCCCTTGGTCGCTACTTTTTATTTACCCAACATCAATTATTTCGATTATATATCATTCAAAATAATTAACGCCGATCGCTGCTCTGACTTCTTTTAAAGTCTGTGCTGCTACTTCATTCGCTTTTTCGCTGCCCTTCTTTAAAATATCATAAACTGCAGGAAGATCCCGGGCGTATTGTGCTCTTCTATTTCTGATCGGAGCTAAGGTGTCTTCTAACACTTCATTCAAATAACGTTTGATCTTGACATCACCTAGGCCACCGGCGCGGTATTGCTCTTTCAAATCTGCAACATGTTGTTTATCTTGGGCAAACACATTCAAATAGTCAAAAACAGTATTCCCTTCTACCTTGCCAGGATCTGCAACATGAATATGGTCAGGATCAGTGTACATCGACATTACTTTTTTATGCAAGGTATCAGCGTCATCTGATAAGTAGATGGCATTATTTAGTGATTTACTCATTTTAGCAGCACCATCTAAACCAGGCAGACGCCCTGAACCTTTCATCGGAAAAGCACCCTGAGGCTCGACCAAAACTTCCTTGCCGTAAATAGTGTTAAAGCTGCGAACGATCTCTCTGGCTTGTTCGATCATAGGCTCTTGGTCATCACCAACTGGCACAGTGTCCGCCTTAAAAGCTGTGATATCAGCAGTCTGACTAACAGGATAGGTGAAAAAACCTGCCGGGATCGAGCGCTCAAAGTTTTTTTGCTGGATCTCAGCCTTAACAGTAGGATTTCGTTCCAAACGCGAAATAGTCACCAAATTTAAGTAATATAAATTTAATTCTGCTAGAGCAGGGATCGCAGATTGTACTAAAATAGTTGATTTTTGCGGATCTATCCCAACCGCCAAATAATCAAGGGCAACTTCGATCAAGGACTTTTTAATTTTTTCAGGATCACGCGCATTATCAGTCAAAGCCTGCTGGTCAGCAATCATGATATACGAATCATAGTCGCCTGTTTCTTGCAAAGCAACTCTTTGCTTTAAAGAGCCGATATAATGTCCGATGTGCAATTTGCCAGTCGGACGGTCACCCGTTAGAATTACATGTTTATTCATACGATCTTCTCCTTCATCTGATTCAATTTCTGAGCCAAACCATAGTTTTCTTTAGTGAAACCGTCTTTTTTAATTCATAAACAAAAAGTCCTATTGTTTTTCAACAATAGGACGATTACTCGCGGTGCCACCTAACTTGCGGGGGTTCCCGCCACTCATTTTATTGATCATTTTTTATCCCAGGCCCATTTCGAGTACTGTTTACATCTTTCAGCATACAATGTATCTCTGTCGACCAGCCTCTACTTTTCCTGTTCAACTAATTAACTTAATTTTATCAAACTGTTCACGCTTGTAAAGGTCAAAGCGTAAAAAAACTAAAATTCTGACAAGTCTCTAGTTTTGTGGTATCTTGAATTGAAGTTTATATTAATATTCCGTACAATGTAAAATACACGTTTAACCAGCTTGTCCTATTTGCAAGCTGATATTTGTCGCGGAAATAAACACATCTCGAAAAAGGAAGGATCTGCATCCATGAAAAACGAAAGACAAATAGAACAAAAGCGTGTGGATCAAGTTATCACCGAAATAAAAAAACAACTAAAACAGACAGATAAAGAATATAAAAAGGCGCATGAAGAAACATCGTCAGTTGAGAAAAACTACGTCCAAAACGCAAAAGTCAACACGACCGAAGTTGACGACCGCATGGAAACTAATGCTGAGATCCAACAACAAAAGCAATTAGTTGCCAAAAACGTTCAAACTGAACAAATTTTAAAAGAACAGTTGAATACTCTCGCTGACTTAGAAAAAACTCCTTATTTTGGACGGATCGATATTCAAGACCCTGGCGACGAAAAAGAAACACTCTATATCGGTACGGCTTCTTTAAACGATGACCAGCAAAACTTTTTGATCTATGACTGGCGTGCGCCGATTTCTTCTGTATATTATAACGGTACTTTAGGTGACGTAGAATATGAAACCCCTGCAGGCTTACAAGAAACGAACCTGCTTAAGAAAAGACAGTTTAAGATCAACAACGGGGTCATTAAAAATATGTTTGACACCAATGAAACTGTAGGCGACGAGATCTTACAGAGTGTTTTAGATGAACATAGTGATGAATACATGAAAAATATTGTCGCTACTATCCAAAAAGAACAAAATGATATAATTAGAGATACCAAAAGTGACCTTTTGTTAGTTCAAGGGGTTGCTGGCAGCGGTAAAACTTCCGCCATTTTACAACGTATCGCTTTTCTTTTGTATCATAGTCGTGACACATTAAATGCCGACCAAATCGTACTTTTTTCACCTAATTTATTATTTAGTCGGTATATCTCTGATGTTCTTCCAAGCCTGGGCGAAAAAAATATGCGACAGGTGACTCTGCTTGAATTTTTCTCACGCCGTTTACAAGGTTTGAATGTTGAGTCATTGTTTGAACATTACGAAAAGGCAGACGACTTGTCAGACGAGCAAAGCAGCCTTGATGAGTACAAAAGATCACCACAGTTTATGCAAGCTGTTGAAAGATATGTCAACAATTTACCAGTCAATGAGATCTGTTTTACAGATATAGCTTTAGATGGTCAAACAATTTTTTCTAAAGACGAGATCCGTCGAATATATACTAGCTTTCCGGGTAATATGACTTTAGCACATCGATTCAACGCATTGAAAAAGAGCCTACTTAAGAAGCTGAAAAAATTGGTGGGTAAAAAAGCTACTAGTCAAGAAGTTCAAAACATGCTCGAAGATCTTAGTGATGAACAATATCATGAATTACTTGGAGAAGAGAACAAAGAAAGCTTTGAGTCTTATGACGAGGAACAAGCATACCTTGGACAACAAATCGTTAAAAAACAATATGCCATGATCTTTGACGCATTGTACAATAACTTTTTCTTTGACGACTACGAACAATATGGTGCATTCTTAAAAAAAGAACTTCCAAAGTCATTTTGTGAATACTCACAAAACTTAGAATATCATCGAATTGCAGTAGATGATTGTGCTCCGCTGCTATTACTAAGGGATCTATTGACCGACAGTGGTCAAAATCATAGCATCGCCCATCTTTTCATCGACGAAATGCAAGACTATACGCTAGCACAAATGATTTATTTAAAGCACGTTTTTGCCACAGCCAAACTTACTTTACTCGGTGATAGTGAGCAAGCCTTGTACTCAGATCCCAAACGCCCGCAAGAAATGCTGACGAGCTTGTCTAAAACATTACAGGCTCGCCATAGTAACCTGAAATTATTGAATAAGAGTTATCGCTCAACCAAGCAGATCACAGACTTTATGAAAGCCATGCTACCTGAAGGAGATTCTATTCAAGCATTCAACAGGCCTGGAGACCGCCCTTTGATCTGCCAAGTATCAAACGAAGAGTCAGCTTTAAAAGCCTTATATACTCACTTGAAAAAATCTTCTGAAAAGTATTCGTCGGTTGCTTTGATTACTAAAAATGTCGCTGAAAGTAAGTATATTTACGAAAAACTACACCGTTCTTTGCCCGTAACTTTGCTTGAAGAATCAGATCGTACTCTACCTTCGGGGATCGCGATCCTGCCAATTTATTTAGCAAAAGGGCTCGAATTTGACAGTGTGGTGGTCAATAATGTTTCGATAGAGGAATATCCGACCACAGACGAACGAGGTATCTTATATACTATTTGTTCGCGTGCGATGCATGAATTAGTATTGATCAGCATCGGCGAATTTTCACCGTTGATCAAACAAATGGATCCAAATCTTTATAGTGTCGAACGAACCCTAGCACTTAAGTAACTAGAAGTTCTTTGTAGCAAAATTTGATTTTTTTATTGAGTATTGCAATTATTAAATGTATATAATATACTATTTAGGTACTGATAATTGCACGCCGTTTTAGCTCAGCAGGTAGAGCATCACCATGGTAAGGTGGGGGTCGCCGGTTCAAATCCGGCAAACGGCTTCATTTTTTGATAAACAGCTTTATAGAATAAACCTAGTTATTACACTCGTTGTGATGGCTAGGTTATTTTTTATTTTTTGGCTTTTTCTTGTTCGAAATAAAGCGCTTTATTTTAGAAATTTATAATCGGTGTCACAATTAATACTGCTCCATTAATTCATAGGAATAGAGGTATTAGTATGACCGAAAATAAAAAACCTGTTGTCGATGATCTTGAGTTAATTACGGATATCTTAGCGGACCCTGAAAGTTTATCACTACTGATACTTTTTCAGAAGTATCGTCCGTTAGTGTTTTCTACGATCAATGCTTTCAATTTTCGTTATTATGACTTCGATGACCTTCAAGTTGAAGCAATGATGATTTGTTACGAAAGTGTTCAAGATTTTGAGCCGGATAGAAACGTTCCTTTTGGGTCCTTTTTTAAAGCAAATCTGACAAATTATTTCCTCACACTTTTACGTAATCAAGCTGCAAAAAAACGTCATTTTGACCTTTTTGCGAATTCTTTTGAATCGTTAGTGACCGAAAAAGGAAGTGGTTATCTGGGTCCAGATCTTACTAATTTAGCTCCAGATAGACAACTTTTACTCGAAGAGGATCTAGCTAGGCTGCCAAACGTTCTTTCAGACTTGGAATATGAAGTCATGCAAATGTATTGTAATCCAAACCCCTACTCTAAAGAAGTCATCGCAAGTAAACTAAATATTTCCTACAAAAAGCTTTATAGCGCGACAAGCCGCTGTAAGAAGAAGACAAAGAAGCTACTATATAGTTAAAATACATTTGAATTTATTCAAAACCAGCTGCAACCATAACGTAAATTTGTGTTTTTCCGCGGTAAAGATCCGCGTCTTATTTTCAGCCGTGAAGAATCCTTTAAAATCAGTACGTATCTCGCAATTATTACCCTAGTCATTATCTCCTCAACTACTTTATCGCTCATATTAACTTTCGCATTTGTGACGAACTAACGACGTCTAAAGTTGAAGACTTATTCTCTTAACAAAAGGGAGCTTCAGCCCTACCTTACTGCTTTGCATAGCCAGTAAGATAAAGCTTGAAGCTCCCTTTTCATTTCTAATAATTTTTTCTTCAACGAACCTAATAAAAAATGCACCCAGTAGGAGTCGAACCTACAACCTTCTGATTCGTAGTCAGACACTCTATCCAATTGCGCTATGGGTGCATAATTTTTATAATGTGCTTCACTGGGGCTTCCAGCGAAGCGGAAGACGGGATTCGAACCCGCGACCCCCACCATGGCAAGGTGATGTTCTACCACTGAACTACTTCCGCAAAAAAGATACCGAGAAAACTCAGTACCTAAAAACAAGCGCGGCAGCTACCTACCCTCACAGGGGGCGATCCCCCAACTACTCTTGGCGTGACGAAGCTTAACTGCTGTGTTCGGCATGGGAACAGGTGTAGCCTTCGTGCCCGCACCACCGCACTCGTATTTCTTTCTTTGAGAGATCCGCTCCCTCAAAACTGACTAACATTCATCCTTGCTCGCTGCTTTTACCGAGTCCTGCGCCACTCTGTGGTCAAGTCCTCGACCGATTAGTAATGGTCCGCTCCATGCCTCGCGGCACTTCCACTGCCATCCTATCTACCTGATCATCTCTCAGGGGTCTTACTTCCAGAAAGGAATGGGAAATCTGATCTTGAGGTGAGTTTCGCACTTAGATGCTTTCAGCGTTTATCTCGACCACACTTAGCTACCCAGCGCTGCCTTGGGCAAGACAACTGGTACACCAGCGGTGTGTCCATCCCGGTCCTCTCGTACTAAGGACAGATCCTCGCAAATTTCCTACGCCCGCGACGGATAGGGACCGAACTGTCTCACGACGTTCTGAACCCAGCTCGCGTACCGCTTTAATGGGCGAACAGCCCAACCCTTGGGACCGACTACAGCCCCAGGATGCGATGAGCCGACATCGAGGTGCCAAACCTCCCCGTCGATGTGGACTCTTGGGGGAGATAAGCCTGTTATCCCCAGGGTAGCTTTTATCCGTTGAGCGATGGCCCTTCCATGCGGGACCACCGGATCACTAAGCCCGACTTTCGTCCCTGCTCGACTTGTCAGTCTCACAGTCAAGCTCCCTTCTGCCTTTACACTCTGCGAATGATTTCCAACCATTCTGAGGGAACCTTTGGGCGCCTCCGTTACCTTTTGGGAGGCGACCGCCCCAGTCAAACTGCCTACCAGACACTGTCTCCCGCCGGGATCAACCGGCGCGGGTTAGAGTGTTCATACAACGAGGGTAGTATCCCACCACTGCCTCCCACGAGACTAGCGTCCCGTGTTCTACGGCTCCTACCTATCCTGTACAAGTTGCACCAACACCCAATATCAAGCTACAGTAAAGCTCCATGGGGTCTTTCCGTCCTGTCGCGGGTAACCCGCATCTTCACGGGTATTATAATTTCACCGAGTCTCTCGTTGAGACAGTGCCCAGATCGTTACGCCTTTCGTGCGGGTCGGAACTTACCCGACAAGGAATTTCGCTACCTTAGGACCGTTATAGTTACGGCCGCCGTTTACTGGGGCTTCGATTCTGAGCTTCGCTCACGCTGACTCATCCTCTTAACCTTCCAGCACCGGGCAGGCGTCAGCCCCTATACATCATCTTACGATTTTGCAGAAACCTGTGTTTTTGATAAACAGTCGCCTGGGCCTATTCACTGCGGCTGGTCGTCAGACCAGCACCCCTTCTCCCGAAGTTACGGGGTCATTTTGCCGAGTTCCTTAACGAGAGTTCACTCGCTCACCTGAGGATACTCTCCTCGACTACCTGTGTCGGTTTGCGGTACGGGTGGACCGATCCTTGCTAGGAGCTTTTCTCGGCAGTGTGACCTGACTTCCTTCGCTACTTAAATTTCGCTCCCCATCACAGCTCATCTTCCGCCAGGAAAAGCATTTGACTCGTCCTGCAACTCGCTGCTTGGACGTGCACTTCCAGCTGCACGCTCCGTTAGCCTCCTGCGTCCCTCCATCGCTCAAACAGACCGGTCCAGTACAGGAATCTCCACCTGTTGCCCATCGCCTACGCCTTGCGGCCTCGGCTTAGGTCCCGACTGACCCTGGGAGGACGAGCCTTCTCCAGGAAACCTTAGTCTTACGGTGGGTCAGATTCTCACTGACCTTGCGCTACTCATACCGGCATTCTCACTTCTAAGCGCTCCACCGGTCCTCACGGTCCGGCTTCTGCGCCCTTAGAACGCTCTCCTATCACCCGACCTGACGGTCGGATCCACAATTTCGGTAATGTGTTTAGCCCCGTTACATTTTCGGCGCAGGATCACTCGACTAGTGAGCTATTACGCACTCTTTGAATGGTGGCTGCTTCTGAGCCAACATCCTAGTTGTCTGTGCGATCCCACATCCTTTTCCACTTAACACATATTTAGGGACCTTGATTGGTGGTCTGGGCTGTTTCCCTTTCGACTACGGATCTTATCACTCGCAGTCTGACTCCCGGGACAAGATCAGTGGCATTCGGAGTTTATCTGAATTCAGTAACCCCAGACGGGCCCCTAGTCCAAACAGTGCTCTACCTCCACGATCCTTAACTCCCGAGGCTAGCCCTAAAGCTATTTCGGAGAGAACCAGCTATCTCCAAGTTCGTTTGGAATTTCACCGCTACCCACACCTCATCCCAGCATTTTTCAACATACACGGGTTCGGTCCTCCGGTGCGTTTTACCGCACTTTCAACCTGGACATGGGTAGGTCACTTGGTTTCGGGTCTACGTCAACGTACTCAGTCGCCCTGTTCAGACTCGCTTTCGCTGCGGCTCCGGTCTTTCCACCTTAACCTGGCACGTTAACGTAACTCGCCGGTTCATTCTACAAAAGGCACGCCATCACCCCTTAACGGGCTCTGACTAATTGTAGGCACATGGTTTCAGGAACTGTTTCACTCCCCTCCCGGGGTACTTTTCACCTTTCCCTCACGGTACTGGTCCACTATCGGTCACTAGGCAGTATTTAGCCTTGGGAGATGGTCCTCCCGGATTCCGACGGAGTTTCACGTGCTCCGCCGTACTCAGGATCCTGGACTGAGGAAGGACTGTTTCGCTTACGGGGCTGTCACCCTGTTTCGCCGGCTTTCCCAAGCCGTTCAGCTACAGTGCTTCTTGCTAACTCAAATGTCCAGTCCTACAACCCCAAGAAGCAAGCTTCTTGGTTTGGGCTGTCCCCCGTTCGCTCGCCGCTACTAAGGGGATCGATATTTCTTTCTGTTCCTGCAGGTACTTAGATGTTTCAGTTCCCTGCGTCTGTCCTCGCCTGACCTATGTATTCAGCCAGCGATCATGACTCGTTACAGTCATCGGGTTGCCCCATTCGGAGATCTCCGGGTCATTGCTTACTTACAGCTTCCCGAAGCATATCGCAGTTAGTCACGTCCTTCATCGACTCCTAGTGCCAAGGCATCCACCATGCGCCCTTCCTAACTTGACCTGACATTTATCGTAGATAAATGGGTCATGAGTTTGCGTTTACTACTTCATTTTTGAATTCTTGTTTGAAACTCTTTCAAACGCGGTGTTCTCGGTTTAATAAAATTATTGATCAAGAAATAAATGTTATTCAGTTTTCAAAGAACGGATCTGAGAGTAGACCTCTCAAAACCAAACAAAGTTTCTGTACAAATCGTGTGAGTTTCCGTAATTTTTCCTTAGAAAGGAGGTGATCCAGCCGCAGGTTCTCCTACGGCTACCTTGTTACGACTTCACCCCAATCATCTGTCCCACCTTAGACGGCTGGCTCCAACTGGTTACCGCACCGGCTTTGGGTGTTACAAACTCTCATGGTGTGACGGGCGGTGTGTACAAGGCCCGGGAACGTATTCACCGCGGCATGCTGATCCGCGATTACTAGCGATTCCGACTTCACGTAGGCGAGTTGCAGCCTACGATCCGAACTGAGAACGACTTTCAGAGATTAGCTGAACCTCGCGGTCTCGCGACTCGTTGTATCGTCCATTGTAGCACGTGTGTAGCCCAGGTCATAAGGGGCATGATGACTTGACGTCATCCCCACCTTCCTCCGGTTTGTCACCGGCAGTCTCGCCAGAGTGCCCAACTGAATGCTGGCAACTGACAATAAGGGTTGCGCTCGTTGCGGGACTTAACCCAACATCTCACGACACGAGCTGACGACAGCCATGCACCACCTGTCATTTTGTCCCCGAAGGGAAATGCTGATCTCTCAGATGGTCAAAAGATGTCAAGACCTGGTAAGGTTCTTCGCGTTGCTTCGAATTAAACCACATGCTCCACCGCTTGTGCGGGCCCCCGTCAATTCCTTTGAGTTTCAATCTTGCGATCGTACTCCCCAGGCGGAATGCTTAGTGCGTTAGCTGCGGCACCGAAGGGCGGAAACCCTCCAACACCTAGCATTCAGCGTTTACAGCGTGGACTACCAGGGTATCTAATCCTGTTCGCTCCCCACGCTTTCGAACCTCAGCGTCAGTTACAGACCAGAGAGCCGCTTTCGCCACTGGTGTTCTTCCATATATCTACGCATTTCACCGCTACACATGGAGTTCCACTCTCCTCTTCTGCACTCAAGTCTCCCAGTTTCCAATGCACTTCTCCGGTTAAGCCGAAGGCTTTCACATCAGACTTAAAAGACCGCCTGCGTTCCCTTTACGCCCAATAAATCCGGACAACGCTTGCCACCTACGTATTACCGCGGCTGCTGGCACGTAGTTAGCCGTGACTTGCTGGTCAGATACCGTCAGCGGGACAACAGTTACTTTATCCCGTGTTCTTCTCTGACAACAGTATTTTACGATCCGAAGACCTTCTTCATACACGCGGCGTTGCTCCATCAGACTTGCGTCCATTGTGGAAGATTCCCTACTGCTGCCTCCCGTAGGAGTTTGGGCCGTGTCTCAGTCCCAATGTGGCCGATCAACCTCTCAGTTCGGCTACGTATCATCACCTTGGTAAGCCGTTACCTTACCAACTAGTTAATACGCCGCGGGCTCATCCAAAAGCGACAGCTAAAAGCCGTCTTTACCCGGCCGACCATGCGGTCAGCCGGTCGATGCGGTATTAGCACCTGTTTCCAAGTGTTATCCCCCACTTTTGGGCAGATTGCCCACGTGTTACTCACCCGTTCGCCACTCGCCCTGCCAACGCTGAATGCAAGCATTCAGTGTCGGCAGTTTGCGTTCGACTTGCATGTATTAGGCACGCCGCCAGCGTTCGTCCTGAGCCAGGATCAAACTCTCATTTTAAAGTTTGTGACTCATAAATTTTACTAGCGAATTGACTTCGCAAATGTTGTTTGCACTTATCATTAGGATAAGCGACCTCACACATTTGATTTGTCGAAACTTTGTTCAGTTTTCAAAGATCTACTTGTTTATTAAGTATATCACTAATTGCTTCGCCTTGTCAAAATCATTTACAATGAATTTTACCAACAAAAGCGGAAACAACCAATTAATAATACCAATTAACCTGACTAAAGTCAATAAAAACTTTTCTGCCCGACTAAAAAGCAAAAAAACGAAACTTGCCTTTCGAACAACAAAGACAATCATACCAAGCATCAGACTGACCGTCAATACTTTTTTTAATTATTTCCATCACTATTTAAATGACGAATTTTACTACAAAAAAACAGTACGAATGAGCGATTTTTAATCTAAAAAATAAAACAATTAACTACAAAGTTCGCATTAAAATGTTTGATCTCATTTCTGGTTTAAATATCTTTTGAACATTAATAACAAAAAAACTACTTAAATAAAAAATAGAATTTCTCTAAAACCATTTAAGTAGTTACAAAAATTATTTAGTGATTTTTTCAACACCATTCATATATGGGCGAAGTACTTCTGGTATCGTAACTGATCCATCTGCATTTTGATAATTTTCTAACACGGCAGCCACTGTCCGGCCAACAGCAAGTCCTGAACCATTTAAGGTATGCACAAAATTCAATTTACCATTTTCGTCACGGTACTGAATATGTGCACGTCTTGCCTGAAAATCCTCGGTATTAGAGCAACTGGAGATCTCACGATAAGTATTTTGAGCGGGCATCCAAACCTCTAGATCATGTGTCATAGCGGCACTAAAACCCATATCCCCCGTCGATAACGTGATAACATGATAAGACAACCCGAGTTTTTCCATGATACTACCTGCATTAGCGGTCATTTTTTCCAATTCATCATATGAGTCTTCTGGCTTAGTGTACTTTACCATCTCAACTTTATTAAACTGATGCATACGTATTAAGCCACGAGTATCACGACCAGCACTACCCGCTTCAGAACGAAACGATGGGCTTAACGCAGTCACATAGACTGGCAACTTCTCATCGGGGATCACTTCTCCACGATAATAGTTAGTTAATGGAACCTCAGCAGTTGGGATCATTGTCATCTCTTGTCCTTGTATCTGATAAACATCTTCTTTAAACTTAGGAAATTGTCCCGTCCCAAACATTGAAGCGTCATTCACGATATACGGAGTGATCATTTCCGTATATCCTTCTTTTTCATGCTCATCCAACATAAAATTATATAGAGCTCTTTCTAACTTCGCACCTAAACCTTTGTAATAAACAAAACGTGCACCAGAAACCTTAGCACCGCGTTCAAAATCTAAAATATCTAGATCTTCACCAATATCCCAATGTGCTTTGGGCTCAAAATCAAACTTAGGTGGTATCCCAACCTTCCTTAACTCGACGTTAGAATTTTCGTCTGGCCCAACCGGAATACTTTCGTTAGGTAAATTAGGTAAACGCGCGGCCATGTCATTAACTACTTCCACAGCATGGTCAGCTTGTTCATCTAGTTCTTTGATCTGTTGACCAACTGCGCGCATTTTAGAAATTGCAGGTGAAGCATCTTCTTTATTGCGTTTAGCTTGTGCGATCTGTGCCGAGACTTCGTTACGCTGTCCCTTTAACTGTTCAGTTTGGCTTAGTAACTCCCTACGTTCCTTATCCTCGGTCAGCAAATTATCAATTTCTTCAGGAGCAACACCACGAGTGCCCAAACGGCGTTTAACTTCATCCGGTCTTTGTCTGATCATTTTCACATCTAACATAATACATTCCTCCTAGTACTTACTAAATTTCGAAAAATACTTCGTTCGTTAAAAAAAAGCCTTTCATCCCACAATTGGGACGAAAGGCTTTCTTATTTCGCGGTACCACCCAAGTTCGAATATTACTTCGCACGCTACTGAATAACGGTTTCCCGTGCAGCATTACCTGCCCATCAAAAAATACATTGGAATTTCAGCTTCACAGTTTCCACCGGCCACTATGTCTCTTTAATGCTTACTTAAGATGTATATGACGTTTATTTATTCGATTAACTTAAATATAAGCGAAAGTTTTAAAAAGTTCAAGACTCATTACCTTTTTTTTCTGCTATAAATTCATGTGGGGTTAAATCGACTTCCTCCAAAGGTATCAATTTGGTCTTGTGTTTGACTTTATAATAAATATATAAGACCAAAAATAGAGGAACTGACATGTACGAAAATAGTATAGCTTGCCAATCAAAGTGGGCAAAAGAGTCTAGATCTTGTCCAAGGATCACCAGGATACATAAAATTAAGGCTAACAGGGGACCAAATGGGAACCACTTGGCATGATAACTAAGTTCAGAAAGATCATGACCTTGAGCCCTAAACGCTCTTCTAAACCGGTAATGCGATAACGCTATCCCGACCCAAGCAATAAAGCCGCTCAAACCACTGGCACTAACAAGAAAATTGTAGATCCGATCACCAAATATACTTGTAGCAAAAGTGATCAATCCAATAGCAGCAGTTCCTAACAAAGCAGGCATCGGGATCCCACGCGTATTCACTCGTTTAAAGATCTTTGGTGCATCACCTGAAGCACCTAATGAAAACAGCATTCGCGTCGAAGCATACATACCAGAATTGGCCGCAGATAAAACAGACGTCAAGATGACAGCATTCATTACTCCAGCTGCACCAGCCAATCCCGCACGGCGAAAGACCAAAGTAAATGGACTGATCGTAACATCTGCAGCGTCAGACCCTAACAAATTAGGGCTGGTATATGGGATCAAAGCTGCAATTACAAAAATCGATAAAATATAGAACAGGATTATCCGCCAAAAGACCTGTTTAACTGCCTTGGGAATGCTTTTGCCAGGATTTTCAGACTCACCAGCAGTTATACCTATCAATTCTGTCCCTTGGAATGAAAAACCGGCAACAACAAAGACAGATAAAATTGAAGGGATCCCACCAACAAAAGGAGCTTTTTTATAGACAAAGTTTTCCAAATATGTAGCATGACCATCCATGATACCAAAAATTGTCAAAAAGCCGATCACTAAGAAAATAATGACAGTGACTACTTTGATCAATGCCATCCAATATTCAGCTTCCCCAAAGGAATTAACTGATAAGGCATTAATAATGAAAATAATGACTAGAGCAATCAAGCTGAATACCCAACTAGGAACATGGGGAAACCAAAATTTAAAAACTAGTCCAACTGTAGAAATATCCACAGCTAGTGTGATCGCCCAATTAAACCAATAATTCCATCCCATCGCAAAACCCATTGCTGGATCCACGAAACGCCGGGCATAAGTTGCAAAAGAACCAGTAACTGGCAAATAAGTCGCCATTTCACCTAAAGATGTCATTAAAAAGAAAACCATTAAGCCAATACCTATATACGCAACTAAAGCACCTCCGGGCCCCGCCGTTGATATCGCAGACCCACTAGCAACGAATAAACCGGTCCCGATACTTCCGCCCAAAGCGATCATCGAAACATGTCTTGTCTTCAATGACCTTTTAATACCATTAGCTCCTTCTTTTGTCTCAGCAGCCTGCTGATCAACTCCCGAAAGATCTTGTTTCTTCAAAATTGTTCCCTCCAAATAAAATTTTTCATTCGAAGAGGCGACCAAGAAAATAATAAAGTAACAAAAAACGCAGCTTTCATAATCGAAAACCGCGTCATCCGTTATCCTATCAATAATCATCCCGTAAAAACGGTAAATAACATCTCGATAGCGCCCCGTGAAAGTATTCCTTCACGACAGTTCCCAACATTTTATGTTGAGCCCCAGTCACCAACGAGGAAAATCATTGCCAACTTCGGCGGTCTTTCCTTTCAGATAACCTCCGCCTTTTTCCCGACTAGATCATCGTACTGATAAAAACCGCAACCTCTTTTCGATATTGCATATTATAAGACTAACACCGTAAAAATAACAAATAAAATATTTTAAGTGTTATACTATCTTTATTATCTCAACAAAAATAATGCTGACCAGATTTTATAAATAAGGATCTTAAGATTCAGAGTGTCTGATCTCAGAGTCCATCTCACCCAATTCAAAATCATGTTCCATGAATTCTTTATTATCAAATGGAAAGTGTTGTTCAACACTTGCGAAAGGTTGGACAGTCAAAACACCCTCACTTACTGTAAAATCAAGTAAATGTCCGCCCATTGTTCTCTCATCATTTATATAATGCAAGTGAAAGCCTGCAGAAGCCATACCTTGAAAAAGTTCAGGTGAAAAGTAGCCAATGACCGTTCCCTGGCTAGCACTTTCTTCAAAGATCGCCTGTTTATCGGCAACTTCTCCCAAGGTTGGATAAGGCCGTTTTTGAGCAGCAACTGCTCTCGCTTTAACATGAGAAAATTTACCCTTGATCTTGACAGCAAAGAAAACATTTTTCAATGCTTTTTTGTTAAAAATATGTTGTCCTATGTCTGCTTTGGCAAGGTCAGCTACCTTGCTTCCTGCCGCATTTGGATCGTCAAAATGAACAGTTGCAAACGGAACTAAGGTTTCAGCCGGTAAAACATCGATGTGGCCATCGCTTTTTACCAAATACGGAGTACCCTCTAAAACGATCATTTCACCACCTAATCCAGCGGCTGTACCGATACCTGTATCACCATTTTTCAAGAGTTCCCCAATAGGAAAAGTTCCATCAAACAAGCCAGGAACTAAAGTCGCTAATGTGCCGTGTTGATATACTTTAGAATAATCTTGTACCACAATAAATCCTCCTCCTAAATCTTAATTCTCGAATCATTGTTATTAACCTAACGCAGTTGATCGTCCAACAATTGTTCACCAAGCTCATGATTGAAACTGTAATCGACCGGTATGTCAACTACTACTGGACCCGCTGTTTTAAATGCCTTATCAAGGACCTTACCTAAGTTTGCCGCTTTATCTACACGTAATCCCTTAGCACCAAAACTTTCAGCATATTTTACAAAGTCTACCGGTCCAAACTTAACAGCGGCCGGAGTTCCATATTTCATTTCTTCTTGAAATTTTACCATATCGTAATTGCCATCGTTCCAAATAATGTGAACGATATTTAAATCAAGGCGAACGGCAGTTTCAAGATCTTGGGCAGAAAACAAGAAGCCGCCGTCACCCGAAACTGATACTATCTTAGTTTTAGGACGAACTAATGCCGCCGAGATCGCCCACGGTAATGCCACTCCTAAAGTTTGCATACCATTACTAAATAGTAAATGACGCGGCTCATAGCTACGGAAGTGTCTTGCCATCCAGATATAAAAACTGCCGACATCAACTGTCACTGTCATTTCATCTGTCACACGTGCCTGCATAGCATGGATCACCGAAAGAGGATGGGACCGAACTTGCCCTTCTTCTAATGCAGGCGGTTCATCTCGTGACTTGAGCTGATCACGTAACTGTGCCAAAAAAGGCAACGATCGTTCCGGCATCTTGAAACCTTTCATGTATGGCAGTAAGAATTCTAATGTCTGTGAAATGTCTCCAACTAACTCGCGTTGTGGTTGGAAATTCTTATCCAATTGTGCACGCATTGAATCTATCACCACGATGCTTCGATCGGCATTAGTATTCCAGTTGCGCGGTTCATATTCAACTGGATCATAACCGATCGCGATCACAAGGTCACTTTCCTTAAGCAGCCTATCCCCGGGTTGGTTACGAAAGAGTCCAACACGCCCGAAAAAATCATCTTCTAATTCACGTGAAATAATACCCGCACCTTGGAAAGTTTCGACAACGGGCAAGTGAGTATCACGTACTAAGTTTCGGATCGCATCCGTAGTACGCGTATCAGAAGCACGCATCCCGACTAACAAAACTGGTAATTTAGCTTGCTTGATCCGTGCAGCTAACATTGTAGATTCGATCGGACTTGCAGGGCCTAAGATCGGTGAAGGGATCGGTGCCAAGACATCAGTTTCTACTTCACTATCGGTCACATCTTGGGGAATGGAAACAAAACTTGCTCCTTGTTTTGCTCCCTCAGCTTCTTGATAAGCATTAGCGATAACTTCTGAAATGTTATCTGGATCTTGAACTTCAGCATCATACTTCGTGATCCCAGTAAAAACAGAAGTATTATCCATGCTTTGGTGAGTCTGTCGTAATAAATCAGTCCTTTGTACTTGCCCAGATAAAGCCAGTACTGGGTCTCCTTCGGTAGTAGCAGTTGCCAAACCTGTAGCTAAATTAGATGCCCCTGGGCCAGAAGTAGTGACCACAACACCAGGTTGTCCCGTGATCCTTCCAATACCCGCAGCCATAAAAGCAGCATTTTGTTCGTGGCGAGTCAAAATAAACTGCGGCGCATTTTTAGTGGTCGGATGATCAAGTTTTTCAAAGACTCGATCGATCTTTGCCCCAGGTATTCCAAAAACATACTTAACATCGTGATTGATCAAACTATCGACCACTGCATCAGCACCATAATACTTTTTTTCTTTTTCTGTCATTATTTTTACTCCTCTTAATGATCCACTGAAAATTCTTAGACTTTAAAGCCGTAATGCTCTGTTCTTTTACTTTAACACAAATATTTAATTTAAATTTTTAATATCTTCCACACGCAAATCATTCCAATCGACTAAGGGGATCTCGTCGACCTTAAACGTTTGCCACAAAATATCTTGCACCGTGGTATTCCCAATGTAATCTGACCACTGTTGATCAGCTTGATGAAAAACACTAGTGATCGCGCTATCTGCTTGTTTGGCCAATGAAGGGAAATCCTTAAAGGCGCGCACGAAAAAACCTAGATCTGGAAAAGTATCGACTGACCCTTCTGTAGCATGATAGATCTCTAACAACGTAATATTATCTGGCTCTTTAGCCAATGAAAAACCACCGCTGTTTCCAGAAACAGAAGTTATCAAGCCCTCGACCACAAGTTTACGCATTATTTTGTGCAAATATGTAGCCGACCCTCCCAAAGTTTCATTAATGACACCTGAAGAAACTGGGATATCTCTTTTTTGGGTAGCCAGCAAAGCAACAATACATGCGGCTTGTTCAAATCCTTTCGTCAATTGCATTATCTCAAAACCTTTCTTCCTTTTGAATTAACATTTTAACATAAAACAACTCCAAGATTTTTTTCTCCGGGTGAAAAACATCGAAAACTTCTCTTTTTCTTTGAAACTCAAACCCATTCTTTTGTAAGACCTTTTGTGATCTTAGATTGTCTGCATATACGCGAGCTTGTAAAAAGTTAACTGCTTTTTTTCTTTCTATTTCACAAAGAGCTGCCAAAGCCTCAGTCATATAGCCCTGACCCCAATAATTTTGGTGCAAAGCATAGCCAACTTCACGGCCACCTTTATCGATCACACCATCCGGTTTGATGAGTTGGAAGGCTCCGATATTCCCTATAACTTTAGTAGAACTTTTTTCTTCCAAAGCTAAGACACCGTCACGAAAAAGTACTCCTTCAAAAGAAAGAGCATCCGTTTTAGTTCTTAAGGGTCTAAAATTAGCTCGTTTAGCAACCTGCTCTTGTGAGCCATACTCTAATATATCCCGCCAATCCGCATCATGAAATTGGCGCAGTATCAATCTTCGAGTCTCCATCATACTAGGCTCCTTTACTTCTCGAAAAGTTGTTTTGCTCACAAAACCATTCCAAGGTACCGACCGCTAATTTATCTATCATGCTTGTTTTTATTCTTTTTTCTTGGATCTTTAAATGTATAATTCGACTTAGTACGCCGTTGCGGCATCGTTGCGATGACCAAGGCTATCAGATCACCACCTGGAAGAAAGAGTAAAAGTGCCAAATAACCTGGTAATTCAATATCGTGTAATCTTCTAACCATAGCAGTCAATAAAGCAACATAAAAAAATGCTATCCAAGCTGCTATACCAAGCTTATAAATATTTCCTTCAGCGCCAGACATCAACGGCCCCAATAAGGATGCTAATAAACTGATAACGAGACCGGCTGGCATTGATAATAAAAAGCCCCCACAAAGACCGTACCAAAAATCAGCTCGCCCCATTCTTTTATTAACATTTACCCAATCTTTAAGGAACAATTTCGTGGAAGCCACGATCCCTGGTCGAAACGATTCGTTTTTCCCCAAAACATGAACTTCGATCCCTTCTTTTTTAGCCATCTTGATAAATTCTTTTAATTTTTGGGGATCGCTAATGTCGACCGTCGGGATCTCTGATTCCTCCTTTTGATCGTCTTGTTTTTCCTGTTTTTCAACAGGTTGTTTTAATTCTTTCAATAAGATCTCGGCTTGATCTTGACCACAGTAATAGCAATAATTAGCCGAAACTGAGATCTGCTTTTCACACTTCTTGCAATTTTTCATCTCGCCTTCATTGGCCATAGTCTTTTGCTTAGTTCCACAAAAAGAACAACGCTCTCCACTACTTTCGTTCTTGCTACCACACTTTTCGCAATAAAACATTGCTAGTTTTAACATCCTTTCTTACAACGTGTTCAAATCAAAAAATTTAACTTACAATAAAATATTGCTTTTTCATAAAGTATCAAATGTAAATAAATCATTAGGATCCTTTACCACTCTGTATTATATCACGTTTCTCAACCGGCTCAGATAATCAGCTATAAAGTCGCTGCTTAACTATTAAAAATATAAGCGTTTTTAAATTTTTACTTATTATGCAGTATAATACCTTGTATGTTACCATTTAAGAACTTATGATGTTCAAGTCAGCAATAAAAAGTTTACAATGAAGCTGATCAAGACTAGATACATACAAGATCCTAAATTGTAGGGATCAAATTAGTTTCACTATGTTCAAAGATCACTCTCCTTTTTCCTAAAGCAGTTTTTCTTTGACTTTGTAACTTCCAGGAGGAATTTTATGCCACAACGTAGATCTCAATATGATGAACCATTTGATGAAGACACACAAACTGAGGAACCTCTGAAAAGAAAACATCGCTCACCGCACCATCGTTTAAAAGGATGTTTTTTCTGGTTCCTATTATTTTTTGTAGTTATCCTCCTAGCTGGAGGGCATTATTTACACCAAAAATATCAAACTGCGCATTCTACGATCAATATGATCCATAAAGAAAGCGGGATCAAAAAAGCACGTGATGCAAAAACAGCTCTCAAGCATGGTCGTCCAATTTCTATTTTATTGATGGGAACAGACACCGGGGCTTTAGGCCGTTCATTTAAAGGACGAACGGATACTTTAGTTTTAGCTGTTTTAAATCCGCAAAATAAATCAATGAATTTAGTCAGCTTGCCGCGTGACACTAAAGTGGCTGTTTATGGTCATGAAAGTGACTATCCTTCTAAATTGAATTCAGCTTATTCTTATGACGGTCCTGCATCTGCAGTCCAGACGGTACAAAAGTATTTAAACGTACCGGTCGATTATTACGCAACTATCAACATGGGCGGTCTTGAGAACCTGATCAACGCAGTTGGTGGGGTCAATGTTTCTCCTTCCTTATCATTTTCATATGGAGGTTATTCATTTACTAAAGGGCAAAAAGTACATATGGATGGAAAAAAAAGCCCTGGCTTATGTAAGAATGCGCCATTCTGACCCACAAGGCGACTACGGACGTCAAGGACGTCAGCGTCAAGTCCTAATGGCAGTGGCAATGGAAGCTACTCAAGTCGACAATCTGTTGGACGAGAAATTTTTAAATACCGTTTCTAAGCAAATGACAACAGATCTCAGTTTTACTGACATGTTATTGTTAGCCGCAAAATACCGCAAAGCCACACATCACATGAACTCAACTTATTTGCAAGGTCAATCGGAAATGATTTCTGGACAATCTTTTGAAGTACCAGAAGAAAATGAAAAACAACGAATAACTAACCTTTTGAGAAAAGCACTTGATTTATCAGCGGCTCAAACGGGAAGTACTCTAGATCCTAATAATCAAATAAACATCAATTAATGACAAAATAAAGAGCTTCGTTAACATGTGAAGTAACATATGCCCACAACACCAGAAGATTGTTTGGCGACTGTGCTTTACTTCAGGTTAACGAAGCTTTTTTGGAAAATAAAAAGCAAGCCCAAAAGGACCTGCTCCTAACTTTAATTTTTTAATTAGTCTTTAACAACATTAGCTGCTTGTGGGCCACGGTCGCTGTCTTCAACATCGAATGTTACATGCTGACCTTCGTCCAAAGTCTTGAAGCCTTCACCCTGGATAGCTGAAAAATGTACGAATACATCGCTACCGTCTTCACGTGTGATAAAGCCATAACCTTTGTCTGCATTAAACCATTTTACTGTTCCTTGTTCCATTATAATGGATCCTCCTTGTTGCGCCTTTCGGCACGTATATTGTAATTCTAGTCGGCGCTTTATGGAGGAAATCGTGAAACATCCTTACCAAAAAAACCTATTCAAACTACATAAAGAATTATAACACAGCCTTATGGTAATTGATACAACTAATTTGAACTAATTGACAAAAATATAATGAGCTGCATTGTAACTGATACTGACTTCTTCACCAGAACCTACTAATTTTACCTTGATCGGTCCCTCAAACGGAACATGCTCTATGACCGTGAATGTGTCGCCAATGTTCAGTTGGATCTCATCAAGATATGTTAATAACTCATGATTATCAACAAAACGATCGACAGACTTAGTGGAACCATCAGCAGCATCGACTAGTAGATCATAACTTTCCTCTGCATAATCTCCATCGATGCTTGGGATCATTCCGCCATGCGGACAATGTTTGGGGTGGCCCAAAAAGTCATCCAAATGTTGAACCAAATTGTCACTAGTGGCATGTTCCAGCACCTCAGCATCATCATGAACATCTTGCAATTTGTAATTTAACTTATCAACTAAGAAAGTTTCCCATAACCGATGCCGGCGTATCAAATTTTCCGCGATCTTGATCCCATTGTCTGTTAACGAGATCCCTGCATACGGTGTATGGATAACTAATCCTTCGCTAACTAATTTAGCAACCATTTCCGTTACCGAGCCAGCCGCGACATTTAGGCCCTCAGCGATTTGCTTGTTACTAACTTTGCGCTGCTTACCACCAAGTTCGAACATAATTTTTAAATAATCCTCTTTTTTAGGGGTCAAATTATTCACCTCATGTATAAATTTATCAATTCTGCTTGCCCTTTTAGTGATCTTCCACACCTCGTAAATATTTAAGAACATTATCTAAATCTTGCGGCAAGTGGCTCTCAAATCCTAATCTTTTATCTGTAAACGGATCAACAAAGCCTAGCCTGCTTGCATGTAAGGCTTGCCTTGTCAGACCTAGATCAGTCCGGCCTCCGTATAACTCATCACCGATCAACGGATGTCCTAAATAACTAAAATGCGCCCGGATCTGATGAGTCCTTCCAGTATGAAGCTGTATTTCGACTAAGGTTGCAATATTACCAAGGTCCTCTAAGACCCAGTATTCCGTTTTAGCTGTCTTACCTGCTTCATTGACTTCCTGAGCAAAACTTTCAGGGGCCTGCTGCAGAGGCTGATCGATCAAGTCGTGCTTTTCAGTAATATGTCCCTCCACTAGAGCGATATATTTCTTAGTTACACTATGATCTTCCATTTGCTTATTGATCAGCCCTTGCGCAAAACGATGCTTGGCTACCAAAGTTAAACCGCTAGTAAACCTATCTAAACGAGTTAAGACGTGGGGCACTAGGTCCTTTGAATTTTGAGCAACTAAATAGCCCTTGACTCGGTTTACCAAAGTATCACTACGGTCACTTGGCCCTGGAACACTATTCAAGCCTGCCTGTTTATCGATCACTAACCAGTTCGTATCTTCGTATACGACATTTAACTGTCCATCGCTTGGTGGTACAGCATTATCAGGCTTCTCAGGGTCTAATATCAAAGTTACAGCACATGGCCCCGACAATGAATACCCTAAATTTTGCGCATGATGATCTACCAAAACCTTCCCCTGTCTGTGCTTGATCGTCCTAAACATGCGGTGGCTTACTCCATGCTTTGACAAAAAAACTTTAACAGTCTCTTTTCCATGATCATCTTTTTGCCATGTGAACTTCATTAACTAGTCCCTTTCACTTCAAACTATTGTTTTTGCTAAACACTTCTTTTATTATAGCAGAATTCTTTCGCTTCCAACCATTACAGCCTAGATTCAAAGCCTAATTTTTCTAATAAATCTCCCTAATAAAGCGATCAATAATAATCCTAGTCCAACATAACTGAAAACACTAGCGTAATGGGTAAAGACAGCAGTTACTGCATTGCCATAATCAATTATGAACGATCGGTACATCCCGATCGACGCGGCAAAGTTTTCAACTAACCCACTGACTTTGACCAGTTCGGTCAACAACCACACTATCAAACCGATCACCAGAAAGGCGATCCCGGAGTAATATGAAAATCTAAAAACTGATCTTGTTTGGACAAGAAGCAATACCGCTAAAATTGTACTTAATATCATACCCCACAGATACATACTTTGCAGGATGTTTTGCGATTTCTTAAACATTTGAGCAGCCTTTGACAATAAAGAATTATTGATCTGGTTATTCATTGCGGCTTTGACCTGTGCGATAAAATTGCTTTTATAACTCAAAAAATTTTCACTTTGAGTCGAGATCCCCTGCCTGTTAGCTTGTTTCATAAAGTTGTCTTCTACTTGCCCGACTATTTTTGAAGGAGCCAATAGCTCCTTTTTACCAGCGTACAAGTTATCGATCGTCTCACTAAGATCTTCTTTGATCTGTTGTTTAGAGATCAAATCACCTGATAGTTCAAAACCTGCATCTGTATCTGTAGTAAAAGAATTAATAGAAGCAGAAATGCCCTTATGCAAAACTGCAACATTTTCGTTACTGATCAACTCTTTTGTGGTAAAATTCTTGCTTAGAAAAGAATTTTTAGCCATGATCCCCAACAAGGTACACATCAATGTCAATGACAAAAAGAACGTGATCAGTTGACTAAGATCATGTGAAGGCGGTTTACTTTGAACAAAATGCTGTTTGCCTTTCCGTCTGAATTCGTTTTCTTGTTGAGCCATTCTACCACTTCCTTTTACTGAATCACCCTGTTTTTATAATAGCACAGGGTGAAGTCAGAATTAAAATGTCCACTCTTCGTATTTCTATAAAAGATCTCTCTAATTAACTTTCCAGTTTGTGCTGTTTCGATCGTTTAAGTTATAATAAACCATGTTTATTTTAGAAAGGATCAGCTATGCAAAAATATTCGAATGCTTATACTAGGTCGTTTGTAGGTAGCGTTTCTTTGCTTTTATTCATTTTATTGTCAATTTTTGTAGAACATCATGCAGCTTTCATCGTAGCTGCAGATCAAGGAACGATCAACCTGTTACGCCCGCTGGTAGGTTTGACGACTACTAAAATCATTAGTGGTATTTCAAATTTAGCCAGCCCTGTGATGATGACGATTTACGCTTTGATCATCGCAGTATATCTAGGGCATAAGCAGCAATTCCGTACAGGACTGAACTTCTTAGTCTTGTTTAGTGCACTTAATTTGTTGAACCATCTTGTCAAATCGTTGATCGAACGTCCACGTCCGTTACACCGCCTGATCTCGGTCGGCGGTTTCAGTTTTCCGAGCGGACATACATTTGCCACCATCATTTTAGTATATTCTCTGCTAGCGCTGGCGAAGAGATTTGACTTCTCCCATATGCGACAAATCATTATGATCGTTAGCGGATGGTTATTAATTGTTTTGATCGCTTTCACTCGGGTATACTTGCACGCGCATTTTCTCAGTGATACTATTGGCAGTTTATTTCTAGCAACAGCTAGTTGGCAATTATTCACCGTAGTCAGCGAGTTCAACAGAAAACGCAAAAAAACATAGAGTCTTAGTTTAAAAAATACCAGAAAAGTTAGTCTGAGAGACTTTCCTGGTATTTTTCTTGCAATGATCTTTCAAGCTTTCCAGCCATGAACTTTATAAGGTCATGTTTGCGAGATCCGTGTCCTAACCGCTATGTTCCACCCTGTTTTGTAGCCAATTTGCAAACAATTGCGGCCAAATCTCAACTGCATGCGATCTGTGTTCACTATCGTAGGGTGCTGTTTCCTCAGTAGCTAGGCTCATGCCATGCGCACCATGCGAAAAAATATGCAATTCACAATTAATGCCGACCCTTTTCAAAGCTTTCACATATAACAAAGTATTTTCGACAGGAACTGAGGCATCATCATAAATAGTCCAAATAAAGGCCGGCGGAGTCTGTTCTGTAACTTGCTTTTCCAGAGAAAGGTCATTTAAGGTTTCTTCAGAAGCATTTTCACCTAATAAAGCCTTAAACGAATCCTCATGGGCAAAAGCTCCGGTCGTGATCACCGGATACGCAAGTGCCAGAGCATTGGGCTTAATTTCTTCCGCGACAAAACCAGCAGAGGTCAATACGTCCTGGTCCCATTTCGTTGCTAAACTAGCTGCCAAATGTCCACCCGCTGAAAAGCCAAGGACAATGATCTCTTGTGGATCCACGTTAAAATCAACTGCTTTATCCCGGATCAACTTAACTGCTGTTGCCAACTCAAATAAAGCTGTAGGATAATGAGCCGGCGCACACGAATACCGAAGTACAAAGGCTTGACAGCCTATTGAATTCATCTTAATAGCAACGGGTTCAGCTTCCTTATCAGAAGTAAAACGATATCCTCCCCCTGGACAGATCAAAACAGCAGGTCTAGTCCTGTCTGCATCGACTTCCGCACTATTATCCAAGATGTAGCCTGTCAAAGTAGCTTCGTTTGAGAATGAAGTCGAAATTTTTTCAGTAAAGTATTTCAATTTTGCTCCTCCTTACATTACACAAAATAGACATCCCTATTCGCAAAACTCAGAGACCTTCTTTATTTCTAACACCCAGTATATCAATATCAAATGACTTTTAAAAGAAAGCAAAAAAATAGACCATCTGTCCAGATAGTCTTTCAGTTAATCAAATTAAATAGGTACGACCAATGATAAAACAGCCACAGCGATCAAACCAACTACGACCGCTAAACCCATCGACCGTGAAAAATAAGCTACAGCCATGACTATCACAGATGCAATGATTTTTGCAACACTGTCAAAACCGATAAATTCATATGTTTCAGTGTTCATAAACACATCTTTTACTACCAACGCCGTAAACAAAGAAACGGGCACGTACTTCATCCACTCATTAAACCAATTTGGGATCTGCCTACTAGCGAAGATCTTCATTGGAAAATAACGCGGCACAAAAGCAACTAACATTGATAGCATGATCAAGATGAAATGATCTAAATTAGTAGTTACACTCATAATCTATTCTCCCGATTTGCTAATTTCCTTGCGCTTACCACTCAGCTTTATTTTCTTCAATAAAAAGCCTCTGTTTTTAACTTTCTTTAATAAACGATCTTCTAATGCAAAACCGATCAAGGAAGCGAGTAAAGTTGCAACAACCAGCCCCATTGTACTCTTTAACCACATCATAGATAAAACAGCAAGTATGCCAGAAACGATACTTATCAAAATGGTCAAACGATTTTTGATCTGCATTACGATCATATAAATAAATAAAGCAGTGAGTGCATAATCAACGATAGTTAAATTAACAGAAATAAAACCTCCTGCAAAACTACCGATCAAATTAGACACCGTCCAAAAAAATAACGAAAGGTGTTCAACTAATAAAGCATTTTGTGGCGACCATGTCTTATCGGTCGCAAACTTCAAATAATTTACCGCATAATTTTCATCGTTCATCGACGCTGCAAATGTCAGCAAGAACTTTTTGCTCGTTCCACGAACATATTGAGATAAACTCGACCCCAACAATGCATATCTCATCTCCAAAAACAATAACATTAACAAAATAGTTTGCATTGGAGCATGAATCGTCAACATGGAAGCGATCATAAATTGAGCCCCACCAGAAAAGACTAGTAAGGAAACCAAAGCTGTCATTAAAAAGTTAAAACCAGCCGCATGTAACAAAACACCGCATGCCAGACCGATCGGTATGTAACTCAGGCAAAGCGGTAAAGCGATCTGGAAAACTTCCTTACGACGTGTATCGGATTTTTTCACAGGTATGCCTCCAAAAATTCCAAATATAAAGTTTCACCGTAAATTATAACATATGAACATAAGCTATTTGCAACTTTTTTTCAGCTAATACTTCTGTTTTATAGTAATATCCATTATTTTCTATCACTTGCTTTCAGTGGGCATAAGCTATACCTAATTAAAAAAACTGTATCTTTATAAATCAAAAGATACAGTCAAAGAAGTTTAAAATATGCTCTTGATAGCACGCCAGCCGTTTACAAAAATATTGGCCTTCTTATCAGCCTGACTAGCAACAGCTTGTGTTTTAAACGCATTATTACCATCGACAAATGGCGTTTGCTGACCCTTAACACTTAATTCATAAGTGCCAACTTTTTGTCCTTTCTTGATCGGTGCTTCCAGGCCGTCTTTTTTATACAATTTTTTATTTCCTACAACTTTACCAGTTATTGAATCAGCATCTTTCCCTTTTTCCAACCAAACATGTGTACCACTACCAGTCTTAGTTTGAACGGTTAGATCTTTGCCATGATATACCGGTAATGTGAGTTCTTTTTAAAATTCAAGCCTGATTTAATGTTAGTATATTTATAGTTATTATAAACATAAGACATTATTTTTTGAGTCTCTTCAAAACGCGCGGTATCTGCATCGTTCTTGTGTCGAGCTCCCATTACGATTGTGATAACTCGGTGCCCATCTTTATGGACCGTAGCAGCAAAGTTAGCTCCAGCTGAATCAGATGTCCCCGTTTTAAGTCCATCCACAGGTAATGCCGAATAAGATTTAGCCAAGCCCTTGAGCATCCAATTCCAATTTGGCATGTCGGTTTTAGTATCCCCGTTATCAAATTTAGCTTCTTTGATACGCGTCGTCTTTAACACTTCAGGATGATCTGTTAACAGTTTTTTGGAGAGAAGTGCCATATCATTCGCAGACATTTTATTAGTAGCTGAATCTGGGGCGCCTTTGTACTTATCTTGCTTCACATCACCGTTATTTAAGCCATTTGCAGTATAAAATTCTGCGTCCTTGATACCCATTTTTTTAGCCTCAGAACGCATCATGTCAACAAATTTCTGCTGGTTGCCGCCTATTTGATCAGCCAAGGCCATTGCAGCACCATTCGCCGAATAAATAACAGTTGCCCGATAGAGATCACGTACTGTATATTTATGACCAGCCTTTAGTGGGACATTAGAGTAATTTGTGTTTTGACTGACCTTAACCGCGCCTTCTGAAGGAGATATCTTTTGATCCCAGTTCAATTTCTTATTTTTGATCGCATCTAAGACTAAATAAATCGTCATCAACTTACTCATTGAAGCTGTTTCCCGTTTTTGGTCAGCATTTTTAGCGTACAGCACCTGGCCAGTCTTAGCATCGATCACAATAGCCGACTTTGCCTTGACGTTCACATCTGCAGTCTTTAAGTTGTCCACTGTATTGGCAGAAACTTGGTTGACCGGATTTGTTGCAGTACTTGTAAACAGACCTGCACCAAAAAGCACAAAGCCAGTAACAATACCAGCCACACATTTTTGTAATTGACTAAAAGTTTTCATAATTCAAATGGTCCCTCTCGCTTATATTATTATTTTTAAATTTCAGATACTTATTAACTTTGACACAAAGTCTGTAAGATTGCAACAGTGAATGAAAACTTAGCATTAGACAACACAATTTTTAAGTCATAGCAAGGATCTACCTATATGATTTGCCGACAAGCTTGCACACCAAACAAATCAGCAGGTATCTATAAAAACCTGCTGATTTGGCCTTTTGTGAAAAGCGTACAAAGAAAAATAGCGGATAACCTACCCTATTTACCTTGTCCGTTTTTTTGTCTTGTTTCTGACGCCTTTAAAACATCACTATGTTTAACTGGAAAACGCATAATAAATTTTGTGATTTTTTCATCCGAAGAGGCATAAATGTAACCATGATGAAGCTCGACTATCCCCAGCGCGATCGCCAAACCTAAACCAGTACCTCCTGTTTCTTTAGAACGCGAACCTTCGACCCGATAAAAGCGTTCGAAGATCTGTCCAAGATCACTTTGGGGGATCGGCTCACCATCATTAGCCACCACAGCTTCAACTTCACGATTAGAGATTTTTCTGGCAGATAAATAAATGTTTTTACCACCATGTCCATACTTCAAGGCGTTTGAAACAAGGTTATTGAAAACTCTTGCCAGCTTTTCAGGATCAGCTTCGATCATTAATGCTTTATCACTAACGTCGACCGTGACCTGCATGTCTTTTTTTGAAGCTTCCAGTTCAAAACTTGCACCTAGTTGTTCAAGCATCGCATTCAGATCGATCTGCACTGTTTCAAGTTTAGCGTCTGTTTGCCGCACTTTAGTATATTCAAATAGATCATCCACTAAAGATTTCATTTGTTTTGACTTTAAAAACGCCGTGTGTGTATATTTCAACAGATCTTCTTCATGTTGATACTGTTTATCCTCGATCAACCCCAGATAACCAATAATCGAAGTCAAAGGTGTCCTAATATCATGACTGACATTAGTGATCAATTCATCCTTAGAGCGTTCGATCGATCGCTCTTCTTCCAAAGAGCTGATCGTACTATCGACCAATGCATTAACACTTTCAACGACGCGTTGCATTTGTCCGGACAAAGTAAACGGGATGCGATGATCGAAATGACCAGATGCAATATAATGCAACTCAACGATAACGTGTCGTAATTGCATCTGACGATATCTTCTGATCAAACGCCAATACAAAACAAAGGCATCAACGATCAGCATTAGCAAAGTAAACGCCCAACCCCAACTCCAAAATTGGATATGCTGCGGTCCAAAAGAAAGTGACATTTTAATTTGAAAGATACCATTTTCGATACCGGGGTTAGTAGCGATCAACTGATCCACGATCAGAAAAATCGACATATTCAACAAAAGTAACAAAATGATGGTTACGATCGCTTCACCAAAAAGTTCACTTTTCTCTCTACCAGTTAACTGAAATTTCAAATACAGTCACTCTCCCAGTAATTAGCGTGTTTCAACTTTATAACCAACACCCCAAACGGTTTGAACGACTTTTTCTCCACCAGTAGCTTCTTCGATCTTGTCACGCAAATGACTGACATGGACCATTACTGTTTTGGCAGAAACAACTGACTCTTGCTTCCAAACGCGCTCAAAGATCTCATCTGCTGAAAAGACACGATTAGGATGACTAGCCAACAGATACAATATCCCGAACTCTAAAGCCGTTAATTGCACTTCTGTCCCGTCGACCGTTATTACTTCGTGCGAGTCTTTTTTAATGATCAATGGACCGACCTCCAGTTGATCGGGCTCTTCATTTTGAACTTGATGTTGAGAACGACGAAGCAAAGACTTGACTCGTGCCATGACCTCCAAAGGATTAAATGGTTTTGTAACATAGTCGTCAGCGCCTTGGATCAGCCCATGGATCTTATCAATATCATCAGTCTTAGCCGACAGCATCAAGATCGGGATCTGTGAATCACGGCGAACTTCTTTAACTACCTCCAAACCATCAACTTGCGGCATCATAATGTCCAAGATCATCAGCCCAATATCAGTATTCGTATTCAGCTTAGTCAAAGCTTCCTTGCCCCCAAAGGCTTTCTCAACTTCATAACCTTCGTTTTGAATGTAAATACTTAATAATTCAACAATATCCTTATCATCATCAACAACTAAAATTTTCATGTTTTTTCTCCTTGTTATTAGCTGGTTATCCTAAAAGTGAGAACACCTGTCCAATAATAACTTTTTCTCTATGGTCTGCCTATTTAAGAAAGCATAGTAACTTTCAGCATTCCACCGGTTTTCAAACCTTTTCTTTTACGCTCAGTGTCCTTAAGGAAACCAAATTTTTATTTCATTTATAGTATTATCATTTACAGTTATTATTTATACATTATTGTACCAAATTTTACATCTATCGTACCTAAAGAATTCATTAAATTCACTCGAAACTAGTATTTAACAATTAAATTTATGTGTTTTTAACCACAACAATTGAATGATTAGTTTAACATTTCAGCGGAAATGAAGACAAAGAAAAAGTCCCAAACCAAAGGGACTTTTTCATTAAACAAAATTTATTGCCTTAAAAATCATTCGACACTGAAAACTTGGTCTTTAATAAAATCAAATGGCTGATGGTGCACATTTAGTTGCGAAACTATGGTTAAGCTAGCGGTCTGCCAAAAAAGGGACGAATTTGTTGCTCCATTTCTTTCTCCAATAACCAAAAACTCCCCCGACCAGTTGACGTTCCGCAAAAACTGTAAAATACCATGGTCGATCGTCGCCCCATCAGGCGCCCATTCCATAATTATTACATCAACATCTTTGTAATATCTTTCAACAGCGGCCAAAGCATCCAAATGTTTAACCGTTGTCCAAGGGGATGGTTTTGTTATATCTTGTCCATGCCAGTCCAAATTATCAGTTGCGATAACATTTTCTAATTTACTAGCCAAAATACCGTTTCCAGCCATCACTTGAAGGGTTGACCGTCCATTTAGGTATTCTTGTAAATCGTTGACCCAAGTAATTGAAAAAATGTGCCAGATACCAAAATTTTGGATCACACACTGCCGTATATCATTTAAAGAATTTTCCATCTCTAAAACGTCTGCATGATGATCAAGCAGTGCAAAAATAGCTCCTTCTGATAATTCTAGTTTTGGTAGAGGATACTCCGGCAAAGATCTATCCCGAAAGGCTTTAACTGTTTGGCTCACAGCTTGCAGCCTCTTTTGCACTGGAAAAATCCCACAGTACTCTTTTTCATATTCCGCTATTGTTGCCAAATACTTTTTGATCTCCAACTCTTTTTGCATTATGAGCGACCATGTCTGAATGAAAATTCCGTATCGGTACTCAGTGGGCGATCCTGTGCGTTTTCTGTAAAGTTTAATTGTAATGCCTGATGGGAATAATGCTTGTATAAAGCAGAATATCTGCCAAAATAGCCAGCCTTCCACGGTTTTTCACGCCCACAAAAATGTAAGATGGCTGTATGTTCCATCACCCAATTCAAATCCCACTCACCCATACTTAACATTTCATATGTCCGATTCTTGCGGGCATCAAAATTCCAGATCTCATCTGGCAATTGTTTGATCTGATGACCATACAAGCCATTCAAAATATCTTGATCGGGCAGTAACAGATTAAACTTATTCTTCTCAATAAATTCGAAGACATCTCCGGGATCAACGACCCGGCGGATCTTGCGTAAGTTCATCAACAAGACACCAGAATTATAATAAGCATCAGCATCCTCATTTTTCAAACGCACCCTATTCACTACTTCGGTCACATTAGTTAAACGGCTATGGCTGCATGCTCCATATAAATATTCACTAATGTCCATATTATACAAGGGTGTGATGTCGTTGATACACAACAGATCAGCATCCAAATATAATATCTTATCAATGTCTGCTGGCAAATACTTATGGGCTAAAAGACGATAGTATATCGTGTGTGGATAGCGATCAGTGATCCGCGCATTCGCAAATTCATTACCATCTACAATTATCGGACAATATTCAACTTGGTTCTCTTGACAGAATTGGTTGATTTCAAAAGTCTTTTCCAACTCTTTTTCTTGAATCACAAACATTTTAATGTGCGAAACGCGAGAATTCTGCAAGATGGAATAAACAACAGTCAACATCTGATCAACAAATCCATCATTCACCGCAAACAATAAATTCATGTCTTGAACCCCATTTTGTTTATTATTCTTATAAATCAAACTTCGCAAACATTATATCATATTTATTGTGCTCCGTGCGGCTGAAGTCTTCTTTCGATCCATCCCAGTACAGAATCAGCAATGATCGCCATAAGTGCAGTCGGTAATGCACCAGCCAAAATGATCGCTCCACCGTTAGTAGCATTGGTCCCGCGGATAATAATGTCACCCAGTCCGCCAGCACCAACAAAGGCACCAATAGCGACATTCCCAATAGCGACGACCAAAGCATTTCTGACACCTGCCATGATCACAGAAACCGCCAAAGGCAACTCAACTAAAAATAACTGTTGCATTTGGGTCATTCCCATTCCCTGAGCAGTATCGAGTACATCGTTACTAACACTGATCATACCAGTATAAGTGTTTTTTACGATCGGCAGTAAAGAATATAGGAATACTGTCACGATCACAGTATTTACGCCCAAACCCAATGCAAGCATCAAGATCGACAACATGGCCAATGATGGGATCGTTTGGATCACATTGGCAGCTCCGATCGTAAATGAACTGAGCTTATGATGACGTGCAATAAATATTCCCAATGGTATCCCAACTATCGCAGCGAACAAAACACCATATACAGCGATCAAAAAATGTCGACTAAATTGTTCGAGCACGTATGAGCCATTATGGACCATATAATACCAAAATTGTTGCCATAATCCCATGTTACTCATTATTGATCAGCTCCTCTAAAGTAATTATTCTTTTCTAGAAATTGTCGTGCTGCAACAGACGGCTCTAATAAGTTATTGTCTACCTGGTAGTTCAAAGTTTGCATTTGCTTTAAATCGATTTTTCCGTCCAACCGGTGCAACAATTTACGCAGATCTGGATGGGCTTTTAAAAACTTGCCATTAACCACCAGTGAGCAGTCATAAGGTGGAAAGAAATGTTTATCATCATTTAAGACTTTCAGATTGTAACTCTTGATCCGTCCATCCGTTGAATAACCTAACACAGCATTCATCTTTCCTTGTTCAACGGCACTATAAACTAATCCGAGCTGCATTGGATAAACTCTTTGGAAGTCAAATCCATATGCTTGAGAAAATTCCTTATAACCGTCACCTTTACGGTTCATCCACGAACTGTCGACTCCGGCTTTCATTTGCTTAGCGTGATTTTGCATGTCAGAAACATTATTTAAATTATATTTTTTGGCTGTTGCTTGAGTCACCATAAAAGCATAGGTATCAGCAAATCCCATCGAAGGATAACGGATTTGACCATAACGTTTCTTTAATTGGGAGTTAACAATATGAGTTGCTTTTTTAGGATCTTTTTCAGGCGGCAATTGCAAAGTCCCCGTTAGATCTGTCCCTGTATAACTTGTAGCCATTACATCAGCATCATTACGTTGTAAGGCTGCTTGCGACACAGACGACGAACCCAAGTTATTGACTAAAGAAGTCTTATAGTTAGTTTCATGCGTGATCAATTCTGAAATTATATTTGCGATGATCTGTGATTCTGTAGAAGTAACTGAAGCGATCCTGACAGTTTTATCGGAAGCCCCGGTCCCGCTCAGCCCGGGAAAAGAACATCCGCCAACCAAGACCAACAAAGCACACAGACCCAAAACAATTGATTTTTTAAATCTATGGGTAAAATCTCTTAACATAAGTGACCCTCCTATCGCTGTGAGATCGGAGTTAGATGATACTCCAATTTGCCTAGCAGGAAGTCGACAACTAATGCCAGTATTGTAACCGGGATCGTACCGCCAATGATCAAGTCTGGTTGATAAAGATTCAGACCATTAAAGATAAAATCCCCTAAGCCGCCAGCACCAATATAAGATGCCAGGGTAGCCCAAGCAATAACGTAAACTGCCGATAAACGAATACCTGCCATAATAACCTGCATTGCCATTGGTAATTCAACTTGCATGATCGATTGCATGGTCGTCATGCCCATCCCTCTGGCACTATCTTTAAGGGTCGGGTCAACGTCGTTCATGCCGATATAAGTATTACGTAGGATCGGCAATAAAGAGTAAATAAACAACGCCACTATTGCAGGGACTTTCCCGATCCCAAAAATCGGGATCATTAACGCCAACAAAGCAAGTGAAGGTACTGTTTGCAACATACTGGCGACCCCAACGACGATTTTTGCCGTTTTAGGAAGCCGCGTCAAAATAATTCCGATCGGAACAGCAGCAACAACGCCTAAGAATAAAGCGAACGCTGAAATATATAACTGCTCCCAAGTCTTTGTGACTAACTCGCCACCATATTGGTTTAAAAAGGCCATCATTGTCATCACTCTCCCTTGACTGCTGAAGCGTCATTGTCGTGATCACTATTTTCCTGGCTTTCATCAGGCCCATCAACCAACTGGTCGTTCGCAGTATCGCCCCAGATCGTATCATAAACAACGTCGACCATCGTCGTCCGCGTTACGATGCCAAGAAGTTTATTATCTTTAGCGACCACTGGTAAATATTTGAAATCACGGTTCAACATTTTCCGGACAGTTTTTCTGACCAAAGTATCACTTTGAAGTGTCGGCATATCTGTACTCATCAGGTCCGACACACTAGTTGCACTCTTGTAGTGAGATGTAATAGTGTCGATGTCAACATATCCTTTGAAATAATTATCATTGTCTACAACAAGCAAAGTATCCACTCTTCGCTGCCGCATGAGTTTAATAGCTTCTGAGACTGAACGCTCTAAAGTGATCTTGACCGGATCTTTCTGCATAATTTGATCAACAGTCGATAATTCAGCCCGAGCTTGACTTAAGCGTTCTTCACCCACAAGGTTTTTGACAAAATCGGTTGCCGGGTGCTGTAATATCTCATCAGGAGAATCACTTTGCACTATATGCCCTTTATCTAGGATCACGACCTTAGTCGCAAGTCTAAGAGCTTCATCAATATCATGCGTTACAAAAACGATCGTCTTTTTCAAACGTTTCTGCAGGTCGCTGACCAGATCTTGTAACGATTCACGAGTAAGTGGATCCAAGGCACCAAATGGTTCGTCCATCAAGATCAGATCTTGGTTAGCAGCTAAAGCCCTGATAACACCCACACGTTGTTGCTGCCCACCTGAAAGTTGTGATGGATAGCGATCGAGAAACTCCTGCGGAAGTTCAACTTCCTTACATAACCTTTCGGCCTGCTCTCTTTTCTTTTTCTCTGGCCATTTCAATAAACGAGGGACAAGTGTGATATTATCGTAGATCGACATATGCGGCATCAACCCGATGTTTTGGATCACATAACCGATCTGACGCCGTAAAGCAACTGGGTCAGATTGCTTGATATCTTGCCCGTTAAATAATATCTCTCCTGAAGTTGCATCGTGCATTCGATTGATCATCCGCATAAGCGTGGTCTTACCCGAGCCGGAAGTTCCGATCAAACAGACAAATTCACCTTTGTCGATCGTAAGGTTAACACCTTCAACACCCATGCTTCCGCCTCGATAAACCTTTTTAACATCCTTAAAGGATAAAATAGGTTCTTCCATTACTTCTCCTCCTAACTTGTAATCGTGCTCACTAGAACAATATCATAAAACTCTCATTTTTTTAAATAATATGAATTTAGTTATGATTTTAGAAAACCCACATGGCACCCATTTTGCCGTTTTCATCCAGCAGTTTTCATAACGTTTAGCTTATAATTTAAATATGCTGATACGCCTTTTTATTATGTGATGTTTTTCACTATCAGAGCAATATAAATATTTTTCTCTTCCACTCACTCGTTAAATCCCACTTTTTTTAATACAATTTTTTTGGTATACAATGCTTAGTTAAACACCTAGTTATTTATTAAGAAAGCAGATCGATATTTTCAGGCAAAAAAAATATCAAGTATTTACACTCAAAATTTGCGGAGAAATTAGAAAGAAAAAAATTCACTTATAAAGAACATCAACATTTTATTTTATCTATCTTTATGCTTATTAGTTTTATCTTCTTAAATAAAAGAGGGTGATGAAAATACTACGTTTAACTTTTTATTTCATTTTGTGTAATGACTTGGAAAAATTTCCACAAAAAAAGAGCAAAAATTAATTGCCCTTTTCAAACACATATTCATATAACTTCTAACTATTTTGCAGCTCCATTAATATCAAGATGTTCCTCATAGTTCTCGATCAAAATCGTCAGGAGGCTCCTCCAACATTCTGTCAAAATACCCGTCCGCGTAATAGTCTTCTGGTCCAGGCGTTGGACCGCCACCGCCATCTTTTCCATGCTTTATAAGAAATTCAACCAACTTAAAGAATAAATATAGTCCAAAAATCACTCCTGGCCAAAAAAGAAGCTCAGGCCATCCTTTTTTCTGGGGTGCCTTCTTAGCAGTCGCACTATATTTTAGTGTTTTTCTGCTGATCCGCTGAGTTAACCTTACTAGAGTAGCAGGATTTTGTTTCCTTAAACCATGCTTCAAACCGAAAACAGTCTGTTTCCAGATCCTATCGATAAAGTAAGGCGACATATAATTACTAGGTTGAAAACTGACTTCGCCTGTGGACCGAAAATATACTAAAAGGTTACTGGTCTTGTAATAAGGAACTCCTGCATCGGGATCCATACTAAAACTGGACGAATGTTCGTACAACTCATCAAGAGCTTCCATAGCCACCGTCTGATTACCTACGCCTTCGCGCGAATCTTCCATTCCAGGTCCTTGATAATCAAGCGGAACGTGATCTAAGATAACAACTTTCAAAGACTGAGGCTGCTTTTGTTTTTCAAGTTGCTTGTTTATTTGAGAAATTTCATTAACTTGGTCTTGATCTAAAAACTCACTTTCCTGGTACAGATCATCACCGCCTAAACTGTGCGGAAAAGATGAAGCTTGGACTGATCCGCCAATAAAAAGAGAACATGAAACAGCGACCGAAAAAATAAACCAGTTGAAAATTGAATCATTATCCTTTACCTTAATTGTTAATCCCCCCATTTATTTTTCCACCCTCAAAGACATGATACATGATATAAAGTTTGCACTTTAAACGTCGCAGCTTGCCATAATTAGGTTCGCCACCCCAGCAACATTCCTATGGCCTTACAAGCTCAGTCTCACCGTTTTACTACAACCCCTCTACATTAAATATTATCATAAGTTTAATGCCAAAATACGCCATTTTAAAAAATACTGTCCTTTTAACTTTTACAACTCACTCCAAACAAAAAAGAGGAGCACCTCCCCTTTTTTGAAGTTGATTTTACGCTGACAAAGCCAAACTGATATTCTTGATCTTCTCACCTAGTAATTTGCAGCCCTTTTCGATCTGTTCTTCTGTGACCCCCGTAAAGTTTAATCGCATTTGATTGGCTTGATGACTGGTCTCATACAGTTGGGAACTTTCAATAAATGTTACAGGGCTGCCAGCCTGCAGTATTTTTTTAGCGGAAATATTGTACGGCAATGTTACCCAAATAAAGAAACCTCCATCCGGTCTTGAAAAACTGCACCCTTGAGGTAAATATTTAGCTAAGGCTTTTTGCATCGCCTCATTACGTTTACCGTAAACCTCGCGGATCTGGTCAATATGTTTTTGAATATCATTTTCATCTAAATACTGATCTATCATTTGTAAAACTACATTTGACGGCTGAAAATCTGTAGCCGAGCGCAACCCCGTGATAAGCTGTAGAAACTGCGGATCAGCGACCATCCAGCCAACACGCAAGGCCGGTGATAAAATTTTAGAAAAGCTACCAAGTAATACAACATTCCCAGTCTGATCAAAAGTTTTGATAGGCGGCAAACTTTCACCGCGATAGCGTAAATCACGATATGGATCATCTTCAATGACCAAAAAGTTATATTTTTGAGCTAGCTGTGCAATTCGTTTTCTTTTTTCAAGTGACATACAAACGCCGGTCGGATTCTGAAAAGTAGGTATAGTGTAAACCAATTTGACCGGATGGTGACTAACGATCTCCTCTAATTGATCCAGGTCTGGACCATCATTTTGCATTTGCATTTCATAAAAAGTTGGCTTCCGAGTTTCAAATGCTTGTAAAGCGCCAATGTAACTTGGTCCCTCCACAACAACACCATCGCCAACATCCAAGAAGAGATCTGCCAAAAGACTAATACCTTGCTGTGCTCCTTGGGTTAAAAATAAGTTGTTTTCATCTATACCAGCCACACCAGACCGAGAAACTAACTCAGCTATTTTTTTACGAAGCGGAGCATATCCATCAACGGACGCGTATTGATATAGATTCAAATCGTTTCTTTGAGATCTATGTACAAACGCTTTTTCTAATTGTTCTTTTGGAAAAAGTTCTTTTGCCGGATATCCTGCAGCAAATGAGATCACCTGCTGATTGTTACTAAGTGCTAATAGCTCATCCATTGCCGAAGGATCCTGGGAGATCCGTTGTGATATTTTTGGCAACATATTGATTCCTCCTCGTATTTTCTTAAATTTATAAGTTATGTTAAGGATACTATTAACTCTCAGTTTAGTAAAATTCAACATATTCAGTTAAAGATGAATAAAATTCACTTTTAAAAATAAAACCCGCCTAGCTTTGCCACATCCCTCAAAGCATCTCTTCAACATAAAAAGACTTCCAACAAGTATTTAAAAAAATACCATTGGAAGTCTTAATAAAATTAGGCTTCGGCTGAAAGATCTTCAACATTGACCATACCAGTCAGTTCACCACTGTTACTGCCGCGAAGGCTTAACATTTTGTTTGTCGGATTCTCTACCAAACGCATCTGCGGATCCAAATACATTTCACTGTAACCCTTATATCTAAAGTCACCAATATTAGAATCCAATGACTTATCATAATCTTTTTTCTCGGCGCCTTGATCAACAGCAATTACCCTGAATGTAGAATCTAAAGAACATGTTCCAACGTTAGATAATGAGCCAACACCGTCATCAAAGTCTAACAAGAGATCCTTACCTTCATCAAGATACTTTTGTAATTTTTCTTGTGCCTGTGGTTCCACTGTTAAATACATACCTATCTCTCCCTCCTCTTCAAGCTTACACACTTTATTTTACTAATTTTTTGTAAGTATGCAAGTTAAGTGCTTGGTCTTATTTTTACAGTTCACCGTCAGCGATCGCATCTAAGGTCGGTCTTGAAGGAATGAAAAATAGCTGACCCGTTAAAATTGTAGAAAATGTTAGTAAAAAGTCCGATGTGTCCACCATCTGCTGACACATCTGCTTTGTAACCTCCCAGTGACGAGCATAACCAATAAAATAGGTACCTGTCTTGCCGGAGGCTGGGTCTGAAAAAGGCACATTCATCCGCACAATTTTTTGTTCCTCACCGTTAATTTCAATATTTGAACTGACATTGTGCGCATTTTCCATTTTATCGTCATCTTCCAACTCAAGGTCAGTAAATTTTTCTCTCCCAACAGCTCTTTCTTGTTGTTCAGTTTTCATCTTGTTCCAGAAATCCATATCATGCAGCCATTTTTGTGCAAAAGCATAGGAGCCATTAATGTAATCTGCATCTTCATTACCAACCAAAGCATAATCTGCCGCGTCATCGATCTGAGGTGCTTCTGTCCCGTCAACAAAACCAATGATCGACCGTCCTTCAAAGTAACGAAATCCCTTTGTTTCGTCTTGTACTTCTGCGATCTCATTCAAAAAACGCATAAATTGAGTTTGTGCCTCATAGACGACGGCTTCATTATTCGCACGCAAGTGAAAGAACAAATCTCCACCAGTCCCAGGCATACTATACTGTGGTCCCTTGAGACCAGCGAAGTTCTCAAGTTCCTTAGGCTTCGGTGCATCTGGAAATAAATACTCGAATGCATCGCTGCTAAAGCCAAAACTAGACTTTAAGGATGACTCTCCCGTTTTAGGATCTGCATCTCTGATCCGTAAAGAACGTAAAATTGCCTGGTAGCGATCAGCGAATTCCTGAATAGCTTCCTGATCACTGGATCGATCTTGGCGCTTTAATTTCAAAACCGTAAATTGAACATGCTCACCGACATCCTTCCAGACATCTTGTGCTTGACTAGCATCCATTCTCATTTCTCGAACCCCCTGAAATTTAGAACTACGTATATGTAACATAAGTAAAGATATCATTTTTACTGACGACAACTCAAGCAATTTCATTTATCTCTTTTATTCCAAAATAAAAAGCCTCCTTAGCACTGTTAAAATACTAAGAAGACCAAATGTGTTATTAAAAATCAAAAACGCTGTAGCGCGCCCGTTCTGGCTGAACATCGATCGTTGTTTCATCGATCTCCGGCCGCAACTTCAACATCACTTGCAAGCTTTTTTGTTCATCATCACTTAGAGCATGACGTGTCGGAATATTAACGATATTACGTCCGTTAGCTGAATACTCCAGAACGTTTTCTTCAACCTTAGGCGGCTCGGGCTTTTCCAAATATTTACCAATAACTGGATCTTCCGTCATATAAACACTCGTTAATAAAAACGTCGTCGATAAGCCCATTAGTAAGTTTTCCTCTAAGACGCCCTTTTCTTGTGCATCTCTTTTGGTATCACGATCAACGAGTTTGGTGACGATGCTTTCCAATCCAGATTCCTCTGCAAAAGCATAATCTCCCTCAGAAAAAGCAACTAATGGGTCATCCCCTAGATATATTATCAACGAATAAGGTGCGATGTTGCCATTAGTTTGCAACATTACGCTTCGCTGACCATGTGACTGTTTTAATTCTTCTAATAGCTCATCCTCAAAATCTTGAGCTAAAGTTGCATGGATCTCGGAGACCTGCAAAACCTTAGCCAAACCTGCGGCGTAATGTTTTTCAAACTGCTCAGCAAATTCGCGCATTGTGTCATTTTGAAGATCGAGCATATCTTGTTCAGTAAATTTTTCTGCCATGTTGGCCTCCCTCCATTTTCTATCTGGTCAAGCGTGAAAAGCTATTAAAAACTAATTTCAAAAACCTTTCCAATTGATTGTAGCTTAAATTTAAATAACACAAAAATTTTCAAACCAAATACTGGATCTGAAAACAAACATTTTAACTTTCTTAAAGGTTGCTATTGCACCTAGGTCATCCTTAGTTAAGCCCTTTTATTCACCGCGGTCAACATAAAATGCTGGGAAGCATAATTGTTCAGGAAGTACGGAAGAGTTCGCTTCTTGTAAAAGATACAAAATTGATCACCATTATCAAGCTGCAAAATAGGAAAATCTGGCGATAATCAAAGAGCGCAGCAATTGCCGAACCCATTAACGGACCAAACATATTTCCTAAAGACTGGAAACTCTGATTATACGAAAAAACAATACAGGTATTTTCTGGCGCTGTATTTTTGGTCAACAAAGTCTGCACAGACGGCAAAATAGCCGCGTCAGATACTCCTGTTAGTAACCTTAGAAACATCAACACGTAAACATTCTTCACGAAAAATGTGATCGCAAAAACAAGCATTGCAAAAACAAACCCGAAAACCAATATTTTGTGTGTGCCGATCTTATCACCTAAACGCCCAAAAAGTGGAGCTGCTATAACAGTTGAGATCCCTGGCATAGCAGCAACTGACCCAGCCACTATTGTGACTGACTGTCCTGGATCCGTTAACTCTTTGACAAACAAACTCAAGATCGGATTGATCGACATCGTTACTACCTGGACCAGCATCGTAGTCGTGATCAATAACAAAATCACCTTATCACTTCTGATATCTTTGAAGGTCAAGGAATCCCTTTGTTTGCCGCTCGGTTGTGTTTTCTCGACTGGTTTTTCTCGTACCAAGAAAAATGTTAACAAACAAACCACTAACATGATCACGCCTGTAATATGAAAAGAAGCTCGGTAAGAGAAAGCATCTGCCAAAAAGCCGCCCAGTAACGGTCCCAACAAATTACCTGCTGTAATACCAGTCACCAAAATACTTAGAGCATTCCCCGAATGCTGCCTAGGCGTTTGGGCCGCAACCAAAGCGTTCGAGTTCGAAACATAACCGCCAAAAGCCCCTTGTAAAGCACGAAGTATAAAAAGTTCCCAAACGTTAGTAACAAAGCCCATCAAAAAAAGACGATCCCCATTCCGAGTGAGGCACGGATCAACATCAATTTTCTGCCTTTTCGATCAGCAAGCTTCCCCCACAATGGAGAAACAAGCGCCATGACCAAAAAAGTTACAGCATAGACTATCCCGCTGTAAAAAGAGAGTTCATTCTTAGAAAAACCGTCTAATTCGTTAACAAAAAGCGAAAGAAATGGCATGATCTCGCTCATACCAACACCAGTCATGAACACGCCAAACCAGAGAACATAAAGGTTTTGCTTCCACAATGGTCGTTGCTTCTGTGATCCAAATTCCATTAAACTAACTTCCTAACTAACCAAAATACATATCCTAAAAAGTCCCAGACCATGATCATTTAACCATGATGTTTTAAAAAAACATCTGGACGTAAACTCGTAAAAGTTACGTCCAGCAAGTTAAAATATCTTTTCATTCTTCAATAAAGTTCTCTCTTACAACGTCCATGGCTGGTCAACTTCCGGTATATAACCCTGATCTTTATCCAGAAGCTGTATAAATTGTTTCGGATCTGCTTTGATCGCATCAAAAGTATTATAGTGGACTGGAACGACCGTCTTTGCTTGGAGTAATTTAGCGGCATACGCTGCGTCATCGCTTCCCATCGTAAAGTGATCACCAATCGGCAAAAATGCCAAGTCAACCGGCTGTTTGCGACCGACTAATTGCATATCAGAAAAGAGCCCTGTATCACCAGCAACATAAATCAACTTACCTTCGATCTTTAAAGCCAAGCCAGTTGCTACGCCTAAGGGCAGGTTGATACCATTCACAGGTATAGCAGTCGTATGCCAAGCAGGAGTGATCTTTACTTCACCAAAATCAAGTTTTTCTGTCCCACCAATATTAGGCCCATACGTTTTAAAACCCTTTTCCTCAAAATAACCAGCGAGATCAGTCATAGCAACAATGCTGGCACCAGAACGTTGTGCTATTTCTTCAGTGCTGCCAACATGATCCCCATGAGCATGTGTCAATAAAATATAATCCGGAGAAAAATCTTCAGCCTTGACCTCAGTAAACGGATTTCCATCGATAAACGGATCGATCAAAATTCGTTTACCTGCAGTTTGAATTTCAATAAAAGAATGTCCGTGCCAAATTATTTGCAATTTTATTCCTCCTCATAATTTTTATAAACATTATTAGCTTTTAACTAACTCAACGGCAATAACCTTTTTCGAATAAATATTTTACTCGCTAAGACCAATTTTTATCAAGTATTTGAACTGAAAGATCAATAACCTTGGCCTAAGTCGACAACATTTTCTACCGGAATGATCCTATCAGCTGTCATTTGTTGAATATTACGTACAGCTATCTGAACCACACGATGATTATACAAGGCTGTGTCCCCACCTGTATGTGGAGTAAGTAAAACATTATCTAATTTCCAGAATTGTGATGAAGTCGTCAAGGGCTCTTCCTTGAACACATCCATGATCGCTCCAGCAATTTGCCCATTTTGCAAAGCTTTCACCAGGTCATCTTCGTTATTAGTTTGGCCCCTGCCATAATTAATATAGACTGCCGAACTTTTCATTTGAAAGAAAAACTCACTGGCGATCACATCTTCAGTTTCATTCGTAACGGGTAAAGTATTTAAAATGAAATCAGCTTGACCCGCCACCTCGTTCATATCTGCCATCGAGTAAACTTTTTCAACATTAGGTGCCGGCTTGTCACTATGACGTACACCGCTAACACGCATCCCAAATGCCACAGCCAACTTAGCGACCTGTTGTCCGATATGCCCCACGCCTAACAGTAAAAGTTTCTTACCTGATAATTCTTGGTACTGCGAAGTTGGTAATTCATCCCACTTGTGATTGCTTTGTGCGGCAAAAGAATGTTGCAAGTGGCGATCCCAAGTGATCATTTCTCCTATGATCTGCTCTGCCAACCCGGGTACCATAGCCCCGGAAGCGTTCGTTAAATTGATCTTCTTTTCTTTAAAAAGCTGTTGGGGTAACTGATCAACACCTGCAGACCAGGCTTGGATCCACTTGACGGAATCATTATCTTTTAAAAGCTCAGTAACTTTATCATTATATCCCAAAATAGCGTCAACTCCCGCCAAACTGTCCTGATTTAATTCGTCAGCCGGCACATATGAATACTCAACAGTCCCTGTACTTTTTAACAATTCCTCATCTTCTGAGCTAAGTTTTTGCAAACTCAATATTTTCATTTTATCTACCTCTTTTTATTCGAGCTGCGCTCTGTTTTATTAGTCGAGCTACGCATGGCAGAAGGTTGTGCCTAGCCAACTTCTGAACGCCATGCTGCACTCTCTTTAACTAAGAGTATAGTACAGCTCTGGCAATTTCTCTTTTATTTTGCATTAAGCAAAATAAAAATGTTGCCTCCATTCAATGAAGACAACATTTTATTAATTGTTATTTTTATTCTAGTGGTACAGATCAAAACGACCCTTAGCAAAGAGCTCTTTTGAACCGCCAGTTTCCATCAATGATTTGTCCATGATGATCTTCTTCAAAGCGGATGCTGCATAGCCCTTGACCGGCTTGCCGTTACCCAAGATACCAAAGGCATGTGTGTTGCCGATCGATGCAACTGTACCAAGTGAATCATAAGTAAAGTCACCAGTTTCACGTCCGGCCAACTGAGCCAAGATGTTCTTAGCTGCCAACTCACCCATGACCAATGAGATCTGTGCTGTAGTTGGATATGGACGGCTTGATTCAGGATCCATCACTGCAGAACAATCACCGATCAAATAGACATTACGGTAATCTGGATCACGCAGATCGCTATCGACCATCACACGATCACGTTTTGCTGAGAAGCCGGAATCATCGATAACCTTGCTGCCGGAAACACCTGTCGTCCAGATGATCGTATTAGCAGTTAATTCATCTGTATCGCCTGTTTCAGCATTTGTTTGGTAAACAACTGTCTGAGGCTTGATTGCTTTGATCGGTTTGCCGGTCAAGAACTTGATCCCCCAGCTTTCGAGTTTAGCAACACCATAGTCAGCCAAATCTTCAGGCATCATAGGCAATAAACGAGTAATAGCTTCAACGACATAGATTTCGATACGTTCTGGGGCTACCCCAGCGATCTCCGCATAATCTTCACGATTATCGTTTAATGCACCTAACAATTCGACACCTGTGAAGCCTGCACCACAGACAATGATCTTTAGGTCATCAGGGTCGTGTGTTTCTTTGTAGTCTTCCATTTGTGCGAGGATATGATCATGAACTGCAACAGCAGTGTTAACGTCGACCATTGGTAATGAATTTTCATCAACACCAGGAATGCCAAATGATTCGGAACGGAAACCAACAGCAACGACCAAATAGTCGTATGAAAGAGTTTCCCCGTTATCCAAACTAACTTCTTGGTCATCACGGTCGATCTTTTCAACACTTGCCTGAACAAATGTTGTAACATCTGGGTCTACCACGTCTTCGATCGGATAAAGGATCTTTTCAGCAGGTTGTGAACCTGCAGCAACTTCGTGCAGATCAGTTGACTCATAATGATAGTCATTACGATCTACCAAAGTAATGTGAAAGCCGCCTTTGCTTCCTTGTAAAAACTTCAAGGCACGCAAGCCGGCGTAACCCCCACCTAAAATAACGATTTCTTTCATGTAAATCTCTCCTTATAGTGTAAAAATAATATAGACTAGATAAGATAATGCTTGTGCAGCTGAACCGGCTGCAAGGATCTTAACGGCGCAGGAAAAAGTTTCCTTTTTAACTTGCTTTTCCTTAAACATCTGCACATTTTTAATAACCATAGGTAATATTGCTAAGGACAACAACACTGTCCAAGGCGCAATCCCTACGATCACGGCCAATACTAGTGCTAGAACTGCTATAACGTTCATTATAACAAATAATTTGACAGAATTCTCTTTTCCCAAATAATGGGACAAAGTATAACGCTGATTTTTTTCGTCTTCCTCTAAATCACACGTATTGTTAGCTAACATTAGGTTGGAGATCCATAACGTATCAGGCAAAGAAATTAGAACAACACCCAAAACAGTGGACCAATTCCATGTAAAATCTTGGTATGTATTAATATATACACACAATAAGGTGATCATAAATCCCATCGTTGGGCCTGAAAAGACTTCGCCTAATGGTAAGCTTGATATAGGCTTAGGTCCAGATGAATAAAAGACCCCCACCAGATAACAAAAAATACCCATCACTAATACCGGCCAACCAGCGACATATGCCAACGCAATACCGATCATTGCCGAAACAAGTATCATCGAAAACATGAGTCCAAATACCACTTTCAATGATAAATGTTCTCGACCGATAATGTTAGTATTTTGCTTGTAATTTTTTTCATCAACTGCATGATGATAGTCATTGTAATTATCCAAGATGTCAACTGACATATTAAAAAGAAACATTGAAACAAAAAAAGCAACCAGCAACCCTGGATGAATAGAATGAAAATTATACCAACTATAACACGCTCCTAAAATAAAAGGCAATACACTAGCAGTTTTAGCTTTGATCTCAACTAATTCCAAAAAAACAGGAATAGGCACCATAACACCTCCAATTCAAAAAAATTATAAGCCATTTGATTTCCAAAAAGGTCGTCAACGACTTATCTTACTTACATTCTACTAGTTAACCATACAAAATATCAATTAAATGTTTTTCACATCGTCTAAAAATATGGTTTAATATAGTGTATATATTCGTTTATTTACTAGGGCAGGAAGGAATACAAACATGTTTACATTATGGGATAAATTTCCTCAAATTTACAAACAACTACATCGAGTCGAAAAATTGATCGATGACAGGCTGCATACAAATAATCCGAACGTGGAGGAACTATTAAGATCACTAGCTGAAGACCAGGGGAAACAATTACGACCGGGATTATTTTTACTATTCAGCCAACTCGGAAATCAAAAATTACATAGTGACGAAAAATTGATCAAAATCGCCGCCTCAGTTGAGATCTTGCACAAAGCAACCTTGATCCACGACGATATTATTGATGACTCACCATTAAGACGTGGTAAGATCACTGTGCAGTCGAAATATGGCAAAGATGTTGCTGTATACGCAGGGGATTTGTTATTTACAGTCTTTTTCAGTTTGTTAACTGAAGCCATGAACGGTTCTAAATATATGAGCTACAACTCACAGGCAATGTATAATTTACTAGTCGGAGAGCTCAGTCAGATGCATCTCAGATACTCACAGTCACAATTGATTGCTGATTATTTGGAAAACATCAAGGGTAAAACAGCGGCTCTATTTAAATTAGCTTGCATGGAAGGGATACACTTTACCCAACCTGATCCCAAAACCGAAGAACTGGCAGGTAATATTGGTTTAAACATCGGAGTTGCTTTCCAAATCTATGACGATATTTTGGATTATACTGGAAATATAAAAAATCTGAAGAAACCTGTTTTAGAAGATGTCGCTGAAGGAGTTTATTCTTCCCCATTATTATTCGCATTTACTAAAGCTCCGGCTGAGTTTAAACCGTTGCTTGATAAAAAACAAGACATTAGTCCGGCTGAGATCCAAAAAGTTGCAAAATTAGTTGCAAAACACGACGGTGTTAAAGACGCACAAGATCTAGCGCAACATTATACCGATTTAGCTTTGGATGAAATAGACTCATTGGCCAACCAAAAAGTAGCCAGTCAAATCAAAATAGTCGCTATTAAACTACTGAGCCGTGCTTCATGAGCAAAGATACGGCTCAATAACTAATAAAACATTAAAAAATAGGATGTAGGGATCAATAAATGATTTTCTACATCCTATTTGCATAATAAAGACTAATTCTGGTTTCGACACTTACTAGAAATCACCACGATCGATCTGCAGTAACTTCTGATAATATGAATTTTCATTTGCCAGCTGAGCCGGACTGCCGTTTAACTTCAATTCACCATCTTCGATAAAGACTACTTGGTCCATCAATGACAAACCTTGCAAATGGTGAGTGATCCAGATCAATGTTTTACCGGCTAATTCTTTGACAAAAGTTTCGATCAACTCTTGCTCAGTGACCGGGTCTAAACTAACAGTTGGTTCGTCTAGGATAACGATCGGCACATTTTGCAGCAAGACTCGCGCTAAGGCCATTCGGTGGCGCTCTCCACCTGAAAAGCGCTGGCCAGCTTCATCGACTTGGGTATCAAGTCTTTGCGGCAAACGCATTACCATTTCAGTCAGCCCAACGCGATCTAAAACATCCCATAATTCTTTATCAGACGCCTTTTCATTCCCGATTTTCAAATTATTACGAACAGTTGTCCTAAATAAATAAGGATCTTGGTGGATCACGCTAACAAACTGACTGATCTCATCGCCCAGGTCATAAACTGGAATATCATTTAAGAGGACCTGTCCGCCAACTGGCTTTAAATCCCCGCGCAACAAATGGATCAAGGTCGTTTTTCCTGACCCGCTTCGTCCCAAAATAGCTATCCTTTCACCTTGAGAAATAGACAGGTCAATATCTCTTAGCACATCTTTTTCATCGTCATCCTGATAGCGAAATCGTAAATTTTTGACCTCAATTTTTAATGGCATGGTGATACTAGAAGCAAGCTTTTGGGGCTGTGCCTTCTCTTGTTCATTATAACGGACATCCTCTTCATTATCAGATGACAGATCATTCAACCGGGCCAGAGAATCATCATAAATAGCTGTTTCTTGCGCAGCTCCAGGCATCTGGGTAAATGCATCACCTAAAGGAAAGATCACTAATACAAAAGCAGCGATCCAGTTGGCAGCACCGCCATGATCACCAGGAAATTGAAAAGCTGTCCAACATAATACAGCTATCGTGATGACCGCCACCACGACCTGAACCAGAAAGTTGCGTAAGTTTTCATTATTGGACAACTGATGGTTGACGGCTCGCAGTTTTCCCTCTTCATCATCGTGTTGTTTAACGTAATCTTGCCCCCGTTGGCTAAAGATCCAGTCTGACACACCAAGAACATTATCTGTGAGACCACTATACAAAGTATTTTTGATCGACTTTTGCTTTTCTTGTTTAGCACCGTTGATGATCATCGAAAGTAAAGGCATCAAGCTCGTCAAGATCCCCAATAACAATAGCATCACTAAGGCAAAGAACCAGGAAAAGTAACCAAGAGCAATGACTATCACAACATATAATAACCAACCAACGATCGTTGGAAAAACAGTCCGCAGGTATAGATTTTGAATATGGTCAATATCATCTGAAAAAAAACCCAAAATATCGCCAGTTTGGTGCTTATCTTTAAAGAACACTGCATCTTTTTCCAAAACATTATACAATTTAAGCCGCAGTTCACTGGTCAACTTTAAGACCCAATTATGACTTGTTAATCTTTCTAAATACCGAAAAACGGGCCGTCCGATCCCAAAAGCACGTGTTAAAACGATCGGAACGTACACTAACAAAATATTTTCCGGTAATGACGCAGATCTACTGATCAAATACCCCGAGTTAAACATTAACGCTCCAGCACAGAAAAACGTCATAAAGCCTAAAAGCAAAGCAAGGATCATGGACTTAGCATATTTAGACAAAAAGGGTTCGATCCAAGTATCATTTTTTAATAGCTTAAAAATCCTCATTTAGATCCTCCCCATTGCTTGGCTTAACTGAACTAAAGCACCATTTTTCTGCCTTAATTCACCCAAAGTCCCTGTCTCAACGACTTGTCCGTGATCAAGGACAATAATGCGATCCATCTCATTCATCCAGTGCAGCCTATGTGTTGCAAAGACCACTAAATGATCCTTCATCAGCGGTAACATTCTTTCCTTCAATTCAACTTCAGTTTCAATGTCTAAGTGAGCTGTTGGTTCATCAAATAAAATAATACGCCTGCTTTGATCTAACAAAGCACGAGCCAAAGCTATCCGTTGCGCCTGTCCGCCACTCAAGCTCCTAGCTCCTTCACCGATCATGGTTTGTGATCCCTCCGGCAATTCACGTACTAATTCTTCCAAACCAACAACTTTTATAGCCTCGTCCACTTGTTGGTCAGTCGCTTCTTGATGATAAAAAACAATATTATCATGTAAGCTAGCATGAAAAATGTATGGATCTTGAGGGATATATATAATTTGTTTTTGCCAATCAGGCTGTTTGAATGAGTCCAACTGTACTCCATTCAGATCGATCTTAGCATGACTAGGTTGGATAAAGCCGCTCAACAAATTGATCAGAGTAGATTTCCCCGACCCACTCAAGCCGATCACACCAATTTTTTGGTAGCCGTTGATCTCAAAAGAAAACTGATTATTTTGACTAGTTTCTTCATAAGAATAAGACATTTTGTTAACGGTCAAATGGCTATGTTCATCCCATTTTGGCAAAGTCTTAACGGCTGGGATGTTCTCATCAAGCTCCAAGATCTCATTGATCGCACTAAAAGCGTTTTTTCCGTTCAATGTAGCGTGGTAATCATTAGAAAAATCACGGATCGGTAAGAAATATTCCGGACTTAGCGTCAAAATCACCAAAGCTGGATATAATAATATCTTACCTGAGATCAAATGCAGGCCTAAAAAGACCGCCACTACCGCAATCGAAAGTGTCGTAAAGAAATCAAGTGCAAATGTCGACAGGATCGCGATCTTCAAAGTATCGATCGTAGCTTTGCGAAATTTTTCGCTAGTGTCGAAAATACTTTTCCCATATTTTTTGCTCAAACCAAAGAACTTTAAAGTATCGATCCCACGTAACGAATCAACAAAATGATTTGATAAGATCTGGTAGGAAGCATACTGCTTGTCAGCTTTGTTTTGAGCAGCATAGCCTAAAACGATCATAAAAATAACATCGACTGGCAAAATAACCAGCAAAAATAGTGCTGATTTCCAATCATAAACTGCAATCCCGATCAAAACCACAAAGGGAATGATCATCATATTGATGATCTTAGACAAACTCAAACTCAGGTAATCTTCAACCTGATCGATGCCTTCCAAGGCCATAGTTGTCACATTACCCGTCCCTTCTTTTTGCGTGATCTCTGGGCCAACATGAAAGATCTTACCTAAGAGTTGATTTCTGATCTCTTGTGATCGCTGACTCGCAAAACTATCTAAACGCTGCTGTTTTATGTATATACACAAATGACGCAGCGCGTATAGCACTACGAACCATACGAGCCACGTTATTTGTGCAGACAATGGATCCCCATTCCATAATCCCACTATTGCGCGCGAGATCATGATCGTCTGACCGATGATCGCGCCAGACTGGATCAATGTTAACAGCATCAACAATGACATAATTCCTTTGGCACCTGGGAGCTCCATTATCCTTTTATCTAACATTATTTATTGTTCACCGTCTCTTTTTAAGCTTAACTATTCACTAATATTGTACGCTTTTAGTTTTACTTTTCTTACCGGAAACACGTTTTCTAAAGATGTAGTACGTCCATCCAATATACAGTAAAACAATTGGCAAAAATGTGCAAACGACGATCGTCATTACCTTTAAGGTGTAAGGCGACGATGAAGCATTAGTGATCAACAAATCGAATTTCGAATTAGTTGAGCTGATCATCAAACGTGGGAATAAGCCTTGGAACAACAAAGCAACTAAAGCAACCAAAGTCAAGCCGCTCGTAGCAAAGGCAATCCCTTCATTGTTTTTGATAACTGCAACATGTGCGATCACCGTTAACAAAACGATCACTGCCAAAAGACTTAAAGTACCTGCAAAATGAACTTCAAAGAAGTCTGTCTTAAAATACAGCAAAACTGCAAAAACAACCAAACCTACATATAAAACTGGGTATAATACTTCAGCGAATCTTTTAACGCGATCACGCAACGGCCATTCTGTTTTGAGGCCGATGTAATTCAAGCCGTGTAGGTACGCCAACAAAGTTAAAGCTACACCACCAACAATGGAGAAAAGATTTACATAGTCGGTAAAGCCTGCCCAAACATTCCCCTGAGAATCCATTGGCATACCCTGGATCAGACTAATAAACATGATACCAAACATGAAAGGGACTATAAAACTACCCAATGCAAGCGTCAAATCCCAGATACCTTTTTTACTTGGATCAGTCCGGCTTCGGAATTCAAAAGAAACTCCCCGAATGATCAAACCAAATAAAATAATGAACAAAACAAGGTAATAACCTGAAAACAAAGACGAGTACCAATATGGGAAAGAAGCAAACATCGCACCGCCGGCAGTGATCAACCAAACTTCATTACCATCCCAGACTGGCCCGATCGAAGAAACAACTTGGTCTCGTTCGTCTTCGTCTTTAGCGAGCGTTAAAACAGACATCCCAACACCGTAATCAAATCCTTCCAAAAAGAAAAATCCGGCAAACAAGACGCCAATGATAATAAACCAAACCAATTGCAAAGTTGACATTATTCAAACGCCTCCTTGTTAAATGGATCAACGTCTTGCTCAGAGCTCAATGGTGCATTGGTCGTTTCACCATCTTCGTCTTCCGGACCTTTCTTTAGCTCTTTGACGACCAAAGCGACCATCACAGCTGCTAAACCGGAGAACAATAGGAAGTAAATGATGTTTGACGTTAACAATGACCCAACTGACACATTAGGTGAAACACTATCTTTGATCGTAAATAAACCATACACTGTCCAAGGATAACGACCGAGTTCTGTAACAAGCCAACCAGAAGTGTTTGTTATAAACGGTACAAAGGTGAATAAACCAACGATCCATAACATCCACTTTTGTCTAAACAAAAGCTGACTCTTTTTGCGAGCAAAGTAGAGTCCTAAAACAGATACACCAAGCATCGCCATGCCAAAAAGTGCCATAATATGGAAAGACCAGAATAAAGTGTTTACTGGTGGATAATAGTTGTTTTCATCCCCATATTTTGCTTGAAGATCCTTGTTAGCAGAATCCATTCCCTGAATAGAGCCAGATGGCTTATGGTAAGACAAAATACTCAACATATATGGGATCTTAATACTAAACTTATCCGTATGATCTTTAGTATTCATAAAGTCAACCAGTTTCCAAGGGGCAGGATCAGGAGTATCCTCCTTTTCACCTTCAGTTGCAGCAAATTTCATCGGCTGATCTTTGATCAAAGCCTGCATTTGCAGATCACCGGCTTCAAAAACAGCGAGCGAACCGACTAAACCAACGAGTAAACCTAATTTTAAAGACCGTTTGAAAAAGTCCGTTTCTTTTAACTTTTTATTCAAAAGTTTGAAGGCAGACATGCCGGCGATCAAAAAACCGCCCATGGCGATCGCACCAGCAAGAACATGCGCAAATTCATACCAGGCTTGCGAATTGGTGATCAGTTTAGGGAAACTAGTCATCACAGCACGTCCGCCCTTGATCGCATAACCTGTAGGATGCTGCATAAAAGCATTAGCCGTAATGATCCAGAAGGCTGATAGCATGGAAGCTATCGTTACCAACCACATAAAAGTTGCGTGCAGCCATGGCTTGACCATCTTCCACGTAAACATCCACAAACCAAGAAATGTTGACTCCATAAAAAACGCCAACAAGGCTTCAATAGCAAGCGGAGCACCGAAAATATCACCCATAAACCGCGAATAATCTGACCAATTCATCCCAAACTGGAATTCTTGAATGATACCTGTGACCACGCCAACTGCAAAACTAAGTAAGAAAATATTTCCCCAGAACTTAGTCATGCGTAGATACATCTTATCTTTGGTCCGAACCCACATTGTTTCCATAATAGCAACTACAAGTCCTGTACCAATTGAAAAAGGTACGAAAAAAAAGTGGAAGATCGTTGTCATCCCAAATTGAAAGCGTGCCAAACTCACAAAATCCATTCACAACCCCTCCTTAATAAAATTTTATAAACCAGTCAGTTCTTACTATACACCGAACGGAGAAAAAAAACAATTACCTAAGTAATTTAATATTGTATAAAATTTAAAACTAGTCGTCCTTTTTGCTAAAAGAAATATCAGCTTTTTGACGTACCGTCTCCCTCAAATAGCCACGACATTAGCAATACATTTTTGGTAAAAGAAAAACCTTAATATCCGGCAAAGAGTTTGCCAAAATATTAAGGTCAATACAAAATAACTAGATCTTACAATAAATCTTTTGTATCAGATTCCAGTGATGGGAAGAGATAAACTAAGCGACCCAATTCTTCTGGACCCCAACCAAATTCAATCGCTGGGAGGATAGAGTTGATAGCATTATCAGCCTTTTCGCTTACTTCAGAAGCACCAACGATCTTATGCTCAGAATCATAAACGATGGTATTCTTAGCATATGACTCATTATCAACTAAACGATACCAGCCGTCTAACAGGTCATTTTCATTAACTGAGTAGTTACTATCATCAGCAACAGAAGCTGGGTCGACACCAACTTGCGCAATTCTTGGTGAAGTAAATACTACTGAAGGAATTGCTGGATAAACAAGTGGTGCATCAGTTTCTTTGCTGAACAATTTCATCAAGTATGTTGTTTCATAAATAGCAGTTGGTGTTAACTTAGGCTGTTTCTTATCAACCACGTCACCAGAAGCATAAATGCTGTCAACGTTCGTTTGTAAATGGTCGTTTACTTCAATACCATGCTCATTGTATTTAACACCGACTTCATCTAAACCAACGTTTTCAACATTCGGGATCCGGCCAGATGCATCCAAGATCCAATCTGTTTCGATCGTTTGGCCGTCGCCGTAGCTAACTGTGTACTTAGAACCATTCTTGGCAAATCCTGCTACATTGGCATTTTTTACAAATTTAACACCGCGTTTTTCAAGATCAGCAATGACATGCTCAACATAAGGCTGATGGAAGGAACGTAAAGCTTTGTCTCTGTGCATCAAAACAGTTACATCTGCACCGGCAGCATTAGCGATCGTTGCAAATTCCATGCTGATATAGCCACTGCCAATGATCGTAATATTTTGTGGCAATTCCGTCATAGCCATAAAATCAGTACTATCATTAGCGAGTTCTGTTCCCGGGATATCCAAACGATGAGGACGCTGACCAGTAGCAACAACGATCTTTTCAGCAGTCTTTTGTGTACCATCCACATCAATAGTATGTGCATCAACTAATTTCCCATGACCCTTGATGATATCAACACCTGAATCATTCAGCAAGCCACTGATGAAATCAGGCAAGCCATCGATCACTTCATGTTCATGCTTAACATTTTCTGCCCAGTTAAATGTCAAATCACCACTGACGATTTTTTTCATCCGTTCTTGGAAACGGATCAATTCAACTGGCGCATCCAAAGTGATTTTAGCATTACAGCCACGGTTAGGGCATGTTCCCCCAATCGTATCAGCCTCGATCACACCCACTTTATAACCTTTGGCGGCCAAAGGAGCGGCACCATCAAAAGTTCCGTGTCCCGCACCGATATATAATACATCATATTGATAACCATTTTCTGGCATTAGATCTGACTCCCCTTTAACAAATATTTTCTTACTCAAAGTTAGAGTACACCAAATTCTCAAAGGAACGCAAAGAAAATGCTTTTCAAGATAAGCATTTAGTTAACTAACACTTTTTTGAAATAAGTTTTTGGTGGTATGCTAGTAGCATAACTTATCAGAAAGGTTGATCCATATGACGGAATTTTCTTTAAATCAATTTTCATTAGAAAATCAAACTGCGATCGTTACTGGCGGTGCCAGCGGACTAGGAAAATATTACAGTTTAGCGCTGAGTGCGGCGCACGCATCAGTCTTTGTAGTTTCGCGATCTACGAAAGGATGGAACGAATTACGTTCCGAAGTTGAACAAGACGGCGGCAAAATTGCCTTTTTCCAACAAGACCTAACAAAAAAAGATGCACCACAAAAGATCGTAGAAGCCTGTCAACAAGAATACGGAAAAATCGATATTCTCGTTAACAATGCTGGTTTACAACTTCGCAACGACTTAGTTGACTACAAGGATGAAGATTGGCAAGCAGTGATCAACATCAACCTCAATGCGCTTTATTACCTTTCCCATGAAGTTGCAAAAGTTATGTTGCAGCAACATAGCGGTAAGATCATTAACATCGGTTCGATGCAATCTTATCGCGCTGGGAAAAGAATATTCCCATATACTTCCAGTAAACATGCGGTTTTAGGATTGACCAAAGCTTACGCCGATGCCTTGGCATCAGAAAACATTCAGGTCAACGGGATCGCTCCAGGATATGTTGATACTCCGATGACAAAAGCCCTACAAGAAGACTCTGCCCGCAACGAAGAGATCATAGATCATATTCCTGCGGGACGTTGGGCTCAACCCGAACAATTAATGGGCACCGTTGTTTTCCTTGCTAGCCATGCCGCAGACTATTTAAATGGAGTCATGATCCCTGTCGATGGCGGCTATCTTTTACGTTGACATTAGCATAAAACAGACACGCCTTGAGAAAAATACTTCTCATAAGTGTGCCTTTTTTTTATAGCCTCTTTTGATAGTGATGAAATGTCCTATTTTGTGATAGAACTACTTGAAGCAGAAAGATAGCATTTCGCTGTACTTTCTTAGTTGAATTCCACAAGCCTTGACTTTCCGCCTAATGAGACCAAAGCGAAAGCGGCTTGATACACTCTGTTTTCATAGTCGAGCTACACGAGACAAGAGATGAGCATTATCAAGTTCCGTGAAGCAGAAAGCTCCGCCTATCCCAGTCTAGCCACACAGCTCAAAAACCGCGCTATATGGCTAGACTACGATAGTGCTCGCTTTCTTCCGCTTCCTACACTCTGTTATTTAATCAAGCTTCAATTTATCATCGATATCATAAAAATGTGGATGTTTCCACCCCAGCATCTCATCTGTCAGTTGATACTTGGTGATCCCTAACCGATTATACGGTTCAAAGTAATAACTACGAGACTCCAGGCAGGTCGCAGAACGATATACCGAATAGGTCTGTTGATACCTTTTGAGTTTAGGAACAGTAACACTATTCAACAAATGCCAACTGCTGATAATTGATTCTTGTTCATTTACCGGTTGGTCCGTTTTTTCTTTATAATAAGCAGCACGGATAAATCTCCCGGTTGGCGTATATGCTGAAGATGGAACTTTCTTACCAGCAAAACTGCCCGTGCTAATGTGCGGTTCGACGGCAGAAGGGCGATCTTTTTGCAGGTCTGGTTTCAATGCCATATAATCTTGTAGTTGTTCAACTTGATGTTTAAAATTAAAGGCATTAGTCACTACTCCGATAGGATTTTCGATCACATTCATAGGTTGGACAGTTGGTTCGATGATCACGATCCGGCCAGTTGGATCCGTTGCGGCATAGTGTAATTCTGGATAACCGTACTTAACAGCTGCATTTTTCCCGCTCATTAATCTGAGCTCATCTAAATGGTCGATAATATCAGCAACGGAGCTGTACCTTCCCATCATGAAAAACGGGACCTCATAAGGTGCTAACTGCTCTGCGTCAGGTTGCGGTTCATCGTACAAATAAGTGCCATTTCTGAAAGTCAACTTTTGGACACTTAATCCGCATTCGTTAACACCATCACTCATATCAATAGCATTTTCCTTATTGCGACCGACACCGATAATAGCGTATTTATTTTTCAAAGTCCGGCCATCAAAATCTTCGACCCATTCATAATCTCGTGGAGAAAAGACTGGACCAGACTCTAATTCATGCCAGTCCATCGTCCTTGAAAACATATGGCTCCCGTCTTGAGCGACTTGCAAAATACTAGTACACATGTCAGTGCTCCTTTTCATATTTTAAAATATATTATTTTCATTATTACTTACATTTGACCAAATTAAAAGCAGACTGTTTGCCTGAAAAGATACTGCCATTTCATCTGACCGTGACACATTTACGTTGATCGTTTTGAAACAAAAAGTCTGGAAGCACCTCCCAGACCCTTGGCAACAAGTTTTTTATTCTTGTGCTTGCATTACACTTTCATCATATTTTCTTAAGACCAAATACATTATTACGTAGATGAGCATTGGTATCCAAACAAAGTTTAGGTCGATCATGTGAATGGTAGCGGCGTTTTGTGCTTGGTTTGCCACATATCCAGAAGCATCAAACATTGTCGCAGTAACTAAACCACCGATACCTAACCCTAGGTTGACGCCCCAATCGCTGGTCGAAGCCAAAAGCCCTTCAGCTTGAATCCCCATGGTAGCCCCATAAGAGATCGTATCCGCGATCATGATCGAAACTAACCCGATAACGATCCCGTTACCGATCGAATTAACGAAGATACCAGCAAATGTGAGTGACAAAAGTTTGGTATAAGCACCAACACCAATAATGATCTGTCCCAAAAGTTCAATCAAGATCCCATGCGACATGGTAGTCTTCTTACTTCTAACTTGGGTAAAACGTAAAATCAATAAAACACCAATGATCGATGCCAGCATAAAACTATTGGCCCAAGAAACTAAATCGTCATTATTATAGACATACTTGAAATAATAGATCGTTGTTTGATTCTTGATAGCCGTAGATAACCAGTATAGAAAAACAACTAGCGATAAAATGATCCACGGACGATTTTGCCGCAGCATATTAAAAACTTTGCCCAAAGGCTGATGGTTTATCTCTTCATTAGTATAACGTTCACGCACATGAATAAAGGTATTCAATATCAGAACTAACGAAATGATCCCAAAAATAATAACAGTGCCTAAAAACCCTTTTTGCTGGTTGCCTTGGCCGATCAATTTGACCAAAGGAATAGTAAACGTTGCAACGATCACCTGTACCAAACTGCCGAAGAATTGACGAATTACCCCTAAGATCGTGATCTCGCGGTCGTTTTCAGTCATTGTTGGTAAGATCGAAGTTACTGGTAAGTTAACAGCCGTGTACAAGAACCCTAACCCAAGGTATGTAACATACGCCCATACTAATTTTCCAGTCCCCGAAAAATCAGGTGTCACAAAGGTCAGAACCGCGACAGCGACATACGGTACAGTATACCACAAGAAAAACGGCCGGCTCTTCCCATACTTAGAATGAGTCCGATCGATCATTAATCCCAAAATGATACTCTCCAGAACATCCATAAAGCGAGCGATCGCAAATAAAATACCAACATCTCGAGCTCGTAGCCCGTATACATCAGTATAGAAAAACAACAAATAAGAACTCATCATTTGAAAGATCAGGTTGTCGGCTGCGTCACTTAAACCGTAACTGATCCGTTCGACCCAACCAGTTTCATAGTTCTTATCCTTCATAGTTGAAACACCTTCCTTTGCTGCGGCATTTTCATTTTGTAGCCATATTGAAAACCACCTAGTTTTACTGAAAAAGACCCGGGCTCAGTTAACGACCCGGATCTTACCAGCGATTGTTTCTTTGAGAATAAGTTAATCTTTTTCCTTTAATTCATCGTAAACTTTTCCGCCCACGATATCATTTGTCCACATCCATACCATATGGCCAACCAATTCAGACAAATGCTCATCCTTAGGTTGATCCTTAGCAGACGGAACTACATTTAACGCAGGCATAACTCCTAAGTGAAATGCTGCCCAAACGCCAATTCCGTACCAAGTACCATGATCCTTAGTGATTGCTGGGTACCGGTGACGCAAAAGCTCATAGAGGACTGCCCAAGAAACAGAGAAGCCATAATGGATGACAAAACCTGGCCATTCGATCTTATGGCCTGAAAATGTATAATTTTGGTGGATCACTTTATCGGGGATCCCTAAAAACTTCATTGTTTCGTATGGCGGATTTTTAGCGTCACGTTCCTCTGTCCGTGGCGGGAAAACATTCTCCCAGCCCATTTTAACCAAACCAGAGATCAATCCAGCGGCAATCCCAGCTCCAATTGCTTTTTTTACATTAACTGCCATTTAAAACTCCTCCTTTGTAGTTTGCATATCTGCATCCTAAACTTGATCTCCAAGCACTTCATCGTTAATAACTCTAACAAAAAGTAAGCTTTATTTCAAATAAAAGCCACTGTTTAATAAGTTTTCTCTTTTAATAAACGTCGCCACTCATTTTTAGTCAAACTATCTAAATTGTACATTTTTGTGTAGATCTGTTCCAAGATCTCTGCTCTATCCTTGGCTGAATTGACGAAATCATAACGGTCACCATCAAGTATCAATAAAGGTGATTCTTTGTACTGTCGGTTGAAAGTGTCGTAACGTCGCAACAGATCTTGGTAATAATCTTCTAAGCTAGGATCTTGTTCTGGCAACTCATATTCTCTGCCACGTATTTTGATACGTTTGATCAACGTCGAATAAGAGATATCTATCATGACCATCAAGTCAGGGGCTTTTTTATGAGCTGCATCAGGTAATTCTTCCAGCATATTCGCTAACAAGTCACGATAGGTCTCCCATTCAATTTTTGTCATATTGCCCCGGTCGTAATTCATTTTACAAAAAAGCTGGTCGGTGTAGATCGAACGATCAAGTACATTATGATCATCTTTAAAAGCTTGCTTTATCATTTTAAAACGGCGATTTAAAAAGAAGATCTGTAATAAAAACGCATAAGGATTCGTTTGCCATTTGCCGGCAGCGACAGCTTTGTTGCCTTCATAAAACAACGGCAACACCGGATTATCCGACACTGGCTCATAAAACGGCGTACTTTCCAAACGGTTGCTTAATAATTCGGTTAAACTAGTTTTACCAGCAGCTATCGGTCCTTCGATCATGATCACACTCATGCACATCCCTTCTTTACTTACAAGCTTACCTTAATTAAAAGCGATATTTAGTTATATTTCAATCAAAATGAACTAAAAAGGCTGCCACAAATTACCCGTGTCAGCCCTTCATTATCTATGTTTATTTTGAAATATCTTTAAGGATGAAAACTACCCTATCTTTATCATGCAACTTTTGTTTCTCAGCGCCTTTTTTACGGTAACATTCTTCTTGCCAATTGATCTATTTTTCTTTTTGATCTGATAAGAGACTCCCGAGCGAATTAGCAGACTCATCTGTCTGAGTGGAATTTGCATAACTAACTAAAAATATCGCTGCTGGTATCATCACAAAAAAATAAATCTCTCTTTTTCACAGGTCCGAACCTCTCATCCTTTATTTAGAGCTGTAATTTTTTGGATAGCATTTCGATATTCAAACAAATATTGTTCTTCTTGTCCTGCAGACTTTTCTTGCGCATTTTTGTCCTGTAAAAAATCAATGATCTCGGGATTATATTCTCTAACCAACCGTCCGACCGCATACGCTCCAGTCGCGCGGATCATTGGACGTGGGTCATTGTCAATGACCTCCAAGATCTGCGGCAAAGCGCTGCGGTCGCCTAAATTCGCCAAAGCAATCAAAGCGTTGCGCTGTAAGGGCTTTTTACCACGCCACGACCCCGCCATTGGTCCAAAATTTTCTTTAAATTGACGGTTAGATATGGTCAACAATGGGACTAATTCAGGAGACACCTTTTCTGGGTCGGGTTCCATATCCGAGTGAAAATGATGATCTTTCCCACGATTAAAGGGACACACTAACTGACAAATATCACAGCCATAAATAACATTATGTATCATGGGACGGTATTTTTCAGGCATCATTCCTTTTGTTTGGGTCTGATAAGATAGACATCGTTGCGCATTTAAACGCCCATCGCCTATCAACGCATCTGGTGGACAATAATCAATGCAACGAGTACAATCACCGCACTGAGAGCCCAGCGGTTCATCTGGTTCAAACTCAAGGTCTGTAATGATCTCACCCAAATAGACAAAAGAACCAAATTCTTCAGTGATCAGCAAACCATTCTTGCCAATGAAGCCTAAGCCCGCTCGCTGGGCCACCGCTACGTCAATTAATTCGCCAGTATCTACCATTGGTTTAAAATTAACCTCAGTTTCCGCCAACTCTTTGATGCGCTCGATCAAAGTATTCATTTTTTTACGCAAAACTGAATGGTAATCATCACCCCAAGAAGCGCGCGCAAAATGACCTCTTTTATATTTAGTCCGTGGTGGACGTTCTTTCATTCTTGTCGGATATGCTAAAGCGATCGCAATGATAGAACGTGGTTTATCAAAAATCAAATCAGGATCTAAACGTTCAGCTAAATTTTGATGTTCAAAACCCGAAGTATGACCAGCTGCCTTTTGGGCTACTAAACTCGGTCGCAAATGCTCAAAATCATCTGCTGTGGTAAAACCGATCTTATTGATCCCAATTTTTTGACTAACTTCGATTATTTGTTGTTTCAAGCGTGCGTTGACCAGAGCCGCCACCTCCCAAAAATTAAGCCAGATAACTAGTCTAGGACTTTCTCTAATACCAATTCAATTATACAATGAAGAATTCATAAAATTAAGCTGAAAAAATATTTGCTAACAAAAGATGACTGAAAATTTTTGGTCAAAAAAACATGGCCCCCAAAAGGGAAGCCATGTGCCATTTAAATTTCTTTTTAATAGTAGTTATGTTCGTTCCAGAATGTTTTTGCGTTGGACCATGAGCCATAACGATCATGAACGTATTGGTTAGCTACGCGATCTTGGTTAGCTCTAGAATAGTCGCCGCCTAATTTATCATCAGAAAGCTGGTAAGCACCACGGAACAAGCCGTTTTTAGCGTTATAATTACCACCTGATTCTTTACCGACGATAAATTGACGTGCAGCTTCTTCAGAACTGGATAAAGATGAACCAGAATTATGATGAGTTTGAACTGGCGCTTTGTGTTGTTGTGGCTGTGCAGCTTGCTGAACAGGAGCTGATGTTTGAGCCTTTGGCTGTGCTTGAACTTGTTGCTTCTGAACAGGTGCCTGTGCCTTAGGTTGAGCCTGTGCTTGTTGTTTTTGAACAGGTGCCTGTGCTTTAGGCTGAGCCTGTACCTGTTGTTTTTGAGCAGGTGCTTGTGCTGGAGCAGCTTGCCGAACAGATGCTTGTGTCTGTTTTGGTTGTTCAACTACTTTAACATTACCATCACCATCGATGTCGAGTTTTTGGCCAGGAAGGATAAAGTCAACATCAGATAATTTGTTAGCTTTTTCGATAGCCGCGATCGTCGTATGATTTTTAGCAGCAATATCTGAAACTGTGTCACCTGGTTTTACGGTAACTGTATCGGCGTTAGCAACAGCTGAGCCTGCAGCGAATACACCTGCGGCAGCTGTGACTGAGAGTAAAGCATTTTTAACATTTTTATTCATGGTCTGTTGTACACTCCTATAATTACTTTTTATTTTGGCGACAAGCTCCTAAAAAGCTTATCAAGTCTATGTAACATTCAACGACACTTAGTATAGCCAACCAATGTAACAATAAAATACCAGATTATTTACTAAATTGTGTATTTTTGAAAAAATGCATTCTTTTTGTAACATTTAGTAATATTGGGACAAGATTTTTCTAACAGCATTAGATAAAATTCTTTTGATACCAATCATCTCGCCTTTATTTCTTTTATAACAAAATTTCGATACATGTTGAGCAATTATTACAAAAAAGAACAAAAATAATTTCTTTTCGACATATTTATCGAAAATAGCACTAAAACAAAACTAGCTTTTTGTTTAAATACGTGCAAATACGTGCTATATTGGAGTAGTAAAAAAGGAAGTTAGATTGTATGCAACGACGAAAATTAGAAAAACTCTTTCAGAAAAATGGGTGGTATTTATTAATGAACGGTGGTAACCACGATATTTGGACTAATGATAAAGAAAAGGAACAACTACCCCGACACCCCGAAATTAAAGAAACACTAGCAAAAGGTTTAAAAAAAAAGCATAATTTAAAATAACCGCTCTGTTCGTTGCAGACAGAATATATTAGGAGGAAAAAATATGATCGATCAAAAAGTAGTATATCCAGTAATTTTAACCAAAGACACAGATGACAATTACCCATATACGGTATATCTACCAGATTTTGACGGGTACACCGAAGGCAAAAATTTAAAAGATGCATTATCCATGGCCCAGGATTATATTGGAACATATAGTCTCGAAAATGAATTACCAAAAGCAACAGAGATATTACCTGCAACTAAAAAAAATGAAACACCTACATTTGTTACGCTGAATATATCTGAATATCAAAGAAAATATGATAAAAAAGTTGTTAAAAAGACTTTAACTATTCCAGGATATTTAAATGAAAAAGCCAAAGAAAACAATGTTAATTTTTCTGACATTTTGACGCAAGCTTTAAAAAAGAGGTTAGGAGTAAAATAATGTACATTAGAGGAACTGGAAGAAAACTAGTAACATGCATAAAATCTCCTTAGAGATCATAATAAAGCCGCAGTGTAATGGAAAATATCAAATTCCATTACACTGCGGCTTTATTGTGGGGATCAGTTTTTTGTCTGACCCTTACCTTGTAACTATTTTTCGTTTTGAGAGCTACTATTCAAATCACACAAATGGATTATAAAATCTACCGCCATTAACCTTAAACAGTAGAATGCCTATAATGATCAAAACGATCGTCCCTATGATCAAAACATGGTCAAGCTTCGTCAGCGAATGAGACATGTACCAAGAACGTTTCTTTTGCGTGCCAAAACGCCGCAGACGCATCGCACGAGTAGTCACTTCTATCCTATCGAGCGAAGAAAAAACTAGGGGGATCAAGATCTGTGTACTGCCTTTGATCCTTTGCCACAAATTAGCCTTTTTAGAGATCTCTAAGCCACGCGCTTGTTGTGCCAAACTGATCTGCTTAAAATCACGCGTAAAATCTGGAATATAACGCAATGACAACTCGACCGCATAACAGATCTTATATGGGATCTTTAGTCGGTTCATGCCGGCAGCTAGCTCCGAAGGGTCTGTAGTAAACAAAAAAGCCAAGATCAACGGTACGATGAATATATATTTCAAAGTCATATTAAATAAGTAAAACAGTTCCTCAGTTGTTAATGCAAAAAATCCATTTCCTAAAAGAACGTGGCTGGTCCCATAGATCTCTGCTCCATAAGCCGGATTAAAAACATAGACTAAGACCAGATTGAGTAAGGTGAATGCACTGATGGCATATACTAGACCTTTGATCTTACGCCATTTCAAATGCGCGGAATAGTAGAAAACAAAAGCAAAAACTGTCAAAAAAATTAAATAAGCTGTGTCATAGCTGACCATTCCAATAGCTGAAAGTCCTAACAAGATAACGATCTTGGTCGTTCCTGACAAACGACTGATCCAAGGCAGCTTAGTCTGTGAGCTTTCTTTGATATCAGATTCTGCTTGCATCATGTTTCCTCCTTTCATAAACACTAAATTTCTCAGCAAAATCAATTGCGTCAGTGATCTTTGCCTTCGCTGCCAATTCTTGCAAACTCAAACGTGACAAATGAGCCTTGGTGATCAAAGCTTGATCTGTCAACACTTCTGCGGGCGCTGCATTCGCTAATAACCGCCCTTCATCTAAGACTAACGTTCTGTCCGCATAACTTATCATAAGGTTCATGTCATGAGTCACCATCAAAACTGTGACCGCTAAAGTTTGATTCATTTCCCGCAAGAAATCCATCATTTTAGCGTAATGTGCCAAGTCCTGTCCTGCTGTTGGTTCGTCTAAAATCAAAACTTGCGGCTCAAGTACCAGCACAGAAGCGATCGTGACCCGCTTTTTCTGTCCAAAACTCAAGGCAGACAGCGGCCAATTACGGAATGGATACAATCCTGTAACATGTAAGATCCTTTCGACTCGTTTGTTCTGGTCATCTTCCGAGACCCCCCTTAACTGTAATCCTAAAGCTATCTCATCAAAAACCATTGTTTTGGAGATCATTTGGTTAGGATCTTGGAGCACATAACCGATCTTTTCAGCACGCTCTTTAACAGACAGTGGATCTAAGGACTCATTCCCTAGTATGAGTTTGCCAGACTGTGGTTTCAAAAAACCAGTGATCAAATTGATCAGGGTGGTTTTTCCAGTTCCATTTTGTCCTACTAAAGCGTCCATTTCTCCTTGATTGATTGAAAAATCAAAATTATCAAAAATCAACTTTTTATCCGGATAACCGAAAGTGATCCCTGTTCCAGACAAAAGCGGTTTTGGTTGTACCTGGTCACCGTTAGCCGGGAGTTGTTGTTGCCAAGAGACCAATTTCATCTGTTCCGCTGGGCTCAGCTGAACAGCAGATAGATCATCTAAACGTTCTATCTGGCTCACATCCACACCAGCATCCTTAAGTGCTGTCACATAAAGCGGTTCTCTTAACCCGTTTGAAAGTAAGGCGTCACTTTGCAACACAGCAGTTGGCCGATCATTGGCAACGATCTGCCCTTCTTTTAAAACTACGATTCGATCGAATGGGACTTGCAAAGCCTCTTCGATCCGGTGGTCGATCACGACCACTGTCAAGCCGCGTTCTTGTGCCAAACGATCCAATAATTCCATGGAAGTTTTACCTGCAGCGGGATCCAAGTTAGCCAACGGTTCATCTAAAAGCAAGATCGGCTCATCATCGATCAACACTCCGGCCAAAGCAACTCGCTGCTTTTGACCACCAGACAATTCTTGCGGTTTTTGTCTTAAAAGTTCGGGCATTTGTAAGATCTCAGCCCATTGTGAAACACGCTGGTGCAAATCTTCAACCGTGCGACCATCATTTTCTAAGGCAAAAGCAATATCTTCGGCGACAGTTAAGGCTACAAATTGTGAATCAGGATCTTGCAAAACAGTGCCAACTTCAAATGAAAGTGCCGTTAAGTCAAGGTCCGCCAGCTCTTTACCATCAATTTTGATCTGTCCAGACAGGTCACCCGTAAATTCTTCTGGGATCACACCGTTTAACAAGTTGCCCAAGGTGGATTTGCCAGAACCAGAAGGGCCAGTTATAAGGACCTTTTCTCCCGACCGAATTTCCAAGTCGATTCCCTTTAGAGTCGGTTCTGATTGATTTTGATACTGAAAAGTAACATTTTTTAATGAGATGATCGGTGTTGTCGCCATAAATTATTCCTTCGTTAATTTCTTATTTTGAGTCTGTGTTTTGCCATATGCGATCAACAATAAGGTCGCTACGACCCCAATTGCAATTGCATTTGTCAGGGTGGCTACAACCCCCTGTAAAAAGACCTTTCCTGCCGGCTGTGAATAAATCAAGATATCACCTAAGGGTGCGATCACACCCCAACATACGATATTAGCTACTATTTGCAAGACATTAAATTTAACCAGCTTACCTGTCGTCAGCGGTTCTTGCTTGATCTTGAGAAAATTTCGCGAATAACCGATCATGATCCCAAATAAAGCATCAGCAATGATCCATGACCACCAAGGATCTCCCCAAGTTAAGTCAGTAAAAAGATGGGCAAAAAATGCCGTCAAACCGCCAACCGCTGGGCCAAATAATGCGCCAAGAAAACTTAAAAAAGCTTCCCCCAGATCGATCGTAGTGTTAGGAACACCAGTTGGGATCGGCAAAAACCTCTTTAAAACAAAAACGATCGCGATCCCGATCCCGGTAGCAACAACCGCCTGTACTGAAAGTCCCTTAGAACCCTTTTTATCTGCCATACATAACTCCTTCTTTCCACGAATGATGAAAACAACAAGACTATCACGCTCTTATCGTACCAGTTATTGTTCGCCAGCAGGTAAGAAATAGCCTCTATTTTCAAACTATCTATACTAAATATAAATGCACGTATCTATAGAAAAAAACTTCGATGAATGCTAAGCCCTGTAAACTAAAAAATCCAATCTGCCCTTCGACAAATTGGATCCTTTGCTGCAGTGTTGCAGAGACGTATGACCGTGTTACCACTCTGCTTCAAAGCAGACTCGCGCCTACTTCCTCACTCAGTATAAACTGTTGGGATAATGGACCGACCATCTTAGTCTAACTTTTGCTTGACTAGTAAAACTCCCGAACCATATTCAGCAGCTAAAAGAACGGCTCACAGCAACCGCCGTCTTTCTGGACTCTCACACGACCTACTCATTCGTTCAACGTTTTTCTTCTAATAAAGATATATTTTAACTGAATCAACTAATAAGTCAAGTTCACTTCTGTGGTAAAACCGAACAAAAATCCGAAAAGCTGCACTCACAACAGTTAATTCTTATCATAATTACTTACCGGCATACTCTTGTTGGTAATATTTTCGCATTTGACCAAAACCGGCAAAAATGTGGTCCGCTTGATGCTGATCCAACTTATAGTATGGATACTTGACTGCCCATGTTTCCAACCCAGCGCTTTTGGCTGCTTGGATCCCCACTGCACTATCTTCAACTGCCACACATTCAGTAGGCTTTAACCCTAATTTTTGCACACTTTGCACATAAATATCAGGTGCTGGTTTATTATTGACCACATGCTCACCGCTGAGGACTGAGGTGAAATACTGTTCAAGATCGCATTCCTTGATCATATTTTCAATGCCAGAAATATAGCCGGCAGATGCCAAGGCGATCGTCTGCCCATCGTTTTTAATATCAGCCAAAAATTCTGGCACATCTGCGTTTAAATATTTAGCATAATCGATCAAATGATGGTTGCGATACTCTTCAAATAAAGCATGTAATCTTTCGCGCTTTTCATCAGCAGGCACCAGCTTTTTCCAGCTATTATCAGCAGAAAGCCCAACAATATCTGTCACGCTCGAGGTCCCAGGCTTTTCCCCCATTTTCTCTAAAAACTCAAGCTTTAAGCTATAATAATATCTTTCGCTGTCGACCAGCACTCCGTCCATATCAAAAATAAAAGCCTTCATTAAAAAATTCCCCTTAATTTCTTTAGTCACCTTGATGTTACAATAACTAACGTCACTTAACAACGACCAGCACATTAAATTGTCGACAATTTGGCAAATGTCTTGAAATATCAAGCAAAGATTGCCTATAATTGTTATGTATTTTAGCGAGCGTTAAATAGCACCTCATTTAATATAAGGAGGAGATTTACGTGTTAGATTTCACTTTTAAAAATACCACCGATATTCGTTTCGGCAATGACCATATCGATGCCGAACTTCATGATGTTCTCAGTCGCTATGGAAGAAATGTCCTATTAGTGTATGGAGGACATTCGATCAAGAATAGCGGTTTGTATGAACGTGTTTTAGGGCTGATCAAAGATCTTAATGTTACTGAACTTTCTGGGATCGCACCTAATCCCAAGATCGACTCGATCCGTCAAGGACAAAAGCTCGCCCAAGAAAACAAGATCGATGTGATCTTAGCAGTCGGCGGCGGTTCTGTGATCGACGCCGCTAAAGTTATTGGGTCCGCTGCCTACTACGATGGTGATCCTTGGGATCTGGTCACTGATCCAGCTAAGCGTTTTAAAATTGACCAACTTCCATTAGTTGATATTTTAACGTTGTCAGCAACTGGTTCAGAGATGAACTTTGGTTCTGTGATCTCAAACCCTGAGATACCACAGAAAAAGGGTACCGGCGGTCCTAATTCACCGGCTGTTTCCTTTTTAGACCCAACTTTAACTTACACTGTTCCCCCACGCCAAACTGCGGCTGGTGCCAGTGATATTTTCAGTCATCTATGTGAACAATATTTCGACAATAATACTAACAACGATGTTTCTAAAGGCTTGATCGAAGGCTTAATGCGCACGGTGATCCACTGGGCACCGATCGCAGTCAATGAACCGGAAAATTACGATGCACGGGCAAACTTAATGTGGGCCGCAACGATGGCTTTAAATGGGATCGTTGGCACTGGCACGATCAATAGCTGGACTGTTCACCCGCTTGAACATGAATTGTCTGCTCATTATGACATTACCCACGGAATTGGCTTAGCCATTTTAACACCGCGCTGGATGCAATTTGCCTTAAATTCCAATACCAAACCGTTATTTGCACGTTTTGCTAGAGCCGTTTGGGATCAATACGGCTATGACGATATGGAATTAGCGGAAAATTCAATTCGCCGGACACATGACTGGCTCAAGTCGCTTAATTCAGAAATGACTTTGCCAGATGTTGGTATTACTGACGATAGTAAATTTGACCAAATGGCCAAAGCAGCAGTCGCTAGTGGTAAGCTCGCAACCGATGCTTATGTTCCCGTGACTGAAAGGGATGCTATTCATATCTATGAAGACTCAATGGTAGAGTTCAATAAATAATTTCTTTTGCGCCAAAAATATGAAACAAGAATGGACTGCAGAGATCGTAAGGTGCTCTTGCAGCCCATTTTTATTGCTACTTCAACTCTAACGTCAGATCGTAATCCTGATAGGCCCCGTCATCATCGTAATCATCTGTGTCATAGTCCGCAGTGAACTTTAATCTGAGACTGGTCAGAGCTGTAGGATCATTCAGCTCTTTGATCGGAAAAGAGATCCAGCCATCCTTCGTGGCACCCTTGGCGATCTCCCCATCCCAACTTTCGTTACCTGTTGCTTCTTGTTGCTGACCGTCATTATAAATTGCCGTTCCTTGGGTCGGATAGAAGTTAATATCACGACTCGGAGTCACTTGCATGTGTAGACGTGCAAAACCGTTAACGTCAAATTTTCCGTCATTAGCCGAATCGTATTCTTGGCTCTCGACTTGAGCGATCTGCACCTTGTCGATCACAACTTTAGTACCGGCCCAACTTTTGTCTGTAAAGTCAGCTGCATAGTCTTTTTGTCCCTTTAGCTTGTAGTTCTCATAGTTGATTTCAAGTTGTTGTTTATTAGTTGTACTTTTTTTATGTACCTTTTTAGACTTCTGTTGCATTCCTTTCTCCTTATCAGTCGTCTTATGGCCCGACACTTTTTCGGTTTTCGAGCCGCTAGCGAATGAACTTTCTTCTTGCTTGGACCCACATGCTGTCAACAGACTGCAGCTGAGCAATATCGCTATTGTCAATGATACGAATTTCTGCATACTTTTTACCTCATTTGTCTTTATTTTCAGACTGTCCACAAGTCCTACATATATATACGCCAAAAAAGGCAAATTCTATTTTTTAATTTAAAAAACAGGCCAAATTTGACCTGTACATTTTTAGGCTATTCGTTTCGCGATCCTATCTATTGATCGAGCGTGCCATTCTTTGGATCGTGTGTCGTTCACCACGGAGTGCTTTACTCAAAGGATAAATATTTTCAAATGGAGATTGGATCCCCCAAGCAGCATCACCGATATGTTGCATATCAACGCCGCATATTTTATTTCTGATCGCAATGTTTTCAAGATAACTAGCTCCAGAACCTTCCTGACTAGTGCCGATCGTGCTCATTACCAGCGCTCCTGCTCCATGAGCAAGATGCACTATTTCTGTCAGCTGCTTTTCATCCAGACCGGGTACCGTCCCTACTGCAGGAACTAATATTACGTCAGCCCCCGCCTGTAAGAAATCTTGAACCGCATCAACACTAACAAAAGCTTCCTCAACACCAGCTCCATGCATCTTACCAGCGATCACTAATCCACTAAAGTTATTTTTAGCAACCTGAATATTAGTTGCAATTTGCTTGTTAGTCACGCCTGTGCCGGGATTTCCAGTTAATACAATGAAATTAAAACCTAATTTTTCAGCTTCTTGCAACGTCTTTTCACTGGCTTGGCGTCCTGCCGGAATTTCTAAGCGATCCTCAGCCATGGCTGCTTGGGGATCGACCGGCTCTAAATTTACCCCGACCGGGCGGCCGACGAGCTTTTGCAGGCGATGAATAATTCCACCATCATGGCGCGGCTTTGCTTGTCCTAAAGTATCTTCCCCAGGATACAGACCTAAAACAAGCGGCTCAAAAACGTCGAAGGCATTCAGTAAGATCAGGTCAGCTCCAAACGCTGCTGCCAATTCGGAGGTAGTCAAGCCATCAAAAGCTTCATGGACCACAACATTTTCACTAACTATCACGCGTCCCTCGCTTGCCTTAATGCTTTGCTTGAGCTGTGAACCATTCATTGCTAAAACTTCGCTAGTATCTGCACTAAGTAACCTTTTGACCATCATTTTCTCCCTTTCTTTTAACTATTCGGCTTCATCCAATTGACCTTTCTCTTCCAGTACATATTGCTTGTTCAACGACAAAAGAAACGGAAAGTATACTAAAATATCCAACACAATATTAACGATCTGTAAAATTGAGCCATTCAAACTGTTCGTGGCTAAGAAACCAGAAATAACCGGCGGCATCGTCCACGGGATAACCGCTCCTGTACATAGGGGGACCCATTCCAAACTCATGGCAACATAAGTTGTGATCACATTGAGGACAGGTGCAAGTACAAACGGGATCACAATATTCATATTTAAAACGATCGGCAACCCAAACATGGTCGGTTCATTAATATTAAATAGTCCAGGTGTCAACGTCAGCGGCGTCAACGTTTTAATTTGCTTGCTGGAACGCCGTAACACTACTAAGATCCCCATCGAAAGGACCAATCCTAAAGTGGCTCCCCCTCCACCCATGAAAACAAAATTATCCATGAATGGCTGAGTGATAATGTGCCCATGGTGAGCTAGATCAAGGTTACCAGCTGCTGCTAACTGCTTATTGGCACCTGTATTTATGAGCCAAATTGGCGAAATGATATTGTTGATAACATTCGCACCGTGGATCCCGACGAACCAAAAGAGACTATTCAAAGCGATCGCAATGATCGTTCCTATCAAAGTATCACCTAGTAACCCGAGCGGCTTAGATAGTAATTTCATCATGATATCGTGGACATTGCCCCAGCCGGTCCAAACAAATAATGCATAAATTATCCCAAATAACCCAATAATAACTGCGCCAGGGATCAACGCACTAAAACTATCCGAAACAGCAGGTGGAACAGTATCTGGCATTTTGATCCGAATGTCACGATTGATGAACCATTGGAAGACCCCACCAGTTATCAATCCGATAATGATCGCGATAAATAGTCCACTGCTTCCTAAATAACCATAGGGCATTCCTTCTAACGGGACCTTATCCCCTGTCATAATACTTGGGGTCACTACAAAATACGAGGCGATCGCGATCACTCCGGCAGACTTTCCGTCTGTTTTGAATTGCTCTGCGTAACTTGAAGCGATCCCGAAACAGCCTACTAGCTCCATGATCCCAAAAGAACCGTTAGTGATCTTAGCGAAAATGTCTGCTAAAGACACTCCTTTAAGCGATGTTGCCGCTAGCCAAGTGGTCCAGGCTTCGATCGGAAAACTGCCCAATATCATGAAAACAGAACCAATAATGATCAATGGCATAGCGATCGCGATCCCATCACGAATAGCGATCAATGGTCTAAAGCGACTTAACTTGACAGCCAGCGGCATCAGATGTTTCTCAACGAAATTGGGTCCAGAACCATTGTTTTCGGACATAGAAACTCCTCTTTTCTATAAAATGAAAGCTTACCCGACGATCTGCAAAGAAAAATAATAGGTCACTATCAAATTGGTATATTTTATATTCAATGATTCGAGCTAGCGGTATATTATTTGCTGAAAATCTTCTGCATTCCGTCAACAACATAATCAAACAATAATATTGTAGTATTAGTTTGCTTTTCGCGCAAACGATAACACGGAATTTGCGCTTTCTTTTTACAGAAATTGGTCTACCTTATTTCCCATCCCTTATATTACGCACTGAATCCAGTAATACCATGACATTTTTTTCTGAGTCTAACGACTGAACTACGATCTCATTTTCGTGATAGCCTGCAATTTTTCCACTCACTTCTTGAGGGACTTGATCATCATCTACTTCTTCCAACTGGATCGTTACTTGCCGTTTACTTTGCCAGGCTTGTATTAAGTGCTCGGAAATTTCGGTCTCGCTTTGTTTAGGACGCCCTAGCGGCTTTTTTTCTTCACTTTCCTTGTTCAAAGCACTAGTATGATCTGATAAAAAGAACCCCTGCCATTTCAACATTCCCCGATCCTGATATTCGTAATCAAAAAAATGCTGCAGTTCTGCTTCATTAAAATCGTCTGGGTTATATTTTAATTGCTTTTTATATGTCATGTTTATCACCTCATATTTATTATACGAACAAACGTTCCTATTGTAAAACAATATTTCATTTATCAAGATAACTGTTTTTCAAGACACAAAAAAGCCGCCTACAAAAGTAAGCAGCTTTTTAATGTTGGTCCCCTAGTAATCAATTTGATAGGTGATCGCCTTAGTTTTAGTTTGACCGGCTTTCAACGAAACATCGCCAAAGCTTGGATGGTTAGCCGTATCTGGCAGCATCTGCGGTTCAAGTGCGATCGCACCATATTTGTGACCTTTGCCTGATTCAAATGAGATCTTCTTATTAAATGACTGACCACTGAAGACAACCAAGCCATTACGTTCTGAGTGGAAAGTGACCGAACGATCCGTCTTGGGATCTGATAATTTGGCGATCTGCTGGTTCTTATCAGGTTCAACACTAAACATCGTATCAAAACCGCCCTCTTTAGTTTTCTTCATTTTATCTAAGTGGTCTTTTAATGGCTTCTCCTTGGTGAAATCATATTTACCAATGTTGTTGATGAATTTACCAGTTGGGATCTTTTCTTTATTTAGATCCAAACGTTGTGGAGCATTGATCGTTAAGACTTGATTATTAATAGTCTTTTCTTGGCCCAAGTTAAAGTAAGCATGGATCGTCGGGTCAAAGATAGTGTCCTTGTCGGTCTTAGCACTCATCAAAACTTGGACTTTGTTATCATCAGTGACCACATATCTGGTAGTCGCTTTTACATTACCTGGAAAACCTGTGTACTTAGACTTAAATGTATGACGTAAAGTAATTGCCGGGTTACCCTTATATGTTCCGGTCTCTCCCTTCCAACGGACCGAGTTATAACCATGAGGACCACCATGTAACGTGTTGCCTTTTTCATTAGTCGGGACCGAATATTTCTTACCATCGATCTTAAATTTACCATTACGGATCCGATTACCGACTGGGCCGACCTGTTGCCCAACATATAGTGATTTGCCGTTCTTATCATAATATTGCTTAGTATGCTTGAAAGACATAATAATATTGCGTTTGTCTTTAGGTCCCTTAGGCACATAGATCCCATGCAAAGTACCACCCTGACTTAAAACGGAAACTTTCAATCCGTTCTTGTTTTCGATCGTGTATTCATATATTTGATGACCCTTGTACTTATCAAACTTATTGACCTGACCATTCTCGACCTTATCTGCCGAAACTTTATCGGCACCAGACAACGATCCCATCCCAGCTACACCTAAACAAAGTGCCGCACCGGCAACAACTGCTTTGACCCAACTACCTTTTTGCATTACTAAACCTCTCCTTTCTTTGTGAACCTTATCACTTTTAGAATACCACCAAAAGCAAACGGTTTCAAACAAAAGTGACCAAGAAAATGATCGTCCAAAATGTATGTATGCTTAATGCAAAAAGCACTGTCAGCTATCGACCAACAGTGCTCTGAAAATCAATGATCCTTATTCGTAAAGGTCAGACCACAAGTCATATTCACCTTCTGTTTCATGACTATCAGGATGTCCAACATCGACTTTAGGTGCTTCTTTTTCACCAGCTCTCAATTCGATCGAATCGATGCGATCTTTAGAAAAACGTTCATTCAAAGTATCTATAATTTTGACACCAGAACTAGTTCCGATCCGGTCGGCGCCTGCTTCGATCATTGCCAAGAAATCATCCGTATTCCGGATCCCGCCGGCGGCTTTGACCATGACCTCGTCTCCGACCGTTTCTTTCATTAGTTTGACATCTTCGACTTTTGCCCCGCCTGCCCCAAAACCAGTAGACGTTTTGATAAAGTCAGGCTTAACGTCCTTAGCGGTCGTAGCCAGTTTTTTGATCTCATCTTTAGTTAGGTAACAATTTTCGAAAATGACCTTACACAAAACATTTTTATCATGACAAAGCTGGACAAGCGTCTGCATTTCATTTTTAACGTAATCAAAATCCCCGTTTTTAACTGCTGTTAAATTAACAACATAGTCGATCTCATCAGCACCTTTGTCGATAGCATCATGTACCTCAAACGATTTAGCTCGTAAGGTTGTCTGCCCTAATGGAAAACTGATCGCAGCTCCTGTATGAACATCGCTGTCCTTCAGTAATTTGGCGCAAGTTGCTGTTTGGGTCTGATTGATCGCTACCATCTTAAAATGATATTGCTGCGCTTCGTTACAAAGCTTGACCATATCACCAAAAGAAGCATCTGCATGTAAATTAGTGTGGTCGATCATTTGGCTAAAGTCCGCTAAAGTATATTTCATTAAAAATTACCTCCTCTTAGATAAAGCTTGTCTTTCATCCCAATGATACCGCATTTGTAATCAAATGACAGCCTTTTCACAATAAAAGATCCGCTACTTTAAAATTTATTCAAAGCAGCAGACCTTGATTTTTAATTATTTATTTTCGCTTTGTAAAGCTTCAGCATGTTCTCGTAACCGCTGTGTAGAAATAAATTTATAGCGGTAAAATTCATCTCTCCAAGGATGGACCCACTTACCAACGTGGACCCAGGGCTTACTCCAGCCAGAAAAATGGATCAATAAAGGATCGCGCCGTGCATCAAGTGCCAATTCTTCGGCCTTTGGATCTGGATTAGCTAAATCGTGGCGTGCCAGTTTAGACTGGACATTGTATCTCGGATGTAAGACTTTCCACTTGCCGACCAAAACCGCATTTAAAGCATCTTGGTCCTGATAGATCAGGTTATCTGGGTGGTCGACGATGTATTGCCGCACTTTTTCAGTAATATTTTCCTGACGCCACTTTTTAGTATCGAATAATAGTAAGCCGCCGTTAAAATAAATATTTTTGGTATGCGGAACGTTCATTTCTTCTAAACGGTCGACATAGCCCTGATCTTCCACAGCACCGATCACGTTTCCTTCCAGATCTTCATTCCACAGTTCTGAAATATTGCCGGTACAGATCATGTCACTATCCAGATATAAGATGCGATCACAATCGACTAATTCTGGAAGTTCCAAGCGGTAGTAAGTATTTTCCTTGATCGCCGAGTCTGGTGAATCAGTGTTGGCTTCCTTATAATAGTCAAAATTCCCTTCTAAAAATGTGATCTCTCTACAATTACCATAAATGTCCTTAAGTTGACTTAAATACTGACGGTCAGCCTTACTTAACTTATCATCGATAATATAGAAATGAAATGGTTCATCCAAATTATGCTCCAAAATAGAAACGTAAAATGTTAGTAAATTATCGGCAAACCCACTGTCAGTCGTTGACGCAATGTTGATCATGTCTTAATTCCTCCAATAAAGTGAAACTGCCAAATTATTACGATCTATTAACTATCATAATAGTCCTCAATTTGAATATAGCACAAAAATTGCTTTGAAAAAATAGATAACCCTTGAGTTAACTATCAAAATGGTGTAAAACACGAACTGAGAGATGATATTTAGTTTCAAATATTTTAGGTCATTTTGTAAAAACTTAAGTACACTTTAGTAATGCAACAAGAATATATCTTAGGAGGAATATTATATGGCAGACGAAAAAGAACGTGAGCAATCGATCCATGTCAACACGTCACAAGATACCCGTAAATTACTACTGAATCTTTCACGCCGTTTAAACCTTTCGCAGTCAGAAACTATCGAAAAAGCTCTAGAATTATTAGATAAAAACGAAACTAAATAAGTTAAAAGAGTAGTGTTGGAAGTATAAAATGTCCAGCACTACTCTTTTCTATATAAAATTAATATCTGTTTAACGGGACTGACCACTTAAGCAAAGGAATTATAGTGGCAGACTCTTCTTGCAAAAGATCACAGTGGAACTTGCATATAAGACAACCGACTTTTTATAAACACTTTAATGATAAATACGACTTCGTTAAATTTGTGATCCACACGATCCAAAAAGACACTTTTCAAGCGATCGAGACTGATACTGATACTGAAACACTACTGGACTACTTTTTGACTTGTTTCGAAAAAGTACTTCAACTTATTGAGAGTTATCAAAAAATCTTACTCCATTTTAAAATACGATCTATTGACGAATTCCGCTTTGAGATTGCCAACAACTATCTTGAAATGTAAATCAAAAGACGGCTAAATCACTTTTCAAAGCAAAATTCTACTCTGCTTCAAGACCCGTCTTTACCTATCAAGTTTTACTTGGAACGTTCAGACAAACCGCACTGTGGTGGCTTAAAAATAAAGAAACGACTGCTAAAGAAGAAGTAATTGTTAAAATGAAGCAATTTTTGCTTTTACTTTTTCCCACTAAAAATAACGTTGGTCCTTTCTAGCGAGAAAACGCAAACATAGACGTGAGCCCTCTCTACACATAAATTTGAAGTCTCATCCTTTACTCCTTTAATCTACTGTCTGCCCTGTATTATATGTATATCTAATTGCAATTTAAACAAGTATGATAAATAACCAATACGTTATATGTAATTCTATTTTGATAATTTTTAGTTGGTTCGAACTCCCTTATACTGATTATAGGTGTAGGGTCATATTTATTTCCTACTGATCAAAATAATAAAGGGAGGGGATATAACTCATGAACGAACGCACCAATGCTGATGTGGGCGATTACATGAAAACTTTTGCCTGTACAGCTGTCATACTACAATCTGTTTTATCTTTAGTACTTTCTACCGGTTTGACACACTTCCAACAAATGGGTGTTGGCATTGCTTATAATCTTGTCAAATTCACGGCACCAGCGTTTATTTTTGGGATCCTGTTTTCTACAATTCGAAGTAACCCAGATAGTACTTTGAAAGATTATCCCAACTATATGCGCAACCAATGGGCAGCGTTGTTTGTGCCGACTATTTGGTGGACATTAGCTTACTTGCTGATTTTTCCAAACGTCCAACAAGTTACGAAATTTCACGATGTTGGTACATTTTTGTGGCAATTTATCAACGGCAATGCCGCGCCGCATTTGTGGTACAACACAATGATGCTGCAGTTCATTATATTAATGCCTATTTTTTGGATCTTAGCTAATTACGTCAATAACAGCAGAAATCATGCATGGGGCGCATTGATCATAAGCTTAGCACTTTTCTTTGCTTGGATTGCATTCTATGAGAAACAAATCTTTCACGGTCCACATATGACCACTTGGTACTTACTTGACCGGATCTTTGTAAGTTTTTTCATTTATGGGGTTTTAGGTGTTTTAACTTGGAAATTTCATAAAACTGCCGAAGATTTTCTTAAAAAGACATGGTTTTTATTTGTAATGGCCTATATCGTCATAGTTATTTGGACGAACAAAGAGTTATTTAGCTTTGGTTTTCCTGTATTATTAACGAACGCACCTTATTATAAGATTTCTATGACACTTTATTGTTTAGTGGTGATTGCGCTGATTGCCTCGCTAGCCTTCAAAAACATTCGAGATAATTCGCCAGTGTTGACTACTTTTCACTTTTTAGCAACTTATGCATATCGGGCATATCTCTCAAATGTTTTTTGGTTGCAAGTAATTTGGCGCTTATTTGGTGGATCAATGGCTAAAACAGCCCATCCAGCACTTTCGATCTTAGTGATCTATTTACTGACCTGGTGCCTATCATTTCTATCCGCCGTATTGTTCCATATAATTTGGATCAAGATCAAGAACTTTATCATCAGATCTAAGATTGCTGCAAACTGAATATTCCTCCGAAAAAAATTCTCCTGATTTTTTCGGAGGAGTTTTTTGTATATTTAATTCTTAAAAAAATTCAATAGTTCTTAGTGGAGATTTTTACTGATTTGCTTGGGATCAGCTATAAAAACACTGCAGGCAGTGGCTGACTCAATAAAAATAATCTTACATACATAAATTTAATCTGCTTCTAGTCGAAACGATCTTCGATTGAGTTGAATATAACTCAAACCTTTGTCTAGTTTGCATCACAAATAAAAATACGTGGGGGTACGGTACCTTGGGCCTACTTTGCAACAAAAACGCCCTGCTGAGAATCTATTGTTTCAATTCTCAGTAGGGCTTATTTTAGTTATTGCCTCAAATCAACTCCGACCTAGCTGGTCAAATGGAGTCTGACTTAAAATCGGTCCTCCAGCAGTTTTGATCAAAATGGATCGCGCACGTGCATTAGCATATTCTTCCAGCGAAAATCCATCTTGTCCTTGAACGATTTGAATGTCAGCATGTACTCCATGAGAATTGATTTTTCGTAGCAAACTTTGCGCTTCTCTGCTCGTCATCTTAGAACAATTTTTTAATATCAAGTCCAAATCACTGCTGGATTTTACAGTTGGAAAACCAGTTGTCAGCTCATAGCCACTGCTACCACCGACTCCCCACTGATAACCATGTAATTCTTGACTAATTTGATCAAGCGCATGAAGTGCAGGTAACTGCAGTCGCTGTTTCTCCAACTGTTGCCAAATCCGTTCTTCCACTAATTTATAAGGTGTGGTAACTTCAAAAGTAGCAGCGTCTTGCACTTTCAAAAAGCCTCCCAACCGGTGAGCTCGTTCATATCCCCGTATTCCAGCCGGAATCATTCCCTGAACTTGCAGTCCTCGCCGAACGACGACTGTGTGCGTTTTAGCCAATGCTTCAATCGCCCACGAAGGAAAATTTCCTTGACATTGAAACATATTCAAGTCTGGAAATGTGATCAAATCATGTGGCCACAAGTTTATTTGTCCCATTGCTGTGCTATTGCTTGACGCATCGTAATCGTGGCTTTCCGTCCACTTTCCTTGGCGATCGGTGTTTCATAACGAAAATGCATATTATTTTCGCCCTCTCGCGCACTATTGATTGCAGCTTCGATCGTGTCAATGACCGTTTTGACTCCAGTAGCTGTTGGCTTCCAAGACTCAATTCCAGGAAGTAATTTGTATAAAGCACCTAACTTATTGTAATTATCCACATCATAAGCCATTGCCGGCACATTCTTCGTGGCTTCTTCAAGTTCATCGACCGTTCTCAATGTGATCCGAGCGGCACTTTCCTTAGACATAGCCTGGATCGTGATCGAACCATCGTCTAAAGCGATCAAACGATTGGATTGCAAGCCGTGAGCCAAGAAACCGCCTGAAAGAGCATCTCCAGGAATAAAGCCAATGACAGGATGTCCTGCTTGCCGTGCTTTGGCGTAGGCAGCTGCGCTGGAAGCCAGAGCAACGTGAATGCCGACCAGCTCTTCCTTATATCCATAAGCTTGACTTGGAACATCGACCACAGCGACGATTGGACGCTTGACATTTTTGTCTTTGTCTTCTTTCACTACCTGATTGATAACGTTAGCCATGGAAAATCCCTCTTCTAATCCAACCTCTCCGTGGCGGACGCGGGGGAAGCTGTTGTTTTCATCAGGGACAATTGCAGTATATTCAATACCATTAACCGTGGCATGCAACACTGTCGGCACATCACTTGTCGCGTTCTTGATCCCTGTCAAGCTTTCAAACCACAAACGACCTCGGCTTTGATCATTTTCGCTGGTCCTCTTGCCTTCTGTTGCCTCAGACAGAGAATGTTTCTTGGCAATTACACACTCATACAGTTTACGATAACTATCAGGAGTTGCCTCAGCTGAAAGATCTAACTGATCAAGCACCGACAGGTAAAAGTCAACATGTTCAGTTCGATGTGCATCCTTTTCTCCAATTATCGCATTGAAAACGGCATTACGAATTGCATCGACTGAATCTCCACTAACCTCATCCGCTAAACCGGTAGCTACACGTTGTTTGGTCCCCAATGTATTCCATATCAGATTTTTGTCGCTGGAATCAAATTCGCGAACACCAGCTTCTTGTTCGATAACTTCCGGTCCGTTCAGAGCAATCCTGGCTTTTTGCGTTGTGATCAAGTATGACAAAATAGCTCCTGTAATGGACATCCCCCCAAAAGAACCAACCCGGCCTGGTACTAATCCGATCACTGGAACATACTTCTTTAAGGCAATTATCACATTTTGCATTTCAGAGATAGATAGCAACCCGTAATTAGCCTCTTGCAAACGAACTCCGCCGGTATCAAGGATAAAGACCGGATAAATCTTTTTGCCTTGTTTATTATCTTCCAACGCTTTTTCTAAAGCAGCTACGATCTTAGCACCACTGACTTCGCCGATCCCGCCGCCTTGAAAAGCTCCTTCAATTGAGATCACAACAGCATCCTTGCCATTTATCTGACCCTTCATCACGATCACACCATCGTCACTTTCAGGCACGATCCCTTGAGGCTCCAAATGTGGTGAGATCATATCATCAAATGGTCCAACTAATTCACGACCGGTATGTGGGTCTAATAAAGCTTCAGCACGCTCACGACCATTAAGCTCAACAAAACTATTATTCATGATTTAGCACCTCCATTGCTTGAGTCAAACGTAGATTAACTACTCCAGGTGTGGCACCAAAATCATTGATCTCAAAATCTGCCAACAAAGAATAACGATCAAAGAAACGTGTTAATACATTTTTCCAAATTTCTTTAAATCCATCACTACCTGTAACAATTTTTAAAGTTGCTTTTGTGCCTTGAGTCGGTTTCAAAATAACTTCAAGGTCACCTGAAGCAACAACACCAACATGCACCGGCTTTTTAATTGGATTCGATGCTTCAAATTCAAAAGACAATTTTTCCATTTATTTTTCACTCCCTATATTTTTGCCAGAATAAACTTCTCACAAACAGATACTTAAACAGTTTTTTAGACGTGAGTAATTATTATACTAGGCCATCCCACAATAATATTAAGCTCAAAAAGCGTTCTTTTTGATTTCTGTTTTAGGATAGTTTTAGTCTTAAATTACTTTTTATGACCAACTTCTAAATTTTGCCGGCGGGTTATATAAACCGCCTGACCACTCAACTATGTCATCCATCGTTTGGGCAGCCAACAATGATCTCTTAGCTTGACCTCTCTTTACACCCAGATCCTCAGGCAAAGCAACAATACCACGGTTCCTCAAATCGCTTAAAGAATCACCGTCGCTCCTCAATCCAAGTGGCGTCACACCAGCAATAGCTTCGATAGCTTTTTTGCGTTCATCCATGCTGTCAGTCTTGTACAAATAAGCAATCCCTTCTTCGGTGACAATATGTGTCGTATCTTCCGAATAAATCATGACAGGAACGTTCTTTAACTTAGCCTGTTTTTGTACTTGTTCAGCATCTAAATGATCGACAAATGTCGGCTTTTTATTTGCCCCAAATGTTTCAACCATTTGAACAACCAACTTCTGGCCCTTGCCCAGCGGATCATTCTTTGGTCTGAGACTTTGCCATGCAGGAGTTGAATGACGACGGCCAGTCGGGTTGCTGCCCATATTAGGCGCACCGCCGAAACCTGATAATCGTCCATTAGTAACGGTCGAAGAATGACCGAATTGATCGATCTGCAAGGTCGAGCCGACAAACATATCCAAAGCGTACTGTCCAGCTACTTGACCCATGGCGCGGTTGGAACGCATTGTGCCGTCTTTACCGACAAAGAAAACATCTGGCCGAGCTGCAATATACTTTTCCATTCCAACTTCGCCGCCAAAACTGTGAATTGATTTGATCCAACCACTTTCGATCGCAGGGATCAAGGTTGGTGTCGGATTCAATTCCCAATTTGGTACGATCTTACCTTTTAAACCTAACTGTTCACCATAAGTCGGCAGCAATAACTCTACAGCTGCAGTGTTAAAGCCGACACCATGATTAGCTGATTGAACATTATGCTTTTCGTAAATACCGCGGAGTGCCATCATGGCCATCAAAATTTGAATCTCCGTAATATTCTGCGGATCCCGAGTAAATAACGGTTCCAAGTGGTATGAATATGGAGCTGGAACAACAACATCGACCCAGTCGCCCGGAACATCAACCCGTGGTACCTTATCAACTATCTCATTAGCTTGGACCACAACAATCCCATCTTTAAAGGCTGCTGCTTCGGCAATTGCTGGTGTATCTTCAGTGTTATAGCCAGTATACAGGTTACCGTCTTTGTCCGCCTTATCAGCTGCCAGTAAGACAACGTTCGGGATCAAGTCAATATACATCCGAGCATATAATTCCAAATAAGTGTGAATGTCTCCAACCTGCATTGTGCCATCCGCGATCATCTGAGCCACTCGCGTGCTTTGTGGTCCCGCAAATGAGAAGTCCATCTTACTGGCAATTCCTTTTTCAAAAATGTCTAAATGCTCTGGCAGCGAAATTGATGACATAATCATATGCAAATCATGTATCTTCTCAGGGTCAACTTTTGTTAAAGACTTTGCTAAAAAGTCAGCTTGTTTCTGGTTGTCACCCTCTAAAACGACTTTGTCATTTGGGGAAATAACCGCTTCTAAAAGTTGTTCGATCTTTTCAGGATCGGAAATTTTTCCTTTAACCGTATCACCTAATCTATTTAATTTAGCTTGTTTGGCCTCACGATGTGTACTCCAGTTTTTTGTACTATTAGCCATTACTAAAACCTCTCTTCCATTTATTTAGTAGAAATGAAACATCATCAATTGACATCGTTGCTAATGAAATATTTTGAATATCTGATGTCTTTTGTTTCATTAATTTAGTAAACGTCTGCCCTGGTTCAAGTTCGATACTCACCTCGGCCCCCAACTCCAATGCTACTTCTGCCATCGTATCCCAATAAACGGGGTACATCAGATTGTGAGATAAATCATATGCGATATCCTCAGCTTTCGTGACTGCATGTCCGTTATAATTAGTCAGATATACACAGTTAGCGTCCTGTAGATTTAGTCTGCCCACATACTGTTCAAGTTCTTGTGCTGCGGCTTTCATCAATGGGGAATGCGAAGGAGAAGGGACCGACAGACGTTTAGCAGTACGGGCGCTCTGCTTTTTTGCCAGCTCCAAAACCTGGTCGATCCCTTCATAAGAACCTGATAGCGAAATCTGTAATTCAGCATTCTGGTTTGACGTGAAGACTGGGTTCTGCTTCGAGTTAACTTTTTCAGTCAAGTTTTCAACTTCAGTACGAGTTAAGCCAATGATCACTCCCATTCCAAAGCCATTGGGATATGCATTTTTCATCAATGTTGCGCGCTTCAAAACCAGCTTAAGCGCATCATCTTCACTCAAAACACCGGAACAGACAGCTGCAGCAAAGATCCCTAAAGAATGACCGCCGACAATGTCTGGTGTTTCTCCCGCTTCTTTAAGTAAGGAAACGTCGTTAAGTTGTAAAACAAGCAACGCTAACTGGATCTGGACGGGATCTTGATAGGCTTCCTCATCATCAGGCAAATCAAAACCAGTCAAGTCTTTTACTTTAGCAATCAGCTTCGGGGGAACATCACGCAACATGCCAGGAAATTGATTACCTTGACCAGGAAACATCCAAAATGTTTTCAAACAAATCCACCTTCTTTACAAATATCTGTGAAAATAAACTTAATAGCTATAAGCTTCAATTACTTAAAAACGAACATTCCCTTACCAACACAAAAATATGCCATTTAGTTAAACTAACTTGCATGAATTTTGCAAAACAAATCTGCTTAAAATAAAGCTAATATATTAGAACGTATCTCAGACCGGTTAAACCTCACAAAATACCCTCCTTGTCTAAGTGTAAATGCGTGCAAGCCATTGGTAAAATAGTAAAATAGAAAGAAAGATAACCAATAAGTTATTTAGATAAAACATTAAATAATGGTACGATTCTACATGGTGCAACAAAAAACGTTAACTTTAAATTACAGTATTTAACGGTCTGTAATGTACATATATCCCACTAAGGAGGTCAAATCATTGAATTTAAATCAGCTTCAATGCTTTTCAGTTGTGGCTCATCATGAAAGCATTACAAAAGCCTCACAGGAGCTATATATATCTGAGCCAGCCGTCAGTAAAATGATCAAACAACTTGAAAGCATTCTTTCAGTCCAACTTTTTGATAGGGCTGGTCGTTCGTTGCATTTAAATGATGCCGGTAAGTTATTTTTAAGTTATGTAGACAACAGTTTGGAAGAGTTAGAGCGCGGGATCGTAGCCCTTAAGAGCCAAAAACAGGCACAAGAAGAACAATTCTCCATTCTCTTTCAAGTGGGTTCAGATATGATCGGCAAAATTGCGACACAAATTCAACAGTCGTTGCCGCATGTTCGTCTTCAAATCTCGCAAAAACTTAGTCAGGAAAACGATAAAAGTAAATATGACATGATTTTAACCAGTGAAAAAATCCCTGATTTTTTCTGCGTCTCTGTATTAACGGAAGATATCCTAATAGGTGTCAAAAATTCAGATACACCACAAAAACACATCATTGATTTTAAAGACCTTTACGACTATTCTTTTGTTGGTTTGAGTACGGAAAGCCAGTTGCGCCGTACGGTCGACAAATATTTTGAACAAACTAGTTTGATGATCAATTATAAATATGAAGCAGATGTTCCATCTACAGTCCGTCAACTAATGGAATCAGGGGTCGGAGCCAGCTTTGTTCCAGCCGTAACGTGGCAGGACATCGGTCACAAATTACATTTAGCAAAAATCAGAAACTTTCCGTTGCAAAGGACTATCTATATTTGTACTCCTAAACAGAAATTGACTGAAAACCAACGCAAAGTAACTAATCAATTATTCGACCTATTCGTCCAAACCAAAAAGGACGGACTTTTTGTTTAAGTGCCGCCAGTTCTTTATTTTAAGTTCTTTTGGACAGTTATTCATTTAGTTTTTAATTGGGTTCGCATCAGTGCGGTCAACGTTCATTGAATCACTAAGTTGATGACATTAATTAAAAATACGAACCTGTAATTTTTCGTTTCATTAAATTACAAGTTCGTATTTTTCATGCTGTATATTATAAATTATCAGTCAATAAAGCCAGAAAGATAGTTAAAATCAGCATATCCGCCGAACCGCCCAAACTCAAGCTTTTTTGAATAAAGAACCTGTCCATTTCTTGGAGCTTTTTCATCCCGATTTTTGTTCTGCTGCCACCTAACTTTAAAAAATCTTCTGCTTGTCGTTGAACACGCTTAACTATATCAACACTTCCTGCTCGTTTGATCAAATTAGAATCTTGGGTACAAGAGACGATCTTCATAAAAGTATCAAGCAAACGCTGATTACGCGTTCCGGTTGTTTGACACAAATACGGCAGACCATATTTAAATACTGCTGGGTAGCCAGCTGCTGCTTGTCCACGAACACCAGTGATACCATACTTAACAAATTGCTTTTCTCCAGTTGTTATTTCTTTTGGATCTTTAGAATAAATATCAGCAAAATCGTGTTGGATCATTCCTTCAAGCATTGAAATAATAATTGTAGGTAATTCATCGATTGAAAAGTTATCATGCTGCCTTTGATAACCGATCGCAGTCACCAGGATACCTAAAGAAAAAATAGCACCTTTATGGGTATTAAGGTCATTAGTAACTGATAACATCTTTTTTTCGGCGCGTATCCCATATCCTCTGACCGACTTGAATAAACCACGGAGATCTTTTTCAGTATAAGCAGCTCCCACGCTGAAACATTTACTAAAATACGGGCGTAAACACAGTGCGCTATCAATAAAGTCAAACACATCCATATCAGGGTGTGCTCCAGAACGAACTGGATCCACTAGGCCTGGTTTAGGAGTGACCGTAACTTCATATAGCATAGAGCGGACTGCATTATCTGCTATTTTTTCTTTCTCTAACGGACTGACCATGATTTCTCTTCTTTCCTGACCTGCTTATTTATAACTTAGATTAAGTAATGTGTGCCAAGCACTAATAAAAAGTACAAACTAGACAAAGCTTTTTACTAAAGTTAGTGATATTTTTATCCGACTAAATTTGTAGCAAGAGTAACTCCTCTTACAATAATAAATTTCTTCTGAGATGTCTATAATGCTTTTATGCCTCGTTTATACATAGATTTAAATTCATACATCATCTGCAGGCTGATAAGTTCCAAACAAACAAAAATGAACAGTACCTAAAGACTCTTTTTCCATCTTTTAGGTTGCTGTTCGCCTGAAATCAAACCTGAAATTCCTGCCACATTTTAGCTATTTCCTTTTGAAGTTCCGCTACTGAATGTTTGCGGGAACGAGCGCACTCTTTAGCAGGCCGATCGCACAACAAGCATTTTCTGACTGCAATATTTAAGGAAGCTCGTGATACTGGCTGAAAATCTGTTTGTTTGCTTAAAACATCGGCATCGAACAACCGCCCTAGAGGAAATTCATTTTCAAAATCCACCGTGACACTTTTTGCCTGCTTAGGCGTAACTTCATAAACTTCGAATAGTTCACTGCCAGTAACTTCATTCCAAAAAATCGTTTTTTTGAATCTGCCAAAATTTTCTCTTTGACATCTTAGTTCTAATTCTTTTGCACCGGTCCAAAAAAGCTTTTTCAACTCCTCGTTATTTTTGATCGGTCCCGGAATATTCAATTTTAAAGCTATCACGATATCTTCAGGGTAATGCATACATAATTGTTGTTGGACAAAAACACGATGCTCTTTATTTTGCAAAACATCACTAATGCCTTGCGGTTTGCCCTTTGCAAAAAGTGTGTTCTTCATAACTGATTTCTTCCTTAGAAATTTACTTGGTAAACTTACTTAACTTTCTTAATGCTATCGATAATAGTACCATCGCGGTATTCGATCAGAGCGACTGTTTGGTCATCAAACTCGATCTCATTCGGGACACCAACGATTTTTTGTGCCATTTGTTGTAATTCTTCGATAGTATAAACAGGCACACCTGGCAAATCATTGAAGATATCTAGCAAATCTTTGCGTGCAGGATTAATGGCGATCCCAACTTCAGTAACCAAAACGTCAATTGAAGCACCCGGCGTAACGACCGTAGTAACATCAGAAACTACTGTTGCCAGACGTCCTCTAGTCAGTGGTGCACAGATGATGGTCAACTTCGCATTAGATGCATCTTGATGCCCGCCGACAGCCCCTCTGATCACACCATCGGAGCCTGACATAACATTCACGTTAAACTTTGTATCAATTTCTAACGCACTTAAAATTGCAACATCTAACTGATCTACCATTGCGCCCTTGTTATCAGGATCAGCGTACCATGAAGCATCAATTTCTTGATGCATTTGGTTAGTATGCATCGAATCAGCGGCACCCTTATCAAAATCTTGCACATCCATTACTCGGTCTACAAGACCTTCATTCAACAAATCAGTCGTTGGCTTTGTTATACCACCCAAAGCAAATGAAGCTTTAAATTTCTTATCGAGCATCGCCTGGCGCAAGTAGCGAGTCACTGCCAATGCGGCACCACCAGAACCAGTTTGAAATGAAAATCCATCTTTAAAGTACGGTGAGTTAGTGATAACTTGATTGACCGTTTGAGCGATTTTTAGTTCTTTCGGGTCTTTAGTAAAGCGTGTAGCATCTGAACCAATTTTTTCTGGGTCTCCTACCTTTGGTACCTTGACGACATAATCAACTTGAGTCTGCTTGATAGAAGCAGGCGTATTCGGATAAGAAACAACATTGTCGGTCAGTAATACTACTTTATCTGCGTACTGTGCGTCCATTAAAGCATAGCCCAGTGAACCAAAGACCGCCTTGCCATACATACCGTTCGCATTTCCTAATTTGTCAGCGTTAGGGACACCAAGAAAAGCAACATCGATTTTTATTTTTCCTTCTTCGATTGCGCGAGCACGACCACCATGTGACCTGAAAATAACCGGATTTTCTAGTTTACCCTGTGAAACAAATTCACCTAGTTCCCCGCGCATACCTGAGCTGGTAATATTTGTAACAGTTCCTTTTTTGATCGCTTCAATTACAATGTCATTCATTGCACCTGTCAGCGAAGACGGTGCTAAGGTTAGATTTTTAACTCCACTATCTATCAACACGCGCATAACTTGATTGACCACAAAATCACCATTTCTAAAATGATGATGGAAGGAGACAGTCATATCATCTTTAACTGTTTTCTTAACAGTCTCAGCTAATGATTCACTATATTTATCATTACCGGTCGAAACACGAACCGCTGGCGCGGACCTTTTTACGGTAGGATTACCGATTTCAGTTGTCTTATACGGTTGATAATTGTATTTTTCCATTACATCATCTGATAATTCTCGTCCAACACTATTCTCCAATATAGTCACCCTCCTCGTTAACTAAATTTGCAGCCTGAGCTAATTTCATGACACGTTGTGCACGCATAACTACTGGCCGGTCGACCATCTGTCCGTTCAACGAGATCACACCTGAGCCTTTAGACTTAGCTTCATCAATTGCATCAATTACATCTAAAGCATTTTCTATTTCACCTTTAGTTGGTTCATAAACTTTATTGACCATCGGAATTTGACGTGGGTTAACAAGAGATTTGCCATCAAAACCAAGTTGATGAATATAACGTGTCTCACGATAAAAACCTTCAGTATCATCCATATCTGTGAAAACTGTATCAAAAGCAGCTATACCGGCAGCTCGGGCGGCATGTAACACCATGTTTCTGGCAAACTCTAATTCAGCGCCATCTGGATAACGGTGAGTTTTCATGTCTGTTGTGTAGTCTTCAGCAGACAGAGCAATTCCAATCATTCGGTCAGATGCACTGGCGATTTGAGAGGCATTCAAAACACCCTTTGCACTCTCGATCGCACCCATCAAATGTGTAGATCCGACAGGAACATTGAATTGCTTTTCAGCAGCTTCAACTTTTTCTTCAAGATCTTTGATCATTGAAGCCGACTCGGCTTTTGGCAGGCGAATTACATCGACCTGAGCCTTGACCATTGCTCTAATATCATTTTCATAGTAAGGTGTATCTCCACCGTTGATCCTAACGACCAGCTCAGCATCGCCATAATCAACTGTTTTTAAAGCTTGATAAACTAATACTCTCGCAGCATCTTTTTCAGTAATCGAGACAGCGTCTTCCAAATCAAACATAATTGAGTCGGCGCCATATATTCCTGCATCTTGTAACATTGCCGGATTATTCCCTGGAACAAACATCATCGTCCGGCGTAAACGTTCTGTATTATCTTCCACCTTAATACACCTCCCAATCTGGTTTGTCCGTAGTACCTAGCGCTCTTTGTGCTACAGTAATTGTACGTGCCTTGATCACACAGTCCAGTGCCCCTTTATCAACTGCGCTAACTTGGACACCTTCCAATTCAAATTTCTGTAATGTTTCAGAAATTGTTTTTCTGATTTGATCACCAAACTTTGCCTCAACATCAGATTCAAGGTCAATTTGAATACCATCTTTGCCTTGGCTCAGCATGATCTGAATATCAGAAGATTCTAAAGTTCCCGCCACAGCTGTTTGTTTGATTTTCACTATTGTTCATTCCTTTCTAAAATGATTAATTATAATTTCTCTGCTCTATTCTGCAGATCCTGTAGATTTGAGGAAATAAAATCAAATGTTGTTCGTGGAACTATTTCCTGCACTTCTTGCAATTGACCGCTCAGTATTTTCTGTCGTACGCTTGATGCACTAATAAATTGACCACTATCCGACTGCTTACGTTCAATAATTATAGGCTTGACTACCGGGGGTAATTCTTCTCGTAATGTTTCATTATATATATCAGTGACTCTCGAGTATGGTTCTGTCCCTAAATAACGTCTCGTTATATTCAATGGCGGAGCGATCTTATTCCTGAAGATTCGGGCATCTAAGGTAGTTTGGTACTTGGCAATATCTTCTGAAGTTTTAATAAAATAGGCCGGAAACGTCGTATAGCTTACCATGTAATCAGCGCCATTTACTACGACTACATTTTCCAAACCCTTAGTACCCTCTTTTACTAACTCTATTCGTTCTTTCGTAGTAAATAATGCAACATCATTATTTACTACGAAAATATATACTAAGTCATTTTCATCAGCCGCATGCTTCACTAAAAAATGATGGCCTTTCGTAAAGGGGTTTGCATTCATTACAATTGCTCCGACCTTTTGTTGCGACTGTTGTGGTCCTTGTAACAACTTCTCAGTATAATCGCCAACCGTCTGGTCTCCTTTTTCCAAAATCACGCCCCAGTGTGAAGTAGCCAACTCTAAGAAACCGACATTTTGAAAGCTCTGTGCGTATTTCGGTTTAGTAAATACAAACCAATGAAAAATACCCTGTTGTGCCAAAAGTGTGGTTAGCTTTGTTATTACCTGGTTAAATAGTGCACCTGCGGAACCATCCTCAACAGCAACATATTTTAAAACATTATCTGAAACCGAACCTGTTGCGATCATCTTGTGCTGTTCATCAAATGCGCCCACAGTTTGGTCAATTTTTTTCACTTCAACATCATTAAAATTACTGATACCATGGTCAATTAAAAAATTTTTCCATAGTTTAAAATTACTTTTCCTGTTTAAATTTAGAGTTTCAAATTTAGCATTCTTCATATCAGTCACTGCCATTCTTTACACTTATTGACCACTCTGTATATAATTGTTCACTGCTGTACTGACAGTCTCAACAACGCTTGGATCAAAAACATCTGGGATAATTTGGTGTTCTGTCGGTTCTTTAACTATCTTTGCAAGTGCATCTGCTACCTTTTCTTGAACACCACCATCAATATGCTTAATACCAGATTGCAATATCCCCTTAAATAAACCAGGGAAAACCAAAATATTATTGACCTGGTTCGCGTACTCACTGGATCCTGTTGCGACGACAACAGCACCAGCCTCTTTAGCATCTTGCGGAAGTATCTCAGGTGTTGGATTAGCCAAGGCAAAAATAATCGAATCTTGGTTCATCTGTGCGACATCTTCTGGTTTTAAAGCATTTCCGACTGATAAACCAATAAAGGCATCTTGCTCACTAATTACCTCGGATAATTCAAGGTCCTTCATGCTCGAACTTATGTCTAGGTCCAGTGCTAACTGGCGTTGATAAGAATTATATCTATCATCGTGTGGTGTTATTACGCCGTATTTATCGATCGGTATTATATTTGTAACGCCCGCTTTTAATAATAATCGTGCAGTGGCATATCCGGAAGCACCGATTCCATTGATCACGACTCTCAATTTCTGCAATGGTTTGTGAACTACTTGGCTGGCATTCTTTAATCCCGCCAAAACAGCAATGGCCGTTCCTTCTTGATCGTCATGATAAACTGGTAAGTCTAGTTGTGCAGCTAACTTCTTTTCTATTTCAAAACATCTTGGAGCCGCAATATCCTCGAGATGAATAGCTGCGAAAGAATTTGCCATGCTTTTAACCGTTTCAACAAATTCATCCACACTACCTTGAGCGATAATTAATGGCAAAGAATTGGTACCTGCTAGATCTTTATGCAACAATGACTTACCTTCAATGACCGGCAAACCTGCTACTGGTCCAACATTACCTAACCCTAATACCGCAGAACCATCTGTGATCAACGCAACTAACTTGCCACTCATCGTATACTGCTTTCGTAATTCCGGCTTTTCAGCTAACAGTTTCGATAAGATCGCCACACCCGGCGTATATGCTTCAGCCAGTTCGTCTCGATTGGTCACAGGAAGATCCGACTTAATATCCAAAACTCCTGTATGCAAAGCATGTAATTTTAAAACATCATCTTGGTTAACCATCCATACTATCCCCTTATTTTCGTAAATCAGAATATTTCACCCTTAGAATACTTCAAAAATTTAAAAATATCAAATATTACCTTTTAATTTTAAATATATAAAATAAAAGAAATATAAATTTTTAAATTTGAAAATGAATTTTAACTTTTCAAAAACAATATGCTATACTAACAATGTATGGAGGTTTATGGCTATGGATATTAAAAAACAAGAACTATTAACCAATCTCGCTCGTGACTATTACTTGTCAAAGATGACTATTGCAAACCTATCAGACAAATACAAACTAAGTCGCTATCTTATTACAAAGTCACTAGATGAAGCACTAACTAGTGGGATAGTTAAAATCAATATAGCAACACCGATCCAACGTAACGTTGAACTCGAAACGGCATTTAAAAAAAGATTCAATATTAGAGATGCATTTATTATCAAAGACTCTGACACCCCAGATGAAGATAATGAAAATATAATTCAATACGCTGCCAAAGAAATACAAACGTTGATCGACACAAGTAATTACGTAGGATTAACATGGGGAGACACAGTGTTAAGTGTAATCTCACATTTCCAAGCACAAGTAAAAAATAATGTCACATTTACTCAATTTGTTGGCGACAACATGAAATACAATTCACTTTCAGGAGCAACACCGATAGTTGAAAAAGCTGCTACAAAATTCGGAGCTCCATATATCATGATGCCAGGACCGTTGTATATCTTAGACGACAACGCGCGTGAAGTATTGAGTAAAGAACCGGCTTTTTTTCCTGCTTTTAATAATTCATCAAAAATGGATCTTTTATTTACGGGGATCGGTACTCTTTCATCCATTGACACCGTTCCAATTTGGAAACGCCATCGAAATGAGATTTTTCCAAATGTCGATTTGAATCAAGTATGTGGTATGATTTACGGCCGGCCCTATGATATCGATGGAAATATTTTAAATACCAAAGATGACAAGACTTTTGGGATCCCAATTGATAACATCATGGCAACAACCCGCAGGATCGGGATCGTTAAAAGCAAGTTTAAAGCTCGTGCATTACTCGGTGCTTTACGAGGTCACCTTTTAACCGAATTCGTTACAAATGAAGCAGTAGCTAACCGCGTATTACTAGAACTACGCGATAACGCAAATTAGATTCAAACTAGAAACAAAGCCAACTAAGCTTTGTTTTTTATATTCCTATTTTTACCACAGACCGATAACTTTCATCCAAAGTGTTCCTATTCCTATCCAAACGATCAAATAGACAATACCTAAAATCGCATTCATTCTCCACCAATCACTTTGTTTAACATAGCCTGAGCCAAATAGTACCGATGCTGGACCATTAGCAAAGTGTGTAGTAGATCCGAAAATTGCACCTGTAAAGCCAAGGATGATCGCTGCTAACATTGGCGGAGTACCTGAAGCAATAGCAACGCCTAACAAGGCACCATACATTGCGGAAACATGAGCAGTCCCGCTGGCAAATAAATAATGTGAATAAAAATAAACTACTGCTAAAATCAGCAAAGCCCAAATCCAATTGACACCCTGTAATGAACTAGAAATTGTCTTGGAGACCCAAGAAATAACACCCAGTTTATTTAATTCGTTTGCCATGAAAATTAAAATCGAGAACCACAACAATGTATTCCAAGCTCCAGTTTCACTTAAAATATCTTTAATATTTAGGATCCCCGTCAACAACATTAATGAAACTGCCAAGAAAGCTACTGTTGCTGCGTCAAGTCCGATAAAGCTTGATAACATCCACAAAATGAGAGCAAGTACGAAAATAGAACTCATAATGATTTCAGGCTTAGTGATCTTACCCATTTTAGCCAATTCAGAATCTGCCCATTCTTTGGCGTTTGGAGTTTCTTTAATTTCAGGCGGATACATCTTATAGATCAACCAAGGAACAATTAACAACGAAATTATTCCAGGCACTAAAGCTGCCAAAAACCACGTAAACCATGGAATATTAACATTAAAAGATTTTGCTAGGGCAACTGCTACCAGGTTTGGTGCCATAGCTGTCAAAAACATACCACTAGTAATTATGTCACCGTGATATTCAGCAAATACTAAGAATGACCCAATTTTACGACTAGATTTATCATTAGGTTTTGAGTTAAAAGTTTGTGCCAGTGCTTCAATAATCGGAAAGACGATCCCTCCTGCACGAGCAGTATTACTAGGTGTGGCTGGAGAAGTCACTAGATCTACACCAATCAGCGAATAGGCTAACCCAAGAGTTTTTTTACCAAATAAACGTATGAATAACATGGCCACTCTACGACCTAAACCAGTCTTGATGAAACCACGCGAGAAAAAGTATGCCATGGCAATCATCCATACTGTCTTATTACCAAATCCAACTGCTGCATCATCAATACTAACAACTTGTAATAATACAGCTATAGTTAACCCGATGATTGCGATCGCACCAATTGGTAATGGTTGTGTAATACATCCTAGAATCGTCCCTACAAAAATTGCTAGGATATGCCAACCATCGAGCGGAATACCCGCTGGTTTAAATGGTGAGCAAAACCAAATCAGTGCCGTGACAACTATCGGCCAGAAAAACTTTTTATAGTTCACTTTATTAAGTTTCATTTTGTTTTCTCCTCTTCATGCAGTTTTATGCTGTAGTAATTATGAACTAATTCTGTAAGTTTATTGCATTCTTAATAGCTAGAAATAACTACTTTCACAGGTAAACAACTGTGAAAAAATTTTTACTATTTCGTCTTGTCACACAAGCCACTAAACAATAAACCAAAAATTTATTATCTTAAGGCATCATCTCCCCAAATGAAATTGAAAATTGCAGAATTGCTATATCAAACTGTTCGTTGCACATTTTCTAAGACACTTAACATTTTGTTTGCTGAATCCTTCATCATGTTTAATTCATCTGGTGAAAGCTTTTCTTCAAACACATGGACTATTCCGTTAGCATTAATAATTGCTGGTGACCCGAGATACACGCCTTCTATTCCATATTGTCTTGTCAAGGGAGCGCTGATCGGTACTGTTAAATTCTCATTACCTAAGATTGCTTTAGTCAAACGCATCAAAGCCGTTGCAACCCCATAAAAAGTAGCACCTTTACTTTCAATAATATTTTTTCCTTTGGAATGCACCTCTTGTTGAATCTGATCTAACTTTTCGGGCTCAATGTTTTTCTGCGCAGCAAAATCCATCAAAGAATGTCCTTTAACTCTCGCCTCGTTATATGCCGCAAATGAGCTATCCCCATGTTCTCCTAAGACCTTAGCATCAATATCTTGTAAACTAACGTCCAACAGTTTTGCTAACGCCACTTGGAGTCTGGCTGAATCCAACATGGTGCCAGTACCAATAACTCGTTCCTTCGGAAATCCTGAGATTTTTTGGGTTAAAGTCGTTAAAATATCGACTGGATTACAGGAAATCAAGAAAATGCCCTGAAAACCGCTTGCCACGACCGGTTTAACAATTGATTTTAATATCGTTACATTCTTATTGACCAGATCCAGCCGTGATTCACCCGCTTTTCGAGGAACTCCAGCGGTAATCACGACAATATCAGCATTACCAGCATCCTCATACGAACCTGCATGCAATTTAGTGGGAGTGGTTAAAGCCAATGCATCTTCAAGATCCCATACGTCACCATTAGTGTGCTTTTCCTTAGGCTTAATGTCGACAATACTTACCTCATCGGCAACGGCATTTTGAATTAATGAAAACGCATAGGAAGACCCGACTGTACCATCACCTACCAATACAACTTTTTTATGCTTTTTAAGTTCTTCCAATGACCATACCTCCAATTATTTTCAGCAAGGCGGATAATTTTTCAATTCTGCCTTTCCTCATTGTGAAATAAGTTCATTGTAAAACTTTTGTTTAAAAAGTTCAAATTAATGGCTGATATTTTATAATTTTAAAAGGATGTGTTAGCATAACTTAAAAACAAAAAGTATTATTAGTAACATTAAAAAGTAAAATTAGTTTATTTTTCACAAATATTTATTTTTAAAAAAACGCGAACTATTTTGTGAGGTATTTACTTTTTAAACTTGCTAAACGAATACAATCTTATTAGCCAACTTAACTGTTCACCATATTGAATCTTACTACTTGAATGAATATTAGATATCAGCTTCGTTAGCTAAGAAAGATGAAGTATTCTCCAAAGTAATTTTGGAAAGTTTTAAAAATAAAAAACTGCAATTCTATATGTAACTACAACATACAGAAGAGCAGTTTCTTGGTTTATAAAATATAGAATTATGGAAATTCAAAAGAGAGATAACGCTATTTGGCCTGACCATACTCATAAACATTCTTCTTAACATCAGTCGGCTTTTCCAAACTATCCAGCAACGACTGCTCGGACATGTTTACAAAGCTCAATTGTCCCTTAGAACGAGAAACGGCGGTATATGCTAAACCATAGTTGCCAGTTTCAACGACATAAACCTTATCCGAACCGCTTCCCTGCGCTTTATGGATCGTGATCGCATAAGCCAGTAAGAGGTCCCTCTTGGCCTTCCACAATGGCAGTTCATATTCATTCAAGTCTGTGCGAACTTTGATCTGCCCTTTACTATGGTTATTAGGCATAGACACAGCAGTCACCACACCAAATTCACTATTAGTGTAGTTTTTACCTGCCCACCCATTTTCATAAAAAACGACTTGTGCGCCGACAAAAAAGCCGCCCCGTCCCTTATTGTTTTCAATTTCAAACGGGATCACATTTTGTTTATCCTGTGTAAGTACTTTAAAGAATGCTTGGTTGATCTGCGCCACGTTATAGTTACGAAAAGCCAAGATCATACACTCCGAGATGTCGATATGATCTTTTTTGTAGCGTAACATTTCTTTTAAATTCTCGTGAAAATACCGAGGAGCATCACTATGTCCATCCCAGCTTTTAGCCCGACATTGCGCGATAAACGCTCTCGTTCTATCATCTTTGCACCGAACATTATCACTAAAGAAAAAAGAATGCCCTTTTTTCTTCAATAATTCCATGACATTACCGGAGACAGCCAAGGCCTCGGTATCACTAGTTACCGGCGGCAATTGTCTGTCGTCACCCAAAAATAAATAGCGGACTCCGTGTCTAAAGGTTTTCATAAGTTTGACCAAAATATCCTGCGTGACCATTGAGATCTCATCAATAATGATCGTGTCAAAATCCCCATATTCTTGATAGATCTCACTGTCCTTCATTCCATTATCGATGTCAAAGCCCAACTTCTGAATCGTTTGGGCGTTAGTAAAACCATTCAAGATCAAGTTGATCCGTGCTTTATGTGTCGGTGCCAAAGCCAAAACTTTGCTGGTGTTGAAAATTTTTCCTAAAGTATAAGTCTTACCACTTCCGCCAACACCCAAGAGTGCGTCAACGCGACAATCCGATTTTTTCAGCCAGGAAATAAACCTCTTTTGTTCAACAGTAGGCTTAAACTTGCCAAATGTCGGCTTTAAATGGTGATAGCGGCAATGGTCTTCAGTCAACATCTCAACTAAATAACGCTCACCTTCGCATTTTTCACGCAAATGAAGCGTATTGTTGCAATTGTCTGCGCAAATATAGCCGAACTCCCGTAATAAGTCTAAATTACTGACCAAATGCTGCTGAGATAAGGGCAAAGTTTCACCTTGCGACTTTAGCATGATCAGATCATCGCAGCTTTGTAGATGTTCTTTAGCTTTAGCGTCCAACAAATTATATTCGGTCAGTAGATACTCAATTTCTTCTTTGTTGAATGCGGGTAACAACAAAAGTGAAAAGACACGTGACTTTTCCCACCTCTGCTCAAAAAACGGATCATCTTCCATCCTGTCGTTCAAGGCAGAACGGTAACGCAATTCTGTTAAGTTTGGAATAATATCTTTGTAATAGGTACGCAGATCTGTCAGAGAAACTATGTAGTAGCCAGGAAAGTCGGCTGCTTTAGGGACTGTGACATCTAATTCATGCCATTCCCCATCCTTAAATTCACGTAGTTTTTTGACTGTCATACCGTTAATGAAAAAGTAAGAGTGTCGATACTCATCACTATCATTTTCAGCGATCGGTGTGCCATTTTTTGCGAGTTTGATAAAACGAAACTGCATTTGAGCATAGCCACGTTCGCGTAACTCTTCCTGCTTCTTGCCATCCTCAACTAATTGTTCTTCTAGTTTTTCCACTGCTTGTTTGACAGCAGTTAATTTCTTCACAGACATTCCTGCGTTTTGTGCAGCTGCAATGTATTCTTTGGCAGCATCAAGTTCTTTTTGTCCGATCGCTGTCCGTGCCAGCAAACGATAAGCCTGACCACGATTAGTTTTCTTCTTCAAATCTAAAAAAAGATGCAGATAGTGACTTGCATCTTCATATTGTTTTAGACGGTAACAAGCTTTGCCCAGGTAATAGCTAACTGATTTATAGTCGTCTTTTTGGCGGTAGATCCGTGTCAATAAAGGACGCGCTTCATCAGAACGATGATCCTTGATCATTCCAATTGCCGCTTGATACGTCTGTTCCATTTCCTCTTTTTTCATGTCTCCGCCCCCTAAAAACATCCCATAATAATTTTACAAATCACATTACTCTGTTAGCAAGCTAAATTAAAAAACTAACTGGATAGCCTGACCGGCTCCACAAGCTTCTAGAAGATCCAAATCTGTTGGAGTAACGTACCCCAGAACATTGACCGTTGGATCAGCAGGCAAGTCATGCCTGATCACTTGCAACTCACCTTCATAGCGTTGAGCCAACTTATTATCCAAAGTGATCGCCCCACGAACTCGTTCCTTGATGTTAGCCGGCTCGATAGTACCTTCTTTTAAACTGCGCCCTTCCTGCAAACGGACTGCATCTCTAGCAACATCCGGTCGTTGATGGAAAACGAGCTCTCCAGCAGTTAAATAAGCTGGCAGGTCAACTTCAGTGTTGGCATGCAATAATAATGTGTCGAATCTAAAATAAGAATCAAACTGCGCTGCTGTTTCAACTTGCAGATCTTCATCTCCAATGTAGACCTTGTCTACGTTATTGTTCAGCAAGTTTAAAGCAGCTGAAAGCGGATGTTGGTAGCGACCACTTTCTAAGGTCGGTAAAGTTGCATAAACAGGACCACGCAAATCACTGTCGCCAGGTGCAAATGCCATGACCGTAAAGTCGTTTTCCTTCAACCATGTATTCTGTTGATTGAACCATTTTTCTTCCAAGCCTGTATTTTTACGCGGATAATAATTATGCCAGGCTTCCAAATTGTCAAAGTTAGCCTGACTTTCCTTTAATAGCTCAATATCTTCTTCACTGATCGTGCTGGCATTTAAAGCAACCCCCATCTTGCGTGACAATGCAGCCACCGATGGCATTGGTATCCCATTATCGATTCGCAGTTGCGTGACGCCAATGTCAGTCAATTCATGGACTTTGTCCAAACTAATATCCAAGCGTTCTAAAGCATTTGTTGAAATATCAACTGTCAATTCGATCCGCAAGCGCCGACACTCTGCCCCCAAATCAGTCAGTCGCTGTAACAAGACCGATGGATCATCCTCTGGGAGGTTTAAGGAGGTGAAGACACCTTCGAAACCGGATTTAGCCATACGATCTATTCTATTTTTTGTTTCTTTTGTAACTGATGCGCTTAAGTACACAGAAAAACCAAACATGGTATCTTCCTCCATTATATTCTATCAATAAAATTAATTTTCATTTTTTAACCAATTAAATTATATCTTTTATGGTAAACAATTTCTATACAAGAAGTATCTCATATACTTTTACGAATTTGGATAATCAAATATACAAATTGCTAAATTCAATATATCATATATATAAATGATCATTAAAAATTAAAAAAAACTGTACAATATTTTAATTAAAGGAGCACATTAAAAATGAAAAAAATAGAAGTAGTTGGAGCGATTATAATAAAAAATAATAAATTACTGGCAGCACAACGTTCAGCGGGACGTTCATTAGGTTCTCTTTGGGAATTTCCCGGAGGCAAGATCGAACCGAATGAAGCACCCGAACAAGCATTAGAGCGAGAAATCTTTGAAGAATTTGGCGCGAAATCAACTGTCTTTGAGCCGTTCCTCATAAACGGTGATAAGAAATATGATTTTGGCGAGGTTATTTTACATTGTTACCACACGCGTTTAGACAGTGAAATCGTAAGAACAATTGAACATGACGAGTTACGTTGGGTAACCGAATCAGAGTCAAAAATGCTAGAGTGGGCTCCAACCGACGTGCCCGTCATAAAAGAATTAGTAAAGGAAGGTTTCAGGAATGAGAACTAAAGAAGAAATTTCTAAAGCTATCAAATTTGGTTTTGTTGATGATCAGGTTGAATCTCAAGAAATGTATCAACCTTCTTTGATAACTAATCAACACGATGCAACAGTTTTAGATACTCTTGAAGATGAACTTAGAACTTCTAAAAGTTTTACCATCGCAGTTGCATTTGTTACAACAAGTGGCCTTATCGATTTAAAATCAATTTTTGCTGACCTTGCCACTAAAGGTATCCATGGCAACTTAATAACATCAACTTATTTAAACTTTAACGACCCAAAGGCTTTTGAAGACTTGCTGCAAATTCCAAATCTCGATGTTCATATACTAGGCGCTCAAGGTTTCCATACAAAAGCCTACTACTTTGATCATGGTACATACGAAAGTGCGATTATTGGAAGTTCAAATTTAACCCAAGATGCTCTCAAGTGTAATTTCGAATGGAACCTAAGAGTCACTTCAACAGACCGCGGTGACGTTGTTCAAAAAATAAAAAGTAGCTTAAATGAACTTTGGAATAATTCAGCCCCTTTAACTTCGCAATGGGTCGAAAAATATAGACGAAATTGGCACCCCCGTACTTTCAATGAGTACTCAACTATTTCAGATCAAGAATTTGAAGAGTTTAATCAAAAAATCGAACCAAATCCAATGCAACAAGAAGCCTTGATGTCACTTAATTCTCTTAGAAAAGACAAGGAAGCGAAACGAGCACTGATTGTTGCCGCTACAGGAACAGGTAAAACATACTTAGCAGCATTCGATGTAAGAAATTTTAAACCTAAAAGAATGCTTTATGTTGTGCACAGGGAGCAAATTCTAAAGCAAGCTAAAGAGAGTTTTAAAAAAGTACTAGGAGGCAATGATTCATCCTATGGAATCTTAAGTGGTACTGAACGTAACCTAAGTTGTAAGTACACTTTTGCAACAGTAAATATGATCTCCCGCCCAGACATTCAAAATCTTCTGGGCTCAGACTTTTTTGACTACATTTTAATCGATGAGGCACATAGAGTTAGCCACAGTGAGAATGATCAGCAGCAAACTATGTATCAAAAATTATTGAATTTTTATAACCCGAAGTTTATGTTAGGTATGACAGCTACTCCGGAAAGAACAGATGGTACTAATGTTTACGAGTACTTTGATTATAATTTAGCATACGAGGATTCTTTATTAGATGCGTTAGATAGAAACCTGCTGGCACCCTTTCACTATATAGGGGTAACAGATTACGAAAAAGACGGTGAAACAATCACTGATACAACGAATTTAAAAAACCTAATATCAGAAGAACGAGTGGACTATATTATCGATAAAACTAATTATTATGGACCTAGAAAGCCAAATGTCCACGGTTTAATTTTTGTTAGTCGTATTGAAGAAGGGCAAAATTTAGCAAACAAATTACGCGAACGTGGGATTAACGCAAAATTTGTTTATTCCAAAAACACCATCACCGAGCGCGAAAGAGCAGTAGCACAACTAGAAAATGGTGATATTGACTATATTTTAACGGTCGATATTTTCAATGGAGGCGTAGATATCCAATGTTTAAATCAAATAATAATGATGCGGCCTACTAAATCAAGTATTATCTTTTTGCAACAATTAGGACGCGGTTTACGTAAATATCCTGGAAAAGACTATGTGACCGTTCTTGACTTTATTGGCAATTATAGTGAAAACTATATGATTCCGATGGCTTTTGATAAATCCCGCTCAAGTAATAAAGAACAAATAAGGAAGCAAATAATTTCCCCTAGCATCTCTGGCGTTTCAACAATTAATTTTGAAGAAATAGCAAGAAAACGTGTTTTACAAGCAGTTGGTCAAGTAAAATTAGATTCTATGAAGCGCTTTAGAGAAGCTTATTCAAACACAAAGAATAAAATTGGGCGTATACCAATGCTCCTAGATTTTGCACAGTTTGGTAGTATTAATGTGTCCGATATAATAAGCAAGTTTAAGACACTTTATGAAATGCACAAAAAATTTGAAAAAGAATTACAATTTAAATTTAATACAAGGCAAGAGACTTTTTTACTTTTCCTTTCAAAAGAAATAGCGGTCTCTAAGCGAGCAATAGAAGCACTCATAATACAATACTTAATTAAAAACGAATCACTGACCAATCAACAATAAAGACGTTTCTAAAAACTAAAGGAATTTTTTTCGATCAAGAAACATTGTCTAATGTTTCAACTATTTTGGACCTAACATATTTTATGAAACAAAATCAGGAAAAATATGGCTCACTTCCGGTAGTTGAAAGCAATAATGGTGTTTGGAAATTAAACAAAATATTCAAAGACCAGTTAGATGACTTCCAGTTTAAAAACTACGTTCAGGATTTGCTTTCAGCTAATCTCTGTGAATTAGAAAAAGGCGATTTTAGTTTAAATGAGCGTTTCACCATTGGTAAAAAATATTATCGTAGTGATGTCATAAAGTTATTGAATTGGTCTAAAGAACAAAACGGACAGAATGTCGGGGGTTACATTATGCGCTCTGACCAAAAATTCTTTCCTGTTTTTATTGCTTTAGAAAAAACAGAAAAATTTCAAAACAAAATGGCTTATGAAGATAAATTCGTAGATCACAACACAATGCGTTGGTTTTCCAAAAGCGGCCGCAGCACTGAAAGTCGTCAAGAAAACGTCGTAATTAATAACCATAAATTTGGAATGATCCAACTTTTTGTAAAAAAATCTGATGATGACAAACGTGAAGGAAATGATTTCTATTACTTAGGTTCCGCTAGAGTTGTTAATGCTAAAAATGAGAAAAAGCTCAATTCTGAAGGAAAAAATACCAAATTAATAAACTTTACCCTTAAACTGGAACATTCTGTGCCTAACAACTTATACAGGGCGTTGAATGATAACAATAGTTAGAAATAAGAACTAAGCAAAAGTTACAAGAGACTATATAAAGTATACAGCGAAAGAGTAACCAAGGGCTGTTTTTAGTTACATACTTTTTACTTCCTCTTTCATAACAGCCAACTTACTGTTAACGATATCCTTCTAAAATAAATTTTTCAAAGTGGAACAAAACTAGGGTTAGTAATAAAAAACCACCAGTAGAACTGGTGGTTTTTTGGCATGCCCTAAAAGGGCTTGACCTGTGGCATAGCCTCTGAAAGAGGCCCAGAAAATCCCTGCCAACCGCCAATGCTTTTATGCTACCTTACTTATATTTTTTATTTTTTCTATATTTATTTACCTCGTCTTTAAATGGGTCTAAATATTCCCTTTTGTCATTTTATCCTCTAAACGATCTTCTGACTCTTGTTCGCGTATATACTTTTGAATTGTTTTTTGATTAAGACCAACTGTACTGACATAGTATCCTCTAGCCCAAAACGACTTATTACCGTATTTGTAGACTAAATTGGCGTGACGCTCATGCATCAATACCGCACTTCTTCCTTTTAAATATCCCATAAACGATGAAACACTTAATTTTGGTGGAATCCTGACCAACATATGAATATGATCTGGCATTGCATGAGCTTCAATAATTTCGACATCTTTATTTTCACACAACCGTCGCAGTATTTGTCCTATATCTTTCCTAATTTCATTATAAATAACTTTTCTACGATATTTTGGTGTGAATACTAAATGATATTTACAATTCCACCTCGTATGTGCTAAACTACTATTGTCTTTAGACACTTTAAGATCTCCCTTCGTTCTTTAGTTAGCGGTTGGTAGCCACTAACTATTTTAGCTGAAGGAAGGTCTTTTTTGCTAGAAGCTTCTCGAGTCGCACACGTATAACGTGTGGTTTATTAGCATCGTACTAATCAAAAAGGGTACTGTTAGAAGTTTTCTTCCTCTAACGGTACCCTTCTTACGCTTTACCTTTAGAAATGAAAATTTCAAAGGGAAGTTTATCTCCCCTAAAAAGTAACCTAACAGTTAACTCATTCTCACCCTTTCATCTCTTACTGAGTTAAAACCTTTTTGCCAGAATTATAATATTTCATCGATCCTATATCACCGGAAAGTTTAAACTTGCCGTTTTTATATTTTAGTTTAGTTACTGCATCATTGCCCAAGCCTTCTCCCTTAAATTGAACAAAGTTTTGTTGTGAGAGAAACAGATTTATTGCCGCTCCAGAACTAACAACTAGTACATTGCCTCCACCATTTTTTTGCTGTTTTTTTGCAATCTTAGTCAAGGACTTAGTCATTCTTTGCTCAACTTGCTTTGAGCTTTCTGCTCGATACTTTTTTGGCAGATCAGTCTTCAAGGCGTTTTGTTTATCCAATTCATAATAGCCGTCTTGCATTTTGTTTTGCGCTAACTTACCATTCTTTTCCTTAAGTTCATCAACATCTTTGTACCCAAAGTGCTTTGCAATTACAGGATCATTTTGAACACTATCAGGACGTCCCTCGTAACTTCCGTAATTACCCTCACGCAAATTAGGATCTATTTTTACATGAACCTTTTTATTGTTAGAAGCTTTCAATGCTCCTTTAGCTGTTTTTTCCTGTCTCGTCAAGTCGCTGGAATAAGCTGCTTTAAACTTCACTTTTCTTAAACCATGGCCTAAATATTTTGCTCCGTTAACTCCATTTTTGGTCAAAGTATAATCGAACGGTGCATCACGTTGGCTATTGTCTCGCCGTGACGTGTAAGTAAATTTTAACCTCATTCAAACTCCTTTTTGTACTTGCAGCATTTGCTGTAATAACCCCTACGATAACTGTTAGAAAAAGAGTAAAAATTGCAACCAATACACTGTTAATTCTTTTTTTCATTGGGCTAGTCCTCCCTACACTTTAAAAACAAGAATCAATACTCCGTAAAGAATCTGTATAGTTTCCTCCTTTCACGGCTGATATAAAACGTTTTCTTAACGAGAGTCATACTGACACTTGTATATACAAGCGTCAATAGTGAAAACAATCACCAAGATTTTTCCCAAGTAAAAAAATCTTTTGAGCGACCCGTATGATTATTTCGCACAAAAAAGTTGCTCATTCCATTCAGGAACAAGCAACTTAAATAAAGTAGACCAACTATTTTTTAATTGAATAATTATTTCATCAATACCAACAAGAAAAGCGCCGTTCTTGATCTTCATTTGTATACAACAGTTTATTAATTACCAAATATAATCATAATCACTTAACTGTCAAAGTAAGTCGCCCAACATGCTAAACACATAAAGACTACAGTATTTGACACACTTCAAAGATTTCACGGTTCGGACCATAAAAGTTGAAAAACTTTATGCCATGTTCCCAATATGGCAGGTCATTAATGTTTGGATCAACAAACTCAACACCCAGTTTTTTGGCAAAATCGAAAGTAGCTTCGATATCATCCGTATCCAGAGCAATATGGTTAATAGCTCCAACTTTACCGGTAGCTTCTTCCTCAGATTCCCAACTTTCCAGGGTCAACGAGTTCAATTTATAAAAGGCAACCTTGCTACCCTCATTAACTTCACTATTGATTAACTTGAAACCTAAACTTTCATAAAAATTCTTACTTTCATCGAACTTGACAGTGGGGATTCCTACATGTTGTAAACCATTAAATAACAAGATAATCTCTCCTTAATTTTATCAAAACCCAGTCTCATAGCCAGAACGGTACTTAATATTAGAAACATTGACCTTACCTTCATTAACAAAGAAACTAAGAGCATTCCCTGTTTTCTCATTCATTCTGGCACTGAGGGCAACATTGTTCACATAAATAACAATAATTGAATCATCTACGATCAATTTAACATCATATTCTCTTCCTTTTTCTAAAGAAATTGGACGATCCAATCCCGTTGTAAAATATTGTGGCCATTTATAATTCGGTGTTTTAGTAAATTTCAGGGTGTGCTCAGGCGCAGACATCTTGTATTGATAGCCCTCCCGAGTTTCATTATTAACAAGCGCTTTAAAACCAAATTCTTTTGTAGTTTCTAAAGGTTTCACCGTAGCTTCTAATAAGAATTGGCTATCAACTTTGTCGACTAAGTTCTTTTCCTTTTTCCCAAACTGATCAGATAAATCAAAATCATCTATTTTCTCAGTTTTATCAAAATGGTCAATGATAGTTTGTGGTAATTTTACTCCTAAAGTCTTATCTTCGCGTTGTACAATTTTATGGGGAACAAGCGCTCCGCCCCAATCCCAGCTAGCATTATCATCATTGTTTTCTTTAGTTGCGACCCAGCCGGTTAAATACCTGCCAACTTTTTCGTTTCCAACTGTCCTAGCAGCATAATATGCTTTTCCATCAAAAGCCTCATCGTAAAGGGATTTCCAATTGCCAAAGAGTTTTTCACCAATACGATACTTTGTAACTTTATCTTCACTGTATTCAGAAAAGATCAGATACCAATCGTTTTTAATTTTAAACACATCTGGCATTTCCAACATGTTGAATTCATTCGAAACATAAAAGTCGCCTTTAAAATCCCAGTTTTTCATATCTGAAGATTCAAAATAAACTAACCTGCCAGTTGGTTTCTTTTTGTCACTTGGAATTCTAGCACCCAAAATTAATACATATTTGCCACTCTCTTCATCATAAACCACATGTGGATCGCGCCAATCATTCTTATCGTAACCTTCTTGAGGAACCAAGCTGGTGGCTTTACCAGACTTCTTCCAGTGAATTAAATCATCACTTGTTGCAGTCATTAAAATTTCTGAAGTTCTTTTAGCTAATTTAGCTTGCCTATTATGGCCAGTATAAAAGGCTATTTTTTCGCCTATTCCTTGCGCAACACTACCGGCATAAATAAATTGGTCTGCGGAATCGTGCTCACCTTTCGGAATCACCACACCATGATCCTCGAAATTGACGAAGTCTTTTGTTGTGACTAATGACCAGCCAAACGGATCTGTTAGAGGTTCAGGTTTACGAGTGTCTCTTTGATGAAACAAATAAAAAGTTTCATCCTCCTCATTGTAAAATGGCATACAATCTCCGAACCAATAGCCTTGCGGTTGATAAAATATCTTTTGCATGTATTTTCTCTTCCTTTCTTATACTTCTATTCATCATCAGAATTAAATTCTTCAGTAGCTTCAAAAAAATTAAACGAGGAAAAAGTTTGAATATGATTCTTGACCTTTTCAAGACTCTGACCTTGCATTCGTAAATTCATTATTTCAACTAAGATCGGCAAATTTACGCCTCCAAGTAACGAAAAATTTGCATTCCAATTGAAGCTTCTTTTAGCGAGTTCATTAAATGGAGTTCCACCAGGTATATCACAGAGAACAAAAGTATCTTCGTTTTCCATATTTTTCGTAAGTGTTTCTATTTCATTTGAAAAAGTATTAAGACCCTTATCTGATAAATTTAAAGTTTCAACATTTTCCAATTCTCCAAAAAAAGACTTAAGGACTTTCAAAAACTCATCGGCAAGGCAACCATGGCTTGCAATAACGACATTAAACATCTAACTCTCCTCACATTTTTATAGATAATCCTTCAGATAAACTGTCTGACTTTGTGGTGTTGGAATAACAGTAACTTCTATTCCCTTATCAACTAATGATTTGAAACTATTAATTTCTTCCTCAGTTGCATTAATGGAAGGTCGGATTCTCGATGTTCCTTCTCGCTGAGCCATATTACCGACATTAACTTTTTCAATTGGGAGTCCACTATCGACAAGAAACTCAACATCCATTGGAGATACACAAATCAATAAAACACGCTGCCCTTTGTATTTCCCACTCTTAATATTGGCAAGCGCCTTATCTCTTCCTAATATTGATGTACTTACATTACCTGGAGCCGCCATCCTTACGATCGACTTTCTCATATCGTTATTTACAATAGCGTCATTAATAACCATAATCCTTGTCACACTGAGCCTACCGCTCCATTGAGTCGCAACCTGTCCGTGAATCATACGATCATCAATTCTTACATGAATAATTCCTTCCATACTTTCAGCCATTTAACTCTCTCCTTATTTTAAAATGTGCAAAGCATTAAGCACCACACCAGCTACTAATACAATTAAAATTACATAAACAGGCTTTATTTTCTTGCCCAGCAAATAATAAACTATCCCTACGACAACAGCTGGTAATAATCCCGGCATAATTTGATTTAGGATACTATCGCCTGTCATCGACAACTTTCCTTGTTTGAAAGTAAAGTTTAAATTAGCTTTAACTACTGTAGCCGCCAAAGCTCCAACCACCATCAGTCCTAAGACAGAAGCCGAATTAGTAATGGATCTTAGGGTAGTATTCATTGAAGAAAGGATCTTTGTACCTGATTTATCTCCTAAATTAAACAACGGGTACGCAGTCCACCGAATCAAAATGGAACCAATTACCCATAAGAAAACGCCAAAAGGATTTCCGCTGAGCCCCATATTAGCCGCAATTGCCCCAAATATAGTCCAGGGAATAGATACAAACAAGCTATCTCCAATACCCGCCAAAGGTCCCATCAAACCAGTTTTCAAAGCACTAACTGCTTCGAGAGATTCTCCCTTACCATCTTCTTCCATACCAACATTAACACCAAGAATAAACGGAGCTGTAAAGGGCGTAGTATTGAAAAACTGCAAATGTGTCTTGACTGAATCCTTCAATTGCTCAGGATCATCTTGATAATTTTCCTTTATGAATGGCAACATCGCGTAAGTGTAACCTAAGCCTTCATACTTTTCATAGTTAAGTGATGTGGCACCATTAAAAATCCAGCGAGTTACTACCTTTCTGTGCAATTTTTTATTATTCTTACTCATCTTCATCAAATCCTCCATTCGTTGCTTGCTCTGTACTTTCTGAATTATTAGCTTTTGAATTGTTTTTAAATAGGATAAGTGCAACTGCCAAACCGATAAGAGAAATACCTAAAATTGGCATCTTAAGGTATACCGCTAAGACAAATCCAATGATAAGGTATGGAAAATAGTCGCGAGTTGGCAAGTAGCGTAACAACATTCCAATACCAACTGCTGGTAATAGGCCACCGGCTGTTTTCAACCCGCCTGAAAGCCAATCCGGCACATAATTAATAAAACTACCAACTAATTTCGGTCCAAGAATTACCGTTAACAATACAGGAATCCCAGAAACACATGTAGTAAATATGGTTGCAAGGTATTGCATCCACTCTACCATTCGATACTTTCCCGCTTCAGCATATCTTTCAGCTCTTTGCTGGCAAAATATATTTGCTGACCATTTTAAAACATCCGCTTGAACGATCAATAGAGCAACCGGAATTGCTAAGGTAATCCCAATACTTGTGGATTGGCGAGTTGCGATAGTGATATAAGTTCCAATTAATGCAGCCGTTTGATAGTCGGGAACTGAAGCTCCGCCAAAACTTGTGATTCCTAAGGTCATTAATTGTAAAGTAGCTCCAACGAATAACCCTGTTTTCATGTCTCCCATGATCAATCCTGTCAAGAAACCGGCTACAACAGGTTGCGAAATACCAAATTTAGGACCCTCTTTATCATAATTAATAAGAAAACCATAGATAACAACTAAAAGGTTCTGTAACAGCATAATTTTTCCTCCTCTTGAAAAATACTTTGATTTTAAAATACTTGAAATAGAGTCATGGAATAACAATACAATCAATTACCAAAATTAAATAACATCGAATTAGTAGTACAAACTTCTTACATTATATTGAAAAATTCCAGAACAAAATCTTCTCCTTTCTTTTATATTTTTCATTCTTACATAATAAAAACAAGCAAGTCGTGTGCCAACTTTGGCTATGCGACTTGCTCTTTTATAATATAGTGTTGGTATATAAACGGTTTTAAGACCTATTAAAAATTATCTGGTCAATATAAATCAATTCAGGCAATGGTATTTTCACACTGTATGCATCTGTAATCACACTAAAAGACCTTTTTATAACATTTAATTCTTTCCTGTGAATTTTCAAGTAAGAATCCTTAAATTCTTGCTTTAAATCAACAGCCTCTTTTCTAATTAAACGCTCTATCAAATAACTGATGTGCACGTATAACGTGAATTTTTTATCGTTTGGTATATTAACATCCAAATTTCTTTCCGTCTCTTGAATAAAAATAGTTATCATTTCAATTACTTTTTGCGCATCCAAGATTGTAATCGAATTTATAATTCTCTCTAAAGAGAAATTCTTAACCAATTGAGCGGAAAAAGCATCATTTTCATCGGTCGTTAAAACTCCTTCTAACCAACTTTTTAAGCTTTCAGTCCCTTTAGATGATAGTATTTTTTCTAAATAAACAAAACCGATACCTTCAATCTCAGGGTCATCAGTACCTATAACACCCAAAACGTCGTACATTTTGAACACAGATTCACTACTTTTTTCTCTTTTTAGAGTATTAAAATCGTACGGTATAATTTCAACCTTTTTCGCAGAAGGTAAACACCTTTCTAACAACTTGGCGACATGAGTAGCTGTTCCAATACCAGTATGACAGGTTGTTAAAATAGCGCTTTCCTTTTTTATTCTAGGATAGGTTAACTTTACATCTAAATTATTTAACTCTTTCGTTTTTTTAATTATCTTTTTAAAATTCAAGCCTTTTAAAATATATTCACCAACGCCTAATGCCATAGGCGTAGAAACATTATTCATCAACAACACAGGGGTATTTAGTTGTCTTGGAAAAAGTTCTTCAATCTCTTTTAAAGATCCCATATCTACCAAAATAATTAATCCTTCTGAAATATCATTGCTTTCACTATAATCTAAGATATGATTTGCAATTTCCATTGTACTAACATTAAAAGGCATGTCAAAAGATTCAAAAACATGTGAATCTAGAAAACGATTTGCAACGTTAGCAATACTACTTGCCGTGGAATAACCATGAGCAATAATAACCGCTTTCATCAGACCAGTCTTAGTTAGAATCTCCAGCTTGTTAAGATATACTGTTAATAAAACATAATCGAAGTTCTTTAATTCGATATCTAAATTATCTTTAATCAAGTTTATTAACTTAAGAACATAACGATAAACTTCAGAATATCTTTCTTTAACAGCTTCATGTAATTTAAGCATTGTAGGATCATCAATAAATTTTGGAAGTGTTAAATTCAATTTTTGCCTTTCATACAAATAATAGGTCACAGCATAAGCCGCATTACCACTAACCCTTAATTGGTATGCATTTTTTAACTGATCAAAGATACGCTTTACATTTTCTATCAGGTACGAAACAATTGATTTCTTTTCTTTATTGTTATTTTCAAAAATAAGATAGTCGAAGATTTGATAGACTTCTTGTTTTAGCTTTGTCTCGCATTCATCCAGATCATAATCGGATGTTTGAAAAAGTTGCAAAATATTTTTCAAACTACTTAAAAAAATATTCTTATGAGGGTCATCTTTTTGAACTAAATCGTTAATTGTTGTACTGTCCCTTATAAATAGCTCATCCCTATCTCCATCTAAAATCAAGTTTTTCGTTTTAGAAAGCACAGATTCAGACAAATAATAGACTGATAATTCGATTATCTTTTCATTTTGCTGCTCTGCATTTGCCTTGGCTACAGCAACTTTAATTGCATTTTTTTGTTCCCCAATATTCCCAGCAGGCTGGTAATTCACTAAAGAATTCAAAAAGTTCTTATCTACTTTTATTGGTTTTTCAATTTTTGTTTGCTCCCCCTTTAAAAGGGTAACAATTAAATTTAAGCGTTCATCTTTATCCTTTTCTTCTAGTGATGGCATGTTGACTTTAACAGGTATCCTTCGCATAAAGGTAGTCAAAAAATTGTCCACTAAAGATTCAGTTGTCGCAAAAAATACTCTAACATCAACTTTTATTGGTTTATTAGTATCTCCGACTCTATATATGATGCCTTTATCTAAATAGGTAAAAAGCTTTTCCTGTCCTTTAGGACCCAGGCGATGTACCTCATCTAGAAAAAGAATTCCATTGTCCGCTTCCTCAAAAGCTCCTCTATGGTTATCGTTAGCACCAGTAAATGCCCCCTTTGAATAGCCAAATAAGTTACTTGTTAATAATTCAGGATTATCTGCATACTGTGCACAATTAATTGAAATAAACGGTGCGTCGGGCTTAATCAAATCTTTTGCAACACAAAATTGATATATTAAGTTGACAAGAAAACTTTTGCCGGTCCCGCTTTGCCCAGTAATCAGTAGCGGCAATCCTCCATTTGGATATAATAATGCAGCTTTTATTCTTTCGACGCTTTCTCTTAAACTAGGATTTATCATTGCAAACTGTCCTAAAACGTCGCTACTTCTCATTTCATCATAGAATTTTTGCAATGTGTTATAGTTACTCTTCTTAACAGCGTGATTTTCATTCTCAACTTCCTGTTTATGCAAGAAATACACTGGCCTAGAATTAATTTTAATTAACTTCCCGTCATTGTATAAATCATTTAAATAAAGGCTGACTGTATTTCGCTTCATACCTAAAGAGTTTGCAACCCCGTTAGCAGTAAAAGCGTCTTCTAAATTGTCTAAGTTTGTTTCGTGAGTTTTCATTTCTAGAAAATTTAATATGTCATTTTTTTTCAACTTGCTGATCCTCCTAAAGTAATGTCACAAATTACAAACTTTACATTGAAAATTAGTTTCTAACCTCTCAATCATATTTTTATACTCCTTATTTTCAGATGGCTTTAACTCAATCCACTTATTGTTAATGATTACGTTTCATTGATTAAACAAACCACTAAAAAAATTCCTTTAATTCAAAAGCTCTCTCTAAGAACAAAAACAATCAAATATACTGTTCAAATATATATCAACCGGTTTCATATGTAAACCCGTTTCATGTCAAGCGAATAACCTTAATAAATTTTATTTTTACGCCGTAAAACCTTTATGTAATTTTACAGGTATTCTTATGTCGTCATGCTCATCAATTCCATTAATCTTATTAATTAACTTTCCCACGGCAACTTGAGCAATCTTTGTAATTGGTTGGCAAATCGTAGTCAAATAAGGGTTAAAAGCCAAAGTCTGCCTAGCGCCATCAAAACCAACGACTTTAACATCTTGAGGCACCAAACGCCCACTTTTCTGTAAATATTGGATTGAGATGTTAGCCAAAAGATCGTCACCTGCAAAAATTCCATCAATTTCTTCATGATCGCCCAAGTATTCTTCTATTAAGTGTTTTTTATTTAAATATTTTTCAACAAACGCCACCTCCAAGATTTTCGCAGGTAGGTTATTAGCCGCCATAATTTCTTGATAAGCTCGTGTTCTGGCGTTGGCTGGTAATTTGATTTTACTGTCACCCCTAATACATAGGATATTTTGGCACTTACTTTCAACCAACAAATTAACGGCTTTTTTTCCACCGGAATAATTATCACAAGACACAGTAATTGTATTTTTGCCTAAACTTCTATCTACTGCCACAACAGGCAGCTCGGGAATATTATAACCCTTAACATTTGTATTATGAGTACCAACAATAATACCGTCAACTTGGTTTTTTCGCAGCATCGCTATATATTTAGCTTCCTTATCTGAATTGTTTAAACTATTGCAAAGAAGAACCTTATAACCCTTACTTGACAACTCGTTTTCGATATTTTGAATTAATTCAGCGTGAAAAGGATTAGTAATACTGGGAAAAATAAGCCCGACTGTAAATGAACGCTTTTGATACAAAGCCCGTGCTAAATCATTGGGATAATACTCTAACTTCTTCATAGCTGCAAATACCTTATTTTTTGTTTCCTTGCTTAAATATCCATGATCGTTCAACACGCGTGAAACTGTTGCTGGAGAAACTTCAGCTTCTTGCGCCACATCTCTGATGCCAATTCTCTTTTCTCTTTTCATAAAAGCACAGCCTCACTTAGTTTATGTTTTCTCAATAAATTAATTTTAGCATATAGCTATAAACAAACATATATTACTCGAAAGATACTTTACCCCTTTTCTAAGCGCTATTAATCAAGACTTAGATTTTCCCAGTACTCTATAGATAGTTAACTCCAACCAAAAATAAAACCAACCAACTAATCACCACTTGGTTTAAACGAAATATACTCTGTTATATTCATTCGAATACATTGTTAACAAAAGAAAAAAACATCTTTTCTTTCGATAAACGAAAGAAGGTTACTACCAAGACTAATTTAAGCTTTGTTATCTAAAAATACCCTCGATCCGAAATTTCTTATTTCAGACTAGGGTTTTGCTCTTTAACTTTTTGTGTTTTTCTCTCCAGGCTTTTAAGCTCACTCATCAGAATCTAATTTTAAATAAACTTGGAACAAAAAATACCAGCAAAACAACTCTAAATTTGCTGAACCGCTCTTTCCCAACCGGCAGTTATTTTTCTTCGCTGAACCTCGGTCATCTCACTAAAATAACTCCTAAATGCTGTTAGAGGATCGTTGTTTTGTCCTACATATATACCAAGAGTTTGGCCGGCACATAAAACCACACCTAGGGCACTAAACTCTGCAATTTCAGGGACTTTAACTTCGAGGTCGGACAAATTACTGATAAATTGCATTAAATAACCATTTGCAGTGACACCACCATCAACATTAAGATCCTTGGGCGTAAAGCCGGTTTGATTTTCGATCAAGCGTAAAATGTCATTGATTTGGAAGCCTATTGAATCGAGGCAGGCTTTAATTTTCATTTCTTCCAGTTGTTCTTGTCATTCCCGTCAAAGAAGCAGCAGCGTTAGGTTTACAATAAGGAGCCCCTAAGCCGGAAAAGGCAGGGACCAAATAAGTCTGGTCTTTATTCTCGGCTGATAGTGCACATGTCTCGGCCTTTTTAGGTGAGCTCAACAATTTTAAATCATCAACTAACCAATTAATAACAGCACCGGCATAATTAATATTTCCTTCTGCTACATAAGTAACTTTATTATCTAGCCGCCATCCAATGGAAGTAACAAATTCACCAGTTTGAAACAAATCACTTCCGATATTCATCATGACTGAAGACGCGGTCCCGATCGTTTGATATCGTTTACTTATCTATGTTACCTTGACAGTAAGCGGACAAAAGCAATGATTAGCCAAGCATAAAACCATTCTTTCCCACATGCATAATTTATTAATAACTAGATAAATTTTTCTGAAAAATACTGAGTCATTCAAGTGAAATCACCACTAATTAAAAGGAGTGTATTCCTATGGCACATAAAAATATTTCCCAACCACCTAATGAAACCGTGAACTTTAAAACTGCTCTCTCAGATTTTTGGAAGAGAAGTTTAAATTTTACAGGAACTTCAACTTTTGACGAATATTGGTGGATAGAAATCCTTTCGATTGGAATTGCCTTTGCGACATTCTTCTTAACATTTGGTTTGATGGATGCACAAGTGAATATTGCCTTTGTGTGGGGTGTGTTTATTTTAATTTTTCTGTTCTTTGAGCTCCCTGCGCTGTCATTAGCTGTTCGACGTTTGAGGGACACAGGCTTGACCAACTTATCAATTTTTGGCCTACTTTTTCTTTTCGTTGTCTTAACAGCTCTTTCTGGTAATACTGATACAACTTTAATTAACGTGATCAGTTGGCTCATCAACGTTTGTGTATTTTACTTTTCGTTACGCCCGACAGGTCATTTCGTAACTAAGCAAAAAAGCGGTTGGCGTACTAAAATCTTTCAGCAAGTGAAAAACTAAGTTGTTACATCAAAATCCCAAAACTAGAGGCATACAAGCCCTTGACAAAGTTCTTGTATGTCTCTAGTTTTTGCGGCTGTACAGATTTAGAACTAAATAATGCAACACTGCTTCAATAACCCGAACACAAAAAAATGGTGCTGGTAGAAGGTTTGAACTTCTACCAGCACCATTTTTAGAGCGCATCGCTTTTTACTCTTCGGACCACTGATGTTGCAAGTCTAAACTATGACCGCAACAATTTAACTGCCAAAGCAAAGTCACCTAAGGTTGCCGAGCCATTATCCTTCACTTCAGGCATGACGATGTATTTGTCCAAATCCGGCAGTGGTAAATAACTATTGATCATTTTACTAAGTTCATTTCTGACTTTATCCAAAACTGATTCGCTGATCACACCACCGCCAAAAACGATCTTATCAGGCCGAAACAACAAGGTTGCCTGTAAGGCCGCTTGTGCAATGTAGTAGGCCATAATATCCCAGACTGGTTCACTTAAAGGAACGTCTTGCCCTTTTTTACCGACACGCGCCTCAAAAGTCGGGCCGGAAACCAGACCTTCCAAACAGTCGCCGTGGTAAGGACAAACTCCCTTAAAGTCTAGATCATCAGGATGGTGTTTTAATAATACGTGTCCCATTTCCGGATGCCCTTCACTGCCGACAAAATCACCGTTGATCACGGCACCGCCACCGACACCAGTCCCGATCGTATAGTAAACCAGCGAATTAACTTGTTCATTAGCTAACAGTGACATTTCATATTCACCGTAAGCAGAACCATTCACATCCGTGGTCCAAGAGATCGGAATATTCAAATACTTTTTTAAATAACCCACAAAATCGGTATCTTCCCAATGTGCTTTAGGCGTCGTGGTAATATAACCGTATTTTGGTGAACTTTGCTTGATCTCGATCGGACCGAATGAAGCAATCCCAATAGCTTCGACCGGATATTGCTTAAAGTAATCCACAACTTGTTTTAGTGTTTCTTCCGGTGTAGTCGTTGGAAATTGTACCTGATCTTTGACCCGATAATCCTCATCACCTACGGCACAAACAAACTTTGTTCCTCCTGCTTCAACTGAACCAACCAGCATATTTCTTTCCTCCTTGACTATGAAAACAGAGCGTAAACAAGCGGGAAGAAGCGAGTACTATCGGGTTCCGACAGTATATCGCGGTTTTAAGCGATATGGTGTCGGAACTGGATAGACGGAACTTCTTGCTTGTTGGAGCTCGAGTATGAAAATAGAGCGGAACGAGACGTTTAAAAGATGAGCGTTATCGACGCTTAGGCCTTATAAGTGCAGTTTAACCATTGTGAGGTCTAAGTTGGATAAGCGGAATCTCCTGTCTCGCGAAGCTCGCGTATAATAACATCACTATATAATGAATAAACTACTTTAGTACAAGTTGCTCTGACCTATAAAACGAGTAGTTTCTCCTTGTCGGAAAGAAACTGGTATTACTTGGTCGTCAACTTGGTCTCCCTTGATCAACGAAAGCAAACTGTCTACGGCTGCAAAGGCCATCACTTTAGCAGACTGCTGGACACTCGATATCGGAGATGGCAACTCATTTAGTATATTAAAGCCGTAAAACCCAACAATTTGCACGTCTGCGGGAATTTTGACCGTGGTCTTTTTCAACTTAGAGATCAAGCGATAGGCAACTTCATCGTTAACACAGAATATTCCATCGATCTCCTCAATATTAGTAACCACTTGGTCTAAAAGATACTGACTTTCTAAAGAATTTTCCGGACACTCATAAATCTGAACATCAACCTTTTGCTTCTTGGCTTCTCCGATAAAACCTTGTTTCCTTTTCATTGTGTTGTTCGGAAAAGGAGCAACTTCGCCAACATAAGCAATCTTTTGTGCCCCGCGATCCCTTAGTTCGTCAAAAGCGATCTTACCTCCATGGAAATTATCGGAAGTAATTGTTGCAACATGCTGATATTCCTGCGTGTTAAAGTAACGGTCAATGCTGACAAAGGGTATCTTGCTGGATAAGTACGGCTCGATATCGTTGTAGGTGATCCCGATCAGGCCATCGACCTTGTTTTCTTGAGCCATTTTCAAGAAATTTAACTCGCTTTGTGGGTCACTTTGATTATTTGAAAGCAGCATTCCATACCCATTGGCGTCCAGCCTTGACTCAACATAAAAGGCAAATTCTGAAAAAAACGGGTGCCAGATAAACGGCAGGCTTAAAGCCACAATACGCATGGAGTTGGATCTTAAGGCCTGCGCAAGCTTATTTGGACGATAGCCCAAAGCGTCCATTGCATCTTGTACTTTTTTCAACGTTACTTGAGAAAAACCGGGTTTATTGTGGATCACACGTGATACAGTAGCGATCGAAACGCCTGCATATTCTGCCACATCTTTAATGCTCGGTGAATTATTAGCCAATATATCGCCTCACCTCTCTAAGAAGTATTATACTATATCAACTAGTGATCCATGAAACTCTTTTTTAAATAATCTGACATCCATATTTATTCACGTTAATTTCATTGATCTTGACGCATCTTAGAAAGATCTTGCCTGATCCTACCTTCCATCTTTTCATATTTACGATAGAACAATAGCGGAATGATCGACAGCAAGAAAACTACGATCGGGAACCAAATAAATGACAGCTGGATCCCTAATAAACCTTGTGCACTTTGTGCGTGTCCTGGAACATAATTAAACATTGACATTAGCTTGGTTGGAATAGCTCCACCGATCCCAGTACCCATCTTAGTACAGAAGGTCGTACCGAATGCTGTTAGCAGTCCAGCCGCATTAATACCTGTTTTCCACTCACCATATTCAACAGCGGAGCCGATCAGGACAAATGGTTGTGATAAGGCAAATCCTACACCTAAACTACCAATGACCCAGCCAGTAATGATACCAAATAGATTATGTCCAGAGATCAAAACAAGTAATTGACCGACAGTTAACAGGACAACTCCGTGGATCCAGATAGTCCGTTTATACAACTTATGATTAATGAAAGGTACCAAAGTTGTAGTAACTACTTGTAAAATACTGAGTCCGTTAACTATTGAGATCACATTTTGATGACCATAATTATAGGTCAAGTAATAAACTAAAGTAGAAGATCTAGCCGTTTGACCAGTCCAGAACAGAAGGTTTGCAATGATCAGCAAAAACCATGACCAATTCCCCTTCATCGCTTTAAAGCTGCTCTTTAAGCTGACCTTTTTTGTTTTGAGGGTAACACGCTCCTTGATGTTGGCAAACGAGATCAAAGTGAGTACCATTCCTGTTAGCGCTAAAATGATGATCGTCCAACGAAAGCCGACGACTTTATTGCCCTTACCCAATACATGGACCATTGGCAGTGCAAACACGTTAACGATCAATACACCGATCTGTGCCACAGCTAACCGCACAGAATTAGAAATTTCTTGTTCATGAGTGTTAGTTGTCATCAAAGACAATACAGTTATCAGCGGCGTATTTAAACCGGTATATAAGACATTAGTAACTACATAAGTGACAGTAAAATAAACGATCTTAGCTTTTAGCGGCCAATCTGGAACTGAAAATAAAAGAATACCAAACAACGTAAATGGCACAATGATCCAGAGAAAATAAGGTCTAGCCTTGCCGTATTTAGAATGAGTCATATCGATCAACATGCCCCAAACCGGCGCGTCGATCGCATCGAAAACTCTGGCGATCAGCATGATGATCCCGGCCGCCCCAACAGGGATCAAAGCCACATCAGTCAAAAAATATGACAAATAAACTGTGATCATATTATAAACAAGCAGCCCAGCAAGGTCTATTTGTCCAAAAGCAAACCGCTCGCGCCAAGATAATTTCACATTAGCTGATTTATTATTCATAATGCTCATCCCTTCCTAGCGTGGTAAACGTTGCTCTTTAGGTAAAATAGTTGGCAAATTGGAAGAAGGAGAATCTTGGTACCAGTAAGCAACTGAAGCAACATCATCAGAGCGTTCAAATAAACCGATGTCATTATTACCGATCTGTTGGACCGTAGCTTTAAAGTCATTTTTAAAACGAATAGGATCTAAAATATGGAAACGATACAAGCCATGCATCGGCAGTGCGTCATTACCAAACGCATGCGGCGACATCAATTGACCGGTTTCAAAATTATCTCTCGTCGTATCAACTTTGGACATAAAAGGATAACCCATAAATGGCCGTTGGAATGTTTGCGCGAAGGTGTTGCCGTCTTCATCTTTATTATTAAATGCCCAAGCACCGCCGGAATAATCTTCTGATCCAGTTGAAGTTACCGTCGGATATTGCTTGTCTCCATCGATATAAAACTTAAACTCACCTTCGCCCCACCAATATCGTTGCAGAGCACAAACTTCAAAATAAACACCAACGAAATGTCCTGTACCCTTGATCGTGGGCAAGACCGTATAATCATTTTGTTTTTCCGTATATTCTGTTCGATTCCAATAAGCATGGAAGTACCCGGTTTCATCTTCTACCGGCTTTTCAACATAGTCTATCCCATAGAAAAAGTCATCAATATCACTGTCATGTTCATTCGTAATGGTGATCTTAGCTTCTTTTTTGAACGGCATTGGGAAATATGAGTTGAAACCACCACTAGGGTTGACTGTGATCAATGCTGAATTGATATCGCATCTTTCACCAAAACCATTACAGAAGAAATCTCCGATCGGTGCTTCAACTGCAGGCGTTTCAGAACCATCCCAATACATTCTGAGAACAACATTACGTAAAACAAAGCTGCCCTTAGGTGTGGCGTCGGTGATAGTCATCCAGATATGGCGGATCTCACCGCTAGTTTTAATATCAGCCAAAGTGACAGTCTCACCTTGCGGCAGATCGATCGAACCCTTACCTTTTCTTGCAGGTCCTAAATCGCTGCCTGACATTGCCGCTTTACCTTTTTCACCAGTCATATTTTCGGGTGAAATAGTCCGGTTGACCTCATCAACTTTTATTTTGGTTAAATCTTCAATGCCCATTACAAATACTCCTTTGCTTTTTAATTTTAATTGCAAACGTTTTTTAGTAAACGTTTACTGTATAATAACCCTATTAATCACACGTGTCAATAACGATTATAGTAATCATATAGTAAACGATATCTAATAAAAGCTAAAAAAACGCTTAACAGAACGATTTTTCTGCTAAGCGAATGAAGCCCATTATTTTTTATTTCCACAATTCATAGATCATCTAGCTATTTCGTACCTTGTTTGGCCTGTTCAGCGGCTGTTTGACCTGCTACACGCCCACTAGTCAACGCAAATTGCACTGAACTACCAGACATATATACATGGTTGTAGAGCCGTTTATTAGCTGACTCACCAGTCGAAAAAAGATTAGCGATAACTTGACCATCTTTATCTAATACTTCATATTTTTCGTTAGTTTTTACTCCACCAAATGTACCCATAATAACAGGATAGATACGAGCCGCGTAATATGGTGCAGTATTTAGCGGCACAACATGTTCTGCGTCTTTCCCCATACTATCATGCCCACTTTTGGCACCGTCATTGTACTCATTAACGGTTTTTTCTAATGACTCATCTTGGATATTCATTTGCCGGCTCAACTCAGCAATGCTGTCTGCTTTAACGGCACGGCCAGCAGCAACTGCATCATCTAAAGGCTTCAACAAAGACTTATTTGCAGTCGCGGAATCAAGTACGATCCACGGTTCATCAGCAGTTAAAACTGCGTTTGCCACAACGGCATAATGACTGGCTTCATTCAAGAAACGTTTGCCATGACCATCAACATATAATTTATCCCAATCCATCAAAAGTGACCCAGTCTCTGGAATGGCTGTCGTGATCCCCATTCCGATCACCCAGGGATCCTTGTACAAAACAGCACCAACGCCTTGTGCCATTACGATACCGTCACCCTTGTCACCAGCCCCGCCAACCGCAAACTGACTGGCGCTTTTTGCTGCTGGAACGTGTTCAGCGATCAATTCCTGATTATGGACAAAACCACCAGCAGAAATAATGACTTTTTTCGCATGAATTTCGCCTGTACCATCTTTATCAGCGACCGAAACTCCAGTGACTTTTCCTTCATCAGTCAACAATTTAGTCACTTTTGTTTCCGTCAATAAAGTGATATTCTCTCTTTTTTCCAAAGTAGCGGTCAGATTAGCTATCAGTTGTTTACCACCGCCGAGCCCACCAGGAGTACCTTTAGGAAAATGGATCCGCTCTTCAGGATCTTGGCCGAATCCAGCAGGTTTTTCATATGAGTGTCCTTGTTTTTCAGCTAACCACTCTGTCGTGGTCACTGCTTGATCCATAAATTTATCCACGAAAGCATAATCTGGATAAGGGCCGTCAGGGTTCGAAGTTGCCTGTCTTTGTTTCCATAATTTTAACCAATCTGCTTTACTATCTGTTATGCCAGCCTTCTCTTGAAAGCTAGTACCCGGTGCAGCTATCCCGCCGCCTGACATCCGGGTCGAACCGCCTGGCCATTCTGTTTTTTCTAACACCAAAACTTCTAAACCGCTTTCCGCAGCCGACAATGCAGCCGCAAAACCTGCTCCGCCAGCACCTATTACCACAATATCCGTTTGTTCTGGCCTCATTTTGTTTCCTCCTCGTATTGGAATGCTTTATTCTTAGTGAGATCAGCGCTTACAATATTTATTTTAACATGGATGCCTGTTTGTTCATATTCTTTTGAAGTGGTTCGAACGCACCAAGTAGATATGTTATCATTTTCGATGATAAAGTGTTATATTTGACCTGATATAAAAGAAGGGAGCTGTTATCAGGGAAAACTGTCCACCAGTTGCGTTAGAGAAATCGTCAGACGAAAGGAAGCGTTTGGATCATGACAAGCAAACCTGTAAAACGCCCAGGCATTAGTGAAATCATACTTGTTGTTCTTTCTACGATAATTTTTTCCTCACTCATGTTTCTTTTTTCAAGCACCAATGGTCACGCACAAGTGATCGACCATGCGCCAAAGTTTTCCGGCAAGGTCAAAATTCCTCAAAAAGACGGCCAAACCAAAATTCAAGGCTACTATTCGATCGAAAAACTACGCGATAACGTTTACCATATCAACGACCATTCCAAATCAACTGGCGGTAAAAAAGGTATCAATCCTGCTAGTATGTATTTGATCAAAGGCAGCGATAAAGCCTTGTTGGTGGATGGCGGTAACAAAAACATCAAAGCTCGCAAAGAATTGGCAGCGATCGTCAATAAGTTACGGGGCACGACTCCTTTGGAAATTGCGGTAACACACAATCATGAAGACCATACTGGTCAATTGGCTTTGTTTAAAGCCAATACGATCTATTATCCGAAAAAGGATAAGATCAAAGGTAAACATTATCCGAACAATTACTCCTGGGTCAAAGAAGGAAACGTGCTCGATCTCGGCAACTTTATGTTTACCGTGGTCGAAACACCGGCTCACACCCCAGGCAGTGTGACATATGTTGATCATAAAAATAGCTTAGTCGCAAGCGGCGATTCGATTGGATCTAGTTTCGTATGGTTATTTGATAAGAAGAATTTAAACACTTATCAAAAGACATTGAACCATTTATACGCACAAGTTAAAAATCTAAGGGATCCTATCTTCATGCCCGGACACAAATGGCAAACTGATCCCGCCAATAAAAAACGCGGGCCAAAATACACCCCTGACAATAAACCAATGACAATACAGTATCTCAAAGACATGATCACATTAACCAATAAGATCAAAGACGGTACTGCTAGGTCCCATAAATATTACGTTGACGGGAAGAAGCGCGGCAAGGCATACGTTTATCACCATGCCATGATCTGTATGATCGATGATTAGCATTGGTGGTCGGCATTCTTTTTTCAAAAATATGAAACACTAAAAATAGAGCTCAGACACCAAAACTGCCTGAGCTCTATTTCTTTCAACCCTAATTTTAAAGATCACTCTAAGTTCGCATGGCGCGGAAACATTGTGTCATCTGTTTCGCCAGTTAGCCACATCAGTTCTAAAACTAAAGCATCATAAGTTAACCAGCTAAGTTGTTCAAATAAAGTACCCATTGGTTGAATAGAACTAGCAGTATCTTCATCTTTGGATTCATTTTTTGGAGTACCGCCTGGGAGCATGATCATCGCATCAGAAAGCTTTGCAATTTTGGAATTAGGGTAAATGGTCAACGTTGCGACTGTGGCTCTTTGATCTCGTGCCTTTTTTGCATCAATTACTAGACTTGCAGTGTTGCCTGAACCCGATCCGATCAACAATAAATCATTTTTCTTGATCGCCGGAACCGTGGTCTCTCCGACAAAATAGACATTTAAGCCCAGCTGCATCAACCTATTAGCAAATCCGCGCGCAGCAAAAGCTGAGCGCCCCGCACCTGCAACAAAAACCCGGTTCGCTTGCAGGCACATTTGTGCAACTTTTTTTACCTGTCGGCCATCGATTTTTTCACTATATTGTAAGATTTCCTCAACGATATTATGAAGTGCTTCAGATCTCATTAAGTCCTACCTCTTTCCACAAACCATTCAACTAAACTCTAGCTTGATCTAATGTATTTTATCAGACAGTGCTTTTGCCGCAGCAACTGGGTCTTTCGCGTGGTTGATCCCTCCACCGACAATAATAATATCAGCACCTAAAGAACTACACTGTTCCACGGTATCAACGTTGATCCCACCAGCTACTGAGATAGTCGACCCTGTACTTACCTTCTGGACCGCCTTTAGTGTGTTAAGGGGCGTTTTTCCGACAGCTTGCTGGTCTACACCGACATGTACACTGAAGTGATCAACTCCCAGTTTTTCTAAGTGAGGGATCCGTTTGTCAATATCTGTGATGTTGATAGTATCCACAAAGACACTTTTGTGATGTTGATGTTGATCAGCAGCTTTTAAGCACTCACTGATAGTTAGTTCGTCAGTAATTCCAATAACTGTACAATAGTCTGCTCCTGCCCTGAATGCTAGTCCGGCTTCATATTCTCCCGCATCAACGATCTTAGTATCAGCTAAGATCTCTTTTTCAGGGAAATATCTTTTAAATTCACGCACTGCGTCCAGACCTTCTTCAATGATCAATGGTGAACCGACTTCGAAGATATCAATATAGTCACGCACTTTTTGCCCTAAAACCAAAGCATCAACTAAACTAATATCATCTAATGCTAGCTGTAATTTCACAATGAGTTCCCTCCTTTTTAACTTTTATCATCAAGAAAATCCAAAACAAAAAGTTCATGATGCTCAAAAAGCGAGTGTTTTCACGACCCGCTTTTGAATGATATTTAAGTTTCTTATCCTTTTTTGTGGTTCTTGCTAAGTTTTCGTGATCGTTTTTGCAGATAGTCGACCTTTTTTTCGTAGTCTGCAACAACTGCTTTCACATTTTTTTGCCCTCTCCAGCCGGTATAGCCAAATAGCAGCATTCCCACAGCTCCGACCACAAACAAAATGATCCCCAAGATATTCAGCCAGAGATTTTCGCCATGGAAAAAGTAAAACATCACGATACCGATCCCACTGATCATAGTATTTAACTGAAACCAATATCCTAAATTCTTAAGCATGTGCTTTTGATAAGCTACTTCTTTTTCGTAGCCCTTAGTCATTTCTTCAAGCGTCATCTCGCTCATCCTTTCTTAGGTTTCATCAAATATTTTAGTAGGACAACCCTGGATCAAAGAACCCAACAAGTACGCCGACAAAGGAAACAACAACCAAGATCAACATGGTCCAGATAGCTGAGACATGTTTTCTAGACATTAGCCACCAGCAAAACAGCGTTATGATCACGGTCAACAAACCAGGATAGATGCTGTCGATCTTATCTTGCAAATTCAAGAAGACTTTCCCATTGGCCCCACGTAATTTAAGTGACGTTTCGACGTTGACCCAGGATGCCAGGACCCCGCCAACGACCATGCTACCAACGATACTGACCGCATAACGAACAGCCGCGCCTTGTTTCCCAACCAAAAATGCAACCGCCTTATCACCCAAACTATACCCACGGAAGTATAGGAAACGCTGACCAAAGTAGGCCAACAAGACCCAGACAACGATGTAAAAAATTGCACCAAGCGGTGAACCATCAGTCGACATTCCTAATGCGATACCCAATAAGATCGGGACTAAAGTACCATCGATCAAGGAATCTCCGATACCTGCGATCGGACCCATCAAACCGGCACGCATATCGTTGATCGTTTCGCCTTGAATTTCTTTACCGTTGGAACGCGCTTCTTCCATACTAGTCGTAATACCAACGATCACGGAGCCTAACATAGGATTAGTGTTGAAAAAAGCGGTATATGCTTGAATAGCTTCAACTCGATCCTCATGCTTAGGATACAATTTTCTGATAACAGGAAGCATTGAAGACATATACCCGAAAGTCTGCATGTGCTCCTGAGAAAAACACGTTAAGGCTCCCCAAAACCACAGATGAAACGAATGAGACAGTGTTTTTTTATCTAGCTTTTTCTCGCCTGTATGTTGTGTAGTCTCCATATTAGATATCCTCCTCTTCCTCATCATCGTCATAATCATTCGAGCCTTCGCCACCAGAAGCAGCTGTCCGTGGAGTTCCGGAACCGGTATTCATTCTAATTTCGTACATAATAATTGCAAACATCAATGAAATAACAGTTATCGAAACGAGATTAAGATGCAAAGAAGCTGCCAACGTGAAGCCGACGAAGAACGGGATAAAGTCTATCATTTTATCGATAATTTGTCGTAATAGTATCGCGATCCCAACACAGGGCAACATTCCACCGACCGTGAACAAGGTCTTCATTGCAATGCCATCCATTGGTAAAGCAGCACGCAAAGCCGTTACCGCACCGGCCCCGTAATATGTCATCAGCATTGTTGGCAAAAATGAAAAGATCGCATGTGAGATCCATGGCCAACCGAAGTTAACGCCATATAGTTTGTCTAACTTCCCGCTTTTGACATCCTTCCAACCAAATGACTGCCAGACCAAGTTCAAAGTAGCGACAGCATAATAAAGAACTGTCCCAACAGTACCAACCAAGGTACCAACGGATTTTGCCAGGTTAGCTGCTGAGCCCCCAACAGGGTTTAGACTTTGAGAAGAAATTGCGACCATCGCTAACGGGATCCCGATATATGAAATTGCACGAACATCGGCAGAAACAGTTCCGCCTGGTGTAACTAAAGCAATATAAACTAACTGCATAGCTACCCCACAAGCAATCCCTAATTTCATGTCTCCCAAAACGATCCCACAGACGAGACCACCAACTAACGGACGTCCAATCGTATAATTACCAACAGCTTGCCCTGCCATACATGAATTGGAACAAAGGCAGGCAAAGAAGCCTAAAATCGCAGCCTGAAACCAATTAATTGTCATAATTACGATCTCCTTTTATGTCGACACAAATGAGATTATCTTATCTTTCTCAAAAGTGTCATTTTTCCGAAATCATTTGACCACATACTTAGTAGCCAAATTTCCCCTTAAATTTCTTCCACTCGCCGATCCTTTGATCAGGCAATAACGCGAAATCAACGAGGTACCCCGCCTGTTCGATTGCTTCAAATGCATCCGCCTCGGCTTGAGTAAAAGACTGGTTGTCTCCCAATTTGATAGCGTCATCGCGTTCATTTCCGGGACCAACATTGACTGTCTTGATATCACTAGGTTTGAAGCCCCAGTCAACAAGAATAGTCTTCATATCTTCTGGTTTTTTAGTGATCAAAAAATATCTGGTGTCTGAATTAAGGACTCTGTCTTGCACTTTTTTAAAATGCTCCATCGTCCAAACAAAAGTCTTCTTATTTCCCGCTGCAGCTTTATAAGCTGACTTTAAAACTGGATTTTGCGCTGCGTAATCGTTGATCGCTACGATCCCATCACACGGGCGCTCCTTTCCCCAACGAGTTGTGATCAATCCATGGATCATTCGGTCATCGATCCTTACAAATGAAACTGCCATAGTTATCCCTCCATTGTTATTATCTTTTCCAACAGGTTCATCAAGTGCTAAATGTCATCATCTTCATCAGCACTAGCTGTAGGTTCAAATTGTTGTAATGCAGCACTAGCCTCACCTAAAACTGTCTTAACAAATTCTTTCTCACCCAAAGAGTCCTTGTATAAAACAGCGTTCAATGCCAGCGGAAAATTCATTCCACCTAGTACTATCGTCCCTTCCATCCTACCTGCCTGTGCTAAGATGTTACAAGCCGTCGTCAAGGGACTGCCACCGACTATATCCGCTAAAAGCACAAAACTTGCTGTTGAATCAATTTGGTCAATAAGTTGTTCAAATCGTTTGCCGAATTGATCCGCCGATTCGCCTTTCTCTAGTCCGATAGCAAAGACTTCAGCTGTTTTCTCGCCCGCAAACATTTCCAATGCTGATTTCAATCCTTCAGCAAATTTACCATGGCTGATCAATATAATGTATTTCAATTCTCCACCTTCTTTTTAGTCGAGTTACGCGGGGCAAAGGGTTGCGCCCAGCCAACTTGGGCATTACAATGCTGAAAAACACATTAGAATTATTGTTCACCTTCTAGACGCCACGCTGCGCTCTGTTTTTCATAATGTACAATTAAATTTTATCAATCTCACTTAGCTTTTTAAGGTGCCTAGTGTCATTAAGAAAATGTGACATTTGTCACTAATTTCTAAAAGAGTAGTTATTGATAAAATAAAACCCCCTAACATTTGTTAGAGAGTGTCAATAAAAGTTGCTATCAAGAAATATAATTTAAGAATGGTCGCTGTTGCGGAGCTTCATTCACCAAGCCGGACTGGTTAGCCCAAATTGCCAGCTGTGTCCTGTCTCTAAAATTTAATTTGGACAAAATATTAGAAAGATAATTCCTAACTGTTCCAACTGAAAGATACATTTTGGCAGAAATTTCCTTGTTGGTCAGTCCTAAACCAATGTTTCTGATAATATCCCACTCCGATACTGAGATATCTCGTAGGGCTCGCTCTTCAACGCGGATCGCATTTTGCGGACAAGCCATTTCTGAAAATAATTTACAAACTTTAGCTGTTTCGGGTGTTTGATATATATATGTTTCCTGGGCGTCTCCGAGGATATCTGCGTATAGTCCCTCGATCGAAACTTCTTTTGTTTGCAAAACATATCCCAGACAAGTGCTAAGCACGAACCGGTACTCGCGAAAATCATTTTCCAAGAACTCTAACATGATGATTTTATTCTTTTTAAGTGGACTTTTTAAAATTAATGAGCGATCGACATCTTCGATATCAACGTCCACCAAAATCACATCAAATATATTTTCAGGATCGAGCGCAGTTTTGCCATCTGCTGCTAAGTTAGCGTTAATATTTTGAAAATTATTCAGCACGATTTTTAATGCTTGTCCCACTATGACCTTTCTAGTTAATACCATTACATCAACCATAACAAACTCCTTCCTAAAATAACCAAGCGCACCTTACATCTACTGCCCTAATGTCAGCTGCAAGGTCTCAACCAGAGGGCCTATCAATTAACCATCTCACTTCCTTGAGCTTACCTGGCGATCTGCTCAAAAACCTAACACGAGTGAAAAAACATTTTTGGTAAGCGCTTTCTTAACTATATTAAACCATATTTTCGTAGCAAAAGTGACCCCTTATCCCTCTTTCGTCATATCAAATATCCGGGAATTTTTTAGTAGTGGTTGGAAGGCCACAAAACCGTTGACTGATCCTTTCTTTGCCATACTTGGGACCGGTCGCTTCTTGACTGGACTCTTTTTTGATATACTTGAGGCCAGTCGCTTCTTGACCGGACTCTCTTTGCCATACTTGGGGCCGGTTGACGACCCTAGGATCATCCATCCACAATGTCTTCAAATAATTGAGACAAACGATCCAATATGTATAAAAAATGAGACAACACACTTCTACTTAAAAGTGCCCTGTCTCAATTAATTATTATTATCAAATCAACACCGTTAAAACATCCATCACTGCGATCGTTCCAGCATAAACTATTGGTTCTTCCAAAGCATTGACTGCTTGCGCACCATTTGGCAGCTCAAAAGCGATCGGCTTTTCCGATGGATTATTTATGCGTACCACGAATTTATCTGTCTTAAAATAACCAGGATAACAGGCAGTAACTGTAACTTGCTCTGGCACATTCAACACACTTAGGTCTTGTGGTAAAGGCAGTTCTTTGATCAGATCATCTTGCAGTTTATTATCCAACCTATTTAAAAAAAGATTCAACTCCTGTTTTTGATAAGCAAAAGGCCGAAAAATTTCCTTTTCTTGTAGATTCGCTGCTTGCTTTAGACCTAAGCCCTTACCAAATTGCAACGTAAAATCATAGTCAAAATGCTGCTGCAATTCGGCCTGTGGGGTTGGGATCATCGGATGCCCAAATTGAGTCGTATCACCTGAGGCACGCCCAGGCCGATTTATCAGGTCTTCTTTGCCAAGCTGATCAGTCGTCGCTAGCAAGGTCAACTTCAGCTCATCATCGTCTGTGGAAAACTCTTTCACATCAGCGGTGTAAACGGTCAGACCTTCCTGACTTTGATAGGCTGTGACCCAATGATCGAAGGACCAAACGGACAGCGGCTTCTCAGCATATTTGCCCCGCCAATCTTTAAGATCATTATCTTGGTACTGATAACTACCAAAAGGTACGCCGGCCTGATATTTTGAATCCTTAGCTGTCTTGATTTTCAACGTTAACTGGTGATCAAAAACGTTATTGTCAAAGTCAACATGAATCTGCAAGTGATCATCAGGAAATAGACTGATCTTCATTTGGTAGTTAAAGTCCACAGTTTCTTTTTGCAAACGACGCTCCGTCAAATCACGAGGCAACTTTCGCATGCCAGACAAAGTTATGGTTGAGACTTCACCTGAAACAGCTACTGTGGCTGTATTGAATCGCAGCTCATATGGCTTTTCTCCTTGGAGTGGTGAAGAGTCGTAGGTATCACCGGTGTTGCCGCTATCAACTAAAGTCAAAAAGTCCTTGTAGGTGTTTTCTTGCTCTCTCAAATAAAGAGAATTATCAGCAAATTCAAGAGCAATATCGTTTCCTGAGATCTTAGTTTCTAGTGTTTTGTCGTTAGCCAGTTCCTCTTCATCAGGGACTTCTTGATACTCAAGGATCCGATACCCTAAAGCTGGTAAGTGCACCTTCACTAAATAATCACTAATATAATACCCTGGTTCTATGCCATATTGCTGTCCAGTGACTGTCTCTTGAAAAACATTTTTTCGTTCCGAAACATATTTCTGTGAGTCCAGGACTGTATCATCTGCCCCTGGAAAAGTAACTCTCTTTCCATGAGTCACTAACTGCAGCTTTTGGTAGTCATTCACTTTTTTGGGTAATGGGTTTATGAGTAAGACCTGTTTTTTTGTTAATTTGAGCTGATCAGCCAACAAACGTTCAATAGTATTGATGATACCATCGGCGATCTCAGCGCCTTCTTTCAAACGGTGGATGACATCTGCTGCGACCGGATCGGTGATACTGCCAGCCATACTATCATGTGCCTGTGATGCGAGCAGTTTTTTCCAAGCTTCCACCAAAACTCCTTGTTTTAAATCGATCCCGCATTTCTTGCCAATGATCATTAAAGGCTCAACTTGACCGACAAGTTTACTTTCCAAATGACTAGCAGCAATTTTGATATCCATCCTGCTGGAACCGCAAGTCCGATGGACCCGTGCTAAAAGCGGTTCGATCAACGGTCCAGTATAATCATTAAGATCTTCATGTGTCAGCTTTTCACTAAAAGTATTGTAATCAGATACTTCATATTCATACTGACCTAAACGATTTATTTGCTGCACTTGTTTTGAGAAGTCTTTCTTGATCGCCATTTGGTCATTACCGATCGGTATCAAGATATTCGGCGGTTTTTCAGCTGAATTATCTTGAATAAATTTGACAGCTGGATCAAGGCTCTGTTCTACGAACTCTTTCGAGCTGGCGAATTCTTTGCAGACACCATAACCCTGAGGAAAATTGATCGCGGTAACTTTACTGTTTTTGCCGAGACTATCCCACCTAAAATAAAAACTACCAGTTTGTTTAGGATCTATCCCTCTCCAAAAAATAAAGTTATCCAAATCCAGCTCATTTAAAATCACTGGCATTTGCGGGTTAAAGCCAAAAGTGTCCGGCAAATAACCAATATCAGCCACTTTACCAAATTTTCTAGCAGTTAAATTGCCAATTATCCCATTACGTAACAAGGATTCACCGCTGATGTGCAGCGCATCGGGTTGTGTAAACCACGGCCCGACTAGCAACTGCCCTTCTTTGATCAAATTCTCCACTTTCTTTTGCATGTCTGGTCTGATTTTTAAATAATCTTCTAAAATAGAAGATTGACCGTCTAAAGTAAAACTCGCGTCAGGGTGTTTCTCAAGTTCATCGATCGCGTCCGTAAACACCAAATCACTCAAAACTGTGGAATCTTGATTAGAAAAATACCATTCACGATCCCAATGAGTATGATTTACAAGGTAGACTTTAGTTTGTTCCATAGTTTTTGTTCAACTCTCCTAACTCTAGTTACTACCGTTTCACAAAATTTTAGTTTTCCCACTCATCTTCCGAGAAATATTGTTCTTCTTCTTCGTTCTGATCAAAATCGTCTTCAACATCTTGAGGGATATATTCTTTTCTGAATAATAAGGTCAAAATAGTCACTATAGCTGTCCCGACTACGATACCTAGAACATAGAACCACCATTTTTCAACCGCGAACCAACCATAAAAGCCAGAGATCGGTGCACGGTTCACGGCGCCTAAGCCCACGGCCAATGCACTCCCGACCGCTGAACCGATCACATTTGCCGGAACAACTTTTAGTGGTGACTCGACTGCAAAGGGGATCGCACCTTCACTGACGCCGATCAACCCCATAACTAAAGCAGCACTGCCGGCTTCATGAAGTTCTGGACTAAACTTTCTCTTCTGAATTACTGTTGCCAAGCCTAAACCCAAAGGTGGTACAATAATTGCCACCTGAGCTGCTGTATTCGGGTCGTAAACATTGCTGGTCACTAATGCCATAGCTGTTGTGACAGCGGCTTTATTGACCGGCCCACCTAGATCAAGGCCGACCATCCCGCCAACGATTGCCGCCAGCATGACCTTGTTTATTCCGGTCAAACCTTTTAACCAAGCTGCTAATCCAGTGTTTAACGCCGCAAATGGCGTACCAATAATATACTGAATGATCAGTAGGGTTATCAACGTTCCAAATACCGGAACGATGAACACCGGCAAGACTGACTCAGCTGCTTTTGGCAAATGGATCTTATCTATCATTAACTTAACAGTATAACCGGCAATCAAACCTGAAGCTAATGCGCCTAAAAATCCGGCATTCATGTTTGAAACAAGCAGACCACCGACCATGCCAGGAACGATCCCGCCTTTATCAGCAATAGAGTACGAAATATAAGCTGAAATGATCGGGAACATTAAACTTAAAGCTAAACTACCCCAACCATCATCCGTATGCAAGAATTGGATAAAGACATTGGCATTATTGGCCCATTTTCCATCCCAAATATCTGTAATACCATAAAATGAAGCACCGATCCGACTGATCGCCATTAAAACCGCACCAGTGATCACGGCTGGGATCATATAGGAAATACCTGTCATGACATGTTGTTCAAGCTGTTTACCTACTTTTTTCCAACTCATCTAAAGATCCCTCCTATTTGTCTGCCAGGGATAACGCATCTTCAATTACTTTTTTTGCATCTTTGATTGGTTCACTAACACCAACTTCGAGTGTTTTTTTATCGTCGAATCTTTCTTTTTCCCTAACTTTAGTGTCAGTGGCAAAAATTACAGCTTCGCCAATTTGAACGTCTTTTGGTGGCAACTTGTGCCCGATCCCCGTTGCGCCTTGAGTTTCGACTTTGATCAACACGCCCATTTTCTTAGCAGCTTGGATCAGAGCTTTTTGTGCCATATAAGTGTGGGCGACCCCTGTTGCGCATGCTGTAACTGCAATTAATTTTCTAGCCATTTGGCATTCTCCTTATCTTTTGAAAACTTTGACAATATCATTTACTGAAGTACTTTTAGCTAAATCTTGACGAACATCGTCATCCATTAATGTTTCAGCTAATTGAGATAACAATTGTAAATGCTCATTGGACCCGTTACTTGGTATCGCTAACAAAAAAACATACTGAACCGGCTTATCATCTAATGCGTGCCATTCCACTGGATCTTTCAACTTGGCTATGGCTACTGCAGACTTTGCCACCGTGTCTGCTTGTCCATGTGGAATTGCAATACCTGAACCAATACCTGTCGTTCCAGTCCTTTCCCTTTTTAAAACTGAATCTATAAAGTCTTCTTTCCCGTTGACAACACCTGCCTTAATAAACAAGGCTGTCATCCGATCGATCACCTCTTTTTGTGTAGCACCCTCTAGATCATATTCAATTAATTGCGGCTTGATAATTTCTCCTAATTCCATTTAATTCTCTCCTATAATAGTTTGATATAACTGTTGACTATCCGTGATCTTTGTAAGTTTCTGCATCAATTTTTGATCAGATGTCAGTTGATAAAAGTAATCAAAAATATGATCTAATTCTTGTTGAGATTTAGTTCCATCCATTGCCAAAAAGAAAACAACTGAAACTTCATTTTCACCCCATTCGATCGGCCGTTCTAATGTGCAAACTGCCAGGGCTGACTGGTTCACGAATTTTGGATCAGCATGAGGGATCGCATACATCTCAAAGTCTGTCGAAGAAATTCGCTCTCGTCGGAGAACGCTTTCAAAAACATCCGTTTTAGCAAAACCATCAGCAATTAACTGTTGGCAGATCATCTGTAGTACTTCCGTTTGAGACTTAGCTTTAGCGTGTGCCCAAATCAATTTAGGAAAAATCAACTGAGAAAATTCCTGTTGATCTTTTTTTTCAGACCCGAGCGTTTCTTCGACAAAGTTATTTAAAGCTTGACGATCATCTTGAGTTAAAAATGGTGAGACTACTATCGTAGGGATCCCTAGCATTTCAACATTAATAGTTGAAATAATACAATCGATCTTAAGAAAGTCTTTGGTGTTTAACTCCGAAGCGGACCAAATACCGCTAATATTGATCTGCGGAAATTCATTACGGATCTTAGCTGCCAACAATTGTGCCGATCCTTGTCCTGTACTGCAAACTATAGCAGCATTGATCATATGCCGATCAAAACGGGTCCTTTCTAAATAAGCTTCAACGTGCAAGGCTAAATATGCAGCCTCATCGTCGTTAAGGACTACTTTGTATTTGCTTTCAACCGCTTTCGCTAGCTGCAAAGCCACATTAAAAGCTTGTTGGTAGTTTTTCTTGATTTGCTTGGTATACGGATTTGAGATCGAGATCTGAACATTCAAACGTTTGATTGCTGATGTCAAATGAACTGCTAAACCTTGTACTAGCTTGTCATCATAGCCAACATCAAGTAATTCGTTACGGATAAGTTCGCTAACATCTGTATCCGTCTCTTTTTTTCGCAACTGTTCAGGGTTGTCCATTGCAGCGATCAAGTGCAGTTGAATATAACTTGTTTCTTGTGGTGGTAATGCAATACCCAACTTTCTTTTGATCATTTTAGCTAACTTTTCTGCATTCTTCCTTTGATCGTCCCTCTTGTCAGTATGTGCCAGCTTTTTATCTAGAGGTTGACCTTGTTGTACTCGACTAATAGCAATAGCCAGGTGGATCACCAAAGATTGAAATTCATAATCATTAAAATTAAAAGACTGTTGCTCAGAAAAGTGATCTAATATTTCAGTCAGTTTTTGGACCAAAGAACCTGAAATAAAACGATCATCATCAATTTCCTTGTCGAATTTGATCGAAGCTTGCTGACCGTTCTCAGTGATCTTCCAAGACTGCCCCCAATACCTGTTGAGCATTTGAAACATCAAATTACGCCTTTTAGTCTCTGAAACCTTCAATCTATATCCTCGTCCAGAGCTTTTCTCCAAGTCAACGTTACGACTCTTAAGGTCACGTGCTAGACTGGCAATGTTACGTTCGATCGTTCGCTCACTGACATATAAGTTTTGCGAAAACCACACCGGGGAAATAAAATCATTAGCGTGCAAGAAACGGTTATAAATATAAAAGATCCTTTCTTGATCGTTGTTAGGGATCCCCTCAAAAGGGTCTGATCGTTTGCTTGCATTTAACGCTTCTTTTTTATCACCGCTTATATATATCCCATGATGTGGTCGGCTTTCTATCTGAAATCCATTATTTTTAAACTTTGACTGTAATGCAGCAATGTCTTTATAAATAGTTTTGGTAGAAACGCCAAACTCACCTGCTAATTCAGTAGCCGTAGTCCGCTTAACATTAACTAATTTTTCCAAAATAATTCGACGTCTCTCAGAAGTACCTTTCACTTTTTTCACTTCCTTTAGCTTATACTATATATCACATTCTCCGTATTTGAGCGACAAAAAAGGCTGGGATATTGTGGAAGCCTTAATGAAACTTTCGTAAACCAGATCAGGTCAAGATGTTACTAGAAACAAAAAAGGAAACAGAAACCAAAACTGGTATTTTCTGTTTCCCTTTTCACTATAAATCATAATTTTTCGAATCTGATCTACCTCCAATTAGGAACTATTTTTAGCCGCGTTTATCCCAATGATTACTGACCATCATTCACATCTTTACGGATCTTGGTCAAAGGCTTGATCATTGATTCAATATGCATCCTCATTAATTCTTGAGCTTCATGGGCATTATGAGTCGTCACTGCGGCAGCGATCAACTGATGATACAAAGCAGCCTTTGTCCTCATTTGTGGCAAAGTGTTGGTCATTCGACGACTTTCGATCTGATAAGACTCCAAAGACATAGTCATAATTTGTAATGACTGTTCCTGTGCGCCCTTGGCAATCAATTGGTGAAACTTTAAGTCTATTGCAAGAAAATCATCACTGACCTGCATTTCTTGATCTAATTGTTGAGCTACAAAACGTAATTGTCGACATAATTCATCGTCAGCTCTTTGTGCACAATAATAGGCTTGCTCAGGTTCCACTAATAACCGTGCATTTAACAACGACAGTAATGGAACATTTTTATCGCTGAGCTTGACATCTTCTGTTCCGGCATTCGGGTCATTTCTCAAATAAATCCCCCGACCGTGTTCAATACTGATCACTCCTTGATTCTCTAACGTGTGTAAAGCTTCGCGGATAATCGTAATACTGATTCCCAATTCACTTGCTAGTTGTTTCATTGTCGGCAGCCTCTGCCCCGGTTTCCAGACTTTCTTGTCAATATTTTCATTTAATTTTGTTAGTGCCTGTTCATAAACAGACGGTTTTTTATTTGCCATACGTTTCTCGACCTTCACTTTAGATTATTAATTCCATGTTAACCTATTTATATCAAAGAGACCACTTACCATCTGAGATAAGCGATCTCTTTTTAAACGTAACTATTGAAATTAAACGAAAATCGACAAGACCATTACCGATAATAATCCCGCAACGCCGATCACACAGGTAAGTGGTGACCAAGCAGTAAATGTTTCTTTCAATGACAAACCAAAGTATTCTTTGACCATCCAGAAACCTGCATCATTGACATGCCCGCCAAAAACACTACCAGCACCGACTGCCAAAACCATTAAGGCAGGATCAGCTCCAGTCGAAGCGATCAATGGGGCAACTAGTCCTGCACCAGTAAGTGCTGACACTGTTGATGAACCTAAACTAACGCGCAAGACAGCTGTGATCACCCACGCAGCTAATAGAGGAGACATGTTCATATTTGTGAAGATATTTGAAATATAGTCCGAGGTACCTCCGGAAACCAGTACTTGTTTGAAAGCACCGCCACCACCAATAATAAATAACATCCCAGCGATTTGCACGATCGCATTCTCTAAGGTATTACCGATCTGTTTCATGCTGATTTTTTGGTGAACACCCATTGTATAAATAGCAAATAACAAAGAAAACAGCATTGCAAAATCAGGATTACCCACAAATTGGATAATTTCCAAAGCTAATGAATGTTTCGGTAAAATAAATTCAAAAATAGTTGAGATACCGATCAATATCACTGGCATCATCGCCGTCAAAACACTGATCCCAAATTTAGGTGTTTGATCCAAGTCAAATTCCTTGATTTCACCTAAAGCTGGATTTTCATCTTGTACTCGGTATACTTTTGGATACCACCTGCGTAGAAAGTGATTATAGACTGGTCCTGAAATTATAACAGTCGGGATCGCGACTATTATTCCAAATAGAATTACTTGGCCGATATTAGCGTTAAATACGCCGGCGATCGCCGTTGGTGCTGGATGAGGTGGAATAAAACCATGCATCACATTCAGTGCGGCTGCCATTGGAATAGCTAATTCCATTAATGGCATCTCCAATTCACGTGCAATTATGAAAATAATTGGTAGTAACACAACCAATCCAACTTCAAAGAACAAGGCTAAACCAATAATAAATGAGGCTAAGATCACAGCAATTTGAATTTTCCTTTTACCAAATTTGTTGATCAAAGTGTGGGCTATCCGGTGTCCACCACCAGCATCAGACACTAACTTACCCATCATCGATCCCATACCGAAAACGATCGCAAGATCTCCCAGTTGCGAGCCTAAACCATCAGTGATAGTCGTGGGTATCTTATCAAGCGGGATACCCAGAACTAATGCTGTTGCAAACGATGTAATGATCAGTGAGACAAAGGTGTTGAGTTTTAATTTAGTGATCAAAAATATTAATAAGATAACTCCCAGAATAACAATTAATAGTGGCATTGCGCTTCAACTCCTGCTTTTTTAATAAAAGTGCTTTTCCCGCTCCAAACGAAGCACAGAGAAAAGCACTCTAATTTTTGTTTTTACTTAGTAACTGCTAGAAATTTTTCCACAGACTGACTTAAGGCCTGTTCATCCATATTTTGCACATCTTTTTTGTCAAAGAAACTGGAGCCGATCCCGAGATAACTTGCTCCCTTGGCTAAAAATTCAGGCGCATTTTCAATGTTCACTCCACCGACAGCCATCAACTTCTGCGGTCCAAGCGGTCCTTGGATCTGCTTAAAATAACCCGCACCCGTTGTAATAGCAGGAAAAATTTTAACAATATCTGCCCCACGGTCAAATTGATCAACCACTTCTGACGGCGTCATCGCTCCTGGAACAGTAATTACGTTTTCTTTCTTAGCCAGTTTAAAAATATCATCTGAGAATGTTTTCGGTCCCAGCATAAATTTTGCACCTGCATTGACCGCATCTTGAGCTTGCTCAAGCTTCAAGATAGTCCCCACACCAATATCGACCTCATCACCATGCTGTTGATTTCCCTCTTTAATGATTTTCAAGTAGTCTGGGTTATTTGTCGTGACTTCCACGCCGATTTGATGATCATACTTACTCAAAATTTTGATAATGAGCATGGCTTGATCATAAGTGTATCCTCTCATTATAACTGTGAGTTTAGGGTAATTTTCAACTTCCATCTCTAAATGCCTCCTATATCGATCCACCTAATTTTGCAATTGAAAGAGCACCCTGTCCCGCCAGTTCTGGCAAATCGTTTGTACTGACAGATCCATTCAACCTCTGATCGCTTTCCAGCAAAATTTTTAGGGCACCGCGTAGTGCAGGTTTTCCTAAAATAATAAATGAATCGTCTTGCTCGACTTTAAACGCCGTTGCATTCTTGATTGCTTGAATATCATTTTCTAGAACTGCACCCAACAGATAATTAGCCAGCTGGTTGCGGGAATATTTTGTATACATCCCAAGCAGCCGCACAGAAAATGATGTTTGTCCTAAGCCTTTGACCGCACATGTTTGTGCACCCAGCTTTAAAGCCTTTTCATCCAGTGAATCAGTAAACTCTTCTGCCACTGTTTCAGCCAAAATCGAGTGTTTAGTTAAAAATTCCAACAATTCACCTGTCATTGAAGTCAAGGACCCCACGATCCGTTGGTTTGCATCAATTTTAATGATCTTTGTATGTGAGCCAGGCAAGATCAATACACACGGTCCTTTAATATCAAGGTATTTTAAGGCTCCAATTGCTTCAACCTCTTCACCACGCATAATATCCATTTCAGTGATGTTTTCCGGGTCAATGCTGGCAGGCGCATTTTTCACGCCTGGAATGAACCAGATCGGTCGGTCAACAATCTCTGGAAATTCTTTTTTAACCAGGTGTTTAGCTAGATCTTCAGCACCAACTGGGACTTGTAAATGCTCAATTTCTACCAAACCGAGATCTGAAGTTATCATGCCCGACGCAATAAGCTCGACTTGTGAATGATCAGTAATTTTTCCCTCATCTAAAACTGAAGCGACAGCCCTTTTTATTGCCTCTTTTAAATTTTGCTTGCTACCAGTCACTGAGGTTTCTCTGACGCCGACTGGTTCGAAATCTTTAGCTATTACCTGATCCTCCTGCCATAAAACAGCGCGAGTATTAGTTGTACCAGTATCGATAGTAATTATGCTTTTCATTATTTCACCTCAAAACTACCACTCGGCAATAGTCCCGTCTTCATGTCTCCATACTGGATTATGCCAATTAGCAGCTTCTTTTGCTTTTTCTCTGACTAATTCTTCATTGACCTCAACACCTAAGCCTGGCAACTGTGGAATATTAACAAAACCATCATCATATTCGAAAATTTCTGGATTTTTAATATAATCCAACAGATCATTTGACTTGTTATAGTGGATTCCTAGACTTTGCTCTTGAATGAAGGCATTGTAGACTGTAGCATCAACTTGTAAAGCTGCAGCTAAATCGATCGGACCCAATGGACAATGGAAGGCCACAGCAACGTCATATGCTTCAGCCATTGATGCGATTTTCTTACATTCAGTGATTCCGCCAGCATGTGACAAATCCGGCTGGATAATATCAGCATTGCCACTTTCCAACAATTTCTTGAAATCCCATCTAGTGAAGCGTCTTTCGCCTGTCGCAATTGGCGTCTTAGTTAATTCAGTTATTTTTGCTAAGTCTTCATCATTTTCTGGTAAAACAGGTTCTTCAATAAACATCAGATTAAATGGTTCTAATTCCTTGGCAAGTATCTTTGCCATCGGCTTATGAACACGCCCGTGAAAATCTACTGCGATGCCAAAGTACGGTCCACAACTGTCACGAATTGCCTTAACACGTTCGACTACTTCTTGCACTTTTTCGTAACTATCAATGATCTGCAATTCTTCAGTTGCATTCATCTTGATCGCAGTAAAACCAGCATTTTTTCTTTCTAAAGCAGCTGCACCTACATTACTTGGACGATCTCCACCTACCCAAGAGTACACTTTGATCTTATCGCGCACGGCACCACCCATAAGTTGATATACAGGTTGGCCCAATGACTTACCTTTAATATCCCAGAGAGCTTGATCAATACCGGCAATCGCACTCATCAACACAGGACCACCGCGATAAAAGCCGCTACGATACATTTTTTCCCAGGCGTCCTCGATCCGTGCTGGATCAGATCCAATCAACGAGTCCATTAATTCATGGACAGCTGCGTCGACTGTCGCCGCACGCCCTTCGATCACCGGTTCACCCCAGCCGTTGATCCCTTCATCCGTTTCAACTTTTAAAAACAGCCAACGTGGTGGAACTTGAAATGTTTCATAACTCTTGATCTTCATGAATGAAATCTCCTTTATACTATTCAAAATAGATATTATTTTTTAAAAAAGGTAATATCTTTATTACAGCTATGATAATAAACGCTTACACAATTGTTGTCAAGCAGTAATTACAAAAAATTACTCGGAAACATTTATATTTTAACTGGATAGTCTTTAATTTTAGTATGCTTTCAGTTGTATTTTTTAGTATAGATATTATCTATCTTTGACTACTTTTACAGATTATCAAAAATAGGCTAATGATGTTTTCATTAACAAAAATACTCATTACTCACTACTTATACTGTAATGCTTTAGGGCTCATTCATCGGCTGTTTCGCAGGAGGTGGAGTTATGCAGCTTGTCAGTCAAGAAGATGTACTTCGACTCATACAAAAAACACCATCCAGTCAAAAACTATCTTTGCCGAATGGTGTTCATTATTATTTAACTTTCATATTTCACATTTGTTCGATTTAGCATGATAATGGCGATCAGTGTGATCACAGTAAAAATGGCACCACCGAGACCAACGTTTTGAATACCAAAATTGCTGACGACTAATCCGCCGACTGCAGATCCTAAGGAGATCCCAAAATTTGAAAAGATCGAATTCAGCGAAGAAGCTAGGACCATCGATTGTGGGTAGTCCTGCTCTGCCACACCTAAGATATGCAATTGAACCGGCGAATTGATCAAATACATCAAAGCACCAACTAACATCACATCAGCTGTTCCAACGACCTTGCTGTTCAAGAATAAGGGCATCAATCCCAGTGCCAGCAATTCGATCACATAAATCGTCGGCATTGCTCTTAAACCGCGATTATCAGCGATCTTGCCGCTATATTGATTACTAAAGAGCGACATGATCCCGTACAATGTCAGCATTAAAGTAATAAGCGAAGGCGAATAACCCAGCGTTTGCGATAAGATCGGGCGCAAGTAAGTGTAAAAAACATAGACACCGACTAAACTAAACATAGCAACTGCCACACTCAACAAGATCCGCGGATCTTTGAAGATCACAAATTGGGCACCGATCCCTCCAGCCTTTTTCTGCTCTAAATCATGCGGCAAATATTTGATAACCAGCAAGAACGTAATGACACTGAATACAGTGATCGTATAGAAGGTATCACGCCAGCCAAATGTAGTACTGATCCATGTGCCGAGCGGTACCCCAAACACTGATGCGATACTAAAACCGGAAAAAAGCCAACTAATGAGCCATGCCCTACGTTCTAATGGTGCGATCACTGTCGCAAAAGTCATTGCTAAAGAGATCGCAGCGCCTGAAACAATGGCTGTCACGATCCGAGAAATAACCAATATTGAATAAGTTGGTGCTACTGCCGTCATTAAATTTCCTAGGGTAAATACGCCCATCAGCAGCAACAACGCCCGGAAAAGGTTGCTTTTAATCAAACTGGTAACGATCGGTGTGCTCACTGCGTAAACAAGGGCGAAGATCGTGACTAAGTACCCCACTACAGAAATATTAACTGAAAATTGGTTAGCTATATCATCCAAAATACCCACAATAATGAATTCACTAAAACCTAAAACAAAGGCTAACAAAATTAAAACAAAACTTTGGATCCTAAACTTTTTCAAAACGATCTTCCCCTTTCTCATTGAGATGTACTGATATGAGCGCACGAGAAATACAATACAAAAAAATTGGGGAGATTGTCAACAATTTTGCGAGAAAAAGTTTGTCTATCTGCTTTTTAAAGTCGCCTTTTGAATCGTACAAACGCACATCTCATATAAAGAATAACATTGGTAAAAAACTCATCTCATAACAAACGATACTAAATTGTGTTTAATCAGTTTTTAAACTACCATTTTCGTTTCGCATGAAGATTGTGATAAATAGTTTTTATATAAATCGCTTGTTTAGGCAGTTATCCAAGTTATAAAACTATATTTGTTATTATTTTCACTTGACTATTCGCTATTTTTTACCTATGATTTAGGTAGTGGATAACGTTTTAAAAGAAAGAAGGATGTCTAATGAAAGCAGCTGTAGTTCGTGATAATTGTGATGGGTATGTTGATATCAAAGACGTTACGTTACGTTCTTTACATGAAGGTGAAGCCTTAGTAAAAATGGAATATTGCGGGTTATGTCACACAGACTTGCATGTCGCCGCTGGAGATTTCGGTAAAGTTCCTGGCAGAGTCATCGGACATGAAGGAGTCGGTAAGGTTATCAAAACTGCTGGCGACGTAACTAATTTGAAAGTCGGCGACCGTGTCTCGATCGCTTGGTTCTATTCCGGATGTGGCCACTGTGAATATTGCACGACTGGCCGAGAAACATTATGCCGTAATGTATTGAATTCTGGGTTTAGCGTTGACGGTGCGATGGCAAAAGAATGTATTGTTCCTGCAGATTATGCTGTCAAGGTCCCAGATGATCTAGACCCGATCGAAGCTACTTCCCTAACCTGTGCTGGAGTCACAGTTTATAAAGGACTTAAAACTGGTGACCTCAAACCAGGCCAATGGGTCGAAGTTGTCGGTACCGGTGGTTTGGGTAACTTAGCTGTTCAATATGCTCACAATGTTTTCGGCGCTCACGTGGCAGCTGTCGATATTAATGACGAAAAGCTAGAAGCAGTAAAAGAGTTAGGGGCTGACATGACGATCAATTCCCAAAAAGAAGATGCTTCTCAAGTTTTGCAAGATAAAGTTGGTGGTGTCCACAGCGCTATCGTCACGGCCGTCAACAAAGATTCCTTTACGACTGCTGTAAATGCATTACGAGCAGATGGGACATTGGTAGCGATCGCACTTCCTCAAGGCGATATGGCTCTCAATATTTCTAAAACAATTTTAGATGGTATCAAAGTTGCCGGTTCCTTAGTTGGAACACGTCAAGACTTAGCAGAAACTTTCCAATTCGGTGCAGAACGAAAGGTAAAACCGATCGTTCAGACCCGTAAATTGTCCGAAGTTAATGATATTATCGATGAAATGAAAAACAATCAAATCGTCGGACGGATGGTAGTTGATTTCACTTAATTCAACCTTCCCCCTTAATATGTCTGATCCGCGGCAACTTTCTGCTATAAAACAGCCATTAGCTGCAGAAAGTTGCCGCGGATCTTATTGTCACAAATTAATACAAAAACACAACGTTTTGATCCAACTTTAAATTTGGTTAAACGTTGTGTTTTAAATTATTCGATCAGTTTTCTAAGGTTCTCGATCCGATCATCCAATGGCGGATGGGTATCAAGTAAATTTGTTAAATTAAATTTGTGCTGCTTTGGTTCTGATAATCCCTTGTCTTTCATTTCCTTCAAGTCTTTTTTAGACAATGGAGTCCGGATGCACAAGGTTGCAGCCTTGCTGGTAGCATATGAACTAGGAACTTGATCTCCCTTTAATTTGGTCAAGGCATCTATCAATCCTTGCGGATCCTGGGTCATATCTACTCCGGAAATATCTGCCAAACTTTCACGTTGACGTGACAATGCCAGCTGCATAAGTGTAGCGATCGGTACACCGATCAATTGGATCAACCAACCACCAATCAGCATCACCAACCCGATCATCGCGCTGCTTTTGTCATCATCTTTTTTGCGACTACTCCGGTTGCCTCCAAACCACAACGTATCCTCTCCAAGTTCGATCAACAAATAACCCGCTCCAGCGATAAAACTGGTTAAAGCCACAGTGATCGATCCCGAACGAATGTCATAATTTTTAATATGTGACATTTCATGGGCCAAAACACTCTTTAACTCTTCACGATTCATCATTTCAAGCAAACCTGTGTTAACACCGATAGCTGCATGTTGTGGGTCTCGTCCCGTCGCAAAGGCATTCGCTTCTTGGTCTTTGACCAAATAAACCTCAGGCACCGGGATCTCAGCTGTGATCTGTAACTCATCGATCACATTTAACAACTGCTTTTCAGCTAACGAGGCGTTTTCGGGCTCCAATTTTCTCCCGTTGACCGAACTCATAAAAACGCTGGTCGTATTATAATAAATATATAAGGAATAAAATAATGCCGCGATCAAAAAGGCACCCGCGACAACCAAAGTGATCGACCAGATCCCTTTAGGATCATCAGATGACATCCATCCCGCAATATAGCCTATAAAAAGTCCGATCACAGTCACCAAGCCACTAAAACCGATCATGACGAAAGTTGAATTGCGCTTGTTTTTCGCAATTTGTTCCTCAATGGTCATAATTCAGTCGCCGCCTTAAAATTTAACTTGTGGAGCTTCACGTTGTGCTTCGTCAGTAATAACTTCCAAGTTTTGTTTGGTACTAAAGCTGAACATCTTAGCTACCAAATTAGACGGGAAAGTCGTTACGACATTGTTATAGTACAAAATATGCTTGTTATACATTTGACGAGCAGCAGCGACCTTATTTTCGATCGTTGTCAGCTGTTCTTGTAGGTTCAAGAAGTTCGTACTTGCCTTAAGATCAGGATAATTTTCTGCCACAGCAAATAAATTACCTAAAGTATGCGACATCTGCTGGTCAGCCTTTGAACGTTCGTTAACATCCAAACTTGAATCAGCAACTTTACTACGCATCTCTGTCAATTTAGTAAATGTTTCTTGCTCGTGAGTTGCATATCCCTTAACTGTTTCAACCACGTTTGGGATCAGATCAGCTCTGTATTTCAATTGAATGTCGATCTGCTTTTCTGCAGTATTGATGCTGTTAGTGGCACGTTGTAATTTGTTATAACTAGTCCACAAGTAAATCGCAACGATTGCTACGATCACAATAACAATGATCCAAGCCATTTAAATTCATCCTTTCGTATTCCCGCTCAAGATAATTGCGTTCATAATAAATTGTACCAGAAATGGACCCATAAAAGCTATCGGCATGAACTTTAATTAACTTAATTTAACCTGAACTATTCACACCGCTTATTTCTGGACAGATATTGACCCCGATGCCCTCTTGTTGGGGAACTGTCAGTGTGCCGCTTCGCAAGTAAAACTCAGGCGTAGTATAATCAGCTGAGTAAAAACGTGCTGTTTCAGAAATATCACCCGGAAAGGCAAACTCATCTAAGCTGGCCAATGCTAGGTTAGTTGCACGACCGACTCCACCCTCGACCATTCCACCACACCAGAGTGGAAAGTGATACTTTTTATGAGCAGAGATCATCGCTAAGGATGGTGTTAGCCCTCCCAAGACACTACTTTTCATAGAAATGATCTGACATTCTTTGTTTTTAATTGCCTGAAGTGCATTACTCACAGTGCTGATCGGTTCATCGTAACAAAGAGGTGTTTGCATTTGTTCTTGGAGTTGGGCTGCCTGATCGTGTGCTGCTATAGAAAATGGGTCTTCTAACATTGTGAGTTTCAAATCATCGATTTCCTGTGCCAAACTCATCGTATGAATAAGCGACCCGTTAGCATCCACACACAGAGGCGTATCTGGAAATTTTTGCCTAACTCTTACGACCCGTTTGAGATCGTCATTCCCCTGAATTTTCAACTTGATCCGTCCATATTTTCGATGCAACGCCTGATTCAAGCTCGCAAAAGTCGTTTTTTTGTCTGAGATACCGATACTAATCCCAACCTGAACTCTTGCTTGCCTGCTAGTATGTGCTTCAACCGCTAATACATCGGCCAATGGGCTCTGCTGTTGTTTGGCATAAAGGTCCCACACAGCTGAATCGACTGCTGCCTTGGCCAATCGATTATCTTTGACCACGTTTAATTTGTCATATAATTCCTGCGGTTTATCAAACTCAACATCAATAATCAGGTCCGCCAAAACATGCTCAATTATCCATCGTGCTGTTACCTGAGTTTCACTAGTGTAAAATGGTCGTGAAAAAGCTTCTAATTCGCCAAAACCGTACAGACCTGTTTCATCCTTTAACTCAACTATCGTTAGTTCACGTTGGTTTAAAATTTCATGTCCGGAAACAAACGGCTGCTTTAGCTTTAACACAGTCGGAATAAGGTGAAGTTTAACAATTTTCAACTTTCATGACCTCCCGCAATATTTGCACATAACACTCTGGTTGTTCCAAATGAACATTATGCCCTGCTCCTTCAACTACAATTCGCTGTACGTTAGGCAATAACTCCTTCATTTGATTAGTCAATTTTCGAAATTTCTTGTCAAATTCACCAGTGATCAAGACTGTCCGACAGTCCAGTTGAGACAATGATCTCCACAAATTTGGCATGGATCCTGTACCCATCCCACGCAAACTTGCTGCTAAAGCCTGCGGGTCTTGCATTTCCCTTTGGTGTCTAATAGATCGACGGATTTTGGGCAGAAGTTTCTTTTGAGATGCAAACAAAGGTAACTGCTCCCAGTGTACAATAAACTCCGCGAATGAACCATTTTCCAACTGCTGCGCTTGTAACTCATCATGTTCGATCCTTGCTTGTCGCTGTTGCGGATCAGTAATACCTGGTGTTGAACTTTCCAGCACTAAAGCGGCCACCATTTCCGAATGACGCAAGGCAAAGTCAAGAGCCAACCGTCCCCCCATCGAATAGCCTACAACGACCACCTGATCAACCCTGAATTTATCCAACAGATCAGCCAAGTCATCAGCTTGTTTCTCTATTTTGTAATCATTTGAATCATAACTCTTGGTCGTTTGTCCGTGGCCTAACAAATCGGGAATAAGGGTTTGCCCAAGTAGATTCTGAGTGACCTCAGAAAAATCATTGTGTGAACCCATAAAACCATGTAAGAAAAGCCAAGCAGGTTTTCCCTGTCCACTTACTAAAAAATAATATTCTTGTTGATCAACTTTAATTCTCATTTAAAAACTCCTGTACTTTTTGGGCTACTTTTTCTTGCAATCGATTTTGCTCATTAGGGACATCACCACGCATCACTTGGACTTCGATAATTGTCAAGCCTTGTGGCTTTTCTGCTAAAATTTTAGCAAGTTTAAAACTGTTGTTGGCCTTTTCATAACGTGCATTATACAAATCAGCAATGGCCGCAATATTTAAATTCAGTGGAGTACCAAAAACTTTTTCAAACTGTGTCCGTTCTTGATACTGTGGCAATGTCGAAAAAATCCCTCCCCCATTATTATTTTGTACAACAACTGTCAAGTTAAGCTGATACGGCTGTACCATCATCAGTCCTGTCAAATCATGGAAAAAAGCCAGGTCTCCGATATATAGATAATTACTTTTGTTTTGAGTTGCTACTCCTAAAGCAGTTGAATTTACACCATCGATCCCATTTGCACCTCGATTGCATAAAACTTTAATGCCAATATTTCTAGGGTCAAATTGCATGTCAATATCACGGATAGGCATAGAATTACTTACAAATAAAGTCGAATCTTGTGGCAAATTTTCACTGAAAACAGCCGCAACTGTGGGTTCCGTTAGTGGTTCTCGTTTTCTTTCTACTCGCAGTGTTTCTCTGATCACTGCACCAAGTCTACTCCAGCTATGGCTCCACCCGGACGGTGCTCCTCGAATATCAGTTAGTTGGGGTAAAATCTGATCAGGCGAGGCCGCAATGCATTCAGTCGTACTCAATGTATAGTCAAGCCAGCTTCGATCCGCATCCAAATAAACGACCGGAGCACTTTTAGTTTCCAGCCAGTTCGTCATTGAGGCAGACACCAATGTCGCGCCTGTTCGCAAAATAATATCTGGCTGCAACCAACTAGGCAATTTCAGCAAAACTTTAAAGACTTGGTCAGCAGTTGTCACGACATTGGGATAACCACGAAGTCCTGATAAAGGATCTGCTAACAACGGCCAACCCATTTGTTGCGAAAAATTCGCAATAGCTTGCACATTTCGACCGCCATCTTGGACGGGGCCAGCAATTATTATTCCCTTTTTCCCAGCAAATAACTGAGTAAGATGTTTCTTGGCAGCTTCACTTAACATCGGTTTCAATTGAGTTTGCCAAGTTTCTTGTTGCTGCATAGTTGGTATTTGATCGACATTAGGCATCAAAGGCTTACGTAAGGGTAAGTTAATGTGAACTGGACCACGTGGGTGCCGCATAGCTTCGCTTACTGCCTTCTGGCTAATATAAGCTGTATAGGATAAATCAGCTGGGCTCCCATTTGCACTGGGTGTTGGCAGTTGGTAGAAACTCTTGACAGCTGAACTATACATTTTAGTTTGGTCCAGTGTCTGTGGGGCGCCAATCTCTTGTAATTCAGGAGGACGATCAGTCGTCAGCACGACCAGTGGGATGTTACTAGACTTAGCTTCCCAGATTGCTGGATAATAGTTAGCTGCAGCTGTACCAGACGTACAAACTAAAAGGACCGGCTTTCCACTCATCTTCGCTATACCTAAGCCGAAAAAAGCAGCCGACCGTTCATCAACATCAACATACAACTCGATTTTTCCTTCGTCTTGCAACTTTCCTAACCAAATCGCAACAGGCGTTGACCGTGAACCCGGAGATAAAACTACTTGATCAATGCCGCTATGGTGTAGTGTCTCTATTAAATCACTGACTCTATCGGTCAGTACTTCTTGAATGGTTTCCATAATTTTCTTACCTACCTCTTTAAAACGATTTCCACATCAAGATACATGTACGTTTTATAATTCAAAGCTTTTATAGTAAGGCTGTAGCTAAGGGATAAGCCACAAGTGCTGCAACCGCGATAACTACAAACATCAAAACCAAACCATACTTGATCAGTGCTGAAGTCCCGGCCCAGGCCGATCCACCAGCAATTGCAGCAGCTGGCATAGAAGATGGAGCCGCCATACCAGTCGAAGCAACCATTCCGATCACACAAGCCATTGCTGTAACATTCAACTGACCAGTGGCTAAGGCCGTTGGAACTGCTAACGATGTTACAACCTGCGCAGTCATAATGTGAGAAGAAAAACTACTCTCAACCGCCGCCCAAACTATAAACAAAAGAATAATCAAAACCAATGATCGTCCCTTGATCAAAATTTCCATTTGACTTTGAATGATCTCGAGCAAACCGACTCTTTTATTAGTCAACGCAGAACCCAGTGACAAAGTACCAACTGCCATCAATAAACTCGGCCACGAAACTCCTTTTGCCAATGATTCTCTTAAATCTAGGAGAGGCTTGCCATCTATTTGTAGCAACGCCATTACTGCTGTACCTACAAGTGGCGGAAAAGCATTACCATATTTGCCCAAATCAAACGGAACACCAGGCCAGATTGTTTTCAAGGGAGCCGGCAAGATCCAAGCAAGAGTAACAAGAGTAAAAATAGCAATGATCCATTTCTCTCGTTGACTTAACTTAGTGAAGGTAGTACCTACGAAATCCTGACGCTTCAATTGCTTAAATTTTGACAAATCTGGTTTAAATAAAAACTTCCACGCTAAAATCACTAAAACGAAAATTAACAGTCCCGCAGGCACAGCAAATTCCATATAAGCAAAATTTCCAATCGAAATATTGGTCAGAGATTTTAAGATACCCAATGAGATCACAGGATAAACATGGGCAATCGGTGTCATTCCTGCTGCCAAACACGTGAAAGCCACTAAACCGACCAACAACATCGAAGCAAAGCTTTCACCCTTTTGCAGATCTAATAGACGAAAGATCTCTTGCAAAATCGAAAATAACAAGAAAAACAGGATCGTGGGAGACAAAAACATGCCCAACAATAAAACTACAGTAAAGAACGACATGATAAAGCTCCATGGACCACGCTGAGCAAACCGGCTGGTAACGAATAAAATTGAGATCCGTGTGATTATACTAGTTTGTGATAAATTATATGTAATAATAAAAGTAAACAACAAAAATAAGAACGTATCATTACCAAACGCACTGGCAAAAACTGTTTCAGGTCCAAGTGAAGGTACTAGTGTCAGTAAAGCGATACTTAACAAACTTGGCCACGCAATGTCAACAGTCAGCCACAAAAAAAGCGTTCCTACAAAAACACCCGCGACCTTTACAGCATCGCTAGACATTTCGCCCCAACTACCAGAAAACCAAAAGATAGCAATGATCACCAAACCTATCATTGTCTTCATATCAATAACTTTTTTATTTTTCACGGCAATCTGTCACTCTTTTCTCTAATAAATATACCCATTAACGAACGTATTATAATTATTATCATAGTTATTTTAGCAACCATTTAACAAAAATGATATTAAAAAATATTGATTCAATTTGATTCAATTGATCTACTTTCCTGTTCACAAATTTCTGTTCTTAAATGTAGATAGCCTTTTGACACTTCTCTGGTCTCTATCAAATCAAAGCGACCCTTTGCTATCCTCTACCCCGTTCTTTAACAACTAAAAAATCTGCTAGCAATATCCATTCACTCTTTATTACACCAAAAAAGCGACCTTTCTTATTCATAGGCCGCTTTTCAAACATTATTAACTTAAATATTTCTTCGCAAATCTCTCGTAAAATTCAGCAGCTGCCAAATACTTATCAACATCCACATACTCATCGATCTGATGAACAGAATCATTACCCGGACCGACAACGATCATCGTAGGAGCTGTAGAGCTTTTGACAAAATTAGAAGCATCAGTTGCGCCTGGCTCGCCGACAATTTTGACCGGATGACCTACAATATCAGTCAGCATGGATCTAGCAGTCGTAACGTATTCACCTTGCAAGTCACCATCTACAGCCTCACCTAGATACTCATACTGCAGATCAAATTTATGTTGTGGTATTTCGTTGACTTGCGCAACAACGTCCTCCAATATTTGTTGGATCTCAGAGACCGTATAAAGCGGATTGATCCGGATGTTGCCCCGAGCCGTGATCTTACCAGGAATACTGTTGACCTGATCACCACCAGAAATCATCGTTACATTATGAACTACTGGCCCTAATGTTTCATGAATGCGTGGCAAATTGCGCATTCTTTCATTGGCTAGTTTGACAAAGTCCATCATATTGTCCAGGGCGTTGACACCTGCACCTGCTTGTGAGCTGATCGCAACTTTGCCATGCGAAGTGATCGTGTAGTCGATATCCCCATTGCTGGCATACACTACGTTCAAATCAGTCGTATCTTCGCCGATCACCAAAACATCTAAATCATCAATATATCCTTGTTTTGTCAGCTCCTTAGAGCCCCACATTCCTGTCTCTTCACCAACTGTAGCCAACAAACGTAATTCTCCTTTGAGTGTGATACCTTCATCGAGCAAAGTCAGAAAAGTACCGATCATGCCAGCTAGCCCGCTTTTCATATCAGTCGTTCCACGACCATACATCTTGCTGTCATTATCGTATAGTTTGCCAGAGAATGGGTCGTCCTTCCAAGCTGAACGGTCGCCCAAATTGACCACGTCCATGTGTCCAGAAAACCCGAGTGTAAAATCGCCATTTTTAGGGCCGATCGAAATAACTGCACTCTCACGATCGCCTTGATAAGGTACACGAACAAAACGTACCCGGTCGCCATAAGGTGCAAATAATTTTTCCAAATAATCAACTACCTGCTTTTCATGATCATCGATCGTTTCGATCTGGATCAGATCCTGTAAAAGCTTGATTTGTCTTTGTTTATCCATCTAAGTATCCTCCTCGTATTTTTACAATACTGCTAAAATGACAAAGTACCCGCATGAGATCACAAACAATCCCACTGACATTTTCCATACCCATTTCCACCAGGTTGAAATATTGATATTAGCGATCTGCATTGCACCAACTACCACAGCTGATGTTGGTGTCAACATATTGACCAAACCAGAGGCCGCCTGATAAACACTGACTACAATGTTTGAATCGACTCCGGCAAAATGCCCCATCGGTCCGATGATCCCCATCGTAGCTGCAGCCAAACCAGAAGTTGACGGGATCAAGAAAGTCATTGGCACATAAAAAACATAAGTCGCCAAAGTGAACATGATCTTGTTAGATCCTTGCAAGGCCAACTCGCCCCAATGCAAAACCGTATCGGTGATCATGCCGGCGTCCATCACAACTTGGATCCCACGAGCTAATGCGACTACGATCGCAACACTGGCAAAGTCTTTGACACCAGCCATGAAATAATCCACAAATTTTTGTTCAGGCATATGATAAACGAATTTGATCAGAATCGACATTCCCAAAAATAACATCGTGATCTCGTTGAAGTACCAGCTGCCAAAGGCGACGATATCTTTACCAAATAGTGCCCCTAAAAACGGTACACTTCTAAGCCATTTCAAAAATGATCCGAAAAAAGTCCAATTCGGATTGATAGTTTGCCACGGGACCAATCCAATGATCATAATGGTAAATGTCAGTCCAAAGATCCATAAAACATTTTTTTGACCCTTAGTTAATTTAGGGATATTTTCAGTTTGCTTCATGTCATCATGGAGTTCGGCGGAACTTTGGTTTGAATAAAGCAAGGATTTCGTAGGGTCTTTTTCGATCTTAGAAGCATAATGATAAATATACCAGATAGAAAAGACTAAAGTGATCGCCAGCAAGATCAACCTTGAGATCAACCCGTCACCCATAGAGATGTGGAGTGTTTGAGAAGCAACACCCGTTGCAAATGGGTTAACCGTTGACGCTAAGTTACCGATCTGAGTACCGACCAGCGGGATCGCCACTGCAACCAAGGCATCTAACCCCATAGCCTTCATGATCGGGATCAATAAAGGATAAAATGCCATGGTCTCTTCAGACATTCCGAAAGTAGATCCACCTAGCGCAAATAACAAAGTAAGTAATGGGATCAACATTTTCTTTTGCTTAGAATACTTATTGACTAAAACTTTGATGCCATCGTTTAAAGCATTAGTTTCATTAACAACACCCAAAAAACCACCGATGACGAGAATGAACAATGAGATCGAAATTGCACCATCAGTTTTAGCATTACCAACCATCCCGATCACAGGCGCCATCAAAACATCCCATATTCCTTGCGGCTTGCTCGTTACGGTATGATAACTATTGCTAAGAACATTTCCTGCTTGATCCATATTGTATTTTCCGGCCGGAATGATCCAGGTCAAAATAGCAATTGCTACGATCAGAAAGAACAAGATGGTAAAAGCAGTCGGCATCGAAAAATGCCGTTTTTGATTTTTATTTGACATAAAGAACCTTCTTCTTTGATAAGAAATTTGTGTCCAGCTCGTATTAAGAAATGGGCTAAAACAGCGATAAAACTAAACTAGCAAAAATATTGGAATTTGTGAAGCAAAATAAGTATTCACCCATAGTATGTAAATGAAATTTTAACTTAAAACTAACAGAGATATAACTTAAGCAAATGATAAAATTTATTGCAGCACGGATGTAAGCCCAAATCTAACTTCTTCATGGTAAAATAGACGTAATTCTTTTACTTTTAACTTTAGGAGAACGATCATGAAACAAAACGTCAGCAAAGCGACTTTAGCAAATTGGCAACGTTTAGGCAGTGGTGACAAAAAATTACTTCACCGAGCAAATAAAACAGATTCGCTGCGCCGAATTTTTCCAGACAAATATATAGTAGATCCTATTCACAAAAAAAGAATCTTAACTATTGCTGAATTCATCGCCGAAAACCAACTTGATCCTAAAGAATTTATCTGCCAAATAGCAGTTCATGAAGTCAATAGGTCGCAAACCATTTGTCAGAAAAATAAGGAACGCTTTTTACAGACTGCAATAAAACAAGTGCCCAATTTGACAAAACTGTCCGATAATGACTTATTCAAGGTCGATTTAAAAGAGCCTGACTTTCTTGGCGCTCTCTATCAGACTCTGCAATCAGAAGGTGCAAGAAACAAAAATGGCTTATACTACACCCCGGCAGACGTCGTTGACCGCTTATTACGTCAAACACCCTTGACTAGTGCGCAGGACTTCTTTGATCCTGCAGTTGGAACGGGCATTTTTTTAAGTGAACTAGTCAGGAAATTTAAGCTCCCTATTTCTAATTTGCATGGTCAAGATATCGATCCAACCGCAGCACTGCTGGCGACAGCCAATCTTTTACTGCAAGCACCAGCGACTGACAACTCATATCCAGATATTCGGGTCGGTGATTATTTAAGCACAACTTTAGATAAAAAATACACTAATATCGTTGGTAACCCGCCGTGGGGTGTCAAAGAAATGACCCAAATCGCCGCTAGTAAATTTCACAAAGCTGATTCCTTCGCATATTTTATTGAAAAAAGTTTACAAAAATTAACACCAGGCGGCTCTTTGTCTTTCGTTTTGCCCGTCTCTATTTTAAATATTGCGACACATCAGCCGATCAGGCAATTAATTTTGGAAAAAATCCAGGTCAGGTCTATTACGTATTTGCCAAATCTCTTCCAAGGAGTCGTTTCAGACGTAGTTTTGTTAGTATTAAGTAAATGCGAAGAGCCTGATAACTCAGTAACATTTTTCAAAGAAAAACGATCCATCGAAATGCCACAGAAGTTCTTAAAAGAACTGCCTCATCAAAACCTATTACCACTAAAGACCGCTGATAGAGAGATCTTGCGTACCATTTGGGCAACCGAATACACTGATTTGACGAAAAGCACGTGGGGGTTAGGGATCGTGACAGGAGACAATCATCGCTTTGTTTTGCAAGAGAGAGGTCCAAATGCTGAACCTCTCATCACTGGCAAAGAAGTACACCCGTTTAAGCTGGGACAACCACAAAATTACCTAGAATTTCGGCGTAATAAATTTCAGCAAACAGCAGCAGAAGCGATTTACCGTGCCCCAGAAAAGCTGATCTATAAATTTATCAACGACCAGTTGATATTCGCGTACGATAACCAAAAACGATTAACTTTGAATAGTGCGAACATTTTAGTTCCACAAGTCGCAACTCACAGCGTCAAAACAGTCATGGCATTTTTAAATTCCCAACTATTTCAATATCTTAACCAGATTTTATTTGCCAGCTCAAAAGTTTTACGTGGCAATTTAGAGAAATTACCGTTTACAAGACTCTCGGTCAAGGATCGCGATACTTTGGAAAAATTGGTGGACCAACAATTAGCTGGTACCAACTCACTGACTGAAATCGACCAATTTGTTTTTGAAAAATACAAACTGACTCAGTCCGAAGTCGGTCGAATCAAGCAAGTTCTAGCTACAAATGTTTTTGCATAAAAATATATCCCCAGTTGTCCTTGTTGGTGGGCAGCTGGGGATGTTTGTGTTGTTAAAGTTTCTCACAGGAAACAAATTTGACAAGACACTTCGCCTAGTCTTGGAACTAATTAGTTTCTCTTTTTGCCCGCATCGTTCCGACTTGGGGCCAATTAGCTCCTTTTCGGACCAACATCCTTCCAACTTGGGGCCGATCAGCTCCTTTTCGGACCAACATCCTTCCAACTTGGGGCCAATTAGCTCCTTTTCGGACCAACATCTTCCTGATTTAGGGCCGATTGCAAGTTTTCTGTTTGTTACCAGCCTGAATTTCCTTCATAAAACCAATACTTAAATCAATTCCCGTTCCATTCTCTTCTTTGTTGCAAGTCGATGAAATAATCTTTTTTATTTACAAACCAATACTCAAATCTCAAACCATAATTGTAATGACTACTTTCTCTTCCACAAAGTTCTAATGGCTGAAAATGTTTTTTTAATTGATTTCGTATATATTTCTCACTCCACTCTTTTCCAAAAAACTTCTTCAACTCTTTACGCTTCAAGTTACTTTTGAAAAACAGGACACCATAATCACAAATAGTTCTGACATAAGCCACTTCCTTACTTTGACAAAAACCACAATGACAACATTGCAAATAATAACGATAAGATGTCCAAACGAATTTTTTACAATTTGGACAACAAATTCCCGGTTGCAAAGGACGTCCCTTTTGACTGCTAAAATCATTTTGTGGACAATAAGCTGGGATCAAGTAGTCATTTAGTGCTAAGCGCCAACGATCAGAGATAAATTGCTGATACGCCTTCATTTCTTCTTTTAAATGCATTAACCAAGACCCAAGCTCTTCAACACGTAAAACCATTTGTACGATTGGTTGTTTGATCTCGACTGTGACTGCAGGGTCCATAAAAATCAAAACGCGCTTAACTTTTAAATTATGTAGACCCTTTGCGCTGAAAATCTTTATTAAAACATCATAGGCACGATCGATTTGCCGAAAGATATTATTGATCAAAAGTTGACCGCCACAATACCAGCTGTTATCTTGATAGGCATAGTTGCCCCGATACTTTTTAACATCTATCAAATAAACATCATTTCCAATAACTATCAACTTATCGACCTGAATTTTTTCCTGACCGTATGCTAAATTCAAATCATCCATTACCAATTCAGGGCTTCCCAAAAATTCTTCTACGAATTTATCCAAATTACATTCACCCACATAACCACGTGCTAGTCGTTGCAAATGTTGTTTTTCGGACGTCTTTAACTGTGCCCTTTCCTGAAGAACTTCCAGATATTGCTGTTCAAGAGTTTGCTTTCTCATCTATCACGCCTCCCTGACAACATATACGCAAAAACAACACGTTTTTATCAATTTTTTTACAAAAAAATAGCCATCACCGAAAATCGACAATGGCTGTTTCTGTTTATATTATTCCTGCTCGACTACGTCATCTGCAATGTCTTCATACTTAATATTATTGATCCGATATGCATCTTTAACATCGATTTTTTGTACCGTATTTTCCTCAGTTAAGTTAAACTGACGTGCATCGTTATGATTGAGCATACTTGTCGTAGGTTCTTCATCTGCTGAGATCATAACAATATGACCTTTGCCTGTTTGTCCCCCAACAAATACTGCATGAATATCTTTGTCGTTGATTTTTAGCCCGATCTGTCGAAATTGCGCCATAGATAATACTCTCCCTTTCTCAAATTATTCACTAAAATTAGCATATTTTTTTGCTAAATTAAAGGCGATTTACTAAATTTTAGAAAAAGAAAGCACCTTGCCGTTTTGACAAGATGCTTCCTAACCTATTTACAGGTCTTTATTATTTTTTTTGTAATGGTTCCCAGTTCCAATTTTCCACTTCTGGCAAATCAGTACCTTCATCACGAATAAATTGATGATGTTTTGCAACCATATCATCCATCCGGTTTGCGAAGTAAGCACCTTTTTGTGCATAAGCAGGAATTGATTGAACTGCATCCTTAGCTAAGTGGAAACGATCCAATTCATTCAAGACACGCATATCAAATGGTGTTGTGATATCACCGTTTTCACGGTAACCATGAATGTGAACGTTCCGGTTATGACGGTCAAAGAAGATGTCTTTGATCAAATCTTCATAGCCGTGGAATGCAAAGATCACTGGTTTATCCTTCGTAAAGTATTTGTCGAATTCTTCATCCGTCAAACCACGAGGGTCGCTCTTAGGTGCACGCAGCTTCAAAATATCAACAACGTTGATGAAGCGAATTTTCATTTCTGGGAATTCTTTGTTCAACAATGAAATTGCAGCCAAAGCTTCCAAGTTAGGTTCGCTACCAGCAGCGGCGATAACTAAGTCAGGTTCTGCACCCTGATCAGTTGAAGCCCAGTCGATATAGCCTAAACCTTGGTCAACGATCTTCTTAGCTTCCTCAATGCTGTACCACTGACGACGTGGGTGTTTGGATGAAACGATCACGTTGATCTTTTCGTAGTCACGGAAAGCCTTGTCACCGACAGCCAACAATTCATTAGCATCAGCTGGGATATATTCACGAATGAATTCAGGTTTCTTCTCAGCCAAATGTGTCAACAAACCTGGATCTTGGTGAGTATAACCATTGTGGTCTTGCTGGAAGACAGTTGAAGTATCAACGATATTCAATGAAGGATATTGTTTTCTCCATGACTGTTCCTTAGCTTTACGCAACCACTTGAAGTGTTGAGTGAACATTGAATCAACAACACGCCCAAATGATTCATAAGTTGCGAAGAAACCATGACGACCTGTCAAAACGTAACCTTCAAGCCATCCTTCAGCCTGATGTTCTGACAATTGTGAATCGATCATACGACCAGAGTTAGCCAAGTTATGATCATTGCCTTCCTTGATATCTTCCATCCACTGACGCTTCTGACCATCGAGGATAGCATACAACCGGTTGGACTCACTTTCATCAGGACCAAAGCCACGGAAGTTACTTGGGTTTAATTCAGCGACCTTGTTTAACCATTTCGACCATTCGAACATATCTGAATATTGCTCCACACCGCGTTTGTCAAAGTTAACGGCAAAATCACGGACATCTGGGAACTTCAACGGCTTAGGATCAAGCCCACCATTAGTGATAGGGTTAACTGACATCCGTTGGTCACCCTTAGGAGCAACTGCACGGATCTCGTCTTTCAAAGTGCCATTTTCGTCAAATAGCTCTTCTGGCTTGTATGATTTCAACCAGTCGATCAACATGTCCTTGTGTTCCATATGCTCTGCATCCACAGGGATCGGAACCTGATGGGCACGGAATGAACCTTCGACCGGATCACCGTCAAGATTGAACTTAGGACCAGTCCAGCCCTTAGGTGAACGGAAGATGATCATTGGCCAGTTAGGCAGATCAGCTTCGCCATCGGCTGCTTTAGCTGCTGAGCGAGCCTTTTTCTGGATATCCTTGATTTCTTCGATCACAGTGTCCAAAGTCTTTGAAAACTCTTCTGAAGCCTCCAAATGATCTGTATCTGCGTTTACTTCAACGAAGTAAGGCTTCCAGCCCATTCCCTTGAGGTAGCTTGTCAAGTCTTCGTCACTCATACGTGAAAGTACGGTAGGGTTTGAGATCTTGAAACCATTCAGGTTAATGATCGGCAATACAGCCCCATCTTTGACTGGGTTGATGAACTTATCGGAGAACCAAGAAGCTGCTAATGGACCAGTTTCTGATTCGCCGTCACCAATTTCAACAGCAGCGATCACATCAGGATTGTCTAAGATAGCACCAGTACCATGTGACAAGGAGTAACCTAACTCCCCACCTTCATGGATCGAGCCTGGTGTTTCAGGTGCGGCATGAGAAGCAACTCCGCCTGGGAATGAAAATTGTTTGAATAAATTCTTCATGCCCTTTTCATCTTGAGAAACCTCAGGATAAATGTCGGAATAGCTGCCATCCAAGTATGAGTTAGAAACCATAACCTGTCCACCATGGCCGGAACCTTCAATATAAAACATATTCAAATCGTACTTATTGATAACACGATTCAATTGTGCATAGATGAAGTTCTGAGAAACAATAGTACCCCAGTGACCAATTGGTTTGATCTTAACATCTGATGCTGTTAAGTCGCGTTTCAACAAAGGATTGTCACGCAAGAAAAGCTGTCCTACTGAAACGTAGTTAGCTGCGCGCCAGTACTTGTCTAAAAGTTCTAAATATTCTTTTGAATCATAATTTACAGGCATTTTTTTAAGCACACTCCTTATATAAGTTGCTAAACCTTTGATTATTTTTATCACTGACCGGTCACCCGATCTTCAATTTCTATGATAAATCATTTTTGCTAAAAGTCAACCTTTTTAAAAATTGGTACGTCCCAATTTAAAATACTGACACATGCACAATGTAAACGGCATCAACAAGCTACATTGACCATATCCAACAAAATTTATCCAATTTTTTGAACGACTTTTGTTAAATGCAGCCTACTTCCCCCGGTTGCAATTGATTTTAGCTAATACCTATGGCATGCTGAAACATAGAATGTATTTGTACAGGAGGAAAACGGCATGAAAAAATCAACTTCAGCTATGATACGCAACTGCATTAGGATCATCTTTGGTGCTTTCATCTATTCGGTCGCGGTCAATGACCTGCTTATCCCCCACCAGATCGGTGAAGGCGGTGTAACCGGATTGACTGCGATCGGCTATTATGCATTACATATTCAGCCAGCCATTACCAATATTGTCCTCAATACGATCATATTATTGGTCGGCTTCAAACTATTAGATAAAAAAACGATCTTCTATTCTTTATGGTGTGTCGTTTGGATCTCTATTTTTCTTAAATTGCCAACGGTCTTGCACTATCACACCGAGCAAACCTTGATCCCTGCGCTCATTGCCGGTGCATTTATGGGCATTGCTTTAGGACTGATCTACCGAGCAAACGGGACGATCGCCGGCAGCACGATCATTGCTTCGATCCTTAACAAATATTTTGGTATCCAAACAGGAACTGCCATGCTTTTATGTGACCTAATCGTAGCTTTCCCTTCGGGTCTGATCATTGGAGTTGAGCGCATGTTCCTAACAGTGATCGAACTTTACATTTCTGCGATAGTGCTCAATATTTTTAATAGCATGTTTGGAGCCAAATACTCACTCAAGATCATTACACCACATGTTGAGCAAATGTCAGCTGCTCTTTCTGATCAACTAAAACAAGGTATCACTATGGTCCACACCCACGGCTATTATAGTGGAGAAAAACGAGCAATGATCTACATTATTTGTACAAAAAAACAATCAGCCCAGCTATTTCCCCTGATCGAACAGATCGATCCTGGCGCCATGATCGTAGTCGAACAAGTTCACAGTGTTGCCGGTCATGAGCTGAACATGCTGAAATAACCACTCACTACGCACCAAAAGCGGCTTATCCAGCCGCTTTTTTAATATTCAAATTGATATTCAATATCTTTGTCAAGAGAATTGTGCACAGTACAACGTTTGAGAACTTCGTCAATAAATTGCTGCTGATCACCTGAACCAAGGTCTGATTCCATATCAAAAACCACTTTGATCTTAGCAACTTTGGATGTCTTATCCGGAAAACGTTTGGTCTCGCCCGTTGTTGTAATATCAAACTTTTTTAAGTCGACCCCACGGCTGGCAGCTAAAGATTGAGCTGTAATAGATAAGCAGCCATTAAGTGCCATCAAGAGATATTGAACAGGGTTTGCACCTGCATCCGTACCCTTAGAGCTAACTGGCTCATCTAAAATAATAGAATGACCGCCTGATTCAGCCGTAACCTGACGACCAATGTGCTTGATACTAGACTTTGCTATATTTGCCATATAAACTCCTCCTCGTATTATTAAAACAAGGTGCAGTGTAGCGTTTAGAAGGCGAGCATATCTGGCTTAGGATTTATAGTGCGTTTTTTTCACTATGAATCCTAAGTTGGACAAGCGGAACCTTCTGCCACACGGAACTCGACTACAAACATTATGAAACAAAAAACACAGCTGTTTTGCATCACAATTAATCGCTGCTTTTCATTTTGTAAAACTTATATAACTACTAACGCGTGGTGCTAGTTCGTAATAATTCTATTTTCTGTAAAATCAAAAAAGCCTAAATTATAAATAAAGACGGTCAATTCAATTTTTAACCAAAAGCCTACCACTGACCGCGTGAGATTTTTTTCGATTCCATAATCTTCAACTAGGATCGAGAAACGGGATTCGATCGTGCGCCGGAGATCTTTCAAAGCCGGAACATTGTGCTGTTTGGCTCCTTTCATGTTTGAACGGTAAGGTGTCCAGAGCTCATAACCTAGCTCGCCAAAATCTTCTTGTAAGGGCTGTCCCACATAACCGACATCCGCTAAAACAAAGGGACACGGACAGCCTGCGATCAAAGTTGACGCCGCTTGGGTGTCATGTTTAGAGGCCTCGGTGACAGTGTAATTTAAGATATAACCGCTGAGCGAGGTCTCAAAATGAGTCTTAAACCCGTAAAAATACATGTCTTTGGTCGCATTGTAGCCTAGGTCAGCTATGCCGCGGAAAACCTTGGCCCGCTTATTTCTAACTTTTTGGCATAAAGGGTTAGGCAAACTATCAATGATCGCAAACTGTCCTGTTTGCGCATAGTCGCGAGTCAACCCCTGCCGCATGGCCATGACCACTGGGAGAAGACGTTGTGCTCGTCGGTTAAAACGGGAGCGCTCAATGTTCAATTGATGTGGGATGAAGGTCTGTGCCCAGGCAAAGAATTTACGCTGGGAGTGCATCTGTGTAATGACCTGTAAACACAGTAAGGCTAAGATCTGCACATCAGAAACACGAGACTTAGTGGTGTTACGGCGTTGCGAAATATAGCGCGGGCAGTATTTTTGATAAAGCTCAGCACAAAGAACTTTAAGTTGAGCTAAATTGACTTGTAAATTATGTCGTTTTTGTTTAAACTTTAAGTGGTCCAACAAGATCAGGTCTCCTTTGTTTAAGTCACTTAAGAGTCTAACCTTGTTGGGCTTTTTTTGTAAAATTTTGTACTAAATAGTTGAATGTTACGAACTAGCACCACGCGTAACTACTAATTCTATTGTATCTATTTTAAGTCCTACCCCCAAACATTCAGCTTAAAAAACGCCCTTCCTAATTGATAGATAGGAAAGACGTTAGTAATTATTCTTCTTGTTTTTCTTAGTCAGGATCTACAATGTCCGGAATAATAGCTGTATACGGAATATCATCGATCCGATAAGCTTCACGGACTTTGATCTTTGAGATCTTGTTGTCCTTACTTAATTTAAACTCACTTCCATCGCGATGTTCCAGCATGTCTGGTTCAAAATCACCACCAGGACAGATCACAACTAAATGACCCTTACCACCAGTGATATCAGCGTCATTCTCTTCTTTTGTTCCCATGTAGACACAATATGATGGTTCCTTGTTGACCACTAATTTAATTTGCTGAACAACTCTAGCCATTGATGCAATCCTCCTATACAATTAAAAGCACCGTACGACGCGCACAGTGCCTAACGAACAATTAAATTTTCTGATTAACCTTTATAAATTATAACATAATTTGCCGGTTTCGTCTAAATTGGTGCTACGTCAACGACAAAATTCCTATGGTACTCGATGTCTCGTCATACCCAATGAATAGTGGATGAGGATGCCTCAGACATGCTAAACACAAACTTACAGGAGCAATCAATATCATCCTTTTCAAGATGCTGAATGATGCCTCTGTTGTTTATAGGTAATAACAATATTTTGCTTATGTTTAACCATTTTTATGTGAAATATCTCTTGCCTTCATTTTCGTGCCTCCTTTTAATAATGTTAATTATATTTAATATATAATTGATAACAAAAAGCAATTGTGTTTAACAAAAAAGAACATAACTAATTCTATGTTCCTTCATAATTGTATTTAAAATTGATTACTGATCTAAGTTATTGTCCCGATACACCTTCAAAAAAGCTGATCATTTCATTATATAGATAAGGTATTAAAAACAAAACAGCAGTAATAGTTCCTAAAATAACAGAATTTTTTGACAATGCTTTGTTAACTTTAGACCAATCAATGGAAAAAATTAAGGCGACTAGAAAAATGAAACCGCCTACCTGAAGCCAGGGAGTTATTTGCATGAAATCAGCATGCAAAGCTAATAAGACCGAAAAAAGCACGGCTGCTATCCCTACACTGCTCCAAACTATTTTTTCAACTGCAGTAAAACTTTGGTCTATTTTAAGGTCCTTCATAAGCTTTTCGTCTCCTCTAATAAGATCATCCAACGAAATATCAAAGAGATCACTGATGGCCACTACGTTAGCAAAGCTTGGTAAAGATAACCCTTGCTCCCATTTTGAAATAGATTGACGCGAAATGTGTAGTTGGTCGCTTAAATATTGCTGTGACCAATGTTTAGATTCACGCTGCCTTTTTAATTGTTCACCAATTTGCATAAAAGATTACCTCCTTCGCTTTTTAGTTAACCATATCAAATGATAAAAAGGTAGCACCTATTGGTTGCAAGTGCGGTATAACAAGCAAATTATGGTATATTGTCTATTTCGATCTAGACACTCAAGGTGCTTACTTTAGAAAATAGCAGAAAAAAGAATGCTTCTATACCTGTTAAGAGAAAACAATCAACTTTTACTTTAGCAGTGAATTTATAAGCCAAAAACAAATCAGCAGTTGATCACTTCAATTTAGAATGTCATTAATTGACTCTCAGGTGGACCAGTATGATTCAAAACCAACTACCTCTCCATACTCCCTACAAAAGCGCGTGTAATCTTGATATATCTCTTGTCTCTGACCCACCGGGACTTTTTGCCAAGCAGCCACGTCTGACAAATGCTTGATAAGGTCAACATATTGAACACTTGCTACTACTGGTCGCGGGCTATGAAAAGTATGCGTAGCAACTTGCCTAACTTGCGAGTCGGCAGGATGTTGAACATCGATATAAAAATGAGTATGATCCTTAGCTGGCAAATCGTGTTGCTGGCCTTTAGGGATCCCATAATTAAAGGACTCTGTGTTGGCGATTTGATATAACTGATCAGACGAGTAATGCTGAGGATCTGCATCCACGCGACCATCAGGATTGTCACGGTAAACATTCCATTCGCTTACAAAACTTTCGGTAGTAATATTGATAATAAACTCGGCCATCCGGGCATTATTAAGGTTCAATGGTGTGACTGTATTTGTCGCAGGAACCTGCACTTTCATATTTTGCGGATAATTGAAAGTCTGGGCAAAACGATTATGAAAAGCTGCGTTTGTAGTTAGATCTAAAGGTTGTTTTTCAGATCTGGCGTAATCCTGCAATTTTTCAAAGTCAGTCGCACCAATGAAATTCTGGCGAATATACTTGATGTTTTGCAGATCGATCCAACTACGAAATAAATGCAACCGCTGACCCAAGATATCCGTGTTCAATCCATCCGTGCCCGAGTATGTCCGACAAACATCTTCCCGAAAAGCCGCATAAAAATCAGCGTGTGGCGACAAATTTTTTGCGAACTTGTGCGTGCCATTAAGTTTCAAAAAGCCATTATCATCAACCATCGCCCCTAAATGACGCAAGACTAACCGTAATTTTTTCTTTGCTTTCAAACGACTTCCCAAATACATGGAAGTATAAATTTCAGAGCCAACTTGCTGAGTTTGTTCAAAGGTTGCCGCACAATGTTGAAAAACGGTCGTTTCATCACTACTATTCAAAATTTTTTTAATGTATAACCGAATGGCCTGTTTGTCCCAATGATCACCTTTTTGTAAAAGATAGACTTGTTCTTTAAGAGTGATTAGCACGAAAAATTTTAACCAGAACCCCCACGCGTGTGGCAATACGATCTGATAGATCCGTTCAAATTCACGCCCTCTTCTAAAGCAAATCAAAAAGCCCGCAACAAACGCGGACAATAATTTAAATAAAATTTTGTTTTTAGACTTTTTCATCATTAGCCTGCCTCATCATTCATCTTAGAATGAACGAATAATTTGATTGACACCAAAAAGTAACAAATAAAATGCTAAAAGAAAAACCGCAGTCGAAATTGCAAATGCTGGCTCAAACAAGAGGATCGCACCTAATACAATACCAAGGATACCAATAATAATGGTGAACCAATAATAAGTTTTATTATTGTCTCGCAAAAAGCGGCTTAACCACAGTTCAAAGAACGAATCAATAATAAACCACAATGCTATCGAGATCCAAATGACAACTCCTCCAATATTTGGAACAAAAAATAATAAAATACCAAATAAAATGTCAACGATCCCGCTGAAAGTCCACCAGCCGCTGTTCATACTGATCGACCTGGCAATATTTCGAACTTCAAAAATCTTAAAGATCCCTTCGATGATCGCCGAAATAGCCATCAAAAAAATAATTGTACTAAAAGATGCAAAAGGATTTTTCAGAGCTAACACTCCGACAACAACTGTCAAAATTCCAATGATCAACGAAAAAGGATCAAACCTATTTCTTTCGTACATTTATAGTTCCTCCCTTTCTTTTGAATCACAGTAATTCTTACGTCACTCATTTTTTACCAGGTCCACCATATTTGAAAAAAATAGTAAATAAAAGTGCAAAAAACGCAAAGACAAAAATATTTCCCAAATTCATGATCTTCCCCCTCAAAACAAAGCACAGTAAGCTGATCAAGCCTCGAGCATTATCGAACTAAGACCTTATAGTGCGATTTTGCCACTGTGAAGTCGCAGTTGGATAAGTGAATTCTCTTGTCTTGTACAACTCCACTAAAATCACTCTGACTCTGTTGTAATAGTAACAATTTTTTAGGTAATTTGACAACAAATATCCTCGTGTCAAAGTATTTACAGTCCGCACTTTTCCCTTCACTGAATGGCAGGCCTTTTGCTTGGGGAAAAGATAACCTATAATAGGCATTATTATAATGAATAGGAGTATCGCCTTGTGATCTTAAAACGACATTTTCAAATCAAACACATGCCGGAACCACTGAGTGTCCGCCAAACACTGCAGCAATGGCTCGTTCCGAAAAAATGGCAACATGAATTACGGATCAACCGCTCCATCTTAGTAAACGGACGTTATCTTTCCTTTAATAATTTATTGAAAAATGGGGATCAAATTGACCTGACTTTAGATACTGATATCAAAATTCAACACTATCTGCCAGCACCTTTAGTCAATTTCGAAGTTGTTGCTGAAAATTCAGACCTGATCATCGTTAACAAGCCAGCCGGCATCAAAACTCATCCGAATCGGCCAGACGAAAACGGCACGCTATATAATCAACTTGTAACTTACTTAGATACTCCTCCGCTGATGCTTCACCGGTTAGATATGTTGACCAGTGGACTGATCATGGTCGGTAAAGACCCGCTGGTGATCCCGATCTTAGAACGCCAATTAGCACGCAAAACGATGCAGCGAAACTACGTTGCCGTCGTATCATTCGAACTGGGAATGCCGCTAAAAGGAACAATAGATGCACCCATCGGACCGGATCCTGCTGACAAGCGAAAGAGAAAAGTGACCTCCTCTGGCTTGTCCGCACTCACTCACTACGAAGTTTTACAGCATAACGCTAAATTTGCACTAGTCAAACTAACATTGGAAACCGGGCGCACTCACCAGATCAGAGTACATCTGGCCCACCAAAACATGCCGATCGTTGGTGATCCATTATATAGCTCGATCCCTGCAGACCAGATGTACTTGCATGCATATCAAATCAGCTATTTCTTGCCCTTTGATTGGGCATTTCAAACAGTAAAAGATCAAATACCACGAGAATTTGTGGAAATGACAAAGTAATTATGTGTGGAACAAGCCAATAAGCTGGTTTTGCAAGGGCACAATAGATCCACCTTATCAAAATAATTCTTTTTGCATGATCAGGTCTCTTTGTGCATCACTGCCCAACTGAAAAACGTGATCGCCTATCTGTTTAAAGCCCAATTTACAGTAAAATTTAAGTGCCGGCTCGTTATTTTCCCAAACACCCAGCCAAATCTTACTTTTTTGCTTCTTTTCCGCAGCTTCCAAGGCCACTTGATACAACTGAGAACCGATCCCTTGCCTTTTATATTCAGGCAGCACGTAGATCCGCTCAATTTCTAGTGAAGCTGGCCCTATCTTTTCAGTCTGTACTTCATCAATATTTAGCTTTAGATAACCAACTACTTCAGCATTTTGATAAGCAAAATAAAAAAGGGAGTTAGGTTCTGTTAATTCACCTAACAACTGTTCACGCCCATAAGCGTGGTCTAAATAAGCCTCCATATCGGAGCCAGTATTATTGGACCCAAAAGTATCCTGAAAGGTTTTCCGGCTAATTTTTTGTAACGTATTTACTTGATCTGTGGCAACTCTTTTAATATCTATCATGATCGAGATCACTCCTTTTTAACTAGTCAGTTTAATACCAATAATGCCAACTAACAAGAAAATAATAAAGATCCAGGTTAGTAAAGATATTTGTTCATTGAACAAAAAAATACCCATTATAATTGAACCTAAAGCACCAATTCCTGTCCAGACAGGATAAGCAATGCTTAAATTCAAATGTTTGGCAGCTTGAGCTAAAAATACAAAGCTCAAGATCATTCCTATGATCGTCAATATTGAAAAAGTTAGTTTGCTAAAACCATTACTCAACTTCATCGTCGTAGCCCAAAACACTTCAAAAAAACTAGCGATGACCAAATTGATCCATGTCAAAAATCGTCCCTCCTTTTGTACAAAAAAAGGTAACAAAGCTGCTCACAATGGCCTAAGAGCAGTTTCATTACCTTCGTCCGGCGACAAAAATTATTTCGCTTAAAGCTAACAATAGCACATTTAGAAACTCTTGTATAGTTAAGAGCGGTTGATCAAAAACTTCTATTTTCAATGTAGGGTTTATTTACGCCGGTGTTTTACATAGGTGACAAAATGTAAGATCGCCGCCAGTAAAGCAAAAAAGATCACTACAAACGAACTATAACTCAGCCAAAAATGTGTCTTAGGCAACAAACCCAAGCCTACTTGGATCCCCATCGCTGCCAGTGCCATGATCGCCACCATAAAAAAGAGTTGAATATATCGTTTCACTGTACTGTCATCCCTTTTCTGAATTGAATTCAACTGTTGCCCCCGTTTCAAACATTCCCTTTGTTTAGCGGCAGGTAATTCCTGAATGCCCCAGGTATTTGTCATGACTATCTCATTCACCTTGATCACGCCCGCTGCAGACATAATTCGATCGATCGTTCGCAAACTTTGATCGGTCACACCGGTTACCCAATTTTCAAAAGTGCCCGTATAGCAAGCGGTAATACTAAGATAATGTTTATTTTTAAACCGGTCTGGATGAGTTTCACCTAGTTTGTCAAACCGAAGAAGTCTTTGTCGCATACAGTCAAAAAAATCTTTCATTTTGCCAGACAGATCTCGCCAGTAAGTCGGTGCCGCGATTACCCAAACATCGCTTCCAAGCAACTTAGCTTCTAATTCGTCTAGATCCGGATCTTTTCTTTCATATGTATCCGGCTTGAAATTATAGTCTTCTAAATACAGCACTTCTTTTTCGTTATCGTTGTCAATTCCTTTTAGGACTGCATCTAATAATTTAGCTGTAACTCCATCACGCCGATGTGAACCTAAAATCCCTAACACTTTCACAAGAATGCCTCCTTATATTTCATAGAATGATCTCACTCCTAGAAAAATGCCATATCTCTACAAATATTGATGGCTCCATTAGGATCTTACCACGTTTGACCAAAAAAGGTCCCACAACTAAAAAGCTTACCCCTCTTAACTAACAGAATTTTTATTCTTTCAGATAATATAAGAATCTTGAAAATAATATCAAATACCGCTAATATAGATAAAGTCTAGAATTTAAATTGCACAATACTAATAAACACAATAAGCATCAGAAAGGAAATCAACCATGGTCCAAGTAAACTCTGCCTACTGGCAAAATGTAGTCGTCAAAGCACAAGAACACCCGGCAGTTCCCGGTTTAGATAAGATCCCATTTTTCTCAATGGCCCCGATGGAAGCTGTCACGGATTCTGTTTTTCGCCGGGTCGTTGCTCATGCTGGTGGGCCAGACGTGTATTTCACTGAATTTACAAATGCACGCAGTATCACACATCCAAAAGCAAAATTCTCAGCCCAAGCACGTCTGCATGTGGCAGAGGGTGAAAAGATGCCCGTTGCCCAGATCTGGGGAAATCGTGGGATCGATTTTGAAACTGCTACCCAAGACCTAAAAGAACACGGGTATCAAGCTATTGACATCAATATGGGGTGCCCTTCCGGAACTATCATTAAAAACGGTGGGGGCTGCGACATGATCCGTCACTTTGATGATGCAGCTACGGTGATTGCCAGTGCTAAAAAAGCGGGTTGGCGGTTTCTGTTAAAACTCGTCTTGGCTTTAACGAACTCGACACATTTGAAAAATGGATCCCTTTCTTATTGGAACAAGACATTCCTTTACTGACGGTTCACGTTCGTTCGCGTAAGGAAATGTCCAAAGTGCCGGCGCATTATGAATACATTGACCGGTTAGTGCAAATGCGTGACGAGATCGCTCCACACACCTTGTTACAAATTAATGGTGACGTCAAAGACAGAACAGACGGACTAGAACTTGTGCGGCAACATCCTGGTGTCGATGGTATCATGATCGGTCGCGGGATATTTGAAAACCCCTTTGCCTTTGAGGAGAAGCCACAAGAACATTCGCTAGAAGAAACGTTGAGCTTGTTGCGGATGCAGTTGGATCTGTATGACAAATTCAATGCAGATTATGGCCCACTCAATTTCAAAAAATTACGTCGTTTCTTCAAAATTTATGTCCGTCACTTCAACTACGCGTCCGACTTGCGGATCGCCTTGATGGATACTAAAAACACCGCACAGGCACGCGAGTTGTTGGACAGGTTTGAGCAGCAATGGTCAGCACAAAAAGCCGCAGATACGATTGCGATCACACAGGATCGTTAGTATCTGCGACAACAGATTACCGGTTCCAAGCCCGACATTTTCAATTAAAAATCACTGTTAAAATGAAATGAAAAGGTGCTGTCAGATAATGACCAATAACCCCGATCGTAATTTAAAATAACTGCAAAAGGCTGATTTAAATGATCGGCTTTTTTTGTTGTCTTATCCGGCGACTTCAAATTACTAAGCCATGCTGATCTATCCTGAAAAACCTACTACGTTATATATTGTCTGTTTCAACGCCGACGTTTTTCTGCATAACTTTTGATACAAACCAACCGGCCATAATACCCACTAATAAGAATGGAAGAAAATCCAAGCCAACACTATATAATGGAATAAATTTATCAGCCCATTTATCCAAGGTAGCAACTAATGGGAATTTGAAGAAAAATGACGGCAAATTATGGATAAAATCTAAAATAGCTGGGATCATCGTCAAGACGATCGTAGTACGATACATGATCTTATCTCGTCTAATAAACGGATACATCATTCCTAAAATGATCAAAGCAATGGCTAGCGGATATAAGAAACTTAGTATCGGAGAAGAATACGCGATGATCTGATCTAATCCAAAATTAGCGATCAAAAAAGATATCGATGAGGCGAAAAACAGGAAACGATGGTAACCAATATTAGGGAAAAGCTTGCCAAGATCTTGGGCCAATGAAGTGATCAAACCAATGGCAGTCGTTAAACAGGCCAATAATGTTAGGATCGCCAAAATCGAAGCGCCGATGATCCCAGTGTAATGTTGCATGATCACCGTAAAAGCACTTCCCCCTTCAGAAGTTAGCTTACTATACCCTAAACTCGAGGCTCCTAAAATGATCAGAAAAACATAGATCAACGCTTCAAAGCCCATGGTCAATGTACCGACCTTCGCTACCGAACGCGAACGTCGATCTTTATCATTTTGGCCGAACTGCTTAAGTGCTGCAACGATCGTTACACCGAAACCTAGTCCTGCCAGAGCATCCATAGTATTATAACCTTCCAGAAAGCCGGTAATAAAATTACCAGTCCCTTTTCCATCGAACGGCAACATCGACAAAGCAAAAACATCTTTGCCTTTGATCACAAAAGCGATAAAAAATAAGGCAGTCAATACCAAAACCAAAAGTAGATTCAAGATTTTACCAACATTACGGGTAATACTTTTTTCGTTATACGCCAGCAAGAAAACGGCGGCAAAGAAGACTGACGAAAAAAGCAGCAAACTCCAGTGTGTCCAAGATTTAGGAATAAATGGCTGAACACCCATTGAAAACGTAACTGTTGCCGTTCTGGGAGAGGCAACTAAAAGTCCCAATGAAGCATGAGTCAAGATCAAGAACAGCAAAGCAAAAACTCTGCCGGCGGGCAATGCTAAATCATACATACTATTACTTTCTGTCATGCTGATCGCTAAAATCGAAAACAGCGGCAAACAAATCGCCGAGATCAAAAACCCGCCTGCGGCTGATACCCAATTTGCTCCAGATAATTGTCCTAAATGAATCGGAAAAATTAAATTACCAGCTCCGAAAAATAATCCAAATAGTAAAGATGCTAAAATAATATACTGCTTGGTCGATAATGCCTCGTTTTCCTTCATAAGTGATCTCTCCTCGTAAACAACACTAAAATTAAATTTCATACTTACTTGTTTGCGGGTAATGGAACAGTCCCTTTTTTAGTAGTGGTTTCTGTTACTAGTCAGACTCCTAAAGATGGTCGGACTACGATAATGCTCGTTGTCTCCTGAGTTTCTTCGCTCTGTAAAAAAAGTCCCCGATCATTTTCATGATCAAGGACGCAAATGCGTGTTACCACCTATGTTCACAACTATCTCTCGATAGCTATCTCTAAAAGTACAGTCCGCCAAAATGGTTTTACTTTACCAAACGATACTCCATTGCTTTAATGGGCGCACTCCCATCAGCTACTACAATTAAAATCATAGCCGCGACTTGTAGATTACTTTCACTAACAAGCAAACTGCTTCTTTACACCCCACAGAAGCTCTCTGGAAATCCGCTTGCCAACTACTCTTCTACGCATTGTCTTTTTATGTCTTTATTTGTTAATAATGAGTGTAATGAATTGAGATTAAAAAGTCAACATAATTTTTTAATCAGCCCTTAAGGTCCAACAACTGATAAGGAGAGAGCATGCGTGTTTTAACTATGATATCGGCAATGTCTTCCTCAGACAATGGTTCTTTTTCTTTTAACCAGAACTGAATAATATCTATAATACCTGAAATAACAATTTGAACAACATAGTCGTCAGGGATCGTGGAAATGAAAGACAACTTTCCTTTGACCTTAGTTACCATTTCTAGAAGTTTTCTTTTCAAAAGCTCAGATAAGCTCTGAATAAATTTAGGATCACCATTTTGGCCCATCAGCCAAATCAAAGCTTTCTTATTTTGTCTGAGAAAATGCATTAATGCTATTAGCTGCGGATGAGCTGCTTGTGGATCATCATTTACAGCCGTGAGCTCTTCCATGACTCCTAATAATTTTTGTTCGACCTGTTTAGTCAAATTTTCTTCAATACTTTCTACTAATTTATCTTTATCAGAATAGTGGAGATAAAAAGTGCCTCGATTGATTTTGAGACGTTTGGTAATATCACTAACGGTTATTTTCGCTAGCGGCTTTTCTGAACCAATGGTGATCAGAGCATTGATGATCTTAGCGTCAGTTTTTCTATAATTTTGTGTTTTCTGATTCATATATTTTTTGGATCTCCCTTTTCCTATTACTCAAAGATTTTTAACGATGTGTATATGTATATGTTCTTTGTCAGCATTTATATTAACCTAGGCAATATGAAAACTCAACACATTGATTAGTAAAAAAATAGGAAAAATTATGACTGGCGTAAGTCTTATCAGTACAATTAGATCAGTGGCCAAAATTTTAGAAAGCAAAATATTTAACTGCGGGCACGCTCATACTTTTACTAGTGGGCATGTCCGCAGTTTTTACGTATCTGAAACTATTACTCATGGAGTTTCAATAGTGCTAAGGCAACAGTTTTGAGTATTATTTATATTATTGTTTCCGCATTCTTGACTGCATGTCTGCCACTATGCACAGCGAAACCACAAGCTGTCCCTGGCATATTCATGGTATAAACATTCTTGTAAAGCATTACACCATCCATACCTGTCGCGTAAAGTCCCGATATAGCCTCATGACTGTCATTGATAACTTCAAAACGTTTATTTGTACCGATACCTCCGATACCAACCAAGTAATCTTGATCTACTTGTGCAATATAGAAAGGTCCATTTTCGATTGATACTAGCATCTCTTTATCTTTGTTAAAATCAGTATCTTTACCCTTCTTACACAATTCATTATAATGTTTGATCGTTTCTTCTAAATTATGACTAGGAATATTGAATTCAATGGCCAAGCCGTTGATCGTATCAGCTTTATACAAACTGTGACCCTTGTTTTCTTTGACTGCAGTATCTAGAATTTCCGCTCCATTATTGAGACCCTTAACATTTTTGGCGAAATCCATAAAAATGTCACGTGTAAAAATAACATAATTTGCTTTGTTTTGCTTCATTGCCATAGACTGCAACATTAAGTTAAATGCAGCAATATTTTCATTAACAAAACGGTCGCCCTCTTCATTAACAAAAAGGATCTTCCCACCTGTCGTAAAGCCCCGATTACCATTAATTGGATCCATATACAAAGGTGGAGTAGTGGTAGGGAAGGCTTGCACATAATTCATGATCAACTGACTTGATTCATTGATCGTATCTTTTGCACCAACTTCTTGTGCCATGAGATATCCATCACCAACACTTGATGGCATACCCGTTAAAGCCATGTTTTCGGTATCCCAACCTTGCTTTTGTATTAAACCGCGGTTGCCTCCGATACCGCCTGTAGCAATAATAACCGCCTTAGCGTTATATTTAACGGTTTCTTCGTCTTCATTTTCTGCGACAACACCAACTACTTTTCCATCATTGTAAAGTACGTGTTTAGCTGCTGTATTAAAAACAAAGTCTACTCCGTATGATTTAGCTTTTGAAACCATTTGCGGCACGTAACCAGTCGAAGCATGTCCATCTTTAAACCAATGAAAGGTGTTGAATAATCCGGTATGATAATTATCCACCTGACCAGAATATTCAACGCCATTTTTTTGACACCAATTAAGATTTTCAGCAGATGAATTTATCAGATCCAACCAAATGGCTCCATTAGCACGGTACTGTCCCATCTGATGTTCAGCAGTCATGATCTCGTTTGGAGTTATTTTAATTCCCAGCTCCTGTTGCCGTTTCGAATTAAGAGCAAATTGCCCTTCGACGCCCCCACCATTACCACCGGCAGCCGCTAATTTTTCTAAAACAACGGTATTTATTTGATCTTCACCGGCTTGGACCGCAGCTGAAAGACCAGAGATCCCTGAACCTATAATAACTAAGTCAGTTGTTTTTTCTTTGTCGCAATCTTGATATTTGTCAACGTTATTCGTCATTTCTTTGTCTCGAACAACTGACTTCTGCTTTTCTTTTTTTACGCTTTGGCTATCAATGGTCCCAGACTTTTTTATAGCATTCTTTGTCGCATCTATGATGCCCAGTGAGCTTTCCGTTGCGCCAGAAACAACATCAACTTCCGGTGTTTGTTCGTGAATAATTCGCAGCGGGATCGTCCTAACGGTACTATGAGACACAGCTTCTGTATCATTGATCTCTGCAACTTCCACCTTACTAATAAGTCCGTCTTCAATCGTAACTAAAACCTTTGTTTCCCCTTCAAATCCGCGAGAAGTTCCTTGATACTTTCCATCCTCCAAAGTCATGACGTTACTCCTTTCTAAAACAGCAAAGCAAAAGTAAGCAAGAAAAAACTCGATAACCGGAACTTCTTACTTACTGTAGCTCAGCTAATTTTGCTGCTTAACTACCGACTATCTTTTACACTAATAATACTATCATTTTTAGTGAAATATTTCACTTTAAGAAGTGCCTGTAAAGTTCAGCACTTACTATCTTACCCGCATTTTTCTAAAGAAATATTTGTTGAACGCCGTTAAAGAGCAATCAGGAATAAAAGAAAAACTCATCACATATTAGTGAACAAGTGATCAATAATTTTAAGAACAAAGTTGAGTTGTTGCAAAAAATGTGATTCGAAAAGCGAGTTTGCTGTTTGAACCACATTTTTACGTTTTCATTCTTAAAATAACTAACGCCAAACTAAATTAAACACATAATTCAAGACCCTGCACACCAGGTAGCAGATACTTGTTACCCACAGATAATAAACCAGGATCCCTACAACGAATAAAGGAAGCAACCAGCCATGAAAAATAGCCAGCAGTATTGAAAAAGTCCAGATCATAGACGACAGGTGTATCAGTTTTAGAAACATTTGTACTATCAAGAAAGTAAGGGCAAATTTGGCACTAACTTCTAACTGCTTGCGATTGATCATTAGCTTTTCCTTCCATCTTAAATTTAACAGTCTTTTTGATTAGACAACTTAATATAATTGCTATTGCTTAAAACACAAAAAGATAACAAACGTAGTAAATAAGTTTGTTATCTAAAAACTTGTTGAAAGGGTCAGTTTTTATAAAAATAATACAAGAACCTATTGTGAACCTGTTTGATCAATTAAAAAAGGTTCAAAAATTGGCTGATCAAGCCTGTAGCTTCGCTTGACATCTGCGAAATCAAGTTAATTAAACTAGAGAAGTCCATTTTCTCACCTCCTCTCATTTAGCAAGTTTGTCATTCATCGTATCTACGGCAGCGATAGTAGTCAGTGTCGCATCATAATAATTATTCTGTGTCAATGCCTGCGCAAAAATTTTTTCTTGTCTTAGGTCTTTGTGCTTTTTATTTACATTTTTCGCATAATAGATCGGAGCCTTAAAACTATTTGTTTGATAATGCTTGATCGGTTTACCATCTAGGGCATAACCTGCCAAAAGCTGACCTTGATCGTTGAAAAACTTCAGCATTTTTTTCAAGACATTTTGTGCTCGCGGATCATCACTGTTAGCTAACATCATTGGTACCCGACAGGCATTTGCAAAATAATCGCCATCATTTTTCGAAGAAACTACTTTTCCTTTGACTGGTCTCGCGTCAGTGCTGCTGATCCAAGCAAAATCGGGTACGAGTCCAGTATGTTGCTTTTTACTTAAATCCTCTATTCGGTCAAGCATGGTGTTTTTAACTGACAGCCAGCGTTTGTCTCCACTAGCCTGATAAAATGACTCAAAAAACTCTGGAGCAACGTCAGAGGTCCGCATTAAGTTGTTGTATGGAGATTTTTTATTGACCCAATCTCCTACGGTCAAAGCTTGAGTCTGACTGTTATATTCATAAGTTAAGATATCTTTTGTTATATTGTGCTCGATTTTTTTATAATAAGCGGCTCGCTTAGGCCAAACCTTAGCTGCTTGATGAAGACTATAGGCAATATAGATATCACCATCTGTTGCACTATTATCTTCACTAGTCCATTTCCCATCCTTTTCAGACTGCCGCCATTCCATCAGCCAAGTCTTAGTCTCGTTGTTTTTACCAACACGATCACGGTGAGCTAAATAATAGTCTAATAAGTTATCAAAATCCTCGCGCTTTGCCCATCCCTTAGAACCAGCTTTTTGAGTAATATATAATCCATATCCTTGACCTTCGGAAAGTGCTACAGGTTTAGCCTTATTATTGCTAGTATTCACAAACGATTGGTTTTTATCGTGTTTGACAACATAGCCTTTTTGCCAAGCCTCATAGATCTTATATTGTATTTTATTTGAATTTTTAACGCGCACAGAAGTTAAAGTCCCGATATAAATCAACGCTATGATCCCCAAAAATATCCATATATACCTTAAGTGTTTCATCCAAAATTTCCTTTCCATTAATTATTAAACCGTTTAGTTTTGACCCAAATATTTCCATTGCGATGGAATAATGCATCTAAACAAACGGAAGACACTGCATGAACGGAAATCACGATAAACAACTGCGAATAAGTAAAGTATGATATTAAGGACAGCCAAACTTGTTGAGTTGTGGCTTGCCCATATTGGGTCGATAACGCAACTGATATTTGTAAAATATATAACACTATCATCAATATCCAATTGATCAGCAGAAGCTGCATGATCATCCCACTATTATTTCCAAAAGTGAACGGCAATTCTAAGCCAGGTTTAAAAATTCTAACAAACAAAAACAACATATTAGTTACGAATATTAGATCCGACAAAATAATTGCTGCATTAAACCAAAAAAAGGTACAGGAATAATAAAAAGTTTCTATTTTGACACGCCAGTTGCTACGTTTAAAAAGATACTTAAAGTTGTGGATAACCACTTGATAATTTCCTTTGGCCCATCGCAAACGCTGATAATAATAATCATGCAAACGTTCCGGCTCCTGCTGAAACGCTTCAGAATTATATGCCAAGGCGATCAATTTTCCGCTTTGCATAATTTTAAAGGAGATATCTGTATCTTCTGTCAACGCTCCGTTTCTCCAACCGCCGATCGATTTCACAAAATCCCGGTTAATAATAAAATTTGTACCAGGGATCCGACCAATTTTAAACATGTGCCAGATCGCACAATGTTGGATCCGTTGAGTAACAACGATTTCCTGGTTAATACATTGCGTTAGAAAGTTTTGCTTTGCATTTCGCGTTTTGTTGCGGCCAAAAACCGCCATGTGACGTTCTGGATTTTCCAAAGCCTTTTTTACCAGAAAATAAAGGGCATTTTCTTCTGGCATAGCATCAGCATCATAAACACCAATATAATCGCCGTGAGCCATCTTGAGAGCATCGTTTAAGACGCCCGCCTTCCCGCCATCACCGTTGCGATCGATTATTTTAACATCTCGGCCGTAATAACACGGTAAATTGACCACCTTATGCATTTCACTTAAAGTTTGATCATCGCAATTATCAGCGAATAACAATAATTCGACGCGTTCCTTAGGGTAATTCAAGTTAAGTATTGCTTGAACAGTTTGCGCAACTACGATCTCTTCATTATGAGCAGGCACAACTATCGTGACTTTCGGATACGAAGGTAAAGGACCTGTATGTACCACCTTGGTACTGTGACTTAACCAAAAATGAGTTGCCCCACTGAGGGTCGTTACTGACATTAACAGTGATGTCCAAATGGAAACCAACGTAATGATCATCAAAATTTCAGGAACCACGATCATTTCACCTCTTTATAACTTGCGGATGACTCACTAGTCACACTTTTACCTAAAAGAGTGTTTTCCACACGAAAATAAATGATCCATTGGCAAACAGAAATAATCAAAATTACAACAAAACGCGTGGTGCTAGTTCGTAATAATTCTATTTTCTGTAAAATCAAAAAAGCCTAAATTATAAATAAAGACGGTCAATTCAATTTTTAACCAAAAGCCTACCACTGACCGCGTGAGATTTTTTTCGATTCCATAATCTTCAACTAGGATCGAGAAACGGGATTCGATCGTGCGCCGGAGATCTTTCAAAGCCGGAACATTGTGCTGTTTGGCTCCTTTCATGTTTGAACGGTAAGGTGTCCAGAGCTCATAACCTAGCTCGCCAAAATCTTCTTGTAAGGGCTGTCCCACATAACCGACATCCGCTAAAACAAAGGGACACGGACAGCCTGCGATCAAAGTTGACGCCGCTTGGGTGTCATGTTTAGAGGCCTCGGTGACAGTGTAATTTAAGATATAACCGCTGAGCGAGGTCTCAAAATGAGTCTTAAACCCGTAAAAATACATGTCTTTGGTCGCATTGTAGCCTAGGTCAGCTATGCCGCGGAAAACCTTGGCCCGCTTATTTCTAACTTTTTGGCATAAAGGGTTAGGCAAACTATCAATGATCGCAAACTGTCCTGTTTGCGCATAGTCGCGAGTCAACCCCTGCCGCATGGCCATGACCACTGGGAGAAGACGTTGTGCTCGTCGGTTAAAACGGGAGCGCTCAATGTTCAATTGATGTGGGATGAAGGTCTGTGCCCAGGCAAAGAATTTACGCTGGGAGTGCATCTGTGTAATGACCTGTAAACACAGTAAGGCTAAGATCTGCACATCAGAAACACGAGACTTAGTGGTGTTACGGCGTTGCGAAATATAGCGCGGGCAGTATTTTTGATAAAGCTCAGCACAAAGAACTTTAAGTTGAGCTAAATTGACTTGTAAATTATGTCGTTTTTGTTTAAACTTTAAGTGGTCCAACAAGATCAGGTCTCCTTTGTTTAAGTCACTTAAGAGTCTAACCTTGTTGGGCTTTTTTTGTAAAATTTTGTACTAAATAGTTGAATGTTACGAACTAGCACCACGCGTACAACAAAAAATATTAAACTGATAATGGCCATCATCCAAAAAAAGAATTCATTCACTAACTTTCGTCTCCCTTCAAATATTCCGTTACGATATCAGTTTCCATTTTGCGATCTATATAGCGGACTGCATCTTTCAAATCTGAAAATTCCGTTGAATTAAAATAATTAACTTCCACATCACCCCATTTAAACTGTAAATCAGTTTTCAAAAGCCTGAGTTGGTTTAAATGTTCTTTAGTAGCTGTATTTAACTTCTGATACGGCTTGTCCGCTAAGTCATAGGAAATGATCAAGAAAGTTGCATCTCCAAGATAATAAATTGACTCAGATGGCAAACGATCATGCTTAAAGACTTTGGCGATCTGTTCTAAGCTTTGGCTATATGCCTCCGGGTGAAATTGACGGAATTGAGTATTGTGTGCCCAGTGAACAGCAGTAATATGTACTTTAAATGCCTTATCGTAGTCGTTTTTTATGAACCGAAGCGCTTTTTGATATATTTTCTCTGCATTATGAGCGGTTTGAAACTTAGTGATCTGATCATAATGCTTGGCGTATTTTTCAATAGCACTTCGATTTGAATCAAGCCACCCAAACTCGCCGATCATGTAGCGACAAATGATCATCACCACAGCTCCCAGCGGAAAAACCGCGATCAAAAACAACTTTAAATGCAGCGGCATCGTGACGTTGCCCAGTAACAAGACAGCACTCCCGATAGTAGTAAGTATAAGAACAGCCCAAGTTATTAAGATATTAGGGATAAAAATTCCAGTAGCTAAACCACTAATAAGCAAAATTACAACGGCTGCCGATATCGTCGGTGAATAAAGGCCAATATAGTACATAAAAATAGTAATGGACGATAACAACACAAACGAAACTAACAGATTAGTTTCGACCTTATGTTTTTTATACAAAATAAACTCTCCTCTCATACTATGAAATAAAAGTAAACCAAGTTGGCACGCAAATGTTGGCACTTTTTATTTAGCCCTTTCTGCAAAGTATTAAATTATTTCGCAGACTATTCACTCAAAATCACTAGCTGTTACCTGACCCATTCAGTCCTTTGGATTATTTTTAGCTAAATTATTATTCGCACTTATGATATTTTTCTATTTTTGAATATCACAACATTTTTCGTTACCAGCTCGATAAGTATAATATATCTTTAGTAATAACTAATAGTTGTACAACATTATTATTAAACAAGCTAAACTGTTATCACTAGTAGTAAGTTCGTTTTTGAAATGCAAACGCCTTATATATAGCATTATCTAAGACCATATGTTTTAGCAGATCAGGAATAAGTCGGCAAAGAGGTGTTTATTTTTAAAGTTATAAATAATTTTTTTGATTTTCGTTTTTATATAAATTGTTTTTCGATACTTATGGCCCTATTAAAATGGAAGCATTCGTTGTTTTCTAGAAAATAACATAAAGTTTATCAAAAGCTAAAAGAAATACTGATAACAACTGGTCAATAAATATTAGAAATCGGAGGAGAAAGATGAATAAAATTAAGGTAATGACTGTTTTTGGCACACGTCCTGAAGCAATTAAAATGGCTCCGGTGATCAAAGAAATGCAGCAAAGGCCCCAGGAATTTAAAGCAATAACTGTTGTCACCGCGCAACACCGGGAAATGTTAGATCAAGTTTTGCATAGCTTTCATATTGACCCAGACTATGATTTTAACATTATGCATCAAGAACAAACTTTAGGTGAGATCACCACTGAAGTTTTGCAAAAAATGTCTGCCGTGATCTCAAAAACACAACCTGACATTGTTTTAGTTCACGGTGACACCACCACTACTTTAGCTGCTAGTATTGCAACATTTTACCAAAAAAGAACGCTGGGACATGTCGAGGCTGGCTTACGGACCTGGGACAAATATTCACCCTACCCGGAAGAAATGAATCGTCAAATGACTGACGCTTTAACTGACTTATATTTTGCACCGACTAGCCAAAGCAAAAGAAATCTTCTACTTGAAAACCATCCCAAATCGCGGATCTTTGTCACAGGTAATACAGCGATCGACGCTTTAAAAGAAACAGTACAAGCTGATTATCAAAATGAAGTACTGACCAATATTACAAAAGGGCACCGAATGATATTGGTCACTATGCACCGGCGTGAAAACCAAGGACAACGAATGTACCAAGTATTTCAAGCCATGAAAGATGTCTTGCTTATGCGTCCAGATGTAGAAATAGTCTATCCGGTCCATTTAAACCCAGCTGTTCAAAAAGCTGCCCATGAGGTGTTTGATGGCATTGATCGTGTACATTTGATCGCACCTCAAGATGTGATCGACTTCCATAATTTATCTGCCCGTAGTTATTTTATAATGACTGACTCAGGCGGTGTTCAAGAAGAAGCTCCTTCACTTGGAAAGCCAGTTCTTGTATTACGTGACACGACAGAACGACCTGAAGGAGTAACAGCCGGAACATTACAATTGATCGGCACCGACTACGCTAACGTCAAAACTAAGATGCTCAACTTGCTCGATGATCAAAAAGAATATCAGCGAATGGCACAAGCATCTAATCCTTACGGTGATGGATATGCATCACAGTGGATCTTGGATGCGATCAAAGAATACTTTAAAGTAGATTAACACTGGCAGTTGAAGCACTCTCCACTTTTAGCTTTCAAAAAACATGGAAAAAAACGCTTAAAAACAGCAGATCTTCACAAGGATCGCGCTGTTTTTTTGTGATCAAATAGAATATATTCAGACTGAACGATGAAAAATATTTCCATATTCGGCGGAAAATATTAACGAATAGATGAATCAATTAGCTAAATTGGTATAGCCGGGAGAACATTATGTTGATAGTTAATGTTGTACTTCTTTTAATTATTGTATACATGATTAACTATAATGTTATTGTGAACAATTTTATACATATATTTTTTTATGTTAAACTTTTACATGTTTGTACTCCCATATGTAAAGCTGTCTTTGACCTTGACAGCTCACACTTGGAGAATAAACTTTTTGATTACAATAAATTACTGTAACTACTAAGGAGGGAGATCCAAGGAAATACTAATGAAAAAAATAAGTATAATTTATTGTGATTTTGTGAACCTTCTGCCTTTACTTAAAATTATTTATTAAATTTGGGAGATTATAGAATGGGAAAAAATAAATATGAATTGTCAACAATGGAAAGTGAATTTTGTTTCGCAGTTTATTTTACAGAAAGAAGTTTTGCAAAATTCTTCTCTAAGATCTTAAAAGAATTCAAATTGACTTTCACTCAATATGTAACTTTATTAGTGCTTTGGCAAGAACAACGGCCTGTAAAAATGAGTGAGATCACTTCTCTTTTGCAGCTCGATTACGGTACAACTTCTCCTCTCTTTAAAAGAATGGAAAAAAATGAATGGGTCGTGCGCAGATATTCAGCTAACGATAAACGACAGGTCTATATCGAACTAACTGAAAAGGGAAAAAGCAAGGAAAAAATCATAAATGGTCGCGTGAAAGAGTATCTGAACTCTATCAACGACACAAATGATGATTATAAAAAGGGATTGCAATCTATTTACAAAGTAAATAACAAGATCAAAGACGTCAATGATTATCTTGAAGACCTATTTTAAGCAACGAACACAGATATTTTGACTCTAAACCCTCTAACCCCAATTAGGTGGGTTCAAGTATTTCTAGGAAGGATCATTAGCCGCCAAATGAAATCAAATCAGGAGAAAATGCTACTTTTAAAAAAGATTTCGACTGGTCAGATCGACCCAGGTGAAATCGAAGAAAATCAACTACTAAAACAAATGGTCTTTAAGCAAAAACTTATCAATTATACCCTTGACTTTAATCAGCGTACTGGTCGTTATTACGTTTCTCAGCTGGACTTAACCGAAAGCGGCAAAGACGAATTAACTACTCTACTTCGCAACAAACGAACAGGGAAGAAAAATAAAGTGCTCGTAATGTCGCTCTTTGTAATGGGAATGTTCATGGGGATCTTAATTGCAAACTTTCTTCTTTGAATGAATTATGAAAACAATGTGTTAAATACCAACCTATAGTTTGGGCAATTGTATTTCCGGCAAGAAAACACTTCTGGTATTTCAATTTTAACAAATCTTTCACAATGTGATTTTCAAATACTATTGTGATATTTTGTCCGTATCAAGCATTAATAGCTGCCAATAAACTGCCTCTGTTCTATTAGCGAGTGGCTTTGTCAGTTAATACCAAGGATCTGCCATAAATTCATTTTCGGACAGCCGCTAACGGATCATTTAAAAAACAGGGGATCGTTTTTTAAATCATCATATCTTTGGTCAAAGATATAGAGAATGTGCGGAAATACAACAATTTTCAAGGAGCTTAGATGATAGTGGATAAACAACAAATTAACCTTTTGAAAAAAATCGAACAAAATAAGATCGAGCCTTATGAGGCATATTCAAACAACCTTTTATCCGAATTGATTTTTAAAGAAAAATACGTGAGATACACTTTATATTCAAATGCCATGACAGGTCGCTACCAGATCAAAAAATTACAGTTAACTGATAAAGGGCAGGTCGAATTAGGTCTCGCCTTAGAAAAGCAACAGCAAATCGACGACAGTAACCTTAAAATCATTTTGTTTATTGGCGGTCTTTGCCTTGGTGTGTTGATGAGCAAACTTTTATTTCATGTCTAAAAAGTTAAATTTAATTAGAAATTAGATAAGGAGAGATGAGCATGTCCAACGATGTAAAAAAATTGATCATAAACATTATCTGTGTTTTACTAACGTTTGATGTCTGGCTGGTTGCACCCGGTCAGATCCTATATGCAGTGTGTGGTGCATCGCTATTCAATTTATCTTAGACAAAATTTATATTACATCTGAAAGTAGTTCTTAAAGCTTCCGGCGAACTCGTCCACCAAACATAATAAAAATGAACTCTCACATAGATCAGGTAAGCTGTGTTCTCGCCGGCCTCCTTACCCTTTCATGTAAGAGTTCTTTTTTATTTCAAATCTATCTTGCTTTAAAAATGCTAGTTCTCTTATCTGCAAGTTTTAAATTTACCTATTTATTGAAGCGGTTTTGTTCCTGCTGATTTGGTAAATAAATTAGCATAGTCCATCTCTACATCGACATAGCCAGTATAATTACCGTTTGGGATCTTAGCTGTGGGACTAAACTGCCAAGCCCCGTAATCTGTTTGCCAATTTGTTCCCGCTTTCGGATGATATGGATACTGTGCTTTCCATGTTCTTTTAAAGCCGACCGTATTTGCTGCGGCATCACGGTACAAGTACGAACCGCCCGTATAAATACCATGCTGTTTATATCCTGCTGAACTTAAGATCTTCCAAAAAGCGTTTATATTTGCTGCGATTTGCGTCGTTTGCGTTGATTCATCCTCAACATCGTTCATGATCAGTATCTTTTTACTCAACTTGTTTTTCTTCAAAAAGTTTAATAAATAATTTGCTTCTTTCTTGGAACCGCTGATCGTACTTGAAGTAAAGTAATGATAAACATCTACATTTAAGCCGGCCGCAGCAGCATTTTTGATTTGAGTCAAAGCAGTTGGATTAGTATATGAAGCTCCTTCTGTCAATTTAACGATCACTGTTTTAACGCCAGCCTTCTTCACTTTTTTGTAATCAGCAGGTGTCATATTCGACTGATATGATGCGACATCAATGGCATCCACCCTCGAGCGAGATCTATCACCGATATTAAAAACATCCGTCCCATATGGATTACTTGCTTTAGCTGCAAATGAATTACCTAGTGTATGATTGGTAGTTTCATTACTCATTCCTTCCCCCACATTTTTAGCGGCTTGGTCTGCTGGACCATCTTCAGGAACTAAATTTGCAAATACCGGCTGACTACTATACATTCCTCCGGACACACCTGCAAATAAGCATAGTGTGAATAACCCAATGATCAGCCAACTCTTTCCTTTATTGCTATCTATTTTCAATCTCTTCCCTCTTGTCTTTTGCTCTACCTGTTCTACCCTCTTGTAATGAAAAACAATACGATCTCAGCATATCATATATTTTCACCGTTTAATACTGCTCTTATGTTGCACAACCAAATTGAATAATTGTCAGTTTCTGAATATTTTCAATTTGATCATTTAAAAAAATGCCTGTTAAATATTATGGTGAGCGACCAGCTCCTCCCTTCTACATTACATAAAAAATTATAGCTTAATTATATAATAATTACTACTTGTACAACATTACAATATTAAACTATTTCCTACCTGATTACTTTCCTCGTTACATGTCCACCATTTCATTAAAAGGTTGCGGTTAAATTAAGTATAAAAATCAGCTAATTCTCATATTTTTCGTTTTGTTTCATCTTTGCTATTTTCAATTTATTTTTTAAAATTTGCTGTTGACACTGTACCGCCTCACTAGATCTGCCCTTACTAATATATTTTCTCAAATTTTGTTCTAAATCAGTAATTTCCTCTAATAAAGTATCTCTATCTTGCATTTTAATTCTCCTTGTAATTGATCTATGCAACAAAGCCTCATAGAATCGTCGCACTAACCATCCCGTAAAAAAACCCACTTAACCAGAGTGGGTCTAACATACCAATTGCGACAATCTGAGCTTTTGTCAACCTTCATAATTTAACACATAAATTTTTTTTAGAAAAATTGCGTGAGATGTCAACTACGATCACTACATTTACCAACAAATAGCTCCGCCATTTATAAAAAAAACCCAGTGACAAATCAACTGGGTTTCTTTAAACAAGTGTATTTATTTAGCACCGATTTGCTTTATCAAAAACAAATCATTATCTTAGCCTGTTAACATCAGGAGTTGTTAACGATTAAAAGGTTAACATTCAATTTAATAAATATAAAATTGTGCTACATATCACTCTTAATATTTCTGTGCTTTTCTCAATATAGATATTTTCTTCCCAAACAAAAAAAGACCCATAATGCGGGTACTCGGCATTATGGGTCTTCAAATACTCTATCACTTACTATTTTAAATTAAAGCTTTTCTTTATTAACTACGTTCAATTGGTCATCCATGTCATAAACGACTGGTTGGCCTGTAGCCATTTCCAAGCTAACAATATCATCATCTGAGATATTCTCAAGATACTTGGTCAAGGCACGCAATGAATTACCATGCGCTGCAATAACAACGTTCTTGCCGTCCAAAAGATCTGGAGCAATATGATCTTCCCAGAACGGCATTACACGTTCCAAAGTAACCTTCAGATTTTCGCCACCTGGAACAACATGTGGGTCCAAGTTAGCATAACGGCGTTCTTTAACAGCAGAACCTTCGTCATCAGGCTTCAAAAGTGGTGGTAAGACATCGTACGAACGGCGCCATGTATGAACTTGTTCTTCACCAAATTTTTCAGCAGCTTCTTTTTTGTTTTGGCCTTGCAATGCACCATAGTGACGTTCATTCAAGCGCCATGATTTGGTTTCAGGGATCCATAGTTGGCCGCTTTCTTCCAAAGCAATGTGCAAGGTCTTGATAGCACGTGTCAAAACTGAAGTATAAGCTTGGTCAAATTCGATCCCAGCTTCTTTAAGTTTCTTTCCTGCTTCTGTAGCTTCTTGTACACCTTTTTCGCTTAAGTCAACGTCAACCCAGCCAGTAAAAAGGTTTTCTAAGTTCCATTCACTTTGTCCGTGACGGATGAATACTAATTTTGGCATATTAAGTACAGACCTCTTTCTATATTTTTATTATACAAGTTCATTTTACACTCAAATTTGCAAAATTAACAGTATTTTGTGAAAATTTAAGCTTGATCTTCTTGCAGTGTTTTCACTAAGGATGAAACAGCAGATCGCAAGTTTTCAGGTGTAGTTGCTAAATTGATCCTAATATGACCTTCACCGCCGTTGCCAAACATACTTCCAAAATCAACTGCTAATTTCGCTTGATCTTGAACAACGCGTTTGAGATCCTCAGGTGTCACAATTTCCGACAAATCGACCCAGGCTAAATAAGTTCCTTCCTGATCAGTTATTTTGATTTTTGGGAAAGCATTCTGCAAATGTGACTTCAGATAATCATAGTTATCCTTGACCACCGCCAATAAGCCTTCTAACCAGTCCGCACCATCACGATAAGCTGCCTCTCCCGCAACTAAACCTAAAATATTGCTTGCCGGAGCATGCAAGACCTCTTGTTGCTGGTCATAGCGGTCGCGTAATTGCGGGTTAGGAATAACAACATGACTGATCAATAACCCGGCCATGTTAAAAGTCTTAGACGGTGAATCTACCATGATCATGTTATCCCGATAAAAACCATCTTTGATCGACAATGCCGAGACAAATTTTTTATCTGCAGGCAAAAGGTCATGATGGATCTCATCACTGATCACCAGTACCTGTTCTTTACGACACAGCTCCAATAAGTCTGTTAGTTCTTCTTCCGTCCACACACGTGCTACAGGATTATGTGGATTACACAACATCAAAACTTTAACATCATTGGCCACCATTTGTTCCTCGATCTTTTCGAGATCCATTTTATATTCGTTGCCAAAATCCACTAACTCATTAGCAACAACTTTGCGGTCATTATTTTCTATCACATGACGAAATGGGTGGTATACCGGCTCCATGATCATTACTGAATCACCAGGCGCTGTTAAAAATTGCAATAGAGTACTTAACGATTGCACTACTCCGGTACCAAAACGCAGCCACTCTTTATGCAATTCAATGCCATAGCGTTCTTTTTGCCATCCAAAATAAGCATCGTAATAGCTTTCAGGTGTGATCGAATACCCAAACGCGCCATGGGCTACCCTTTTTTGAAGAGCGTTTATGGAGCTTTCAGGGATCTTAAATTCTGTATCGGCGACCCATAACGGATAAAGATCACTACTACCAAATTCTTCTTGCATACCATCCCATTTAACTGAAGACGTATTCCTACGCTCAACTGCATTTTTCGTTAAAAATTCTTCTTTATTCACTCACTAGACTCTCCTTTTTTTACTTGGTTGTTTTTAGTACCTTTTTCATCATTACCCGCTGATTGAACCCCCAATACCTCTAATAAAAAGATAAAGATCGGGATACCTACTATCAACCCCCAAGTTCCAAAAATATGTTCTGAAACAAAGAGCACCACAAAGGTATAGAAGATCGGCAGGTTGGTTTTACTAGACATAAACTTCGGATTTAAAACATACGATTCCAAAGCATGGATCAAGAGTATCATGATCAGAACATAAGCCACCGATTTAATACCTCCATCAGTATAAGCAATCAGCGACATCGGAACTGCAGAAATTATCACGCCAGCCACCGGTATCATACTCAAAATAAAAATCATGACTACTAAACTATCGAGTTGAGGTATTTTCATCAAACTTAATCCGATCAAAGTCAAAACAGTATTGACGATCGCGATCAAAAATTGGGCTTCTAATACAACACCGAAAGTATTAACGAAGATATTGGCAAAATAACGCACGTCTTTAAAAAACCACGAGTAGGGTCCTTTAAAAAAGTTGCGCGAAAAAGCAAACATCCTATCTTTTTCAACTGTAAAAAAGAAACTTAACAAAAGTGCTATAAAAACTGAAACTCCAAAAGAACCCAAAGTTGTGATCGATTGAAATAATAATGATGCTCCGTTTTTAATTTGAGCTGTAATATCAGACTTGCTTATGTAGTCACTGATATATGACACGACTTCATTGGCTCCTTGCGGAGGGTCTTGATAAAAGCTGATCACCGATCTGATCATTTCTTCAAACTGACCAAAAATCTTAGGTGCATACTTAGTCACGACAAAGTAAACACCATACAGTATCACTGCGTATACCGCCAACACGATCAAGATAGTCGGTATATTTACCTTTTTTTGAATAAAATTGATCAACCGTACTACTAAAAAAGTGAAAATAAAAGTCAATAATATTGTGTTCATTAAACCACGAAAAATAAATAAGACTGCAATGATCACAGCTAGGACTACCGTACGTCGCAACCGAATATTGTTAATAAATTTTTCCCAAATAGTCATCATTCTCTCCCCCTCAACAATTAAAGAGCACGGTGCTCATAGTCCAATAGACACAAGAGCTTTCCATGCAGATCTCAACTATGACCAGCTATGTAGCTTTGTAAATTTTAAACCGAAAACATATTTAGTCATACTGTTAATTCTACATCATCGGGCACATAAAGTAATGAAAATCACCTTTAAACTCAAAACTACATTCACCATAATTGAAGTAATTTATGTGCCTGCCCGGCCTAAATATCTAATAATTGTTGTGGCTGCTCTAACAAATATGTCGGCCGCTCAGCTTTTATAGCATGAATATCATATGCACCCCAACCAGCGGCAGCAGTGTTGACTCCAGCTCTTTTTCCCGTTTGCAAATCAAAGACCGCATCGCCGATCATCACGGCTTGTTGCTTATTGACATGATAGTGGTCCACTAAATTCAAAATACCATCAGGGGCAGGTTTATAATTAGCCACCAAATCAGACCCGATCAAATCAGTAAAGTATTGGCCGATCCTTAATTTATCCAAATTACGGCCTAACGAGTCCGAACCTTTGCTCGAAACAACGTACAAACTATGTCCAGCCCCTTTTAATTCCCCCAATGTTTCCTTGATACCAGGAAATAATTTAGTATTGCGATCTTCGATCGTCGGATAATATTCGCGAAATTCCGCGTACATTTTTTGTAACTGTACATCATTTTTATCTAAATTTTCCCAAATCGGAAAAGACGTTTCGATCGGCAAACCCATTTCAGAAAAGATCATATCCCTAGTCGGCACGGGTTTAGCGGCATCCCCAAAAACTTTCTGGACCGCCATGATAGAAGCTTCCCCAGAGTCGGCCAAAGTATTGTCAAAATCAAACAAAAAAGTCTCCATTTAAATTCCATCCTTTATTATTAAAACAGAGCGGAACGAGACGCCTAAGAGATGAGCATTATCGGGCTTAGACCTTATAGTGCGGTTTTAGCACTGTGCGGTCTAAGTTGGATAAGTGGATCTCTTGTCTCGTATAGCTCGACTATAAAACAGAGCACAACAAGCCGGGTAAGCCTCGAGCATTATCGGAGTCTGATGCTATGGCGTGTTTTTCAGCGGTGTAGTATCAGACTTGGATAAGCGAAAAGGCTTGGCTTGTGCAGCTCGACTACAAAACAGAACAAAAGTAAGCGGGAAGTAGCGAGTACTACCCAGCCGCTAATTCGATTTTAACATTTTGTCTGTCTATTTCCATAATTTTCACGAGTTTTCCCAGCTAATAAAATATTTGCTCAAAGAAAAAAAGACACTGTTCCTTAATTTTACTTAAAGAACAGTGTTCCCATCTCTAAACCTTACTGTTGTTTATATTCGAAAGAAATATGGTAGGTTTTCTTTTCATTTTTCTTTAAAACGATGTCACCAAAGTTTTCATTGTTGATTGCATCTGGCAACTGCTGGGCCTCTAGAGCTACACCTTCACCTGGCAAGGCATCTAAGCCATTATCCCGCGCTAACTTGATACCATCATCGATCTCTGGCATGGTATACATCACTAGACCAGTACCTTCACTATTAATAGTAACCTGCCGGCCACTGTCATCATCGCGCAAAATTGCGACAGGCTGCGTAGCCATGCCGGGTCCATTGACCACGAAAGCATCATCAAAACCATTATTTTCATCTGCAGCTTGCTTCAGGTTTCTAAACTCACGAAAATCGTATGGAGTATCCTCGACCTGCAAGACCTGCCCTGTCGGGATCGTTTCATCATCAGTTTGCAAGTATTCATTACTATTGACCATTAAAGAATGAGTAGAAAGATCACGTTTATCACTTAGATTGAAATAGGCATGACATGTTGGATTAAAAAGCGTATCATGTTCGCCATTCAAAGCACTATATGAGATCATGACGCGGTCATTGTTATCTAAAGTGTAAATAACTGTTGCCAAATAATTTCCTGGAAAACCGTCACGTGACTCTTTGATATGTTTCTGGAAGATCACACTGACACTGTTATTTGCTCGTGAGGTCGTATACCCCCAATTCAAGAAACGATAACCATGGTCTCCTCCATGCAAGGTATTACCATTTTCATTAGTTGGTACCTGATACTTTGTCCCATTTAATTCAAATTGTCCATCTTTGATTCGTCCGGCAACACGTCCGATGGATTGACAACAACAAAGAGAATTGACATAGTACTGTCTTACTGTAGCGAAATTCAGTAAAATATTTTGCTTGTCCCCATCTTCTGATGGTACTAAAAATTCATTCCACGTTGCCCCCATAGTGAAACAAGAAATTTCTGTCCCATTATCGTTAACTAATCTGATCTTAGTGACCACATGTCCCTCATAATTTTCTACGACGCTGCGAAATATATCCATTAGATTCCCTCTTCTTTCTGACCATGTCTTCTGTATCATCCACTTCAAGTGTACCGCATTTTTTAATGCTTTAAAAGCGGTTACATCAATATAAATGGTTCGCTCTATTTTTCTGAAATTGGTATAGTTATTTAAAAATAATCATTTTAATTGCTTTTATTTGCTGATTACTCCTTACAAGTAACGCATTTCCTATGATAAAGGGATTTTAAATTAAGCATTAATCATTATTTAACTATTAAATAGTCAAAAAAACTTGCATTCCACCCGCCGATAGAGTATGGTATATTACATCAAGAGAAACAGATAATTGAATTGGAGGAATTAGTATGAATAACACTGTTGTAGAAAAAACTGAAGCACGTAAAGAAAAGGATAAGGTATGGACAATTTCAAATGATGCAGGTCATTATTTACGAGTAGTTTTTTCTGTAGCTTTAGAAAACAATATGAAGAATCTACGTAATTTCTCTTTCAACAGATTTGAATCAGAACAGCTGAACAATCTTTCACCGCTTGTAGCTGACTTAAAAGATGACTATGAATTAAAAATTGATGACTCTGTCATCGGCGATGCTTTCTTGCCACTCGATGCCCAAAAGGCAGAGCAACTTTTTAAAAAAATTGACTGAAACTATTCGTTGATCACGCAAGCTCTTTATTAACCTTATAACTGAATAAAAGAAAAGATGCCACGTTCATTTCTAAAAGAGCGTGACATCTTTTCTTCTACAAATTTACCAAAAAAGACAACGTAGCTTTCCTACGCTGCCTTGAGACAATGATTTGTTAGTCGGTGTTATTTTAGCATACTGTCTTTAGTTAGCCAAACAAAATCCCGATCCTATTTTTCCTTTGTAAAATAAGAAAACTAACATAGTAACTAGTTTATTTTACTTTTTCTCAGCAATATCTACCAGTGCATCTTTAATATCATCTAAATCATTCTTGATCCCATTTAAAACATCAGCTGGTTCTGTAACGTCGGGACGATATTTAACACGACCCAAAGAGACCTTTTCATCTTTTTCGCGCTTATTTTGCAGATGTCTGTTAGGCGCAGATGCTGCTTTAAGTCCCGCTTGTACAAAACCTGAAGCCGCTACTCCTGACAAAAAAGCGGCCTGATTTAAACGGTTCTGTAATCTTCGTTTCATAATCGCTCACCTCACTGCTCATTTGTCTCTATCATAAGCTAAGCCTCTTTTTTTAGCAAGGAAGTTACTGTTTAGTCGACTTACACGATCCATCCCTTTCTGCTTATCCAGGTCCGGCACTACACCGCTGAAAAGTGCACTATAGTATCGAACCTCGATAATGCTCGAGGCTTAAGCGCCTTGCTCCACCTTGTTTTTAATCGGCATACCCTTCTGGGTGCGTTGAATGCCAATTCCAAGCTGTTTCAATAATTTTATGAATATTATCAAACTGCGGCTTCCAACCTAAAACTTCACGTGCTTTATCGGAAGCTGCCACCAGTGTATCGGGATCCCCACCACGACGAGGCGCTTTTTCAGCTGGGATCTCTTTGCCTGTAACATCACGAGCCGCATCCAAGATCTGCTTATTAGAAAAACCTGTCGAAGATCCTAAGTTAAAAGCATCCGAATCATGGCCAGCTACTAAATATTTTACGGCCAAAATGTGGGCATCTGCCAAATCAGTTGGGTGGACGTAATCGCGGACATTAGTTCCATCTGGTGTGTCGTAATCGTCACCAAAGATCATTAATTTGTCACGTTTGCCCATAGCAACTTGCAACACGATCGGGAGTAAATGTGTTTCCGGATGGTGATCTTCACCGATCGAACCATCCTCTTTAGCACCAGCAACGTTAAAGTAACGCAAAGCAACAAATTTGATCCCATAAGCTTCATCAGACCAACGCATGATTTTTTCCATCATTAACTTACTTTCACCATAAGGGTTGATCGGTTTTTGCGGATCACTTTCTTTGATCGGCATAGATTCCGGAATACCGTAGGTCGCTGCAGTCGACGAGAAGACAATTTTCTTAACACCAGCCTCATTCATAACCTCAAGTAATTTGATCATACCAGCCGTATTGTTGTCAAAATACTTCAATGGATCTTTCATTGATTCAGCAACCAAGGAGAAAGCGGCAAAATGAATAACTGCTTCAATATCTGGGTTTGCCGCAAAAACTTTACGCATAAAGTCCTGATCAGAAAGATCTCCTTGATAAAACTTCGCTTTTTCATTAACTGCGGCACGATGTCCAGTAACTAAACTATCAACCACTACAACCTCTTCACCTTTTTGTACCAAACGATCTACGGTGTGCGAGCCAATATAACCAGCCCCACCCAAGACTAATACTGCCATGCAATGATCCCTCCTATGTTAACTCTGTAATTAATGGCAAGGGTCTTTAAGTTTAAAAGCCCTTGCAGACCTTTCGTTCTTAATTCTAACAGTTTTTTTCAAAAATTGAAAAAATACTCGCGCTTTGTCAAACGTACCATTAAAGTTTTTGTTTACTTTTTGTAAGTATGATATGCTTAACTCATCAAGAAAGAAAGTCGAACATTTTTATAAGAATATTACTAATATGGGAGTGTGTCATCATGCAATACCTCTATCGTCTGAATTACCCCGAAAATTGGGATGAAAATACTCCGGTTGCTGTCGCTGTTCACGGAATGGGGACTGATTACAATGATTTGCAGCCAGTACTAGATCGGATTGCTTCATCAGAGATCCAGCTTTCATTACAAGGTGATCGAGTTTTCCATGATGGTTATGAATTTTTTGACGTAAATTTTGAACGAGGTTCAGAAAAAGAAAAAAACGTTATCAATATGGCGATCGAAAATGTTTATGCATCTATCCACGATCTTTTAGAGCAAGAAAATTTAAGTGCTCATCCTCTACATTACCTTGGGTTTAGCCAGGGAGCCATCATCGGGACCGGTTTGATAGTTAGTCAACCGAAACTTTTTCAACAAGTAGAATTATTTAGTGGTAGAATGCCATTATTCGTAGAACAAACAGCACAAAATACTCTAGCTGCTAATTTATCCAGCCCACGGATCTTTATCTCCCAAGGAACATTAGATCCTCTTTTTGGTACTGAAGTTGGCCAACATATTTATAAAGTCATGCTCGACCATTTTACAAACGTCCATTACCATGAATACTATCTTGGTCATGGGATCGCTCCGCAAACCTTAACTGATGTTTTAAGAGAAAACACTGTAGACTAAACCTGCTAAGAGAGTTGTATTTGTTGGAACCGCGACAAATAGCTAAACACTTTGATCATAAATAATGAAACAAATTTCGAGTACACAAAATAAAACCGGTCATCAACAGCAAAAAAGCTAGGTAAAAAGACATTGAACATCTTTTACCTAGCTTTTATTTTGTTCTTAACTAAGCGTTTATCTTAGTACCAACCAAATTCATTTGAATGTTTTAAAGCATTCGACCATGAACCATATCTATTGTTGACATAATTGTCAGCAGCTTTTTCCTGGTTAGCCTGTGAGAGGTCACCATTTAGCATAGAACGGTCTAATTGGTATTTACCAACATATCTGCCGTTTTGAGCTGAATATGAATTACCAGACTCACGAGCTGCAATTTGGTCTTTAGCAGATGCTTCTGATGAGCTCAAGGAGTTATTAGAAGTTGTTGCTTTTTGAGCAGGTGCCTGTTTCTGTGCAGGTGCTTTATGCTGAACCGAAACTTTTGGTTGAGCAGGTGCCTGTGCTTTGGCAGGTGCTTGCACTTGTTTTGGTTGTTCTACGACTTTTACATTACCTTTGCTATCAATATCAAGCTTTTGACCAGGAAGGATAAAGTTGATATCAGCTAATTCATTTGCCTTTTCGATCGCTGCAACCGTTGTGTGGTTAGCAGCAGCAATACCTGAAACTGTATCTCCTGCTTTAACTGTAACTGTGTCAGCATTAGCTGCGATAGTTGTCATTCCGAATAATCCGGCTGCTGCTGTAACTGTAAGTAATGTTTGCTTTAAATTCATAAAAAATATTTCACTCCTGTGTTTTTTTGGCTAGCAGCTCTAAAGTTTTTAGAGCCCTGACAAGTTCAAGCCTTGTGCTTGACCGACTTGCCTACTTAGTATATTTCGGTTCATCTCTCGAACCAACGTTGACTAGTATATGCAGTTGATGTTACATAGACGTTTCGTGTTGCTAACACCACTACTTTTCTTTCGTAATATAATGTTACAAACGTAATCTTTTGTAACATTAATTCTAAGAATATTGTCCACAAAGTAGTTATAAAACGCTTAAGCGTAGCACTTAATAACTGCACTGGTTATGTAACAAAATCTAAAAAATCTAGAGGTGATTTCAGAAATTTTTTTGGTTTTCAGGAAATTTTTTTGTTTCTTTTTTCAAAAAAACCAATTTTTAAGATTTTTTAGGCTGTTTTAGGAATTGATGTAACTTCAACGTAATTTTTCAAACTAGTGTAAAAAAACTACGTTACTTCTTATAAAAATTCAACTTTGAATCGTCACAAAGCAAAAATAAAGAGCAACCGCCTTTTATAAAGACGCTCACTCTTTCGACAAATGTTTGCTTAAAAAACCAAATTATTCTTCAATTTTATTTTTAGCTACCTCATGCCGCCCCTTTTCAGCTTTTGGTACTGGCTCACTTGGATAACCAACAGCTAAGGAGATCACTGGTGAAAAACCTGTTGGGATCTGCAATTTATTTAATAGACCATCATCTTTACTCAAAGGTACTAACGCACCCATGATCACACAGCTTGCCAGATCCTTCGCTGTCGCTGCCAACGCCATATTTTCTACCATTGTCCCAGCAGAAACACATTCCATTGGTCCGACTGAACTTCCTGTTTTTTGAGCAGAAATTATAATAATAGCAGGTGCACCATAGTATGGGTTGCTAACACTGTCAGCTTCAACTTGTTTGATAGCATTTGGATCTGTTAGTAAAGTGAAATGAAACTTTTCGTACTCTCCCATACCAACCGGACCTGCTTCTCCAGCAGCCATAATATCTTGCAAGTCAGCAGCAGATACACTTTTCTCAGAATAATCTCTGATCGCACGACGCTGATAGATAGTTTGCTCAAAATCCATTTTAATTACTCCCTTTCTATAAGTAATTATCTCTCTCTTTATCTTCATTATAAATGGAATTTAAGCAAAGTAGAAGTACCTACGCTGCTTGAATATCAATTATCGGTTAAATAATTATCAAAAAAGATAAGCATATTATTTTCGCAAAATAATGACTGTGATTATAATGGACGATGTACATATTTTAAGAGAGGTGCTTAATACATGATAAAGGAATTTAAAGAATTTATTGCGCAAGGAAATGTGCTTGATTTGGCAGTAGGTGTCATCATTGGGAGTGCTTTTACAGCAATTGTTAATTCATTAGTTGAAAACTTGATCAACCCGCTGATCGGTTTGTTTATTGGTGGGATCGACTTCTCAGACTGGATCTTAAAAGTCGGCGACGCCAAATTTAAGGTCGGTACATTTATTAATTCGATCATCAGCTTCTTGATCATTGCTTTCATTGTCTTCTTGATCGTTAAAGCTGTCAATAAGATCATGCCTAAAAAAGAAGAGGAAGAAGAAGTTGATCCTCAAGTTCAATTACTGACTGATATTCGTGATGCTGTAGCTCCCGAAAAAGCCGCACTATCCGATGTTGATCCACAAGATTTAGAGACAAGTGTTGACCAAGACAGTTCCACAGACTCTCAAAGTAAATAATTTATAGCAAAAGAAGATCCCCGTGGTTTTAAAAAATCGCTGGGATCTTCTTTTGCTTGTTGTAATTTAAAGAATTTATCTACTTTGCCTTGAACTGATGGGAACTTCTGTATATTTTCATCTACTTTCCCTCCGACTGATGAGATCTTTCCCAAACTTCTATCTGCTCTGTCCAAAAATGCCGTAAATACTTGACACCGCTTTGTATCCAAATAACTGTATAAAAAATAGGACGCGTCTGCATCCTATTGTGCTTTAAAAATCATTTTATCCCAAACCAGATTTAGCTTCTTGAGTAATTTGGAGCTTCTTTCGTGATTTGAATATCGTGCGGGTGTGATTCGATCAAACCTGCACTAGTAATTTGAACAAACTGGGCATTTTCTGCCAAATATTCAAGGTCAGGTGCTCCACAGTATCCCATGCCTGAACGGAGACCACCCAGCATTTGATAAACAACGTCGCCAACCTTACCCTTATAGGCAACCTGCCCTTCGATACCTTCCGGAACAAGTTTATTAGCTTCATTAACTCCGCTTTGGAAGTATCGGTCAGCTGAACCATGAGTCGAGTCCATTGCACTCATGCTGCCCATTCCACGGTAAGTCTTGAAACGACGGCCCTGGTAGATCACAGTTTCGCCGGGAGCTTCATCCGTTCCGGCCAACATTGAACCAAGCATAACTGCATTGCCACCAGCGGCTAATGCTTTAACAATATCTCCTGAGTACTTGATACCACCATCGGCAATGATCTTCTTACCATACTGATGCGCAACTTCAGCAGCGTCATAGATTGCAGTTATCTGAGGGACACCCACGCCTGCTACAACACGTGTCGTGCAGATCGAACCGGGGCCGATACCAACTTTGACCACATCGACACCCGCTTCATACAGGGCCTTTGTTGCAGCACCCGTTGCTACATTACCAGCGATCAAAATAGCCTCTGGGAACTTCTCTCGTATCTCAGCGATCTTACGTAAAACTCCGGCTGAATGACCATGGGCAGTGTCGATCACCAAAGCATCCGCACCTGCATCGAGCAAAGCAGCTGCTCTATCAAATGTGTCACTTGTTACACCGACGGCTGCTGCAACTAACAAACGTCCATGTTTATCTTTGGCGGAGTTGGGATATTCAACTACCTTTTCAATGTCTTTGATCGTGATCAAGCCTGACAAACGCCCTTCATCATCAATGATCGGCAGTTTTTCGATTTTATTGGATTGCAAAGTCTTTTCTGCTTCATCCAAAGACGTACCTTCATTTGCGGTAACTAAGTTATCTTTAGTCATGACCTCATCGATCGCAACTTTAGGGTCATTGACAAAACGCGTATCACGGTTGGTAATGATCCCGCAAAATACCTTGTTTTCCATTGTTTCAACGATCGGCACACCACTGATCCGGTACCGATTCATTAATTCTTCTGCCTGTGCAACAGTGTCTTGTGGTGTTAAATAAAAAGGATCAATGATCACGCCACTCTCAGAACGCTTGACCTTACGAACTGCATCAGCCTGAGCTTCGATCGTCATATTTTTATGAATAACGCCCATTCCGCCTTGCCTTGCCATCCCGATCGCCATCTGTGATTCAGTGACCGTATCCATTCCTGCACTGAGGATCGGGACGTTTAACTTTAGATTTGGAGCAAGTTGTACACCCAAATCAACTTCATCCGGCAAAACGTGACTTTCAGCCGGAATCAACAATACATCATCAAAGGTCAAACCTTGTTTGGCAAATTTTGTCTCCCAGTTAGACATCAAAAAACGCTCCTTTTCATTTAGTGAACAAATAGGTATTTTACTTATTACTTAGGCTAAACTTGGCAAATACAGATCTTGGTCTTATACTTCAATTTATCCTATATGAATATATTGTTTTCTAATGTACAAAAAAAGGCTTGCGATTGCAAGCTTTCTTAGATTTTCCTAATAAAAAAGTTAACTATTTTTGTACTCTCACAAAAAGATTTCGTCTTTGGGACGCTTTATCAGCAATAACAGCAAAAATGTTCCGTTATTAGCTGTTTTCTTGTCCCGTTAAATACTTCAACTGCTTATATGGCAAGGGTCGTTTAAATTTCAGATCCATTCCAACAACGCGTTTAGGTTTAGATTTACCAGACGGCATAGTTTCTTCTGCCACGCTGTTTGGTACCACATTGGCTGGGCCTAAGTACGTATATCCCTTACCCTCAGCATCACTGCGTTTGGCAAAAACCATCAATTTTAGCTTCTGGTCACCATTTTCATCAACCGCTAGTAACCGTTTGACTTCTGCCGAATCTAAGGTCCGTGGACTGCGTGTATACCACCTGATCGCTGAATTATTAGCCAACGCATTTTGATAATTACGGCTTTCAGAAACCTTTTCACCTTTATGATAGGTAATAAATAGCGGACATTCCTGCTCTCCGACCCAATAGCCGTACATAGGGGCACTCAAATCTTTTGTCCAATTCAACAAACGACAGACATCTTTGCGATCATAACGTTGGTAAAGTGTGAATTGCTGGCTATTATCATATTCCTGGTTTAGATGAAGACCGCAATTTAACACGTCTTTCAATAAAGAAATAAAATCACTGTCTTGACCGGCAGCTTCCTTAAGCTTAGGAGCCAGTTGGTAGTAAAAACCATCGTGGACTATCAACGAACATCCACCGTATTCATCTGACTTGATCTTCTTGCCTGATTTAACGGCAAAAAAATTTAGGCCTAATATCGTATCTAGCGAATTAAACAGTTGCTCATTGTAATAACAGCCGTATTTATCAAATTCATCCACCAACTCTTGTTCTGAAACTGACTCTTCTTGCAGCAACAAGCGCAACAATAACAATTCGTGGGGACGTTTGCCATAGGCTAATTCCTGGCTAACAAAAGTCAAGACTTGGTCTTGATACTTAGTCAAAGATATATTTTCGTGCATTTTAAGCAAAAATCGACCATAGTTGCTGATCCGCGCATTTCCTAAAAAAACTCTTGGATCAAGAGAATTTTGCTCTGAATAATCACACAGTAAAGGTGCACGTCCCAGTCTTTCTTTAAGTTCCGCAAACCCTTTTTTCAGCTCATTTAAACTATCTAGCTTGACTGCGTCCAATGCCGCAAAGATCCGCTGCTTGGCGATGCTGCTAAAACTGATCGTTGATAAGCCCAAGATCGGTTTGAACGCTAATTCTCTTTTCGCACTGTCCTTGCTTCTAGAATGATCATCATGTAATGCGATAGGGATCAAATAGTTATTCTTATAGTTACCAATAAAATCGATCACGGTCACGTAATCCTTACCCGGATACTTACGTAAACCGCGCCCCAATTGCTGAATAAAAACTATACTCGACTGCGTATTACGCAACAAAATGACCTGATCAACACACGGAATATCGATCCCTTCATTAAAGATATTGACAGTCACTAAATATTCGACTTGCCCATCTTCCAGCCTTTTCACAGCAGCATCACGCTGGCTGATACTTTGCTCATTAGTCAGTGCCAGACTTGGATGACCTCGTTTGGTAAACAAATCTGCCAGTTCTCTTGCCTCGTCTTGACGACTGCAAAAGATCAAGCCGTGCGGTGGTCGTGTAGTATCACCATAGTAGTCCACTTGACGCAAGACATGATCGACTCGTTCCTCAGAAGTTAGACGGCTCAAATTGGCTGTTTCATCGATCGACTTTCCATCTACTTCATAATCGGTGACTCCAACATAATGAAATGGACACAGCATATCTTCTGCTAAGGCCTGTTGTAAACGGATCTCATAAGCAATATGATGGTCGTACAGTTCAAAAACATCAAAATCATCTGTCCGTTCTGGTGTAGCGGTCATTCCTAATATAAATTTGGGTCGAAAGTAGTTTAAGATCCTTTGATAACTTTGAGCTCCACTACGATGTGCTTCATCGATCATCACATAGTCAAATTCTTTTGGAGAAAACTGTTCCATTACCGCTGGTTTACTAAGAGTTTGCACAGTTGCAAATAAATATTTGGCAGTAGTTTGTTGGTGTTTACCTGATAGTATCCCAAAATCTTGAGATGTTCCGCCAAGTACATTATGAAATGAATCACGGGCTGTTTCCAAAATCTGTTCGCGATGAACAATGAATAAAAATCGTTTGGGAGCAAAATACTGCACATCAAAAGCTCCCAAGTACGTCTTTCCTGTCCCCGTTGCCGAGATCAGTAAAGCTCTGCGTGCACCATCTTGCCGCAATTTTTTCAAATTAGTCAACGCTTGGCGTTGCATATTGTTAGGAATGATTTTTTTAGTCGTTAAACTGTTCCTTACAGTCCCAGGTCTTCTTTGTGCCTCAACATAACTAGCCGCATATTCTTTGATCCATGCGTCAGTTAACAATGAAGCTTTTTCCCATTGTTGCTGAAATTGCTGTTCAATTTGGGTAAACAAAGCACCCTGAACAGTTGATCTTAATCGGATATTCCATTCATAGTTGGTCAACATAGCCGCACGTGTCAAATTAGCACTGCCGATGATCGCTGTTTTTTCAGTACCATCATCAAACAAATATCCCTTAGTATGAAAACCGGCAACTTCGGTGATCTTGACTGTTAAGTTAGGGATCTTCTTCAGCTCGGCAAACATTATCGGCTCATTGAATCCCAAATAATCCGAAGTCAGCAAATATCCGGAGACATTTTTAACAGCCAGCTCGCTCATAGCTGCCTTAAAAGGCGTCAGCATATCTTTAGTAATAAAAGCGACAGCGATACTAAAAGATTGGCAGACAGCAAACTCATCCAGTAAATGTTCCCAGATCGTTTCTTGTTCGCTATTAACCAGTAACTTAGGCGTTAGCATTTCGTTACCCGTGTATTTTTGTTGATCAAACAAGCCATGCATGACAGCTTGTTTCAATTCATAGTTATCATTCATCAAATTTTATCTTCCTTAGATCGTGCTGGCTCAACCATTCTAAAACAGGCCGGCTAGCCGGTAACCACTTTAAGTCCGCTAGTTCTTCGGGTGTCCCCCATCGAAACTTAGTGTGTGCCTCATGTTGCAAGTTGTTAGTTTGCAGGCGACCACAAAAAAACTGAATATGTATCTTGGCATAACTATATTCATAGTCTGTAGGTGCAGGGATCTGCTGTCCCAAAACTACCTCATCGCCTAATTCTTCTTCGACCTCACGCTTCAATGCCTGTCGCGGTGTTTCACCCGGATCTATCTTACCGCCTGGAAATTCATAGTAACCACCACCAACTCGATGAGTCTGACGCTGACCAGTCAAGATTTGGTCCCCGTCGATCAAGACAGCTGCCACAACATTTTGTTCAGGTTTCATTTCTATTACCCCCAGTCTCTCTTCATTCCTGTTTCAACTCCCTTTAATGATTGCAGATTTATGCAACATTTTGGGGGGCGTGAATTGGACATAGTAAAATTTCCTGTGACCCTGGTTTGAAAAACATAGAGCGAAACACTGCCCGCTTAAATTATTTAAGTTACATTAACGTTTACCATTTTTCCTGAATTATTCATACTTTTCGTTGCAGTTAAAACTTTGTGCAAAGTTACTTTAGTGTGTAAAAAAAGCAGCTTTTTGTTAGTTTTGTTGTCGGACTGTTTAAAAAAGGACAGACTTCACCCTTTCCCTAAGAAAAACATTTTTTATTTTGTGAGTTCACAGCGGATATATTTTTAGATTTTGAATCTTGAACAGTGTCTGCCAAAATAATTTATCGAACACATTGGTCTGAGATAAATGGACCCAGACTTGACGCGCATGGTGCGTGACCTTAGCTGCCACATGGAGTAATTTAAAACGGATCGTCCCGACCTGAGCGTGTTTAAGCTTTGTTGGTAAAACTAAGTTCTTCATGGCTTGCAGTATATTATAAGCGACCCCAGCTACCAGCATCCGGAACTCATTGGCCTCAAAACTAGAACTGTCCGTTTTATCAAAGTGAAAGCCACGTTTAACTTCTTTGATCAAGTCTTCCATGGAACCGCGTTGGTGATAGAGGGCAAAGACTTGTGGACCGCTTAATTCTTCCAAGTTGGTCACGATAAACTCATGGTCAAACAGAAAGTTGCCCGCCGGCCGCGTTGATTTAATAATCACACGATAAGGTCGTGACCAACTTTGAGGACAATAGTCTCGCAGGACATGCCATTGGACTTCAGCTTCGGTGAAGTCCTGGTCACCCACTTGGATCAGGTTTTCAGCCCGACTTTGGAGCTGGTAGTTCGCTTTTAAACGAATCACGAACTTAGCCTGCTTTTTATCACACGCATGGTAGATCCCTGGAGCTGCGAAACCAGAATCTCCCCGCACTAAGACATCCAGGGAAGATCCGTCATAGGCCCGTAAGCTCCGTAATAAAAATTTAGTCGCACCTTGGGAAGTATAGCGATTGCCGGGGCGTAATTGAGCATTCAACAAGCAGCCCGATAAAGCATCAAAGGCTAGTAAAGGATGATAACCGTTGGTCTGGTAGTGACCGTTATAAGCACTCTTTTCTTGGTCACCAAACGTATCGGCATGTGTCGAATCTAGATCAAGGATCAGCTGATGTTGATTTAGCTGCCCAAGAACAAAGTGAGCTACCGAGCCGAGCAATGATTTGACTGAAAAGAGCCCAGACGCTGAAATGTGATTGATAAAGCGTGAAAGTGTCGGCTGGGAAGCGACCGCTTGAGACAAGACCAGCTTAAAATCAACGGCGTGTGACAAGGTATTAGCCGACTGATCTTGGCAGTATCCTGCCAGCAATTGCAACAGCAACTGCTTAAATAAATTGTTCAAGGGAAAGGTACAATATTTACGGTCATCTTTAAAATGCAAGTTATCTTCTAAGAGCTGGTCAAAGTGAATTTGGTGCAGAAATTCAGCAATTAATAAAGTTCCGGCATCGTTCGCTAACTCACCACCGTCATTAGAAATGTTGATCTGGTCATTGAATAAAAGTTTTTCATGATGTAAAGTTGACATAAGGAGCACTCCTGTTCTTTGTGGTTTTCAACGACTTAACAATAGCACAGGATGTGCTCTTTTTGTACACCCAACAGGTGAAAAACGAAAAAGATGCGAACTAGCATGACAACAACAAAAAGTAGTCCTTAAGGGAAAAGTATGAATAATTCAGGTTTTTCTTTCTTTTTTAAAAAAAATTGCTTATCATTAACATAATTAGCAATTTAGCTAAGAATTAAAATTAATTTTATGGGGGTCACAAAATATGGCAACAGAACGAACACTGATCTTGATCAAGCCAGATGGAGTTAAGGCTCACCACATCGGCCAGATCATTACAAGGATCGAAGACAAAGGGTATTCGATCGACGGGTTAAAAGTCACAATGGCTACACCGGAATTACTCAAAAAACACTATGTTGACAAGGTGGATAAACCCTACTTTTCTGAAATTGAAAGTTACATGTTGGAAGGACCGATCGTAGCGATCATCGCTAGCGGCTCCCGCGTAATCAAGGGATTACATACCATTGCAGGCGACACAAGTTCAAATCAAGCAGCCCCTGGCACGATCCGCGGCGACTTTGGCCGCATGTTTGACGATGGCATCTTACGCAATGTCGTTCACAGTTCGGATGATCCGCATAATGCAGAAAATGAGATCAAGTTATGGTTCCCAGAATTATCTCCAAAAAAAGATAAAAAATAAGAAGAAACACAAAACGAGCGTCATTTGCACTAGGCGCTCGTTTTGTTTACTTCATATCTTCATATGCTTGGGCAAAATTCAACACAGTCTGATCAGCGCCAAAGTCCCCCACCAACTGCATTCCGATCGGCTTTTCATGCTCGCTGAATTTGCAAGGGACGGAAATTGCAGGATAACCTAAAGCATTAAATATTCCTAAGTTGGTATCCATGCCCAGCGAGCCCATAATTAAATCTTCTAATGAGCCATCCAAGGCTGGCAATTTAGTAGCAGTAAAGGGCGTTGCCGGCATCGCAAGAATATCGAAACCTTCAATCACCTTGGCAAATTTCTCTTTCAACCTAAGGAGTAAGTTTTGTGCCCTGCCATAATAATCGACTGACGCGTGATCGGCCAGCATCCCACTGTACAAGATGACCTGCACGATCGGCGGCAATTTATGATATGTCTCCGGCATTAGTTGTTTCTCCAACGTCTCACTCAAATCAACTGGATAGTAATTCTCACTACCAATACTTGAGCCACCTGCTTTGATCAGCTGACGGTATGTCGAGATCGTATTCATGGTATCCACGACCGTGCGTCCCATATCAAAGTCGGGGAGCGAGACCTCCTCGACCTTTACACCAAGTTTTTCGAAAGCCAAAATATTAGTTTTCACAGTTTCATCCACGATTTTTTCAGAGCGTTTCAAGCCAAAGCCTTCTTTAACAAGGCCTATTTTTTTACCACGAAGGTCTGTTGTCAAATTATTAGCAAAATCAAATGTCTGCTGTATTTCATTTTGCCGGCTGTCAAAGCCATCTGGACCAGCCAAAACATCTGCAGCTAAAACAATGTTAGCCATACTTTGTGACATTGGCCCCACATGATCTAATAGCTGGTCGACGGACCCGATCCCTGTATAAGGGATCAAACCACGTGAGGGTTTGAAACCGTATATTCCACACCAAGAAGCTGGGATACGGATCGAACCAGTCTGGTCACAACCCAAGGCAAAATCAACTTGACCGCTAGCCACCAAAGCTGCCGAACCACTCGACGAACCGCCGGCTGAATAGCCGGGCAACCGTGGATTTTGGACCAAACCAGTATCCGCTGTAAAGCTGCTGCCTGCTACAAAAAGATTTTCGCTGACAGCCTTACCTTTGATCTCAGCCCCGGCAGCCAACAAACGGCTGATCACCGTTGCATCAGCTTGTGGTCGATAACCGTCAAGCAACTTCGTCCCCATTTGCATCGGAACATCAGCGATCATAATGTTGTCCTTAACTGCTACTTTCTTGCCAAGTAAGGGGCCACGGTCAGCATGTTCGATCTTAGTTTTAACGTACCACGCGTTATTTTGGTCATCTGAAAATGGACGCTCCTGATAAGTTCTTTTGTATGGAGAACTAGCCGTCAGGACCGGTGAATACTCCAAAACATCACAAAATGTTGCTAAAAAGTCTTCGTCTAACATTTGCCAGTACTTTTCTTTTTGTTCCTGCGGCAAATCAACTTCCTCGATCCGCTTAAAAAAATCTTCCTTATTAAATCCCATCTTCTGCCTCCAGCCTGGATCGTTTTACTTATTATAGCAAACTAATTTGCTAAATTCTGCACCAGCGACACTGAATTATAGATGAATAGTTTTGTAAAATTAAACACTTACATGCTCTATTTAACTGCCTTCAATTCAAAAACTGCACTATCAAAATCGCCCTCATTTTGGGTCAATGGGTAGATCCCGATTCGCATCAATTCACTACCATATGCAGTATACTCACCGTTGACACTATATTTTAACTGGGGATCTAATCCCACAAAATTCAACATGTGTAAAGGCGTAGAAGCTTCGGAAAAGATATTAAAATACATTGCCACGGCCTCTTTTTTATCCTCAGAGACAAACATCCAAGCTGTCCTAGTTGTTTCAAAAGGATTTTGTAGGCGATAAAATTTACCGAACTGAATCAAACGTCGGTGAGCCTTATACCACTCAACCTGTAATTTGACCTCTTGTCTTTCATTTTCCAATAAATTTAACGGATTTAATTCGTAGCCCAGGTTCCCGCTTGAGGCTACAAGACCGCGGGTCCTTAATGGGGTCATCCGGCCCGTCTGCTCATTAGGCACCGCGGAAACATGGGCACCCATTGAAACAACCGGGTATAATAAACTCGTGCCGTACTGGATCTTCAAACGTGCAATTGCATCCGTATTATCGGAGGTCCATGTTTGCGGCATATAATACAACATCCCAGCATCATATCGACCGCCCCCACCAGAGCAACTTTCAAATAAAATGTCGGGATATTCGTCAGTCAAACGTTCTAATAGAGCATAGAGCCCTAAGATATAACGGTGGGAGACCTCTCCTTGTTCTGAAGCAGAAAGCTGCGTGTCATAAATTTCGGTCATATTGCGGTTCATATCCCACTTGATATAATCAAGATCAGCATGCTCAATAATATAAGATATCCGTTCAAATAAATAAGTGCGAACTTCTTTTCTTCCAAGATTTAACACGAATTGGATGCGGTCGATCGATCGCCTTTGACCTGGGATCTCCAAGACCCAATCAGGATGATCCTGGTATAATTTCGACTTAACGGAGATCATTTCCGGTTCAAACCACAGTCCAAATTTCATATCTAAACTGTGACAATAATCACTCAGCGGTTTTAGCCCATTGGGCAACTTCTTACGGTCAACGATCCAATCTCCCAGTGAACTATCAGGTGCATCCCGTTTACCAAACCAACCATCATCTAAGACAAACATTTCGATCCCTAGTTCATGGGAAGATGAAATAATTTCTTGCAACTTTTCTTCATCAAAATTAAAATAGGTGGCCTCCCAGTTGTTCAGCAAGATCGGACGTGTTTGCTGAGAGAACTTGCTTTTCATCAAATGCTCCAAAAATAACTTGTGGAAACTTTGGGACATCGAGTTCAAGCCTTGATCGCTGTGCACTAAAACTGCTTCTGGTGATTGAAATGACTTTTGTGGTTTTAACCACCATTCAAAATTCTGATCATTGATCCCCATCTGAACACGAACCTGGTTGTAACCGTCCATTTGGATCACAGACTTATGACTCCCGCTGTAAATCAAACAAAAGCCAAATACTTCCCCAGAAAACTCAGTAGCATGCGGATCGACCAGTGCACAAAATGGATTTTGCGTATGTCCTGATGCTCCACGTTTGGAATCTAAGATCTTGATCCCCGTGCTCAATGGTTCGACAGTCACATTTCTTTCTTGTGCGTACCTGCCGTTTAATTGCAACAAGTCTAATTCATTATCAGGTGAATCCAAACTAAATGAAGACAACCGTTCAACTCGTACAGGCTGATCTCCCATATTTTTGACACGTGTGTTGCGTGTAATAACAGGAAGATCTCGAAAAATCGTATATGACAAATAGAGTTCCAAGTGGGCATCACTTTCAACTAATTTTATAGTTAACGTTTCAGACTCATCTTCCCTGGAGAAAGTTGCTGGCATACCAGTCAACTTAGGCTTACCCGCTGAGATCGAATAAGAATCATAGGTGAAATTGACGGTCCGCGAACCATTAGCAAATTCAACCACGATCCCAGGTTCCCGGTAATCGGCACCACCCGCTCCCGGAAATTCCTGCGGCAAAGTACTTAAAGAAAAATCTCTGGTATCTATATCTTCTGGGCTGGGAGCAAAATGACGCATCAAACGAGGATAGCGGCGCAAATTTGAATAATGATCGACCGCAGTGCCATAGTAATGATGGGCTAATATTTTCTCATCTTCGACCCCTAAAATATAGCTGACTTGAGAATTATGCAAGTGAAAAGTTAACGGCCTAGGAATGACCTCGATCAGATCCGCACTTTTGTTTGTTTTTCCCACAGAATTACCTCCTCGTATTTTAATAAAAGTTCAAACTTAAGGTGCCCAAATAAAAATGCAACAGTTCATTTCGACACGTTTTTCAAGTTAATGTTTTAAAACATGTTATAAAGAAAACTTTGAACGGTCAATTTTTCAGCTCATTCACGCTAAATCAGCTTTTAGATCATACTTATCTAGATAAATAGCAGCTTTTTGCAAATAAGAAATCGCTTTTTCTGAAAACTTATGAAAACATTAGCTAGTTTGCTTAGATATTCACATATTTAGCTTGTTTTTCATCACTAAAAACGATAAAATAATGAAGGTGGATGAATGTCAGTGAGTTCATCAAAAATATTTTTTCTGGACTAGTGAGATCACTTGAGTGGTTTCACATGAAAGAGAGGAGCTTATTAAATGTCTGTTTATATTGAAAAGGTTAAAGGGCGCGAAATCTTTGATTCCCGTGGCAACCCGACTGTTGAAGCCGATGTGATCTTGTCAGACGGCACAATGGGTCGCGCTGCTGTTCCATCTGGTGCTTCTACTGGTGAAAGAGAAGCCGTTGAATTACGTGATGGTGGTGACCGTCTTCAAGGTAAAGGTGTTTTGAAGGCTGTTAATAATGTAAATACTGAAATCAATGATGCTTTGCATGGTGTAGACCCATTCAACCAAGCAGCAGTTGACCAAATCATGATCGACCTTGATGGTACTGATAATAAAGGCCGCTTAGGTGCCAACGCTATTTTGGGTGTATCCATGGCTAACTGCCGTGCAGCAGCTAATTACGAAGGTATTCCTTTGTATCGTTACCTTGGTGGTACACATGCAGAATTACCTCAGTCATTCCACAACGTTATCAATGGTGGTAAACATGCCGATTCTGGTATCGACACACAGGAATTCATGATTTCTCCAGTTAAGAAAGAATCATTCCGTGACGGCATCGAAAAAATCGCTAACGTTTACCATACATTAAAGAGTGTTTTGGCTGAAAAGGGCTACGAAACAGGCTTGGGTGACGAAGGTGGCTTTGCTCCACGTTTGGATTCAACTGAAGAAGCGATCGAAATGCTCGTTGCAGCTATCAAACAAGCAGGCTACGAACCAGGCGAAGAGATCGCTATTGCTTTGGACCCTGCTTCATCAGAATTTTACGACCATGAAACTGGTAACTACAAATTCGAAGGAACAGAGAAGACTCCTGACGAAATGATCAAGTACTACGAGGGCTTAGTTGAAAAATACCCGATCATTTCTATCGAAGATCCATTTGGCGAAGACGACTGGGATAACTACGCTAAGTTCACTGCAGCTGTTGGCGACAAAGTTCAAATCGTTGACGATGACTTAGTTGTTACAAATCCTGCTATCGTTCGTGACGCTATCAAGAAGGGTTGCGGTAACGCTGTCTTGATCAAGCTTAACCAAATCGGGACAGTTACAGAAACATTGCAAACGATCCGCATGGCTAAGAAGAATGGCTGGACAGTTATGATGTCACACCGTTCGGGTGAAACTGGCGATACGTTCATCGCTGACTTCGCTGTTGCCACAGAATCTGGCGAAATCAAGACTGGTGCTATGGCACGTTCAGAACGTGTTGAAAAGTACAACCAACTTCTCCGTATTGAAGAAGAACTCAAGGGTACAGCACCTGTTGCACGTTTCCCACACAGTGTCGACTTTGACTAATATTTGAAAATTAACACATCAATGTGTTTGGCTCAGCTCTCTTGTTTGAGAGCTGAGCCTTTTTTATGCGTTTGAAATTAGGGTTTTAGAAAGGATATTCCTTACTTTTTTACTGAAACAAAGAAAGCGAGTAATATCTCCTATAAAAATTAAATTTCCATAAATTTAGTATGAAAACTTGAACACAATCCAAAAAATAGCTATGATAGTTTCTGTTACTAAACAAATAGCGTACATATTTAACGCAAGAAAGGATCAATTTCTTTTGGATATTATAAAATCGATAATTTTAGGCATCGTCGAGGGGATCACTGAATTCTTGCCGATCAGTTCAACTGGCCACTTGGTCTTGGTCGATGAATTCATCAAGATGCAGCAGCCTAAGCAATTTACAGATATGTTTAATGTTGTGATCCAATTAGGTGCCATTCTCGCTGTGGTCGTCTTATACTTCCACAAACTTAATCCCTTGTCTCCCAAAAAATCGGGACAGGAGAAGAAAAATACCTGGGATCTCTGGTTTAAAGTAGTCGTGGCGGTTTTGCCATCGGTGATCATCGGCTTACCGCTTAATGACTGGATGGACGAACATTTGATGAATTGGGCGGTTGTTTCAGCAACCTTGATTATTTACGGTATCCTGTTCATCGTTGTCGAGAATCGTAATGAAAAGAAAAAATCAGACGTCCACGCGAGATATTCAGATCTTGGCAGCCTACCATACAGCATTGCTCTTTTTATAGGTATGTTCCAAGTTCTCTCTTTGATACCTGGAACTTCACGCTCAGGTGCAACGATCTTAGGCGCCATCTTGATCGGGGCTTCTCGTTATGTCGGAACTGAATTTTCTTTCTTCCTAGCGATCCCGACGATGTTTGGCGCATCACTATTGAAAATCGTTAAGTTTTTCGCCAAAGGTGGTTCACTGGGAGGGCAACAAGGAGTGATCTTATTAGTTGGTATGATCGTTTCATTTATCGTAGCTTACCTGTCTATCCGGTTCTTAATGAACTACATTAAGAACAATGATTTCAAAGCCTTCGGTTGGTACCGGATCATCCTCGGGGCGCTCGTGATCGGAGTCAACTTGTTCTTCATTTAGGAATCTAAGAACGTAAAAAAATAGTGTTTACACTCAAAAAGGAGCCAGAAATTAAAAACAAATTCCTGTCTCCCTTTTTGGTGCCTGATTTAAGGACGATAATTTTGTCAAGAAAGGGACTTTGCACATTATGGCAAAATCCCTTCTAGTATTGATTTAAAGTCGCATGTTCAAGTTCTAATAAAGCTTGCTTTCGTTGCAAACCGCCAGCATACCCGGTCAAGGAACCATCACTGCCGATCACCCGATGGCATGGAATAAAAATACTGAGCGGATTGTGACCGACAGCTCCAGCGACAGAACGCGCGTATTTGGCAGACATGGCCAGGTTTTTTACTACAGCAGCCAAATCTTGATAAGTGATCGTTTGCCCGTAAGGTACTTTTCGTAAAGCAAGTAAAACAGACTGTCTAAACGTGGTCACCTGTGGTCTTAACTTGATCAAGTTACAATCAGGTCTTTGTTCGCCAAAATACTGGTCGAGCCAAACAGCGGCCTGATTCAAAACTCGGTCTTCTTGCACTTGGATCTGCGCTTGGTCCACCCCCGCAGCAAAATACTTCTGTCCTTCAAACCAACAGCCGATCAACTCTTGCCCATCACTAGCCAACAATAATTCTCCCAACGGAGAACGATAAGTTTGCGCATTAACTTTTTCGGTCACATGATCCCTTCTCACTATTTGAGGTACAACTTACTCAACTTTTCAAGATCTTCATCCGACAATTTCATCTTGTCTTGCAAATAGTTTTGCACAGAGCCAGATATTGTGTCAGCTGTATGATACAGAGTATCAAAGTTTTCACCGGCTACAGCCAAATTAGAGTTCAACTCATTAGCCAAACTATCCTGGTCATTATCAGTCAAAATGTTATTTATCATATCGTTCGAAGCATTAGAATAATAAAGATTGGTCATCAAATAATCATTCAAAATTGCCTCTTCTTTAACTTGCAAAGCATTCAAGACCAAAAATCCGCCGACACCAGTCCGATCCTTGCCAGCTGCACAATGAAATACCAAGCTTTCAGCGGGACGGTCATTTTTTAATAACAGTTGGAACAAATTGCGATAAACATGTTGGGCGTGCGGATCTGCCAACATTTGCGCGTATGATTCATCAACAAAAGACAAGTTGCCAGTTTTCAGCTTCATCGAACCAACAACGCCTAAATTTTTAAATAAGGACGATGCGAATGGGTACACTGATAAGTTGTAATAATGTGCCCCTTCAGGCATCTTATCTGGAAAATAAGTGGACTCCGACTCTGAACGTAGGTCGACCACATATTTGAGACCGTAATCTTTCAAATAATCCACATCTTCTGGTGCTAATTCACCAAGATTACCGCTCCGTAAAAGTTTGTGCCACTGAGTTACTTGGCCATTCTTGGTTGGATAACCACCCATTTCGCGAAAGTTCACACCAAATTTGAGTTTTAACATCCGATCTTTTTCCAAAACAGTCACCCCTTCAAACTTCTTATCGATAACAAAATCAATCGCTTTTGAAAAGCTTTATTTAAAAAAAGACGGGGCTTGATCTCCCGTCTTTTTCACCTTCATCTACTATTTAAACATATTGACTAGTCTTCAGTCGAGTTGTTTGTTTCTGGATCGTCACTAGACACAGGTTTTTCTTCCGGCAACTTTTCAACGATCATCCATTCAATATAATTTCGATTGAACTCTGTTACCTTTATATTAAGCTGACCGATTTGGATCTGGCTGCCAAGCTTGATCTTATAGTTTTCAAGTAAGTACCCGGCAACAGTTACAGATTCAGACTCTTGAAAATACTTGTCTTTAAAACGAAAATAGCGTTCAAAATCATAGAGAGTAGTCTTACCAGAAACACTATATGTCCCATCACCATTGTCAATAATATCATCAGGTGAAACGTCATCAGCCTCATCTTTGACCGTACCAAACAATTCTTCATAAATATCTCGGTCGGTCACGATCCCACTAGTCCCACCATATTCATCCAAGATCACTACCATTGGAACGTGCTTTTGAATCATTTGTTTCAATAGGTTTTGAATAGGAGTAACCTCTGGAGCAGTACTGATCGTCCGCATTAACTTGGCGACACGAACTGAACCATCAACTTGGGCTTGCCGTACAATATCATAGATATAGACGTAGCCCAAGATCTTATCTTTATCATTATTAGCTACAACCGGATAACGACTAAACTTTTGTTCCAAATAAGGATCAGTGACATCGTCCACTGTATCTGTCACATCAATAACTTCTAAACTAGTCCGATCGACCATGATATCTTTGGCGACTTTATCATTAAATTCGAAAGCGCGCTCCATATACAAATAATCATTACGATCGATCGACCCCCCAGTAACAGCGTTTTTAGAGATATTCAAAATTTCGTTTTGAGATAAAACGTCATCATCTTCACCCGCAGGTTTTAACCCTATCAAACGCACGATCCCAGTTGCGGAAACGTTCAATAACCAAACAAATGGGTAAAAGGCAATGTGAAAATAATGTAACGGAGTAACAATGAACATCATCATTTTCATCGGCATATCGATACTGATATTTTTCGGTACGATCTCAGTCAAGACGACTTCCAAGTAGGTCAATAAAACAACACCCAAAATAGCACTGATCGAAACAGCCGTTGTATGATTAACAGGTAAAACCCCAAACAAATCGAGAAAGAGCTTAGTTAATGAATCAGCACCGATCCAACCTAAGATGATCCCGGTCAACGAAACTCCGACCTGTGTAGTTGACAAATATTCATTCATATTATTTATCATCTGTAAGGCTAATTTTAATTTGCGCTGATTGCCATTTCCGTTCTCAATAGCACTTTCTACCGCACTTTTACGCAAAGTTACAATGGCGAATTCCGACGCAACGAAAAAAGCCGCAAAAAAGAATACGATCAATACGATGATCAAATTCGTGATCGCTTGACCACTTGACATTAAGTCATTCCTCATTTCTAAAATATACTTATATTTATTCTAAATATATAATAGCACCTTTTGTCAAAGTTATGTATAAACTTCGCTGTCAGAAGGAAGGAAAATTTAAGTCCTTAGTTACTTAGCACTATGCTAGTTGAAATACCAAATTGCTTTTATTAGCCTGAAGTCCTGGTTTACCCCTAATTTCGCCCCAAATTTTGACCGGTGTATACAAAAAAGCCGCTGCTTTTAACAACGACCTTTCGATACCACATATTTTTACATCTACTTAGACGGAAGTACGCCGCCCTTATATTGCTTTTTGATCCAGTTTTGTGTTGAATCTGATTGCAAGACTTTCATTAGTTTCTTGATAGCTGGTTTCTTAGTATCACCCTTACGAACAGCTACGATGTTTACGTACGGGGAAGATTTTTTCTCCAATGCGATACTATCTTTAGGTGGATTTAAACCAGCCTGCACTGCATAGTTAGCATTGATCACAGTGGCTGCGGCCTCATTTGCTTCATACAACTTAGGCATCAACTTAGGTTCATAGGTGTGCTTGAACTTCAAGTTTTTCTTATTGGTTGCTATGTCATCAAATGTTGCAGTTTCAAGGTTAGTACCCTTTTTGACGGTGATCAAACCAGCATCTTTAAAAATCTGCAAAACTCGACCCCAATCAGCAACACTGCTGGAAACTAAAACTGTTGAATTATTAGGCAGATCCTTTAGATCCTTATACTTCTTGGAATAAACACCGATCGGTTCCAAATGAACACCACCAGCATCAACTAAATTACCCTTGTTCTTTTTATTCCAATTATTTAAAAACGGTTTATGTTGAAAGTAGTTAGCATCTAATTCCTTAGAAGCTAAGGCCTTATTAGGCATTACATAATCATCAAAGACCTTGACTTTTAAATTAACGCCTTGCTTTTTCAACTGTGGCTTAACATGCTCCAAAATTTTTGCGTGTGGATTAGATGAAGCCCCGACCGTGATGGTCGTGGTCTTTTGGCTTGAGCTATCCTTAGAACCACATCCGACTAACAGAAAAACACTGGCTGCTGCAATGGTCAATAAACTCAATAAACGTTTCTTTTTCATGTTATTCAACTCCTAGTTTTTAATTTTATCCTGTTAATTAAAACCGATCACTAACGCTTATCAACCTTTTTAGTGACCAGATCCCCCAAATACTGAAATGCAAACACAATGATCACTATCACGACTGTTGCTGCCAAGGTAATAGCGTTGTTATATGACTGGAAGCCATCTGTGTAAGCCAGCTGACCCAGTCCGCCGGCACCTATTGCACCAGCCATGGCCGTATAGCCGATCAATGAGATCGCCGTCACAGTGATACCTGAGACTAAGGCCGGCATGCTTTCTGGGATCAAAACCTTACGAACAACTTGCCAGCTGCTTGCCCCCATTGAGTATGCAGCCTCGATCACGCCACTGTCGACATCGTTAAACGCAATTTGAACCAGGCGGGCATAAAACGGAGCTGCTGATACGACCAAAGAAGGGATCGCAGCTTTGGCACCGGTAATGGCACCAACGATAACTTGAGTCACCGGCAAAAGTAAGACGATCAAAATAATAAACGGTATTGACCGGAAGACGTTGACGAAGAAGCCCACTATCCAATTTAAGATCTTAACCGCTGGGTTCTTGCTGCCATCTGTTTGGTATAATAATAGGCCTAATAAAATACCTAAAATAGCTACGATCGCGACAGACAAAACTGTCATCCATAAAGTTTCCCATGCTGCGGTCCAAACATTTGCCCAGTCAACATTATTAAACTGAAAGTATGAAGCAAGTCCCTGCTCACCCATTATTGATCACCTTCGTTTCTACACGCATTTTATTTAAGAAGTCCAAGGCACCATCAATATCTTGAGGCTCCCCTAGCAGTTGCACAAATAACGATCCTATTGCACTCTGCTTATCACCGATCTGATGGATCGAACCTTCCAAAATACTCATTGTTACATTTGGAAATTCGCGGATCATTTCAGTCACGATCGGCAACTTGACCTGATCTCCATGAAACTTAAGCGAAACGATCTTGCCTTGGGGATACTTCTTGATCAAATCAGCCGTAATCTGTTGAATATCCGGAGTTTGACTCTTATCCACCTCTGAACTGACAAAGCGCTTAGTCAATTCTTCTTGTGGATCAGTGAAGACCGTCGAAACTGGTCCTTTTTCGATCAACTTACCATCATCCATCACTGCGACAGAATCTGCCAAACGTCGAATAACATGCATCTCATGAGTAATGATAACGATCGTCAGGTTCATTTTTTGATTGATGCTGTCTAACAAGTCCAATACCTCGTCTGTCGTTTGTGGGTCCAAAGCACTCGTTGCTTCGTCCGAGATCAAAATATCCGGATCATTAGCCAACGCTCTAGCAATACCGACCCGTTGCTTTTGACCGCCAGAAAGCTGTGACGGATATGAATTCACTCGATCACCCAGCCCAACGAGGTCAGCTAATCTACGTGCCTTTTCAACACGTTCACTCTTGGAAAGCCCGCTTAACTCCATCGGAAACATGATATTTCCCAAAACAGTCCGCGACCAAAGTAAATTAAAGTGTTGAAAGATCATGCCGATCTTTTTACGCTGGTCACGCAGCTTTTCACCACTCAACGTATCGGTCCTTGTTCCGTCGATCAAAACTTCACCTGACGTCGGCATTTCTAGGCCATTCAACATTCGAACCAAAGTACTTTTACCCGCACCGGAAAATCCAACTATTCCGTAGACTTCGCCGCTGTCGACCGTCAAACTGGCATCTTGTACAGCCTTAACTTCTCCTTCCTTTGTTTGGAAGGTTTTAGAAATGTTTTTTAACTCTATCATTAGACCTGTCCTACTTTCTAACTTATGTTATTACAAATGATCATGGTATTTTCATCTGAACTCTAGCTGTTTTCTGCGAATATATTTCGTTAACCTTTTTTAAAACTCCATTCTTTTTTAACCGAAGCTGCCGAACAAAAGACCTCGTTAAACTACGCTAACAACTTATTACTCCACTCCTGTGTATAAAAAAAGCCCTCTTCCTTTATATAAAAAGGACGAGGACCCCGTGGTACCACCTTGATTGCCATTACTTTACAGTTATAGCCGCTTAGTCTCTAACAAGACTGTGATGGTATCGCGATCAGCGGACTATCAGCTTGCACTAACAGTCAACTTCAGAGCTCATCTTCATCTTCTCTTTCCATCCTTCTTTGCAGCCACCGAAGGTCTCTTAAAATGTACTAAGGAAAACTACTCTTCTCTTCAACGTTTTATATATTCTTAATGTCTTTGATATTAAGCGTTAAAATAAGGTTTGTCAACTATTTTTTTATACTTACATTAGGTATTGATGGCAAACTGCTTAATTAATAAAAAAAGGGCCGCCCAAAACATGCGTGGCGACCCAATTTCATCAAACTATTTTATTTCAATTTGATCTCGCCGACTTCATCTTTGGCAGAGACCTGTCCTGTCTTAGTTAAGTCAAAATCAGCGACTTGATCCATATTAGTAATGGCAATGATCGTTTCGGAGGATTTGCCAGCATCTGTGACAGCTTGCCAATCAGCATTAACTAAGAGGTCACCAGCCGCAACTTTTTGCCCTTCAGAAACTTTGACCTCAAATGGTGCACCTTTGAGGTCAACAGTATCGATCCCCAAGTGAACTAAGATCTCCAAACCACCCGCTGAAGTGATCCCCAAAGCATGTTTGGTAGGGAAGGCTGAACTGATCGTTCCATTAATTGGTGCGTAAATTTCACCACTCGTTGGTTCAACGATATAACCATCGCCCATCGTCTTCTGGGAAAATACATCGTCCACAGAAGACGTAATATCTGCGAGGTCGCCACTAACAGCTGCTTGTAAAATTTCCTGTTCAATTGCAGTATCTGCTTGTGGTTGAACTTCTTCTTTCGTAGAATTATCCTCTTGAGTTTCTTCGACCGTAGCACCGGCTTGTTCTGCAGCAGCGTCAGCCTTTTCAACTGCCAACTTGTCCTTCGGGATGCCGAAGAAGTAAGTGGCAATGAAACCGCCGAGATAAGATGCGATCAAGCCAATAACATAGCCCCACCAACGACCATGGTCGATCAGTGGGATCAAAGGCAAACCTGATGGTCCAATGGCAATGGAGCCGATCTTGCCGATAGCACCAATCACAGCACCACCGATACCACCACCGATACATGCAGTAATAAATGGCCGGCCTAATGGCAATGTTACAGCGTAGATCAACGGCTCACCGATCCCTAAGAAACCAACTGGTAAAGCACCCTTGATCATGTCGACTAACTTCCTATCATGACGCAGACGTATCCAAAGCGCGATCGCAGCACCGACCTGGCCACCGCCAGCCATAGCTAGGATAGGTAACAGGGGCGTATTACCAGTCTGGCTGATCATTTGCACATGGATAGGTGTTAAGATCTGGTGTAAGCCTAGCATTACCATCGGTAAGAACAATGCGCCCAGCACAAAGCCAGAGAAAGCACCACCAACGTTCAACACCCAGTTGATCGCCCCAACTAAACCATCGGAAACAAAACCAGCTAACGGCATGATAATAAAGATCTCTGCCAAACCGACCAGCAATAAACTGACCATTGGCGTGATAATAATGTCGATCGAATCAGGGATCCACTGGTGCATCTTTTTTTCAATAACAGACAGCACCCATACTGCCAAGATAACGCCAATGATACCGCCCTGGTTAGCAACTAATGCACTGCCATTAAAAAGGTTCTTGATCGGTGCATTAGGATCCATACCCGTTAGTAGGACTACCGCACCAGTAACTCCGCCAAGTGTTGGTGTTGCTCCCCAAACACGAGCGGCATTGATCCCAGTATAGATAGGCAAGTATGTAAACATACCATTTTTGATAATATTAAGAACTAGAGATATTTGATTCCAACTATCACCTGTTAAGGTCTTAGAAGTGATCAAGTTGGAAATAATTGCTGCGATACCGGCGATCAAACCAGAACCAACAAAAGCTGGGATCATTGGAACGAAGATATTAGCAATATCTTTCAACAATGATTTAAATGGCGACTTCTTTTGTTTTTCTTTAGTTTCAGCCTTAACTTCTGCGGCACGTTCTGCAGCTAAAGTCCGATTACTGTCAGATTTTTCGCCAGACTTATTGCCAGAGTAAGCTTCCATTGCTGCGTCAACTTTGTTAACTTTTCCGGGCCCAATAACAACCTGCAATTGTTCATCATTGACAACGCCCAACACTCCGGGAAGCTCTTTAAGTTTGGCTTCATCGACCTTATCATGGTCATAGATATCGAGCCGGATCCGAGTCATACAATTTTCAAAGGACTCCACATTGTCTATACCGCGGAATACTTATAAATTTTTTCCGCGACTTCTTTAGCATTAAATTCATCAGCCATAATAAAACAGCCCCCTTTTATTTATCTGTGATACTTTTCTTAACAAAACCACCTGCGTCGGCCAATCTTTCTTCTGCCTGCACTTTACTCAGGCCTGTTTTTGCCATCACGATCGCCGTTTTGACATTTAACTGTGCCTCATCCAAATAATGCTCGGCCTTAGAATAGTTGATACCCGTTGCCTGCATGATGATCCTCTTAGAGCGTTCGACCAGTTTTTCATTCGTTGCTTTCACATCGACCATCAAATTATTGTAAACTTTGCCGATCCCGATCATGGATAAGGTCGACAACATGTTTAAGATCAGCTTCTGAGCTGTCCCTGATTTTAGACGTGTTGAACCAGTCAAAAATTCTGGCCCGCAATCAACTTCGATCGCCGTTTGAGCATACTTAGAGATCTCTGCTTCTGGATTACATGCTACTGAGATCGTAGCAGTACCAACACTGGCAGCATATTTTAAGCCGCCGATCACATAAGGTGTCCGACCACTAGCTGCGATACCCACGACCGCATCATTTTCTGTCAAATTCAAATCTTGTAGATCTTGTGGCCCCAAGGTCAAGGAATCTTCTGCTCCTTCGACTGCGACCGTCATTGCCTGTGCACCACCTGCGATCAATCCAACTACCATTTCTTTAGAAACACCAAAGGTCGGAACACATTCTGCGGCATCTAACACACCTAGGCGTCCACTAGTCCCAGCCCCCATGTATATTAGGCGGCCTCCTTTGTTAAAAGCCGAAATGATCTGACCAACTGCTTGAGAGATCTGCGGTAATACTTGCTCAACACTAGGAGCAACTCTTTGATCTTCTTGATTCATCAGCTTCGCAGCCGTTTCTACAGACAATTCATCCAAATTCATTGTAGCGTCATTACGACGTTCAGTCGTCAAATTGCTTAGATCAACCTGCATTTATGTACCCCTCTCCATTTTTTAATGTCTAACCAACCAAATTTTAGCATTTGAAAACGCATTATTCAAATATTATTCAGTCGTATTAAACTTAGCTGTTACAATTATGAAATAAAATTTCTTAAATATCAATCAAAAAGTAGTTCTCAGGCAAAAAAGACACCTACCGAGGTGCCGACAATTAGTTATTATTCAAATATTCGATCAACTTGCGCGAGTCTTTTAACTTAACCAAGACCTCCGCATAATAACGTGCCACGTAGCGAAATAATAAAACATCCGCTACAAAAAATTCTGTCACCAAAGAGGTCGAAGCACCTGGTCTGATAACTGACTCACCCAAGTTTTGCGATTCAAGTATATGGTCCGCCAACAAAGCTCCGACAGAGTCAACATTTGCAGTTATCAAAATCGTAGTGATCTTCTTTTCCTTAGCGAACTGCAGCAAAGAAACGGCTTCTTTAGTCGTGCCGCTAGTCGAAACGACGATCAACAGATCTTCATCACTCCCGGCAGCTAAAGCCGTTGCTGCCAAATGAACGTCACTATTGACCATGGCACTAACACCGACCCGACTCAATTTTTGATACATATCCTGCACCACAAGAGAAGACGACACGACTCCAAAAAGCTGCACTTGATGCGCTTCATGGATCGCGGTCACGACCCTCTCAATTACTTGGTCATCTAATTTTTTAGTCGTCACCTTCAGCGCATTTTCAAAGTGCAGTTGCAATTTACCACTAATATCGGCCGCACTTTCCCCAGGCTTGATCTCGGCATACTCTTCTCCCTGAGCCTCTTGCACTGCCGCAGATAACCGGAGTTTTAAGTCGGCATACCCATTAAGTTCCAAACGGCGACAAAAGCGAACGACTGTGGCTGCACTGATTTGACAACGTTTGGCCAAGCTTTGCACAGATAACTGCATTACTTTAGCTGGTTCTTCCAGGATATAATCACATAAAATGCGTTCTTTTTTGCTGACTTGATCCCTGACATTTTGGATCACGACCAAAATATTTTCCATGTACTTTTCCCTCGATGACTGTTAATTCAGCCAGTTTATTTTTCACTAGCTGTATTTGCCTGAATAGTATCCAACAACTCTTGTATTCTATCAGAAATTTTGTTACCCAATTCCCCAGGCCGTTTTTGCAACTCATCCACTGTTCCAACCTGATCGATACGTAACCCAGATGCATTGACTGATGGTGCCTTAACGATCAAATTAACAATAACGTTCACTTCATTTTCTGGTTGATCAAAGAAATTATCGACTTGACCAACATTTTCAAACGGCAAGTTGATCACGCCGCTTTCTAAACTGATAATGACCGGTTCTCCCTCTGTCTTTAACAAAAGCCTGCTTTCTACTAATTTATCGCTATCAGTGATCTGCAAAAAGCTTGTGATCATTTGATCGACCAGTTTCTCGCCTTTTTTAGCAAAATCACTTTTGGCAGCTTCCACTTGTTTGATCTCATAATTTTCATTAGTTATCTTTTCTATAAATTCTTTAACCGCGATCTGCATTATTTTATCCCACACCCTCTAAGAATTTCTAGCAAACATTATACTGACAAATTTGAAAAAAGCAAAGTTTGCTAATTTTTACGAGCTACGAGCGAGAATGTCAGTGGGATCTGCGGATGATCAGCTGGCATCGTCCACTCTTCATTTCTCGGGTCATAAGTTAGCATTGGTAAAGACTGCCAATCCGTAGTTCGGTGCTCCCCTAAATCTTCGATCGTTAAACCTGCTGCTCGCAAGACAGACACGATCTCTTGAAAATCATGAGCCCAGTTATGATTTTTAGTATGTTTAATTTTGGCATCAGTCTTTGCATTGTCATTGACTACATATGAACTATCGTCCTCATAAAAAGTCTCAGTGCCGCTGAAATAGTTTTCCTTGATCTCAAAACCTTCATTATCTAAAGCAAACAACAATGGATGATTATCGCGGATCATAAAGATCCCATTTGGAGCTAACAGGTCAGCAATCGACTGTGCCCAATCCTTTAGATCCGGCAACCAGGTGATCGTTCCCGCACTAGTAACGATGTCGTCAAACTGTCCAAATTTATCAGGCAACGCGACTGAAGCATAACGAGCATCACCTTCAACATAAGTGATGTCAGCACCGGCACTTTCTGCTAATTTTTTGGCCTGATCCAACGACCTGGTTGAAAAATCCAGTCCATACACGGATCTAGCTCCCAATCGCCACCAACTGAGTGTATCATTTCCAATGTGACACTGTAAGTGCAGCAAACGTTGCCCTGCAACTGAACCATTCGGCAAAAAGGGCTGTAAAACTTCTAAGTCACGTTTAACTGTAGGACTGATCGCATGTGGGTCAGCTGCGAACTCCTTTAGGTCACCATAGCCGCCATTTGCATGCAGTTTCGCGCGATCATCCCAGTTCTCTAAGTTTTCATGGAGTGCTTTTTTATTGTCCATTCAATTTTCTCCATCCTTTATCTGAACACTATATCTATATCTCTTTGTTTATTCTAACACGCTTTTACCCCTGGCTGTTGTGCTCGTTTCCTGCTGGACTGGTGAGATATTTCGCCGACGCTTATCCGGTCTACCGTGGTCAACCGGATAGAGATCCGTCCCTTATTTGACAATTTATTTGAAATGACGATCACTAATTTCAAATTAACTCTTCTCTCTTAACGAAAACACAAAAAAGGCCTACTGATTTACGGCAGGCCCTTAAATTATTACAAATTAGCATCCATGTTAAATGTCAACTTAGACAATTGCAGTCCTTGCTTGACAAAGCTACCGATCTCTTTCATCGTCCGGTCACGCATTTCCGCAACCATTTCGTGGTTTCTAGTAGTTAAATAATCGACTAATTCTTGCCCACTAAGTTCAGCAGCTTTCTTGTCTGTTTCTGCAACCAAACGATGTTGTTCTTCCTTAGCATCTGTTAAATAATCACGATTTTCTTGCAAGAAGTTCGCATAGTGAGATTCCGTCAACATTGACAATGTCCGGTACATCCAATATGCGTCCTTGATATTATAATCACGTGATGTCTCGCTCCATGACGGATCAGTATCGTTAGCATTACTATAAAATGGAACGTACGGCGTAAATGTTGGCACTCCAAAGCAGATCCACATTAAGGCTGCCTGTTGTTGCGGCACATCATTTCTGATCTGTAAAACGTGTGAGTTTTGTGTCCGATTCAATGAGATCGGCCGAAATCTCTTCTTATCTGCTTCAGAACCGTGTCCCATTGGGTCATATGGTGTTTCATTATAATGCGAACTTAAAACATCCTCCAAGTCTTCCACAGACAATAACCGATCTGCATGACAAATAAACGGCAAGTTACTGCTTTGCGGGTCTTGTTCGATCTCTGGGTCAAAGCACCGTTGACCATACCAAACACGAGGAGTATTGTAGTGGCGATCTTTTTCGTTGTCAGTGCCGAAGATCCTGCGGAAATTAAAACCATCTTTGGCTGGGTTCAAGTGATGTTCTTCAACAAACTCTTGGAGTCCATCCGACCACATAAAATTCTCAGGATCATCGAAATCAATATGATCTTGAGCTACTTGGTTAGCTGCGATCGCATAAGCATCGTCTGGGATACGTGTTGCTGCCCAGTGATGACCCGTTACGATTTCCATATACCAAACTTCATCTGAATCAGAAAACAAGACCCCATTTCCTTCGGGGGAACCATATTCCTTGATCAAATTGCCCAAGTATTGCACACCATCCCGAGCTGAATCAATAAATGGTGCAACCATCGTTTGCAAGGAATCTTCTGCCAAGCCCTTTTCGACCCATGGATCATAAGCTAAAGCTCGTTCATTGCCGTAGACTGATTCAGTCGATGACATTGCTACGTTTTTTTCATTGATCGAAGTCTCATTAAAGACACCCCATTTGTCAACTTCAACGTTAGGAGTAAAAGTTGTCTTATAACCTGACTCTGGAAGCGGCGCCTTAAAACCATTGATATTTGATCTCAAAGTTTCCTTACGCCCAGAAACAGCCGGCTGCATCACAAAGCGTTGTGGCGTTAACGGCAAGAATGTATCATCATTACGCGCGATCATCGTTGAGCCATCGATACTTGCTTTCTTACCGACTAAGATCGTAGTACATGCGCTTTCGTTCATTTAAATCATTCCTTTATTCAAATAGTATTCCATTCTATTTTAGCATTTTACACAAGTAAATTTTACATTCCCCAAATAATTCTCATAATTCAGCCATTTTAAACTCACTAACTGGTCCGAATTTCGGCAACCCTATCATTTTCAATTAGTTTTTATCATTGTAGTATAAGTTCATTCAGAAACATGTTTCATAAAATTTAATTTTATACTTGAATTTTAGAAACAAAAAGCTATAATGTGCTTTGTAAGCGTTATCTAAGAAAGGAGAATATACATATGGATGGCTTTAAGAAAGATTTTTTATGGGGTGGAGCGGTTGCTGCCCACCAACTTGAAGGAGGTTGGAAAGAAGGCAACAAAGGAGTTTCTGTCGCAGATGTTATGACTGCGGGCGCAAACGGTGTTCCACGAGAGATTACTGATGGAGTGTTGCCGGAAAAAAATTATCCTAACCATGAAGCGATAGATTTTTATGAACACTATAAGGAAGACATTAAATTATTTGCTGAGATGGGGTTTAATTGCTTCAGAACTTCAATTGCTTGGACAAGGATCTTTCCCAACGGGGATGAAGATAAGCCAAATGAAGAAGGACTAAAATTTTACGATGGCGTTTTTGCAGAATGTCATAAATACGGGATTGAACCAGTAGTGACTTTGTCTCATTTTGAAATGCCATGGAATTTAGTGAAAAAGTACAACGGGTTTGCTAGTCGTAAAACTATCGATTTTTTCGTTAATTTTGCAACGACCTGCTTTGAGCGTTACAAGGATTCTGTTAAATACTGGATGACTTTTAATGAAATTGATAATCAGGCCGATTTCAATAATGATTTTTCAATGGCTACTAATTCAGGTGTTCTCTTACATGATAGTCAAAACAACGAAGCTGTAATGTATCAAGCAGCGCATTATGAAGTAGTTGCTAGTGCTTTAGCTGTGAAAGCTGGCAAGAAGATCGACCCAGACTTCAAAATTGGTTCAATGATCAGCTACACCCCTACTTACCCTGCTTCTTCAGATCCTGAAGATATTTTACTAGCTCAAAAAGCCAACCAACGTCGCTTTTGGTTTTCAGACGTTCAAGCTTGGGGAGAATATCCACAAGGAGTAGAAACATATCTTCAACAAAATGGCTATCGTCCAGACATCACCGTTGAAGATCAGACAGTTTTAAAAGAAGGCACAGTCGATTATATCGGGTTTAGCTACTACAAATCCACGACTGTCAGCGCTAAAAAAGTAAGCGCAGACCGCCTCAAAGATCCGGTAGACGCAGACGTCGATAATCCAAATTTGCATGTTAGTGATTGGGGCTGGGCAATTGATCCGACCGGCTTAAGATATGGTTTAAACGAACTGACCGATCGCTATCATTTACCTTTATTTATCGTAGAAAATGGCCTTGGTGCCGTTGACAAGATAGAAAAAGACGGCAGTATTCACGATAATTACCGCATCGATTATTTACGAGCTCACCTCGAAGAGGCTAAAAAGGCAGTTGTTCAAGATGGTGTAGATTTAATGGGCTATACTCCATGGGGATGTATTGACTTAGTTTCAGCCGGTACCGGACAAATGTCCAAACGTTATGGTTTTATTTACGTTGATAAAGATGATGAAGGCAATGGGACCTTGGCTCGTTCAAAAAAAGATTCTTTTTATTGGTATCAAAGAGTTATTGGATCCAATGGTCAAGATTTAAATTAGGGGGTAATTGATTTGAGCAAACCTGGTAATTTTTTACAAGAAAAAGTGATCCCGGTATTTGGGAAAATGGCTAGCTCGCGACATTTGGTAGCCTTACGTGATGGAATGACAGCCGCAGTACCAATGATCATCATCGGTTCCATTTTTATGATCATTGCGCAATTCCCTATTAAAGGTTATCAAACATTTATGTCACATACTTTTGGGAGTAACTGGGCTACCATTATTCAATATCCGGCTAATGCTTCTTTCCATATCATGGGATTAGTTGCCGTTGCTGGTATTGCTTATAATCTGGCCAAAAGTTATAAAGTTGATCCATTTTCGGCTATGATCGTATCTGTAGGCGCCTTTATATTAACTATTCCTTTAAAGACCGACAAATCAGGTGCTCTATGGGTCCCATTAGAACAATTAGATTCTTCTGGTCTATTTATAGCTATTTTGGTCGGATTGTTTATTACCGACTTTTACGTTTGGCTTGTACACAAGAATTTAACTATCAAAATGCCGGCAACCGTACCACCTGCTGTCAGCAACTCATTTGTTTCTTTGTTCCCCGGCGCACTATCCTTATTACTAGTTTGGGTCATTCGGGTGGTCGTTGAAGCAACCCCAATGGAAAGTATCCCTAATATCATTAATTTTGTACTGCAAACCCCCTTGAGTCACCTGAATAATTCCTTGCCAGGAGCTCTAGTAACTGAACTTATTATTTGTGTCTTATGGCTTTTTGGTATCCACGGTTCGAATACAGTCAGCGGGGTAATGATGTCCATTTGGTTAGGTTCGATGGCACAAAATGCTGCTGCAGCTCAAGCAGGCAAGGCCTTGCCTAATATTGTGACCCAGCAGTTCTATGACAACTTTGTCCATATGGGAGGGTCAGGAGCTACTCTAGGTTTAGCTTTCATGATCGCATTTGCATCCAGAAGTAAAGAGTACAAAACTTTAGGTAAATTAGTAGTCGGCCCCGCAATATTTAACATTAATGAGCCAATTATTTTTGGGATGCCAATTGTTATGAATTATAAAATGGTGATCCCATTCATAGCTGCGCCTTTAACAAATGTTTTGACAACATATATGGCTATGAACTGGGGGTTGGTCGCTAAAACTATGGGTATCATGGTCCCATGGACGACTCCACCGATCATTTCTGGTTACCTAGCAACTGGACATATTTCAGGTGCAGTAATGCAGATCGTTAATATTGTTTTGGATGGATTAATTTACTTAGTATTCTTTAGAAGTATGGATCATGAAAAAGTTTTGGCAGAAAAAAATGCCGCTTAATTATTGATGAAAGAATATGAGCATGATGGAGAAAAAACAATAATGTTATGTTGAGCCACAGGTATGAGCACCAGTTTATTAGTCACAAAAAGTGCAACAAGCTGCAGATAGTCTGGGAAAGGATGCCGAAGTTTTTGCCGTTCCAGCTGCTGAAGCCGATTCACAATTAGACTCTAAAAACATCAATTGTATTTCATTAGGCCCCCAGGTTTGCTAAATGGAAGCAGACTTCAAGAAAAAAGTAGCAGATAAAAATATTCCTGTTTCTGTTATCGATATGCAGGCTTACGGTATGATGGATGGTCAAAAAGTTATCCAACAAACTTATGATCTAATGAGTGAATGATCGTTTGATACATGATGACTTTAGATGGAGGTTTATATTATAATGTCTGAACAAGATAAAAAAGAAACACAAACCGAAGAAGAACAATTACAAACCACTATGGGCTTGATCATTAACGCAGGTAACGCAAAATCATTTGCTGTCGAGGCCATTAAAGCAGCTAGATCTGGCGATCCCAATGAAGCTCACGCTAAATTAGACGAGGCACAAAAAGCCTTAGTTGAAGCGCATAATACGAGTCAGGTATGCTGACAAAAGAAGCTCAAGGTGAGCACACGCAAGTAACTTTGCTAATGGTTCATTCCCAAGATCACTTAATGACAGCAATTACTTTTGTTGATTTAGCAAAAGATTTTGTTGATGTTTATGAAGAAATTTCCGCATTAAAGAAACAACAATAATTGTTTTACTAGCAACTAATTTAAAAAGTTTAGAATGCAGTGCTCATCAGCATTGTCTTCTAAACTTTTTTCTTTATTTTCGAACTTTTTAGTAATAATTGTTACGGTCTTAATTCACGTGCTAGTCGCTCTAAGATATAAATAACCGGGATCTGGCTAGTTAAGTTAATAGTTTGTCCAATAACACGCGACTTGACCTCATACGAAAAATTGAGGTCCGACATACCAGCAACCGAGTTTTCTTTTTTATTAGTAATGCTAACTATTTTAGCACCTTTATCTTTAAAATTAGCTGTAATATCTAAAGTCTGTTCAGTCTCACCACTAACAGACAAAACAATAAAGGTTCTTTCTGAATTTGGATTTTTATTTAACTGAGCGGGATAAAAAGGATCATCAATTGAAAAAGCGTCAAAACCATTGTTAACAAATTGCCTGGTGCCATAGCTAGCAAGGTAACTAGAAGTTCCAGCTCCATAAAAAAGGAAAGTCTTTGAAAAAGCAGTTAATTTCTTAAAAGCTTGGATCTTTTGATCATACATTTCAATATTATCCAAATTTTCCAAGAAACTTTTAGCTAGTAAAGTCGTATCATCATACTCAATGGGATCGTGTATTTCCTTTTCAAGCTGATTACCTAATTCATAATAATGTTTGTACCCCATCTTCTGAATCGTCCTGACTACAGAAGCAGGCGAAACATTTAATTCTGCCGCCAATTGCCGTAAACTGTAATCCTTAACGCTTTTTTTGTTTTTCTTGATATAGTTAAATATTTTTTCCTGCTTAAGCGTCATTTTATTTTCGTCCTTCATTTCGATCCTCCTTTGTTTCAAAATTTCTACTTTTATTATACTACAGCTCCCTGTATGATTTGACTGTCTTTGTGACAACTAGCCAAATTTGATTTCCCGATTTAGTGGTTTTATTTTAGTAAACAGAAACAACGACTTACATTTTTCACAGTTTGATTGCAGAAAAGCTGAATTTACTAAAACAAAACGTTCTTCCACAGGCCCTGGAAGAACGTTAAATGGTTTATTTCTGTGTCTGCTGATCATCCAAAAAGTGTAATTGCTCTTTTTCTTGGAACAATTGCCCGATCTGCAATAATAATTGATCCTGCCCCTTAGCTGCTTCCAGCTGGATCCCAAGAGGTAACCCCTTTTTGGAAACATAAGTTGGCAAACTAAGTGCTGGTTCACCCGAAACATTGGCTAACTGAGTAAAAGGCGTTTTCGCTAATCCGTGTAGCCAAGCAGCATAAATCAGACGGATCTGTTTTTTATGGCCCAGCTTAGATATATTGTGCAACTTTTTAGTATATTTTGGCAGATAAGCCGGATCACTATTTTTAGCAGCTGTTTTAGCTGTCGTTGGCGTGAGATATAGCGGGTATTTCTTATGAAATGCGGTCATTTGTTTGTCGACCAACTTATTTTCTTTAGCGATCTGCTTTTCCATAGATCTCGGCTGTTTTTTGTCAGCCTGATACAAAGCCCAAGTCATCGGTGAAACATCCTTGTACTTCATGTTTTGCCCCGTCTTTTCTTTGATCAACTCATTAGCACTCGTTCCAGATGGCGTTGATTCTGTATAGTAAGTCATCATCAATTTCTTACCATTGACCGGCGCGTTTTTCTTCACCACAGTGTAGCCTTGAGAACGTAAAAACTTGACTGCTCGTTTGACCGCTTTGACTGCATCTTTGCTAACCTTTGTCCCTACTGGCGATTTAGTAGAATACGCTATTGGATATTTCTTGAGGCCTTTTGGCGGGTCTTTGACCAATTCTTGCTTATTATCTTCATTGGTCATCCCGGCAAAATATTTCTGAAGGTCATCAACATTCTTTGCATTGGCAAAATTCACGCTTGAAGGAACGGTATCATCGCCTACGATCACACCTTGAGTTGGCTTCAATCCAATAACACCAGTCCACGAAGCAGGGATCCTCAAGGAGCCGCCAGCATCATTTCCTGTTGTTAATGGCACGATACTTTTGGCCAAGCTTGCGACTCCACCGCCGGAAGAACCGCCAGTGTTATATTTCGGATCCCAAGGATTATGCGCGTCGCCATAAAGTTTAGATTTAGTTACATTTGTCAGGCCCAATTCAGGGTAATTAGTTTGACCAATGATCACGAATCCAAGCTTTTGCAAGCGTTTGATATAATCCGAAGTTTCAGCGGCATTTCTCCCTTTTAAAGGTAGTAACCCTCTTGTGTTGGACTCGCCTTTAAGTTCCTGGCCTAGCCCTTTGATCAAAATCGGGACCCCGTAAAACGGCTGTCCTGTATCCTTCAAAGCACCCGCTTCCTTAAGTGCTTTGTCCTCACGCAAAGTGATGACCGCATTTAAATCGTGATTTTCTTTTTTGACCAGCGCCGTTGCGTGCTTAACAAGCTCCTGGCTAGTAACCTTGCCCTCGCGGATCATTTGAGCCAACTCACTGGCAGAAGCGTCTCGATACTGTTTATCAGAAATCGGCAAATCGTTGATCTGAGCCGACGGTACTGGGTCTGCGTGCACCTCAGGTTTGATTTTCCCCATCAAAAAAACCCCACCAAAAAATGCAGCTGCCGACAAAGTAGCCAAAACTAAATGGTATGTATGTTTATTGTGTATTTGCACCATGAAAAATTTCTCCTCCTAATTATTATAAATACCAGTCCTCAGATAAATTTAGTTTACCCTGTTACATTAAATTAATGGTTATGCTCCACCCGTTGAAAATCGTAAGCGCATTCATCGATTTAGTCAACTATTTTGTAATTCGAACTCACAAAATAGTTGGTAGTCATGTTGCAAATTAGGAATTTATTGCTGTGCATTTAGGATCTCTGTCGACTCTCCTAGCTCTGTTAGCAACTGGTGGGAGCTTTCGCTAATTTCCATCCGGTCCAATGCTGATTTTTTATCTTAGTCCTGTTTCGTAACCAAAAGTTTCCGCCTATCCAACTTCGCCAACAAGTCGAATAATAGGACTAAGTGTCAAAGCTGGCTAGTGCTCACCTTTCTCCGGATCACTTCATTTTGTATACAAAAAAGCCAAATGCTCCTATCAGCAAACATTTGACTTAATCTAACAGATTTTATTTTTGGATCCTAGCAGCAGCGACGTCAAAAACCTTGTCGATCCAACTCTCATAGAAGTCGGGTTCATGCGTCACTAACAACACGTTACCTTCAAAAGACTGCAATGAGTCACGTAGAGCATGCTTCGTTTCGTCATCCCGTCGTTTGTAAAATTAAGTTAGAAATAAAAAAGCCATTTGTGGTAGACTTTTGAATATCCCTAATCAAAAGAGAGGTAACCACAAATGACTTATAAACATCTTACCACACGTGAATTAACCTTTATATATAATTTTTGGAAACAAGATATTAAAGCCTATCATGCCGCTAAAGCTCTTAAACGTTCCAGCGAAACCGTTTATCGTGTTTACCGGTTTCTAGATGCTGGTAATTCAATTAGTCAATTTCAAGAAAATCATCGAGTTAATAAAACTCATTGCGGTCGAAAAGCAATTGAATTACCAGAAGATGAAACCAAATACATTAAGCAGAAACTCGCATTAGGTTGGACCCCTGATACGATTATTGGTCGAGCTGAGATACAGATCAGTTGTAGTATGAGAACCTTATACCGACTTTTTCAAAGAGGTGTTTTCAATGTGAAATTGTTGCCAATGAAAGGTAAAAGGCATCCAAATGGTTACGTTGAACGGCGTGGTAAAGCTGGCCGACTCGGCAGAAGTATTTATCAACGCTATCAGGATTATCCTCATTTTCAACATGAATTTGGTCATTTAGAAGCAGACACCGTCCAAGGCAAAGCACATCAAGGTGCAGTTATGACCTTAGTTGAGCGTCTCTCCAAAGTTGAAATCATTTTAAACATCCAACAAAAATCGGCTGAATGCGTTAACAAACATCTTAATCAATGGTTGTCCCAACAGCCAAAACACCTTTTCAAGTCAATTACTTTTGATAATGGTAAAGAATTCACTGGTTGGAAAGAAATCGCAAATAAGCATGATATTAGTACTTATTTTGCCGAAGTTGGGGCTCCTAACCAGCGTGGCTTAAACGAAAATAATAATGGACTAATTAGACGAGATGGTCTCAACAAGAGCATGGATTTTCGCAATTTACCAAATGCTTTAGTTCAACAAGTCAGTAGCCGGCGTAATCATATTCCAAGAAAATCATTAAATTATAAAACACCAATTGAGGTATTCATGGAAAACATCACAGATAAACAGCTATGTTATTTCTAACTTAATTTGACATTTCAAGTCCAAATGATTAGTAGGTTCATCCATAATGATAAAATTACTCGGGATCAACTCTAAGGTACATAGCTTGACTTTGGTCTGTTCCCCACCACTCAGCAGTTTCATCGGTTTCATGGCATTTGACGCATTCAAACCGGCTCGTGCTAATCTTTGCCGGATCGTTTTCGGTTCTAATTTAGGAAATTCATTTTGGATCGTTTTTAGCGGTGACTGATCAGGGTCATCCCACGCCAAGTCCTGATCAAAATAAGCTATCTGAGCCGCATCCACAAATTTGGCAGAACCAGCAAAAACTGGGATCTCACCTAAAATAGACTTGATCAAAGTGGACTTACCCGCACCATTGAAACCTTGAAGGGCAACTTTTTCGCCATGCGACATAGAAAAAGTGACAGGCTCTAATAAAGGGCTCTGATAACCGACCGATAAACCCTGCACTGTTAAAACTTCCGATGACATCAAACTAACGTAAGGAAAGTTGAAGTGTGCCTGCAAGTTGTCGCTTGGCGGGGTGATCCGTTCCATCTTGTCCAAACGCTTTTGCCGAGATTTAGCCATAGTCGACCGCGTGCCGGCTTTATTTTTTCTAATATAGGCTTCATCTTTTTCGATCTGTTGACGCTGCTTTTCATAAGCTTTACGCTGAACTTCTTTTTTGACTTCCTTTTGTTTGACAGCCGAACGAAAACTGCCCGTATACTTGGTGATCTTCCCAAAGGCTACATCAATGATACAGTTGGTTATTTTTTCCAAAAATTCAAAATCATGGGAAATGACCATATAGCAGCCTGCAAATGAATTCAAATAGTCGGTCAACCACTCTATATGTGCTGTATCCAAATAATTAGTCGGCTCATCCAGCAACAAAACGTCTGGTTCTTCCAACAACAGTTTTGCCAAAATGATCTTCGAACGCTGGCCGCCAGAACACTCGCTAACTTGTTTATTTACTCCGATCGTGTCGATCCCTAAGCCAGTCATGACCTGAGCGACCTTGGTATCGATAGCATAAAAATCCGCAGCTTCCAATTTTTCTTGGATCTTGCCGGCTTCTTCTAGCAACTCGTCTTTAGGGTCCTGTGCGTATTGAGCATAACATTCAGCCTGCCTATCCGCCATTTTAAACAAATCAGCAAAAGCTGTATGCAAAAACTCTTCGATCGTTTGACCAGCGCCAGCTTTCACATACTGATCTAAATAACCAACTGTGGCTTTATTTTGCCATTTGATAGTTCCTTCGTCTGGCAATTCAGTTCCTGTCAATAATTTGATCAATGTGGACTTGCCCGCTCCATTTTGACCAATGATCCCCATGTGATCTTCTTTATTTAAACGAAATGATGCATCTTCATATAACTGTTTATCTGCAAAAGCCATTGATAGATGGTCAACTTCTAAAATACTCATTACTTAATTCTCCTATCTCCTGTGGCTTTTTCTATCCATTCAAGTTCGCTCACCGAACGTTTCCAAATGATTATCTGATCGGAAAAATATTTTTGGTCCAACTTGTTTAAAAATTCGCAACCACTACCTAGCGTAGTATGCACTAAACGACCGCAGACTGCAAAAAAACAAACCGGCTTAATTAATTAAAAGCAAAAATAAATCCACATGTGCTCAAATAATGGGCCCATGTGGAGCTATCAATTTGTTCAATTAATTGAAACTAACTCCTTAATTAAGAACGCGGCCATTCCGCTCGAGCCGGAAACACCGTGCTATGATCTCACTTAAGGTCAGCTCCACTAGGCATGAGGCCAAGCAGTGCTGAAACTATTTAGCAGCCTTTTCAGCTTCTTCTTGTTTCTTCAAGAAGTCAAGAACTGCAAGATGCTGTTTACGGCGATTCTTAACGTTGACATTGTTAACTTTACGACGGTCGTTAGCTGTACCGATATGATCATTATGTGACATTTCATGTTCCTCCCTTCAGATAACTATGCACTGAAGTATTCTACCGAAAATTGCGAATAATTTCAAGTTTTTCTGTCAAATTATCATGCACCAATGAGCTGTTTCCTAATGATAAACGGGTATTTAACTATGGATCCTTCAATTATTTGAGAGCTCCGAACAAACAATCAGCTTAATTTTTCTTGCTAAAGTGATTGATTATTTGCCTTCATCACTGACTATATTTGTTCCGTTTTGACCCCCAAAATAAATTAATTAAATCTTTAGCATTTTTCAAGGATATCATTTTCTTTTTATTCAAAGCATATGGTAGGATAACCTTAAGAACGGTAATTTGCCGTTTTAAATACATTCACTCAAAATTTCACAAGGAGGTCCAGCGATTGAATGCAAACTACTATCAAGATCCCACCCAAGATGTTTTAAAGAAACTTGATGTAACACAGGATGGCTTAACAGAAAGGCAGGCAGAAAACAGACTTCAAAAATACGGTAAAAATGAGTTGGCTGGTGAAAAAAGGACTACTATCCTTCAAAAATTTATCAATCAATTTAAAGACTTGATGATCATTATCTTATTGATCGCAACGGTCATCTCTTTACTGATCGGCGAAGCCTCTGACGCTTTGATCATCTTCTTGGTAGTTGTATTAAACGCTGCTTTTGGTGTCTTCCAAGAATCCAAAGCAGAAAACGCGATCGATGCGTTGCAAGAAATGACGACACCTTATACCAGAGTCCGCCGAGACGGTCAGATCCAACAGATCCAAAGCAACAATGTTACACTTGGCGACATTGTTTTATTAGAAGCCGGTGATGTTGTTCCTGCTGACGCCAGGATCTTAGAAGCACACAATCTAAAAATCGAAGAGTCCGCTTTGACCGGTGAATCAGTGCCAACAGAAAAAAATAGTGATGTGCTGACAGATGAAAAGCCTGGGATCGGTGATCAAGACAACATGGCTTTCATGAACACCAACGTGACGTACGGAACTGCTGAAGCCGTTGTAACGGGGACCGGAATGGACACGCAAGTTGGTCAGATCGCCGGTATGATCTCGGGAGTACAGCAAACAACCACTCCGTTACAAAAAAATATCGATAACCTCAGTAAGATCCTAAGTATCTTGATCTTGGCTATTGCAGCTATTATCTTTATCTTTGGAACTGTAACTGGTCGTGAGACTCCATTTGACATGTTGCTGACCGCGATCTCACTAGCAGTTGCAGCTATTCCAGAAGGACTGCCGGCAATCGTAACGATCACCTTGGCATTAGGAACTCAGACGATGTCCAAACAAAACGCCCTAGTCCGTAAGTTACCAGCCGTCGAAACATTAGGTACTACTGAGATCATTGCTTCCGACAAAACCGGGACTTTGACACAAAATAAAATGACGGTCGAACAAATCTTTACAGATCAAAAACTAGTAAAAGTTAGCGACTATTCTTTACCGTTGTCTTCTCGGATGGCCTCGATCATGTTGCTAGCAAATGACAGCCAACAAACTAAAGACGGTTTACTCGGTGATCCTACAGAAACTGCTTTGATACAATATTTCATCGACAAAAAAGATGACCCACAAGAAGTTGAACAGCAATACGAGCGGATCGATTCCGTACCGTTTGACTCGGACCGCAAGCTAATGAGTGCGATCGTGAAAAATGGAAATGATGAAGTTTTTTGTTTGACCAAGGGTGCTGTTGATGTCTTGTTGAAGCGCACAACAAAAATTGCTATCAACGATGAAGTTAAAGATATCACTGATCAAGACCGCCAAAAGATCGAAGAGACCAATAGTCATTTAGCACATCAAGCCTTACGTGTACTTGCATATGCATATAAGCCTGTCAACAAAGTTGCTGAACAAGCAACTTCGGAAGCTTATGAAAATGATTTGATATTTGTAGGTCTGACTGGAATGATCGATCCTGAGCGTCCAGAAGTTCAAGATGCAGTCAAGGAAGCCAAAGCAGCTGGGATCCGCCCGTTAATGATCACAGGTGACCATAAAGAGACCGCCCAGGCAATTGCAACTCGCTTAGGGATCATTGAAAAAGGTAATGGTCAAGGTGTAGTGACAGGGAGTCAATTGGACGAACTTTCGGATGAGCAGTTACGGCAAGATATTGACAAATATTCCGTCTACGCCCGTGTTTCGCCTGAACATAAAGTCCGGATCGTCAAAGCCTGGCAAAGTCATGATAAAATCGTTGCTATGACAGGTGACGGCGTCAATGACGCGCCTGCTCTCAAAACAGCAGATATCGGTGTTGGAATGGGTATCACTGGGACCGAAGTTTCTAAGGGAGCTGCCGACATCGTATTGGCAGATGATAACTTCGCCACGATCATCACGGCAGTTGAGCAAGGACGTAAAGTTTTTGCCAATATTCAAAAAGCAGTTCAATACCTGCTATCGGCCAACTTGGGGGAAGTCTTGACGCTATCGATCATGACATTTGCCAACTGGGACATTTTCTTACCAGTCCAAATTCTATGGATCAACTTAGTAACTGACACTTTCCCTGCCATTGCATTGGGAGTGGAAGAGGGAGAACCCGATGCGATGGAGCATAAGCCACGGGGACAAAGTTCGACTTTCTTATCAAATGGTGTTGGTTCAAGTATCATTTACCAGGGTATTTTGGAAAGTTTTCTAACATTAGGCGTTTACCTGCTTGCGATCTTATACCCCATACACCAAAGCTCCGAGATGGTCCACGCTGATGCTTTAACGATGTCTTTCATCACATTAGGCATGTTGCAACTGAGTCATGCATTTAACTGTAAGTCGATCCACCGCTCGATCTTCACAACAAAAACATTTGAAAATAAATTCTTCAATTGGGCGGTCTTGGGTTCTGGCATTCTCTTAGCTTGCACGATCTTCATTCCTGGTTTTAACAATATTTTCCATGTGACAATTTTAAATCTTACTCAATGGGGAATGATCTTTGGTGCAGTGATCTTAATGATCTTGATCGTTGAGATCGTCAAATTAGTTCAAAGAAAGACCGTCTACAAAAATTTATAAATCTAGAAAAAATTTTCATTAAAATTTAACGCAAAATACCGTGAAACTCAGTAAATAGTTTCACGGTATTTTTTCACTTTTTAGCTTAATGAATCCCACGGTGCCAATTCTTTGGCTGGTGCGTCTACTACTTGCAGATCATCTGCAGTAAGGTACTGGCGCTTCGCCACGATCTCATAAACATATTGATCGAACCATTCATCCGACATAACGAAATAGCCCTTTTCACCGACTTTATCGCCCCAACTGTTTTCAACCTTCCATTTGATGGGCTTTCCCTCAACTAAGTCGACACCAGTTAATGTCATCGCATGTGAACATTCTCCTTCACGTGTTGCCAAACGTTGAGCCTTATTGATCGTCAAATCGATGTTGAATAATTCAGCTTTCTGGAAATATTCTGGAGCTAAAATCCCTAGTTGTCTGTCAGAATAATGTCCTACATCGCAACCGAACCAAACTATCTTACCATCTTTTAAGGAAGCGATGGCAGCCTTTTTCATTGCTTTCACACCCACATTAGCAAGTTCCACCGGTTTACCGTTAAAAATATAATTTTGGCTCGGCAAACTGAAATTTTGTCTACTTTCATGGTCAGGAGCATCCGCCAATACGGCATATTGGTCAAAATCTACTGCAACATATTTTTGAAAAAATTGTTGCGGCGTTAGATCACGGTCGATATGATACTTTTTATCATCATCACGATATTCAAAGTCAAAACTAACAGGAGGTTGCCCAAATGCATAAACTAACATGCGGTAAACCTCTCCAATTTTTTCTTTCTTGCTAGCACGCAGCTCGTCTTCGCTTGCTCCAACTTGATAACAAGCTCGTAGATCAACAACATCATTCTTTAGCTTATAGTTCAACACGTCCGAAATTTCTTTCGTTTTATCGCTGTTATATGTTTCAGGCATCACACTCTGAGGGACCAAGCCATATTTATTGATCAATGCCGCTCCGTTGGCCCATTGACCGCCGTCACCATTTCCCCATTGCAACATCGACAAAAACTCACGATCATCATCGGGACGATCGATTAAATCAAGCGACCATTCCAGCATTTTGTTGGCTTTCTCTAATCGGTCATAAAATGAATTATAGTTTTGCGAAAACTGGAAGTCCTTGATCTGATGCTTTTTCGCAAAATCATGGCGCAACGTATTAAGTGTGGCAAATAGCCAGCAACGCCCGCTTTGTTTTTGGTTAGTTACAGAATCAGTTTCAACTTCCACCGAAAAAGTTCTGTCTAAATTTTTCAAAAAAGAATGATCAGCACTCGCTTTTAGAATACCATTTTGTTGCACAGTTCGAGCTATTACTTGACTAGCAGGAGTCTTGTCTAAATCTGCTTTAAATTCTTGCAGGTCTTTGGCAGTTAGATCTTTTGTCAAAAAAATCCCTCATTTCACATTATTTTTCACATGTTTAAATTTTAGCATCAAAACTAAATCACTTACAACCATTTTTCTAATTTAATTTTAATTTTATGAGGAACACCATATCAAACGATTTAAAAAAGCCATACCGTCCATTGTTATGGTTTATATGGCTAATTAAATCATACAACGCGCGGTGCTAGTTCGTAACATTAGAAAATTTTGTCCCAAATTTTACAAAAAAGCCCAATATGGTTAGACCTTTAAGTAATCAAACAAAAAGGAGTATAACCATATTGGACCACTTAAAGTTCAAACAAAAACGGCGTAATTTACAAGGTGATTTAGGACAATAATAGTGTTGCTTTAAAAAGATCACGCCGCACGATCGAAGCACGTTTTGCAGTTTTAGTAGATAATTACGGTATTGAACTTAATTTAACGCGGTCAGTTATCGACTTTGGGTTAAAAATTGAACTGACAGTTTTTGTTTATAATCTCGGCTTTTTCGATTTTGACAAAAATGAAATTATTACGAACTAGCACCACGCGTAAATTATATATTATCTTTTTTACTAAATAATGTATCAACTGATTGATTGTGGTAGATCAATGACAATGCTTTTGCGAAAATCGGTGCAACTGACAAGACTTTTAACTTATCGACCCGCTTTTGTTCTGGGATCTGGATCGTATCAGTGACGACAACTTCCTTATATGCAGATTCTTGTAATTCTTCAGCTGCACTGCCAGACAAGATCGCATGTGTTGCACAAGTATAAATATCGCCGGCACCCGCTGCTTTTAATGCAAGCCCTGCATCAAGAGCTTTGCTTCCAGTGTCGATCAAATCATCGATCACAATACACTTATGATCTTTAACATCGCCAATGACCATTGCTTTTTTAGGGTCGATTCGAGCGCCATCGCGTTTATCTACGATCGCGATCGGAGCCTTCAACAATTCTGCCAAATTACGAGCAGCCTTAACACCATTGTGATCAGGAGCAACTACGACTACATCATCAGCTATTCCAGAATCCTTAAAGTATTGTGCTTGCACGTAAATTGCCAATAGGTGATCGACTGGACAATTGAAAAAACCTTGCAACTGACCGGCATGCAGATCCATTGTGATCACACGATCAGCACCCGCAAGTTGGATGAAATTGGCAATTAATTTAGCCGTGATCGGTTCACGGGAGCGCGCCTTACGGTCGGCACGAGCATAGCCATAGTATGGAATGACAGCATTGATCGAGCCAGCACTAGCACGCTGCAAAGCATCCATCATGACCATCAACTCCATGAAGTTTTCGTTGACTGGAGCTGAGATCGACTGGACAATAAAAACATCGTCGCCACGCACACTGTCATCAATATTGACCTGGATTTCTCCATCGCTAAAATGTTTAACAGAAGCTTGACATAAAGTAACACCCATACGATCAGCAATTTCTTTTGCTAACTCTAGGTTTCCATTAAGCGCAAATAATTTGATCCCCGCATTTTCTTGCATTATCGATTTATCCTCCACAACTATTTTTTCAGACTGAAAATTTACAACAACCACTTAACATTGTTTTCTTAAATTTACATAGCTTTTGCAAATGACATACTTACTCGGCTTACCTATTTCATTAATTCTTCTTTCACAGTCATTATAATAAAAAAAAGACTGAATTTCTATGTTATTATTCAAAGTGTTACGATAAATTCACAATTTCACCTCAAATTTTCAAGAAAGGAAATAAATTTGTCCACTAATTTAGAACAACTTTATGCAACATTATCAAACTACCTTGGTCCACAAAATTGGTGGCCGGCAGAAAGCGTTCCGGAAATGTTATGCGGTATGATCTTAGTTCCAAATACGAACTGGGATTCTGCTGCCCGATCGCTCGAGAACTTACGCCAAGCAACTGCCTTCGATGCCACTACGATCCGTCAATTGCCAAATGAACAGCTAGAAAAACTGATCAAGCCAAGTGGTTTTTACCATGCCAAAGCAAACTATTTAAAAAATATCTTAGCTATGTATCAAGAGCACTTTCATAGTCTGAACCAACTACAAACGGCCGACTTGCGTCGTGAGCTGTTAAAAATTGCAGGAATTGGTGCGGAAACAGCAGACGTCTTATTATTATATCTTTTTGACCGTTCTGTTTTTGTAGCAGATGCTTATGCTCGAAAATTATTTGCCGCATTAATAGGCCAAAATTTTACTTATGTTCAATTAAAACAAAAAGTTGAACGCAAAATGAAGTTTTCACCTAACGACGCACAAGAATTTCATGCTTTAATCGATGAATACGGTAAGTTAAAAAATGATCCGCTTAATTTGGCAAAGAAATTCACCTTGCACCTATAAATTATTATTAGCTGTTAGAGTTAGGTCTTTAGGCCAATTGCAGAGATCAAAAACTTACAGTAAAAATTTCTCCAGTCTATAGAAACAAAATAATTTGATTTACTTTCACTTTCTTCTATACTGAAATTGAACAGTAAAGCGCAGCCGAAAACAAATTTAGGTGTAACTTTGCTCATAGTTGAGCTGCGCAAGCTAAGTCGTTCCACTTATCCAAGTTAGACACCGCATCGTGAAGGGCGCGTTGCAGTGCTTGACTCCGATAATGTTCGCGGATCGAGCGGCTTGCTATGTTCTATATTTTATAAGGAGGATTTTTGATGACTAATGAAATCAAGATCGGCAAGAGTGACGTCACAGTTTCTAATACACTAGGCTTAGGAACTAACAAGGTCGGCGGCCATAATTTATTTAACGATCTACAAGATGAAAATGGTTATGCACTAGTTAAGGAAGCCCTAAACTCAGGTATTACTTTGTTAGACACTGCTTTTGCTTATGGTAATGGCCGTTCAGAAGAGATCATTGGGGACGTCATTTCAGAGTATGACCGTTCTAAAATCGTAATCGCCACAAAGGCTGCTCACGATCCAAGCAAAAACGGAGAATTTAACAATTCGCCTGCATTTTTGAAAAAATCAGTTGATGACGCTTTAAAACGTTTGAACACAGACTATATTGATATTTTCTACATTCACTTCCCAGACGAAGGTACTCCAAAAGCTGAAGCTGTGGGTGCTTTAAATGAACTTAAAGAAGCTGGAAAGATCCGTGCTATCGGTGTTTCCAACTTCTCCCCTGCTCAAATCAAGGAAGCAAACGCCGATGGTCTCGTGGACATCGCTGAAGACAATTATAGTTTGGTCCATCGTGATGCTGAACAAACGGAATTCCCTTACTTAAAGGAAAATCAGATCTCATTTGTACCATACTTCCCACTGGCTGCAGGTTTGCTGACTGGTAAATATGGTCCTGATGATGGTAGCAAATTTAAGCAATATACTGCAGACCAATATCAGACAATAACCTCTGCTTTAGACAAAGTACGCGCTATCGCAAAGGCTCACGATGCAACGGTCGCCCAAACTATCATTGCTTGGTATTTGAAAGATCCAGACATCAGTGTTGTCATTCCTGGTGCCCGGAACGCAGACCAAGTCAAGAGCAACATTACTGCCGTAGATGTTAATTTAAGCCAAGACGAGTATGATCAGATAGACCAATTATTCAAGGGCTTCTAATCATAACGCTCATGAACTGACAGTTCGATCCGTTCCTGACCAAGACACTACACTGCGGTTAAGAGCGGTGATTTTGATACGGTGTGTGGCTACAATATAACCGCTAAAGAACTAGATGAATAAACAAAAAAGATGACAGTCGTCAGGAATTTTCCCTATCAAGCTAACATAAGGAATTGCTGCGACTGTCATCTTTTATTATTTTATTTTCTGATCTGTCCTTCGCCCAAGATCACATATTTAGTAGTTGTCAGTTCTTTTAATCCCATTGGGCCACGGGCGTGTAGTTTCTGCGTTGAAATTCCGATCTCGGCACCAAAACCGAATTCAAATCCATCGGTAAAACGCGTAGACGCATTCACATAAACACAAGCGGCATCGATCCGTGAAGTAAACTCGCGACTATGCTGATAATCTTTAGTAATAATGGCTTCGGAATGTTTGGTATTATGCTGATTGATATGGATGATCGCTTCATCCAATGAGTCAACAACTTTGATCGCCATAATGTAATTATTATATTCAGTATCCCAATCGTCCACTGAAGCTGCGACTGCCTGGTCACCGAGTATTGCACAAGCTCGCTCATCACCACGTAATTCCACGTTGTACTTATGCAAAGCCTTAGCAACTAGCGGCAAAAAGCTTGACGCGATCTCACTAGAAACAACCAGCTTCTCCGCCGCATTACAAACCGATGGTCGTTGTGTCTTTGCATTCACAACTATATCACAGGCCATTTGAAGATCCGCAGTTTCGTCGACATAAATATGGCAATTTCCTGCCCCTGTTTCGATCACGGGAACGGAAGCATTTCTTACCACCGTTTGGATCAAGCCCGCTGAACCACGAGGGATCAAAACATCCAGGTGATCTGTCAATTGCATAAACTCCTGGGCTAAAGCATGGGAAGTTTCGCGTATGATCTGGACCGCATCGACCGGCAAGCCTTCTTCTTGCAATACATCACGTATGATCTGAGCTAGTTTGATGTTAGTTTGCAGTGCTTCTTTACCTCCGCGTAATATCACAGCATTCCCCGACTTAAAACACAAAGCAGCCGAATCGACCGTCACGTTTGGCCGCGCCTCGAAAATCATACCGATCACTCCCAACGGAACGCGCCGTTGACTGATCTGTAAGCCGGCCTCAGTAGTCCAACCTTGCTCAACCTTACCGATCGGGTCAGGCAAACCCGCCACTTGGCGTACGCCTTCTGCCATTGCTAAGATCCTTTCTCGGTCAAGCGTCAAACGATCTACGAACTTCTGATCCAAGCCATTAGCATGTTCAACATCATATTCATTAGCCTCTATGATTTCTGGGATATGTTTTTCCAGCGACACAGCAATTTGTTCAAGTACTCGATCTTTTTGTGTAGTTGCCAGCTGTGCTAAGCTTGTTGAAGCCTGTTGTGCTTTACTACCCATATCTTTCAGTAATTCTGTCATCTTAAATTACCTCTTTATTTTTCTTAGCCTGAGCGGCAATAAATAACGTGCCTACTGGCTCATTATTCATGATCCTAAAAATAATGGACGGGTCTGCTCCATTAGCCAAAACCATCATTTTGTCATTGTTCAAAATACTTTGAGCAGCCTTTAATTTAGTAGTCATTCCGCCAGTTCCTAGTTCGGTGATCGCACCTCCGGCTTTGCGTATCGAATCTTCAGTGATCTCATGCAAAACATCGATCAATTTGGCATCGGTAAACTTGTAAGGGTTCTTAGTATAGAAACCATCAATATCTGAAAGCATGACCAACAGATCCGCATTTGACCGTGTCGCAACAATTGCTGAAAGCTGATCGTTGTCACCAAACTTTGTATGATGATCCAATTCATCAACAGCAACTGTATCATTTTCATTAACTACAGGGATCACCCCCCACTTTAGCAACTGTTCCATTGTCTGATGTACGTGTTGTCGACTTTCAGGAAAATCCAAAACATCGTGAGTTAATAAAACTTGGCTGATTTTCTGCCCATAAACTGCAAAACGCTGCTGATAAACGGTCATCAATTCACTTTGACCGATCGAAGCGAGCGCCTGTTGTGCTTGAATCTGTCCGGGACGTTTAGTCAACCCCAGCTGTCCCATACCAACACCTATGGCACCGGAGGACACTAATATTACCTGTTTACCTTCATTGACTAGGCCTGTTAATGTGTAACTCAACTGGTCGATCGCCTGTAAATTGATCTTACCATTGGTATGGATCAAGGAACTAGTACCAATTTTTATCACAAGCCGATGCACATTTTCCATGTGACGAATTGCTTTCATACATATTTCCTCCAATTTTCAAGTAACACCCCCCATTCTACAACAAGTCGTCTCCCATAACACTGTAATTGTGAGATTTTATCATTTTTTCCTTGTTTTTTTTCACTAACTATGCAAGAATGTTTAAGAACAAATAACCGGTGTCAGAGAGCGCCATTTGGAGGAATTGAATATGGAACAAGTGCATCATTCTGTCGAAGCAACGGCAAAAGACAGCTTTACTAAGCAGCAAAAATGGGTAACGGCATCTACAGCAGCAGGTTTTACCCTCGAGAACATGGATATCATGTTTTTATCGTTCTCCTTAGCTTCTATCATTTCAGAGCTCGGGATCTCAAGCGGCCAGGCTGGTTTGATCGGTTCACTAACTAACATTGGCATGTTGGTCGGTGGCGCCTTATTTGGCATTATTGGTGACCGGTATGGTCGTGTTAGAACTTTTTCTTACACGATCTTTATTTTTGCCTTGGCAACGGGAGCTATGTTTTTTGCACATTCACTGCCGACGATCTACTTAATGCGTTTTCTGGCAGGAGTCGGTGCCGGCGGTGAATATGGTGTAGGGATAGCTTTACTAGCTGAAAACTTTCGTTCTGATCAAATAGGCAGGATGTCTTCGATCGCTGCGATCGGCGGTCAAATCGGTGCCATCTTTGCCGCCGTGATGGCAGCCCTGATCATCCCGCATTTTGGATGGAATGCCTTGTTTTTATTGGGAGTCGTACCGGTAATATTAACTTACTTCATTCGTCGCCATGTCAAGGAAACTCCCGATTTTATCGCAGCTCAAAAACAAGAAAAAGAAACTCGTAATAAGCCCTCTTTCAAAAAACTGTTTGATACTCCACACAAAGCGATCCAAACACTTGGTTTGATGTTAATGACTATCGTACAAATCGCTGGTTACTTCGGATTAATGAACTGGTTGCCTGTCATTGTGCAAAAACAACAAGGTTTGACAGTTTCAGGCTCTTCTTTATGGATGGTCTCAACCATTCTCGGAATGAGCCTCGGCATGGTCGTCTTTGGCCAATTGATGGATAAACTGGGCCCCCGCGTTTCATTCACAATTTTCTTATTAGGCTCAGCATCTGTGATGTTCGCAATCTTATTTGCCAAAACAAATGTGTCAATGTTGATCATCGGAGCGATCATCGGCTTTTTCTCAAACGGCATGTTCGGCGGCTACGGTGCTGTGATCAGTCGCTTATATCCAACGGAGATCCGTTCCACAGCTAATAACTTGATCATGAACGTTGGTAGAGCGATCGGCGGTTTCTCGTCTGTTGCTATCGGACTTTTGATGGATCACTTTAACTTGGCCGTCACAATGGGCTTCTTGTCAGCTCTTTATATCGTCAGTTTCTTAGTAATGATCTCACTACCAGGCTTGCGTCAACTTGCTCCAAGTAAAAATAACTAACATAAATTGAAAAAATTCAGACCCAATTATCAGACTGCTTCATAGCTAGGGCTCTTGCCTCTGGTTATGAAGCAGTTTTATATTTTTATAGTTTGTGTAAATAGCTTTCACCAAATTTTACCCGGTTGGACTTTGACCGAACGCTCATCTTCCTTACTTTGGGCCAGTCGTTCCTTGACCAGACGCTCATCTTTCATACTTTAGGCCGGTCAGCGTTTGACCGGACGTTCAACTTCCATACATACGACCAATTAATCAGCCTCTTTACTCGTATCGATTCAAAAACAATCTCCTAACATCCAACAAAATGCTCTCTACAGCGACCATCACTTAGCGATCCCGTATAACAATAAAGCAGCTAGTGTAATTATATTGCAAAATATAGTTACGCCAGCTGCTTTATTTAACACGATTTATTTATTCAAATTTGCCATCATGTATCCGCTATTCGATATAGCTCACAACTTCGATCTTCCCGTCAACAAGTTTTAACTTTGTCAAACTGCCATTTGCAGGACGTTCGCTAAGGTCATAGCGTCCAGCTGCATATCTGTCCATCAAACTCAACAATGTATTACCATGAGAAATGACTAAGACATTGTCGCCATCATGAAGGTTCTCATCTGAAGCGATCAATTCAAACCCTTGATCAACACGCTCCCAATACTCTTCATGATTTTCTGCCATTCCAAACGGGTCAGCTTCTTTTAAGAAATCTTTAGCGGTATCAAATGAATATTTATCAACAATTTGCCCAAGAGTCTTGAGTCCGTGCGGTCCGGCTGCCAAATACCAGGATTGGTTCATATCCGTGCCTTCGTAATAACCATAAAATTCTTCCCGGAAATAAGGAGCAGGTTTAGGTTCCTTAACGTTTGAAGTTTGATTTTCAGCTAGGATAATTTGGGCAGTAGCGATCGCACGACCCGTGTCCGAACAAAATGCGCCAGCAAATGGGACCTCGGCCAGTCGTTGCCCAATGTCCTTGGCTCCATCGATCCCCTTTTGCGTCAATGGTGAATTACTCCAACCCTGCAACTTGTTAAAAATATTATAGTAAGTTTGGCCATGGCGTACTAAATATAAATTGAGCGTTTTCATTATTGGTCCATCCCCTATTTTAAACTTTTCCTAACTTCAAGATATCACTCACAACAAACAACCACAACAGCTAGCTTCCACGTGTCTTTTTTTTAAGGTCTTTGACATTGGTTGCTTCAACAAAAGAAAAATTATCATCTTCGAAGGTAAATTTTAAAATACAACAGTTATGAAAATCACTGACACGTTGCAGAATTTCTTCATAAGGCAACCATTTTTGTAAAAACATAAAACAAGCTCCACCATGACTTACAGCCAGTACACGTTCATGGTCAGGCTGGTTCATGATCTCAGTCAATGTATCATTCATCCTTTTTTGAACCTGCAGATCCGACTCTCCCCCAAATTGCAGAAAAAATCACCATAAGAATGCCGTTTTGAATCATCTTTAGGGTTAATTTGTTCACTTTGACCTTCAAATACTCCAAAATTCCACTCTTTTAATCCCTTGAGTCTTGTCTGTTATATATTCAAGAGTGTCACAAGCTCGTTCCTGAGTAGATGAGTAGGCATGATCAAACTTTATCCCTTGTTGTTTGAAATAAGCACCTACTTCTTTTGCATCTTCGATCCCTCTCTGCGTTAGTGGTGAATCACTGGCGCCTTGAATCCGATGTAATTGATTAAATAACGTTTGACTATGTCGCATTAAATAAAGTTCTGCCATTAATATGGCCCTCCTTCGCAAAAAAGCACACTCATCTCTTTAATAGTGAGTGCCTTAGAATATTCAACCCCTACGGCCGCATATCATTACCGTTTATTAAATTGGAGTAAAGCATAAACCAAAAACAAAACTTGGAGCAAAATGATCCCCCATGAAAAATTGTGCGTCATGTATTCATAAATAATACTAAGTACCACTAAAACAGCGATAACAATGGCAAGCCACATGTTTTTATTCATTTTGAACACTGCTCCTTTATTTGCTTAGAGTTAACAACAACTATTTCCTATCTCTATTATATAAATTTTTAAACCTAACAGCAATTAATAATAGTGAATAAACACTACTTTTGCACAAAAAACATTCAACAAACACCTTTTTCAAATTAAAGCATTTTTCTTCAAATATTTCAGGTGCACATTTAACAGTATAATTTTATGATCGAAAAACTTTGATACTTGAATTAATGTTATTCAAACGCGCTAATATCTAGCAGGTGATGAATTATTAAAAAAGAATAAAATATTGCAACCATATTCTAAATGGTTCAAAGCTTTAAACTTTCTGGTAACTCCAGTAACACTTTTAAATATTGCTGCTCTCTTTAGTAAAGAAACAATAGTTACACTTTTAATTGTAGCGATAGATAGTATTTTAGGCACGTTATATCTGATCACATTTGCGGTAGAAACTATTAAAATTCACAAAAGCAGGTAGTTTTATACCCATTATTTTAGTCCATTTCACCGGCTAAAAATGCGCTTCGATCTTTGACTTAATTTTGCAAGGGACACCAAAAATAATTTATGTTAAAAAAAAAGCCAGATAAACAAATCCTTAAATTTATTTATCTAGCTTAAACTAAGATTTATTCTTCACACTTTTTTCAACAAATAATAGCTGGCGTAAACTACTAAAGAACTAATCATAATCACATAGGATCCCTTAGAAGGCGGTAATAAAAAATAGGCTTCTAAAAAATAATAATTACATCAGCAAGGTAAACCCACCAAAAGTTCACCAGTATTACTCACTCATTAAACTTTGCATCAATAATTTCCCAATATCGCGTTGCAATTCCAAAGCAGCTTGATGTTCCTTAGGCTCGACAAACTTTGTCAGCACGATGCAATCGAACCATTTTTGCCCCGATCTCAAACGAGCACAATCATGTTCAACATTGGCCAGGTCGCCCGTCTTATTATACATATCACCGGTAAATTGTAAGTCATCGGCGTAATAGACCAACTTACCGCGTTCTGTCTGCTCATGCAATGCAGTTTGGCAAAAGGCAGTAAATTCATTTTCTTGTTTAAAAAGTGCCTGCCAAGCCGGCAAAAAGGCTTCTGCTGTCAAAAAATTATCTTTGCCAGCGACCACTGGGGCAATAAAATTGCGCTGTAACTGTATGCCGGGAAAGGTGTCTGCTAACCAATCATTAACATTTTTTATACCAAAATGATCCAACAAAATGTTAGCAGCCGTATTATCAGAAGTAGATAGCATCAATGCCACCACATCGCGTATACTCCAGTTGTCTTGTGCCAAATGGTGCATGACACCTGCTCCAGCCACTCGTTGCTCAGATTGAACATGTAAGGTTTGCTTCAAAATACCAGGCTCTTGTTGCCAAATATTTTTCACATAGTCAGCGATACCAATTTTTAACAAACTAGCTCCAGGAAATACATTTTGTTCCCGCAAAGTAAAAGTTTTGCCGGTATTGTCTTGGATCATCGCTGCGACCTGAAATTCTTCTATTTGAAGCCTACTAGCCAATGCGAGTGCCAATTGTCCATCTATGCCTGCCATTTTTCGCCCTCATCTTTTCGTTTTTTGATTTATTTACTGCTATTTTTTAACTCTTTACGCAGATATTGGCCGGTAAGCGAACTTGAACTCAGCCGTAGCTGCTCTAAACTGCCAGCAACCAAGACTTGACCGCCCTGTTTCCCGCCTTTAGGTCCTAAGTCAAGACAATAGTCAGCATTTGCTATCATCTGCAAATTATGTTCGATCACTATGATCGTTGCTCCTTGTTCCAATAACCCTCCAAGAACTTCAAGCAAAACTTCAACGTCTTTAGGATGCAAACCAACTGTTGGCTCGTCGAACACAAACAATGTGCCAGTTTGTTCTCGTCCCATCTGTGAGGCCAACTTCAACCTCTGTGCCTCACCGCCTGAAAGTGCAGGCGTTCCTTCGCCTAGGATCAAATAACCTAATCCGATCTCATTCAATAACTGTAAAGTATGGTAGATCGCAGGTTGGTCTTTAAATACAGGAAGAGCATCTTCAATGCTTAAAGACAAAATATCAGCGATCGAATATTCATGCCATTTGATCTTTAAAGTATCATCATTATATCTACGCCCACCACACGTTGGACAGGTTTCTTCCATATCCGGCAAATATTGAATGTCTAAATTGATAACTCCCGTGCCCTTACAAGTAGGGCACGCGCCTGTCTTGACATTATAAGAAAAACGACTGGCTGTGTATTTTTTACGCTTAGCTGCAGGAGTTGAGGCAAATAACGACCTGATCTGGTCAAATATTCCTGAATAAGTTGCCACAGTTGACCTAACGTTTTTACCAACTGGTGTCGAATCGATCATCTTGACAGTTTTTATTTCATCATTATTTAAACGCTCAACATGCTTAGGCAACGGACGCTTTTTTTGCTGTGCCTGGATCGCTGGTATCAATGAATCTAAAATTAAACTAGTTTTACCGGCTCCGGAAAATCCTGAAACGATCGACAAACGTTTGAGGGGAAAGTCAACTGAAACATCATGTAAATTAAACTTATCAGTCACATGTATACCTAAGCTGCCTTCAGCAAAAGTTTCTTTTTCAGGAATAAGTCTACGCTGAGTCAATTCCTTTTCACGCGACAAATACGGTGCGATCAAGGAATCATCATTTTGCATGATCTGTGTTGGAGTACCAGAGGCAACGATTTGCCCACCAACCTTCCCAGCTCCTGGTCCGGTTTCAATAATATAGTCGCTAGCCGCGATAATAGTTGGGTCATGCTCAACTACCACCACTGAATTTCCCATCTGAACTAGCCTGTGCATAATGTCGATCAAGCCAGTCACGTTAGCCGGATGTAGTCCGATCGAGGGCTCATCTAAGACATATAAAACCCCTGTTGTCTGGCTGTGCAAAGTTTTGACCAGCTGGATCCGCTGTAATTCTCCAGTTGACAGAGAAGCTCCAGGACGATCTAAAGACAAGTAATTAAGGCCCAGTTCTAGCAAGGGGGTCAACGATTGTGTCAGCTCCTTGATGATCTGCTCAGCCATTGTCTTCATATTTTCTGGCAAATGTCCTCTAAGCTGCTTGACAAAATCAGCTATTTCTTCAAGTGTCATTGCACTGACTTCGGCAATATTTTTACCATCGAGCAAGCTCGTCAATAAATGTGGCGCCAACCGGGTTCCATGACAAGTTGGACATTGTGCAAAATTATAAAATCGATCTAGCCGTGCCAAAGTCCGTTCGTTAGTTGAATTTTTGGCAGTATCTTCAACTGCTTGATAAGCATTTTCATATAAAGCATGATCCATACTGAAAACACGGCCGGTAGACGACGGGATCGTAATTTGATATTGCTTCTTTTCACCATGTAAAACCAAGTCTTTCTCTTTTTCCGTCAAGTCCTGATATGGAACATTGATCCGGACACCCAACTGCTCGATCACGTAAGGCATGAAATTTCGACCTGGCAAGTGCCACGAAGCTACTGCCCCGTCTTGGAGCGATTTAGTCGGATCCGCGATCAAAGTTTCAGGGTCTATTTGACGGACTTGTCCACTGCCGCCACAAGTTGGGCAAGCGCCGGTCGAATTAAATGCAAAATCTTCGGCAGCAGGGACCGCAAACTTCACTCCACAAACCGGGCAAGTTATCTTTCCCATCTCATCTCCTGCAACTGCCATTTTACGGGCAACTTCGATCGTTGGTGGTACTTGATGTCCATTTGGACAACGGTGCGAAGCCAAGCGCGAATACATCAGACGCAAGACATTCAAGGTCTCTGTCATCGTTCCGACTGTCGAACGACTTCCGGGCACGCTTGGTCGTTGACGTAACGCAATAGCTGCAGGCAAGTATTTGACAGCTGATACCTGAGCTGGGCTTGCCTGTGTCACTCTGCGCCTTGTATAAGTAGACAAAGCACTTAAATATCTTCGCGAACCTTCTGAATATAAAACACCCAAGGCTAAAGAAGACTTACCTGACCCTGATAATCCGGAGATCGCCACTACTTGATGTAAAGGAATATCAACGTCGATATGTTTCAAATTATGCACATAAGCATCCCTGACCTCTATTGTCATAGGGATCATATTTTCCAGCTTACTCAAAAAACCACCCTTTTTATTCTCGCATCGCTATTTTTAACAACTAATTACATCATAGGACAGAAAAAGACAGAATCAAAAAATTTGCTTTTCTCAAATGGCATTTATTAACAAGATCACACCTAAGCCGGATAGAGCAATCATTGCTGTTGTTGTCGTCCATGTAATAAAAGTTTCCTTAACAGAAAAACCGAAATACTCCTTTACCATCCAAAAACCAGCATCTGTCACGTTATCACCAAAGATACTCCCGACTCCGATAGCTAAAACAACTAGTATTGGATCCGCGCTAGTTTGCACTATCAATGGCCCCATGAGGCTTGCAGAGGTCATAGCAGCTACCGTAGATGAGCCTAAAGAAACATGCATTAAGGCGGCGATCAGCCAGCCAGCGACGATCGGAGAAAAATGGATCCCTCCAAACAAACCAGAAATGTATGTAGTGATCCCTCCTTGCTCCAAAACAGCTTTGAACGCTCCGCCTGCACCAGTCAGAAAAACAACAAGTATGACTTGCTTGATCCCCTTGTTTAAAGAATGGGTGATCTGTTTCATCGTACGTTGCTGTCTTTTACCCATCGTATAAATAGCAAATAATAAAGACACGACCATCGCGACATCAGGATCAGCAAAAAATTTGATCACAGAAGCAAATGCTGGAGATAAATCCACAAATTGACGGATCATCGTCAAGATACCGATAAGGATCACCGGCATCATCGTAGTCAAAAGACTGGTAGAAAACTTAGGTAAATTTTGTCCTGGCAGCAAGTTTTCATCTTCATCAAAACCATTTAGCTTAGTCTGATAACGATAGATCCCAGGAAAAAAGTGTTGTAAAACCGCGTTCCATAAAGGTCCAGAGATCAGCATTGCAGGTATCGCTACTACTACCCCGACTAATATCACATCCCCAATATCCGCTCCTACGATCTCAGCCAAAGCTGTTGGTGCCGGATGAGGAGGCAACAGCCCATGCATCGTATTTAAAGTGGCCCCCATCGGTAATGCTAATTTGGCTAGTGGAACCTTCAATTCACGGGCGATCTCAAAAATTATCGGGATCAAAACCACTAAGCCAACCTCAAAGAAAAGTGCAAAGCCGATGATCGCGGAGGCCAACACAACCGCAAGCTGCATTTTTGCCTTACCGAAACGACCGATCAACCTGTTTGCAATTACATAACTCCCACCAGCATCTGCAAGTAGTTTACCGATCATTGAGCCGCACCCAATGATCAACGCCAAATCACCCAGCTGTTCACTCATCCCGTCAACGATCACCTGCGGTAATTTTGCAAGGGGGATCCCCAAGATTCCGCCAACTAACAGTGAGATCAAAAGCAAAGCACTAAAAGTTTCCATTTTAAATTTAACGATCAAAACTACTAGCAACACAACACTAATGACCACTACAAGCAACGGCATCTCAAACACCCCTTGAGTTCTATATATTTATATAAATTTTACCATGTTTTATCATGATAGTGTATTCCATAACATACATAGACCATTGATTCTGTTTGATAAGACTTTCAAATAATTGTAAGATAAAACTGAATAGGTCAGGAGGAAAATCAATGCTCGAGATAAAAATAGTATTCAGCGATGTAGATAACACATTGACATCAAGTGAAAATAAGCTTTTACCTCAGGTCAGCTCAGCAATTCAAGATTATGTTGGTGCTGGTGGGACCTTTGTATTGGCTTCCGCTCGTCCACCAATGGGGTTACAAGCACTGGCAAAGCAACTTGGCTGTGCTTCGTTGCAGATCTGTTTAAATGGTGCCTTGGTCTTACAAACAGCAAAAGATTCGACCCAGACTACTACTTTGTTTGAAAAAACAATGAATACCAATGTTTTGCCTAATATTTTGGAGATCGTGGACCAACAAAACCTGTCTGTCAGCGTTAATGTTTTTCCCGGAAAAAAGTGGCTAGTCCAACAGCATAACGACTGGGTCGAACAAGAAGAAGAGATCACAGGAGGATCAGCAACAGTCGCACCATTCGATCAACAATTAGGGTCTGAGGATCAACCCATACATAAGATCCTTTGTATGGGCGATCCTGCCCAGATCAATATTTTAGAAGAACAGCTAGACAAGCAGCCTGGATTGCAGCTAAGTTACCTCCGTTCAAAACCAACATATTTGGAGATCGTTGATCAAAATGTTTCAAAAATGAAAGCAGTCGAAGCCGTTGCTCAACTGACGCACATTCCCTTAGAACAAACAATGGCTATCGGCGACGGAGAAAATGACTTGCCAATGATCAAGGAAGCCGGTATCGGGATCGCTGTAGAAAACTCTTTTCCTAAAGTAAAAAAAGCCGCCACACACGTTGTTAGTTCGAACGATAATGGCGGTGTTGCTGAAGCTATTCGTAAATATACTGGCATGAAACAATTACCAAACGTTTAAGCGTAAAACTCAACTACTCAAATTCTAGTCGGACTGCGAAACTCAGACAATTTCAAATTTCTGCGCCCGAAAAAACAGGTCAGCTCACAAATGTGAAGAACTGACTTGTTTTTTATTATTACCTTCTTTGAGCAGTACGACCCATTTTGGGGAAATGCAACTTTTGGTTCAAGAAATATCTGACACCAAAGGCAACAACACCTAAAATTACGTAGATAACTGGGTTCAATGTTTGATTAAACCTAGCTGGTACCAGCGCGATCAAACCGAACGCTACCATCCAAATTGCAATTAATTCCAGCGTGACGATGATCCCACGCGCGATTTTATGATTTGATCCTTTAGATCTATTAGGGTCCATCATGACGTAGAAGAATGCCAATCCGACACCGGCGATGACCGATGTACCAAGTAAGGTGACCCAGCCGCCGTTGACTGAATTCTTGCCTTGATCGAAAAATCCCACTAAAGCATACATTAAGCAGAACATAATGAACATGATCAAACCATTATCCAACGCCATCAGCCAAAAGACGTTACTGGTAGAACGTTCTTCTTTTTTTTGATTATGCCCGTGAATAATTTTCTCAGCATATGTTGTCACAGGGCCGTACAATTTAGCCGCTGTAATACCACTTTTTTGCTTGTCCAATAATTCACGATAAGTTTCGTTTAATACTTCTTCTTTTTTTACAGGATCATAATCATGCTCATCCAAATTTTTATTCAAATGAAACATGAAATCTTCGCTGCGCTTAGTCAATCCAGCAAATTCACCATCACATACAGTAACTTCAGCATGCTCTTGATGTTGAGCCTGCTTTTTTGCGGCCTTTTCATTTTTCTCCCTAACTGTTCCTTTTTTCAAGAAAAGTCCTCCATTCTCCTAGCCAAATGTTAATTTTAAAAGCTGTGTCTGTCATAGGCCAAAGCGATTTTCTGCCTATAAAAATATGTTACGGTGTAACCCCAGCTTAAATGGCTTGTTTTCTTAGTCGGGCTCCGTATGGCAGAAAGTTCCACTTATCCTACTTAGACTTCATAGTGCAAAAAACGCACTATCAAATCTAAGTTCGATATGCTCACCTTCTAAACGCCACACTTCGCTCTGTTTTTTAGTCGAGTTCCATGAACCAGACCTTTCTGCCTGATCTACTCTGGCATCAGGATGTGAAGCCTACACATCATAATGCAGAGCCCATTAGTGTTCGAGGTCTTTCGGTTCACTCCTCCCTGTTTTAGACATTGAACCTGAATTCAATAATGTCACCATCTTGAACTTCATAATCCTTGCCCTCTAAGCGTAACCTGCCAGCTTCTTTGACCGCTTGCATACTGCCGTATTTATCCAAGTCATCAAATGAAACTGTTTCTGCTCGGATGAAACCACGCTCAAAATCTGAGTGAATAACACCTGCAACTTGCGGGGCTTTCATCCCTTTTTTGAACGTCCAGGCACGTGTTTCTTTACCACCAGCAGTGAAGAAGGTTGCTAAGCCCAACAATTTATACGAAGCTTTTATCAAACGATCCAAGCCGGATTCTTCAACACCTTCAGCCTCTAAGAAATCTTGGCGGTCATCATCATCTAGCTCAGCGATTTCTTCTTCGGTTTGTGCACAGACGGCCAAAGCTTGCGAACCTTCAGTGGCTGCAAATTCTTGTATCTCTTTAAAATATTTGCTTGCTTCCGGATCAGCCATATCTTCCTCAGCAATGTTAGCTACGTATAAAACTGGTTTGGCAGTTAACAAGAACAGGCCCTTAACGATTTTTTGCTCATCTTCGTTGAATTCGATCGTCCGGACTGACTTGCCATCTTCTAACACCGGCTTGATTTTTTCGAGAACTTTAAATTCAGCGATAGCTTCCTTGTCTTTCGTCGTGCGGGCAACTTTTTCAACCTTCGCATAACGCTTGTTAACGGCCTCAAGGTCTGCCAAAACCAATTCCAAATTGATCGTGTCAACATCGTCTAAGGGCGCGATCTTGTTAGATACGTGTGTCACATTGTCATCATCAAAAGCTCGAACAACGTGCACGATCGCGTCAACTTGGCGAATATTTTCCAAAAACTTATTTCCTAAACCTTCGCCCTTGCTGGCACCCTTAACGATCCCAGCAATATCGGTAAATTCAAAGGTCGTATGGATGATTTTTTTAGCTGGTTCGATCTCATCGATCCGTTGCAAACGACTATCTGGTACTTCAACCATACCCACGTTCGGATCGATCGTGGCGAATGGATAGTTGGCCATCTCAGCGCCCGCTTTTGTAATTGCGTTAAATAATGTTGATTTACCAACATTAGGCAAACCTACGATACCTGCTGTCAATGCCATAGTCTAATTTCACTCTTCCTTACTTTCTATTTTCAATACTGCTTACTTAGCTAATACTTTTTTCATGCGCCGTTCAAATTCTTTGCGGGATAACATTACCAAACGACCACAACCTGTGCATTTGATTTTAATATCCATCCCCATTCTGACAATTTCCCAGCGATTTGTGCCACAAGGATGCGGCTTTTTCATTTCTACAAAATCATGTAATTCGTACATCTTCTCACCTGCTTAATCCAAACGAATATTCAAAACATCTAAGATCCTGTTTAAGTCATCATTTGACAGGTAATTGATCTCGATCTTTCCCTTGCCAGACTTTTCATTGCCCTTAATAGCGACTTTTGTTCCAAATTTTTCACCAAGAAGCTCTTCGCTTTCTTTAATGAATGGAGAAGTTTTTTTGTGCTTTGTTTTAACTTGCTTTTTTAAATCACCGTTCAAGGCATCAACTGCCGCTTCTAACTGGCGAACAGTCATTTTCTTTGCTACAGCCTTCTTAGCCAGACCCAATATTTTTTTCTTGTCTTTAACAGACAATAAGGTCCGTGCTTGTCCCATAGACAGTTTTTCTTGCCGGATCATAGTTTTTACTTCAGTCGGCAAACTTAGCAGACGTAAATAGTTTGCAATATAGGGGCGTGATTTGCCCAAACGATCAGAGACTTGAGTTTGAGTCAAGTTTAATTTTTCCATCAAAGTATTATATGCTTCAGCCTCTTCGACCGGATTTAGATCTTCCCTCTGCAGATTTTCTAAAACCGCGATCTCCATCATTCGTTCTTCATCAACTTCACGAACAATTGCTGGGATCGTCTTTTTCTCAGCCAATTTTGAAGCACGGAAACGCCGCTCGCCAGCAATGATCTCATATCCTTTAACAGTTGACTTTCTTACTATTATCGGTTGAAAAACACCACTTTTTTTGATCGAGTCTGCCAATTCCGACAAGCCCTTTTCGTCAAAGTTTTTTCGAGGCTGATACGGATTCGGGCGGATCTCAGTTAAAGAAATTTCGGCAACAGTTTCATTTTCAGAAGCTTCCTCCGAAAAATCTTCAAACAAAGCTTCTATCCCACGACCCAATCCCTTTGAATTTTTCTTCTTATTCACCATGGGCAGCTAAAACCTCCTTGGTCAATGACATATACTTCCAAGCTCCTTTAGAATTTGGATCATACTCGATGATCGACATTCCATGACTTGGTGCTTCAGATAAACGCACACTGCGTGGAATGATAGTCTTATACACCTTTTCCTTGAAGTACTTCCGAACTTCTTCCACAACTTGATTACCTAGATTTGTGCGGGAATCAAACATCGTTAACAAAACCCCTTCAATGTACAAATCAGGATTGAAATGTTTTTGAACCAGGTGAACAGTATTCATCAACTGGCTCAATCCTTCCAAAGCATAATATTCACTTTGAACGGGGATCAAGATACTATCACAGGTGGTAAAAGCATTGATCGTCAATAAGCCCAATGATGGAGGACAGTCGATCAAAGCATAATCATAATCATCTATTATCGGCAAGATCGCATCTGACAAACGTTTTTCGCGCGCTATTTGCGAAGTCAACTCAATTTCCGCACCCGATAACTGGATAGTAGCAGGAAGCAGATCCAAATTTTCTGTGTCTGTCTTGATGATCACGTCTTCAACTGGTGTTTCGTTAACCAAAACATCATAGATATCTTCTTCTATTTCGGATTTTCTAACACCCAAACCACTTGTTGCGTTGCCTTGAGCATCCAAATCGATCAAGAGGACCTTCTTACCTTTTTCTGCCAGTCCGGCTCCCAAATTGATCGCAGTCGTTGTCTTACCAACGCCGCCCTTTTGGTTCGCTAACGCAATAACTACTCCCATCGGAATGATTACCTCCTAATTATTTGTCCTTATCTCTTTGCTCTGTATCATCTAAGGGAATGTCAATGATCATCCTATGAAAGCCAGCAACATCCTCTTCACTCGTTTTTAATTCAACGCCTGCATCTTGGACCATTTTGACTGACTTCTTGATCGTATTGACCGCAACCTTCATGCTTCTAGAAGTCCCTTTGGTGTGAACTTTCGGTTTCTTTTTAGGCCGCGACTTTTTCTTGGCATTTTTTTGGACCAACTGTTCAGTTTCTTTGACTGATAGGTCTTGTTTTACGATTTGAGCCAGTATTTTATCTTGTTCCTGTGGTTCAAGGCTGACAAGTGCCCGCCCGTGCCTTTCAGTGAGTTTACGTTGTAAAATGGCCTGTTGAACTTGAGCTGATAATTTTAACAACCTTAACTTATTAGCCACGAACGACTGACTTTTACCTATTGCTTGGCCTAGCTGCCCCTGCGTCAAATCATTCAGTTTCATTAACTGTTGATAAGCCTGAGCTTCTTCGATAGCCGTCAAACTTTCACGTTGTAAATTTTCGATAACAGCCATTGAAGCAGACTCAGTATCAGACATTTTACGCACAATAGCTGGTATCTTTACCCAATTTAAAGTCTCAATGGCCTTAAACCGTCGCTCACCCGCTATGATCTCATACTTGTGGGACTCATATTCCCGTAAAATAATCGGTTGCAACAATCCATGTTCATCGATCGTATCCGCCAATTCGGAGATACTTTCCTTAGTAAAGATTTGTCGGGGTTGAAATCTGTTAGAGATGATCTCCGTTAAAGGGATCTGGACAATTTCATCACTTTTATGTGGTTGTTCTTCGTGTTTATTCTTGCCAAAAAATGAAAATGCCATGACTTGCCTCCTCGATGCTATATATTTACATTACAAAATACTATTAATGATCAGCCTAATTGGAGCTTTTTATTTTACTAAGGGTTCTTTGCTAGGTGTGCCAGCCTTACGCGGATATTTCTTCGGAGTGGTCTTTTCTTTATTGATCACAATAATATGCCTTTGTTCACCATTCTCAGGTAGCTGAGTTTCAATATCTTCTTGCAGTTGACCACCTAGTATTTGAAATGCATATTTGGCCTGGTCTAACTCATCTTCTGCTTTTTGAGCTTTTAAAGCGACGAATTTTCCGCCGACCTTCGTCAAAGGCAAACACAATTCCGATAAAACTGGTAATTTAGCGACCGCACGGGCTGCGACAATATCAAAACTCTCTCTAACCTCACTTTTACGTGCCCCAAAGTCCTCGGCTCTAGCGTGGATCAAAGTCACATCCTCGAGCTCCAACTTCTTGACTAAATCATCTAAGAACTTGATCCGCTTGTTTAATGAGTCGACGATCGTGACCTTTAACGCCGGAAACAAGATCTTTAAAGGCAGAGATGGAAAGCCAGCACCGGCACCGACATCGCAAAAAGATAATGCTTCTTTGCGTAATTCTGGTAAATAAAAAGCAGGGATCAAAGAATCGTAAAAATGTTTCAAATACACATCTTCTTCGGCTGTGATGGCAGTCAAATTGATTTTTTGATTCCAGTCCACCAATAATTTAAAGTATGTAGCAAATTGTTCTTGCTGTCGTGGCGTTAGTTCGATATTCTGTTTTTGTAGTGTCTTATAAAATTCTGCTGGTTTCATTTAGGTCCTCTTCGTTTCTTTTTGTGAAACAAAACAGCTTAAATAATGTTTCACGCACTTCCTACAGTTTAAATTATTTAAGTCTGAAATACAACCTTTCACGCGAAGAATAGAGTAACATATATAGGAAAAGAAAAACAATTTTCTAAAACAGGGTTTAGACAAGCGATTCCGCTTATCTAGCTCAGACCTCACAGTGCCAAGACCGCACTATATGGCTAGACTACGATAGTGCTCACTTTCTCTCGCTTCACTCCGCCCTGTTTTTCTAGTCGAGCTGCGCATGGCAGCAGGTTGCGCCTAACGGACTTGCCTTCTGGACGCCATGCTCCGCTCTGTTTTTAAGGAGGCTCATCAGTTGCAAAAAACAAATCATATCTATGAATTAGAAGAACCGCTCAAAGAACAGCACACACATATTTGGCAAGATCTTGTTTACTATAAAGACCTCCATCAAACTGCAAAACTAACCTTGTGTGTTCCACCAAATTTAAGCGGACAAAAACAGCCGCATTATCCAGTCATTTTATTTGCACCTGCCGATAAGGTCGACCGCTTGAATGCGCTATTACAGTTTACTTACAAGGGCTATGCAGTTGCTTTATTAGATGAAATAAAACGAGAACCACTGAAAAATTTTAATTCGGCGGGGCGTTTTTTAATGCTGCACGCGTGGAAATACCAGCTAGACTCTAACCGAATAATAGCGATGGGTGAAGGACACGGCGCCTACGCTGCTGCTGGAGCCGTTTTAGGTGCAGGTCAACAAAAGATCAACCGAGAAGATGTTCATACTTTGCCTCTTCATTTTCGGAGCTGCCTCACCATTTCAGGAAAGTTCAACTCCCTTGATCTTCCAAGTTTATCTAAATTAGCAGGAAAACGTAAACTACCTTCTTTCTTGTTGATCCATGGTGATAACGACAAGCAAGTAGACTATCAAGAAAGCTTGTCATTCTTTAAATTCTTGGACCATTTGGACACCCAAGTTGATCTATATAAGCTCAAAAACTGTCCTCATGGTTCTGATGCTTTCTTTACACCTTATCTAATTGATATTTACTCAAAATTTATCGCGGATTCTACAAAAAAAGGAAAATAAGCACATTTTATATCTTTGCACTCCGTCAACCATGTGCTATACTTGTCCAAATTTGTATCAAAATTTATATATAAGGAGCGGTTATTCATGAACAGTGAACAACAATTAGATAAAATAGCTGAGTACTCACATGCTCACATGACTCAGGATAGGACCGGCCACGGTTTTGACCATATTAGAAGAGTCGTAGCAATGGCACGTAAGCTTAGTGCACAAGAAAATGCCGATCTCCTTGTAACTTTAGCCGCAGCGTACTTACACGATGTGATCGACGACAAGTTAGTTGCTGACCCACAAGCAGCCTTAGATGACGTGCAAAGTTTTTTAACTGAGAGCGAAGTTTCTCCTCAACAGTCTAAAAAAGTTTTATTCATTATTCAAAACATGTCTTTTGCCCATACGCTTGATGGAAATGCCGTCCAACTGCCGCTTGAAGGACAGATCGTTCAAGATTCCGATTGGTTAGATGCTATCGGTGCTATTGGAGTTACACGCGCTATTTATTTTGGTGGTCACCATTCTGAAAAGATCTATGATCCCCGTATCAAACCGCGCGAATCAATGACCAAAGAAGAATACCGTAACTTACAAAACGAAACGATCATTAACCATTTCTATGAAAAATTATTGAAGATCAAGGATAAGTTAAACACTGTCAGCGCCAAGCAGATCGCAGAAAATCGGCAACGCTTCATGCTTGATTTTCTTTCTGAGTTCAAAGACGAATGGCAGGCAAAAAAATAAGCCCTGTATTTTAGGTTTGCTTGCATCGCTTAGTGTTTATAGTTCAAGTAAGCAAGAATTTCTACCCGTTAGTTTTACCATGACATCGAATCCCATACATTCATTGTGAAAGCAAATCGGGTCAGAATACAATTTTAAGCCCTTACGATAAATAAAAGCTCAACAAGCATATCACGGTGATATGCTTGTTGAGCTTCTTTCTATTTTTCGGTCCACCCACCATCGATCGGGACTACCGCTCCATGAATATAATCAGCTTTATCAGAAGCTAAAAACAGAGTTAACAACGCAACTTCTTCTGGAAGTGCCCATCGCAAAGCAGGCGTTTGAGCGGCTACTTCTTTTGCCATTCGTCCTTCCCCCTCAAAATCAGCCTTATTCATCGGAGTTTTTATAGCCCCCGGTGCAATACAGTTAGCTCGGATACCGCGACCTGCATAATCATGATCGAGCTGTTTAGTATAGCCGATTACAGCATGTTTGGCGGCTGTGTATGCTGCGCCACCTCCGCCAGCTACCAAACCAGCGATCGAGGACATATTAACGATCGTTCCGTATCCTTGCGTCAGCATTTGCGGCAAACACTTATTAGTAAGCAAGAACATGCTTTTCAAATTAGTTGCCATCACATTATCCCATTGCTCTTCGCTTGTTTCTAAAGTGGGACGGTAAGCATCCAAGATACCTGCCGTGTTTAGTAAAATATCGATCTGTCGAGAAACTGCTAATACTTGATCGACCAATGCAGTTATTTTTGCTTTTTGCCGGACATCACACCGAACAAAGGAAAAATATTTTTGGTATTTGCCCACCATCTGTTTGACCGGCTTTGTTTCCTGAATATCAGCGCCCCACACTCGAGCGCCCTTAGCTAGAAAAAGTTCAGCTTGAGCCAGGCCAATACCGGAGGCTGCACCGGTCACAATAACTACACGTTTCCTAAAAGGTAAGTTTTCTGCCATTATTCGACCAGCTTCCAATCATCAGCCAAAATATCACAAGAATTTGGCATAAATTGTGATAAAGCTGGTTCTTCTTTTGTTCTAATCAAAAAATAAGGATTGATGGCCTCGCCATTTCTGGTATCTCCATCAACAACAAAAATATACTTTTCACTTCCGCCCCATTCTTGGCGAACGGCTTTTTTGCCTACTTTTAATTCAGGTAGTATTTTTTCAAATGTCATAATTAACGCTCCTCCGCATCCTTACAAGTTCAAACTGGCCCTTTATGCAGTTAGATCAAAGTGTTGTGAAATTACATATGTCAAAACTGCACCGACAGCCGTAGCAATGAATTCACCAATGCCGACCGTCAAAAAGGTCCACCAAAACGGAGCCTGACTTACGATGTGTAACTCCAAAGCTACGCTCCAAGACATCAACGTACAAACTACCACACTGATGATCAACTTTAATGGGACTGATGATGTACGTTTGCTCAAAAACCAGCTGATCGAGGTCATAACTAGGGTCCCTAAAGTTCCGAAAACGACATCGACCACTCCCATCGACGACCACAGGTTTGCAATTAAGCAGCCCAAAGTTACTGCCCAAATATAACGCTTGTTGAATACCGTTAGATTATTTAACATTTCTGACAAACGCAACTGAATCGGGCCATAGGCCAATGGGATCAGCGCTACCGTGAGCACGACATAAAGTGCCGCTATCAAAGCTGTTTTGGTCATTTCCGAAACAGCCTGATTTGATTTTTCCATAATGAAAAACCTCCTAGTTTTTTTAGGTGGGATGTTTACGAACCACCATATGTTTTATTGTGGAAAGTTCCACTATATTAAGTATAGATGAAATCTTTAGACATGCAACGACCACAAAAAATTATTTTTCCCATTGTAAATAGTAATTTTGTGTCAGTTTTCTTGAGTACAGCATAAATTTGAAGCTTTTGTAAATAGTAATTGTTTCACTTACGCTAGCAAACATGCTTGACAGCAACATTTATAAACTGTACGATTGTTCGAAGTGATTGTATTAAGGGTGATTTATCATTATAGTTTTCAGAAACTACCATTCTATGTAAGCATCAATAAATTAAAATTTCAGTACCCTTTACAATAAATTCAAAGAAAGTAATGATCTCATGGAAAATATTATAACTGTTACACATTTAGACCTCAGGATCCCTGACCGTCTTTTATTCTCCGACCTTAATTTTTCGTTTCCAAAAAACAAATTAACGTGTATCACAGGTGAAAATGGTGTAGGTAAAACAACTCTTATCAAGCACATCCTTGAGGACTTGGGTCATCATCGCACTCAACATGTTCAAGCAAAAATCGGCCGCAACAAGATCCAATACGTTCCACAATTACGCAATATCGATGATGATTACCCCTTATGTATCCGCGATTTTGTATCATTTGGACTCAAGAAAAGATTTTTACCCTGGAATTCTAAGCAAATGAAGACCAAAGTCGAGGGTATCTTGGAAGAGACTAAGCTGGCCAAGATAGCGTCTCAACCACTAGGTCACGCTTCCGGCGGTGAAAAGCAACGAGCGTATCTAGCGCAAGCTTTGTGCTCTGATCCGGAGCTTTTGATACTGGATGAAGCAACGGCCAGCTTAGATACCGAATCCAAAAACTTTTTATTGCAAATGTTAAAATCCATCATGCGCGCCAGGGATCTAACCGTACTCTTTATTACCCATGATCCGGAATTGATCGAAAAATATGGCGACTTTGAACTAAAATTACAGTCTCAAACTGCTAGTTTAAGTCAAAAGGAGGTTACTAAGTAATGCTGGAATATAATTTTATGCGTTATGCGTTTATTGCCGGTATTTTTATCGCTTTGATCTGTGCATTCATGGGAGTTTTCGTTGTCGCACGGCAAACCTCCTTTTTCACTCACACACTATCTGAAATCGGCTTTTCTGGAGCCTCCTTCGGTGTATTTGCGGGGATCCCGCCTTTATTTGGTATGCTGTTATTTACTTGTGCCAGTGGTTTATTTATCGGGTTATCTGGTGAAAAAGTTGGTCGTCGTGAAGCATCGATCAGTGTTTTTTCAGGCCTTTTTTTAGGGTTGGGGATCTTATTTCTGTCACTCTCTCAAAAACAATCGAGTTATGCTACGAGCATTCTTTTCGGCAGTATTGTCGGGATCGACAGGTCCAACCTGCTCACCTTAGTCCTATTAAGTATTGTTTTATTGTTGATCGTCGCCTTGTTATTTCGTCCGCTTGCCTATAATTCCTTCGATTCTCAAGGGGCGGAATACAACCAGCGTTTTAATCAACTGATCTCGATCATTTTCTTGGTTTTATTAGCTCTAACGATCAGTATTACAGCTCAGATAGTAGGTTCATTATTAATTTTCGTCTTATTGACTATCCCAGCGCAGGCTGCAAAATATTTCGTTCATTCATTAAATAAAATGATTGCCTTAACCTTCTGTTTTGTTTTAGTGGGAGTCTGGTTAGGATTATATCTTAGTTTTGTCACCGACTGGCCAGTCAGCTTTTTCATCACTGTGATCGAAGCCTTACTCTATGGCGGCGCGATCTTAAAACAAAAGGTCAGCACGGCTCATAACTAATATTTGACTTGCTTACTTCCACAATATAAATATCAAGGATCTTGTTGTAATTTATGGCGCCTTTAAATCACCTTTAGAAATTATCTTACTTTTTGTAAGCTTAGCTGCTAGTATTTTATAATAGTCTGTGCTATATTTAAACAGTTAGGGGTAGGGATTGTAACGTCAAGGGTCGATGGAACGGAATGTGAACATCGACAGAAGGACCTCCGTCATAGGTTCGCGCTATTTTTCCGCATTCACCAAAAATTTAATATTCTCGGTGCTTGTCTCCCCCTTAATAAGGTTTGCAGCAAATTAAGCTAGTTTAGCGCAACCTAATATAATCTAGGGAGATGTTTATTATGACGATGCTATCTTGGAGAAGTCCAAAACTAACTACACGGACCTTATCATTAGCTGCTTTTTTGATCGCTTTAAACGTAATTTTAGGAAAGTTGGCTGTTGGTTCGGAATCGCTAGTCAAAATAAGCTTTGGCTTCATTGGCACCATGTTGTTAGGCTATTTCTTGGGTCCATGGCTTGGCGGTGTTGCTAAGATCTTGGATGACCTAATTGCAAATACCTTACTAGCAACGAGTTCTCAATTTTTTATCGGCTTTACATTGACCGCCTTTATTTCTGGAGTGATCACAGGTTTATTCTTACACAACCAAAAAATAACCTGGCAGCGCTTAGTTCTGTATGAGGCCGTACAAACATTAGTTACTAATATCTTCTTCAACACTTTGTGGATCCATGTTTTATACCAAGCTCCCTGGGCAGCCTTGATCGCGGTTCGTGGCCCTAAAAATTTGATCATGTTTCCGATCGAGGTGATCTTAGGTTTAATGATTCTCAGAAGTGTTGCCCGGCTAAACTTATCCGTAACTGATCAAAAATAATCAATAATAAAAACGCTATGTCATCTCTTTTAGAGACTACCACATAGCGTTTTCTTTGTTTTATAGACAACAATTTTTTATACTAAATGTAAAAATATATGTGGAAGTGAATCAAATGACTAACATTACAATTATCAAAGGAGATATAACTACTCAAATGGTCGATGCAATAGTTAATGCGGCTAACACAAGTCTGCGTGGCGGTGGTGGTGTCGATGGCGCGATACACCATGCAGCTGGCCCTAAACTAGATGAAGCTTGTAGGAAATTAGGCGGTTGTCTGACTGGTGAGGCTAAAACGACACCTGGATTTGATCTACCTGCCCACTATATTATCCATACTCCGGGACCGGTTTGGCATGGTGGAAACAATAACGAAGAACAATTACTGGCAAACTGCTACAAAAATTGTGTGAAAGAAGCTTTAAAACACAATTGTCAAAGTATTGCCTTTCCTTCCATAAGTACTGGAATATATGGTTTCCCACTAAACCAGGCCGCACTGATCGCAATTCGGACACTGGCTGATTTAAGTTTTTCTCTTAGCGTTAAAATCATTTGTTTTGACGACCAAACTTATCAGGCTTATCAAAATATCCTAGCAGAAACTGAACTTTAACGTCTCAATAGTCTGGCAACGCGTTTCTGGAGGTTAGGGATCACTTTTGTCTCGAACCACGGGTTATTTTTCAGCCAGCGTTTGTTGCGTGGTGATGGATGGACCAACGGCAAATACGTTGGTAAATAATTTTGGTAGTCATGAACAACATCCGCCAAACGAGCGCTTTTCTTTAGATCAAGATAATAGCGACAAGCATAACTGCCAACCAACAAGGTCAGCTCAACTTCAGGCATGGTTTCCCTCAGTGGACCATGCCATTTTTGAGCAAATCCCGGACGTGGCGGCATATCCCCGCCCTTCCCCACTCCTGGAAAGTAAAAATCCATCGGTATTATACCGATCAAGCCAGAATGATAAAATTCTTCACGTGAAACACCCATCCATTCACGCAAGAGATCCCCACTACGATCATTCCAAGTCAACCTTGTTTTTTCGGCAACTCGTCCTGGTGCCTGACCAACGATCAATATTTTGGCACGTGGATCTGCTAAAAATAATGGCCCAATACCTCTACTTGTATAATCTTGATTTTGTGGGTCACGTTCGATCTGTTTAGTTATTTTCTTAATTCTATCCATTTTAGTACTCACTACAACTTCCTCCATCAATAAACAAAAAAAGAAACAGCGGGAATAATAAACCCCACTGTTTTTCATAAAGACTAACTGTATAGTGCCCCTGCCAAGGAACTTCATTATACCACTTTTGCTTTAGAAATTTGTAATACTAGATTCAATGACTTAAATAGCGGTTGCCGATTTCATAGTATTTTAACAGCATGTTTTAGAAACTTTCCTCCAAATTTCTGTAACACATATGTAATTTTAAGAAACATTTTTGTAATACAACCTAACCAAAAAAATTCCCGCCGGTTAATTTTTTTGAATACCGGTAAGTACTCTCAATGTTTAACCTCTTAAAAATTGAGTAATCTTTTTGTAACATTGTAGATAAAAAAGCACTTCAAACATTAAAATATACTTGTTCCAAGTAAATATTGAAAATCACTTCGTCAAATTTAAATTTAAAAAATTCTATAGAGTACCAACATATCAACCTTTCAGCAATTTTGTTACAGGACTATACCATTTTGTAAACTCATTTGAATTGGACTGCAATAATTAGGTGTTATAATAAAATCATTCAGTTGTAGAAATCAAACAAATACTAAAATTACAAATTAATCAGGAGTGAAGACATTGAATCATTCAACAAAATCATTGTTAGTTGGTACTGTCGGTGCAGCTAGTTTATTCTTAGCTGGTACTACAAGTGTTTCAGCTAACTCAACTCATAAAGTAGCAAATAACGATACAGTGTGGGGTCTCTCACAAAAATACGGTGTAGCCGTTCAATCTATTGAACAGTTAAATCATATTAGCTCAAATTCTCATATGATTTATCCTGGACAAGATATTCAGATCCCTGAAAAAAACGCTAAGGCTAAACCTGCTAAGGCAACTACTCCAAAACAAACAGCCAAAACTTCTACATACTCTGTAAAAGCCGGCGACTCACTTTGGACGATCGCACAAGCCCACAAGATCAGTGTTGGAAAGTTAATGGCACTGAATAACTTGAGCTCTTCAGCTCTTCAACCAGGCCAAACATTAAAGGTCGTTGGTACGGCAGTTGCCCAACCAGCTAAACCAGCTGTACAGCCGCAAAAGCAGGTTCAGCCACAGCAACAAGCTAAACCTCAACAACAGGCACAACCGCAAAAACAGGTGCAACAGCCAGTTCAAGCTCAGAAACCTGCTCAGCCACAAAAACAGGATCAGCAACCTAAAGCTCAACCGCAAGTTGCTGCTAATCATGTAAACCATTCGGTTGTTTCAGGTGAATCATTGTTCACTATTGCAAATAAGTACGGTGTTTCAGTTGATTCTATCCGGCAAGCAAATGCGTTGAATAACGCTGCAGTTAAGATCGGACAATCATTGGTTATCAATAATCCTACTAAGGATCCTAACGCTGCTAAGCAACAGGCTCAAGCCGCTCAAGTTCGTTCACAAAATAATAACAACGTTCAAAGTCAGCAACAGCAGCAAAAGTCACAAGCTCAGCCTAAGACTCAGCCACAACAAAAAGTTCAAGCTCAGCCTAAAGCTGCGCAACCTGCTGCTCAAAGTAACAATAGTACTCCTAATGTTTCGGACCGTTCAAATTATCAAGCACCAAAACAACAGGTTCAAAAGACTCAAACTCAACAACAACCAACACAGCAAAAGAAGGCTGCTAGCAACAGCAGCAGTGCTAATACCTACCCATACGGACAATGCACATGGTATGTTAAGAATGTAGCTAACTGGGCTGGAAATAATTGGGGTAATGGTCAAAACTGGGCTAGTTCTGCTAGAAGTGCTGGTTTCACAGTAAATAGCACACCTTCTGTTGGCTCAATTGCTGTATTTGGCGGTGGCCAAACGGTTCACGGAGTCGGCTCCGGAGCATACGACTGGGTAGCTGCTCCAGGTGCAGGTCACGTTGCTTATGTTACTGGTGTAAGTGGTAATTCAGTAACGATCCAGCAAGGCGGCACAGGCTTCTCAAATCCTGGCGGCCCTAATACTCAGACTGTTAGTGCATCCGGTGTACAATTTATCCACCAAAACTAATAATTATAGAAAAGTCATCCAAATTGGATGGCTTTTTATTTTGTCAAAAATAAGGTATAATTTAAGTGTGTGACGGAATTGTTCTCTAATTTAAAGATTAGGAGCTATTTCCTTGCACTCATACGTTAATGAGTTAGAATATAATCATTCAGTTGTAAGAACAAATTAGAAAAAAAGATAGGGAGTGACAATATTTGGAACAAAAATCGCAAAAATTGATACTGGGTACTGTAGGACTCGCTGGTTTATTTCTCGCTGGCGGTAATACAGTCTCAGCCAATACTACACACAAGGTGACCCAAAACGATACTGTTTGGGGTCTGTCTCAGAAGTATGGGGTTTCGATCAAGTCGATCGAGGAATTAAACCATGTTGATTCAGAGTCACATTTGATTTTTAAAGGCCATACTATTCAAATTCCTGACAAAGCTGCAAAAGCAACTACTAAAGCAGCTCCTAAGGAAAAAACGCCAAATGCAACTTCTACATATGAAGTAAAAGCTGGCGATTCTCTTTGGTCTATCGCTCAAAAGTACAGTACTTCCGTTGATCACATTCGTTCATTAAATGCCTTAGGAACTAACAGCGTGATCGTACCTGGGCAGACACTTAAAATTGAAGGGACTGCTGTCAAAGCTGCAACTCCTGCTCCTAAACAGGCAAGGGCACAACAGGCATCCACTGAAGCCAAAAAAGCTACTCCAGTGACTCCGGCTAAGGGAAGTGCACCAAGTGTTCAGCCACAACAGTCTCAAAAAGCTGTACAGCCTTCTAAGCAAGTTGAAACTGAAAATGTGCAACAGGAGGAGTCTAAACAAGAAACTCCAGTTGCCAAAAGGGCTGAAGCTCCACAAGCTGAAGCAAAAGCAGCTCCACAGCAAAAGATACAAGCTAGCCAAAGTAATAGTCAGTCGCAACAAGAAGCTCAACCTACTAAGGCTCAAGCTAGTTCAAGCAGTGCTCAGTCGCAACAAGAAGCTCACCCTGCCAAGACCCAAGCTAGTTCAAGCAGTGCTCAGTCGCAACAAGAAGCTCAGCCTACCAAGACTCAAGCTAGTTCAAGCAGTGCTCAGTCGCAACAAGAAGCTCAGCCTGCCAAGACTCAAGCTAGTTCAAACAGTGATCAGTCGCAACAAGAAGCTCAACCTGTTAAGACCAATGCCGTTCAAAATAACGCCCAGGCTCAATCTAAGGTCTCAGCTAACCATTCATCACATTCAGTAAAGAGCGGTGAATCACTCTTTACAATTGCTAACGATTATGGTGTCACGGTTGCTTCTATTCGTGAGGCAAATGCTTTATCATCGTCAGCTTTGCAAGTTGGCCAGTCTTTGACGATCAATGATCCAGCGAAGGATCCTTCGGCTGCAAAACCTGCTCAAAATGCTGGTAATAAACAGCAAAACACTCAAAAGCAACCTAACACATCAGCATCGAATAACAATGTTCAACAAAGCCATAATTCAACTACTAATGTAGCTTCTAAGCCACAGCAATCAGCAAGTAACAGCAGCAATAACACTCAAACTACTCCTGCTGCTAAACCTGATCAGCAACATGGACAAGCTACTAACGTTGCCGGCAATACCTATGCTTATGGTCAATGTACGTGGTTTGCTAAAAATAGAGCAAGTTGGGCTGGCAATTACTGGGGCAACGGCGGAAATTGGGATTCATCTGCACGCTCACAAGGATTTGCAGTTAATAACCAACCAACAGCCGGTTCATTAGTTGTCTTCCATCCTGGTCAGTCAGTTGGTGGTCAATGGACAGCTGATGGTTCCGCCGGACACGTTGCTTATGTAGAAAGTGTCAGCGGCAATACCGTTACTATTTCTCAAGGCGGCATGGGCTTTTCTAACCCAGGCGGTCCTAACTATCAAACGATCTCTAATGCCAGCCAATACACTTATATTCATCCTTAATAAGCCTTAGAAAGAGTTGTTTGAATTGACTCTTGCGATTAAATTTGATCAAGCAACAAACAAAAAAGAAGCGGTTTTCCGCTTCTTTTTTACTATAAGTATTTTTTATGCTTCAACGATCACAAAACCATTATGTCCGATCCGATTTTGATCCTTGATCAAATTTTGGCTAAGGATCAGTTTTGCTTTAGGTGGAAAAATAAACTTGATACTGCCATAACCAACGTTAAATAACGCAAAAATACGTTTGCCATTTGAACCCCGAGTAAAGCTCAAGTAATCTTTCTTATTGCTGACTTGCACCCAATTAAAACTGCCTTCATTTAAAATCAAATTGTTTTTATTGCGAAACTCACCGAGCAACTTTACGAAACGAAACATCGTTTGATCTTGTTCGCTAGCTTTCCAGGGCATACATTCACGATTAGCAGGAACTTGACCACCCTTTAACCCAAATTCAGTGCCATAGTATAGGCTAGGAGATAATGGTAGCAAATAAACAAAAGCAAGTAATAAACGGGCTAATTGTCCGTCTTCTTCACACAATGACATTAAACGCGGCGAATTAGGCCCGTCAAATTGAAGCAACAGTGATTTGTTGCTTGCCTCTTTATATTCCATCATATTGTCATTTAGTGCAGTGACCATTTCGGACACATTTATTTTTTTCTGGACGAAGTAGTCATTTAAAATCTGAATTACATCTCTATTTACAGCTGTATCTAAAAGCGAACCATTGAGCAAAGCAGGCGCTTGACTATTAGTTTCACTCATTAAACAAAAACTTGGTTTGATTTTTTTAATGATCTTTATTAATTCGTTTAAAAAACTTGCATCCATTTCCTGTAAGTTCAGGACTTTGAAGCCATCAATATCAAAAGTAGTGATCCAATATTTAACTAAATCAAACAGGTACTGGCGAACTTCTACATTATGCAAGTTAAGTTTAGGCTGATGTGGGTCATTACCTTTAACACGATAGGATATATCAGTTGAAAAACTTGGCTCATCAGTTGGTGTATATTCTAAAGGTAGTGAGTCTATCAAAAACCAATTAAAAAATGCAGACTCTTCCCCCTTTTGTTTAACATCTTGCCATTGAAGAGAAAAATCCATTAGGTGATCCAACACTATTTCTAAAACAATATGTATCCCATGTTCGTGAACTTCTTCAACTAAACTCCTAAAATTTTCTTTCCTACCAAAATAAGGGTCAATACTATATGGATCAACTGCGTCATATTTATGGTTAGAGAAAGCCGCAAAAATCGGGCTTAAAATCAAACCATTTACTCCTAACGTTCCAAGATGCTCTAAATGATCCTTGATCCCTTGGAGGTCTCCTCCAAAAAAATTTGTATCTGATGGTTCTTTTGTTCTCCATTCAACTACATCATCTGGATCAGAATGCGGATCACCATTAGCAAACCGATCTACAAGTATGTGATACCATAAAGTATTTTGGATCCAGGCTGGCTGCTTAAAAGCTTCATTTGGATATGAATATGGCACAATAAATGGTGTACTATGTGTTAAACTGTCAGCCGTAAAAAGCTCTATCTTAAGCGAGTCATAAATGTATTCTTCACCAGTGGATGCTACCAAATGAAAAGCATACTTTAACCTGCGGGTCTTAGGCAATTGGACAGTAACACTCCAATAATCTGTCTCACTACTCTTCAACACAACTTTCATTCCTGCCACATCCGGGTGCCAACCGTTCTCGGGATCTGTCTCAGCATACAGATCACTATATAACAATTCTGCCCTGGCTACATCATCGTGTTTACTTTTAAAACGAAGCGTGATGGCATTTACACCACTTTCAAAAAGCATGGCGCCTTGTGCATCATGAAAAATTCCAGCTTTCTCCATTTTGATCATCCTTAATTATTTATTATCTTAATTAATACATTAGGCATTTTGCCGCTCTTTAGCAAGTTAATTTTTTTATTTCTACTTAAATTTTTAGAACACTCTTATTCAGAGTAACTCAAAGTCAAAAACTCAACTAGCTGGTAAATTTACTTACCCTGCTAATTGAGTTCGTTTTTGCTGTCCAGTTGTTATGCTTCAAAATAAGCATCATTATCTGTATCAGGGGATACATCTTTTTTAAATTGATTGCCGGCTAAGGAACGATAATAGGCCATGTATGTTGCATTCTTATATGGGATCAACCAAATTTGTCCAATTCCAAGCGTCAATATAGTTAAAAGATCCCACCCTATAAAACTTAGTTGTAAAACGAAGAATTCAAATTTGTGACCTCTCATTAACTGGCGGCTCTTGGTCACATAATCTAAATAATTTAAATCTTCATCGCCGCCATCGTCTGCAATATCCTTGTAAATATAGTAAGTCTGTGAATATGCATATGACTTAATGATCCCTGGGATAATGAAAAGCAATGTCCAGAAAAATTCAAATAAGCCTTGAATGATCCACAAAACCACTACCGGCAAGAAATCTCTTTTAGTAAAAACACTAAAGATCCCCCGCACAACGCTGAAATCTGAATTTTTGGTGCGTAACCAATCCAATAAAGTGAAATTAACACCAACCATGAAAAGTGTTTCGATCAAAGAAGAAGAAATATTGGTAAAAAAAGATGTCCTACTCTCGCCATTTGCAGCTCCTGTAGCAACTCCATCGGCGAAACTACCATCCGGACTTTGAGATAAAGACGCAAAGACTATTACAAAAACCGCAGCTACGATAAAAATAACCAAAAAAATGGGTAAGATCTGTAGAATATTTAAGCCAATGGCTTTACCCCAATGTCCTTTCAAAAGACCCTTTGCTTCTTGCTTAAGTTCCATTCTTGATTTCATGTATCGATCTTCCATCACCTTTCTATTTATCACTTTCTTTACTAATATTAACGTATTTTAAACAATATAACTAACAAAAAGCCACAGATCATTACTTGGTTACACTTTTTGCGTTGTTGAGCAGATCCAACAGTACTATGTTTTATTTAATCTCACATAGTTGAAACTTACTTTATAGGTTCTATATGTAGTTAATTTTCGGAATAATAGTTGCTTTTTTCTTGAACTAATTATCAGGGGGCTTCCTTTTATTAAAAAGAGAGGAATGCCACCACTTCTCAAATCTTACAATAAAGGCGAGATATACGCAACATCGTCAAAAATTTTGTTATAAATCTCTTGAATATCGAGAATCCGGTTATCCAAAATTTAAGATAACGCCAATTTTAATAAAAAAGTCCGGACTGTTAAAAATTTAAAATCAAATATTAAACCACTAAAAAAGGCCATCCCTAAAAAAAGGAATGACCTAATAATGCGCGGCAGCTACCTACCCTCACAGGGGGCGATCCCCCAACTACTCTCGGCGTGACGAAGCTTAACTGCTGTGTTCGGCATGGGAACAGGTGTAGCCTTCGTGCCCGCACCACCGCACTCGTATTTCTTTCTTTGAGAGATCCGCTCCCTCAAAACTGACTAACATTCATCCTTGCTCGCTGCTTTTACCGAGTCCTGCGCCACTCTGTGGTCAAGTCCTCGACCGATTAGTAATGGTCCGCTCCATGCCTCGCGGCACTTCCACTGCCATCCTATCTACCTGATCATCTCTCAGGGGTCTTACTTCCAGAAAGGAATGGGAAATCTGATCTTGAGGTGAGTTTCGCACTTAGATGCTTTCAGCGTTTATCTCGACCACACTTAGCTACCCAGCGCTGCCTTGGGCAAGACAACTGGTACACCAGCGGTGTGTCCATCCCGGTCCTCTCGTACTAAGGACAGATCCTCGCAAATTTCCTACGCCCGCGACGGATAGGGACCGAACTGTCTCACGACGTTCTGAACCCAGCTCGCGTACCGCTTTAATGGGCGAACAGCCCAACCCTTGGGACCGACTACAGCCCCAGGATGCGATGAGCCGACATCGAGGTGCCAAACCTCCCCGTCGATGTGGACTCTTGGGGGAGATAAGCCTGTTATCCCCAGGGTAGCTTTTATCCGTTGAGCGATGGCCCTTCCATGCGGGACCACCGGATCACTAAGCCCGACTTTCGTCCCTGCTCGACTTGTCAGTCTCACAGTCAAGCTCCCTTCTGCCTTTACACTCTGCGAATGATTTCCAACCATTCTGAGGGAACCTTTGGGCGCCTCCGTTACCTTTTGGGAGGCGACCGCCCCAGTCAAACTGCCTACCAGACACTGTCTCCCGCCGGGATCAACCGGCGCGGGTTAGAGTGTTCATACAACGAGGGTAGTATCCCACCACTGCCTCCCACGAGACTAGCGTCCCGTGTTCTACGGCTCCTACCTATCCTGTACAAGTTGCACCAACACCCAATATCAAGCTACAGTAAAGCTCCATGGGGTCTTTCCGTCCTGTCGCGGGTAACCCGCATCTTCACGGGTATTATAATTTCACCGAGTCTCTCGTTGAGACAGTGCCCAGATCGTTACGCCTTTCGTGCGGGTCGGAACTTACCCGACAAGGAATTTCGCTACCTTAGGACCGTTATAGTTACGGCCGCCGTTTACTGGGGCTTCGATTCTGAGCTTCGCTCACGCTGACTCATCCTCTTAACCTTCCAGCACCGGGCAGGCGTCAGCCCCTATACATCATCTTACGATTTTGCAGAAACCTGTGTTTTTGATAAACAGTCGCCTGGGCCTATTCACTGCGGCTGGTCGTCAGACCAGCACCCCTTCTCCCGAAGTTACGGGGTCATTTTGCCGAGTTCCTTAACGAGAGTTCACTCGCTCACCTGAGGATACTCTCCTCGACTACCTGTGTCGGTTTGCGGTACGGGTGGACCGATCCTTGCTAGGAGCTTTTCTCGGCAGTGTGACCTGACTTCCTTCGCTACTTAAATTTCGCTCCCCATCACAGCTCATCTTCCGCCAGGACAAGCATTTGACTCGTCCTGCAACTCGCTGCTTGGACGTGCACTTCCAGCTGCACGCTCCGTTAGCCTCCTGCGTCCCTCCATCGCTCAAACAGACCGGTCCAGTACAGGAATCTCCACCTGTTGCCCATCGCCTACGCCTTGCGGCCTCGGCTTAGGTCCCGACTGACCCTGGGAGGACGAGCCTTCCCCAGGAAACCTTAGTCTTACGGTGGGTCAGATTCTCACTGACCTTGCGCTACTCATACCGGCATTCTCACTTCTAAGCGCTCCACCGGTCCTCACGGTCCGGCTTCGTCGCCCTTAGAACGCTCTCCTATCACCCGACCTGACGGTCGGATCCACAATTTCGGTAATGTGTTTAGCCCCGTTACATTTTCGGCGCAGGATCACTCGACTAGTGAGCTATTACGCACTCTTTGAATGGTGGCTGCTTCTGAGCCAACATCCTAGTTGTCTGTGCGATCCCACATCCTTTTCCACTTAACACATATTTAGGGACCTTGATTGGTGGTCTGGGCTGTTTCCCTTTCGACTACGGATCTTATCACTCGCAGTCTGACTCCCGGGACAAGATCAGTGGCATTCGGAGTTTATCTGAATTCAGTAACCCCAGACGGGCCCCTAGTCCAAACAGTGCTCTACCTCCACGATCCTTAACTCCCGAGGCTAGCCCTAAAGCTATTTCGGAGAGAACCAGCTATCTCCAAGTTCGTTTGGAATTTCACCGCTACCCACACCTCATCCCAGCATTTTTCAACATACACGGGTTCGGTCCTCCGGTGCGTTTTACCGCACTTTCAACCTGGACATGGGTAGGTCACTTGGTTTCGGGTCTACGTCAACGTACTCATTCGCCCTGTTCAGACTCGCTTTCGCTGCGGCTCCGGTCTTTCCACCTTAACCTGGCACGTTAACGTAACTCGCCGGTTCATTCTACAAAAGGCACGCCATCACCCCTTAACGGGCTCTGACTAATTGTAGGCACATGGTTTCAGGAACTGTTTCACTCCCCTCCCGGGGTGCTTTTCACCTTTCCCTCACGGTACTGGTCCACTATCGGTCACTAGGTAGTATTTAGCCTTGGGAGATGGTCCTCCCGGATTCCGACGGAGTTTCACGTGCTCCGCCGTACTCAGGATCCTGGACTGAGGAAGGACTGTTTCGCTTACGGGGCTGTCACCCTGTCTCGCCGGCTTTCCCAAGTCGTTCAGCTACAGTGCTTCTTGCTAACTCAAATGTCCAGTCCTACAACCCCAAGAAGCAAGCTTCTTGGTTTGGGCTGTCCCCCGTTCGCTCGCCGCTACTAAGGGGATCGATCTTTCTTTCTGTTCCTGCAGGTACTTAGATGTTTCAGTTCCCTGCGTCTGTCCTCGCCTGACCTATGTATTCAGCCAGCGATCATGACTCGTTACAGTCATCGGGTTGCCCCATTCGGAGATCTCCGGGTCATTGCTTACTTACAGCTTCCCGAAGCATATCGCAGTTAGTCACGTCCTTCATCGACTCCTAGTGCCAAGGCATCCACCATGCGCCCTTCCTAACTTGACCTGACATTTATCGTAGATAAATGGGTCATGAGTTTGCGTTTACTACTTCATTTTTGAATTCTTGTTTGAAACTCTTTCAAACGCGGTGTTCTCGGTTTAATAAAATTATTGATCAAGAAATAAATGTTATTCAGTTTTCAAAGAACGGATCTGAGAGTAGACCTCTCAAAACCAAACAAAGTTTCTGTACAAATCGTGTGAGTTTCCGTAATTTTTCCTTAGAAAGGAGGTGATCCAGCCGCAGGTTCTCCTACGGCTACCTTGTTACGACTTCACCCCAATCATCTGTCCCACCTTAGACGGCTGGCTCCAACTGGTTACCGCACCGGCTTTGGGTGTTACAAACTCTCATGGTGTGACGGGCGGTGTGTACAAGGCCCGGGAACGTATTCACCGCGGCATGCTGATCCGCGATTACTAGCGATTCCGACTTCACGTAGGCGAGTTGCAGCCTACGATCCGAACTGAGAACGACTTTCAGAGATTAGCTGAACCTCGCGGTCTCGCGACTCGTTGTATCGTCCATTGTAGCACGTGTGTAGCCCAGGTCATAAGGGGCATGATGACTTGACGTCATCCCCACCTTCCTCCGGTTTGTCACCGGCAGTCTCGCCAGAGTGCCCAACTGAATGCTGGCAACTGACAATAAGGGTTGCGCTCGTTGCGGGACTTAACCCAACATCTCACGACACGAGCTGACGACAGCCATGCACCACCTGTCATTTTGTCCCCGAAGGGAAATGCTGATCTCTCAGATGGTCAAAAGACGTCAAGACCTGGTAAGGTTCTTCGCGTTGCTTCGAATTAAACCACATGCTCCACCGCTTGTGCGGGCCCCCGTCAATTCCTTTGAGTTTCAATCTTGCGATCGTACTCCCCAGGCGGAATGCTTAGTGCGTTAGCTGCGGCACCGAAGGGCGGAAACCCTCCAACACCTAGCATTCAGCGTTTACAGCGTGGACTACCAGGGTATCTAATCCTGTTCGCTCCCCACGCTTTCGAACCTCAGCGTCAGTTACAGACCAGAGAGCCGCTTTCGCCACTGGTGTTCTTCCATATATCTACGCATTTCACCGCTACACATGGAGTTCCACTCTCCTCTTCTGCACTCAAGTCTCCCAGTTTCCAATGCACTTCTCCGGTTAAGCCGAAGGCTTTCACATCAGACTTAAAAGACCGCCTGCGTTCCCTTTACGCCCAATAAATCCGGACAACGCTTGCCACCTACGTATTACCGCGGCTGCTGGCACGTAGTTAGCCGTGACTTGCTGGTCAGATACCGTCAGCGGGACAACAGTTACTTTATCCCGTGTTCTTCTCTGACAACAGTATTTTACGATCCGAAGACCTTCTTCATACGCGCGGCGTTGCTCCATCAGACTTGCGTCCATTGTGGAAGATTCCCTACTGCTGCCTCCCGTAGGAGTTTGGGCCGTGTCTCAGTCCCAATGTGGCCGATCAACCTCTCAGTTCGGCTACGTATCATCACCTTGGTAAGCCGTTACCTTACCAACTAGTTAATACGCCGCGGGCTCATCCAAAAGCGACAGCTAAAAGCCGTCTTTACCCGGCCGACCATGCGGTCAGCCGGTCGATGCGGTATTAGCACCTGTTTCCAAGTGTTATCCCCCACTTTTGGGCAGATTGCCCACGTGTTACTCACCCGTTCGCCACTCGCCCTGCCAACGCTGAATGCAAGCATTCAATGTCGGCAGTTTGCGTTCGACTTGCATGTATTAGGCACGCCGCCAGCGTTCGTCCTGAGCCAGGATCAAACTCTCATTTTAAAGTTTGTGACTCATAAATTTTACTAGCGAATTGACTTCGCAAATGTTGTTTGCACTTATCACTAGGATAAGCGACCTCACACATTTGATTTGTCGAAACTTTGTTCAGTTTTCAAAGATCTACTTACTTATTACTTGTTGTTCTCCGTAACAACTGTATGATATCAAAATATTAATTTCCTGTCAAGAATTATTTAATTTAATTTATACAGCTGACTATCTAAAGCAATCATTAATTACTTGAAACGACAACTTTTAAAGTATATCAACTATCAATAAGAAAGTCAACAACTTTTTTAACTAAAGCATTGCAGCAATTCTCTCCTTGCGACAACGTTTAATAATATACCGCCAAAACAAGTCGGCGTCAACAACTTTTTTGATCTTTTTTAAAATACCGGTTTCACACAAAAGTAACAACAAATATATATGAAAACTTTACGCAAGTATTAAAGCGAGAATGCATATTAATTATTTAATTTTACGCTACAAAAAAACTAGACTGCCACGTCAGCAATCTAGTTCTGCATCTAATTAAAAACTACTAAAGTTCATCTTTTTTCGTAAACATGGTTTTAACTCCTCGTTTTAAAACCTGAAAGAAGGTCAACGAACGAACGATCCGCTCAGGGGCAATATAAAGTCGCACAGCCCGTAATACTTTCTTAGGATTTTTAGAAGAAAAATTTAGCATACCATTCTTCTTGGTTTGAAAGCCGTATCGTGGAATCCACTTACCGCCAAAATAAATTGAGGCTACGACCAGATCAACTTCTTCCCAAGGGATCTGAACGTAATTATTAGGATCACGCTCGTCATAAAACTCAAAAGCCTTATCACCAACCATGATCTGTCCATAACTGTTTAGGCCTATGTGAGATGTACCTGGTATAACCAGGTCTAATTGAGTATTCATCGAATTGACTCGATCATTTTCTCTCTTCTTCTTTTTGCCAAACATAGATCAATTCCTCCAAAACTGTTTGCGTTTAATACTGCTCTGTTGGTTATAGCAAAAACGATCTCACTGTGCAATTGCAACGAGACCGTCTTATTAACTATATTCCTACTCAAAAATTAAAGAAGTCCAATAACGTGACCAACAACACCTACAATAAAGATACCTAAAATGATCACAATTGGGGAAACGTTCTTCTTAAGCAGCCACATACAAAGGAATGTCAGCAGCAAAGGAACTAAACCAGGGATCAAATCGTCCAAGTTATCTTGCAAAGTTGTAACCTTAACTTTGTCTAAAGTGCGTCCATCAGCTTGTTGCTGCAATGCATCGTGGATACCAGCTTTTCCAGAAGGCAATTTATCCCAATCGATGTAAGCACCTTTTTGTTGCTGGATCTTCGAAACAGCCGGAGTAAACTTGATGTCGACCCACCGTTCGATCAACGCACCAATAACAAACATACCCATCATAGAAGCTCCACGGGTGATCATTTGTAATAGACCGCCAGACAAGTCTTCAGTAATGGCATTACCTGTTTTATAGCCAAATTCTTGTGTATACCAGATAGTTCCTAAACGAATAATATTCCATAAAACAAAGAACAAGATAGGGCCCATAATGTTTCCACCAATTGCAAGCGAAGCTCCTAAAGCCCCTATCATTGGACGGATCGTAAACCAAAATACAGGGTCACCAACACCAGCTAAAGGTCCCATCATTCCGACCTTAACACCCTGGATAGCAGCATCATCGATCGGTGCACCATTAGCACGTTCTTCTTCCAAAGCCAACGAAACACCAATGATCGGTGAAGTTACGTATGGATGAGTATTAAAGAATTCCAAATGCCGTTGATATGCAGCGGCTCGATCCTCTTTTTTCTGATACAATTTATTGATAGCGGGGATCATTGAATAACACCAGCCACCATTTTGCATACGCTCGTAGTTCCAAGAACCTTGCAGGAACTGTGTCCGCCATGCAACTTTCAAACGATCACGTTTGCTTAAAACGATTTTCTTTTCACTTACTACCGGTTCAGCCATTGTATTTCCCTCCTTCAATTCTAATAATCATCGAGAATGTCGCCCAATGGGTCGCCAGTATTACTGTTACCACCATTGTCGCCACCGCTATTTGACCCACTCTTATCAAGAGTCAAGTACATCAATGCAAGTGCGATACCCAAGGCACCGATAGCAATCAAGGTCAGATCGGAAATGGCAGCAATTACGAAACCAATAATGAAGAACGGCCAAACTTCTCGTGAAGCCATCATATTAATAACCATTGCATAACCAACGGCAACGACCATTCCGCCACCAATTGACATACCATCATTCAACCAATCTGGCATTGCTTCTAACATTGAACGTACTGATGAAGCTGGGATAACTAACAAAAGAGCTGCAGGCAATGCAATACGTAATCCTTGCAAACAAATACATACGTAATGCCAGAAATCGATCATCTTCGAATTGCCTTCTTTAGCTGCCTTATCCATCAAATGAACAATAGCAACTGTGATGGTCCGGACGATCATTGTCAAGAATAAACCGGCAACTGCCAAAGGAATAGCAATAGCTACGGCTGAACCAACACCTTTAACGCCTTGTCCACCCTGAACTAAAATAATAGCTGAAGCAATTGAAGCCAAAGCAACGTCAGGAGCAACAGCAGCACCAACGTTTGCCCAACCTAAAGCGACCATTTGCAATGCACCGCCTAGCATAATTCCTTCGGTCAAATGACCAGTGACCAACCCGATCAATGTACATGCCACCAATGGTTGGTGAAATTGCCATTCGTCCAAGATACCTTCCATGCCGGCGAAAAACGCCACGATCACTACTAATATCATCGAAATAGCAGACATGAAATACCCTCCTTTTCCTTTTTACAAAACTTACAAGCCTAATTCTTTGCGGGCTTTTTCAACTAATTCATCAAAGTTACCCCTTTTATCAGAAGGAACCTTGCGCAAATCAAACTTCACGCCGATCTTCTTCAATTCATCAAAGGTTTTTACATCTTCTGGTCCCATTGACAAAACATTGTTAACGGCCACTTTTCCAGTAGAATGCGACATCGATCCAATGTTTAACTCAGCAAGATCCATTCCACCTTGGATAGCACGTAAAGCATCTTCTGGATTTTCAAACAAGATCAAGGCTTTTGTTTTTCCAAAACGAGGATCTTTAGCAACTTCCTCCATTTTTTCAACAGGAACTACATTAGCCTTAACACCAGGAGGAGCTGCCTGCATGATCATGCTCTTACGCATCTTATCGTGCGCTACGGTGTCTGAAACAACAATGATCCGATTTGGGGCAGTAGTCTTCGTCCACGACGTTGCAACTTGTCCATGCAACAGACGTGAATCAACACGTGCCAAAACATACTTGATCTTGCCGTCACCAACCACTGTCCCTTCTGGAATAGAACCACCTTTAGGCTGACCATCATCAGCAACGGCAGCCGGTGCTTCGGCTTCCTCTGGTTGCAATGATTCTGGTTTAACTTTTACGCCATCTTTTGCCGTTTCAATGATATGAGCAGCAATTTCTTGTGCTGAATCCATCGACAAACGAGATGCATAGGCCTCAATAACCATCGGCAAGTTCATACCGGCTACAATACCCCAAGTGTCTTTGTGTTCTTCAAAGATGTTACTTGCTTGGTTAAATGGTGTACCGCCCCAAAGATCGATCAAAAACAAAACTTGTTCTGGGTCATCAAACGTGGCAATAGCCTTTTCCATTTTCGTATGAACATCATCCGGACCTTCACTCGGCTGTAAAGTAACCGTTTGGACATTTTCTTGCTTGCCAAAAATCATTTCAGCAGATTGAAAAATGCCTTCCGCGAAACTACCATGACTCGCGAGGATAATACCTACCATTTTGTATACCTCCCACAATAAAATTTTTCCGGAAAACCGGAGTAGTTATAAAAAATTTCAACTTAACTTATTACTGATCAACTTTCTTTGAAGTTCGATCGACCAACCCCTTCTCCGTCAGGACCTTCCAGAGATCTTTAGAAGTGTCTCCGGAAACCTTACGGACATCGAGCTTGATCCCTTGCTCATGTAACCAAGTGAATGCGTCAATATCGTCCTTGCCAACTGCGATCGTATCCGTCACCATCTTACGTGAACTATTAAAGCTCACTGCCCCGATGTTGACCAAATTAACACGGACTCCATTTTCAACTAAAATTTTTGCATTCTGAGGGTCTTCCACCAAGATCAATGCTTTAAAACTATTAAAGCGCGGATCAAAATATATCCTGAGCATTTTCATCAGTGGAATTACATGAACTTTGACACCGGGAGGACTGGCCTGCCTGATCAAAGTTTTTCGGATGTTATCTCGGGCAACTTGATCCGAAACAACTAAGATCCGGTCGACCTTTAAAACTTTAGCCCAATTAGTAGCAACTTGTCCGTGTAACAGCCGACTGTCAATGCGTAATAACCGGACGTCCATGTTGATCACCTTCACATTGTAAGACCTAATAATAAGTCAAATTAAAAATATACTGTGGAGATCCTAAGTCAGTTCCCTTAAGCAAATCGATAGCCGCTCAAATAAAAAGTAAAAAATGATAACAAATTCATTCAGCAAGCAAAACGACCATAATAGGAAAACCGAATCAGAATAATCCACTAATACATAAAGCAATTTTCGTGCCAACTTTTGTGTATCACTGACATTCTTTGATTTAACAATATATTTTGCAGATACTAAAATAACCTGATACACAAAATTAGTGTACCAGGTTATTAGTGTATATTATTGAGCAGTTTCTGTATCAAACAATTTTACAATATAATACAATTCCTCTTCTGGTAGTTTTAAGTTCAAGGTAGTCTCGATCACTTTATTAGCTTGGATCACTATTTGATAAAGGTTTTCCTCTTGAACGCTTTGCATCTCTTTTCTTGAAGCTGTGATCGGCGAGTTAGTCAAACAACGTTCAATAGCTCCGGCAAGATGCATTACAACGCTGATCCGTAAAGAACTGGTAAACGCAAAATCTACTCGCTCCGCAATATAGTCGCAATAGTTCCATAAAACACCGATCAATTTTTGCGGGTTAATAAAAGTAAAATACTGTCCCAGATACTGTTGGGCTTTTTGTTCTGTTAGATCTTCAGACTTTTCGAGGTCCACTTGTACATCTTCTTGCTTCGGAATATCTTCCACCTGCTGGATCATATCAACAAACTTTTCACCGCCGCCTTGTAATAGGTCCTCTAAAGAGATAAACGGAACAGGGATCTTTGGACGTGTCACACCAGTCGTTGCAATAATACGATAATTTCGCTTCAAGCCTTCCAGAGTTTGACTCATTCCGACGACTGAGATCGGGATCACCACTATATCATCGATCAAATGGTCGACCAAAATGCTGTCTAAGATCTTCTTGATTTTTTCGGCAGTCCCTTGTCCTGTCGCACACAAAGCAACAATTGCTCGATGTCTTGAATCTCCAACTTCTAACCCATCGACATTTTGTTCTTGGTTCATAACAGGACGTGAATAACCATTAAAATCCGTTAGCTCATTATATATCAGGTCTAAATCACTATCTATTAAAGAAGACTTCCGCGCAGCTTCTAATACCATTGCAGTCGTCACCATATCGATCGTTTTAACCATTGCACCTGTCATTTCCTCAAGTTTACCATTAAAAGTACTTAAAGAACCCATGTCGACCATCAGTAAGACACCATTGCCATGATCAACTCGTTTAACTTTATGCGCGATCCCCTTCAATGCAGACTGCGGATCCATTTCCAAAGCCATATCAAATGACTCTAAATTGTCAGCAGATAAAAGCTGCTTGACGACATGGACCATCGAAGAAGCGGTACTATTGCCATGGGCGGCCACTACGATCCCAACTTTACCGATCTCAGGTTCAGCTTTTAATGAAGCTAAAAGTATTGCCAAGTAATACAACTCTGAATCTGGCACAGGCATACCATAATGTTCCTCGAGCATCTTCTTCACTTTTTTTGCAAGGTCAAATTCACGCGGGTAATCATTGACCATAGAAATAATGTTATTAGCGACTCGGCGTAACGGCTTACCAGACTGTACACGTTTGATAAACGAACTGATGTGCAGACTCATTCCATAAAGATAATTTTCGCCAACATCGTAGCGTTCGGCTTTCAAAAATCGGCCGATCTCATTAGTTACGTCGATTATGTCTTGATCGATGATCTCATTGAAACTTTTTTCGGTCCGGTCAAATTTAGCATTTTTATAAAACGACTTCAGGTGGACATTAATGTCAGTCATAATAAAATTATTGATGGCAGCATGATCAAGTCCCTCATCCTGCAAAACTTGTGCTTTTTCACCGATAACTTCATACAAGTTATACGGTAGTTCATAGTTATCTCGTGGTGTCGGTGCAATAGTAGAATTATCAGGCTGAATTATCATAGTTGGATCCAAAAGTTTAGTTAGTTGTCGTTGTTCTTCACGATCTGAAGCTAAACGGGGCAAACCGTCCTTGATACTAGTCGCCATGCTGTCAAAATCCAAACTGATTTCTGTTTCGTTGTTAATACTGCCTAAAAATCCCTGAGCACAAACCAGTTGGATGTTGGATTTCAGCTGACCGACGTTCCCATACGTGACACTACCTATCAAAGCCTGAACAACGTCTTCATTTAATCTTATATTTCGTTGGATCCGATTTGCCTCTATTGTTAGGAGGCGTTTCAACATAGCAACTCTTTCACGCATCGTCCGTTCTTTGAAGGCAGGCATTTTGATCATGATAGGTATCCGTCTGATAAAAGTTTGCAATAAAGAACTTTCGGGATCTTCCGTCGTAGCACAAATCAAGCGAACATCCGCATGATGCGTTTTTCCTGACTCACCCATCTTGCTATAGGTACCATGATCCATAAAATAAAAGATCATTTCTTGACCTTCAGGCGGCAAACGGTGCACTTCATCCAAAAACAGCATGCCGCCATCCGATTGCTGGATCAAACCATCCTTTTCTTCATTTGCGCCAGTAAATGCTCCCTTAGTGTAACCAAATAATTGGGACATCAATAATTGGGGGTTATGCGCATAATCGGCACAATTAAAAACTGTGATTCCTTCATGAGACAAAACATTTTTTTCCCAAGCAAACTGATACATGGCATTTGCAAAATAGGTTTTCCCAGAACCAGTAGGCCCTGTGATCAACACATTTAATCCATGTGGAGGGTATAAGATCGCGGCTTTTGCCTGTTCGACCTGATTTTTCAAGCTGTCATTACGTCCGATCATAGTTTCAAAAAAATCAGTGTCATTGGATCCTTGGTTTGCTTCAAAGTTTGAACGATCCACCACTTTTCGATCTAGGTCACGCTTTGTGCCAAGCTCCTTTCTTTTTTTACTAACTTGCTGTTGAGTTACCCTATCTTCTACTCTCAAGAAGTAACGGACAGGCCGCCCATCTGATTTTTGTAAAATATTCTCACGTACTAATGTGTTCAATTCTTTACTAACATTAGAACGTACCAAGCCCAAAGCTTCAGAAATAGCAAGAGTTGTCAGCCCCAAAGAGACAGAACTATCATGGCTTTTCAAGTAAGCTAAAATTTTTTCCCGGCGTGTCATATTTTTCCTCACTTCCGAAATGCATAACGACTAAATTACTGTATCAATTGTAACACACTAATACAGAAGAAATGCTAGATCTACAATTTTATTTAAGTTACACGTTTCATGCGAAATACATTAATTTTTGGTAAACTATTTTCAGTATCGACTTTCTGAGAAACTTAATAAAAAAGAGGAATAATATGGAATACTTAGACTATGCATCCCAAGACTTATGGGAATCTTACTCAAATTTCGAATCACCCATCGACATTAACTTGTCTCAAATCGAAAACAAACCCTTGAAGCAACAACCGCTAACTTTCGCTTTTACCCCTGGCGATCGAATAACTAAAAAAATTCAGTCCAATGGAGATCAATTTTTGGTCGCTGGAAAATTGGTAGTCGGAAAACAAAAATATCAGCTCCAGCGGCTTCACTTTCATGACGGAAGTGAGCATACCATAAACGGACGGCGACTTGACGGTGAGATCCATCTAGTGTTTCAAGGTGAAAACAACTCTAATTTAGTCCTGGCGATCTTATGCCAAGTTGATAAAGAACACGCTGAAAAACTGCCCTTGACTGCTATTTACAACGAACAAGCTCATGGTGAAGATTTAAATTTGTTGCTGCCCGCCAATTTATCACATGTTACTTATGTCGGTTCATTAACCACACCGCCTTTAAAATCAGATATAACTTGGATAGTTTTAACAGAATCTCATTTCATTTCGCCAGACTCAAAAGAGGCTCTGCATAATGATTATCCCGATAGCCATCGTGAAATACAGCCTCTTAACGGTAGAAAGCCAATTTATTACGAATAAGAAGAAAAAATTTAAAAAGTACTTACCGCAGCGATCTATAAAGTTAGTCCTGTACCAAAATTGATATAAATCAAAAAACACTGATCAGTTGCAAGTGAAGTCGATATGGGGCCAAAACGAACTTAATTGGACTCACGTCGGGCTGATGTAGGTCCGAAAAAGAATTAAACGGACCCAAATAGAACTAATGTGGGGCCAAAAAGATTTAATTCAAAGCAGGTCTTTCAACGCTGAGTTCTAACAAAATAGTTTCGTTGTTTTCATCTTCATTTCCCAATAAAAATTCATGAATAAGATACAAAAGGAGAATTCAGAAACCAAAAACTTCATTTCTGAGTTCTCCCTTATTTAAATAGAGCTTACGTTGCAATAATCTGCTTAACTACAACTTGACCGTTATGCCCTACTATCTTATTGCGCAATATACGTATCTTTCCAATTATTAACAACACCGGCTGTGTTTTGGACCAAACCTTTGACATTTTCTCTGACCATAGTCGGCTGATTTAATTGATACAATGGTGCTACACCTTGATCTTTACTTAGGATCTTAGATGCTTTGACTAAGTCATCCCAGCGTTTCTGTTTATCAGCAGCATCCGTTGTTTTAGATGCCTTGACTAAGCGATCATATTCTGCGTTTTTCCACTTACCGTCGTTATATGAGTTATCCGAGGTAAATAGATCGATAAAGCTGATCGGATCCGAGAAATCAGCACCCCATGAACCAACTACGACATCAAATTGTTGTGTCTTAGCACGATCCAGTCTTGTCTTGAACGGTACGTTTTGTACTTTAACATCGATCCCCAAATTTTCACCCAACTGGCTTTGGATAAAGGCTGTCACTTTTTTAACAACATCAGTATCATCGCCTAACAACGTAAAGGTCAACTTATCTTGCCCAGTTTCTTTCAAGCCTTCTTTTAAAAGTTGTTTTGCTTTTTTCTTATTATATGTTACACCTTCAGTCGTCTTAGCAGCATCAGCAAAGTCTTTTCCTTTATACGATTGAAGTCCCAAGGAAACGATCCCCTGTGAGGCTCTTGTTCCAGAACCCAATACTTTATTTGCGAGTTGCTTGCGATCGATAGCGTATGAAATAGCCTGTCTGATCTTCTTGTTTTGGAAAACTTTTTGTGTTTGATTAAATTCAAGATAACTTGTCCTTGCCTGCTTCAAGACTTGATAGTCAGGTTTGCTTGACAATTGTTTTGCCTGTTCAGTACTCAAGAATGTTTCGTCCAATTTTTTAGACTGATAGAGATTATAGGCAGTTGATGTATCTTTATTAACTTTGAAGTTGATCTTGCTCAATTTGACTGACTTCTTATCCCAATAATTACTGTTTTTAGCCAATGACCAGCTTAAATTAGAACCAGTCCAATCAGTCATTTTAAACGGACCATTATAAACCATGTACTTAGAAGCCGTCCCATATTTAGAACCATATTTGTCCACTGCATTCTTATTTTGCGGAAAGAATGATGGGAAACCCATCAATAACTTGAAGTAAGGGATCTCCTTATCTAAAGAAACCACTAATTTATGTTTTCCTTCAGCTTTTATCCCCAGCGCACTTCCTGGTTTCTTACCGTCCATAACATCATTAGCATTCTTTATTCCATCAAATAAATAAGCATATTCGGATCCGGTTTTTGGATCCAATGTCCGCCGCCATGAGTAAACGAAATCTTTAGCTACTACCGGATCACCGTTTGACCACTTATCATCTTTACGTAACGTGAATGTATATGTCAGCCCATCTTTTGAAACTTTGGTAGATTTAGCGATCCCCGGTTCGACCTTGGATTTTTTACCGATCCGATAAAGTCCTTCCATACTATTATTCATCATGTCAAAACTGATAGTATCGGTAGCCTTAGAAGGATCCATCGTTGGAAGTTCTGAAGGTTCATCCCAGTTTAAAACCTGTTTTTCGGCAAGTTTGTCTTTCCCAGAAGATGAATTCGATCCAGAACCACACGCCGTTAAAGCTAAACCAGCTACAACAACAGCCACGCCTGTAGAAAACACTTTTCGAAAACTCATACGCACTCTCCTTTTCTTCTAACCATTTTATAATTTTTATAAAATTATACAGCATTTTACACGAATTGCAACTATTTTTTCTAGATAAACCCCCCTGTTAAAAACTAATTTTTCAGTAATATAATAAATGCAAGCTTTCAATATGATTCGCAGGTAAACAACATAAAAAAGTAAGTATTTTATAATTTTTAGGTTTCTTAATATGAGAATAACTGGTCACTACACATTTTTTTATAAGATGATCTGTAGGTCTTCTTGTCAAAAAATGATAAAATTACATTGAGGTAATTTTTAGAAAGGATGCGTTCCTATGACCACAAAAATGTCAAATGATCAAAACGAATCAGAGCGACCAACGAAGCGCGAACGCTTACTTGAGATCGTTCATGTTATGAGAGAACACGACATGCTCCAAAATTTTGTCAGGCAAACAAATCCGACTGAGATCCGTTTGGGGTTTGAGGAGCTTGGTCCGACCTTTATTAAGATCGGCCAAATTTTATCAACGCGTCCAGACTTGGTATCCCCCGCTTACACGAAAGAATTCAGTCACCTACAAGACAATGTTCAAATAGATCCTTATACTACAGTGGAAAAGACTTTTAAAGAACAGACTGGAAAAGAGATCGAAGCGGTTTTTGCCAAATTCGATAAAGAACCATTTGCTTCTGCCTCGATCGGACAAACACACCATGCACTTTTAAAAGATGGAACTCCTGTAGTGGTCAAATTTCAGCATCCAAAAGTTCAAGACCTAGTAGAAACTGACATGTCACTCTTTAAGAGAGCAGTAAACATCTCCAAAATCGGCCCAGAGATCGGTGTAATTGACCCAGAAGAAATATTTAATGAAATAAAAAATGCTCTTTTTACAGAGATCAACACAGAGATCGAGATCAAAAACGGTCAGGAATTTTATGAATTAAATAATAATGATGGTGTTATCACGGTTCCTTGGACTTATGCTGATGTCTCAGCACAAAAGATCCTAGTTACCAGTTATATGCCTGGCAAAAGTATTAAGTATTATATCCAAGAGCCCTACAGTAAAGATGAGCGTCACGCCGAACAACAAAAAGCCGAACGTAAACAAATCGCACAAGTTTTGGTTAAAAACTTTGTCAAGCAAGTCTTTGTAGATAATTTTTTTCACGCTGACCCGCATCCGGGCAATATTTTATTTCAGCGACTTGATCCGCAAGAAAGTAAAAATCAAAACCACGTCACTCAATTTGAACGTAAGGTCAGAGGAAAGAAAACCACTTTAAAAGCTCAAGATGACTTACCTGACTATCGTATTACCTATCTTGATTTTGGAATGATGGGCCGCTTAACGCCCAATATTGTCGACGGGATCATTCAAATTATTTTAGCGTTAAACACTAAGGATACACGGTCGATCGGTCAGGCGATACTTTCCATTTGTAATCGGACCGGTAAAGTAGACCAAGAAAAATTTTATGAAGAATTGGGATTATTTTTACAACCCTATCTACAAATGGGCTTAGGCCAACTCGACTTACCCAGCTTGTTATTTGAGATCATTAGCCTTTGTCGAAATAACAATTTACAAGCCAAGTCGGAAATCACTCTTTTAGTCAAATCTTTTGCTTCTTTAGAAGGGCTTGTGGCGGAACTTGATCCTGAAATGAAAGTAATGGATGTTGTTCGTCCCTTTGCCAAAGAATATCTGATCAACCACTTCAGCTGGAGAAGCCAAATAGAGGATAGCGCCCTAGACCTTGCACAGTCACTGCGATCTGTGCCAAAGATCCCGTTAAAAATTGAGCAGCTGATCAATTTGTTCACGACAGGACAAACTAAGATCAATATTGCTTTGAAGGGGCAAGAATCTCTTTTTGTTAATTTTGCTAAGATAATCGACAGGCTGGTCATCTCGATCATTTTAGCCGCGTTGATATTAGGCTCGTCATTATTAGTTCAAGGCAGCGCTGAGCATCCAGCAATTTTCAAACTAGGAGTTGCCGGTTACATTATTTCGTTTATCGTGATCGTTTTTATGATCTTCAACTCTTTGTGGACCCGGTTTAAACGTAGGAAATAAAGACCTTTAACGGTCGGCAATAAAATTTTGACCTTTTTTGACCTTTCCAGTAGTTTTTCTTTGCATCTACTTTAAAAACGTATAAAATTAATAGTGAAGGAAGGTAATTCCTAACACTATCATCAAAGTAGGTAACGAATTATCAATTATAGAAAGGAAGTTTTGGTGTTATGGCTAACGATATTTCTAATCGCTTCAATGATTTGATGGATTCAGGAGATGAATTTTTCAAAAACTTTGGCCGTCCGTTTATGAACATGAGTGATTCTTTTAAAGAATTACGTAGTGATGTGCAAGAAACTGATACAGATTATACCGTGGCGATCGATGTGCCTGGTGTTGACAAGAAAGATATTTCGATCGACTTCAAAGACAACACATTGACCGTTTCTGCCAAACGTCAATCATTCAGTGATCAAAGCGACAAAGACGGCAATATGATCTCCAGCGAACGCAGCTCTGGCAGATTCACTCGTCAATATAATTTTCCTGATGTAGACCATGAGAAGATCGGTGCTAAATATGAAGATGGCGTTTTAGAAATTACTTTGCCTAAGACGACTGAAGGTCAAAGTAAAACTCATAAAATAGAAATTCAGTAATTAAATAATATACGTCTCGTATTCCTTAATTCGAATACGAGGCTTTTTATGTACAAATTGGCATTTGAATTTACTATTTTTCTTCAAAACATTGCTACAATAGGATTTAAGAGATGGAAGTAAGCCCATCTAATTTGTGAATTTTGCCAAGAGAAAACGGTTGCATTAAGCTTGGAGATGTGTTATAAAGTAAGTGTAAGGAAAGATCAAGACTCAGTTAGTGAGTTAGACAATTGAATATAGCAACAAAATAATTAAAGTTTCAAACGTATTAAATCCGCTAGATCTAATCAAAATAGAGGATATGATAGAAGGTGTCGGAACCAACATGAAAAAAGTTCCAAACACAGAATATTTCTTCTTTAGAGGGTGATTGAACCAACATGAGATGCGCTTCAACCACAGAAAATTTAGTCGATCGGAAGTGATGAAGTCAACATGAATCGTTTTAGGTCCGTTAACCCGCAAAAGGCTGGTCATGAGATCTCAAAAACTGGTGTTGACCAAAGCCTAGGTGAGGGAGCAGTTGCAGTTCAGTGAAAAAAATGCAAAAGATGGTTGCTCAACTAGGGTTGCTGAAATGTGGTCTTTCCTTACAGAAAACAAAGTTCAGCACCCCCTAATGTGTGAATATCTTAGGAGAAACATGTGAACCTCCAAGATGATATGTATGAGTGAGATCGCGGGGCTGAACCTTAAAAGTATTCGCCCGAAACGTTGGAAAATTAAGTTGACTTCAAAGGAAAATTAGGTAATTAGATGAGTTTATATTTTAATGAAACACAGGCAGTAACCTAGGAGTCTGAAACAAATGAATGTGATTTGTTTCAGACTCTTTTGTTGTCTCTTTTGAAACATATGTTTGCTTTTTCGGCAATTACGTTACATAATGTGTTTAAATAGTGGTTACCCTAATAATGAAAGGAGGAGAACATTTGAAACAAACTTCTATTTTTGATCAAGATGAAAGTAACAATACACCACTGGCCTACCGGGTACGGCCGCAAAATTTAGCTGAGTTCTTTGGACAAACTCACCTGTTAGGTCACGGCAAAGTCTTACAGGAGCTGATCGATAACGACCAGCTTTCGTCCATGATCTTTTGGGGGCCGCCAGGAGTCGGTAAAACCACTTTAGCGCGAATAATTGCTGCACAAACCCAAGCCCATTTTCTAACTTTTAGTGCAGTAACTACGAGTATCAAAGAAATCAAATCGATCATGAAAGATGCAGAAGATGCCCGGGAAATGGGAGAAAGAACGATCGTTTTTGTCGATGAGATCCATCGGTTCAATAAGGCACAACAAGATGCTTTCTTACCTTATGTCGAAAAAGGCAGCATCATTTTGATCGGTGCCACGACAGAAAATCCGTCATTTGAGTTAAACTCCGCCCTGCTTTCTCGTTGCAAAGTCTTTGTTTTACACGAATTACAGCAAGACGAACTGGTCGCTTTGTTAAAACACGCTTTACACTCATCTCAAGGTTTCCCAGACCTAACGATCCACATTTCAAACGATACTCTGCAAGAAATTGCGACCTTCGCTAATGGTGACGGACGTAACGCACTAAATACGCTCGAAATGGCAGTCCTTAATGGCGAACGAAAAGATAAAGAAGTTACGATCGGCCAGCAGACATTGCACCAATTACTAGGCAAAAAATCATTACGTTATGATAAAAAAGGCGAAGAGCATTATAATATTATTTCTGCCCTGCATAAATCAATGCGCAACAGCGATGTTGACGCGGCCGTTTACTGGTTGTCGCGAATGATCGATGGCGGTGAAGATCCTCTTTATATTGCTCGCCGGTTAGTCCGTTTCGCCAGTGAAGATATCGGTCTAGCCGATACTAATGCTTTAAATGTAGCAGTAAATGTCTTTCAGGCTTGTCAGTTCATCGGTTTGCCAGAATGTGATGTTCATCTGACAGAGGCTGTTATTTATCTGGCACTCGCCCCTAAGTCAAACGCAGCATATAAGGCACGCTTGTCCGCAAAAAAAGATGTTCGTTCTTTTGGAAATCTTCCTGTACCTTTACAGATCAGGAATGCCCCAACTAAGTTAATGGATGACCTAGGGTATGGCGAAAACTATCAATATGCTCATAAAAGCAATGACAAACTAACTTCCATGGAAACCGCCCCACCTGAAATAAAGGGACATGAATACTATGAACCAACTGAACAAGGAAACGAAACGCGCTTTAAAAAACGTTTAGCTTATATTCAAAAATGGCATGAAGAACATGATGATAAGTAAAAAATACCGCCTGCACTAGGTTGCTGCCAACTTTAGTGTAGACGGTATTTTGTTTTTTAGGTAAATTACTAATTCTGTGTTATTTATTTAACTTTCATGACGATACCCGTTACCGCCCACTCGACTTAAGGTTACCTGGCTCACACTTGTGAGTCGTTTTTCATTGTGAATTTCCACTTGCCACGTTTGGATATTGGCCCCAATATGTAAAGGGGTTGCCTTAGCGATCAAAGTCCCCCTTTTGGCTGCCCGCAAATGATGTGTCGTCAGATCAACACCAACTACAGCTGACCCTTCTGGTACATTTTGTTCTCCAGCTAAACTAGCCGCTGTTTCCGCCAAAACTGCGTTGATCCCACCATGAACAATTCCATGAGGCTGTTTGATTTCATCAGAGACCTCAAGTGATATAATAGATTCGTTAGATGAGAGAGAAACAACTTTGATTCCAAGAGTATTCACTAAATCTGACATAAAAATTACCAACTTTCGAAAGGATTGAATTAAATGACATCTGTAAATTGGGAAAATGTTAAAGATTATGAAGAAATAATCTTTGAAAGGGCCGACAAAATTGCAAAAATCACAATGAATCGTCCAGAAAAGCGCAATGCTTTTACCCCAACTACTGTTGAAGAAATGATCGATGCTTTTACTATCTGCCGTGATGATAGCACAATTGGGGTAATAATTCTAACTGGAGCTGGAGACCTAGCCTTTTCATCCGGTGGTGACCAAGGTGTGCGTGGCAACGGCGGTTATGTCGGTAAAGACAAAGTAGCACGTTTAAACGTTTTGGATCTCCAACACCTGATCCGGATCATTCCTAAGCCAGTGATCGCAATGGTTAAAGGCTGGTCTGTCGGTGGCGGGAACATTTTGCAACTGGTTTGTGATTTAACTATCGCTGCTGATAACGCTAAATTTGGTCAAACAGGCCCTAAAGTAGGCAGTTTCGACGCCGGCTATGGTTCAGGTTACCTTGCTCGCGTGATCGGCCACAAACGTGCTAAAGAAGTCTGGTTCCTTGATCACTTTTATTCAGCAGATGAAGCCTACCAAATGAATTGGATCAACAAAGTTGTTCCTTTGGCAGATGTTGAATCAGTTACCCTTGACTGGTGTAATGAGATCCTTGAAAAATCACCAACAGCTCTACGTTTTATCAAGGCTGCAATGAACGCCGATACCGATGGATTAGCTGGGATCCAGCAACTCGGCGGAGACGCAACGATGTTATTTTACCAAACTGATGAAGGTAAAGAGGGACGTAACGCTTTCAACGAAAAACGTAAACCTGATTTTGACAAATATCCTAAGTTCCCATAAGCGATATCAGTTATGATCATGGATAATTGGATAAAAAAACAAGCAGCCTTAGCCCCAGCTAAGGCTGCTGTCACAGATGGGAAAGAAACTCTCACATTTGCACAACTCGCTGCTCACGCCGATAGTCTCAGCAATAAATTAGCCAGTTTAGATGCTTTGAAAAATCAGCGGATCGCAATTTTGACTAACAATTCATTAGCCGGATATTTGGCAGCAATGGGTGTATTAAACGCTGGCTGTACGATCGTCTGGTTGAATCGTCGTTTATCATCACACGAATTAAATTATCAGCTGGAAGATAGTCAAGTTGACATCTGCTTATATGAAGACAAGCTTGATGTTTCCCAGTTAAAATGCCGGACGATATCTTTTGATAAACTTGATTCAGTTACAGAAAAAGAATCTGTCAGTCAACAAACATTTAACACAAAAGACGCGGCAAGTATCATGTACACTTCAGGCACAACCGGAGACCCAAAAGGTGTTATTCAAACATTTGGCAATCATTTTAGTTCTGCCACAGCTTCTGCCTTAAATTTAGGTGTCACACCCGCTGATGAGTGGTTATGTATTGTACCGATCTTTCATATCAGCGGATTTTCAATTATGATGCGCGGTTTGATCTATGGAATGACCGTTCGATTAGTAAGTCAGTTCGATGCACAAAAAATCCAGCAGATACTAGTAAATGAGCCGATCACAATGATCTCAGTCGTGCCGTTTATGTTAAAAAAATTATTGGCTGTCAAACAAAAAACTGGTGCTGTCTATCAGAATAAGTTTCGCGGCATGTTATTAGGAGGTGGTCCGATCGATCGCGTGACCTTAAAACAATGCCAAGAGCTTTATTTGCCAGTCGTTCAGTCATATGGAATGACTGAAACATGTTCACAGATAGTAGCACTTTCATTTGACGATGCTGCAAAACATATTGGTTCTTCTGGGAAACCGCTTTTCTTGACGCAATTACGGCTGGACACAAATACAAGAGAGATTCAGCTTAAAACTCCTGCTCTAAGCCCCGGTTATCTTGGCCGACCGAAAAAATATGCGTCCAAAATAACAGAAGATGGTTGGTTTAAAACTGGCGATGTTGGCCAACTAGATGACGATGGTTTTTTGTATGTAAATGGTCGCAGCGATGATATGATAATCTCAGGAGGGGAGAATATTTTTCCGGATGAAGTCGAAGCTGCTTATGCTACATGCCCTTTCGTTGAAGAGATCGCTGTTTTAGGTATTACCGATGATAAGTGGGGACAACGACCTGTGGCTTTTATTGTACCAAACGAACAAACCCTATTAGCTCAAGACCTAATAGATTATGGTCGCCAACGTCTGGCTCATTACAAGGTCCCTAAAAACTTTTACTTGATCACAAGTTTTCCACACAATAGTAGCGGCAAATTACAACGTTTCAAGCTAAGAGAATCATTAACTAAGGGACATGTTAATGAGTTGCAGTAAACGGAAAAATTTACTTTTATAGGTGAGACCCATACAGCAAAGCCCGAACCTTATCGGGCTTTAAACGTCGTAGCTCGCCCTTTGTTTAGTCGAGCTACGAAACTCAGACAACTCCGCTTATCAACTCAGATCTCATAGTGCCAAGACCGCACTATAAGGTCTAAGTCCGATAATGCTCGTTGTCTCCCGAGTTTCTTCGCTCTGTGTTTGTAGTCGAGCTCCAGCAAGCAAGAAGTTTCGTCTATCGGGCTCTTCCCGCTTGCTTTCGCCCTGTGTTTGTAGTCGGGTTTCGTGTGGCATAAGGTTCCGCCTAGTTAATTTCTCCATCACATTGCCCAAAACGCAATATTGTGGAGAGATCTGCTAGTGCTCACCTTCTAAGCGCCACACTTCGCTCTTTGTTAAAAGGAGATGTTATCATGTCTGAAAAAATGAATGCTGTTGGTTTTTATGAACATTTGCCACTTGATGACTCGCAAAGTCTTATCGACCTTACTCTTGATCGTCCAGTTGCTGAAGGACACGACATTTTAGTCAAAATTTCTGCAATCGCTGTGAATCCGGTCGATATTGCTACGCGAAAAAATGGTAGTGGTAAAAGCGAAACGCCACGAATACTTGGTTTTGATGCCGTTGGTACTGTCGTTGAGACTGGCTCAGAGGTCACATTATTCAACAATGGTGACAGAGTGTTTTATGCCGGTTCATTTAGCCGTCCTGGAAGCTATAGTGATTATGAACTTGTCGATGAAAGGCTCATAGCGCTTGCTCCAACTAAACTGGATGATGCTCATGCTGCAGCTATGCCGCTAACGACCTTGACTGCCTGGGAAGCATTATTTGAACAGTTAGGTATCAACCCAGATAACAATGCTGCTAATGCGGACAAAACTATCTTGATCATTAACGGTGCCGGAGGTGTTGGCTCGATCGCGACCCAATTGGCACATTACGCTGGTCTTCATGTGATCGCTACTGCATCTCGTCAAGAAACTAAACAGTGGGCATTGCAACATGGTGCCGATCAAGTAGCCGATCACCATAAAAACTTAGTAGATGAAGTCCATCAGTTAGGTCACGAGAACGTCGATTATGTCTTTGAATTAAATAACTTAGATAATCACTGGGACGAAATGGTCGAATTGATCGGCCCTAATGGCAAAATGTGCTCCATTACCAGTAATTCAAAGCCATTAGATTTGGCAGTTCTGAAACGTAAACGTGTGACTTTCGCATGGGAATGGATGTTTACTAAAGCTTTTTACCATACATACGATATGAACAGTCAACATGAGATCTTAACTCAGGCAGCCAAGTTATTTGATAGTGGTCTGTTGCGCAGTACATTGTACCAAACACTCCAAGGAATAAATGCAGATAAATTGAAGGAAGCACATGCACTGATCGAAGAAGGACACAGTATCGGTAAGATCGTGCTTACACGTTAATAGAATTTTTTCTAAAAACTAAAAACTCCCGTAAAGTATGGCAATTAATTTGCACTACTTTACGAGAGTTTTCTTTATTGTTTATTAGCAGCGGCGATCTGTGCCGTTCGATAAGCCAACAATGCAGTCGTGATCGCGCCAACACCACCAGGGACAGGTGTGATCGCCTGAACTTTATTTGCAAGCGACGTAAAATCTGCATCACCTACAAGTTGATCATATTCATCATAGTTAGTACCAACGTCCACAATTATTGCATTTTCGTTGACCATTTCAGCTGTTAACAAATCCGGTTGTCCTACAGCTGTGATCACGATCTTAGACTGAGCAGTAAATTGTGAAAGATCCTGAGTATATTTGTCACAGATGATCAATGTCGCATTTTGCGCTAACAACAAATTTGCCAACGGCCGTCCAACAGTCAGACTAGCACCGACTAAAGCCACTTTTGTCCCTTGCAGTTTAATTCCGTAAAACTTCAGTAATTCCATCACCGCTGCTGCTGTCAATGGAACTAGGTCGTTAGCCCTTGGAGACAAAGTCAGCCCCAGATTAGTCCGTGTCATGCCATCTATATCTTTTTTTGGGTCAAGTAGATCTTGAACAGCATTCAAAGGCAAATTTGCAGGTAATGGCTCCAGCAATAAGACAGCATCAACTTGAGTATTTTCATTCAAACGCGTTATTTGACTTTTAAGCTCATTAAAAGTTAGCTGATCATCAAGCACTACTGGTTCAACTTTTATTTTCGCTTGTTGCAAAACCTTAGTTGCACTTCTCTGGTAACCCTTAGCTGCTGGGTCATCTCCCACCCTGACCAATGTCACCTGTGGAACGGCTAATAACGAATCAACTATCTTTTGGGTCCGTTGCAAGATATCGTTTGCTACCGGTTTGCCCTTTAGTAGTTTGCTCACGCACTTTCACCCCGAGCTGCTTTTTGCATAGCTGGATACAAATTTTCACTTAACTTTAGCCCCTCAGCTAAAGTTTCATCCGTCATTTTGTTCAAACTAGCAGCCTGGTCCTTATCTTTCATCATCCTAGTGTTTTCATAAACATTTAAAACAGAAGCTTTAAGTGCTGCCTCAGCTAAGGCAGTCCCACTACCGATATCACTTAATAAAGACTTGGAAGAGAAGCTCTTCATTTCATCAAGTTGTTGTAAGATCTTAGTTGCTGTTTGCGCGATCTTTAATGGTGGCTGAGCTGCAACAATGAGACCGTGCAGCATCTCAGCTGCCCGTTTATCTTTTTGTTCCTCAGTTTCTTTGGGGAGTTTTAAAGCCTGCGTAAAAGTTTGAAAGGCATTTTCGTCCTCTTGGATCAATGAGATCATTTTGGTCCGACTGACGGTCATCTCTGCTATTAATTCAGTCAAACGCGGTTCGTCAAGTTTATCCTGCCGAATATGGCCTACCATTTCCCCCAAAGCACTACTTAAAGCCCCTACTAAAGCTGCCGTAGAACCTCCACCTGGAGTCGGTGTTGCTGAAGCCAGATCAGCTGCAAATTCTTCGATCTTTTGTGACATTTATTTCGCTCCTCGTCTATAATTAATTGGTCTGGGCAATAATTACTAAGTGAAACAAATTCACCAAATATTTGTCCAGCGAGAAAAACAATGGTCAAAGGTCAGTCGATTCAAGCTCAACAGTTTGTTAATATCCAATACAGCTTACCTTTTAGTCTTCTCATTTTATTTCTTATCCATTATCTCTAATTTTGCTTAAATTTTCAAAGTCAATGCGTTGATCGCAACTATGACCGTACTCAACGACATTAAAACTGCACCGGCCATCGGGCTCAAAACAAAACCAAATGGAGCTAAGACACCTGCAGCCAGTGGTAGAGCAATAATATTGTAACCTGCACCCCACCAAAGGTTTTGAGTCATTTTGTTAGTTGTCTTGCGTGCTAACTCAATAAAATCAATAATATCATGCGGATCACTCTTAACCAAAACTAGATCAGCTGATTCGATCGCAACATCTGTTCCACTGCCGATCGCCACTCCAACATCGGCTCGTGCCAAACTCGGTGCATCATTAACACCATCGCCGATCATCATAACTTTCCCCTGTTTTTGGTACTGTTGTACAGCCTTTTCTTTGTCTGCAGGCAATAGTTGTGCCTGAAATTCCGTGATCCCTAATTTATCAGCGACTCCCTTTGCTGCTTGCTTATTATCACCTGTCAGCATAACAGGTGTTATCCCTTGTTGTAGCAAGGTTTTTATCATTTCTTTAGCCGCTGGCTTGACTTGATCGCCCTGAGCAATAAAGCCGATAACTTGCTCATTTTCTACCAGAAAACTCAATGATCTTCCTTCGCCAGCAAGTGCATCAAAACGTTTCTTATCGATACTAAACCCTTTTTCCTCCACGTAACGCGGAGAAACGATCAAATAATTAGTATCCGCGATCTCGCCTTTCAAGCCGACCCCCTTAATTTGACTACTATTTATACTTTTGTATGAGATCTTTTCATCTTTCGCTTTCTGTGTGATCCCAGCTGCCAAAGGATGGGACGAACCGGATTCTAAACTTGCCATAATTTTTAATATTTCCGTATCGCTTTTTTCTTTCGTTAGACTGCCGTATTCAGTAACTTTAAAATTACCTTCCGTCAAAGTACCTGTCTTATCCATTAAAGCATATTTGAGGTTTGTAACTTGTTCCATGGCATTTCTGTCACGGACCAACAGACCTTGCTTAGCTCCCAAAGAAGTACTTCTAGCAACAACTAACGGAATGGCCAAGCCAAGTGCGTGTGGACAAGCTATGATCAATACGGTCACTGCTCTAGGTAAGGCAGTTGCTAGATCATTGGTAAGCCACCAAGCAATAAAACTGACCACAGCAATAGTCAATGCGATATAAAATAACCATGACGCCACTTTATCTGCTAAATTTTCACGACCTGAACTTTCATTTTGAGCCGACTGTACCATCTTGGTCACTTGTGCCAAAAAGCCATTCTCACCAGTCCCGGTAACCTTGATCTTGATAGTCCCATCACCATTAACTGATCCACCAAACACCTTGGATGATGTCTTTTTTTGCACCAGTCTAGATTCACCCGTGACCATTGCCTCATTGACGGCAGTTTCTCCATCTACCACTTGGCCATCTGCGGGCATTTTTTCACCACCCCTGACAAGTAAATTGTCTCCTTCAGTAACGTCTTGCAGCTTAACATCATTTACTTGGCCCTGTTCATCGAGCAAATGTGCCTGACTAGGTAACAGCTCAGCTAATTCATTCAAAGCCGATCCGGCGTTCATCACGGCATTCATTTCGATCCAATGACCGAGTAGCATAATATCAACTAAAGTAGCCAGTTCCCAGAAAAAATCCATCACACTTGGAGTTACATTAAAAATATTATTAGCTATTACAGAATAAATACTATAAACATACGCCACAGAAATCCCCATTGTGATCAAAGTCATCATTGCCGGCTTTTTTTCAGCTAGTTCGCCTTTTGCTCCAGAAAAGAATGGCTTGCCACCATAAAAGAAAATAGCAGTCCCTATAATGGCAACTACCCAATCACTACCCTTAAAATCAATTAAAGGATGTGTCATTCCCATCATTGAAGACATCAATAATAAAGGGACAGTTAAAACGAGTGATATCCAAAACTTTTGTTTCAAATTACCCATATGCATCATATGTCCGCCGTGCATCATCATATCGTTGTGATCCATTTCTCCTTCGTTCATATTCATCTGTGAATTATCCATGCCCATATGTTCGTTATGTTCATCCATCTTCATCACATTGACTCCTTTCTTGACTGAAATCAGTACTCAATTCAAGACTACATTTGAAACTTACTAAACTCAAATAAAAGACTTGTGAAAACAAAAAACGCTGGGTTTGAACCCAACGTTTTAATAACTAACGATATTTTTTGTTAGCGAACCAAGGCATCTCCGCCCTTCGGTGAGCTGATCATGAAAGTCAGAATATACGAAGCCGCCAAGAAAACAGCGACGATCATATATGGATAACTCGGGTGCAGATCCAGTAAGGCACCTGCGACTAAAGGCCCGATCACATTGCCAACACTTGTCAAAGACATGTTGAGTCCATTAATAAAGCCCTGGTTTTTAGGACTGATCTTAGTCAACATAGTCGTAATTGCCGGTCGGATCAGATCAAATGCTTCAAAAACCAGCAATGTTGCCAAAATAACTCCAACTTTTGTCTTAGCCAGTAATATCCAAATTGTCCCGATCAAAGAGATCAAAAAACAATACCGGATCAACCGTTTTTCATTAAATTTAGAAACTAGCCAGTCAAACATTGCGACCTGTAAAAATAAGGATAAGATCCCATTTAAAGTCAGGACTAAGGCAATGTTATTCAAACTAAAGTGATAAACCTGATTAACAAACAAGCTGTAGATACTTTCAAATCCTTGAAGACCAAATGAGGAGATGAAGATCAAAACGAATAAGATGATCCCCGATTTACCAAGGATCTGCATCATATCATTGTCCTGGTCAAGCACGCCTTCGACACCGGTAACTGGTTCTTGTTCGGCCGCATTTTGTTCTTCCAGTTTTTTAGGCAACATAAAATACATTGCAACCATGCTAACGATACCCAAAGTACCAGCAGTCCAAAATGGGAGTTTATAATCTACATTAGCCAAAAGACCACCTAGGCCAGGACCAAGGATCAAGCCACCCGAAAAAGCAGCAGACAACCAGCCAATGACTCTTGCCCGGTATTTTTTAGTAGTAATGTCAGCCGCCAAAGCCATTTCAGTCGGGACGACCATTGCTGCTGAGATCCCGCCGATCACACGAGAGACATCGAACAAAACCAATTGATCAGTAACTGCAAAAAGGTATTCTGAAACTGTAAACAACAGCAATCCTAAAACTAAAATCGGTTTACGTCCAATACGATCAGATATACGCCCGATGATAGGAGAAGCAACAAATTGTGCGAAAGCAAATAATGCATTCATAACGCCCATACTGAAAGCGGATAGATGCAATTCATTACGTAAAAAAGGCATAACCGGAATTACAATACTGATCCCTAAACAAATTAAGAATTCACTAAAAATCAAAATAAAAATAGCTTTTTTGACTGTCTTTGACAACTGATCTCCCCCTTAAATGTAATTAATATAGATAGGAACTTATTTCCTATCTCATTTTTTCAAAGTGCATTAACACACAAATAAACCTTTAACTTTTTTATGATTCTTTCCGAAAGTTTAACCATAATAGTATAACAACAAAAGAAGATGAAAGTCCACAAAGAAAATTCAGCTTCATCTGCAAAATTTTTGCTTGCGTCCTGTTCGTCGGTATATGATAGTGTTAGTTACCATTTAAAGCTTAGATAAATAAGGTGGGATATACAAATGAAAATTGGATTTATCGGAACTGGCGTCATGGGCGCTGCTATTGCTGCAAACTTAATGAAAGCCGGAAATGAGTTAACTGTATTTAACCGTACAAAATCAAAAACTGATGACTTGGTCGCAAGCGGCGCAACTTGGGCCGCCACTCCAAAAAAAGTTGCCGAAGTAAGTGACATAGTTTTTTCGATGGTCGGTTTTCCAAGCGACGTTAAGCAAATTTACTTTGCTGATGATGGAATATTCGCTGGGAGTGATGATAAAACGATCCTGATCGATATGACGACGAGTCAACCATCGCTAGCTCAAAAAATTGCTGATGATGGTGAAAAAAGAGGCATCAAAGTCTTAGATGCGCCTGTTTCAGGCGGTGATATCGGTGCTAAAAATGCGACTTTGACCGTCATGGTCGGCGGAAGTGAAGAGGCCTATCAACAAGTAAAACCTCTTTTCGAAAAAATCAGCAAAAAAGTTACTCTTTTTGGACCAGCAGGTTCAGGCCAACATGCAAAGATGGCTAATCAGATCATGATAGCCGGGACCATGACTGGTCTAACCGAAACGTTGCTTTATACTAAAGCGGCCGGTCTAGATCCTCATAAGGTATTCGATGCTTTAAGTGCGGGCGGAGCTCAAAATTGGAGCTTATCCAACTATGGTCCTCGTGTCCTTAAAGACGACTATACACCTGGCTTCTTTTCCCGTCATTTCTTAAAAGATCTGCGGATCGCCTTACAAGAAGCTGACCGCATGGGACTTGATCTCGCCGCGACAGCCAATGCCAAACGTTTGTATGAAGTGATGGTCGATGTATACGGTTTGGGTGATCAAGGAACGCAAGGTTTGATAAATATTTATTCTAAAACAACTAAGGAGAACAAATAGTGAAAGAGCAAAGTTCAAACACTTCGCACAAAATACTGTTATTCGTGATCGCACTGATTTTTATAGTTGACGGTTGTTGGCAGATCCTCAAGGGGTTTACCAGCCTAATACGCAGGTTTCATAATGAGCCGCGTCCAAACGAGCCGGCTGCTTCAGTTAGTTGGTTACGGATCTGCTTAGGTATCATTATGCTCATTGCAGGTATAATTTTGCTATATAGCGCGTTTGCAGGCGCATATTAGTTGATAGAAAATCAGTTGTATTAGCTATTGGGGGACAAAAAATACACTAGTGACCTTTTTGTATCGCCACTAGTGTATTTATTTTATTTAAATTAAGCTTTCTTAGCTGAACCCGGACGTTGCTTTTTAGCGACCTTTTTGTCCATTTCCATCTGGTCGTTGTAACCCCAGAACCAGGTTACAAGGAAGGAAATAACAAGCGCCACTGCACTTGAGATCAAGAAAGCATAGAAACTGGTCAGATCACCAGGGTTTTTCGTGTTGAAGAATGACGAAAACCCGATCAGAGATCCAGTAAAACCATACATCGATCCGTGCATTAGTCCAGTGATCAAGCCACCGAATGCTGACCCGATCAAACCGGAAATAAAGACGCGCCGGAATCTTAAGTTAATACCGTAAATAGCTGGTTCTGTGACACCACAGAATGCTGAAATTGCAGCTGCTATACCCAAAGTCTTACGATCCTCTTTCTTAGACTTGACAGCAACGGCCAAAACAGCAGCACCCTGAGAAACCATCGTTACAGATATAATAGCGTTCAACATACTTTGACCACTGCCAGAAATTTGTTGTGTGACCAAAGGAACAACGCCCCAATGGAGTCCAAAAATAACCAGTAACTGGTAAAATCCACCAATGATCAAGCCTCCGACCCAGCCGGATGCTTTGACTAACCAATTGATCAATTCAGCCAACCCATTAGCGAGTCCTTGAATTATCGGTCCAGTAACTACCAAAGTGATCGTTGCCACAACTAAAATAGTGATCAGTGGAGTGAAGATCATCTGCAAATAACTTGGCAAGTTATCATTGAGCCAATCGCCTAGCAGCTTTGCCAACCAAGCAGCTAAGATCATCGGAAAAATCGAATAAGTGTAGTTCAAAAATTGAAAATCGAAACCGCCAATGGAGAACATCGTCTTGAATTTTCCACCCCAATCAACGATCTGCGGGTAAGCTAATACCCCACCGATAACCGCTGTCACTATTGGGTCACTATTCAACTTTTTGGCAGCCGCAAAACCGACTAAGATCGGTAAGAAATAAAAGGCTGAATCAGCCATCGCATTGATCGTTTGGTAGACTGTGCCGGACGAATCAAGCAATTCACCTAACTGCGGCATGGTCAGTAATGATAGTAATCCTTTAATAATACCTGATGCAGCGATCACACCGATCACTGGGCTCATTGAACCCGTGATAAAACCGATCAAGTTAGAGAGTGCGCGACTAACCACATTTCCCTGTTTTGTACCCTCTTGCTCTGTTGTTTCTGAATCTTGGGTCGAATCATCACTATCTCCAGCAAAGTCAGGACCTAAAATTTTCATAACAGCATCATAAACGTGGGCGACCTCAGTCCCGATCACAACTTGATACTGGCCAGAAGCATGGAGTACATCGATCACTCCAGGAGTATTCTTTAAGACATCATCATTAGCCTTTGATTCATCTTTCAAATAAAAGCGTATCCGTGAAATACAATGGATCAAACTTTTAATATTGGCTGGCCCACCAACATTTTCAACGATCGTTTCAGCTAATTTTGAATAATCTTTTTTTGCCATTTAATCACCTTCCTACTTTTTTGTGACCTCTGCAACTGACTGGCCATCTTGGGTATCGCCAGTCGTCAGATCAAAATCAAGATCTAAATCGCCTGAATTAGTGATCACTGTCAAGATCGTCGACTGATATCCTGCATCGTTTACTTTTTGCAGATCCATCATCCCTAATTTATCGTGAGCTTTAACTTTTTGTCCTTGTTCTACATCAAGCCGAAAACCCGCTCCCTTCATTTCTACGGTATCGATCCCTAAGTGTACTAACACTTGCAATCCATCGTTGGTTTCAAATCCGATAGCATGTTTAGTTTCTGCCAAAAGAGTCACCTTACCTGAAACTGGTGCGTATATCTGGCAATCAGTGGGCTCAAGGCCAAAACCGATCCCCATTGCTCCAGTAGAAAATACAGGATCCTTAGTGTCAGACAGATCCATAACTTCACCAGCTGCTGGTGCTAAAAGTTCTATATTAGAATTTTTCTTTTTGAATCCGAACACGTAAAACGCCTCCTAAATTAAATCGCTTTCTTATTGTCAGGTTAATACTACAGCTTGTATATACATGTGTCAAGGAAAGCAAATCATAACCCCAAGAACTAGTTATTATCCACATTTTTAAATTATTTTAAGCGTATTCATTAAAATGATTGCTTGTATATACATATTTGATATAATTAGCAATGAAATAGTTTGTGTATAATTTTACCAAGAGCTTAAAAACTTTTAGCTTAACTCAAGTAATGGAGAGTGGAAGTGGTGATTTTTGAAAACAAATCGTAATAAGCAATTGATCATCGCTAGAGATATTATCTCTAAGATCAAATATGGGCAGTATCGACCTGGAACATACTTACCCAGCGAAAATCAATTGACGGAACTGTATGGGGTCTCGCGTGAAACGATCCGTAAAGCATTAAATGGGCTCAATGACTTGGGCTTGATCCAGAAAATCAAAGGCAAAGGGTCGATAGTACTAGATATTCAACGCTACACCTTCCCTATCTCAGGGATCACTAGTTTTAAAGAACTAAATAGTTCGCAGGAAATGAACGCCCAAACTAAAGTTTTGCAAAATAAACCCAGTCGGATCCCAGAATATTTTCTTGCTCGCGGAGTTGAAAAAGACCAGCGAGCGACATTTTTGGAACGTTTACGTATTGTCAACGGTGAACCATCCGTATTAGATAAAGATTACCTGCTTGACCCGCCGATCCATGGGATCCCTACTAAAGAAGCTGAAGATTCATTATATGAATATCTTGAGGGCAACCTTGACCTGCAGATCTCTTACGCAACCAAAGAAGTGACCGTTGAAAAGCCGACCATTGAGCAAAAAAAGTTGCTAAATTTAACGGACCAAGAAATGGTTGTTGCCGTTCGCAGCATGACTTACCTAGACGACACGACGCTGATTCAACTGACAGAATCTTACCACCGGCCTGATAAATTTAAATTCATCGACTTTGCACGAAGAAAGCGTATATAAAAATAACTACTGAATTTTTATTGAAAGGAGTCTTATTTATGACAGACTTAGGAAAACAAGTGATCTATCAGATCTACCCGAAGTCATTTTATGATAGTAACGGTGACGGGATCGGCGACTTGCGGGGGATCATTGACAAGCTGCCCTATATCGCAAAATTAAATATTGATATGATCTGGTTTAACCCATTTTTTATTTCACCTCAAAATGACAACGGTTATGATATTGCTGATTACTATCATATCGACCCACAATTCGGAACAATGGCCGACTTTGAAGAACTAGTCGCAAAGCTCAAAGACATGGGAATTGACGTCATGCTAGACATGGTTTTAAACCACTGTTCCACAGAAAATGAATGGTTTAAAAAAGCACTAGCAGGTGAACAAAAATATCAAGATTATTTCTATCTGCGCCCTCCAAAAGCAAACGGAGATCTGCCAACTAACTGGAGTTCTAAATTTGGTGGTCCCGCTTGGAGTAAATTTGGCGATACTGGGCTGTACTATCTCCATTTGTATGATCCAACTCAGGCCGATCTTGATTGGCACAATCCTGCAGTCAGACAAGAGGCGGCTAAAATCGTCAACTTTTGGCGAGCTAAGGGGGTACATGGTTTTCGTTTCGATGTCATTAATGTCACCGGTAAGAGTGAACATTTAGTGGACTCTACCGATATTGATGAAGAAAAAGCATTATATACTGATACTCCAGTAGTTCATAATTATCTAAAAGAACTTAATAAAAACAGCTTTGGTCAAGACCAAAATAATGTGACAGTTGGAGAAATGTCTTCCGCTAATGTCAAAACTGCGGCTGGGTATTCGATCCCAGCTGAAAATGAATTGTCGATGATCTTCACTTTCCATCACTTAAAGGTCGATTATAAAAACGGCAATAAATGGGATACCATTCCGTTTGATTTCACTAAACTCAAACAAACATTATGTGAATGGCAAGAGGCAATGGATCAAAAAGGCGGCTGGAATGCTTTATTTTGGAATAACCATGACCAACCCTGGGCTTTGAATCGTTTTGGGGATACTGGCAAATATCGCGAAAAATCAGCTACTGCTTTGGCAACAGCCATGCATTTGCTTCGTGGGACTCCATACATTTACATGGGCGAAGAGATCGGTATGATCGATCCAGACTATGACTCTATCGAAGACTATGTTGACATTGAAGCTTTAAATGCTTATTATACTTTACAAGATCAGGGTCTTACTCCGGAACAAGCACTCGAAAGTGTCAAAAAAAAGGCTCGCGATAATTCACGAGTTCCAATGCACTGGGACGCTTCAAAAAATGCTGGCTTTTCAACCGGAACACCTTGGTTGAAACCAACTTACCAGGAACAGATCAACGTCAAAAAAGAACTAGCTAATGGGGTGATCTTTAATTATTATCAGCAGTTGATAAAACTTCGCAAGTCAGAAAAACTTATTTCTGATGGTCACTTTAAACAATTACTGTCAGACCACCCGCAAGTATTTGCCTATGAAAGATGGCTTGACGACACTTCTGCCAAGCTAATAGTCTTAATTAACTTTTATGGACAAACTGCTCATGTGACACTTCCCCAAGAACTAGTAGGTCAAGAAGGAACTGTCTTCTTAAGTAATTATGTCCAAAGTTCAAAATCACTTGAATTACCGGAAAACTTAAAGCTTAAGCCTTACGAAGCACTTGTTTATAAAACAAAATAACACTACGACAAAAAAGAAACTGGGTAAAACTCGTAACATTTAAAAACCTTAGTGATAACGTTAAAAACTGCGGCATAATGGATTTTCATTACACCGCAGTTTTTACTATTTAGCAAACGCTTTAAACTCTTACCTTACAAAGACTTAAACACATCAACAAATTATTTTTGTTTGTCTTTTCCGAATGTAATTGCGTTATACCCAGCTAATAACTGATCATAAAATATTTGGGGATCCAATTCAGAATTTTTAATGAATAATTTGCGCCACCATTGCTCCATAGTTTCTTGTAGCTTTTTCACTGTTTCTTCACCTTTATCGGTAGTCGTAATTCGCTTGACACGACGATCCTCCACATCGACATTCCGTGTAACCATTCCCTTTTGCTGTAATCCCCTTAAATCTTTCGCTAAAAGGCTTGGGTCAATAACCATTTTTATAGCAATTTCTTGCTGCATTAAATTTGGGTTTTCAGCAATAAACAATAATAAATCACTTTCAGTTGCACGAACGTTTAAATCAATGATCTCTTTGTTAAACTCATTTTTCGATCGGCGATAAATGCCGGCAATAAACTTACTGAGATAATAGTAGTTCATTTTTAACACCTCCTTAAACAATTTAGTGGACAACTCCATTAATTTGTTTATAATATAATTGTTTACAATTATTATTTTACCAAAGGAGATAACTTTATGGTTAATGTTGAAAATTTTTCTGAATTATATCAAGCCGTTAGAGAACAACAAAAAGAGATTATTATCACTCGTAGCTTTCTAGCTTACTACCCTCTTATTTTACCCGAAAACACTTCACTTACAGGTAAAAGGCAAGGGGACGATTCCTTGCCAATGATCGCATTTCAAGATAGTGACGGCATAGGCCTAACTAAAAACAACACAGTTCGTGATTTAGCGATCCAGGCTCCGGTTAGCAGCCGAGCTCTCTTTCTTTCTAACCAAGGCGGCGATTTAGGCCACTTTAGCTTCGAAAATTTAACTTTAACCGGACAATTTTCATTTATTATGCGTACGGGAAGTAAAACTGCTAATTTATCTTTGCAAAATATCGACATCGTTAATGCTGATACACGCCCCTTTTTAGAATAGCCACAAAAATACGGAGTCAATGCTTTACAAGGCGCACTTACCATTTACAATTTTAACGCCTCGCCACATAGTAAAATTGTCGTCAATGCCACTGGGATCTCAGTAGGGCGCAGAAATTCACCTGTGACCGGCTCAGGCATTTTTATTGCTGGCTTTGGTGATGAAGGAGGGCGCACTCTGATAGAGCAATTGGAGACTAATTCCGTTTATTCTAACGGGAAAATTCCATTTGGAGTTTCGGATATCATTACTGCAGGGATTTTCACCTTAAACGGTTCGTATGCTAAAACGATCAAGCATAATGGTGAGGTCGTCACTTATGGAGTCAACGACATGGTCTTAGATACTTGGGGGGAAGTGGATACATGGATAAGTAATGCTCCCATAATTTCTTATGGACCTTCTGGTGTAGGTTTTGTTAATTTTGGTGTAGTCAATAACTTTATCATGCATGCCCCATTAAAAACATTCGGTTTAGGCGCACGTGGTTATAATCAATACGACGGAACTTTAAAACACGGTGTCTTTGACTCGATCATTACCTATGGTGATGGTTCTGTGGGGGTCCAGATCTCTAAAAAAGTTGGTGATATTTTAATCAAAAAGGGGATCACTACTCATGGTAGTATTGGTAATTCTCTAGTCAAGGGAGTAAATGTTTCACTACCAGCCTATGCACTCAGCATTAAAAATGGCGGAGAGGTCGAGCAGTTAGACATTGGAGATAATGTTACTACTTTAGGTGAAGCCGTAACCTCTTATATCGTAGAAGAAACAGGGATCGTCCACAATTTAAATATTGACGGCATAATTGAGGCCAGGGGTCAAAGGTCAAAACCCGTTGCAATTAAAGACGGTGGTCAAACACCACAAAATTTCTCAGTGAAATAAAGTGCAGCCATATTTATGCAAACTCAATTACGACAAGCTTTTAAAATTAAAAATATCTGCATTTTAATTAGTGGTTTATTTTTCATGGCAGCAGGAGTTTCTTTATCCAAAATAGCTGGCTTGGGTACTTCCCCCATTGCTAGCATACCTAATGTCCTAAGCCTTATTTTTCCAATTTCGATCGGAACTCTAACAATTCTTTTTATGATAGTCATTGTTGCAATCGAACCGCTTTTTTTAAGGAGAGATTTTTCCCTGCTTAATCTCTTGCAAATCATCCCTGGCTGTCTATTTGGTTTTTTTATCGACCTTTTTATGCAAATTTTTTCTTTCGTTAGTGCACAAAGCTACTTAATAAAATTAGTTCTAACTCTACTAAGTGTTGTTATTTTAGCTTTTGGTGTTTACCTAGAAATTTCTTCTCACTCAATTGTTTTACCAGGTGAAGGACTAGCAAAAGCAACCTCTCTTGGGCTAAAAAAGCCCTTTTCGTCGACTAAAATATGGGTAGATAGCGGAATGGTCCTGATTGCTTTGCCTATTTCTCTAATTGTTTTTCATTCACTTACAGGAATTCGTGAAGGAACAATACTAGCTGCTTTACTAGTTGGAAAAATCGTTGCTCTATTTAATTATCTAAAATAGCTGCTAAATGATTCTGAGACAAAAAGTCACTTAACCTGAAAAAATACCACCAAATTTCCAGTATTTTTTGGAAATCTGGTGGTATTTTTTATTTTTCTCTTGCTTGCTGTCGCTCAAATACTAGTGTCTTATTTTTTCTTCCACAAATAATCAGTTAATTTATCACTGACATCCGGGTTGTCAATGTGCAACCGACTATGTTGGCCTTGCTTACCCTTGACCTTATATTCCTCATATGATTTAGCACGGCCATTGACTAAGTACCGTAATGACCTGACAGATGGCACAGATACCAACCCATCGGACTTAGTCCCATCTCCTAGATCACCATATATATTTAACACTTCTGTATTTTTAGGAAAATCGTTCCGCCGTTTCAACAAAGTCTTATATTCATCATGAATTATTTTGGGTTCACCATTCTTCTTCAACGTGTTTGCTCGCGGTGAATCATCCCATAAACCTGCTAGTTCACCATTCTCAGGTTGATTGGCGTGTCCTTTGTTTATGATCCCGTCATACGGTCCTGCCAGCACAACCATTTTGTTAAGGCGCGGCAAGTTGGGGTCTTTGCCCCAGTTTAACGCATAATAGACCCAGGCATAAGCTCCCATAGAATGGCCCACGACATTAAATTCTTTAAGGTCATACTTCTTTTGCAAATACATAACTATCCGATGGAGACCACGCGCATAACGAAATTCTCCCACGCGATTATTATCAAATTGAACTAAAATAAGGGGATTGTTTTTTTTGTTCTTCAGTTTGCCCTCAACCTTTAGTTTATTGTTCTTAGTGACATGCACAACTACTTCTTCAGTTACGATCCGATTTTCTGCGGCTGTCTTCACTAATGGTTCTTCAGCTCGAATACTGCTGGACCAACCATGCATAAAAATAGTTGGTGTAGATGACATATTATAATTGCTTAATTTCTGTCTTTCAGAATAAGTATGTCCAAACCAAACTAATGCACCAGCAAACAAGAGCCCCACACCTACAAGTATTCCGATTTTGCTCCACTGACTACACTTGCTAATGAATAACTCTTCCTTCCTAACTGCTTTTTACAAATTGTGAACCACTTGTGCTTTATAACTTCGACGACTACTTTACGTCTCAGATGTTGACTTCTTTTTGAACCTGTTGTTTTTAAACCACTGGACTATCCAAGCTAAAAGGATCGGAGTAGCTAATCCAACTATGATCCTAAAATACCAATTATCCATAAAAGAGGCTAAAGTGGTTATATCAAACGCAGCTCTATGATAAAACATGATAATATCGGTATTTTGACCAATAAACTTCATTGGAATAAAACCACCGACTCGTTCGATCCCTTCAGAAACAATAAAAACGACTAAACATAACAACGGTGGGATAGCAAACGCTTGGAGCCCACTGTGGACTGTTGAGGACTTAAGCCACAACACGAAATCCAGCTTTCCTTTAGCATACAAATATATCAGAAAAACAAAGAACATCAAACCTAGCCCAGCATAAACCAATTTATGATTCCAGTGGATCTTCGGAAATAACTTAAATAAATAATATCCTAACAACATCCAAAAAACAGCTAATAGTCCGATTTGGGCATTCCAAGGAAAAGAATCCCGTCCAAAGAACGTCACATCTTGAACTGCTATCCCTAAAAAGAAGCTGGCTATTGCAATTACGAACTGTAACCAGACCTGCTTTACGCATGAGATCAACAAGATCGTCAAAAAAACTGCAATAGCATAAGTGGTCATATACCAAAAAACACTTAAATAATTATTTAAAGTGCTGCCACCGTATATCAACCTGGCAAAATATAAAAATGTATAATCCCAGGATTGTTGCCGAAAAAAATGGCTCAAAAGAATCAAAATTGCACCATTTAAAAAATACGCTTTAACTAGGGGCCTGATTCGATGTCCAAGCAAATAACTCCAGCCATCTCGATCAAGGGAGATCTTCTTCAAAAAAAAGCCGCCCATCATGAAAAACAATGGCATGTGCCACCAATAGATCGCATTATAGGCCACATCTAAGGATTTTCCAGAAACATTATTGATCGCATGTCCAGCAACCACTGCGATAATACCGATGCATTTTGCATAGTCGACCCATAGTATTCTTTTTTTAGCGCCCATAAAAGTGCCCGCACCTTCTTAACTCAAAATAATGGTATATTAAAATCTCTTTTTCAAATATCCATCCTTATAAAATATATCATTTTTTACAAAAAACCAATACTTATGTTTCTACTCTTCTAAAATTGAAAAAAAGTTAAGAAAAATTCCACACTGATTTATGCAAATTTCGACTTAAAATTCAGTAAAACTTCTGTCCCAAATTTTTAGAGGAACTAGGAGCATCTTTTTGCCTACATGCTTACTTCTACTTTATTTTGACCAAATTATCCAACTTGCTGTGCTTGTTAAATTTTGGCCTCACAATGTTCTTTATCACATGTCTCCAATTGAATTGTTACATGGCCAATTGCAAAATTTTCTTTGATACCATTTGTTATTTGATCTAATGTCTCAAAATAATCAGACTTTTGATCGATCTCAATATGTGCAGACAAAGCAGTTTCAGTCGTCGACAATGGCCAAATGTGTAAGTCGTTGATCGCTACCACGTGTGTGATCCTTAATAAATATCCTTCTATATCTGCACTCTCTAAACGTTGAGGAACAGCATTAGTTGACATTTCAAAAGATTCCTTCAAAACGCTCCAGGATTTAAATAAAATAAAAGAAGCTGCGAGAATGGAAGTCGTCGGGTCCAACCAACTCCAACTAGTGAAACTTATGACCAGACCTGCAGCAAAAACAACCAAACTCAACAAAGTATCTCCGAAGAAATGCCAAAAGTTAGAACGGTCATTCAACTCCTGACTGCCATTCATTAAAAATGCTGTCAATCCATTGATCACTACACCACTCATAGCAACTACTGCTACTAACCACCCGACAGGCTGACCACCAGTTTCTTGAGTGGTTAGACGAACTATTGATTCCCAAATCACGATCCCTAAACTGACAAATAAGATCAGCGAATTGGTCAAAGCCGACATGATCGTTGTGTTATAAAAACCATAAGTATGCCGCTTTGTTGGCTTTTTCTTCATCAAATAAATGGCGACCAAAGATATCACTAAAGATAAAACATCCGCCATATTGTGTACCGCATCAGTAACTAAGGCTATTGAATTTGCGACCCCACCAAAAATAAACTCTATGATAATAAAAGCAAAATTGATGAAGATACCGATTTGATATTTGCGACTAGTTAATTTCGGCTTTTCTGACTCAATTTCATGCATAACTGTCACTCCTTTTAGCCGAGCTACACAAGACAAGAAGTTCCGTCTATCCAGCTCTGACATCACATAGCTGAGGATCGTGATATAATGCCAGAACTCGATAGTGCTCACTTTCTTCCGACTTGCTTTCGTTCTATTTTTATAGTCGAGCTCCGCAAACCAAGCCTTTTCGCTTATCCAAGGCAGGTACTACATCGCTTAAAATCGCGCTATAGTACCTGCCTCCGATAATGCTCAAGGCCTAGGCGGTTTGCTGCGCTCTGTTTTGGCTTCCTAAAGCTTTTATTTAATATGTTGGACGTGCTCCATAACACTATCTAGAATACTCAGGACATGGCGGTCGTCTAGTTCATAAAAAACTTGCTTACCGCTCCGTTCACTAGCTACCAAATGATTGTTTCTTAGAGTTGCCAATTGATGTGATACCACGGACTGTTCTAGGTCTAAGCGCTCTGAAATGGTCGAAACATTTTGTTTGCCTTCTTCTAAAGCGTACAAAAGCTTCATTCTAACTGGATTGCTCAGGCTCTTAAATATTTGTTGCGCTCGAGCAGCATCGCTCTCATTAAGTTCATTAATTTGCACGCGTATTCTCCGTTCTTTATATATATGATGTATGTTACATATATCATATTAAACGGATGCAAAAAAGTCAAGACTTAGATAAAGCTCACACTCTTGCATTCTGTGTCATAAGCGACTTTGATCAGTGCAAAAAAAGACCGTCGAATGATCGACAGCCTTAAAATGAGCTCTTTATCCGTCATACTGGTCATTTAAATAGATGCCAATATCGTCAATAAAAATTTGCCCGGTATATTCTTTTGTTCCTTCTTTGATCATGCCATCTTTTACATAGGCCAAAGTTGAAGTACTAGTTGCTTTGACTGCAGTCCCCATCACCTCACCGGTATCACCATTTAGACCTGATGGAATATCGATCGCATGGATCTTAACGCCAGAAGCGTTAGCATGATCTATCACCGTAGCAAAGTCACCTTCAACATTACGAGCAAGGCCGCTTCCAAACAAACCATCAACTATCGTAGTATATTTACTAAGATCTTCATCCAAAAACACATGTTTAATGTTGTAGTAATCGCATATCTGGAGTTGCTTTTCCATCTGCTCACTACGATGTTTTGGTTTACCTACCAACAAAACGCTGGTATCAAAGCCATGTGTTTCTAAAAGACGCGCAACCACTAAAGCATCTCCCCCGTTATTACCGCTACCGGCGATAACCAGAACTTTAGTTAGATCAAGGGCATCATTTGCTAACATATCCTCGTATATCTTCAAGGCAGCACGTTCCATCAAAACTAGCGAAGGAATACCTACCTCGTTAATAGTTTTTTGGTCCAATTGTCTTGATTTTTCTACTGAGATTGATTTAGTCAAGATACAAGCCTCCTATTCTGTTTAACTCTCCCTATGTGTATCATAACACTTGAGAAACAGAAAAAAAGGTGACAGCTCCTGGGAATGATTTGCTGCTTCTTTTCGCAACAAAAACCTATCGGCACCTCGCTAAAATGGGGGAGCTGATAGGTTTCTAAATTATTTATTTTGTTCTACTAGTCAAGCAAGGAAAATTTCAACTTCATGCGTGCTGAACCAACTGTAACCATTTTACCAAGGAGTTTTTTACTTTCCTTGATGTAAATATCTGCCATTTCTTGGTTAGCCTTAGTTGATAATTCATCAATGTCTTTAGCGTCCTTAGCTTCTTTTGTCACACGGTCAACAACTGCACGGCACTGCGACATAGTTGTTTGTTCAAAGTCGGATTCAAGATCGCTGTATAATGAAAAGTCTGTATCGCCAAATGTTCCCAGAGTTCGTGACAACCAGTAAGCTGTGTTAGGATCATATTCTGCAGTTGCTTTCTTGAAGGAAGCTGGTGTATCAGTAACGTTTATCAGAAATGGTACAAATGAGTTAAAGATATTCGGTCCGAAACCTAACCAATGAATAGCTGCAACTTCTTCAGGAACATTGTTTCTGATCTGCAAAATATGGCTTTCCTCATTCCGGTTGATACCAACTGGACGGAAAAGTGTCTTATCTTCTAATTCGCCTTCACCATAACGGTCAAAGACGGTGTTTTGATAGTGAGAACTCATAGCCCACTTCAGGTCTTCGATAGCCAATTTACGGTCAGCATGGCAAATGAAAGGCAGTTCTTGATCTTGCGGGTCCTGTTCAACGCTTGGCGTAAAGTATGATTGAATATACCATGCACGCGGGTCGTTGTAACGGGTATCCTTGACCGTTGCTGAACCAAAGATGTGACGGAAGTTGTATCCTTCTGTATCTGGATTCATAAAGTTGTCATTGATCAGTTGTTCGAGATCTTCAGAATACATTGCGTCCGGCGAACCAAAATCGAAGTTATCGATATTTGAACGATTAGGGGCAACTACATAAGCATCGTCAGGGATACGGATGGCAGCCCAATGATGTCCACCATATGTTTCTAGATACCAAATTTCATCCTTATCTGAAAAGGCCATTCCGTTCGATTCGTACGTTCCATATTGCGTCAGGAGTTCGCCCATTCTTTTAACGCCTTCACGAGCTGAATGGATATACGGAAGAACAAGCGTTGGCATATCTTCTTCGCCAAAACCATCTTTGACCAGTGGATCAACAGCCAAGATACGTGAATTAGTTGTAATTGTTTCAGTGGCTGACATCGCAACATTTTCACTGTTGATCCCAGCACCAGCCCAGATACCATGTGAGTTATCGGAATCCGGTGTAGCTGTATAGCGCATAGGGTCATCAGGCAAGTCGATCTCAAACTTTGAAAGTTTTGCAGAATAATGTTTCGGTTGATCTTTTGGTTCAACCACGATGAATTTTTGCGGTTCTGCGTCATCACTGTGGTCTTCTGTCCGAGCCACTAAAGTAGAACCATCGATCGTTGCTTTTTTTCCAGCAAGGATCGTTGTACATGAAGAAATAATTTTGTCCATTTTGCTTCTCCTTTATAATCCTTAATAATAACTTTTTATAAGTTACTTACATTGACATTCTATCAAATTTAAACTGAAAATGCGCCCTTCAACTACAATTCCCTTACTACCGGTTTTGCCCGCCAAGCTCAGTAATGATTTTCTTATGCAAATTTTTATCCTTCAGATTTTTCAGGATCAAGCGGCCACTGCTCCCAATCATAGCACCATAAAAGAGCCATCGTTCCTCGACCGACATGAACACCGATCACTGGTCCTAATTCACTTGTCTCCATCGTTGCGTCTGGAAAACTTTGCCGCATATCATCATACCAACTTTTTTCTGTCTCCGGAACACCCGCGTGAATGACCGTTAACCGTAAAGGCATCTGTGCTTTTGCATTAGCATTGGCAAATTTATCTTTGATCGAGCCATAGGCTTTTTTCATTGTCCGTTCTTTTTCAAGTGCCAAGATCTGTCCTTCTTTTGTAAAAGTCAAAACCGGTTTGATCTTAAGCAAACTTCCAACAAATCTTGAAGCATTAGACAAACGCCCAGTTCTTACCAAATGTGAAAGGTCATCAACTACCAAGTATGCTTTGGTGGTTTCACGAAATTTTTCTAACTCATGAATAATATCTTCTGGTGAATAACCCGCACCAGCTAATCGGACTGCCAATTTTGCCATCCCACCTTCTGCCGCTGCAGCAAGTCGTGAATCGAACGGATATACTTTAATATTCGTTATTTCAGGTAAATAATTAAGCAAATTTTCGTAAAATGAGGTAATTCCTGATGACAAATGAATACTGATCACAGCATCATACCCCTCAGCAGCTAACTGATCATAAGTTTCCTGCATTTGAGCAGGCGTGATTTGGGTCGTTGTCGGTAAGGTAGTTTCATTCTTCATCTTGTCATAAAATTCAGTCGCCGTAAGATCTACATTTTCTAAGTAAGTTTGTCGTTCAAAAATTACCGTGATAGGAACTACCCTTATATTATATTTTTGAATTTCCTCATCTGTTAAACAACTAGCTGAATCAGTCACAACAGCTATTTTCATACACAGACCACCGCTTTTCTATTATTATCGTCTTCCAAATTCACGACTAAAAGTATAATATTTTCAGATCTCATAAATACTTTTTAGTCACTAGCCTGCAGCTCTTGTAAAAGAAGCCTACTTGCATCTGACAACAAAACTTCCTTAGGCCAAATCAAACTGGCTTTCGCAGTTAGAGTAGGCGCTAGTGGAACAAAGGTTAACTCTGACTGAGCGGTATTGACAACATGAGCCAAACATAAAGCATGCCCCACTCTTTCTTGAACAAGGAGCGCCGCATTATTTAACAGATTATATGTCGCAACTCGTTTGAATTTACTCTTATTATTTCCTGCCCAATCACTAAATTGCGGTTGTTCACTATGCTGCCGGGGTAAAATCATCTCTTGGCGGTTCAAGTCCTGTGCAGTTATAGTTTCCTTGTTCCCAAGATTTGAATCTTTCCGAGTTAGCACACCCCACTCAGTTTTTCCAGGTAAGGTCATAAAGTTATAGTTAGATTTATCGCTAGGTTCCATAATCAATCCAAAATCAAAGATCCCATTTTTTAAATATTTATAGGTTGAATCAGCATCTGTACCGTGAATAGTGACCTTTACCTTCGGAAATTTAGTGCGTAGTCGTTTAATACAACGTGCGATAGTAGTAAACATCGGAGTTTCCGCGCAGCCGATCGAGATAGTACCAGAAATCTCCTGCTTTTTATGAATATTTGCCTTAGTTTTATCTGCTAAAGCCAAAATCTGACGTGCTTGTTTAGCAAAGTATTCTCCTGCCGCAGTCAAGATCATTGTACGTTGCTTCCGAATAAAAAGCAGTGTTCCTAACTCCTGTTCTAAATTTGTAATTTGGCGCGAAATAGTTGGTTGAGAAAGATGTAACTTCTTTGAAGCTTGCGAAATATTACCTGAATCTAAAATTGCCAAAAAGTAGCGCAACACGCGTAATTCCATTATATCAACTCCTATGCTTTTGAAGTATAATATACCATAAATAATAGGTATTAGACATCATGATGGTAACCGCTTAAAATAATACTAAAGGAGTGGTCAGACAATTATGGAAGAACCTATTTTAAAAGGGCTAATTGATGGGGGTAAAGTTGTTTTCACGAGTTCACTACAAAAACAAGTAGATGATATTGTTTCACAAACAACAGTTAATTTGTTGAAACTTAACCAAGCTGCTGCTAAAGAAGAACAACTCAAAGCAATGGAGAAAATTTTACGCTACCCTATCCCAAGGTCCTTCAGGATCAATCCTCCTTTTCAAGTCGACCTTGGAGCCCATACCTTTATTGGTGATAATGTATTTATTAACCGTGATTGTATGTTCATGGACCTTGGCGGGATCTATTTGGAAGATAACGTTTTGTTGGCTGCGCGTGTGTCGCTGCTTTCTATTAACCATGAAAAAGCACCAGGACAACGTCAGAATATGATTTTAAAAGCTATTCATATCAAAAAGGGAGCTTGGATCGGCGCAGGAGCTACGGTACTTCCAGGAATAACTGTCGGTGAGAATGCGATCGTTGGTGCAGGGGCAGTCGTAACTAAAGACGTTCCAGCTAATATGATCGTAGCAGGAACGCCGGCAAAGATTATTAGACCGCTCAAGTTATCCTAAGATCAAAAGACTAAGCATTATAAAAGAAGGAGCTGGGTTAATGATGGAATACGAAAATATCGGCAATACAGATCTTAAAGTGTCCAAGCTTTGTGTTGGTGGGATGAGTTTCGGCAAACCTGGAACAATGCATGACTGGAGTTTAGACCAACCACAAACTGACCAAATAGTAAGACATGCTTTAAATCTTGGATTCAACTTTTTTGACACGGCTAATGGTTATTCAAAAGGGACGGGAGAAGAATATCTTGGTAAAGCACTCAAAAATAATGTTGCTCGTGATCAAGTAGTGCTCGCTTCTAAACTATATTTTAATCCAGGTCGCCTATCCAAAACTGCAATTAATCGTGAAATAGATGGAACTTTAAAGCGATTAGGGACAGATTATTTAGATCTTTATCTTATTCACCGTTTCGATTATGAAACACCGATCGAGGAAACTATGGAAGCTTTAAACGGACTAGTCAAAGAAGGTAAAGTTCGTGCGATCGGTGCATCCGCAATGTATGGTTACCAGTTTTACAACATGCAGTTAGCAGCACGTGACCACGGGTGGACACCTTTCTCGGCTATGGAAAATCATTATAACCTTTTATACCGTGAGGATGAACATGAGTTGATCCCTATTTGCAAGCAAATGGACGTTTCTTTAATGCCATACAGTTCATTAGCCTCTGGCAGATTGGCCAGACCAACTTGGTTAGCTGATACGTTACGCAGTAAAACCGATCGTGTTGCGAGCGGCAAATATGACCACACTCAAGAAAATGACCAGAAAATTGCCAAACGTGTGTATGAGATCGCAGGCAAATATGGAGTAACTATGGCACAGGTAGCGATCGCTTGGCAATGGGCTAAAGGCGTAACTTCACCGATCATTGGTGCAACGAAAGCAAAATACTTGGATGACGCAGTTGGTGCTTTTAAATTAAAATTAGCCGCTGAAGATATCAATTATCTTGAAGAACTCTACGTCCCACATAAAATCGTGGGCGCCATCGATGAGAATCCCCCTGAAGGAGTAGTTTTAGTAGATAAGGATGATGATTAATATTTTAAATTTAAATGAGAGCAGTTGTCATTCCTAGACCTACCCACAAGAAAGGGACCCAAGAAAACTCACTAGCTATAACTTTTTTTGAGACAAATTGAAAAGTATTTATCCCTTAGCTTTAGATAAATCGCTAAATGATCTTGAAACATAATTTGTACCTCGGACAATCATGATATCAACAAAAAAGCTTACTGTTTTCTGATCACAGTAAGCCTTAATTTTATGTAAAACTGGGGGTAAGATGCCCCTATGAAAAAATTATTTTAACTTAACTAGCCTTAATCCTGCTAAAAGTGTTCATTTAACTAACACTAAAACGGATAGTCATGTGGTTTGCTTTGATATGTGATCCAATGCATCCGCGTGAATTCATCTAAGACCCACTCACCATTGAAACGGCCAATGCCGGAATTCTTTTCGCCGCCAAATGGCACATATGACTGATCATCCGTAGAAACATCGTTGATATGGGTCATACCTGCATCGATCTCACGAGAAAATTTAATCCCACGTTCCATATTTTGAGTGTAAACGGTACTTGAAAGACCATACTCAGTGTTGTTTGCTACACGTAATGCTTCAGCGTCATCATGAACTTTGATCACTGGGAAAACGGGCCCGAAAATTTCTTCTTGAGCTAACTTAGAATCTGGATCAACATCAGTCAAAACGGTTGGCCAAATCAAATTTCCGTCATGTTTTCCCTTGATAAATTCTGTTGCACCGTCTTTTACTCCTTGGTCGATCTTATTCAAAATATCTTTTGTCTGCTTTTGGTTAATGATCGGACCCACGACTGTTTGTGGATCATTAGGGTCACCGACCTTAAGATCTTCAACATACTTTTTTAACAGAGACATAAATTGGCCGTATATCTTCTCTTCAACGATCAAACGATTGCCGGCCATACAGATCTGCCCTTGGTGCAAAAACTTAGAAACAGCGGCTCCATGAGCAGCATCATCTAAGTTTGCATCATCTAAAATCACGATCGGAGCATTCCCTCCGAGCTCGAGGGAAGTCTTTTTAATAACAGGCGCTTGCATTGCTTTTTGACCGATCCCTCGGCCAACTGCAGAAGAACCCGTAAAAGAAATTAACCCTGGAACTGGATGCAAAACGAAATAGTCACCGATAACAGACCCAGCACCAACAGTAACATTAAGCACTCCTTGAGGTAGTCCTGCTGTCTCAAAAATCTTACCGAAGATCAAACCACCAGTAACAGGGGTATCACTTGCTGGTTTAAGGACCACACTATTTCCTAACGCTAAAGCAGGAGCTAGCGATCTCATTGTCAGATGAAACGGAAAGTTCCACGGACTGATCAGACCAATCACTCCTAAAGGCTCACGAAAAGCAAGGTTCGTTTGGTCCGGGTATGCTGGCTGCATTATTTTACCTTCTGAGTGACGGGCAATATCACAGGACTCTTTGGTAATATTGATCGCTGAAAACAGCTCAAACTCTGCTTTAACACGGGTACTACCAGATTCCTTAATTAACAAAGAGACGATCTCGTCATGCTTTTCTGTCATAAATGAAATTGCCTTTTCCAAAACTGTTATTCTTTCGGCAGCAGTCAATGCACCCCATTTAGTCTGCGCATCGATGGCACTCGAATAAGCGTGATCAACATCTTCCTTAGTAGCTCCTTGGATCTTCGTTAATTGTTCACCGTTATATGGATCAGTATCGATCGTGACATGTTCAGTGTCATTACCATCGACCCATTTGCCGGCGATATATTGTTTAGTAAAGTCACTAAATTCTATCATTGCTTTCGTGTCCTTTCTCAATTTGTACTCTGTGCGGTAACTACTTCAAAGTATTGAAAAGTACCAACTAAATTTAAGCACCCTAATGCCTTAACAATTACGAAACAGCACCTGACACATTTTATTAAATTATATCGCTGTACTTTAAATCTATGCCGAAAAAGCTCAAGAGGCAGGAATTTCACTACCTTTTGAGCTTTCAATTTACTTATTGCATACTTGCAGCCATCGTGATAAGCGTCCGGGCGCTTTTGCCTGTCAATGAATAGACTGTTTGCCCATCTTGCCAGGTCAATTTATTGTTACCACTGACATCAAACTCACCTGCACCTACTGACTTCGGTGCTGGTAAATATGAGCTTTCAAGTAATTCTACGACCTGTTTTGCCATTGAAGTAGGATCTTCACCATTCACTGCAGCTGCATGAACAACGAACGACCACTGACCTTCATTCCAATGTAAGTAACGATTACCAGCACCGGAATCGATCACCCCAGAAATATTATGACCTAAACCAACTTTGGGTAAGCCCTGATCATCGCTACCTGAATGATAATTGATAGCCGCTTTAGCATCATCAAAAGAACCATACGTTTTTTTCGTAAATGTTGCATATGGTACTTCATTTTGAAGAGCTGGATCGTTTAAAGGACGTGCCTTACTACCAACACTGTAGTTTATAACATAGTTCGCACTATCTCCCGAAAATCTAATGTTTAACTTGGAGCTTCCTTGTCCTAATCCATCTTTTTCAGGTAACAATACGTGGCCTAAACTCCGATTTAAATCGCCATTAAGCGAAACTAAGCGTGGTTCATTGGTCGACGGTTCACTTTGTTGTCCATTACTGGACGATGAACTTTGCGAACTCACACTAGACGAAGCTAGACTACTTTGCGAACTGCTTGTTTTATCCGACTTCTTTTGCGCACTTCTTTTTGAAACAGACTTTTTGTCTTTCTTTTGCTCTGTCTTTACACTGGTCGTCGAGCTGCTTTTAGCATTATCATTCGTCGTTCCACAGCCCGCTAGCGATAAGGCAAAGAAAGCAATTGTTACTCTTAGGATCGTTTTTTTCATGATAGAACGCCCCCAAATTTTGCCAGGTAACAAAAGTCTTTACAAATAATTATTTAATATTATCAACCAAATAATTGTATTGCATGGCCTCTCTTACGTCTGTAGTATCATACCCAAGGCTTTCGGCAATTGCATAACTATAAGCAAATGCAGTTGCGGGTCCACGACTCGTTACCAAGTTAGCATCCCTGTCAATTTCGACAATATTGTCGGTATGCGTTGCGTTTTTAGCTTCTTCTTGGATCTGTCCTTCAAGTCCTGGAAAAACCGTATAATTATGGCCATCTAACAAGCCATATCGTGAAAATGCCGTTGGAGCAGCGCACATTGCCGCATTCCATTTCTTTTGTTGAGCACGTTTTTGCATTAATCCCATCAACTGATCATTATCACGCAAATTCTTGGCCCCGGTAGTTCCACCAGGGAAGATGACTATATCATAATCTAACAAACTGTCGTCCAAAACTTTGTCACAAGTTAATGTGACGCCGTGCGCACTAGTGATCTGAGATTTACCTAAGCCGACCATATCTACCGTCGCACCTATACGCCGAAGGACATCAACTGGACTTAAGGCCTCAACCTCTTCACACCCATCTGCTATCATTACTGCAGCAGTTTTTGTCATAACTACTTACCCCTTTCCATTTAATAATTCCTTACACCTTCATTTTAATTCATTTATTTAATTTTTTCGAATAGTACGAATTCTTTTGCGGGTCCAACTCTCATAATCCCGTGTAGGTCAACATTTTTCCATATTAAAAGCCCATTCTTCTCGATGTTACCGGTAACACTTTTTAACGTTAACTTTCTCGAATTATGCAAAAGCCATCAGGTCCGACATAACAACTTTCAGTAACATTTTGTTGCAAGATTATTTTGTCACTATCCATTAAAACGAATTTTTGTGGCTGTGTCCCGGTATTAAAAACACATGTGACTGTAGTATCGCGATAATGTCGCTTAAAGATAATAAGGTCTGACATTTCATCCAAGGGGTTAAATTCAATTCTCCCCTTAGACCACAATTGCGTATATTCACGCCGCATTTTTACCAGCTTTTGGCTAAACTGAAACATCTCTTCATCTTGCTGGCGTTTATCCCAAACCATGCACTTACGGCAATCTGGATCAGCTCCCCCATCCATACCTACTTCTGTTCCGTAATATAAGCAAGGTGCTCCTACCTGAGTAAACATAAAGGTCAACACTTGTTTTTCGAGTTCTTTATTCCCTTGACAAAGCGTTAAGATCCGCTCTGTATCGTGTGTATCTAAAGCATTAAACATTACACGGTTGGACTGGTCACGATACAACATCAATTGCTCTTGCAATATGTCAACCATTTCAGCCGCAGTTAATTCTTTTTTGACAAAGTGTGAAATGATCGGTTCAGTATAGGAATAATTCATGACAGCGTCAAATTCCTTATGTCCTACCCACTCTTGTGCAGAATGCCAGACTTCACCCAGTACGTAAAAATTATTTTTGAGCGCGTGAGTTCTTGCGTAAAAATCCCGCCAAAATTCATGATCGATCTCATTAGCTACATCAAGACGCCAGCCATCAATATCAAATTGTTCGATCCAATAAGTGGCAACGTTCAGTAAGTATTCTCTTGCTGCTGGATCTGCCGTATTAATTTTGGGCATATGGGGTGTATTGGCAAAAACATCGTAATTTAAATTTTTAGCAAACTCAAAATTGTCTGTTTCTTCGTAAGAAACTGGGAAATCACGAATGTGAAACCAGCTTGCAAACCGTGAATTTTTGCCATATTCTTGCACATCCTGCCATTGCATAGAAAAATCGCCCATATGATTAAAAACAGCATCTAACATGACATGCATTCCACGCTCATGCGCTTTGTCGATCAACTCTTTCAGTGTCTCCTTATCTCCAAAATTAGGATCAACGTTAAAATAATCGATAGTGTCATACTTATAATTAGAATGAGCTGTAAAAATTGGGCACAGATATAATCCATTGATCCCAAGGTTTTCTAAGTGATCTAAATGGTCGATAATACCTTGCAGATCACCACCGAAGAAATTCTCGGGAGTCGGTTCGGTACTACCCCACTTCAAAGTTCCTTCTGGGTCATTAGCATGATCGCCATTAGCAAACCTTTCTGGAAAAATTTGATACCAAACAGTGTCAGCAACCCACTCTGGAGTCTTTATCCGATCACATTCATGTAAATAAGGCATCCGAAAACAGGATAACTTTTCTATCCCCACTTCACTATAACGATAAATCCGCCGATCATCGTAAAGATATTCTTGCCCATCATTACCATAAACGTGGAATGCATATTGCAGCCTTCTCAGTGGCATCGTAACTTCAGTGATCCAATAGTCATGCTGCTTAGAGGCATGTGTAAGATTCATTTCAACAGTCTTATGCTCCCACAGCCCCTCATCTTTTTCGTTGACTTTTGTCCCATAGGGATCCCCATATAACAACTCGGCTTTCTTAACATCATCATGTTTTGTTTTCAACCGGATCTGAAAATGCTCGTGGTCTCTTAAATAAGCCATTTCACTATCAGGACGATGATATAATGCAGCAGTTTCCATAATTTACCTCCAAAAATAATTAGTCAAAAAAGTAAGTAAAAAATTTTTCCGTTTCAATGTAGTTTTTAAATTCCAACCGATACAATACCTTCTATTTTTCTAAAACAAGTGTACCATAGGCTGCTAGCTTTATTTTGCCAGTAGAACGGTTAAATTCAGCTTGATTTTTTAATTTTATCCGTAGACTTGAATTCGTAAACGGAAGTTTTAGTCCTTGTTCTTTAGAAGAAATGTTGCAAAAAACATAAGCATGATGCGTATCAAAAGAGCGCCGATAAACATAAACATCCGGCTCAGATAGATCAAAAACTATTTGACCGATTGTATATAGTTGTTTTTTCTTAAGCAACAATACCTGAGAGTAAAAATTCAACACACTATTTGGATCTTTCTTTTCTAATAAAACGTTGACTCCGTTCCCCTTAGCATCTAACCATGGAGTCTGATCTGAAAAGCCGGCATTCACCCCATCAGTCCACTGCATTACGCTGCGAGCTCCCATTTTATGACTTGCGGATAAACTTTTAAGTAACTTAGCAGGCTCAAATCCTTTTTCTATCCCTGTTTTCATGAAACTTAAAGCACTTGGATCTTCAAATTCTGTCGGGTCATTCAAAACACCTACTGTCATACCTAGCTCTTCACCATAATAAATTCCGCTTATATGCATACATAATGATAGATTCTTTTGCTATTTTCTTCAATCTCATTTCTTAGTCAGGTTACATAAAACAGAAAGTTTCAGCCATCCTGATTTAACCACACTAATTTACCAGTTCACGATAATTCTCACTTTTTACTGCTTGCTGCACCTTTTTTAGTCGAGCTTCATAAGAAAAGGGAAAATTAAAAACTAGCTGGCAACATATATTGCCAGCTACGTTAATTTCTATTACTTTTGTTGTTTTTTTAAAAAAGTTTTCTCTAATAATGAATAATTCAAAGCAGTGGTCGAAGAAACAACTATATCCGCTTGGGCAAGTTCATCTTTATCTCCTACACCTACTGCTACTGATCCTGCTGCTTTAATTGCTGCTACTCCGGCTACTGCATCTTCTATCCCCACACACTTATCAGGTGCTAAATTTAATGAATCAGCAGCCGCCAAAAAAATATCAGGCGCAGGTTTGCCGTGAGCTATTTGTGCTGGATCAACTATCGTATCGAAATATGCGTTCAACCCTAATTTAGTCAAAATAATTGGCGCATTTTTCGAAGCCGAAGCGATCACCGTTAGAACATGATGTTCTTTCAATTCCTGTAATAATCCTTCGATCCCCGGCAAAATTTCTGTCTTAGTTAATTCACTAATTGCTTGAACATAATACCCATTCTTTTTATTAGCCAACTTTTTGATTTGCTGATCGGTATATCGATCTTTAATACCCGCATAAGTCATGATCCTCACCAGTGAATCGACTCGACTAACGCCTTTTAATTCCTGTTCAAACTTTGCCGGCAGGTCAACTGACAATTGTTCTTTTGCAAGACGGCTCCATGCAGCAAAATGAAATTTAGCAGTATCAGTCAAGATACCATCTAAATCAAATAATACACCTTTCATTTTGCGTCTACCTCCATCTCAACTGACACAGGTTTACCAGCTAAAATAACTTCTAGTGGTTTACCAGCCATTAATTTCAAGTGTGTCCCCTGCTTGTCCACTGAGACACTAAGCAACCTGCCTCTAAAATTTAGTCTGAAGGAATATCCATCCCACTGTTGCGGTACAAATGGGGCAAAAAATAACTGATCATCTTTAACGCCCATTCCAGCAAAGCCTTGGACTATCGCCAGCCATGAGCCGGTCATTGAAGTCACGTGCAAGCCGTCATCAGTATCGTTATTATAGTTGTCCAGGTCGAGGCGCGCAGTTCGTGAATACATCTTAAAGGCTTTCTCTTCTTTGTGCAGATCAGCAGCTAAGACGGCATGAGTTGCTGCTGATAAACTTGACTCATGAACCGTTAGTGGTTCATAAAAATCAAAGTTCCTTTCTTTTTCGTCCTCACTAAATCGATCAATAAAATAATAGATCCCCTGTAAAACATCAGCTTGCTTAATATACGGTGACCGCAAAATGTGATCCCAAGACCAATGTTGATTAAGCGGCAATTGCTCTTGTGGTAAATATTTAGCTGGAGTTAGATCTTTATCTAAAAATGTATCTTGCTGGACGAAGATCCCCAGTTCTTCATCATATGGCAAATACATCTTTTCACTGATCTCTTGCCATTTTTGCCGTTCTTCATTCGTTAACTGCAAGTCTTGGATTTTTCTATCTTCAACTTCTTGCGCAATTTGTTCGGTATATTCCAAGCACCATTTGGCCAAAGTATTCGTATACCAATTATTGTTAACGTTATTCTCATACTCGTTCGGTCCAGTAACGCCATGGATCATATATTTTTGCTGGCGTTTAGAAAAGTGGACTCGGCCAGCCCAAAAACGCGCAATGCCTACTAAAACATCAAAACCATCATTATGAACATACTCTTGGTCTCCAGTATAACGAGTGTAATTATAGATGGCATATGCAACTGAACCATTTCGGTGGATCTCTTCGAATGTGATCTCCCACTCATTGTGACATTCGATCCCGTTAAAGGTCACCATCGGGAAAAGTGCTCCCTCTAAGCCTTGTTCTTGAGCATTATGGTACGCACCGCCTAACTGATCATGCCGATACTGTAACAAATTGCGCGTAACGATCGCAGGAGCTGCGCCTAAATAAAACGGTACTGCAAAAGCTTCCGTATCCCAATACGTTGCACCGCCATATTTTTCTCCGGTAAATCCTTTAGGTCCGATATTCAAGCGACTATCATTACCATAGTATGTGGAAAAAAGTTGGAATAAGTTAAAACGAATACCCTGCTGTGACTCTTCATTACCATCGATCACAATATCAGATTTTTCCCAACGTTTAGCCCAAATCGCAACGTGTTTTGCCAACAAATTTTCAAATGGTGCATTTGACTGTTTTTGAACCAAAGCAGCATTTGCTTCTTCGAGCTGTGTTTGTCCTGCGTGATCTCTCGAAGTCGTCACAACTACTTTTTTCTCAAAGCTCGTCTCTTTATTTACAGATAGCTGCCCTTCCCAACTGGCACTTACAGTTTTTACTTCTTCTGATTGAGTTTGATACTGCAAGTCAGTATGGTGAACTGCAGTCATAGCAACCATAAAACGAGGTGTCCCATAATCATTTGGAATAGTTTGTGCGGTCATTTGTAACTTTTCTTGGCTAGATCCAGCAGCTAAAACGCCCCAAAACTGTTCATCGTAATTGGCATCCTCATTATAGACGTTGGCGTCGATCAATGAAGTAATACTGATGTCAACCGCTTCATTGCCTAAGTTTTTAAATTTTAAACGGTTAGCGTACACCTCTTTACAAGCCACACTAACAAATCTTTCCGATTTTACCTGGACTTTGGCAGATCCTTTATAAACAATAAAGCTTCGAGTCAACAGACCACGTTTCATATCCAATTCTAATAAAAAATCCGAAAATTTATCTTTTGCTAAATCTATTGATCCCCCGTTGATTTTAATATCGAGACTGACAAAATCAACTGCATTGATCACCTTGCCAAAATATCTGGGGTAGCCGTTTTTCCACCAGCCTACTCTGGTTTTGTCAGGATACCAGATCCCACCCAAGTATATCCCCGGATGGGTATCTCCAGAATAATTTTCTTCAAACATTCCACGCATTCCCATATATTCATTTCCAATACTAGTAATACTTTCTTGCAGTCTTTTATTTTCTTTATCCAAAGAATGAGTAACGATCTTCCACGGGTCGATTTCAAAAATTCGCTTCATGCCGCCTGCCTCCTTGTCTCATTTTAACTTTTTCAAAAGCAATTGAATCTCACCTATTCATTTGCCACATCATTATCAAACAGTCATGTTAGCGCTATATTTACCAGCTTATAATAGCATTGGCAAAAGCCAAGGACAATTATTTTTCGACCTATTCTAGCAACGTGAGCGTTATATTAACGATGTTACCGATAACAAGATTTTAAAAAGACTGGAGCAAATTTTAATTAAAGTAATTCGCTCCAGCCATTATCAAGATCCCTTTCAAACCAATACCTAATTAAGTCACTCAAAGAAAGACGTGCTTTATGTAATTGACCTTAAAATATTAATCTAAGGCGTATGATGCAAATAGCAGCAAAGTAAAATTCTTACGGAAAATATCTACATCATTGAGGCAATTCGATTTCTTTGACTAAATAACTTTTTTCAATGTAACTTAACAGTCTATGACACCAATAAGGATCGCCGTTCCCTTGGTGGACCTTAAATTTTTCTGTATTAAATTTATCAACTATGTCCAAAAAACTTAAAACCTCAAGCATCGAAAGTTGGAACTTTCTAACACAATGAATATCAGTTAGAAAATTTTGAGAAAGGATCAAGCTGTTTAAATCTAATTGTAAATTAAATCGACCACAACGGGCCACTAAAAATACATTACTCGCCATAACCCAGTCCCTCTTTTCATAAATTCATGATAAACATTGACTCGCCACTAATGATACCGCAATCATTATTTTACCACATTTTAGTTATTTTTTACTGCTCCAGACCGTAAAACTATTTTTTTATAATCTTTTAGCCTGTTTTCCTTGTTTACTCGAAAAAAATAGAAAAAAAGAAGACCATCGTTAATTTTTTCTAATAACGGTAATAATTTGTTTGCAACTATTCATTTTTTCAGTAAAATATTTTTATGCGTTTTAACATGCAGTCGTAAGAGTTCATTTTTTACCTGCTCTCACTCTGGCGGGCTCGAAAAACAGTTTATTTTTTATAAGCAAAATTTTTCACCTTAAACTGACTTATGACTGACGATTTTAGAAAGAGGGAATAATATTGAAACTGCGACAAGCAAAAATGGAGGACTTAGACAAAATAGTTGATATTTTAGCCGATGGACGTGATCAATTAGCTGAAAAGGGTGTCGATCAGTGGCAAGGCGAATACCCTTCCCGCGAACACATCGAACACGATATCGCACAAGGTTTTGCTTTTTTAGCTGAATCAAATGATCATCAAACAGTCGGAGCATTATCACTAGTTCCTGCCCCAGATCATGTCTATGACAATATGTTGGGACATTGGATAACAGATTCTAATAGGTATGTAGTGATCCATCGAGTAGCTATTCATTCAGCCCATGGCGGACACGGCTACGCGACACAACTTTTCGAAAAAGTCATCGAAGAAATATCTATCAATTATCCACAGATCAATAGTATCCGGATCGATACGCATAAAAAAAATGAAGCTATGCAGCATGTGATCACTAAAGCTGGCTTCTCACAAGTTGGAGAATTAGTCGGGATCTATACTCCAACCGACGAGTGCTTAGTTTATGAAAAGGTTATTGTACGAGAAGATAAAGCTAATATAAAAATTGCAGGATAAAAATCCTGCAAACTTATAAATTTTATAAAAGGTCTGTCAAATCGGCAGGCCTTTTATTTTTCACAAAAATTTTTTTCTGTCCCTTAAAATATATTGCGCGCAACTTTAAACCAGATTTTGTTACTTGTGAATTTAAATTTAATAGATTATTTTACTTTAATTAAAACATTTTATGTGTTACTTTTAGACCATACAAAGCATTAATGATCTATTTATTTGGACGTCCTTTAGTGATTGATGCAACTGTTTATTTAACATTTGAGTATAAGCTTAATTCTTGAAAAGTACTAAGTTTTCTCCAAGACTGATCATTTTGTGAGAAAAGGACAATTTGTCTTGAACGAATTTTAGATGATGAATAGTATTTGTGTCACATTTCACTCTGTTTTTAGTCGAGTTCCGCGTGGCAGAAGATTTCGCTTATCTAACTTGGACTTCACAGCGCAAACTGCGCACTATAAAGTCCAAGTCCGATAATGCTCGTCTTCTGAGCGCCACGCTTCACTCTGTTTTCAAAGAAAGGAAGTTCTATTCATGAAAGTTATTGTAGTAGGTTCGTCACATGGTGGTTATGAAGCTGTCCGTGAGGTCTTGGCAGATCAGCCAGATGCGGAAATTCAATGGTATGAAAAAGGGGACTTTCTTTCATTCCTCTCATGTGGCATGCAGCTTTACCTTGAAGGAGTCGTTAAAAATGTTAACGACGTTAGTTATGCTACACCGGAAGGTATGAGAGCTCAGGGAGTTTCAGTCTTTACTGAAACTGAAGTCACTTCAATTGATTCAAGACAGCATAGCGTTCAAGTCATAGATCACACAAACGGTAAAAAACGTGAAGAGCACTATGACAAGTTGATCCTCAGCTCTGGTGCAACACCTGCTGCATTACCAGTGGCTGGTAATGACTTGAAGAATATCTATGCTATGCGTGGACGCGACTGGGCAATTAAATTAAAAGAAAGAACTGTTGATCCAAGGGTTCAAAACGTTGTAGTGATAGGTGCAGGCTATATCGGTATCGAAGCTGCAGAAACTTTTGCAAAAGCTGGTAAACACGTAACCGTTGTCGATATGCTGCCGCGTTTATTGGCCAAATATCTAGACGAGGAATTAACAGATATAGTTACTAAAGAAATGGAACAGCATGATATAAAGGCTGCTCCAGGCCAAGCTATTAAAAAATTTGCCGGTCAGGATGGTAAAGTTACGGAAGTTGTTACCGATCAAGCAACTTACCCTGCAGACCTAGTGATAGTTGCCACTGGTATCAGACCAAACACTTCATGGTTATCCGGCGTAGTCGATTTAGATGATCATGGTATGATCAATGTTGATGACCATCAAAAGACCAGCGAGGATGATATTTATGCTGTTGGTGACGCAACATTAGCCAAATTTGCACCAACAGATGGCACGAAGTCTCCGATCGCACTGGCTACAAACGCTCGTCGCCAAGGTCGGATCGCCGGTAAAAATGCTGTCGGTATCGAAGCTGAAACTCCAGCTGTTTCAGGTTCAAGCGCTTTATCTATTTTCAAATACAAATTTGCTTCTACCGGGATCAAGGAAGGTACAGCAGATCAATTCAATATTGAAACCAAATCCACTTTAGTTACTGACACTTATCGTCCAGCATTCGTTCCGACAGAAAACGGTAATGGTAAGGTTTGGTTCAAGTTGACCTACGATCCGCAAACTACTCGCATTTTGGGTGCACAGATCCTGTCCACTCAAGATGTAACGCAAAATATCAATGCCATCTCTTTAGCCATCCAGGCTAAATTGACCTTGAAAGATCTCGCATATGCTGATTTCTTCTTCCAACCAGGATTTGACCGTCCATGGAATATTATGAATGTTGCCGCCCAAAAAGCACTGCGTGACCTAGACAAAAACTAAGAAATGATTTAACGGTGATCATTAATTAAAATCAAAAGGATACAGAGATAAAATATCCCGTAATTACCAGACAAAAAACTGATATTTACGGGATATTTTCTTATAGACATACATTCGTTTAATTTTATCTCTGCTGATTCAAAGAAATTACATCTTCACAACATTCAGCACTACCATCATTCCATTAGAACAGAGAATATGACTCAAATTTTAAACATAAAATTTGACCTAATTCACTGAACTATGGTAAGCTTAATTATGTAAAGTTGAGTATCTTTCAACTACTAAGCTGTTCAAAGTATTGGACGACTTGCAAATCATTTCTGAAATTATTTCATTTCTAATTTGATTACTGCATTTAATGCATGACCAATCACATTTATATGATTCAACATTTTCATTAAAAGAATTAAATCACACCAATTTAACTTCTATTGATCAATCTCAATGTAATCTTATAACACATAGCACTTCTATTAATTTGTAGTAAATATTCACACATTACAACCAAATTCTTGCTATGTTTACTTTTCTAACAGAGTTATTTTTACAGATATTTATCTCAATGATAGATGAGATACCTGCAATTTTTTGTGTGCTTTTTTACGCGATCCGGTTAAGAATGAGTTAATAGTACAATAACTAATCTGTATATTTTACCTTCCTATCAGGCTGGATGTCAAAATAAAATTTTGGGAGTCACTACAGTAAAAATTCAACTCTTATACTCTGTTATATTTTTCTCAAGTTTCCAAGATCATAATTTTTTACTTGAGATAACCATTGAGCATCTGCTCACTAATTGCACTTGATCAAGTACATTTCTCTCATCGTATTTAATTTCCGTTTCAATTTATGAAAATGGCTGATTGACTTTGCCGATCCTATTACTGCTCAGCAAGTTTTGTTACCTTGCTTTAACAGCTTTACGAAAGGTTTAAATTTTAACAACTATTTAAATTGAAAGGATGATCCTATGACGAAGCAAAATTCCTCTAACGACCAAATACTTGCTCAGTACCAAACAAGCGAGAAAGGATTAAGCGCTAACCAAGTAACACAGCGCCAAGAAAAAGGCTACAATGAGCTGCAAGAAGGCAAAAAAGACAATATCTTTAAACAGGTCGTGTATCATTTATCAGATGTTGCTTCACTTGTATTGCTTTTCGCAGTTATTTTATCCACTTACCTTGCAGCTACCGGCTCTGAAAAATGGAGCCAACCACTTATTATCGGTGGTATCCTAGTCTTAAATGTCTCTATCAGTATTTATCAAGAAAAGAGTGCTGAAAAAGCACTGGCCGCTTTAAAAGACATGAATGTTCGTGAATCGACTGTGATCCGAGACAACATCCGGCAAACAGTTGAATCAAAAGATCTGGTCGTCGGCGATATCGTCGTCTTAAGCGCCGGAGACCAAGTCCCGGCTGATGGCCGATTACTAACAGCAAACAACTTAACAGTAAACGAATCAATTTTGACTGGGGAAAGTGAACCAGTCGAAAAAACCAATGCTACACAAGAGCCTACTAAAGAAATCAGCCAAAGGTTTAATGAAGTTTTTTCTGGGACCGGGGTCGTTTCGGGTAACGCATTAATGGTAGTGACTGCAATAGGTATGGACACAGAATTAGGTGCCATTGCGGACCTATTAAACGCAACTGAAAAGAAAAAAACTCCTCTTCAAGAAAAGTTAGATTCTCTTTCTAAAAAATTAACATCTGTTGCACTAGTTGGCGGCGTCTTGATTTTCATCATCGGCTTTTTCTTCCGTGGATTTAACCTTTCATCTGGTCTGATCATGGGTGTTTCATTAGCCGTTGCTGCCGTTCCTGAGACATTGCCGATCATCGTAACTATCAGCCTATCCTACGGCGTTATCAAAATGTCAAAGAGAAATGCCATAATGCGCCGTGTCAATTCTGTAGAAACCGTTGGCAGCATTGATGTTATTGCTTCTGATAAAACCGGTACTTTGACCCAAAACCAAATGACCGTCACAAAATACTGGGTCCCTCAAAATGAGCCAACCGACACTTCAACTGACATCTCTGAAGATTCCAAAGAATTTCAATTAATGAGATTTATGGGATTAGCTACCGATGCACAGATCAAAGAAGTTGACGGTCAGAAAGTAGAGATCGGAGACTCAACTGAATTAGCTATTATTCACTGGATGCAAAATGCAAAAACAAATCGTGCCGAACTAGAAAAAGATTACCCGCGTGTGGATGAAGACCCATTTGACTCCACGAAAAAGTTAATGGCAACCTTGCATAAAACACCTTATGGTAAATATCTCTTGATCGTTAAAGGAGCGATCGATCGTCTTCCTGTTCAATTATCTGAAGACGAGAATAGACAAGTTCAAAGTGTTAACAAACAATTTGCCAGACAAGCATTACGTGTCTTGTCTGTTGGCTATACTCTGCTAGACGAAAAGCCAACTGAACCATTAGACGCAACAAAGATCCCCGTTAAATTAGCCGGCCTGATCGGGATCATTGACCCACCGCGTTCAGCTGCGATCTCCGCAATTAAAAAAGCCAAAAATGCAGGAGTCACTACTCTAATGATCACTGGTGACCATCCAGAAACTGCTAAAGCAATTGCGGTACAAATGGGCATCGCAGATAAAAATGATCGGGTTATGACTGGTAGTCATTTAAACGACCTTAGTGACAAAGATTTGCGTGAGAATATCTCCGACATTAAAGTCTACGCCCGCGTCTCACCCGAAGATAAGATCAGGATCGTCAAAGCCTGGCAAGCAAACGGTTCGACTATTGCCATGACAGGCGATGGAGTCAATGATGCTCCGGCTATTAAGGCTGCTGACGTCGGGATCGCGATGGGAATCACCGGGACAGATGTTTCTAAACAGTCTGCTGACATGATCTTAACTGATGACAACTTCGAAACGATCGTTGCGGCCATTGAAGAAGGACGAACGATCTACCAAAACATTCTTAAAGCTGTTGAATTCTTGATCGGGGTCAACTTTGCTCAACTATTTATGATGATCTTCGCCGTTGCAATGGGCTGGGGCTCACCACTGTTGGCAGAAGAGCTCCTATTGATCAACGTTTTAGCAGATGGTATTCCTGGATTCTATATTTGTCGTGAACCATCTGAAGGCAACAACATGGAAAAAGCGCCAGTCAACAGAAACACAAGTATCTTTGCCGATGGATTAGCTCAAAGAGTCGGTTTCCGAGCCGTTGTCTTTACCATCTTGACTTTAGTTATCTTTAGTATTGGAATGTTTGTTCTTACAAACTCAAATATCCGTTTCGCACGGACAATGCTGTTCTTAGTCTTGGCATTAGGTTCGATGATAGATATTTACGTGATCAAATCACGTCAGCGTCTTTCGCTCCAAACATTTACCAACAACACCGCATTAAATCTCGGATTAGGCTTAACTATGCTGGTAGTCGTCTCACTGGCCACCGTACCTGGACTCAGAGAGGTATTTGGATTTACAGCATTATCGGCTTCCGCTTGGTCCCTGGTCATAATTAGCATTTTCATCCCAAGTATCTTACTAGAGATCAATAAACGTTGGCATTTAAATAAAGAAGCCAAAACAGCTCTATCAAATTAAGGATGTGATAAATTGGTTTATCTAAAACTTTTTGTTATGTTAATGTTGGTAGTCAATTTAACGGGCTGCGGCACTTCGATTTCAAAAGACCTAGAAAGCCAAAAATGGGGATTTACTGCACAAAAAGTCGCTCGCCCAGCCTCATCGACAGTCCGTTTCGACGGGAAACACGCAATATTCGTTAAGAACGACGATTGTAAGATATATGGTTATAAGATAAAGAAGAAACCAAATGGATCTACTCACCTCATCATGGGAGGAAAGAGTGGTGTTTCACACCGTGCTCCGACTAAGAACTTCGAGATCCAAAGATCCGCTAAGTCTTATACATTGAAACCAACAAATAAGCTGGCTAGACATTACTATGGTAAGGCAAAACTGGTCCCACTTGAAGACAACAAAAATGAATAGTAAAAAACTCTGGTACTGACTCACATTAAAAGTGTGATGTCATGCAACCAGAGTTTTTTACTATTTTTTACTACGCTTCATAGCCTGCTGATACCCTGCGGAATATTTCATATTTTCTGCATAGGAATTTGCGATCGAATCCATCATCGTCTGGTTTTTATCAGACTTCTTATCAGCTTGCTTGGTGCTTTTTCCTTTTTGTTTCGTGCTGTGGTAATTATCAAAATTTTTATTACCATAGGTTTTAGCGCTTGCACGATAACTGTTGGGCTCACTAACAAGCTCATCCGTAAAATGCGAGCTACGATAATGTCTCGTATGAAATAGTGGACCATCTGGACTATACTGCACACCCTTTTCGTCACTCTCGGCTGGGACGATTTTAGTGCGCCGCAGCTTGCTATTGCGGTTTTGCCGCTTCACCATTTTACCAGCAAAATTTTCACTATTTAAATTTTTTGCAGTTTTTTTGGAAGTGGCTCGAGACTTATCTTTGGAGGTCATTTGAGATAAATTAGTTGGCATACCAGATACATCATTCCACTTTTGAAATAACTTTCCTAATTTTTGAAGCAACCAAATCACAATGCCAAAAATCGCAAAAATCAATAGTAATACAAAAATTATACTGAGCACTGACATTTAGTCAACCTCCTTGCTTTTCACAGGTTTTTAGTCATCGCTTACTTGATCATTTTGCTCTTCTTGATCAACCTTCTTAGGCAAGCCAACACTATTTTTTTCCTTCACTGCCTGTGCTAAAATCGCCGTTTGCCCAAAGTCGCTGCTGTCATTATTAGGAACGACGACCATGTTTGCCCGAGATTTTGCCAATTGATTATAAGCCGCGATCGACTGATTCTTAAAGTAGCGATCATCAGTATCGCTCAACCCAGCTTGAACAGTAGAGATCCTGTACTTTTCAGCATCTGCACGTGTTTTAGTAGCTTGAGCTTTGGCACTAGCAGTCGCCATCAAAGCATTATTTTGTGCTTCGTTAGTTAAGCGAATCGATTCGGCTTCCCCTTGTGCCTGTGCAATGGCCGCGATCCGTTCACGATCCGCTGTTAATTGTTTGTCCATTGCGCGCTGGATCTCAGATGAAGGCAACAATTCATCAATGTTGATTCGGTCAACATTGATCCCATAAGTATTAGTCAGATCTCCGATCGCAGCAGCCAAATCAGCGTTGATCCGAGCGGTCGAACCTAATGCATCATTCAATTCCATTCGCCCAATAATATCACGTAAGTGTCCACGAACCAATTGAGCCATTGATTCGACTGAGTCCGTATTATTATATTCATACTTCATTGAGTCAGTAACATGATAGTTTAATGTAACAGAAGTCGATACTTCAGCATTATCCTTCGTAATGATCGAATAATGCGGTAATTCGATCGGCTGCATTGCTAAGCTGACTGTTCTGATCCCCTGAATAAAGGGGATATAAAAATGTATCCCTGATTCAACTGTATGTTTATATTTTCCAAACAATTCTACTAACCCCTGACAATTTTGGGGTACGATTTTAATTCCAAATGGCATATGATTACCTCACTTCTGAATTGGCTTGATCGTTAAAATATTTCCCACTGCTTCAATTACTAAGTATGGAGTATCCGCTTGTATCGTTTGGTTGTCACTAGTTAAGTAACGATAGTAGATCCCATTGACCAGAACTAACCCACTATCCGCGAAAATTTTATCCGGAGTGACTACTTGATTCAATACCAAGCGACTTTCCATTGTCGAACTCGTTGTGGCTGAGTCTTCTATAAATTGCTGAACACTTTCGACAACCATTTGATTAATACTGATATGCCTAGAAGCTGCTTGTTCTTTTAATTTGTCATATACATCTTGTGGAAACCTAATGGTTGTCATTTTCATCGACACGGCCATCACCCTCTTTATCTTTTTAATGTCACATTGATATTATAACGTAACCTCTCTGCTTTGTAAATTCAATTTGCTCCTAAAAGCAGCAAATGTATCGATTGGCTCATCGCCCATAAATATCTGGCGTGCTTGTATCGGGATGTTCCGCTCTGAATTTAGGACAGTTCCTCAAGGCAAAAGATTGATACACTCATTTCATCTTCTTATTTTTAGTCCGGTTACGTGAACCAAAAGTCTGCGCCTAGCCAACTCAACACCACATCGCCAAGAAGGCGATATGATGTCAAAGTCCGCTAGTGCTCAACTTTTAACCGGTTCACTTCATCTTGTATAAAAAAAGACCTCTGCCTCACGCAGAAGTCACCACGACAAAATATTCATTTATATTACATTAAAGACTGCGAAGTAGAAAACTACTGCTTCGATAGTCAAGATCAGTTGAATCAAACTCAATATACCACCGAAAGTCATTGCTTTAACCGGTGACTGAATTTTTCCGATCCTTTCATCATTACCTAGCCATGACAACAAAAGCGTAAGTACCGGGAAGATAAAGACCAATAATTTTGGTCGTCCATACAAACTTAGTGCGTTTAAAGTCATTCGTATGGGTATTTCCCGCGGCAAATAAATCATTAGCGCCAGCGACAGTACAAATTCAAACATACTGACGATGGCGAACGTCGCGGGTATTTTATGATAATAATCGATAAATTTAGCCAACTAGATCACTCCAAATATAAGTTCTTTTTCGTTATCCACTGTTAATTTTACCACGAATAAACATCATTGCGTTAAAAAAAAGACAACCCGTTAAATTTTACTACTGTCTTTCACTATATGTTATCGATCCTAAGACGATCCTTGTTGCTTTCAATGGTATTACCGCGAAGGCAAAGCAAAAAACAACCGCTTGATGGAGCGGCTGGCTTTCAAATTATTAAAATTTTAGCTAAGGCATTATCGACCAAACCGACATGCATCTGTCTTCCAAGTATCTCTGGCAGTTTGAACGACCAAATCTATTTTGTCCCATTGTTGCTGTTCGTTTAGGTCATTACCTTCTTTAGTAGATGCAAAACCACACTGTGGAGACAGACTTAAATTCCTTAATGGAACGATATCCGCAGCTTGCAAAATACGATGTTGCAATTCTCTTTCCAATTCCATGTGAGAAGATTTAGTTGTTACTAAACCCAAAACGAAAACCGCCTGCGGCTGAGCACGATGGATCTTTGCCAACGGTTCAAAGTCACCATCGATCTTTAAATCATCATATTCCATAAAAAATGCATCATACGGAAGTTCTTGCAACACATTCGTGATCGAAGCATAAGTTCCTCCTCCTAAAGAGGCCGAGTGAAAATTACCCCGACAAATATGTGTCGCAAAAATCAAATCATCAGGTGCAGCAGCGATAATTTTTTGAATCAAACTACTGATTTCTTTTTCCAGTTTTTCAACACGCTCAGTGTTTTCGTCACCTTGTAAACCAGCAATAGGCAATGTCACCCCTAATAACCATGGGTCATCAAGTTGGATATAACGTAACCCCAATTCATAAAAATGTGCGATCGTTTGCTGATAAACTTTTAAAATATCAGACAAATACTCTTCCCGGCTTGCATAAAAATCACTATAATTATCGATCACCGCAAAGTTACCCGTAAACAACAATGGTGTCGGGGCTGGAATAGTAACTTTCGCTTGGACGTCGGCTGGAATAATACTTTGCAAGAACTCAAGATCACTAAAGAAAGGATGGTCGGCATTATATTCCAGTTTCCCTTCTAACCGCAAACCATCAGCGATCAATTCTTGTCCACTAAAATTCAGCTTGAAACCGTCAGGGATAACTTTGACACCCTTTAAACCTGCCAAAAAATCAATAAAAAAGTTTTTACGGTTATATTCACCGTCTGAAACAACATGAAGACCATGCGAAATTTCTTTTTGAACCAAGTCTTTTGTTGCAGAGTGCTGAATTTGTTTGAACTCGTCCTGGCTTATCTGACCACTATCAGCCTGATCATAAGCATCTTTCAGATCATTGGTCCTTAAAAAACTCCCTACTGTATCGTACGTATAAAAATACTGATGTTTTCTCGCTGTCATCAAAGACACCTCTCCATTAAAATTATTTGTCATTATAATCAAAAAACACCCATTCCCGCACAAATTTCTTCATGTAGGGACGAATGCTTCGTGTTACCACCCAATTTTTCATCATATTTGCATACAATGACTCAACAGCTTACACAACTAGTGCAAGTCAGGGAAAATAACAGTTCCTACCGTTTAACAAGCGTTGAACTGTTAAAAAATAATTGAAGTTCATTTTCACTATTAGCAAATATCTACTTTCACCGACCGCAGATTCTCTGAATATTCGCTCACTAGCTACTCTGCTGCGCTGATTTATCTAAATAAATTTCAATTATTACCGCTAATATAGTCTAATTTCGACATGGATACAAGGCAAAATATTTACTGCAAAGCCGTTAAGCTACACTGTTTTCTTTAAGACTCGTTTATTTATACCATTTATAATTATCTAATACATCCTGCGCCTGATCCGCTGATCGTGCGCTTAACATTTGATTGACGGTAGTTTGCAGGTTACCCAAGCGATCATTCATTATATTGTAAATAATCCCATTTTGCTGCGTCTGGCTATCCAGCTGCTGCTTTAATGAAGCTAAGCTTTGTGAAACTTGCTGCATTTGGGCGAGGTATTGTTGACGGTAGCCGTCTTCATCTTTTTTATAATTTTTGACAGCATTTTTAGTAGTCTTATAGTTTCGACGTAGTTCCTTGATCTGTGTATTGGCAGTATCTAGCTGGTCACCCAAAGAATCATTTTTTCTTTGTAATTCACCTATCTGTCTGCCCTGATCATCGACTTGTTGTCGTGTCTGATAATAACTGATCCCTGTCCAAACAAGGTAAATTGTCAAAATCGCCAAGAGGGCATAAATGATCCTCTTGAACCAATGTCTTTTCTTTTTACGTGGCTTTTTAGAGCCTGTTTTTTCCTGTTCAGTATCCCTTTGAACAGGCTGTTCTTGTTCATTTGCTGGAGTTGCCTGGCGTCGCGATGTTTGCATCGGTTGACTTGTTTGTTGAGCAAACCCATTTTGTTCATTATTAGACGCTACGATCTTGATCGATATTTGGCGCAACGGTTGTAAGCTGCCATTTTCATCTAAGATAGAAATAGTTGCATCGTAGATCCCAACTTGACCCAGTTGTACATTGGCCATGTTGACTAACAGCTTTGCCGTTAAGTCTTGCCCCGTACGCTCATCAATTGCATGAGCATTTGTCAAATGTAAAACATCTTCCCCATTCAATGCAGATCTTGTATCAATGGTGATCAAATCTTTAGTGATAGTTAGCTCTGGTTTCATTTGGAAACACCTCTATTATTCGTGAAACATTTTATTTCGTTCAAATGACCTCATTACATATCCTAATTCTATCTGAAAGGTCACGCAAAAACAAACGCAAGCTAAAATAAGCACCACACTCATACTAGCTACTGGTGATCGATCCACAAGTAAAATATTGCACAAGCCAGTCAATAACGTGTTACTATTATTGTGTAGTCATTAAACATGATCGATTTGTTATTGAGCTACAAAACTTTAGGAAGCTTCGTGTGCTTTCACATTAGGAGGATTTTTATGGCAAATACAGAAAAATTACCAACTTCCACGAAAAGTGCTGTTTTAAATAAAGTTTATGATATGCAGATCAAAGAAACTCTGGTCAAAAAGATGAAATCAACAGACGTTTTGGTCAAAGTAATGGCTGTCGGGATCTGCGGTTCCGATGTTCATTTTTATGATTCCGGTAGAATAGGCGACTTTGTAGTTAATGACCCTCTTATTTTAGGTCATGAAAGCTCCGGACAGATCATTGCGGTCGGCGATGAGGTCACAGATTTTAAAGTAGGAGACAGAGTTGCTCTGGAGCCTGGCGTTCCTTGTGGAGAATGCGAGTACTGTCGTACGGGCCGCTATAATTTATGCCCTAACGTACAATTCATGGCAACTCCACCGGTCGATGGTGATTTAACACAATACATTACTTGGCCAGCAGATTTCGTTTACCACATTCCTGATGATATGTCATACGAAATTGGTTCTTTGAGTGAACCTTTTTCTGTCTCGATCCATGCCTCTCAGTTAATGGACATTCAGCCTGGTTCGACCGTCTTTATTTCCGGTGCTGGTCCTGTAGGGTTAATGGGGATCATAGCAGCGCGCGCTTTCAATGCAGAAAAAATCATTATCAGCGACGCAGAACCAAGCCGTTTGGAGGTCGCCAAAAAATTAGGTGCTAAAATTACAGTTGACGTTACTAAAGAAGATGTCAAAGAGGCTGTTAAAAAAGCAACTGATGGTCGTGGAGCAGACTATGTGATCGAAGCTTCAGGAAATAACCAGGCAGAAAGCGATGCTCTTTTGACTTTACGTCGTGGCGGAAAAATTGCATATGTCGGGATGCCCTCTCATGATACTGCTCCATTGGACATCATGTTCATGACTACTTACGAGCCGCAAATCTTTGGTGTCTTTCGTTATGCTAATACTTATCCACTGGCCATCCAAGTTTTGCATGACCATATGGATGAAGCAGAAAATTTATTGACTGACTTTTATGATCTAGATCATACTAAGGACGCGTTTGAGCGAACAAAAAATGCAAAAAGTGATTCGTTGAAAGTTATCATTTATCCAAATGAAAAACTACGTGATGAATAACTAATTTACTATTAGAATATTAGAAGTCAAGCTGTTGGCAAACTGCGGCTTGGCTTTTTTACGTATAAACATTTCGAAAAACGTATTTACTAAATTACCTCAAGACCCATATAATTATTAGCATAAACAATAATTATTTCGAAAGAGGAGATCAGCATGACACAAATTCAGCCAGTTAATTTTAGAGATATCGGCGGTATTCCGGTAGCAACAGGAACCTTAGCTTCAAATGTTTTCTTTCGTAGCGGACAAGTCGTTGACATCCCTGCCAATACGGTTGATTTTTTGCAAAATTCTTGCTCAGTCAAAAGGATCTATGATTTTAGAAGTGACGAAGAAGTCCAAAAAATGCCGGATACAAAAATCCCTAGTGTAACCTTCACACATTTAGATATCCTGCAAACTGCCAAAGCAAATCAAGCCTCAATGGACGAAATGGTAGACGGAACGGGGGATGCTCACGAAAATATGCTGGCAACTTATGAACAAATGGTAACCAGTGCGTCGGCTCGTACTGGATATGCCAAGTTCTTGACTGATCTAATTACAAATAACGATCCACTTTTGTTTCACTGCTTCGCTGGCAAAGACCGTACCGGATTTGCTGCCGCATTGATCTTAAAAATTGCTGGTGCTAGCGACCAACAGGTAATGGCAGACTACTTAAAGACTAATGAACTGCGTAAGCAAGCTAACGAAAAGATCCTCGCTTATTTTAAAGGTACTATGACGGCGGAAGACTTAGAACAATTAGAGATCGCACTAAACGTTGCTCCAGAATACCTAAATCGTGCTAACGAAACGATTATAAAAACTTTTGGTGACTTTGCTAATTATCTCCATGAAGGACTTGGATTAGAAAACAGTTTTGTTCCCGAATTTCGTCATCAGTATGTCAAATAGAAAAAAACGAGTACTTTTTATCTCCGAAGTAATCTCGTCAGTAAAAATGCGCTATAGCGAAAAACAAACTATAACGCATTTTTACTGTAGAATTATTTCAAGCTAGAGATATTTAATTAGCAGCCTTTTGCATACCAGTTTACTGAAGTTACTTTGTCTAACTTGCGCCTCCATTCCTCCCTTACTATCAAATCAAACAGTTCCATTTAGTATGCAAAAAAGCAATGTGGCAGCTACATTGCTTTTTAATCTTTATTAGCAAATGCATGGGGATCCCCATTCTCAAAAACATTAGCTAATGAATGTTTTCATATAAATTACTAAAAGTGAAGCTTATTCACTCGAGTTTAACGCACTTATCATATCGATCTGTTGCAATTTACGATGTGTGACCCACATGACAATAGAAGAGAAAATTACAGTCATGATGGCTGAGATAACATATCCTGGCCATTTGATAACGACTGGGAAGACCATCATATTGCTAGAAGCATATACCAAGATAAACCAATTTAAGAACCAACCGATCACAAAGCCAAATAAAATACCAAATATAGTGAAAATTATATTCTCTCTGACAATAAACATCGTGACTTCCTTGTCAAAGAAACCTAGCACCTTAAATGTCGCTAGTTCACGTTTCCGCTCAGAAATATTGATGTTTGTTAAGTTATACAATACAACAAAAGCCAGTGTCCCAGACAAAACAATGAATATTATTACGATCGAATTCATTCCTTGGACCGATTTTTCGAGTTTTGAACGTTGAGTCTTCGTGTAATTAGTATTCAAAGCCTGTCCAGTATCAGACAATTTTTTGGCTAATTGATCACGCTGTTTTGAGCTCTGCTTTTTAGTATTTACAAGAAACGAATTTAACTGTGCCTTTTTACCAAGTGCTTTGTGATAGTAAGAAGTGCTTAAATAAACATTATGACCCACATAGTTTTCAGCGATCTTGGCTAATTTGATCGTATATTCATGGCCCTTTTCATCTTCAAAATGAAGTTTATCGCCCTTCTTCAGATCATAAGTCTTTGCCAAACGTTGGCTAACGACCGCACCATCTTTAGGAACAGTTACTCTCTTTTTATTATTTGGGTCGTTCAACGAAATATAATTAGGCATCTTTTTAGTATCTTTAACAGTATACAAGGATGCATCCTGATTACTAGATCCATTCTGTCTAAACGTTACCTGGTCCATACGGACTGGCAATTTTCCAGTTACCTGCTTGTCATCATTTAACACTTGTTCTACTTTATTTTTGTTTGTAGATTTTAAAGTGACCATTGCCTGATAACGATCGATCTGGCTAAATTGCTTAGTTCCTGGCGCTGGGATCGAGTCGTTCAAACCAAAACCAGCCAACATTAAGCCGGTACAACCTGCTATCCCAATAATCGTCAAAATCATTCGTGACTTATACCTAAAAAGATTACGGAAAGTAACTTTCTGCGTAAAATTCAATCTCTTCCAAAGTGGTGTGATCCGTTCCATTATGATCCGCTTACCTGCTTTAGGCGCCTTTTCAACTAACAAATTCATCGGTTTTTCACGGAGATCGCGGAACAAGACCAAAATTACCGAACCAAGCGTAGCTATTAATGCAGCTATACTGGCCATTAAAATCAACGCTGGATAAAAATTGGACGTCAAATCTTTGAAAATATACATGGGGAAAGTTAATTTAAAAACTACCAACGGCAATGCCTTACTGCCGACCAATACCCCCAACACTGTACCGATAACTGCCGTTAACAGAGCATAAAGCACATATTTCATAGAAATTTCTATTTTATTATACCCTAACGAAAGTAAGGTACCGATTTGACGTCGGTCTTCAGAGATCATTCTAGTCATCGTTGTGAAAGTGATCAAAATAGCGATAAAGAAGAAGAAGACTGGGAAAATATTAGCGATCGCATCGATCCTGTCAGACAAGCTAGCATAGTCATTAAAACCTGGTAAGTCTGTCCGCTTATCTGTCAGGTAGGTCGGTTTGGAGATCTTAGTTTGTTTTTGCAGTTTCTCCTTGCCAGCTGTTATTTTCTCTTGAGACTGTTGTAGTTGTTGTTCTTGTTGTTGCAGTTTGTTCTTTGAGGCAGCTAATTGCTGCTTGGGCTGAGTTAACTGCTGTTCGGCCTGTTCTTGGCCTATTTGAGCAGACATACTTTGCTCTTGCTGTTTTAATTGCTGTTCTTGTTTTGCCAACTGTGCCTGTCCGCCACTTAGCTTCTGTTTAGCTTGCGTGAGTTTTTGCTGTTGGCCAGCCAGTTTTTCTCTAGCCGGAGCGCTTTTCTTACTTGCCTCATTTTGCAGCTCAGTTTGCCGCTGCCCTTTTCGTTTGTCTAAAACCTTATCCAACTTTTTAGTGTGCTGATTTAACTTGCTTTTATAGCTATCTGAAGAATATGTTTTCCCTTGTAGATCATCAAAAGAGACATACATCTGTGAATAAACATCTGTCGAGAATGTCTTTAAAGGAGCGTAAACAAATCCATTAGCTTGGCCATCCCCAACAGTCGTATTACCACGTTCTGCGTTTGCGATATACAATGGAGAATTCACAAGGCCTACTACTTTAAACTGTTTCTTTTTTAAGGAGTTGTTATCCAATGTGATCTTTGAACCAAGTGGATAATCACTTGCCAGTTTATTATCGACCACAACTTGATTGGCTTGTTTTGGCAAATGTCCCTTAATTACGTCCAGCTTATTTTGTTTGTCAGACTTGGAATAAGAATAAACTTTTAGGTTATTTTGTTTTTTCTTCTCTAAGTAATCGAAGCCCTTACTAAGCTGTACTTTGCTTTTAGCAATTTTTTCAACATCTTTTTGATCCCTCTTAGTCAGACCACCCGTAGAGGTAATTTGCAGGTCGGCCATATTATTTTCTTCAATTTTATTTTGAGCGCTTGCCGTCAAATCAGGGCCGACACTTTTCACTCCGACAAATAATAAAACACCCATAAAAATAATCAAGATGATCGCAATAAACCTGCCCACGGAAAAGCGAATATCACGAAATGTTGATTTCAAATAAGTACCTTTCAAACTCTCACTCCCTTAGAACTAAACGTTCTTTCTACTAGTATAGCTAATTTTTAATGCATGTGCTATACCACAGATTACGAATATCGCACCCTAACTACTTTTTAACTAAATTATTCAATTACGATCTAATAAGCAACATCAAGCATCTAACCAAACAAAAAACTTTAAGTTTTGCACAATTAATTTCGCGGAAACTATTGAAAACGATTTCTCCATGCGTTTATAATATATACTGTTGATTAAAAATGATAATTCAATTTAATTGGTTCAACGAACTTTTTGCTATGTATCCATAAATAATTTGAAGATAGTAAGTAATTCTTACATATTATTTGTCAATTTCGACATGTATTCGCAGGCTATGGCTATATTCACAAAATCTGTTGGATCAATATACAATACTTTAGGGGGATCTTACAATGGATTTTAAAACAAGTAACGCTCAAGGCCCTGTAGACTTTATCAATGCCGATGACCTGGAAAGAATGGCACAAAAGGTGGTACCAAAGGGTGCTTTTGGTTACATTGCCAGTGGCGCTGGGGATACATTTACACTACACGAAAACTTTCGCTCTTTTAACCATAAATTGATCGTACCACATACGTTAATGGATGTTGAAGAACCCGAGACAAAAACTGTTTTCGCTGGCGAAGAATTAACTGCACCAATGATCATGGCCCCAGTTGCAGCACATAAATTGGCCAATGAACAAGGCGAGGTCGCTAGTGCCAAAGGGGTGGCAGATTATGGTTCGATCTATACTGTCAGCTCGTATTCTTCAGTTGACTTACCAGAAGTAACACAGGCATTGAATGGCAGTCCACAATGGTTCCAATTTTATTTCAGCAAAGACAACGGAGTCAACCGTCATATTATAGACCGAGTAAAAGAACAAGGAATAAAGGCGATCGTCTTAACTGCTGATGCGATGGTCGGCGGCAACCGTGAAACGGATGCTCGCAACGGTTTTACATTTCCTGTCGCATTACCTATCGTACAAGAATATTTACCAGACAGTGTCGGTAAAACAATGGATTATGTATACAAATCAGCTAAGCAAAAACTTTCTCCAAAAGATGTCGAATTTATTGCTGAGTACTCTGGATTACCAGTTTATGTTAAGGGACCACAAGGCAAATCTGATGTCGATCGTGCATTGTCCGCTGGAGCCGCAGGTATTTGGGTCTCAAACCACGGTGGTCGTCAATTAGATGGCGGTCCAGCAGCCTTTGACTCATTGCAAGAAGTTGCAAAAGCGGTTGACCATCGTGTCCCAGTTATCTTTGACTCAGGTATCCGTTGTGGTCAACATATCTTCAAAGCTATCGCTTCCGGTGCCGACGTAGTTGCGTTGGGACGACCAGTGATTTATGGTTTGGCGCTAGGTGGTAGTGTAGGTGTTAAGCAAGTCTTCGAGAAGTTGCAAGCCGAATTGGAACTAGTTATGCAGTTGGCCGGCACACAAACCATCGAAGACATCAAACACTTTGAATTACGTGACAATCCTTATGACCCGTCATTTGATACAACACATGATTTGAAATTATTCTAAAGTAAAATTTAATAGACTCATCTTTTAAAAGGGCAACATTCATGCTGAACTGCAATGAATGTTGCCCCTTTTTCTAGTTATTTTTAATAATTCATTTCATCAGTACCACTTGATAAAGGACCAAGCTTTACCACCATTTGATCTCCTTGTCAGTAAAGCTTTGATTATTGCTATTCACCTTTGCTGCTAAAATAACTTACCAGACCGATCACGATCCAGACTCCGAGTACGATGTACTCATATGGCCAAACCAATGACACTGAAGTTCCAGGAATAACTGTTGCCAAAGCGATCACAATTGCGACTACACCACCGATGATCGGTAAAGTTAAGCGTTTATTATGGAAACCGCCTTTTAGTTCTGGATATTTCTTACGGATAGCCGCTAAATTAAAGGCATTGAGCCCCCAAGCCAGAGCTGTTAAAAAACCACCAATATCCAAAAAGTAAGTCAAGGCTCCCTTGCCCATCCAGCCTAATCCAAGAACCAAGACAAGTGTCAGACATACGGCACGTGAAGGCGTTCCGTATTTAGGATGGATCTTGGCAAAGTATTTTGGCAAGATCTCTTTTTCAGCTAATGAATAAATCAACCGTGGAGCTGCTGAAAACAAAGAGAGGAAACTAGTCCCCAGTCCAAGAAAAGCAATTACAAACGCTGCTGTCCCTAATTTAGGAAAACCGGCGGATTTAAACGCATCGATCGAGCCCATTTGCATCTGCGCCGTTTCTTTCCACGGAAAGACCCAGGCTGACGATAACAAAACTAAAATATAATAAGCAGCAGCGATAAAAATCGAAAGAATGACGATCCTACCTATATTGTGTGCCGGTGTTTTAACCTCTTCAGCCATTACACCGATCGACTCCCAGCCTGTTAGGAAAGTCATGGCTGGCAAAATAAACCGAAAAATTGCCGGTATTTTAGGCTGTCCCTGATAGAAGGAAGGTGAAAAGTTCCCGGCTTTCCCTTGAGAAAAACCAACGACCACTAAAGCCAAACCCAAAATAATCAACAGAGCAAACAAAACAATTTGGACATTACTGGTCAATTGTGCTCCCAAGTAGTTGATCGCAAAAATAAAGAGCGTGATCAAAACTCCCAAGATCAATTCACTATAATGGACCTTGGCTCCAGCAAACGAATACGCTGGGTCCGTCGCAATTTTAGGAAAGATCTCTGCAAGCAAAAAACTAGACGCTGTGACGTAAAACGCTAAAGCACTTAAATACGAACCCAATAGGGCCCAGCCAGCAAATAAGCCGCCTTTTTTACCAAAGGCTTCGTAGCCATACACAACTTCCCCACCAGCTTTAGGATAGATCGTCGATAATTCCGCAAATGATAAAGAAACAAAAACTGCCAAGACTGCGGCGGCCAACAAACCAAAAATTTCTCCACCTGCACCATATTGCCCAAAAAACTGACTATTGGTATAGATCCAACTACTTCCGATCACTCCACCTGAACCGAGCGCGATCAATCCTACGGTACTAATACTATGTTTAAGCCTATTTTCTGCCATCTTGTCTCCCTACATTTCTATCTAACTCTATGTATCTGTGTGGCACACAGTTAAGTGCTAACCACACGACTTTATTTATAATACTTACTACCTTATTCAGATCTCAAAGCTATCGCAGCATCCTTCTTAGAGCCCATTCTTGCGGGAACGTGTCCACCTAAGACAGTTAGGATCGTGCTGATGATCACCAACAAAACTGCGTGCCATGGATTCAATTGTGCTACGTTGCTTAAATCAGTAACTTTTTCCAAAAGAATATTGGCTGGGAAAGTCAATAACCAAGCAATGACAACTCCTAAAATACCAGAACCAAGTCCTAAGATCGTAGTTTCTGCATCAAAAACACGGGTAATATCTTTTTTACGAGCCCCGAGTGCTTTTAAAACTCCGATCTCTTTAGTCCGTTCCAAAACGGAAGTATACGTAATGATCGCGATCATGATCATCGAGGTAACCAGGGAGATCGCTGCAAAACCTACTAAAACATAAGTGATCGCGTCCATCAATCCACCCGTTAGCGAACTAATGTTTCCGGCAAGGTCATTATATACGACTTTGTTCTCGTTTGATTTGCCATTGTTATATTTATCCAAATAATCCGTCACACGATCTTTTTTGTCAAAGCTGTTAGGATAGATCTGAATAGTACTTGGAACACTGGCAGCACCTAGATAAGTCATCAGATCAGGTCGGTTTGCATCTTTGATCGACTGTCCGGTCAAAACATTTTGTTTGCTAGCACGTTGCGCATTTGCAACTGCGGAATCCTTATTCTGATCAACAACATCTTTAGTTAAACGATCATTATACGCTACACCATTTGCCAAAAGACCATCGGAATTCTTAGACTTAGTTCGTAAGATACCCGTAACGGTCAAAGTTTTAGTCTTAGATGAAGCTGCCATTTGACTATAATCTTTTCCTGGAACAAACGTCCCAGTTGGCAATTTCTTGTAGAAATCATCATTGGCCACTAATTTGACCTTAGTACCGATCAAATCAGATGTTTTTAGGTTTTGGTTATTTTTAACATCAAAACCAAGGTTCTTCAAAGCATTGATATTCACATTATTATGCTGGTCGGCAATCAAAACGATATCTGTTTTCTTAGTCGGATATTTTCCCGCTAAAGCCTTGTAATTTTGTTTTAAAAAGCTCATTTTGCCATCACGATCAGTTGGATAAACTGCTCCGCCTACTCCGACTGAAGAAGAGGCGTCATTGCCAGCCCCTTCTTGTGTCTGGGACTCATCCATATTGGAAAAAGTTACCGACTGATATTTGTCATTGACTTGGCGGATCAAGTTGAAGCCTGTTGTATAGTTATAGGCAATGTCTTTAGCCGCTGATTTTTTTATGTCCTTGACGTAATCGACATACTTATCATCAATTTTATTTACATGTTGGGCTGATTCTGCTGTGCTTCTTTTAGCAGTAACCGTTTGACCACTTGCAAAATTATTTTTGCCGTTAGACTGTGAGTTTTTCGCAGCTGCTTGCGAATCCAAACCAACACGGGAGATAGTGACCGGAAATTGTGACAAAGTCTCCGCTTGCGTGCTATCGATCTGTTTTTGAAAACCATTGGACAAAGCCAAAACAATACCGATACCGATGATACCGATACTCGAAGCAAACATTGTTAAAAATGTCCGGCCTTTTTTTGTTTTTATGTTTGTAAAAGATAGTTTGAGCGCCGTCCAAAAACTCATCTTAGTCCGCTTAAGTTCAAAATCATTATTGACCTCTCCACTTTGGTACGGATCCGAGTCATCAAGGACTTGGCCATCATTAAATTTAACGATCCGGTCTGAATATTCCTCAGCGATGTCTGGGTTATGTGTGACCATGATAACCAACCTATCTTTAGCTAGTTCTTTGATCAGGTCCATGATCTCATGGCTTGTTTGTGTATCTAAAGCCCCAGTGGGTTCGTCAGCTAACAAGATCTCAGGATCATTAGCTAAAGCTCGTGCGATCGCCACTCGCTGCATTTGTCCGCCAGATAACTGAGCCGGCTTCTTATTCATATGCTTTTTCAAGCCCACACGCTCAAGTGATTCTTTCGCTTTCTTGAGTTTTTCTTCATTAGAAACACCACTTAATGTCATACCCATCGTGACATTATCAATAATGCTCAAATGAGTAATGATGTTATAGTCTTGGAAAATAAAACCGATCGAATTATTACGGTAGGCATCCCAGTCAGCATCTTTAAACGTTTTTGTCGATTGACCGTTGATCACTAGGTCCCCAGAATCATAACGGTCTAGTCCACCGATCACATTTAACATAGTTGTTTTTCCAGAACCACTCGTACCCAAAACAGAAACAAACTCTTTTTCACGAAAAGATAATGAAACATCATCTAAAGCTTTGGTGGTGGTATCACCCACTGTATAATATTTTTTGATATGTTTGAGGTCTAACATTGTAAACTCCTCTCTGTTTTTGACTCTCTCAAAAAGATCCTTTTAAATTTGCATAATATAAATTTACCATTTTTAACTAAAAAAATCAGCTATCAAGAGCCAAATCAACTATAATCTACCGGCAGATATTTCAATCAGCTGCTCCCCATAAAATGCCATTGAAAGCAGACTATTTTATGTCAAACTAATGAGTTTAATTCTACAAAAGGCTGTGTTAGAATGTGCTCTTATTGAGTGAGAGGGCCTTATCTATCTTGACATATTCGTTACGATCTTATCACTCGAGCATTACAATAACCAAGTACAATAAAGTTACCAAATACTATTCTAAAAGGAGAGCTAAAATGACTGACCATACCCTGGTTTTTGGACACCGTGGTGCTCCCACTGTTTTCCCAGAAAATTCCTTAGCTGGGTTTAAATATGCGTTAGCACATCACATCGACGGACTCGAATTTGACGTCCACTTATCCAAAGATCAGATCCCCGTAGTGATCCATGACGAAACACTGGACAGAACAACGAATGGGAAGGGCCGTGTTCATAACTATACATTTAGACAATTGCGTAATTTTCACCTCACTAATGGAGAACCGATCCCCACTCTAGCAGAGGTCCTTAACTTGTTATCTAATAAAGACGTTTATGCAAATTTAGAACTTAAAACCAATAAGATCCATTATCCCAAGATAGAGGAAATAGTTTTACAGATGGTAAACAATACAGATCTAGTCCATCCAATGATCTACTCCTCTTTTGACTTACAAACTTTACGAAACTGCCGTAAGATCGACCCTCATCAAAATTATAACTTTCTCTCATCTCATCGGATCTTCCACCCTGAAAAAACGATCAAAAAAGAGGGATTGAGCGGTTTGCATTTAAAACACTATCAATCAGCCGGTTTTCCTCAAAGAGTCTGGACTGTCAATGATGAACGTAAAGCTAAACTTCTGTTAAGTCATGGGATAACAGGGATCATTACAGATGATTTTGAAAAGATCACTCAACTTCGAGATCAATTTGAAAAGCCATCTCATTTTTTGGCCACTTAAATAAGCATGTAAGGCCCGCTGTCTATTTAAAAACAGCGGACCTTATTATTTTGCCTATGCCAACCCCAACATTGATCGTAATTCAGCCACATCATTAGTATTTTCATCTGCTTGATCACGCACCTTTGCCAGTGCAGCTGACAAACTTAAACGCTGTTGACCCTTACGATCGATAGTTGTCTTGGCATGGACCAAAGAACTTAAAATTGCTTCTTCAACCACTGAAACCGTCATCCTGAAGTAACGATCCATTTGATCATCAGAGATGGCCTGCTGTGTGGATAATTGGCTTTTAGGTGAATGTTCGATTTTATTAGCAGTCGAAAAAGCTAAAGTGATCTCACCAGAATCATTGCCAATAAAAGAACCTGTACGGGTGATCCCCACACTAGAGCGTTTGGCGATCCGTTTCAATTGTCTCGGATCAAACGGGATATCTGTCGCAATGACCGTAATAATACTGCCGTCCTCATCACGCTTGTGATACTCTGGAAGCTGACTGATCTTATGTCCAACTTGGTGATCATAGATATCCAAGTCAGAAACAGAGCCGTAATTTGACATGACTAACACCCCCATTGTGAAAGCCTGACCGTCTATTTCTATCTGACGAGAAGCGGAGCCGATCCCACCCTTAAGATCATAACAGCACATACCAGTTCCACCGCCAACACAACCTTCTTCAAACTGTTGCCCGCTATTAGAAAATGCTTGCGCAACATCATTTTCAGTTACTCCAAGATCACGAATATTATTGACCGCCCCGTCGTTGCATTCCATCACAAGCGGGTCAACCGTTCCTGTTGATAAACCGATCTCCGGGTTTTCACTTAAAGCTTTTTTCACCAAATAATTGTATCCCACTCCAACCGATAAGGTATTGGTTAACACGATCGGCGTTTCGAGCGTCCCGAGTTCATCAACTTGGGTCAATCCCGTACTCTTACCAAAACCATTGATCACGTGACCAGCAGCGGCAAGTTTGTGCTCAAATATATTATCCGGTGTCGGGATTATGGCAGTGACCCCTGTCTTTAAGCGGTCAGTTATGATCGTCTGGTGGCCCACTGTCACACCAGGTACATCGGTGATCAAATTATTCTTCCCTGGCTTAGTGTCACTGATCTGATCCAAAAAAGCCTTGTCCAAACCCATTTAAATTCCCTCCAAAATGTTCTCTTTTTAAATAAGCATATCTTAACATAACAAATTGAAAGAAAGAACTGCCTGTTTTATTCGCTGATATAAGTGTATTTCCAGTTATTAGACACACCGGCAGTATTCATGATCAAACCTTTGACTTTCGGATCGATCATTGCAGGAGTTTTTTCCTGATAAAGTGGTGCTATAACTTGCTGCTCGCTTATTATTTTCGAAGCCTGAACCATATCATTCCAACGTTTGCCCTTATCCATCGAGTGGATCGTCATCGAATCTTTGATCAGCTTATCAAAAGCTGGATCTTTCCACCCACCAGTTTTCGTTGGATTATCTCCGGAAAAAATCTGTAAGAAAGTGATCGGATCGGCAAAATCAGCACCCCAATATTGTAAGACTAAATCATAATCACCAGCGGTCGAACGTGAAAGTCTAGTTTTAAAAGGTACACTCGTTGTCGAGATCTTCACTTTTCCGTCAAGATGCTCCTCGATCTGACTTTGGAGAAATTCAACATTTTTCTTATTTGCATCTGTATCATCTGTCAATAAGTTTAATTTTAACTCACTCTTACCGATCTCATTCAGCCCTTCTTTTAACAACCTTTTAGCCTTTGCTTTGTCATAAGTAACACCTGCAGTTGTTTGAGCGGCATCTGCAAAATCTTTTCCCTGGTAACTAGCTAACTTAGAACTGACGATTCCTTTAGAAACCATACCTGTATTCCCCAAAACTTTATTAACAAATTGTTTGCGGTCGATCGAATAAGAGATCGCTTGACGGATTTTTTTATTTTCCAGCCCGCTATGATTTTCTTTATTGAATCCTAAATAATATGTTGTGGCAGAAGGTAAGACACGATAGCCTTCCTTTTTGTTTAATGCTTTAGACTGCTCAGCACTTAATTCTGTCTCATCCAACTTATGAGATTGATAGAGGTTATAAGATGTCGTCGTGCTTTTATTGACCTTAAAATTGATCTGTGAAAGTTTGACGGCTTTTTTATCCCAATATGTTGGATTTTTGACCAATTTCCAGTTTAAATTTGTACCTGTCCAACCAGACATTTTGAATGGACCATTATAGACCATATATTTTGAAGCAGTACCATATTTGTTGCCATATTTTTGTACGGCATTTTCATTTTGTGGGAAAAATACGGGAAATCCCATCAAAAGTTTAAAATAAGGGATCTGTTTATCCAAAGTCACTTCAAGTTTGTATTTTCCTGTGGCTTTGATCCCAAGTGACTTAACAGGTTTCTTATCATTTGCAACATCCATTGCATTTTTGATCCCATCGAACAAATAGGCATAGCTGGAATTTGTTTTAGGATCAACCGTTCGTCGCCAACCATAAACAAAATCTTGGGCAGTTACAGTATCCCCATTACTCCACTTGGCCCCCTTTCTAAGTTGAAAAGTATATTTCAAACCATTATTTGAAACCTTGGACGATTTTGCCAATCCTGGAGTGATCTTCGACTTTTTCCCTAAGCGATAAAGACCATCCATACTATTATTCAACATGTCAAAACTTGATCCATCCGTAGCTAACGAAGGGTCAATGGTAGGCAATTCGGTTTTCTGGTTCCAATTTAAAACTTGCTTATCATCCTTGCCGTCCTTGCCATCTGACCCACAGGCTGCTAGCAAAGAACACAGACAAAGAGTTGTAACTGCAACAATTTTATGTTTAGAAAAATGCATATATAGGACCTCCTAAAAACAGAGCGGAGAAACTCGGGAGACAATGAGCATTATCGGACTTAGGCCTTATAGTGCGGTCTTGGCACTGTGAGGCCTAAGTTGGATAAGCGGAGTTGTCTGAGTTTCGCAGCTCGACTATAAAAACAGAGTGAAACAAGCCGGTTAAGCCTCGAGCATTATCGGAGCCTGACACTACAGCGCGTTTTTCGGCGGTGCAGTGCCTGGCGTGGATAAGCAGAAAGGCTTGGCTTGCGGAACTCGACTATAAAAACAGAGTGAAACAAGCCGGAAAAGTAATCAATATAATACTTATTTCTGTAGTTCAGTTTTGATCCTGCTGGCTCAACTGACGCAGACAAAATCAGCTAGTTTTTAAAGTCTTGAAGAACTAATTGGCTAAACCTTTACACCTTTCAGATCAATAAAATTAAAAACATCTTAGAATAATAATAACTTTATTATCTAAAATGTCACACGAATCATTTTTAATTTTAAGTGAACTACTTTCAATTTTAAACGTAAATTTACTAGGAAAGCTTTCATATCAACGATCGTTAAGTTTATTCCTGAAGTATTCTTCGCTCAAAAAGCACAATCGTTTGACAATTCAACGAGAGACGTTATAATAAAATTGTAGATAGATAGTAAGTTCTCACTATAATTCAACAAGCTAAAGTCGCCATTCCTAAGAAGGAAGTAATTATGTTATATACTTGGACATTTTGGATCTTAGCAGTCTGGTTCGTAGTAAACGTAATTTGGATGTGGTTTGTTCGTGACCAAGAAAACTATCAGAAAACCTTTGCCTGGATCAATGTGATTGCATTAATTTGGGGTTGGTGGGTATACTTCGGTGCAGCATCTGTCGCAGGGTTGACAGGCTGGCTGTTAGCAGTCAATATCGCAAACATCGTGGTAGCCATCCTTCAATTTTATTATGGTTACAGCACTAGTGGGTCGAACCATAATCAAACGGCATAATTGACCAGCCAGAAGTTCATGTGAACAACTAAATAGCCAAAAAGGAGTCTGCTACTATATGTTAAAGTAGGCTCCTTTTATTTGATTTAAAATGGTAAAATAAATTATTAGTTCTATAACTGCATTTTAAAAAAGAAACTTTTAAAACCAATTTGGTCAAATTTGACTATTTCATAAAAGAGGCGAGATAAAATGTTGACGAATCAAAATAATACTAATGTTAAAACAGATGTTAAAAAAAGTTTGACTAAAAAACAAGCCGCAGTAGTAGATGCAGCAATTGATCTTTTTGCTCAAAAAGGGTACGCCAACACCAGTACTGGAGAAATAGCCCGCCAAGCTGGAGTTTCGGAAGGCAGTATCTTCCGCCGTTTTCAAAATAAGGAGCACCTTTTACTGACAATTCTTGACCCATTAACGAGTACGATCCTTCCATCTGAAATAAATACTTTGACAAACAAAATGTTTCATTCGTCAGAACTTCAGCTTAGCGATTTTGTTACTTTGTTGATTGAAGATCGTTCCCAATTTATTAACGACAATTTGTCGATCTTTAAGATCTTTATTAGTGAAGCTTTATATACGCCAGTCGTTCGTGCAAAAATACTTCAAGCTCTTTCGCACCAAGACCTTATAAAATTTTTTAGTGTACTCGATGAGCTCAAAGCTAAAAATAGCATGGTCAATTGGCCTAATAGTGCTATTTTAAGTTTCATAGCTAGTAACTTAGCAGGTTTTGTACTAAATTATTTCGTGATTTTTCACAAAAACTGGGAAGATACTGAGCAGGCACGAAAACATTTGGTGGAATTTTTGATCAAGGGATTAACACCTTAATAACTATTTACCATTTAGTTTGAGGTAGTTTTTTATAGACTAGCGAATAATTATGCTCTATACTCATCTGTAGTCGTCTTATGCTTTCATCTCTATCGTATGGCATAGAATGCCCAATATTTGTACCACCAAGGAGTTACCCATGCTGTCACAAACACAAAAAAGGACCAGAAAAGAAATTATTCTTGCTCTTTTTGATCTGCTTGAATCTAAGAACTTCACTGAGATCACCGTTAATGAGATTTGTGATCAAGCACTGATCCATCGAAGCACCTTTTACCGTTACTTCAATGATAAATTTGATTTAGCCGAAAATCTGCTCGAGGAATTAGCTAACGATTTAAGTCGTGAGGCTAATAAAAAACAGCGCGATACTTTATCTGAGATCGATCGGTTTATGATCAGGAATTTAGACTTGATCCGACATCTGATCCCTAACCGCTATAGTAAATTTTTCCCTGAATTTACGCGGATCTTTGAAGATCTGATCACTTCTCGCTTAGAAGAAAAAAATCTGCAAAATGATATGATCATTAAAATCGTAAACGACTCCGATTATCCCGAATTAATGGTTTCTTTTATCACTAATTCTGTCATGGGCGTCCTCAGTCAAATGTTCGACGACCCGTCTAAACAAAACGTACAAAATGTTAAGGATTTTTTGTTTGCAACATTTAAAAAGTTAATTTGAATTTAACGTAGTAAAAGAGCCATGGATATTTTTCCATGGCTCTTTTGCATTATTAAGCTCGCAGCACTTATTTATCGGCTGTGTCTTTATTTTGTTTTTCTTCTTTGCGATTTCTGAGCAAATAGATAAATGCTGGTAAAATGGTCAAAGCACTGATCAAAGCATAAGCAGTATCAAGTACCGTGATCAATCCAAATTGCCGCAATATAGGAAAACTTGAGAACATGATCGCCGTGAAACCTCCAACAACTGTCAAACCAGAAACAGTGATCGCAGAACCAACAGATGAGACTGATTGCACGATAGACTTCCTGGTATTATGACTCTTTTCAAATTCTTCTCGGTATCTTTCTAATATCAAAATCGTAAATTCCGTCCCGATCCCAAGAACTAAAGCACTCAGTGTAATAGTTAATGGATTATACGGAGTACCTATTGCCCACAAAGTCAGTGGTGATATACCAAGTACGATCAATATCGGGACTATTGGATACAACGCAACACGCCAATTTCTGTAAATCAAGAATAAAATCAAGAAAATCACCGCTAAACCAACTAGTTCGATCAGTGTATGGTTAGCTGAGATATTATCAATAGCTACCAACATCATTGACTGAGCGCCAGCCGGAGCGATCTTCAAATGACTATTATCTTTCCTCAGTGTCTTAGTTATTTTGTTCATCATCGTCAACTGATCTGCCGAAGAAGTACCCTTTTTAACTTTAAATTGCATCGTAGCATAGTGGTGATCTCCACTGATCATGGTACTTGTTAAAGCAGATGGCAATAATTTGATCTGCTTATTGATATCCGCTTGACTAGCATCAAATTTACCGCCAGCTGTCTTATACTGAGTAGAGATGCTTTGGACATCAGTTACACCAGAATATTTATCATTAACTTTCTTACCTAACTTATTCAGCGTCTGCATATTTTCTTGTGAACGAACATCAGAATTACCTGCATCTACGAGATAGGTAATATAGGTAGTCGACCCAATATTATTTTGCAAAGACTTAGTGTTTTTCAAAACGGACATATCTTGTGGAATAAATTTAGTGATATCAGTTTCGACATCAATATTTTTCTCTACTGAAAATCCAAAAACTCCCAAAATTACGCCAACAGCCATAACGATCCCCGCATGACGCGTAACAAAGTTGGCATATCTTGCTAAAACTTTAGCCAACATACTTGGTTGTTTAAATTTAACATGCTGTTCTTTTTTAGTCTGATACTTTTTACGCTTGTCGGAGTCTAAAAGACTTAAACTTCCAAACATCAGACTAAACTCAACAATGTAACTACTGATAACACCCATAGCCAAAGTTAACCCAAATTGTTGCATCAACGGAGCTTTAGATAAGAAAAGTGTTAGAAAACTAAACGTCATTACAACTAAAGCCACACCAACTGCAGGACCCATTTTCTTGATCGACTCTTTAGCAGCCTCTTTTGCATTTTTGCGTTTTCTAAATTCTTCTTCGTAACGATTATGGAACTGGACCCCGAAATCAGTACCTAAGCCGATGATGATCGGTAAAGTTGCCATGGTGGCTAAAGTGATCGGTAAGTTGAACCAGCCCATCAAACCAAAGGTCCAAATCAAACTTGGTACAACAAACAGTAGTGCTAATAAACGACGACGAACCTGGAAAATTAAAGCCAAAACAATGACCATGATCACGATAGCAATTGCAAACATTGTCAACATACTATTCAAAACTTCCGTCCGGATCTGTCCTAGTATCCCGGGCTGTCCAGCCAACTTAACTTTGACACCAGGACCAAAATCAGCGTTTTTGATAATTTTATTGATATCATGGTTCAGCTGAACATCTGTATCCATATTAGAAGCTTTCTCACTTGTGTTGATCAAAACTAAGTTCATCTTGCCATTCTTAGGTAGCATTTGTTTCATTTGACCAGGGACCTTGCCATTATCACTCAAGAAAATATCATGTAATAATGCAGTCGACATATTTTGAACCTGAGGCAGCATAGGTACTACTGTTTTGACCATTGCCTGTTTTTGTTGCTCATTCAATGATCCCAAGGTATATTTCTGCAATTTTTCTTGTTGACGCTTATTTAATGCTCCTTGCACCATACCTTGCTGCTGTTGCGTCAAAATTGATTGAGTATATTTTTGAACCTGGACTTGTTGTTGGTGGTTCAAAAAACTTTGCATCATTTGTTGCAATTCTCCAGGATCAGCCACACCTGTTCGTTGTGCTTGAGCCATCTGTTGTTTCTGCTGATCGTTTAAAACGTTTTTGACAACGTAGTTTTGCTCCTGCTGCTTTTGATGCCCCGACAAACTGGACTGGATCTTACTTTGTAACTGTTTTTGCTGATCTCTACTCAATTGGCTAGATGCATATTTTTGCACCTGTTGTTTTTGTTGATCTGTCAGACTATTTTGGATCTGATTTTGTAACTTAGTTTTTTGTCTATCCGATAATGAATTCATCAAATCTTTTTGTAATTTTGAATCATTCATATTAAATTGACCAGACAAGTTGTCTGAATTACCCTTACCAGCGCTTGCTAACTCTTGATTTAAAACCGTCACCAGGTCGGTCGTTCCACGGACATTATCAACTTCCTCAATTTTTCTATCAAACTTATATAATTCTTGCATATTTTTATGCGACAAAATGTCAGATTGTTTACCAGACCGCATAACATAATATGAATCTCCGCCAAAATGATGCATATATTTATTAGAATCCTTGCTGATCGCAGAATTACTGCTAACGAACACATCATTGCCCATTTTCATCTTTAAGTTGGGTAAACCAAAGGCCAATATAACAGTCATCGCTAAAATTATTCCGATCCACCATTTAGCATGATCATGAACATTAGAACTTATTTTTCCAAATATCTTAGACATAACTCTTCTACTTCCTCCATTCTAAAATTTGTTCGACCAATTAAAGCACGCGCTTGAAATAAACCAATATTTAGAGCATGTATGCTTATATAATTGAAACGGTGCTTTCTATTATAATTATTCAGGAAAGAGAACATAGAGTTATTTTTATTTATTTGTTCCAAAATAAGACATATGTCTAAATTTTCTTATTTAGCAACCGTTCACACAATGAATACTTACTTCATTAGCGTTTTGTTCAACTTTTAACTTAGCAAAACAATAAAAAAAAACATGTCTCCCTTTTACTTATCGCAAGGAAAAACATGTTCTTTTACTGTATGTCTTATTTTATGTCTATCTTAAACAATCGTGATCGCTTTCTTGTCAGTATCCACTTTAACTTCTGCACCGATCGGTATGGTCATGATCGGTTGAGTATGACCAATATTCACATCATACAAAACTGGGATTTTTTTTAACTCTGGAAACTTATCCAAAATATAAAAAAGACGAGCTTGGGTCATCTCAGATTCTTTAGGAAATCTTCCTAAAGCTAAAGCACGTGGATGAGAAGCTACCTGAAGCAGTGACGCCAAATCACGCGAAAATTCGGTCCAATGACCTTCTTCCGAAAATTCAGCTAGTATTATTCGATCATCCAAAACTGGCTGATAAGCAGTACCTTGTAATAAATACAAAGTATTCAAGTTCCCGCCAACAGTTATTCCTTCAGTAATTCCTGAATTATAAATTTGCCACTCATTAGGACGATATTCGTGCTCAATAGAATCATCAAACCAAGCATCACTCGACCATGTTTCAGATGCCTGCAGTTCGATCCTACCACTATGAGTAAGGACTTGACGCCAATAGTTATCCTGATAAGCTCCTTGTTTTCCGCCCATTTTTAATGTAGCATATGCTGGACCATAATAAGTCACTAGACCTGTCTTAGCTGTGATCGCATTACAAAGCGCTGTAAAATCTGAAAAACCGCAAATAATTTTAGGATATTTGGCGATCAGATCATAATCAATGTATGGCAACAATTCGTTTGAAGTCTGCCCTCCAATCACGGAAAGGACCGCCTTAACATTATCGTCAGCAAATGCTTGGTGCAGGTCCGCAACGCGCGCTGTAATACTGGAGGAACCCTGTATATCCATCTCGTCAACATTATCTCCAAAGCTGACACGATAGCCCCAATTTTCTAATTTTTCTTTGGCAGCCAAATTAGCCTCCATGCCGCCAACTCTTTGCAAGGAATCACTCGGTGCCACTATTCTGATTTCATCACCCCGCTTTAATCTGGCTGGTTTAATAATATCCATGCTTACACCATCTTCCTATGATATCCCTTTGTAAATTCTTGCATATTTAACTTTCGTTCACTATTTTTCCTTGACCCGGGCTTTTTCACCATAGCCTTGGATCTTCATTAATGGAGCCTTATACTTACTTTTGGTTGCACTTGCATAATAGTCACCATTTCTTCTGTATCCAACTACCAACAGCTTGGACCCACGCTCAAACCAAGACGGACTCTCTTTTGTTCGTTTGTCATACTTCCGATAATTATATTTGCCTAACCGAACGTTAACGATCCCTGTCCTTGTCAAAAGAAAAATCATATTTTTACGCGGATCTTTATCTATCACAGTCCCTGCGATCACATTACGTTGATACTCAGGCCGCGGACTGCCCTTGCCACTCGCCCAACCAATAGTTTTTGGTTCATCACTTAATTGAGTAAAATCTACCGCATGATATAACTCCGGGATAGTAGTGTAGTCTAGCTCATGACGTTTAACATAAAATGATAAAGCCTCCATTTCCCATGAAGCATCATTTCCTAAGCAATTTTCCTTCCAAAACTCACGCATATTCTGTCGCGATTCTATTTCGGTTGCTTCCGTCGTTTTTAACCAAGCTTTTAAATCTTTGATCTGCTTGTTATACCACTTATCGAACTGTTTAACATCGATCTTCAATCTGCCATCGTTCATTTGCCAGCCATCAGTCGAATCGGCAGAATAATTTTTTGCATATTTATCGAAAAATTGTTGTTGCAACACTTCATTCATTGGCACCTTGTTTCTGCCAGTTATTTTATTGCGAAAGAATACCAGATCGACTTCTTCTTTATATTTTTCAGGAATATTTTCTGCAATTTTAGGAATCTGAACTGTCGTCAGCTTTTTCTTTTGCGGAGTGACTTTTCTGACTAACTCTTCCATGACCTTACGCCGATTTTCATTCAAGCTATCAAAGCAACCGGCTTTTATTAAAATTACGGTCTTTTTAGCGGTCATGTCTGTCTTCTTTAAAAATTCGTCAAGCGAACCGTAGGGTCTATTTTCAATGATGGTTTGGGTATCGTCTTTACCAATACCGACTATTGGGTAAAGTCCAAATAAAATCTTGCCATTTTCTCCATTTGGCAAGAATCCGTAATCTGAACGGTTGATATCAGGATTCATAACTGTCCCAGGTATTTGACCGATCGCACGACTGACCTTAGCGTAGTCTGCGCCTGTAAAGACATCACCATATATCCCACTATTAACAGACAGACAAGCCGTTTTCCAATAAACGGTCCCAAAACGATATGCAATGTTCATTTCGACCATCAATACCAAAGTATAGGTAGTCCCGTGGGCCAAATTAAAGCTGTAATATTTGGCCGGCTCTGCGCACGTATCCCACACATACTTCAATAAAGCCTCTGAGGTCCCTAGTTCATGACCTTTTGCATAAAAATGTTCCTTTTCTTGTTGGTAAAGTTCTTGGTTTTTCTTAGCTATTGATTTGCGCAAACGGTTGGCTTCTAACAAAGAAAAGCCTGTGATCTTCGGGTCCATCGTTAAAGCCATCAGTGTTTCTTGAGAATAACAAACCTCATAAAATTTCTGTAAGTGCCGTTTCATCAGGTCGCTCTCATCCGGCTGCAAACCGTATGCTTGCATGTCTGCGTCCCATTGAGAAATGTCATCACGGTAACGCAAATAACGGTCGAGCGGCTGTTCTCCTTCGGCAACTGTCAGGCGCATAAGTGCGTTAGCAGCAACAAGTTGATCAAAAGAACGAGCATTCATTTTTAATAAAGTTCTTCTTCCCGTTAAACTGCTAAATTCGAAGGCATTGATCACATCACCGTTAAACAACATGTCATACATCTCGGGAGCATCCATTTCTAACTTATCCACCGCAAAATATTTGTCATAGGTCGATTTCAGATCACCTTGCCATTCGATCTTATGATCACGTAACAATAACCGCATTGCTTCATGGATCCGGTCGAGAGCATTCAAAGTCAAGATATCATACTTCAATCCGCCTTGATAAGCGCTATCATCCGCATCATACTGCGTAATTTCTAACCCCGACTGCGTCTTCATCATGGCATTATGCTCTGTATAAGGTTCATTTGTGATCAGCACACCGGAAGCGTGTTGAGATATTCCTCGCACCGAACCTTCGATCTGCAACATTGTTTCCTTTAAATGAGGAACTTTTTCAATTGCCATAATGAAGTCCTGAGCTGGATGACGACCTTTTTCTTTATTGCCATATATGGCATCCTTGATCGGCCAAGCTACCATGCGTTCTTTTGGCAATAGATTTACGATATTGCGTGATTCACGCAGATCAACTCCTAATCCCCGACAAGCAGTCAGCACAGTAGAAGCTGGGGCTTGAGTATTAAAAGTACAGAAGTTCAAAACATGATCATTACCAAAGTAGTTTTTAAAAGCCTCAATAATATCGGCCCGTTTTGCTCCTTCAGTATCCGTGTCAACATCGGGGAGATCATTTGAACGTTCAGCAGATAAGAAACGCCAGTAAGGAAGTTCATATTTGATCGGGTCAACTTGAGTGATGTCGAGCAGATAAGCAGTATAAAAACATCCAACGGAGCCCCTACCCGGACCGACTAACGAGCCCGTATCCCACACGATTTGCAGCAAGCGACGCATGGTCAAGAAATATTGCGATAATGGCGCACCTAAATATTCACTGACTGCCTTAATAGCATTTAATTCTTCGTCGATCCTTCGTAAATGAACTTCGTCTCGCGGCTGATTTTTTGCCTGCAATGCATCCACTAACAAACGCAAAAAATACTGGTCAGCAGCATCATCAGAATCAGCAAAATATTTGATTGCCGGGTATTGCTCAACATTCACACCGAATTCATCAAGAGCAACAGTCTGAAAATCCGGTAGAAGAGTAGCTGGGATCTCTTGAGTATGTTTTAAACTGTATGTGTCTATCTCGGCCAACAACTCTAAGGAATTAGCAGTTCCAACATTGATCACATCTTCCGGCAAATACTTTTTTAAATCTTCTAATGAAAACAAATAAGCATACGAATAAAAATCTTTGACGTCACGTTCCCGATTTTCTGATTTCAAAAATGTTTCATGACTATTTTGATCACGCAGATCGACATAATGCGCATCTGTTGAGATCAAATACTTGATCTGCGTTTGTGTGGAAAGTTTGACCAAAGCCTGGTTAACGGTAATTTGTTCGGGTGTTTTAGCAGGCATGATCTCAAAATATAAGTTTTCCACTCCAAATAGATCACTAAGTCTTTTCACTAGTGCTTGAACCTGGCCTTTGCTCCCATTCAGGATAGTTTGAGATAGTTCCGAACCTAAGCAAGCCGTCGAGGCGATAATATCTCCACGATAATCGGGGAGATTGGCTTCTAACCAATCCCAATAGGTTGGCAAACGTCGCATTCCTTTTGCAAAAAAACTATCTTTCCACGCTTGGGTCGTTAGCCTTCTTAAAAATTGATATCCATGTTCATTTTTTGCAGTCAATAAAAAATGATAAAAAGGAACTGTTGCCTTATTCTCTCTAGCCTGATCAACCGCTTGCCGGTCGACCAAATAAATTTCATCGCCATAAGCTACCTTAAAATTACCTAATTTATCTTGATGTGCAGCTAAATATTTTTCCGCCTGAACGTGGCTGCTTAGAGACTGATGATCACTCAAAGAGATCCCCGCTAGCCCTTTGTCATGAGCAGCTTCAATAATTTCGCCCACTTCATTGATCGAATCTAAAAATCGGTTATTGGATCCCATTGCTGTATGATTATGGATCCCAAAATAAGTTCCTACCATCATATGTGCCCCTTTCACAGCTGTTACTACTAATATTGTACACTTTTTCACCTATTCTACGCGACCTAGACCCTCTAGACGATAGTATTTTATTTACAGCTACTACTTTGTTTGACCTGCTCTAGTATTTGCATTTGTCGGTGCTACTTTGGCGGACTTACTCCAGCATTTGCGATTAGAAATCGGCAAAAGTTACGATCGCAAACGCCATAGCGGTTAGAAGTACGTTCAAGGTAAACAAAAAAGAGACGAAAATTTCGTCTCTCTTTCAAATGAGCACTACATTACACATTTTTATTTACGTTGTAATATTTTCCAGTTTTCGTCAACTTGAAATGTAAAATGCTGTTCGATAAACTGATGATTTGGTTGTCCGCCGGCAAAAAAAAGCTTCGCGAAGTCATTTGTGTATACCCAATACTTTTTAACTACCTTTAATTTATTAGATGAGCTTCGTTTAACACGAACTTGGGTCGTCATTGGATCAGTTTTCTTTAATTTGGCAGGATCATTGTCACTTGTCCGATAGTAATATATTTTTTCTTTGCCATTCCCTAAATTTTTATAAAATAATTTCTTTGACTTGGAATTTTTACTACTCGACAACAAACTTTGTTCTTGCGATTCATCAACTTGCTTCATGCCAAAATGCTCTGTATCATTTAAAATCAATATTACCGATACTACAACTAATAAAATCACACTGCCTGCAACCCACAAATGTTTGACTAATCCACTTTGAATAAAAATCATAGAACAAGCAAACAACAAAACACTGATAAAAAGTAATGCGATCCCCATTTAAAGCGCCTCCTTATCAGATTTCAAGAAGAATGCCAGTATAAAACCGATCAAAGCAAAAGATGTAGAGATCACAAAAGCATATCTAAAGCCCACAATATTGGCTTGTAGTGACAACTTCTTAAATAAAATAGGTGTCTGTGCCATCATTGTATGTGCTGGTGAATTATTTAAAGTGACGTTTGACATCACTGAAACTAAAATAGCTGTCCCCATTGAGGCAAAGACCTGGCGGATCGTATTATTGACCACGGTCCCCGAACCGATCAGGTTAAGCGGCAAAGCATTGATACCCGTTGTCGTTGTTGGCATTGTGACCATCGATATCCCAAACATCCGCACCATATAAAACACTACCAAATATGAGACAGGTGTTTTATCAGTTACAGGGATAAAGGTGGCTGTTGTTACTGTCAATAAGAACATACCGGTGATCGCCATATTGCGGCCGCCCATTTGGTCAAAGATCCGGCCAGTAACAGGGTTCATCAGACCGATCACAATTGCACCAGGCAATAACGTTAAACCTGAAACTAAAGGCGACTCTCCTCTGATAGTTTGCAAATATAATGGCAAGATCAATGTAAAACCATTCATTGACATAAAAGCCACAGCTACTAAAATAACAGAAAGAGTATAATCTGAATGTTGGAAAACTTTAAACTCCAATAGTGGGTTCTTGATTTTTAGCGACCGCCAAACAAAGAAAGCCACAAAAATTGCCCCAATTATCAAAGTTACGTAAACCACTGGGTCACCCCAGCTGTAATTACCAACTGACGAGAAACCAAACAACATCGAACCGAAACCGATAACTGACATTAAAACGGAATTCCAATCAACTGGTGCCTTTTCAGTCGGCAAAACCTTTCTCAAAGTAAAATAGCCCATCACTAACACAATGATCGAGATCGGCATGATGGAAAGAAACAACATTCTCCAAGAATAATGCAGTAAAAGCCAGCCGGAAAAAGTTGGGCCAATCGCTGGTGCTAACCCGATCACTAATCCCGCCATGCCCATCGCAGATCCACGTTTATTTGGCGGATATATCGAGGCCATGATCGTTTGATAAACTGGAGCTGTGATACCTACTCCAGTAGCCTGAACTAAACGTCCAACTAAAATAACAGCAAACGACTGCGCGAAAAAACAAATGATCGTACCTGTTAAGAAAAGCGCAACTGCGGTCAAATATAACTTTCGTGAGTCGAAACGTTTAATAAAAAAACCAGTAATTGGCATGGTGATCCCCATGACCAGCATAAAACCAGTAGTTAACCACTGAACCGTGTTAGCAGAAATATTAAAAGACGCCATCAATGACGGAAACGCCGTTGTCAACATGGTAGAAGTTATAAAAGTACTAAATGTCCCGATCAACATCGTAAACACTAACGCCAGTCGGTTATAGGGCTTGCCATTTTGATCAAGGACGTGATTTGAATCACTCTGACCCATCAAAACACTCCTTATCTAAATAATTGTTTTTAAAATTCACACTTACGAAAAGTTAACAACTAACATTGTAACACAGGCCGCAAGTATCCTTGTAAGTCAAATCCATTTACGATTTTTAATTAAAGAATAATGTACCAGCAGCTATCGCATTCCAGCTCATATGGATCGCTATCGAACGTGCTAAACTTCCATGCAAATAATATTCACAAACAAGCACAAAAGATAAAATCCCATACGTTAAACTCGCCGTTATAGCAGCAACCATTCCATTCCAAGAAGGAGCCGCTATTACTCCATAAAGCTGTTGCCCCATATGCGCCAAAATAAATAATATCCAACTTAGGGCAGCCAATCTTTTACGATGACTTGTAGTTGGTTTAACTTGCTTAGTCTTAATTGGTCCTATCAACAAGAGGCGATATATAGTCTCCTCGCAAATTGGAGCTACGATAACTGCCAAAAACAAAGTAACAAACTTACTCATCGTATTTAGTTCAAGCATTCGGTTGATCCCTGCCTGATTTTGAGCCGTTTCAGGAACGATACCCAATAGCTGAAGGATAACTTGCAGTACCATATTTAACAATACTATCAATAACAATCCTGTACTGACTGAAGAAATCATATGCCCAATATGAACTAGGGCCTGATAGTGTGACGCCAGCTTTACCTTATGTTCTACATACCAAGCGTAGCTGCCAAAGAAAAATAATAGCATAGCAAAAACGACCACGACCTGTAATATCCCTTGCCAAGTACTATCGCCTTGTGCGGCGGGAAGTCCAACTAAATACTGTCCCCCAAAATAAATAATATGAAATAAAATAAACAAAAATAATACCTTATACCATCGTTTCCAATTCGTCATACCTACACCCCTTACTTGTATTCGAAATTAGTGCAAATAACGCCCGCAATGTGGACAAAAATTAAAGTCCTGATACGGTTGGGCAGGATAAGTTGGATGGCAGTATTCACAATTTTGCTGCTTTTTATGGTTCATATGGAATCTCTTTAATGTCAATTCATCTAAACCTTCAAACGGCAAACGAACAGGTTTTCTTCCAGGACTGTTACGTTTGATTTGGACGATTTGCACACTACTAGAGGCGTCGAGTGAATCTAAAGCCGCCTGATAGGTGTGTGCATTTTCCTGAGCTTCATCAAAGTCGACCACTTTGTCTTTGAGTTGGCCATTGATCAGGATCAAAAAACCAGCACCGTTAGGATCAATATCATCTCTTGTCATAACGATCGTCCCACTTGCTAGATGCTCATTGATCCCCTTGAGCATTTGTTGCGCTTTTTTTAAATTAGCTTTGGTTGCTTCAAAAACTCTTTTGACTTTGCCGTTACGAGTACTAACAATATAATAATCCGTTTTTTCCATACTATTTTCCTCCAGGAAATGTTTTACCAATTTTGTTGTCGTTCTTCAACATTTTGAAAAAGAAAAGACGTTTCAAAAATAGAAACGTCTCACACATCGATCTAATGGTCCAAAACAGTAACTGTTGGTTCGTCTTTAACGTAGTGTCCGATACCGCGCCAAAACTCTTTATAACTAGCACTATCTTTATGAGCTTGCAAAGCCTCGTCGTCAGCCCAATGCTCAATTATTTCATACTCATTACCAACGTCCATTTTTTTATAGTGGTCATAAGAAACATTACCACTCTCTTTGCGTGAACGAGCGACCATTTCCGAAATAAAATGTTCATAATATGGTTGCCAACCTGGTCTAACTGTGAATGATACGTTAACTATCTTCATTACATATTACCTCCCTGAATTTATGGAACATCAGCATTCAATTCTCATGCTTTCATATTTGATTATAACAAAAATATCTAACTTTTTAAAAAAGACATGTAATATTTTTTTGGCCAAAATCAGCTTCTCACTATAGGTTCTTGATCACCTCTTAAAACCAATATGCAATGCCGCTGCCCCAAAGAAAAACATCCTGTATGATGCTGGCTGTAAGCCAACTTCATTGAACAAGTGCAACAGTTGTCGTGCGGGCAAAAAATTCTTGCTGGTTTGTTGCAGATAATTGTAATCATCATAATGATCGGTAACCATCTTAGCCATTACAGGAACTATTTTAAAATACACCCCCCACAACTTGTGGATCGTCGGGTTTTCAGGCTGTGAAGTTTCCAGGCAAGCTACTACCCCTTCACGCCGAGTTACCCTCTGCATTTCTTGTAACACTTTTTTAGCATCAGGAACGTTGCGTAGACCAAATCCGATAGTAACACAACTAAAGATCTCATTATCAAACGGCAAATTCATTGCATCGCCCTGGACTAAAGTCACACGACTCTCCATACCAGCAGCCTCAATTTTTCTTTCCGCGATTTTTAGCATATCTACACTAAAATCCAACGCATAAACATGTCCACTCGTGCCAACGCTTTGAGCAAGATCTAAAGTCCAATCGCCAGTTCCGCAGCAAAGATCCAACACCACTGCTCCTGGCTGAACATGTAAGGTCTTCATTGTTTCTTGACGCCAACGTTTGTGCATACCCAAAGTGATCACGTTATTCATAGAATCATATTTATTTGAGATCCTATCAAATAGGTCTTCTACTTCTTTTTCGGGCGTTTGATTCGTTAAAACCACTGACTAACACTCCTCTAGTCTATTCTATCAATATTATAAGTGTACCACTTTCCGGAAACTATTATTCAAAGTTAGATCCCAGAACCACCACCGCTGGATGAACCACCGCCAAAACCGCCGCCAAAGCCACCGGATGATGAACCATGACCAAAAGAACCGCCACCGAAGCCCCCTATATAAAGGCCACGTCTGATAGCACGCCTTTTGCCACCGCCACCACGACCACCGCCAGAACCGCCGATCAGATAAATAAAAAAGCCGATAACTACTATGGCTATAATGGCATAACCAAACTTATCATCAGAGCTGCCTTGATCTTTTTGGTAATCTTTCGAACCAAATTGGTCTTTTAATTTGTAGTGTGCGTTTGTGACTTTGACGACTGCTTGAAATGTCTGTTGCAGGCCACGGTCAACTTCTGCTTGCTTTTTACTTTTCAGCAGTGACTTATTATCATTCAAAATGTCGGAAGTTTGTCCATCGGTCAGGTATGTTTCAGCACCCTCTCCAGTTGAAATAAAAACATTGTTTTTTCCTTTATTTTCAGCAAATAGTATCAGTACTCCATTATCCCGTTTAGCATTGCCAACATTCCACTTGTTCGTTAAATACATATCGTTGACATAATCATTTAATTCTTCACCTTGACTTGATCTGATCGTTACCAAAGCAACTTGTGGTTTAGGTTTTGTTGACTGGTAATAGTCTTCTTGCTTTAATACTAATTCCTTGGTTTTTTGTGATAATACGTCAGCTCGGTCAGTCAAAACTGCATGTTGTTCATCTGGCCGTATTTTTTGCGGGTCTTCAGCATGGATCTTGCTATTTTCCCAAAACACTCCTAAAATAACAGCCAAAAAAATCACAAGAATAAACTTATGTTTACCTTTCATACCTTACCTCTGCTTAATTATCGAAGTCGACTTTTGGAGCCTTCTGCGCGTTTTTATCTGCGCTAAAATATGACTTAGTCTTCATATTCTTCATGTTAGCTACCATCGACGAAGGAAAACGAACTACCTTATTATTATATGTTTTTATGGCTCCATTATACCTTCTCCGGGCTAAATTGATCCGGTTTTCTGAACCTTCTAATTGGTCCATTAGTCGCCTAACATTACCATTGGAGGTGAGTTTAGGATAGCGCTCATTGATCACATTGAGCAAATTTGCAGTAGTAGCCGAAAGTTGAGCACTGGCGTTTGCTTGATCTTTCGTGTTACCTGACTTTGCGGCACTGCTGTAATCTTTACGTGCTTGAGCAATATCTCCAAAAACTTTTCTTTCCTGACCCATTGAACCTTTAACACTGTTAACTAAATTAGGAACGAGGTCGTAACGTCGCTGAAGGGCACTTTGTAAGTCTCCTTGTTGTTGCTGATAATCCTGCTTAGCACTATTTAAGCTATTTGAATAATGAATATAGCTTCCACCAAATACAAGTAATAAGACCACCAGGATGATCGTTACGATCCAGCCCGTACCTAACCTTCTTTTTCCATTAACGGTTTTCCGTTCATTTCCCATCCTTATTCCTCCGTTTTTACTCAGATCACACATGACAAAAAATCCATTCGACTATCATGAAGATACACATCACTCTGCCAACACATGGCATTGATTTTCTACAGACCACGTCCATTTTTTATCGTGTATGCTTTTATAACAAGTTAATTTTACCCGAAAGTTCACAGCTTTGAAAGAAAAAAAGCAGCCACGGTCATTGCCAAGGCTGCTTACTGTTATTAAATCTCCCAAAAAAGCCATCATTCATTTCAGATAATGACTTTGTTTTAATTTTATTGTTTACTTTCAACTTGTTTATTGATTAATAAAACATTGAATATTGAGATCACAACTGCCAATAAGAACATTATCAAGGCCGTCCACATCGGGCCAGTATATACACTTGAAGAATATAGCATATATTGTAGATAGGCAAGTTGAGAAAGCCAACCTTGAAGTTTACCAAACATCCAAATTGCAATATAGATCAAGACGATATAAATTATAATTTTATATAATGTCTGATGGTTTGCCGGCAAGGCACGGGAAATTGCTGTAGTTAATAGGTGGATCAAACTGATCATAGCCCACCAAAACAAGATCCCTGCAAGTGAAACTAAAACCAGCGCCAATAAAAAGAGCCATAAACGAGACTCTACACCAGCAAAACTAGTTCTTAACATCATACTGATCTGTTTCATGTTGAACAAATAATAAATCAAGATAAAAATGAATTCAACTAGAGACACTAAGATAAAAGCAACTAATGAACTTAAAAAATTGCTTAAATACAGCTTAGTATCGCTGATCGGGATCAACCGGTATCTATTTGACGTATAAACCTTCTCACTTGTCCAAGTCAAAAAGATAAAAGCAAGCAAGGTCGCAAGTCCTGCCCATGTCATCGAATGTTGTAACAACAGAGAGCTCCATTGTTTAGAAAATAAATTCCCGTTGAAAACATCAGGAAGTAATGAAACCAGTATAGCCGCAAGATACAGCGCAATTATCCACCCAACAGTCTTGATCTTATCTGTGAGCAAAACTCTACTCATTTTTCTTAAGCTTGTCATTAGTCTGTACCTCCCTTTTCATATAAACCTTCGTAATAATCTTCTATACTATTCCCTTGTTCCCTGATCGTTTCTGCCTTCTCATGGGCAATCAATTTATCATCCTTAATGATCGCTATCTCGTCTAATAGACCAGAAATCTCTGAAATATAATGATCACTGATAACCATCATGGCTTCAGGCGATTTCCATTGGATCAAACTATTAACAATTTTCTTACGGGTCATACTGTCTATACCTTCAAATGGCTCGTCTAATAAATAAACGGACGCTTGGCGTGCTAACGTCAAACTAATAACTAGTTTTTCTTTCATCCCCTTGGATAATTCACCCAACTTTTGCTGGTCGCTGCCAAAATCCAAGAAATCGCTGAGTTCACGGTACTTATTATCACTAAAGTCCTGGTAGACTAACGAATAAAACTCAACAATGTCTTCAATCTTGGTTCCGTTAGAGAATCCTTCCAAAGAATCCGTGTAACTAACAAGTGCCTTGCGTTCAACTATACCCGCTTGACCTTTAATTTTGATCGTGCCTCTAGCACCCTTAGCAACTCCAGCAATACTGCGCATCAACGTAGTCTTACCAGCACCGTTTTCACCAAGTAGGCCAATTGTTGTCCCTTTTTCAATGTCTAAATTAATATTTGACAAAATCACTCGTTGGTTTCGCTTATAAGAGACATCTTTCAGTTCGATCGTGTTTTTCATCTTCACTTCTCCTTTTCTCCAGAAAATCATCCAAACATTCTTTGATCTCAGTATCACTGATATTTAAAGCATGTAGTTGTTTATACATTACCAGCAAGATCTTATTGATCATCTCTTGCCGAAGATCGTCAATAACAATTTGATCAGAAGTTACAAAATTACCCAATCCTCGTCGAGATTCAAGAATATTTTTATTGATCATCTCTCTTAAAGCTCTTTGTACTGTATTAGTATTGACCGAAAATTGCAGTGCTAACTGACGAACAGAAGGAACTTGCTGCCCCGATCGGAAATGTCCGCTAATAATTTCTTCAGCAATATACTGTTCAATTTGACGATAAATAGGTATATCATCAGTAAACTTCACCGGACACCCTCCTTTTTACAGTGAAATAAGTAGTTATAACTATAATTTTGCCTTAAAATACATTTAGCCTCGTTAAACAAAACTAAACCAATTAAAACTTACAACACTCATTTATTACACTAACATCGAATAAAACTAAACAGTGTACTACTACACTAGTACACACCTATATAAATGTCAACTGGTATATAGTTGCAGTACCTATAGGCAATATCTTTGCATTTTTTTTACGAATATATGATAATTCTACCTGAATCGATTGCGCACGATCGATCTTTGCTTTGCAAGAAAAGTGTGTACGTAGATAACTGTGATTTTAGTCAGTTTGCGTGTGGCAGAAGAGCTTGCTTCTCTCCGCTGTGTTCATAGTCGAGCTCCAGCAAGCAAGAAGTTCCGTCCACACTACAATGCTGAAGGACACATTATAGCGTGAAATTCAGCTAGTGCTCGCCTTCTGGACGTCATGATTATCTCTGTGTTTAGTCGAGCTGCGAAACTCTGACCACTCCGCTTATCCAACTTAGACCTCATAGTGCCAAGACCGCTCTATACGGTCTAAGTCCGATAATGCTCGTTGTCTCCCGAGTTTCTCCGCTCTGTGTTATTAGTCGAGCTTCACAAGCCAAGCCTTTCCGCTTGTTTACGCTCTGTGTTTAAAGGAGTGTTCATTTATGGAAACTAAAAATGATCTAAAAGCAAAATTAAGTAAGGAACAATATAATGTGACACAAAATGCCGCAACGGAAATGCCATTTTCTGGGAAATATGATGATTTTTATGAAGACGGTATCTATGTAGATGTTGTCAGTGGCGAGCCCCTATTTTCATCTCAAGACAAATACAATGCTGGTTGCGGCTGGCCTTCATTTACTCAAACCCTCGAAGAAAAGAATGTCTCTGAGAAAAATGACTTTTCACATTTTATGCATCGCACAGAAGTCCGCAGCAAAAAAGCTAATTCTCATTTAGGTCACGTTTTCCCAGATGGGCCAAGTGAAACGGGCGGTCTCCGTTATTGTATCAATTCGGCAGCCTTAAAATTTATCCCTGTTGCTGAACTAGATAAAGCAGGTTATGGCGAATATAAGAATTTATTCACCAATGATCAATAATAAAAAGTATAAAAAAGGCGTTTATTCTTAAAGTCGACTCAAAAACAACTTAAGATATAAACGTCTTTTTATATTACGACACCACTAAATTTAAAATGCCTTTTACTTAGTCAGGTCAAAATCAGACCCACTGACAGAACAACGACGTCCTCATCAGTCTAATCAAAGATCGTTCTACGATGATCGACTGCTAATCCAGCCAACATCAAAATAACTACCACTATTAGCAGAAGTATCAATGGAAGATCCCAAGAACCAGTTAATTGCTGCAAATAGCCTAAACCTACTGGACCAAACGCTGCCAAAATATATCCCACTGCCTGTGCCATTCCGGAGATCTCAGCTGTCTGTTCCGGTGTATCTGTTTTGATATTGAACAATGCCATCGCCAAACTAAAGGCCATGTTAGACGCCAATCCTAAAACGACTACAACTACAACCGTCAGTGAAACACTAGCTGTAGGAATCATTAACAACCCTAATCCGGCTAAGAATCCCACTGACATAGTCAAAATGATCCCACGCGTTCTTTTGAACCGATAAGCTAAGATCGGTACAAAATAGCTTGTAACCAGCGAAGCCAACTGCATTAGACCGAACAATTGGCTTGCCTGTCCGCGTGACATACCATGCGAGACCAAGATAGTCGGGACCCAGGTCAAAGTCGTATAAAATAACAAAGACTGTAACCCCATAAAAGCAGACATGTACCACGCCCCTCGTGCCTTCCAAACAGAATTACCCTTTTTTTTGCCAGTTTTTGCTTTATGAATATTCTTTAATGCCGGTAACCAAAAGATCATTCCTAAAACAGCCAAAATCGAGACGCTTTGCATCGCCTTTTGCCAACCGACCTGATCGGCTAAAGCCACACTTTGACCAGATGCCAGCGCACTAAATAACGTCATCGAAAAAGTATAAACACTAGTCATTACTCCCACACGTTGTGGGTATTTTTCAGCGATCGTTACGGGCATCAAAACATTCAAAATGGCGATCGATAAACCGATCAGTAACGTGCCTGCCAATAACGAAACTGTGGAAAAGACCCGCAAATAGTTCCCGATCGCTAATACCAAAACGGCAATAAACATAATCAGCTCATTACCAAACTTTTTGCCCAATTTTGGTACGAACGGTGAAAATAAGGCAAAACATAGTAACGGAATAGTGGTAATACTCCCCAACAAACCCGCTGGGACACCTAATGTCTGTTGAATATTACTTAACAGAGGTGATACCATCCCGATCGGTGTCCGCATACAACCTGCAAACAAAATGATCCCAATGATCAATAACTTTCCTTGTTTCTTCAAAAATTCTTACCTTCCTCTAGTTTAAACTTACAATATTGAAACACTAACATATGTAAAGAGATCAGCACCACTCTATACAGATAGTTATTGTCTAGAATGCGCCTCATGTATAATTTAAAAATCATTTCTCCCATTTTTTAGCGATTAATTGCGGCATTTTTTTTGTCAAAAAGTACTGCGCAAAATTTTGCCGATATATCCAGCGGTTGATTTGGTCTTTGGCTAGTATCAAGGGCATCCTATCATGGACTTCCTCCATTGATTTATTTGGCGCGGTAGTTAGTAATATACTGCGCTTCTCGTCCTTAAATTCTCCATAAAACCCAGCAATATATAAAGGCTGTGGAGTCTCATGATAATTAAACCAAACTTTATCCTTTTGCTTCGACCATTCAAAAAAACCAGTAGTTGGATATACGCAACGGTTGGCAGCAAAATGCTGAGAAAACATTGCTTTGTTTTGCACAGTTTCTGACCGAGCATTGATCAAAAGCTGTTTTGAGTCAAAGCCAGGAAACCCCCACTTCATTGAAACTACTTGGACTTGTTTTTGTCCCGCGACTATCAATGCTGTTTGGTCGCTAGGAAAAATTTCTCCCACCTTTGGTGAATAACCTGACTTTTGCGCCAAACGGTATATCCGATCGATTTCCGGACTAGTTTCTGGTTGAAACATGAAACGACCACACATCTTCTTGCCTCCAGTTATATTCCCCATCCCTGCTCATCAACGAGGGCGAATCTCTTCTAATTGGATCTTATTGTCCTGTAAAACTTTCTTGGCACTTGCTGGAATAGAATCGTCAGTAATAACCATGTTAGTTTGCTCGAAACCACTTAATTTTACCAAACTATATCTAGCAAACTTACTTGAATCACTCAATATTATCACTTTGTTTGCATTTTGTACCATAGCCTCTACAATATCGGCTCGCATGATATCACGACAAAAAAATCCTCGTTGTGGATCAAAGCCATCTATTCCCACAAAAAGTTTATCCACATGAAAGTTGGCCAAAACACTTTTGGCGAGCGGTCCGACTACAACTTCAGCTTCAGCTTGATACTTACCACCTAAAACAAAAACCGTGATATTAGAATAATCCGCAACATAATCTGCAATAAAATAAGAATTAGTGATCACAGTGACATGTCTTTTTTGTCTTCCTAATTCTTGAACCATCAAGGCACAAGTTGATCCCGATTCAACCATGATCGTTTCTTGCTCACCTACTAAGCTTGCAGCAGCCTGTGCAATTTGTTGTTTAACGTCATAGTTTTGAGCCAAACGATAGTTCAATTTAGTAGGGTCGTTAATGATCGCGTAGCCATGTTTTCTGACAAGCAAGCCTTTTTTTTCTAAATCAGACAGATCTTTACGTATCGTTACCTTTGAAACATTTAGCATATCGCTTAAATCATTGACAGCAATTTTTTGCTTCTGATTAACGATCTCTAACAATTTATCACTACGTTTTGTTGACATGTTTAACCCCCCAATATTATTAGTTTACCACACAATATAAAGGCCAAAAACACTAACTAAATCACCGTCTGTCACGATCCTTTAAAACAACAGCTAACCTTTTCATTTTAATAGTCAAACAATTTGTTTGCCAAATTAGTTAACTTATCTCGTACTATGTCATAATAACTTTTGCGCCACTTTTATGCATCATATTATTCTTTGTTGCTCCATTTATTTCAAAACAGCCGATAAAAGTGTATAATCAAATCGAATTAGTAAGGGAGGGTTTTTCTTGTTTACTTTTGCCAACCGTCACTTCTCTTTGTCCAGTACTTTGACAATTGGTTTCGTGACGGTCATTTTAATTGGAGCTTTACTATTGACCTTGCCGGTCGCAACGGTACACGGGATCAAATCATCCTTTATAACTGCATTATTTACATCAACAAGTGCAACATGTGTGACCGGATTAACTTTAGTAGAGACCGGCACATACTGGTCGTTTTTTGGGCAATTTGTGATCATGATGCTTAGTGAGATCGGTGGTTTAGGTTTCATGACTTTCATGGTCTTGATGTTTACTTCCGCTAGGAGAAAATTACGTTTATCAACACAATTATTAGCACAAGAATCTTTAAATCTGCAACATCTATCGCAAATTAAATTGGTTAGAATGATCGTTAGCCTCTCTTTGGGGATCCAAAGTGTGGGGGCACTGTTGTTATTCTTTGATCTGTATCCAAAATACGGCCTATTAAAGGGAATATGGTATAGTCTTTTTCACTCAGTATCTGCTTTTTGTAACGCTGGATTTTCACTATTTGGCAATAGTATTGCTACATTTAAAGATAACACTTATATTCTAATTGTCCTTGGAATATTGATCTTGTGCGGATCTGTCGGTTTTTTAGTATGGCGTGACCTGCTAACATATCATAAACGCCATCATCTTTCACTGCATACAAAATTGTCTGTCAGAACTGGTCTTGTCATTTCAGCCGGCAGTGTTTTTCTTTATGCTTTAACTGAAGATGGTTTCAGTAATATCTCAGCAAATACATCGGTCTTTCACAAAATAATTAACATTATTTTTATGGCGATCACACCTCGGACAGCAGGCTTAGTAACTTTCGACTACACGCATCTTTCAATGGCTGGAATATTTTTAACCATGCTTTTGATGTTTATCGGTGGCACACCTGGTTCAACTGCCGGCGGTGTTAAAAGCACTACGATCGGTCTATTAGCAGTCCAAACCTGGGCTACTTTACGCGGCCACCACGATGTAAATTTCAGCAATCGTCGTTTTCCCAGAGAAAATATCTATCGCGCACTAACTTTAATAATTGTCGCCTTCCTGATAGTCTCGCTTGCGACCTTTGTTTTGTGTATGACCCAACCGCTAGCCGAAAAAATGGGGATGGAGTATATTATTTTCGAAGTGCTAGCCGCATTTGGAACGACCGGGATCAGTTTAGGTCTAACTGTTCATTTGACCTTATTTGGTAAGATCGTGATCATGCTAATGATGTTCATTGGAAGAGTTGGTATTTTTAACGTTATGTATGCTGTACTGAACGCAAAAAATGATCAAAGTAACATTCGTTACCCAGAGGAGAGTGTACTCATTGGATAAATTCAAAAGTACGATAATAGTAAGCTCTCTAAGTATTGATATAACAGCATTCTTAAAAATACGAGTTTAATTTTGACTAACTTTTGACTAACAAAAAATAAATAGCTGGTTGGCAAGTGATCGCTATTCTTAATTGAATGGCGTTTTTTGTTTGTCTCAATCTACTTAATTTACATACCCTTACAACCGAATTTCGCTATCGTTCTAAACGACAGCGAATACACTACCTGCTTAATTTGCACACCCTTACAACCGAAAACGCAAATCTGCGTTCTCAAGATTTCACATACTGCCTACTTAATTTACATACCCTTACAACCTGGATAAATGATGAACCGGTGCAACATTTAATATACTACCTACTGAATTTACATACCCTTACAACCACCAGCGCAGATTTGCGCTCGTCAGATTTCATACACTACCTATTTAATTTTCATACTTTAACACACTCATTCTAGTCAATTAAACGGACACTTCTCCAATTAATTAATTTAAATAGCTATAGAATACGTCTCTCAGCACAAAAAATAGGGCGTAAACTAATTTACACCCTATTACTCCGTAATGGACAAAAATGTCCCACTGTACAAAAAAGGGTCTAAACTTTTTAGTGTTGATGAGCGTTCATCAGCACTATTTTTGTACAAAAAAGGACATCATTTGTCCTCATATGCTACGATTAAAGCGACAAAACCAAATCAAAGCGAGGTATAAATGATGTCCCAAACTGATTCTATCCTAAATTTACTCAATATCCAAGACCCAAATATCAAAATTTCAGCTTGTACTGATTTTTCACAGGCCGGAGTTCACGAAAAACTGCTTTCAGCTACGCTGACTTACCCCGTCGAACGCTGTGTTAATTGTGGTTCCACGAATATCGTTCAGAATGGGACCCGCCTGACCAAGATGAGACTACCCAGCCTAGGTGAACAACCGCTCCGCATGAACTTGCGCAAACAGCGTTATCTGTGCCGGGCTTGCCACCATACTTTTAGCGCGCAGACGCAGCTCGCTCCACCTCGGCACTCGATCACTCGCCAAGCAGTCCACGAAATCGCGACTTTGGCTAAGAACTCACTGCCAGTCAAAACGATCAGCCAGACCGTGGGAATCTCAGCTTCCTCGGTTCAACGGATCTTGTATAAGGATCAGCGAGCTTTAGTAACGCCCAAAGAGCTGCCGACAGCTCTCAGTTTTGACGAATTTCGTTCAACTAAGAACTGCTTTTCTTTTATCTGCATTGACGCAAAAACCCATGATTTGGTCACCTTATTGCCAGATCGTCTCTCGCAGACGATCCGCGAGTATTTCACCAATACTTATACACTTTCTGAGCGTCAAAAAGTTCAACTGGTGATCATGGATCTGAATGCGCAGTATCAGACTTTCGTCCGTCGTCTTTTTCCTAACGCCCTGATCGTCTTTGACCGTTTCCATATTGTTCAGTTAGCGGGTCGGGCACTTGACCATGAACGGCTGCGTGTTTTAAAAGGGATCAACGACCACCACGACCGCAACTATAAAGTTTTAAAAAGCAACTGGCGCTTATTCCACTTAGCTGAAAATCAACTTGAGACCTCCCAGGTTAAATATTATCGGGGATTAAATGAATACACGACTGCCCAAAATGTGGTCGATCTGGGACTCAAGAATTTTCCACAGTTCGCAGAAAACTATCAGACCTATCAAACGATCTTAACCTTTATTCGCAACCGCGATCGGGCTACTTTACAACAATTAGTTATGAACTACCGTCCCAATGGTACTGAAATGGATACCGTCATGAGGACCATTCAAAAGAACTACTTAGGGATCAGGAACGCTTGTCTCTATGACTACTCTAATGGGCCGTTAGAGGGGATCAATCGCAAGATCAAAGAACTTAAACGTAGCTGTTACGGATTCAGTAACTTAAGGCATTTCTTTATCCGCATCAAATTGATCCATGCCTAAGAGGAGAGTATAAAATAGTTTGTGTAAATGAATAAAAGTCCTGTTGAAAAGGGAATCCCTTCCCCGTATGATTAAATCATCCAAATCAAACCAAAACGGAGGGATTCCCCATGGATCAGTTTACCAAAAATCTAACCAAAACTCTATTGTCAAATGGCGATGTTAAAGAACTTTTTCGTCAACAACTCGAAACGGCTATTAATCACATCTTGCAAGCTGAACTGACTGCCTTACTTGGTTATGATCCTTATGACCGCAGTGGCTTTAATACTGGCAATTCTCGTAATGGCCAGTATTATCGTTTAATTGACTCTGAATATGGTAAGTTGAAAATTGCTGTGCCGCGTGACCGTAAAGGCCATTTTCATAACCACCTGCTTCCAGCTTATTCTCGTCGTCAGGACGCTTTAGAAACAACAATCATTCAGCTTTATTCCAAGGGCGTTACGACCCGTGAAATTGCAGATTTGATTGAAAAAATGTATGGCTCTTATTATTCACCTAGTACTGTTTCTAATATCACTGCTCAGGTAACAAAACAGATTGAAGCTTTTCATCAACGAACTATTAAGGCAAACTATGTTTGTCTTTTCTTAGATGCAACTTACTTACCTTTGCGCCGCGATTCAGTTCAAAGAGAAGCGGTCTATATTGCTTTAGGTATTACATCTGTCGGCATCAAAGAAGTTCTTGATTATCGAATCGCTCCAAGTGAAAATACAGGAGTTTGGTCAGAAATGGCAGAAGATCTTAAAAAACGTGGATTAGAACAAGTCCAGTTGATCATTGCAGATGGAATGGTTGGTCTGCAGCCAGCATTATTGCACGCTTTCCCGAAAGCTAAATTTCAAAGATGCCTAGTACATGTTATGCGCAATATTGGTTCGCATGTGCGTTTAAAAGATCGTGAGGCGATCTTAAATGACTTTAAAGAGTTGCATTCAGCGACCGATGTAACTGCAGCACACAAGATCTTAAATGATTTTTATGGTGCATGGGGGAAATCGTATTCCAATCTGATCCAGCAACTTAAATCCATTGAAAATGAACTATTAGCTTTCCTGAGTTTTCCCCCGGCCATTCGACCAACAATTTATTCAACCAATATCTTAGAATCACTGAACAAAAGAATCAAACGCAAGACCAAACCAAAGGAACAATTTCCAAACGAAAAATCTTTAGACAATTTCATTGGAGTTCAAGTCATAAGCTATAACGAAAAGTACTTCAATCGTAGCCATCGCGGATTTGGTCAAGTCAAAGACACGTTAGAATCACTTTTCGATTAATACTTTATTTTGCCAGGAGAAGGGATTTTCATTTACACAAACTTCTTGACACTCCCCGATTACAACGCAGAAACCAAACAAAATGATTTGAACACGTATTTTACAGGTGAAGAAAATCATCAAGAGTTTACGGTTTATTCTGAAAGTGTCATGAATGGTGAAAAGAGTGCTGCAACGACGACGCAAAGTAACTATGGCTACTCGAACAGTGCAACTTATAGTGGTAACAACGATTACAGTAACACCACCAATACTTGGCAAACGCAACAGTCGACAAATCAGTGGAATGCGGGCTATTAAAAATGAATGGAAAAGCGGTCCTTTGCAAAAGGGGACCGCTTTTTTTGTGGACTAAATTAGTTGCGTTTAACAAGTGATTATTTATGCAATTAGGGGGTGAACAATAGTTTACATTTACAGGGGGGAACGGTATTATTTAAAGCGGTACGAAAAAGACAAATGAAGGATGTGGCGTGTCGTGTATTTGCTTGTAAATGTTGTTGGATTACTGATTTTTATTGGAGTCGGCTTTCTGTTCTCAAAGAAAAAGAAAGAAATCGATTGGCGCTCCGTCTTAATCATGTTAGTGATTAACTTAGTGCTTGCTTGGTTTTTAACGAGTTTTTCAATCGGGCGGGATATTGTTTTAGGTGCAGCAAACGGCTTTAACTGGTTAGTGCAAGTTGCCTATACTGGGATTGCTTTTGCACTACCAAGTTGGGTCAATGTGAAACAAATGGATTTCGTTGCTAGCGTGTTATTACCAATCTTGATGATTATCCCATTATTCGATATCTTAACGTATATCGGGGTCTTGCCTTGGGTGATTAAATGGTTAGGCCGTGGGTTAGCTAAGATTACGGGACAACCAAAGTTTGAATCATTCTTTGCAGTTGAAATGATGTTTTTAGGTAATACCGAAGCATTAGCTGTTTCAAGCTTACAATTGAAACAAATGAAAGCAGAACGAACATTAACACTTGCGATGATGTCAATGAGCTGTGTGACAGCTTCCATCATCGGCGCATATACACAAATGATGCCGGGCCAATTTATTTTAACGGCGATTCCGGTCAACATTATTAACGCTATTATTGTCACCAATATTTTAAACCCAGTGAAAGTCACACCCGAAGAAGATACGATTGCTAAAATGGGTGGGAGTGGTTCCGCAGCTGTTGAAGCAACCGAAATGGTTGAAGGCAAAGTGGAACGTGAACCATTCTTCTCATTCTTAGGTGATTCAATCTTAAATGCTGGTAAATTAGTTTTAATTATCACGGCAAACGTCATCGCCTTTGTTGCGTTGGCTGCCTTGATCGACAAGGTGCTTCAATTAGTGAACCCTTGGATTACCCTTGAACATTTACTTGGAATCGTGATGTTCCCATTCGCATGGTTAATGGGACTTGATGTGCACCACGCTTTTGAATTTGCACAATTCATGGGGACGAAGTTGGCGACCAACGAATTCGTTGTCATGGGTAAAGTCCAACATTCAATCGGGAGCTTCGCACCACATTACCAAGCTGTCTTAACGGTCTTCGTGACATCATTTGCCAACTTCTCAACAGTCGGCATGATCATCGGCGCCTTCAAAGGCCTTGTGGACCGTGAAAAGAACGACATGATTGCCAAAAACGTCGGCTACATGTTGCTATCAGGAATCTTAGTATCACTCCTTTCAGCAGCAACTGTGGGATTGTTTGTATGGTAATTTAAGACCAAATAGCATTAAGTATTTGAACGGTTGGAGCGCAAGGGATGATACCCGAAACGCCGCAATTAATTTAATTAATAATAAATTCTTGACAGATAAAATACCTTGTGATATATTGTAATCATTATAATAAAAGTAGCCATCGATAAAGTATTTAATTTTACAATCAATTGCAGAGAGAGTAACCTAGCTGAAAGTTACTTATTGATTATCAGTTGTGACAGCTTTTGAGGCTTGGATGAAAATCCCGCTAGCAGATAGCGTTAACAACAGCTGAAATTAAAGGTGGTACCGTGCATAAAGCACCCTTGTCGAAAGACGAGGGTGCTTTTTTTATTTATAATAAATTGTATATAGAGGGGAATGTTGGGTATGAAAACAAGAACGAGAACAACGTATTGTGGATTAGTAGGAGAAGAATTAATCAATAAAGAAGTTATTTTACATGGTTGGGTTCAAAATAAACGTAACTTCGGGAATTTAATCTTTGTTGATTTAAGAGACCGTGAAGGAATTGTTCAATTAGTGTTTAATCAAGACACTGATGCAGCAATCTTCCAATTAGCAAGTGAATTAAAGAGCGAATATGTTGTTGAAATCCAAGGAACCGTAATGGCTCGTGATACAGCAACTGTTAACCCAGACATGAAGACTGGGAAGATTGAAGTCATCGTGAATGACTTAGTTGTTTTAAATAAGTCAGAGGCACTCCCATTTGAAATTTCAGATAACAACACGGCATCTGAAGATGTTAAATTAAAATATCGTTATTTAGATCTTAGAAGACCAGAAATGCAAAAAGCCATTAGAACTCGTTCAGCGATCACACGGGCAGTGCATAGTTACTATGATAATCATGGCTATTTAGATATTGAAACACCTGATTTAACAAGTTCAACGCCGGAAGGGGCCCGTGATTACTTGGTACCTTCACGGGTTTACCCAGGTAGCTTTTATGCATTACCACAATCACCCCAATTATTTAAACAATTATTAATGGCCGCTGGATTTGATAAATATTATCAAATTGCTCGTTGCTTTAGAGATGAAGATTTACGTGGTGACCGGCAACCAGAATTTACACAGATTGATATTGAAACAACTTTCTTATCAGATGTTGAAATTCAAACTGAAACAGAAGGTCTGTTCAAACAAGTTATGAAGGATGTAAAAGGCATCGATGTCCAAACACCATTCCCTCGTTTGAAATGGCAAGATGCAATGGATAAATACGGCTCAGACAAACCAGACTTACGGTTTGGCATGGAAATCCAAGATATTTCAGAAGTTGTCAAAGACTCTGAATTCAAGCCATTTGCTGAAGCAGCGGGTGAAGGACAATTTGTCCGAGCCATTGTTGTGAATCATGCGGCCGCTAAATACTCACGTAAAGATTTAGACGCTCAACAAAAATATATCGAACGGTATGGTGCCAAATCATTATTATGGGCTAAATACAATGATGATGAATTAACGGGTGCGGCAGCCAAAGGCTTAGCAGATGTTAAAGAAGCATTAGTTGAACGCTTAAATTTAACCGATGATGACTTAATTTTAATTGTTGCAGGTAAATTCCAAGTTGTTTGTGATAGCTTAGGCTACTTGCGGAAACAATTTGCCAAAGAAATGGACATGATTGACAAGAATCGATATGCTTATGCATGGATTGTGGACTGGCCATTATTTGAATATGATGAAGGCTTTGGCAAATGGATTGCAGCTCACCATCCATTCACCCGTCCAAGAGATGAAGATATTCCATTGTTAGATACTGATCCGCATAAGGCACATGCGATTTCATACGATATCATCTTAAACGGTTATGAATTGGGCGGCGGTTCACTTCGTATCTTTGATCCAGATGTTCAACGTAAAATGTTATCCGTATTAGGGGTCTCACCAGAAAAAGCCCAAGAACGCTTTGGTCATTTATTAAATGCCATGAAATTTGGTTTCCCACCATCAGGCGGTATCGCAATCGGATTAGATCGTTTTGCGATGTTACTTGCCGGTCGTGACAATATTCGTGACGTGATTGCTTTCCCTAAGAATTCACGGGCAACAGAACCAATGACCAATGCACCAAGTGAAGTTACAAAAGAACAATTAGACGAATTAGGCATTGAAGTTATTCCTCAAAATAAAAACTAAATAATGCGTTAAAAAAGCATTATGCAACCGCAAAGGAGAATTTGAATGGAAGATATGTTTACAATTCTAGGTGGTATGGGGACGGCAGCAACCGAAACCTTTGTTCATATGATTGATGAACTAACCCCCGCCGAAAAAGATCAAGACTATCTGAATTATATCGTTTTTAATCACGCAACGATTCCTGACAGAACGGCCTACATTCTTGGTAATAGCACGGAAAATCCATTACCAATTATGTTAAAAGACGTTCAACAAATGAATTTATTAGCACCAAAATTCATGATCATGACGTGCAACACGGCCCATTATTTTTACGATGAATTACAAGCCGCCGCTGATTTTGATATTATCCACATGCCAAGAGAAACGGTTAAACACATGAAAAAAAATATTCCGGGCCTCAAGAAAATTGGCGTTTTAAGCACAACTGGCACACGACAAGCAGGTATTTATCAAAAAGCCATTGAGAATTTTGGCCTTGAAAGTGTGGTTCCAAATCAAGAAATTCAAGATGCGACCATGAGCTTGATCTATGATGACATCAAAGCAACTGGTAAATTTAGTCACGAAAAGTACAAGCATATCGTCGATACGATGTTGAATGATTATGATTGTGATGCGGTCATCTTGGGCTGTACTGAATTGAGTGTGGCACAAGAAGAATATCCATTGTATACCGAAAAAGTGATTGATCCGATGAAGGTCGTGAGTCAAAATATCGTTGATGGGTTGTACAACTAAAGTAGCACGCGATTATCGTGAAGGTTAATTAGGTAATAGCGCATGTTAAATTTTAATAAACATTAAGGGGTTATCAGCTACACATCTAGCTAAAATGTTATACTTAATAACGTTAAAAACTGATATAGAAGGTGAATAGCATGCAAGCAAATGGCAAAAATTTCACCCCCATTTTATTGGGGAGCGACTTTAACGTCTACGGTATGGCGCGGTCATTTTATGAAATGTATCATGAACCAGTAAGGGCCTATGCAAGTAAGGAATTAGCACCTACTCGTTTTACAAAAATTGTCGATCTAGAAATTTTACCAGGTTTTAGTGAAGATCCAGGCTTTATCACTGAAATGCGTCGATTGAAAGAGGTTTATCGTGACAGCGATGGCCCTGTAATTTTAATTGGCTGTGGTGATGGCTATGCGAGTTTAATTTCAGAACATAAAGCTGAATTGGAAGACGTTTTCGTTTGTCCATACATCGATCATAAGTTATTAGAAGATTTAACTTATAAAGAAACGTTCTATGAAATTTGTGAAAAGTATGGCTTACCTTATCCTAAGACGCAAATTATTACGAAACAAATGGTTGAAGAAAATAAAGTTGAACAACCATTTGAATATCCAGTGGCTTTAAAACCAGCTGATTCAGTAGAATGGCTTGATGTTCAATTTGAAGGTCGTAAAAAAGCTTTCACCATTAAAACGGAAGCTGAATTCCAAGATATCATGAAAAAAGTTTATGATAATGGCTACCAATCAGATATGATTTTACAAGACTTCATTCCTGGTGACGACAGTCGAATGCACGTAATTAACATCTACGTTGATCAATATCATAAGGTTAAAATGATGTGTTTGGGCCATCCATTGTTGGAAGATCCGGCACCAGCGGCTATCGGAAATTACGTGGCAATCTTGCCAGAGTATAACGAACAAATTTATCAACAAATTCAGAAGTTCCTCGAAGATATTGAATACACTGGGTATGCCAACTTGGATATGAAATACGATGAACGGGATCATACTTATAAATTGTTTGATATCAATTTACGCATGGGGCGAAGCAGTTTCTTTGTTACCTTGAATGGTTACAACTTAGCTCAATGGGTTGTTAAAGATTATGTTACCAAAGATCTTAAAGACCAGCCGGTTGTTTGGGCCAACAAAGACGATGAAAATCCAGCTCTTTGGATGGGTGTTTCAGCGGATGTTTTTGAAAAATATGCACGTAATAACGAAGAAAAAACCAAAGCGATGGCACTCATTAAGCGAAAACGTTATGGAACAACCTTTGAATACAGCAAGGATATGAATTTTAGACGCTGGCTATTAATCAAGTGGATGTTGCATAATTACCGGAAGAATTTCAATAAATTTTTCAAAGAAAACAAAGAATAATGGCTGTTCGTCAAATCAAGTTGATGGCGGTTCAAGTTAACAGTTAGACCATAAATGGTCTAGCTTTTTTTATTTGGCTGATGAGCTTGCTAGAAGCCAAAACATTTGAATATTTATACGTTCAGTAAAGTTGTTCCAACTACGATATCCATAGGCACTACTTTTTATCTTTTTTATTCTTCCAATGATTCCCTCTAAAAATCCGTTGGAATATTTAAGCTTCAGTGCATTTAATACTTGTTTACGATATTTTCTTAATGATGTCATTGTTTGATCCATAGCGGTATTGAGTGGATGATAATTGAGTAGTATCTGATTCATTGTATCAGTATCGCCTGTTCTAATAGCCTTTAAAATATCTTGATATACTTCGTAGGACTTGGCGAAACCTTCGTCCAAATCTAAACACTTTGTGATTAAATTTAGATCCGTTTCATAATAACCAACACTGTACTGATACTTAGGGTTTATCTTTTCGATGGAATCGAATGATTCCAAGAATTTTTTCCAATCTCTCTTCATGAACAAGTATTCTTTACTTCTTTTAGGCATTCGTTTCATTACCTGTATTCTAGTTGAATTGAGAGAACGATTCATCATCTGAACGATATGAAATCTATCAACAACGACTTTGGCCTTTGGAAACAACTTTGGTACTAAATTAATGTATCCGGCATTTAAATCCAAAGAAATAGTTTTTACCTGTCTTCTGACTTTCAAAGGAAATCGACTGAAGTATTTACTGATTTGATATAAAGTTCTTCTGGGCAAGATATCACCCGTACGATGATTATCGCTATCTAACCAAATAAAGCTCATCTTGTCAGTAGACATAAATTCATCAAATGCCATGTGCTTAGGAAGATGTTCAGGAAGTGATTTCTTGTGCATCTTGGCTTCTTCATCGATGATACGTTGAACGGTCTTATCGGAGACGTTAAAACGTCTGCCGATATCCTTCAATGATGTATTAAAAGCAGTTTCTGATAAGATCATTTGTCTAACAGGTTGTGCGATTTGACAATATTCCCAAACATAACTAGTTTTGGCTACAAAGATAGAGTTACAAGATTTACATTTATACTTTTGACGTTTCAGACTTATATACGTTGGACGTAATGATAATGATGGAGCGACTATCATATTTTTATTAAATCCATTCTTAACTAAGTGGCCTGCAAGGCCACAGTTAAGACAACGGTCAATCTGTTTAGTTAGCATTGCAAAATAGACTAAGGACTTGATGCCATTAACTAACATAAATTTTGAGTCTTCAGTAAAGATAATATTCTCATCTTTCATTTCAAGAGCGTTTCGTATAGACTTATTACTTACCCCGATTTAAAATTGAAGTGCAACACTTGATAACTAGACCAATTAGACTAGCTTAAAAGGCCATGAAGGCCTATTCTTATTATTAACGACAAAATCAACAGATAAGGATAGGTGTCTTCATGACCCAAACTAAGAATATCATGCCTAAGCATTACCAACAACTCCAATCTTTTGAACGCGGTCAAATTGAGTCCCTGACTCGATTAGGATTTGGCGTTCGTCAGATTGCCAGCCGGCTTCACCAGAGTCCCAGCACCATTTCTCGCGAATTAAAACGCGGGTTAACCACCCAGATTGATTCCCAGAAACGTCGGTCATATCAGGGCTACTTTGCCGAGCGCGGGGCGGCTTACTATCGAGAACAGCGGGCCAAGTGTCACCCCAAAGGTTTACTGCAGCGGGCTGCCGTGTTCTTCAAGTCCCTGCCGAAAGCTTTAAAAGCTAAGCCACGAGTTTTCAGTGTCGATACGTATGTCCACTATTTCAAAGCTCATTACCCGGGCTTTCCCTGCCCATCAACGGCTACGGTCTATCGGTATATCGAGGCTGGCAAGCTCCCGGAGCTTCACAACTATGATTTACCCATGAAGCTACGTCGCCGCGTTAAACGCCCGAATCACCGACATGCCCGCCTGAATAAAAAACGGCTTGGACAGTCCATTGAAGACCGGCCCGCAGTGGTTCGGAAACGTCAGGAGTTGGGCCATTGGGAAGGCGACTTAGTGAAAGCCAAACGGGTTGAGTCCGAACCAGCTTTAATGACGTTAACCGAGCGAGTTAGCCGGATGGAAATTATCGTTAAATTGCCTGATTACCGGGCAGAGACTTGCCGGCAAGCCCTCCAAGATACGATTGATGATTACGGTGCAGAAAACTTTCGGACGATCACGTTTGACAACGGCTCGGAATTCGCTAGTTTAAATCAGGTTCAAGGAACGGAAATCTACTTTGCCCATCCATATTCTCCCTGGGAACGGGGCACTAATGAGAATGTGAATGGTCAATTAAGAGAGTTCTTCCCAAAGGGGCATTCCTTTAAAAACCTCTCATTAGTGGATCTGCAGTTGGTTCAAGACACGCTGAATCACCGTCCCCGCCGCTGTTTAAGCTATAGTTGTCCAGCGGATGTTATGCCACAACTGGTTTAACTTTCTAGACCAATTATAAGAATAGGCCATTAGTGTTGCACTTAACTTGACAATTGAGGGACTTATTACTTACCTGAATTATTCATACTTTTCGTTGCAGTTAAAACTTTGTGCAAAGTTACTTTAGTGTGTAAAAAAAGCAGCTTTTTGTTAGTTTTGTTGTCGGACTGTTTAAAAAAGGACAGACTTCACCCTTTCCCTAAGAAAAACATTTTTTATTTTGTGAGTTCACAGCGGATATATTTTTAGATTTTGAATCTTGAACAGTGTCTGCCAAAATAATTTATCGAACACATTGGTCTGAGATAAATGGACCCAGACTTGACGCGCATGGTGCGTGACCTTAGCTGCCACATGGAGTAATTTAAAACGGATCGTCCCGACCTGAGCGTGTTTAAGCTTTGTTGGTAAAACTAAGTTCTTCATGGCTTGCAGTATATTATAAGCGACCCCAGCTACCAGCATCCGGAACTCATTGGCCTCAAAACTAGAACTGTCCGTTTTATCAAAGTGAAAGCCACGTTTAACTTCTTTGATCAAGTCTTCCATGGAACCGCGTTGGTGATAGAGGGCAAAGACTTGTGGACCGCTTAATTCTTCCAAGTTGGTCACGATAAACTCATGGTCAAACAGAAAGTTGCCCGCCGGCCGCGTTGATTTAATAATCACACGATAAGGTCGTGACCAACTTTGAGGACAATAGTCTCGCAGGACATGCCATTGGACTTCAGCTTCGGTGAAGTCCTGGTCACCCACTTGGATCAGGTGCTCAGCCCGACTTTGGAGCTGGTAGTTCGCTTTTAAACGAATCACGAACTTAGCCTGCTTTTTATCACACGCATGGTAGATCCCTGGAGCTGCGAAACCAGAATCTCCCCGCACTAAGACATCCAGGGAAGATCCGTCATAGGCCCGTAAGCTCCGTAATAAAAATTTAGTCGCACCTTGGGAAGTATAGCGATTGCCGGGGCGTAATTGAGCATTCAACAAGCAGCCCGATAAAGCATCAAAGGCTAGTAAAGGATGATAACCGTTGGTCTGGTAGTGACCGTTATAAGCACTCTTTTCTTGGTCACCAAACGTATCGGCATGTGTCGAATCTAGATCAAGGATCAGCTGATGTTGATTTAGCTGCCCAAGAACAAAGTGAGCTACCGAGCCGAGCAATGATTTGACTGAAAAGAGCCCAGACGCTGAAATGTGATTGATAAAGCGTGAAAGTGTCGGCTGGGAAGCGACCGCTTGAGACAAGACCAGCTTAAAATCAACGGCGTGTGACAAGGTATTAGCCGACTGATCTTGGCAGTATCCTGCCAGCAATTGCAACAGCAACTGCTTAAATAAATTGTTCAAGGGAAAGGTACAATATTTACGGTCATCTTTAAAATGCAAGTTATCTTCTAAGAGCTGGTCAAAGTGAATTTGGTGCAGAAATTCAGCAATTAATAAAGTTCCGGCATCGTTCGCTAACTCACCACCGTCATTAGAAATGTTGATCTGGTCATTGAATAAAAGTTTTTCATGATGTAAAGTTGACATAAGGAGCACTCCTGTTCTTTGTGGTTTTCATCGACTTTACAATAGCACAGGATGTGCTCTTTTTGTACACCCAACAGGTGAAAAACGAAAAAGATGCGAACTAGCATGACAACAACAAAAAGTAGTCCTTAAGGGAAAAGTATGAATAATTTAGGACTTAGGGACATCATTCAAATTCCTTTCATTGTGAAGCTGTAGAGGGTAGAACATCTAAAGGTATGGATGGTGTCTTTTTGCTGTTTTAAAATAAATATTACATTTGTAATATTAGACTGATAATTATTAAAAAAATCTCATAATAAAAGGGATTGAATGAGAAAAAATTATCTTTAGATAAGAAATTTGAATAAATTATTTCTTTCGAGTGTTGGTCTGAGAGTATAAAATAGTTTGTGTAAATAAATAAAATCCTATTGAAAAGAGAATCCCTTCCCCGTATGATTAAATCATCCAAATCAAACCAAAACGGAGGGATTCCCCATGGATCAGTTTACCAAAAATCTAACCAAAACTCTATTGTCAAATGGCGATGTTAAAGAACTTTTTCGCCAACAACTTGAAAAAGCTATTAATCAAATCTTACAAGCTGAGTTAACTTCGTTACTCGGTTATGATCCTTATGAACGTAATGGTTTTAAGGCTAACAATTATCGGAATGGTCAATACTTTCGGTTAATTGATTCCGAATATGGTAAGTTGAAAATTGCTGTGCCGCGTGACCGTAAAGGCCATTTTCATAACCACCTGCTTCCAGCTTATTCTCGTCGTCAAGATGCTTTAGAAACTACAATTATTCAACTTTACTCTAAAGGTGTTACCACTCGTGAAATCGCTGATTTGATTGAGAAAATGTATGGTTCTTATTATTCAGCTACAACTGTTTCTAACATTACTGCTCAAGTAACTGAGCAGATTGAAGCTTTTCATCAACGAACCATTAAAGCAAACTATGTTTGCTTATTCTTAGATGCAACTTATTTACCTTTGCGTCGTGACACAGTTCAAAGAGAAGCGGTTTATATTGCCTTAGGAATTACACCCACTGGAATTAAGGAAGTTCTTGATTATCGCATTGCACCCAGTGAAAATGCTGAAGTCTGGTCGGAAATGGCAGCAGATCTTAAGCAGCGAGGGCTTAAACAGGTTCAATTAATTATTGCGGACGGAATGGTCGGACTTCAACCAACGCTGTTACATGCTTTTCCTAAAGCAAAATTTCAAAGATGTTTAGTTCATGTTATGCGTAATATTAGTACACATGTCCGTTTAAAAGACCGTGAGGTCATTTTAAATGATTTCAAACAGCTTCATTCGGTAACTAATAAAACTGAAGCTCATAAAATGCTTGCCGCTTTTTATAGTACTTGGGAAAAGCAATACACAAATCTGATTAGTCACATTAGGTCAATTGAAAAGGAATTATTAGCTTTTTTGGCTTTTCCAGCCGCAATACGCCCAACCATTTATTCAACAAATATTATAGAATCGCTAATAAAAAGATTAAACGCAAGACTAAAGCAAAAGAAAAGTTTCCCAATGAAAAATCATTAGACAATTTCATTGGAGTGCAAGTAATTAGTTACAACGAAAAGAACTTTAATCGAATTCATCGTGGATTCGGACAAGTTAAGGATACATTAGAATCACTTTTCGACTGAAAAGATTTAATTTTATGGAGAAAGGGCAATCCCTTTTTACACAAACTTCTTGACACTCCCGTTGGTCTATGTTAAAACAAATTCGTAAGCGGTTGATACTGCTGTACTAAATAAACAAAAAGGTGGGAGAATAATGGAATCATTAGATATTGAACAATTAAAAGGTATGTCGAACTTTGAAGTTGCTGCCCTTTTCTTGGAAAATTCAGAAAAAAACACAATGCACAATACACCAATTAACGTTGGTCGTGGGAACCCTAACTGGATTAACACACGTGCGCGTTTAGCATTTAACAAAATTGTTGAATTCGGTATTGACGAATCAGCAAAAACAATTGATGAAGCTGATGGCGATATGGCTGGCTATGTTGAAAAAGAAGGCATCGCACAACGTCTTCATGATTATTTAGATGCAAACGACAAAACTGATAAATTTATCTTAGATTTCTTAGCATATACAGAAAATAATATGCACTTAAACCAAGATGATTTAGTTCATGAATTTGTTAATGGCGCTATTGGTAACCATTATCCAGTCCCATCAAGAAGTCTTGTTAATGTTGAAAAAATCTTGAACAAGTATCTTGAAGTATCACTTTATAATGGCGAAAAATTAGCCGATCATACCAATGTTTTCCCTACTGAAGGGGGGACAGCAGCTATGGTTTACTTATTCAACGAATTGAAAATCAGTCACATCTTAGAAGCTGGTGACACGATTGCAATCAATACACCAATCTTCACACCATATTTACAAATTCCTGAATTAAGTGAATTCAAATTAAAAGAATTTGATGTTAGCTCAGTTGAAGATGATAACTGGCAAATGCTAGATGCTAAATTTGAAGAATTGAAAGATCCTTCAGTTAAAGCATTCTTCGTTGTTAACCCAACTAACCCAACATCACGTGCCTTTAGCCAACATGCTTTAGACAAAATCAAGGAAGTTGTTGCAGCTAACCCAGAAATTATCATTATTACTGATGATGTTTATGGCACATTTGTTAATAATTTCCAAACAATTTACTCAGTAGCACCAAAGAATACTTTATTAGTTTACTCATATTCAAAACTTTATGGTGCAACAGGCCACCGTCTAGGCCTAATTGCAGCTCACGAAGATAACGTCTTTGACGAAATCATCGCTAAACGGACTGCTGAAAACGCCGCAATCAAAGAAGAATTTGAAAAACGTTATTCATTAGTAGTAGCTAACCCATTAGACATGAAGTTCATCGACAGAACTGTTGCTGATAGTCGTGAAATCGGCTTGTATCATACTGCAGGTCTTTCAACACCACAACAAGTCTTAATGGCATTGTTCAGTTTAACGAACTTAATCCATGAAGGCGAAAAAGATCCATACATCGAAGCTTCTAAGAAAGTTGTTGACGTTCGCTACAACGCATTCTGGAAATCAATGGGTATAGAAGGCGGTCATTCAGCTGAAAATGCAGAATATTATACAGTATTTAATATTTATGAACTTGCTGAAAAGAATTATGGCAAAGACTTCCGTGATTACTTCGAAAATAACTTTAGCTACCTTGAATTTGAAGGCGAATTGGCCGGCAAATATGGTGTTGTCGCTATGGACGGCGCTGGTATGGGTACTGAAGAAGGCTACTTACGAGTATCATTGGCTAACCAACCAGCTGAAAACTATACAATTACAGGTAAACGGATTGCTGAATTATTAGCTGAATACTATGATAAATTCCAACAAAAATAATATAATATTAAGGTGGTTTTAAACGATGAATGCAATTGGTAATTTCCTTGTGGGAACTCCTGTCTTTGCTATTTTCATTTGTTTGGCATTAGGTTATTTGTTAGGTAAGTTGAAAATTGGTTCATTTACACTTGGCGCAACCGTCGGTGTTTTGATTGTTGCTTTATTAATTGGCCAATTAGGTGTCTTCACCCGTGATACACTTTTAGGTGATATCTTCTTCGACTTCTTTATGTTTGCAATTGGTTACCGTGTTGGGCCTAGCTTCATCTCAAGTATGAAGAAATTTGGGGCCAAGATTGTTTATGCGACATTAATTTTCTTAGTATCAGCGTTTATCGTTGCATACGCATGTTTCAAAATGTTCCACATCGGACCCGGAATTGCAGCTGGGATTATTGCTGGTGGATTAACACAATCTGCTGTTATTGGTAGTTCTTTAGAAACAATTTCTAAATTGCAAATTTCAGATCATTTGAAGACTTTATACTCAAACCAAATTCCAATCGTATATGCTTTAACATATGTTTTTGGGACTATCGGGGTTTTAATCTTCTTACGTGATATTATGCCAAAATTAATGCACATCGATTTAAAGAAACAAGGCGTTAAAACAGCCAAGGAATTGGATATGATTCCTGAGCCTGTTATCGTTGCTAGCACGCATTTCTACACAATTAACGATGGTTCATCATTAATTGGTCAAACCTTAGGTACTGTTAACACTAAATTTGCTAAAGGTTTAGTAGCAGCTGGCTTGAATGATTCTGCTGATATGGCATCAGTTATTAATGCCGGCGATGTTCTTGCAATTAGTGGTGGGATTGATGAAATCGGTCGTGCTGTGCAAGAATTTAACTTGCTTGAAGTAACTGGTAAGACAAAAGCTTATGTTTCAAAACAAGTTGTCTTGAAGAAGAACTTTTCTGCTGACGTTCTAAAAAACGCTCAAGACAAAGGGGTTTTAGTGGCGACGTTGGCCGGTGACGTAATGGATCCAGCACAGTTCAGTACTTTAAAACCTGCTGAAAGTGTAACATTAGTTGGTCAAAAAGACGCCGTTAGTGAAGTCCAAAGCCAATTAGGTCGTCTCCGTGCTGCTGAGAATATTATTAACTATTCATGGTTTGCACTTGGGATTGCTTTGAGTGCTGCCCTTGGGATAGTTGGAACTAAAGTTAGTGGTGTGCCAATCGCCTTAGGTGGTGGGACTGCTAGTTTAATCGTCGGTTTAGTACAAAGTATTTACCGTGATAAACATGCTTATATGGACACGATTCCTGATAGTTTATTGGAATTCTTCCAAAGTATTGGTTTGAACTTATTTATCGCTACGGTTGGTTTATCAGCTGCTAAGACATTTATTAGCGCTATCCAATCAATGGGAATCTCTGTATTATTAATTGGTGCAGTAATTTCTATCTTGCCACATATCATTACTTTCGTAATTTGTTACTATTTAATGAAAATGGAACCCATCTCAATTATTGGGGCACAAACTGGTGCTGATACATTGTCAGCTGCTTTGAATGCTGTCTCAGAACGTGTTGGTTCTGATGCTAGCCCATTCTTTGCCGCTGCAGTTGCACCTGCATATGCTATTGGTAATATTTTCTTAACCTTAATGGGACCAATCTTTATCGTGTTACTTAGCAAATAAGTAATTTAAAAAAACCGGGTTCTTTATCAAGTGGTACTGATGAAATGAATTATTAAAAATAATAAGCAATTGGTCTACTTGGTCAAGCTGCTTGTTCCTGAATGGAATGAGCAGCTTTTTTAGGGTCTACACTTTTTAGTGTTGATGAGCGTTCATCAGCACTATTTTTGTACAAAAAAGGACATCATTTGTCCTCATATGCTACGATTAAAGCGACAAAACCAAATCAAAGCGAGGTATAAATGATGTCCCAAACTGATTCTATCCTAAATTTACTCAATATCCAAGACCCAAATATCAAAATTTCAGCTTGTACTGATTTTTCACAGGCCGGAGTTCACGAAAAACTGCTTTCAGCTACGCTGACTTACCCCGTCGAACGCTGTGTTAATTGTGGTTCCACGAATATCGTTCAGAATGGGACCCGCCTGACCAAGATGAGACTACCCAGCCTAGGTGAACAACCGCTCCGCATGAACTTGCGCAAACAGCGTTATCTGTGCCGAACTTGCCACCATACTTTTAGCGCGCAGACGCAACTCGCTCCACCTCGGCACTCGATCACCCGTCAAGCAGTCCACGAAATCGCGACTTTGGCTAAGAACTCACTGCCAGTCAAAACGATCAGCCAGACCGTGGGAATCTCAGCTTCCTCGGTTCAACGGATCTTGTATAAGGATCAGCGAGCTTTAGTAACGCCCAAAGAGCTGCCGACAGCTCTCAGTTTTGACGAATTTCGTTCAACTAAGAACTGCTTTTCTTTTATCTGCATTGACGCAAAAACCCATGATTTGGTCACCTTATTGCCAGATCGTCTCTCGCAGACGATCCGCGAGTATTTCACCAATACTTATACACTTTCTGAGCGTCAAAAAGTTCAACTGGTGACCATGGATCTGAATGCGCAGTATCAGACTTTCGTCCGTCGTCTTTTTCCTAACGCCCTGATCGTCTTTGACCGTTTCCATATTGTTCAGTTAGCGGGTCGGGCACTTGACCATGAACGGCTGCGTGTTTTAAAAGGGATCAACGACCACCACGACCGCAACTATAAAGTTTTAAAAAGCAACTGGCGCTTATTCCACTTAGCTGAAAATCAACTTGAGACCTCCCAGGTTAAATATTATCGGGGATTAAATGAATACACGACTGCCCAAAATGTGGTCGATCTGGGACTCAAGAATTTTCCACAGTTCGCAGAAAACTATCAGACCTATCAAACGATCTTAACCTTTATTCGCAACCGCGATCGGGCTACTTTACAACAATTAGTTATGAACTACCGTCCCAATGGTACTGAAATGGATACCGTCATGAGGACCATTCAAAAGAACTACTTAGGGATCAGGAACGCTTGTCTCTATGACTACTCTAATGGGCCGTTAGAGGGGATCAATCGCAAGATCAAAGAACTTAAACGTAGCTGTTACGGATTCAGTAACTTAAGGCATTTCTTTATCCGCATCAAATTGATCCATGCCTAAGATAAAAAATTTAGGTCAACACTGTGGGAGGCAGGTGCGGGCCCATTTCGCTACGCTTCGGACCCGCACCCGCCTCCCAACCTAAACACTTTAATCTAGCTATGGCAGTAAAAAAAGAACCCTACCATAAAGATAGAGTTCCATGGACCATCAACACTATTTGACAAAGTCCCACAAAAAAAGACACCAGCCATAACAGCCAGCGCCTAATGTGTCGGAGCAATCAGCTCCGTTACAAATGAACATCAATATCTAAACCAATAATAAATATTGTCTTGTTCAAAGTCAATCAACTGAAAAAAATAAAATTCGAATTTTTTTGCTTCTTAATTAGTGATCATACTGCTTGAACTTAGTATCAATACTTAGTACAAAAAAAGTCATATCAATCATTTTGCCAATAACTCTACCCTTATCGGCGAGTCTAAAAACCCAATAACCTTGACTACATTTCTTATCTCTACCACTTTTTATAAAATCCGTATTTTTTCTTAACGAAACTTCAGATTCAGCTAAATTTTCTAGTCCTTCTTCCCTAGAATAACCTAGAACAGCAACAAAATCCTCTTGAGATAAATAAGAAATCTTGTCTAATACTTTTGCTTTCACTTCTTTAGGAGCATTCTTTTTAGAAAAATTATATTTATTATCCTGAGTTAAAAAAGAGAAATTAAAAACCATTTTCGAAGGATTGTATTCTCTACTCACTTTTATATTATTAACCGTACCTTGCTGGTTCGCTTCTTTTATTTTTAAATTTTTCTTACTCATAGTTACCCGACTTCTACAATCGTATTAAAAAAGCTTTTCATTTTGTCATCTGTTATTTCTTCACTTTGGGCTGTGTCTCTCCAAGGTGATTCTTTGTGTGTGAGTTTCATTAACTCTATAGCGGATTTATCACTAAACTGTTCATAAACTGTATTTAACACCATTGAAGCATCTGGGTTATCTTCTAATTCTGTATAATCTTTAAGATCTGCTTCAGTGATTTCACTACCAACTATTTCTCTCTTTCCATTATATTTATTATGGACTTCTTCAACAGCTGGACCGTATTTCCAGGCAACTATTGGTTCATTAAATAACCTATGTTGTAAGTAAACCAAACTAACACCCTGTATATAATATAAAAGCTTCATTGCCTTCATTTGAGTTAGTTCTTCCGCATACTCATTTTGACGCATATCAGCATTATTCCGTACTCTTAACCAATTCACTACCTTCATTACGTCGTACATAACGACTCCCCCTTAAAATCCTAATCCCACCTTATAATATCTTTTATTAGCCAAAATATCAATGAAAACAGCCTATTTTACAAAGCATATTACTAATTCTGTTGTACTTCGTCCACATTACGTATGTACTCCTGAACCTTATCATTTATCTCTTCGTCTTCAAAATTACTATGGTTGGTTGGATATGGTTTTATTTTGTTATCCTTATCCCTTACAAAATTGTCCTCTATTCCACCACCTTCAATCATATATGTAGTTTCATAAATTGTATTAGACTTGATAACTGTCACGTCTGACTCACCTTTTTTAACGGTTGAGTTTGGTAGCTTATAATTTTCTCCATAGAAACAAATTGCATTGTTTTGCTTTCCATCTTCGTCCTCTGGTAATGTGCATTTAGGTTTGCCTGGAAGCTCGCATTCATTATTAACTGTAAATCTAAAAAATCTAACTGTATCAACAACCGTCTTTTTACCGTCTCTAGTAAAAAAGAAACAAGTATTATCCTCATTAAGTTTCCAATAAGGGCGGTATGATTCTATTTCATGTTGTTTTTTCATTTTTAAAGAACTAGCTATTTCTAACTGCCTATCTTTAGCCTTTTTCTGATCTTTTTTATTTTGCTTACTTATTTGCCAATAAATGCCCCAAATTCCAATAATAGCTCCAATAATACTTCCAAAGTACCCAATTAGAGACGGAAACCATTTTGTTAATACATATGGCACTATTATAACAATAATAACAACGATAGAAGCAATAACCTTATTCCATTTTTCCTTTTTACAGTTCAACAATATCACCCTTTCATATGTATATTTTACATAAAAGATTGCAAAACAAAAAGGCTGCTAACAAAAGCAACCTTCTAAAATCTATATTTAGCCGGTACTTGCCTTTCTAACTCCTCAATCTTCAAATAGGCCTGATGATCTAACAGCACATCAACCCCACGCCCTAAAATGGCCTTCTCGTACTCTGTGAGCGTTTCTAGCCAGTCTTGGAATGATTCCCTGCGAAACACCAAACTATTCAGTAGGTCATCATAGGCGGTCGTTAGATCAACATAATTTATAATACGTGTTTCCATTGAGGTGTAAGTAACCTTGTTGCCGTTCTCATCCCAATTCCAAGTAGAATGTATAGCCGGCTGAGCTTGGTAGCTCTCTATCATAGTGGCTTTATCTCGTGCCACTTGTTTAATACGCCGGTCCATGTGCATATACACCGTTAGAGCCTCTTCGTAACGCTCTGCCTCTATTGGCCTTACTAAGTCGTTTTGTGGCTCATATGGACTTCTCAGGCTACTTTCTAACAAGCGTTGCCACCTCCTACCGAAATACCAACTTATTCATAGTCATTAAGCAAAAAATTAAATTCGCTCTGCATGTCATGGCCGATATATTCGCCCGATTGATCTTGAATATATAGGTTAGTAGGTAGCGTGAACTTAGCGTCAAAAAGTTGTTGCTCTAAGTCTTTATATTCACTTTTGCTTTTGGCTACATTGGCCGGCAACTTCTTTCTAAGATTAGTTAAACCAGCAAAAGCATGTTCTTCGTTGCCCTGTTCATCAACAGCTTTTTTCAAAATAGAATAGTCATAATCTGAAACGACTTCTTTTTGAGCTTGTTCGTTGATCAGATCACTTAACTCTTGCGGATCCGCATTACTGATTTTAGCGTTTAAGTTCTGTCGGCGGATAAGTTCTCCTGCACCGTCATTTTGCTGTTGCTGTGTGATCTCATTTTCATAGTCACTAACCTTTGCAGTGAGCCGTTCGTTAAGGTCTTGTATTAAGTCATTAAAGCCTTGGTCTAAGCCGTCCTGAATACTTTGACGTTCTTCCTCAAATTGAGCTGCAATAGCACTCTTCTTTAAAGTACCTTGGTGAATGTTAGTGTTAGCATGCTGTAACGCACCTTCATAGTCTTTAACTGCTTTTTTGTAAAAATCTTCATGAAATAACTTTTTATCTTTCATGTTTAATTGCCTCATTTCTTTTAGATAATTTTATGGTCTATTTCTTTGAATAATGCTAATATTTGCCCTTTAAATACTAGCTTAATTTTAAATACCATTCTAAAAGCATTTGCAAGGGGCTATTTGTAATAAATGGACCCCAAACGCCTGTTTTTTTTAGGGCCTTGCCAATCTTGCCATACTTTCCTTTTTTAGGACCTCAGAAATGTAAGGATCACTTAAAGAAGTCCTTGCGTTTCTCACGGTCAGCTGCAAAATATTCATGTTTATTGCTTTGCCCCAGTTCGTATTGCTGCTTGCGGTAGGCTCGCTCTTTTTTAGTCATTGATCGAATATGTCTACCACTATAAACAGAGGCTTCAAGCAACTTACTGACCGGCTCATTAGTACACTCAAATACCGCCATACTATTATTGATGATCGTAGAAATGTGATTCTTATTTGCCTCATAGTCTTCACAATAACGGTTAAAATCTTTTTCGTTTTTAAAGATAATGTCAGGCTGACCGATAAGAATAATACCACCGTCAATTAAAGGCTGGATCAAAAAAATGTCAGGTAGATCAACCTTATTCTTGCTTTCAAGGTCCTTTAAACGCGCCTGTATGCTGTTTGTGCTCCATTTCATACTATCCGCCCTCTTGATCTGTCATACGCTCTAATTTGTCGATACGCTCCGTTATGTCGTCTAATTCAAGCGCCTTATAAGCGTTGTCAAGAATGATAGACGCAACACGGATCTTATCGCTGTTATTGGCCTCTGTATCATTCAAAATACCAACAAGGACTTTCACAGCGCTTGTGCTGGCCTGTTGAATGGCCTGAGTTGTTTCTTGCATGATCAGACGTTTCATTTCGTTATAACGTTTTTGAAAGGTCGGATCGTTTAAATATTTATAGCCTGTATTATGAGTGATACCGGCTTTCTTATATGCTGCTTCGTTGGTGTTTTCGGTGAACAAGGCCACTAACAAACGTTCTTGTTTTGGCTTTAATTTATCAATATTCGTACTGATTTTTACACCCTCTTTCATGTTGTTTTTGCTTATTTTTGTACTGTTTCAGCTTATTTTTAGGATAAAACGGCCATTTTAGCCTTTACCGATCTCAAACAACTCTTCCACAGAAATACCTAATAGATCACTGACTTCTTGCGGAGCTAATGTTTCTATGCACCAGGTCCAATTATTATCAAGAAACTCATCTACACGACTGTTAAGTTCTTTTTCAGTCTGCAGCTGCTGCTGAACTTCGGTAACTAACTGGTTATATTGTTCTCGCCGTTGATCTGTCATGCTGTACCCCCTTCCGTTATCGTATACGCTCTATTTCATACCTGTTCTTGACTGCCAAAGGCTCTAATAAGTCAATGAAACGCTGCTTTTGTCGTTCATTCATATCTTGAGCCATAATAGCTGAAATACGTTGTGGAGAAACACCAAGCGCATTTGCCACATCTGACTGGGTCATGCCACTTTCTAGCATTAGTTTCCTGATCTCGATATTATAAAAGATCTTCATTGCTCCACCTCCTAATATCATATTGATGTCGTATTGATATTATAAATACATTATAGCATATTTTCAGACTTGTAGTATACAAAAACTGTAAAATAAACTTTCCGATTTATTTCAGTAATATTGCTATAATTCATACATACTCATATACGGCTTTATTTTGCGTTCTAAGAGCTTTTAATATGCTTTGGTGCAATTATGCGTTTGTCATGCTTAAATCGCCCTAGCATACACAAAAATAGCTTGAATTATAGCTTGAATTATAGCTTGAATTAATAAAAGAGTGCTGCTATTTCTAACAACACTCCCAAAAAGACTATTTTATTTTAGATCGTTATTCATAATCTCCTATCTGTGGACAGTCATTTCTTCTTGTTCCTCGGCTTCAATCTGTCGCCATTCTTCTTTCGAAAATACATCCTGGTCTTTAGCTTGTTGCTTTAAAGCTGCATAATATTTTTTATCCTGTGGCCTTACCTCAAGCCAATGTTCCATAATATCCAATAACCAGCCATGATTAACAGACACCAGCGTATCACATTTTTGTTCTAGCTTTTTGTATTCACCCATGGCATGCTCATATTCAAAGTACAATCTAGTTAAACGATAACTTCCAAAAACTGGGATCTTATTCAAAAATGGACGGTTTATATCGTCTGCAATTTCTTGTATGGCACACACTAACAGAGTAGTTTTCTTTAGCAGTTCATCTATTTCTTGCTGTTGCTCTATAATCATCCTAAGCAGCTTATTTAATGTTTCTTCGGTCATAATTACATCTCCATTTAATTTAATATCTCTGTTCGCCTATCGGCTACCTTTCTCATTTCGGTAAGTTCATGAAATACCATCCTAAAGGTTTCCTTGAAATACCATTCTGTTAGGGTCTTCTTCTACGAACAAGACGGGAGCTTCCATCTTGTAAGACGGGTTACTGGTTCATAAAAAACATTGTTATATCGACGTTCATAACACTTTAAGGGAATAAGATGGGAAAAAGTAAATTATTTAACACCTCTCACACCTTTTTATTATTTTTAATTTTTTGACCCCCCTATTTAAAATCAAAAAAAAGTATCTTACTCACTTAAACGGCGGTGTTATGGGATATTTGCCATCTTATTTGCCATCTTATGAACTGGTTCATTGCCTTTAATATTTTAACTATTTATATATGAGGTTGCTGTTAATTTAAGGCCGATCACTCTACTAAGCTGTCTTTTGTCATTTTTGTTCCAACCTTTATAACTCCTATCAATCGTATAGCCTCGAGTTTTTAGCTGACTTCTGAACTCTTTCATATTGGTTAGTTTATCGGCTACACTTGTGGACAAGACTTTCTTTTCATACTCACGATAAGAATTAAACGCTGCCTCAACAGTTTCACCACGATCATCATTGATTTTTGTTTGATCAGTATATTCTTCCAGCCATTGACCTAGATTATCATTGTTAGCAAGAAATTCTTTTGTAGACTTTTTAGCACTCTCAGGTATCGTAAATAATCCATTCTTAATAGCTCGAATAGCTTTTAACATACATTGATATACAAAGCGTGGTTTTTCCTGTTCTATGGTTTTAAAGTTAATGTTTAAATTTTCCCAAGCTTGACGGTTGCGTCTAAAGTTAGGACTGACTGTTTCAACAATAATAAAACGGTCGGCCATGCCTTCTGAACTATCGTTGTACTGTGGATAAAAGTTTGAGGCAACAAAAGTTGTAGCGTGTGAAGTAAAATTAAATCTTTGCCCGCCTTTTAATTGCCCTGTTATAAGGTCATCACCTAATTGACTTTTAAATGATTCGGTATTGTATATCATGCCTTTTCTTAATTCGTTGACGATATCCACATCTTTACCATATAAATCAGCGGAAACGAACTGCGAGCCAGCTCCGCTATAATCTTGTGGCGCAATCGTGGCCACATTTTCGACATTATATATTTTTTTGATTAGCCAATTGAGCAGTTGTGTTTTACCGTTTCCACCTTTACCATGGATAAATAGCGCTTGGTTAATTGGATAACTACCATAAAAACCATATCCAACAAACTCGCAAAATAAGTTATAAGCATCACCTAAAATTGCTTTGATGTAGCGTTCTGTTTCCGGCGTTGGTTCATGTGAGAGTTCAATATTGTAATCATGCTGCGCCGTAAGATAATATTTAGGGTCTTTGCTTAACAGCTTGCCTGTTTCCATATCAAACACACCATTTTTGAATGATGCCAATGCGGGGTTACGATCATTAAAAGGGTTGCCATATATATCACCGTTGTAGGTCATACTTTTTACTTTGTCAGTGGCGTTGTACTCTAGTTTTTGATTTTGAATGTTCCACTTATCTAAAGCTTGATCTATCATTGGCTTAACTAATGTGAACATTTTGCCTTTGATGATGTCCCACGTTCCTGTTTCCGGCTTGTATTGAGCCCCCTCAGGCATATCATCAAACCTTGTCATAGGATTAGCCTTCATGAATGCTTTGGCTAAATTGTAATATTTAACATCAACAACGAAAACATTGACTGTGACTGCGTTTTCGCCCTTGCCCTTCGTTTTAGCTGTCCAATATGCGTTTAGCCAGCTTGGTGTTTTGGTTTTTATTGTGTCATTCACATCTTTAAAATCAGTGCCGGTAAAATTTTCAGGCAGTTCTTCAGAATAAATGTTATATGGCTTTAAGCCTTCATTTATATCAAACCTAGACGCTTTTGCTTTAAGGCTTAAAATAGCGTCACTACGTATCCCAGCCCATTTTTGATCTATCTCATCAAGCTCTTTCGGTGTGATCTCTTCATCATCCATTTAAGCCGCCCCCTAACTTACTTTGTTCAAGCTTGAGGACACTCTTAAACGTATTATCAAACTCGGTCTTTTTAATTGGATCGTGACCGGTCAACTTGCTTTTTGTGACCCACCACATCAATTCATATATTTTTGAAGGCTGCACACCTTGACCGATCAAAAAACCAATTTCTTTTGTGAGCCAACTGTTACGGCTTCCTTCCGGTGCGCCATCTAATAATCTATTGATCGTTTTACCAACAAAAGTTATTTCTCCAGGAACATGGCCATTTGTCGGCTTATATCTCGGTTTCAGTGCCTGAGAAACGTATTCTAACAACCATTCGGGCGCCTCAGCTATATCATTGCTCTTAGTGAGCTCATAACCAACACTAGGAACCGTCTTGATTTGATCACCACGAACTTCAACACCTTTCAGTATGTCAAGATGATTGAATTTTTCACCGTTATACTTGAAGAAAACATGCAAGCCGTTGTTTGGTGTCCGCTCTATCCTCGTATTAGTTGGTACTTCAATGCTAGCTTGGCCGAGTGAAGTTAAGCCTTCTTGTTGGCCTTGATGATTGTCAATATCTAACACGATCAGGCCATCTAGCTTAATTGATACATCTGCTTCAGGATGTGCCTGAAACATTTCAAACACCCGCTCAGGATCATTTGAAGCGTCCTTCTGGGCGTGTGTGCCTTTGAACGGTGCTTTCTTACCTGGTACAGTCGGATAAACCGCTATACCGTTGTTAGCAAGTTCTAATGCTGCATCTAAATTTTTGAACTCTTGGTTTTTCAATAAAAAAATCTTCTTTCGTTAAGAGGATGAAATCATCCCCCTTATTTTTTTCTTTCATACAAAAATGCTCCTTTAAGCTTTTTAAGTGTGGTGTCACGATATTTTTATGTGCTTGCGTTTTTACATCTACGCAATATGATGTTCTTTAACTGTTTTTACTATTCATCTGGGCAAAGATCATCAGAGATCTTTGCTAGGCTTCCTCGAATGTCTTCGATATTATCCAAGACATCACCTAAGCCGCTATTTAAAAAGAAATAGCCTATTTCCTTGTCGCCCCGTCTATTGCATGTGGCGACTAGATCTAAATAATTAAAAATCATTTTGACCTGGTTTATAGCATTCAAGACTTGGCTAGATTCATCTGCTAAAAAATCGCTTGTGACTGGAACACCGCCTTGAACGGTGGTATCATGATGTTGATACAATTTTTGATGTTCCTTGCTTTTGCTTTGGTCGGCAAGCAAGGCTTTTTTTGTGTCTGCCATTATTTAACATCCTTTCTTGTTTCATACTCTTCAAATTCACGTTTGAGTTTCGCAACTTGTTTTCGATCACGTATATAAATGATTAGCATTGCCACCAAAAAACCAGCATCAAACCCAATTACTAATGTGGTAAGCATTGCTATCGTCCTTTCTTATTAACTTCTTGCCAAAAACAACCGCCTGTTATAAAACAACCAATACTTAAAAGTACCAGGGCAAAAATTAGTTTTGTCATTGAAATAGTTACCATTTTGATCACCTCCTTAAAATTGTTAGATCACGCTTGCCAGCCAGCTGCGTTTATTTTTTATTTTGAATGATCTAACATAAATTTATCTATCTCAGAACGCTTAAAACGATACGTGCCACCGATAAGCGTATATCTTGGTGCCTTGCCCTTGCGGATCCATGTATCAAGCGTGTTCCGCGAAATATTGAGATACTTGCAAACCTCGCCTTTTCCCATATATTCAGGAACTTGTTTACTTAGATCAGTACCGCTTAATACTTCAGCAACAACTTTACTGACAGAGTTTTGAAGTTCTATTTCAAATTCTGCCGGCATTTCAAAATTCATTTGCATATAAACAACCCCTCGTATTATTAATTTGCATACTCTTTTATTAACCAGTCGTTGAGTTTTTTGAATGTACTTAACCGAACATTAGATTGTTCATGCTTAAAAATATTGTTTAGTGTCCAGCGGCTAACTCCGACTTCTTGAGCTAATTGACTTATGGAAAGCCCTAATTCCCCTCTTTTACGCTTTATAGCAACAATTTGATCATTGGTAAGTTTCATATAAATCACCTCTCTCCCGTTTTGGTCACTCCCAATGTGGTCATTATAACCAAACAAAATGGAGAATGTCAAATCTTTTTTCTCCCAAATCGGTTGGAACATGTTATTATTATTTTGTAGGAAAAGAGGTGTTTGCTTTTGAAAAATAGAATTGCTGAATTGAGAAAAGAAAAAAATGTAACACTAAAACAAGTCGCAAAGGCGGTGGGGGTTAGTGATAATACTATTAGTAGATATGAAAATGGAAAAAGAGAGCCTAAACTACTAACGTGGATGAAACTTGCAAAATATTTTGATGTGAATGTTCCATATTTACAGGGAGTTTCTGATTTTAATACACACGACAAAAACGAGGTATTTAATCACTTAATAAATGAGTTTGATGAAAAATATTCTGACGTTATTAAAGCAGATAACGACAATCAAAAAGTAATCTTTTCTGGCATGGTTAAAATATTTATACAACTGATGCAAGTTCCGTACGATCAATACCAGGATGAAAAAGAAATGTCGAAAATAGTTGATGAGGAAAGAAAACATATCAATCAAGAAACTATTAACTTATTCAAGGAACAAAAAAAAGAAACACAAAAGCAAAGAGAAAAGTATGTTATTAGTTGGACCAATTTTTTAGATGAAATGTTAGACACTTCAAAATATTTCAAGCCTGGTAAATCAACAATGCTTGAATCTGACATTGAAAAATTAAAAAAATTGAATGACATTTTAGATAGACTCAATAACAAATAACTACATCTTCTATAGATAACCGCTTGCCAGCCAGCTGCGCGTTATGAAAGGAAAATGTATTATGGCATCATACAGCAAGTACCAAACTAAAAAAGGCACTAAATGGAAATTTCAGCTCTTTACCGGTCGAGATGATAACGGTAAACAGCTCATTAAAACCCGTCGCGGTTTTGACACAAAAAAAGAGGCCTCCACTGCTGCGGCTGCCTTAGAAAAGCAGTTACAGCGTGAAAGCCTCTTGAATAATCAATATCTAACTTTTAATCAAGTATACCTTGCTTGGCTCGAAAATTACAAGCTAACGGTTAAAGAATCGACTTACCAAACTATTATGTATTATTTCAGTAAAAGAGTTCTGCCAATCTTTGGAGATAGTCTAATATGTAAGATCACTGTTACGCAATGTCAAGATGTGATAAACGACTGGTTCAATAGCTCATATCAAAGTTATCAAGCTGTGATCAATTACATGTCACGAGTATTCAAGTATGCGATCCGCCTGAAATATATCACAGATAATCCGTTGGACGCTGTCACTATCCCGAGCAAACGCCAACAAAATAAAATCGTTAAAAGAATAGCGCCCGAGGATAATTATTACACCAAAGAGGAACTAGAAAAGTTTATGGTTTCTGCTAAGCAATATCAAAATAAGCAAGCCTACCCGCTTTTTAGGTTATTGGCGTTCACAGGCGCTCGTATTGGCGAAATATGTGCCCTCTCGTGGTCTGATATTGATTTTAGTACAAATACCCTAAGCATTAGTAAAACACGTGCTAACGGTGTACATGGCGTTATGATTCAACGTCCTAAGACTGAACAGAGTAACAGAATGATCGGCATTGATCAAAAGACGGCCAACATTTTGAAACAGTGGCAACTTGATCAACGAAAAATAATGCTTATTCTTGGTTATAATACTTTGAAGCCTGAACAGTTGGTTTTTACCAACATGCACAATAGTCTGTTACAACTGACTAGCGTTGCAAAACAGAATAAAGCTATTGCTAAGGCTGCTGAAATTAAACGGATAACTCCGCATGGCTTCCGTCACACTTATGCCACATTGGCAATATATGGCGGTATGACGCCCAAAGAGTTGCAAACTCAGCTCGGACATCGTAAGATTGAAACGACCCTAAATATCTATACCGCGGTCACTGATCAACAGAAAATTGGTATACCTGAAAAGTTTACTGCCTATGTGGATTTCTAAATCATTTTTGACTAACTTTTGACTAACAGAAGTTGCAAAAAGCTACAAACCATTGCACAATTAAAAATGTTAAATGTTGATATACCGGCAATTTATACATCATTGAGAGGAGCTGAAACCCTGTTTCTGAAATGGATAAGTTTAAAAATAAAAATCATGTCACACGTGCTGACGAAAACTACGCGATCATTGGATTGGGCAAATTTGGCGGAGCCTTATGTAAACAGCTTGCTGCTGAAAACCAGGAGATTTTGGCGATCGATACCAAGGAAAAACTGGTCAACCGCTACATGAACATTGCCAACAAGGCGGTTATCGCGGATGCTCAAGATGAAGAAGCATTACGTAAATTAAACATCGAAGCCTTTGATCATGTCTTTATTACTATTGGTTCTGACATTCAGGCTAGTGTCTTATCGGCTCTAAACTGTAAGGACCTAGGAGTGAAAGACTTGATATGTAAAGCGCAAGACCGCAGCCATGCTCGGATATTGGAGCGGATCGGAGCAGATCAAATCGTGCAACCCGAATCCGATATGGCAAAAAGGATCGTTATGCATCATCGTCAACCTCATATCATTGACTACTTGGATCTCAGTGAAGATGTAACTTTAGCCGAAGTGGAAGTCAACAAAAACCAATACACTGAAAGAACACTTGGAGAACTCTCATTAAGGAATAACTTTGATGTCAACGTGATCGCCATCATCCAAAAGGATCACGTCGATGTTTATCCAGATGCCCGCAGTATTATTCATTACAAGGACATGTTGGCGGTAATTGGTTCAGTAGATGCCGTTAATAATTTCGATCAAGAATTTAACGAAAATTAATAAAAAAGAGTCGTGTCGGTACCTCCTCTTGTGGAAGTCAGACACGACTTTTTAATAACCAAATTTTTACTTAGCTTTTTCAATTGCCTCTGCGATCGGTGTCTCACCGTTGATCAATGGAATGATCCTCCCGATCGATGAATCAGTGTGTAGACTAGCTGTAACTGCAGCAGCAACGTCTGCCCGACTGATCGATCCCCCTTTTTCTGGAACATCAGTCGTGACCTTACCTGTTTCTTCATCAAAGGTTAAACCACCTGGTTCTAGGATAGTATAATCCAGCGATGTCCTGCTCCGCAGCCACTCATCGGCATAGTATTTAGCAGCATAATATGGTTTGATAGTGACCCACTTAGACCGGTCTTCAGCAAAAATAGCACTGACCATTACAAATCTTTTTACACCAGCAAGTTCGGCTGCTTCCATACTTTTAACAGCACCATCAAGGTCAACTAACATAGTCATATCATCGCCGGTCTTACCACCAGAACCAGCTGAAAATACAATAGCATCGAACCCCTTTAACTGGTCGGCCATTTCTTCAGGTTGTTTTAACAAATCAAAAACCTCAGACTGAACATCTTGTTGACGAAAACTATCAACTTGTTCTTGTCTATGTGCACCAGCAGTGACTTGGTCACCTTCATCTTTTAGATGCTCAACAACTAAGCGACCGACATTTCCACCAGCACCTATTACGAAAACTTTCATTGAATGATCTTCCTTTCAAAGTTATTCTGATACTAAAGCCTAATCATATATTATTAATTCTAATATTCAGCTAAAGGTCAAGTCAAAGGATACCGCTTGCTACTTTTCGTCTTCATTGGAGATATCGTGTAGACTCGTCTGTTCTGAGACATAAAGATCTGGATGACTACGTTTAAACCAAGTAAAGTATGTTGAAACAACGACCTTGATAACGGCATAGCCTGGCACCCCCAGGATGACACCGGGTAAACCAAAGATCTTACCAGAAACAAGTAACACAAACAGAACTGTTAAGGGATGGAACTTCATACTATTACCTAAGATCAATGGTGAGATCAAGCGTCCTTCTAAAGTCTGCTCAATTACAAATACGATCAAAACTTTGACCAACATAAACGGAGAAGTGAACAACCCAACGGCGATCGCAGGTACCATCGCCAAAAATGAACCCAAGTACGGGATCAAGTTCAAAAGTCCGGCAATTATTCCTAATAACAAAGCAAACTTAAGCCCAATGACCATATAACCGATCCAAAACATCAAGGCAACAAAAAATGCTACGCCAAGTTGGCCACGAATATAGTTACTCAGCTGCGAATTCATACTTTTAAAAATATCTTTAACATTTAGGCGGTACCGGTTAGGTAAGAACCCAACTAAATAATCAGGCAATTCGTGTCCATCTTTCAATAAGTAAAATAAGATCAACGGTGCCGTTACGATAGCAATAACCACTGAGGTGATCCGCGAAATAATACTACCGATCGAATCAAGAGATTTAGGTAAGAAGTTCAGTGCTTTACCAGGCTTGAAAAATTCTCCCATATCGCCATTGATCGTACTTAGTTTATTTTGCAGATCCTTGAGACCATCGGCAGAGAAAAGGCTAACAACAAAATCTTCTAATTTAGACCAATAATCTGGCCAGTTAGCTAACAGATCTTTAATTTGGCTTTGGATCACTGGGATCAGTGAACCAACTCCCCATGCGATCAACAATGCTAAGACAATGAAAACGATCGTTACTATCAGCGAACGTTTGGCTTGAAATTTGTTTTCAGCCCAATCTACTAACGGATTTAGTAAATAGTAAAAGACCCCCGCAATAATGATCGGCAAGGCTACAGTGTTTAGAATAATAGTGAGTGGACTAAAGACCCAGCGCATTTTACTCAAAACCAATATGATCAAGGCCACTAATAAAATAACTAACATTGCAACAGCAAAGCGACTATTTATCACCCAACTAAAAAACCACGAAGCCGACCATTTTTTTTCTTGACTCTTTCCAGACGCTTTTTGCCCTTTTCCGTCCATTGTTATTCCTCTTTTCCAAATCATTTTTCATTATTATAAAATATTATTATGTCTACTAATAACTACATGTTAAAAAAATAAGTCCCCAGTAACCGGCTGGGAACTTCTGTGTGCATTACTAAACATCAAATTTGACGCGAATAAATTTATACCGGTTAACCATTTCCAGTACATTCTCATTATACATTGCCACGCAGAAAATGTCGAAATTAAAACTTATAAATTTGCTAAAATTAAATATCTTTCTAGCTAAAGGCAGCTATGCATCAGCAATAATACGTTTCATAGTATTGTCGACTGCCGTAGCGTACATCCCGCCAAACTTATCTAAATGAACCATCAACAAATACAGACTATAAAAATTCAAGCGTTTCTGATATCCCTCCGCCAATGGATATGCTTCTTGATAGGCGGAATAAAATTCTTGATCATAAGCCCCAAATACTAAGCTGCAACCAATATCAAACTCACGATCCCCATAGAATGCAGATGGGTCGATCAATGCCGGCCGGCCATCTTCTAGAAACATATGATTACCGCCCCAAAAATCACCATGTAATAAACTTGGTTTACTGTTATGATGAGCCAAAGCATCCACAATGATCGCACGAACTTGTTCATATTCAGTCAAAGATGAGTTAGACCATAGATGTTTATCGACCAAGGCATCTCTTAATTGATCCAACCTTTGATCAACAAAAAGTTCAGACCAGGTTTTAGTCCATTTATTTTCGAAAGTCATACTAGCTCCCTGATATGGTTCAGAAAAGCCATATTTATTATTCGGACTATAGTAGTGATGCATCTTAGCGACTAGACGGCCTAATTGAGCTTGACTGCCGCGATTTCCTTGTTTCAGATAGTTAAGCAATAAATACGCATCACCGTCGATCTGCCCGTTAGAGATCACTCTCGGTGCTTCAACGTCGGCTGCTGACAATGCTTTCAAACCGGCTATTTCGCCCGTATAAAAGTCTGCTGTTTGATCCTTTTGCACTAACAAAAAATACGGCCCCTCAGAAGTATCGACCCGATAGGCCAAATTAACATCTCCACCCGCCATAGGCTGGATCTGGCTGATCCCACTTAAAGGCAACTGTTCGATCCATGTTTTATCCATCAAATAACACCACCATTTTTAAAATCTTTTTCAATATAACCAATTTCCTATTATCTTGTCAAAAATAATAACACTACCCATGAATAGGATAGTGCCATTACAACTGAGATTCAAATTTTAAGTCTCTAAATTATTTTGCTGTCCTAGACAGGTACAGCAATTGGTCCCTTTTCTTTTGTTTTCTTCTTCTTTTTTTGCTTTTTGAGTTTTTCCTTGGCTTCCTTATAGACATCCTTTGGAGATGGAACGTTAAACTTTAAGACTATCATGATAAAAATCATCTTCCCTTATCGAAACGCCAACCAATTTTTAAGGCCCAACACATCTAGTTTCACTTTAACATCTGACTGTGATGATCAAATCTTTCCTTATCTGCAACATAGCATCTATTGGTAATTTTTTCAAGGTCATATAAAAGTTTGTTTTGTATCTTAGAAATTTCATAAATTAACTGAGAGTACAAGGACTTAAAAACAATTTTACCTAGTCCCGCATTTTGCCTTATAATGTAGATTGTACATATCTTTATTATAATATAGTCTGTTTTTTACTTTTAAGGGGTTCTTAATTACTATGTATCGTAACAATGGTTCTTTGACTGTCAGCGGAGACGTTATTTTCTTGATCATTTCTATTATGATCAATTCTTTTGGAAATGCGCTGACTGTGTCTCTAAATTTAGGGAGTGCACTATGGACAGCTTCTTCAGTTAATTTAGCACATCTTTTTGACTTCAGTCTGACTGGTGTTTTATTTTGGGAAGGAGTCGCTGTCGTTTTATCAAACGCCTTGATCATCCATAAATTCGATCCACGTCGTATCTTGGGTAATTTTGTCTTCATGATCCCTTTTAGTTATTTAGTTGGCATGATAACGAATTTACTTTCCCATACTGGCCTAAATACTTTACCATTAGTAGTTAAAGTTATTTTAGATTTATGCGGTATTTTATTCATTGCCGCTGGCATCTCAATTTATCAACGGGTCAACATAATCTTACATCCCAATGATGACTTCATGCAGATCATCCGTTTCAAATTTTTCCATGGTAACGCAGCTTTAGCCCAAACGATCTCTTTTTTAGTCCCTGTCACAATAATCGCTTTATGTGTGCTAGGAAACCATAATATATGGGCGATAAATATCGGGACCGTGTTTTCTTTCTTGTTCCAAGGATATTTTGTGGGTTTAAGTGACAAGATCATTTTTCCAAAATTACAACATCAAAACCTAGATTTTGACCGCTGATCACATAAGGGCATCCTCCTTGCAAATTACATGCTTTTAATAGCTAAGTATTTTATAATGATTTTAGTTTGTATAAACATTGAGGGGGATTATTACGTGCAAAAGGGATTTTATTGCTTATTCGACGAAAACGAACAGCTGCTCATCAATATCGTACAATATTTTTACCAACACAATATTGCTAATATTTCACTACTCAAATTAAAAAAAGAGTTAGCTATTAGTGCTTATCAGGCCAATATTGCATGTGATCAGCTTGCAGCGATCGGTAATTGTGATGATCATTTTTCCTTTAGTTTTGACAAAGATCATGGACTGACTCTAAACAATGTCACATCTCAAACGATCGATCTACTGACAATACTCATTGCTAAAAACTCCCTGAATATCAAAGTTTTGTTAAATGATGCTTTGGGTCTAGGCGGTTCACGCGATAACTTTATAAAAAAAAACGGGATCAGTCAGTCAACTTATTATCGTAGCAAGAAAAAATGTTTTACGATCTCAAACAAGAATTCCCTGACCAAACAATGTCCAATGAAGTAGAATACCGCAGTTTATTACAACACATCATTTTCTTCTTCTTTGGAAATAGTACTCCATCCTTAAAGGAGTCCAGTAAACAAGTCCATGATACATTAAACTTTCTGATCCTAAACTGGCAGCTTAAGCCGACATTCACAGAAAAAAGACAGTTTGCTTTCTTTATAACTATTCAATTTCTAAGAGTCAAAAATAAACAAACGATTTTATCTAGTGTGGATGACTTGTTAAGCAAGCCATTTAATCAGAATTTCGAACGCACAAAATCTTATTTGAAAAAAGCCTTAGCTCTCAGTGAGGAACAAGCTTACCATGAAGCTTTATTTTTTAATGCCTATATTTTAATTTATGACGCTACTCCACTGGGTGGTCAGCCTTCTCTTAAACGTAAAAATGAAGTAGACAAGTTGACGGAACAACAACTAAAAATCATTGAAGCTAATTTAATAGAAGCACACTGTTGTATTAAGTTTCCCAAGTTTACTAAGAAACTCAACAAGATCAACACACAAACTCTCTCGCCTTTTTTCTTTATTAATACTTATATTGATCAAAAGACAGTAAACTACTTCCTGGAATCATATCCTGTAAGCAGTAGTTTAGCAGTGAGATTTGTCGAAACACGCGAAAAGACGGGGCCTCCCTATCTTTCTTTGCAATCACGCTTGCAACTTTTCTATCAATATTTAGTATTGATTTTAAATGAACTCCCCGCAACGTTTTTACAAGATCAGATACATATAGTTGTCGACTTTTCAGTTGGTCGGACCTATAATCGTTTTATCCAAACACAGTTATTAAAATTGACAGCTGCTAATGTTGTGATCGATCCTAAAATTAATAAGCAAACTGATTTATTTATCTCAGATAAATTCAACCCCGGTGTCAAAGTTAAGCAACTGACTTGGAATTGTCCGCCGACACCGCAGGACTGGCAATTATTAAGGTCGTTGATCGTCGGATTTCATTTAGAAAGGAACAAATTCATATAAAAAATGAGGGGAGCCACGTCATGATCGTGTGCTCCCCTCATTTTCCCCTAAATAAAGGCCTAATGCCCGATAGCTGCTTCTAAACCACGCTTATGTGACAGCTACCTACAAATTATCAAGGCCCTTTGCTCAATAGACCCCTATGGTCTTACTCTAATATCTTTTAATATGTAATTACACAAATACACAAAATTGAGCTCTTTGTAACATTTCCCATTATACATAAACCAAGAACGCTATTCATTTAGCTCAACATTTTTATTCTCAAAAATTTTTACTTATGTTTCAAAAAAACGGTAATGTTTTTGCATAAAATTGTGCAAGGCATAGTTTCAATATGTTATTGACTATAACAAAAAAGCCTTATCAAAAACAACACATAAGGCTTTCTTTCAAATATCAAATTTTTTTAATTATCCCAGCCTTCGACCGCTTCGACACTATAGTTGTCACTGCCGCTCAATAACTGCGATACACAACATCTTTTCTCAGTTTCAGCTACAAGCTGCTTTGCTGTCTCAAAATCGACCTGTGGCACACAAATTTGCGCGTGAACTAAAAATTCGTAATGCGCTTTTTCACCAATATATGCGACCTTAGCTCTCACTTTGGCGTGATGTTCCAAATGATGCTCTTTTTCGACTGCCTGCACCGTTGCTACCAAGCAAGTGCATAATGACATCCCTAATAATTGCTCTGGGTTTGTACCCGGATGGTTGTTTAATGGGCTGCTAGTTTGTAAATTTAAACCTCCCGGAACATAAGCATGACCTTCTAACCCTTCTTCATTGTATGTTTCGGTCGTGTACAAAGCTGTTTTCCAACGTGGATCGTCTTTCATAATGAGCTCCCTCTTCCATTAATAATACTATATGGTTATTCTAACAAAAAGAGTTGCTAAGATTAACTCTGACGCCCTGATAGATCGCTACTGTAGCAGAACTAATAACAACCCTACTGAGCCCAAAGCCAGCAAACTCATCAAATTGACCTGAATAAAGACTTTGAAATAGCTTTTGCCTGGAGAACCAACGCGTGCAAAATACAATTTATAAGCGAGTAGGTTTGCTAAAGAAGCAACTAAAGTGCCTAAACCACCAATATTGACTCCAAGAAACAACGAGTACACGTACTTCGTATAAGGCGCTAATATGATCACGGCTGGTACATTACTGATGACCTGACTAACAGCCAAGCCGCTAAAATAAGTTCCTAAAGAAGTTGCACCCAACATACTCATAAAATCGTGAATGAGTGGGGCTCTCCCGACATCGCCAACAGCTATAAAAAACATCAAAAAAGTTAACAAAAGTGCATAATCGATCTGCCCAAATATTTTTGGATCCACCAACACGACTATAGCGATCGCTGCCACTAACATAACATAAGGAGGTAAAAGAGAAAAAATGCCGGTTAAAATAACAACAGTGGCAATAAGGGCCATAATAAGCTTGGTCCAGTTAAGCTTAAATTCAGGTAGTCTGATATTTTCTATTTTTTTACGTGGGATCTTAAAGGTAAATAACCAGAGCACCAATATACTAGCAACGGCGATCGGTAAGGACATCTGAATAAAATTGCTAAAACTTAAATTAAATCGGTTTAATAAGTATAAATTTTGCGGATTGCCAAATGGAGTTACCATACTCCCCAAATTTGCAGCAACATTGACTAAGACAATAGGCAAGACAACTGGCAAATCGACTCTGCGGGCAACTATGATCAAGATCGGTGTCAACGCAATGATCGCTGCGTCATTTGTCAAAAACATTGACGCAAAAAAAGAGCTGGCTACCATAATTTGTACTAAAAGTCTCTTAGTACTAGCTAACTTCACCAGTAATTTTGCACCGTAACTTAGGACCTGTAAATGTTCATAAACCGCTATCAACGCTAGTAAAGATGCTAAAGAGATCATCGTTTTCCAATCAATATCCGCTACGCGTGGACGGCTGACAAACATGCTTAATAACGCAACTGCAGCCGAAATTAAGAACATTTTGTCTTTTCCGATTTTCTTTAAAGTCCCACTCATCCTTATTTTCCCCTATCTTAGCACTTCAATTACTATAGTATAGTTAAGTTATTTTGCTCGAAAAGAAAAAAGCCTCGAGAGCTTTCACTTTCGAGGCAATTATAAATTTATAAAAGAAGATTATTCAGCTGCATCTTCAGCTGCATCTTTGAAGTCTTGCACCTTATCTTCTACAGTACCTTTAGCTTCTTGAGCAGCACCTTCGACTTTATCTTTAGTGTCTCCAGTAAAGCTGCCCTTGACCTGTTGTACCTTGCCGACTACTTCATCGCCAGCATGTTCCAAACGTTCCCTTAATTCTTCAACAGTATCCTCATCTTTTAATAATAAGTAACCAAGAACTACATTAGCTGTCAAGCTTACCCCTAATAAGAACTTACGCATACTCTAGCACCTCCATAGTTTTTAATACAAATAATATTATACACTAAAAAGGCTCGAATTGTAATCCAAAACGCTCGCTAAATATGAGAAAAAAGCAACCTTTAGCAAATTTAGCACGACCATCACAGTTTAGTAAGATAACTATCATCCACACTGCCAGAACTTAAATAATTTCTTTCACTTTTTTATATTTCAAAATTTAAGTCCGCTCATAGGGAAGCAAGAGTTGCTCCTTCAGACAACACATAGACAAAAAGGTGCAAGGGAATTGAATGATCCCTCACACCCCTGACCAAACAGACACGGAAAACCACGTCTTCTTACTGGTCACGCAAACGAAATTGCACTAATCCTTTTTACTTGCAGCATAACAAGCATATACAGAAAGAACAATTGCTACGATCGAAAGCCAAAATGCCCACGTTGTCATAATTATTCATCTCCTTATATTGGATTACGCACCCAACGTAACACATAAAATATAAAAAGTTAATATTTTTACGTTTATTTTTAAAAACCCTTTGGGATCCAATAATCACTTAAACGTTGAAATTAACTTTCAATAAATAGATATATAAGTGATCAGCTGAAATACCAATTCTAAAATCTACTCCCTTAGAGTGGATCGACTTAGTAGTTGTTTTCGTAGATCTGTCTGTATTCATTTGCTTTTTAAATTGTTTCAAAACTTCCTTAGGGTCAGCACCAACTACCGAGGCAAGTGTAGAAAATTTCAAAATAAAGTCACGCGCTTGTGTTTTATTCTTCATAGTTTTAACAGGGACGATCACTGCTAAGGCATTGACTTTGTCTCCTGTAACGTTAGCCCGTAGTCGAAAATCTTTTTGCTGTTGTAAATCATGGATCCCATCTTTTGCTTTTGCCGGAAGCTGATCTTTCTTAGCCGCTTTTTCGGCCTGAGCCAATTTTGGTTTTAAATCTTTTTGCTGTTGTTGCAGCTCCCGAGCTTCTTGTTTCAGCTTTGCTCCAGCTTGAGCCTGTTTTTGCAAATCAGCAGCAGCTTTTTGGTCTTGACTTTGAGCAACAGCTTTTTGATCAGCTGCTACCTTTTTTTGAATCCTTGCTTGTTGTTCTTTTAATTGCTGTCCTTGCTTTTGCATTGCCATTACAGCTTTTTGATCCTTGGCAGATAATTTAGTTATTACCAGTCCTTGATCATATTTCTGCTTTATCTGGGAATAACTTCCCAAAGGCTTGGTTTTGGCAACTTTAACAGTTTCTTTTTGCGAACCAGCTGTTAAATGAACTGTTTGCTCTTTTTCTTGGACTGGTACCATCACCGTATACGCTGAACTATCAGATTTAACTGATTTTTTCGGACCATTATCTATTTGATAACTTACACGATCCTGGTTTGTTTTTCCTTTGATGACGACTGCTAAACCGTCTGCTTCCAAATGATGGTCAGAAACCGAGAGCTTATCTTGACCACAACCTGTCAGGAACAATGCAGCAAATGCAAGCACTAAAGCTAACCTACTAAGTTTTTTCATATTTCACATTGCCTCCTGACTAAAATGATAAACCGCTGGTAAACTGACTATTATACAAGTCGGCGTAGAATCCGCCCAATTTCAATAATTGATCATGGGTCCCGGTTTCAACTACAGAGCCATGATTCATAACGATAATATTATCGGCATTTTGAATCGTAGATAAACGGTGGGCAACAACGAAACTAGTCCGACCCTTTAACAAACGCTCCATCGCATGTTGAATATGCAGTTCCGTTCTGGTATCAACAGAACTCGTTGCTTCATCCAAGATCAAGATCTCAGGGTCAGCCAAGAAGGCACGAGCGATAGTGATCAACTGCCGCTGTCCTTGGGAAACATTGGAACCAGATTCATTCAATACAGTATCATAGCCATCAGGCAAACGACGAACAAAGTTGTCAACGTGAGCGGCTTTAGAGGCGTCCATGATCTCTTCATCAGTTGCATCTTCACGACCGTACCTAATATTTTCGTAAATTGAGCCCGAGAATAACCAAGTATCTTGGAGGACCATCGCAAAATGAGAACGAACATCTTCGCGATCAATATCCCTGGTATCGACACCATTCAGACGAATATTTCCACCCTTAATATCATAGAAACGCTCTAATAAATTAATGATCGTCGTTTTACCAGCTCCGGTTGGTCCAACGATCGCGACCTCTTGACCTTGCTTGACTTGCAAATTGTAATCGGTCATCAAAAGATCTTTACCTTCATAACCAAATTTAACGTGTTGTAATTCTATCAAGTTAGAAGTTGATTCAACAGGACGATCATCTTTAGTATCTTTCATTTCTTCTTCGTCTATAACTTCGAAGATCCGTTCTGCAGATGCGATCGTCATCTGAATGGTATTCATCAAATTAGCCATTTGTGAGATCGGTTGTGAGAACTGGTTCATATACTGCAAGAAAGCCTGAATGTTACCCAAAGTAACTGTCCCGTTAGCAACCTGGATCCCGCCAATAATAGCAACAAACACATAACCAATATTATTCAAGAAGATCATCAATGGCATAACTACACCAGCAACAAATTGTGCTTTCCATGATGACTGGTAATAATTGTCATTTTCCTTCTTGAACGCCTTGATCGTATCAGCTTGCTTATTAAAACTTTTCAATACTTGTTGTCCAGCAAAGTTTTCTTCAACTTGGTCATTGATCAAGCCTAAACTTTTTTGTTGTGCTGCAAAATACTTCTGGGATTTAGGTGCAACGAACCCGACCACAAGTAGACTAACAGGGATCGTGATCAAAGCGATCAGTGTCAATTTCCAGCTGATAGTGACCATCATCCACAAAGTGCCGACAAACTGGACGATACTTGTCACTGCCTGTGTTAAATTTTGCTGCAAGATATTCGCAACGTTATCCATATCATTTACGGCACGACTCATAATGTCACCATTACTATGTGTATCATAATAGTTGATCGGCAAACGTTCCATTTTCCCCTTGAGATCTTTTCTCATTTTATAAACAGTATTTTGGGAAATGTAAGTCATGATCAATTGTTGCATAAAAGCAAAAAACGCTGCTGTTAAATACATCAAGATCACAATAATAATAATGTGAATTATTTTTTCGTAATTGATCGGTAAGCCATGAATGTCGATCCCCGCTTTTTGTTGCGAAGTACCCTTCATAACACCCTTATAAATCTCAGTCGTTGCTCGACCTAAAACCTTAGGTGTCCTGATCTGAAAAATAACACTGACGATCGCAAAGATCATAACAAAGATCAAGCCTATTATCCGATTGGACATATAGCCCAATAGACGACGTGTCGTTTTCCAAAAATTCTTCGGCTTACGACGACGTTCGATTGAATGTGAATTTTGAGCCATTAATCTTCATCCCCCTTTTTGATCTGAGAATTGATAATTTCCTGATATACCTCATTGCTGCCTTTTAATTGATCATGGGTCCCTTGGCCAACAACCTGTCCTTCATCTAATACCAAAATATTATCAGCATCTGCAACGGTAGCGATCCGTTCAGCAACGATAATGATAATACTTTGTTTCATATGATCATCGTCTTTTAAAGCCTGACGCAAAACTGAATCCGTCTTGAAATCCAACGCTGAAAATGAGTCATCAAAAACATAAACTGCTGCTTGTTTGACCAAAGCACGAGCGATCGTCAAACGTTGTCTTTGACCACCAGAATAATTATCACCGTTTTGCTCGACATATTGGTCCAGTCCTTCAGGATCTTCTTTAACAAAATCACTTGCTTGAGCAATATCCAACGCATGCCAAATTTCATCATCAGTAGCGTCTGATTTACCAAATTTCATATTCTCACGTAAACTTCCTCTAAACAGGACGGCTTTTTGAGGAACAAAAGAGATCATATCACGCAAATCATTCAAAGCATACTGTTGTAAATTTTGACCATCCAACAAGACTTGTCCTTTTTCTACATCGTAAAAACGAGGGATAAGATTGACTAAGGATGTCTTACCAGAGCCAGTCCCACCAATAATACCTAGTGTTTGTCCGCTCAACGCCTTAAAGTCAACATCCGTAAGGACTGGCTTTTCCGCATTAGTATAACGATAGTCGACCTGAGAAAATTCTAAAGAATGGTCTCCAGGAGTATTATCAGCCTGAACAGGGGCCGGAGCCTCTTTCAGAGTTGAACGTAGATCAAAGACTTCTTGAATACGTTTAGCCGAAGCCTGCGCACGAGGGATCATAATAAAGACCATTGACAGCATCATAAAACTAACTAGTATCTGGGCTGCATATGCCATAAATGAAATCAAATTACCAACAGGCATGGCTTGTGCGCCGATCAATTTAGCTCCAAACCAAACGATCGCAACGTTTGTTCCACTAATGATCAACTGAATGACTGGGAATGAAAAAGCCATAATGATGTTAACGTTGATTGCATTTCGTGTGAAATCTTGGTTGGCATCTTCAAAACGATCTTGTTCAAATTTGTCACGGCGAAAAGCACGGATAACACGAACCCCTGTTAGTCCTTCACGGAAAACACGATTTAATCGGTCTGTCTTAGTCTGCATAGCTTTAAATTTAGGAACTGCCATGTATAATAAGACCGCCACGAAAATTAGCATGATCGGTAAAACAACCAAAAAAACCAAGGTCAAACGATGGTTTTTGTTGTAAGCCAAAAAACTTGCCCCGATCAACATCACAGGTGACATCAACATCATCCGTAACATCATGATATAAACATTCTGAATCTGGATCACGTCATTAGTTGTTCTTGTGATCATAGACGATGTTTCGATTTGATCGTATTCATCATTAGACATATTGATAACTTTACTGTAAACATCATTACGCAACCTAGAACCAAGCTTCATCGACGCCCTGGAAGCTATAAAGACATTACCCGTGGCTGCAGCGATGCTTAGTAATGAAAAGCCGATCATCTTTAATCCGACCTTCCATATGTAATCGATATCTCCATTAACGACCCCATTATTAACAATGTCGGACGTAAGACTTGGAAGGTTCAAGTTAGCAGCTACTTGAACGATCATAAAAAGTACCGCACCAACAACTGCCCAAATCGACATTCGCCCTTTGGCGAGCTTAAACATTCATACTACCCCTTTCAACATAAACCCTATAGGCACACATAGGATCTTGCCCGTTTATTTTCATTTAGCTATTTATACTTTTAAAATTATTTGTTTTTATCTGCTGTTTCAAAAAAATCTACTGGTAAATCTCCATGGGCTTCTTGAAATTGTTTGAAAATTTCAAAATGCTTCTTTGGATCTTCATAGAAGTCTTCACTCTTGTCACTTTCAGGTAACTCATCTTGCATAGTTTCACTTAACTTAACTAAAATATGGCCAAACTGTTTTTGCTCTTCTTCGGTCAATTTGTCAAATAAGGCAATATTATGTGCTTCATCCATCTTCTTAGAAACTGCTTTCCCCTTAGATGTCAAATGGATCATCATGATCCTTCGATCCGATTCAGCCGGATGGCGATTTATCAACTGATTTTTTTCCAACTTGGCTAGTAATTCTCCCAACGATTGTGGCCTAATTGCTAATAAATACGTCAGATCTTTTTGAGAAATATCCGGCCTCATCTTAAGTACAGATAAAATACGTCCCTGTCCCTGTAAAAAATTGCCATATTTCCCAAGATCCTTATGATGGTAGCTTGTATATCTCTGGAACAATTTAACAAAAATTAAAAATCGTTCGGTGATCTCATCCATTGGAAGTCCTCCTAAAAACAGGGTAGAGTGAAACAACAGAAAGCGAGCACTATCGTAGTCTAGTCATAGAGCGCGGATTTGGCGCTGTGTGGCTAGACTGGGATAGGCGGAACTTTCTGCTTCACGAAACTCGACTATAAAACAGAGCGGAAGCAAGCGCAAAGAAGCGAGCACTATCAGGCACTGGCATTATGTCGCGGGCTTCAGCGACGTGATGCCAGTGGTGGATAGGCGGAATTTCTTGCTTGCTGTAGCTCGACTACAAAAACAAAGCGGAAGCATGCCGCTTTGGACTCGAGCATTAACGAGACCGACTATTATGGCGTACGGTTTTCGTGCTATGATAGTTGGTCTCGTTAGGCGAAAAGTCCAAGTTTGCGGAACTCGACTACAAAACAAAGCGGAGAAACTCGGGAGACAACAAGCACTATCGGACTTAGGCCTTATAGTGCGGCCTGAGCACTGCGAGGTCTATGTTAGATAAGCGGAATTGCCCGAGTTTCGCAGCTCGACTATGAAACTCAGCTTATTAATAAAACAAAATTATCATAAATTGACTTTAATTCACTAAGTAAGCCAAATAACTTATTTAAAATTACTTTGAACATCATACAGGTACCTTAACAATATGTCAACTGTTCGCACCGCTTTTTTCATAAACTTTCATAAATTTGAATTCCTAGTTACCCATTACCGCCACACTATCACTCACAAAAAAAGATTGAATTGTAAAAATTACAATTCAATCTTTTCTTAACTATTCTATTGACCAGATCTCATAAAACAGAAAGCTCCACTTAACTGCAGCTATTTTTACTCGTAACGAAGGTAGCTGACAGTTGTATTTAGATACTCTTCAAAACCATGTTGTCCATCAGCACCGCCTAAGCCGGATTGACGCCAACCAGCGTGATAACCAGTAAGAGCCTCTTCAGCTTCACAGTTAACGTAAACTTCGCCAATATTCAGACGATTACTAAATTCCATGGATTCTTTCAAGTCATCCGTATATACATATGATGAAAGCCCGTATGGAGAATCATTAGCCTTATCGATCACTTCATCGATAGTATCAAATTTAGCAATTGGTAACACTGGTCCAAAAATTTCATCCTTCATGATCTTAGAATCATCATCAACGTTAATAAGCACTGTTGGTTCGTAAAAGTTACCTGCACTGTCGATAATATGACCACCAGTTAGGACTTTAGCACCTTCGCTAACAGCATCCTTAACTTTTTGATCGATGGACTCTAATTGTGTTTTGTTAATGATCGGACCCATATCGGTATCAGATGAAGTTGGATCACCAGTTACTACTTTACTCATTGCATCTGTAACTTTCTCTACGAACTCATCATAGATACCACTTTGTACATAGATCCTTTCAGGACAAGTACATACCTGGCCACTATTCTTGATACGAGCCATCACAATATATTTTACAGCCTTCTCAACATCGGCTTTATTAGTAACAATTGCAGGCGCTTTACCACCAAGCTCTAAATTGACCTTTTTAACATTAGCTGCGGCGGCTTCCATCACTGATTTACCAGCTCCTGTACTACCCGTGATAGAAATTAAGTCAATTTTTTCATTCTTAGCAAGTAAATTACCAACTGAAGAACCTGGGCCAGTGATTATTTGAACTAAGCCTGCAGGTATATCAGTCTTTTGAATCAATTCTGCGATCTTAAATGTTCCAAATGGTGTTTCACCACTAGGTTTAACAATAATTGAACAACCAGTGACCAAAGCGGGGATCATCTTACGCATTAAAATGAAAATCGGGGCATTCCACGGAATAATGCCAGCAGTTACTCCGACAGGCTTCTTGATCAGCATGATCGTTTCATGGTCAACTTGATTTTGTAAAACCTCACCCTTGTCTGACTGAGCTAGACCTGTCATATATTTAATATAGTCAATTGAAGTTTCAACTTCACCAAGAGCAGCTGAATATACCTTACCTTGTTCTTGTTGATAGATCTTAGCGATCTCTTCTTTATTTTCTTCTAATTGATCGGCCAGCTGTAAAACGATATCTGCACGCTTTACACGATTAACAGCTGCCCAAGACTTTTGTGCCTCGATCGTACCAGTTACAGCATCATTTACATCTTGCTCATTGCCCTTAGCAACTTCTCCAATTGGCTTATTATTAGCCGGATTTAAAACTTCAATGGTTTCGTTTGAGTTACTTTCAACAAATTTACCATTAATAAACTGCTTAGACATACTCAAAATTCCTCCTTTGAAAGACCAGAGCGAAGGCCAGTAAAAAGCAGTACTGTTGCCCTTCTTCTTTAAAACGCAAGTACATGATAAAACTTGAAAAATGAATATACAAATTTCTTGCTTACTGTTGCTCACATATACAATAAAACATATAAAATAGTTGTTTTAACTTATAGAAAATTCGTCACTGCTTCCACATCTAAATGGTAAAACTATCAATTTTATCTACAGTAAGTTTCCAATAAACTCACTAAATTGTCAAACAAAACGCTGTTTTATCAATGTTCGATAAGGAATTCAGCCTTCTTTGTTAAATAAATTATCGAAATTGTTTTATTTAAAATAGAGCTTTTGCGATCACATAAATAATCGGTAAAACAAAGATGAACAAAACTGTTGTCAGTACTACTAAATCATTGCCTAGTTTAGCATTAGCGTTCTTTTGCGTGGCTAAAACTGGTAGAATGGCCATTGTTGGCGTCGCTGATTGAACCAGCCAAACCTGGCTGTCTATCGAAGTTATCAGGCCCGGAAAAAGTTGTTTTGTTACTATTATAGTGACATACATCAATAAAGGGCCTAAAATAAATCTTCCAATTATGCCAAGAACCTTTGCTTTATTGAGTTTTAAACTCTTTAACAACCCGGCGCTATAAAGCATCATACCACTATATAATAATGCCAGCGGGGTAACCAAAGCCCCTAACAACTGAGTAGTATTCATGACAAACAGTGGCATGCCAATTCCCAATGCCACCACGACAAAACTAACTAAAAAAGCTAATAACGGTGGCGATTTAAGTAAAGCCAACAGATTAAATTTTTCAACTTCTTGATCTTCCTTCTCATCATGTGCACCAGACTCTATGAAATACTGACCAAATGCCCAAATAGAGATATTATTAGTTAAAAAATAAACGAGAAAACTTGCCAATCCTGCTCGCCCAAACAAAATGTTATTGATAGCTAAGCCAATAAACGTCGTATTAGGATTAACACTTCCATTAATGAAAACGCCGCGATCCCCATCCTTGAACATTGGTAAGCGTGCTATCATCCAACTAACCAAATAATTTAACAATGTTGCTGCTATCGGGACCAATACCTTTTGAAATAACGTCAATAGCCCGTTCTGAGAAATGTTTGTCAAAACCGAATAAAATATAATTGCAGGTAAACTGATCAGCGTAATGACCTTAGACACATCCATAGAAAAATAATTCGTTACTAAGTCTAATCGCATCAAAAGAAAACCAACTATCATAATGATCAATAAAACAACCACACTTTGTAAAGCTTCAATGATCAATGACACAATTCATTCCAACTCCCTACTGTAAATTTTGTTTTCTAGATTATACCAAAACTCCCTTCTCTTCAATGTTAACAACTCAATTTACAAAGTCTTGCTTTTCATCTAACAACAATTCTTCTTTTAATATACTCCTGAATTATTCATACTTTTCGTTGCAGTTAAAACTTTGTGCAAAGTTACTTTAGTGTGTAAAAAAAGCAGCTTTTTGTTAGTTTTGTTGTCGGACTGTTTAAAAAAGGACAGACTTCACCCTTTCCCTAAGAAAAACATTTTTTATTTTGTGAGTTCACAGCGGATATATTTTTAGATTTTGAATCTTGAACAGTGTCTGCCAAAATAATTTATCGAACACATTGGTCTGAGATAAATGGACCCAGACTTGACGCGCATGGTGCGTGACCTTAGCTGCCACATGGAGTAATTTAAAACGGATCGTCCCGACCTGAGCGTGTTTAAGCTTTGTTGGTAAAACTAAGTTCTTCATGGCTTGCAGTATATTATAAGCGACCCCAGCTACCAGCATCCGGAACTCATTGGCCTCAAAACTAGAACTGTCCGTTTTATCAAAGTGAAAGCCACGTTTAACTTCTTTGATCAAGTCTTCCATGGAACCGCGTTGGTGATAGAGGGCAAAGACTTGTGGACCGCTTAATTCTTCCAAGTTGGTCACGATAAACTCATGGTCAAACAGAAAGTTGCCCGCCGGCCGCGTTGATTTAATAATCACACGATAAGGTCGTGACCAACTTTGAGGACAATAGTCTCGCAGGACATGCCATTGGACTTCAGCTTCGGTGAAGTCCTGGTCACCCACTTGGATCAGGTTTTCAGCCCGACTTTGGAGCTGGTAGTTCGCTTTTAAACGAATCACGAACTTAGCCTGCTTTTTATCACACGCATGGTAGATCCCTGGAGCTGCGAAACCAGAATCTCCCCGCACTAAGACATCCAGGGAAGATCCGTCATAGGCCCGTAAGCTCCGTAATAAAAATTTAGTCGCACCTTGGGAAGTATAGCGATTGCCGGGGCGTAATTGAGCATTCAACAAGCAGCCCGATAAAGCATCAAAGGCTAGTAAAGGATGATAACCGTTGGTCTGGTAGTGACCGTTATAAGCACTCTTTTCTTGGTCACCAAACGTATCGGCATGTGTCGAATCTAGATCAAGGATCAGCTGATGTTGATTTAGCTGCCCAAGAACAAAGTGAGCTACCGAGCCGAGCAATGATTTGACTGAAAAGAGCCCAGACGCTGAAATGTGATTGATAAAGCGTGAAAGTGTCGGCTGGGAAGCGACCGCTTGAGACAAGACCAGCTTAAAATCAACGGCGTGTGACAAGGTATTAGCCGACTGATCTTGGCAGTATCCTGCCAGCAATTGCAACAGCAACTGCTTAAATAAATTGTTCAAGGGAAAGGTACAATATTTACGGTCATCTTTAAAATGCAAGTTATCTTCTAAGAGCTGGTCAAAGTGAATTTGGTGCAGAAATTCAGCAATTAATAAAGTTCCGGCATCGTTCGCTAACTCACCACCGTCATTAGAAATGTTGATCTGGTCATTGAATAAAAGTTTTTCATGATGTAAAGTTGACATAAGGAGCACTCCTGTTCTTTGTGGTTTTCATCGACTTTACAATAGCACAGGATGTGCTCTTTTTGTACACCCAACAGGTGAAAAACGAAAAAGATGCGAACTAGCATGACAACAACAAAAAGTAGTCCTTAAGGGAAAAGTATGAATAATTCAGGAATATAGTAAAAAAATTAAGTTTTAGTTTTGATACCTAAACATAGATATATGCGGGACAATATGATATATTTAATTGTGGTAAACGTATACAAAAAGAGCAGGAATATCCAGTTTTGTGTACGAATTTACCTGACTAGATGATATGTAGCTGTTATTTAAATTATGAAGGAAAGGAGTGTTCAGCATGGGAAAAGCTATGCAAAGTATTAAAAATATGCAAAAAGAACTCAATAGTATCGAAGACAAGATAAAGACACTGACAAACTCTTTGAAATTTGAACAACACTCTTTAAATGCTCCTTTAACCAAGATCTCGTCAGATTTAGATTCAATGTTAGATTTAGAGTATGATATTCGTTTGATCGATCAAGGCGACTATTCAACTGCGATCAATGACTTAACTTTTACCGATCAATTTATCGATTTGATAATCTCACACTTAATGCACTTACAAAGATATGCCAGAGTTAAGCTAACGCGCCAACAAGATGATATGATCAGCGATATCAATCAACACTTGATGCACGTTCAAGGTTCTTTAATGATCGTCTTGAACAGTTTCAACACAAATACTGAGAGCAACTAAGAGTATTACAGAGCTAATATATTAATTTCTTAGGCTCAGAACAAACCCCCGTTGAATACAATAGCAGCAGGGTCCGCCAACTTCATTGAGACGAATAAAACTCCCCGATTTACGTAACCTTTAAAATTGTAAATTTTGAGGGTTATTTTTTTGCATCTTGGGAGCATCGTGTTATATTGAGTAAGAAAGCGGTTTATTTATAACTGCAAATACAAATAAGGAGTGCGAAATTTATGGCTTACAAAACAACCTATCCATTCACTGGTGAAGTTTTAAAGGAATATGACAATAACACCGAGGCGGATCTAGAACAAGCCCTAGAAACTGGGCATCAGCTCTATAAAACTTGGCGTAAGTCAGCCGTTTCTGAACGCGCACAAAGTTTACAAAAAATTGCAGATTTAATGAAAGAAAGAAAAGAAGACTTAGCCGAAGCTATGACGTATGACATGGGTAAGCTTTTGACTGAATCTCAAGCTGAAGTTGACCTGTGTGTTTCGATCATGGAATACTATGCTAAAAATGGTGAAAAATTCATGGAATCAGTACCGGTAGAAAGTCCTTCCGGCCGTGCTTACTATGCAAAGCAATCAACCGGTGTGATCGTCGCTGTTGAACCATGGAACTTTCCTCTTTATCAAGTAGTTCGTGTTTTTGCCCCGAACTTTATTGTTGGAAATCCGATGATTTTAAAACATGCTTCGATCTGTCCGACGTCTGCAAAAAAGTTTGCCGACTTGACGATCGATGCAGGAGCTCCTAAAGGCGCTTTGACTAGCCTGTTTGTCAGTTATGACTTAGTAACTAAAGCTATTCATGACCCACGAGTTGCTGGCGTTTGCCTGACAGGTTCGGAACGTGGCGGTGCTTCAGTGGCTAAAGAAGCTGGTGCTGCTTTGAAGAAATCGACCTTGGAACTTGGCGGTAATGATGCCTTTATCGTTTTAGATGACGCTGACATGGATAAAGTCAAAAAAGTATCTCCTAATGCTCGTTTGTCCAACGCCGGTCAAGTCTGCACATCTTCCAAACGTTTTATCGTAGTAGCCGACAAGTATGATGAATTCGTAGAAAGTCTCAAAGATGCCTTTTCTAAGGCAAAAATTGGGGATCCGATGGACCCAGAAACTGTCGTTGCACCACTCTCCTCAAAGAGTGCACAAGAGAAATTACAGAAACAAGTTGATTCAGCTATCGCCGGCGGTGCTACGCTGGTCTATGGTAACGAACCGATCAATGGCGAAGGCTTCTTCTTCCAGCCTACGATCTTAACTGATATTACTAAAGACAACCCTGTTTATAACCAAGAAATGTTTGGCCCAGTTGCTGTTGTTTATAAGGTCAATTCTGAACAAGAAGCGATCGACCTTGCGAATGATTCTAGCTATGGCCTTGGTAATACCATCTTCTCAAGCAACCGCGAACATGCACAACAAGTTGCTGAAAAGATCGAAACAGGTATGTCATTTATCAACTCAGGTTGGACATCACTACCCGAATTACCGTTTGGTGGGGTCAAAAATTCCGGTTACGGCCGTGAATTGAGTGAATTAGGTCTCGACGCATTCGTTAACCAACACTTAGTATTTGAACCAAATAATCAATAACAGAAGGTAGCGAGACGTAAATCGCCTAAGTTTTACTACCACCTTCTATGGACACTGATCTGTTAAAAAGGCCAGTGTCTTTTTTATGTAATAGCTATATTTTTGCATCGTCTTTTAAAGTATTGAGCCATTGTAAAACAAGTTTAAAATCAAATGATAACCAGTTAATTTTTTTAATTTATGTTTTAACTTTTGTCATTTTTTCTAATATAGAATATAATTAGATAATGGCTTTATTTTAAAGAAAAGGAAGATGGCTATGACAGCTAAAAAAACAGTGTCAATTGCAGCCACTCTGATAGCGCTCAGTCTTTCACTGGCCGCGTGTGGTTCAAAATCAGGCAGCAATGACAATAAGCAAGTCCTCAATTGGAGTGAAGCAACTGAGCTTTCATCGATCGACCCTTCTAAGGCAACTGATTCTGAAAGTTTCGATATGCTGGGTAATTCAATGGAAGGACTGTACCGCCTAGGAAAGAATTCGAAAGTAGGACCTGGTATTGCCCGTTCGACAAAAGTCAGTAAAAATAAATTGCACTATGCATTTACACTCCGTAAAGGAGTTAAATGGAGTAATGGGGATGAAGTCACTGCCAAAGATTTCGTTTACTCTTGGAAAAGAACGATCGATCCTAAAACAGGTTCATCTTATTCATACTTATTCGATGGCGTAGCGAACGCTAACGACATTATCAACGGTAAAAAAGCTCCCTCAACATTAGGGATCAAAGCTGACGGAAAATACAAGTTAGACGTCACTTTAGATAAACAAGTACCATATTTTAAGTTATTAATGGGCTTCCCCGTATTCTTCCCCCAAAATGAAAATGCGGTTAAAAAATACGGTGATAAATACGGCACAGAATCTAAATACATGGTATACAATGGTCCATTTATCATGAAAAATTGGACAGGTTCTAACTTAAGTTGGAAATTTGAGAAAAACAAAGACTACTGGGATAAGAAAAATGTTAAGCTATCCGAGATCAACTTCAAAGTCAATAAGAGCCCGTCAACAGCCTATAATCTCTATCAGTCTGGTAAAAGCGATATGACTCAGCTAAGTACGGAACAAGCACGGCAGTTAAACAAAAAGCCTGGCTTTACAGTTGAAAAGAGTGGGCAAATGACCTATCTCGAGTTTAACCAAAAGCAAGCTGCTTTTAAAAATGCTAAGATCCGTCGAGCTATTTCTTTAGCGATCAACCGTAAACAGTTGGCAGGAAAGATCATGGGAGAAGGAACAGAGATCCCAACCGGTATCGTGCCAAATGGTTTAGCTGAGAATAAAGGAAAAGATTTTTCAAAAGAGGCCAAGACGAACGATTTACGTTATAGCAGCAGTGAAGCCAAGCGCTTGTTCCGTGAAGGATTAAAGGAGATCGGACAATCAAAATTACGCTTTACGCTTTTAGGCGCTGATACAGACCAAAGTAAAGATGTCACTGCCTATATTCAAAGCCAACTTGAACAGCATTTAGGTTCTGATAATATCAGAGTTGATGTTTCGAATGTTCCTTTGAAGACTCGCCTTTCACGTTCGCGTGCAGGTAACTTTGATGTAGTTGCAGCTAATTGGGTTGCAGATTACACAGACCCTATTTCATTTATGGAACTCTTTACTACTGGCAATGAATATAATGATGGCTCATGGTCCAATTCTCAATATGATCAGTTGATCAAAGCAGCCAAAACCACTGATGCTGCTGACCCTGACAAACGTTGGGATGATATGGTCCAGGCTTCCAAAATTTTAAGTAAAGATATGGGAGTTTCTCCATTGTACCAGCAAAACTCACCGGAAATGATCAGGCCAAAAGTAAAAGGTTTGATCGTAAACTCCGCTGGTGTTATGTATAACTATAAAAACGTTCATATAGAGGAATGATCGCGGCAGATAACCTCGCCAAAAAAGATTTTGTTGAAGCAAAAGTTTTCCTCTAACTATAAAAACAGCTAGCAGTCTAGATTCTTATTTGAAAGATCTGACTGCTAGCTGTTTTTTATACTAAAATACCTTGGCGAAAATTCTCATTCTCATAATTAATAATAGCTTTTACACTTGATTATTTTTTTGTAAAAAGCGACTTTCTATTTTATCTTGCAACGTACTTAGTTCTTCTTCAGCATTATCTTTTTCTTGGTCAGCATTATAACGCCGAATTTGCCCCATTAGATTACTAAAATCTAATAACGATAATTGATAAGAGCTATCTGCCGTTTTCTGATCCGCATGATACTTTTTCAAGATCTTACGTTTAGGTCCTACATATAGATCATAATCCTGAAACTCTGCAATCAAATCATTTTTTGCCAAAAAATCCCCTCCTTTATCTCCAGTATAGTCCTTTTAAATGAAACTTTTCAAAATATTCGGTCAATTTTCACAAAGCAAAATAAAGCACTAGCCATCAACTAATACCCTTTCACTTCTACTATCAACTCAAATGTCCTTAAACTAATTATCTACCTATTCAAAAACTGTTGTTTGATGTAACGTTTGATAATTGGTTTCTTTTCCAGCTCGGCGCTTTTGTACTGGTTAATATAATTTTTTAGATATGCCATCATTTCGGGCGAAAATTTATACTTCTTATCTTCGAAGCCATATTTTGCGACCATATCCATACTATATCTTTGTACTACATTATCATGTTCATCGGCATAAAGAGCAAAGTCAGGAAAATCCACCAATAACTTATATCCCATAATATCACTATCTAAGTCATGTGTCATTTACTCAACTCCTTTGCTTCACAGCCTAAGCCATTACTAATGCTGTCAATCTCTCATGAAATCATGTTTTAAAATACCCATAAAATAGCTGTCGCGATAACTACCACGAGCATAAAATTGCTCTCTCATAGTTCCCTCCAACTGAAAACCCAGCTTCTTATAAACATGGATCGCCGGTTTGTTTACAGTATCCACGAATAAATAAACCTTATGCATATTTAAAATATAAAAGGCATGTTCCAAGGCACTTTCCATTGCTTGTTGTGCTAGTTTTCTACCACGAAATTTACTCAAAACGATGACCTGGATCTCACATGTTCGTGGTATGTAATCAATATTCATTAATTCTACTACTCCTGCAAACTCGCCTGCTTCTTCGATCACAAAGCGACGTTCATGTGTATCGTGTATATGTTTATCATATAATTCTTCTAACTCATCATAAGATTCATATGGCTCTTCAAACCAATAAGCCATGGTATCTTGTTCGTTACGGACACCATGCACATCCTTAGGGTCTTGTCTTTCTAAAGGCCTGATCAACAAAACAACCTCCCCCCTTTAATTTAATTTTACCAAAGGAGGCAAATATCACAAAGAAAATGCCCCTGATATTACCTTTATTTTAATGTTCTCACCTTCAAACCTGTTAGTCAGTTCACTTAGTTTAACAATCCAAAACAAAAAAGCCAGCGAATTATCTCGCTGGCTTTTTTGTGCTATTCTGTTCTTCCGATCAAGCAATTGCTTTTACCCAATTTCAATCTTATGACCGGTTTCCTTCTTTTCTGCTTTTGGCAAATCTATCGTTAATACACCATTGTCGGACTTAGCTGAGATCTCATCAGCATCGACATTTGGCAAGCGATAATTCCGTACATATTCACCATATGAACGTTCACTTGCTATAACATTATCTTTTTCGTCTTTGCGATCAAGCGAAGAATCCCTTTTAGCCTTAATACTCAAGACATCCTTATCATATGAAAGATCAACATCATCCTTATCGACACCAGGTATATCAACTGTTACTTGATAGCTTTTGTCAGTCTCAGTGACATCGCTCTTCATATTATTCGCTAAGTCCATTGTAAGGAATGGTTCACCAAAGTCTCCAAAGAAGCTATCACCGATGTTCATCAATTGATTCAAGTTATTTGCTAATTCGTTATTCATATTATTTAGTTCCCCTTTCCTTCTTTACATTTTATATAATACACCATTGATCAAAGTTAGTCAAACTTGGGGTTTTATGTTATATAATTCGCATAAATGCCGACATATAAGCACTTAAAGAGGTCAAACCGTAAAATTTAACTTATTTTAGTCAATAAAAGTCAAATATTTTTTGACTTTTTGCAATAAAATAACCAAGTGAACTTTAATATAAAGAAAGTTCCTTGGCATTTTGACCTAATTTTTATTTGTTAATGACATTTTTCTTCCGGCCCGCTAGAAATTCGGTTAAATTATCAACTGCGATCCCTAATAAACGAGCTCTTGTTTCTTGCGGTGCCCAAGCAATATGTGGAGTAATATAACAGTTACTTGCTTTTAACAAAGGGCTGTCTTCATTCAATGGTTCGTGCTGTGCAACGTCAACAGCAGCGGCAGCGATTTGCCCGCTATTCAAAGCATCTGCGACATCTTGTTCATTAAGTAGCCCACCTCTGGCAGTATTGAGCAAAATAGCAGTGTCTTTCATTTTTTTCAAAGAAGAGCTATTGATCATTTCAGTAGTATCTGGAGTTTGCGGGACATGCAAGCTCAAAACGTCAGACTTCTTTAATAGAGCGTCTAAACTTACCTGTTGTAGCCAATCTTTTTTAATTTCTTTTGTACGGTGGTTGTAAAAAATTACTTGCATTCCAAACACATGGCCGATCTCAGCAACCTTTTGGGCGATCCTACCGTAGCCGACTAATCCAAGTGTCTTTCCTTGCAATTCAGTCAACGGTTTAGCAAAGAAACTAAAGTCAGGGTTACTTGACCATTTACCTTCATGAACCAATTGATCGTGCAATCCGACATGACTTGTGATCTCTAACAGTAAAGCGAAGGTAAACTGTGCCACAGCCTGTGTACCATACGATGGGATATTTGTGACGGAGATCCCAGCTTTAACTGCGGCAGCCACGTCGATCACATTATAGCCAGTTGCCAATACTCCGATATATTCCAAGTTAGGAGCACTTTTAATTATTTCTTCATTTATGGGAGTTTTATTTGTCAAAACTATACGTGCATCACCGATCCTGCTCAAGATTTCTTTCTGATCGGTAAATGAAGTTCGATCATAAATCTCACACTCACCAACTTTTTTTAAAGGCGACCAATCAATATCACCCGGATTTAAAGCATACCCATCCAAAACTACAATTTTCATCAAAATTCCTCCAATTAAAAACACAAAGCGCAGCATGACATCCAGAAGGCGAGCACTACCTGACTTTCACACTATAATGCGCCTTTCAGCATTGTAGTGTGAAAGTTGGTTAGACGCAACCTTCTGCCATGCGCAGCTCGACTAAAAACAGAGCAGAGTGAAGTGGGAGAAAGTGAGCACTATCGTAGTCTAACCCTATAGAGCGATCTTGGCGCTGTGTGGTTAGACTGGGATAGGCGGAACTTTCTGCTTCACGGAGCTCAACTAAAAAACACAGAACGGAAGCAAGCGGGAAGAAGCTCGATAGACGCAACTTCTTGCTTGCTGGAGCTTAACTATGAACACAGAGCGAAGAAACTCGAAAGACAACGAGCATTATCGGACTTAAACCTTATAGTGCGGTCTTGGCACTATGAGGTCTAAGTTGATAAGCAGAGTTGTCTGAGTTTCGTAGCTCGACTAAATACAGAGCCGTAACAAGCCGCTTAAGAGATGCGCATTACAGTCTTTTTTTGCTACGATGGTATATTATCCTAAACTGAGTTAATCATATTATAATTAGTACCATTCTATCAACTAAGAGATTCAATTTTTAAAAAATAAATTGCGCACAATTTATCTATCTTAAAAAATCGCTTAATTTAGTCATGGAGATCCAGTAAATTAGAGTTGCAATAAGCCAACAAAAAGTATGCACAATCCTACTATTAGACTGTAGAGCCCAAATTATATTGGGACGTGATTCATATACTGAATCTTTTCCACTTTTTGGCTTTGATCTTTTGCCATTAAACTCGCCAAAGGCAGGGGCTTAGAACCGGGTAGTCCCTTATTCGGTGCAAATGAAACTAAAGAGGCTCTACAAAAAATAGTTGCCGCTGAACTCAAAAAATTATAGAAAAACCGTTAGTTTACAGATCATTCCTGTAGCTAACGGTTTTTGAATTTATCACTATGAGTGTAATAAAAGCCTGTTTACTCTATTAAACTAATCCTTGAGACATCATCGCTGTTGCGACTTTTTCAAATCCAGCAATGTTGGCTCCAGCTTGATAATTACCTTCTACACCATATTCTTTGGCAGCATTTTCTGATTTACTAAAGATATAATGCATAATGGTTTCAAGTTTTCTATTGACCTCTTCAAAACTCCACGACAAACGTTCACTATTTTGACTCATTTCAAGTGCCGAAACTGCCACGCCGCCTGCATTAGCAGCCTTGGCCGGACCATAATAAATCCCATTTGCACTATAAACCTTAATTGCTTCCGGTTCACTCGGCATATTGGCACCTTCGCAAATATACTTTACGTGCTCTTTTACCATCAATTCTGCTTGCTTAGGAGCGATCTCATTTTGCGTAGCGCATGGCAAAGCAATATCATAATCGAGATCATAGTCCCAAACAGAGCCTTCTATATATTTTGCGGTAGAAATTTTCTGCGCGTATTCCTTGATACGTCCGCGCTCAACTTCTTTGATCTCCTTAACGATCGAAAAGTCGATCCCCACTGGGTCATAAACAAAGCCATCAGAATCTGAAACAGTTAAAACTTTGGCCCCCAATTCATTTGCCTTTTGCAAAGCATATAAAGCCACGTTACCTGAGCCGGAAATTTTGATCTTCTTACCTTTCAAACTATCATTATGGGCATCCAGCATGGACTGAGTATAGTACAACAATCCAAATCCAGTGGCTTCGACACGTGCGGCACTACCACCAAAGGTCAGGCCCTTACCTGTCAAAATACCATTTTCAAATCCACGCAACCGTTTGTAAGCTCCAAACAAATAACCAACTTCACGTCCGCCAACACCGATATCACCTGCAGGCACATCAAGATCTGGGCCAATATGACGAGCTAATTCGGTCATAAAGCTTTGACAAAAGCGCATGACTTCACTATCAGACTTGCCTTTAGGATCAAAATCACTACCGCCTTTACCTCCACCGATCGGTAATCCAGTCAAACTGTTTTTAAAAATTTGTTCAAACCCTAAAAATTTGACTGTACTTAAACTAACACTCGGGTGGAAACGTAGGCCGCCTTTGTAGGGCCCAATTGCCGAATTAAATTGTACCCTGTAACCACGGTTAACTTGGAAATTTCCATCATCATCTTGCCACGGGACACGAAATTCGATCACTCTCTCTGGCTCAACGATCCTTCCTAACAAATTTTCCTGAATATATTCAGGATGTTTTTCCATCACTGGGACCAATGTATCCAATACGACAAAAACGGCCTCTTGAAATTCTGTTTGTTCCGGATCACGTTGCTCGATAGTTTTCTTAACAGTTGCAACATAGTCTTGCGCCTTTGTCATTCATAACATTCCCTTCAAATTCTAAAAATTACGATTTTAATCTTAACCTAATTTACATACAACTATTTTCTAATAAATCCAACTTGCATGTCAACTATTTTCTAATAAATCCAACTTGCATGTCAACTATTTTCTAGTAATTCCATAAAAATAGCATTTAGAAATTTTGTGATAATTTCTAAATGCTATCCATGCTAAATTAAGCATTGCTTTCAATTTTTACAATATATTCAGCTCACTGAACAAATCATAATTATTTCTTTTTGCCAAGTTAATTTTCTATAACTATCTTGCCATGAGCATGACCTGTTTCACTTCTTTCATGCGCACTTCTGAGACCTTCTGTTGTTAATGGAAAGACACTGTCGATGACGACTTTTAAGTCGTTATTTCTAACTAACTCAGCAAGTTTTTCCAACTCCGGACCATTTGTTTGTAACCACCAGTCTGAGGCAAAAGGTTTACCACTTTGTTGTTCTTCAGTTGGATCCCCGTCGATCGTAACCAGTTGACCAGTTGGCTTCAAAATTTCTAGCCCTTCAGATAGATTACCAATAGTATCAAACACTGCGTCATAATTAGATAAAACATCAGTGATTTTGTTCTTATGATAATCGATCACTTCATCTGCACCTAATTTTTCTAAGAGTTCTTTGCTTTGTGCACTGGCAGTCGTGGCTACGTAAGCTCCAACATGTTTGGCAATTTGAATGGCAAACATGCCTACACCGCCAGCTCCTGCCTCAACCAAAACCTTGTCTCCGCTTTTCACCTGCAAACGATCGACTATCACTTGCCAAGCTGTTAAACCAGCTAAAGGAATTGCTGCTGCTTCATCAAAAGAGATATTTTGAGGTTTTAAGACTACTTTATCAGCTTTTACCGCTGCGAATTCTGCATATGTTCCTCGGGTACCATCGGTATAAATATCTGGCCGCGCAAAAACTTCATCACCGACATGAAATCCTGTGACTTCCGAACCAAGTTGGGTAATAGCTCCTGCGATATCCCAGCCAAGCACGACCGGAAATTTCCACGGATATTTTTCCTGCAAGTAACCACGCCGACTCTTCCAATCGATCGGGTTAACACTCGTTGCCTTAGTTTCTATCAACACTTCATCTTCAGCAAGCTCAGGAGTCGGCAGTTCCATTTCATGCAACTCTTCAGGTTCACCATAATGATCGATCACAATTGCCTTCATAAAAAAACCTCCAATTTAAAACACAGAGCGAAAGCAAGCGGGAAGAAGCGAGCACTATCGAGCTCTGGCATTATAGCGCGCTTTTCAGCGATGTGATGCTAGAGCTGGATAGGCGGAACTTCTTGCTTGCTGTAGCTCGACTATAAACAGAGCGAAAACAAGCGAGAAGAAGCGAGCACTAACAAGACCTGCTGTTATGGCTTGTGGTTTTCGCGCCATGATAGTGGGTGCTATTAGGCGGAAAGTCCGGGCTTGCGTGGCTTGACTATGAAAACAGAACGTAACAAGCCCGTTTAACCCCCCTACTGCGTTTTTCTCAATGTAGTCTTGAAGTTGGAAAAACAATATCACTTATCTTGCGGACCCAACTCCAATATTGTTACATTATAATCCCTCCTCCGTCTCAACATCCACTAAACAACCTTTTAGTATCCCATTTACAATATAATCTTAAACTCTAACCAAATATCAATATCGAACATTATCGCATACAAAAACTTTCCTCATAGTAGAAGTCCATTTTTGCACCTACCACAAAGAAAGCATCTCATTATTCAGGATATATCTCGTTTACTTAAACGATGAGCGTTACATCAGTAGGAGAATCGAACAGCAGTGGTTCAGACTTAAAGTTTTCCCTGGTTCCTGTTCCCCATAAAGCTCCGCCAAACGAAACATCCGCCTGCAAAGCTGAGCTTTCATCAGTATCAGCGTCACCAATATAAAGTGCATCTTCTTTTTTATAGCCTAATTTATTTAAAGCAAACTGAATTGGTTCTGCCGACGGTTTGGGATGCTTAGTATCACTTGAAGTGACGACCAATGTCATTTTTTTAAACCACCAAAACGACTGTAAATTTTCTTGTGCGTCTTTTGTGGACCGCGATGTAACGATGCCCAATTTCACTTCGGGTTCAGATAGGAGATGCTCAAACATAGCATCCACTTCAGGGTAAGCCTCTGGTTGTAGTTCGACCCTCTGAGCGGCATGATCATATTCCGCAAACCATTCATTTATCCTGTCTTCTGGAATATTAAAATACTCAGTCTCTTGTTTAGCAGTCATAGTAAACGCACGGCTTAGCTGTGCTTGGCTTGGGTTTATATCAAATTTCGGTAAAGTAGCTAACATTATCTTCTCATAATACGGATAGCTATCCACCAAAGTCCCATCAACATCGAACAAAATCAGCTTCTTTTTCATACTTATATCCATCCTTTCGTAAAGTAGAGTGAAACAAGTTGGAAAATGCCTAACTACTAAGTCACTAACTGTCTTTATGATATGCCCACGTTACTACACTTAAATTGATCAAAACTAAACATGTCGTCATAATAAAAACGTAACGATAATCTAAAATACCTGCAACACCAGACGCCAGCATCGGTCCGACCACTGATCCAATAGCTTGAAAGGACTGGTTATAACTAAATATCCGGCTAACTGAAGTCGGTGGTGTATTTAATGACATGACCGTTTGAGTAACAGGCATCAAGGCTGCATCAGCAATCCCAACGAAAAACCGTAAAACGCCTAAGACGATGACGGTTTGTACGAAATACATCGGGAAAAATAAAGCTCCGGATAAGAAGAGACCAGCAAGCAAAACTTTTTTTGCACCAATATGATCGCTCAATTGTCCCAACCTCGGAGCAGCTAACAGTGTAGCGATCCCAGGCAAGGCGGCAACAACACCGCTGGCAAACGCCACATTACCACGACCATGCATCAGCTGCCGCACAAACAGACTAATTATCGGATTGATAGAATTAGTTGCGGCTTGGATCAACATTGACGAAATAAACATTGCCCACACAATATGAATGTTTTTGATATCTGCAAAGACACTATGTTTTTCTTGCTGGCTGTTACTTTCAACAGGAGTAAAATCTTCTTTAACACCAAATAATGTTACCAAAGTAGCAACAAGCATCAAAGCGCCAAAAAGAAAGAATGGGATCCGATAACCTAATACACCAGCAATTATCCCGCCAAAAATTGGTCCGATCAATTGCCCGCCAACGGCACCAGTTGTTAGAGTTCCCATCGTTTTACCGTTATATTCACGAGGAACTTCACTTGCGATCAAAGCATATGCATTATTTATGTACCCTGAAAAAGCTCCCTGGATCAATCGTAACGCGATCAACATCCATACATTAGTCGAAAAACCTGTCAATGTCGCAGTGATCGTCATTCCGATCGCCGCCCGCAGCAGCATCGGCTTACGTCCCGTCTTATCGGCCAATTTCCCCCATAAAGGAGAAACTATCGCCTGACTTAAAAAAGTGCTAGAAAAAGCCAGCCCCGCATATAAGGTCAATTCCCATTTAGGAAAATTTCCTAAGGTACTGACAAACAAGGGCAAAAAAGGCAAACTCATACTAGAACCTGCTCCGGTCGCAAAATTCCCAAGCCATAACATATACATATTCTTCTGCCATTGAGCTAGATGCTTCTTTTTTACCATTTTTATTTCATACGCCTATCTTTCTGTTTATTATTTAGTTCAAACCATCCCTAAAATTCTTCATGGAAATACTTTGCTGCCGCTTTGATCATATCCATATTCTGTTGATTCAAGAGTGGTGGTAAGTCACTAAAAGAAAAATATTTCAAACTCAAAGTTTCATCGGTTGGTTCTTGTAAAAGTGCTCCGCCAGCCGGCTCTACTAGATACAACCTACTAATAACTTGAGCCTGGTCTCCATTTGGATATGTAGTAAATCCCTGTTCAAAAGTACCGATCATATCAGCTACTTCAACTTCCAACCCACTATCTTCTTTCATTTCCCGTCCTAGAGTCTCTAAAAAGGTTTCTCCATATTCCACGTAGCCGCCTGGGAGACTCCAATTATGTGTATCAGTCCGCTCCTGTAATAAGATCTGATGTTTATCATTAACGATCACACCTGCGACAGCATTTAAAATGATAGGCATGTGCCCGACCTTATTGCGGATATCTTTAATATAATCACTCATAATATTCACCTATCTTGTCTGATTTTACCAATTAACTCTACTTTACAATATTTCGCTTAAAATATCATGGAACATAGGTAAAAAACAATAATTAGTTTTCTTTACTAGGAAACTATGCTAAAAACCAATTCTTGTATGATCTTATTTTCTGTCCTCAACTATAATAAGTATGATCGAAGTATGGCCAAAAAAGTCCTCCCTTGCTGCTTGCAAAGAAGGACTTTCAAAATCTAAACTATTATTATTTTTTATTCTAAGCGTCGATCATCGTCGTTTTTTCTGCTTCACGAACAGCATCCAAGACAGCTTTTCGATCTTGCGGACTTAATGGCCGAGCCATCAAATCTTCAAAACCACTAAAACTCAAACCTAGCATATCTGCCACATAATACTCACTAACATTACTTTCAGTGATTTTCGTCCTAACATCCTCATTTGGTAATCCTCTTACCTCACGCATAAAAAGCCCTCCTTAGATGATCTGAAGGAGCTACATATCTTTCTCCCTCTATGTATGTTGTAACAAACATACGGGTAAAAAAGCAACCACTCTGTTCATTATTCCACCAAATCTAAAAAGAAAACGGTATTTTAAAATATCCCATCACTTTTTTCTTATTATCTCTTAACAAAAACGTTTAACGATGTATAATAAAAGCGAAATTCATTTACGGATGAAGCTCGGCAATTTGTTGCAATAGCGTTGTTGCAAGTCGTCAGTGGACGGATGCAACAACGCTATTTGTGTGTCTAAAACTGTATGAAGGAAAGTTTAATTATTCAACAAATTACTAAAATTCTCCATCTTTCCTACTTGGGCCTTATAGTGCAAAATGCGCACTATCAGTTCCAAGCACGATATGCTCGCCTTCTAAACGCTTCACTTCACCCTGTTATCTTAAGGAGGATCTATTATTTTATCTCATAAAGCCATAGATAAACACATTTTTTTACCCGTTATTGCTTTATTTGGACTAACTGCTTTATTTTTAATGCTCGGTGGCCACCGCTTACAACAACCATTGGCACATATCTTAAGCTGGATCAACATTAGGTTTGGTTGGCTTTATCTCTTAGTTTTCATTGTTAATTTTATTTTTCTACTATGGCTGGCATTCAGCCGTTACGGTAACATTAAGCTAGGTAAACCCAACGACAAACCTATGTATAGTAATTTCAAATGGGGTTCCATGGTCTTCGCAACCGGTATTGATGCAAGTATCATGATGTTAAGTATTACTGACCCTTTAGAGTTTATTCAAACTCCTCCCTTTGGCTTAAAGCCATACTCTGATCCCGCCTATATCGCTTCAAGTGCACTATCTCAATTTAATTGGGGACCTTTGGCATGGATGATGTTTGCCCCGGCAGCCATTTTGATCGGCTACGTTACCTATAGAAAAAACAAGCCAACACAAAAGTTGAGTGATAATTTTTCTTTCTTGCAGGGAAATAGTAAGGTTAAAAAATTAAGTCGTACTATTATCGATTTCCTTGTCGTGATCGGAATTATTGGCGGCTTAGGGTCTTCCATTGGCATGGAGGTACCTCGGACTTCAACGGTCTTTTCTGCTATCACTAACATTCCAAACAGCATTTGGTTGCAGCTAGGGATATTTTCAGTTCTTTTTGTTCTTCTCGGTCTGACAGTCTACAAAGGGTTAAATGGTGGGATCGACCGCCTAAGTATGGCTCATATTTATTTAGCCATTGCGTTTTTGCTCGTTATTTTATTTGCGGGGCCGACTCGCGATCTCATCACGGACTGGACAAAAAGCCTTGGAGTCCTGGTACAAAAATTTATACCACTTTCTACTAATGTGAAACCTAGTCCGACACAACAGGACACTATTTTTTATTGGGGCTGGTGGCTGACTTTTATGCCGCTAATGGGAACCTTTATTTCACGTATCTCTCGTGGCAAAACGATCCGCCAGATACTATTTGGTATGTTGACTTACGGTGTCACGGGATGTCTGCTGTTCCATGCAGTCTTAGGTGGTTATGGTTTATGGTTGCAAAAAAACGGTACCTTGGATCTGGTTGCTGTTTTAAATAACAAAAGCCAAGCAGACGTGATCGTTGCTTTGATCTCAACTTTACCTTTTAAAAAAATAATGCTGATCTTTTATGCTATTTCTTGTTTTATTTTCTTAGCAACTACTATTTCTGGTGCTGCTTATGTGCTTTCCTCTTTTACAAGCACACCTTTATACGGTAAAGAACCCAGTCGTTTTAATCGAATGAGTTGGGTCTTTGTCTTCTTGTTTTTCGCCTTTAGTTTAGTTCTTGTCGGCGGTTTTGAAGTCATTCAGACTATGTCTGTGATGGCTGGTTTACCTTTAACGATAGTTTGTTTATTGGTTTTATATTCTATTTACCGCTCAGTTCGACATGATAGTGAGTTGATCTTCACACCAACAGAGTTAAAAAATACTGGCCGGCTTCAAAAATATACAGTTGAAAGAAAATTTGCTGTTAGAGGCAAGTTAATACTCTCACTGAATAACTACCACAATTTCAGCAAATAATAAAATGGCCTGGGCAATGAGATCATTTTAATTTAGAATAAAAATTATATATATAGAATAAAAACACGAGGAGTGAAGGTCGCAAATGAAAATTACGGAAGGCTACATGCCATTTCATAGCTATCAGACTTACTATCGCATTATCGGTGAGGCAAAAAATAACACTTCTCCGTTGATACTATTACATGGCGGGCCAGGTTCATCCCACAATTATTTTGAAATGTTAGATGACCTGGCAGAAGCTGGTTTTCAATTAATAATGTATGATCAGCTCGGATGCGGCTACTCATCAGCTCCCGATCGACCCAAATTATGGCAGGCTCAAACTTGGATCGCTGAATTAACCGCATTACGCAATTACTTGCACTTAGATCGTGTCCACTTATTAGGTCAATCCTTTGGAGGAATGTTAGCCATTATGTATTTGCTGGAAACAAAACCCCAAGGAGTTCAAAGTTTGATACTATCCAGCACTTTGTCTTCAACAAAATTATGGGCAAGTGAACAACACCGAATGATCAAATATTTGCCTGAAGCTGAGCAACAAGCCATCGCTACCGCTGAAAAAAAGGGGGATTATTCTGCCCAAGCTTATTTGGCAGCTAACGATCATTACATGACTCTCCATGCAACTGCGCCCGTCACCAAAGATTCACCTGAACCCTTACGTCGGGAAAAAATTAATGGTCAACAAGCTTATCTGACTGCCTGGGGCCCTAACGAATATACACCTACTGGTACTTTACATGATTATGAATATACAGACAGATTAGCTGAGATCAGTATTCCTACTTTGATCACCAACGGAACAGATGACCTTTGCACACCGCTAGTTGCTAAAACAATGTACGACCATTTACCAAACGCTAAGTGGAATTTATTTCAAAATAGCCGTCACATGCCATTCGTTGAGCACCACGAAGAATATGTTACTTTGCTCAAATCATGGCTGTCTGAACATTAACAAGATTTTTTCTAAGACCAAAAGAACTCAGAAATTGATGACCAATTTGAAGTGCAACAAAAAAGTTAGACATTTAAATAAGTTTTAACTTGTTAAGACCTGTTTTCGGTATTCAACCGGAGATAGGCCTTTTGTTTTCAAGGAAATTAAAACGAGCGTCCTAGCTGCCTTGGCCCGCTATTTCTACACTATCATCGATCCTTATTGTCTGCGAATACACTGAGTCTCTACCAAGTCCGAAAAAGACTACATTTTTCATAACTAAGCCCCTTTCTTACCTTTATTATTTTTATAATAACCTGCTTAAAATTTTTCTTAAAGCTGGTGAACCATGGAGTGTTTATCTATGAAAAAAATACGAATTGCAGTTATAATGGATATTGTAAGTCGATAAAGGAAAGGAGATCTATTTAATGTACTATTCAAATGGAAATTACGAAGCTCTTGTTCATGCTCGCAAACCTGCAGATGTCGATCATAAATCTGCCTATATCGTTGGTGGAGGCTTAGCCGGCCTTGCTGCTGGTGTTTTTTTAGTCCGAGATGCACAAATGCCTGGCGAACAGATCCATATTTTTGAAGAATTACCAATTGCAGGTGGTTCTTTAGACGGTGCTAAGAAACCTGATATTGGTTTTGTAACACGTGGTGGTCGAGAAATGGAAAACCACTTCGAATGTATGTGGGATATGTATAGCTCGATCCCATCACTCGAAGTTCCAGGAGCTTCATATTTAGATGAGTTCTACTGGCTCGATAAAGATGACCCGAATTCGTCCAATTGTCGCATGATCTACAACCGTGGTAACGAGGTTCCTGATGATGGCAATTATACCTTAGGTAAAACTTCTAAAGAAATCATCAAGTTAATCATGACACCTGAAGAAAAATTAGGCACAGAAACAATTGAAGAATATTTTTCTGAAGAATTTTTTGAGTCTAATTTCTGGTATTATTGGGCCACAATGTTTGCCTTTGAAAAATGGCATTCAGCCATTGAAATGCGCCGTTACTGCATGCGTTTTATTCATCATATTGATGGTCTACCTGACTTTATTGCCCTTAAATTTAATAAATATAACCAATATGATTCAATGACTTTGCCAATTGTCAAATATTTGGAAGATCATGGTGTTGATTTCCAATTCAATACTATCGTTAACAACGTTATCGTTGACACTGAAAACGGCGAAAAACACGCTAAAAAATTACAAATAACAGTCGATAGTTCACCACAAGAGATCCCGTTGTCCGACAATGATATTGTCTTTGTCACAAATGGTTCGATCACTGAAAGTTCCACTTATGGTGACCATCACACACCAGCAGAAATCACTGATGAACCAGGGCCAAGCTGGAAATTATGGGAAAATTTAGCAGAACAGTCTTCTGAATTTGGCCATCCTAAAGTCTTTTACCAAGACTTACCAGAAAAATCATGGCATATTTCAGCCACAGCAACTATTAAAAATCCAGCCATAGAACCTTATATTGAACGTTTAACTAAACGTAATCTACACGATGGCAAAGTTAACACTGGTGGGATCATTACTATCAAAGATTCAAATTGGATGATGAGTTTCTGCATTCATCGTCAACCACACTTTAAAGATCAAAAAGAAAATGAAACTACCGTTTGGATCTATGCTTTATATTCAGACACGCCGGGTAACTATATCAAGAAAAACGTGGTTGACTGTACTGGTGAAGAGATCACTGAGGAATGGCTCTATCACTTAGGTGTGCCACAAACATTAATCACTAAATTAGCTAAGCAAGATTCGATCAACACTAACCCAGTATACATGCCATTTATTACTTCATATTTCATGCCACGTGTTAAAGGTGACCGTCCAGACGTTGTCCCAGCTGGTTCAAATAATCTGGCCTTTATCGGTAACTTTGCAGAATCACCAACACGTGATACAGTTTTCACGACAGAATATTCGATCAGAACAGCCATGGAATCAGTTTATAGTTTACTAAATGTTGATCGTGGTGTGCCGGAAGTTTTCAATTCAATTTATGATATTCGTGAACTCTTAAAATCAATGTATTATCTAAATGACAAGCAAAAACTCACTGATAATGACTTGCCAATTCCAGGATTTGTCAAAAACAAAGGCCTAGAAAAGGTTAAAGGAACTTGGATCGGTGAATTGCTTGAAGAGGCCAAATTGATCTGACCTAATGTGTTTGCCTATTATCTCTCAGGACGGTTAAGTTTGCTCTTAACTAACTTGGGAGATTTTTTATATATCTGAAAAGAACCATCATTGCGAGAGGTATTCTCATCCTTAACAAAAGTATGATCCTTATATTAACTAGAGTTTATGTGTTATAATGTAAGCGTTTAAATATAAATTTTGGAGGTTTTATAATGGCACAAAAAGTTGCAATGATCACAGGTGGAGCACAAGGGATCGGGGAAGCAATTTCCCGCCGTTTAAGTAAAGATGGTTTCGCAGTCGCAATTGCTGACTTAAATGAAGAAAAAGGGAATGAAGTTGCTTCTGATATTGAAAAAAATGGCGGAACAGCTATTAGCGTTAAAGTAGATGTTTCTGACAGAGAAAATTTCTTTGCTGCGGTTAAAGAAGTAGCCGACAAGTTAGGCAGCTTTGATGTTTTGGTCAACAACGCCGGCCTCGGACCAACAACTCCGATCGAAACGATCACTCCGGAATCCTTCGACAAAGTTTATCACATCAATGTTGCTGGTGACATTTGGGGGATCCAAGCAGCTATTGAACAATTTAGAAAAAACAACAACGGCGGCAAGATAATCAATGCAACTTCACAGGCCGGTGTTGTAGGTAACCCTAATCTTTCGCTGTACAGCAGCACAAAATTTGCTGTTCGCGGCTTAACTCAGGTAGCGGCCCGCGATCTGGCAAGTGAAAACATTACAGTCAATGCCTACGCACCTGGGATCGTGAAAACCCCTATGATGTATGACATTGCTCACCAAGTCGGACAAAACGCTGGCAAAGATGATGACTGGGGGATGCAAACATTTGCCAAAGACATTGCCTTAAATCGTCTTTCTGAACCAGAAGATGTAGCTGCTGCTGTTTCCTTCTTAGCTGGTCCTGATTCAAACTATATCACCGGACAAACGATCGAAGTAGACGGTGGGATGCAATTCCATTAATAAAAATGTAAATCTTAAATACAAAAAACTACGCTAAGACGAACGTCTGGCGTAGTTTTTATATAACTTATACGAAGCCCAGTCCCGGATGCTCCTTTAAGATAAATATGTCTTCTGCCAAGGAATATGGTTGTTCTTCGTCGGTTGTATCAGCCATAAACACGGAATCTAAGTCAGCAAATCTAACATTTCTATGAGCGGCTGCAAAAGCTGCGGCAGCTGCGATCCCACTGGCTGATTCGATCATGCAGCCGATCATACAATTAACGCCGTAAAGCTCACATAAATGATTGATCTCTTCTGCTTGAGAAAGCCCACCAGTTTTCATTAACTTAATATTGATATAGTCACACGCATGCTGCTGTAAAAGATTTAGTGCATCCATCGGAGAAAAAACACTTTCATCAGCCATGATCGGCAGTTCAGAATTTTCAGTGACCCGCTTGAGTCCCGCAATATCATGTGCATCAACTGGTTGTTCGATAAAGTCAATTCGGTCTGCCAAATTATTCAACTGGCTGATTAACGCTAAGCTGCCTTTAGCATTCCAAGCTTGGTTAGCATCGATCCGTAAACGCGTTGTGGCTTTAGTCGATTCAGCTATCAGCTGGATCCGCTCGACCTCTTGAGCCACATCAGCTCCGCCAACTTTGATCTTAAGTGCCTTAAAACCCGCCTTTTCTTTTTCTACGGCCTCTTTGACCATAGCCTCAGGTTGACTGATCCCGATCGTAAAATCTGTCGCAATTCGATTGCTGCTACCACCCAAATACTGGTAAAGCGGCACTTGAAAAAGCTGTGCTCTCAAATCATATAAAGCTATCTCACAGGCAGCTTTTGCTGGCCCATTGTTTTTGATCGCACCTTGTAATTTCGACAATAACGCTTCCCAAGCTGTAAAATCCTGCCCCAACAATTGGGGCTTTAAAACATCATTGATCACGACCATTGCCGATCCCAAAGTATCACCTGTTACTACCTCGTTAGCCGTTGCAGCCCCGTGTCCTTCCAAGCCATTACTCAAGCTGATCGTCACCCCAATAGCAGCAATGTCCTTGACTGTATGTTTAGCTGTAACAAAAGGATGCTTCAAAGGCGTATGTGTTGTTTCACTAAAAATATCAGAAATCGTTAATGTCAATGCTAGACAACCCCTTATATGAATTACTTTAATTCTCATTATACGCTACCTATTTATCTGGTACAGTTTAAAAGATCCGTTAGCAAAATAACCACCCGTAAAGCAGGTGGTTTGCACCAGGGCTATAAACCCTTATGTACAGCCAGCTTCTCAAGTCACTGGCTTTTCCTTTGTCAGAATTAAAAAACATCTAACAAAGGCGCTTTTTTGTTAAGTTGATGTTTGAGAGACGCATTCTAAACCTGTTTTCAAGCAAGCAGTAGGTAAAACTTTGGTAACTACCAAATAATCAATGGCGTGCACCTCTAAAGTCATAACTTTGGGAGTGCACGTCATTGATTATTTTTCTGCTATTCAAGCAAAAACCGCTTCTTTTAAATGAGCTTTTGGTTCTGGGACCGTCTTACCCCGGTAAAACCCACAAATTCAATTGTTAATTTAACCGTTTCACGTAAACTTTTTAACAGCTTTTCTAAATCAGCTAAACCATTGTTAGTTAACGTATGTAAGGGAATCGATTTAAGTCGCTGGTAGACTACTCATTGACTGTTAAAAAACGTTATATGTCTGATCATAAGAATCGTTAGCAATTATTAACCAGTACCGAGTTCGCGACTGCCGCTTGAACAAGATGATCATACGCTCCGTGATAATCTTTAGATCTTTATTCATAACTATTTTCCCCCTTTACTTTTACCTGTTTTTTAACCTTGAATTGAACGTAAGTTTCTAAAAATATCACCAAGTGGTTTTAAAATGGTCATAAGTGAGCTATCGTCTTGCGATAACGTGGATCAAAAAAGGAAGTCCTACATGAACAGGCTTTCCCATATAGAGCCGTCTAATACGGTTATTTTTTTGCTGATTTCTAATCAATCCACCTACTAAAGCAATCAAGGCCACAATAAAGGAATGTACCAAACATCAACATTAGCTGAACGGCATCTGAAACTGACATCAAACGGCCCCCTCTCCTTAGGAAAACTCTTACCTTAACCTTGCTACTAGTCTCCCTTATAGTACCCCCTAGTTCGTGGACGTCGCCCACACTCACAAGCTGAGCTAGCATGACAGCAACTATGAGTGGACTTTGCCCCCGCTCGCTGTGTGAAATTCCATTCCGTCAAAAATGAGTGGAGATTTTTTGAAACCTACCCAAAAAATCCCCACTCATAGCATTTGACTATATGCTTACTCAAAAACAACAGGGCATAATTTATAAAGTTTACTCGTAATTATGTTATATGTGGCACTCTTTTTCTTGAGTGTCTATAGTTAGAAGGAGTCATTTTAAGGTATCTCTTAAAATTTTTGTAAAAAACAGAAGGATTTTGGTATCCCAGTTGAAAAGAAATATCGGCCACTGAGTCAGAAGTATAATTAAGTAAATCAGTTGCTCTTCTCATTCTCATTTCTGTGAGAAGTTTAATAAAAGATTTGCCCAAGCGTCTCTTTACTCTTTCTGAAAAATATTTTTCATGATAGTTAAAATGACTAGCACAGCCTCGTAAGGTAGCATCTGAAAGATGGTCTGTCAGGTACGTTAGGAGTTCATCAGAAAATTCATCGGGTTGGTACTCCCTCAACAAAACACCAAATAAAACAAAAACTAATGACGAAACTAATCGCTCATTGGACTGCGGATCTAAGAATTCTGTGATTAGAAGATTGAGAATTGCATCAACTTGCTCACTTTTATATGGAAAGTCCATAAAGTTAGGGCCTTTTTTCATAGTTGTAAATTTTAAGAAAAAGTGATTTAGAGACTTCTCGTGAAAAACTGGTAAAAAAACTTCATTCTCAAATGTCTCTTTTTTTATTGCAATATTGATGAGGCAGTCTGTTGGATCACATTTGACTATTTTATGCAGTGCATTTGGGTTGTGGATACAAATAGAGCCCTCAGGGAGACATAACTGAATCCCATCTACTTCCTCGACAATATTTCCCTCTGATACATATATTAGTTCAAAAAAATCGTGGTAATGTAGCAGGCCGTTAAAGATACTATCATGAATACTTATGCTCACATTTTTATTTTTTTTATTTGATTGAAATAATTTATCGGGCAAGTGGGATTCTTTATGTTCTCTTGCAAAACGAAGAAAATCATTAATTGTTGATAGGTCAACGTCGTAGATGTTTTTTATGTATTTCAGTAAGGTTGGGACTTGGTTTTCCGTGTGTCGCATAATTCTATTTTTTAATTCTGTTTTCATAATTGCGTAACCTCCATTATTTTTTTTGAATAACATTGTATAAGACTATTTGTCACTAGTAATGACAAAATATTCGTAACTTTAGTACTCCAAATGAAGGAACTTGTAAAATATCTTTCATCCACAGCAAATTAAACCTGGTGGGCGCTAAAGTGTACGTTCCGGCGCCGGTTGTTTTAATCTAATAGTTCCCTTTTCCTTTCATGAGGTAGGTGTAAAGTGATGAATACTTTTGCAGGCTCCGAACAGTTTAGGGATCCCGTTTAAGCCACGCAGATGATTTTTCGGGATAATTTTTTGTAGAGTCAAATAATCATAATATTATTACCTGTAACTGACCGTAGTTGGTTTAAAACATTGCTTCAATCCTTACTTTTTAACATATATTGAATGATTTTTCGTACTGATTATTATATCAAAAGAAAGTATGATTTAAACATGAACTTTTTACTGATACGTTAATCCAATGTATTTTATTTAGACTAGACGATTATATTTAATTTTTGTTGAAGGAGTTTTGATTAGAAAGGATAAAAAATGCATAAACGTTTTCCTTTGGCTTTTTGTATCGGATTGATCATTGTAGCCAGTCTGTATCTATTATTTGCTTGGATACTGAAAGTAACACCGATTTTTTACCTGTTAACATTTGCTATATTTGCTGCTTTTTTTACTTTACGGTTAAAAGTTGACCCACGAGGATGGAACAAACCGGTAGCTTGGCTGTTACTTATAGCGGTATTGATTCCTGTTGCAAACGTGACACGAAAAAACAAGGATGTTTCATTTTTTGGGAACACAGAAAATGGCATAATCAGAACCGTGATGCAATATTCAGGAGTTTCAATGACAAATATTTTAGAACAAGGTGTAAAAGAGGCTGCAGAACCATATAAGTTTGAGTCATGGGAAGTACCAGAGGGGTACAAAAATAAAGAAATCAAATTAAGGAATTCCCGAGGCTATCTGCTGACTAAGAATAGTAATAAGAGCAAGCGTATTATTTATCAAATTCATGGCGGCGGGTATATTGCAGGCTTTATGAATCAATATAACGATATGGCTGTGAAATATTCTAAAGCTTACCAAGATGCAGCTGTCTTTTCACTTGACTATCGGACGGCTAGTACTGCTGTTTTCCCAGCGGCTTTGGATGATTCACTTGATGGTTATCAATGGCTTTTAGATCAGGGGTATACGGCATCAGATATCATTGTTTGCGGTGATTCAGCCGGTGGTGGACTTTCGTTAGCGATGACACTGAAATTACGTGATGAGGGTAAAGAAGTACCCAAAGCCTTGGTTCTTTCTTCGCCTTGGGCTGATTTGACTGCCACCGGGGCATCGTATAAGACAAAAATTCATGTGGATGCATTTTTTGGGACGCGTCCGGGCAAAAAAGCTCCTAGATATCCGGTACCTGTTGCTTACGCTGGAGATGGGGATAAAAGCAATCCATATATTTCTCCTATTTATGGAGACTACAAAGGTATGCCACCTATGTTGATTCAAACTGGCGGTGATGAATTACTCTTATCTGACAGTAAAACAATAGTAAATAAAGCAAAAAAAGCTGGGATAGAAGTCAAATTCATTGAATACCCTGGGATGTTTCATACCTTTTATATCATTGCGCCAACAATCCCTGAGGGACAAGCAGCTTGGAAACAAATTGATCAGTTTATTGAAGACGTAGCGAATAATAATTTGTAGACAAGAAAGAGGTTGAAAAATTGAAATTAACACATTTAAAAACACTACATCGGGACAGTCATATTGCACTAGATCGCAACCCATATTTTTCATGGGTCTTGGAGAGCGACAAAGAAAACACCTTTCAAAAAGCATACCGAATCCAGGTGTTTGATTCAGAAAATTTAATTGTCTGGGATTCGCAGACGGTTCAGTCTGATAAGAATGATTTTATTGAATACGATGGGGATAAATTGGAAAGCTGTGAAACTTATTCTTGGAATTTAGTCGTGACTGACAATTATGGGGATACTACTGAAGAAACTAGTACTTTTGAAACCGCCTTTTTTGGTCTTCCCTTCAAAGAGACAGGGGCAAACTGGGTTTCTGAAAAAAATCCGATAACAAAACGAGAAGTTGGTTTTGGCAATCAACCACGGGCAACTTATTTTAAGCATGAATTTCAAATTGATGAAGAGCCTATCAAAGCAATGTTGTACATGACATCTCATGGGGCATATGAGTTTACGATCAATGATGAAAAGTTGAATGAGCGCAAGTTAGCGACAGAATACTCTTCATTTGATAAAGTTCTTTTTTATCAAAATTATGATTTGACTGAGAAAATCATAAAAGGGGAAAATTTATTGAGCGTGACCGTCGGTGACGGATGGTATTGTTCTATAAAAAACATGATGCAGGTAGAATTGTCTGACAAATATCATGCCTTACAATTTGCCCTTAAATTGAAGTTTACAGACGGCAGCACACGCTGGATATCTTCTGATGAAACGACTCAATGTACTAAGGGGCCCATTATTTCTTCTGATTTATATGGGGGAGAAATATATGATGCTCGAGAAGAAATAAATGAAGAAACAAAATGGGAAAATTGTGTGATTCGCTCCTTTACAAATGATCTGCTAAAGGCACAGGTATCTGATGGTATTGGAATCGTCGAAACACTAGCGCCAACAAAGATCTACGTTTCTCCCAAAAAAGAAACAATTATCGATTTCGGTCAGAACATGGCTGGAATTGTTCGAGTAAAAACTCATTTAAAAGCTGATGAGGAACTCATATTAGATCATTTTGAAGCCACTGATAAAGCTGGGAATTATTTCAATACAATTCTCGAAGGCGGCGATATTGGTAAAGGGGTCGAACAACGGACAAAATATATTTCAAATGGGACCGAGCAAGTATATGAACCGCATTTTACCTTCCAAGGGTTTCGCTTTCTTAAAGTGTCTGCACCTGAAGGGTATAAGATAATACCAGAAGATTTTGAAGCGTTAGCTCTTTCAACGAATAATCAGTCTGTCGGTAGCTTTGAATGTTCAGACGAACGTATCAATAGATTATATGAAAATACTATTTGGTCCCAACGGGCAAATATGCTCTCGATCCCAACGGATTGCCCTCAGCGTGAAAAAGCCGGTTGGACCGGGGATATTGCCATTTATGCTAAGACTGCTCTGCAAAACCAAGATGTCAATGCCTTCTTAGAAAACTGGCTGATTAGTTTAAATGCTGACCAAGCTCAAAACGGTGCCGTACCATTTGCAGTTCCAAACAATCATCTTTATTCTGACACGGCTGCTGCTCTTGGTGATCTTTTCCATAATGATGGTGCCGTAGGTTCTGCCGGCTGGGGTGATGCTGTTATAATGATTCCTTGGGCGATGTATGAGGTTTCAGGAAATACAGATGTTTTAAAAAAACAATATCGGTCTATGAAAGCCTGGGTTGGATATATTATTGATTCTTGCACAAAACATCGCGGGACATTTGGTACTGAAGACGACGACAAGTACCTTTGGGATACCGGTTTCCACTGGGGGGATTGGTTGATCCCTAGTCTATCCAAAAAAGGCTATGATATCGATTTACTGTTAAAAGCAGTAAATGGCACAAAAGATCCTGTCGCATCCATGTTTGGGTACAATTCGATCTTGTTGCTTTCAAAAATTGCCGAAATTTTAGGCAAGAATGCAGATGCTCAGCGGTATAAAGAATTTTCAAAAAACATGAAAAAAACGATTCAATTTGCACTGCTGACAGATGATGGGAAAGTAAGAAGCGAGTTCATGGGTGTTTCGGTCCTATTGCTTGCTTTCAATTTGGTACCTGATAAGTTTATCAAGACTGTTGGACAACAATTAGTTCAGCAGATCAAAAAAAATGATGGCTGTTTAGACACCGGCTTTTTAGGAACACCTTTCATTCTTGATGCGTTATGTAATAGTGGAAATGAAGACAGCGCCTATCAACTACTTTTAAATGATAAATGTCCTTCTTGGCTCTATGAAGTGAGCAAAGGAGCAACGACTATTTGGGAAAGTTGGTTCTCTTATGATGAAAATGATGAACCTTTAGCGGTCAGCTTCAATCATTATGCTTTTGGCTGTGTTGATGACTGGATATATAGATATGTCGGGGGAGTTTTCCCAACTTCTCCCGGTTATCAAACATTCGATATCAAAGTACCTAGATCGATCAGTCTACTAGGGATTAGCAAAGCAAAGCGGTCCTTTTTTTCTAAAAATGGCTTGCTCGAATGTGAGTGGGAAATCAAAAAAAATAAGTTGTCGCTAATGGTAAATGTCCCTTGTAATACGACCGCCAAGATTCATTTATGGGATGGCACAGTCACAACAGTAGGAAGCGGTAAGTATCGTTTTTAGACCTTGAATTGTCAAGAAACGTAACATAAAAAAATATACCTAATATTCTACCAATTTTTGAATACTACGTATACGCGTGGTGCTAGTTCGTAACATTCAACTATTTAGTACAAAATTTTACAAAAAAAGCCCAACAAGGTTAGACTCTTAAGTGACTTAAACAAAGGAGACCTGATCTTGTTGGACCACTTAAAGTTTAAACAAAAACGACATAATTTACAAGTCAATTTAGCTCAACTTAAAGTTCTTTGTGCTGAGCTTTATCAAAAATACTGCCCGCGCTATATTTCGCAACGCCGTAACACCACTAAGTCTCGTGTTTCTGATGTGCAGATCTTAGCCTTACTGTGTTTACAGGTCATTACACAGATGCACTCCCAGCGTAAATTCTTTGCCTGGGCACAGACCTTCATCCCACATCAATTGAACATTGAGCGCTCCCGTTTTAACCGACGAGCACAACGTCTTCTCCCAGTGGTCATGGCCATGCGGCAGGGGTTGACTCGCGACTATGCGCAAACAGGACAGTTTGCGATCATTGATAGTTTGCCTAACCCTTTATGCCAAAAAGTTAGAAATAAGCGGGCCAAGGTTTTCCGCGGCATAGCTGACCTAGGCTACAATGCGACCAAAGACATGTATTTTTACGGGTTTAAGACTCATTTTGAGACCTCGCTCAGCGGTTATATCTTAAATTACACTGTCACCGAGGCCTCTAAACATGACACCCAAGCGGCGTCAACTTTGATCGCAGGCTGTCCGTGTCCCTTTGTTTTAGCGGATGTCGGTTATGTGGGACAGCCCTTACAAGAAGATTTTGGCGAGCTAGGTTATGAGCTCTGGACACCTTACCGTTCAAACATGAAAGGAGCCAAACAGCACAATGTTCCGGCTTTGAAAGATCTCCGGCGCACGATCGAATCCCGTTTCTCGATCCTAGTTGAAGATTATGGAATCGAAAAAAATCTCACGCGGTCAGTGGTAGGCTTTTGGTTAAAAATTGAATTGACCGTCTTTATTTATAATTTAGGCTTTTTTGATTTTACAGAAAATAGAATTATTACGAACTAGCACCACGCGTTACGTATATCTTTATTTATCTGTAGTATACCGAGAATAATAGTAATGCGGTACCCATTATTCTGTGTGTTTTGCGGTACCCATTATTCTGTGTGTTTCGAGATTAACTAATTTATTGAATGACTTCCTATCAAGAAAGAATGCCGGATCATGCAGATAGATAAAATATTGGCACCCGGCAGCGTATAAATTGACACAAATTGCTATCTGCTTTTTTGCAGTTACTTTACACTAGTAAAATTTAGCCTTTTAGTAAGAAAAAAGTAAAAAGAATAGTGCCCTAACAAAAACTGCGGTGTAATGGTATTTTATATCTTCCATTACACCGCAGTTTTTGTTATCATCTCAAAGCTATTTTTCTGAATGCTTGTAGTCTTTTTCCAGCCCCCCCCTTTTTCTTCTTGAATTGCCAAGCCTTCGGTCAAAAGATTTTTTTGTACAGCTATTTTTTAAGTTATAGACAAACCTATTTTATATTTGAATCTTCCTTGTGAATTTCTTATTTTGTTTTAATGTTGCAATTAACGTGTAAATTCATCCTCGTAAAAGAAAAACTAATTTCAGTGGTTTCTTTTACGGTTTCAAAAACTTCGAAAACCTCCGCTTACGTCTTCTTATCGAATTAAAGAATAATTATGTCAGTTTGAAATTTCATAATCGCATAAAAAACCGAAATCAAAAATTAATTCCTGTAGCCCGCTTTCTTTAACAAGGCTAGTTTTGCCCTAGCCCCGTTTTTGCTTTCATTATTAAACTTGACTTGGTGAAGTCGTAGCATCAGTGAAGCTTTCTTCGTGCTCTTTTGCAGCCGTTTGTGCAGCGATCCGACCAAAGGTAAAGATATCCGCAAGTGAGTTCCCACCTAAACGATTGCCTGCATGTAAGCCACCAGCAACTTCTCCAGCAGCATACAAACCAGAGATCAGTTCACCATTTGTGTTCAAAACATGCGCTGCTGAGTCGATTTTCAAACCGCCCATCGTATGATGCAAGGCAGGTTTACGTGGAGTAGCATAGAAAGGTGCCTGCTCCACTTTCAAGTCAAACACATCTTTACCAAACTCAGGATCATGGCCGGCATCAACATATGAATTATACTTCTTGATCGTATCGACCAGTTCTGCCGGATCAACTTTGATCTGTCTTGCCAGCCCTTCTAAAGTATTATCCTTAAATAAAGTCCCAGCTTCTACCTGCTCATCGATCTTTTCCTGGCTTGTATTATAAGCAGTTCCTTTAATGTTTTCATCAGCGATCAAGTAGAACAAACCACCATTGTCGATCGCAGCTTGTGACAAGACGTCACGGCTCTCGTATTCGTCTACAAAACGATCACCCTTGTTATTGACCATAACAAAGTTTGCCGGTGGGACTTGCAAACCACTAAACAGTTCACCCGTAACAGGATCGGAAACAGGCATCATTTGTGAGAAGCCCATACCTACAAGAGCGGCACCAACGTCTGTTCCAAGTTTGATACCATCACCTGTCATGGCCGGTGAATTTGATGTTGCAATATCATCATCGACCTGTGTCCAATAGGTATTATACTGTTGAACCATCTTAGTATTGGCAGCAAAACCACCTGAAGCTAAGATCACAGCATTTGCATGAACGATAACTTCTTGCCCATCAGCATTTGTAGCCTGTAAACCACCGATCTTCCCATCTTCTTGCAACAATTTCTGAACACGAGTATCGGTAATGATCTGGCCGCCTTGTTCTTTGACATAACTTTGTAAGTTTGAAATATATTCAAATCCCTGATTTTCCAAAGGTTTATGTCCCCGACGCCACTTAGCACCAACTGGCATTGCGACCTCGTCTGGGTCAAACCGTACACCGATGCTTTGCAGCCATTTAACAGATCGTAAAGCATTGTTAACCAACGTTTTAACCAAATTATAGTCGCCGTGGATCTCATTGCCCTTAAGATCCTTACGCTTACCACCAAGATAGGTTTGGATCTCATGCAACAACTTAGAATCAAATAAGAAATGCTCACCACTATCTAGATATTCTTGCAATTGACGTTGCAGTTCATGAAAATCGTCCACATATTCTGGGTCGATCTCTTCGTCTGGCGTTCCCATCAGATCCTTCAATGTTGCAGCCTCACCTGGTAAGGCTGCAAAAGTATTTTGCCATTCAGGATCAGAAGCATTCATAGGTCCACCAGTCCGGATCGTGTTACCGCCAACAGCAGGGAATTTTTCCACCAAAATTGTTTTTTTATCGGACTGCACCGAAGTAGCTGCAGCACTTAGTCCGGTACCTCCACCGCCGACTATAACGACATCGCTAGTATATTCAACAGTTCCCTTGACCGCACCTTTGTCAGGCTTGGGACGTTTCTTCAAAGTATTCGGATCCGCGCCTGCTAATGATACTGCATCTGCCACACCACTCAAAACACCGCGACTTGTATCTGAAGCTCCCGAAACTGCGTCAATATTAAGCGTTTGTCCAGAAATGATTTGTTCCGGCATCCGCTCCCAGACGGTATCCGCTATCCCCGTAGTCTCACCTTTTGTATCGATGTCAATATTTTCAATACGATCTTCTGAAAAGGTAACTTTCATTGGAACTTTCCCATTATGACCTGTAGCAGTCACCGAATATGTTCCTGGTTTAAAATTTACATCATCTGAATGTTCCTTCATCTGGCTTACCCCATTTCTTAATAATTAAAATCTTATTTCTTCCAAAACGTACAACGAAACTTCACACTTGATATCATTTTACTCCATAATCAAATGTGAATTGTTTCTTATTTTTGTTAAAAAATGTGCTTTAAAAGAAGTTAAAAAAATATCTTTTTTATATCTAGCCATGTGCTTTAAATCATATTAGCTTTATATATATTGCCATATAAAGGATAACGAGAATTTTAAAACACTACTTTATTACTACGCCTTTAGTGTAACGAATAGCCTTGCATTTGTGAAGTATTTATTTTACTATTAGGCCATAACAAAAATGTTATCGTAAAGGAAGAGACTAATATGGCCACTAAAGATCCAGCATTAATGATACAGTATCTGGACACATTGCTTAGATATGGAAACTTCACAAAAGCTGCGCAACAACTGTATATCTCCCAACCATATCTTACGCAACTAGTTAAAAGAAAAGAAAAAGAACTCGCCATCGAGTTGATCGACCGTCAAGGCACACATTTGCAATTAACAGCCGCCGGTAAACTGTATTATCGTTACTTGGAAAAAATCTCTCAAGAACAGGTTACCTTGAAGAAAAAACTGAACCAGTATAATAATAACAACGAGATCACCATCAAAATTGGAGTTTTGCCATCGATGGGTGCCTTTATTTTACCGTTATTCATCCCAGAATTTATGAGAAAATGTCCTAATGTCACCATCACTTTAGAAGAAGATATCCCTTCAAAAAGTGAAAAGAAAGTCCAAAATGGCGATATTGATTTTTACGTTGGTCAGAGTCCTGAAACGGCACCGCCTGGTCTGACAGTGCTCACGACCGGCCACGAACGATATTTTGTTTTGATCCCGGATAATTCTAAATTTTACGATAGACGCTTTAAGATGCTGGAACCTCACTCGCTTTCTTTGTCTGAGTTATTGGCGGAGCCTTTGGTGCTCAGCAAAACCGGTTCTGCTGTCCGCCATCAAGTAGACGGACTCTTGCAAAGGAATGTGATCAAACCTGACATCAGATTAGAAAGCCAAAGCATTGATCTTATCGCTGGTATTTCGTCTCAAGGTGCTGGGATCACGATCATTCCACAAAGCGTCGTTTCACATTTAACAACCGGAAATTATAATCTTTATCCTTTGGAAGAAGAAGATTTAACTCTCAGATACTTTATTGCTTATCCTACAGAAAAAGAATTATCAGCAATTGAACAAAAATTAGTCAACACCTTTGCCACGATCAGTCAACGGACGGATCGAATCGAAAAATAACACTATACAAAATTTGCCTTTTAATTAATAGCTCGTCGTCGGACTGAATATTAGGTACACTGGCGGATTTTTTATGACAAACCACAGACGCAAATGAAATGGCACATCGAAAGTACATCACCAAACCATTCCCTTTGTCGCTAACACAGTAAGTTTCAGCACACAACAGAACTTTCTTTTAGTTCGGCTCTTTACGAAAAAGGTACAATGTATCATCCTTGTAGTTGGTTATATTTTACTTACTATTTATAATTAATTTTTTTCAATCAAACATGAGTTTTCACTTGTCAGTAAAATTGGATCATTATTGCAGATCTTAAGACTTAAACGTTATAAGGAGAGAGCTTAATGAATGAAGAAACTAAAGACGTCCCGCCGAAGTTACTAGATGACTTTACTGACTACTGTCTCTATCTTTCATCAAATAATGTGATCGAGCAAAGGTTCAGCATGGAATACTTTGTGAACTCTGGCCTGGCAGATCGTTCTTTTACACTAGATCAATTACAAGTCGAACAACTAGAAGATCTGATCACACAACACAAAGCCAGTGATCGTTTCCAATCCCAAAAAATCAAGCAAGAGATCGAGCATCGTTTTTTAAAATAATACAAAATTGGACCTACACGATAACTTAGTAAAATTTAGTTTATAACTAACAGCTGTTTGCTCATTGATCGGACCTAAATCGGACGCATGTTGGGCCAAAAAAACATTAATTGGACTAAAGTCAGCTTGATGTCGGGCCAAAAAGTCGTTAATTGGCCCCAAGTTAGCTTGATATGGGGCCGAAAGATCGTTGATCGGACTCAAGTCGATTCGGTGTGGAGGATTTAGCAATGGAGAAACAAAATAGCTCTTTTGATAAAAAGAGGTGCAGAAAATCGAAATTGATTTTCTACACCCCCTTTTATTTCATACTTTTTACAGAGCCAAGAGAGATGTGCGACTTAATTTTGCTTAGAAAAGTAATTAATGTGCTGCATTTTGTTTTCTGATCATATCGTAATACATCCCGTGATTCCTTAATAACTCGTCGTTTGTTCCACGCTCAACGATCCGTCCTTGGCTCAATACCAGAATTTGATCAGCATTTTGGATCGTAGATAACCTATGAGCGATGGCGATCGTAGTCCTTCCTTGCCGAATTTTATCCAGACCTTCTTGAATCATTTTTTCTGTCTCGGTGTCAATATTAGACGTAGCTTCGTCCAAGATCAGGATCTTCGGATCGGTAGCAACTGTCCTCGCAAAAGCGATCAGCTGTTTTTGTCCAGTAGAATAACTAGCACCACGCTCAATAACCTTTGCATCATATTTACCTGGCAAATTTTGGATAAAGGGATCTGCATTAACAAACTTCGCGGCTTGTTCGACCTGCTCATCGGTTATCTTATCATTAAACATCCTAATGTTAGACTTGATAGTCCCATAAAACATATACGGTTCTTGCAGAACAAGGCCAATTTTGGCACGCAGTTCCTCTAACGGGTAATCACGAATATCATGGTCATCGATCAAGATCTCACCGGTGCCAAACTCGTAAAACCTCATTAAAACATTGATAATGGAAGTTTTACCGCTGCCAGTTTGTCCAACTAATGCGATCGTTTCACCAGGATGAGCCACAAACGAAACATCCTTTAGAATAGTATGTTTGCCATCGTAGGAAAAAGTAACATGACGAAATTCGATCTTTCCAAAAGAAAGAGTGGCCGAAGCATCTTTATTTTGTGTTGGTGCTAAAGTCTGATCGTCCATGATTCGCAAAACACGTGAACCCGCGACTATCCCATCTTGAAAATCACTGAAAAACTCCATCACTTCCGATAGAGGATTATAAAAGTTTTCTAAATAAGTGACAAAAGCATAGACAACACCTGCAGCAACATAAGCATGCAAGCCACGGATACCAAAAATACCTAGGATCACAACAGTCCCTAATGAATAAAATAATCTTACGATCGGACTAAGCAACAAGGAATTGATCCGGATCATTGCTTTACGTGTTTGATAATATTCATTATTAACACCTTCAAATTCATGATTGACCCGGCGTTCTTGTCTAAAATCCTGAATAACAGTAACACCGGTGATCGATTCGGCCAATTTGTTGTTTAAAATACTCAACTTTTCACGCATTTGACGATAAACCCGTGAGCTGTATTTTTGATAATACCAAAGCGTAGCCGCCAAAAAAGGCATAAATACTAGCAGCCACAAAGCAATCATCTTGTCAGTCGTAAACATGGCAATAAAGGCCGAGACCATCGCAAAGGTCGCTACGATCAGACTACTAAATAGCTGCCAAAAATTTTGGAAAGCCATTGTATCATTAGTCAAGCGCGACAGAATAGACCCGCTAGGCACCTGATCAAAATAACGCATCCCTAATGAGTGTAATTTTTTGAACAAGATCTTCCGTGTGTCCTCTAGCATGTATTCTGCGCCCATACTATACAAGTATGTCTGCCCAAATTGAGTCACTGCTTTAAAAACCATTCCAAAAAAATACAACCCAGCGAAAAACCAAATGATCATCTCATCTGCCTTGCCGACTGCTAAATATTTATCCATAAATCGTTGGATGATCTTCGGCAATAAAATATTGATCACACTAACTAGAGCCGCAAAGATAATAGAGAAGTAGAAATACCACTTGAAAGGTTTGGCAAAGCGAAACAGTCGCTTAATAATAGTAAGTTGTTCTTTCCACGGAATACTATGCGCCCATACTGATTCATGTTGCTCATCCATTAACTCTATCGCCCCTTTCTTCAGTCTCCAAAGCTTGCGAGCGGAATGTTTCAGCGTACCAACCATCTTGTTGCATCAATTCATCATGTGTTCCTCGCTCAATGATCTTACCATCATCCATCACCAAAACTTCATCCGCGTTCATCACAGAACTTAATCGATGTGAAGCAATAATAGTGGTTTTATCTTGCCGTTCCTTACGTAGGGTCTGCAAGATCTCAGTTTCAGTTTCAGCATCCACGGCAGACAACGCATCATCCAAGATCAATAGCTCGGGGTCGATCACCAGCGCCCGAGCGATCGCGATCCGTTGTCTTTGTCCACCAGACAAAGAGATCCCTTCTTCGCCAACTTCTGTATCATACCCTTTAGGAAAGGTAGTTATCTGATCTGCTAAATCACTTTTAGCTGCCGCTTCTTCAACTTCCTTTTGCGAAGCTTCTGGGCGGGCAAAACGGATATTTTCTCTGATCGTATTAGAAAACAGATAAGTTTCTTGCGGTACATACCCTATCGATGGGATCAAGGCGTCTAACTGATAGTCTCTAATATCTACCCCATCAAAATAGATCGCACCCTGGTACTTATCAAATTGACGTAATAATAAACGGATAACAGAACTTTTACCTGAACCTACGGGGCCAACGAGCCCTAAAGTACCACCTTTTTTGATAGTGAAGTGAATATCGTGCAAGTTTTCTTGCTGTTCATCTGGAAACTTGAACGAATCTATGGCATATTCAAGGTCACCATGTGGTCCTTGAACCACGCCATTTTGCTTGTCCAAGATCCCACTTTTTCTATTTAAAACATTATTGATCCGATCATAACTGGCATTTCCGCGTTCCAATGTATTAAACAGCATCCCAATGGCAAACATTGGCCAAACAAGCATTGACAGATAAGAAACAAACGAAACCAATGAACCCAGTGTGATAATGTTGGAGACCACTAAGTGACCACCATAAACGATCGTCAATACATAAGAGATCGCCATGATCATCGTAGTGATCGGGTCGAACAAAGCATCTAACTTGTTAACATGACGGTTGATCTTAATCGTATCATCCACTTGGCCATTAAATTCATCGATATCATCTTGTTCTTGACCAAAGCTTTTAATAACCTTGACACCGCTGATGCTTTCTTGTGCCTTATTATTGATCCTGGAAAAAGCTGCTTGTGATTTTTTAAAGGCATCATGCATCTTCTTACCTAAAACACGTGCCATCACAGCCAAAAATGGGAATGGCAAAACAGCGATCAATGTTAAACGCCAGTTGACCACCGTCATCATGGCTACTAAAGTCGTACCACCAGTAATGATGGAATCTGCAAATTGTAAGATCCCACCGCCTGCCACACGCTGGATCGCAGAGAGATCATTAGTGGCATGAGCCATTAGATCACCTGTCCGATAATGCTGAAAGAACTCTGTATCCATTTGCATGTAGTGCCAAAAAAGCCGTTCACGCAAAACAGCTTCAAGTTTGGCAGATTCACCCCAAATTGCATTACGCCAAATATAGCGTGCTAAATATTGAGCTAATGAGACCACTGTCAGTGCCACTAATAAGAAAACCAGCATATTGACTGTTAACTTTCCACGATGGATCAGATCTACCAAACGGCCGATGATCCAAGGAGGCACTATACCAAGCAAAGCTGTAACAAGTAAGCCTAGAACACCTGTTGAATATGTTTTCCACTCACGTTTAAAATACCAGCTCAGCTTAATAAAAATCCCCAAAACTTATCGCCCCCATCCTATAATTTAACCGAAAAAGCTACTCATATCATCCTTTATAACACAACCCAGACTAAAACACTAACTAGGCGCTTAAACTCTTTTCGCAACAGGCTCAAGCGATATTTTTCTTCGCTTGTTTCCTTCTTATGTCGAACCTGACATGAATTTCCAATATGTATGAGAAAAGCCCTGATCACTTTCTCGACCAGAGCCTTCTCTTGCGGTATTTGTCTTTTGTTGCTACTAGGCAAAAATACTACTTAAGCTTTGAAGAGGTTAATGACAGGTTTTTCCAGAAATCGATCGAATTGGAAGGACTAACGTCATAACCCTTGACCCTCTTATTGACCGGTCCCCACTGATAACTATTATCTGTAGCGACATAAGCGGCTTGGTCATTCATATATTCTTGCCATTCTTGGAATTTATCTTTCCGATAAGTATCATTCCAAGCTTTTTCATTATTCATATCATTTAGCAATTGAGTGTTTTTCTTGGTTACAAAATGGCCCATATTAAACGGAGCATCTTCGCCATACAACTGGGTCGGTGTTGGCTCAGAAGAAGTACTCCAAGCAGCTGCATAAATGTCAACTGTGTTTTGTTTAGGCTTTTGCAGTGTGTCATAGAAACTATTCATTTCCATTTCCTTACCGCCAGCCATTTTAACATTCAACCCAACCTTATGCCAACGCTGCAAGTAATCTTCATAGGTCGCATGACTTGTCGAGCTTCCCTGCATTGCACCAAAGTGGATCACAAGTGGCTTGCCATTTGGTTGTGTTCGCCATTTGCCTTTCTTCTTATAGCCAGCATCATCTAATAATTTATTGGCTTTCTTCACGTTATAGGGAAAACCTTTAGCTGAACTATCAGAATATTTGTCAAAGACCGGTGGGATCAAGGTCTTAGCCCGCCATTTAATACCATTGCCAAATTTCTTATTGATAGCATCTTCATCAACAGCGTACATCATTGCCTTACGCAAATTCTTATTAGCCATTTTTGAATTCTTATCCATTACGTTCTTTTGTTGCTTAGTATCATACTCACCAACATTAAAACCAAAGTAGTTATAACTTAAAGCTGGTAAACCAACCATCTTATAATCTTTCAACTTCTTCAAATTCTTGTAGCTTTGCCCACGCATGACACCTGCTGGAGTTGTAAAGTCATATTTCTTTGTTTGAATAGCTTTATCGATACTGTTAGAGGAAACCACGTTGATCGTGATATTCTTGATCTTTGGTGTTTTACCCCAGTAGTACTTATTAGGCGACCATGAAGTCGACTCACCATCAACTAACTTGTCCAATTTATATGGCCCTGCAAAAATCGGTTTTTTACGGACTTGATCTGAAGCAGCTAGTTTATCGATCGGAATGCCTTTATAGTAATGGTAAGGAGCTGCCGTCGACCAAACGAATGAATTACCAGAGAATTTCATACTTGGTGAAAGTGAGTTATACTGGATAACTACTTTCTTACCGTTCTCACCATCAGGATATGTAATGCCTGAAATAGTATCTGCTTTACCTTTATGGAAGTCCGCCATCCCTTTAATCCGCTCGTAGTCAGATGAGTATTGAGAAGAAGTAGATTTAGGGCTAGCAATAATTTCATAAGGATACTCAACATCACGTGCTACGACCTGTTGTCCATCAGACCACTTAGCGTTCTTCCTGATCGTGATCGTTACGATATTTTTTTTGCGGTCTAATTTTTGATCAGCCATTCCTCCGTCAACGATCTTATAATTATCATCTACTTTAAATAATGTCCCACTCCCGCCTGGTTCAAAAACATTGGAATCTTCTTGATTATCAGCCAAAGTAGGTTCTGACACCCCTTTAAAAGGTGAGTCATTTGGTTCTGCAACTTTCAAGGTGCTTTTTTCATTAGCACTTTTACTTGCTTTATCTGGGTTCTTATAAACCGCCGAAAGTTTTGCCCTGCCACTATCATTCGAAGAATCTGACTTTTTAGACCCTCCGCCACACGCAGCCAGACTCAAAGCAACCACAACAGCTGCCGACGAAACTGCCCATTTTTTCTTCGTCTTATTCATACACTTTCCCCATTTCATGTTTCGCTATAAAACTACCAACTAAGTACAACACCACGCTACAATAACTTAATTTCTTCAACGAAATGCACCACCTCCTTAAATGAATTTGATATGATCAGTTTCTAAATACTGTGGACCGCTTGGTTTTCTTAGGACAGCTGCAACAACCAAGAAATTCCGTCTACCCATCTCCGATATCACATCGCTATGAACCGCAATATAATGCCGAAGCTCGGTAGTACTCATTTCTTATCGCTTGTTTCCGCTCACTTTTCTTAGGACAGCTCCCCGGGGCAAAGAGTTCCGCCTAACCTATTTGCCCGTCATATTGCCCAAATCACAATATGGCGCGCAAATTTGTTAATGCTCACTCTTTACCGACCCCGATCCGCTCACTTTTCTTAGGACCGCTACGCAACGCAGAGGATCCCGCTTATCATGCTTCGCCATCATGGTGCCAAAACCACACCATAATGTCTAAGCCCGATAATGCTCACCTCCTAGGCGCGTTGCTTCGCTCACTCTGCTCTTCTTTGTGATGCATTTGCCGCTCTACTTACCACCTGACCTATATAACTGATCGATAAACATAAAATTATGATCTCTACCGCTGCTGGTAACCATGTCCACCAGTACTGTGTAATGTTATTTGGATCATTGGCATTTGCTATTAATGTCCCAAGTGATGGTGTTCTAGGAGGTAGGCCAAATCCCAAGTAGGACAAACCTGTTTCAACCCCAATGTTTTCCGCAAAAGATAAAGTCGTGTCGACAATGATCAATGAAGAAATATTAGGCATGATCTCTTTGAAGATGATTTTTAATGAGCTCGTTCCAGAAGTGATCGAAGCCGCAACGTAATCCTTCTTTGTCTCAGCCAAGGTTCGTGAACGGATCAATCTTGAAGTTCCCATCCAATAAAATATCGAAAAGATAAAAGTCAGTGAGACCGAATTATAATTGTGAATGATCGTTACCAAAACAATGATCATCATCGTCATTGGCAGCATCATCATAAAGTCATAGACCCGTTGCATTCCCCAATCGATATAGCCTCCATAATAACCAGAGATCAGTCCCCATGCGATACCAAAAGTCGATGAGATCAAAGTCAAACCAATCGCGATACCGATCGAATTTCTTGAACCCACGATCAGCTGTAGTACGATCGAACGCCCATTGGCATCAGCACCTAATAAAAAATTATCCTCTAAGGGAGGCGTTAAATATGCCAAAATATTCGTTGTCATCATCTTTTCACTATCGATAAATAACGGTGCGATCATTACAAATAAAATAAAACCTACTACAATGATCAAGGCTATCAAAGCCGGTCGATCCGCTTTAAATTCATCCCATAAGATCTTGGTAGATGATGGCGCTGCTTCCTTTTTAGCCTCGGTAGTCAACCTGTTCAATTCTTCTTGTGAAAGATCAGCCGTCTTAGTATTATTCGTTGCCATTTTGCTCTTCCCTTCCTATTCAACCCGGATCCTTGGGTCTACGATCCCAAGGATAATATCTGATAAAAGCGTTCCTAGTAAGTTCATGATCCCAAATAAAAGAACAAGCGCAGTTATTACCGTGTAATCTCTATAATTGATCGAATCAATAAACAGCATCCCCATCCCTGGGTAAGAGAAGATCGTTTCAGTAAAGATCGAGCCGTTCAGTAAACCGGTAATAGAATAGCCGCCAAAAGCGGCGATCGGTAATAAAGAATTACGGAAGATATGGTGACGATAAATATCTTTTTCTGGAACACCTTTAGACCGAGCTGTGCGCACATAATCTGAACGTTTAGCGTCGATCACTTCGGAACGCATATACTGAACAATATTAACTGTGCCAAACAACGCACCCAACAGACCAGGCAATAAGATATGAACGAAGCGTGAACCTAGCATACCTGCCCCTTTAGCTGTTGGCGATACCGAACCAGTAGTCGGGAACCAATTTAAAACGTAACCGAAGATCCATAGACCGATAACTAGGATAACGAAGAATGGTATGCAATACGTGACATATGTATATACACGAATAACAGTATCAGGCAGCTTACCTTCATGTTTGCCAGCATAAAGTCCAAGTGGTAACGCGATCAAGTAGGTTAGAACCATCGTGAAAGCCGACAACCATAAAGTATTGACCGCACGATCACCGATCAGATTGGAAACTGCCTCATGGTACTGATAGCTTTGCCCCAGATCCCCATGCACGAAATGAACGATCCAATTCCAATATTGTTGATACCATGGATCATACAAGCCATTGAGCTCTTTTAAATGTTGGATCTGTGTTGCGCTAGAACGAGGATTGATAGAACCAGTAAAAGGATCTCCAGGCATAGCTTTGGCCAAAAGAAAAACCAAAATACTTAATAAAATAACTTCGGGGATCATGATCAAGATCCGTCGTAAAATTGTCTTCCACATTAGTCGTTCCTCCTTTTTTGTCCTGTTAGTTCGGCTAACTTATCCTGTGGTAAAGCTACAAAATGAGTTGGTGAAACTTGGACTAGAGGGTACGCCAAACCGTCCTCATCATAATATTGGCCAGCTTTTTCCTGATAAACTTTTTCAATTTTCAAACGATCCTGCATCCGCTCGCCCCTTTTAGCTACATCTACCTCGGGGATGGCTGCTAGCAAACGTTTGGTATAAATATGTAACGGATCTTCGTAGATGTCTTCACGGGTCCCAACTTCCACCAAACGGCCCTTGTTCATGATCGCAATATTTTGACACATGTGCCGAACTACACCAAGGTCATGAGAAATAAATAAATAAGAGATCCCAAATTCACGTTGAATTTTCTTCATAAAGTTTAAGACTTGCGCTTGGACTGATAGATCCAACGCCGAAACCGGTTCATCAGCTACGATCAGTTGCGGATTAGTCGCAACGGCTCGTGCAATGCCGATTCGTTGTCTTTGCCCCCCAGAAAATTGATGGGGGTATTTGTAAAGAGAATCAGGACTGAGACCAACCGTCTCCAGCAATTGCAAAACTCGGACCTTTTCATCTTCTGAACCTAACTTCTGAAAATTACGTAAAGGTTCTGAGATAATATCCAACACCCTTTTTCGCGGATTCAAACTGGAAAGTGAATCTTGGAAAATCATCTGTACATTTTGGTTATAATTATGTTTTTTCCTAGCTCCTCTTTTGGTAATATCTACTCCATTATATTTAATAGAACCCAAGGTGATCTGTTCCAATCCAACGACTGATTTGCCAGTTGTTGATTTGCCAGAACCAGATTCGCCAACTAAGCCATAAGTCTCGCCGGCCTTGATATCAAAGCTGATCCCGTCCACGGCCCGTACAACATCTGTAACACGATTCCAAAAGCCTGAGCGGATCGGATAATGAACTGTCAGATCTCTAATTTCAATTAAGCTCATACATCTGTTACCTCCAAACTTTTAAAGTAAAAATCTTTGTAGCACGTACACCGGACCTGATGTCCAGCTGTAATTTCATGCATGACCGGGTCCTTTTCGTGCGCATCCTCAGGGATCCACGGAATACGTGGTGCAAATTTATCTCCAGACTGCGGCATTTTTTCGATCGAAGGCACGCTGCCATGGATCACATAAAGATCGTCGTTTAAAACATCCGTATCTCCTTGTGGCATTGATCTTAATAAAGATCTGGTGTATGGGTGTTTTGGGTCTCCAAAAACCTGTTCAGTTGTACCACTCTCAACAATTTCTCCAGCATACATCACTGCAACTTCATCCGCAGTTTCTGCCACTACTCCCAAATCATGAGTGATCAAAATGATCCCTGCATGATTTTCTTTTTGAATGTCTCGCAAAACATCTAAAATCTGAGCTTGGATAGTAACATCTAGCGCAGTAGTCGGTTCATCAGCAATGATCAGATCCGGTTTACAAGCAATGGCAATCGCAATAATGACTCTTTGACGCATTCCCCCAGATAATTCATGGGGGAATTGCCGAGCGGTCCGTTGTGGGTCATCGATCCCAACTTGCTTTAATAATTCAATTACCCTATCATCTTTTTCCCCGGCTGACATTGGAGTGTGATAGTCCAAGACCTCCCTGATCTGATCCTCTATTTTTTTCAAGGGATTTAAGGATGACAAGGGATCTTGAAAAATCATGCCGATTTTTGCTCCCCGAATACCATTTAGTTGAGGCTCATCCATTTTTAAAAGATCTTGTCCCTCGAAAAATGCTTCTCCAGAAACTTGAGTCGCTTTCATATCGTGCAGTCCCATCACAGTTGTCGCTAAAGTACTCTTGCCACAACCTGACTCACCGACAATAGCCAAGATCTCGTCTCTCTTTACTTTAAGATCAACATGAGAGACTGCATTATAATATTGCCCTTCAATTTTGAACGCTGTTGAAACGTTTTGTAAATCAAGCAACGTATTTTCTTCGTCCAATCTACCCGCCCCACAATCACTTTGTTTGCTTTGTTTTTCAGTTATTTTTTGTTTATGAGAAATTATATTAAATTACGGTGTATTTTTCAACACTTAAAGCTAATTAAATTTTAATTTTATTTTTGGAATTGACTCCTAACACATCGATATTTTAAGTTATAGAGACAATTTACATTAAATATTTTGCTTAATAATTTCAGCTTGCTTAGCTAATATTTTTAAAATTAAATGAGAAAAATCCGAAGTTGCTTTTCATGGTAAAATGACATAGTAGATCATTAGAAAGGAAAGATGTCTTATTAAACCTTATTTTCACAAAATCCAATAATATGAAGGTCAAAAAAATAACCGCTACAAAAGGCGGTATAGTAGCACTCTTATATTGACTAAACAAAAAACTACTAACAATCTACTAACAAAAATAAATAACTGGCTGGCAAAGTGATCGCTGTTCTTAATTGAATAGCGTTTTTATTTTACGTGCTATTTCTCGCAAAGGCTGATAGCTACGTTTTGGACAAAAATGTCATAAACGGCGATGACACCATTTTCTCATAAAAGAGCAACAGCTTAGTTTTTAACATTTCTGTGATAAACCAGCGATGGTACCTTAAAGTTACCTCGTTTGCTTTCCGTAAAAGCGGACACCAATAATAAACTACGACTTGGCGGAAAAGCCCACTTGGTGGGTCTGCTGATTCCCCAAAATTGGGGACTGCTGATTTTTCGGCCACCCCCAAAAAATACAAGCGTTAATGTTTTTGCGGTTGTACAAATTTGTCTCACTGTCCAAAATTGGACACACCTATATTCACTTAGCATTAAAAGGTTTATCCGCATTTCAGGAAAAACTGAAACACGCATGTTTACAGTCTTTGCGTGATCCATGAACAATCAAAGCTATCAAATTAACATCACTTTAATATCATATACGACTGGTTAAAGCGATGGCCATACGTTCATTCTCTGTTTTAAGCCGTACACTTCTCCGACTAACCAACTGAAACGGCGTTAGAATGCGTCTCATGGCATACAAAAAGAACACACATTACCGCAAGGAGGAAGAACGGTAACATGTGCTCTTTAAGCGAAAGACCAAAGTTTAGACAAATTAGGCGCATTTTATGCACCTTTCAAGCAACCACTGAAAGGCTTGGCTTGGTGTACCGAAAAAGGTGGTTGCCTCAAAGGCGGATAAAATACCGCCCTTTATGTGCAGTGAATAAATCACTAGTGGTTCATTATGTAAAACTAAATGCTTACTTCAAACTTTTTGTTTCTGAAACTTCTACGGTCTCTTAAATGATCTATGTAATTATCGATATGGGTACGCTGACCAATGTTATTTTCTCGGCTATCTCGGATCATATCGTTTCTATTTGCTTGGTTAGCTCGTACTTCCATATATGGAGCTATTTCCGCCTCGTATTCGTCGATGGCCTCATTATACATATTAACGGCCTCTTGAGTGGTTTTATCAAACTCGTTTACGAAGTCATTAAACAGCTTACTTAACTTTTTCTCGTGGTTATCCCATACTTTAGCCTGGACTTCTTCCATAACGTCCCTAGTGGAAAAGTTAATGTTATCTTTGGCTTGGCTGATATCTCCAATTAACCGGCCTTTTTCTTTTTGAACCTCCTCGAGTTCATTAGTAAGCTGTGAAGTTTTGGCGATACGATGGCGCCCCGTCAATTCCTTATTTGCAGTTTCCCGCTCGTCTATGATATCTCTAATATCACTGTTAAGCTGGTTTAATTCGTCAGTAAGGCTGACAATGTCTCCGACGTTCTTCAATTTTTCTTTACCCGCTTTAATACTGTCTAACATGTATATCTCCCCTTTAATATTCGTTCTTTTCTGCCAATGTGCTTAACAACTGCCAATATTTCCGACGTGCCTTTTTAGTCAGTGGCCTAGCTAGTTGCTTAGAGACTGCTGTTTCTGATACGCCTAGCAGACCCGCTAGATCTCTTTGGTTGAGCCCGTAATCAAGCATGGCTTTTCTAAGCTCAACGTTTTGAATATGCTTCAATTCACACCACCTCTAACATATACCCCTACCTAGTATATATTATGGCTGTATGTGCCTCTGTGTGGCTTATTTGGTGCCTTGGTTAATAACTGCCCTAACATATACCCCAAAGGTTTATTTAATTAACTCTTCACTTCTTTATCGTATAGCCCTGTAACTCTGAAAAGCTGGTATTTTAGCGTTTCTGTAATTGGTATATCTTAAATATGCTCTATTGATGAAATTTTAAATAACTCGTGCGCCCTCAAACTTTAGTCATCCTTGGGCGTGATTCCCCTTGTTAAAGGCGTCCGGGGGACTTTTTTTAAAAATCTCCAAAACAAAATACCACAAATAAATAAGTTAAGTTTGATTTTCAAGATATAATTACAAAATTGGTATAGTTTTTTATAACAAAAAGAGAAGAAAACTTTTTTTATTTTCTTCTCCATATGTGACCAAGATATATTTGCCTGTACTTGGCCAGCCTACTATAACCAGTCATAATACTTGTACCATTCTCGATGGCTCTCGTTCAACTTTTGCAGTTCTTTAACAGCTTTCTTATAGCCTTCAAGTTTTGGACCCTTTAGCCCTAACTCTTCTTGCTTGTCTTGCAGTTTGATCGTTGCAATGTCCATTCCCATATGAAAGAAGTCATTTGCATCTCTCTTTCTATTTTCCATCGCTGTACGTCTCCCATCTTATACACTGATCTCAAATGATAACTTAACCACCAACAAATGTTTTATATTAAGACTTGCTCTAGCTATCCAACTATATGTGTAACTCTTTTAACCCTAAAAAAGTGGTAACAGTGGTAACACCTTACTCTCCCAAGGGTTCCAGCGGTAACAGCAAAAGTAACAAGTGGTAACAGTCGGTAACATTCCTATGGCTTGTTACCAGTCTTGCTTGAATTGTTACCACTTTGTTACCGGTCTTGTTACCAGTTAACCCCTTGTGGCTGTAAGTTGTTACCACTGCTACCAGTTAAAACGACTTACTTTAGTTAGTCTTAAACTCTCTATCTGGATTTAACCTAAAGCCTGAAACACTTTTTTGTTGTCCACCATCTACACGCTTGTTTACTTTATCATATCCTAAGCCCTTTAATTTAATATCAAACTTAGGCTTACTAATCGGAGAGCGTCCAATCTGCATACAATAGTTCTTATAGTCTGGGTAAAGGTAAGTTACTTTCTCATACTTTTCTGGGTCAATCTCACATTGATCTAGAAGCCATGATTGAACAGTATTGTTTTCCTTTAACCACTCGTCACGATCTAAGCGCGTTGTTTCTGTTTGTGGTAATGACTTCTTGTATTTACCATCGCCAGTCATAAAACTATACAGCTCTTTAATACAATGATAGATCCATGCGCCTCGCTCATTCATAATCTTTTGCCAATTAAACTTATCTCCAAAGTTCTCGATGGCATGATACCTAATAACCATTACCCGCCGTTTCCAGCCGTCTGTATCATCGCTGAAGCTTGGTAGATGGTTCGCACTGCCTGTTAGTTTGGCATAGTTCTCTGTTTGATATGGGTGTCCATTCTTTTCTTGTACTGTGATACGATCCCCACCGCTCAATGTTTTTAACATAGCCGTATTCTTTAAGAAGTCCTCGGGCATATCGGCAAAAGTATTCATTTCCTTATGAAACAAGTTAGATGTTAGAAACGTATTCTTATTATTGTTTGCCAGGTCTTGAATGCTCATATTAGTTACATTCTCTTGTCCGACCAAGCCGTTAAGATATCTTAAAAACGTACTTTTACCATCGCCACCATCGCCCTGTAAAAGCACAAAGTTTTGGTATTTACTATAATCTCGGTAGAATTGGTAACCAGTCCATAGTGTCATGGTATAAGAAGCGTCTTTAAATGACTCTTCATACCAGCGTTCTGTTTCGATGGGGTCGGTTTGCATATCTAACGCTAACTCATGATAGTTCATTAGATGGTCTTGCGGGTCGGGCTCTGTACTCAAAGAATCAGTTTCCATGTTATAGATCCCGTTGCTAAAATGTATTAGTTTTATATTCTTCTTAGTCTCAAAGACATCTTTGTTTTCGTCGCGGTAGCTTTTGTCTTTAATAAACGTGAGCACTTGGTCGCGTCTGTTTTTAGTCCACATTCCAACTTCTTCAAGTTTGGCGGTTAGTAAAGCTTTAACTGCTGATTCAAAATTTCGGCGCCAAATCAAGTCTTGACTTGAATAATAGTACCCATTAGCGTTAAAACTATTAGAGAAGAGATGCATTTCTTCAATAATTTCATTACCTAACATAGTGATATTAACAAACTTGTCTCCGTCTTGGTCCTGTGATAGCCACATAGGACCTTTTTTATTGTTTTCTTTTTGCGTTGCGGACCGAACGGATTCATCATGTTGTTTGGCCAGCTCTTGCACTTCTTGTGGTAATCCTTGGTTCTTTAACTTCATTGACATATTAAGCACTAGCCTCACTTTCTTTTTTCAAAATTGATTTATAAACATTTCTAACTTCGTTTTCACTCAAGGGCTGATCTAAAAACTCGCGATCGATGGCCATTAAAAAGAAATATACGGTGTCTGAATCGGCACCAGTCCAAAACAGTTTGCCCGCGATACGTGTAAGCCAGGCGTTACGGTTGCCTTGGTCTGCACCTTGTACCATTTCATCAAGTAACCGTCCAAACCATTTTTTACTTTGGCCCATTTGCTCAGCATTAGGGACAAAAACGTTTTGTGTCTTAGGCTGTATTAACTCAATTAACCATCGCGGAGCCTCTACTACGTCTGCCAGCCCTTTATTATCATTTAAAGGTGCATAACAGCCGTTTGGCGTCTGACTGGGTGCAATAACACAAAAGTCGCTTAAAACGTCAATTCCAGGCATTATATTACTAATACGGACACGTGGGCCACTATACTTAAAAAAGTAATGGAGCCCACCGTTTGGCGTCTTTTCGATGTAAGTATCTTCTGGGAGGTGTTTACCTTGGTCTTGCCATTTATAAAGTGATTGACGTCCGTTTTTATCCTGTGAATGCACATCTATATCAACCACCAGTAAATTACTGGTATCAAGCCGTAAACCAATATTGTACGGTTTGTCATTGATGTATTGATCAAAGATAGTTTTTTCATCATCAGTGGCCGTGTGATAGCTTTGTCCCTTGATGGGCCTCTTATCGCCAGGAATCAACGGAAAAATTTTATAGCCTTGATGTGCTAGTTCTAAAGCCTTGTCCATCATTTCAAATTCTTTCATGTTTTGCTCTCCTCTCTTTTAAAAAAACAAGCCACCGCATATATAAAAACGATGGCCAGTTTTTCTTTATTCCATTTCGGGACAAATTGCATCCGAAATCTTTTGTACAGTTAAATTCATATCCTCGACACTATCAATAGTGTTATTTATCAGATAATCAGTAAGTGTTCTGTTTAAATTTGGGTCATCGGTGCTAACTGCCTTGACTGCGTCGCAATAATCTCGCAACATCATAAGTTGATTAGCTACTGCTGACAACTTCCGAGAATACTGGTATAATTCTTCTTTAGAAAATATATTTTGATTAGTGGCGCTCTTGTCTTGGCGGACAGCGTCATTTTTTTGTGCCTCATTCATGTTATTCATTAGTGTTTTCCTCCTCTAATTGCTCTAATTCCTTTAAAACGTCTATTAACTCGGCTGTATCTGCTTTAAGGTCCATCGCTGTTTCTGTTAAAGAAAATGGCTCATCGTCGATCAATACGGTAGCTTTGCCCTCAAGTGCCATCAGATCATCATGCATTTCTGATACAAGGGCCTGTTTGTGCTCTAGTAAATCTTCTTTATTCATGGTCATCTTTCCCTTCATTTGCTTCTTCCGCACATGCGACACCCACAACAAAACTAATTATTGCAACGAGTAGAATTCCTACCGACGTACTTAAAAACTCCATCATGTTAATTTTCCTCCTCTTTATAGCTATTGACTGCGTCTAAAATGCGCTCTTTCTTCTCCGCTGTTAATTCCACCGCTAACCAGTCTGAAAGCGTCGATGGGTCTATCCCCATTCTCCTAGCGATGGTATATTGGCGGATACCTCGCGTTGCTTTAAGTTCGTACAGTTTCATCTTGACCTCTGAATTAACCATGTGTTTAAATCATCCTTTCTTTATAAGAGAAACTTTCTGCTTCTTCACTTCTTTATCGTATGTGCCCGTAACTCTGTTAAATTCACGCTAAAACCCTTGCCGGCCAGGCTTTTATTTATTTGAATGCTCTAGCATGAATTTATTTAATTCCGCTTTTGAAAAGAAATATGACCCACCTAACAATGTGTAAGGTACGTCGTATTTCTTGATGATCTTGTCAAAGGTGGAACGACTAACACCGATATATTCGCAAGCGGTCCCTTTGTCCATCCAATCCCCAAACTTTGGATCTGAATTTAAAGAATCCAGTGAATCACTCAATGTTTGGATAACTGATTCTTTTAACTCGTCTTTAAATGTTTCTGGTAGTTCAACATCAAAATGCATTGTTATGTTCCTCCTAACAAATTTACATATTTTGTAAACAACAAGTACATTATAATTTACAAATAATGTAAACGCAAGACATACATTTTACAAAATTTGTAAAATAATGTATTATTAATCAAAAAGAGGTGAGAGCATTGCCTAACAGGTTAAAAGAACTTCGCTTAGAAAAAGGCCTAACCTTGAAAGAATTTGCGAAATCATTTAATGATTTTTTGAAAGATTCTTTTGAGCCTAGTGAGGCCTTTAAGCAAATCTCTTACGCAACTGTATCCAGATGGGAAAATGGTGTTTCAGATCCCAAAAGAAAGATGTGGGAAAAGCTTGCTGATTATTACGGCGTATCCATCAATTATGTTCGCGGAGATTCAAACCTAGGCGTTCAAATTGATAACAAAATTTATGTGGAGAGAGAAACGTCTCAAATGTCTGAAGAACAACTGGCCAACGCATATAACAGTCTTATAGAAAAAAATAAGCTACCAGAAAACAAAATTGATTCAACAACTATTTCACAATGGGAAAAATCGTACACCCTTCCGGAAAACAAACAAATTGATATTTTAGCCGATGTTTTACATGTAACTCCAGCATATCTAATTGGTTTTAATGCTCCAAGAAAATTTGATTCATTAGATTCTCAAGAAAAACAGCGCTATACAATTACGAGCTCCTTTTATATAGAATTAATACATCAGGCACTTATACAAAATATGCGCCAGGGTTACCGTTTTGAATATTCTGCTTATTACAAAATGCTAAACGACTCCGACTTTGATACAATTTTCTCTGATCTCATGCTTGCTTATGAAACTGATCTGTTAAAATATGGCAAAGGAAAATACAAGCCACATAACTAGCTTTCCTAAAATACATAACCTTGCCGGCCAGCGAGTTATGGAGGAAATAAACGATGGCATCATATAAGAAGTACCAAACTAAAAAAGGCACCAAATGGAAATTTCAGCTATTTCTCGGGCGTAAAAATGGCAAACAGATCATTAAAACACGTTCCGGGTTCGACACAAAAAAAGAGGCCTCCACTGTTGCAACTGCTTTAGAAAAACAGCTACGCAATGAAAGCCTCTTGGATAATCAATATTTAACTTTTGAACAAGTATATCATGCTTGGCTAGAAAACTATAAATTAACAGTCAAAAAGTCCACATGGTCAGTTACTACCGGTATTATAAAACATCACGTTCTACCAATATTTGGCGAACTGTTAGTTACTGAAATAAATACTACCCAATGTCAAAATGCAGTAAACAAATGGTTCAATCAACCATTAAAAAACTATCAAATGATTTTTAATTACCTATCTCGTGTTTTAGATTATGCGGTACAAATGAAATATATAGTAGAAAATCCTGTTAGAGGTGTGATTATTCCTAACTCACGCCAGCAAAAAGAGGAGGATCAAAGATTTACCGGAAAAAGCAATAAAGTAAAGTCTGCGGATAATTATTATACTAAAGACGAGTTAAAGACTTTCCTTGATTGCGCCAAAACATTGGATAATAAACAAGTTTACCCTTTGTTTTGGTTATTGGCTTTTACAGGCGCCCGCAGTGGCGAAATATGTGCCCTCTCGTGGTCAGATATCAGCTTCGAGCATAGTTCTATCACGAGCAATAAAACGCGCGCATGGAGCTCTAACGGCGTAATAACGCAAACGCCTAAAACTGAACAAGGTAATCGTACTATATATATTGACCCTAAAACTAAAAGCATTCTAGAAAAGTGGCACGTTCAACAGCGCAAAAGTATGCTAATTCTTGGCTACAACACTTCAAGTTCTGAACAGTTGGTTTTTACTAACAAGTTTAATAACACATTGCAAAACGCCACACTTGCGACTTTCATTAAAAAGATAGTCAAACAAACCGGCTTGAAACGCATTACTCCGCAAGGCTTCCGGCATACGTATGCAACGCTAGCAGTTCAAGGGGAGCTACCTCCCAAGGAACTGCAAACACAACTAGGGCACAAGGATATCCGAACCACACTTAATATTTATACAGCAGTCACGGACCAACAGTTAGAAAGTATACCGGATAAATTCGCAACGTTTGTAGATCTATAAAAAATCTACTAACAATCTACTAACAAAAGTTTAACAAATACCAAAATCATTACACTTAGATAAATAAAGAATGCTGATTTAAAGGGGAATTAAACACCAATGAAAACAATCAAACCATACATTCATAAAATTCAATACTACGAAACAGACCAGATGCAGATCACTAATCATACTAATTACATTCGCTTCATGGAAGAAGCACGGTCAGATTATCTTGAGCAGATCGGCTGGCCCTACGATAAATTGGAAGAAGCGGGCGTTATTTCACCTGTCGTAAACGTTGATTGCAAATATAAAAAAACGACTACCTATCCTGACTTGATCAAAATCGAAACCAATATCAGTAAAGTTAGTCGTGTAAAGTTGACTCTCAGTTATAAAATGACAGTAGCTGATGAGCTCGTGTGTTCGGCAAAAAGCTCCCATTGCTTCCTAGATAAAAATGGTAAAATTGTGGACCTTAAAACTAAAATGCCCGAATTTTATTCGGTATTACAAAATTTCAGTTAAAAAAGTGTATATAAGAAATATTATATATTAGTATTTTAATATGCTTATTGAAAACCTCTATGATTTTCAATTACAGCTACCACTGGCCTCTGTCTACTTTTGAATAAAATTGCCTATCACTTTACTTTAGGAGTTTTTATCCTAGGTAAGCTAAATGAATTACAAAAGAAGCTGAGCAAACGGAAGACACAAAGTCTGCATCAAAGGATACGGAAACTTAGTCGTGTATTTCTACCATCGCTCACAAGCCGAAACTTTTACAGGTGTCTACCTGTTAGTGCATATGTCCATGTTTAATTAACCCGATAAAAAGAAGATTTTGAGGAGTTGTTAAGATCATTAGAAAAAAACATCTTTCTTTGAATAACTTATATTTATGTAAACTAGAATAAAAAAGGAATTTCATTTTGAAACACCCTCTAATTGTTAGGCATAGGAACTAACAATTAGAGGGTGTTTTTATGAACGTCCACAAAAATCCTCCTGGTATACACTAGAAGGCCCAATAACATTTGTGATTACTTTCAAATTAATCACTTAAAGCTGACTAGAAAGTAAATCGACTGATTATTCCTTCTCCTTTATTATTTAAATACTTTTTCATATTTAACTCCTATAAACAGCCATATAACCGTTTAAAATAAATTACCCCATACTGCAAATAATCCACGACCAAGTCCTTTATCACTAAATTTTCCATTCAGTATTTTTAAAGGATAATAAAAAAGCTTTTGTTTGTTCTACCGGACATAAAAAACTCTCCTTATTAGTAGAATACGGATTTTGTTTATTTCCGTGTCTACTATAAGGAGAGCATATCAAAGTGCTCAAGCAAAAGCTTTTTAGTTTTATTGCAAATTATTTTGAGTTTTAGCGGCTAACTTGCCATCCTTAAAAGACAAGGTCATAACACCCACTCGTTTTCCCTGTGCGTCAAGTCCTGTGTATGTCCACTGCTCATTACTAATGCCGTAATAACGTTCATCAAACGTATAATCATTCGGTGTACCGATCTGGCGTGCCACGTCCCCTTTTTTCATTCCAGGATCCAATGAGTCAAAATCCTTGCGGGTAATTTTTTTGGCACGGTCCCTCTTGAGACCTTTGATGGTTTTCGAGACAGCATGCCCATCATCAAAATAGATAATGATCTGTGAATTTTGACTGGCATCAGCAACATTCTTCCATAATGCTACCTCAGTCACAACACCCTTTTTTTGTGTTTTGGTGACAGAGGGCTCTTCACTAAAAAGCTCACTCACATCTCGCAGCGAATCACCCTCAGAATGGGATAATTCTATTGAATTAAAATTAGACTGTGTCAAATGATTTTTGGAATCATATCGTTGTTTGATCAATACTCCTCCTAAAATCAATACAATTATTATAAGCCCAGCAATGATAAAACGCGGCCAAAAACCAATAGTCTTATTCTTATTTTGGGTTAGATGGTCTTTTTCACTCATAATGTTCCCCCATTATTTACCTTGCTGCAGCTTATTTTTTCGTTACGTGTAATCCACGATATCTGTTAATAGCAGCGCATAACTCTTGCCGCCGTGGTAAAGCTAGGTTTCCTTGATGGCGGTTTGACGCTAAAGCATGATCAAAACCTTGTTGTTGAATATTAGCATACAATTTTTCTGTCATTTCCGCAAACGTCATTTGTTCATCAAAGTAATCAGCTTTCAAAATTTCTAATAATACCACTATCCCGCGTGTCTGACTAGCATCCGTCAATTGCTCCAACGCACTCAAGTCGATATTGCTATGTCCAAATGAGATCTCGTTTTTATTTCTAACCTTAAACCGATCCCGATGGCTGATGATCCTAAAATTACTCTTTTTAGGCACACGCTGATCTAGCTTTCCAAAGCTCTGTTCATCAGCTGCACTTCGTTTAGAGCCCTCCATATTTGCGATATCATGCGCTCTTTCTGTAACATCACCAGGTTGATACTCGTTCATCATTATTACACGATCAGCCACTTCGAAATAATCACCAGACCCACCGGTGACCAATATCGTCGAAACACCTAGCTGATTATATAAAGCCTTGATCTTATCTACAAACGGGGTGATCGGCTCTTTATCGCTAGCCACTAACCTTTGCATCCGTGCGTCACGTATCATAAAGTTCGTTGCCGACGTATCTTCATCGATCAACAACGTTTTGGCTCCACTTTCCAAAGCTTCGATCACATTAGTAGCCTGTGAAGTGCTCCCACTGGCATTGACCGTTGAAAAACTAGACGTGTCTCTGCGTCCAGGAATATGATTGATAAATGGCGTGATGTTGACATCAGTCACACTTCGCCCGTCTTCGGCACGGATCTTCATCGCTGTCCGATCGGTAAACACAAATTCTCGACCATCACCTTTAATATGGTCATAAACCCCAAAATCTAAAGACTGAAGAAGGGTAGATTTTCCATGATATCCTCCGCCAACGATCAACGAGATACCCTCTTTTATTCCCATACCAGTAACTTTTTTGCCATTTGACAATTCAAAGGTAACTTCCATTGAGCTAGGGCTTCTAAAAGGCGTACCATCTTTTAGCGGGAGGTCGGATGAACCGCTAGCTCTTGGTAAAAGCGAACCATTAGCAACAAACGCAACTAAATGACGTTCTTTCATCATCTCTCTGATCTCTTGTTGCCCATCAAACAATTGGACCTGTTGCTCAAGTTTTTCTTGCTCAATATTCTTGTATAACAGTGACCCTTGTACGATACGTGGCAAGAGGTCTTGAAAAATTTTGAGAGCATCACGAGCCTTGATTCGTCTTCCCGCTGCAGGTAAACCAACTTCAAAACGGACTTCGATCATTTGATCAGAGATAACAACTGCTGTTCTCTCTATAATCTCTTGTCCAAGGCTATCTATCTGCAATTCTCCGCTATGCCCAGTACCTTTTTTATTTAGCTTATTCCTAGCGGCTTCTTTGCTAAAATTTCGTTGTAAAAAATCGGCAACTGCTATCCGCTGGCTTCGCGAATTAAGTAGATCATCTGGAATACCTGTTTTCTTTTTATCAATGATCAAGTGCATCGTAGATGGTGGAGCAAAGGGGTCAGCTTGAATATGATCAAATACTAGTTTATATAACGGAAAACTATATGTCCCAGCTAATGACTTATACGCACCATACCCTTTTCCATCAAGGGTCAACAACTTCTTTTCAAAATTCGACATAGTATCTAAAATACTCCTTCAAATACATAATTTCTTATCCACTACGATAAAACGACATTCAAATAAAGCTCTCCTTGAATGATGCCAACGCTTGAGCCAGTTCTTGAAGCAAACCCAGCCGGATCTTTTATCTCAAAGTTTTTAACGCGATAGATCTTAGTAACCCCTTGTTTATTAGTCACCATCATTCGTTTACGTTTAACGTCTGCAGCAAACTTCTTAGCTTCCTCGATCGTTTCAAAACTTACTAAATATCTAGTGTTCAAACTGATCGAAAAATCTTTGATCAGATCTGCGTTACGCTTCATCTTTTTGCCGGTACTATCAGTATATTCAAGTGTAACTTGCTCGAATTTTTTCATGTCGTCAGCTCCTTTCTAGATCGCAATATTTTATAGATAAACATCTCACACTATTGATTTTATACCAAATTTTTTCAGTAAACCAACTTTTGAATCACTTAAAAATTCTTCCACCAAACAAATTCCAGTGAATCCTGTATAATAGGAATAACAATCAACGATCGTTAGATATTATCTTAACTCAAACTCACGGAGGTTCTACATGGAAATAGTTGAATATGTGTTTACCAAAGAAGATGTTGAGATCCAAGCTGTTGAACAAAACTCTTGCCAATTTCGTGCTGGCTTTATTTATCCGGTGATCCAAGAAAATGGCTCAGATGAGTTGCGAGTTTATTTTCATTTAATGGAAAATGATGATACAGTGCATCAACGAGTCTTAGTTGTCGAAAAAGAACAATGGCAAAAATGGGCCGAAGCTGAAAAAAGTGTCCATTTGATACCGGCCGCCGATATGACCGCATTTATGGAGAAATATTAAATAAAAAACCACCAGTAGAACTGGTGGTTTTTTGGTATGCCCTAAAAGGGCTTGACCTGGGGCATAGCCTCTGAAAGAGGCCCAGAAAATCTCTGCCAACCGCCAATGCTTTTATGCTACCTTACTTATACTTTTTATTTTTTCTATATTTATTTACCTCGTCTTTAAATGGGTCTAAATATTCCCTTTTGTCATTTTATCCTCTAAATGATCTTCTGACTCTTGTTCGCGTATATACTTTTGAATTGTTTTTTGATTAAGACCAACTGTACTGACATAGTATCCTCTAGCCCAAAACGACTTATTACCGTATTTGTAGACTAAATTGGCGTGACGCTCATGAATCAATACCGCACTTCTTCCTTTTAAATACCCCATAAACGATGAAACACTTAATTTTGGTGGGATCCTGACCAACATATGAATATGATCTGGCATTGCATGAGCCTCAATAATTTCGACATCTTTATTTTCACATAACCGTCGCAGTATTTGTCCTATATCTTTCCTAATTTCATTATAAATAACTTTTCTACGATATTTTGGTGTGAATACTAAATGATATTTACAATTCCACCTCGTATGTGCTAAGCTACTATCGTCTTTAGACACTTTAAGATCTCCCTTCGTTCTTTAGTTAGCGGTTGGTAGCCACTAACTATTTTAGCTGAAGGAAGGTCTTTTTGCTAGAAGCTTCTCGAGTCGCACACGTATAACGTGTGGTTTATTAGCATCGTACTAGCAAAAACTGGGATGCAACGGTCAAAAATCGTTTTGCATCCCAGTTTGAATTCCAGCATAGAATTAATTCTCACCAAAGTTCCTCTTTTATTTTGATTTGGTCATCATCCGTCAGTTTACGGACCACTCGGCAAGGATTTCCAACAGCTAAGACATTGGATGGTATATCGCGTGTGACCACGCTGCCTGAACCGATCACACTTCCTGGACCGATCGTAACTCCACCATTGACAACAACATTAGACCCTAACCAACAGCTATCTCCGATCGTAAGCGGTTTGCCATACTCTAAAGTTGACTCCTTACCATCAATGGTCTGAATATTACGATCTTTAGCCAATAGGCCATGTAACGGTGTCGCTAAAGTGACGTTAGGACCAAAAAACTCATTACTTCCCAAGACTACTGGACAAGTATCTAAGACCGTCAAATTATAATTGGCGTAAAAATTGTCTCCAACCTTAGTATTACACCCATAATCAAAAAAGATCGGACCTTGCAAGAAGGTATTTTTACCATGTTCTGGTAATAATTGGTCGATCAGATCCTGCCTTTTTTGAATTTCGTCATCGAACGTATCATTGTACATCTTACACAACCGGTGCGACCTTGCCAATTTCTTTTGCAAACTCGGGTCACTAGAGTCATAGATCTTCCCGGCTAACATTTTCTCTTCGTTTGTCATAAATCAAATCCCTTTACATTTATAATTACATATCTAACTGGTAGTCATCTTCATTGACCAATGGTATAGCCCTGGTAAATACATACTTAAATACAAAAGCCAGCAGGACCGGAGCAACGATAAAGACCAACAAAGCGACTAAAACATTAGTAACATTCCACCCTCCAGCTGCTAAATTAATATGATTCAAAGGCCCAACTAGCCCACTGATACCAAAGCCTGCGCTCATAGGAGTTCCTTTGATATTAAAGAGATATCCTAACAAACCCAAAACCGCGGCATTTGCTGCAACTGGGACAAAAGTTTTGAAATTCCGGATAACTACTGGCAGAGCCATTTTCGGAGAACCTATGAACATTGCCAAACTTGTTCCATGAGGATTAACTTTCCAACCCATGACCGCGTATCCGAAACCTGCTGCACAGATTCCCAAATTAGCTGCACCTGAGCCTAAACCAGACAGGGAAACTGCCAATGCAATACCAACTGTCGTGATCGGCGACAGGATCAACAATGCAAAAACTTCGGCTAGCAAAACGGACATTAAAGCAGGCTGCAATACCGTCAACTGTTTAACACCGATGCCGATCGACGCTGTAATTTGGGAAACATATGGGTATAATAATAAACCGCCGACACCAATAACTGCGAGCAATAATGGCGGGATCACTAACAAACTATATGACTTCAGCTTTTTCCCGATCAGTAAGATCACAAAAGCTCCCACGGCGGCTGTGATCATCATATTTATAATATCACCAGTACCGTTCATGGTCATCGTGCCATTTTTAAAGACCACCGAGCCTGAAGCCAAATGTGTAGCAAGCCCTAAAGAAAAGCTTTCGATCGGAGTAAAACCAAAGCGCATGCCGATAGATATCCCACAAACGACCCCCATCAACGAATTGGACATATTTAAAGCATTTGCCACGATCGCCAATTGCGGTAAGATCCCGCTCAGCGCTTTAAACAGTTCAGATAAAAGCGCCCCAGGGATCAAAACAACGACGACGCCAGTCGCTACACCATTCAAAATATTCATTACAAATGTTTTTGGATCCATGTTTCTAGTCATATAATTTGCCCCTTTCCAACAACACAAAGCGCAACAAGCCGATCTGGACTCGAGCACTAACAAGACCTACTATTATGGCGTGTGGTTTTCACACCGTGATAGTAGGGCTAGTTAGGCGGAAAGTCCAGGCTTGTGTAGCTCAACTTCAACACAGAGCGTAACAAGCCGGTTAAGCCTTGAGCATTATCGTAGTCTGACACTATAGCGCGTTTTTCAGTGATGTATGGTCAGACTGGGATAAGCGGAAAGGCTTGGCTTGCGCAGCTCGACTTCAATACAAAGCGGAGTGTGGCGCTTAGAAGGTGAGCACTAGCAGATTTTCCCGCCATATTGCTCTTTTGGCAATGTGGTGGGGGAATTAGCTAGGCGCAACCTTCTGCCACACGCAGCTCAACTTCAACACAGAGCGTAACAAACCGATTAAGCCTTGAGCAGCTCGAATACTACACAGAGCGGAGTGAGACGGGAGAAAATGAGCATTATCGAGCTTTACTCCATATTGTGTTCTTGGCAATGTGGTGCAAAGCTCGATAAGCGGAGTTTTTTGTCTCACATAGCTCGACTACTACACTGAGCGTAACGAGACACCCAAGACAATGCTTAGACCTTATAGTGCGGTTCGAGAACTGTGCGACCTAAGGTGAGATAGCCACGACCAAAACTGACATTAACGCCAGATATGTATCATTCATACAAAAAAGCCGCCCCTCTTGCATCTATATGCAACAGGGACGACTCATTATAATCGCGGTACCACCCAAGTTTGAAAACATTTCCAATATCTTCACTCTCACAAGATGATAACGGCTCTCGATGCCGAACTCTGATCACCGTATTTCGTAACTATGCCCTGATCGATTCGCAGCTACCATCGACTTCCTGACACCCAGACAAAGTCCTACTTAAATTAGTGATTCATAAGTTAGAAAAAATATTAACATTTTATTAGAAACAAGTCAACACACATCCATATCTTTCTAACAAGCACCTCATATTTTTATAGTTAACAAACTTACAGCAAGTATGCGCGACTTTCGTAGGGGCGTAATTTAGTCGGTTCACCTTCTGGATAATTAGCTAGCAACAAGTTCCCCTTTGCTTGTTTATAATCACGTTCTACGTAGTCAGACGTGAAATTGTTGATAACAAGCAATGTTGTCCCCTGATATTCACGCAAATATGCAAAAACCTGCCCATCTTGAGGATCTAGTAAACGATAACTACCATATCTGATCACAGCTTCTTGATGACGTAATTCGATCAGTTTTTGATAATAGTAAAAGACCGAATCCTTGTCAGCCAACTCGTTTTCAGCGTTGATAACCTGATAATTAGGAGCAAGTGCAAACCATGGGCTTACATTTGAAAAACCTGCGTTTTTCGAATTATCCCACTGCATTGGTGTGCGCGCATTATCTCGCGACATGTGTGACAAATACTTCAACATCGTTGGCTTTTCAACGATCTTTTCTTTTTCCACATATTCTTGAAAAGCATTTAAAGACTCAATATCTTCATATTGTGTCAGTTTTGTGTAATGAACGTTGGTCATTCCCAGTTCTTCGCCTTCATAGATATAAGGAGTCCCCTGCAAAAAGTGCAAGGTAGTTCCCAACATTTTGGCCGCTTTAACCCGGTATTTAGGAGCATCCGTTGCAAAACGAGAAACAGCACGCGGTTGGTCATGGTTATTCCAATATAAACTATTCCAGCCTTCACCATCTAATCCTTCTTGCCACCGTGAAAGGCTCTCTTTTAATTCACTTAATTTGACAGGTTGAGCGTTCCATTTACCCAAACGTGGGTCTGGATTACCAGCCAAACTAACATGTTCAAACTGAAAAATCATGTTTAGTTCGGTGCCGGCAAGAGAAGTATATCGTTGTGCCATCTTTGGAGTAGCACCCGGCATCTCTCCAACAGTCATGATATCATAATGAGATAAAACTTCTCGGTTCATTTCCTGCAAAAACTCATTGAGCCTAGGCCCGTTAGTTGTATATTTACTGCTATCACCGTAAACGTCACCATTTTTTCGCGGCCCATCAGGTAAGCCAGGAACTTTAGAGATCATGTTAATAACATCCATCCGGAAACCATCGATCCCCTTATCAAGCCAAAAACGCATCAATGAATAAACCTGTTGCCTGACTTCTTCGTTTTCCCAATTAAGGTCAGGCTGTTCCGGGGCAAACAAGTGTAAGTAATACTGGCCACGTTCTGACACATATGTCCAAGCCGAACCATTAAAAGACGCACCCCAGTTGTTGGGTTCATGTCCATCTACCGGATCTCGCCAAATATAATAATCGGCATATGGTCCGTCCGGCGACTTTTTACTTTCTTGGAACCATTTATGTTGGTCAGACGTGTGGTTGACAACCAGATTCATGATCAACTTCATCCCATTTTCATGGACATGCGCCAACAACCGATCAAAATCTGTCATAGTGCCAAAATCAGGTTGAATGCTCTCATAATCGGAAATATCATAGCCATTATCCACATCCGGTGAGCGGTAGATCGGATTCAGCCACAAAACGTCGACACCCAATTTTTTCAGATATGACAAACGAGTTTGGGTCCCCTTTAGGTCTCCGATCCCATCATTATTGCTATCTTGGAAACTTCGAGGATAAATTTGATAAACCACTGCATCTTTAAACCAATCTGAACTCAATAAGAAAACCTCCTTGTACCTTACACGTCAATTATTACACTATTCTTAACACGTAAAATATTTATTGCTGCATAAAGTTACTTTATCATAGTAACTAGGACCGCCACTGTTTCAGCTTTTTTTCTAATAGAATTTTCACATTTTAGGCAACTAATAGCCTAATTCAGATAATACTCTTCTCTTAAGATCCTCGTTACGACTCTATATAAAAAAGCCGTCCCAATAAGTGACGACTTCAGCCGTTGATATTAAATTATTACTCATCCTCAATGCTTAAGGTCAACGCATTTTCAGAATAATTAATATATGTTCGCAATTTTGCGGCATTTCTTCGCGTGATCCGCCCTGTTTCAAGCATAGACTGAACCGAAGCACGTTGAGCACCTAAAGCGACTATTTGTAAACGTGAACGTTGTTTTTGGTATTCAGCAAATTCAAAATTTGATTTCCCTTTAAGGCGTTCGATCCGATTACGATACGTGATCACTAAGTGGTAGATCGTATTACGATTGATCTTACTACTATCCACTTCATCACTAGATACAAACCGCGAAAGTGCTTTGATCGCTGCTTTTGCAGCCTCAGTATCAGACAAACGTGTTTCTTTAACTAAAACAGAATCTTCTTTATTCGATCGTTTAATATGGAAAAAGTGATGAACAAACCGTTTTACCCTACGGATATTTAAAATAATGCTTAGTTTAGGCCGTTCGGTCAGCCGGTTTGTGTTACGGACCTCTTGTTCTACCCGATACATTGAATCTGAATAAGTTGTAGCACCTATTTGTTTGTTTTTATATAAACGTTCAATGGCTTCACGCTCACCAGCGATCGCGACCTGTCGTAATTTTCCTTCCTGTTCCAAAGCTTTTTCTACCTGATCATCATCTCTGATCTCCATTGATATCTGTCGTTCCGCATTTTGATAATCAAGCATCAACTCATAAGCAGCTCGCTGGTTCTTCTGGGTTTTCTTCTCATTTAAACTAGAAATTGCAGTTTGGATGATGAACAAATAAGCTTCATTTTCAGTTAAATATTGCGGTAATTCTTCTTCTTCCTCTTCATCTTCTTCAACTTCATCGATCGAACTACCACGAGTTACGATCGGACCAGTATCTGGTGCAACTAAAGGCAAAGTGATAACTGCCGCCAGCAAACTAATGATCACAACTCCAGAAGCAATAAACAAGACTAAGTCTCTTTCCGGAAAAGCTGCACCGCTTGGTGTCTGTAATGGTAACGATAAGATCCCAGCCATCGTAACGGCACCTCTAACACCTGACAAGCCGGTCAACAAAGCATACCGGAAAGCGCCTTTTTTCTTCCCCTTATTCTTCTTGCTAGGAAAGATCTGGTATACGTACGACCAAATAGTCCTGATCACCAAAATAATGATCCAAGTTAGAAAAGCGTAACTAACAGCTTGAAGAGTACCAAATTGATCTCCTTCAATTACATTTCTCATCGCTGTCGGCAAGGCATTACCAAGCAACATAAACACAAAACCGTTCAGCAAATAGTTCAAAACATCGCCAGTCGTACTTGAAACGACTCGAAGCTCTGGTCGATATTCAACCGAACGAGTCCTACCAAACTGTGTGGTAACGCCCGCGGCAACAACTCCGATCACACCAGAAGCATGAAGGACCTCTTCGATCAGAAGATAAATCAAAAACGGACTTACTAACTGGATCGCCGTGTGGAAAACCACATCATCCACACCATTTCTTAGCAATAGTTCTTGGATCAAGTCCAACAAAAGCGACAATACAATACCCGCAATGATGCCAATAATACTGATATAAATGAAATTACCGGAAGCTGATGCTAAAGAAAAACTACCCGTCAATACTGCGGCTAAAGCATATCTAAAAGCAACCAGACCAGATGCGTCGTTGATCAAGCTTTCCCCACTGACTAAGTGTAAAACCGAGTCAGGAAGTTTGGCACGCTTGGCGATCGATTGAACAGCGATCGGATCAGTCGGTGATAAGATCGCTGCTAATGCAAAAGCCTCAGGCAAGGGGATCTTTGGCACGACCTGATAAATTAAATAACCACCTACTATAGTAGTTAAAAAGACCAGTAAGATGGCATTACCTAAGATCGGGCCCCGCATCCGCCACAACTCTTCTTTAGGGAAACGCCGCCCATCAGTATATAGTAACGGCGCGATAAAAACTAGTAAAAACCAATCTTGGCTTAAATTGATTTGAAATTGACCACTCAAGGAAGTCAGAAGCCCTAAAACGATCTGGATCAGGCTTAGTGGTATTGCTGTTAAGTAGTGACTGATCACATTTGACAGTAAGATCAAAGCCCCCAAAACAATAATTATTTCTATAATATGCACGTATAAAATCACACTCCAATTATTTAACTCTCACTAACAACCATACTAACTGAGTTGTGTGAGACAAGAATTTCAAACACTCAATCTTTTTTTTCGATCTTACTTTTGATCCGTTTAAGCGTTGAAACTGAAAAGCCTGTTTTTTCAGCAACTTGTTGGTAAGTGTATTGTTTTAGTAACATATAAGCTTGGCGTTTTTCTTCAGTGATCAATGCATGCGGTCGTCCCTCACGGTAGTTTTCGTTACGCATTTTTGCGCGCTTCTTACCGGCCATTGAACGTTCTTTATACTCAATGTTTTCTAAAAGAACAGCTTTTTCCAAAGTTTCCAAAATTAATTTACCAGATGCCGAATCGTCGATCGTTCCCAGATCTAAAACATCTATAAAGATTTTTCGTTTAACTAGAGACTCACACAATTGAGTCAATTGTTTAGGAGATTCGGCGATTCGATCAAGTGTCGAAATGACTAGTACATCCTTTGAATTCATCTTTTGTAAAAGCTTAGGCAACTCAACAGTTTGAGTCGAAAGTGCATCGACCTCATCATAAAAAATATTTTTTTCTAAAACACCTTGCGCCAGTATTTCCTTTAGCTGTTCAGCCTTACTTGGGCCAAAAAACGAAACACGAACGTAACCATATTTCATAAACATTTTCCTTTTTGTGAAAAAATCTTTCTAAACCTATCAGTCACTGCAAAATAAAACTTAAACCGACCATAACATTATAGCAATTTCCGTCCACATGGTCAAAAAATATGTACTTTATGACCCTATAAGTTATCTATGCATTATCCAATTTCACCAGCTCGCTTGTGATTAGTTAGCAAATAAAACCATATTTCGCACGCTAACAATTATCACTGGAGGAAAACCTTTAGCTTGACGATCTAAAAAAGCTTATTGCATAAAAAATAGCCTAACCGTGACCTCGGTTAGGCAAGAGAGAGAAATTTATGTGAAAAATATCACCAACAACAGTATATCACGATTCAAAAATTTTGACTACCTTTTCTAAAATTTTTTGTGTCTAATTCTTTACAAAAATATACGTCTGAACTAGCAAATACTATGTCTTCTTTCTCTGTTTCGAAATTACTTTCGGAAAAAGAGTTGACAAGAAGCTTATGCTGCGTTAAATTAAATCTTAATTAGACAACGATGAAAAACGCTTTGACGAGGATCATTATTGCTATAGTAGTCCAGAGAGCTTCCGGTTGCTGCAAGGAAGTATTACTAGACAATAATTTCTCCCCTCCGACGCGGTAAAAGTGATAATGTAATTTTTACTGGTTACCCACCATTATTAGGGGACTTACAATTATTAACTCATAATTGTTACTAAGCTCACCGTGTTTTGATGAGAAAAATAGGTGGTACCGTGGAGACGCCCTATAAGACCATACCAGTCTTGTGGGGCGTTTTTTGTCGTTGTTGGTCAATATCATATTAGACATCAAGGGAGGACATACATTATGAAGGAAGAAGCAAAGAACTTGGACTGGAACAACTTGGGGTTTGAATATCATGATCTTCCCTATAGTTTTCAAGCTAAATTTAAAGACGGACAATGGCAAGAAGGAGAATTAACTGAAAAATCAACTATTGAACTTTCGGAAGCAGCTGAAGTACTGCATTACGGCCAAGAAGTTTTTGAAGGACTGAAAGCCTACCGCCGAAAAGATGGGAAGGTCAATCTTTTTCGCCCCGAATTAAATGCGGAACGCATGGCAAATTCTGCTAAGCGTTTGGGTATGGAATCTTATCCGATCGATGCCTTCGTCGATTCGATCAAGCAAATCGTCAAAGCAAATGAAGACTTCATCCCACCTTACGAAAGCGGCGGTACTCTTTATATCCGTCCATTTATGATCGGTACTACAAAGGTTGTTGGCGTCCAAGCTGCAACAGAGTTTACATACCATGTTTATGTGACTCCAGTCGGCGCTTACGTCAATGGTTTGAGCCCTGCACCATATGTCGTCAGTGAATACGACCGCGCTGCATACGCTGGTACAGGCCAAGCTAAAACCTCCGGTAACTATGCAAGCAGCTTGATCGCATCGATCAAGGCACACAAAGATGGGTTTGCCGATTGTCTTTTCCTAGATCCACGAGAACACAAATATATCGATGAGTTTGGCGGAGCTAATTTCTTTGGCATTACCAAAGAAGGTCAATTCGTTACTCCTAAATCAAATTCGATCTTGCCTTCGATCACAAAGCGTTCACTTTTGGATGTTGCAAAACGCCAAGGTCTGAACCCGATCGAGACCCAGATCAAGTTTTCAGACATCGATCAATTTGTTGAAGCTGGTGCGATGGGAACTGCTGCAGTGATCTCCCCAGTAGGTTCGATCACTTACGGCGATAAAAAACACGTCTTCTACGATGAAGAAAAAACCGGTCCTGTGACAACTAAACTTTACAACGAACTGATCGATATCCAATATGGAGACAGACCAAGTCCAGAAGGCTGGATCCAAACCATCGAATAAAGTCAACAATTACTTACGGACTAGGACGCTATATTTGTAGCGGACTAGTTTCTTTCGTATTACAAAGTTATTTTAAAAGCAACCTAATATCAAATATAATTGGAGGTAAGGTTATGACAAGAAAGATCGGAATTATAGGTATGGGAAATGTCGGTGCAGCAGTCGCTCATCATATCGTGCTTGAAGGATCAGTTGACCAACTGGTCCTAATAGACATCAACAAGGAAAAAGTAACTGCAGACGCCGTTGATTTCACCGATGCTTTAGCAAATATTGATCATCATACCGAGATCACTATCAATGATTATTCTCAATTGTCAGATGCAGACGTGGTAATTTCTGCAGTTGGGAATATCAGGCTGCCTAATGAAAGCAAAACCAACGACCGCTTTGCTGAACTGCCATTTTCAAGTCAAGCAGCCAGCGAAGTTGCGCCACAGATCAAAGATTCAGGTTTTCATGGAATAATGATCGTAATCACCAATCCGTGTGATGTCATAACTTCACTTTATCAAAAATACACAGGCCTCCCGCAAAACCAAGTTATTGGGACTGGTACGTTACTTGATTCCGCCCGAATGAAACGTGCAGTAGCAAGTAAGCTAAATATCGATCCACGTTCTGTTGGTGGTTATAATTTAGGCGAACACGGAAATTCGCAATTTACAGCCTGGTCTACCGTTCGTGCTTTAGGTCATCCGATAGATGAGATCGCAGCACAAAAAGGGATCAGTTTGGAACAGATCGACCAGGTTGCGCGAGATGGTGGCTTCACGGTACTTAGAGGCAAAAAGTACACTAACTACGGGATATCCGCAGCAGCTGTTCATTTGGCAAGAGACGTGATCAATGATGCACATAGTGAATTGCCTGTGTCCAATTACCGGGAAGAATATGCAACTTACTTGTCATATCCGGCAATTATTGGTAAAAACGGTATAGAGGAAAAGATTCAGCTGGACCTGACCGAGGAAGAAAAAGAAAAATTACAACTGTCGGCAGACTACACTAAACAGAAGTTTACAGAAACATTGGCAAAGCAAGTCAACTAACTAATTTGTATGCAAGCTATCATAACAGTTATCTGAAAGGACCGTAAAAATGGAGAAACTAAGAATTAAAGTCCCCGTAGCAAATCTTTGGCGTTCAAAAGACAAACCACGCCAGATCGATCAAAAAATATTGGAGGGTAATGCTAAAGATTGGTCCACTGAAATGTCAGATCAAGAAACGATCCAATTATGTGATGACAGTATGACAGACAGTCAGTTGCTCTTTAATGATGAAGTTTTACTAGAGAAAGTTGAAGGCGAATGGTCAAAAGTCATTGCCGTTGACCAACCGACTCACCAAAATAGAGCCGGCTACCCTGGTTGGGTGCCAAGCGCATCACTTGCACCTGCAATTGCAGAACAAGCTGATTTGTCAACTGTTACAGTCTGCATGAAAACAACCCCTTTATATGACGAACAACACGATCCAATAGTTGAATTAGTTCTGGGAACGAAGCTTGAAAAGTTAACTGAAGATAATTGCAAGGTCAAAGTTGCAACCCCATTGGGGATCGGCTTCATAGATAAAAAGGCCACTCGTGTCCCTGAAGAATTCATTGGAAAAAATCCCGGTGAAACGATGGTCAATATTGGGCGTCAGTTTTTAGGGCTCCGCTATATTTGGGGCGGTATCAGTTCATATGGTTATGACTGTTCAGGCTTAGTTTACGGTTTGCATCGAGTAATAGGCGTAACGATACCTCGTGATGCCGATGACCAGCGAATAAGCGGTTCACCCGTTGCAGTTGATGCAGTCCAACCTGGCGATTTAATTTTCTTTGCCTATGAGCATGGAACAGGATTTGTTCATCATGTTGGCATGTACATTGGTAACGGTGAAATGCTGGAGTCACGTACGCCAGGCAAGAAAGTCGACATTGCCAAATTAACAGAGCCAAAATTTGCCGCCGAATACGCAGGTTATCGCAGATACTGGAACCAAGCTACAAACAAATAAATTATTAAATACGTAAAAACAGTTCAGTTTTTGAGCTGTTTTTTGGTGTGTGCTAATTTGGAGCATTGATTTCACTGATCAATGGCTCTCTTTGCTATTTTAGGCCGTTGATTACTCTGATGAACGACCCTAACCTCTTTTTTGGGCCACCACTCGCTCTGAGTTATGACTCTCTTTTATGTTTGAGCCGCTTATCGCCTTGATCTATGGTTCACTTTGCTGTTCTGAGCCACTTATCGGCTCGATCTATGGCTCTAATCCCCTTTTTGAGCCATTACTTGCCTTAATCTACGGCTCACTTTCACCTTTTGAGCCACTTATCACCTTAATCTATGGCTCTAATTTACTTTTTGAGCCATTACTCTCATCAACTTACGGCTCACTCACACGTTTTCGGCCGTTGATTGCCCAAATGAACGACCCTCTTCGCCCTTTTGTGCCATTCATCACCCCCAATTACGGCTCACTCACACATTTTACAAAGTGATTTCGCTCCGATCCACAGCACAAAAATACCGATACGATTTTCAAACCGCACCGGCAATTTACTATTAAAGATCAGGCATATTGATGGGCCATTTTAGCGGCGACTGCTGCTACCAAGGCACCAACCAAATCGTCGATAAAAGTATTTACCCGACCGTCCTTTTGTGTATCCAATTCCTTAATGACACCATTTTTAACACGATCGAGATAACCAAAGTTTGTGACTCCGATAGTCCCATAAATATTAGCAATGCTAACAGCAAGAGATTCATCGACACCAAAAACTCCTGAATCATTAGCAACAATATTTTGTAATGGTTGTTTGAGTTGCCTCTCAGTTGCCAAACGATCGAGCTCTAAAGCCACCATAGCATTATTTAGTACTTCTCTCTTATGCAAAACTTCATTCGCAGCATCGAGGAACTCTTCTTTTTTTGCTCCGGGATAAAAATCCTTTTGTAAGTCAAAAGCGATATCTGCGATAGTGGCCATGGTGATGTCTCGTTTGCCTAATTCTTCTATTACAAAATCAAACGCTGCCTTATCTGGATATTTAAAATCTTTCGTTCTCAAATTTATTCTCCCTTCAAATTTAGTCCGAATATTTTTATATTTTAGCTATTTTAATCAAAAATAGGCTTCTTCAAAAAGTTACATTAAAGAGGCCAAGTTTACATTGTATATTTTGACTTTACAGCATACCTTTCACAAATTCAAAGAAAAAGGCTCTAAATCAAAATGGAGCTTGATTTAAAGCTTCTTTTACGTTTGTGAGCTTATTTATCAACAATTTTTAGGTGGTATGTTATCGTGTACATAGAGGTAGTTAAACCTTTGCACTTCTCTACGTCAGTCGTCCCCATGCGGGCGACTTTTTATTTTGCAATATTAAGCAAAAAGCTTCCATTTCAGAAAAAAGTCCGATATAAAGCTTGGATCGCCTTTTTTTCGTCCTTTTCCTCTAATGCAAACATAATACTGATCCCCGAAGAGCTTTGGTTAAATAGTCTAATACCGATACCTTCGCTAGCCAAAGCCGTCATAGCTTTAGCAGCAGTCCCGATAGTCGTGGCCATTTTTTCACCAACCAGCATTATCAAAGTTAAATTTGTCTGTCGATGAACATCATCTGCTTGCAACTTGTCCTTAAGTTCGGCCAACAATTCTCGTTCCTGTATACTATTTATCTGTTTTTCTTTGACCACCAGTGACATCTCATCGATACCCGTTGGCATATGTTCCACGCTGATCCCATGGTGAGCCATCACCTCTAGAGCTGCCGAACCAAAACCTACTTCATCATTCATCAAATATTTTGCAATATAGATCGATTCAAAACCATGTGAAGCCGCTATTCCCGTAACATCATTAGCACCAACAGGCTGCTTTTTTGTGATCAGGGTTCCTGGTGACGAAGGATTGTTTGTGTTTTTAACTTCGATCGGAATGTTAGCCATAATAGCGGGACGGATCGCCTCATGGTGAAAAACTGAAAACCCCGAATATGAAAGTTCTCGCATTTCACGATAGGTCAAATGCCGGACCTGTTGCGGGCTCGTAATATAATGCGGATCTGCTGCATAAATTGCATCCACATCCGTGAAATTTTCATACAAGTCTGCATGCACACCATTTGCCAAAACAGCCCCAGTAATATCTGAGCCTCCACGGGCAAACGTTACCTTTTTACCACTTTTTGAAACTCCAAAAAATCCTGGGAAAACAATACACTCAGAAGGATCTCTAAGATTCGCCAAATTATTGTACGACTCCGGTAATATTTGTGCATGTCCGGGTTCGTCGGTAACATATAAGCCGGCATCTTCAGGGCTCACATACCTAGCAGGCAATCCACTTTTAACAAAAAACAAGGCGATCAATTGCGCATTATTATCTTCACCACTAGCTTTAAAGGCGTCCAACTGCTCTGCAAAAGAAGAATATTGACCCCTCAATAGCTGAGAAAAATTCCTATCGATCAGCTCTGTAGCTTCGCTTCCCAATGAAAGTTGCTTAATGGTCGTATTATAGCGCTCTTTGACAGCGTTTAGAGTCTGACGATAGTCGCTGTCTTCGTGCACTTCTTCAGCCAGCTTGATCAAAAGATCCGTAATTTTTTTGTCTTTGTCAAATCGTTTACCCGGTGCGGAAACAACAACGACCTTCCTATCTTTATCAGAGCTAACAATATTTAGGACTTTCTCTAATTGAACACCATCTGCAAGAGAACTACCACCAAACTTTACTACCTTCACGAGCTTACACCTACCTAGTCCTAATTTGATTTTAATTTAACTAATACAATAGCAAAAATCAGTATAGTTTTCAAAAAAATTTACACTTAAACATATAAAAAAGCAAGAACGCCCGAAAACGTTCTTGCTTAGTGTATGAAAAATATTTAACTTTAATTTAAGTCAACTGATCTTAGTACCAGCCATACTGATCTGAATGATCCAAAGCATTTGACCATGAACCATACCTGTCACTAACGTAGTTATCAGCAGCTTTTTCCTGGTTAGCTTGTGAATAATCTCCATTCAGCATAGAACGGTCTAACTGATACTTGCCATAATATTGCCCGTTCGTAGCTGAGTATGAACCACCAGATTCACGAGCAGCGATAGAGCTTTTAGCAGACGCTTCTGATGAGCTCAAAGAACTATTTGAAGTTGCTGCCGGCTTAGGAGCTGGCTTTTGAGCCTGCTGTTTTTGAGCTGTCTGTTGCGGCTGTGCTTGTTGCTGTTGTACAGGTGCTTGTGCTTTAGGTTGTGATTGAGCAGGCTGTGCACTCTGTTGCTTCTGAGGTTGTGCTTGTTGTACAGGTGCTTGTGCCTTAGGCTGTTGCGGCTGTGCAGGTTGTGCCTTTTGTTGTTTTTGAGGCTGAGCCTGTTGTGCTGGTGCCTGTGCAACTGGAGCCTGTTGTTGTGATTGAGCAGCCTGACCATTTTCGCCAACTTCGATCTGTTGACCAGCATAAATCATATTAATGTTAGAAATATCATTAGCAGCCTCAATTGAAGCAACACTAACATTATTTTCTTTAGCGATAGATGAGATCGTGTCTCCTGATTTAACTGTTACAGTATCAGCATTTGCTGCAAGTGTACCTGCTGTCATCATACCGGCTGCTGCTGTAATTGTTAATAAAGTCTTCTTAAATTGCATTATTTTTTAACACTCCTATAAATTTCTGACTAGTAGTAAGACGACTTATTTATGTCGCCTCCTTAATTCAACGATTCCTAGTATAAGAAAAAGAGTTTACATGCAAATAACACTCGATTTAAAAAGAAAGTTTCTTTTGTAAAATCAGAAAAAAGTTGTAATTTTTTGTAACAGTGTGAACGCTTCATTATATTGAAGGCAATCAAAAACTGTCATTGTCGGGTACAGAGACCCCATTCTTTATTACAAATTTTAGATTTACTCGCTTGAATTTTACAAAATTTGCTTTGACTTTTTTTAAAAAAGCAATTTTTGCACTTGAATAACGCAAAAAAGCCTTGACCTTATAAAATAAGTACAAAACCAAAGCACTCATATATCGTGCCAAAGAAATTTAAAAAAGAAGAGAAAAAAAGGAAAAACCGACATAGCAAGCAACAATAATGGCCAACTAAAATTCAATATAAAATAAGTACACATAAACAAGACATAGCCCAATACTACAAATGTAGCGACCAACAATAATAAAAACACGATAATTTTCTTTGAGGGATCCATCTTGCTTAGCCCTTTCTTCCTACTTCTTGAACTGTTAGCAAACCACTATACAATGCTTCGTCGTTTTGATCTTTTAAGTTTGATTGCCGCAGGTCAAAACCAGTCCGTATGATCTGGTGATATGAACCAAAATAATTTTTGACAGTCATACGTGCATTACGGCTAGTCTTGTCAAATTCTTTAGCTTTTTTCAAGTCAGGAAACAAGATCGCATAACGAGTGCCCTTCTCATTTTTTAAAGGTTGCAACTCTTCTGCTTGGTAGTAAAATTTCTTTCCTTTAAACCTCAATCGCAAACTGTTTCTTTCAAACATGAATGAACCTCCTCAAGCTAGTAGTACTTTACAAAAGAAAAACGGTTGCGCTTTGTAGTACTAAAATTCTAAACTTTAGAATTAAATTTTGTTACTATATAACTATATTATATTGTATATCGAAATTTGATCCCGTGCATGCCAGATAGAATTTTTTTCATAAAAACTTTGGTATTTTGCACTCTATTCAAACTTAGAGTAGGAGGCATATATTTTGGAAAATGCTGCTTTGATCCTTGAAGGTGGAGCCTTACGTTCTTTTTTTACCAGTGCTGTCCTTGATTATTTTCTTGAACATGAAATTGAATTCAAATATGTACATGGTGTTTCGGCAGGAACTCTTTGCGCCATGAATTATATTTCTAAGCAACGAAACCGCTCATCTAATATAAACCTACATTTTCTGCATGATAAACGCTATATCAGCGTCAGTAATTTGTGGAATAATGGAGGCATTTTTAACTTAGATTTCTTGTTTTCTCCCGATTGTTTTGCTTATAGCCCGTTTGACTGGACTACATACCGCAAAAGCCAACAAACATTTGAGATCACTGCCACTAATTGTAAAACAGGCCAGGCTCAAGTCTTTCGTAAGCAAACAGAAAATGATCAAGTCGAGGCCATTAAAGCTTCTTCTAGTATTCCATTATTATCAGACATCCGGATCATCGATGATCAGCCTTATTTAGACGGGGGGATCGCCGACTCGATCCCCTTCAAGCGTGCACAAGAGCTCGGTTACGACAAGATCGTTGTAGTCTTAACACGTGACCTTACCTATCGTAAGTCAGAAAACGGCGCAGCAATGAACAATATGGTCAAAAGAAGATACAAGCAATATCCTAATTTTGTTCGATCATTTATAGATCGCCCCAAGCATTACAACCAAGCTTTAACTGAAATTGAAAAACTTGAAAGACAAGGAAAGGTATTTGTACTACGTCCAGAAGATCCTGTTACCGTATCGCACTTTGAAAGGGACAATACTAAATTGATCGATCTTTATAACAAAGGAACAGAAACGATCGTTGAACAAGCAGATGCTTTAAAACGATATTTGGCAAAGTAATAATTAAACTAACTTCTATGTAATTTGGCCGCTGATTTGATAAAACAAATCAGCGGTTTTTCATATAGATTTTAAATTCCCCTTCTGTGTAATGAATATGAATAGACAAGCGGCACCACTACTGCCACGATCAAGCAAACTACCAATAACCATTCCTGTTGTAAAAGGGTATTAACAAAGAAAATGATGCCGCAGATGACAAAGACAAAGCCTGCCAAGCGATTGGTTTTCCGCCAATTTTCTCTGCTATTTAGGGTCCAAGAAACACGTATTCCCATCACATTATTTTGTTTAACTTTTGGAAGATAATTTCCCAACACAACAAAGACTACACCCAACAATATGCTAGCAGAAATACTAGAGTTCATCTGGTACCCCATCGAATAACCATAAATCGAAAGCATAACGACGAATCCGACCAACGGTACCAACCAATAGACAACTTTTAGAATTTTGGGGTCAATGTTTTTTCGGCTTTTATCTAACTTAACAAAAATTACAACAAACAATTGTAAAGCCGTCATCATCAATGGAATTCCATATATCGTCATTATCTTACTGCTCCATCCATTCGGACGGCTATCATGCAACGTGAAGTGAGTTGCTATCTGGGCAGGCAGCTTATCCCACAACAAGATTCCCACTAAAATTGGTGCCAAAATCAATAAGAAAGACATAACAAGTGTTTTTATTTCTTCATTTTTCTTCATTTGACCTATCTCCTTTTAAATCAGCCAGCCAAACCATTATTTCCTCAAGTATCGAGGTATTCAAATCATAATAAACAAAATTCTTTTCCTTTTCCTCCCATACCAGATCGGCCTTTTTTAATATTTTTAAATGGTAGGAAAATGTGGCCGCAGTCATATCAAAATGTTGTCCAATTTTTCCAGCAGACATTCGCCCCGTCTTTAATAATTGCAAAATTTCACGTCTAACTGGATCAGAGAGTGCTTTAAAGCTTTTTTCAAAACTCATAATTTGCCCCCTTTATTTATAGTATTTAGATACTTATCTAATTAGAATTGTATCTAAATAGATTCGTAAAAGCAAACATATTCCACAAAAAAATTGCTCTAAATTAGTAGTAACTTTCAACTAACTTAGAGCAACTTTTTATTCTATGCTTTAATTTTCAATCTTATTCACCGTAATGTGCAAAGAAGTCGATCGTATCTGGATCACGATAGTCGATCGCATGGGACGATTTATGCGTATCTAGTTGTTTGATTTCTCCCATTTCGTCTGTGGTGAGTTCAAAATCCCAAATAGCAAGGTTTTCTTGCATCCGTTCCTTATGTGTTGATTTTGGAATGATCACTACCCCAATTTGGGCCAAATATCTAAGGGCAACTTGTGCTGGTGTTTTATCATATTTTTGTCCGATCTTAGTCAACACTTTGTTTTCAAAAAGTTCATCTTTACCTTGAGCTAATGGACCCCAAGACTCTATTTGGGTCTGATACCTTTCCAAGTACGGGCGTGCCTCTTGTTGTTGGAAGAAAACATGAGTTTCTAATTGGTTAACAGCTGGTGTGACCCGTGTAAATTCTGCTAGATCTACGAACCGATCCGGTAAAAAGTTGGAGACACCAATTGCTCGGATCGTTCCTTCTTCATATAGATCTTCTAAAGCCTGATAAGCTCCATAATAGTCACTGACTGGCTGATGGATCAACACTAGATCAAGATAGTCAGTTTGTAATTTTTTCAAAGATTCGCGAATAGAATCTTTTGTCTTTTGATACCCGTAATTAGTGATCCAAACCTTAGTAGTCAGGAAAATATCTCCTCGATCGACTGGACTTTCAGCAATTGCAGCTCCGACTGCCTCTTCGTTAAAATAACCCTGCGCAGTATCAATTGAACGGTACCCCACATCTAAAGCATCTTTCACGGCTTGTTTACACTCAGCCAGATCATCGATCAAATAAACACCAAATCCTTCTTGCGGCATCTTAACACCGTTATTCAATTTGATCATAGGCACATTAGTCATATATCTATGCTTCCTTTCTATAAATCAACATCTGTCATCATCTCAACTGTTTCAGGATCTTCGTGATCAAAGAAATAGCTTTGTTTAGTATCTAAAGCCTTGATCTCATCCATTTCAGTTGCAGACAATTCAAAGTCCCAAATATCCAAATTTTCTTGCATTCGTTTCTTGTGTGTCGACTTAGGAATGATCACTACCCCTTGTTGTACTAAGAAACGTAAAGCAACCTGAGCTGCACTCTTATCATGAGCAACACCAATTTTATTTAAAGTTGGGTCAGCAAAGAAGTCATTTCTTCCTTCCGCAAATGGTCCCCAAGACTCTATCTGTGTTCCATACTTACGCAGATACTTTTGATCGACCTGCCGTTGATGGAAGACGTGAGTCTCTAATTGATTGACTGCGGGTACGACCTTGTTAAACTTAACGAGATCAATATAGCGATCAGGATAAAAGTTAGAAACACCAATTGCCCGGATCTTCCCTTCAGCATACAAATCTTCTAAAGCACGATAAGCGCCATAGTAGTCATTGTAAGGTTGGTGTAATAGCACTAGGTCTAAATAATCTGTTTGCAGTTTTTTCAGTGAATCTTCGACCGACCGTTTTGTTTTGTCATAACCATAATTAGTAAGCCAGACCTTCGTAGTCAAAAAGATCTCTTCGCGAGGCACCGCACTTTCTTTGATCGCCTGACCGACAGCCTCTTCATTATAGTAAGATTGCGCTGTATCAAGTAACCGATATCCTAGGTCAAGCGCATCTTTTACCGCTTGTTTACATATCTCGAGGTCATCAATTTGGTAAACACCGAAACCTTCTTGTGGCATTTCCACACCGTTGTTCAGTTTAATTTTAGGAATTTCAGTCATTTGCTTTACCCCTTTTCTTTCATAATATATACTAAGTGTAATCCCTTCGAGTTACGCGAAGCCAAACAAAAGCATCATTAAAAAGGAGTAATTTAAATGTTATCAGTCAAAGAAGTTGCTGAAAAACTTGCTATATCTGAACATACCATCCGCTACTATACTGACCAAGGGCTTGTCCCTACAGTTCAACGCGGCCCAAATAACCAACGTCTTTTTGATCAGACCTCTCTAGATTGGCTGCAAGGATGTCATTTTCTACGTTTAACAGGCATGAGTATTGCTGATGTTAAGCACTATGTTGATCTCTGTCTGGAAGGCGAAACTACAATTCCTGAGCGTTACCAACTAATTCAAAAACAAAAAGCCAAAGCTCAACAACAACTCGAGGACACTCAAGAGAGACTAAAGTTTCTTAACCATAAAGAAAAAATATATGGACAGTTGCTATCTCAAAAGGAACACAAAGATCCATTAAATCCCAAAACTTGGACAGAGGACGTAAATAAAAACTCTGCTGTTAAATAAAGTGGCCACGCTTGGTCGTCAAAACAATTACATCTATGGCAGTAGAATACAGGGCTAAAAAAGTTGCTTAGTTTTGAGCCACCTGAAGTTTAGTCTGTCTTTTTCCTTCTCAATCAAAAAATATACAAATAAAGTACCCCATAATTATTAGACATAGAGAGCTATTAATTAGGGGACACATTAAAAGACAAAATAATTAAGGCAACTTCGAATATTCATCGTCCGTAACTGGCTCCAACCATTCTGAAGTACCTGTTGTAATAGCTAAATGACTAAACCAAGAATTTTTAGTTGCACCGTGCCAATGTTTGACCCCGTCGTGTGCGATCACTACATCGCCTGGTTTTAACAATTGCGCTTGTTTGCCTTCTTCTTGATACCAGCCTTCACCACCGGTAACTAGCAAGATCTGACTACCATCATGGTGAATGTGCCAATTATTGCGACAACCAGGTTCAAATGTTACATTCCCAACTGGAACGCTAACGTCGCCTCCTGGCGTTACTAGTGAATTGTTATAGCTTTGTCCAATGAAATATTGTGCAAACGCATCATTCTTAGGACCAGTTGCAAACACTCCTGGTTGTTCAACCTTTTTATCAGCCATCTTATCTCCTCCTTGTTTATAACTTTACGAATTACTTTTCCTGCCAAATTTCTTTTGCACGGTTAAAAGCCGACCAAGCTTTTGGCCAACCGACATAAAATGCCAAATGAGTGATCTCAGCTACAATTTCCTGTTGAGTGATACCGTTGTTTTTACCAATTTGCAAATGTGTCGCTAATTGTTCCGTATTTCCCATGGCGATCAATGCACTAATGGTAATTAGCGAACGGTCATGAGCCGATAACTCATCTTCTTTATCCCACACCTCGCCAAATAAAACATCGTCATTCAAATGAGCAAATTGTGGTGCAAAATCACCTAGTTGTTCTTGTCCCGCGGTTTGTTTCTTAGCCATAATAGACCCCTCCTTTAAGTTAATACAAGCATACTACTTAAAGTGGGCTTTAAGTCAATTGAAAACTTAAACTCCTTTTTTGGGAAGAATTCGTGTATACTATATTTTAAATTAAACTTTAAGGAGCCATTCAAGTTGTCCAATATTACCAATACACAGACATATAATATCAGTGAATTTAGCAGCAAATTTAACCTACCTGCTTCTACCTTACGCTATTATGAAAACGAAGGCCTGATCAAACCGCACCGTTACAGCAATGGACGTCGTTACTACACACAAGAAGACGTCAGTTGGTTCAAGTTTTTAAGCCACTTAAAGGGAACTGGTATGAAGATCGAGGAGCTCAAACAATATATTACGTGGCGTGAACAAGGGGATTCTACGATCCCACAGCGCTTGGAGCTGCTAAAGAATACCAAACACGATTTTCTGCAACAATTTACAGAGATCCAACATCATTTACAGATACTAAATGACAAAATCAACTGGTATGAGGCAAAGGAAGCCGGGATCATTTCTGATAAGGAAGGATTTGCTAATTACCTGCAACGATTAGGCCATAGTGAGTGATCAAAGTTAAATTCCAGTAATAGGAAGTAACTTCTATGAATCAAAGAAAGAATGCGCTATCATTAATTCATAGTTTGGAAAAACACAGGGGTTCACAAATTAATAAATTCTAGGGAGGATAATTCAATGACAACAGATAAAAAGACGGTCCTTACGGAAGTTGAACTGCCTTAAATAACGACGATCAACCATGGAAAATCGAAGTTAAGGAGCATTCGATCATAGCCCTTGGAAATGGATGGACGCTCGTTTCTTCTCACCCGCAAATGTTTCGGATGAAGAAAAAGAATATCAGTTTATTGTTACTTTAAAGGGTAATGGTAAATGTAAAGAAAAAGAACACACGCTTGAAAAAGCAGCCAGTGCTGATATTTCCAAAGGCAAGCTTAGCTTTAGCAAAAGCACCTCAACATTTAAGGGGAAATCTCTGCAAAAAAACGTTTCCTTTGGGATCGGCCAAGATAAAAAAGATGGACATGTCGGTCTAGTTAAGTCATCTTTAGATACTTCACTGATCAAGGATGCTATGCGATCACATCTTAAAAGTCAAGGTTGGAAAAAAGCCGGTTTATTTGGATAAACAAAACATTATTTGCTCGATAGAACTTTATTCTTAGTAGGGAGGTGGCCAAATGGTGAAATGCGAAACGACCATGAATAAAAAAGCCATGGCCAACATATACAAATATTATTCTAAAAATCATCTCCGGATACCTATAGCAAGAACTGTGGTTACTGTATTCGGTCTTTTGCTTTTCATTTTTTGTTTAGTCTCTTTGTTTGAAATAAGTTCCTATCATGAAGGTTGGGATCCATTTGACATCTTCACATCCTTTGTCATGCTATTTGGCTTATTTTTTATATGGTACGACCTCTGGGGTGCCAAACAGATCGGTATTCATATGCTTTGCAAACAGGTCTTCCCAAAAAAGAAAAAATCGGTTGTATTCCATTATACTTTTAATGACAAAGGCCTCTATGTAAAAAAACCAGGAAGTAGTTACTTTTATCAATGGCCGATCATTGAGAAATTTTGGGAGCAAAAAGATTGTTATGTTTTTGAGATCCGGTCCGATCGCTATGGTCTTATCGATAAAAATAGTTTTAAAAATGATGATCACGCTGAATTTCAAAAGCTATTACAAGAAGTTCTCCAGCCTAACCAATGGGGGAAGCACAACTTACTTATCAGTTAAATTGCATGGACACCATTCCGTTAATTTATCAGTTGAGGGGTTACATTTTATAGTAACTTTTGTCCCAAGGGCTATCCATTTTTGTATTAACCACTAACAGCTTACTCACCTGACAAAGTACGGCCCAATGTAAAATACCATCTACTCTATTTGGGGTGTAAAAAAGGAGAACTGTGCGCTAACACGGTTCTCCTTTTTTACTTTCTCATGGCCTACAAAACTATATTTTTGTTACTAAAACAGCACTTTACTTCTAAATTTTTAATACAAAAAAGCGGCCAACGCATATAAGGCTGCAATATGTGCTGGATAAAATATATAAAAGAAATATTTCATTCCGGGGCCTTTTTGCCCGTTATATAGAAAAATCGGGATGATCGCAAAAACCATGATCCATTGTGTAGAACCAACTATTCCATAGATCAAGGCTGTTAAAATAATCAGCAAGCACTGGATTTTTCGTTTATCCCTAAACAGATACAGTAATGGGATCAGTAAAACCATAAAATTATTTTCGGCCAGGATTATTGCCGGAGAAATGCCTACCACTATCTGCATTATGGTGATCGGTATCGAATGATTACCGACTATTATTGTAACTACTATGGTAAAAATAAACGGTAAAGCAAACCATAGTATCCCTAGCAAAATATGTTTAGCTTTACTACCAGTTTTAACTGCCTGAAAGTGATCGATCCCAGCCATAAACATTGTCCCAATGAACAGATCACGAAAAATATTATTGATCAAGACCACTTTGTCAAAACCGATCGTTTTTTCTAGCAAATTGGTTATCAGCGACATTAATGCCATAAAAATAAACAACCGGCTCATATATTTCTTTTTGTCGTGAGTATGACTAAAACCTACCACACTTGTGAAAAAGAAAATCGTTGCAACTGGGCGACCGAACCAATCTATCCAATTTGGTGCGCCTAGTGGTTGAAACATCTGGTAAAAGTGATCAACGACCATCAAAATGATCCCGATAACTTTTAAATCAAAGGTCGAAAAACCTTGAAATCCTTTAACATTTGTCATTTTATCCCCCAAACATTTAATTTATTATACAATAAAAATTCTACAAAGATGTATTTTACACTCCTGCCAAAATTTAGCAAAGAAGATTAGTTTAAAATTAAATAGTTTGCTAAATTTACAGAACAAATGAAAATAGTCCAGAAACCAAAAATGATTTCTGGACTATTTTTATCAACGACTAGCCTTATTATACCAGTTATTATCATTTACTTGCTTAAATTCAGGTCAAGCTACAGATCTATTTTATGCTAAAGCGTCAGTGATCTCACGGTTGAAGTCATCGAGATCATCTGGTGTCCGGCTTGTGATCAACTTGTGCTTTTCATCGATCACAACTGGTTCGTCAAGCACTTGTGCACCGGCATAGAACAAATCAGGACGAACCGATTCATAAGCAGTTAATTTCAATGCTGAAGCTAAACCGGATTGAACAAATAATTGCGGTCCGTGGCAAATTGCAAAGACATTCTTGTTACTCAATAAGAAGCCCTTGACAAAATCAACAAAACGCTCGTCAACACGTAATTGGTCGGGTGAAAAACCGCCTGGGATCAATAATGCATCAAAATCATCAACAGAAACATCAGCAATACCTTTATCAGCCGTTAATTCAAGACCATGTTTACCTGTGATCTTGCTGCCTGCTTCATTTTCAATGACTGTGACATCATGGCCGGCAGCCTTCAAAGAGTCAACAGGGGATGTGAATTCAACATCTTCTACATCATTTGTTACGATTACAGCAACTTTACTCATTAAGAATACTTCCTTTCAACTTTATGTTAGTATATATAATAAACCTAGTTCCTATTTGATACAATAACGCACTTTAAAGTGCCCTGTGGTATTCTAGGTAAAAATAAATTAGGAAAGTGATGTTATTATGACCGATGTCGTTCGTAAAGATGTCAAACAGCGCCTAGAAGATGGCGATTATAGTTGTGCCAAAGAGCTGACTCTCTCAATGTTTAGTGGAAAGTGGAAAATTGTTATTCTATTCCATTTAGGAACTGAAGGTCCCTATCGTTTTAACCAGTTGATGCGTTTATTACCCAAAGCTTCCCACAAAGTATTAACTAATCAGTTAAGAGAAATGGAAGAAGATCAGCTGATCTCTCGCAGAGTAGAATCCGACTCACAGGTCCATGTTTACTATGAAATTACTGACCTGGGGCAACGATCATTAACCAAATGTATGCATGGGGAACTGCTCGGATCAATCAACTTTAAGTAACTCCTAAATTTAACATCAACGAAGATGAAGCAAAACAATAATAAGATCCCTAAGGTAAGCACTAGCGAACAGCTAAAGCTCCATTCCTAGTTAGAAAATTTCAAATATAGGTAAGCTTATTTTTTAAATGAAAGTGATCTTGAGCAGACTAGTAGAATAAAACGTAGACAATAGTAGTGTGAAATTTCCGTGTATAAGAAGTTTCACGCTATTTTTTATTTAAAAGCTATTATTACAATTTTATATAATTTAACTTATATAATATAGCTATATTATATATTTAGTTGAAAAATTCACAAGAAAGCGTTATTATATATGTAGAGTGGTTACAATTTAAGGAGGACATCTAATATGACTGAAAACAATAGCCAAAACACAGAGTCGCAACAAGAAGATCTCTTTTCTCAACAAGACATTGACACAACGGTTAAGGGGATAGAAAAAGATTCAGATACTTGGATCGAACAAGCAACTGAAAAGACGCAAGCTATCAGTGGTGACACTTACGTTAAATTAGACTGTGGTTTGCTCACCGTTGATCAAATAAATTACTTTTTAAATTCCATGCCATTTGAACTAACTTTCGCAGATGATAACAACCAATTTTTATATTACAATAACATGATGCCCGCTGACGAAATGCTTGCAGGTAGAAAACCAAGCCAAGTCGGCAATGCCATCGCATATTGTCATCCCCCAAGAGCGAGAAAAGGAGCAGCGGCCGTGGTAAACATGCTGCGTAAGGGTCAAAAGAAAAAATTCAGACTAGCAGTTCCTGGTAACGGTCCAGATAAGTGTGTTCTTCATGATTATATTGCCATGCACGACTCAGATGGCAGGTACCGCGGTGTTAACGAACAAATTTATGATTTAATGCCCGACATTAAGTGGTATTTAAAACATACCGGTCAAAAACTGGTCGACGACCCAAATGCCAAGGCTGACACAGTGACTGGTCCGTCACAACATCAAGAAAAGACCGAGGAAGCAGATGCAACGACAAGCCCATCGCAACAAGACTGATTTTTGCTGACAAGACTATAGCAGTTAAAGTTGCCCGCAAAACAGTTGCTCCTGGTCTAAACATCCTTATCTTTCCCATAAATAACACTTCTAAATCTATACAAAAACTGCCGCTTTACTGTAAAAATTTTTTCAGCAAAGTGGCAGTTTTTAGCTTGATAAAGCTCAGACAGTCTGCAAGGCATCAGAGATTTTTCTTAATAATATCTGATTGTTATTAAGACGTGCAAAGGCAAGGGCATCATTCAATAAAACCACTACTTCGTTTCGTGGAGCATCCTGGTCAGAACAATTCTGAGCTTTACGGAATAAGATCCGAGCTAAGTAGTAAGTGACATGGTTTTGCGAACATACTTCATACCCATAGTCTAATAATGGATCACTCACAGAATGATCTCCAATGCTACCAAAGTAATCTGCAGTGTAAAAAATCATATTTAACACTCGCCAAATAGTTTTTATATCCGCCAGTGTATGACTTTCTAACTTAGCAAAAACTTTTTGGAAGAAATATTCCGCCTTACCTGGATCTCCTTTCCTACTATAAGCGATCCCACTACCGGTATATGCTAGCAAAGAAAAGATCGTTTGGTGTTCATTATCAAGTTCACTTAAGATCATATTAAAAAAATATAAAGAATTTTCTATCGGACCAGTACCTAATGCATAAATATAGCCTTGCACAAAAGAATACTGCAGCTGACGATCATGCTCAAGCTTCTCAAAATCAAGCCGATCCAATTTTTGTTGAGCAGTCTCATACTCACTTTGGATCAATTCAAACTCAGCTTGATCAAGAGTTTTAGTTTCAGTTGACATAGACAGTGGTACTGTCGGAAAAACTTCATCTAATGTCAGGCCAAGACGCTTACACAACTTGAGCAACACTTGAATAGACGGGGCTTTACCGTAATGTTCAAACTTACTCAAAGTCGCTTGGGTACAAATACCCTTACACAACTCCATTTGAGATAAACCTAGACCCTTTCTCGCATTAATAAATTTTTTAGTATTGATCTTATCCATATTCTTCTCCCAAATTAAAGTTCAAAATACTTTTTAAGATATGCAGCAACACCATCATCATTATTATCTAACGTTTCATCATTTGCAGCCTCTTTGATCATGGGGATCGCGTTACCCATCGCCACACCGATCTCAGCTGCTTGCAACATTTCTAAGTCATTTTCTTCATCACCAAATGCCATCAGATCATCAAGTGTTTCCCCAAAGTGAGACAGTAATTGTCCTAAACCACGAGCTTTATTGACACTTGCAGGTAAAAACTCTAAGAGTTCACGACGAGAAGGCACAACGTGGAAATTATCCTTGATATCTTCTGGTAAACCGGCACGTGTAGCAGTCACTGTGTCAGCTGGAGCAGAACAAACTACTTTCCCAAAAGTTTGGTCGGATGGCAGGTCGGCAAAAGTTATATTTTCAAACGGGATCATTCCATTCATAAATGTTTCATAATCAGACTTACCACACTCGATCAACGAGTAGACTTTGTCTGGACCTAAAACATCTAAGGGGTAGTTGCGCTCTTTAGCATCTTTGTACAGCGTTTCTACCTGTGTTTTATTTAGAGTTGTCTGGGCTAAGATCTCTTGTGTAACGTTATTTTGAACTAAACCACCATTGAAAGTGATCGAGAAGTCAGCAGGCTTTGTTAATTCGAGCTGTTTTATCAAATGTTGCACAGCTCCTAACGGTCGTCCGGTACATAAAACCACCCGTTTGCCGGCTTCATGTAATTGTTTGAGAACTTTTTCGTTTTCAGCAGAGATCTCTTTATTAGAATTCAAAAGCGTATTATCCAAATCTAATGCAATAGTTGTAATCATATTTTATTCCCCTTTACTATTTTACTTTGAGTGGTAATGACGATAGATCCACATTGTGAGCACGATCAATACCAAGGTCATAATTAAAGTCGTGACCCAGGCAAATTCTCCTTTGGCCCACGGCAGATGCACATTCATCCCATAAAAGCCTGAAACTATCGGGGGGACTGCCAATATTAAAGACCACACTGTCAAAAACCGCATCGTATCATTCAAGTTATTATTTAAAATGTTATTGTAAGTATTTGACAAACGATCAACTAAGTCAGCTGCATCTTGAGTGATCTGCTGACTTTGTTTAGTTTCGATCTCAACATCACTCAAAAAATCGTGTTCCTTAGCGTTCAGTTGAAATGCGTCACTATTAGAATTACTACTCAACTCCATTTGTTGAATTGCTACGACATTATTATCAGTCGCAGTTGTTAAATAAACTAGCTGGTCACTTAACTCTGACAAGTCAGCGATCTGTCGATTAGTTGGGTGTCTATGATAGTTAGCCAAATCTTCACGTCGTCCGTTGATCGCATCTATTTGGTCAACATACTCATCGTTGGTTTTCCACAACAGCCGTAGTAATAAAATAACAGGCGTTATGTGTTCGGCCTTAGCTTGCTTAAGTTTATGCAGCAAGTCTTTAAGTTCTTCTGTGACCCATTTTGCTTCTTTATTGACCACTGAGATCAAATATTTTTCGCAAATAATGAAACTCACAGGTAAAACTTTAAAACCACCGTTTTGTTTGTCTGAAACTGCAACTCGCCAGATCAGCAAGCCCATTTTAGTTTCTTCACTATAATCAAAGCGTGAACGTTCTCTTGGGTCAAGAATGTATGACCGATATTTGCGAGGCAGTGCAAAATCCTGCTGCAATTTTTGTAAGTCATCTTCAGTTGGGTCAGTCACATCGATCCAACGTGAGTTATCCCACAATTTGTCTTCTCGATACATAGATACACCCGCCTTCCTACTGATAGTTTTATTATAGCAGTCTTTTTATTAGGTGCTAAACCATGTTTCATGTTTTATCGGAATTTTGTCAGACCTTCTATGGGTGAACAATGCTTTGTCCAACAACAATTTGAAAAACAAAGCTCAATTTGTCAACTCAAGCCAAAAAAATACAGGCCATAATAATTAATGACCTGTAGCTTTTACTTTAATAATAACTAAACCCAAATTACTCCGCTTTTAAAATGGCCTTCCTTACAAGTTTGTCTAATTCCACTACAATAAAAACTACAACTCCAGAAAGCAAGGACAAAATAAAGGACAAAGCACTGACTCCAGTTGTTGAGAACAACTCCTGCATAAATGGCACATAGGCTAAAAGTATCTGTAAGATCAACATGATACCAATAACCAAAAATGCCTTTTTATTAGCCAGAATATCTTTCGATAAAGCAAAATTAGCTGTTCGAATGTTAAAGAGATAAAAAATCTTGCCACCAATAATAATGTTGACCATCAATGTACTTGCCACAATATGACTTGCACCCTCAGCTAACAAGAATGAATGTCCCACCAAACCTGTTCCTGCAATGATGAATGAAACATAGATCATCTGGACAACATCATGTCTTGTAACCATCGACTGTCCATGGGCGCGTGGCCTTCGATGCATGATCCCAGTTTCGGCAGGCTCAAAGATAAATGCAAACTGGATCGTAACGGCGGATACCATATTGATCCATAACAACTGACTCGGTGTTAGTGGTAATGGCCTATCTAATAAGATAGAAAAGAACACGATCAATCCTTCAGCGAAGGAAGTTGGTAACAAGAACAAGATACTTTTCTTGATGTTGTCATAGATCCTGCGACCTTCCTTGATAGCAGTCCCCATCGTAGTGAAGTTATCGTCAGTCAAGATCATGTCTGCAGCATCTCTAGCGACATCTGTACCTTTGACCCCCATCGAAACGCCAATATCGGCAGTTTTCAACGCCGGAGCATCATTAACACCATCACCGATCATGGCAGTGACCTCTTCGGATCTTTCTAAAGCCTCAACGATCTCCAATTTATTTTGCGGTGTAGTCCTAGCAAAAACTTGATTTTCCTTGGCAGCATCTTGTTGCTGATCTTCGTCTAGCTCATCCCATTGTGGACCTGTGATCGAATGGATATGGTCAGCCAATCCTAGTTGCTGTCCGATAGCAGCGGCTGTTACTGGGGAATCACCAGTGATCATTTTAACCTGCACGTGCGCACTGTTTAACTGTTGCAAAGTTGCAATAACTTCAGGACGTGGAGGGTCAATAATACCTGCCAAGCCAAGAAAACTAATGCCTTCTTGTAACAGTTCATGTGTTACCTCTTCAACACTTTCTGGCACGCTTGTGACGCCGACAGCAACCACTCTTTTACCAGAAGCAGCCAATTCTTCGACCTCTTGTCGCCAATATTTTTGGTCAAAACTCTGTCCATTATTGACGACCATCTCAAAGATCTTATCCGGCGAACCCTTGACATAAAGCAATTTTTCGCCCGTCGCCTTGTCCCTGACCAAACGTGCAATATAACGATACTCCGAGTCAAATGGCAACATATCTAGCGACTCATAGTCTGGCTCGGTACTTGAGCCCATAATTTTATAATAAGCCGTTAAAAAGGCCCCATCGGTCGGCTCACCGTTAATTTGATAAATGCCTTCATCATCTTTATCAAGTTCCGTATCATTAGCAGCGAAACCAGCCGTCAAAAATTTTCTGACTGTTGTATTAGGATCCGTATTTTTCCCCGCCAACTGTAAGGTTCCAGTTGGTGTATAGCCAGTCCCAGTTAACTTGTAACGCTCCTTTTGTGTAATGATATCAGTCATTGTCATTTCATTTTTAGTTAAAGTCCCTGTTTTGTCAGTGGCAATAATGTCAACGGCTCCCAATGTCTCAACAGCAGGTAAAGTCTTAACGATCGTTTTCTTATTCTTAGCCATATCTGAAACACCTAATGCTAAGATCACAGACGTTGTCGCCGGCAAACCTTCAGGAATAGAACCTACGACCATTGTGACAACTGCTAAAGCTAAGACTGGTAAAGAATAAATTTGCAAGAATAAACCAATGACAAATAAGATAACAGCTACGATCAAGATCCCGATCGAGGTCCCTTTTCCCAAATTACCAATTTCTTTCATCATTGGAGTTTCTTTAGGCTTTGCCTCGGCAACCGCGGTAGATATCTGACCGATCTCTGTTTCTGAAGCCGTCGCAACTACCACTCCCAAACCAGAGCCATTAGTAACGCTAGTCGATGTAAAAGCCATGTTACTTTGATCAGCTAATGGCACCTTAGTTTCAGTGATGTCATCTTCACTTTTGGTTACAGCATCCGTTTCACCAGTCAATGAAGACTCTTGGATCCGCAAGTTTGCAGATTGCACGATCCGCAAGTCAGCCGGCACACTATCACCAGCTTCTAAAAAAACAACATCGCCTTTAACTAGATCTTCCGCTGAGACATCTATTCGCGTATCATCTCGATAAACAGTTGCTTCGACTGCCAACATTTGCTGGATCTGAGCTAAAGCATCGGCTGCATTGGATTCCTGAAAGTATCCAATAAATGCGTTGATCACAACTACCAGACCAATAACCAATGTATCAGTCTGATCACCGACCAGCAACGTCATAGCCATTGCAGCGATCAGTATATAAGTGATCATATTGTCAAACTGACGTAAAAATATTTTCCATTTGGGTGACTTTTTACTCTCGATCTTGTTTGGTCCATCCTGTCGCAGTCGCTTTTCAGCCTCTTCACTTGTCAAACCATTTTCAAAGTCCTGCGCTCGATATTTACTTTTTAATTCTTCAGTCTTTTCTTGATAATGTTCCATTCCGTTTCACTCTCCTAAATAATTCACTAGTCAAAAATAATGACCTTAAATAAACAGTAACTATACCAACACATAAATGGTTGATATTCCTTTTAGTGAACTATTCAAGCAGGATACAACTCAAAACAAAACACCAACACGCTCCTGGATCTGCATCCATCTATTGCCTCACCTCGCTGAACATGTATTTATCCTTATATCAACAATACCAAATCAATTTATAATAATGTTAAAGTTGCCTATTCTTAATAAAATCATAAGCTAGCTTACTTAATAAGTTTAACTATGACTATTCTCACGCATTTAAACTGTCACATCAAATAATTTCGCTTGAAAAACAGGGTGTAGTGAAGCGGGAAAAAGCGAGCGCTATCGTAGTCTAGCCATATAGCGCGGGCTTGGCGCTGTGTGGCTGGACTGAGATAAGCGGAACTTTCTGCCTCACGAAACCCGACTACAAAACAGAGAGTAACAAGCCGCTTAAGTCTCGAGCATCATCCAAGCCAGGCACTATAGCGCGCTTTTCAGCGATGTAGTGCCCGGCTTGGATGAGCGGAAAGACTTGGCTTGCTGTAGCTCGACTAAGAACACAAAGCAAAGCATGGCGTCCAGAACCAGAAGGCGAGCACTAATTAACTTTCACGCTATAATGCGTCCTTCAGCATTGTAGTGTGAAAGTTGGTTAGGCGTAACCTTCTGCCAGGTGCAGCTCGACTACAAAACTGAGCAAAACGAGACGCTTAAAAAATAAGCGGAGAGGCTTGGCTTTTGGAGTTCAACTATGAACAAAGCAATTACCCCCCTAAAAAATGCGCAAAAAGCGAGCCAAAACTCCCTCTTTTGTGTAGGAATTTCAACTCGCTCTTTATTGTTGAGGTCATGCCTCTCAAGACTCATCGATCGACCTTATTTATTTTTAAGATCATCGATCGTATTAATGTTTTTCATATATGTCGGAACGGCTAAACCAGTTTTAGCACCTGTCAGGTTTTGCCGAACCTCCACATATTTACCCTTATATTTCTGCGCGTATAGCTTATGGGTAACAGGAAGTTCAACTGTAACCGATGCATCTAATTTACCAGTAGAGATCGCACTCCACATAATACCAACGTCAAGTTGTTGCATCGTTGCATCATAACCCTTTTGCTTCAAAAGAGTTGTGACCAAGGTTGTGGCAGCTATCTCATAATCATATGGTGTATAGCCAATTTTGATTGCTTTACCCTTTCCATCAGGTACGCCTTTTAACCACTCTTTGACTTGTTTTGGATGGGTCTTGATAAATTGATCCACAGCCTTTTGCTTATCCATCCCGTTATTGATTTTGACCATTAACGGATTAGACATCTTGATCGACCAGTGGAAGTTCTCTAAAAGTTTGTTAGCACCTGGATTATCTTGTTTAAAGCCGTTACGAGTAACAGACCGCATTGATTCACCCTTACCATAGGCGTGTTTAGGATCATCCAAGAACTTCAATGGATATTTTGCAAACATCCAGTGAGGTTGCCAACCTGTTACAACGATCGGTTGTTTATTTTTGATCGCTTTATCTAGAGTACTTACCATGGCAGCCGTAGAACTTGGCATAATTTGCCAGTTTGCTTGTTTCAAATGATACTCACTTAAGGCTGTTTCTGTACTATCAGTGATCCCCGCACCAGCTTCGATCCCCGTGAGCGTATAGTTGATCTGAGGTCCTAATTTCTTATGAGAATTATACTTAGGCGGTTCAGCACAAGCACTAACGATTACAGCTAATCCTAAAGCCACAGTCGCTAATTTCAGATAACGAAGGATTTTTTTCTTCAATATGATCACTCCTTATCTGGATGTCTTGTTGAACGACTGAGTGATCCGGTCCAAGATGATAGCGACGATAACCACGGCGATACCAGAAGCGAAACCTGCACCAGCATCGTTACGTCCAACAGCGAAGTAAACCTGTGTACCTAAACCAAGAGCACCGATCATAGATGCAATAACGACCATTGAAAGTCCCAGCATCATAGTCTGGTTAACACCGGACATGATCGTGGTCTTGGCCATTGGTAACTGCAGGCCGATCAATTTTTGCCAGCTAGTCGAACCAAAGGAATCGGCAGCTTCGATCAGATCTTCCGGAACTTGACGGATACCAAGGTTAGTCATCCGTACTGTTGGCGGCATAGCGAAGATCACGGAAGCAAATACACCTGGGACCATCCCGATTCCGAAGAACGCAACGGCTGGGATCAAGTAAACGAAGGCTGGCAGAGTCTGCATGAAGTCCAGGATCGGTTTGATCACAACTTCTGCTTTCGAACTCTTAGCCATCCAGATCCCAAGAGGGACCCCGATAATGATCGCGATCACACTGGAAGATAATACCAGTGTTAAGGTCTGCGTCATGTCACGCCAGTAACCTAAGTTCCAGATCAACAGTAGACCTAGGACTTCAAAGACCATAAAGCCGACTTTCTTTTGACCACGCTTGACCCAGTAGGTCAAACCTAAGATCACCAAAATGAACAACCATTCAGGCAAGAGATCAAAGACCCATTGTATCCCGTCAATGATCGCTTGGAAGAAGGCCGTAATACTATTGAAAAAACCTGTAAACTGACTGATCCAATCAACACCAGAGTTGATCCAGTCAGCCAAAGGTAATGAACCGATTTTATCCATTAAGCGCTCACCTCTTCACCAGAAATTGCTGCCAAGACAGTCCCACGTAAGATGATCCCTAAGAGATGATCATCGTCATCAACTACGATATAAGGAATTGGCGTCTTCGAAATATCGTTGATCAGATCGTTGATCGGTGTATCAACGTGGGTCTTCGGAACATCAGTCTTCAAGACCGACTTCAAGTCCTTGCTGCCCTGCTTGACTAGTTCGGACACATCATCCGCATCTGCGAAACCAACGAACTTGTTTTCATTATCCACAACATAGATCGAGGAAATATCATTATCCCGCATCCGCCGTAAAGCAACCCGTGGGCCGGCTTTAGCGATATTAACTACGTGGGCTTCGGCCATCACGCTGCTTGCTGTGAGCACTTGCGTCCGGTCAACGCCTTCAATAAAGCGTTCAACATAATCGTTTTTAGGATGGGTCAGGATCTCTTCAGGTTCACCGATCTGTTGAACTACGCCATCACGCATGATCATGATCCGGTCACCCAATTTAAGGGCTTCGTTCAAATCATGGCCGATAAAAATAACTGTTTTATGCATTTTCTCTTGGATCTGCAACAAAAGATCTTGCATTTCCTTCCGGTATAACGGATCCAAAGCGGAAAAGGCTTCGTCCATAAGTAAGATCTCTGCATCATTAGCCAATGCACGTGCTAAACCAACACGTTGTTGCATACCACCAGATAACTGATCAGGATATTGTTGATCATAACCATTCAAACCAACAAGTTCCAAAGCATCCTTAGCCTTTTTCTCTTGTGTTTCTTGGTCGATCTTTTTAAGTGCTAACCCGTACTCTGCATTTTGTAAAACCGTCAAGTGTGGGAACAAAGCAAAGTTTTGAAATACCATTCCAAATTTATCTTGGCGCAGCTTTCGCAGTCCTTCTTTATCTAATCCCATTACACTTTGACCATCAATTTCGACATCTCCATCAGTCGAATTGATCAAACGATTGACCATCCGGATCAGTGTTGACTTACCACTACCGGACAATCCCATGACAACAAATATCTCTCCTTTATCGACTGAAAAGGTAGCGTCACTGACACCGACCGTACAGCCAGTTTCGGCAAGGATCTCCTCTTTAGTTTTACCTTGCTTGAGGAGCTCCTTTGCTTGAGGAATTTGTTTGCCAAAAATTTTAGTTAAGTGTTTAACTTTAACTTTCTCTGTCATTACATGCCTCCAATAAATCCGTGCTTTCTTATGCTGCGAAGAGTGCAGGTACTATTTAAACAATTGAAAACCATCGACTGAAAATATCTAGTTCCTGTCACACTGCCCTAGCAGTTGAAATTCGTTAGACCAGTCGTATATTTGACTGACCCTTCTGCTCGAATAAAAAAGACTTGAACAATCTACAGCTTGAACCAACGTTTTAAATAATTACGCAATACTCCATCATTAACCGGATCAAACGGAAAAAATGATACAAAAAAACCGATCGATGCTTTTATAGCTTTGGTCGGCCACGCTGAAAATTACTTATAAAACTATTTAGTGGTCCAACATTACAAAAATGTTACAGCCGAATAATTAAAATCAGCTTATCATAAATTAGAAGCCAATCCGAATTATATGGCCTTCTATTTTCTATCTTAAGGTTTTCTTAACATTTGTGGCCGATATTTTTAATATCTTTCAGAAACAAGTATCGTTCCAAAAGTCCGGCAAAACAGTTTTAAAGACAACTCTTAAAATTTTATTCTTTTGGATCTAAAAATTTCTAATAAAAAATACGCACTATAATAAACAAAAGTGCGTATCTAAATATTTTTGTTTTAATATTTTTTTAATTTCTAAACTCGGCTCTCACACTGCCCTTTAATTGTTCGGGGCTGATTTAGCTAATTCTTCAATTTTGTCATAGAAGGCAGCTGCATCAACACTCGTGACAAATGTAACTTCCCTGCCATCTTCAGTTTCGTAGGTCCGGCCTTCAGATGAACCTGACGTAATAACATCAGTTTTGACTTGTTTTGACTCGACCAACTCTGGATAACGGCTACTTAAAGTGGTCAAAACATCCCATAAATAATAAATTGAATTTGCTTCAAATGAATGTACTAATGAATAACCTTGTCCGATCAGATCCAAAGCTGGGTAAGTTCTTTGTGATGCCCAACGTAAACGAAGCTCTGAAGTTAAAGGAACTTGGTCAGTGCTATCAAGACCTACCATGACAATATCGATACTGGAATCCCAGACAGTTTTCACTGCCTCTGCGTCCCAGTATGCATTCCATTCCATCGTATCATCAGCTCCAGGTGTAGCAACATTGCCTTGGCTACCTAACGCTCCACCCATCCAATAAAGCTTGCGGATCTTAGCTGTGATCGTAGGATCAATTTCTAGAGCCCTAGCAAGGTCCGTAAGCGGTCCAGTCATAACTAAAGTTACTTTTTCACTAGAACTTTGCAGTTTCTCAATCATATCTAAGTGACCTGGTTTCTCAGCTAAAGGTGTCCGCGGCTGTCCGCCGTGCTCATTTAAGAGTGGAAAATCTTCAAATGAAAATGCACTTAACCGCCAATCATCTGGAAATTGGTGCTTAGCCCGCGAATTAGACTTGGCAACATCTGCAGGTTTACGACCATCATGCCCAAAACGATCGATGATCTTCCGAGAAGCTGATGAAGCTGGATCAACATATCCATCAGCATCAGTTACTCCCACACCCAACAAATTAACATCTGGCATTTGTAACAACAATAATAGTGAAACTAGATCATCAACATTTCCGTCATGATTAAAATAAAAATTACGCATTTAATAACCTCCAGCTCTAACAGTAAGCTCACATAATCTGGACAAAACCGGAAAACCACTAATACTGATAAAAAATCTACGCCATCCAGCTTGACCATATTTACTTAACAATACGTAAATTCCAAGCCCTCGTCAAGTGCAAAAGTCGATCAATGCAACAAGTAAAACACTTATTTTAGATTTTTCACGAACTTATCTGGCTAAATTCGGAAATTAAATATCCCACCATGATAATCATTAAAAAAATATCTATCCCGATGTTAACTTTAGTTATCGATTTCCTACGTTTAGAACTAGCCTTACCCAACTCGTCGGTACCACTGCGGTAATGCTTGATATCATGGATCATAGCCCAAATATCAACGGTGAATACAAATGCAAAAATCACTATGGTTGAAAATCCCATTTTTCTCCTCGCTTACATCAATTTTAACATTATCCAAATAATTTATAATGACAGATAATCAAAATAATTAGCCTTTTGTGCGTTCATGCAAAAACGAGTCAGTAATTGCAAATAATCACTAACTCGCATTTACTTTTTTGGACCAACATTTTATCTTGCCACCACTTTAAACTCTGCGCCATATTTAGTATTCGGTCAAGTTGTAATTGTCACAAATAATAAATGAAAATTTAGTACCCGTCAATTCATTTTCAAAGTGGGCTCTAACTTACACCTTTTTTATTCTAAAACACGATATACCATCTGAGGTTTTTCTGCTGTAGCTGCAATTTTGATATTTTGGTAGAGCAATTCTTTAATGTCGTCCACATTCTCTCTATTACTGTAAATGGTCAGTAACGATCCATCCTTTTTAACATCATCGCCGATTTTTTTATGCAAGTCGGTCCCTACACTATGATCCAATTGATCCGCTGCTTTTTGTCGACCCCCGCCCAGCATCATACTAGCAATACCAATTTCGTCTGCCTTTAAATCTGCGACCACGCCGTCGGTTTGAGCAGGTAATTCAATTTTGTACTGTGCTTGAAATTTTGTTCATAGCCTAAACAAAAAAAGCACACCAAATTTTCAAAAACAGAAAATTTGGTGGCGCCTTTCAATATTACCATTTAATTATGTTATAGAAATTGACTTCTAAATTTAGTTTACGATCACATTACCAGCCAATATTTGACGCATTTTCTGGTAACGATAGTTTGCCATCCTGTAATTCACCAAATGCCTGATCCATTACTTTAAATGCTTGGTTCAACTGTTCATCCGTAATGACCAAAGGAGGCTGGAAGCGCAGGACATTGTCCTTAAGACTAATGATCAACACACCCAACTCAAACATCCTATAAATGACTTTAGTGGTAGCTTCACGATCCGGTGCGCCTGTTTCTTGATCAACGATATCGATCCCCCCATCTAAGCCATACATCCTAACTTGACCAATAAATGAATACTTTTCTTTTTCCTTCTCAAAGAAGTCTTGTGCTACTTGCCCTAAACGAGCTGACCGTTCCACTAACTGCTCGTCTTCGAATACATCTAGTGTAGCCAAGGAAGCAGCTGTCGTAACCGGATTACCGGCAGTCGTATAAACATTGGCTGGCGAGCCCAAGCTATCCATAATATCAGCACGACCGATAACGGCACTAAGCGGCAATCCTGAAGCAAGAGATTTGCCGACACTCATCAAATCTGGTTCGATCCCCGGAAAGTTTTGGATCGACCACCATTTGCCAGTACGTCCCATACCTTGGTTGATCTCATCTACTGCAAATAAGATCCCATTTTCATGAGCAAAATGATAAACTCTTTCCATAAATTTCTGTGGAGCCTTAGTGATCCCTCCATCGCCTTGGATCGGTTCGATCAAGATCACGGCTGTTTCTTCTGCAGGAAGGTATGTTTCAAACGGGAGCTTAAAAGCCGCGAACATTCGCTCAACAAAGTCATCTTCCGTTTCTTCCGGCAACCTAGCCCAGGCATCTGGATATGGAACTTTAACTACTCCTGGTAGCATCGGGCCCATTTTACGTGCCATATTCAAACTACAGCTGGACATGCTCATTGAGCCATAAGTTGAACCATGGTAGGCGCCGGTAAAACTGACGAGATATTGTCTGCCGGTGTATCCACGCGCAAATTTAATGATCCCATCATTAGCATCGGATCCGGAATTCCCCCAGCTCAACTTTACAGGACCAGATATAGGTGCCAGTTTGCATAGACGATCAGCTAACTTAGCTGACGGAACATTTGCAAAATAAGCCGGTGTGTATTGGATCAACTTGCTTGCTTGTTCGCTGATAGCTTGCACAACATGTGGATGTGCATGTCCCGTATTGGTCGAAGAAGCACTTGCCAACAAATCGATATATTCTTTGCCGTTCGCATCACGTAACAGTGCTCCTTTACCTGATTCGATCGCAATATCGTAGTATTGTACTCGTTGCGGTGACAAAGAATGTCTCTCATCTGCTAAAATTTTTTCATTTTCCCCCATCAACAATGACCTCCTACTCTTTTGTATCTTTCTTATTTAAATTAGAGTTCTTCATTCCATACGCGAAGTAGATCAAGATCCCGACTACAAACCATACTAAAGAATACACTTTTGCTTGTTCACCTAACCCTAAAAAGACGATCAATGATCCAATAAATCCCAAAGCAGGCATCACTGGATACCACGGCATCTTAAACCCTGGCTCCGGTAGATCATGTCCCTCACGTGGACGAAGCCTATAAATACCTAGCGAAACAAACATAAACGCGATCAGTGTTCCGGCCGAGATCAACTGTGACAAAGTGACGAATGGCAAGAATGCACCAATGATCACAGCGATCGTTGTCACGAAAAACAAAGCATGGTTAGGCAAGTTATTCTTGTTCAATTGGCCCAACCACTTAGGCAACATACCATCACGACCGAAAGAATATAACAAACGTGAACCTGCCAACATCATTCCGATCAAAGCAGTGAACATTCCGACTACAGCAATAGTTGAAACAACCGTTGCAACGAGCGGATGTCCTGCATGGCGCAAAGCCCAACCGACCGGTTCAGCATTGTTAGCATAGTTGGAATACTTAAACATCCCGACCAAGACCAAAGCCACAGCAACAAACAAGGTCACAGCGATCACTAAAGAACCCAAGATGCCGCGTGGCATTGTTTTAGAAGGATTTTTTGCCTCGGCTGCATTTGAAGCAATAGAATCAAAACCAACATATGACAAAAAGATCGAAGAAACTCCTGCGTAGATCCCTTGCCAACCACCGAAAGCAGAACCATCAGGATTTGCGTGATATTTAGGGATAAACGGTACATAATTTTCACCTTTGATAGCAGTTGCCCCGACGACCAAGAAAACTATAACGGCTATAACTTTCAATACTACTAAGATATTTTCTACACGGGCAGCTTGTGATGCACCACGTGATAAAATAAAGGCCACTATTAACATTGATACGACAGCAAGCAAGTCGAACCAACCGCCATTAGTTCCCATAGTATTAGAAAGCTGCTTTGGTAACTCGACACCAAGCGGAGAAAGCAACCCACGCAAGTTGGCCGACAATCCTGATCCAACAAAGGCAACAGCAATAAAGTACTCCGCTAGTAAGGCCCAGCCTGCGATCCAACCAAAGCCTTCCCCAAAAACAACGTTGATCCATGAATAAGCTGAACCAGCAAAAGGCATAGTAGAAGACATTTCTGCGTACGCGAAAGCTACCAATGCAGCAACCACAGCTGCGGCCAAAAAGGAAAGTGCAACTGCTGGACCAGCATGTTCAGCAGCAACGACCCCCGGTAACGTGAAAATCGAAGTTGACACGATCGTGCCTACACCAAGAGCCAGAAAATCCTTGACCTCCAAAACTTGCATCAGATGTTTATCCTTACTCTTATATACTTCCGGATCTTCCTTTCGTGTCATCTTCTTCCAGATATTAGCCATATGTTTTCCTCCCATAACTATGTAATATTTTAGAATGCTTAAATACAGTGAAAATTTTTTTCATAGAAAACAAAAAACGCCCTACGAAACTGCTAAGTTCCATAGGGCGTTTTGTCGCGGTACCACCTATCTTCATCCCACCGACTACGTGAGATCTTAAAAATGTCGCAACTAGTGCAACATTTATCCGGATAATGGTGGATAACCATCAAAAGTTACTAAAAATTTCACTTCCACTGTTCAGAGGTGAGATATCAACGACCTGTCTAGTTTCTCTCAGCAAAAAAACTTCTCTGTCTTATTCATAGTCACTGACGATCCTCTTCAACACATTTTCATCCTAATTTAATTATAAACTAATTTAACCCCACACTATTGTAAAGTCAAGCACCTTTTTAATTTAGATAAAACGTATTTAAAAATATGAATTGACTAATGGTATTAACAAATTACCACATTGACAATAAGATGAGCCTTTTTCACATTTAAAATAAATAATCTTAACTATCTTTATTCCATTTTACTGTGAAATTTACATTGCTGACAAATCCATGTTTGCATTTATCGATGAAACATTTCTGAAAAAAGTCTTACACGAGTCATTTTTTTCTGGTAATATGATCACATTGCGCCAAAAAGCAGTCTAGCAATTTTTAGGCAAAAAACGATAGTTAGTTTGTAATTATTCTTGTCTATATTCATTGTTTTAACTCTTAGAATTACGAGACTGCGCTACATTATTTCATTAAGATACTACTTAGTAGTATGTATTTTCAGAAAAGAGAGGTTTTTTTAGTGGAATTATCAGAAACACAGCCAAATGAATTGCAAAAGCCACAAGTCGAGGTCAAGCGTCCTTGGATGGCGATGGCCGGTATGATGATCGGGGCTTTCGTTGGTATGTTATCAGAAACATCATTAAACATTGCACTTCCAAGTTTAATGAATACTTTTGGGTTAGAGGCAAGCGCTGCACAATGGCTCGTTACGGGTTATATGTTAGTCATCGGGATTATTTTACCCTTCTCAAGTTTGATCACCAAATGGTTCACTACTCGTCAAATCGTTATTTTTGGGCTAGTAGATTTCATCACAGGTGCCGTAATTTCAGCACTTGCTCCTAATTTTGGCGTCTTGTTAGTCGGTCGAATGATCCAGGGTATCGCAACTGGTTTGATACTACCATTGATGTTTACGGTAGCAATGACAGTTTTCCCTCCTTATAAACTCGGGACTGCTATGGGGATGTGTGCTTTAGTCATCATGTTTGCCCCCGCCGTTGGTCCTACAGTCACTGGATTGATTTTAGGTAAATTGTCATGGAACTGGATTTTTTGGTTCTTTGTACCATTTTTAGCGATCGCATTGATCTTAAGTTTAGTCGGTCTAGAAAATGTGGGTAAAGTTACCAAACCACATGTTGACGTTTTATCCCTGCTTGAATCGATCGTTGCCTTCTCCTGTTTAGTAATGGGAGCAAGTTTTGCTTCGAGCCTCGGCTGGACTTCACCAATTGTTTTAGGAATGTTGATCGTAGGTGTGTTAGTACTCGCAGCATATGTTCATCGGCAACTAAATATTGAAGCGCCAGTTTTAAATTTGAGTGTTTTCGCTAAGTCTTCTTTTGCCAAAGGTACTGCATGTGTCATGATCGATTTTGCGATCATCTTGTCTTCAATGTACTTATTGCCTCAATACATTCAACGCGGGATGTTACTGGCTGTTGCTCTAACAGGTATCATTATGTTACCTGGCGGTATAATTAATGCCATAACTTCAGCATTCGCTGGACGTTTGTATGACGCTATTGGAGCAAAAAAGCCGGCAACGTTAGGATTTTTGATCGCCGCTATTGGAACAGTAATGTTACTTTTTGCTACGAAAGATTCATCGATCGCCTACGTTATCACTGCACACGTGATCTTAATGATCGGCTGTCCTTTAGCTATGTCTCCTTCACAAACGCATGCTTTAAATTCACTCGAAGGTGTACAGTCGGCCGATGGGAGTACGATCTTAAATACTCTTCAACAAGTGATCGGTGCAATTGCCACAGCTTTAGCAACTAGTTTTTTGGCATTGGGTCAAAATGCTTATTCAGGTGTTAATGCTGCAGCTTCATTTACAAACGGAGCTCACTATGGTTTCTTCTTCACCCTTGTTTTGACGATCGTAGGAATGATCATTGCACTATCCTTTAAGGATCAGAAAAATAAATAAAACACATAAAGTTGAAATAACTTGCTAGTAAGATATAAAGCAATCAAGTTATTTCAACTTTTTTGTTTACTTTTTAAGTTGTGGGGTTTAGTTTATTCATTGAAAAGATGCTTGTCACGTTTGATAACAATAGCAAAAGAAGTGTGTAAAATGTCAGATGAAGAAAATAAAAGTTTCAAGAAACTAAAGGAGCCGATCCATGGCTACTGCCCCCGTTGTGGCAAACCGATGCAGATCAGTTACGGCTGGAATTCTTGTCCGAACTGCCATATGATATTTCAATCGAATTTCAAATGATAAGCCGGAGTTACTTTGCCAGAGTTGGATCAGCTTTTTTGTTTGCGGTCATTACTTTACAGGACTTCTAACCGTATTTCTATTTATGGTTACTACTTCCGTAAACTTTTAACCGCTTTATAGGTTGCGGTTATTACTTTGCTATAGTTATAGTCACATTCTTTAACCAGGATCAAATTTATTCCTTTAAAAGATACATAACAAGCTCCTAACTACTTCATTCAAAATGGAGTAGCTAGGAGCTTGTTATTATAATACTCACTTAAGACAAGGACGCACCACTAGTTGCATCAATATTCGCTTGTTTGATTGCAGGATCTGTCGTTGAGTCTTCAGAAACTGAGGCGCCACTTACAGCGTCTTCACCTACACCAGCTTGTTCCAAGAAATAACTAAATGGTTTCAAACCTTGTGCCTGGTATTTTTCTACGAAAGCATCAATGTCTTCTTGAGAAGATGTCGCTGGGTCTAAAAACATGTGCTGTGTAGTAAACGGCATTTCATGAGTAAACTTGATATCGATCAAAACAGGAGCTTCTGTTTGAGCAGCTGATTTCATAGCGTTTTTGAAATCATCCAAAGTCTTAACCGTGTATGTCTCACAACCCAAGCCTTTAGCTGCAGTTGCCCAATCTGTAGCTTGAATGTCAACGCCGGATAGTGGCTGTTCACTATCGTCACGTTGTTCTGCTTCTATAAAGCCAAGTGTTTCGTTACTGAAAACAATGTTAACAATGTGCAAGCCATACTTCACTTGTGTCAACAGTTCTTCCATTAACATTGCGAATCCGCCATCACCACTCAAACTGTAAACATCGCGATGTGGGTATTCGATCTTAGCAGCTATTGAAGCTGGCAAGCCATAACCCATAGTTGCGTACTGACCAGAAGTGGTCCACTTTTGATCAGCATGAATGTCAACCAAACGTTCAAAGTTAATGTTGACATTACCAACGTCGACGGCAAATACAGCCTTATCACTAGCAGTCTTGTTGATCACATCAAATACTGGTTCAGGACGCAACGGAACTTCTTCGCTATCCTTAAAGCTATCTTGCCAGTCGACCCAGTTTTGCTTGTTTGCAACAGCTGCATTATAGAATGGTCTGTCCTCAACTTTGTCGCCAGCTTCAACCAAGGCAGCCAAAGCTTTTTTAGCATCTGCCAAAACAGGAACATCCACCGAATGGCGTTTCCCGATCTTCTCATTGTCGACATCGATTTGGACCATTTTAGCTGACTTGTTGAACAAGTACAAACTAAATGGTGAGTCTGTACCGACCCAAACTATCAAATCAGTAGCGAAGCCCAATTCTGCACCCGGTTTTGGAGCCACCCGACCCGATGAACCAAGATATGCAGGGTACTTCTCTTCAAGAATACCTTTAGCTAAAACAGAGGAGATCATTGGCATCTTGTATTTTTCAGACAATGCTTTTAACTCTTCAGCTGCATGTTTTGCACCGATACCAAAATAAATAATTGGGTTTTCTGCTTCTTTGATCAATTTAGCTGCTTCTGCGATCTTATCTGCCTGTGGTTCTGGATAAAGAGGAGTCACATGGTTCTTAGCATTTGAGACATAGGTATCAGGGATCGAAGCCCAACCAAAATCCTTAGGAATAGTTACGACCGCAACGCCACTGTGCTTATATGCCTGGCGGATAGCTTCATCGACCATGCCTGGCAAGCTTTCAGCAGACATCGCTGTTTTGTTCCAAACGGCGACATCATCGAAAATCGGTTCTTCGTTTATAGCTTGGAAGAAATCGATGTTCATTTTCTTCGAAGGGACCTGTGCAACGATCGCCAAAAGCGGCGTATGATCATGTTTGGCGTCATATAACCCATTCATCAAGTGAACGGCGCCAGGGCCTGCAGATCCAAAACAAACACCAATTTTGCCTGTTAATTTAGAATCAGCAGAAGCGGCCAAAGAACCGGCCTCTTCATGGCGAACTTGGATAAACTTCATTTTGTTACTTTGGTTATACAAAGCGTTCATTGTTGAATCAAACGAACCACCCGGATAACCATAAATATGATCGACACCCCACTCTTCAATAACTTTTAAAACTGCATCTGAACCGCTGATCATTTCAGTCATAAAAACATCTCTCTTTCATACTATGACATTAAAACATGCACTTGATAAAGTTCTGATAAACATACTATAAACAGTTTGTCTTTACACTAGCTAAACAAGCCAGCGCTTTCATTAACCATGAATAATGATAATTCGTTTTTACACAAACAACAATGACATTTTTATTGTTGCTTAGGTACTCATTTCCTAGATTAAAGATAATTCCATCTATTAAACGAGCATTATGTTTTGCGCTATCATTATTAAACCAGACTTCCTTAGTTTCTTTTTGATACTTTAAAAACAAAATATTTCCACTTAAAAATAACAAAAAAGGCTTCGTTAAAAGTGCTACATTGTACACAATGCTATTTTGCCAAAAGTTTTGCACGCATTTTTGCGGGTGAGTCATTGTAGTGCTCCTTAAACTTTTTGTAGAAGAAAGATTTGGAAGTGTAACCTACAAAATTAACAATATCATTGATCGTATATGCAGGATTTTTCAGAAGTTCAGTTGCCTGTTGCATCCGTTCATTTTCTACCAGCTCTTTATATGAATAGCCTGTATTCTGTTTAAGTTCGGTAGATAAATAGCTTGGATTATAGCCAAAAAAACGTCCCATTGAACTTAAAGAAATATTTTGAAAATTCTTCTCAATATAGTTGATAAAATCTGAGATCTGATATTTAGATTGAAAGTCGACCTTCTCCGAATCAACATAACAATCATTCTCCAATAACAAAAGAACTAATATTGCAAGTAAGTGTGACACTTTATCGCAATACAACAGCTTTGGCTCAACATATTCTATTAAAATGCGATCGATAAGGAAGCTTGAATTATCTACTTTTGGGGCATTAAAAATGACATAATGTTTCGTACTATATGCGCAAATTATCTTACTTATTAAACCGGTCACAGATGACCGCGTGTTATATATATTCTCCAAAAAATGCTTGAATTCAAACGATGTATCCATATTGATCCGGACTAAAACATCGCCCCAATGCAGTGGCGATAATGTATATTCTGTATCTTCATCGAAAAAAATGAAGTTGCCGCCTGCAAGCGAGAATTCCTTATTTGGAGTCTTGAATAATATCTTCCCACTAAAAACAAATAAAATTTCTGGTCCTTCGGTATGGTGTTGATGCTCTCTATGCCCATCAGTCTTCTCGATTTTCACAGTCATTCTGGGGCTTTTGGCACTGATCTTACTCTTCGTTTTGAGTACAAAATCGTCTTGCCCAGGAAACTGATCTTGAATCATCAGCTGTTTAAAAACATATTCCCCTATTGTCGTTTGATCCATTTTTTGCAATCTCCCTACTTTTTCAAAAGACTTAGCGAACTACTTTAAGCCAAACTTTTTGTTAAATTTTGAGCAAGGATCCTTATAAATACGAAGGTGCCCATTTCCTAGAACTATCCACCTTTATTCTATACACTTAGGTATATTGTTACAAGTAGTAAGTGCTTACTGACTCTCAACATTCTATTTGGGCCGTATAAAACAAAAAAGATCGTTGTTCTTCCCAAAGTAAGAAGCAACGATCAGTTCACCTTAATGCGTTAAAATATCAAGATTTCAATTAGTCAAATTTAGCAGCGAATTCACTAAATGACTTGGCTGCGCCAGCTAAGAACTCTTTTGTTCCTTCATTAGTGATATTACCTTCATCATCAGCTAAATTGGCTGTGTTACCAATGTATAATTCGGGTTGTTGCATAGTTGGCATATCCAAGAATACCAATGATTGACGCAATGAGTGATGTGCCAATACACCGGAGATAGCTGAAATTGATTGTGAAGCAACCAAAGCAGGCTTGCCAGCCCAAACGTTTTGACCATATGGGCGTGAAGCAACGTCCAAAGCATTCTTCAAAGCAGCTGGAATGTTACGATTATGTTCTGGTGTGACAAAGATAAATGCATCTTGGTCTTTAACATCCTGACGGAACTTTTCATATACTGCTGGAGAGTCTTGATCATAGTCTTCGCTATATAAAGGAAGGTCTGCGATATTTAAAAAGTTTACCTCTGAGCCTTCTGGTAAACCAGCGGCAATTGCCTCAGCGACGCCTTTTGAATAAGAATTCTTACGAATTGAACCTACAATTACACCATATTTCGTCATATTTATTATCTCCTTTTCTTACTAAAAGTAACTAAATTCTCAATAAATTCATCCTACCACTTTACTTACAAAAAGCAAGTAAACTTTCAGAATTTATTTGCATCAACTATGCTACTACAGAAAAAAGCGCAGTTATCAGCTTAGTAATCGCTCACATATTAAAGATAACATTTTCCAGTCAAAGGCTGCAAATATTGTATCCTTATACAAAAAAGACCGACAAACATGCCAGCCCAATATTTTATATCCAATTTTAATGCCTTACCTGATCTTAAGCCGTAAAATTAATCCCCAACTTCACCTAAGATCTTGACCTCGATCTGTTTTTTTATTTTTTCCGCTTGGATCGGGTCACTATCTTCATATAGCTTGATAGCTTTTTGCAAAATATCCATATCTTGTTGGTCAAATGAAAAGTCCAAGTCAAACTCCTGCCAACTATTGGCGATACCTTCATTGAAACGTTGGATCACAGAATTATCATCATTGACGTATAGGTCATAATCTGGGAACTCTGCTAATAAACGGTATCCTTCCAAATCATCTTCATAACTGGGATTCATAATGATCAATTCCCTTCCTGCAGTAAAAGTGAATAACATTAAAATTTACCACAAAGAGTTTTAAACTATACCCCTTAGTTTAACAGATTCAGATAAATTTTGCTCGAATATCAAAAAATTTTTTCTAGGGATACTATTTAACTATAGCTCACCATAAAAGTGCGTGTTTAGCTGTAAATAATCAACTCGCTCGAGCGGCGTACTAAACTTCTGGTCCGTAAGCAGGTGAGAAATGTTGATGGTTCGCGCTCCTGGAGCCGGTCCATTTGTTAACCCAATAATTCTCACCCATAAATACGCCCGTAAAATATCTGCAACGGCATCCATGATCTGGGTATTTTTTTCGACCTGATCGGCAGTAGTTGGCAAATTATATTCACGTAAAACGTATTGGTAGATAGCTGGATACACACGAAAATTAAATACATGCTCACTCGACGATTCATCCTGCTCAAAAAACAAATCATTCATGTGAAGCAATTGCTGGTAAATACCGTTTAATTCTAAATTAAAATTTGTCAGTTCATTTTGAGACATTTTTCTGAGACCACGTAACTGCCTTTTACTTAACGGTTGTTTGATAGTGCCATTGCTTTGTAAATTTTGCTGGTTAGGCTCATTGATCAATAATAAAACCTCATCTGGCTGAAATTTTCTGTCACCTTTAGCCAAACGTAACTCATCATCTGAGGTCAATACAAGAATAAAATCGTTAGCGTAATTTAGACCATTTTGTTGCAAAAATGTGAAGATCATCGCATCATCATAATTAGCTATTCTTTTTTGCCCCTTGATCACCTCGCTCAAAAAATCAAGAGGCTGATAATCGTCTAGCCAGGGAAATTGACGTGAACTAAAAGTATTTAAAGGCATTTTTACACCTCATTTTCAAATTGAATAATCCTTTAAAGCTAAAATTTTCATATTTTTAGGTTCCTGCCGGATAAGCTGCTTTATCAAAGGTACTTGGTTGTCGTACCTTTTTTGTTCTTTCTCATTGTAATTATTTATAAAGATGACCTGCCGCTGTTTTAATTTCTGCTGATAAGCGACCAAGTCCGACCGATCAAAACAAAAGTCGCTGATAATAATATGCACTGTTTCAGCAGTTTCGAAAATATCCCGAAAAACCGGCCGCAGATCTGTACCACTACTTGGAAATCGGCTCAATTGCTGCTTAAGTTTGACAAAATCACGGCCAAAGTAATGCCTGCCCGCTCTAAAGTGAACTTCCTCTCCTAAATCATTAGCGAATAAACGTACCAATAAAGACTGATCCTGCGCTACTGACTCTTCGATCACAGACAAGACCTTAGACAGTTGCTTAGTTGAGATCGAACCAGAAACATCAAGATAAACGCAAATCGCGGTGCGATAATTCTTTTTCCGTGCAATATGAGCCATATCCAACCTGTCGGGAAAAGCATAGTGACGCCGGTACCACTCTATTTTAGAATCAACTGTCAAATCTTTGCGTAACTTGCGTAACTTAAGCCGTAAAGGCGGCAATGGCCGGCTCTTAACCAGCCGATATTCAAGCTGTTTTAACTGCCCACCTGATTTAGAATAGTCAATTTCTGGGAACTCGATCTGAGCTTCTCTAAAAGCTTCATTTGTCACTGATAACAGGTTCCTAGCCATCTGATCAGCGCGGTTTTTTAACTGACTTTCTGCTGAATTGGCTAATTGATCAAAAAATCGTTGATTTATTTCAAAGATCTCTCCACTGCTTAATCCGACCTTGCCTCCACCTCCAGCACTAGCAGGTCGTGTTCCTGATGTTGTTTGCTGCTGTTGTTGACTGCTATTCTCTTTAACAGCATTTTGATTGGCTTCTTTTTGCGCTTCCTCTTTTTGCGCTCGAGGTGGCAAATGTGGGGAATAAGAAGTCTGGCTCATTTTCTCTAATAGATTTAGAACTATAATTTTTTGTTTTACTAACAAAATTGTATTGTCACTTAAGAAAGACTCGATCCTCTGATAACCAAAAGAATGCACTTGTTCTTTTTCTGTTTCAAACCCACTCTGACGTACAGCAAGGTTCAAGGAATCAGCATCGGATTTTGTTGCCAAATTTTGAGCGATAACTTGGGTGGAACACAATGCTTGAGAACCACCAAACATGACCTTTGGACCCAAATCATTTAAAAGTGAACTGTTAATATTGAAATCAGCAATAATACTATCCAAATCACCACTACTTAAAACAGGAAAACCTAAGACCGTAACTTCTGGATGATCTGCAAAAAAAGCAGCTGCTTGTTGATTTTTATTTGGCGCTCCCGGAACATAGCCAGGTTGAGTCAATAAATCTCCACGCAAAATGTGTCGTGCTTCATGTAATAAAAAAGTTAGTACAGCATGCTCGCCTTTTTTCTGATCTTGTGGACCATCAAAATAAGCTAGACATAAAGCTAATAAATTACTAGGTGAATAAAACAAAAAATTACCACTATCAGCCTGTTCAAAAGCGAAGTGCTTATTATTTTCAAAAATCTGGTCTGGCCCAAGCAAAGAAACCGCACACGGTGCAGCCATCGCCGGACTTTCCGTATAAACCGGAGTTAAAGCAGCCAAAATATTTAACTCAGGGGCGATCTTAGACATCTCGATCTCAGGATCTTTTTTTATCAAAAGCGGCAATGCGCTTAAATAGGAGCGCCAAACTAAAGGCTCAAACGGATCCGCCAGAACATCGGCAAAAGTAGCAATTGCTCCAGAATGCTTGATCTGTTCCGTGCTGGAAACTTTTTCCCGTGATTCCTGCACGGTTTTGAGATACTGATCTGTTGAAGAATTCTTTTGATACTCAAACCAATGCTCATTTGTTCGCTGACAAAAATCCGCAAATTTATTCTGTAATTCTTCTTCCTTCAAATAATGCTTAGGCTGTATTTTCAGTACGCGTTGATCCAACAAATTCAATGAATAATCAGCTTTTAACACTCTTAATTCTTCATGGGTGAAAATACTATGCGCACTTTCTATGGCCGCACGCTGATAACAAGCAGTCCTAACGTATTGAGGAAAAATATTATCAAAATACAAAATTGCTTCTTCTTTATCTCTCAGTTGCACGTCAAAAGCACCACCTTTCCACTCACTTTTTATCGCTTGTTTCTACTCATTTTCTTAGGACAGCTACTCATGGCAGAAGATTACCCTAACCCACTCCCGCACTACAATGCCAAAGACGCATTATAGTACGGAAGTATGTTATGCTCATCTTCTAAACGCCGTGATCCGCTCACTTTTCTTAGGACAGCTGCACATGGCAGAAGATTCCGCCTAACCCACTCCCGCACTACAATGCCAAAGACGCATTATAGTATGGAAGTATGTTATGCTCATCTCCTAAACGCGTTGCTCCACTCACTATATATTGTTTACCGACATTTCCATTATCAATTGCACAAAACGTGGATCTTTTCTCAAATATAAATTTGTTTGTGTATATCTTTCCTGCAAGACTCCTGTTTCAACCTGCGTGTGTATAAACCTCGCTATCGCTGTTTGGTCATTTGTTTGCAAATAATCCAAAAACGTTTGAACATATCCACGTTGCTTATCACTTTGCAGGTCTTGTTCAACTGGTCGCAATGCTGAACTAAAAAATGCTACCTTTCTTCCGGTTGACAGCTCAGCAAACTTGGCTTGGTCTGGTTTTTCTAACAAAGAAAAAATATCCAGAGGATTTCCGGTAGTTAAATATGTCAAAAACTGCTCGCCACAATCATTACCGACCATCGAAAACACAGCTGCTCGCAATAATACTGGATCATTTTTGATTGCAGGATCAGCAAGAAAACTAGACAGACGCGTCCAAGAACGTGGTGTCGCGCCTGTTCCATCAGCACTTTTAGCTGGTTGATAAAGCAATTCTTTTTGTTCGTTATATGACTTGCTTCCAATAAAATCCACGACCTCTGGGGCAACCTCATTAGTATACGCCCAGTCCAGCCATTCTTTAGGCTCCAACTGGATAAAAAGCGGATTGATCCTATCTCTAGTGGCTGTGTCCAATTCGTTCACATCATTTTCGATCATTTCATCATCTGAAAAGATATTTTCAGCCGTATTACCTGCTCCGATCACAAAAACATTCGCTGGCAAACTGTTACCTGGCAACCGATTTTCCAATAACAACTGCATGATCGTTTGCTTCATAAATTCATCGCCACGGTTAAATTCATCCAAAAACAAAAAATGTGGTGTTGTAGGATCACTCAATGCGTGTTCCTTTAATTCTTTGATACTTGCATTTAAAGCATGCAATACTTGTGCTGTTTGAGTTTCTTCGTCAACGTGTGAAATTGGCATCGACAATGAACCGCCGAATTCAGCATTAATATCGATCACACAAATGTGTTGCGGATCACCAACCATTTCCTTGATCCCTTGAGTTTTTCCAATACCCGGCAGCGAATACAGGACAAACGTATGCTTGTCAGTTGGTTTATTTGCCATGATCTCCTTCATTTGAAAATCCGTATCGAATTTGATCAACCGTAAAGCTGTATTTAATGAAATAAAATTCTGCTGTGTTCTCTCTTCTGCCATTTTCTACTCACTTCCACTTCTATCTCTTTTACCCTCATAATAATTTGCTTGCCTTTACAGCTCAACTAAACAAAACCGTTTTTCTTCTACCCATCGTCTTCGAGTGGTTTATTTAATTTCTCCAACTGTTCTCGCACAGCAGCACTGAAGTTTGCATCGACCAAAACGATCAACGTATCTCCCACACTGATCAATGTATCTCCATTTGGAATAACAGTTTTTTCACCCCGCCTAACTCCGATCAGCAAGGTATTATCCGGCCATTTGATGTCTCTGACCTGCTGTCCGACAAATCGGCTATCATCGAAAACCGGCAATTCAACTTGATCATTTTTTCCACTAATGACCACCAATTTTTGTTCAATAGTCATCCGATCTAACAAAGATTCATAAATTGGTGCCCCACCCAAAAGATCTACTACAATATAAGCAACCAGTGAAGTTAAGGCTAAGGGAACTAAGTGTTGCAGGGAACCTACCATTTCAGTAACCAACAAGATAGCTGTAAAAGGGGCCTTCCCGATCCCAGCAAAATAGCCAGCCATCGCAAACACTAACATATCAACTAAATACGTAGCGGGTAATAAATTGAGTTTCAAAACAACTGCGCCGTATAACATTCCTATCACAGCACCCAAAGTTAAAATCGGTAAAAAGATCCCGCCTGGAAGTCCAGAACCATATGAGACCATTGAAAAAGCAAAACGCAAAATAAGCAGCAGGAGTAACGTACTGATCACCGGAGATGTTTTGGCCATTTGAATAATAATGAAATTTCCACCACCCAAACCTTCAGTGAAAAAGTATCCTACAGGAAGCAACAAAATCAAAGCGATCAGGCCATGATATGCACGCGGTACTCTGCCAAATAACCTATGGTACCAGACAGAACTTTGTAATAATATCCGTTGATAAAAATAACCTAATAAACCTAAAACAATACCTAAAAATAACAAATGCCAGTAATATTTAAGCGGTAAACCAGGGACGGCACCAACGTGTAAAATAGTTTCTAGCCCAAACACGTTCATTGAAACGACGTCCGCGGTGATCGAGGCAGAAAGGGCCCCCATCCATACTAAAGGTGAAAAGTTATGGTAAACTTCTTCTAAGATAAACAAGGTCCCGGCGATCGGTGCATTGAAGGCCGCTGACAACCCAGCAGCTGCTCCGCTGGCGATCAAGACACGTTGTCCTCTCTTTGAATTTTCTGTAAATTCAGCTACACCTTGCCCAACCGCACCACCGAGCTGGATCGATGGCCCTTCTCGACCTAAGAACAAGCCTGGTCCGATAGCTAAGACCCCAGCAACAAACTTGCGCCATAGGATCGACCACCATTTGAACTGAAATTTCCCAGCCAACTGCCCCTCGATCTCAGGGATCCCAGAGCCAGAAATATGCGGTTGTTGAGTTACTAATTTACCGATCAGCAAACCGACCAAAATCAAAACAACGGCCAGCACAAAAAGAAAGACAGGTCGTTGTTGTGTTAGCTGAAAAGCAGCTTTCCATAATTCTAACAATTTTTCTATTAGCCAGCGAAATGACCCGACAACGACCCCTGACAAGACACCAATCAAAACACCTTTTAAAATATACGTCAGGTGTGCCGAGTTGATTTTTATTTTGCGATTACCTATATTCATTAGAACCTCCACTAAATCCACGCTAATTACTACTTACTTATAAATCGATGAGATTACCCTACACATTATAGACCCGTCTATATTCAATGACAAACTGGCCACTGTTGGCTAAATCTTTGAAAATTTTCTTGGGAAACGTGTGCTATAATGAAAATCGTTGAAAATATAAACTGGAACAGCGCAAATAAATGCAATTTTTTCTGAAACAGCCGCTGCCAAATACAATTTTCTAAAATTTATTACTATTGGTCATTTTACATGTAGTGGGGGGAGCAACATGTCAGAAAATAGTAATGTTATAAAACATACTATTCATCTAAACAATAAAAATCATATGGATATACCTTGGGCCAAGGCATTCGGTGACCAAGAAGAAATACCTGCGGTGAAGTCATCTCTATCCGACAAATCTACCATAGTTGGGCGTGTCGGGATCATTTTACTTTCCTGTGGTACTGGAGCTTGGCGCGTTCGAGATTCAATGAATACGATCGCACGTATTCTCGGAATAACTTGTTCTGCCGACATCGGTCTAGTCACGATCGAATATACGTGCTTTGATGAGCATCACAGTACCACTCATTCTCTTTCATTACCGTCAAGTGGTGTGAATACTGACAAACTGGCAGAAATGGAAAACTTTGTTACCGCATTTGAAAAATAAGGAGCCTTTTTCAGTATCAAAGAGGCTCATCAGACTCTTGATAAAATTATGGGTAAAAAGCCTAATTATAAGCCGCTGATCCAGGGACTAGCAGCGGCTTTGGCTTGCAGTGCCTTCGTCTTTCTTTTAGGTGGTGGGCCGATCGAAATGCTTTGTTCCTTTTTTGGTGCGGGGCTAGGAAATTGGTTGCGTGCAACGATGAACAGTAAGCACATGACACTTTTTGCAGGGTTAGCAGCTGGTGTGGCTGTCGCTTGCCTCACTTATTTAGTTGTCTCACGTGGCTTAGAGTTAGCCTTTAACATTGACGTTGGCCATGAAGCTGGTTATATCGGTTCGATGCTTTTTGCGATCCCAGGCTTTCCATTTATTACCAGTGGGTTGGACATTGCCAAATCAGACATGCGTTCGGGGATCGAACGTGTTGTCCATGCTGTTACGATTATTTTAGTAGCAACCTTAGTCGGTTGGATAGTAGCACTAGCAAGTGATTTAACACCTGACAAATTTATACCTTTAAATTTAAGTCCACTAATTCTAATGCTCCTGCGCTTGCCAGCCAGTTTTTGTGGTGTTTTCGGTTTTTCTATTATGTTCAATAGCCCTAAAAAGATGGCCGCTACGGCCGGTGTGATCGGGGCGATCGCCAACACTTTAAGACTGGAATTAGTTGATCTAACAGCCATGCCTCCAGCTGCTGCTGCATTCTTAGGCGCACTAACAGCCGGCTTACTAGCATCATTTGTTCATAAAAAAGTGAATTATCCAAGGATCTCACTGACTGTCCCTTCGATCGTTATCATGGTCCCTGGCCTCTACATGTATCGTGCAATGTACTATGTCGGTATAGGTACCATCGCAAGTGGAGCACAATGGTTCATTAACGCAGCAATGATAGTATTGTTCCTACCGTTAGGATTGATAGTCGCCCGAATCATCATGGATCCTGACTGGAGATATTCTGGATAAAATAAAAAGCAATGGTCTTCTCCTTCAAGAAGTGGAAGATCATTGTTTTTGTATATGCATCATTATTGGTTCAACGTCTTTCTAAAACCCCTTTATAAAAAGTTGATGGAGACATTGAGCTATTTACCTTATTGGTTCAACGTCTTTCTAAAACCGGAAGTATCGCTCACTATAAAGGTGGTTCGCTATTTACCTTATTGGTTCAACGTCTTTCTAAAACTTATGGCTATTACAGCAAAAAAAGTACAAGGCTATTTACCTTATTGGTTCAACGTCTTTCTAAAACAGGTCGGTGTCTGGACGACCAAGGATGACAGCTATTTACCTTATTGGTTCAACGTCTTTCTAAAACCAACGAGAACGAGCGACCGACCGAGAAGGTGCTATTTACCTTATTGGTTCAACGTCTTTCTAAAACTTTTCCCGAAAGGTTTTGTCTATCAGCAACGCTATTTACCTTATTGGTTCAACGTCTTTCTAAAACAAGAATCCGGCATAAATAGACGTGGTTTTCGCTATTTACCTTATTGGTTCAACGTCTTTCTAAAACAGTGCCATAACATCATGCTTTTCGTCACGGGCTATTTACCTTATTGGTTCAACGTCTTTCTAAAACCGTCTATTTCTAATTTAGGTTTCATAAATACGAAAAGCCAAATCAATAAGGAGCTAATACCAATCGACGAAATCCTTGTCAACATAGTAAAAATTACAATTTGAATAAAAACTTTCTTGACTCATATCTGTGAATTCGATGAGAAGGATTGGCTGGATCACGTCTTGTAGAAATCCTGACAATTCTCCAAATTGTTCAGCTGTCATATAATGAGCTACATTACTGATCGCTAAACAAGATTTTAATTCACACATCTCATGGATCTTGATGACTGTTCTTATTATATCATATGGATCATTTAAAGTACGTTGATTCAAGTGTGCATCTGTAAATCTCATTGCTTTTTTCAAATCAAAGTCATATGTAACTTTAACAGGAAGGTCAGCTAAATCTAAACTTTCTTGAATTGCATTATCTAAATTTGTAGTAGCTTCATGAATTCTATTTCGCTGTTGATCTGGCATCGATGCAAACAACTTTTTCAGAATTACAGGCATATATTTCTTATTAATATCTGGTTGGATCATTATATCTCCCAACCAGTCAAATGACTTATTGATTTCTATAACGTTCAAATCATCATCAAAGGTTTTAAGTAATTCATTTTGACCTTTAAGACCTAAAATTAAATCCCTATAGACCACTTGGTTATTTGTAGCGAGTACAGTAATCTTTCCATCTTCAATTTCAAAGGGCTTGTGTGTAGAATATGAAAGTCTCATAAAATCACCGTCCGATCAGATGAATTTCTCACGTCGTCAACTGGCTTTCCTACCAAAAAATGCATATCATTATACTGCTTTTCAGTCAGTACCAAAGATTGGACCAGTCCATTTTCCGGCAAAAAGTTTTTCACCCTACGTTCCATAAACATAGCAGACTTTTTATTAACACATACGCGAACATAAACAGAGTACTGAACCATCACAAAACCTTCGTTGATCAATGCTTTTCTAAATTGGCGGTATGCCTTACGTTGTTTGCTTGTTTCAACAGGTAGATCAAACATTATCATTAATCGCATAACTTGGTACCTCATTAGTAAATCCCACCTCTATATCCAATTTTGATCCGCTATCATTCAAGAAATTTAGACAATTTCGCACGTATTCAGAAATAGCATTCTTTAACAGCATTTTTTTGCCATTGAAAATAATTTCTAGGCTAAGTAATTCAACTAAACCATATTTCACGTCCGGAGTTAGTTCATAAAATTTCTGACCTGCTACCCAATAATCTATTACTGGCCTAAAAGGTTCCCTTAAATCTGAACTTAAATTAAACGAATTTTCACCACTATGATGGTGAATTCCAAGATATGTTAAATAACCGTTTTGAACAACTTCTTGATTAACAGTTGAAAGCAAGATCGAGTACCCATAATTTAATGCAGCATTAACAGGCGAATTGTTCCGCCTCACAAAATCAGTCTCAAAAAGTAGTGGAAAATATTTTCTAGCGACTGTAGCTTCCCTATTAGAAAAATCATTTATTTCAATTTTTTCTAGTTCTTCATTGATCTCATCAACATTTTTACCATATGACACCAAAACTTTGATTTGGTTCTGAATCTTCGCAAAAACAATTTTTGTCCAAAGTGTCTCTTTTTGCTAAACTGACCAATTCACTTGCTGTTCTAGCAACTCTGCATCGCGAGTATTAGGATAATAACCAATAGTTTCGCAAATTGGTTCATGCATATCATCCGAAAAAATAACCTTGACTTCATCTTTCGCCAAATGACTGATCAACGATGACGTGATCACTGCCTGTGTAGTGTTTATCAACAAAAGATTGATATCTTCAATTGGGATCTGATTTATCCCGTCTCTTGTTTGTACCGTCATCATTCTTGAAGAATACGATAGCTTTGCATGTTGAGTAATAATAACTGATCTCCATCCCATAAAAACACCCCTTGATTTTTTGTTAACGCTATTATATAATTACCTCTGTTGGGTAGCTCCCAACGATTTACCTTATTGGTTTGACGTCTTGTTTTAAAATCAAGCAAAGCATTTATTGCTGAGTTTACATTTTTGATCCGTTTATTAACGGGCAATACATATAAAAAGGAATCATTCTTATCGAAGAGTGATTCCTTTTTTTGATATCTTTATAAATCTTTGAGTGCCACTCTTCGTTCAAAAATACCAGTAGGAGACTGGTAACATAAAACTGTATTCTTAGAAAGCGATATTCCTCCAGCAAACTGAAGCATTCCAAATGGTGTAGAAAAACCAATATTTTTTAAATTTCCAAAAGAAGCATTAGCATGTAGCCCATTCATTATTTCATTTATAGCTTCTCTTTTCCCACCTTCCTTTAACTTACTTCCATCAAAAACATTGTCTACTGGTAAACCAATAAATTGTCTTTTACCATCACGTAATCTTTGTCGAAACATATTTTTATCGTATAATGAAAAATACTGATCAACCTGCTTCAATATTTCATCATAAACGGCATCTAAATCAGCCGAGTTATAATTATTTTGGTCAAAGAATTTTTTATCTAATGTCTTGATAGCATTTTCTGATAACACTAATTGTTTAGCATTGTACTTATAAGTCGAACTACCAAGCATAAATTTTTGGTCTCCGTCGATTATCAGCTGTCTATATGCAACCTTAGGCAAAACAATCTCAAAGTTCTCAACTTGATAAATTATTTCACCGGTTTTTCTGTCCACCCTCTTTTTAGTAAACTTAGGTTTCAGAACATCATAAAGAACATCATTATAAACGTCCTGGCTCTTACCATGAGCTGATTCCAATTGAACAATTGCCCGCTGAGGAACACCGACAACTTTATATTGATTTTTCTTTTCTAATTTTACTATTGCCATATAAGCATCATTGTTATTAGAATATCCACCATAAATCGAAGTTGGCTTATCGTTCTTAATTGGGATCAATTTACTTTTAGCATCATCAGCGGCAGGAAAAACTGTTTGTTTAAACATTGCTCCTTGTCTAGTCGTTACCTCATGTGAAACAAGCATATACTTAAAATTATATATCTTCTTAAAATATGCAACATCTTTATCACGACTCCACAATAATTCACCATTATCATTAATGTATTTTGGTGCCTTATCATTCTCAATATCATGCAAAAAGTTGAATTGTTTTAACTGCACATCATCGATTTTCTTAAAATGTCCGTAAGTAAAATATGACCGTAGTTTTGGGTAACGACGATAGAGATAGTTACCAATAAATGTTGTCAAATAGGCATCTAAAGCATGATGATAATCATTCACATTCCTATTTTTGATTAAATTAAAATCCTTACGTAATTGAGAGTTCATTTTAGCTCGAACTTCAATAATTTCTGTTTTACCCTGATACTTTTCATTTAAAATCTCTGCTACTAGACGTATCACTTGGCTTGTTTCCACTAGCTGGCGCTTGATAAATCCACGTGCCTTATATTTATCGACCGATTCTGGATCAGTCATTAAGTTGTTCAATTTACGTTGAGAAATAAGCCCATGTTCCGCCAAATTTTTCCATTTATTTTGAACTTCAGTTTTAATTCGTACGGAAGCATACATACTTAAAGGAACATTATCTGACTTACCATTATTTACCGCTGAGCTAACCAATACCCTGTTATCTATTGAATCATCTTTAATGAAAGCCTGAGGCAAGATATGATCGATTTGATAATTTCCAATTTCATCAATATTTATCTTTTTACCTGTATACATATCTATTCCAAGCTGAGTAAAATATAGAAAATATTTATCCGTTAGTGTCTGTTTATTGTCCGTGAAATTTTGCAAGTTATCTTGCATTCCTTTGTCTACAATTTCTCTTGCATCTTTATAATAAATTTCTTCCAATTGACGTTGTCTTGCCACCGAGCGACGAGGGTTCTTATCTGGAGAACGAGTAAATTCAATAGAGATTTTTTGAGGTGCGGTTCCCATCGCACACTGAATATCATTGACAACTTTAATAACTTGTCGGATCGCTTTTTTATTTTGTGGTGATGTATAAGCATCTTCAAGAATATCTTCAACATTATTTCGTTCGAGATGCTTACTGTTTTCAGCTTGTATCTCTTTGCTAAAATCTTCCTCAGATTGTATTTGCATAAAGTTTTTCTGTGTATTCCATAGCTGATCCATGATCGAATAACCATTCTCATCAAAAATACCAGTCAACAATTTAGCAGATAGTCTCCCCCACCCTTGATACCTTTTATTTTTCAACGCATTTTTTTGCTCGTCGTTTAACCAAGAAATTTCTTTTAACTTAACTTCATAAATATGTCTGTCTTCAAAAATAGTGGACCATTCAATAATTCGTTCAAAATCTTTTTGTTTCTGAGGATCATCAACGGCATCTTGAAAAATATTCTTGAAATCAATATAAGTTGATAAACTTGAACTAAATTTATTATCATCCGAAAGCCCAGTAATTTTTGGTGCATGCTGATATCTTCCATCTGTTAAAAAGTAGTTCTGTACCTTCTTAATATTGACCGTCTTATATTTTTCAAAAACTTGCTGATAAATATTTTGTTTATCATGTTTTGTCAATTTATTGCCATTTACCCGAATCATATTCAACTCGTTTAGTACTTTATATTTTTGATAGATCAAACTTTCTGCAGGTAAAACATCTTCAGCGATCAGATAGCTATCCTTTGTAGTCATCCTACGAATAAACTGATTAGCCGAAGCCATTTTGTCGACTTTTTGGTCAAAATTCCATGGCGTGACCTGTCCTGGTTCTTTTCGAACCATCCAAGCAAAATCTTTACCTGAAGTTTTCTTTTGGTCTTCTGCGGTGATCAAAGGCCCTACATAATATGGTATCTTAAATGTGATCAACTCATCTAATTTGTATTTAGCAATGAATCGACGTTTTGGGTCAGGATTAAGTTCACTCAAAAACGGATAATACTTTGCTTGATTTTCTATGATCTTATCCAATTCTTGTTGGTGCAACTGATGCGGGATCACCCCGTTGGCTGACGTTCGCTGTTTGGGCATAAAAGTCTCGGTGTTAATTTGCTCTTTTATCTCATTAGAAAAATCTGATGCTTCCAAATTTTTAGTAACCTTAGAATAAAAATCACTTTGTATGCTTTTCTTCTTAGCACCTACACCGTGCACATATTCTTCGTATGCTTCATGAAGTTGCCGTGCTTTTTTAGGATCTTTAGTCACTTTGATTTGTTGTTTTAACAACACAAGGTGCTTTTTATGAAGATCATACTTATCGATCATTGACTCTGAAATCATTTGTTCATCTGGCACGATCCCATTCAAAGTAATTTGTGAATACCACTGATGAATTATTCTTAAAACATTCTGTCTTGGCCCGTCCACCTGGCTCATCAAATTCTCGACCTCTTCATCAGAATTTTCATCGTCCATTTTAAAAGACCAATCAGAATCATTTGCATCTTCACCTAAAATAACGCTAAATTTAGCTTTGTTGCCTAAAATAGCTTTACAAAATTCAGTTGCGATTTTTTTATTAAATTTATCTGCTTCTTTTTCTCCATGCTTTTTAGGCAACATTTTTATAACTTGCTTCTGACGATCCATTCTGGTGATCGTATTATCAAGTAATAACTCGCTAATTTCTTGAATTTTTGTCGTCTCTATTTCAAATTTTGATTCAGAATGAATTTGTAGAAAGTATTCATTTAAATCAAATGCGTCCTTTTTAAAATCAACTGCCTCTTGTGTAAAAGAGCTAATAGGAGTACTAACTAAAAAATTACCCCGGTATTTTACTATATGATGAATAGCTAGATATATTTCTCGAATATCAAATTTCTTGTCTTCGGTCATCAAAGCTTTTCTCAAATGATAAATTGTCGGATATCGATCATAAAAAGCCGCATCTGTCTTGTCAGGAAACAATATTGATCCACTAAATTTATTATTTTTATCTTTTGGTGAAATATTTGAATTTTTTAATCTAGCTAGAAAGTACGGGTCTATTTCAGCTATGTATGGAGCGAATATTCCTTCTAATAAACTCAAACGCCATTTGCGCCGCCTAAGTCTTCTTCTAGTAGTGCGAAATTGTCGTCTTTCTGCTGCAGTATTCCCTTCTTCAAACAATCTAACACCAATGTAATTTTTGCCCTTGACTCTCGCCAATTTATTAAACTCATCAGTAACTGCAAAACCAATTGACGATGTGCCAATATCCAATCCAACGTTGTATTTATCGATTGTCAATGATTCGTCCCCCTTTAAATTTATAAGCAACATTTAAGCTTTAATTATAGTATAGCGCTTACAGCCCACACTTTAAAGAATTATTTCATCAAAGCCTTATGCGTATAAGTATATATTATATTATTCATGGTAATTTAATTTTGTGATAAAAAGAGCTCATACAAACCATCGTCTATATCAGCTCATTATAATTCTATTTATATCACCGGATACCCGCCACTCAGCGAAAATCCTAACACTCCAACTACCAACACCATCAAAATGACCATCCACATTATATTCTTAGTAAGCCCGCCTTTAGTTTTCTTACCAAAGGCCATTTCGACCAGTCCAATTACAAGCACAGCAACCACTATCTTAATAACTGTCAGGATAGGTTTCTCGTTCCAGGCATAACTTGTCATAAAAATTCCGCTTACGATTAGGACTAAGTAACAAACTCGTGCGATCATCGCCCAAATTTTTGTCTTTTGGGCTGGACCGGCCAATCCAATAATTACTGAGACTAACAAAATAATTCCAAATACCAAATGTAACCAAGACATTCGTATGCATCTCCCTTTAAAAAGTAAAATTCACTGATTATTATACTATGTCTTGCAAACCTTTATGTGCTCATTTATGATACGGACTCCCAGAATTGATCATATAAGCCCGATAGACCTGTTCTGACAACACTAGTCTCATTAATTGATGCGGCAACGTTAACTTGCCAAAGGAGATCTGTGCATCTGAGCGTTTCATTACTTTTGGACTCAAACCTAAAGAGCCCCCAATGACAAAAGTGATATCACTATGTCCATAGGTAGCCAGTGAATCGATCTCTTTAGCGAACTGCTCAGAAGTTCGTTCCTTTCCTTCGATCGCTAATGCAAAAACATATTCACGATCTTTGACTTTGGCTAGTATTCGCTCTCCCTCGCGTTCTTTCACGTCTTCCATTTCTGCTTGGCTTAGTTTTTCAGGTGCTTTTTCATCAGCAACCTCGATAATTTGGAATTTACAGAACTTGCCCAACCGTTTGGCATATTCTGCGATCCCTTGTTTCAAATATTTTTCTTTTAACTTACCCACACCTATTATCTTAATATTCACACTAAATCACATCCTAATAACAATTTATCCACCGAGTTATCCACAGTATCCACAGGGTTAATCACAACATCTTGGTACGAACTTATTTTCGTCACTATATTTATTGTTTTCAATTTTTCGTAGTTATCCACAGTTATCAACAATAAATAACAGATTGTAATTTTTAAAAATAAATCGTTTTAGATCCCATTTACCGCTCTTAAAACGCTTTATAAAAAATTAAAGAACTCAACTTATCAACAGCCGTCCCCAGGGGTGTGGATAACCTGTGAACACAATTTTTCATATTTTTCGTGGAACGTCCTCTTTAATCTTTACATTTTTTTGCTTTAATTTCAAAAGTTATTAACAGGTATAATAGCTAAATTGTTGATAACCCAAGAAAATATACCGAATACATTTATATTGGTCCTATTTGTCGTTTTGAAAACAAACATCCATTTGGCATTATCAAAGACTGACAGCAAAAGAAAAGCTCGTTTTATGCGGCTTACATAAAACGAGCTTGATATTTAAGTTAACTAAATTAATCGTAAACAACCGGTCAGACAGCTAATGCCAGCGATCTTTTGATGCGGCTCAACCAATGTTATCTTTCGTTCGACGCTGTTGATGTATTCGAATCATTGGCCTCTAAGGTCAACTTCACATTAGCTGTTTTTTCCTCGCCCTCATGATAATACTTAACTTTGACCGTATCGCCGATCTTGTGTTCATACAATGCTTCACGCAAGCTGACGATATCCTTGACTTTCTTATCGCCCAAACCTGTGATCACATCATATTTTTTAAGACCTGCTTTTCGCAACGGTGAATCTGAATTAACTTTCATAACAACGATCCCACTTGTCACGCTATCTGGAAGTTTCAACGTCTTCTCTCGGTCCGAAGCTGAAATATAGTCTAGATCTAATAGCGAGATCCCTAGAGCTGGTCGACTGACCTTTCCATTAGCAGCTAATTGGTTAACGATCTCAACTACTTCATTACTTGGAATAGCAAAACCCATTCCCTCAACCGTAGCTTCTGATGAACCAGCACTGGATAATTTCATGGAATTGATCCCGATAACTTGGCCGCCAATATTAATCAATGGACCACCTGAGTTCCCGGGGTTGATCGCAGCATCAGTTTGGATAACTGTAGCCTGTCCTGTCGCAACGCCGGAGCTATTTGTCACATCGATCGTCCGCTTCTTAGCCGATATAATACCTTGAGTCAGGGACGTAGCGTAATCTGAGCCTAATGGTGAACCAATAGCCAAAGCTGTTTCACCCACATTGATTTTGTCAGAATTTCCAAATGAAGCAACTTGATCAACATATTTGGCGTTGATCTTCAAAACAGCCAAATCACTTACTGAATCATGGCCGACAACAGTTGCATTTAGTTTATGACCATCGCTCATTAAAATTTCAACTCTATTTGCATCTGAAATAACATGGTTATTTGTCACTACATAAGCTGTATTGCCAGACTTTTTATAGATCACACCGGAACCCTCACTAGCTTGTTCCGATCCAGATTTGGAAGATGAATCATCATCACCGGACTGCCCATACATACCAGCGATCGAACTTGATGTATCATCTTTAGAATAAGCTTCTACAGATACCACAGCTCCTTTGATTTTTTTAAAGGCTGCTTCAGCATCAGATGTGACCTTCAAGTTAACATTGCTTGTCTTAGTTTTAGCTTTAGAATTATCGGGACTGACTTTTTCATCTTGGTTATTTTGTAATACTGAATAACCACCGACTACTGCACCGCCACCGATGATCCCTGCGACTAAAGCAATCAAAATAACTTTCCAAAGTTTTGGACCACCCGAACCACCGGAATTATTTGAACCATTTGCTGGATCAGTTTCCTTGTGTTCTCCGTCAAATTGTCCTTTATTGTCCATGCCCAAACTCCTCTCTCATACCTTACTATCTTATAGTATAATTTATGAAACTGCTTTATTATAAAATATAAACCAAACGCGTGGTGCTAGTTCGTAATAATTCTATTTTCTGTAAAATCAAAAAAGCCTAAATTATAAATAAAGACGGTCAATTCAATTTTTAACCAAAAGCCTACCACTGACCGCGTGAGATTTTTTTCGATTCCATAATCTTCAACTAGGATCGAGAAACGGGATTCGATCGTGCGCCGGAGATCTTTCAAAGCCGGAACATTGTGCTGTTTGGCTCCTTTCATGTTTGAACGGTAAGGTGTCCAGAGCTCATAACCTAGCTCGCCAAAATCTTCTTGTAAGGGCTGTCCCACATAACCGACATCCGCTAAAACAAAGGGACACGGACAGCCTGCGATCAAAGTTGACGCCGCTTGGGTGTCATGTTTAGAGGCCTCGGTGACAGTGTAATTTAAGATATAACCGCTGAGCGAGGTCTCAAAATGAGTCTTAAACCCGTAAAAATACATGTCTTTGGTCGCATTGTAGCCTAGGTCAGCTATGCCGCGGAAAACCTTGGCCCGCTTATTTCTAACTTTTTGGCATAAAGGGTTAGGCAAACTATCAATGATCGCAAACTGTCCTGTTTGCGCATAGTCGCGAGTCAACCCCTGCCGCATGGCCATGACCACTGGGAGAAGACGTTGTGCTCGTCGGTTAAAACGGGAGCGCTCAATGTTCAATTGATGTGGGATGAAGGTCTGTGCCCAGGCAAAGAATTTACGCTGGGAGTGCATCTGTGTAATGACCTGTAAACACAGTAAGGCTAAGATCTGCACATCAGAAACACGAGACTTAGTGGTGTTACGGCGTTGCGAAATATAGCGCGGGCAGTATTTTTGATAAAGCTCAGCACAAAGAACTTTAAGTTGAGCTAAATTGACTTGTAAATTATGTCGTTTTTGTTTAAACTTTAAGTGGTCCAACAAGATCAGGTCTCCTTTGTTTAAGTCACTTAAGAGTCTAACCTTGTTGGGCTTTTTTTGTAAAATTTTGTACTAAATAGTTGAATGTTACGAACTAGCACCACGCGTATAAACCAATATTACCATAAAATTAACTTTCTTAAAAAGAAAATAAGTGACACAAAATGCCGTCCGCGACTTCGCTAATTTGCGAATAAAAAATAAGAGACAGAAAATCAAAATCGACTTCTACCTCTCATATCGTTTTAAATGATCGTTAAAGGAGTTGCCGCATTAGGTGAGGTATCAAGTAAAGCAAAATCATGATCTACTGCCAGATCATGGCCTTGCATGATAGTTTGCACAGTCATGTGTGCCAGCTCCTTCACATTATTTTCCTGACTAAGGTGCCCCAGATAGATTTTTTTAGTCCGATTGCCCAAAGCCGCCATCAAGCCATTAGCTCCGTCCTCGTTGGATAAATGTCCTGTATCACTTAGGATACGTTGCTTTAATGGCCACGGATAGCCACCCATTCGCAACATTTCAACATCGTGATTACATTCAAATAAATAACCGTCGGCATCGTTGATCGTACCCCGTACTCTATCAGAAACATAACCAGTATCCGTTATGATCGCAAAAGACCTATCATTATAGTGGACTTCATAAAATTGCGGGTCAGCGGCGTCATGCGACACGCTGAAACTTTCGACATCGAGACCGTCAAGCGCTTGAACTTTACCTGCTGATAAAATGTGTTTCTGTTCAACTGGTACTTTGCCGATCCGACCATCCATCGCATTCCAAGTGCCTTCATTTGCATACACATCCAAACCATAGCGGCGTGCTAGCACTCCAACACCTTTACTATGGTCAGTATGTTCATGTGTTACAAATAAACTATCTACATTTTTTAAAGTCCTGCCGATCGAATTCATCAACTCTTCTATTTTCTTGCCGGATAGACCAGCATCGATCAATATTTTATGTCCGGATGTTTCGACATATGTAGCATTACCTGTACTCCCACTCGCTAAAACACTGATCTTCAAGTTATCTTCATTTGCATCTTGAGACATTTTCAAATTATCCCTTTCTCGAAGTTTCCGTTTTCTATATTAACAGTTTATAGCGGTTTTTTCCATTGTTCGCTACCAAATTTAAACTGTAGCTTACTTGCTCCAACTCAGCCATAACAAAATATTAGCTAGGCATCCAAAAACGGCGAAACATTGTCCTAACTTGCGTTTCATGTATAATGAAACTATCAATAATTTGATACAGTAACATTTATGAAAGGGAGAAATGATTTGATCAATTCTATTTTGATTTTGGCTGGAGTCGGTCTTTTTGCCGGAGTTTTCGGTGCAGTTTTTGGGATCGGCGGAGGAATGATCGTCACACCGATCATGACCATCGCTCTTGGCCTCGATATAAAATATGCGATCGGTGCCAGCGTGATCTCGGTCATTGCTACTAGTTCCGGCGCTTCGATCGCCTATCTTAAGGATGACATGTTAAATCTACGCGTTGCCATGTTTCTTGAGATCGCCACGACTATTGGCGCGATCTTAGGCGCGATCTTAACAGGTGTTTTACCAGCTAAAGTCCTCTACGTTTTGTTTGGCATGTTGCTTATATTTTCATCATGGAACATGCTACATAAACTCCGAGCTAGTAAAGAAGAAGTCGAAGACACAACACCAGATAAACTTTCCGAAAAACTGGAGCTTAATAGTACCTACTATGATCAGGCGGTAAAAAAACAAGTCGACTACAAAGTCTCTAACGTTCCCGGCGGGTTTACGATGATGTTTGGTGCTGGTTTGGCAAGCGGACTTCTTGGAGTTGGTAGTGGTGCTTTCAAAGTGATCGCTATGGATACTATCATGAAAATGCCGCTTAAACCTTCAAGCGCCACCAGTAATTTAATGATGGGTGTAACAGCTGCCGCTAGTGCAACGGTCTATTTTTTCAATGGTTCTATCAAACCCGAGATCGCCGCTCCGTTGGCAATCGGGATCCTGATCGGAGCCACGGTCGGTTCTAGGATCATGCAACATCTACAGGCCAAATTATTACGTAAAATTTTTATTCCAGTGTTATTTTTAATCGGATTACAAATGTTTCTTAAAGGATTCGGGGTGAGTTTCGGATGACAGATGAAGAAAAAAAGAGACACCAGGAAATGGCAGATATCGAGCTAGTGATCGGCCACGTATTGCGGATCGGAGTTATCACTTCGGCAGCGGTGATCGTTTTAGGTTTAGCTTTGGCACTGTTCACTGGGGAAACCGGCTACCCAGCAGGAACTTTTCCCACCACTTTTTCCGCGATCTTCCAAGGCATAACCACCCTCAAGCCTTTTGCAGTAACGATGCTCGGATTATTCTTACTAATTTTGACCCCTGTTTTACGAGTTGTCGTTTCTATTTATGCTTTTGCCAAAGAAAACGACAAACTTTATGTTTGGATCACCATTTTAGTATTAGTGATCTTAGTTTTTGCAATGTGGATCGGATACTTAGGTAAATAATATAGCTTTTTAACTAAAAAACGGCGAGGAAGATATAATATCTTGCTCGTCGTTTTTTGTAGGTCATTTTCGTGCCTGATCAAAAAATCTTTTACTGACTTCTATCCGGGCCTCAGCCCAAAAATACATCTCCCCCTATTTAACAAATATTACCCCAAAACAAAAGCACTAGCCACCTTCCACATAATTCAAAGTGAAACAAAGGTTTGCTAGTGCCTACTAACGTTTTAATCCATCACAGCTCCATTAAATGCATTGATCCTTCTATAAACAGTCGTCCCGCCAGTTTTGACAGAAAAGTTCCATGTGGGAATGTAAACTGTACTACCATTGACACTGAGTAGTTTGGTATAGCCTAGGTGGCCCGACTTTACTTTCGAATTAGCTGGCAACTTGTTGTATTGATATAGCCAAACGAGTGCGCGCTTTTGACTGATCGTGTCCTTTTTTTCGCGCAAGATCTCTATGGTAGAAAGGTAAGTCTGTGAGTAACCAGTCACATATCCTTGAGAAACATTAAACTTTAACATGGCATTTTCAGAAGAAACTCTTTTGCCGTAAACCATTTGGGTATATACGATCTCCCTTTTGTTAGAAAAATCAGGGTCGTACCGATATTCATTTCCTTTTACTACCAGGGAATTATCGTTCATGATCTTATCAGTCGTTTTCTCAGGATGTTCACTATTTTTTATTTTGATCTTTTTATCCAAACTAACGCTTAATTTTCTGTCATGCTTAGAATACTCCGCCTTATTTTTGCCCAACTGATCGATCTTATCAGACAAATAGTTATCATTAGGACTAGCGATATAATAACCATCATTTTCCTTATTAGAAAGTTTAGCAGGATAAGTGATCTGATCGTCCTTTAAACTGCGTAAAACTGACGTCGTCATTCGCGGACCACCAGCATTTCTTTCTGTCTCAACACCACTTTGATTATAATAAGCACCGATCAAAAAAATATCCAAGGCGATAAAAGCAATTAAAAAGATCCATTCGATTCTTCTAAAATTCAAATCCTTCCCGCCTTTCAGTTAAGATACTTTTCCATCTAAAATGTCTTGATAGTCGACCCAACTTCCGTTATAAAGGACAAAATAAGTCGGGACTAAATCGATCACTTGTTTTGAAGAGCCGTTTACATCAGCGCGATAACCTATCCGGATATTCTTCAATTTTTGTTGAGGTATACCTTTTTCCACTAACTTGTCAAATACATCCTGTGTCGGCGGAAGTTCTGCCGAATTATGTTTAGCTGGCACTGGGATCTGTAAAGAATAAAGTGAAAAATCAGTACGCTCTCCACCGCTCCCAGCTAATTTAATATGATAAGTTCCATAGTTATTATCTGCTAAGACCGGATATGCATTGATATAAGTCCGATAGGTCACTTGATGATCGTTTTTATCATATTCATCATAGCGAACATCATCTAACAAACGGCCCGTCCCTTGAAGATTTTTATATGCATTGGTTAAGTCATTCGATAACGATGAATTCTGCGGCATGGTCTGAGAATAATTGGAATAACTCACTTCACCTGTATCATTCGCCACTGACAACCGTTGTCCCGAATTATCAAAATAAACAGTCTCTTTATCTTCTCTGCGTGAGTTGACCGAGGAGTTACTTGTTCCCAATAGTCGGGTCACAAAATTGCTTGCACTATCTTTGTTAGCTAAATAACTATATTGCTGGACCCTGACTTTCTCTGAATAAAAACTAACATATTTACCACTCATACGTTTTAATTCGATCGGTACCTGCTCAACATTCTGAGAGGACACCATCTTTCTTAAATTAGTAAATTTGCCTTTCTTCAATGTCAAACGAGTCTGCCTATGATCATTATCATTCAATAAATAGATACGCGGCCGTTTCGTAAGTTGGATCGCAATCCTGTCAAACTTTTGCCTTTGCAGTCCTTCAGGCAGATCCTTAAACAATTCTGACAGCTGTCTAGCCGTTACGTTGCTCGGAAAACCTAGTAAAACTGTCCGATCACTTTCCATCAGTTTTTCATACCTTTTAGCGGATAACTTTTTAACATTACCAAATGATCTAACATCCCATGTTTTCAAATCTTTTCGTATATCATCAACTAAGTCAAGTTTAGGGCTGGTCTGACGAAAGCTACGCCCATTTTCATTATATATAACGCTTGTCGGCTGATAAATATCGGCAACGTTGGATTTAGATACATCATCATTTGTGGCTTGCTTATTTTCTGTGCTTTGCTTCCTATTGGTTGTGTTCTGTAAATACGTTGGATTGATCCACAAAATTGCAGTCAGACAGACACTTACAATAACTGCAAAGGCTAATACATAGTGTAAGATACTATCCTTGATCTTCATTCCATAGATCCTCCTCTCCGTATTCTTCATATGGCAAAGTAATATAGAAAGTCGAGCCTTTGCCTTCAACAGACTCCACCCAGATCCTTCCGTTGTGCATTTCGATCACTTCACGAGAGATCGCCAAGCCCAAACCGGTGCCACCTTGCGCTCTAGAACGAGCTTTATCGACCCGGAAGAATCTGTCGAAAATCCGGCCAACGTCTTTTTGGGGAATTCCCAGTCCTTGATCTGTAATACTCAACAAAACGTGTTCATGTGTTTGGTCTAACCGACAAGTGATCACGCCGCCATCGGGAGAATACTTGATCGCATTATTCATAATGTTATCGATCACCTGAATAAACTTATCTGGATCGATCTCGACCCACAGATCACGTTGGGTAAATTCACGTGTAATATAATAATTCTTATCTTGTTCTTCATGCCCTTCATTTGATTCATTCTTGATCATCATGTCAAAACGATCCAAGATATAAGTGAACAACTCATTCAAATTAACTAATTCCAGATCAAGTTTGGCTGTCCCAGAATCCATCCTCGACAGGCTCAAAAGATCGTTGATCATTCGGATCATACGATCTGTTTCATCTTGAGTAACTTTCAAAAATGAAGGGGCAACTTCTGGATCCTTCCAGGCACCATCGTTTAAAGCCTCGATATATGAACGCAAACTGGTCAGTGGAGTCCTTAATTCATGGGAAACATTAGAAACGAATTGTTTGCGATCATGGTCGATCTTTTGCTGCTCAGTAATATCATGCAAAACACAAACCAAGCCTGAAATAAAGCCAGATTCACGCTGGATCAAAGAAAAATAAGCATTCAAAACCTGGTCACGTCCCTGATCTGACATGTCCAAATAAATAGTATCTTGATTTTCCAAAAGATCCCTTAATGTATAGTTATCGCGAATATTCAACACGTCCAAAATCGAAAGACCCTTGACTTGGTCAATAGAACTGACATTCAAAAATTCCGCAGCCATATCATTGATAATGGTAATATTCCCACGGCGATCTGTAGCCAAAACGCCATCGGACATGTGTGTGAGGACTAAATCCAACCGTCTTCGTTCCGACTCGGATTGTTCCCTTGATTCCTCGACACGAACTGACAAGTTGTTAACAGCCTGTGCGAGCTCACCAAGTTCGTCATCACCATAAACGTGTACATGGCCGGAATAATTCCCGTCGGCAATTTTAGCAGTCTGCTTTTTCATTTCATCGATCGGGCGCGTGATCGCACGCGATATCAAGACTGCTAAGCCCATCCCGATCACGGTCGCCACGATCGCTGCTGTGGCGAAAATCAGCGTGACACCGTCGATCGAATCATAAACTGACTCAAGATCAGCCCGTAAGTACACGGCTCCCACTAAAGTATTGTTACTTCCACCGGAACTAAATAACGGTGTGATAGACACATAATAATGCTTATTATCGGCTCGGTTAAAAGTTGTTTCACTAAACGACCGGCCCGAATATAAAACATGTTTGACTCGGCTATCTGTTGTTTTTTGCCCAACGATAGTGCGGTTATTAGTACTGGTCTCACCCCTGATATTTCCTTTAGCATCAACTACTTGCACATCTGAAATGTTCTGGTTATTGATTCCAGTCAAAGCCGAATTGATCTGACGGTCACCTTTTTCTGAATCCGTCATACTTAAACTTGAGATCAATGAATTATCCACGTAAGACGTCAATTCGACCCTCTGCTTAAAGGCCTTTAAGTTTTCACTTTTGAGTCGTTGCACAAAGACCGCTCCAACGATCTGAAATGCCAGCAACAGCAACAAAACGAAAACTAAAGCTATTTTAAAATGAATAGAACGAAAAATACGTAGTCTTTTCTTCAACTTTTTCCCCTCGTATTATTTGCCAACTTATAAAACATAAAACGCCGGCTGTATTTCTACTGCCAGCGCTCAACATTTACCTAAGTTTCACCCAGTCAATAACTGACCAGCTTACCGTATCCTCTATTTTTAATCAGTTTCTGGGTTACGCAAATAGTACCCAACACCACGACGAGTTACTAACCAGACAGGGCGGCTAGGGTTATCCTCAACTTTTTCGCGCAAACGGCGCATCGTTACGTCAACTGTGCGCACATCGCCAAAATAATCATAGCCCCAAACTGTTTGTAATAAATGCTCACGAGTCATGACCTGACCCATATGTTTTGCTAAATAATTCAATAGTTCGAATTCACGATGGGTCAGTTCAATTTTTTCACCATGACGTGACACCGTATATGATTCAGGATGGATCGTTAAGTCTCCGATAACGATGTCGCTATTTTCTTCTTTTTCTTCATTTTGCGCAGCCTGTGCGACCGTATTTTGTCGACGCAAGTTAGCCTTGACCCGCGCCACCAATTCTCGGTTAGAAAACGGTTTAGTCACGTAGTCATCAGCACCCATTTCTAACCCTAGCACCTTATCGATCTCCGTGTCTTTAGCCGTAACCATGATGATCGGCATCTCATGTGTTTTGCGGATCTCACGTGCAACCTCCAGCCCATCGACCTTGGGCAACATTAAGTCTAAGATGATCAAATCAGGATCGACCTCTCCAACTTGTTTGATGGCATCTTCACCATCGTAAGCTACATATACATCATAGCCTTCTTTATTCAAATTAAATTTAATGATATCAGAAATTGGTTTTTCATCATCTACCACTAAAATTTTCTTCATAGTATAAATCCTCCTTGGTGAACTTTCTCACCAGCCGTTTATTGTTCTCGAATACTTACAGGTATAGACGAGCTGAACAATACTAAATAACATCTCGTTCAATCGTCACTCCATTTTATTATAAACCAGTGCCTGTAATATTCCAAATATTAGAAATATCGCGGCTGTGATTCATACTTTATTCTCCTTTCGGTATAAAGGTGCTATACTCAAGGGTAAAATAAGTATCTAAAGGAGGCCAAATTTTGCAACCAAATGTTTTAGTTAGCCAAGACCTATCTTGTTTTGGTCAAGTTTCACTCCTGACCGCTCTACCATTAATAAACGCCAGCGGAGCAAACATTAGTGCCTTGCCAACCGCTCTACTTTCTACACATACCGGTGGTTTCGGTGACAATACATACTTAGACCTTAGTCAAGAAATGGCTCGTATCATAAATCACTGGCAAAAACTTAAACTCACTTTTGACGGTGTTTACCTGGGCTATTTAGGATTTGAACCCTTACAACGATTACAAAAAAGCCTTTCAACTCTAGTCACACATAATTCGTTGATTTTGATCGACCCTGTTATGGGAGATAATGGGCGCCTTTACCATGGCTTTGACCACCAATACGTCAATGCCATGAAAAAATTAGTACAAAAAGCAGATGTCCTAACGCCTAATTTGACGGAGGCGTCATTCTTGCTTGACCGACCGCAATTGGTAAATGGTGGAATAAAAGAGGCCAAATCAGCGATCCATCAATTACAAGAACGCTTTGAGATACAAACTATCTTGATCACTGGTATTCCTTTAACTGATGACCAAATTGCGGTTGTAGGTCGCCAGGGGGCTAATAAGCTCTGGGTCAAAACGCAAACACGCTTTCCGTCTAGCTATTTTGGTACAGGTGACATTTTTGCTGCGGCGCTTTTTTCGGGTTTAGTGTCTGGTCATCAGGTCGAAAAAGCGTGTGATATCGCGATGGACTTACTGCACACATCGATTTTAGAACGTCAGACAAAACCAAAAGTTGATCCTCGTCTTGGCCTTAACTATAATTCCGCATTACCGCATTTTTACAAACAACTATCACAAGGAGAAACAAATGATTGAAGATAATAAAAATTCATTAAGAGCAATTATACTGACAGGACTTTTTGCTGCTATTATTTACATTGGGATCTGGGTCTTACGCATCCCGATCCCAGCTCTTGTAGGTCGTCCATTTATACACTTTGGTAATACTCTAACAGCTGTGGCAATCTTATTTTTAGGTTTACGAAATGGAATGCTGGCAGGGGTGATCGGTCTTGGCGCGTTCGATATCCTTAATGGGTATGCCGCAACATCTTGGCTCACGATGCTGGAAGTGGTCGTGATAGCTTTCGTCATAACCGGTATTTATAAAGCCTTAAAATATAACGACAGCAAGCGAAACATTATCATCATTGCAATAATTGCAGGGATCACCAAAACTTTAACTACCTACTGTGTTTCGATCGTAGAAGCACTTATGGCGGGATCCTTTTTTAAAGCTGCTTTAGTTGCGTCTTTTGTCAGTTTGCCGGCGACTATCATCAACTCGATCTCCACGGCGATCTTGACCCCAATTTTATATTTCTTTGTTAAAAAGGTTTACACATCATTACGTAAGAATCCAAGTAATTCTCTTTAAAATATTTTTTTACAAACTAGGAAGGAGCATCTCGTAGTAGCGAATTGTTCCTTCCTAGTTTTTATTTACCTAATTTTTCAAACATGATTTTTTGATACTTATAGTACTCTTTGCGCCATGAACTGACGTATCGACCTTCTATGATCCAAGGTTTACTAAAACCCGTATAATGAATAAGCACCGGATCTCTTAAGGCAAGCTGTGCCAGCTTTCTTTGCTTAGGATCAGAACTTTGTTTTTCATGCCGCATCAAAGGCGATTGCAAATTATACTTAGGATCAAGCGATTCCCACTGATCAGCTAAAACGACATTGAGAATATCTTGGTCCTGAAAATCAATAATAGCGGCATTATCATGCATATATTGGCGTGCTTCAGCCGTAATATCGTTATCATTCCACCTTTTCGTATCGATCAATAAAAGCCCAGCATTAAAGTATTTAGGTTGCTGATGTTCAACTCCCAATGTTTTCAGGCGATCGACATACATCTGGGATTCCACTGCGCCAATAATGTTAGCGTGGATATTTGACCTGAACAATGGGCCGACCTCACCACGGCAAATCATATCACAGTCGAGATACAGTAACCGGGAACACGAAACTAAATGTGGCATTTCAAACCTGTAATAAGTGTTTTCCTTGATCAAAGAACGGGGGGACTTGACATTTGCACCACGATAAAGTTGTGCAAAATCACTACCCAAAAAAGTGATCCGTTCGCAATTAGGGTAAACTCGCTCTAACAAATTTATCCGTTCTTTGTCACCATCTGTCAGTTCGTCATCTATAATATTAAAACTAAAAGATTCCCGTGGATTATTTTCCAGTAAAGAAACATAACTTGTTAACAGCACGTTGACAAATTCACTGTCAGTCGTTGAGCCAATCTCAATCATTGATCTCGTTCCTTTCTTAAAATACCTCTTACTATTCTAAGAAAAAATCTCACCTTACCGACAAACACACTCAGATCTTCTTTTCCAACCAAACATCACAAGTATTATGCAAAGTTCCACTTTTCGAAAATTTCAACCTGTGAAAACCTAGATGTTCATACAATCCCAAAGCTTCCTTCATATTTGACAAGGTTTCAATATATAAAGATTTAAAGCCAAATTCCTGCCCATAAGTTTCACAAAGTCTCAACAATTTTTTACCCGCTCCCAAACCGCGTGCTTCAGCTGACAGGTATAGTTTTTGGATCTCAGCCGTACCATGGTCATCAAACTCCGCCAAGCCACAGCCGCCTACTACGACTCCGTCAACAGTAGCTACCAAATATTTTCTGCACGGAGATGCTGCATAAAATTTAGAAAGTTCTCCAAGCTCCGGATCAAAATACGCTGTTCCAGGAAGATCATCATGATACTCCCTCAAAACACTCTGAATTATATCTTTTACAGCTAGATCGTCTTTCCTTGTTAATTCTCGTATCTGAAATTTCTCTTCTACCATAATGACCCTCCTCGCATTAAGTTTTCTAGTTCCATTCTAGCAATAAATGCTCTATGAGCCCAAAAATTGCGGCTCATATTCATGCAGCAATTTCCAATGAAACCCTGATCTAATAGCAATATAAAAACTATTTACGCGGCTGCTTAGCGAAATAGTGCTCACTATAATACTTAAAACTATCAAAGAAAAACTCATGAGCTTCCTGGGATAATTGTGCCTTGGGACACACCATGTCAAAACCATGAAAAGCTCCAGGAAAGACTTTAAAAGTCGTCTTGACTCCAGCATTTTGCAATCTATCAATATAACTCACAGTTTCATCATAAAAAGGCTCAATATCTCCTACAAAAGAAACGGTAGGTGGTAAATTAGATAAATCTTCTGCTCTGGCCGGAGCAGCATACGCCGGAATACGCTCATTATCATATAGTGACCCTAAATACATTTTCCAACAGGTCTGGTTAGACTTAGTATTCCAAACAGGAGCGTCATTATCAATAGAAGATCCTGTCGGTCGTTCATCGATCATGGGATAAAGCGGCATTTGAAATGCGATTGCAATATCTCCTTTGTCTCTGGCATACAAGGTTAGTGCAGCCGTTAACCCGCCACCGGCACTTGAGCCTGCAACAACTAATTGATCATCACGGATGCCATACTCAGCAGTATGTTTACGAAGCCATTCTAAGCCGGCATAACAGTCGGATAAAGCAGCAGGATAAGGCTTTTCGGTAGAACGGCAATAATCAGGAGCCACTACTACGGCACCGAATTTATCAATCAGATCAGCAAATGGACCTGTTTCTGTCTCTGGGCTCCCCATGGCGTAACCGCCACCGTGGATCCATAAGACACCCGGAGCATCTTTTTTAGGTGTATCAGAAGAGTACACACAAAGACGCAGCTTAGACCCATCTGCTCGTGTCACAAAGTGTTGTTCATAATTAAATTTAGTGTTATTGATCCCTTTTGAAAGGCTAATCATACCTTGGATAGCCTTGATCTTCTTTTCAGTAAGGCTGGGCATGATAGTCCGAATGATTTTTCCTGTTCTTCTTAAACCTGGATCAATACTACTGTTACTGATGTGCATATTTAACCCTTCTTTGTATTGTTTTTTGACATGTCTTCTGTGCGTTCGTCTGTCAAAATTATTTGACTTTTTAAGGCATCATTTTGGGCCTGGGCAATTTTTAAAATACCCAATAAGGCTAAATTAGTCAGTAAGCTAAAGCTCAGTAAAATATCTTTCATAAATAAGCTCCTTTTTACAAATTTTAGTATAAAATAGCATTTACTGGTAATAAAAGCAATTAAGCCCTTTCATTTGAATAAGTCACACACTGAAACCAGCATTTGCTGATAATAATCATACTATCAGTCCAAACTTCTTCTGCATATAATTGATCGTAATACGAAAGTTTCATCCAACCATTACAGATAGCTCCACACCCAATAATTTACCAATTGACTTTCCTAACTTTAAAGAATAAAATCGTTCTTTGTAATAGTTAGCTTGCTAACTATATGATGTAAGGAGGACTTTTTATGCAAAGAAAGTTAGATAGTAAATTAATTTTTTCGATCATCGCCACAGGCTTAATGTCCTTTTGTGGTGTGGTCATTGAAACAGCTAGTAATATTACCTTTCCCGTTTTAATGAAAGATTTCAACGTTGATCTTTCTACTGTTCAATGGATGACAACAGGATATTTATTAATTGCTGCGATCACCATGCCCTTATCTGCCTACTTAAAAAAGAACTTTACTTCTAAGAGACTTTTTACTGTTGCTGTTTCATTATTCTTATTAGGAGCGATCACAGATGCTTGTGCCACTAAGTTTTTCTTTTTAGTTGCTGGACGTTTGATCCAAGGTGCAGCCGCAGGCATTGCTATCCCATTAATGTTTAATATTATTTTAGAACGTGCACCATTTAATAAAATCGGACTATTAATGGGGATCGGTACTATGATAACGGCCGTTGCTCCAGCTTTAGGACCGACATTTGGCGGTTTAGTTGTTAGCTCACTAGGCTGGAGATACGTCTTTATCCTGATAATACCCTTAATTGCAATTTCACTTATTTTAGGAACTATTTTTATTAAAAGTGACACTACGAACCTGCAGCCTACAAAGCTTGGTCTGCTAGGATTTATCGAAATTGCCGTAGCTTTTAGTGGTTTTATATTCGCCTTTAGCAACCTTTCAACGGTACAAACACAACCTCTAAATTTTATAGGGCCATTAATTATTGGAGCGACAGCTTTAGCCCTATTTATTAAACACTCTCTCAATGTTTCAAATCCCTTAGTCAACATCCGGCTTCTCAAACTAAGTAAGTTTTCCCAAGGGCTTGGTGCTTATTTTATTTTTCAAGTTAATGTCTTAGGCTTATCATTTATTTTGCCTAATTATGTTCAATTAATAAATAATTCAACCGCAATGATCGCTGGATTATTAGTTTTACCTGGCGGAGCTCTTGGTGCAATATTTGCCCCATTGAGCGGACATTTGCTAGATGAATATGGCGCCAGAAGACCGATCATGACAGGAGCACTCCTAGAGTTCATAGGAAGCGGATTATTTTGTTTTTATGCCTCAAATTTATCCTCAATTAAAATAATTATTTTCTATCTGATCATTATGTTAGGGACTGGTTTATCCATGGGAAATATAATGACTAGTTCCTTAACTTTATTAAATAAGGAAGAAAACGCAGATGGGAATGGTTTATTCAACATGACCCAACAGCTTTCTGGAGCGGTTGGGACTGCACTGGTTTCCGCTATCATGCAATTCGGACAGCAATTAAGTTCGGCTTCATCTTTGACCAATAAAACTAGGACCGGCGCTCAAAGCGCACTAATTTTTCTGCTGATCTTGGTAATTGTTGGTGTATACTTGCTCTATCATGCCACAAAGGTAAATAAATCGGTAAAGGAATGATTTAATGAGAAGGTTAGGTGTCGCTTTACAAAGAGTACAGAACACATTACACCGTGAAGTCGATAGTTATGCGAGAACTCTGGGATTAACAGGTACTCAGGCAAGCATTATTGATTTTTTAAATTCTGCTCCTGAAAATGCTGCTAAGTATCAAAGAGATATTGAATTTGAATTTAACATTCGAAAATCAACCGCAACAAACATTTTAAGATTAATGGAACAAAAGGATCTGGTCACAAAAAAAACGGACAGCCACGACACTCGTCTTAAAGAAATTATCCTAACTCCCAAGGCGAAGCAAATGGCCATAGAAATTAGCGCGTTCTTAAATCAAACTGAACAAAAAATCGACCAGCTCCTAGGTAAAACAACCAAACAGGAAATGATCGAAAACTTATTAAAGCTTGAAAGTTGATCTTAAGTCACAAAATTCAAGTTTATTAGTTAAAAGGCCACCAGGGAAAACCAGCTGCCCTTGGACCGTCTGTCTTTTTATTATATGGGATATAATGGTCCCCAGCCTGTTCTCGCATTTGCACGGGTATCTGTTTCTTCGCGACCACCCGCGCCGCAGAGACATAAGAGCCTTTATGTCTCACCAAAGCCCAACGATTCCCTTTTGAATACAAGCCCGTATCAAATTTGAGCCATTCGCCTCCGCCAAAAGGATCATCTGAAACATAAGCATCTACCTTTTGTGGAACACTGATCCACTCTTTACGTTTAGTTGTTTTACCAGAGTTACTTACTTCCTGCAACTCTTTTTTTGTAGGAGTTTTAGAAGGAAGAATAGCATAACCATACTGTGTTCGTAAAAATGGATCAAAACGATCGATCAAAGCAATCTGATTAGCACGCCCATATCCTAAAAGTACCAACCATAATAAAAGGATAACGAAAATCGAGCTAATAATTATCGAATAGCGTTTAAATTTTGTTTTACCACGGACGTCAGAACTGATTTTTTCTACCATAGCATTGTCTTCTCCTTTGAGTAAATTATCTAAGGGAATATCAAGAATAATGCTAAGTTCAACTAAAGTATCTAAATTAGGAAAGGTCGCACTATTCTCCCACCGTGACAAAGTCTGTCTGGTAACGTGCAATCGATCAGCAAGCTCTTGCTGGGTCAAATGTAAATCTTTTCTTTTCTTTCGTAGAACTGTCGCAAATTCCATAGTTATCAACTCCCTTTTAACAATAAAATACCGTTAAATACAGAAAAAGTAACGCAACTACCGTGTTACATTTGCCAAATCTGCGCAAATAATGGCTTCATAAATAATCTCCATAATTATTATGCCATTTTTTCAAGGACAATATTTGAATTATGCAGATAATGTTACAATGAAAACCAGAACACTAAACCCTCTACTAAATTAAATAAAGAAGGAATTTATTATGCGTTTTTACTTTGCACGCCACGGAACCACCATTAATAATCAAAACCATACTTTTAACGGTGGTGGAGTCGACCCAGTACTAACCACTCAAGGAAAAAACGAAGCCGAAAAACTTGGGCGATATTTACGAGACATCCCTTTTGACGCGTGCTTTTCATCCCCGCTTAAAAGAGCGTATGCTACAGCTGAACTGGTCCTTAAAGAAAGTGCCCAGCAGCTTCCAGAAATACAGATCCTACCAAACCTGACTGAAATGGATCTTGGCGACTGGGATGGCATTTCGATCGATAATTTGGGCCAGGAGCCACAGACCAAAAATTACTTTCAAGCTCCAGACCTCTTTGATGGGCATTCGATTCATGCCGAAAGTTATCATGATGTACTGGATCGTGGTCACCAAGTGCTAGGACAAATTTATGACCTAGCAGAAAACGGTGAAAATATCCTAATTGCTAGTCATGGTTTGTTACTAACAACTTTACTCAAAACTTTGGCGGGCATTGACTTAAAAGACATCAGGAAGGATGGTCTCGTTTCTACCTCGAGTGTTACCGTTTTTGAAAGCAACGATGGAAAAGACTTTCAATTAAAAGAATGGGCCAGCAAACCTGAAGGATAAAAAGTAATTAACAAAAGGACTTGTTTTTTGTATACAAAATTGGCATAATGGTAGATGGTCATTTTATATGGTCTGGGTGGTTAGCTCAGTTGGTAGAGCAACGGACTCTTAATCCGTGGGTCCAGGGTTCGAGCCCCTGACCACCCATGGGTGCCAAACCCTTGAGAAGCAGAATTGTTGGTGCGAAATGCATTTGGAAAACAAATCTGGCTTCTCTTTTTTTGTCCAAATTTTCTGTTATTTGCTTAAATTGAACTTAAATCAGCGTTTACCGGCCTACTTTTTTGCTTGGCCTAATCTTTTAATTAAATCCGGCAAAAGATAGTGGACTCTTCTCGTGGTTATTTGTTATATTGAATTTAGAAATAAACTTCAACAAAGAACTATCTGATAGACAGGTTTCGCGAAGTTGAAAGCTCCGCCTATCCCGCCACACAGCACCAAGCCTGCGCTATGTAGTCGGACTTGCTTTTCTCTTTTCACGATACCCTATTTTAAAATATACTAGGAGGATATTTTATGCTAACTTGGTTTGCTGAGGCAAATCCCATTATTCAAGCAACTTTAGCTGGTATTTTCACCTGGGGCTGTACAGCCGTGGGTTCGGCGATCGTATTCTTATTTAACGATGTGAATCGTAAGTTACTGGATATCATGAACGGTTTCGCAGCTGGGATCATGATCGCGGCCAGCTTCTGGTCTCTACTTGCCCCTTCGATCGACTATGCTCAAGCAGGCGGCTATGGAAAATGGTCTTTTGTTCCGGCAGTCGTCGGTTTCTTGTTTGGCGGTGTCTTTTTACGGATCATTGATGCTGTAGTTCCAAACATGGACTTCGCCGGCAAGGAAGGTGTGGAAGGGCCTAAAACCAAGCTTTCCCCGACCACCCTGTTATTTCTCGCAATCACTATTCACAATTTCCCGGAAGGTCTATCTGTCGGCGTCGCATTTGGTGCTGGCGGAATGGGATTAAGTTCCGCAACTTTACAAAGTGCCTTGATCCTTGCTTTAGGGATCGGCATTCAAAACTTTCCAGAAGGTTCCGCATTATCAATGCCGATCAGGTCTAGCGGTGCTTCCAAAGGTCATTCGTTTAACCTCGGTCAAGCCAGTGCCTTAGTTGAGATCATTGGTGCTACACTAGGTGCTTGGCTAGTAACTCAAGTTACGGTCATATTGCCATACGCATTATCTTTTGCTGCAGGAGCCATGATTTTCGTCTGTGTGGAAGAATTGATTCCAGAATCACAGACAAACGGAAACAACGACCTTGCAACCTTAGCATTACTATTTGGTTTTGCCTTAATGATGGCATTAGATGTAGCGTTAGGTTAACTACTCAACTTCATCAGTTAATACATGAAAAAAGCTAGGAATATCTGTCTGAATCTTTCCTGATCTTTAGAAATTGCTCTAATGATCAGGAAAAATTCGGCACAGGAAAGTCCCTAGCTTTTTCTTTATTTATTTTTATTCGGATAAGTGGATCTCGTGCAAGCCGTGCTGACCATTAATGATCCTCAAGGCATCTTCGAGAGAGATCTCGACCATATTTTTAACAGCAATATCTGTATAAAAACCAACATGGGGGCTAACGGTCGCATTGTCCAACGATAATAATTCCTCAAGCCAGGAATTTGGCTGTTCCTTTTGCGAAAAATCATTGCTAAAAATATTAGCTTCATTTTCGATCGTATCGATCCCTGCAGCCGCGATATCCTTATTTTTCAATGCTGCTAGCAATGCTGGTGTATCAACCACTGCTCCACGTGATGCATTAATAAAGATAGTAGACGGTTTCATAGACTTGAAAACCGCAGCATCAACCATATGGTACGTCGATGTCAGAAGTGGTGTGTGCATCGTGACAATATCGGCTTGTTCAAAAACCGTCTGTTGGTCAACATATTTAAGTACACTATTTAATTCTGGACGATGAATAGGATCTGATGCGATCACAGTTGCACCTAAAGCTTTAAAAACACGGGCGACTTCGCTGCCGATCTTACCTGCACCTATGATACCCACAGTTAGTTCATGGATCTCTCGTGCCTGTAAATTATCCCAGGTAAAATCATTATGGTTTTCACGTTTTTCGGCAACGTTTAAATGCCGTAATAACCACATCGTATGTGCCAAAACTAGTTCGGAAACAGAACGTGGCGAGTATGCTGGAACATTGGTAACAACCAAATCATTGGCAGCGGCCTCCTTTAAGTCGACTGTTTCATAGCCTGTCGTACGCAATGACATTTGTTTGATACCATATGAATGCAGCTTTTGATAGATTTTTGGATCATCGATCAGGTTATCTTGTTGGAGTAGAAGACCATCGTAACCCTTTACCAAATCTACCGTTTGTGATGTAAGTGTTTCTTCGTTAGAATCTATCGTTACGCCAGGATGGTTTTCTTGCCACTTGTTGACCACATCAGCTTCGTCTTTCAAAGCATTAAACATCAATAATTTTGTCACTTCAAATATCCCCCTTTTAATCTACAAAACTTAAGGCTTTAAAGCCAGCAACTGCTTTTTCTAGTATCTCCATATTTTGAGTAGCGGCGATCCGCACAAAGCCTTGGCCTCCTTGGCCGAACGCCTGTCCAGGAATGACCAAGATCCCTGCTTTTTCTAGTAAATAGTCGCTAAATTCAACATCATCCATCCCTGCACCAGAGACATCTAAAAACAAATAAATACTGCCTGCGACCGGAATAGTCTTAGCCCAAGGTAATTTGTTCAACTCTTCTCCTAAATAAATCAATCTTTTACCAAATTCATTTTGTAAAGGCTCTGCCAATTCCTTAACATTTTGTAAGCCATAAGTTCCAGCAACTTGCGCCATACTTGGAGCAGTGTACGCCACCCCTTCATTCAGCAAACCAGCAGCGGTGATCACGTCTGTCGGACCTAACAAGTAGCCGATCCTAAAACCGGTCATCGCAAATACCTTGGACAAAGAATCAGTAACGATGGTACGTTCCGGCGCCAAATTTTCAAGCGGAGTAAAAGTTCTTCCATTAAAAACGTAAGGCCAATATACTTCATCTGCAATCAAATACAAATCGTATTTGCGGGCTATGTCAACGATGTCTTGCAAAATATCCTGCTCATAAACAGCTCCCGTCGGATTGTTGGGTGAGTTGACTAGGATAACCTTAGTTTTTGAAGTAATAGCAGCCTCAATATCTTCTTTTTGCGGTTGAAAATTATTTTCAGCTTTGCAAGTTACAACAACGGGTTTGCCATGAAACTGTTCAACTTGCACCTTATATGGCGCAAAGTAAGGTTCAAAAATAACAACCTCATCTTCTGGGTCAAGCAAAGCACCAAAGGCTAAGTCCGTTGCGTGACTAGCACCAACTGTTGCACGAACATTTTCTAAAGCATAGTCAGACCCAAATTGCTGATTATGAAAATCCACTATCGTTTGTAAATATTGCGGATCACCATCAGAGGCAGTGTAATGTGTGTAGCCATCCAACATTGCCTGAGTTGTAGCATCAACTATTGGCTTTGGTGTAGCCATATCGGGATCTCCAATAGATAAGTCAATAACATTATTCATCAAAGCAGCCGTTTTCCCAATTTCGGCCATAATGTTTTTGTCAGGATCTTGAAATAATTTTGCAACCGGTTTTACCATAATTTGCCTCCTAAATAAACACAGAGCGAAAGCAAGCGGGAAGAAGCGAGTACTATCGAGCTCTGGCATTATATCGTGATCCTCAGCGATGTGATGCCAGAGCTGGATAGACGGAACTTCTTGCTTGCTGCAGCTCGACTAAACACAGAGCGCAACGAGACGCCCAAGAGATGAGCATTATCGGGCTTAGGCCTTATAGTGTGTTTTTGGCACTGTGAGGCCTAAGTTGGATAAGCGGAATCTCTTGTCTCGTGAAGCCCGACTATAAACACAGAGCGCAGTGAAGCGAAAGAAAGTGAGCACTATCGTGGTCTAGCCATATAGCGCGATTTTGGCGCTGTGTGGTTAGACTGGGACAGGCGGAGCTTTCTGCTTCACGCAGCTAGACTATAAAACACAGAGCGAAAGCAAGCGGAAAAACAACTACCATCCAACTTCTCGCTTCTCTTTTATGCCGCTACATCATATTTCTTTCCCATTCTCTTCTCAAAAACCCCTATGATCCAGGCCATAATACTGGTCAAGACCCAGTAGATCGCAGCAGCTACAAGCAATGGAGCAATATAATCGTACAATGTTCCACCAACACCTAGAGCTTGTGCTGTTACCTCTTGAACACCAATATAAAACAGAACTGACGATTCCTTGATCAAAGTAATGAACTCATTGCCTAATGCAGGTAAGATATTACGAACGGCTTGCGGTAAGATGATAGAAAATAAAGCTGTTCGCTCGCTCATCCCTAAAGAAAGTCCTGCTTCCATCTGCCCAGTTGGTACTGAAATGATCCCGGAACGGAAAATTTCAGAAGTATAAGCAGCCGAATTTAACCCCAAGGCGATCGAACCTGGAATGATCCGGTCAAGGCCTGAGCCTAAAACTTGAACCTGAGAAATTTCCAAGCCCTTTGAAATTGAATAATAAATCAGCATAACCTGGATCATCGAAGGAGTGCCACGGACGATAGAAACATAGATCCGTGAAATATATTGGAAGACCTTAAATTTAGACCGCCGCAACAACACAAGTACCAGGCCTAATATAATGCCCAACAGGATACCAATAACTGAAATAATGACAGTTAATCCTGCTCCTTGTAAAAATAATTTATAGTATTGTCCTAAAAAATCAAACATAATTTTCCTCCAAACCATATACACAATTGTGAGTGAAAAGACTATAAAACATTCATTTGAATGATCTATAGCCCTTTCTAAAATATTTATCACTGATAAAACTAAAACATTATCTTGATATTATTTATTTTCTGACTGTAGAGTTTGTGCTTTTTCCAACCTCTTATCGAGCTCGCCGCTCTTCTTTAATTGAGCAATAACTTTATTTATTTGCTTGATCAACTTATGATCAGTTTTTTTAGTCGCAACATTGATGTTTTGCAGATCTTTCGGCGTCTGTAATTTGGCCGGTGCAATTTCATAATCATTCGGAAAGTTCTTAGCATAGTTATCTGCAATCGTATTTTCGACTACCACTGCATCTAACTTGCCCTTCTTCAATTCCGTCGTTAGAGCCGTAACTTTTGATTCAGAAACAACATTAGCACCCTTCATTTGCTTTTTAGCAATTGTCTCTTGTGTTGTTGTCTGTTGAACACCAACTGATTTATTCTTAAAATCAGTATTTGCTTTTTTGTATTTATTTGCTTGGCCTTTCTTTACCAAAACTTGATTTTCAACATTGAAATAGCTATCAGAAAAACCAACTTGTTTTTTACGTTCTTTAGTTGAAACCATCCCAGCCATTACCAAGTCGACCTTGTTATCTTTTAGCTCTGAAACAAGTGAAGGAAACTCTGTGTTGACCACTTTAAGTTTAACGCCTAATTTATCGGCAATTTTTTGTGCAAGCATGATATCATAGCCGACAATTTGTTTCTTGCCATCTTTAACGATTGGAAACTCAAAGGGAGCATAATCCGCTGAAGTTCCTACGACTAAAGTTTTTTTATCCTTGATCTTCTGGACACTATTATCTGTCTCCTTCTTGCCACAAGCAGTTAATACAACACAAAATACTGCTAAAAATGCTAATAATATGTAAATCTTCTTTTTGCCCTTCATTGAAAACAGCCTCTTTCATTTTTAACTCGTTTTTAATTTCTATGTTGACAAGCATACTGTATTTAATTTCATTTTTCAACCCTAATTTTGATTATTTATGCAAATTTGTCCGGATTTATTCATTATTGAGTGAAAATTGTAAATTTTAACCACACACTGTATAATTCGATCAACAATATGAATGCCATTCTTAAAAAAGGCACAAACTCGTCAAAACATACATAAAATAACTCCTATATTTTTTATCCTGTTGCTGCAAAAAAAGCTTGCATTCATTTCGATTTATTGCTAATATAATTATTGTTGGTGTTGCGTAAAACACACTTATGGGCGGCTAGCTCAGTTGGTAGAGCAACGGACTCTTAATCCGTGGGTCCAGGGTTCGAGCCCCTGGCCGCCCATCACATTAAACGATAAGCGGTAATTTCAAAATAATTTGAAATTACCGCTTTTTCAATATCCAAAAAGTCACCCCATCAAAAAACGATGAGGTGACTGTGAGCTATTTGAGGAGCTTTTACTTACTATTTACTTTGTTGCTTCAACAAACTTATCTACTTCTGCAAGTTGATTATCGTTTAGCTCCGCCTTGATCTTCGGAGCAAAACCATGTAGAAACAGGGATTCCTCTCCGATCTTAACACCACTTTTTTTCAGCGCAGATGTCAATTCTTTTTTGATCGAAAAAGCACCGCCAGACGTCCCAAACATATATACTTTACCAACTTGGTTTGGATCAAGTCCTTGAGCGAATTTTTTCAACTCTGAATACATCTTACCATGGACTGCTCCACCCAAGTATAGTTTGTCAACTTGCCCCGTAAGCGGTTCTTCAACCGACAAAGCTTCTACTCCTAGTTTTTCTCCCAAAAGTTTAGCAACTTTTTCTGTGTTACCTGATTTAGAACAATACCTAATTGCGACCAATTGATTTTCCACCTTTACTAAATGAATATTTCACCTGAAAATTTCTTTCTATTGTAAAAATTATTTTGCAGATTTAACTTCTTGCTTGAGCTCGTTTAATTTAGATTCAGCAATAACATCATTTACTTCTTTTTCTTGACGAGCAACTTCATCGTCATTCCAATCGAAGTATTTAGTCATTTCCTTGATAACACCTGGGGCAACTTTGTCCAACTTGTCACTCTTGAACAGGATGTTATAGGTCCTACGCATGAGATAGTCGACTGCTGACAATGTCATTTCTTCATCTAGAGAATAGTTCAATGCTGCAGTTTCTGCCAAGCTCAAACCTTCTGCAGGTCGAAGTACTTTAGCACGATGAAAAATATTATGGGCATTTGAACCATAAAGACTAGCAATTTCATGAGCTTCGTCTTCTGGCAACCCAACTTTCACACCTTCTTGTGTGATCTCATCCAAAGCATCTTCCGCGTGATCTGAGTCAAAATCCCCACCTGAAACTTTGATCTGTGCTGAATCTTTCAATTCAAACTTCTCATCAAATGAATCTTTCAGAGTGTCCGCGATCATATCCATCGCACCATCGGCCATTACACGGTAATCAGTCAACTTACCACCAGCTAATGTGATCAAGCCATCATTAGCCATCTTCAAGGAACTGCCGCGGGAAACTGCTGAAGGAGCTGAAGTATCACCAGAATCACTAGCACCTGAAACTGCATCAACTTCTTCTTGTCCTTCATCTTCAGCAGCAACGAGCGGACGAATACCTGCCCAGCTTGCCTCAACATCGTCAATTGTTAAGTGGGCGCTAGGATATTTCTTATTAATGATCTTCAACAGGTAATCAACATCAGACATATCTACCTGAGGATCTTCCAAGTCACCATCATAGTCAGTATCAGTTGTCCCGAAATACGTCTTGCCTTCCCGTGGGATAGTAAAGATCATCCGTCCATCGTCTGTACCCGAACCGAAGTACGTTGGCTGAGGTACACTCAATCTGGATTGGTCAACCACTAAGTGAACGCCCTTTGTGGGACGCATTTGTGACTTCTTAGAACTCTTATCATCTGTTCCACGAACCAAGTCTGACCATGGACCAGAAGTATTGATCACAATGTTAGCCTTAATGTCGAATTCTTCACCAGTCAGTAAGTCTTTAACACGCGCACCATTAACTTTACCATTTTCATCATGTAAGATCTCAATACACTTGATACGGCTGAGCATCGTACCGCCCTCGTCATGAGCCTTCTTGATATTTTCTACTACCAAACGTGAATCATTGTTTTGGTAATCCAAGTAAACTCCAGCACCTTCTAGATTTTCTGGGTTTAATTGTGGTTCACGTTTTAATGCTTCATCTTTATCGATCGTATAATTAGCATATCTTGTTAGCGGTGAATCACCTTCAATGCCTGCCAAATGATCATACAGATCCATCGCAACCTTAACTGAAAACATTGTAAATGTTGTACCAGGTTCATCATAAATCGGCAATAACATAGGATCAGCCTGTGTCATATGCGGTGCAATATGTTGAACTACAGCACGTTCTTTAACAGTATCCGAAACAACTTGAACATCGAAGTTCTTAAGATAGCGAATACCACCATGGACTAAACGTGTTGAACGTGATGAAGTACCAGCACCGAAGTCTTGCATATCGATCAATGCTGTCTTCATTCCTGCGGCACTAGCTTGGAGCGCAACGCCGGCACCTGTAATACCACCACCGACGATCAACAGATCAAGCTGCTCGTTTTTTAACTTAGCGATCTCTTGTTTTCTTGTTTCAATTGAAAATGACATGAATTTCTCTCCTTTTTATTGAGTTTACTTTTAAACAACTTATTAATCTTCCTCCGATGAATATGGATCAAATGAGAAAGTTTGTGCAGCAACAACAGCAGATTGCCAGCCTGAATACAGGTTTTCACGTTCAGCTGCTTTCATTTCAGGTTTGAACACTTTACCACCAGTTTGGATCTTCTTGACATCATCAATACTGTCCCAAAAGCCAATGCTCAAACCTGCCAAGAATGCTGCACCTAAAGCAGTTGTTTCAAGGTTAGCAGCCCGGTCGATCTCAGTGCCTAAAATATCTGCCTGGAATTGCATAAGATAATCATTCTTAGCTGCACCACCATCGACCTTTAATTTAGGAATGTCGATACCAGTATCTTTTTTCATCGTATCCACGACATCGCGACTTTGGTAAGCTAAAGATTGTAACGTAGCTTTAATAAAGTCATTGCGTGAAGTTCCTCGAGTCAACCCGAAAACTGCACCTCTGACATCCGAATCCCAGTATGGTGCACCAAGTCCTGTAAAGGCTGGTACCACAAAGACCTCATTGTTGCTGGTAGATTCTTTAGAGGCTGACTCTGAATCAGGAGCTGTTTCGATCATCTCCATTTGATCACGCAGCCACTGGATCGCGGACCCAGCAACGTAGATACTACCTTCCAAAGCATAATTGACCTTACCGTCGATCCCATATGCAATCGTTGTCAATAAATTATTTGCTGAAAGTTTGGGTCTAGTCCCAGTATTCATAACTGTAAAAGCACCTGTACCATAAGTGTTTTTGACCATCCCCGGCTCAAAAGCCAACTGACCAACCAGTGCAGATTGTTGGTCACCAGCCATCCCAGAAATTGGGACCTGGCTTCCATAAAAGTGGTAATCAATAGTACTACCATAAACTTCCGAATTAGAGCGAACCTCTGGTAACATCACGGACGGAATGTTTAACAGATCCAAGATCTCCTGGTCCCATTGCAAATCAAAAATATTGAACAACATCGTCCGACTTGCATTAGAGTAATCAGTTACATGAGCTTTACCACCGGTCAGCTTCCAAACAAGCCAAGTATCGATCGTCCCAAACAATAGCTCGCCATTCTCAGCCCGTTCTTGTGCTCCAGGAACTTGGTCTAAGATCCATCGGATCTTTGTAGCTGAGAAATATGCATCGGGGATCAAGCCCGTCTTTTCATGGATCATATCCTTATAACCATCAGCCATTATCTTATTAGCCAAGGGAGCAGTTTGGCGTGATTGCCAGACAACAGCGTGATAAATTGGTAAACCAGTTTTTTTATCCCAGATCACCGTGGTTTCACGTTGATTGGTAATTCCAATACCAACGATTTGATCTGGTTTAACACCAGAATTGATAAAACCGTTTGCAATTGTAGACTGAACTGAATTCCAGATCTCATTGGCGTCATGCTCTACCCAGCCAGGATTTGGAAAATATTGTCTAAATTCTTTTTGGGATTCTGCAACTTTTTGGCCATCATGATCGAAAATTATTGCCCGTGTACTTGTCGTACCTTCATCGATCGCTAGCAAATATTTTTGAGCCATTATGTTTCCTCCTCGTTTACAAACTTACTCACAAAAAGAAGGTCCGGACATCTTTTGCTAAAAGTTTTACTTCCCTTTCACAATGCTCATTGTACACGCAGTCTTAAGTAAACGGTAACATTTAAATGTTTTCATTTATAACTTCAAGTTATGTTCTCCAATTATAGGCTATATTACCAGCCATAAATTGCATAGATTATAATCTTTATAAATTATGGGAAATAAATAGACTTCAACATCCTACATATAAGTCCTTAAATTTTGAGTATTAATTCACAATGTTTAAAAACAATTAAGGCCGTGTCTATTTCGCGAAATCTAAGTAGCAAGCACGAAGCTGTTGCACTATCCACATCGGTTTAGAAAAAAGAAGTACTCCTGTAAAAAACTCGAAGATCTTATTGACCTTGTTACTGTCTCTCAAAGAGTACTCAATTATTAGAAGTCAGGCTTCCATAAATTGTAAATATTTATTTAGAAGTTTGCCGACTTCAGGTTTCTTATGAATTGCTATGACATCATACTGCAGATCTGGAAATTTTGGAATGTACTTCAAAACATTGGGATAAAAGTCAGGGATAGAGAATTCTCGCGGATATAATGCAAGCCCTTTTGACAATTCAACGTTAGCAGTTGCGGAATCGAAACTGTCCAGATAAACGACCTCCGAATAACTGATCCCCATTTTCTTTAAAATGATCCGAATTTTTTCCTGAACATCATTGCTGTCAGTAGCTGTCCACTTTTGTAAGAAGAGCGGCTTTTTCTTAACGACTTTAGACTTGACTTTACCTTCTTCGTCAAAAATATCTTTATTAGCTAGGATACAAAAATTAGCCATCCCGATCGGGACAGAATCAATGTTTTTAATTTTACTGACAGCGGTTGAAAAACTAACTAGAATATCATAATTACCATTGTCTAATTTTGTAATACTGTCAGAAAATGACTCAGTATCTATCTGAATTTCCATAGTTGGGTCCATTTTTTTTAAGTTTCTAGCTAAAACTGTTGCCCAGTAACCGAATCCTCGTAAATAACGGATCTTTAAGAACTTTTTTTGCGTTCCAGAATGCTTTAAGTTACCTAAATTATCGGCAAAAGACTGATATTCCTTGATCAGCTTTATTGAATCACGGTATAAGACCTCACCAGCAGGTGTTACTAAAAAATGTGAGGTCGAACGATCGATCAACTGCACGTCTAGCTGCTGTTCCAAATTTTTTACGGAATTACTAATAGCTGTTTGCGAAATAAAATTTCGTTTGGCTGCAGAAGTGAAACCTTGCGTTTCCACAACGTCAACAAAATATTTAAAAGGCAAAATATTATAATTCAAATCTACTCACAACCTTAAAAATGACACATACATAGCGACTGACAATGACCAAATTACTAACTTTCTATCATTTATATTCAAATATTGAGTACACAAAGTTATTGCTCAATATTTTTAATTCCAAATTATTTTCACGTCAGCATCAGCTTTTAAATTAGCCTCAGAAAACCTTTGCAGATCCGCCTTAAAAATAGGGTGAGACGGCTTATCTCCTACAACAGGGATCTTGATTTTAACCTGATATTTTTCTGACCCGATCTCGACCTCACATAAATACGTGCCAGGCAAAGGAAGCTGTTGATACTTATTACTGATCCAAATCTGGTCGTCTGATAGTAATTTTCCCTCGATCAAATACTCATGACCAAGCAATTTGACCGCATCCGTCATTCTTCCATCAGCTATGGCTTTGCGGATCCTAGTGGAACTGATCTTATGATGATGTTCATCTTTTTTAGGGACTGTCACCGTTTGAAAGTTAGAATCGCCTAGTTTTCCCAAAAGCTTCATATCTCCTAAACCATACTTGCCAAACGTAAAGTCAAAGCCAGCAACTGCTACTTTAACTTGCAGATCTATCAAATATTTTTGCACAAAATCTTTTGGATCCATACCGGAAAATTCACGTGAAAATTCAACAACAAAAAGGTAATCGACCTTCTGTCTCTCCATCAGATTCACTTTTTCTGGTAAAGTATTTAAGTAACGAAACGAATTTTTTTCAGGATCAAAAAATATCATTGAAGAGTGACGATCAAAAGTCATTACCGCTAAGGGCAGGTTCTTTTCCCGACCATATTTGCGCGCCGTGTTGATAACTTGTTGGTGGCCCAAATGGACCCCATCAAAGAAACCTAAAGCCATCACCATCGGTCGTGCGAAAAGCTCTGGGTTAAGATCGCCCGCTTTTAGATAATAAACCTCCAATACTTCTCCTCCATTCTAATCTCTTTTATAAATACATAATTGATCAATAGTCTAAATTATATAGCAAGATCCCCTCACTAAAAAGTGAAAAAAATATATTTGCTAAATCAATTCAGCAAATACATCATTCGGAAGACTTTTTTGAATTTAAATATAGCTCTAACTACGATTATCAAAAAATACATTGCAAGCGATTTTATTTTACCCACATTTTACGATACACCCTACAATTTGCCTTTGCAATCATCACTTCAGATAGATCAGTGTTTCAAATATGTAGCTATTTCCCACTTGTTTTTACGGTATTTAGCCATATACACATCTTTGATATCTTTGATCCCTTGCGCACTCAATTCTTTATTTAACCACGCTTCATCCTTATTCATGACATCAAGAACATCAGGATCAATTTTTCCGTCAACAATAATTGGATAACGTACATCTTCATCATTTCTACCTAAAATTGTCAAACTACCATTTTGTTCTAAAATAGCTCGTTTGACATTCCTAATATCTACAACACCAGCAGAACGCAATTTAAAATCGATCTCCTTCGCTGACATATTCGCACGCAGGCAGTTGTTCACCAGTAGTTGCCCATTACGAATAACAGTCGTCGGCTCACCATCAATAAATTTTCCAAAAATATGGACATGTATTTTAAGGTAGCGAGTTACCAACATCAACAACGCCCAAATTGACAAAATTACAACATACTGGGCGACGGAGATCGCAGAATTATATAAGATCCCGCCTATAATACCGCCTAAAACATAGTTTTGCAGCTGATCAAGCGGCGATGTTGGTGCCAAACTGCCATTACCACTAAATTTGATCAATAAAGTAATAAAAACAAAACCGATCACTAATTTTAAGAAAATATCTGAATATGAAAACATCTTGTTACTCCCCTTTAACTTCGATCTTTGAAGGTTTTAAGCTGACTTTTTCTAAAGCGTAAGCGGAATTGTCATCGTTAAAAATTACCCGGTAATAACCATGTGGGCTTTTAACCAAAATGTCACCAGTATCCGTTTGTGTATTATTGACACTCAATTCCTGTGGTTTAACTTTCAATCTTTTAGCAACATCTTTAACCAAAGAAACCTCTTGCCCACTTTTTTGAGTCGTAGTTCTCAAATTAGTGTAGTCGTTAAATTGGATAGCTACCGTTAGGATCAAGAGCGTTCCCACGATAACTGCCAGATCCTTATATTTGACGTCCCCCTTATCCCAAAAGTACCTCACTAATAAAGCAATAAAGGCCACTGCCAAAATAGTAATAACGATGATCCTGGTATAGGGAAATTTAGTTTGATCATCGAGCAAATATTGATATGTATAAAACTGCATTAGTACTCCCCCCTCGTTTAAAGTCCAACCATCAATAGGTTTTGCTGCTCGATCAGCAGTTCAGTAGACAAGATGGTTTCCTTGCTGGTAGGGCCTAGTTCTATTCCTACTTTATATATATCATACTCGAAATACGGATACGAAAAAAGAAAAACAGCCCTAGTAATATCAACTAGCACTGTTTTTCTCTCATAAAATCTATTTTTTACAGACTGACCTTCATTCAATTAAATTAAACGTGCTCCAGGGTTGCAAAAGCCCTAATAAGGGCTGGTCATCCTGGCTTAAATGTCCAACAACGTTGCGTCGCCTATCATTTGGGATCTCCTTTAAAACAAGTTGGAGCTCTCCTTTGTACCGGGCATAACCGTCGTTAACCACCACAAAATCACCCCTAGTCAACGTAAAATCATTTGTATGCGCAGGGATACTTTCTTTACCATACACTACCCGTGGTAAAGTGTCTCGCAATAAATATTCCGATGCATCACCACGATAAAGATGTGCCGACGTCAAAACGATTTCTTTTTCCAAAGCAGAGATCTCGTCAGAAAAGTCAACATGTAAAGTTGGATAATCACTCTTGAAAGCTGCTGCAACAGCCGCTAATTCGGTTTCTGAAGCATATGCATTTCCGATGATCACGTCATCGACCATGCCTGTCAATCTCAAATGTGTTACTTGACTATACACCTGCCTTTGTCTGTCACTTTCCATAGTCGGCAAGCCCTCATTGACCGGCCAAGGTCCAAAGCTAGCCTCATGCGATGAGACAAAAGCTGCCGTATGCAAAGAATACTGCCGGTATTTTTGCGAATAATCCATAAAGATCGCATCACTCAAGCCTGTATATTCTTGCGGATAGAAATTGTGGCAACCGATCAAATTATCCAGCTCAGGCGAATAAGACATGATACTATCCAGATAATTCGTACCACGGCTTATGTTCAATTCGATCTTTAGCCCATAGGGATTATGGGTCATTTGTGCTTCTTCCATGCCGGTAAAACCTTCATCTAGCCGCATACCCCAAACACCCAAATCATGTAAAACATGAAGGTCGCTATATTTTAATCCCAATTCTTTAAATAATTCAGGGTTAACATCGACCACAGTCTTAAAGCCTAATTCATTGGCATAGTTCACTGTTTTTTGAAACTTGTCCAAGATGTCCTCCCCACCAGCGCCCTTTAATTGCAATAATGAAGTAAAGATCCTTGTATAACCATAATGTTTTGCCAGTTGCAAATACTGCTTGTCCTGTTCGAAACTGCTTTGATCTGGGTAAATTGAAATCCCTAATTGTCTCATTTCTCAACCTCTTATCTATCTACGGAGTCACTTTATTTAATTTCAAATGGATCTCCATACATTTTAAATTTTAATGGTTTATTCAAATCGTAATTCTTTTCTTTCAAAAACTTGCGCTGAGCTTGCGTGCGGCTTAGGTCATCATGCGCGTCTTCCATATGCATGACCTTGTCTCTTTTATCTAGAAAGACAGTTAAATACTTTTTCTCACTGCCACCTTGCTTTGGGTTTTTATAAGCCTTCACAGCAGTTTTTCTTATTCCAGGAAAACTCTGTTCTGCCGGAACAGAACCATCGCCAGGTCCATGCATTATCATAGCATCATAATATATGAACTGTCCTAAGACCGATAAGCCATCTTTTTTGGCTTGCTTCACGGCAGGCTCAAAATAATCCCTATCTCTAATTTTATTTTGTGCTTTTTGAAAGTCAACATCTTTACTAGCTTCTTTCCATGCTTTTTCATATTCAACTCCCAATCCTTCATGCGAGTCAGAACCGTTGACCTTTTTTAAAGCGGGGAGAAATTTTGCCAGCTTATTATCCGGTTTTTCTTTAGTGTAATTTTTTACGACCTCAAGCATATCACCCGTGCCCGAGCAAAAACCGATAATACCGGCCGTATATCCACGACCATCCTTGATATCTTCAATATAACTGTACTGTTTTTTCCATTCTAATGATGAATTTTCAGCACTTGACACAAGTTCCATCGCGGTCTCTTTTTTATCCTTATCAGTTAAACTAACTGTTGGTTCCTTTTGTTCAGCTTTTTTGCTGCTCTTGTTTTCTTGACTGCAACCAAATAAAACTACTACTAAAAGTGAAAGTACCAAATAAATGAATTTTTTCTTCATTTCCTTCTCCTTTTTAGTTATTCAGTAAGTCCCATATTTAAACAGTTATGCCTAGCTTTAAAACAAATCAAAAAAGTTCCCTGGCGGTCCTAAAAATAATCCACTAACTCTGGCGGTTCATTTACTAATACTTCGTCTAAGAGTTCGGCTGTTTCCAAGCTCAGCTCAGCCTTGCCCACCATCACACTGTTTTTCATTTTTTCGGCTCCGAATAAGATCTTAGTAAATTCTTGAATGGTGATTTTTTCTCTAACATCATCCGTTAATTCACTCAATTTTATTAATTTGACCGTATCATCCTTAGAAGAAAGTTCCCACACGCCGGAATTTTGCGGGAGGTTATTATCTTCAATTCCAAAGGTGATCGGACCAAAGTCCTGCTTTAAATATGGATAGCGCAACATAAAATCTTCGACATCAACGATCCGCGCCATCATATAAGGAAACACGTGTGCCTCCAAAACATCCGGAGCAAGAAGCCAATCCCCATGATATATAGGATCAGGAGAATCAAACAAAAACTGCCGGACTGAATTTTTATGGTTAAAGATAAAACTCAACAAATGTTCAAATGCCGTAGTAGTTGAATATCTCATTTCTTTGACCACCAACTGCGTTGATGTGAATTCATAAATCACATAGCCCTGCATTTGCTTATTTTCAGTATAATAAACGCCGACCAGCCAGTCATTTTTAAGCGGTAAATAATACCACCACCACTTTTCTCGTAATATCCCGCCCTTTAGGCCTTTTTTTGCAGTCTCTGAATAAAACTGTTCAACCTCCGGCAAATGTTCCTTTAACGTTTTGCGTACAACACTGCCTTGATTTTCTTTGGGTTTAAAGGCCGGAATATTCTGGTTGGTCAATGCATAATGAACATGGTTAAAAACTTGTTCGTAGCCAAACCTCCGGTAATATTCATATGAAAAAGGGGCAAGATAAGATAACGTAACTTTGTTGGCCGCCATTTCGCCCAAAGCTTCCTGCAACAAAGTACTAGCTCCACCTTTTCCCGCACTTTCAGGAGCAGTTGCTACATCTCCTATACCATTCATCAAATACTTGCTACCATGAAAGTCAACTTGAAAAGGTAAGCTATACAAGGCGCTAGCTAATTTTTCATCTTGCTTTATTCCATACACTAGGCCATGACGGCAGCGCTCAAAGAAATATTTTCGCCGTCTAGGTTCATCTACCGCATTAAAAGCATATAAATAGAGTTGATAGAATTTTTCAAGATCTTCTGAGCTTTTCAAACGAAATTGTGGCAAATTAAAACCTCCTAATAGAGAAATTTACTTATTTGTTTCCTCAGTTTCTTTAGCAAGCATCTGCTTTTCAGCAACTTTAAAGAATGGGAAATACATAGCGCCTGCCAGGACCAATTCAACGGCTGACCAAACTGCTGCCTTCCAATCCCATCCTGTTGCCATCAAAGGTCCGATGATCGGCGGCATTGTCCATGGCACCATAGCCGATGGCGCAGCGATCCATCCAACGCTGATAAAAATATATGAAAGAGTCGCTAAGACTAACGGGACAACTATAAATGGGATCATCGTGATCGGATTCATGACGATCGGAAAGCCGAAGATCACCGGTTCATTGATCTCAAATAACGCACTTGGAAATGCTACTCTACCTAGATAACGATACGTTTTACTCTTACTAAATATCATCAACGCAACTAACGTTATTGTCGCACCTGTTCCCCCAACATTGACGAATAAACTAGAAAAACCTGAAGCAGTCACGTAAGGTAATGGCTGATGATTAGCATACGCCGTACCATTTGCAGCTAAAAATTGCAGGAAGATCGGATCTGCAATTCCCTCTAAAGTCATGTCTCCATGTACCCCACATACCCATAATACACTAACAAGTAAGGTATATATCAAAATTCCTGGTAATGAATTTAATGCAAAAAGCAATGGGTGGAATATTGCTTGAATAACTTGCCCAACATCAACACCAAATGGGACCCTGATCACCCAAAACAAAATCAAAATTACAAATCCCGGTAACAAAGCAACAAACGAATTCGCAACAGCACTTGGCACGCCTTCTGGTAATTTGATAATTATATTCCGTTTGATAAACCAACTATAAATCGACACGGCTATAAAAGCAGTGATAATTGCCGTGAATAGTCCTGTTGAAGAAAAATTCTCGACATCGATCTTGAACTTATCGTCAAATGAAAGAATGACGAATGCCATGGTTGATAACCCCGCACCGGAGATCGGATCGACCTTTAGTTCTTTGGCTAACTCATATCCGATCCCTATAACTGCAATTAAAGAGATGATACCAAAGGAACCATTAACAGCCACGTTGATCCAATCTTCATACGGCTTGATAAAGTTTAACCACGCATTGATCGGTATATTTCCTAAAATCAGGAAGATACTTCCACTAATAATTGCTGGTAACGTCAAGACTAACCCATTACGCACTGCGACCAAATATTTATTATTTCCGACTTTTGCCATCGGTGGAATAACATACTTCTGCAACCAATCCATAAATTTATTCATTGCGATCTCCTCCTCGCATAAAAAGCAGAGTAAGCCACGACCAGTATTCAATTTAATTGTTCAAGTCAAGATTTTTCGTGTGATAATACAACGCTAGATCATTGTCCACGAAAAAAGTCCTTGAAAAGTTAAAAACGTTGCCGTTTGACAAGTAGTTGATAGCATCAAGACACAAAATTTTATCATTTTTGTTAGTTTCCAATAGATCTGCGTAATAATCATCTACTAGCTCAACATGAATATAGTTTTCAGAAGTTTCTCCAATGATCTGATACGTTTCACGCAAAAAATTAAAGATCGAACCTTTCGCGTTTTCTTCTGTGAGATAAGGAACCTCACTTCGCGGATAATAAGCCTCTTCCAAATCATAAAGTCGATCTCTAAAATAACGCAAACGGACGACCCGGTATACCTCTGAACCAACAGGAATGTTGCCCCGTATGGCTAATTGCCCATCTGCCTTTACGGTATCAAAGGTAACAAGTTTAGATTTAAGCGCGTCTTTAGAATCAACCGGATTTTTTTCAAAAACTAACGATAGATTTAAAATATTTTTGGATTGCAATGGTCTTTTTATCACATAGTACCCGCTTCCTTGGACTCTCCTAAGCATCCCGTGCGAAAAAACAACATCTAACGCTCTGCGGATCGTGTTACGACTTACTTGATATTTGTCGCTTAATTCTTTTTCAGTTGGAAGTTTATCAACATATTTATCGTTCAAGATATCCTGAATGATCGCCTCGGCAACTTTGGAATACATCTATTTTCTCCTTTCCAAATAGTCTTCAAATTAACGGAAAACTATATCACATATTTTTTATATTTGTTAGACCATTTAATATTTGTTCCCACCAATTATAATAGCACGAAAGAAATCAAAATCAATAAAACGCTTACATTTTTAACCGTTTTCTCACATTAAACAGTAGCCTTGTACGTTCAAAGAACTAAAAAAAGCTCCAAGACTTTCAGTCTCAGAGCTTTCAGTAAATTAGTTTTTTATTAAATTGGCAGTACAGCGAAAATCAATGCGCCGATAATCCCACCAACGATAGGACCGAAGAATGGTACCCAGCTGTAAGCCCAGTCATTGCCTCCTTTATTTGCGATCGGCAAAATAGCATGAGCAATACGAGGTCCCATATCACGGGCAGGGTTAATAGCATAACCTGTAGGGCCACCAAGTGAAAGGCCAATACTTACGATCAAGCTACCAGCTACCAATGGGTTCAGACCATCAGCCATTGAACCATGACCAAATGTAGCCAAACCAAGTACCAAGACTGCCGTACCAATTGCCTCAGTCACAAAGTTAGCACCTAAACTACGAATGGCAGGTTCTGTTGCATAAACGCCCAGAATAGTATCTGCGTCTTCTGTTGCTTTCCAATGTGGTAAGTATGCAAGCCAAACAACTGCTGCCCCTATAATAGCACCTAACATCTGTGCAATAATGAAAGGAACAACTGCTGCCCATTTAGTTAAACCAACAACTGCAAACCCAATTGTTACTGCTGGATTCAAGTGAGCAGGACCCATCATTCCGCCAACATAAGCACCCATAGTTACAGCCAGGCCCCAACCAAGTGCGATAACGACCCAGTCTGCCCCTTCTGCTTTAGACTTTTTCAAGTTAACAGCGGCACACACGCCGTCACCAAGTACGATCAAAACAAGTGTCCCAATAAATTCCCCAATTGCCTGTGTAGCAATAGATCCCATAATTTTTCCTCCTAGTATGTGTTTAGAATCAAAAGTGATCTTTCGTTCTAATTTTAAACATTATATATTATGCAGCAGGTAGCACCTACTGCATTTGGTGTTAGCTGATAGATCCAAAATAAATAGCTGCTAACTAACTATCTTACTTTACTTATTTTTTAAAGCATCCAGACGTGTCTCGGAAATAAGAGCATTTAATTCGTCAGCCTGCTTTTGCTTCTCATCATCTGACCAACCTAAAATACGAGCCATTTCGTCAACGACCGCATCTTTCTTGGCTACCAACTTGTCTTCATGGAACAAAATAAAGTTTGTTCGACGTAAGAGATAATCGACTGGTGTCAATGTCATTTCTTCGTTGATCGAATAATGCAAACTGATAGTATCTGCCAAACTTAAGCCTGGTGCAGTTTCAACATGTTCAGCATAAGAAACAACTCGACCTGTATTTGAACCGAAACGATTTGCGAGGTCTTCTGCTTCATCCTGAGGGATGCCCTTACCAACAGCAAGCTTTGTATAAAACTCTAACGTCTTTTCAACATTTGTTGGGTCAAAGTGACCCCCAGAAACCTGCAATTTAGTAGAATCTATGTCCTTGATCTCAATATTGAATTCATCCTTCAATGTCTTTGTGATCAATTCCATAGCACCTGCAGCCATCTTACGGTAATCAGTGATCTTACCACCAGATAATGTGATCAAACCATCTTCACCAACATCCAATGACGATCCACGAGAAATTTGCGAAGCAGAAACTTCTTTCTCACCGCTTGATTGCTTCAAGGAACTGATAGCTTTCTCAACATCAAAACGTTCCACTTCACCATTGTTGTACTTATTAACAGTATCGATCAGGTTATTGAAACTTTCATCGGAAACTTTACCAGTGTTAGCACCGCCGCCGTTGTAATCAGACCCGGCATTGGAACCAAGTAACGGACGAATACCCGCCCAACTAGCTTCAATATCGTCGATCGTGATATCAGCTTCAGGGAAACGATTATTGATAGCTTTTAACAAGTAATCAACATCTGCTTGTTCAACAGTAGGATGTGTGTAATCACCAGTGTAATCTGTATCTGTTGTACCAAAGTAAGTCTTACCTTCACGCGGCACAACGAAGATCATTCGGCCATCGTCAGCACCTGAATCAGAATATGTTGGTTGCGGTACACTTAACACTGACTCGTCGACTACCAAGTGAACACCTTTTGTAGGACGAATAACTTGGCCATTATCGCCGTTTTCATCATCCAAACCGAGGAATTTAGATGACCATGGGCCAGTGGTATTAATGACTAACTTAGCATTAATAGCAAACTTTTCACCAGATAAGACATCTTGTGCAGTCACACCGTCGATCTGACCATCAGCATTATGTGAAACACTAACTGCCTTAACACGACTTGCCATCAAACCGCCCAATTCGACCGCACCCTTGATGTTTTCGATCACCAAACGTGCGTCATTATTGACATAATCAAGATAAACACCGGCGCCAAGCAACTTGTCACTCTTCAGACCTGGTTCACGTTGTAATACCTCATCACGGTCGATCGTATAGTTAGCATATTGACTTGATTCAACACCTGCTAAACGGTCATAGAGATCCATTGCGATTTTGACACTAAACATATCAAATGTTTGGTCTGGAGCATCGTAAATAGGTAATAACATTGGGAATGGCTTAGGAATATGTGGAGCGATCCCTTGAACTACGGCACGTTCCTTGACAGTGTCAGACACGACCCCAACATCAAAAGTCTTCAGGTAGCGAATACCGCCATGCACTAATTTAGTTGAACGAGAACTTGTCCCTTCAGCAAAATCCTGCATTTCAAGCAATCCAACTTTAGCTCCTGCTTTAGCAGCTTGGATAGCTACACCAGCACCAGTGATACCACCACCGATAACTAACAGATCTAAGTCAGTGTTTTTAAGTCCGTCAATCGTTTCCTTTCTCGATTTATAAGAAAAATTCAATTTCAATATCCTCCTCGTTTTAGTCAAGCTGCGTGAGACGATCGAATGTCTCACGCAGTCTTGTTAAGATCGAGTTGTATAAGGCATTTAGCCTTGTTCAACTTCTTAATAATTTCTTCTCTCTTACCTTGTAAAGGTATTAGATCACGATTATTCAGCTGGCTTGAAAGTTCTTGTTGCTTTAACAGCTTCTTGCCATCCTGTGTACAAATGATCACGACGTTTGTCATCCATTTCAGGATCAAAGCGTTGGCCAATTTCAAACATATGCTGTAATTCGTCTGTATCTTTCCAGAAACCACAGCCTAAACCTGCAAGAAATGCAGCACCCATAGCTGTTGTTTCCAAGTTAGCTACACGTTCAACTGGTGTATTCAACAAGTCGGCCTGGAATTGCAGCAAGTAATTATTACGAGCTGCACCACCATCAACACGCAATGCTGGGATCTCGATACCAGTATCTTTGTACATTGTGTCAACAACGTCACGTGTTTGATAAGCCAATGATTGTAATGTAGCCTTGACGAAGTCTTTATTGGATGTACCACGTGTTAAACCAAAAACTGCACCACGAGCAGCTGAATCCCAGTATGGAGCACCCAAACCAGTAAAGGCAGGAACCACGTATACTTCGTCATCATTCTCTGATTCATTAGAGAGTTGTTCTGATTCAGGAGCAGATTCGATCATCTTCATACCATCACGTAACCATTGAAGTGCTGAGCCAGCCACGAAGACTGAGCCTTCAAGTACGTAGTTAACTTTTCCGTTGATCGAATAACCGATCGTTGTTAACAAGTTATTTTCAGAGATAATAGGTTCTTCACCTGTGTTCATCAACACGAAAGCACCTGTACCATAAGTATTCTTAACCATACCCTTCTTCAAAGCCAATTGACCGAAGAGAGCAGACTGCTGGTCACCAGCCATACCTGCTACTGGAACCCGGCTGCCATAGAAATGGTAATCCATTGTGTAACCATAAATTTCAGAGTTCCCTTTTGGTTCTGGCAACATCTTTTCAGGAATATTCAAAAGTTTTAGGATATCCTTATCCCATTGTAATTCATGAATGTTGAATAACATTGTACGAGAAGCATTGGAATAGTCAGTAACATGTGACTTACCACCAGTTAACTTCCATACCAACCATGAATCGATCGTACCAAATAGCAATTCTCCCTTTTCAGCACGTTCCTGTGCACCATCAACATGATCAAGGATCCAACGGATCTTAGTTGCTGAGAAATATGGATCGACCAACAATCCTGTCTTTTCATGGATCATATCTGAATGACCATCTGCAATGATCTTGTTTGCGTAATCACTAGTCTGACGTGATTGCCATACGATCGCATTGTAGATCGGCAATCCTGTCTTTGCGTCCCAGATAACTGTAGTTTCACGCTGAGTAGTGATCCCAATACCTTGGATCTGATCTGGCTGAATACCAGAGTTAATAAATGCATCAGCAATCGTAGCTTGAACAGCGTTCCAAATTTCGTTGGCATCATGTTCGACCCAGCCAGAATGTGGGAAGTACTGAGTAAATTCTCTTTGACCGTCAGCTACTTCTTTACCATTGTGGTCAAAAATAATTGCTCGAGTACTCGTAGTTCCTTCGTCGATCGCCATGATATATTTTTCTGCCATTTGATATCCTCCTAATATAGTGGTCGTTACACCCTAGTTTATTTAAAAAAACAAGAAACCGTTTACTTGTTTGACTTATGTTATTATAAAACTCAAACCTAAGTTTGACAACCATATTGTTTGCAATATTTTTTTAGAGGAACCTAACTAAAGTCTTAAAAAGCTAACATATACGTGTTTAACGATAATAAAATTTTTATCAAACAAATTACGATTTGTGAATTCACACTAAAAAAATAAGTAAATATAATGTCTATCTTGCACAATGATTGCCGATTATTTTCAAAAAAGCTGCCGGCTTTTTATTTCCTGCCGATTGCTTCATGAACTTAGTGTTAAGAATAAATAATAGCTAGTATAGGAATAAAACGTTTTCATGAGAACAATTATAACGAAACTATACCAATCATGCAAACATTAAATTATACTCTGCCAAAGAAAACAATTATCCTACGGTTTTTAAATAGTCCTTTTTCCCTTATCCTCCCTCTATATTCTCAATCAAACCAACAAAATAAAAAGCGCAAGGGAAAAATCCTTACGCTTGTTTAGTAAATTATTTAACTTTCAGTGGTTTTAGCTGTTCTTCAACATCTTTCAATGGAACATCAGCCTGCAATAAGGATGCAGCTGTATAAGCACTTTCGATCAAAGCTGTATCATATAGATGGATCGTCTTATCCGACATTTCTTGTGCCATTTCAAGATTCATTTTAGCACTGCCCAAGTCGTAAAATGCTAAGATCTCATCAGCTGAATTATCGTCAAAAGCCTGACCGATCTTCTCCATACTTGTTCCGATCTCACCATCATCTGTACCACCTGCAAAAGTCAATGGAACATCAGCAGCCACCTGTTGCAACAACTTTGGCAGACCTTCAGCGATCTCTGGTACGTGTGACACGATCGTGATCCCTAATGTCATAGGATCCCCTCCGTTTCAATTAGAGCTGTAAATAAATATCCACTAGACATTGCTCCTGGATCCAAGTGACCAACAGAACGATCACCCAAATAAGAAGCACGTCCTTTTTTAGCTACAAGGTCTTTTGTACTATCGACAGCATTATCAATGTCATATTGGGTAATAGAGCCCTGAGATATTTTGTCTGACAAAGGTTCCCAAACATCAACCATCGTCTTGTCACCAACTTGGGCACCGCCACGTTTTTTGATTCCATCATTGGCAGCAGTGAACAATTCACCCAGGTCAGCAGTATCTTTACTCTTCTTAGCCATTTCAAGAAATGCTGTGCCATACAAAGGACCAGAAGCGCCACCGACCTTGCTGATCAATGCCATAGCGACTTGCTTGAATGCATCGGTCAATTCAGCCGGCTTTTTATTATCAAGCGACTCTTGAACTGCTTTGACACCACGAGCCATGTTATTACCGTGGTCTCCATCGCCGATCGGTGTATCCAATTCACTTAAATGATCTTTTTCTTCATTCACTTTTTGTGCGAAAGAATTGATCCATTCTATTAAATTATCAACTGTTAAAGCCATTGTCATCCGCCCTTTTCTAACTACATATTTTTAATACTTCTTACTCACGTCAAACTAAAAGTCTCTTGAAAAGCATCTTCAAATACCTTGGTATATTGCTAAAGACAAAGTGCCTGTCCCAACTAGCTTCTAGATCACAACACATGAAGCAAGTTCAGTTTACATTCAAACTATTCCCTTAGCTTATTTTACCTTGTATCTTACCAGGCTACCGTATCTACTGGATATTTCAGATAGTCTAGCCACTTATCTTCTTTCAACTCAAAAACTGTTAACGACAAACCTGCCATGTCGATCGATGTCATATAGTTACCGACCTTCATAAAGGCTGGCTCAATATCTTTTTCTTTCAATAGATCTAAGAGGTCATGCGAAAAAATATATTGTTCCATCAGTGGAGTTGCACCCATACCGTTGACCATGACAGCATATTTTTTAGAACTATCAAGGTCAACTGTCTTGTCGATCTGAACAATAAGTTCTTTTGCCATTTCTTTAGAAGATTTGATCTTTTCACGCTTGTAACCAGGTTCACTATGGATCCCAACACCGTATTCGATCTCATCATCCTTCAGTTCAAATCCTGGCTTACCAACTTCTGGGACTGTGGCTGCGTGTAATGCAATACCAATAGTTTTGATATTTGGCAAAACAGCTTGAGCTAATTTATCCAAATCATCCAAACTTGCACCTTGATCAGCAGCTGCACCCAGCACTTTATGCATCAATACAGTTCCTGCTACACCACGCTTACCTTGTGTAAACAAACTATCTTCCACTGCAATATCATCATCAACAACGATCGTCTTAGTCTGGATGTCATCAACCTCAGCCAAATCTTTAGCCATATCGAAGTTCATCACATCGCCAGAATAATTTTTAACAACTAAGAAAACACCTTTACCATGATCAGCCTGCTTAATTGCTTCATAGATCTGATCAGGAGTAGGAGAAGTAAAGACTTGTCCAAATACTGCGCCGGATAACATTCCTTGACCAACGAAGCCTGCATGTGCTGGTTCATGCCCTGAACCACCACCGGAAACGATCCCTACCTTATCTTTCATTGAGTCTTCATCAGACCGCATCACAGCTTCAGTATCAGGAATTTGACGTAAATACTGCGGGTAAGAACGAACCAACCCATCAACCATTTCTGGAACTACATTTCCAGCATCATTGATGATCTTTTTCATAATTAACTCACAACCTTTCTTGTTCATTGTACTATATTAGATTTTATAAATCGATTACAACGATTTTTAAAAAATGTTCTTAACTATAATTTTATTTTTTTAAATACAATTAGCCATCAAAATATACAAGTTAATTGCTGTAACAAACAGAAGAAGTTAACAAGTTGACTGCTATAACCGAATGTTTGGTGATCCAAGCCGAACTTGGACTTGCAGCACAAGCTCTTGTGATGTAATGTTGCCAAAATACTCCCGTTTTGCGAGTCAATTATAATAAGTTGAGCAGTTTCTTGCTATACCTGACACAATTAGGAAGACTTATTAAAAGTTTGACTGGCCGCTTTATGTGATCCACGAGATAAGGGTAAACAAGGCTAGGAAAAGTATATATATAATACTGAATATGCGAATTGTTTTTTGTAGTTTTGATTTTGTCTTCCTATCACCTGCAAAAAGGGATAGGAAGTCAGAACCTAGACCAACGACAATGTATATTCCGCCTCCAATGCCTATGATCCCTTCCTCCGTTAAAGAGTATATTGGTAAGTAAGAGTATAAGAGCCATGTAACCCCAGCTAAAATTATCGGGTTCAGCCAATAAACTAAAAATTGTAAAGTTTCCCTGCCCCAACTCTCTCGAGAACTATCATTCATAGGAATCCCTCCCATTCCTCAATTTAACACTCTCTATGTAGAAATGAAAACGGTTTGTAGTATTGCTGAATTGTACGGTCAGAATTTACCAAAACAACTTCAAATTACATTTTTCAAACTTGATATGTCTTACACTAGGCATTTTAAGGTAAAAACACCATTTGTAGCTATATAAGCATTTAATAACGAATTAGTTCTGAAAAAGAGTAACCAAAATATTTCCGAATTTTGGTTACTCTTTTATTGTATCTCTATATTTTTGCGAATCCTGTAAACGAACTTTAACAATAGCTTCAATGTTCAAATCAAATTTCGCATTAAAGATTTTTTTGAATTCAATAATTTTTTTCAGTCTTTCTTTTGGTCGATCATAAACTCCTCCTTCTTAATTTTTCCTAGTAATATGTCATCATGTTGAATTTTTAATCAAGGTCGATATTATCTCATATCCTTCACTGCTGGCTTGCTCTATGTCTAAATAATCACTTGAGTCATGTACTTCACTACTATGTTTACGGAGGGTCATACGAGTCCAACATTCTAATTGGCTTGAAGGTAAACGACTACTTTACGCAGGTTCTTATAAAATTGTTCCTCCGTTGCACCTAAGGCAAAACTTTGCAAACCTTGATTGGTAGGACTTTCTTTCTATAAATTACTATATCTCTATACCTAACAATTATAAGGGCACTTCAAAGGCTATTATTCTTTATTTTTTCGTTCGCCACTTTTTTTGAAATAAACCCATAGTCCTATAGTTATGCTATATAAAAATTCAAATATAAAAGAATCAGTGGTTACTTCCCAAATATTTTCAATCATTTTAAGCATCCTTTTCCAAACTTTTTTCATAAGTAACCTCCAACCACTGCAGGGACCTTTAGTTAAAATTCCGGCAATTCTATCGCCACTTTGGTGTGAAACTCTTGAACCTTATTTACTTCTGTATTTGCTTTTCAAACCAACAGCAATTGCTATCACAGTAAAAGAAGCTAATGTTACTATTCCGCCATGAAAACTAGTTTTAAAGTCAAAAAACAGTGAAACAATTGGGCTAACGAACAAAAGGATAATAATAATATTTACGATAGGTTTTACATATTTCATTTATACCACCAATTTTAAATTAGAATCGAGAACGAAACACTAACGATGCCGATTACGGTAGTTCCTTGTTACCATAAAAACTTTTTTGTATCCAAACACAGTCAAATTTATTAATATTTAGTATTACAACTTAATAATAGCAAGGAGAGCTACCTGTTTTGTGCTTTCACCATCTAGATTTAAGTATAAAAATTACCCCCCTTAAGAACAAGGGGCTCAAACATCACTTTAGATTCAGGTAATCACTACTATAAATAATTGTTCGAGTTTACCGACTTAGACGATATATTATGAGGCATTTTTATTAACGTAGAAAATTCCAAGCAAACTGATGATTAAGATAAGTATCAGGAAAACCAAAGAAACTGTAGGCCTGGATGATACGGATGAAGTGCTTATCAAAGATAAGACGGCAATAATTAAAAACGTACCCATTAATGTTTTTTTCATTATTCTCCTCCTATTAAAAAAATTTAGAATTTCAGAAAAATTGACTTAGATTATGCACTGTTATATCAACTTAAACAATTCTCATGCTAACATAAATTAAGCTGTTTTTTCTAATACATATTTATTGGATCATTGAGTATCGGATCTAGAAATCAATAATGATATAAATCTCACTTACTTCTTTAAAGTAGTAAAGAAACATTTTACAAGGTTCATTATCATATACAGCACCTATTTGGTTAATTGAAGAGACAATATTATTTTCTTTAGGGGAACAAATAAAGTCTGGTTTAAAGACGCCATTTCCTGTTGCTTTGTCAGCATTAGCTATCCCGCCAATTTTTACCGTTAAAGCTTATTGTTCCGTCGATATCAAAGACTAATTTCATTTTTTGACCTCCATTACCTTATTTTCACAATTTAACACTGCCTATGTAGAAAAAACGCTTTGTGTTGTTACTAAACTACAAGGATCAACATAATTGGATCTAACAAAAAGCATTTTTACCATTTTGCAATAATAATTTATTGCGTTACGATAAACATAAAGGAGTGAGAGCATCATGAATAAGAAAACAAAGATTTCGCTTAAGTTTTTATCGTTATTATCTTTAATAGCAAAAGTGATATTTGCTTTTAATGCAGCTATGTTTGTCTTTGTAGGAGTCGTAATCGCTATCCCACCTTTTCGGGATCAAGTCAAAACGAATGCAACGATTGGTGGCAAAAATATACAAATTGACGGTTCCTTAGTTAATATGGGAGTAATATTTGGCTCTTTGATACTGGGATTGATATTTGTTCTTATTTTATTTTCTATCGCAAATTTATTAAAAAGTTTAGTTAATAATATGCAGCAAGAACAATTTTTCACTGCAAACAACTTACATTATTTAAAACAAATCCTAACTAATATTTGGGAATTGATCTTTGTACAAGGTATTTTTATAATTGCTGATTTAGGTATTAATATTGACAGTCATGGCAATGATTTTAATTTGAATTTGACCTCGTTAGTAATTACGCTTGTTTTCTTAGCTATCTTCTATACAATTTATACTTTAGTTAAAAATGGAACTGAATTAAAAGATGAAAATGATTCATTTTTATAAGTAGGTGACGAAATGATAAAGGTCAATTTAACTAAGGTCATGTTTGATCGCCAAATTTCTTTAACAAAATTAGCAAAAGAAGTTGGTATTACTCAAGCTAATTTATCAAATCTAAAAAACGGCAAAGTTAAAGGGTTACGCTTTGAAACTCTGGGAAAAATATGTCAGGCATTAGAATGCCAACCAGGTGACATCCTAGAATATATACCTGAAAAGATGGAGTAACTAAAAATATACTCTCTGATTTTAGTTAAAATTATCGTAGATAAGTTACAAAAGAATACAGAGATAGGAATGAAAAGAAAAGCTTTTTATGTTTTTAGCCGGTATTGATATGCTCTCCTTATAGTAGACACGGAAATAAACAAAATCCGTATTTACTATTATTAAGGGGGGTTTTATGTCTGGAAGAACAAACAAGGTTTCACAGGTAACAAGTGTTTTTGAGTCGCTGTCGCTAATAATTTACTCCAATACGTTTATCGTGCCCTTGATCATATTTAGTTATAGATTTGGTTGAAAATCCGCAAAAAAATGGCCGTCTTAGTTTTACATAGCTAACGGCCATTTTACTTTAATTTACTACCATCTTAAACAGTTCCACTGGAAGTCCTATTCAACAGGACTTCCATTTGCTTCCTTTATTACAGGTATGGCTCCTCTAAAACCCATTACCTTTGTGCTCTACCTCACCTTGTACCTTATAATGCCCCTGCTCATCTTTCTCATAGTAAACGCCTTGGATCTCGGGAATAAATCCGGGAAACCTTTCCATTACTCCAACTAATACCTTGAAATATTGCTGGTCTATTTTTTGCCATTTTTCTCCTGGTGCGACGATAAACACTCCCGGTGGATAAGGCAAAGCACCTTCTAATGCGACTTGACCAACAATGTTGTCTAAATTGCACAGTTCGTTTTGATTCTTCTTAAAATTCAGGTCAGCTTGCCATGGCGTTTCTACATAATCCTGCAAATTATTTTTGGCAAACAAAGCTTTTTGTAAATTGAAAGTATTGTTTTCTTTATAATAGTTATGCATTTCATAGCAAAGATCGTGTAAAGTATAGCCTTGATAACGCTGCTGATATTGTTCATAGAGACGCGGTAAAGCTTCCTGTAAGGAAACATCAGCGTCATAGGCTTTTTCAAATTCCAACAAGGCATCAAGCAGAATATTAAGATCACTTTCCGAATCTCCAGGTGTTAATAAGAATAGCAATGAGTTTAAATCATCTTTTCCGCGAATAATTTGTTTTTCCAGCAAAAACTCCGCTACAACAGCTCCTGGGATCCCATCAGGTAGATAACGCTCGTTTTTAATGTCGATCCCTGGTGTCACGATCGTCAGCTTAAATGGATCTAACATTGCTTCCTCTTTCGCAGTATTATCAAAGCCATGCCAATTATTACTTTTATCAAACTGCCAATACTTTTGCTGGGTCGCTAATTGTGTCGTGGGAATATCTTGCCAAGGAACATTTTCATAAGTTAAAGGTACTAACGGTTTAAATAAATTTGAACGACGTAATAACTGCTTTCGAAATTCGATGCTTCTTACTAACAGATCTGACCACCATTTAGAAACACCTTCACTAGCAGCTAAATAAGCATTAGCAGTCAGTGAAGCATACACCGGATAGGAATAACTGGAGGTCACATATTTCAAATAAGCATTGTTAAAATGTTTATGGTCAACATACCGTGCCTGCCCTTTTATATGATGATCTTTTTTTAGGATTTGAGAAGTTTGTCCCATTCCGGCCTGCTGTTTGTGGATAGATTGTGTAACTAAGATCCCCGGGTCATCTGGATCATAATGTTGATTTAACGGCGATAGACCCTTGAGTAGTGGAACAAATTGTTCATATCCTCCCCAGGCACAGTCAAATAAAATATAATCACAGAGTGCACCAATTTTCTTGATCATCCATTCTGCATTATAAAAAACACCGTCATAAGTTTCGGCTTGAACAACAGCTAAGCGAAATGGTCGCTTGGCATTCACTTTTGAAGGAGCAACCTTTTTGATTTGCTCCCTTAAATTTTCCTCACTCAAATCATTAGGGTCCATCGCACCGATCGATCCTAGCGGGTTACGATCTGTTCTAACGTATACCGGGATCGCGCCACTAGAGACCAGCGCACTATTATATAAGGATTTATGATTGTTACGGTCAAATAATACCAAGTCACCAGGAGACAATAGAGCACTAGCACAAATCGTATTAGCACTGGTTGTTCCATTTGTACAAAAATAAACTTTATCAGCATGATAAGCTTGGGCAGCAACCTTTTGAGCTGTTAGCGGTGTGCCGGTATGAGTCATAGTGTCGCCTAATGCAGCAACTGTATCACTGGTATCAGCAGTCAACATATTTTTCCCAAAAAACCGATTAAACACTACACCGGCAGGGTGTTTCTCATAGTACTGTCCGTTGTGATGTCCCGGTGTTGTGAAGCTAAGCGGTGTTGTCTCAGCAAATTTGATCAAGTCACTTAGAAACCCAGGTACAGATTCTCGTTCATATCTTTCTGCGACACTAGAAACTTGAGCTTGAATATCTTTTGCATCAAACGGGGCTCCAACTTTAATTATGGGAAAGTGTAAACCCGAATCCTGTTGTAATTTTTGAAAAATTTGTTGCGTGTAAAAGTCATCTTGTAAGCTTATACCTGCAGCAAGCTCCGCTGCATTTGTAACCTCACTTGGATCGATCCCTTTCCATTGAGCGGGGATACAATTACTTATGTCCTTAGGCGCCGCGATTTTTAAAATTTCCATGTTTTTTCACATTCTTTCAAAATTAGAAAATTTCTGTTAAAAATAGTTAAATTGGCTTACAATAGAATAGCTATAAATTATGGTCATACTTTTTCACCATGAAATACATATTATACAGATTTTCAACTATATTTAGTAACAAAACTAGCATTCAAGTAATAGGACCCAAGTTTATTATACAACATGAGAAGTAAGGTCTTCTTGTAAGTTTCACAGTATAAGGAACTTTGATATTCCATTACTAATAGCAACTATAAATGAGGGATATTCATGTCTGTTTTTTTAACAATTTATAAGCCTCCTAACATTGTAATTGGTTCTTAAAACAAAAGAATAATTATTTAAGGAGCAAAATTATTAATTATGGAAGAATTACAACCGAATAAACACTATATGCACTGGACTGTGATCGCACTTTTAGATTTTGTAACAATAATTAGTTTTGAAAATATTTTTTATCCCTTTCAAAACCAAGGCCTTTCAGTCGTTATTTCCTGGATCTTTCTTTTATTTTCTTACGTGATCCCTTATGAGTTGATCGCCAGTCAAATGAGTTTAACTTTTGATAATCAAGATGGCGGTCTGGCTTCTTGGGTCCGTCGAAGCAGTAACGATACATTGGGTTATGTTACTTCGTGGATGTACTGGGTACAAAGTGTACCTTATATTGTAGACGTTTCTAATTCGGTTATTGTTTCTTTTAGCTGGATGATCCTTGGTGATAGCTCTTTGGGACAAAAAATGTCTCCCTTTTGGTTTGGTTTATTAACCTTTGTTTTGATCTTGATATTTATTTTGTTGCAAAACGCGATCAAAAATTCCCTTGAAATTTTGTCATTGATCGGCGGTGGAGCAATGTTTATTATGTCTGTGTTATTCGTACTTTTAGCGGGTTATGCATTAACACAAGGAGCACACATTGCTACTGAACCATTTAATTGGCATTCTTTTATGCCTAATTTCTCGTTAAAATACTTTTCAACCACCGGTCTTCTGATTTTTGCAATGTCAGGTGCCGAATTAGCAGCACCTTATGTAGTACGCATGCGTGATCCTAAGCATGAATTTCCTAAAGCTATGTGGTTATTAGCCATTATGACTGCATTCTTGACCATTTTTGGGACACTGGCACTGGCTGTTTTCTTTAACGCAAATCAGATACCACACGATTTTAAAATGAACGGTCCTTATTATGCTTTTGCTTTGCTCGGACAGCAACTCGGCTTAGGGCAAACTTTAATGTATATTTTCGCTGTGGTACAAGCGATTTTTATGATGGCTCAGTTAGCGGTGTTACTAGATGCAACCAGTCGTGTTTTTGCAGGTGATGTCGCTGATAATTTCATGCCTAAGTGGGTCACTAAGAAGAATAAAAATGGCCGTCCGATCAACTCTTACTTAATGACAACCGGCTTGAGTCTTTTTTTACTACTTTTAACAGGAACATTGCCAGATATCAATACAATTTATAATTGGCTACTAAACGTTAACGGCATCGTTTCGCCATACAAAACATGCTGGGTCTTTTTTGCCTTTATTGCTGTTCGTTGGCAAGATAAGAAGTTCCACTCAGACTATGTTTTTATTAAAAACAAGACAGGAGCTCTTTTGGTCGGGGGATGGTGTTTACTATTTACCTTTGTTTGTGCAACCCTGGGCTTTATTCCACAGGAAGTTAAATTTGGGACCTGGGCCTTTACTCATCAACTTATTTTAAATTTCATTACTGTTTTTGTTTTGTTTGGTCTAGGACTTGTCATGCCTTGGTTACGTAAACGAGAGCTGCGTAAAGAAAAGAATGGTGATTTAGTTTAAAATAAACTTGAAAAAGTTAAATAAGTCGAACTTGAAAGAGCAATTCATAAAAACTGTTGCTATCCTCAAAGATGATCCTTATCAGCCAATGCGATCATTTGAAAAATTACAGCCCACCAGTCGTGGGTTGTATTCAAGACGATTAAATGCACAACATCGGGTAATTTGTCGTGTAGATGACGAATTAAAAAAGTATATATTTATGCGGCATAGAGCCATTACGAATAAGTGCCTAAAAAACTAGCAAAATTTCCTACAAACTTAGGAGCTATTTTGTTAGTTTTTTCTTTATTTCATTCTACCTTTTTGTGCTTTAAAACCTTGATTTTGCTAACGAACCGAGGATTCGTTACTACAAAATAGCCTAAAGGTCTAATGATTATTCAACGTGCAGTAATAATTATATGATTGTAATAATAACTCTACTCTCATCCGCAAATTTAGAAAATTTTCCCTTTTCACTAAACAATCTGCTAGAATTAGTTTATATATCTTTTGGAGGGAGTGATCTTGTGGCAGAAAGGAATCCCGAGTCAGTTCATGTGCTGGATCTGATCATGATCACACTTGGTTGTTCTATTTTTGCGTTCTCATTGGTCTTCTTTAACATTGCTAATAACTTAGCAGATGGAGGACTTAGTGGTGTGACCTTGATAATTAAAGCTGTCTTTAAAATAGACCCTGCATATACAACTTTTCTTTTGAATATCCCCTTGATCTGGTCTGGCTATCGCTATCTTGGTCGTCAAACTCTTATCTATACCATCTACGGTACTGTGGCATTATCAGTAGCTTTATGGATCTGGCAGCGTGTCCCGCTCAACATTAACATCGATCATGATTTATTCTTGGCGTCTGTCGGAGCTGGGATCTGTGGTGGTATCGGGCAAGGGATAGTCTACCGTTTCGGTGGAACTACTGGTGGAACTGACATTATTGCTAAGATGTTCGAACGCTTTAAAGGTGTACCAATGGGACAGTCTCTTTTATGGTTAGATATTGTTATCTTGACTGTATCCTTAGTCTACGTTGATCTGCGCCACATGGCATACACACTGCTTTATTCCTATATTTCGTCTCGCTTGATAAACTCATCGATCGATGGCGCCTATGTAGCAAGGGGAAACCTGATAATCAGTAATAATTACCGTGAGATCGCTGACCTGATCATGGAAAAAATGGACCGTGGCGTGACTGTTCTCGATGGACAAGGAGTTTATTCAGGAGAAACACGTCCGACCCTCTACGTTGTGGTAACCCCAAAGGAGCTTCACGTATTGAAAGAACTTGTTTCCTCAGTCGATCCGCACGCATTTATGACCTCGTTCAGTGTCAATGAGGCTGCAGGAGAAGGCTTTACTTATCGTCGACCCAAAAGGCACCTGATAAAGAAGAAAAAATAATCAAAACTAGTTGCTCAGCCCTTCGACAACAAGGGCTCAACAACTAGTTTTTCATTTACTGAATTTTTACTATCGTACGGCCCAAATGCTGTCCATCTTTTAACTTTTGAACAACTCGCAAAACACCATCCAAAGAAACTTCATCGACTATTAACTCATCTACGATATTCCAGTCAACCGCCAGTTTTTGCCAAATTTCATTTTGTATTTTAGCTGGTGATGTGATCGAATCAATACCTAATAGAGAAACTCCTCGCAAAATAAATGGTAAAACTGAGGTCGTCAGTTTATTACCTCCAGCATTACCACAGACACTCATTGCTCCACCGACCTTGATCATTGACAACAAGGCAGCAGCCACGTCACCGCCCACAGTATCTAGAACATAGTCAAATGTTTGATGCTGCAACGGTCGGTCTGCTTTGATAGACGATACATCAAGTATTTCCGCAGCCCCTAGACCATGAGCTATTTTCGCTTGACCGGGTTTACGTACCAGAGCGATCAAATGTTGATAACCTAAATTTGCTAAAATTTTTGTGGCAATGCTCCCCACTCCCCCAGTTGCACCAGTCACCAAAACTTGATCCGACGGCTTCATTTCAGCCTTAAGCAGAGCTGTGATCGACAAACCGGCTGTTAACCCGGCCGTTCCATATATCATTGCATCTCTAGTTGTCATAGCTGCGGGTATTTTAGTCAACCACTCGCTTGGGACCCTAGCAATTTCCGTTAAGCCACCACTGTGGCTAACGCCTAAGTTATAGCCCGTACTTAATACCTGTTCGCCTTCTTTAAATCCTGGATCTTCTGAGCTGACAACAGTTCCAGCCAAATCTATCCCCGGGATCAGTGGATAATTACGAATGACCCCGCCATTCTTTTGAAAAGCTAACATATCTTTATAATTTAAAGAAGAATACTCAACTTTAATAACTACGTCCCCAGTCGAAAGGTCAGCCGGACTTAGATCTTCGATTCGACCAGTAACTTCGCTATCCTTTTCTCGAACGATAAATCCTTTAAAATTTTCCAACAATATATACTCCTCTCAAAAAACGCAGAAATCCGCTTAAAAATAACTTAAACTGTAAAATATGAAATAGATTTCTCAAGATCATCATAGACTTTTTCAGTCTCATTCAAAAATTGGGGAGCAGGAATATGCATATCAGGCACACATATAACTTTACTACCTACGGCGATGCCAGCCGCTATCCCCGCCTCACTATCCTCGTAAATAATGGCTTCGTCTGGCTTCAATGACATTTTATCTAAAGCCTTATTGTATATATCGGGGGCAGGCTTTCCTACTTTGATCTCCGCATTAAAAGTCAGATGATCAAAATAATTCAAGATCTGATTTTGCTGTAAAATAGTCACTGCACGATCTTCCTTACTAGAGGTTGCCAAACCGATAAAGTAATTATTACTACTCAGGAATTCCAACAGTTCTGGTGCGCCCTTTTTTGCAGCTACTCCTTGAGCAAGTATGGTCCCTTCGATCTTTTTACCCTCTATTAATCCTCTTTTTATTGTAATAGGCAATTCAAACTCCTTGATAAGCTTTTCCATGTTATCTTCCTCATTGTGCCCACTATAGTTTTGCGCATAGTAAGTTTGGGTAAAAGGACCTGCCCCGTATTTTTGCAACAAACGTTGGTAAACTTCTAATGAAACGACTTCTGTATTAACCAATAAACCATCCATATCGAAAATAATCCCTTTAATCATCTTATAATGTCTCCTAACAAAATTTTTGTAATTCGTTACTAATTCTAAAATATATTGTCACTTTAAAGCTATCAGAGATACTGCTTATATCAATCGAATTTAGTTTGCCAATACTCTGATCGATGGCATTTAAAAGCCATTTTTAAGTCTTCAGGAAGATTACGATTCAAAGATAATTCTAGTTTTAAAGCTTCTTCCAAACTAAAATAAGCAACATCGCTAGTCTCAACACCGCTATGAACTTGGCTTTGCTTTGGCTCACATTCAAAGAATACCTTGTAAACGTAATTGAGACTTTTTTTCTTATATTGATGTTTATCCATGTCTTGAACAGCTATCATACGTACTGGGTTAACCGTGATACCTGCCTCTTCTTGCGTTTCTTTAACAGCTATTTCACTGGCAGAATAGCCAATATCCGCCCAACCACCAGGGATCGACCAAGTCTTAGTTGCCTTTTCTTGGACTAGTAGGATCTTGTCATTATTAAAAGTTACTGCCCTAACATCTACCTTGGGTGTCACATAACCAGTGTCCTGGTCAAAAAACACTTGAAGCTGCTCCGATGACGCTGCTGTTAATTTAGTCATTAATTTTTTAGAAACATCTTCTAACTGCATATAGCGATCTTTATCATAAATGTCTTTAGTATAAAATTTGCCTGTTTGAGCGATTGCTTGTAATTGGCTTAATAACAAAGTCAATTGCCGATCTGTTTTTTTCAAAAAGAACTCCTTTATCAAAAATGATGTAATTGTTACCGTAATAACTATAACCTTATCTCAAAACACTACCTAATTTAAATTTTAAAATAAAGCGCTTTCTAAATCAATAAAGAACACAGTGTTATTGCTGCTATAAACCAGCTAAAATTGATCTCATTTGATAGTTTTATGGGACACTATGCTACCTTTTGTCATATATGTGATATTGCATTACCAAGTATACCTTACATTTTGGTTGCACTTCACATATACTCATAGATGGGTTCAGGAAAGGCTAAAGGCCAGATCCAAACTAACAGTTATTAATTGAAAATCAGTCTTGTAAGTATTTACCTAAAGCCCAATAAATTTTCAAAACTCAAGGAGGTCATTCAATGTATAAGATGTACATGAATAATGAGCAATTTAATTTTCAGATCAATCGATTCATGGAGCCTTACTACAACGATAGTGCAGTTCAGGCAGAAATCTCAGATGCGGTCAAAAAAATCACCGACCAAGAAAGCTGGTATGAAACATGGAACAAACTAGGAAATACAGCAGAAAATGAAAGAAAATATGACCTAGCCTCTGCATATTTTCAACTAGCTGATTTCTTTTTAGGTGAAGAAGATGAACGTAAGAAAAAAACTTATTGCCGATTCGTTGAAAATTATTATCAAAGCATTGATACGTCCAAATTAATTTTTGATAAAGTCCCATATGGAGCAGGTTACATGCCAGTTGTTCAGATCAACCATCCCGGGGCAACTAAGACTTTACTTTTTCACGGTGGTTTTGATTCTTATATAGAAGAAATTATTCGCGTGACTTTTTCGCAAGGTCTATATGATAAACTTCCACAGTACAACTTCATTTTATTTGAAGGGCCTGGTCAAGGAGCAGCATTACGTACAGGTATCCCATTAACTCCTGAATGGGAAAAACCGGTCGGTGTCCTCTTAGATCACTACAACATTAAAGAAGCAGATATATTAGGAATGTCATTGGGCGGCTATCTCGCCATCCGCGCAGCAGCATACGAACCACGTATTAAAAAAGTCCTTTGTTTCGACGTCATGTACGATATGGCTGATGCACTGATCATGAAAATGCCTGGTGCACATAAAATGATCTCACAACTTAGAGATCCGCAGACCCAAGAACAATTCAACCAAATCTTAACCCAAAAAGCTAAAAACAACGTTGATCTAGCTTTCAAAATGCGTAAAGGCATGGATATTACCCTGGCAAAACGACCGATCGACTTTGTCATGGAAGCCGTGAAATATACCATGGTCGGTAAGTTGGATCGCGTAACTCAAGACGTTTTACTGTTAGGTTGTTCTAAAGACCTCTATGTCCCGGCTGACACTGCAGCCAAAGAAGCAAGTCAATTAGTCAATGCTCGTTCGATCACTACAAAAGTTTTCACTAGCAGAAGTGGTGGTGAACGTCACTGTCAGGTCGATGATAAACCCTTGGCTGCCAAATGTATCATTGGATTTTTAAATGAAGAATTTTAAAAATTAGACAAAAAACTAGCCTAGTCAATTAAGGTTAGCTCTTTTTGCATCTTACATAAACTATGAATGATCTGGAAATTGACTTCCTTTTTTTCTAAGCTATATTTTACATAAACGGTCGCAACAGCTACATATAATTGAGCTAAATAATCGAGCGGCAAACCTTGATGTTTGACCACCCGGCTGCGCTTAAAATCTTCTAACATTACTTTTTGATAGTAGTCCATTAGATCTGGGCCTTCTATTCCTGTCAGTTTTAGCAGCGATACAAGATGATCATGATTTGCAATCAAATATCGGCCTAAAACTTCTAGCGCTCCTTCAAGATCAATACCAGTTAAGCGCTCAACTATCAGCTGCCTAAAATCTTCACCATACCTACTGATCACGTGACTCGCTAGATCATATTTATCCTGGTAGTGACGGTAAAAAGTTTGCCGACCGACCGGAGCAGTTTTTACAATTTGACTAACGGTGATCTGTTCAAATGTCTCCGTGGCCAGTAATTCAAAAAAAGCTCGGCTAATATCGTTTTCAGTTTTTATAAAACGTAAATCATGTTTCATTGACATCCATCTCCCTCGGGCATGGTATTTTCATATCCTAGTATATTTGAACAAAAATTTACATAACTCTGCTCCATGAGACAACAGTAAATTCCCCTAACATTAATGTTACCATTGATTTAAAACATAATAAGAAAAATAACTACATTAAAAATGCAGGTAATTCATGATATCTGCCAAAAAAGGATCGTGCTTATGCAAATTATTATCTCTCCCGCCAAGAAAATGATAGTTGATCAGGATAGTTTTTTCCCCAACGAAGAACCAGCTTTCCTTGAGCAAACTGAAAAAATTTTACAAAAAATGAAGCAGCTTTCCTATACCGAAGCTAAAAAACTATGGAAAACCAGTGATAAGTTAACACAAGAAAATTTCCAACAACTCCAAGACATGGACTTACGTCAGCAATTGACCCCCGCCATACTCAGTTATTCGGGGATCCAGTACCAGTACATGGCACCAGATGTTTTAACTCGGTCTGCACTAGATTATTTACAACAGACGTTACGTATTGTCTCCGGCTTTTATGGTATCTTGCGCCCTTTTGATGGCATTGTTCCCTATCGTTTAGAGATGGGGGCTCGACTTCAAATCAATAATAATAAAGATTTGTACAGCTTTTGGGGAGATAAATTGTACGCTGCCCTAAAGAATAACGGTCCGATCATTAATTTAGCATCGAAAGAATATTCAAAAGTGATCACTCCTTATTTACAAAAAGATGACCAGTTCATAGAAATAGTTTTTGCACATCTAGTCGACGGCAATTTGCGCATAAGAGCAACTCCAGCTAAAATGGCGCGTGGTGAGATGGTTCGTTTTATGGCTGAAAATGAGATCTCTACTTTAGATAAGATCAAGGATTTCCAGTCTCCTACGTATTCATTTGACGAAAAACGCTCCACCAATCACAAGTTCATCTTTATTCATTAAAATGTCGCTTGATCAAGCTTACTGTCCTATCTATGGAACGGCAATGTTTTTCTGCGATCGATTTTCACTAAGAACGTCCCTACTTTTTTATTTCATAAGGTTTACGATCGAATAAAATGTCTTCGCCTATTCTATAATGGCCCTACATCTTATCTATATGGGTCCGAAAAATAAATATTTGGACCCAAGTCGGAAAGATGTGGGGCCAAAAAGCAGGTATTTGGACCCAGGTCAAAGGAATGTGGGGCCAAAAACAAGTTAATTGGCCCCACATCCATGTATAAATTTTCATTCAAAAAGCCTCCAAAAGTTAGCATTTCACTTAACTTTTGAAGGCCTTGTTTATATTACCAGTTCAACTTTAATTTTTGTATGCGTACTTATAACTCCACTGTGTTCCAGCAGTGTTGTGAATAATGCCCCTAACATCAGATTTCTGCAAATAAGCAGTTACTTGTTGATAGACTGGTGTCATTCCTTGCTCGGTGTTTAAGATCTGTGTTGCTTTTACCAAATCATTCCACCGCTTGTTTTCATCGTTAGCATCTTGGTCTTGTGCACGGTCGACTAATTCGTCAAATTCTTTATTAGAATACTTTCCTTGGTTGTAAGATGTGTTACTCTTCGCCGTTTGTAAGAATGTGATCGGGTCACTGAAGTCTCCGCCCCAACCAGACAAGTACAAGTCGAAGTCCCCATCGTCAGCACGCTGGGTTGCACTATGACCAGGAATATCTCGAATATCGATATCAAGTCCTGGTAAGATCTTGTGGTAACGTGATTGCAAATATTCAGAAATAACTTTGCCGTTAGCATCATCGTTGCTTGCTAGTAAAGTCAATTTCAAGTTTTTCTGACCGATCTCTTTCAAACCTTTTTGCCAATACTTTTTAGCTAATGCAGTATTGGTATCAACGGTATTCTTTACATACTGTTGATCGGCAAAATATTTGCCTGTCTTAGGGTCTTTAGCCAAATCAGAAGCTACAAATCCCTTCGGTGGTTCTGATCCGTCACCTAAGATCTTTTTAGTTAAAACATCACGGTCAAGTGCAAGTGACATTGCCAATCTGATATTCTTGTTATTCATTGCCTTACGCTTAGCTGCGTCTTGATCAGCAAAGTTATACTTAATGTATGTCACGAATGAATATGGATACTGCTTGAATTCTTTGTCATTTTTAAAGTTCTTGACCTGTTGACTTGTTAATGGCGTCAGGTCGAGTTTGTTTTGCTGATACAATTCCTGACCAGTAGTTGGATTAGAAACCACCGTAAAGTTGATTTGGTTTAACTTAACAACTTTCTTGTCCCAGTAGTTATCATTTTTGGTAAACTGCCACTTATTACCGGTACCCGTCCAGTTCTTGATTTTAAATGGCCCAGAATAAACCATGTACTGTGATTTGGTACCATATTTCTTACCGTACTTGTTAACGACTTTTTCATTTTGGGGTCCAAATAAAGGATAAGCCATCAAAACTTTAAAGTACGCAATTGGTTTTTCCAACTTTACAACTACCGTCTTACTATCTGGAGCAGAGATCCCGATGCTAGATGGTTTAGCTTTGCCATCTATGATTTGATCAGCATTCTTGATCCCGCTAAATAAGTATGAATATGGGGATTTGGTCTTCGGATCAAGCGTCCGTCGCCAAGAATATACAAAGTCTTTAGCTGTGATCTTGTCACCATTACTCCATTTAGCATCACGTAATTTAAGAGTCCAAGTCAAGCCGTCATTTGACACAGAACTACTTTTAGCCAAACCTGCATTAACTTTACCTTTCTTGCCCAAACGATAGAAGCTTTCAAAAACATTACCTGTCTGCCCGTAACCAGTCGATTTTGAAATATCGATAGTATCCAAAGGTGCTGTAGCACTGAGATTCAGTTGCTTTTTATTAGTGTCATTACTATTTGAGTTTTTGTTACCACATCCGGCAATAACGACCAACAATAAAGCAGTAAAAACAGTTAATAATACTTGATGTATCTTCTTCATTTCATTTCCCCCTCGTATAATAGCTGCGCACAAGCAAGCAGTGTGAAATATACTAGCTTCCCGAAGCTCAGCTGGACCAACATGGCTACATAAAAAGCGATTACAGCTTTACTATCGTCGCAAAGAGAATCATTCATCTTCTATTTTCAAAGTTTCCAACTTATACAACTTTATAAATAAATTCAAATTTAATAGACAAAAAAGACACGATCATTCACTTAAGAATTCTCGCGTCTGGGCTTTGTTCATTATCATTTGTTTAGTATGAACTTTATCATTGCAACAATCGTAATAGTCAATACTTAACAGACTGAACATCGCATCAGACGCGACATACAGCAACAGCACATTTTAGTATTGAATTGAATTGTCACAATGATTACCCCCTCGTTATTAGCTAAACTAAATATAAGCAAGAAATGAGTTAAAGTCAAGCAGAAAAATCTCCAGAATAAAAACTGCTTAAACTTTTGCGCTTAAGCAGTTTATATATAATTAATATTTTAATAAAGTTAAATCAAAACAGAGGCAATCAATTGTAATAAAAACAAACCGGATAACCCTAACATCATTGGCGAAATGCTCTTTTTTTGGCCCGCAGCAAATTTTACGAGTGGATATCCTACAAACCCAAATGCCAGCCCAGTTGATATCGAGCCAGTTAAAGGTATCAAAACAATGATCAAAAACGCAGGAAACCATTCACTAAAGTCAGTCAGGTCGATCTGGCCGATCTGTTCCATCATCAATGCCCCGGTGATAATGATCACAGGAGCAATAGCTGCATCAGGCACATAACTCAACAAAGGGATAAAAAATAATGAAAGCAGAAACATAATACCAGCAGTTAAAGCAGTGATACCTGTCCTGCCACCACTTTCGATCCCTGATGCACTTTCTGCTGCAGCGACGGTTGGACTTGTCCCCATAAAGCTTGAACAAAAAGCCGCTAGAGCATTAGCACGATAAGCTTTTTGAAAATCTGGCGAATCGCCAAGCAACCCTTGCAATAACCCCATCGATTCGAAAACTAAGATCATTGTCATTGAAAAAACAGCCACCAAAAACTTAACAGTGAATACTCCGCCAAAATCACCTTGAAACAATAGTTGACCATATAAACCAAGCGACGACAAACTTGCATTGCTGCCTGATTTTGCACCAGAGCCCACTATAAAGGCCAATACACTTGTTGTGACAATCCCGATCACAAAACCGCCCGGAACTTTACGTAAATATAAAATCAATGTCAAAGCCAAGCAAAACAGCGCTAATAAAACCGGTAAGCTGCTTAAGTCTCCCAAAGCAAGTAATGATTTCTGTCCACCAGAGTGGATCAGTTGTGCCTTTTCTAATCCAAGAACAACCAGAAACATGCCGATCCCAGCCGTGATCCCGTGTTTCAAACTCGCAGGGATCGTATTTGCAAAAACCTTACTCAATGGAGTAAAAGCAACAACTAAATACAAAAAGCCGCTAACAACACAAATGGCCAGTGCCTGTTGCCATGTAAATTTCATGGACTGGACAAGTGTGTACGTGAAAAAAGCATTGACTCCCATTCCTGGAGTAATAATAACTGGTGCATTTGCGATAAAATACATCAGCAAACATCCAAGCGCTGAAGAAAAAATTGTTGCAAAAACGGACAAAGACGCAGGGATCCCCGCGTCTTTGAGAATTATCGGGTTGACCACGATGATATACGAAATCGCAAAAAAACTTGTCATTCCAGCGATAAATTCTGTTCGTAAATTGATGTTACTAGTGAAACTATGTTGCTTTTTCATCTTAAACTACCAGACAAAGACCCCGACCATCGCTGCTGATAGCAACGAAACTAAAATACCGGAAATCAGCATATAACCAACATTAGCAGCAATCACATCGTTCTTTTCTTTGTTGACCAAGCCTTTGAAGGCACCAATGATCATACCAACTGTTGAGAAGTTAGCAAATGATGTGACAAAGACTGTCAACACAGCACGATAGTGGTCAGAAAAGGCTGCTGTAGCAATGGTTTTAGTAACTTTACCCATAACAACGAATTCGTTTGTAACCAATTTTTCACCCATATATTGAGCAAACTGGAAAGCATCATTGACAGGCAGACCCATCAACCATGCAAATGGGAACATTACGACTCCTAAAATATGTTCCAATGATAACCATGGTGTGATCCAGCCCAACACCTTATCGATCAAGGCAGCTAAGGCAACAAAGGCAATAACATTAGCTGCGATGATCAAGACCAAACGGCCAGCACCAAGAATAGAATCACCCAAGAATGAGAAGAATGGTTCTTTCTTACCAGATTCATCAGCTTCACCAACTTCAGCAGCGGCAGAGCCTCCCATCGTAGCGATCTTATCTTCTTCTGCTGGAACAACGACTGGGTTGAGCATCGAAGTAACGATCAAAGCATTGATCACATTGATCGGGATCGCCGTCAAAATAAATTCAGCTGGCATCATTTGTGTATATGAACCAACGATCGAAGCCGTAACACAACTCATTGACATCATAGCGATCGTTAAGTTACGTTTGGCATTCATTGTTTTCAACTGTAATGAAGAAACAGCTAATGCTTCGGTATTGCCCAAGAACATCATTTCAACAGCAAAGAAAGACTCAAAACGTGGTTGTCCAGTCAACTTAGACAAGCCACGACCTAACCATTTAATGATCCAAGGTAAAACACCGATATAAGTCAAAATATCAAACAATGGTACGATCATTAAAATCGGCAGCAACACCTGAACGAACCAATCCATTTGTTTAACGTTGACCATACTTGGTACAGCAAAAGCAATACCAGTATAGGCCACATCGACCAACTCATTAAAAACAGCAGCAGCAACATCGACAATGGTTCTCCCGATAGAAAAACTTGTCAAAAACCAAGCTAATACAAGATTAAATACAACCATGATCCCAACAGCTTTCCAATTGATCTTGGATTTTTCTTTGGAAAGAAGCCAACCGATCAATAGAAAAATCACTAAACCAACAATGTTTATAGCTAAATACAAAGGAAGTCCCTCTTTCTTTATGTAGCGTGTATTCCTAAGTGTGAGATCATTTCTATCGCGATAATTTCACACTCTGTAAAAACAAAATTTACTAATTTATAGTATACCGATTAAGCTAATTAATGTAAATAAAATCTGAACCTTTGTCATGCACTTTTCAGTTTGCTGAAATGTATTTTATTAAGATTAAGAGTTATCAACTGTGCATTGAATAATCTTGACGTATAATGGTAGTGTTCTATATATATGGAGATTTTTTACAAACAATAATTAACAAAGGGAGTGGGATAGTGGAAAATAAAGCGATCGACGTCGGAGTTTTAGCTGGTAAGATATTAGTTGAAGCTGGATCTGAAATGTGGCGTGTCGAAGATACCACTAAGCGGATCATTAACCATGCATCGTCAAATAAGACTGAAGCTTTTACTAGTTTGACGGGACTATTAGTCAACTTAAAAGACACTCCCTACACACGTTTTATGCAAGTTGAAAAGCGTGGTATCAACATGAACAACATTGACCGAGTTAATACGTTGTCTCGCCAATACACAGAAAATAAATTGACACTGGAAGAATTGGAACTAAGACTGCTCCAACTAAAAAACACAAAACCGCAATACCCGCTATGGTTACAGACAGTCGGTGCCGGCTTTGAAGGTGCTTTTTTTATGTTCATTTTTACCCAAACTTATAACTGGGAAGATTTTCCTCTTGCCTTTTTTGCGGGGGCACTAGGCTACTTAGTAACTTATTACGTCGGTACACGAGTTAGGGTCCGCTTTATGAGCGAATTCCTTGGCGCTCTCACGGTTGGTTTATGCGCTGTGATCGGTGTCCGTCTTCACCTCGGAGTCAATGTCCAAAATATTATTATTGGCGCGATCATGCCTCCTCTGCCAGGAATACCAATGATCAACTCTATGCGTGACATCTTTGAAGGAAATCTGCTTTCAGGGATCGAAAGGTTGATGGAGTCACTGATCATTTTAAGTGCTATCGCGTTTGGTGTTGGGCTTGTTCTACGTTATGTTTAGATAAAAGGGGTATTTTATGACGCTTTACCATTTTTTTATTCAGGCAGCTTTTAGTTACTTGGGAACATTTACTTTTGGGCTGTTCATTAATTTGCCAAAAAAGGCCTTAAACACTTCTAGTTTCATTGGCATGGCCGGTTGGCTACTGTATTGGTTTATATTTAAATTCGACTATGGGTCGATCTTAGCCAACTTTATGGCCGCCTTATTAGTTGGCTTACTCGGTATCTTCTTTTCTTTTAAAAAGCAAATGCCTTCGACCATGTTTAGCTCTGGACTTGTTCCTCTTGTTCCAGGAGCCAGTGGTTACCAAGCAGTGGCAGCTTTTATCAACGGGGAGACGACTCTGGCAATTTCAAAAACGATCCATGTCGCTATGGTCGCAGGCGCTATTGCGCTTGGTTATATCACTGCACAGATGCTTAGTGATATTTTCAATCAGAAGCGAAAAAGATGAAAAGTCTTAAAGCTTTGTCCTTAAAGTTTAATCGCAGAATTTGGCGATCCTGCAAGGCAACGTTTACCGCAGTATAATATTCATCTATACTAATTTTATATTTGGTTTTATACAAATGTTTTTAAATATTAGTTAGACTCATGCACAGGAGGAATTCTTATGTCTAAATCACTAGCTTGTCGCCAAACACTTGCTTTAACCAGTCACAGAGTGCTAGCGGGCGACTTAAATGAACACGAAACGGTCTATGGCGGCCGATTATTAGAAATGCTAGACGGAACAGCTTCGATCTCAGCAGCCAGATTAGCAAAGAGCGTCAACGTCACTGCTTCAATGGACCAGACAAACTTTATCGCACCGTTTGGTTTACAAGATTCTTTTTGCATCGAAACCTATGTTAGCGGGTGCGGTAAGCGGTCGATCGAAGTTTTTGCAAAGATTATCGGTGAACATTTGCAAACTGGTGAACGTTATATTGGATTAACATCATTTTTGACCTTTGTAGTAACAGACAAAAGTGTTTCCTTAGAAAAAATCATTCCAGAGACAGCGGAAGAAAAAATGATCAATGCTGGTTACGAAAAACGCCAAGAAAACAGAATGACTAACTTGAGATCACAAAAAGAATTTAACAATTCACTTAGTTTAAAGTATCCTTGGGATCTAGATTAGTGTGCAAATCAACTCTCACTTTTTAACCATAAAAACTGCAGCCAAACAAGAATGTATTCCCGCTTGGCTGCAGTTTTTTATTAACTATAAACACAGAAATGGATCATGGTGTTTAAAATCCGAGCATATCGAACTATAAAAACAGCTTGAAGTGATGTATCTGAGTTAACTTTACGTCAAGGTGAGTCATCTATTCCAGCACTTTATTCGCTATTTCAGTACTATAATTCGTCAAATCTTTGCCACACAACACAGGATCCACTTTTGCTTTTTGCCGGTTAACTATCTGAGCAGGTGATCCAACAACTGTGGAACCTGCTGGAACATCCTTTAAAACAACCGCACCTGCACCGACCTTACTGTCTTCCCCGATAACTAACGGTCCTAAGATCTGTGCGTTCGCTCCGATAAAGGCTCTTTTTTCAATATGCGGATGGCGCTTTTGTTCATCTGACAAGTGTCTAGCACCTAATGTGACGCCTTGAAAAAGAGTCACATCGTCTTCGATGACAGCAGTTTCTCCAATTACTACCCCAACGCCATGATCAATAAACACTCGCCGTCCGATCCGAGCAGCCGGAGAGATAGAGATCCCTGTCTTATGCGTTGCGTGGTGACTCACCGACCCTGCCAGAACGTATAATTTATGCACGTGAAAATAATGAGCAATTCGGTGCCAAAACAGGGCATGGAGTCCAGGATAAGTCAGCAAGACTTCCACTAAACTATGCGCTGCGGGATCTCTTTTAAGAATTGAACGCGCCGTTTCCAACATGATCCTGACTTCCTTTCAGGTTAGCAAACCCTTGTTGAAGATCCAAAAGTAGATCATTTTCATCCTCAACACCAACAGACAACCGGATCAACTCGTCTTTAATACCATTTTTTAATCTAGTTTCGCGTGGGATCGCACCATGTGTCATCAAAGCCGGGATCTCGATCAATGATTCCAATGCACCGAGGCTTTCCGCCAAAGTGACCAATTGCAACCCTTCGACAAATTCCCTAGGATCGAGTCCATCTTTCAATTCAAAAGAGATCATTGCGCCAAAGCCATTCATTTGTTTACGAGCTACTTCGTAATCAGGATCGTCAGGATCACCTGGATAATAAACCTTACTAACTAACGGCTGCTTAGATAAATAATCAAACACTTTTTCAGTATTTGTCAGATGCGCTCTCATTCGCAAACCTAAAGTTTTCATCCCACGCTGTAATAACCAACTTTCTTGCGGACCCAAAATACTGCCGATCGAATTTTGCAAGTAACCGATCTGATCTGCTAACTTTTGCTCTTTTGTAACCACCAAGCCTGCAATTACATCACTGTGTCCTCCAAGGTATTTTGAAGCACTATGGAGCACAATGTCTATCCCTAGCTCTAACGGACGTTGGATATATGGGGAAGCAAAAGTGTTATCAATAATGCTCAAAATACCGTGCTCTTTAGCGATACGAGCAACTTCAGCGATATCTGTCACATGCAATAAAGGGTTCGTTGGTGTTTCCAGATAGATAGCTTTTGTATTTTCCTGGATAGCATTTTCAACTGCTGCTAAATCACGAGTATCGACCACACTAAAAGACAATCCCAATCTCTTTAAAACGGTATTCAATAACCGGAATGTTCCACCATAAACATCATTGCCAACAACAAAATGATCCCCAGCCGAAAACATAGAAAAGACCGTATTGATCGCCGCTGATCCTGAAGAAAAGGCAAAGCCAGCGACTCCTCCTTCCAGGTCCGCAATTAACTTTTCAACAGCTTCCCGCGTCGGATTGCCGGTCCGCGAATATTCATATTCTGTTTCTCCAACTTTCTTTTGGTGAAATGTAGATGCCATATAAATCGGGATCGAAGTTGCACCAGTATATTTATCTTCACTAACACCTGCGTGTAATAATTTTGTATCAAACTTCATGATCAAACTACCTCCGTCTTTCTAGATCAATTTATTTTTTAAAAAGTAACTTTTCAAATTTACTCATATATATTTTGACTCATATATCGTTCACTGCTATCAGGAAAAATTGTAACGATACTACTATTCTCAGGTAAGGTTTCAGCGACTTTGAGGCTTGCAGCAAGTGCGGCCCCACTAGAACTGCCAATAAAAAGTCCTTGTTCCCGCGCCATTCGTCTGACTTCCTTAAATGCATCATTATCAGGAACTGTGATCGTCTGATCGATCTGCAGACCAGAGAAAAATGGTGGAATAAATTCGACCCCGATTCCTTCGGTCCTATGTGAATGAGCAGGACCACCATTTAAAATCGAACCCTCAGGCTCAACCACAATTGTTTTGACCTCAGGATACTGTTCCTGTAAATATTTCGCCACCCCGGCAAATGTTCCCCCACTTCCAGCACCAGCAACAAAAGCATCCACCGGCTTATCTAATTCAGAAACCAACTCAGGAGCCAAAGTAAGGTAATAAGTTTCTGGATTAGCTGAATTTTCAAATTGCATGGGCACATAACTATTAGACGTTTTTCGTTCAAGTTCACGCGCTTTTTCTATCGCACCTTTGATCCCATCTTCACTTGGAGTATGAATAAGTTTAGCTCCTAAAGCTTGCATCAATTGTTGCTTTTCAAAACTAAATTTTTCTGGAACGACCAGGATCGTCTTTAAATGATGCTGCTGAGCGGCCAAAGCAAGTCCGATCCCTGTATTACCCGCAGTGGGCTCGATGATAGTCGTTTTCTGGTTGATCTTTCCCTTAGCGATCCCATCTTGTAACATATACTTACCCAAACGGTCTTTAATACTCCCGCCAGGATTAAACATCTCCAACTTAGCATAAATGTGACTTTGTTTAGGCACATTTATTTGTAGATCGATCAACGGTGTGTTGCCGATCAATTGTGAAACAGATTGAATGGCCATAAGTTTTACTTCCTTTCTAAACAACAAAACAGAGCAGAAAAGCTCGACAGACAATGAGCATTATCGGAATCAGGCGCAATAGCACGGTTTTCAGCTATAAAAAAAGACGCCAGATCCTGATAAACAGAATTCCAGCGTCCTTAGTTCAATGCCAACCTACGTGGACATTGAACACTTTAAGGTCATTATTCCCCAAAAATGCTAATGCAAACAGGTCGAACATCGCCAAAAACGCACTGTTCGACAGCAACAAGTATTTACATTAAGCATAAATTGCATCATAATGACACCTCCGAGTGATTTAACCTAAATATACAAAATAAAAAATTAACTGTCAACGATTTCTTTTGTTTCGGATCATTAACTGGCACTGCCTATAGATTCAGATCCTATTTTTCTTCGTCTAAAATTTTCAGCAAATTATCATATTGCCCAGACATCCATTGCTTATAATTCTTTTTGGCAGGTAAAGTTTCGGTCACCTTAAGTACTGGTACGTTGTTTTTCTTAGCTAAGGAGACAAAATTATTCACAACTTTATCGCTAACTTGCGAGTTATATACAAAAAAAGCAATTTTATGGTGTTTAATATTCTTTTGCATATCGCTAATTGTTTGTGGAGAAGGATCAGTACCTTTTTCAACTGAATTTTCGAATTTTTTATCTCCGATCTTAAACCCCATTGATTTTATCGCATAATCAAAAACAGGTTCTGAAACATAAACCTTTTTATTATCTGATTTAGCAGCTATTTTTTGCAAATTTTCTATCTTGTTATCGACTGGCTGCAAAGAATTAATATATTTTTGAGCATTTTTCTGAAAATATTTCTTATTTTTAGGTTGTTTTTTGCCCAGTTCCCTTGCCAGCCTGTTAGCTAATTTTGGCATAGTATCAGGGTCATACCAAAGGTGCGGATTATCCCCACTTCTTTTGCCCATTATATTTTCTCCAACTTTAAGATACTTTGCCTTACCGCCGTTATTTTTAACTAACTTATTCATCCAACTATCGTAGCCAACGCCATTAGCAATAACTATTTGTGAGTCAGCGATCCCTTTTGCAACCTTAGGTGTTGGATCGTAATCGTGAGGATCAACATTAGGTTTATTGATCACTGATGTGACTTGACCCTTATTTCCCACTACTGCCTTGGCAACCTCACCGTAAAAATCTGTAGTCGCTGTGATCTTGATTTTGTTTGTATCCTTTTTTGTAGCATTTTTAGAACAACCTGCACCTACAAAAATTAATAAAATAAGTAAAAGAACTATCCCTAAACTTCTGTTTTGTTTAACTTTATCCAAGTTCCCCATCTCCTCATTTAAATAGTAATTATTACTCTTTAAAGATAATATCATATGACTGACTTTAATACAAACCACCTTCTATATAAATATCTTTTGTCCGTAAATAATCGTATATCAGCTAGTTAGCAAGCAAATTCAGCAAAACAAAATGCAGTTTAGAAAGCAATACTTCATTTCTAAAACTGCATTTTTATTTTATATTATCCTCTTGCCTATTCCGGGAAGACTGGTATCAATTTGCTCTCTAATACATCTACTAACCCCAGATCGCTATATTTGAACTCGGGGATCACAGTTAAGCCCAGTGTCACGATACGTAATAGAGGCTTTAAAGTGTCCAAGCCAATACTTCTTAACGTTTCTTCCATTGATCTGCCTTTTTTGGCAGTTTCAAGACAACTTTCATTACTCATTAATCCAAATACCGGCAACTCTAAAGTTTGCAGCAATTCATCTTTGCTTGAACAGCTGATCCCACCGCCGCATTTTACCAAAGCCTCATACACACGTTGAGCCGCTTCAGGATAACGGTAAACGATCATCATATTATGGTGATCATGAGCGATCGTACTTCCGACTGCCCCTTCTACTCCACCAAAATGACGGATCAGCCCCACGGATCTATTCGGTTTCCCATAACGGTTAATAGTAATAACATAAGCTAAATCAGGATCATCGCTAATATCTATGATACCGCCATTTACTTGATGCTCTTCTACTTGTAAACGTGTCATAGAATCTTTATAGTCTGTATAAGCCGGAACATTGACCTTAACTTTACCATCTTGCTGCCCATTAGGAGCCTTTAATTGAAAATCTTCTAGTGTTAAAGGTAAAACATTAACTGTATTCCTTTTTTCAATGTCAAAATCTTTAGCTTCGATCGGCACTACCATTTTTCCATTTTCAGCCACCAATTTGCCTTCAAAATAGACTTGTTCTGGCTCAAAATTTTTCAGATCACGGACTAATAAGAAATCCGCCACGTATCCAGGAGCAATAGCGCCTAAATTGGTAACACCAACTTCTTGTGCTGCATGTAGAGAAGCTGCACGAACAGCTTCGATCGCTGGCATACCATTTTCAATAATTCGATTAACTACGTGGTTCAAATGACCGTCTGTTAAAAGATCGGCAGCCTCACGATCATCAGTACATAATGCCAAACGATCACGCCACGGCAGATCCTTAACGCCGGACCAAATGGCATCGATGTTTTTAGCCATAGAAGACTCTCTAGCATCTAGATACATACCAGTGCGTAATTTACTTTTCGCTTCTTCACCCGTCCGAGTTTCGTGGTCGGTTGTCGGGCCACCCACGGCGTAGGCACTTAATGCACGCCCAAATTCATTAGGAACATGGCCTTGAACGTATAAATCATTTCGTTCTGCGGCCTCGATCATAGATATCGTCCGCTCAGACCCTTGTTCTACGCCCTTATAATCCATCATTTCCGCCAAGCCAACAACATTTTTTAATTTTGCCAAACGATCTACTACACCAGCATCAAAAACAGCGCCCGCTTGTTCCAATCCTGGTACAGCTGGAACAGAAGAAGGAATATTGATCCATTGTCTCATTGGTAAGTCCAGACCAGCATCGTGCATGTAACGAACGGCCTCTTCACCAGCAACGTTACCAACTTCATGCGGATCGGTAATAACTGTTGTCGTTCCATGCGGGATAACTGCTTCCGCAAAATTTCTCGGTGTAAGCATGGAACTCTCAATATGCACATGAGCATCTATCAATCCAGGTACGATGTATGCTCCTTTAGCATCGATGACTTCTTTGACATTGTCAAGCCCAGACTCAAGCTCATCTGCTTCTACATGAATAACGAACCCATTATGAATGAATATTGTGGCAGGATACTCCTCGCCAGTAAATAAATTTAAATACTGCGTATTCTTTACGGCCAAATCTGCTTTTATTTCTCCTAATGCTGCTTTCAATAATTCACGCCGATCTGGTGTAGCTATCTTTTTCATTATCTATTATTCCTCCAATTTTTTTATTTCTATAAATATTTTCTGGTCAGTTAAATACAAAATAAACCATCAAAGGAAGACACATCACATACATCAAAGGATGAACCTCCTTCTTTGCTCCAGTAGTTTTAGAAAATGTCTTAATGGCAACATCTGCTAGGATACCAGCACTGATACCGGCAGCTATCCCGCCAGCAAAAGCAGTAAAAATGATCATAATAAACGGACCAAACGCCTCACTAAAGTCACTAAAATCAATATTTTTGATCGATGAGATCATGTTATATCCAACAAAAATAAGTACAGGGCTAGTTGCTGCATCCGGGATCATTAAGAACAATGGTGAGATCATAATTGAAACAAAAAATAAAGCAGCCGTTGATACAGAAGATAAGCCGGTCCTTCCACCCGCCCCTACTCCTGCGGAAGATTCAACAAAAGTCCCAAAAGATGTACAGCCCAACAAGCCTCCTAAAACTGTCCCTATCGAGTCGACCATAAAAGGCTTTTGAATATCTGGGAGGTTCCCATTTTCATCTAGTAAGCCGGCTTTCTCGCTAACACCTAAAACCGTGCCTAATGTAGAGAAGAAATCACCGAAGAATGCGATGAAAATTAAAACAAGTGAACTGCCATTGACCAATCCTTTAAAATCAAATGAAAAAGTCAATTGACTGATCTCGCTCATCCTTGGTACGCCAAAAAAATGAGCTGGCACTTTCGTAACACCGAAGGGGATCCCTATGATCGTGATCACAATAATACCGATCAATAAAGCCCCGGGGACCTTATGAAGTGTCATTACAGCGATCAATATCAGCCCGAGGATGGCTAGAAAAACATTTGGGTCAGTAAAATTCCCCAAGCTGATCCCATCTTTAAAATTACCGATCCCAGAATTACTAAACCCTAAGTATGTAATGAAAAAACCGATCGCAACTGAAATAGAAGTCTTGATGTTAAAAGGAATGGCTTTGACGATAACATCCCGAATACCAAAGACCGTTAGGACTACAAAAATGATCCCACTGATCAAGACGATCACCATACTATTTCCAAACGAAAGCTTCCCCGACTGGATCAAGGCACCTAACACAAAATTTGTCCCCATCCCAGTCGACAAAGCAAAAGGTAAGTTAGCGTAAAGTCCCATGATCAAGGTCATGAGCCCGGAAACAAAAGCAGTCAAAACGACTAATGCTCCTCTAGAAATAACGACTCCATTTATATCGGTAAATGTCTGTCCCGTTCCAAATCCCATAACTGAACTTGGCTGAACGACCAAAACATATGCCATCGCCATAAAAGTTGTTAATCCAGCTACAAATTCCGTCCGAACATTCGTCTTTCGTTCCTTGAGCTTAAAAAGTTTTTCTAGCACTGTATGAGTCCTCCTTAAAATGACCAACGATGACTTAATTTTACATCAATAATTCGCTTTTTCAAGAAGTTTTCAGTAATTAATTTAAATTAATTCGTTTTATGAAATAATAAACGAACTATATTGCGGATTATAGTTAATAAAGTACGTTATATTAACTTATGCTATTTTAAGACAGAGGGACTTAGGCAAACATCGCATACAAATTTTAATCAACGATCGTCCCTTTTATTAGACAAAAAAAAGCCATCTGCTCCGATAATGAACAGGTGACTATGATTATCTTTTAGATTCCCATCAAATGCGCAAACACGGGCACGACCAGATTATCGACCAAACCGATCACGACTACCGCAACTGCAGCCATTGCGCCTTCAACCGATCCCATTTTTAAGGCAAAGGCTGAACCGATCGTATGTCCGGCAGTTCCAAGGCCCAAACCAGCACCAACGGGATCTTCCTTTAACTTGAACCATTTGACTAATTTATTACCCAAAGCGTAAATAATAACAGCATTTAAAATACAAGCCATTGCTGTAACTGACGCATTTCCGCCAATAGCACTTGTTAATGGCAAAGCAATAGCAGTAGTTGCAGACTGACTAAGCATTGAAGCAACACCAATTTTGTCTAAACCGAATGATTTGGCAACGATCGTAATGACAAATAGTGATACGATCGTCCCGATCACAAGACTAGATAAAATGATCCCCCAGTTTTTCTTCACAACATCATTTCGTTTATACAATGGCACTGCAAAAGCGATCGTAGCAGGAGTTAAGAACCAAAAAATAATGTCTCCTCCTGGCTTATAAGCCCTTGCATAAACTTGCGCTGTGCTAACATCGAAGGACTTGCCCAAAACTACTAAGATGGCAATTCCTAAAACCATAGCAACAAACAGCGGTTGAAATAAGAAAAAGCCATTCGATTTTTTAAAGAGCCACTGTCCTACCATGAATACAGCTAAGGATAAGAAAACACCAAAAAGCGGATTTGTTAGGTAACTCATTGTTTGTTGCCCCCTACTGCACTATGCGAGATTTGCCCTGCTGCACTTGATTTATGCTCACTGATTTTTTGTTTGAACCAGCCAAGCGTCCGTGCTGTATAGGCTGTAACTACTAACAAAATAACCGTTGATAATAAAATAACTAACACTAATTGAATACCTTGAGTTTTCATGATATCTAAGTTGGCAGCCAATGAAATACCTGAAGGAACGAATAAGAAACCGATCATTGAGATCATTGCACTACCAAATGAATCCACCCACTCTATTTTGATAATGTGTGCCGTCAGCAAAGCATACAACAATACCAAACCGATCACTGGAGTTGGTATTGGAAAGGAAGACGGCATTACAGATGAAATCATTTGCGAAACGAATAAGACCGCCGCATAGATCATCATCTGGAATAAAATCGGTGCTGACTTAGTTTCTTTTTCTTTCTTCATAGTTTTTCAGGTCCTTTCTTATATTGTCTCTCTCTTGTCTATATGTTTATCTTAGACTAAAAAGATTTTTAGAAAGGCTTTCCGAGCTGAAATGCAAAAAACGAGACTTAAAATGCAAGAACGTTTACTTAAACGCCAAACACATTTATCCCGTTTTGAAGATATTCAATTTACATGCCCAAACGCTGTCCCAATTCCTTTTGATACGAACGACCAACTTGTACCTTATCGTCGTTATTCATGATCAATAAAGCAGTATGATTGAACCAGGGTTGGACTTCTTTGATCTTCTCGATATTGACCAGACTATTTCTGTGAACTTGCATAAACTTAGAGTCAGTCATTTTATCCTTTAACCACGCAAGTGTCTTCTTAGTGGTATATTCATTAGCGTCAGTCGAAATAGTTAGCATTCCGTCACTGACAGTAGCAGAGACCAGGTCTTCTTTTTTGATCACAACATTCCTATCAGCCAACTCGATACTCAACATGTCGTTAACGGGCTGATCGTTATTTGAACTAGAGCTAGCTTGTAGTGTTTTTAAAGCTTTATTTAATGCCTGATCTATCCGTTCTTGTTCAAACGGTTTTAATACATAATCTAGCGCATCGACATTAAAAGCACGAACTGCATAATCATCATAGGCCGTAGCAAAAATTATTAATGGAGAATACGATAATTGCTTCAACTCATCGGCCAATTCAAACCCATTTTCTTCGTTTAAAGAAATATCTAAAAAAATTAGATCTATATGTTCTTTCAATAATGATCTTTGAGCCTCTTTAAGATCCTCAGCCTGAATGATCTCATACGAAACATCAGCTAGGAGCGAGCTTTGTTTGACCAAATATTCCAATTCCCCTCGCGCCAAAGGCTCATCATCGACCAATAAAATTTTCATTATTCGTTGGCTCCTTCCTGAAAGCTTACTGGAATGATCGTTTTAAAAACTGTCCCCTCAGAACTTGTTGTGACCTGTAGTTTACTCTTAGTGCCATATAATCCTTGTAAACGTTGGTTTAAATTAAATAAAGCAGTCCCACTGCCCTTAGACTCCGTCACCGGCTTTTCCCCAACTGTTTCTAGAATTTTAGGATCAACACCATTACCATTATCCTTAGCGATGATCTCAAAATAATTATCATCTATCCGATGGATCTGCAAGGAGATCTGATTATCTTTCTTCTTATTGCCAAATGCGTGACGCACTGCATTTTCCACAAATATTTGTAAACAAAATGACGGTAATAAAATATTATCTGGAACAGCAACGTCATAAGTCAAATTGAATTTGTTCGGAAAACGCATTTTTTCAATGCTCATATATGCATCAACATGCTTCTTTTCTTGTGCTAAAGTAATTTCTTTTTCCTGTCCATTCTTTAAACTAGAACGGAAAAAAGCACTTAGCTGCATCAATGCTTCATGAGCTTTATCAACGTCCACTCTCATTAATGCACCAATAGTGTTGATCGCATTAAAGAAAAAGTGGGGGCTGATCTGAACCTGTAACGCTTTGATCTCAGCTTCGTTTAGCAAACTTGTTTGTTCTTCAGCGATCCCGATCGCTAATTGTCCCGAAAAAATCAGCGCCAGTCCATTCACTAAATTTTCCTCAACAACTGTCATCTTGCTTCGCTCAGTAAAATAAAATTTTAAAGCACCCACAGTTTTTTCATTGACACGCAAAGGAAGGACGATTGCCGCTTTTAAAGGACAACTTGCCACTGGGCAGCCAATTTCTTCTTGGTTGAATGCGAGTTTTTCTTTTCCTTTAGCTATTACACTCTTAGAAAGATCAGTTAACACCGGCTCACCTGCAATATGGTGATCCGAACCAGCGCCTACATGAGCTAAGACATTTTCCGTGTCTGTCAGACCCACCGCATCGAAATTAGTATATTCCTTGATTATTTGGCAAACATGTTGTGCAGAATCAAAATTTAACCCGTTCCGAAAATAAGGCAAGGTTTTATTTGTCAATTCCAAAACATCCTTGGTCTGTACTGCTCGTAATTGTCTCTCGTTAGATAAATAGGTTTTCAATATTTCCATAAACAAGCAGGAGCCAATGGTATTTAACAAAACCATCGGGATAAAGATCAACTTCACCAGTCCAATACCATGAAAAATAAAAATAAAAAGCATTTGTATCAACTCTGCCGAAAACGATAGTATAACCACCCAAGGAGTTGATGGGTATAACTTATCTTCCTTCACTTTATCTCCCATAACTCCGATCAGGTAACCGATCAATATTGAGCTAATAATATAAAAGTAATCCGAAAATCCACCAAAAATGACTCGATGCAAACCGCCAACTAAGCCAACCAATATGCCGACATATGGCCCTCCGGTCAAGCTTGCTGAAGTGATCACCAACATCCGCGTATTTGCGATCGAGTCCGATTGCGGTAAGCCAGTGATGATCAAAGGTGTGACAACTTCTTTAGAGTTGGTAATTTCAACACCTGTCAAATTAGCGATCATGACAAATAACGAAAAAATAAAAGTCAACCAAATTTGTGTTTTTAAAGTCCTTTTTTCTAGCAATCCTCTGAAAAATCTAGTATTTACCAACAAAAATGCTAAGACCATGATGATGCCCAGTCTCTCTGCCAGTAATATCAACAGATCAAACATCTTCTTACCTCCAAGCCTTATACTACACCAAATATATTATTTCATAAACATTTGTCAAAACGTCACTGTTATAGCTCAATTACAAAATTAAACTGTTGAACAACAAAATTTCCTCTGCCAAAAAAATAAACAATATCTTCCTGTAAAAATTAAGGAAATATTGTTTACTCAAATAATTCATCTTGTTAATGTATTACACTTCTTCTTCGACTTGATCTTTGATACTAGTATGATTCAAAAAAATATTTAAAATAACTGCAGTAAAGCTACCGATAACCATCCCGTTACCAAGGATCGTTTGTAATTGAGGCGGTAAAAATTGGAATAAAGACGGCTGAGTCGTTACACCAAGACCCAAGCCGATCGAAACTGCCATAACCAATAAATTCTTATTGTTCATTTCAACTTCTGCTAACATTTTGATGCCTTGGGCACCAACCATACCAAACATTACCAGCATCGCTCCGCCTAATACCGAGCTTGGGATCAAAGTAGCGATCGCGCCAAACTTAGGGATCAGTCCCAAAATCAACAACAATACAGCCGAATAATAAACGGGCCGCAATTTTTTGATGCCAGAAAGTTGTACTATCCCAACGTTTTGAGAAAAAGTGGAATATGGGAAGGTATTAAAGATCCCACCCAAAATAGCAGCTAACCCTTCAGAACGATAGCCACGCTTCATATCATCTGTACTTAACTTTCGTCCCGTTACATCAGCTAAAGCATAATAAACTCCAGTTGACTCTATCATACAAGTTAAAGCCGCTAGCATCATCGTGGCGATCGAAGACCATTCAAATTTGGGAACTCCAAAATAAAAAGGGACCGGTAATTGGAACCAAGTAGCCGAGCTGACCGGTGAAAAGCCGACTTCCCCTAAAATAATAGCAAGTAATGTTCCAGCCAAGATCCCAACTAAAATAGAAATTTGTTTGAAAAAACCACGACCCCAAATATTGATCACAATAATGATCAAAGCAGTAGTGAACCCAAGGAATAAGTTAACCGGAGTACCGAAACTTTTAGCTGAAGCATCACCACCACCCAAATTTTGAAAAGCAACAGGGATCAAAGTGAAACCGATCAAAGTAATCAAAGAACCCGTAACTACTGGTGGAAAAAAACGGCGTAATTTGGCAAACGGCCCGGCGATCAACATGATAAAGATACCGGCAGCGATTATCCCACCATACATATATGCCCAGCCAAAATTATTTCCTATATTTTGTAAAGGGGCCACATACTCAACCGCACATCCCAAAACAACGGGCATCGCTATCCCAGTCCACGGAGTTCTTTTCAACTGCAGTAATGTGGCGATACCGCACATGAAAATGTCCATCGATACTAAGTAGGTCATCTGTTGTGCATTAAAGTGTAATGCCCCACCAACCAACAGGGGAACTAAAATATCCCCCGAATACATTGCCAGCAAATGTTGTAGCCCTAAAATAAAGTTTTTAGTGATCGATTTATCTGTATTTTCCACTCTTTTTCTCCTTGTTCGATATTTACTAATTGATGTATAAATTTTAACACTATATTTTTTGATTAACAACGTAAAACTGAATTTTAATGATATATAACTTGCTATTGTACGCTTTTATATCAAAAGGCTTTCATTAAACAAGCAAGCCGCTCACGTTTATAATAGACAATATAGAGGTTCACTGTGTCGCTATTAAAGAAAAGAGGGGGTTCTAAATGACGCAGTCTAAAAACATTAATGTCAATTTAGGTAACATTCCAACAACGATGCAAGCCTGGGAGGTCAATACCCAAGGCCCAATAGATTCTGATCCAAGCCCTTTGCAATTAGTTACAAAAAACGTTCCAACTCCTCAGGCTGGAGAAGTTTTGGTCAGAGTACTGACTTGTGGCGTTTGTCGTACAGATCTGCACGTAGCCGAAGGAGATCTACCGTTACATCAAAAGCAGGTCACACCCGGTCATGAGATCATTGGTGAAGTATGCGCTTGCGGCCCACAAACGAGTCGCTTTCAACTTGGTCAAAGGATTGGCATTCCCTGGCTTCGTTACACATGTGGAAAATGCAGTTTTTGTCGTTCAGGGCATGAAAATCTCTGTCCAAATTCAAAATATACCGGTTGGGACCATGACGGCGGATACGCACAATACGCCACAGTCAATAAAGCTTTTGCTTATGCGATACCTGACTCTTTTGAATCAACAACAGCAGCACCGCTTTTATGTGCAGGTATTATCGGTTATCATGCCTATGTTAAGGCAAACGTCCCCGCTGGCGGTACATTAGGGCTATATGGTTTTGGCGGCTCTGCCCACATCACTGCCGAACTAGCCCTTAAACAAGGGATCAAAGTCCATGTTTTGACTCGTGGTGAACACGCTCAAAAATTAGCTCTGAAGCTCGGGGCATCTTCGGCAGCTGGTGCTTATGACCTACCACCTGAGCTGTTAGATTCAGCGATTATTTTTGCTCCGGCTGGCGAGATCATCCCCAAAGCTTTAGAAGGATTAAAGCCAGGCGGCACATTAGCCTTAGCTGGTATCCATATGAGCGATGTTCCGCCATTAAATTATCAGCAACACCTTTTCCACGAAAAAATGATCACTAGCGTAGAAAGTAATACCCGAAAAAATGGTGAAGAATTTTTGAAGCTTGCTAGTCGTTTAAATATTCATCCTGAAACAAGAAAATATTCTTTAGACCAAGCTCAAGAAGCCTTACACTATCTAGCAGTCGGTGATGTCAAAGGTGCAGGAGTGCTCCAAATAGCTGCTGACTGATCAAAGCGGTATTTTAAAATAAAAAAGTTGACGTGATCTGCATAAAGACAGCTCACATCAACTTTTTTCTTATGATCGAGTTCCAACAAGCAATAAATCAAGCCTGTTTGCACCCTGTTTTATCTCAACTTACAGGATCTTCTAAAGTTGAATCTCCTGGTTGCCAATTCCGGTAACCTTGATAGTCAGCACAACGCAATAATTTCTGGGCATTTGCAACCTGCTCGTCAGATGGAGGTTCGATCCCTTCAAGGCGATATTTCACACCCATCTCAGCATACTTATGCACACCCATCGTATGGTAAGGCAAAACCTCGAATTTTTCGACGTTATGCAATGTCTTAACGAAGTCACCAGTTTCAGTTAGGAATTTATCATTGTCGGTGATCGTCGGGATCAAAACCTGTCTGACCCACATCGGTTTACCGATCTCAGAAAGATAACGAGCCAGATCTAGAATATTGTCATTAGGATATCCCGTCAACTTCTTGTGCTCTTCGGAATTGATGTGCTTAATATCTAGCAAAATGATATCCGTAACATCCAGCAACTTGTTAAACTGGCTAAACCAAGGTTCACGACGAGTAAATGGTTGGCCACAGGTATCCAAGCAAGTACTGATCCCTAACTTCTTACATTTGGTAAAAAGTTCTGTAGCAAACTCTATTTGCAATAAGATCTCGCCACCTGACAGGGTGATCCCACCTTTATCTCCCCAAAAAGCTTTATAAGATAATGCCTGATCTAAAATCTCATCTGATGTCATCTTAGTTCCGACATTTTTCTTCCAAGTATCAGGGTTATGGCAGAATTTACAGCGCATATTGCAGCCTTGCATAAAGGCTACAAAGCGAATACCTGGCCCATCAACAGCACCAAAGGTCTCGATCGAATGAACATAACCTTCGACTTGTCCGTCACGAGTAGGCAATGGCCGCAACCGTGGGTTTCTCTTACGTGTTTTCCTTGTTCTTGTTCTAGTTTCTGTACTCATAATCTCTCTCTTAACCCCCTGCTTCTAATAACTGTACCTACAATTACATTGAAGTATGGAATGTTCTGGAAATAACATCATCCTGTTGTTCTTTAGTCAAATCAGCAAAGTATACGCAATAACCAGAAACACGGATCGTCAATGTTGGATATTGTTCTGGATGTTTTTGAGCATCGATCAATGTTTCACGCTTGAAGACATTGACATTAACGTGATGACCGTTATTCTTCATATAACCATCGATCATATTTACCAGTGTATCTTCTTGTTCATCTTCAACTTTACCAAGTGTTGTTGGTGTTACAGCAAATGTGTTAGAAATACCATCTGTTGCATACTTGTAAGGGATCTTAGCAACTGAAAGCAATGAAGCCAAAGCACCAGAAACATCAGCACCATATGCTGGGTTAGCACCTGGAACAAATGGTTCGCCTTGTTCACGTCCATTAGGAGTAGCACCTGTGTTTTTACCGTAAACAACGTTTGAAGTAATTGTTAAGGCAGAAGTTGACAATTCAGCATCTCTATACAAATGATGTGTGTTCATCTTCTCGTACATTGTCTTAACTAACCATGTAACGATCTCATCAGCACGATCATCATTATTACCATAACGTGGATATTCATTGTCAGCCTTAAAGTCAACTGTCAAACCATCTTCATTACGGATAGCTTTAACATGGCCATATTTGATAGCTGAGATCGAATCAGCAGCTACTGACAAGCCTGAAAGACCCGTAGCGAATGTGTAATCCAAATCAGTGTTCTTCAATGCCAACTGTGCGGATTCATAGTAATACTTGTCATGCATATAATGAATAACATTCAGTGCGTTAACATAGACGTCAGCCAACCAGTCCATCATCTTATCTAATTTGTCCATGAATTCATCATAATCAATATACTCTGAACTCATCTTCTTCAATTCAGGCCCAACTTGCAGACCAGTGATCTCGTCACGACCTTCATTCAAGGCATACAGAACCGTCTTGGCTAAGTTAGCACGAGCACCGAAGAATTGGACACCTGAGTCAACTGGTTGTGCAGAAACACAGCAAGCGATGCCGTAGTAATCTGTACCCCATTGTCTCTTCATCAAATCGTCATTTTCGTACTGAATAGTTGAACTCTCGATCGAAACACTTGAAGCATAACGTTTGAACGTCATAGGCAAATCGTCTGACCAAAGTAAAGTGATGTTTGGTTCAGGAGCAGCACCCATATTATGCAAAGTGTTCAAGAAACGATAAGCTGTCTTAGTTACGTGATGACGGCCATCTAATCCTGTACCAGCCAATGATAATGTTGCCCAGATAGGATCACCAGTGAACAATGAATTATATTCCGGTGTCCGCATGAAGAAGACCATCCGTAATTTCATAGTAAATTGGTCGATCAATTCTTGGGCATCTTTTTCTGTCAGGACACCACGTTCGATATCACGATTGATATAAATATCCATAAATGTATCAACACGGCCAATAGACATTGCAGCACCATTTTGTGTTTTGATAGCTGCCAAGTAACCAAAATAGACCCATTGAATAGCTTCTTGCGCATTAACGGCTGGCTTAGAAATATCATAGCCATATGATTCAGCCATTGTCTTCATGTCTTTCAAGGCACGGATCTGGTCAGAGATGTGCTCACGTTTGTCGATAACATCACTAGTCATTTCACCGTCACCAGTTAGATCCAAGTCATGCACCTTTTCTTCGATCAAACGATCAATACCATACAAAGCAACACGTGGGAAATCAGCAACGATCCGGCCACGTCCGTATGCATCAGGCAAACCAGTCAAGATCTTGTTATGGCGTGCCTTACGAATATCTTCGTCATAAGCATCAAAGACACCTTGGTTATGTGATTTCTGGATCTTGCTATAGAAGTATTCTACTTCTGGATCGAGTTTATAACCGTTAGTTTCCAAAGCATCTTTAGCCATACGAATACCGCCTTGTGGCATCAATGAACGTTTTAAAGGCTTGTCAGTTTGTAAACCAACAATTTTTTCTAAATCTTTATCAAGATAACCAGGAGCATGAGAAGTGATAGTGGAAACAACTTTAGTATCAGCATCTAAAACGCCAACTTTACGTTGTTTCATCTTTAATTCAGTTAATTCGTCATTTAACTTAGTAGTTGCGTCAGTCGGACCCTGCAGGAATGATTCATCACCATTATACTGGGCATAGTTTTTCTCAATGAAATCACGGATATCAATTTCCGATTGCCATTGACCTTTTTTGAATCCATCCCAAGCAGAAGATACTTTTTCTTCAACTTTGTTCATCATAATAAATAACCTCCCCAAATTTGAAAACGTTAGTTCAAACGCTTTCTTCCACTTTATAGTACAACACTTTGTGATTCATTTCAACATTAAATATCCTTGGTTTTTAATCACATTTCACAAAGAATTCAAGAAAAATATGGTGATTTTGTTTTTTGTGTTAGCGCATACAATCCTTTTTAAAAAGGAACTTATAAAATGAAAGTCTCTTGGATAACCTATAAAATTCAGTTATATAGTTCACAATATTTTGCAAAACATAAAATAAATTATCTAATTTGTTTCGTCTTTCACTATTTATATTAAAAAAAGAGCTGTATAATCCCAGCCCTAGTTTCATTAATTATCTAGTTTTTAGATCTCTGCGCGTACCGCAGTAAAAATAAAATTGCCTCTTGATAAGAACACGAACGCCTTTCCATCACTGTTTCAACCAATTTTTCAGTTGAGGCCTTAGCTGTTAATGACATGCAACATTCCTCCAATACCGAATTCAACGACGCTCAAACGTCCGTTCCGATTACTTAACACTTCCTTATTTTACCGCGCCAGATATGTAAATAAAAGTACGAATATTGTTCAAATATTTTACTTGACATGTTTTCTCTTAGGACAGCAAGTTATTGCTCGTCAAAAAAATTTTTGGATCATTCCCCTTACTCAATATTTTCTGTATAAAAGCAAAATATCTGCTACAAATTTAAGAGAAAATCTTGATTTACCAGTGAATATACTCTTAATGAATTTGTATATTTGAAAAATATAATTTCCTAAAACTTTAAAATTTTGCCTACGTTCCCTTTCAAATTCAGGCAAGCGCTAAAAAGCCAGCCAAACAACACGTTTAGCCGACTTTATTTTTTGATTTAAATTTTGATCAACTCACCTATTCGTATCTATCAGATGCCCCAAACATTATCTAAAACATTAGTCTGATCACGATCTGGGCCTACAGAAAAAGTTGAAATTTTTACGCCGACTAAATCTTGGACGCGATGCAAATATGCCCGAGCATTTTCCGGCAGATCTTCCAAAGTCTTGCATGAGGTGATGTCTTCGGTCCAACCAGGAAGTGTCTCATAAATTGGTTTGCAAGCTTTCAGGTCTTCCAAATTTGCTGGATAATGATAAATTTTTTCTCCATTCAAGTCATAAGATGTACAGATCTTCAATTCATCAAGACCAGTCAAAATGTCAAGACAATTCAAAGAAAGGTTGGTCAACCCTGATACTCGTTTGGCATGACGCATTACCACGCTATCAAACCACCCAATACGACGTGGACGCTTCGTAACCGTTCCGTACTCATGCCCAACCTCTCTGATATGATCACCAATTTCATCAAACAGTTCTGTTGGAAATGGTCCGTCACCGACTCTTGATGTATATGCTTTACATACACCCACCACCTTATTGATCTTAGAAGGGCCGACGCCACTGCCGATCGTTACACCGCCAGCGACAGGGTTGGACGAGGTTACAAACGGATAAGTCCCTTGATCAAGATCCAACATGACGCCTTGTGCACCTTCAAAAAGCACACGTTTGCCGGCATCTAACGCATCATTTAAAACAACTGAAGTATCAGTTACATAATCCTTGATACGTTGACCATATTCATAGTACTCGTCAAAGATTTGGTCAAAGTCAAGCAGTTGCCCGTCATAGTCATACATATTTTTAAACAAACGATTTTTTTCTTCCAAATTCACTTTTAGCTGAGCTGCAAAAATGTCTTTGTCCAGTAAGTCAGCAACACGGATCCCGATCCTCGCAGCCTTATCCATATAAGCAGGACCAATGCCATGAGCAGTAGTACCGATCTTATTATCTTTTTTAGATTTTTCCTGTAATTTATCTAAAACTATATGGTACGGCAAAATAACGTGAGCTCGGTCTGAAACTCGTAAATTATCAGTCGAGATCCCCTCATCATGCAAATAGTCAATTTCTTGCGTGAGAGACTTCGGATTTAAAACAACCCCATTGCCGATCACGCTAATTTTATCATGATAAAAGATACCCGACGGGATCAGACGCAACTTATATGTTTCCCCGTTAAACGCGATCGTATGTCCAGCGTTATCGCCGCCTTGATACCGTGCGATAACCTCAGCATCATGGCTAAGGAAGTCTGTGATCTTCCCTTTTCCTTCGTCGCCCCATTGGCTGCCAACTACTACTACTGATGACATTGCATTCACCTCATTAATTTAATTGTTGAGAATTTGACTTTGTGCTTTCAAACACACCTCGCTAATTGTAACAAAGCAGCTACGATCATTCAAGCTAAAACCGAATATTATTGCAAACGCAAAACATAAAAAGTTAAATTAACGAACTTTATCTGCAAATAATAGTCAAAAAAGACTGTACACAATTATTTTGTTAGGATTTTAATATCACCAAGGATCATAACGTCTAAAAGGCAACCAACTGCGTTCACGAGCTAGTTTTTCCATTTCCTTTAACGTCTTAAATGTCGCGTCATTAATAGTAACGCTGCCCTTAACTTTTAAAGAATACATCTCCAACACAACATCTTCGATGACTTTTTGTGGCGGGATCTGACGTTTATCTAACTTTTTTTGTGCTTGGCTAATAATTTCTTGTACTTTCGCACCACTAGCGGCATTTTCCACTTTAAAAATCGTCAACAACTGGTTGGCCCGGGCCGCGATAGCTTTATTAGATCTCATATAGTCATTCCATTCTTAAAGTATTTACCACTATTATCTCATTTACATTATTTTTGTCACTTACATTTCTGGTTAAATAATTATATAAGCAAAAAAGGAGGCGGAAATTTCCGTCTCCTTTTTAAAAGTTTGAGTCTACTACCTAAACTCACTTACTTTTATCAATAAAAATGTAATTCATACTTCTTTTTCTTTCGATCCAAAAATGGGAGCTTTCTGTGTAGATAAGGAATTAACCAGTAATCAAAACCGATTTTAAAACGATTGGCGCCTGCAAGTAAAATAATGATCTCTAACAGTAACAACAGAGGGTTAGTTGAGATCGAACCAGCTAACAAATAAACAAAATTAAGCGCTAAGCCAAAAAAGTTAGCAATCGTAGTCAACGTCCCTAAAATTAAACCGAGCCCGATCAATAACTCGCCATATTGAACTAGGAAATCAAATAATCCTATTTGAGGGCGGACTACTTCTTTTAAAAAAGAGGTAAACCAAGGATACGCAACTCTACCAAAATCATCTTGAACTGGATGATCGATCGCATGTACTATAAAAGATTTCGCTGAAAAATCTCCAGTAAATTTGCCTACTCCGGCGGCCAGCCATTCAACTCCTGCAAAAAGTCGGACAAGTGTTACTACTACTAAACCGCTTCTTGAATTTTTTAACCAGTTTCCCATAGAACCTACCTCCAATAAGCTTAGAATGGTTGGCCCACTTATTTCTGTGAACCTTAAAGTGAGCTATTTGCCTTATTGATCAACCGTGGATTAACTAATACTTCAGCTAGTATAACACACCCAATGTTGGCTAAAGCAAAGACTAAAAAGACGCCCGCTGTTCCTAAAATATCCAGTAAAATCGGGAATATTAAACTGATCACGAAATTAGTGATCCAAGTTGTTGCCGTACCAATTGAATTCATAGTTGCTTTAACACGTTGTGGGAAAAGCTCTGACAATAATAGCCAAGTCACTGGGCTCACGATCCCCTGCTGAATGGCTAAAAAGATCGCCAAAATAAGCAAAACTAAAATATTATTAATAGTTTGAGAGAATATATTGCTTCGCATGACCCAATTTAAAACAAACAATGTTACACCATTTGAGAGCAGACCTAATACCAACAAATGCTGATGATGAACTTCCCCCAGCAACTTGCTGCCAACTAAAATAGCGAGCGAAGAAACCAGGCCGATCAAAATATTACCGTATAATGAAGCCCCAGAACCTAAGCCTACTTTCTCCAAAATTACAGTCCCATAATACATGACCGTGTTGATACCAGATGCTTGTTGAATAAAACCAACAGTGACCCCTGCTATCAACAAATACAGCATATACTTATTTTTAAAAAAGTCACTCCAGCTGAAGGAATCTTCATTTTTAATTTCTTCTTTAGCCTCTGTGATAGCCTCACGGATATCCAATTTAGGAAAATGCAACCTTCTAAACGTTTTGACAGCCTTATTTCGCCCTTCGTTGAGGATCTGCCAAAAGGGGCTCTTAGGTAATTCAAATGAAAAGATCCACAACAAGATCGCAGGTAAAGCAGCAACAGCCATCATTACCCGCCAAATAGAATGCCAGTCTCCCCAAACCGAGCCTAGGATAGCATTTACAGTAAATGCCGTCAACTGACCCAAAACGATTGCGATCGCATTTTTGTTAACATTCTGTGCTTTCAACCTATCTGGTGAAATTTCATTTAAATACAACGGTGACAAACTAGAAGCAACTCCGACCGACAAACCTAAAATAAAACGAGAACCAATCAACATCCATGGACTCACTGACAATGCACAGGCTACTGTCGCAAAAGTAAAAACTATTGCGACCCACTGTAGTAATCTTTTTCGCCCAACGTGATTGGCTAAGTAACTGTTTGACATAGCACCAAAAGTACAACCCAATACTAGGGAACTAGATACTAAACCTTGAACCGAAGAAGATAAGTTCAGTTGGTCTGGTCGACTCAAAAAAGACAAAGCCCCATTAATAACACCAGTGTCATATCCAAACAAAAAGCCACCCAAGGCAATAATATAAGATGTATACCTTATAAACGAATTACCCGCTCGTGCAGCTCTACCATTTTCTTTCAATTTTTCTCTCCCTTTCTTCGATCTTATGAAAAAAAGACACCTCTACCCACTTATAACAAGTGAGCACAAGGAATCTAAACTATCATTTATTAACTTTTAGAATAAAACAGCTTAATATATTTAAAATAATTTCTTTATACTGAAGTGTCAAGTAAAAGCCATTTATAGATATATGCCAGTTAACTAAATCCAAGGATACAAGTAAAACCCCCGATTATCAACTCTAAAAGGTTTATAACCGAGGGCTTAACTGAAACACGGATTCATATAATATAACAAGATCAAATATCCAATGAATTACCACCGATTTGACCATTGGTTAATTGACCGCATGAACGATATTCTTTTATAATGCCCAATTTTTTAAAAATAGTCTGTTTATAAGCGATTTCTGCATTCCATTCTACTGTTTCCAAAACCTCTGTGGCAGCGTGTAGATCAGTATCAGTAATTAAAACACCGTGGCTGTCCAATAAGAAAATATTTTCTTTAGCCTTATCTCCCAATTTTTTCAACTCATTATAAACGACATCAGCTAGCTCCTGAGAACATGCTTCTCTGTATGGTAAACATTTTATTCTTCCCAACGGAACATTTACCGATGTTACTTCCGTTAAATTAGGCATATCCACTCCAAGAGTTGCCCAGAACATGCAATTAGAAGCATGTGAATGGTATACAACTCTAATATCGGGGTTTGCTTTATAAGCTTCTTCGTGCATATTAATTTCTCTAGTCAGTCTTCCTTCACCAACAATTTTTTTACCAGTTTCGAGATCGACGACCAATATCTTCGAAAGACTCATTTTCGCGTACCAAGCTTCAGACATAAATGTTGGAGTCATCAAAAGATAATCGTGACCTTTTTCGTACGCCTGTCCGTCATAAGAAAATGATTCATCAGGTGTAACTCTTAAAGAAATATTTCCACCAGCTACATTAGTCATTTTACGATCAAACATTTCAAGAGCAACATCGGCAACGTCTTGACGTTCGGTTTCAAACGGTAAACGCTCCTTTGTGATATTTTGTCCCATCATGATTTTTAGTTCTCCTTCCTTTTTAGGTACTGGTCTCGTTTTTCTTTCGCAAGCCTATATTTTTCTTTTCTTTTCCTATTATAATCAGCAAAAATCACTGGATCTCCATATTTAGCTATATATAATCCAAAGGCGATTGTCGCAATACAACCTGGGATATTCTGTGTAAAAATAGCTAAAATCGTTAACACAACATTAATAAACAGTGCAAGTGACCACCATACCTTTGAGCTTATATTTTCCTGCGATTGCTTGCTTTTCATATTACATTACTCCCTCCCATTTCTACTATAATCACTAAAATCCATTCCATTTATTGCATCTACATCATTAACTTCACTACTTTTCTTTTTTCTTTTCTTCACATTACTAAAATCTAAGCCATCAATATCAGACACCTGTCTCTCAATCTTCGTTTCATTAGTTGGTCCATTACCTTTATTAGAAACATCATTATCACTATCACTTACTGTTCCAGCACCCGCCAATGCATACCTTTTACTTGGGATAAGAATTTTATTTTGATCAACGTATAGCCATACAAAAAGCAAAATCCAAATAACAGCTCCTGCTATTGCCCACCATTTCCCAGTAAAAAGCTGAGCAAATAACAAGCGAAAATCTGGTCCTTCAAACGTCGACCATGAAAGTTGTTGACCAGGTTTAACATTCACAGCTCCTGTTGACTTAGCTAAATTAGTAATTACTGGCGCGAAGTACGTTGCTCCATACAAGAAAATTGGGGTAGTTATAATTCCTAGTGTTAACATCCTCCATAGGTTGGCACCAGTCAATAACAGTGCTGCAACTACAAATGAAAGGTTAATAATACCTGCAAATGGCAATACTGTATTTCCTGGTAAAATCATAGCTAATATCAGCATTACGGGAACAAGGATAATCACTGTTACCCATAACTCATTTCGTCCAGCAAGTATTGGCCAATCCAAACCAATATAAACCTGCCGTCCTTTAAAATGACTTTTCATCATTTTATTCATAGCATCAGCAATCGGATTTAAGGCTTCCATAAAAAGTTTTGAGATCATTGGAAACATAGTCATAGCTGCAGCAGCTTCAATAGCCAGCTGAAGCGAACCGGATATTGAGTATCCTGCCCCAAAACCAAGCAAAAGTCCTATAATGGCCCCCATTACAGAATTATCAGCAAAAATACCGATTTTTTTCTGAATTGCGTTTGCATCTGCAGGCTTGTTCATAATTGGAATAAAATCTAACAATTTATTCAAAGGCATCAATAGAACGGCAAATAAGGAGATAAAATGTGGTACGGTTACCCCCGGAATACCAGTCATATCTTCAATATGCCTTTGCCACATATCTCCCGCTTTCAGCTCCAAAACAATTTGAAGACCAGCCACTATGAAACCGTAGAGCGAATTATGAGTAAAGTATAATACAACTACATAAGTGAAAATTTTGTTCCAAACGTTCCACATATCAACATTTAATGTTTTTGTCCAATTCAAAGTCAACATGATAAAGTTGATAATTAAAAGCAGCGGAAAAAACAAAAAAGCTGTTTTATACGACCATGTGATAGCAGCCACACCTGGCCAGCCTTGATCAATCGCATTTAAGCTCAAATTCATTAACTTAGACATAGACTTAGCCGCCGGAGAAATAGCGTCTGTCATATAATTAACAACCAATGTCATCCCACTAAAAGCAACACCCAAAGTCAATGCAGCCTTTACTGCTTTGCTAAGCTTCAATCTGGCCAGAATAGAAATTAAAAACATAATTAATGGCACAAACACAGCAGCACCAAGATCTAAAACGTAGTTAACAACCGTTCTTAAAACATCCATAGTATGCTCCTCCTTTTAAGAAGCGTCTTTTAAGCTCATAAGAGCATTAACTAAGTCCAAGTATGTTTTATCTCCCTTAGACCCAGTCAATATGTCTACTCCATTGACATCCGGAATACCTTCTTTATCACAAATTTCCTGAATTTCAGGCGTAGGTTTAGCAAGCCAAACATAAACATCGTAATTGGCAAGAACTCCTGACAATTGCTTAAAATCAGTTGCCTCAACCTCCACACCACTTACAGAATGCTCCTCAAGAAAATTCTTAATTGAACCAACAACCGTTTCACTAGTTGCGATTCCACTACCACATGCAACGACAATCTTTAGCATTTTGATCTTCTCCTAAAAGTTATTAATTAAATAATCATACATATCAGCAGAATTGTTCATTTTTTTAAAGTCCATGACAAATTCTTGATCATTCATTAACTGCATAAATCTTTGTAACAATTTTACTTGTAAGTCCTGTGTTTCCTTAACAATTCCTAAGAAGAAAAAGTTTTTTGTTTTTTCTTCTTCATTAGTCCCCATCTGTTGAACTTTAATAGTATCTTTAGTTTGAACAACTGCAATAAATGGCTTATTAACATTTTCAGGGTTTGCGTGTGGTAATGAAATCGGTAGATATTGTGTAATAACTCCTGTAGGAAATTCGTCTTCTCGTTTAATCAAAGCTTCTGAAAAACTGTCTTTGACAAAACCTAGTACTTCTAATTTTTCAGACACCTTTTCATATAAATCATTTCGATCCGATGCATTTACGTCAAGAAAAATCAGTTCTTTATCAAACAAATTACTATAGTCACTCACAAATCCCACTCCTTTCGTTCACAAAAAGGAACATTTATGAACTTTACATTTTTTAAAAGCTAGCTTTTATCCACATTATAAAGCGCTTCCTTTACCGTTACAACGATTTTATTCTCTAAAATACAAATAGATAATTTTAAATGATAAATGTTCATAAATATTCATCGATTAAAACCATTTAATTAATAGTTTGACAATGCACTCTCAGTTAGTTATATATGTTAAGTAAAGGTATACTTGTTAGTAATATCTATAAGACACAGATCTTTCTTGAACAAAATTCATTAAAATTAAGCTAAATGTACAACCAATAAAATACATTTAAGCGCTTTACAAAAGATAGAAAGAAGGTCTTTGATTTGAATTTAACTAAAGAAGAACGCTTAAAAAAAATGTTAATTGTCCTTTCAAAGCATAAGAAAATTAGCACAACAAATCTCCAATCAATAATGGGCGTTAGTACGTCTACTTTAAGAAGAGATCTGCTTAAATTAGAAATGACTAATTCAATACGCAGGACCCACGGTTATGTCAGTCTCTTAGAATATTCTAATGTAGAAATGGCTTATGCAAGTAGAAGCAGTAAAAATGAATCTATTAAAAACAGAATTTGCAAAAGAGCAATAGGTTTAATATCTAATGATCAGGCTATTTTTCTGGACGGGTCTTCAACATTAGAATATTTACCAAAATATTTTTCAAATAAGTCTAATATTCACGTTATTACAAATAATATTAATATTGCTTCAGAAATTAACCAACTGAAAAATGTTGAATTATCTGTTCTTGGTGGCGAGTTATTGTATCGTTCAAAATCTATTTTAGGACCCCGTGCAATAGAAGACTTAACAAAAAATTACCGCCCAAATATTGCTTTCATATCGTGTAATTCTCTAGATTCACAAGGTATTTATATGGCAAACGAAGATCAAAACTTTCTGAAAAAAACCGTAATGAGATGTTCCGAAAAAACTATATTATTAGTAGATCATTCAAAATTTAACCAAAGGGACTACATTTTATTAGATAACTTTAATCCCAAACATATAGGAACCATTGTTACAGATCAAATACCGCCTCAGGCTATAATGAACACCATTAAAAGAAATAATATCCAACTAATGATTGCTGATTAAATTATCTTTTTTTACTATTATTTCAAACCACAAAATCGTTCTTTTGTTTCCAACACTTTTTTCAGCTATAACAAAAAAGTCCTGAGAATTAGATTTAAATCGAATGAATTGTAAACCCGGATCTCAAGGACTAATATTTATATGTTTTATTCTGTTCTCTACTCCTAAGTTAGTTTATATATATAAGCCGTAATAAACTAACTCAAAGAATGTTCAATAAAAAAGTCAAGGTAACTACACTTAACAAAGTACTCATTAACGTGCAAGTCGAAACTAAGTCCGGCTCAGTATTAAATTGAATTGCATACATATTTGTATTCGCAGCACTAGGCATTGCTGCCATAATAACAATTACATCTGTAAGTGTTTGATTTAGTGCAAACATTAAACAAACTACATATGCAAAAAGAGGTGAAATAAGTAATCTAAAGATCATGACCAAACTAACACTAAACCAGGAAACTTTTTCAACTGAGACGTCTGCTAACTGCATTCCTAAGATTATCATAATTAGAGGGATTGTAATATTACCGATCATTCCAACACTTTTCATTAAGTTTTGTGGAAGTAATATATGGTAATGGTTCAACACTAATGCTGGGACAATAACATAATTCATTGGCTGTTTCAAAACTGCTACAAAACCTTCTTTAACTTCCTCTGAACCATTTTTTTAGACGAAGCAGCTATAAATACACCAACCGTGCCCATTAATATATTGTGAAAAACCATTATCGCCATAGCATATGGTACACTCTTTTGACCAAATGCAAAAATTATTATTGGCACACCATAATTACCGCTATTTGGGAAAACTGTCGAAAGTAAAAAGGCACTTAGCTTACCTTTGTCATAATGAAAGATTTTACTTACCACAATACCAATCACAACCATAGCGACCATAATTAGTAGGGATGTGATTATAACGTAAAAAAAGTTACTATCTAGATTTGTTTTATAAAAAGTCTGGAAAACTAGAAACGGTAATAATAAATATATCGCCACTGTAGATAAAGGCTTAATATTTAAAGGAGAAATTTTTTGAAAAAAGTATCCTACCAAAAATATCAATAAAACCGGGAACATAACTTGATTAAATATAACCATAATATCCTCTTTCGATTAATAATATAAAAAATTTTCCCCGACTGTCGCATAAAGACACTCTCTTTAATAACTAAGTAAAATTAGAAGCACGAAAATAAAAAACTAACTTACCTAATCATTATAATCAACAATATCATAGCATTCCAAAGCATCATATTTTTCTTTGTTCAATGAAGATTTACTTCCTATCACCTTAGCAGGTGAACCGGCAAGAATAACGTCATTCCCAAATGACTTAGTGACAGTTGAATTAGCACCAACGATTACATTATCACCTAGAGTAATCCCCGGCAAAACTACAGAACTAGCTCCTAACCAAACATTATCACCAATTGTCACTGGAGCTCCACAGCCCACATATTTCCCGCGTGAATCTGAATCAAGCGGATGATCTGCTGAATATATTTGTGCCTTAGGTGCCATAAAACAATGGTCTCCAATTGTTACCGGTGCTATATCAAGGATCACACAATCATAATTACATAAAAAATTATCTCCAACGTGAATATTATAACCAAAATCACAACGGAAATTCGGCTGTACGTACGGTTTTTGCCCGACAGAACCAAAAAGTTTTCGAATAATTGTGTCTTTTTCTTGCGTTTTCTGATCATCAAGTTCATTTAGCTTTTTACACAGTCTCCTAGCATGGGTCTCATCTTCTGCTAATTCAGAATCCATAATGTAGTATGGCTCTCCGGCTAAAAATTTTTCTTTTTCTGTTTTCATGCATCATCCACCTCGTATTTTAAAAAAATCTATTAAATAAGGTGGTTTACGCAAACTATTTGCCGTAAACCACCCCTTTATCTCAAATTCTAAATCTTACTTGTTGCAGGCAAGAAGTCTGGGTTTGCCGTAACACCAAAAGACTCTGCTAACCGACTCAATTGGCTATCTGTAATTTCTTGCTTCATTTCTCCACCTTGAGCACAAATTTGAGAATAAATAGTCGCTGCTTTTTCAACAGTTTCGATCAGACCAAAAGCTTCATCAAGACTGTCACCAGTTCCAAAAATCCCGTGGTGTGGCCAGATGACTGTCCTAAAATCTGACATTTTTTTTGACGTCGCTTTACCAATTTCAGTTGTCCCCGGAGTCATATAAGGTATAATTCCTATTCCTTCAGGAAAAACCACCAATGACTCCGCTTGCATTTTCCATAATAAGCGAGTTAAATTACGTTCATTCAATTCTTGAGTAAATGATAAAGCAATTACATTTGTTGGGTGACAGTGCATTACAACTCGATGTTTTGCATCAACCTTTAAACGTTCAATATGAGACATTAAGTGACTAGGAAATTCCGAAGTTGGCTTGGCGCCGTCTTCATACCCCCACAAAAGATCAGCATGTTTCCCATCATTGGTGATCTTCACTAATCCCAAATCTAAATTCGGTTGTGAAACAACATTCCTAAAATAACGTCCCGTAGCCGTAACTAAAAAATAATTACCAATCAACTCTGTTGCGTCAAAACCCAAGTCAAACGTTTCTTTTACTTTTGAAATATCATCAAAATTTGCAACATCTGCTTCAGCTAGCCGTAAAGAAACATTTCCTCCATTACGTTCATCCCAACCATGTTGATAGGATGCCTGTGTAACCCCACAAACCTCTTTTACAAATTTTGAATCCCCAAAACTAACCATGTTATGCTCCTCCTAGATTTTTATAGATGTCCATTTTATTTAACCTAAATAATCTACAATTTTTTAACTACGTTTAAATTGGACATCTTTTTCATACTTGCGAATATCATCCAGCCAATCCGTACCTACAGGAACATTATTTCTTAAACAAAATTCATCCCAAACTGCACCAAATGGATATGACTTAAGTTCTTCAGTCACAGCCAAACGCTTGGTAAAGTCGTAATGCAATTCGGCCTCCTTCAAATCATCAATCGGCGTAAGCATAGCTTGTAATAAGGCCTTTTGCGTTGCCCGTGCACCAACGATCCATGCAGATGTTCTATTAATAGTCGCATCAAAGAAATCTAGACCAATATTAGTTTTATCTAACAAATTATCTCTTACAAGCGAGCGTGTAATTCGTTGTAAAGCTTCATCAAAAATAACAACGTGGTCACTATCCCAACGAACTGGACGAGAAACGTGCAGCATCAAGCCTTTACCTCCGAATGGTAAAAAGGCTGTAAATTTATCAGACACATCTTCAGTTGGATGGAAATGGCCAGCATCGATAGTCCACAATTTATCACGTGTCAAAGCATAATTGTCATAAAATTCATGTGAACCAACCGTGTATGATTCAACACCCGTTCCAAACAATTTCCCTTCAAAAGCCTCAATAGTGTTTTCTTCATCATAACTACCATCATGGATAATTTCATCTAAGGCATCAATCATGCGTAAACGTGGTGTCAATTTATCAATCGGATTATCTTTAAACCCATCGGGCATCCAGAAGTTATTGATCGATTGTTGTCCTAATTCTTTACCAAAATAATTAGAAATTGCACGGGATTGTTTCCCTACACGAACCCAAAAATCGCGAATTTCTTTTTCCGGACTAGCAAGCGTAAAGTTTTGCTTGAGCTTTGAATGAGAAAAGAAAGTAGGATTCATATCCAACCCAATTCCTTCTTTTTTAGCCCAATCTACCCAATAACTAAAATCTTCTGGCCCAATTTCATCAAAGTCTTTCTTTTTATCTGTCACAGCATAAAGAGTGTGCAAAGCAACTTTATGGCTACCCGGGATTAACGAAAATGCTTCATGAAGATCATCTGTTAATTCATCTGGTGTTCGAGCAATTCCTGGATAGTCTCCACTAACACCGATTCCACCAGTTAGTTCTTGCTCAGGATTAACAAAACCATTAATGTCGTCTCCTTGCCAACAATGAACAGAAAGCTTAACTTTCTTTAATTGGTCCATTGCTTTTTCCGTATCAACTCCTAATTCAGCATAACGTTTTTTAGCTACTTTATAAGCACTTTCTACTACTTCAGATTTAACCATAATAAAACCTCTCCTTTTGAAAATTAATCTAAATGAAATACCTCATGTAAATCCGTTGTAACGGGGCTCTGATCTGGATTGGTATCCATAATCGACTCCATGTAAGCCCACCACTTTTTACATGCCTCTGATTCAGAAATCTGATTGTATTTTTCCACGTCGTCTACTTCCAAATATGCAAACAGATTTCCAGTACTTTTATCTAAATAAATAGAATAATTGTGCGCTCCTGCCTCTTTCAATGCTTGCCGCATCTCTGGAAACAAATTATTATGACGCCTTTCATATTCATCATATTGATCAGAATAAACATGCATCAGTTGTCCCATTCTAACTGTCAAATAAAATCGCCTCCTTAAATTTCAGCTGTCTTTTCTTTATTTAAAAATTCTTGGTACTCAAATAATTTGTCATGGTAAGACTCTTTTTCAGGTATATATTTTTTCAACGGAAACGAATCAGCAATAATTCTTCTTGCCAGATAAACATTTAATATACTACCTTGTGAAATCATCTGAACAATAATATTACCAATAGCAGTTGCTTCCGATGGTCCTGCATAAACTTCAACGTTAGCTACTGTAGCGGTCAATTGATTCATAAGCGCAACATTTGAACCACCACCAACAATATTCAAAGTATCTATCTTGTATCCCAAAATTTCACCTAATGTTTTAAGCTCACTCGCATAATATAAAGACAAATTAGAATACACTGCCATTGCGATCTCACCAGGAGTCTGTGGAACGACCTGCGAAGTTTCTAGGCAGTATCCTTGCAATTCTTGAATCATATTTGTTGGATTTTGGAAGCGATCATCATTAACATCAATAAACTGCTGGAACGGTTTCTCCTTACCGGCTAAATCTGCTAATTCTGCGAAACTATATTTATTGCCAAGTTCTTCCTTAACATTTTGAATAATCCATAACCCCATAATATTTTTCAAGAAGCGGTAAGTCCCGTATGCTCCCCACTCATTAGTATAATTATGCTTAAAGGCTAAACTTCCATTCTCAGGGACATTAAGTTCCGTACCAATTAAAGACCAAGTCCCCGAACTTAAGTAAGCCCATCTCTGTCCAATACCCGGCGTACCTACAACAGCTGATGCGGTATCATGTGTGGCTACAGTTACAACTTTTGTTTTTGGCAAATCATACTTTTCATACCACTTATCAGCTATTATTCCTAGAGTTGTACCTGGATCAATTAATTTTGGAAATTGTTTCTGCTTGACATTGATTTTCTCTAACAAATGTTCATCAAATAATCCCTCGCGTAAACTCAACATTTGTGTTGTTGAAGCATTGGTTACTTCCGTTACAGCTTTTCCAGTTAGGACATAACCAATATAATCAGGGATCATCAATATTTTGTCAGTTTTTGCTAGCAACTCCTGATCTTCTTCGAAAAGTTGATATAAAGTATTGAAATCCAAAAACTGAATTCCTGTCTTTTTATAGATATATTCTTTTGGTAATTCAGAAGTTAATTTTTTAATAGAATCTTTCGTCCTTGCATCACGGTAAGAAACAGGATCTGTTAGCCGAGCTCCATTTTTACCAATCAAAACGTAATCTACTGCCCATGTATCTATGCCAAGTATTACTTCTTCATAACCCGACCTTTTAATTTTTTCCAAACCGATAAATATTTCTTGTAAAATATGATCAATATCCCAGCAATCCTGACCATTTTTTTTAGAGAAGCCGTTTTTAAAACGGTGCATCTCTTGTAATTTAAGTTTGCCATCAACTAAATGACCTAGCATTAATCTCCCGCTAGAGGCTCCAATATCAACTGCCACATATGTTTTAGGCATATTTTTCAACTCCTAAACTTAATTATTAGTTGTTATCTTGTCATCTTTTTCTATATCTTGACCTAACGAATCAACTTTATTTACCTTTGTAGTACCATAGCGTTCTTCAGTTATTTGATCCAATGATTTTCCTCGCGTTTTTGGTGTCCAAATAGTTCCGATTAACAAAGAAACAACTAACAAACCAATCATCGCTAGACCAGCCGCCTGGAATCCCATACCCGAAAGAATCATTGGAAAAATCATGGACCAAATCCCCGCTGTACCTCTAACAACAAAGAACATTATTCCCTGTGAGCCTGCACGATATTTAGTTGGAAACAACTCAACGGCCCACAAAGCGTACCATGCCTGTGCTCCAATGCCTGCAGAAAGGCCCCATATAACAACAAAAGAAATTAATGCTGTCCAGCCAAATCCTATGAAAGTTAAAATAACCCATGAAAGAACTGCCATGAAAGCCCCAACAAAGAAAAAGTTTTTATGATCTATTTTGTCTCCATACAGGGCAAAACCAAAGTGGCCTGATAAAGCTGTACAAGCCCAAAGCAAAGCCTGCATCATATTAGCTTGTAAGTTGCTCAAGCCGCCAACCGTTTCATAAACATATGGCATGAAAAATCCCATTGCTCCCGAGACCAAATTCCAAAATACATAAACGCCACAAAGAAACAAAACACTTTTAACTGAAACACTGCTAGAAAACAACTCTTTGTACGGATGTGGTTTAATACCAGACTCTTTCTCAGTTTCTTTTTGTCTTAACCAATCTTTTGATTCTGGTAACTTACGCTGTAACGACCAGGCGATAAAGGCAATTACCGTTAAACAAATAAATAGGATCCGGTTACCTAGCAATCCAAGCGGGGCTAAAATTGTCGCCAAAATGAAGATAAATACTGGCCCCATTGACCAAGAAAATTGAGAGATGCCAATGTCATGTGCGCGGTTATTTCCATCAGAAGTTTCACCTATATAAGTCCAAGAAGCCGGAACCCCTGCTCCAACAGCCATCCCTGTAATTAAAAAGCCCATCAATAACATCGGAAAATTCATTGAAAAAACAATAGTTAATGTTCCAACCATATAAATTAACATATCGTAGGTATAAATCATTTTGCGACCAAATTTATCTGATAAATGTCCACCAATAACCGCTCCAAGTGCTGATCCAAAAGCATTAGCACTTAAAGCTCCTAAAAGGCCCACTGCAAAACTACTCAAACCAAATTCCCTTTGCCACAAAGTTAAGCCAGCAGCTCCCGCAACAATAGAACCTGAATCCAAAAAATTAGTTAAGGAAACTGCCCATGTAGAAGAATGCGAATTTTTTGCCATAACTAGATAAACTCCTCAAAATGTTTTTTGCTTTGTAATCGATTACTTGTTACACCTATTATTATCAGTTTGTTGTTAAGCAGTATCAATAACAAGTTGCAACACTTTTAGTATCATTTAACAACTTTTGTTCTAGCGCTTACATGCGTATTTAATTTTATTTTATTAATAATTTCACATTGATAGTAAAGAAAATAATAGAAAAATATCTCTTATTTGGCTCAAATAACTGCGTTATAGAAAACATTTGTAAAAATGAGTTTTCAATCCAAAATGGTGTGGCTTTTAGCAAATTAAATTTTTCACTATTTTTATATTGCTTATTTATATATATAGTGGCATAATCATCGTTGAACAATATTTTTGAAGGGTGTGTTTAAAATGAAAATCAAAGCAGCTGTAGTTAAAGAAATGGGAGCCCCATTTGAAATCAAGGATGACATTGAATTACACAAAGTTGGTCCAACAGATCTGCAGATTCACATGATAGCTAGTGGTATCTGCCATTCAGATGAAGCAATCCGCAAGGGAGATGCATCAGTAGGGTATCCTGCAATTCTGGGGCATGAGGGAGCTGGTATTGTTGAAAAAATTGGTTCTGAAGTTAAAAATTTTGCTGTAGGTGACCATGTCATTTTGTCTTTTTATGCAGATGGTATTTGTGATAATTGTCTCCGTGGTGTTCCAACACAATGCCGTAATTATAGTGACTATAATCTCTCTGGCGTTCGGGCAGATGGAGAGGACCAATTTCAGGAGGATGGGAATCATGTCTCTAACATGTTTAACCAGTCCTCATTCACAACCACAACCGTAGTGGATCAACGTAATGCTGTTAAAATCGATAAAAACTTAGACCTAAGAAAAATCGGTCCTTTAGGATGCGGATATGTCACAGGAAGCGGGACAGTTTTTAACACGCTACAACCGAAGCCTGGAGATACTATTGCCGTCTTTGGCACTGGAGCTGTTGGTTTAGCTTCTATGATGGCTGGCCGAATTTCTGGTTGCACTAAAGTAATTGCTGTTGATATTGTTCCAGACCGTCTCAAATTAGCTAAAGAATTAGGAGCAACACACACAATCAATAGCAGAGAAGAAGATGCTGTTGAAGGTATCAGAAGATTAACCAACGGTTACGGAGTTAACTGGACTATTGACACAACTGGTCTCTCAAATGTGATCATGGACAGTATTACTTCTTTAGCCCAAGGGGGAACGTGTGCTGCAATTGCAGTAACACCACATTCGGTCGAGTTTTCAACTTGGAATGACCTGTGTGTTGATGATAAAAAAGTAGTCGGCGTCAATATGGGCGATTCCATTCCACAAATTGATATCCCGCGTTTATTGGAATTTTATAAATTAGGTTGCTTTGACTTTGATAAAACAGAGAAGTTTTACGATTTCGATGAAATTAACCAAGCTAATGCCGACTCTGTTTCTGGTAAAACTATCAAACCTGTTTTGATAATTGATAAGGATTATCAACCTGGAGAATAACTTTTATTACACATGGCAATACAAAGATGACTTCAAACAAGAAATTAATGTTGTTTGAGGTCTTTTATACTATAATCAAGTGTAAGAAGTGTAAGGGAGGAGAAGATCTCGTTGGAGCCAATTATTTTTAACAAATTATGTGAAATGAATGAACTCGAAAAAAAGCAATCTTTTGACCATAAATTTGTAAATGACATACCTAATAAAGCAATTGATAAAGAGTCAAAATTTGCAACCATTCCTTCTTTAAGTAACAATTACTTTTTCAAATATCATTCAGTATACATTAGTAAACATAATAGGTTTGCACCTTACCCTAAACATTCACACAAATTTTTAGAATTAAACTATATGTTATCAGGAAGTTGTCACCAAACTGTAAATAACGAAAACATCACCTTAAATGAAGGTGACATCTTAATGATGAATGCCGGCTGCTCGCATTCAATCAGCACTTTAGGACAAAAAGACATTTTAATAAATTTGTTATTTCGAGATCAAAATATTACTTTTGGTTTACTAAACGATATACACCGCAACAATAGTCTGACTTACAACTTTTTAACAAACATTTCTTTAGGGCAAAAAACTAAAAGTAACTATATTATCTTCCCAGAAAACAGAGATATCAGAAAGACAATGGATTCAATCATTGAAGAATATTTCTTGGAAGAACCATTTTCAGATTCTATTATCGAATCATATTTCGACATCCTCATATCAAAAATATTAAGACATCACCCTATGCCTACCGTAAGGATTCGAAATGAACAGCAACAGTTAGTGTTTAAATGTTTAAAACAAATTGACAAACATTATAAAACCATAACTCTAGAAGACATGGCTCGAACCTTTGGCTATAATAAAGAATATCTTGGTAACCTAATCAGAAGATATACAAATAGTAATTTTTCCGAATTAAAAACAAAACAACGTTTAATTCAAGCAAATAATCTGGTGATGTCTAGTACGCTTCCGATTAACAAAATAATAGATGAAGTTGGCATCAAAAATAAAAATTTCTTTTATAAAAAATACTATGACTTCTATGGTATCTCTCCATCAAAAAGAAGGAAAGATATTATAAACCGCCATCATCAAATTTAGCAGTTGTTAGTGCGTTTATCGTTAAGCCATCATTTTAGCTCATGGATTAACAAAGATACCAAAATAGCAGTGCACAAAAATGATCTTAAACCTATATAACCCCAAGGCTCAAGACCACACTTCCTAGACTAGCCAGTTGCTGTTGCCTACCCCAAAAAACTACTAGCAATCCTACTTTTTATAGAGCCTACAGTTTTCTTATTTTTCTTTATTTCTGGAATTTTCAAATTTCTCTGCAATGCTGAAGCAGTATCGACGCCATTTCGACACTGCTTTTTTATCTGTTCAACCACAACTTTTTGTTCACTGATTCCTCCCCCAATAGCAATTTTTTGAAGACCTATAATACTGTCGTTTTTTGTTTATAATCTAGACTTTTTCGATTTTAATGAAAATGAAATTATTACAAACTAGCACCACGCATGTTCATTATATTTTTTAAATGCTACATTATTGTCAAATAGATGCGAAAAGATCTCCAACCCCTAGTCGTATGTTATTATCATTTTAGAAACAATTAAATTTTACAGCTAAATAAAGGAGCACAATATCATGCTAATTAAAAACGTGCATATCAATAATCAGCGGCAAGCACAAGACATTCGCATAACGGACGGAAGATTTAGCCAAATAGCAGCGGAACTGACATCCAATGCCGAAGAAAAGATAATCGATGGGCAAGGAAATGTCTTATTACCACCCTTTGTCGATTCACATATCCACTTAGATACTACCTTAACTGCCGGAGAACCAGAATGGAATGAAAGCGGAACTTTATTTGATGGGATCCGCATCTGGTCCGAGCGTAAAAAATCATTGACTGCTGAAGATGTCAAAGAACGTGCCAAAAAAACGATCTTAAAGCAAATCAAAAATGGTGTTCAATATGTTCGCAGTCATGTCGATACGACCGATCCTCATTTGATCGCACTCCAAGCTTTATTGGAATTGAAAGATGAACTAAAAGACATCGTTGACCTACAACTAGTAGCTTTTCCGCAAGAAGGGATCTTATCCTATCCAAATGGTAAAGAACTTCTAGAACAAGCTGTCAAAGAAGGCGCAGATGCTGTCGGAGGTGTACCACATTACGAATTTAATCAACAATATGGCGCCGATTCCGTCAAATATTTGATCTCACTAGCTGAGAAATATGACAAACTAGTTGACGTGCATTGTGATGAGATCGATGATCCTAATTCTCGTAACCTGGAGGTCTTAGCCACACAAGCATATGAAACGGGGCTAATAGATCGTGTAACGGCCAGCCATACAACCGCAATGGGATCGTACAATGATGCTTATACTTATAAATTATTCCGCTTATTAGGCATGGCACAATTAAATTTCGTTTCCAATCCGCTCGTGAATATGCATTTGGGCGGCAGATTCGACACTTATCCAAAGCGACGTGGTTTGACCCGGATCAAAGAATTAAACGAAGCCGGGATCAACGTTTCATTTGGCGAGGATGACGTTGCAGATCCTTGGAACCCGCTTGGATGCGGAAATATGTTGGATCCTTTAAGTATGGGCGTTTATGCCGGTCAACTAATGGGCTATCAACAACTACAAGACTCATTTAACTTTGTAACTTATAATGGTGCAAAAACTTTACACATTTCTGCTGACTATGGGATAGAAGTTGGTAAACAGGCAAACTGTATCATCTTAGATGGCGATAACTTCTACGAAATATTAAACGAACATCGAAACGTTCTGTTCAACATTCGCCATGGTAAGGTCTTAGTCGAAACAAAGCCGGCAGAAACAAAGATCAACTTTTGATCATAATTAAATTAAAATAACAGCACACTCGATCCTTTCCATATACTCCGAAAAGTAGCAAGGAAATTATTGAGGTGCTGTTATTTTTTGATTTAAACAGAAAATTTACTGTTCTTTTTCAGTAATATTTTTACCAAAATACTTATTAGAAAGTTTCTTCAAAGTGCCATCTTTTCTAAGAGACTGGATGGCCTTATTAAATTGTTTCCTAGTTTTAGGGCTCTTCTTGTTGAACATGGCTTTGATCTCAACCGGTTTTTCTTCATTGGACATATCCTTAAACTTCAAGCCTTTGGTTGAATTATTTTTCTTATAGGAATACCAAGCCTCAGCAGAATTGATCGTACCATCTACCCGACCGTTTCTGATCAAAGAAAGTGTTGCAGAGAAATCGCCAGAGTCAACGGTATCGGCCTTATACTTCTTAGCTACACGCTCATTGTTAGTCCCTGTACCTTCAGCAAATTTTTTACCTGAAATATCTTTTAAACTTGAAAGTGAACTTTTTTCAGGAGTGATCAAAGCAAAGCGTGAATAAATATAAGGTATGGAAAAATCATATGCTTTCTTACGCTCAGGAGTTTCAGAAATGTTATTGATCACAACATCGTATTTTTGTGAGCCAAGGCCTGCGATAAGTGAATCCCATTTGCCGGGAACAAATTTAGCCTTAACCCCCATTTCCTTAGCAAGTGCTCGCCCCATTTCTACCTCAAAGCCTGTTAACTTACCATTCTTACGGTAAGAATAGGGCGCATAAGTCCCTTCTAGTCCGATCGTCAAATTCCCATCATTTTTTAGTTCTGACTTGAATGAACTTTCTTTATTTGACGAGCCGCTTTTACTGCTGCAGGCGGCCAAAGTAACCGTCAAAACAACAATTGCTAACGAAAATAATACTTTTTGTAACTTTTTCATTTTATAAAGTTCCCCTTCTGTGTAATTTAATAGCTAATTATTTGCCGTACCCTCATCAATATCAGCAAATGTCATCGATGAAATAAAATCATGGATCCTAGTATTTTCTTGTTCCTCATTAAAGAATTTATTTGTAGGTCCGTCAAAAATGATACGACCATTTTCAACAAACACGACTTTTGTCGCGATTTGACGCGCAAAAAACAAGTTATGTGTCACTATGATCAATGATTGCTTCTCATTTGCCAGATCTGCCAAAACCTTTAAAACTTCAGCTTCGAGTTCTGGATCCAAAGCTGAAGTCGGTTCATCAAGCAAAATATATTCGGGATGCATCGCCAAAGACCGAGCGATCGCAACACGTTGTGCCTGTCCACCAGACAACTGGTCCGGGTAAAAGTCGGATTTTTCCTTTAAACCAACCTTATCTAACAAATCATAAGCTTCTTTAGTTTCCTCATTCTTATCTCGTTTCAAAACCTGGACTGGTCCTTCGGTCACGTTTTGTAAAACAGACTTATGAGGAAATAAGTTATACCCTTGAAATACCATCCCTGTTTTTTTGCGCACATCCAAAACTTGTTTAGGGGAGATTTTTTTCGAAAAGTCGATCTCCATATCTGCCAATTGATAAATACCACTTTCAGGCCGCTCTAATAAATTCAATGAACGTAATAATGTCGACTTTCCTGATCCAGATGGCCCAACAATGACCGTTGTCGCTTTTTCAGGCAATTCCACATTGATATCCTGTAAAACGTGATTTGTCCCAAACGACTTATTAAGTTCTTGTAATTTCACTTGCTCACTCCCCTTCCGTTTGATTTAAATGCTGATTAGTTTTCTTTTCAAGATAGCCCTGCCCAAACGTCAAAATTGAACAGAAAATTGCATAAACCAATGCGACTAATGTATACATGATCAAGGGTTGATAATTCTGAGCAGCAATTTGTTGACTAACTTCAAACATTTCAACGATCGTGATCGAAGCAGCTAACGATGTGTCTTTGACTAAACTAATAAAACTATTTGCCAAAGGTGGTACTGAGATCCGGAAAGCTTGGGGCAAAACTATCCGACGTAAGGTCTGCCCCCGGGTCATTCCAATCGATGAGGCCGCTTCCCACTGACCATTAGGCACTGAAGAGATCGAAGCTCGAATAGTCTCTGAAGCGTACGCTCCGGTATTCAACGAAAAAGTAATGATCCCCGCAATAAACGGACTAAACTTGACCCCATTTTCAAGTAAACCTGGGATCCTCAAATATGGTAAACCAAAATAAACGATAAATAATTGCACTAATAAGGGGGTTGACCGGAAGAGCCATACATAAAAGCGAAAGATCCCCTTAACGATCGCAAAAGCCCCACCACGATGTGATATCCTAACTAGCGCAGTTACCAATGCAAGTATCAAGCCGATCGCAAATGATATCAAGGCCAGCGGAATAGTAAACTTAATTCCCGCTGACAATATCTGGGGAAGTGAACTAATGACAATATCCCACATATATAATTTCTCCTAACGTTTTCAGATTTTATGGTGATCTCACAATAATTAATTTAGCTATTCCAATGACAAATAAGGAACATTTCACCGGTAACGAACAGCTATCTAATATCAAAATTGCCATTTCTTATACTTCTATAACAAAGATGAATGGTTACCTTTAGTTAGTATATCACTCAATACAAATGAATGAAAAAATATGCTATTTTAATTAGAAATTATGTTTTGTGTCTGCTTTGTTATGAAATGCACGCCAACTAATAAATGAAGTAGCCCATAATTACCAGCCTTTTTGCCTAATAATTACGGGTTACTTCGTCATTTAGTTTAATTATTTTGAACTTTCACATTTTCCTTATCGGAAACGTGAAATGGAAATATTTTATCTGGATTTAAAATCAAGTTTGGATCAAACGCCAATTTTATCCGGCTCATCAATGCAACATAATCAGTTCCGTAGAAATCTTCGAAATAGTCCTTACGAGCAAAACCAATACCATGTTCACCAGACATTTCACCATTAGATCGTTTTGCAACTTGATACAGATCTTTGAAGATCCGATCCTTCTTTTCTTCGAACTCTTCATCAGAATAATCATCGCAACAAATATAGATATGCAAATTACCATCGCCCGCATGTCCAAAGTTAGGCAGTCTGACCTTCTCTTTTTTAGAGATCTTTCTAACTTCTTTTAAAACTAACGGGATCTTATTGATCGGTACCACAATATCTGCCTCATCCATCTTAGTGGTAGTTTGCTGGATGGCCGTTTCAAATTCTGACCGTGCATTCCAGACAGCCTGGGCGTCCAGGTCATCCGCCGTTAAGACCAGTGTATTGCTGACCTCATTTTCATTAGCGACATTGACAACCTCTGCCAATTCTCCATCGACTAGTTTATCATCATTACCATCAAAACCGATCATCAAATAGCCGCTGCCGTCTTTAACGGGGAACTGTTTGCCAGAATACTCCTCCCATTTTTCAACGTCTTCTTGGCTAAAATATTCAACACTAGTTGGTGTTAGACCCGCAGCAAATAATTTTGGCACAGAAGTGATGGCACGCTCAATATCAGGAAATGATAAAAGCATCGTTTTTTCAACTCGTGGACGAGGTATCAAACGTAACACGACTTCAGTCACAACTGCTAAAGTTCCCTCGCTTCCAATTATAAGGTCTTTAATATCGTAGCCCGAACTATTTTTAACCCTCTTATGACTGCAATGGATCCGTGTTCCATCAGCTAAAACTGCCGTTAACCCACGAACATGTTCACGAGTAGTCCCATATTTAACAGCCTTCATACCGCCAGCATTAGTATTAAGATTCCCACCGATCGCAGCCCATTTCATAGCTGGTGACGGAACATAAATAAATGGCTGATCAGCTAAATATTCATCAATGTCACGGATCCGTACCCCAGCCTGAACTGTCATCGTTAAACTATCGGGATCATATTCTAGGATCTTGTCCATTTTGATCATATCAAGGGCAATACCATGATCAACTGATATATTTGCTCCCATCAGTCCAGTTGCGTTACCACGAACGGTGACTGGTATCCTGCGTTCATTGGCATACTGCATCACAGCTGAAACTTCACCATTATCGACCGGTTGGACAGCCACATCAGGTGCCGCTTTTTTGTAATTGAACTGATCATGATCATAATGCTTCGTTGTAGGATAAAAGAAACGGTCTGTAGGAATAATTTTTCTCAAAGCTTCAATATCCTTATCTGACACTTTAGAATAATTCATAGTAAATCCCTCTTCCATATAACAAAACGCTTTCAAAATTAAAATAGAGTCTCACTGAACCTTGAAAATTTTCGATTGCTAAAAAGATGGCTCATTCTGATTCGTGTAGCAATACACGATCAAAGAAATTAAACTGCTTTATCAGTTAATAAAAGGCTTTTTAATAAAGCGAAATTATTCACAATTAAACACTCTCTATTATAGCAAAATTGTTACTTCTTTTATACGTAGGAAGCAATTCACCCATAATTTTTTTAACAAAAACTTGCTTATTCTTACAATATATCCTTCGGCGGTAATTTACGACAAATTTTGTAATTTTTCTTTCCTCTCTTACTGAAACCAAAACAAAAATCCCCAAGCACTGATAACTGTCACTTAAAACGTTACAGTCAATACTGGAGACTTTTGCTTAGTATATTTTATGCTTTAATTTGGTCAATGGCTTCTGAAAGCATCTTAACTTGCAGGATCGTTTCTTCATCTTTAACTGTTTTTTCCTTGTGATGAACTAAAGTTTCATAAATATCCTGATAGACACGACTATAATCGCCGACTTCAGAAACAACTTTTTCCTCATGGTATTTCCCTTGGTCATCAATATACGTCAAAGTACCATATTGTTCAGGTTGATCAACACCAAAATCATCATGGTCAAGCATATAAAACATTTTCAAATGCTCTTCTTGACGGTCTTTCGTTTCTTTAACGAACATCCCTTTTTGCCCATAAACCACAAAACTAGGCCGGGACTTTATCCGAAAATAACTTGATTTTACTGAAACTTTAAGGCCGCCATAATATAGATCGATGTCAAAATAATCGTTCATTCGCCCCTGGCCTAATAATTGACGGACATCATAGTGGACATCACCTGGTTTGCCAAATAATGAGATCACTTGATCAAGGGTGTGACAAGCATGACTATATACAAAACTATCAGCACGAGAAAATTCATGTGCGGCTTGTGGAACTTCAGGCCGGAAATAATCAAAGTGCATTTCAAGTTCTGTTAGATCACCTAATACACCACTATTGATCACCTTTTGTACAGTAAGAAAATCTGAGTCGTATCTCCTGTTTTGATAACACTGAATAAACAACCCTTTTTGTTTAGCTAATGAGAATAATTCTTCAGCTTCTTTCACTGTTTGTGTAAACGGCTTTTCCACTAAAACATTTTTCCCACACTCTAAAACCTCCTTAGCGTACCGATAATGAAATTTCGGCGTAGTTGAGATAACAACGAGGTCAATTTCAGGATCAGTATATATCTCATTGATATTCGTTGTATAATGTACACCTTCGATTCGTTTCCCAATCATCTTTCATATGGCGCGAAAACATAGTCTTAACACAAAACTTATCTTGCAGCTTTAACACAAAGGGTAAGTGATAACGATTTGCACTCTTGCCATTACCTATAAAAGCTAAATTTATCATTCTTTAGGGCCTCCATTTATTTTTAACAGCTTGGTCGAAACCTCTCCTACATATTGTAACAAAAGAGTTTATACAAACACCACTGAATACAAAATTCCATATGTATAAAAATGCTGGGGCAAAACTTTTATTTCTAAAAATTTTGTCTCAGCATCTTCTTTGCTATTTATTAATTGATAGCTAACGGAACTTTGTGGTCTGGCTTAGGATATTCTTGATCTAACCGTTCCTTTTCATCTTTAGACAATTCAATATTTGCCGCCTTCACGTTATCTGCAACATGTTGTGCTTTGCTACTTTGTGGGATAGCGATCGTACTTCCATTACGGATCACCCAAGCTAATAAAATAGCATGAGCACTAACACCATGAGCAGTTGCAATTTCTTGAACGACCTTATTTTCTAACATCGTTGTTCCTAATTCATTATGCAAACCACCGACCGGGCTATAAGCGATCAAAGGTAGTTCATGTGCTGCTTGCCAATCGGTCAAGTCATATTCTATCCCTCGAGTTTCAATATTATATAAATCTTCATTAACGGCTGCGTTCTTTCCTACAGGTAAAGCCCATAGTTCCTCTAAATCAGCAACATCAAAATTAGAAACACCCCAGGCACGGATCTTACCTGTTTGCTTTAAACGCTCTAATTCATTGATCGTTTCTGACAATGGTGTGCCACCACGCCAATGGTAAAGGTAAAGATCCAAGTGATCAGTATTCAATCTTTTCAAACTAGCATCTAAATGTTGCTCCATTTTTGCCTTAGATGCATTTAAAGGCAGAACTTTCGAAATCAAGAAAATATCATCACGCTTGTAGGGTTCTAATGCCTTGCTTACAAGAATTTCTGAGTTTCCAGATCCATACATTTCAGCAGTATCCACAACTTTTGCTCCTGCGTCGATCCCCGCACGGATAGCTTCGATCTCTTGCTTTTCTTTTGCTGGATCATCACCCATATGCCAAGTTCCGATTCCGATCGCAGGTACGGTTTGTCCTGAAAGATTTACTGTTTTCATCTTTATTCTCCTTCGTATTCTTAAAACTAAGCGAATTCACTTTAAACACTGTTACTTAATCCTGAAAAATAACTACAACCACAGTTTAAACCTAGCGTGTAGTTTGTATCAATCAATTGATTTTCCATCAAAAATTGCAGAAGAGTATGGTCTTGGAATAGTTAAGTAGATGGTATAAAACAGTACGTACTGCTTTAAAAAAATTACAGCAATTAGGTTATGTGGAACGTGACCAAGGAAAAGGCACCTTTGTCTTATATGTCAAAAACATTAAGCAAGAAAACTACAGTGAGAATTCATTTGACTATGAAGTGAAACAAAACCCAGCTCAAAGTTGCTTAAATTAAAATTCCTCGACTGTGGTCCTGAGTTAACCGAACGTTTTGATGTCTCTTCTACTGAAACTCCTAAAAATTGAAACGATCCGTTTGAACGATAAAGAACTCTATCCTTTTGGAAACTACTTCCTTGGTCTATGAATCTTTCAAAGATGTTCACTTAACACGATTTGAAAAAGAAAAAACTCAACGATGTTTAAGATAAAATCAACGTTACTAAACCAAGCGACAAATTGATCGACCTTTTGCATATTGACTCAATCACGCCGATCCTACAGGCAAAACACTCCTATTTAATAAAAAATGTCCTTCTTGAACTAATTATTTCACATGCTCGTGCCGATAAGTTTGAATATAACATCTCATATCGAAAATAACATTTTTGTACAAACCTTTGCTCAATCTGTCAAAGGCTGCTTATACCTTTTGACAGACTGAGCATTTTTATAAATTCGCTACAGTTTATCTATTATTAGCTCCTAACAGCTTTTTACTATCTATTTGCTTATTCTTTCTGTTGAATGATTCTTCTGAATCCATTAATAGTATCCGAACTAGTAATACATACGGCAATCCCTTTGTCAGAATTAAAGCCTTTATCCGAGCATAACCATAGCTCTCTATTGTCTATTAAAATACACTCTGGCATGTTATCTACTGACAACGTATATGAAATTGAATAACTCTTTAATTTTTTGGCATAAAAATCACTGATTTCACCTAGCACAATTTTATATTCACTCTTCAAACTATTGATTATTTTCCAAAAAATAAATGGAGACATAAAACTTGCGGCTATCATAACTTCAGTTGAATCTTTTAAACTCTTTAAAATTGCCGATTGATAACTACCCTCATATAAATCAACGTTAGGCCTACGACTATTTTTATCTTCTTGAATCTTATACCCTAAATCCTTATATGCACTCTTCCTTTTTTGGTACATCTTTGCAAAAGAAGGTATCAGCATGTCGACATAGTCATAAACTCGCAGTTCACTTTTTTTATCCAGATTTCTTTGTATCCTACCTAAATACTGAAAAATAGTTCCCTTCCATGAATTAGGCATTGCCAAAATTATCGTATCAAGAGTTCCGATATCCATTCCCTCACCAGCATATTTTGCTGTTGCAAAATGATAAAGGGTTTATTTAGTTCACCGATTTTTTCTATACTTACCTTATTTTTTTGTGCGCCTTGTGCTCCACATAATTTGAAAATTGGACAATTTATAGTATCCTTTAACATTTCTTCTAATTTTTCAATATGGTCTAAGCGATGAGTCAGCAATAGGATATGACGCCTCTCGCTTAGGTTTTTCTGAATATCTAGTATTAGGCTTTTATTTCTTTCATTTTCATCTGTTAATATCCCAAAGTTTTCATTAATACTGTTAGTTTTTAATTCAGCTAGGTTCAGTCCTACTTCAGTAAAACGAGGTATTATCACCCTATTTGTTTTAAGTACATAGGATGTATCGACCAATTCAGTCTGATAGCGAATTTGACCCATCCTTAGTGTAATTATTTTACTTAAACCGTCTTGACGGTATGGAGTCGCCGACAGACCATAAATATATTTAGCTCTGATATTTTTAAAAACCGAATCATACGAAAAAGCTGGCAAATGATGAACCTCATCAAATATGACCATTCCATAATCATCAAGTATTCCTGATCTTTTTTTGTTTCATTAAATGATCGAATCGTAGCGACATCCACTATGCCGCTACGATTATGGGTAGTACCATAATACTTACCGATCACATTTTTCTTACGCCTTCGTCCAGTGGCAGTGAATTCCACAACCAAAGGAACACTTGAGATCTTGAGAAAAGACTTTAGTCGTTTGACCCATTGTTGCGCCAAATCACGGTTATTAACTAAAACCAAAGTACTGACTTTCTTTGTTGCTATAATACTAGCAGCAATTACTGTCTTACCAAAACCTGTACGCGCCGCCAAAATACCATGTGAATGCTCAAGCATTCTTTCTTTTGCAACTTTTTGTTCCTTTTTTAAATTCCCGTTAAAACGAACTTTAATTGAATTTCCACCAATTGTTTGATCCATCCAGTCTATATACGTAACTTGATCATTAAGCTCATCTTCAAGACCACGAGGTAAACATATATAATCAGATAAATCTATAGATAGATCTATTATTCGTGGAGTTTTATACGTTGACAACCTGTTCTTTTGTCGTTTAAAAAATTGTGGATTCCAAAAAGCACCTAAAGTTTTTAAATAGCTAATTTGTTTTGCAGAAAGTCCTTCCTTTGAAACATAGAGCATATTACCTTTAATAATTTCTAACCCGTCAATGTATATCTTGTTTGAAAGAAGATTTTCCTGTATGCTTCGTTGATTCTCTGGGAGAATTTCAATCTGATTTTGCCCCTCGAAATCTGCAAGGATCTTATCTACTGAATTTTCATCTAAACGATCAACTTTAACTAAAATTTGCCACTGATCACTATAAGGAACAAAATCGTTATTCACAAAAACAGTTTTGTTTTCTTTGCGTCGTTGACCTTGTAATGGCGCTGCAATTAAACTCCCTGGTCTATCCTTTTGAATAAAATCTTGACTTGGAAAAATCCTATCAAATGCTGAAAAAGATACTGAAGAGGAATATTCCATGCTTGCCTGCAAAATTTTATCTGCCAGCTTTCTTGCTTTATTTGCTTTGATCCTGGTATTAAAGAAAACCCACATATGACATCCGTTGCCCGACTGAGATATCTCAACTAATACTGGAACATGATGTTTATTACATACAGCGCGAATAGTTTTGCAAATTTCTTGCCAATTTTGTTTATCGATATCGATAACAACAAACTTACAAGTATTATCCTCATACATAGGATACAATCCAATAAACTCACTTTTTTGGTTATCTAAATGTGAGATCAAAGTTTCATCGGTTAGCGGGATCCAAGCTTCTTTGTCTCTAAGAGGTCGTCCATTTTTAAATTGCGTGACTGGCGCATAAGTATCTTTTTGTACCTTTTTATTGTAATATCTATGAGCATATACATCATCTCGTCCTACAAATAGATCCTTGTAAATTTTTAGGCGATAAGAAAGTCGTGCTTCTATCTCTTTGTCAACAGATAAAAAGGAGATCAGGTTAGCAATCGGACAAACAAAATACTCATTAGTACCAACAATGCGATAAACAGCCATTTTCCCTTGTTTATATACACTTTGATCCTGAGCTGTTGCCACTAATTCATACTGTTTGTTATTCATTAAAAAAACTTGCACTCGAAACACTCCCATGCTGAATACTACTAACAAGTATAAACTGCTTGTGTTCTTTTTAACACAATAATCACGTTAATTACAATTTGGCTCAATTAATTCTTGAAAATGTATCTATTTTGCTAATAAATCGTCGGATCGTTGATTAAAATCAAGCGGCCTTTCTTACCCAAATGCATTTAAACACAAAGACCACTGCCAGTCCTATTACAAAACTAACAGTGGTTACTATTGCAAACTAAAAAGAACCATAAATTAATTTCCTTTGGGTTTAAGAGTCAACTTTTTAGGAACTGAATTTAAACTCTTCATTGTCTTAAAGTATCGATCTCATTTTAAGAGAGCACAGGTTCTTACTTGTTCTTTGGAAGAAGCTCAGGCCATGCAGTTTTTAAAACTTTAACTGCATTATCATACGTATACTGAGCGAGCCGATCGATACCTTTTTTCATCAGCTCATCGTTTGCAACTTCGACCCCCACAACTTCAGGACTCACACCGGACTCCTTAAGCATTTCGACAAAGCCAACTGTATTCGTTTCCCCGGTGCCCGGCGCTAATCGATCATGCATCGACTCATCGCGCAACATCGCTGAAGCATACGGCCTTTTGTAAGCATCGTCTAATTGAATTGAAATTACCTTTCTAGCCTGTTCTTTGGTCAAAAGTTCAGTGTATGACTGATCAGCACGGACCCACTGCCATTGGTCCAGCAATAACATCACATTATCACGGCCAGCTTTCTGCAAGATCTGCCATGTTCTGGCAAAATTTGTCAAACCGCCATATGGCATTGGCTCTAAAGTAACAGTTAATTTACCAGCCCTTTCAGCCAATTCACGCAATTTTTGTGCGGTGTAGTCGATAGAATATTTTTCCATCAATCCAGTATTAACATGCTTGACACCAAATAAAGCGCACATATGGAAACATATTTGCTCCTTATATTTCTGTTCGTAGGAACGTGGATCTTCGCACCATCCAAAAATATCTTCGACCTCAGTGCATTTAATTTGATATTTGTCCAGCATCGCCAGAAGATCTTGGTCGGTATATCCCTCAGCTAACGCATCCACGTACGTTTCGGCTCGCAATCCGACCCCTTCAAAACCAGCATTAGCTGCCGCTTTGATCCGTTCTTCAAACGAACATTTATTTCCAAGGGTCCACGCACTAACTGTAATTGGATGGCCTTCACTCATATTTTTCGCTTCCTCCCCTGTATTTTATTTGAAGTTATCACTTCAAATACAGCACTTTTTAGCAAAAATGTAAAGTAATGAGTGGAAATGAGACGCTTGCCTTACCCGATAGACCGTTGAATTTGCTAAAGAAGCTATGACCAAAATCACTACTTTTAGTCTCTAAACAAAAAATAGGTCAAGGCAGTTTTACAGAAAATTTTATACAAAAAGCCCCAATACGACGGGGCTTTTCTGTATTATTTAATTTTCAAACTTTAGATAGTCAATGAACTTTCAGTTGCTGCTTTTTTACCAGATCCCGATAACTTTAGTCCATAATGTACCGATACCAAGCCAGATCACCATGTAAACTAAACCTAATACAAAGTTCATCTTCCACCATTCACCTTGCGTTACATATTTTGAGCCAAAGTAAATTGGTGCCGGGCCCGATGCATAATGAGTCGTTGAACCAGCAAGGTTACCAAAGAAACCAAGCATCAATGCAGCCAACAAAGGCGGTACACCAGCTGCGATCGATACCCCGAGTAAGGCAGCATACATTGCGCTAACGTGTGCAGTAGCACTAGCAAACATATAATGACTATAGAAATATATCAAGATGACTAACAGTAAGACTAAGAACCAGTTCATGTTGCCTAAGCTGCCAACGATCAATTTACTAAACCACGGAATAAATCCAAGTTTATTTAATTGAGTTGCCATCATAACGAGAACAGAGAACCAGGTCAATGTATTCCAGGCACCAGTTTCTTTTAAAACATCCTGCCAGTTTAAAACTCCGGTCAACAGCAATAATCCTAGTGCAACGAACGCTGTAGTGGTTGCATCAATATTGGTCAAGCTTCCCGTCATCCATGAAATAAGTGCTAAGATAAAGATACCTGTCATGATTTTTTCAGAAGTAGAGAATTTGCCCATTTCTTCGAGTTGATCATCAGCCCATTGTTTAGCATTCGGAGTTTCTTTGATTTTTGGCGGATACATTTTATAAATCAAGAAAGGTATCAAAATCAAGGAAATAATACCAGGCACTAAGGCTGCCAAAAACCAAGACATCCAACTAATATTGACATTAGCGTCGCTGGCAAAGGCTTGAGCTAAAGGATTCCCTGCCATCGCCGTCATAAACATAGCCGAAGTAATAATATCTCCATGATACTCTGCAAAAACTAAAAACGAACCGATCTTCTTACGTGATTCATTGTCATCTGGACTAGAATGAAAAGCATCAGCCAAAGACTCGATGATCGGATAAACAACCCCACCCGCACGGGCTGTATTACTTGGAGTTGCAGGCGCTAATACCAAATCAACACCAATGATCGAATAGGCTAAATTTAAAGTCTTTTTACCAAACAAAGAAACAAAATTCAAGGCTATCCTACGTCCCAGACCAGTTTTAATAAACCCTCGGGAAATGAAGAAAGCCATTGCTATCAGCCAGATACTACTATTACCAAAACCAGCGACCGCAGTATCGATATCTACGACATTAGTTAAAGTCAAGACCACGAAACCAATGATAGAAACCGCACCGATCGGTAAAGGTTGAGTAATACAGCCAACGATCGTTGCCAGAAAAATTGCAAACATTCGCCATGCCGCAACAGATAGGGCTGCTGGACGTAACGGCGTACAGAACCATAAGACTAGTCCAATTAGAACTGGCCAAAAGAATTTTTTATACTGTTCCTTACTCAATAACACATATATCACCTTTCCTCGTGATAGTTCTATTGTTATTTTGATCAGTGAACTTCTTCCAAATACCGAATGCTAGATGCAGACTTTTAGTAAAAAACAGCTAAACTAAAGGCCATACTTTTTCAAAAAAGAAAAACTGCAAACAAAACAAGCATTTTTTGTCGCTTGCCTCCCTTTTTAACAGGCCACTGTCTTTAAGAAAAAGTACACTGCCCTAGTTTAGCTGTTTAAGACTTATTACTTTTTACTAACTTATAAACACGTATGAATAGCTCACGATCAAATTTCGATTTACTTCAAACTTGCCAAGTATTTATACGCCTGCTGTCCGGTTTGACGGCCAAAAACAACAGTCTCGGCAATAGAATTACCACCGATACGATTATTACCATGTAAACCACCAGCTACTTCACCACCGGCAAATAGCCCAGCGATCGGAGTACCTGCTTCTGTTAACACGTGTGACTTAGCATCAATTTTAAGTCCGCCCATCGTATAATGAACAGCTGGAGCAATGTGGATTGCCTCATAACCACCATGGTCGATAGTACGATCCATCCCTGAATCACGACCAAAATCGTTATCTTTTCCGGCAGATACTGCCTTGTTCCAATCGCTAACTGTTGCTTGAAGTTTGTCAGGATCGATCTCAATATTTTGAGCCAGATCTGCTAAAGAATCTCCATGTTTAACTAAACCAATGTGGTCGTAAAAATTGATTGCCGGTACACTTTCACGGATACCAGAATCATAGATCAAATAAGCACTCTTTTCCGGCAAAGCATTGATGGCATTTGTCACATTTTTGCGCGTATCTAATTCATTTACAAAACGTTGCCCTTGGGCATTAACGAGAATTGCCCCTTCGCCACGGGTTGCTTCACCGATCAAATAGGCATGTCCTGTATCTTGCTGGACTGTTGGATGAACCTGGATCTGATCCATATCAACAAGACCTGCTCCGATCCCAGTAGCTAATTCAATACCGTCGCCCGTTGCTCCGACTTGGTTAGTTGTTTCATAGCCATCGAGGTCTGGCCGGTATTGTTTGATCAACTCTTTATTAGCCCCAAAACCACCAGTTGCCAAAATGACTGCCTTAGCCTTGATTTGCTTTGTTTCATTATTTGGCAATTTAACGTTTAAGCCTTTGACCTGCTCATCATCAGCCAATAATTTATCTACTGTTACATTTGCAAACAATGGAATTTCTTCTTTTTCGATCTGCTTTAAGAGCTCAGTTACCAAGTAACCCCCGATCGCAGCTTTGTTAGCAGGGCGATGAGTCCGCTTGATCTTCATCCCACCAGTGATCGTTATATCATTCAAAACGATCCCACGATCAGCCAGCCAGTCGATAGCTAAGGCACCATGAGAAGTGAAATAATCCAACATCTCTTTGTTATTTAAACCGCCACCACCTTTAAGAGTCTCTTGGTAAAAGTCTCCAAAGCTGTCAACGATATGATGCTGTAACTGAAGATCTGTTTCAGCAGCGTTCATACCGGAAGAGGCACGGTTTGTATTTCCACCCATCTTGTCCATCTTTTCCAAGATGACCGGTGAAAGCCCTAATTCTTTCGCTTGTAATGCTGCAACCATCCCAGTTCCACCGGAACCGATGATCACTAAGTCATAGTTATCCTTTAATTTTGCTAAATCTGTTGGCTTAAAAATATATTTCGCCATTTTTTAATTTCCTCCCCTATAAAGTAGGAATCATGTTCTTTGTTGACCCGGTAAGTCAGGATCGTTACCTGACTTCCACCTTGTTTATAGTCGGGTTCCGTGTGGCAGAAGGTTCCACCTAGCTAATTTCCCCACTACATTGCAAAAAGAGCAATATGGCGGAGAGATCTGCTAGTGCTCACTTTCTAAGCGCCACACTTCACTCTGTTTTCTTAGTTAGGTTCCATGAAGCAGAAAGTTCCGCCTACCCCAGTCTAGTCATACAATGCGATTTTGGCGCTGTATGACTAGACTACGATAATGCCCACTTTCTGCCGCTTCACTCTACCCTGTTTTTAGATATTCGTCATCTTTAACGGGTCTACCCATTCATCAAACTGTTCTTCTGTTAACTTGCCTGATGCCAAGGCTGCTTCTTTTAATGTCGTGCCGTTCTTGTCTGCATCCTGTGCAATTTTGGCACTATCATGGTAACCAATATGTGGTGACAAAGCTGTCACAGTCATCAAAGAATTTTTAACTAATTCAGTCATTCTTTCTTGATTAACTGTTAATCCGTGTATCATCTTGTCAGCAAAACCTGTAATCGTCCCTGTTAATAAATCAGCCGATTCAAGGAATGCTTGGATCAAAACAGGTTTGTAAACATTCAGCTGAAAATTACCTTGTGAGGAAGCCATGTCTACAACAACGTCATTTCCGATGACACGAACGGCTGCCATTGTAATTGCTTCAGCTTGCGTTGGATTGACCTTCCCTGGCATGATAGATGACCCTGGTTCATTAGCTGGAATATTCAATTCACCATAAGCTGAACGCGGTCCACTAGCTAAGAAACGAACATCATTAGCGATCTTCATACAATCTGCAGCCAAGGTCTTCATTGCACCATGAACAACATTCAAGCCTGAGTGTGCTTCCAAGCCATAGAATTTATTTGTATCTGCGTCAAACTTCAGACCATAAATTTCACTCACTTTGTCTGCGATGTTTGCAGCAAAATGTGGGTCCGCATTCAAACCAGTCCCAACAGCAGTTCCACCCATAGGGAATTCAAGTAAAGTATCATCTAATTTTTGCAAGTATGACAGATCATGTTCTAACATGCTGACCCAACCACTAACTTCTTGTCCAAATGTCAACGGTGTTGCGTCCTGCAAATGAGTCCGGCCGACTTTAACTACCTTCCAATACTTGTCTCGCTTAACTTTTAATTCATCGATCAAATGACTAACTGCTTTTTCCAGATCTTTGACAGCCACACTGGCAGTCATATTCATTGCTGTTGGAAAAATATCATTAGAGCTTTGTCCACGGTTAACATCGTCATTAGGTAAGATCTCTGTGCCATCACCTAATTTAGTTGCTAGACGTGCAACAACTTCATTGACATTCATATTCGTCTGAGTACCCGAACCAGTTTGATACACTTTAAGTGGAAAATCAGCACGCAATTTTTCATCAGAAAGATCCAACAAAGAATCTACAGCTTTGATAATAGGCCCAGTTTTTTCTTCAGGCAATTGGCCTTCTTTTTCATTTGATTGAGCAGCGGCCTTTTTGATCTGTAAAAGTGCTTTGATAATTTCTAACGGAATGTAACTGCCTGTCGGAAAGTTATTTCTACTCCGTTCGGTCTGGGGTCCCCATAAAGCAGCTGCAGGTATTTCAACTTTTCCTAGTGTGTCTTCTTCTATTCTAATATCTTTAGCCATAATACTTGACCTCCTATAATGTCTTATATTACATAACAACAAAAGTCAGAACTTCTACATGATCACGTTTATCATTTTTAAATAAAATCACCCGGTTTAAATTTTTATGTGTTAATTTATTCACATAAACTAGTAAAAACTAAAATGGGCACTCCTTTCTTTACAATTTAATAATAGCGGTGAAAATAGCGTATAGTCAAACGTAACAGGAGTTATAATTTTAATTTATGACTCTGTTAAACTAGGCATTTGTCACTTAATTTTCACAGATATAGTTTTATACAATAAAAAATAATTATTTTTTCACAATATTTAAAAAGCCAACAGGCTCCTTCCTCTTGGCTTGTTCATTAACTTTTTAGTTTATCTTTGATCTTTAATAACTGGGTGACAAGTTCCCATTCCCGGTCCTTTAAAAGATAATTTTTCCTAGTGACAATTGAAATATTGAATTTTTCAGCAAACGTAGCTGTCAGCGGGGTACTCTTTAACTTATCTCCTAAAGCGACCGCGTCTCCTACAAGTAATGCGACCCCCGAATTTTGTTCAACCATCCTTTTTAAAATTGAAATGCTTTGAGTCTTAAAAACAATATTTGGCGTAAACCCTACCTCATTTGAATAATGTTCCAAAACTTGCCGGTGGATGAATTTACTATCCAATGTTATGAACTTCTCATTCTTTAGATCCGCGAAAGATATTTGATCATACTTTTTTAACCAGTGCTTATTTGAAGAAATAATTGCAAAATCTCTGTCGGTGATCTTAGTTGCGGCTAGTCGCGAGTCGTTTATTGGTGCAAAACTACCCAGCAAAGCAATATCTATCTTTCCGTTCAAAAGATCATTTGTCAATTGCTCAGAACCTGATTCATCCACAACTAAGCTTTGCAACAAACTGTTTTCACTCAATTCAGGAGCTATTAGTGGTAAATACAGATTCCCGATAATCGGAGGCAGGCCAAACCTTATTTTCTCTTTAGAAAAATTATCGATCTCAACGGTGGCAAGGTGTACTTCATTCAAAATTTTATCCGCATGCTCGTATAATATTTTTCCCGAAGGCGTTATTTTCAAGAAATTTTGTGAGTGATCTCGGGACACAAGCTGCGTTTGTAAGCTATTTTCCAACCGTTTGATCGCTAAAGTCACAGTTGGCTGTCTAACGTCAAAGTGCCTTGCAGCTTCAGTAAAACTGCCAACTTTACACAGATAGCAAAAGTAATTTAAATCGTTTAATTTCATCCTGACCCTCCAGCAAATCGGACAAATATTGAACAGTACCAGTTCAAAACAAAATCAGTATTTAATTTAAGGGACCTTTAATTATGTAACAGCAACAATACCTATGAACATTGTAGCAAACTTACACTTCTTTAAAACAATTTATTATACTAAAAAATACCCCCCTCCATCGAAAAACGATAAAAGAAAGTATTTCTTGAAGTTATTGCCCTTCTACCCACAAAGATAGAATTATTGTTTTCTTAATTTATGGGCCAATGTTACATTTCAGGAGAGATCATAACTTTAACTTGTGATTTGTCATTTTGTAATGACTTGATCCCTTCAATAGTTTCATTCAAAGGAATCTTTTTTGTGATCATTTTCTGGAAAGTCTCTTGGTTGTTATTGATAATATTGATAACTATTGGGAAGGCATTTTCATAACCTAAGGTCGTATGGATATTATGGCCTTTCATAATTGCATCATTAATATCAAGCTCGATCGACTTGCCGAATAAAGCATCAACTTGAATCAAACCAGTTACAGTCGTGGCTTGAGCAGCTGTATCAAATGTAGCTTGAACGCCAGCACATTCAAAACTAATATCCACACCATCAGGCAGATCTTCATGGATCTTTTCAACAACATCTTCTTTTGTTGGGTTCAATGTATTTTCAATGCCAACTTCTTTAGCCTTAGCAAGGCGAACGTCTGAAACATCGGAAATGTAAACTTTTGTTGCCCCAGCGATCTTAGCCAAAACAGCAGTACATAAACCGATCGGTCCAGCACCCATAACTGCGACTGTTTGGCCTTCGATCAAACCACTACGCTTGATACCTTCATAAGCCACGGCAGTTGGTTCAGCTAAAGCTCCTAAATCAAAGCCCATTTCATCAGGTAACTTATGTGCAAACTTAGCTTGAACATTAGCATATTCAGCCATACCACCATCGTCTGAAACACCAATAAAGTTTCCACTACCATCACGTCCAACAGCATGCAAACAATAATTGTACATACCTTTCATACAATTCCGACAATGACCACAAGCCAAGATAGGTTCGATCGCGATCCTGTCACCAACTTTGACATCCTGCACACTCTGACCAACTTTAACTACTTGACCAGAAAATTCATGTCCTTCGGTGATCGGAACTGTCTTACCAGACAAAGGATTCTTTTCATATGGTAAAGAAAGTCCTTCTGAATACATGTGAATATCACTACCACAGATCCCTACGAACTTAACTTTAACTTGTACCTGGTCATCTTTAGGTTCAGGAATATCAACATCCTCGATCCGAATATCTTGTTTGCCATAAATTCTTGCTGCTTTCATTACCGTATTACCCCTTTCTATTCAACAAGTTAAACGTATCACATAAATGAAACCGTTGTCAATAACAAGATTTTATACAATATACATTTGGGTTATAGCTTCTTAAGTTTTATCAAATAAGTTTTTGTTCTTGCTTTTACCATGTTCCCATAAAATATCAACCAAAATACAAGGCTATCACTACTTATCATGGGTGATAAATATCACGACATATTATTTAAAAATAATGAACTAAAAGCGCTTTTAAATTTGAAAGATATAAACCAAATAAAACAATAACTATTGGTACTATACACGCGTGTACCTTCCCACTTTTAAAATAAAAGTCCTAAAGGTTGAAAGTTAAAAAATAACCGGGCTTGTGGAGTGCTCCACAATTGTTAGACATAGAAACTAACAACTATAGGGCACTTCATTGTTGTATCGTTGATTTTTGTTAATAAAATAGACACAAATTGCTCTGCATCCTATAATTAAGTCGTCAAAAACTAATAAGGGAGAGTAATTTATGTCCACTTCCAATATACAACAATCAGCTCAAAATAAAACCACTTTAATTGCACGTTTTCGTAAGTTCTTGCAGGTGATCAATTTCGCCCAAGTGTAACGTCGGTCCAATGATTATTGTGCCCGCGGGAGCAAGCTGACCAAACTTGTCAGCTGAATTTTACTAGCCTTGTTCCAACGTTTGACCCTGAACCGAGACGCCACTCCAACTGCTTTTTCGAAAAAACGATCCGTAACTTTTTAAATGACCGCCATATCAACTGGCAGTGGCTGGTCAGCTTGGCAGGACGTAACCAGATCACGGGACTCAGTCCCTTTAACGACTTGAGCCGAAAAGTGGCCCTGATCATTGACGACACTTTATTCAAACGAGCTCATTCGAAAAAAACTGAACTGTTAGCGAATGTTTATGATCATGCTGCACCGCAAGAACAGCCGTGATATGTCAAGGGTTTTCGGAGTTTGACGATTGGATGGAGTGGCGGCAATATTTTCCCATACCCTTGAAGTTTGCTTTAAAGTCATCTGGAAAGCTAAAAATCGGCTCGACCGTGAACCACAAACAGCTGACCAGCGTACTTTGGCGGCTCAGTGTTATGCCCAAGCTAAACGGCACATAAATAATTCGCCGTTGAATTAATTAGTAGCTCAAAGTTCTAAAAACCGGGGTCAAAGCCAGCTATGTTCTCTTTGCCAGTTGTTATGCCTATCACAAAGCTTTCAAAAAATTTCAAGAATTAAGTCTCGCTGCTGTCGGTCGTTTAAGAACATCACAAAAACTTATTTTATCTATCGCGGGCGTCATTATAGTGTTCAATGTTGTTTCAACGCTTTAAAGGCTTAAAATATTGCGTTCATGACAACTATCTCTACAGTACGGTCGTTGAGTTCGCTAACCAGGACCACTTGCGCTTAAAAATAGTCTTTATTCAAAATCGAACGGACAAGGGACACTATATCGCCTTGGCAACTTCTAAACCTAGTCTGACACCGGAAAAAGTCATTCAATTATATACCCAGAGATGGCAGATCGAATGTGTTTTCAAAACTTTAAAACAATCTCTGCAGTATGACCAGCCCCAAACCCAGAATTATGACGTTTTGTGTGGCTATGTGGCACTAACATTTCTCGCTTATGACTTGTTGGTCCTAATCCAACGCCAGGAAAATAATTCCAAAACTTTAGGCGGTATTTTTACGCGGCCAATCAGTTTCTCGCGGACATTCCACTTTTACAAGCTGTGAAACGGTCGCTTGCTTTATAAGAACATTGTAAAAAACCGCTCAACGGAGTTAGGCTACAAAGAGAATGCATTTGTATACTATAGCGATTTTTGAATTTGTTCCAGGGATTTACCTGCAGTTTCTTCAATAAAGAAGTGGGTAAATACGGCCATAATAACGCAAAACGAACCAAAAATAATATACGTCATTACACTCCCAAACTTACCTAACATCATCGGAAATAATTGAGTTACGCCATACGTAGCTGCCCACAATGCGAAGGATGCGAGTGACGAAGCTCGTCCACGAATACGATTTGGAAAAACTTCTGAAATTAATACCCAAGCTCCACCTCCCCATGAAAGTTCAAAGAAAACAGTATGCAAAACGATCATAGAAATGATGACAATATCTAGAGTTCGAGAAATTGGATTCTGTTCAAAACAGAACGCTAGAATAAACAAACAAGCTGCCATTCCAACTCCACCTAAGATCAATAATTTCTTTCGACCAATTTTATCGACTAAAAACATGAAAACAGCAACAAAAACAACTTTCACTAGTCCAATCAGAACGGTTTCAATTAATGAAGCTTCATTGCCAGCACCTGCCTGTCTAAATATCATAGGAGCATAGTACGCAACCGCTGAGACTCCAGATAATTGTTGAAAAACCGCAGCCATAACTGCGACAAAAAGCGCCATCCGGAAACCCTTTTTAAACAATTCTCCCCAAAAACCTTTTTGTTCTTCAAAAATAGAGGAACGTATTTCCTTAATTTCGCTATGAATTTCACTTGTGGGATAATTAGGGCCATATATGTTTTGCAGAACGTCTTTAGCGCGGTCATCTTCTTCATTTTTGATAAGGAAGCGTGGACTTTCAGGAATTAAAAACAACAGGACAAAGAATATCAGACCAGGAACTGCGCCAGCAAAAAACATCATTCTCCAACCCGTATTCTGATTCCATTCTAAAGAATGTGTATTAGCAATTAGAGAATTGATAACGTAAACAATAAACATCCCCAATGCCACCGCAAGTTGATATCCGCCAACCATAGTCCCACGTATTTTCTGGGGAGCTATTTCGGCGATATAAAGTGGAACTAGAGTGGAGACCATTCCAATACCAATACCACCAATCAATCTAGCGGTAATTAAAAATGCGATATGGGTCGCTAAACCACATGCTAAACTCGAAAAAATAAATAATAAGGCTGATGTGAAAAGGACGGGTTTACGTCCAAATTTATCCGCCAACCAGCCAGCTAATAAGCATCCAAACATCGCTCCAAAGGGGATACATCCAGAAACAAAGCCTAACATACCAGAAGACATATGAAATGTGTGTTGAATAAAGTTAAGTGCCCCTGAAATAACACCTTGATCATATCCGAATAAAAGCCCACCTATTGCCGCAACAATAACGACCAAAACCGAATACTTTGTAGTTTTTTTTTCGAAAACAACTTGTGTTTCATTATTCGTCAAAAGACACTCCTCCTCAATTATTTAAGAAGCCAAAATAATTTTTAGCATTATTATATGAAATATCCTCTACTATCTGCCCCAAATACTCATAATCTTCTGGCAACTGACCACGTTGCACCCATTCGCCAATTAGGTCACACAATACGCGTCTAAAATATTCGTGCCGCGGATAAGAAAGAAAACTCCGTGAATCGGTCAGCATTCCGACAAAATTAGCTAACAAACTCTGCTGTGCCATTGTTGTGAGTTGTTTTCTCATACCTTCGCGAGTATCGTTGAACCACCATGCACAACCTAACTGCATTTTTTGGACACCACCTTCATAGAAGTCTCCCATTCCAGTTGCCAGTTGCATCCAATCATTTGGATTAAGTGAATACAAAATCGTCTTCGGAATACTATCTTTATTTTGCATATCCGTAAACAGATCCATTATTTGTGCAGCAATGTCTGATTGTGTTCCCATTGAATCAAAACCAGAATCTGGACCAACTTTAGTAAGCATCGGTTTATTTGCATTTCTCGTGGCATTGATATGGTATTGCATTGTCCAATCAAATGCTTTGTTTAAACGCATCAATGCTTCTATCAGGCCTGTCGTATAAGCATCGACCTCGTGCTGCGATAGCTCTTCATTTTTAATTCCTTTGTTTATGATCCCATCCAACTCAGTTTGATCGACCTTTACAAAATGAAAGGTATTTAAGCCATGGTCTGATAATCTGCCACCATGTTCTTGGAAAAATTTGAAACGCTGCTTAAAGGCGTCAACTAAATCATCAAAACTTGTGATCGTTACGTTTGCTGCATTTCCTAGTGCTACGATGTAGTTCCCGTATGAAATGTTGGTAATATCAAATGCCTTATCCGGGCGCATTGCTGGCAATACCTTGAAACCATTTTCCTGCTCTTCTTGTGCCAAAAGCTCATGATAGTGCAGGTTAGAAGCTGGATCATCTGTTGTACAAACCACCTTTACATTAGATTTTTTGATCAAACTCCGCGGTTTAAAGTCATCTTTAGCCAAGTCTTCATTAGCTTTATTCCATATTTCTTCAACATTCCTAGACGTCAATGTATCTTTGATACCAAAGAAACGTCGCAGTTCAAGATGCGTCCACTCGTACAAAGGATTTCCAATCGCTTTTTCGATCGTTTTTGTCCAAGCAACTAATTTTTGGTATTCGTCTCCATCACCAGTGATCAGGTCTTCTGGGACTCCATTCGCTCTCATTAGCCTCCATTTATAGTGATCACCAAAATCACCATCATTTATCCAAATTCGCGTTAAATTTGGATAATTTTTATTTTCATAAATTTCTCTCGGATTCAAGTGACAATGGAAATCTATGATCGGCATTTTTTCAGCATACTCATGGAAAAGCTTCTTTGCCGGTTCATTCGTTAACAGAAAATCTTTATTTAACAAAGTCATTTATCAACGTCTCCCTTAACTTATTGGAAAGAAACAAACATACAATATAATTGTTTTTCCTTTCACTATATAATCCTTATTCTGATATATTAGTATATTTTAATGCGATTACATAATAAATGAATTACCTTTATATGTCAACAAAGAAATCATTTGCAAAATGGCTGTGTTTTACATTACATCACGACAATTTTCTTGTGATTTTTTTATAATAGTCAAGTCTTACTTTGAAAAAGCACTTTTAATAAGCGCTTTCCCTTTTAAGAATTTGTGAAACAATCGCACAATTGACCAAACCATGGCAGCGGTTTAATTTTGCAATGTAAATACTTTAAAAATTAATTAGAAAACTTTTTAAATCTGACATAAAAAGAACAGCAGAAAACGCAAAAAATTTTATGCTGTCGCTTTTTACTATTCATAAGAGAAGTTTGTCATACTGTCGCTCGTATTACACTTTAATTTCAACCTGAATATCCATCGGATATTATAAAAGGGATATTATGTAGCTTTATTTATACTTGACTACTTTTCAAATCTCTGCTTTTCGATAGTAGAAATTAGATAAATTGTTCTTTGCAAGTTCTCCATACACTTTATTCTGTGTTACTTGGAGCGTTTCGGCATGATCAACGATCGTAAAACCCCCAAATTTTGACTTTATAAACCACCAATAATTGTTGAACTGATACTCTTATTTCTAAAATAATTTTTTGAGAGGAACTGGGATAAAACTATAAATTTAACTCTATAAGGGAAAATTGTGTCAGAACGTAAAATCTAAAATCCCCATTACGACACAATCTTTATTATTATCCACAAATTATTAATTGTCATTATTTTCTTCCCAGCCCCACTTTAAACTATTTTTTATTCGAATATTAATAACTAATATTATTATTTTTCCTGATGAGTACTGTCATTTAGCCTTTCTCCAGCTTACATTATTCGAAGGTCTTTATCCTCTTATAATTCACCTCCTGTTTTATTATACGCTGGTTAACAACATAAAAATTCCCCAGAAAATAAAATTACTTCAAAATCTAAATAATAAAGACACAGGGGTTATACTTTCATCTCGAGGTACAAATTTCAGGTGCTCATTATTGAATATATTTATTGTGTGTCAACTGCATCAACGCCTAATTCTCCATCCGTGACTTTGATTTGGACATTGTGTCTGCCAAAGCGCAAATGGTGCATATAATATGAAACCGCCCTATCAGTTGTCTTTGTAACGGCATAGTTTTGAATTCTTTTTTTACCGTCAACAGTCACGTCTATAGTTGCGGGTGAAGAACCCCCAACAATATTAAATCCTGTCCCTACAAATTTAAATCGAAGGGAACCATTAGCAGTTGTAGACAGAGAACGATTGTAGTTTCCAAAGCCTGTCATGGCTTGATGCTTCCAATCTCCTTGATAAGAAATATTATCACTCAAATCATCTGAACGATTTACTTGAGTATTCTCATGCCTTAACTTAGTGATCTTAAGGTTATCAAAACGCGTATGATAATAACCACTGCTTACACCTACACGGCCTGTAGCATAAACGGAAGAACTGTCAGTATAATCTAATGAATCTTTTCCGTCTATTTGGGCTTGAATCGTATTATCATCTGCAATCATTGAAAAATGATGCCACTTTGACGAGTCAAAGTTGTTGATAGTGTCACTTTCCAGCACCTTGCCATCTTTGGTTAATTCCTCTTTGCCATTTTTGTATACCTTGTACATATAACCTGTATCATCTCCGCTGCGAGTTATTTGGTTACGAACTAATAAAGCAGCATAGTTAGAGGTTTGATCGTCTTCTGGGATATCTAATTTAAAGTCTGCGGAATGTTTGTAGTTGCTCCAGGATGCGTCACCTATAACTGCATCATTACCTGGTTTGTTGTTCCATTCTCCGCTAGCATGAGTTGAATTATCCACCATTCCTTGTAAGACATTTCCATGCTTCGGATCATTGCTATTTACAACTTCAAAAGATCCACCAATATTTTCAAAATACCGGGGTGTACCACCACGCTGAACAGTATAACTTCTGCTATATTCAAAATGATCTTTATAAGGTAAAGAAAGCTGATTTTGTTTATCAGTTAATTTGGAATTACCACTCCGTCTGTATGGAAATTGTCCCTTAGTTGTGGTCAAAGTAGTAATAGAATTTGGTTGTACTGAATAAGTAAAAACATAGTTACCTTCTTTGTCTTTATAAGGTCTAATTAATCCCGTCCGCTTAAGCCAATTGCTATCATATTGCTGACCTTTTCTCGGACCCTTTGTTGTCCAAACCCTCAAAAACTTAGAAGCTGCCATTAAGTTTTTAACTTTAAATGTATAATTTCTTTTTTTATTAGTATTATTGGTCAACACAACAGAATAATCTTTCCTGTCCTGAGATGTTAGGGTCAAATAGTTATTCGTAGTTTGTAAAAAGCCATTATTTTGCTGTTTTCCATCGCCAAAAGAAGCGCCTTTTACATATAACCACCCAGGAGAGATAAATTGTGTAAATTGTTGTGTTACTGGTAAACCACTATCTACATAATATCCCCCAGACCAAGGAGTTTCTGCATCAATTAATTCTTTAGATGAATACTGTCCCCCATCATAAAAGGCACTAACAGGCGGTTGAAATTCATATCTCGTCATATACGAGCTGGAATTACTACCTGACTGATACATGTTTATAAAACGATTAGCAACGTCCAAAGCACCATTGGTACCTCCCAATCCTCCCGCTGGCTGATCACTCTTTAAACGATATTCAGCAAAAGTAGATGAAGATACTCCTTCAGAATACCAGATCGGCTTGTGATATTTTTGGTTAATTTCACGCATATCGCTATTATTATATGCATTATAATGTTCCGAAACCACGTCTACAGCTTCACGTAACTTGACATCATTTTTCATTAATGTAGGTAATGTAGTCGAGCCATTTTGATCAGAAGCAACTAATTGAATGTCACGATAATCATAATGTCCATTCCTTTCATTATCTAGCTGCTGCGCTAAGTATTTGATCCAATTTACATCAGGTTTGTTAATTTCATTTTTATCAGCGCTAACATAATTGAGTTTAATACCATAAGTATCGTAGGCCGAATCTATTGTCTCTTTGTACCATTTATAACGAGCAGCAAAGCCTTCTTGTTCACTTTTTTTAAATTCATTATCAACCCATTTCGGTTCTGCCCAACGTAACATATCGACTTTTAATTGTGGGTTTATTTTTTTTGCATCAGCAACTATTTGCCAATCCCAATCTCGTTTAGTATTCGCACTGTCAGTAGACGTTCTCATTGTTGCTGGTGTTGTGGCAGTTGAAGTATTTACATCAGCCCCCATTTCAACTTTGATCATATTGGTTGCCCCGTACTTAGGCGAAAACAACTTATCCATGATTTGCCAATATTGTCTTGGATGTTGATATTTATAATCTAAAAGTAATCTTGAAGTACCGTTTGCAGACACAAAACCAAAACCTTGGTAGCGATTAGCGGGATTCTGATCCACTTGTTTTCCATCTATAGTTATCTGTTTTTCATTAGTTTTCGCAAAAATATTTTTAGAAAATCCAAAAGAAAAAACAATCAAACTCGAAGCAAAAATCACTGTCAATAACCATTTCTTTTTTATCTTCATGTCAAAAGTCTCCTAAAAAATTTAATGTTAAGGGGTTACATTTCTTAACTTTGGCTTTGTTAAAAAATCACAGTTCCTTGTTTACATTGAAAAAAGTGTTATAATTTCAACAGCATCCAGCATAAACCTTCCCTCAAGAACTTTTATCATAATTTGATGATGGCCTGGTGTTAATTCAGCAATATGCAGATTTGTCTGCCTTTCTCCCCCAATATTAGGTTGGTAAATTCCATCCCGTGGTTTTCCATCTACAAAAATAGTTAGTTTACTCATTTGTTCCTGTGTTCCAATTAAATTAAAGCCAGTACCAACAAATTCAAAACAAATTTGAGAACCTGATGACAAATTTGTTAACGACCGATTCCAAACGCTATTGCGAATCCCTTCAATATGTTGATGGGGCCCATCGTAAAAAATCAATTGGTCAGAATCATCAATGCGCTGCTTAACATACGTTCCTTTATGAGCTTGTTTAACTTTAATGTCTTTGATTTGAGTATGATAGTATCCTGACCCGATTTTGATTCGCCCTGAGTAGGTAGGATCATCATTATCTTCATATTTTAATAACTTTTTTCCGTCAAGTGAAGCTGACAATCTTTGATTCTTTGCTCCAAAGGTTAAATTGTGCCATGCACTAGTATTTAGCTGATCGACATATCCAAATGAAATCACTTGATCTCTTATGATCAATTCGTAATGTCCATTATTATCTATTTTGAATACATAAGGAGCACTTTGAAGGCGTCCTTTTATATCAGTAATGGATCGAAGCCCAATGGCAAAATAATTACCATCCGCAGAATTCTGAACAGTTTGTTCGTCAAATTTAAAGGTAGCCTGAACCTCATAATCGCTCCACTGATCATCACCTAAACTAAAATTTGGGGCAAAAGAATATTCCCAATCAAGGGCACGTTCCCTCTCTGTGATCATCTGCTGTAAAACAAAACCACCCTCAGGGCAACTTACTACTTCAAAGGCTCCCCCTTGGTCTGTTGTGTATCTGGGTGTGCCGCTTCTTTGTGCAACATAGTTAGCAGAATAATCAAAGCCATCATGATATAATACCTCTTTTTGCCCTTCAGTTCCCAACACATGATCTTGTTTAATGTCAATATTACCTTGATATTTAACCTCAGGATCATTTTGGCGTTCTAAAGTTGTTACTGTAACGATGCCATGAGCAGGCATGTCAAACTGAAGAATTCCTGTCGAACTAAGTTTTTTTCTTGCAACTTTTTTCAAATTCGAATCATATTCTTCACCATCATTAGGCCCACAGCTAGTCCAGAAATAAACATCTTCTTTGCTCAAAGAAAGGTTCTTGATATCCACGCTATATTTTCTGGGTTTCGAACTATCATTAACACAAACTATAGAAAAGTTTTTCTTATCTGGTGATAGAAGAGTCAAATAACTTGGTTGATCTGTATCAAAATCTAAATTTTCTGTACCTCCTACGCCACTATAACAAGCTGAGTTTAAGTACCTCCAAGCGCCATTTTCTTGCCAGCCGGTAATGGCAAAGTCGGTAAAATGCTTTATCACTTGCAAGGCAACATTATCGACTTCAAAATAACCAGACCATGGGCGTTGAGCAGTGACCAGTTCTTTGTGGGTGTAATTGACCCCCAGGATAATATGCTGAGACTGCTGGCTGAAACAAATATAAACTCCTACGCGATTTAAAATATCCTTTAATAATTCGGTTAGCAACATCCAAACTACTACCGGGGCCACCGATGCTATTTCCATCGGAAGAACGGACACGATATTTGCTATTACCCATCGGTGCTACTCCTTCGCTATACCACACTTCACGGTGTTTTTGATCCGCTAGCAAAGTGAACGGGTGATCAGCACCATCATCGGTATTATAGTGATATCCCACAGCATCAACTACTTCCAACAAATCATCTTGTTGCATCATATAATCACCAAAATTAGTCTCATAGTTTTGATCAGCAGCAATAATTTTAATTTGCTGGTACTGTTTAAGTGGAAATTCACTCGGAAAATCAGCCTCATCATGTTTGATAAGATCACTAAACCATTTGATCCATTTAAGCATTGGCTTAGTATTTTCATTACGATCCGGATCGATATAATCTATCAAGTACCCATATTTTTGATAAGCAGCAATGACTGTTTGTTTATACCACTGATACATTGGTTCATAGGCACTTTCTAGTACTAAATTATCTGGATCTTCGCTTTTGACCTGTCGCCAAAGCAATCGTAACCATCCCGGTTCACCCCAGCGTAAAATAGCCGTTTTTAACTCGGGTTGAATTTTTTTCGCATCAGCTATAATTTGAAAGCCAGCTCCCCGCGACACATTAGCCTCTTCATCTACTGATCTTTTAGTTGCTGGTTCTGTACCCGAAGAAGTATTTGCATCATTGCCCATTTCAACCTTGACCATGCGCAAGAGTGGATATTTTCCTCCAAACAATATTTCTAAAATTTTCTGATAAACTTCAGGTTGTTCATATTTATAATCTAGCAACAAACGAGAAGAATTGTTGCAACTAATGTATCCAAATCCCTTAAACGTATTGGCATCATTACAAGAAACATCCAGTTTATTCCCATCAACTATAAAATGTGTTTGTTCCATCACTAACACCTCTATCCTTAATTCTTGTAATCTAGCGGCAATTTATGCCATCTTTCTTTCAAGTAAAAGGCTGCTGCTTTAGGTTGCCGTTCTCGTGTAAAGATACCTTTTTTATTTCCATCAACTCTTTGATTACCTTCTACTGTTTGGAAATCTGCCAAATTCCAGACTTGTTCGCCACGAATAAATGGATAGCTATCAAAAACACTATTAAACATTTTCAATAGTTCTACTTGATATTCTTCAGACCACATTACCGAAGGAAGTTTATGCAGGCCTGCTTGCGTGTCACCACCATATTCCGTAAACATAATTGGTTTATCGATATCAGCATTAGCCCAATTTTCCATTTCTTCGCGTAAATATTTTTCTCCATCTGAGATCTCATAGCCCCACTTATGATACCAACCTGGATATCGATTAAGAAGATAAATATCTGGAAAATCTAATGCATAAGATGTTTCAAAAGTGTCATCCTCGTTCAAGGTAAAAGTACGTGGGCGTTTTTGTGGGTCTAATTGTTTTGTTGCTTCAAAAATTTTTCTAAAGTAAGGTAGACACTTGTCAGTAGAAGTATCAGGTTCATTAAAGAAACTCCAGGCAAACACACTCGGATGGTTTTTATCACGTTTGATCAAATCTTTAATTTGATCAATATGAGTTCTATATAAATCATCTAACCATTCACCATCGAAAAAGTTTTGGTCAAGGCCACCTAAAAATCCAGCTGCTGCCATTTTAAAGCCAACTGCTGGCACCTCATCAATGACCAAGATCCCAGCTTTATCAGCCATCTTATACGCTTGCTCATCATAAGGATAATGTGACGTCCGGTAAGAGTTCGCACCTATCCATTTCATTAAAGATAGATCACGCTTTTCCACATTTAAATCAAAACCACGACCAGCAAAATTACTATCCTCATGCCGACCAAAACCTTTTAAGTAAACAGATTTTCCATTTAACAAGATTTTATGGCCTTTGATAGCAATAGTACGAATACCGATTTCGTCATGATATTCATCTATGATTTTTTTACCATCCAATAATTTAAGTTCGATCGTATACATATAACCCTGTCCGATCTCCCATAAATGTGGATCTTTGACAATTAGATCACCCTCAGCTCCTTGGCTTTCAGCTACTTTATTACCTACAGCATCAAATAAAACAGCACTTACAGAAAATTTCTTGTTACTATCTATTTGATAATGGATATTTGCGGTTTGCTCGAAAAGGTCTGTTGTAACAGTTGAATAGTCAGTAATTCTTGTACTTGGTAAAGAAAGTAAGTGAACACTACGATTCAAACCAGAATAATTAAAGAAATCAAAGAATGGTTTAGCCATTTTTTTACCATTTTGCAAAGTCAAAGTGTCACCTGCAGGTAACTTATCACGATGTAGCTCGTTATTTACTTTAATTACAACAGTATTTTCTTCTCCATACTTGATAGTTGACGACACATCAGCAACAAAGGGTAAAAAACCTCCTTCATGTTCCCTAATCGATTCACCATTTACAAAAACCTTAGCGCGATGGGTCGCACCATCAAATCTCAAGCCAACAAAGCGATCATTCCATTCTTGAGGAACAAAGAACTTACGTGAATACCAAAAATCTCCAACATATTCACGTGATTCTTTATCAGTAAAAAAATCATTAAAACTTGCCGGAACCGGTATTTCGATACTGTCATTCAATCCAGATCCCCAGCCATTTTTTTCACCTACACCTTCTGGGTCAAACTTGAAATTCCACAAACCATCAAGTTTTACATCACTTCTAGTACTTGTATTGACCGGATAAAGCGGTTCTTTTTCCATGGAAAATTCCTCCTCTTTATACTTTTCTTACCTAATTTTAAAAAGACTACGAAACATGTATCCGCAGTCTTTTTACATTAAAAACCAATTCTTGATTTAACTTATCCTACAGAACAATTGAATTCTATATATTAAAAAACATTTCACTTCTTCTGTAATTATTTTTTATTTTTATTAACTCCCTTACCAGGGGCTTCATCATCTGCTAAAGCCGCAGGATAAGGATTCAATTCAAAATCTTCATCTTCACGAGGTGAACTTTCATTAACTTCTCCATAGGCTTTATGCAGTGTTACAGTACCCCATGCAGGAACAGTAACGTGTTGCCAAGTTTGCGGTTGGCCACTAACAGTCACCGCAGCATCAAGCGGTTTATCGGTTGGATTATAAATATGTGCAGCAATAGATCCATCCGGTCCTAAAAAGGCAACTGACCCTAATCCACCAGTATAACCATCTTGCGTATAGTTAGTAGAACCAATAACTTTAGAACCAGGAACAACATCTTGACCAAAGTTTCTCAACATATAATATTCCAAATTACGCTGAACTTTGCCTGTTGTATGGTCGATTGTAACGACGCCACGACGACCAGTTGAGCCAACCATATTTGGTAACCCCCGCTCATCCAATGCCATATTCCAAAGATCGATCATTCCCAATCCATTGCGAACTAACCAATTCCCAATCAAACCAAACATAATATGTGATGCATCTTCTGGAGTTTCTTCAATCATACAACGACGTTCAGTCATCGCAAGCATCCAATTTGGAAAACTGCGGCTTGCTTTGAATAAACTGGTATAAGGGCCATCATACGTGTGAAAAGCAAAGCCATCAAATGCACCAGCTTGTTCAGATGTAATATATTTCGCAATGGGTTCTGTTAAAACATTTAAACTACCATCCCAGAAAAATAACTTTGTCTCGGGAAAACTGCGGTTCAATGCCGGCCGTAAATATTTATAGCCAAATTCTGCCAATTCTGAAATATTCCAAATCATCGCTGGCCATGCAGCAGCATTAGATGGTTCGTTCTGAATAGAGATAGCATAAATTGGAATACCTAATTTTTTATATTCTTCTATATAACGAACAAAATACTGAGCATACACACCTTCAAATGTGTCTTTCATTTGATCGTAGCCATTTCCTGTATATTCTCCAAAGCGTAAATGGCCACCCATTTTCAGCTCTCCAGTATTCTTCATCCAGGCGGGAGCAGACCAAGGAGAAGCCATGACCTTGACTGCGGGATTAATTTTCAGGATCTCCTGAACAACTGGCACAACATACTTTAAATCTTTAGTAGCGTCTTTTGCGCCAGGCAAGCCTTCACCAATAGAAAACTTAGATAAACTCGAATCATGTTCGCCAAAAGGAACATCATCATAAGTATAATAAGGTTGACTAGCTGGTTCACAAGAACCCAATGGAATGCGGATCGTAGAAAAACTTCCCTCTTCAGGGTCAAATAATTCATGCAATAAAGCACTACGTTGCTCTTCACTTTGTTTCCAAATTAGCGAGGCAGCGGCATCAGTAATAGCGGCCCCTGCACCGATCCAATCTTGGTGTTTATCAGCTGGGTCGATCACTATCCGAGCGGCATCGCCTTCAATACTTTTCTCTGCCGTCGGTACTTGCACGGTTTCACGTTTTTTCGATAAATCTCCTGCAGTTGTAGTCCAAAATTCTGTATTAAATTGCTTTGCATAATTTGACATTTATATACCACCTTTTTAAATACTAAAGTTCCATCTTAAATCCAATTCTTCATTTAACTCTCTTGATCGCAGCAATAGCAAAGCCACCAATGATTTCCATTGTCACGGCAAAAATAAATATTGATTGGTAGCCAAAGCCTTCTACAACTGCGGAAGCAAACATCGCACCAAGCATCTGTCCAAGAGTGTTTGCAAGATTAATTAACCCTAAATCTTTACCCGCTGTATCTGATGAAGGCAAAACATCCATATTCAAAGCCCCATCAACCGAATTATAAAGGCCATTACCAAAAGCGGCAATTACAGCATAAACAAACATTGCCCAAGGTTTCGCAATAAATAACGGAAATAGTGCTGCAAACCCAAGTGCAAATGTTGCTACAACGACTGGCATTTTTACTCTTTTAGCTTTATCAGCAATTGGTCCCCCAATCAATGCAAAAAATACACCTATAACTAACATGATAGTCGAGAAAATAGAAATTGAATGACCAGCAGCTTCTGTGCCTTGACCAATGTAGTCTGTAAAAATATACAGCTGGAAAGTTGTGATAATTGTGGTACCAACGACCATAAAGAATTTACCTGCTAGAGCTAAATAGAAATCTCGTGCATCATGGGTTGGGAAGAAAAAGTATTTTTTTAAACTTTCTTTGTCTAACTTCACTTTTGGTTCATCCATGTTAGTTCCTTCACGTATTAAAGCTACGTGAATAATAGCTAAAGCCACAGTGGTTATAGCCATAAAATAGATTCCGAATTTAACATTTCCCAAAAATTGAGCAGCTAATAACGCAAACCCTTGCTGGGCAATAGTGAAACCAACTCCATAAAAAGTAGAAACCGTTCCACGCCAATGGGGTGCAACTCGATCAGAAATTTGTGGATATATTGCAGCTGCAATAGCATTTTCTGCGGCAGCGGCAATAATCCAAATGAAAATAATAGCAGTAACTGACGTAATATTAGCAATTGCAATCAACGAAAGTGCAACAGCAATAGTTCCCCCAATAATATAAGGCTTTCTTTTACCAAATTTTGTTCGAGTGACATCAGAAAATGCTCCAAAAAGCAAATTAGCAACTGCTCCTGTGATAGATGCTACGGTGGCCAAGATACCAACAGCCCACACCTTATGTGCTGGATCAATTTGGCTAAATAATTGTGGAATTAAAACGCTACGAGTTGAACCGATTGGGCCGTACCAACATAAAGGTGCTAAAAACATCGCTGACGATATTCCCCAAGGAAGCTTAGGCTGTTCCTCATCCCTAACTCGGGCATTGGTTACTTCGCCAACAGCTGTTTTCACTGCTTTCTTTTCAAATTCACTATCTTTTTTTACCATTTGATTATTTCACTCCCACTTACAAAAATAATTTAAATAATATTTCTAGAAGATTATTTTATTGCTGTTTCATATATAAAAAACCACCTCTTTAACTTGATATCGCTATCAAAAAATCTTAAAAAAATACCTTGGTAAACAACTTGACCATCTTGAGAGAATCCGTAATTGATATACTAGTATATAAATCGTTTACATCATAGAACAATTTTTGTGACTAGTCAAATATTTTTTTGTAATTATTTTTATTAATTTAAACTATCAAAAAAATCTGCACTTTTAAAAATAAAAACTGATCGACTTCCTCAATTATCAGAAGGCAACCAGTTTTTTCTCAGAAAAATATCAAAGTATGAACCAATGTAATGCTTATTCTAAAATCACTTTATCAGTAATTAAGTGGGTTTATTTTTACTTTAGTTGTTGTTAAATCAGGGACAGAAAAATCTGAAAATTTATGATATTAAAGCAATTTTAGTTAAAATATTGTGGGAAGGATTGCTTTAACTGTGGCTCCTCATCCAACATTCGATGTAAATGTTCTGAAATTTTTTCTTCAGCTAATTTAGTTTTCCCCTTTTCCACAGCAGCGAGTAATTCACTGTGTTCTTGAATCAACGATCCCCAAGATAAGTCTTTGTTTTTTAAACGTAAAACACGAAATCTATTTAACTGCATATTGACGTTTTGCAGCCAACTCCATATTTGTTCATGTCCAGTAGCGGTATAAAAATAATGATGAAAGGCCTCATCTTGTTTAAAAAAATCCATATTTTTGTGTGCCCCATCTTTAACCAATCCTTGGCGTTCAATTATTTGCCGCAGTATCACATAATCATAATCCGTCAATTTTTCTACGGATTCGCCAATGACCCTAACCTCCAAGCTTTCTCTGACGTAACGCGCATCTTTAGCAGCATTAAGATCTATTTTTGACACATAGGTCCCTGACTGAGGGATCGCCATCACTAAACCTTCTTGTCGCAATTGTAAAATTGCTTCTCTGATAGGAGTTCTTCCAACTTGCATTTCTTCACTTAATTCTTTTTCTGAAATTCTTTTCCCAGGTAAATATTCTAAATCAATAATCCTATTTAGAATTGTTTCGTATACCTGATCCTTCATACTTGAAATCGCCGACATAAAATCAATGCCTCACTTTAGTTTTTTATTTACACATTCAAATAATTTCTCAATAAAATAATAACCCTTTCACAACAGAGATAACAAGACAATATTTTCATGTTTAAGCACTCATTTCTATAATTAGGTTTAAAACTAGCGCAAATTTGGGGTAGACAAATAATCTCATTAGAAATTGCCACTATTTTATTCAATATATACACGTGGTGCTAGTTCGTAACATTTTAAAATAAGTTAACAAAAAAGCCCAAAATTGCTAGACTTTAAGTGACTAAACTACAAGGAGCATAGCAATTTTGAACCACTTAAAGTTTAAACAAAAACGTCATAATTTACAAGCCGGTCTAGCACAATTAAAACAAGTTTGTGGTTATTTGTACCATAAATATTGTCCTGCTTTTATTTACAACCGGCGTAATGTTGATCATACTCAAGTTTCGGATATAAATATTTTAGCTTTACTTTGTTTGCAGGTAATCAGCAATACACAATCACACCGTGAATTCTTCAGGCGAGCTAAGCAGTTTATTCTGCAGCAAATTAGGCTTGAACGGACACGTTTTAATCGGCGAGCACAGCACCTTTTGCCTGTTGTGATAACGATCCAACAAGGATTAACCCATGACCTCGCACATGCGGGGCAGATCGCTATTATTGATAGCCTACTTAACCCACTATGCCAAAAGGTCAGGAATAAGCGCTTCAAGATTTTTCCTGGACTGGCCAATTTAGGATATAACGCCACTAAAAACATGTATTTTTATGGCTTTAAAACTCATTTTGCCGTCACGACTAATGGTTATATTTTGAACCATGTTGTAGTCCCAGCTTCAGTGCATGATACACAAGCAGCGTCAACTTTAATTGCAAGTTAACCTTGCCCCTTTGTTTTAGCGGGTGTGGGGTATGTTGGACAGCTCTTAAAGGCAAAATTCAGAAAAACGGGCTATCCTCTCTGAACACCTTACCGTACTAATATGCAGGGTGCCCAGGAACATAATAACCGCCACCTTAAAGCGGTTGCGTCATACCATAGAATCACGTTTTTCAATTTTAGTGGACAACTATGGTATTGAATGCAACTTAACTCGTTCATGTGTTGGTTTTTGGTTAAAGATTAAATTGACTGATTTAGTTTATGATCTAGGCTTTTTCGATTTTGTTGAAAATGGAATTATTACAAACTAGCGCCACGCGTCAATATATATTTTAGTTCAGAAAATTAGCGCTATGTGATAATGAATGAAATAAAATAGAAATTATTCTGCCTTTCTTTGTAATTACTCAAATTTTAATTGACAATACTATAGAATGCGATTACATTTATAGTTGTAAAATATATTAGTATATCAAATTAATTTGCTTTAAAAAACTTAAACCAGCATCACATTAGGGAGGCTTTATTATATGGTAAAATTACTCGATAACTTAAATAAAAACAAGGAATCTTTTAAAGCACAAAACATTTCCATTCCTAACTACGATCCACAAGGAATTACTAAAAACGCAAACACTACTCCCGTCTGGGTCCATTTTGGCGGAGGTAACCTTTTTCGCTGTTTTCACGCAAAAATTGCTCAAGATCTATTGAATCAAGGTGAACTTAAAAGTGGTATAGTGGTCGCTGAAACCTATGATGATGAGGTGATCGATCAAATCTACAAGCCTTATAATAATAGAATGCTCAGTGTAGTAATGAAGGCTGATGGTACTTTAGAAAAGGAGCTGATCGCTGATGTAGCTGATGCACTTTATTTTAATAAAGACAGTGTTGCCAGTTGGAATAGGTTAACCGAAATTTTTACTCAACCTTCTTTACAGTTCGTTACTCTTTCTATTACGGAAAAAGGATACTCACTCACAGACGTTGACGGTAGCTTAACACAAGCTGCTAAAGCTGACATACAAAACGGTCCAAAATTTCCTGTTACAAATATGGGTGCTATTACTCACTTATTATATGCTCGATATAAGGCCGGTAAATTACCGATCGCTATGGTAAGTACCGACAATTTTTCCCAAAATGGAAAGAAACTAGAGACTGAGGTCTTACGAATCGCAGAAGGATGGCAACAAAATGGATTCGTTGAAGAAGAATTTATTGACTACCTAAAAGATCCTAAACAAGTTTCGTTTCCTTGGAGTATGATCGATCGTATTACACCTAATCCTTCTGAAAAGGTAGCTGCTAAATTGACATCTAGCGGATTTGAAGACACACAAATCGTTCATACATCTAAACATACAAACATTGCTCCATTCGGCAATACTGAAGAAGTTCATTATCTCGTGATCGAGGATAGCTTTCCAAATAGCCGACCAGCATTAGAAAAAGCCGGGGTAATTTTAACTGATCGCAATACAGTAAATGATGCAGACCAAATGAAGGTTACCGCCTGTCTAAATCCCCTACACACTGCCTTAGCGATCTATGGTAGCATTCTAGGTTTCAAATCCATCGCAAGTGAAATAGAGGACCCTGATTTAAAGGGCCTGATCAAAAATTTAGGTTACGGGGAAGATCTACCTGTCGTTAAGGACCCTAAAATCATTGATCCACAAAAATTTATTGATGAATTAGTTTCTAAACGTTTACCTAATAAAAATATTCCTGATACACCACAACGGATCGCAAGTGACACTTCACAAAAAATTCCTGTACGCTACGGTGTGACTCTACAACATTATGTCGACGATCCAACGAAAGACCCACAAAGCTTAGAATTTATTCCACTCGTTTTAGCAGGCTGGTGTCGCTATTTAATGGGCCTCGATGATAAGGGTGAAACATTTGAGCAAAGTCCAGATCCATTACTGGATGACATGAAAAAATACGTTGATGATATAAAATTAGACGCTGCTGACATTGATGTTCACAAACATCTACAACCAATTTTGTCTAATAAAACTATTTTTGGCAATGACCTATACAAAATTGGTTTAGGAGAAAAAGTTGAAAACTACTTCAAACTTTTAATTGCAGGCAAGGAAGCTGTTCGTAAAACAATTCATGAAACAGTTGAGAACAAGAGCTATCACGTCTAATACAAGTAAACGAATAAATAAAATAATAGGAGCATAGAGAAAATGAAAAATATGGGATTCCGATGGTATGGATCTAAAGATGATTCAATTAAATTACAAGACATTCGTCAGATCCCTGGAACAACACAAGTAGTCGGAGCATTATTTGACGTTCCAGTTGGCGAAGTATGGCCTACAGAAAAAATTAAGTCGTTAAAGGATGAAGTAGAGGCGGCTGGTTTAAAACTAGATGTTATTGAATCTGTCAATATACATGACGCTATTAAAATCGGTCTGCCTTCTAGAGATATGTATATCAAGAATTACCAACAAACTATTCGTAATCTAGCGCAGTTTGGCATCAAAGTCATATGTTATAATTTCATGCCAATTTTTGATTGGGTACGTACTGATCTGCATTATAAATTAGCAGACGGTTCAACGGACCTTTCTTTTGAACATAAATATGTCGAAGGTGATCCAGAAGACATTGCCAAATCCGTTCAAGAGAGTTCTAATGGTTATACTTTGCCAGGTTGGGAACCAGAACGTTTAGCAGAAGTTAAACATCTTTTCGAACTGTATAAAGATGTCGACGCAGCTAAATTAACTGAAAATCTAAAGTACTTTTTAGATGCTATCATTCCGGTCTGTGAGCAATGTGGTGTTAGAATGGCAATGCATCCGGATGATCCACCACGTCCATTGTTTGGACTTCCACGAATTTACAAAAACCGTGAAGACATGCTGACGATCGAACAATTACACGAGTCAAAATATAATGGCTTTACGATTTGTACAGGTAGTCTTGGAGAAAACCTCAAAAATGACGTGCCTGCTATTATTCGGGAATTCGTTGATAAAGACCGTGCTCCCTTCATTCATGCTCGTAATATTAAGTTCTTTGGTAATGAAGGAGATTTTCATGAATCTGCTCATCTTTCGTCTGAAGGATCACTTGACATGTATGAAATCATGAAAGCCTTGCATGACACAAATTTTGATGGCTATATCAGGCCCGACCACGGACGTGATATTTGGAGTGAACAAGGTCGGCCTGGTTACGGTTTATACGACCGTGCGTTAGGAATCACTTACCTCAATGGCCTATGGGAAGCACTTGAAAAGGGTGATAAATAAACATACATTAGCTAAATAAAAAAGTCCAATCAAATTTACCGATTGGGCTTTTTTATTTTAAACTATGCTTTAGCTTCCGAATAATAAAAAAAGTATTATCCTTTTAAATTTAAATCTATCTTACGACTCGCATTCCGTTTTGCTTATTCATCACAGCACGAACTTCTGAATCATTTACTAAATTCAAATCACCGCTAATAGTTAATTTGAGAACACTAGCAGCAATTGCATAATCGATCCTTTCTTGTTTCTCAAAATCATTCATGATTCCATGAATTAAGCCTGCCGCGAAGGCATCACCGCCTGCGACACCCTCCCAAACGTGCATATCATAAACAGGTGTTTCAAATACTTCACCATGATCGACCATCAATGCTGTCCACTGCGAATTTTCCACCGAATGAATATTCCGCAAAACACTGGCAACAGTTTGACAATTTGAATATTTTTCAGTAATTTTTTTCATTCCACTGACAAATTCTTCTCTTTGCTCAATACCACGTTCCATATTGCCATCAAATGCCTTAATACCTAAAGACGATTCGAAATCTTCATCGTTAGCCAAACAAACATTTACATATGGCATTAATTGATTCATAGTTTCTTGTGCTTCTTCTTCACTCCACATTTTCCCACGATAATTCAAATCACAAATAACCATGACCCCATGTTCACTACAATATTTAACAGCCTCAAAAACTGCCCTTTTTGTATCCGTCGAGATAGCAGGAGTGATCCCAGAGAAGTAGAAATAGTCAGCATCTCGTAAAACCTCTTCCCACTTATACTCATCTGAGCTCGAAACAGCAAATGAACTACCAGCACGGTCATAAACAACACTAGTATTTCTGATACTTGCTCCCTTTTCAAAAAAGTAGATGCCTAAACGTGGCCCACCTTGCAGCATTTGCGAAGTATCGACACCATACTTGCGCAATGTACCGATTGCTGCTTGTCCAACCGCATTATCTGGAACCTTACTTACAAACTGTGCATTATCTCCTAATAAGGAAAGAGATGTAGCAACATTTGCTTCAGCACCACCATATAACCCTGAATATTGATCAGTTTGAATAATTCTCTGGTTTTCTGCCGGTTTTAAACGCAACATCATTTCACCAAAAGTAACTATTTTTTTCATTACTTAACTTCTCCTTGAATACGCAAAACTTCTTTATGGTATAACTCTGCTTGTTTTTCAACAGTTTCAAAGTCGCCCTTAGCAGCAGTGCCCGTTAAATTACTACCCGCTCCAATTGCCTCAACTCCAACTTCAAACCATTCATGCATATTGTCTAAGTTAACTCCACCAGTAGGCATCACATTAACTTGTGGAAGTGGAGCCTTAATAGCTTTAATGAATCCTTTACCAACAACACTTCCTGGAAATACCTTAACAATTTCAGCACCATAACGCATAGCTGTCTGAATTTCCGTAATAGTCATGCAACCAGGCATATATGGGATCTGATATTGATTACATAGCAAAGCAGTCTCTTTATCAAAAGAAGGACTAACGATGAATTTTGCACCCGCCATAATAGCTATCCGCGCAGTAACAACATCCAAAACGGTACCAGCACCAACGACTACATCTGGATCTTCTGCATATTCTTCTCTCAACTCACTAATGATCTCATCAGCTTTGGGAGCAGTAAATGTTAATTCGATTGCCTTAACTCCGCCTTTAATACATGCAACAGCAGTTTTATAAGCTTCTTCTTTAGAATTCCCTCTGACTACTGAAACGACCCCAGCCTTTTTAACAGCCATTACTGTTTCTGTTTTTTGCATAATACACCCTCCAAATTTATTTAAAATTTAGCCATAACCATTTTTATGGTAATCCTTTACCTTAAAAAATACAACCATTTATCGAATATATGTTATAATCATCACATAAATTTTATGTTCAAGTAAGCAGAGGAAAATGATGAAAAACAAACAAGTAAGTATCAAAGATGTTGCTCAATTAGCTAACGTTTCTACAGCAACAGTTTCTCGTTTCTTACACGGTGAAATGAGTCATATGTCAAAATCAACTGGACAAAGAGTTAACGATGCCATAGAAAAGCTAAACTATGTACCAAATGCAGCGGCACGTACTCTAATTACAAGCCAAAGTAAAACAATAGCGATCGTTGTTGTTGATATTTCTGATTCTTTTTCGACTGAACTGTTTAAAGGTGCATGTTCCATTTTAGAACATGCTGGTTATGTAACTGTCATGCTAGACACAAATTCTGACCAAAACAAAGAAAAACAACTGATCAACGAGGTAGGGATCAATACTTACGATGGCCTTATTTTGCAACCTTTGGGCAGTAATGTTCAAACTATTCAATCAGAAGTCCGTCGTAGTATGCCTATCGTTACGCTTGACAGACCGCTAAATTACTCTCCATGGCCTCAAGTCCTTAGTAACAATTATGAAGCCAGTTTAACTGCAGCTAGATATTTTAAAAAAAGTAGCTATGAACAAGCAATCGTTCTCTCTTCACCCATCTCTGTTGCATCAACTAGACAGGAACGGCTTAAAGGTATACGGGAAATATATCCAGATGTGAAAATCATAGAAATAGATGAAAAAGCCTATGATCATCACTCGATCGTGCAGCAGCTTCATCAATTACTGGACAAATCAACAAAAAAGACAGTTATTTTCTCACTTAAGGAGAGGTGGTTGCTTGAATTTCTGCCTTCTTTAATTGCCAACAATGATTTAACCAAGTATAAAACCCAAATTTCAGGCTTTGCTGATACAAACCTCGTCTCAGCTATTTGGTCCGATTCTAAGATGATCACCCAGGACCCCTTTCAAATGGGAAAAATGTCCGGCAATATCCTACTTAAATTATTAAATGACCAAAGCGACTTCCAGCCAATAACGGTAGTTCCAACAAAATTTTAAAAAATCTGCTAGCAGTTATCATAGTAAGCTGTTAGCAGATTTTTTTAATTTACTCTATTGTTTTCTAAAAAGTCTGACAGTTGTTCATAAATAGGTAGGCCATTATTATCACCATAAACTTGCACTTGCAAGGCACCAATTGCATTTCCTCTTTGAATGACATCTGCTAATGAAAGTCTATCTAATAAACCTGTTAATATACCGACAGCAAAGCCATCCCCAGCTCCAACAGTATCCTTAACTTCCTCGACTTTAAAGCCTGGAATAAATGCTTGTTCCCCATCTTTAGTCTTATAATATGCCCCTTTTGCTCCAACTTTAACGATAACGATTCGAGTTTTTGGACTTTTTAGATAGAAATCGGCGATCTCTTCTGGTTTTCTACTACCGCATAAGATCTCCCCTTCACCAACGCCTGGTAATACGATGTCCGCTTGATTTGCGTAATGATTAATTTCACGGATCATTGTTCCTTTATCCGGCCAAAGATCTGGCCTTAAGTTAGTATCAAAAGAAACAGGTACATCCTCTATAGATGCTTTTTGGAGTAATTTTTCAAAAGCTTCTTTAGATGCTGCCGATAATGACGGAAAAATCCCAGTCAAATGTACGTACTTAACAGTATTCAAACTGATCTGATCGATTTTATTTATATCAAAATGTGCAGATGCTGAGTCACTTCTAAAATTAAAAACTGTTGGATCTCCTTTTGAAACCACATTTTTAATTTGATGACCCGTCCAATGGGAAGGATCAACATTAACATATTCAGACCCAATATCTCTTTGTTCAATTACTCGACGGACAAACTTTCCAAATGGATCAGCGCCAATTTGTGCTATATAACTTACTGTGTGTCCTAACCTGCTTATTCCAGTTGCTACGTTTAATTCCGCCCCACCGGCGTATCTATCAAAATGTTGAGCCTTATCCAGAGGTACATCCATTTGATTTGAAGCCAATACAGCGAGCGGCTCACCTATCGTCAATATTTCAGTCATAGCAGTCTCCTTATACATAAAATTTCGGTAATCGTTTACCCTTATTAACTTTACTGTACGTCATTTTTCTTTAAATGACAATAGTTCTAGTCGATCAAAAATATTATGCATGGTGATATGCCCCCTACTTGTCGATCTCTCTTTTGTATTATGAATAAATAAGAAAATGTGATACAAAATTCCAAAAAAGGAGTTCTGTATCACATTTTCTGCATAAAGGTTCATTGTAATAAATACCAGTTGATCAAATCACTAGAAAACTATTTATTTCTTTAAATGCTGTATAGGCTTTCGTGAAACGACTAATGGAAGTTGACATTTTATCGTCCTACTCTTCCATCTTTTCTAGCTTAGATCCGGGCATGACGAAAGCTAAATTATTCAGGCTATATTAATGAGAATTTTCAACAACTAATTCCGACAATTTCCAAAAAAATATTTTAAAATGCACAAAAGAAAATAATCAACTTTCGAACATGGCAAAATTAAAAGTTGCCTATTTACTACTTTAATGCCTCAACGATCTGTTCTTCCATTTTTTCTGGTTTAGTTACTGGGGCATAACGATGGATCAGTTTTCCATCCCGACCAACTAAAAACTTGGTGAAATTCCATTTGATCTTGCCATTCCCAGAAGAATCTTTCAAAAAGGTGAATAAAGGATCCTCATCTTCACCATTGATCACTATACGTTTTGTCATTGGAAAAGTAACTCCATAGTGACGCTGGCAATAATCACTGGTCTCTTCATCCTCGCTCAATTCCTGATGAAATTGGTTAGAGGGTAATCCTAAAACTTCCAAGCCTTGATCGTGATACTTTTTATACAATCCTTCAAGTGCTTCCAATTGCGGTGCCAGGCCACACTTGCTGGCAGTGTTAACTATGATCACCACTTTACCTTGGTAGTCTTCTAAATTGATTTCCTGGCCACTCATTTCTGTTTCTTTAAAATCATAGATCGTATTCATGTTGCTCATCCTTTCCATAATAACTTCATACTGGTCACAGTTTTCTAGGCCACGCACACATAAGATACCGTTTTTTCATAAAGCAATTACCAAACATACGTTAAAAATAAGGCTGAGCTTCCAAATTCATTTCACTAATTTGTACACTTTCTTTACCTAAGCAGACCTTACTATATTTTGGGGATCAGTTAATGCCGCAACGTACTGATAAGCCGCCTGACCAGCAATTCCACCATCCCCCGTGGCAGTTACTACCTGCCGCAATTCTTTTTGACGAACATCTCCAACTGCAAAAACTCCAGGCACGGGGGTCTCCATCCGTTCATTAGTAGGGATCCAGCCATTTTCATCTGTAATACCCAGGTTTTTGAATGGATCACTCATCGGCTCAAGGCCAACATAAATGAAGACACCTGAGGTAGCAAATTCAAATGGTTTTTGAGTTTTATTATTGACTCCCTTAACACTAGTAACCTTATTTCCGTCGCCAACAATTTCTTGAACGTTGCTATCCCAGACAAAATCGATCTTTTCATTTTTAAATGCACGATCCTGCAAAATTTTTTGGGCACGCAATTGATCACGCCGATGAATGATCGTAACTTTATCAACTAAATGTGTTAAATACTCTCCCTCTTCAATTGCAGAGTCGCCGCCACCAACAACTACAACGTTTTTCCCTCTGAAAAAGGCACCGTCGCAAACTGCACAATTAGAAACACCTCGTCCACGATATTTTTCTTCTCCAGGGACATCTAAGTTACGGTATTTAGATCCAGTACTGACGATCAATGCTTTGGTTTCATGATCATCTCCATCAGTTTTGATCAACTTATAGTTGCCCTTATCAATTACATCCTGGACAGTTCCATAAGCATAATCAGCACCAAACCGAACAGCAGAATCATACATCTTTTGTGATAGGTCTGGTCCAAGGATCGAATCAAACCCTGGGTAATTTTCAATTTCTGCTGTATTGTTCATTTGTCCGCCATAGACCCCGCGATCTAAGAGCAAAACAGACAAGTTTGCTCGCGAAGCATATAAGGCGGCAGTTAAGCCAGCTGGGCCAGCACCCACTACGGCCACATCATATTTTTTAACCATTTGATCGCATCCTTAATGTAAAAACTTATTTTTGCTGGATAATTAATGTAAATTCAGTCTTGCACGACTATTTAAGTATAAGATACCAACTAACGTAGCAAAATGCAACTCATTAAGCTTATATTCAACCCATGCACTTACTCTTTGTAAATTTAATGTACTCGATTCTATTTTTAGCAAACCCAAAAATATTAACCGTTGCTTTTATTAAAAACATCACACTTCTCGACATAAGCCTCTTAATAGTGACCCCAAAAATTCAAGTTTTCTCCACAAACAATATTGTCTACAATCATTTTCTAAGCAAATAATATTGAATACAAATTCACAATGTGCTACTTTTAAGCTAAATGAAAATCGTTCTCAATTATATTTTAAAGAAGGAAAACCGATGCCCACTCTGTTAACTGGTCAAGCCCAGCAAAAATACATTATCACTAAAGTATCTGGAGACCACGCCTTAACCACGAGACTTGCCGAATTAGGCTTAAGTATAGGAAAACTGGTCACTGTAATAAATTCCGCTAAAAGCGGGAGTGGCTTAGTAATTTACCTTGCTGGTCAGCGTCTAGCTGTTAGCCGATCAATGGCAGAACAAATTACCGTTACTCCTTTAGATGAGTCAGAAAACACACCCGCAGTGCCCTTAACAGATATCCCGCTCCATAGTTCCTGTGTAGTTTACCAGCTAACAGGTGATAGGGCTGTTCGTAAACGCTTAATGGACATGGGTTTAACACGTAACACACTTATCCAGGTCTATCATGTTGCTCCTCTGGGTGATCCGCTCGAATTACAAGTACGTGGTTACAAATTAAGTATTCGCAAGAGTGACGCAGCAAAAATCTTAGTGAAGGAGCTACAGCTATGAGTCTAGTTGCACTTGCAGGAAATCAAAATAGCGGGAAAACGACCTTATTTAACGAGCTGACAGGTGCAAGTCAATATGTAGGTAATTGGCCGGGCGTGACCGTTGAAAAAAAGATGGGCCATTTAAAAAGTGACAGAGAAATGACGCTTCTTGATTTACCAGGTGTTTATTCACTTTCTCCTTATACGCTAGAAGAACGGATCTCGCGTAAATATCTAATTGAACAGCCGCCAGATCTGATCTTAGATGTCTTGGACAGCACCAACTTAGAACGAAACCTATACCTGTCGTTGCAGTTAATGGAAACAGGCCTGCCGATGGTGCTGGCTCTAAACATGAAAGACTTGTTGAAAAAACAAGGTCGCACGATCAATTTGAAAAAAATGGAGTACTTACTTTCACTTCCAGTAGTTTCTTTAAGCGCAGTTAAAAAAGAAAATGTTCTTGATTTAGTCAAACAAATTCAAAACTCTGCTAAAGAACCTCCTAAATACCCTTATCCAGAATATGATGATCGTTTAGAATCTGCGTTAACAATGATCAGCCAACAGATCCGAAGCTACGTTGCACCATCAAAATTACGTTGGTATTCCATCAAGTTTTTCGAACGCGACGAAGAAGTCAAACAAGAAATTAAACTGAGCGTTCAACAAGAACAAGAGATCGAAGACATTATCAAAACCGCTGAAAAGATCTTTGCTGATTCCAGTGACAGCATTATTGTAAATGCCAGATATGATTACGTTGCTCAAATCATGGCAATGTGTGTAGTCGATCAAGCAGATTTTCAAATGAGCATCAGTGATCGGATCGATAGGATCGTTACTCACAAATGGCTGGCATTGCCGATTTTTGTACTAGTAATGTGGTTAGTATATTACTTATCGATCCAAACAGTTGGAACTATCGGTACTGACTGGGTCAATGATGTTTTATTTGGCAAATGGATCCCCGATATAACTGGCAGTCTCTTGAATAGCTGGCACGTTGCCGCGTGGATGAAAGGTTTGATCATCGATGGGATCATCGGTGGTGTTGGTTCTGTACTTGGCTTTGTCCCACAAATTATGATGTTGTTTTTATGTCTAGGTATCTTGGAAGATTGTGGGTACATGGCACGGATCGCTTTTGTAATGGATCGCATTTTTCATCGTTTTAATCTTTCGGGTAAATCCTTTATTCCGATGCTGATCTCAACGGGATGTGGTGTCCCTGGCATCATGGCTACACGAACGATCGAATCCGAAAAAGATCGTAAAATGACGATCATGTTAACTACTTTCATGCCTTGCTCAGCTAAATTAACTGTGATCGCAATGATCTCCGGAACATTTTTCCGCGGTCAGAGTTGGGTCGCTCCTTCTGCTTATTTCATTGGAATGTTAGCGGTAGTTGGATCAGGTATTTTTCTAAAGAAAACTCGCATGTTTTCCGGACCGCCACAGCCTTTCGTCATGGAACTGCCTGCATATCACTTCCCTCGTCCAAGTAATATTTTGCATTATGTATGGAGTCGAAGTAAAAGCTTCGTCCAAAAAGCAGGTACGATCATTTTTGCCTCATGCGTTTTAATTTGGTTTCTATCTTCCTTTAACTGGCAAATGAACATGGTCGATCAAAACCACAGCATGTTAAAAACAATCGGCAGTTTGTTTGCGCCTGTTTTTTCACCGCTTGGATTTGGCGATTGGCGCGCAACAGTGGCCGTCATTGCTGGATTGATCGCCAAAGAAAATTGTGTTGGAACATTACGGTTAGCCTTTGGAAGCAATTCAGCTCAATCATTCGCCCAGGCTCTTAATGGAACATTTACACCGATGGCCGGCTACGCCTTTTTGGTCTTTAACTTATTATGTGCTCCTTGTTTTGCAGCGATCGGCACAATGTACAAAGAATATGGTGACAAAATGTGGACCTTGCGTGCGGTCTTCTACCAAACATGTCTGGCATATATCACTGCCCTTTCGATTTATCAATGTTGGCTAATCTTGACTGGCAGTTTTAATGGAACCAACATTTTATATGCCATTACTGGATTGTCCATAGTCGCATATGGCTTAATCATCAAAAAAGACAAGTCTCTCGAAAAAAATGAAGCATTAGCTTAAGTAAACTTGTAAAACATCCTTGAAAGAAGGCATTAATTAATGACAGCAACGATAATTTTAGGAATTTTGATTTTTGGCTTTTTTGCATATGTAATTTACAAGAAATTTATCAAAAATCATGGCGCAGCTGATTGCCATTCTTGTGACGATATTGGCTGCCCACTAGCAGACGCAGCCAAAATGAACAACAAGCGATAGTAAAAATGGCAGCACACAAAAAACGATTCCGTTTGGTATTGTTTACCAAACTGGATCGTTTTTTCTGTCGTGACATATTGATCACATAATTCTTACTAAGCTGTTCAGTTAGGATAATGACAAGTTCTTACAGCTTTAATTGCACTTTTGTAGTCGAATAAAACAAAAGTGCTGACAATATTGCAATGGCGTACGACAAATATTTTTTTTCGAGGACTTTATCACCAATATATCCTATTATCGGGGCAGATATCAAACCCATTAAGGACATCATCGCAAAGGCTGACCCAACATTAGCATGAGAAAAATTTGCATATTTTACTAACCAAAAACCTGAATAAGTGGAAATTACAGGCCAAATAAAGTTAAATGACATTTCAGAAACAATGAATGACCAAAACTTTCCAAATGAGTTATAGGGACTTTTGATACTTTTAAGCCAACTCATAAATAACCCTCCCTAAGTTTAGTAAATTATGCCAACGTGAGTGAGACAACACTCATAGCCGGTAGGTTAATATGGACCTTACCAGAATGTATAGACACGCCCTTAAATGGCTGTAACGTTACTTTGTTTGGATCAGCAAAAGTGTTATGAGCATCTATTTCATTGGCAGTTATAATGGTTGCTTCCTTGATAATTGAGGGAGCCTTTTCAAAAATAAATTCTAAATCGCGATCCTGATGGATGTCGTAATTTCCAAGAGAAATAGTAAGCTGGCCTTCTTTTTTCGATGCAGTATAAGTGACGTGCTCAGGAAATGTATCTTCGCTATCCATATGGACCACCGTGGAATCCATGTGTTTTTGATACATATCAAACAAATAGTAAGTTGGTGTTTTCAACATTTTTTCACCGTCAGTCAATATCATTGCCTGTAAAACATTAACCATTTGTGCAATATTTGCCATATAAACTCTGTCAGCATGTTCGTGGAAAATGTTGAGCGTTATTGCTGCTGACAATACATCGCGAATCGTATTTTGCTGATATAAGAATCCAGGGTTCGTTCCTTTCTCAACGTCAAACCATGTTCCCCATTCATCAACGATCAAATCAACCTTCTTTTCAGGATCATATTTGTCCATAATGGCTGAATGATTAGTCAACAAACGATCCATAAGACTAGCACGCTCCATTGTTTTGTACCATGCTCTACCTGAGAAGTCAGTGGCGGGGCCTTTATGATCCCAGTCACTTGTAGGCAGCGTATAATAATGCAGGCTTAAACCATCTATAAACTGTGAGCAGTTTTTCATGACTGTCTCTGTCCAATTATAATCGTCTTCGTTGGGACCACAAGCAACCCGATAAATAGGAGAATCTTTATTATATTGAGGTAAGAATGTTTGATATTGTCGATAAAGATCACCATAATATTCCGGTCGCATGTTTCCGCCGCCGCCCCAATTCTCATTTCCTATTCCAAAAAATTTTAAAGACCACGGTTCTTGTCGGCCGTTTTTTTGACGTAAATCTGACATTGGAGATTCACCAGGCATGGTCATATATTCGACCCATTCGGCCATTTCTTGAACGGTACCGCTACCAATATTTGCGTTAATATATGCACTTGCTCCAAGCTGCTTTAACAATTCAAAGTATTCATGCGTCCCAAATGAGTTATCTTCAGTCACATCACCCCAATTAGTGTTAACGATCTTTTTACGCTTGTCTTTAGGACCAATACCTTGTTGCCAATGATAAGTATCCGCAAATAATCCCCCTGGCCACCGCAGGACCGGAACGTGAATTGCTTTCAATGCGCTAATAACATCTGAACGCATACCATTTACGTTAGGAATATTAGAATTTTCTCCAACGTATAGTCCTTCATATATACCACGACCCAAATGTTCAGAAAATTGACCGTAAATATATTTGCTTATTTTAGGTCCGTTTTCTTTATTCATTACTTTAATAGCCATTAAATAACACTTTCCTTTCTTAATATAAATGTTACCAATAATAACTTACACATGTATATGCTTGCTATAGAAGAAATGTTAGCACTTACAAAAAGCAAAGTAAATACCTTTTTTATTAAATACTTTTATAAAATATATTTTATTTAATATAAACATTATTTTATTAGTCGAAGTTCAGCTTTTTAACAAAAATTCGTAACAATAACATTTTCTTTCTTTTTATTAGTAATAAAAATATTAACTTTCTCGCTTCTTAGCCGTCTTATATGGTATATTGTTAATATAATTATTATGGCAAGGAAGTGTAGTTGATGGATCTGGATATTTCCGACAAATCATTACCCGTTTTCGCAGCCTTAGATAGTGCCGTGCGTATTAAAATTATTAAATTACTTTCTCAACAAAAAATGAATGTTTCTGCCATCTCAAAAGAACTCAACTTAAGTAGCCCGATAACAGCATCACACCTTAACAAACTTGAAAAAGCTGGCCTTATACGTACCGAAAAACAGGGGAACCAACGTATTGCCAGCCTTAATATTGATACTATTCAAATCACTTTTCCAAAACAACTTTATATCCCCTTTCAAAATTGGCAAGTTGAAATACCGATCGGTCAATTTACAAATTATGACGTTGAACCAACCTGTGGTTTAGCTGGCCCAAATGGTTTTATCGGCGAAGTTGATCACCCAAGTTATTTTATGGATCCCAAACGCTATCAAGCAGATATGCTTTGGTTTGGGCAAGGATTTACTGAGTATCAAATCCCAAATTACTTAAAGAAAGAAGAACACCAACTTGAAATGATAGAGATCAGTGTCGAATTAGGTTCGGAATTTCCATTTTCTAACAACAAATGGTTATCCGATATTACCGTTAGTTTAGATGGTCATGAACTCGGTACCTGGACGAGTCCTGGTGATTTCTCTGATACGCGGGGAAGATACACGCCTAAATGGGTCGAAAACGATATGAATCAATATGGTTTGTTAAAATCTTTCCGCATTGCAAAACAGGGATCTTATATTGATGGGCAAGAGGCAAGTGATTCTACTATTGAAATGATAGATAAAACGAAGAATTCCTGGACACTGCGTTTTGAAGTTAAAGAAACTGCTACTAACGTTGGCGGCTGTACAATTTTTGGCAACAAGTTTGGTAACCATGATCAAGGGATCAAAAGTACGATTTATTATAGTGATCAACAGTAGATAAATAAAATATCGCCTTATCACCCAATCAACATTGGTTCTCAACATGCAATTTAAGTTACAGCCACGTCGAACCAAGGAAGGGCGTTTCACGTGAAACATTCTTTTTAAGGTAATGATCACTCCACCGTAGTTTTTTAATTAATATCGTTAGTTCTGTGATTTGTCCGTCCAAAAAACAGGTATTACTTCATACGTTGGCTTTATAACTAGCGATTTGATCTGCCCGTCTGTAGTAATTAATTTTATTTACTAAACTATTACTAATTTGAAAATGTATAGATATAGATCAAAACAGCTTCTATGATCCACTTTCAGGCTGCTTATGAGTTTCACGAATTAAGCTGCAAAAGCGAGCAATGATTTGAAAAATACTGTATCACTACCACACCACAAATTATGGAAAGATTTTTATTTGTCTGACTTCGACCTTTCCGAGAATAAGTGGGTAAATAAATTTGATTTTATTAATAATGCTTAGTTTAGAAAAAAAAGGAGAACTTATCATGAAATTTCCCGCAGATTTTTATTTTGGCGGTGCGACGGCCGCCTTTCAAACAGAAGGGGCAGTTAAGGAAGGAAATAAAGGTGAAGTTTTGTGGGAGCCCTTTTTGAAAAAACAAGGTCGCTTTGACCCAGAACCAGCCTGTGACTTTTACCATCGCTATCCAGAAGATTTAAAGTTGTCCTCTGACTTTGGTCTCAATTCGATTCGGATCTCGATCGCCTGGACACGTATCTTCCCGACCGGGAGTGGAAATGTAGAACAAGCAGGTGTCGATTATTATCACCACATGTTTGCTGAGTGTCGTAAAAACGGAATTGAGCCCTTTGTGACCTTACACCATTTTGATACACCCGAAACCTTGCACCAAACAGGTGACTGGTTAAACGAAGAAAATATTACTAAATTCATTGACTATGCTAAATTCTGTTTCCAAGAATTTAGCGAGATCAACTACTGGATCACGATCAACGAGCCAACTTCAATGGCTGTACAACAATATACTACTGGAACTTTTCCACCTGGTGAAAAGTACAATTTTCATAAAACATTCCAAGCTGAGCATAATCTGAATCTAGCCCATGCCCGCGTCGTGAACGCTTTTAGAAAATTAAACATTAGCGGGCAGATTGGCGTTGTTCATGCCTTACAAACGGTCTATGCCTTTGACCCAAGCAAAAATGGCGATCAGCATGCTGCCAAATTACAAGATGTTTTAGACAACCGACTTTTCTTAGATGGAACATTAAGCGGCGAATATAGCCGAGAAACCCTGGCACTGATGAATGAGATCTTGGCAGCCAACCAGCAAGAGAAAATCGACATCAAGTCTAGTGAAATGGAAGAACTTAAACAAGCTGCTGACCAACTAGATTTCGTTGGTGTAAACTACTACTTCAGTAAGTACATGAAAGAATATCATGGCATCTCGGAAACGCTCCATAACGGTACAGGTAAAAAAGGATCATCTATTTCGCGTCTCCAAGGGATCGGCGAATCCGGTGTACCAGATGGAATAGAAATGACGGACTGGGACTGGCCGATCAACCCACAAGGACTATATGATCAGCTAGAACGGATCCACACAAACTACCCCAAAGTTCAAGATATTTACATTACCGAAAATGGTTTAGGCCTCAAGGAAGAAAAACCAGCTACCGGTAAGACCTTAGATGACCAAAAACGAATAGATTACATTAAACTGCATTTGCAAGAAATTTTACGTGCTATCAACCATGGGATCAACGTTAAAGGTTACTTCGTTTGGTCCTTGCAAGATATGTTCTCATGGACAAATGGTTATTCTAAACGTTATGGCTTATTCTTTGTCGACTTTGAGACACAAGAACGCTACCCTAAAAAGAGTGCCTATTGGCTTAAAGGACTCATAGCAACTAAGGAATTACCTTAATGAATTTGAACAATAATAATTTATTTATTACAAAACACTTTCTGTAATGAAAAGTGTTTTTATTTTGGTAAAGCACACTGTCAGAAAATTTTCCTGCGTTTCACAGTAAAGGCAAACCTCCAGGCGACTTTGATCCGAGCGAATCCAGATAGAAGCTCGCGGCGGTTCTATCCAGCCTAAAGCAGATCAGAGAAAAGCTCGGTAAAACGAACTATAAAAGGCGTAAAATCTAAGTCTCATACATTCATTTAAAATTAGTCAAAAAAACATGTCAGAAAGAACTATATTTTAGCCCTTCTGACATGTTTATTTTTGTCAAGAATTGTGGTTGATTCACTCTAAGCATATTTACCCAGCCACTAACTGTCCTTTTTTGAAGACCTGGCGTTTTGCCTTTTCTATGGCCGTAATATCTTGCAGAGGATCTGAGTCCAACAGCAACAGATCAGCATATTTGCCTATTTCTACCGTACCATGATCAGCACTGATCTGTAATAATTCGGCTGCATAACGTGTGGCACCAAACAATGCCTGTGCATTAGTTGCTCCAACGGAAGTCAGTAATTCGATCTCTTTAGCTGTACCATTATCAAAGCGGTTAAAAGGAGTTCCTGCATCCGTACCAACCACGACTTTGACCCCTTCTTTAATTGCTGCTCCAATATTTTTAAAGAAATCTTCTTTAACTTGATCGTTTTTTCTAAGCATATAATCAGGCAAGATCCCTGGTCCATTTTCAGCTATACAAGTTGGGGCATTTAAAGTCGGTACCAAGTAAATATCGTGTTCTTTCATATAACGAGCCTGTTTTTGATCGATGTAGATCCCATGTTCTATCGAATCAACACCGGCTTCCAACGAGATCTGGATCCCACGGTTGCCCTGCGCATGCGCGGCCACCGTCATGTGCTTAGAATGAGCTTCTTGCACTGCAACTTCCAATTCATCTTCACTTAACTCAATGTCATCGATCTCATCTGTAGCTGACATAACACCGCCGGTCGCCATCACTTTAATATTTTTTGCTCCGTACTTAAACTCCTCACGCACAGCCTTACGCATTTCGTCCGCAGAATCTGTGATATGTCCCCAAACCACATCACCATCGACTCCCTCAACAAAATCAGCATGGCCACCGGTCATTGTCATCGGACGGCCTGAAGGCATGATCTCTGGCCCAAACACTCGCCCTTCTTTCATCAAATCAGCTAACTTAATATCCGTATCAAATGCACAGCCACAATCACGAATGTAGGTCACGCCTGCATTGATCAACAATTGCAAACTCCGCAAAGCATTGACGGTAATTTCGGTTTCAGACAAATGATCCATCTTGTTTCCCAACGGATCCAACATTAAATGCGTATGAGCATTGATCAGCCCTGGTAACAAAAACTTACCTTGTCCGTCAAAAGTTTTTCCTTCATCGTTTGCCGGTGGCTCTCCTTGTCCGATAGCAGTGATCTTTCCAGTCTTTTTGTCAAATGAAACGTAGGAATTGACCTGCCATTTATCGTGAACTCCATCAAATAAAGAAACATTTTTAATCACACTAACCATTATACCCCGCCTTTTTATACCTATTCGACTGTGTAACACACAACATTCTAATTCGTAAGTGTATGGATCATTACCCAATTTCTAAAATTTCTGGACTCTATGTTGATAGACCGCCTTATCTGCTTGCTGGAGTGCTGTGATATCTGCCAGTGGATCTTGATCTAAAACGATAAAGTCGGCGAACTTACCCGGCTCGAGCGTACCGTATTCGTCCGCGATCTGCAGCAATTCAGCCGCTGACTTGCCAGCAGCGACCAAAGCCTGATAGTTCGTAGCTCCGACCCGTGTCATTAATTCCAACTCAAACGCAGCATCCTTAAATCCATTAAATGGCGTACCAGAATCAGTACCAAATGCTACTTTAACTCCAGCTTTGATCGCAACACCGATCCGTTCAAAATACTTATCCAAGAAATCTTTTGCTTTGTCTAGCATGTATTGCGGTAATTTACCCTCTCCATATTTCGGGATCGTGTATCCAGCAATCAAAGTCGGCACTAAGAAGGTCCCTTGTTTGATCATTATTGCTATATCTTCATCAGTCACGTAAGAGCCATGTTCGATCGAATCAACGCCTGCCAAGACTGCGTTATGTATCCCACGGTCACCTTCAGCATGGGCAGCAACAGTCATATGTTTAGAATGAGCTTCCTCAACTGCCACCTTCAATTCTGCCAAACTCAGTTCTGTATCATCGATTTGATCAGTTGGTGACATTATGCCACCAGTCGACATGACCTTTATATTTTTGGCACCATACTTGAAGGCTTTTCTGACCGATTTACGCATCTCATCTTCCGAATCAGTCATGTAGCCCCAAGTCGTGTCGCCCTCCCATCCTTCAACAAAATCACCATGTCCGCCGGTGATAGACATCGGCCTCCCAGAAGCAATGATCTGTGGCCCTTCGATCTCAAAAGATCCTTCAGCTGCTATTTGTGCCAATTTAATATCGGCGTTAAACGCACAACCGCAATCGCGGATCGACGTCACACCAGTCTGAAGTAATTCTTTGAGGTTATGTAATCCTGCTACAGTAACATCTGTTTCTGTCATGTGATCCATCTTGTTGCTTATCGGATCCATCATGATATGAGTATGAGCATCGATCAATCCTGGCATAACATACTTACCACCTAGATCGACCTGATGTTGCGAATCAGGAGCTTCCCGTGTCCCATATTTTTCAACTCTTCCATCTGCATCGACCAACAACCAGGCATCAGCAATAATTTTTCTTCTGTTCCTACAAATAAATTCAAATTGTTATATAAAATTTTCATGAGAAAGCCCTCCATCCATTATTGCTTACCTTATTTTTCACATGGCATGAAACAATAGCGTACATCTCACTTTAAACTACCACAGAAAATTCTCATTGTCACTATTGAAAATTAGATTATTTGCATTATTATTATAAAATAATAATATTTATCATCAAAATGTAAAGAGGTGCCTGCTTATGCAATTTGTTTTTGCTTTTACTATCGTCATGCTGTTCATGTTGATCGGCGAATGGGTCTCAACTGCCACAAAGGCTTATATTCCATCAGTGTTTGTAAGTGCAGTTTTATTTGTTATAGGTTATTGGACTGTCTTACCCAAAAACATTGTTGCTCAGGCTTCTTTCGGAGAAACTTTTTCTGGAGTGTGTATTTCCCTATTATTAGTCCATCTTGGGACGCTGATGGGTCTGAAAAAGCTTCTGCAGCAATGGAAAGCTGTCTGTATCGCACTTTTAGGAGTGATCGGAACTATCATCTTGACCCTGACTATCGGGACATTTATCTTCGACTGGCGAACAGTCATTGCAGCTATCCCACCATTAACAGGAGGTTTGGTAGCAGCTCTCTTAATGACCGGCGGTCTAAAATCAGTCGGAGCAACAGCTTTGATCGCTTTGCCTGTTGCAATGTTTGTTTTGCATTCAGTTGTCGGCTATCCGCTGACTTCGTGGATGCTAAAAAAGGAAGGACACCGTTTAGTAGGTGAATACCGTAGTGGTCATCTCAAAGCAGCTCCGAAAAAAGATGAAGGCCCAGAAAAAAAGGAGACTTCCAAAAAACTATTTACTCTGCCGGCAGAATATCAAACATCAGCTTTTATCCTCTTGCGGATCGGTATCGTTGCCTTGCTAGCAAATGGGTTTTCTTTACTCACCAATAATGCTATCAATGCCAATGTCGTTTGCCTTATTTTTGGAGTGATCGCCCATGAACTCGGATTTTTAGAAGACAATGCTCTCAGTAGGGCTGGTGTCTTCCAGTGGTTGATGTATGGTTTATTAGCCTACGTCTTTTCCCAACTCAATATTACTACACCGGCAATCATGGGCCAGGTGATCATTCAGATCATAGTTTTGGTTATCTTGGGACTCGCAGGGATGTTCCTAGCTTCGTGGCTCTTAGCCAAACCATTAGGAATGAGCGGTGCTATGGCATTTGCCTGTTCCTTGACCGCCCTGTTCGGTTTTCCAGCTGACTATATCCTAACAACCGAAGTTTGCCACAATGTAGCTGCAACTGAGGATGAAGAACAAGTTCTTTTAGATAACATTCTTCCCAAAATGTTAGTTGGCGGCTTCGCTACAGTTTCAGTTGCATCGGTCGTCATCGCTTCTATATTTATCAAATTATTGTAAATCCCAATTTAATCTTCTTAAAAAGGAGAGACTTTTTGATCATAAGTTATCAAATTGTTCATACAAAATATGTAATCCCAAAAATACCGACCCTTCAAAAGGCCGGTATTTTTTATACTTTTCATTCCTGTGTAGCGATCAAACGTCCTGAAACCTTACCTGCTCTCAATTCATCTAAACCTTTGTCAATGTCTTCAAATGGAATAGTATGCAAAGTTGGTTTCAATGTACCATCTGCAAAATACTTGTAAACTTTAGCAATATCATCGATACCGCCGCCGTTGTTGCCAAAGATCTTAAGACGTCTAGTAGTTAGGTCCCAAGTACTAATGTCGGAGTGCAAGACACCCATTCCTACAACAACGATCGTTCCATCAGTCTTTACGGCTTCTACTGCATGTGCTGTTGTTGAACCAAAGCCGGCATAGTCAACGATCAGGTCTGGTTGTTCATCTTTAAATTCGATCGCGTCTTTAAATACTTTCTTGACACCGAATCCCTTTGCGATCTCTTGAGCTTCCGGTTTAGGATCTGCTGCCAAAACCTCACAGCCAGCAGCGACTGCCATCTGTGCGCCAAAATCTCCCAGTCCGCCGATCCCGATGATACCGACCTTCATGCCCTTTTTTGCTCCACCAAGACCAAAAAGCGCATGATGAGAAGTCATACCAGCATCGGTAGCTGCAGCACCTTCAACAAAAGAAACATTATCTGGTAATTTGATGAGCTGTGTTGCTGGAACATTGACCTTCTCGGCATATACCCCGTCTTTACCTCCACCGATAGCAACTTTAGTAGCTGGATCGATCGGGCAAATGCCTACACGGTCTCCCGGTTTAAAATTAGTGACATCTTCGCCAACACTTTCAACGACACCTGCACCTTCATGACCTAAAATAACTGGCGGTTTAGTCATCGCCATCCAACCTGGATCATCAACCATGGTGACATCCGTATGACACAAACCCGAAGCCTTAATATTGACTAGCACTGAATCAGCAGTAACGATCGGTTCAGCAACCTCTTGCAGTTCTAAGGGCTTGTGCGTTTTTTCAAAAATCCAACCTTTCATAAAATTATTTCCTCCTTAAAAAATGACATGTCTAAATTATAAAGCGCTTACGTATCCGCTGTCAAAAGAACTTTTCCTATACGAAGACCAATACTCTTGCCTACACGTTGTATTTTTTATAAAAATTGGCCTCCAAAAATCAGGAAAACCCAACTTTTGAAGGCCAATACATTATGTCTTATAAATGAACCATTAATCGACAGCCAAGTGTTCTTCTCTAGCTTTAAGATCATGCCGACAAATTTCAAATACCCAAGCCCACAATAGATGTCCTAAAAATTCAGACAGATGTTCCTGGAATGGTTGATCCCAAGGTCCGGGAACCGTGCCTAATGCAGGTAATAAAATAATGTGGAATAAGATCCAGATCACGAACCCATAAACAGTACCTTGTAAAAAGGTAACCTTTAGCCAGTACTCTGCGATCAAACAGTATACTATAGCGACTGCAATTGAAAATCCAAAGTGTAAGATCAAACTGACAAATTGAACTTGGTTACCTGAATAAACAAAAGACGCATGAGTTATTTTATATGGAACACCCATTTGCTCCATCAAATGCTGCGGTGGATTAGTTGCGTCTCTTAGCGGTGTACGGGGTGGCATTAGGCCTTCCCAACCGATTTTAACAAAACCTGAAACGATACCGCCGATCAACCCGAGCCAAATCGAGCGCCATAATTTTCGCCAAAATGTTTCTCGCTTCTTTTGCATTTTCTTTCCCCCCAAAAATCTGTGAATAATAATGTAATACCAGATTATTGTATCACTTTATACGCTATTTATGTTAAAAGTACCATAATTAATTGTTCACAACCAATTGAATAAGGTCAGGCTTAACATACGATAAAATATCATTTTCATTCTCCATTAAATAGCGAGGGATTTGATCTCATACCACCACTAAAATTAATTTTTCTCAATATTATTTACCAAAAACACGGGATCTTCTCTATGTCGTAGGATCCCGTGTTACTATTTCACTTATTCATTTGTTGTATCGTCTCCATGCAACTTACTCATCACAAATTCAATGGCTTCTTTTGGAGCACGAGTTAAGTCAATGTATTGTTTACCTTGAGTTGCAATCAATTTAATTCCATACTTATCGGTATCTTTCTTAATATCGTTATAATATGTCTTAACTTGTGGAGCTAAAACAACAACATCAAAATTAGGTAAAATATCGTAATGCGAACCATAAGCTCCTGCCCGGGCAGTCAAATTAACGTTATATTCTTCTGCACCTTCTTTAAGTGCGTTAGCAAGCAACTCACTTGTCCCTGCACCGGCACAAAGAACTAAAACTTTAGTTGGATCAGCAGATCCTTTACTTACACTATCCACAGCAACATCTTTTGGTTCTGAAGTTTCTACTGGCTCGACCGTTTCTGGTTCGATTGTGCCAACTTCAGATGGATCTCCGGTGACTGGAACAGTTTCAACTGCTGTGTCACCTGCAGCTGTTTCTTCTGCTAATTTTGCAGCTTCTTGATCGCACAACTCTTTATCGTAGGCACGACAGAATGGAAGGTAGATCAAAACATCAACCACTAATAAAGCCAAAATAAAGACTAACGATATTGGTTGGAAGCCAGTATCTAAGAATGTCCCGATCGGACCTGGAGTAGCCCATGGCAAGACATACATAAATCCGTTCATCCCGAAGAATTGAATAAATGCTTTACCTATCAAGACGTTCGCAACTGGCGCCAAAACGAAAGGCACAAACATATATGGATTTAAGATCATTGGAGCAGCAAACAATAGCGGTTCGTTAACAGCAAACATTACCGGAATGAATGATGCTTTCCCAACAGCTTTTAACTGTTTCGAACGCATTGCAAGCATAAATATAAATGGAACAACTAATGTTGCACCAGTACCACCAAGTTCACCAACAAAGTTACCAAAGTTTTCTGTCAAAGCATGAGATGGATGTTCTCCAGCCTTTTGCAAAGCCAAGTTTAACGTTGTGTTACCAAACAATGGCGCTTCGATAGCTGGTTTAACAACTGAGGGCCCATGTACACCCACAAACCAGAACAACGGGATCAAAAACCAAATCAAAGCCATACCAAAGTATGATTCTGCACCATTAAACAATGGTTGGAATAATTTGGCAATAACTTCAGCAAATGGTACTTTGACAAATTGACGTGCTAGAAAATCAATAAGAGCACAACCTAAAACCGAAAATGAATACGCAAAGATATCACGAAAGTTTTGCGCGATCGTCCCTGGTACTTCCTTAGGCATATGGATAGTAATATCCTTAATAATGCAGAAACGATAAACGTTTACTGTCAAGAAAGCAGAAACAAATGCTGACAAAATACCATTTGTACCCATGTTAGCTGTAACAAATGATCCGTCTTTTTGTTGAGTAACAGCGAGTAATAAGAACCCACAGATCGCTGCGATCATAACTGAAACTTCACTGATAGCTTTACCGGCAGGCATTTTACTGCGGTTCATGGAACCTGCCAAACAACGAGCAGTTGTTCCTGCCACTAACATTCCAACTACGCCCATAGTATAGTTATAAATTTTGTTTAGCCAATCAGCCAAACCACTTGGTAATTCTACCCCAAAAACACTAGGTAAAGAAGAACACAGGATAAAAATACTTGAGAACAAAATGACCGGCATTGCGGCTAAGAAACCATCCTTGATAGCTTGTAAATAAATGTTGCGCGAAATCTTTTCAAACGTAGATTGATGTTTTTCTATCGCTTTAATAATACCATTCAAAGATCCTCACTCCTTTTAAAAAATTTTTATTAATAAAACACTTAATTAAAAAACCGCAGCCGAAAAAAGCACATCAAACAAGAAGTTTTTCTTGTTTCCAGTACTTTCCCGACTGCGGTCACGCCTAATTGAATAGTAACGATCCGCCTTAAGGGGATATTGTTGAACAAAGATTTTAATAACTTTATGAAACAAAAAGTCCGGCTATCGAACATTAGCCATACGATACCAAAACTACGCTGTTATTTCATAGTATCTGCTAATTCCTTAAACCACAACGCACTCTTTTTGATGTAACGTTTTTGGGTCTCAAAATCGATGAAGAACAAGCCGTAACGTTTGTTATATCCATTGGCCCAAGAAAATTGATCCTGTAATGACCACACGAAGTATCCTTGAACATCGACGCCTTCGTTTCGCGCCCTTAAAATTACTTCAATATGTTGATCGATATAATCTATCCGCTTGTCGTCTTCTAAGACCTCACCTTCTGCAGGTTTCTCTTCTTTAAGGCCTAAACCATTTTCAGTAATGTAAATAGTTTTGCAGTTAGGATAGTCGTGTGCTACACGTTTTAAGGAATCATATAAACCCTCTGGATAAACGTTCCAGTCCCAATCAGTCGTAGGAACGCCTTCCTTTTTAACAGCTTCACCGACGCCTTTAAACTTGAAGGAAGAAGTCCCCTTATCGCCAGTACCATTAAAGCTATTGGTACTCTCGCCGTGGTAGGCCTTAATAAATTGATTTTGGTAATAGTTCATCCCAAAGAAATCATTTTGTGGTGCAGCTTCTGCTAAAATATCTAGATCGCCATCTTCAATTTCCAGATGTGCGTCATTCAAACGCAAAATTTCATTGATAGACGCCATCGTATCATCTGAATAATAACCTAAGAAAGTTCCATCGAGTAAGAACTTATTCATGAAAGCGTCCTGTAGTTTAGCAGCATGGACATTTTCTGGTTCATCATTGATCGGATAAATTGGCTGGATCACGTGGATCAAACCGATCCGTCCAGGTAAACCCAATTTCTTATAAAGATTTACAACGCGGGCATGAGCAACTAATTCATTGTGCTGCGCTTGGATCCCGCTTGTCACGTCGAAGTGATGGTTAGGAGGAAAGTTTCCTTGGATATACTGAGAATATGCCAAAGAGATCAATTCATTGATCGTAAACCAGTTTTTAATTTCTGTGAATTCTTTGAAGCAAAATTCAGCATAATCTACGAAGTGGTCAACATTCTTTCTGTTTAACCAATCTCCATCTTCGAATAGCGTTTGTGGGCTGTCAAAATGGTGCAAACTTACATAAGGCTCTATTCCATTATCTAAACATTCCTTAAACAAGCGATGATAATAAGCAACCCCTTCTGCGTTAGGCTTGCCGTACCCCTCAGGAAAGATTCGCGTCCAAGCAAGCGAAACACGGATCGCATTTAAGCCGAATTTTTTAGAAAGCGCGATATCTTCTGGGTAACGATTATAAAAATCACTCGCAGGATCAGGTGAAAAACGCCCTTGAGCCTTCAGATAATCATCCCACATTGTTTTTCCTTTACCCGCAACCTTTGTACTTCCTTCTACTTGATATGCGGCAGTTGCTCCACCCCACACAAAGTCTTTCGGTAGACTCTTTACTCTATTCAATAAACTCATAAATTAAAGACCTGCCTTATCTAAACGTTCTTCGATCTTAGCGATCCTTTCATATTCGTTAATAAAATACTCAACTTGGTCTTTCAACATCATTGTTGTCATTAAAGTGTCCTGACCGTGAACCATAATAAATGTCACGTCCATGTCAGAACCACCAGCTTCTTTGGTTAACAAATCAGTTTGCTCATTATGTGCTGCAACGATGTTTTTATTTGCAGATTCAACTAATTCACGAGCCTTAGCAAACTTTCCATCGCGCGCTTGATTTAAAGCTTCGATCAAGTCTGATTTTGCATCTCCGGCATAAGCAACGATCGCAAAACCTACCATTGAAATATCATTTTTTGTAGCCATTAGTAATTCCTCCAATTAACTTTTAACTTTCTCCTCAAGCGTTCGTCATCAATAATTAGTTTTACTGTGTTTCAAACCGCTTTCATTATCTTTCTCGTTAACGATCCGTTGAATATGGATCAATAAATACAATTCTTCATTGACACCTAGATCAGCATCCAATTCACGACAAATTGCTGTGTAGATCTCATGAGCAATTTGATAGGAGCGCGGATAAGAAACTTTCATTTCTTCTTCGATCTTCACTATTGCTTGCTCATTACTTGGTTGATGCTGGGATAAGCGTTCAGCCAGGTAACCCAAATGGATCATTAACCTATCATAAAAATTTTGATTAGTGCTGCTTCTAAGTACCATATTTTTTTGCAAGATGCTTTGTACCAAGTCATTCAGATCTGAAGTGATCTGCGATGTTTCATTCTCCGTCAAATTTTCTTCGCCCTCACTACGGCCGTTGATAAAGTGTAAAGCGATACTCTTGATCTCATCTTTAGGAAAATAAACTTTTAAATTCGCATTAATGATCTTCAAACCGTCAGCAGCAATGTGGTATTCAGTAGGATATTGTTCTTGCATATCAGGGACTGGAGTCCGTTGATAGGTGTTATTTTGCAAATGCTTATACATCCCGTTGATATGATCAGCTAAAGTAACGTAGACAAAATCAGCCAAACTGTATTGATACTTGCTTTTAGCATTATCAATTATTTCGTATGTCGTCGTTACAATATTGATCGGAATGTCCTTTAACAAAAACGCCAAGTTTTGTTGAGACTCCTTAGTTGCCAAATACATTACTTTTTCGATCCGCTCATTATCGAGTTGACCACCCTTCCTTTTCTGGTAAGCGACCCCTCGGCCTTTGACCAGCGCTTGGCGACCCTTTCCCAGATCTACGATTGCACAATTATTATTTAAAACTTGGACGATCCCCAGCAAGAAAATACCCTCCTTTCATACATTTGGACAAAAAAAGGCCACAAGAGCATACGACAATTCTGAGTGAACTGACTTACCTCTTATGGTCATGCCTAATCTAATAGTAACAATCCATTTAATATCCAAAGTTTAGTATAAACTATATCCAAGAACTTGTAAACGTTTTTTTAAATAAATGTTTATTTGTTAACACAAATAAACATTACAAAACAAAAATGTGTCGTCACGGCTGTGGTAAACCTTGTTGTATAAGGTTTAGAATATCTCTTTCATCAGCTGATAGTATTTTATTTTTTCGATACACAGTCGACATATAAAAAACTGGTTGTTCATTATCTGTAAGTCCCAATGAATGTAAGTGATCTGTCTCAGAAATAGCAGATTCAGCCAAAAAACCAATACCCAAATTTTCAGCTACTAATGCTTTTAAAATATGAATATCACTTGTTGGGTAAACGATATGTGGTCGGTAATGTGCCTGGTGACTGAGCTGCTTTAAAGCTTTCCCATGGACAAAACTCTTATTTAAAACTATAAAATCTTTCTTTTTTAAATCGCTAAAACTGACCTGATCTGCCCGCGCTAAGGGATCACTTTCAGAAACGATGATTTTAAATTTTGACTCGGCAAAAGTTTCGACTTTTAAAGCTTCGTCAATAACTGGTGACAGTGAACCAAGCAATGCTATATCCAAGTCTCCTTTGATCAATCGTGTGCGCAGATCAGCCGACCCAGCCTCAACTGTTTCTATTTTGCTGATCAACTTACTGCGAAATAAAGCTGGTGAGATCCGAGGAAAATAATAGTTACCAATGATCGGTGGTAATCCCAATCGGACTTTACCGGTCGCCATTTGAGTCAATTCTTTTTTAGCTACTTCTAGTTCCGTTAACATTTTTTTCGCGTGTGTCAACAACTGCAACCCTTGTCTTGTAGGTACCAACCTTTGACGGGAATGATCGCGTATAAATAAGTTCGCTCCAAATTCATTCTCTAAACGTTTGATCGCTAAAGTAATGGTTGGCTGTGAAACACCCCTTTTTGCGGCCACGTTAGAAAAATTTTTTTCTTCAAAAATGTCCACAAAATATTTTAAATCTTTTATGTTCATTTAAGCACCTCCATATCAACCTTTTAGCAAAGCCTATAAATAATAATAATAAGTAGTTGAAGATTTGACTATTATTTTATCACACTACTATACTAAGCGTCGTTCAAAAGGTTAAGAATAAAAAATTAATCTTTTGAAGTTTTGCAAAACAGAAGTTGGACTTGGCTCTTTGCTTTTGTAGTCGAGTTCCGCAAGCCTGGACTTTCCGCCTAACCAGCCCCACTATCACGGCGCGAAAAACGCACGCCATAATAGTAGGTCTCGTTAGTACTCGGGTCCAAAGCGGCCTGCTACACCCTGTTTTCATAGTCGTGCTACAACAAGCAAGAAGCGAGCATTATCCAGCTCTGACATCACGTCACTAGAAATCGCGACATAATGCCAGAGCTCGATAATGCTCGCTTCTTCCCGCTTGTTTGCGCTCTGTTTTTAGTCGAGCTACACGAGACAAGAGATTCCGCTTATCCAACTTGGCCCTCACAGTACCAAAACCGCACTATAAGGGCCAAGTCCGATAATGCTCATCTCTTAGGCGTCTCGTTTCGCTCTGTTTTAATTAGGAGGTTTTACCATGGAAAATGCACAGAACATTTTAAACGATCCCTTCAAGAACAAGGGCACCGCATTTACTAACGAAGAGAGAGAAAAATATGGTTTAATTGGTACTCTTCCTCCTCGCGTTCAAACTTTAGATGAACAAGAAAAACAGGCCTATGACCAATTTAAGAGTAAAGATTCTGCCCTTGAACAACGGCTGTTTTTGATGAATATTTTCAATACTAACCGCATCCTTTTCTTTTCATTGATGGGGAAGCACGTTACTGAGTTCATGCCTGTCGTCTATGACCCAACGATTGCAGATTCTATTGAACAATATGGTCAGTTATTCGTCGATCCACAATATGCCGCATTCTTGTCTATCGACGATCCTGACCATGTCAAGGAAGCTTTAGCAAACGCTGCAAGCGACCGTGACATTCGTTTGATCGTCGTCACAGACTCACAAGGTATCCTTGGTATCGGTGACTGGGGCGTTAACGGCGTAGACATCGCCGTTGGTAAATTGATGGTCTATACCGCTGCTGCTGGGGTTGACCCTTCTCAAGTGCTGCCAGTCGTTTTAGATGTGGGCACTGATAATCAAAAATTACTAGATGATCCTGAATATTTAGGTAACCGTCATTCGCGGGTCCAAGGTAAAAGCTACTTGGATTTCGTTGACAAATTCGTTTCAACTTCCACTGAGTTATTCCCAGAAGCTTTACTTCACTTTGAAGATTTTGGCCGTGCAAATGCTTCTGTTCTTTTAGATAAGTATCAAGATCAAATATTGACCTTTAATGATGATATCCAAGGAACAGGGATCATTTCCCTTGCAGGAGTTTTGGGAGCTTTAAATATCTCTGGCGAAAAAATTATTGATCAGAAATTCTTAACCTTTGGGGCCGGTAGTGCAGGTATCGGAATTGCATCAATGATGTACGATGAATTAGTTCGTGCTGGACTATCACCACAAGAAGCTAAGAAACATTTCTATCTCGTTGATAAACAAGGTTTGTTATTTGATGATACACCGGACTTAACAGAAGGGCAGAAGAAGTTTACTCGTTCACGTGCTGAATTCAACAACTCTTCTGAATTAACTGATCTTTTCTCTGTCGTTAAAGCTGTACACCCAACTATTATGATCGGTACTTCAACTACCCCGGGTGCATTTACTAAAGAAGTTGTTCAGGAAATGGCTCAGAATACAAAACGCCCTATCATTTTTCCATTGTCCAATCCAACCAAACTTGCAGAAGCAAAAGCACAGGACTTGATCGAATGGACAAATGGGAAAGCCTTGGTTGCCACTGGGATCCCAGCAGGTCCTGTAGATCACGATGGTGTCAGCTATGAGATCGGCCAAGCTAATAACGCACTCGTTTATCCCGGGGTTGGTTTTGGTGCAATTGCAGTCGGTGCTAAGCTCATTAACGAAAAAATGCTTGCTGCAGCCAGTCATGCTTTAGGTGGTATCGTGGATACTACTCAGGCTGGTGCCGCCGTATTGCCGCCAGTTTCTAAACTAGAAGAATTCTCAACAACCGTTGCTGAAGTTGTTGCACAAAGTGCCATTGACCAAGGATTAGCCAAAGATGGTATCACTGATGCTAAAAAGGCTGTCCATAATGCCAAATGGACACCAAAATATTAATATTACAAAATCTAAAAAAAGAAGGTAAGCAGATCATGTCTGTATTTCTAACATCTGTTTCCAGTGTTGTAGTGATCGTTTTGATCATGGCATTGGGTTATTTACTAAAAAAATACGACTGGGTCGGTGATTCATTTGGCGGTGAAATATCTTCGATCATTACCAAAATAGCTTTACCAGCCTCAATTTTTACCGCAGTGATGAAAAACCTGACTAGGTCAAGCCTACTCAGCCTTTCAACGGAACTTGTTTTCCCAGTACTAGGTGTTGTGATCGGTTATATTATCGCTTGGCTGATGGTCAAAGTTTTCAAGATCAAGCGTGGTCGGCGTGGGATATTCATTAACGCATTCGTTAATGCCAATACCATTTTCATCGGAATGCCTTTAAATATGGCACTCTTCGGTGATAAGGCCATGTCATATTTCTTGATCTATTATATCGTTAATACAGTTTCGACCTGGGCATTCGGTGTATTCTTAATACAAAATGACGATCCAACCGTTGATAAATCAGCCAAAAAAAAGCATAACAAGATCAATTGGAAGAAAATCTTGCCAATGCCGCTTGTTGGTTTTATCGTGGCCATCGTTTGGATGTTATTAAACATCCCAGTTCCAAATTTCTTAGGTCAAACGCTAAATTATGTTGGTTCACTAGTTACACCACTTTCCTTAGTTTATATTGGGATCGTCTTGTACAACGCTGGTTTGAAAAACTTCCACTTCGAACGTGATTCAGTACTGGCCTTGATCGGACGTTTTATCCTTTCACCACTCATCTTGATCATTTTGATCAAGATCGGTGCCTCAAGTGGTTTTTCAATGCCAAGTCTAATGAGCCAAACTTTAGTCGTACAATCAGCAACTCCAATGCTTGCTGTTTTGCCGATCTTAGCTAATGAATCTCATGGCGATGTTAAATACGCAACTGATGTTGTCGTTATGAGTACTGTATTGTTTATAGTTGTTGTTCCTGTTTTAATGACTATTTTACAATTCATTTAAAAATAACCTTTATGTAAAATATTATTAAACAATTAAAAAGACTGTTACTGGATGAATTTTTAAATTTATCCGGTAGCAGTCTTTTTTGTGTTTTTATTTAATTATTTGACTTTGCTTTCCCATGGGGAAGCTGTAGCTGCAAGGACTTCATTGAGATCTTCAATGTTCTTACGGCCCGTTGTTTGCATCCATTTACGACCGGCTTCTTCGCCATCTTTAGCAAATGGTTCGATCGAATGGCGCCAGGTAGCACGGCCACAGAGAACACCGTTGAAGGACGAACCTGCTTCATGAGCAAATTTCAAAGTTTCCTGGAAAAGTTCTGCGGAAACGCCGGCACTCAAGAAGATAAAAGGTACACCAGCAGTAGCCTGGTCTTGTTCCCTGAAGAAGTTCAAAGCTTGATCCTTGGTGTAGATCGCTTCATTGTCGCCATTGTAGCCGGCAACATAATCCATGTTAACGGGAACTTCGACCTTCAAGACGTCAACATTGTAACGGTCTTTAGCAAACTCTTCGACCATCGCGTTGACCTTGTGCGGTTTTACCTTGGCATAGGCTGCACTCTTAGTATCATCGATATTTGCATCATATGACATCAATTCCAAGAAGAACGGTATATCCTCAGACACACATTCGTCACCGATCCGCTCAACGAATGCTTGTTTTTTACCGTTGATCTCGTCGCCTTCATCAACGTCATAGTACAACATGAACTTGATCGAGTCAGCACCGGCTTCTTTCAAACGCTTGACCGACCAGTCAGCCAATAAGTCGGGCATGCGGCCAGGAGCCGTTGTGTCGTAACCTGTTTTTTCATAGGCTGTCAACAAACCACAGCTGGCATCGCGTTCTTTAGCGGCTGGCAAGCCGTATTCTGGATCGAGCAAGATCGCAGAAGCATATTTGGTCAATTCAGAAGAAATAGCCTTCTTAAATTCCACGATATCTTCCTCGTTGGCTGGCTTGTTAGCAGCTGCAGCTAACATTTTCTTCAAAGAACCGCGTTGGTCGATCGCCAAAGCAGCGATCACACCATCTTTATTGGACATACGTTTTAAAGCTTCGATTTTATTGGACATACTGTATTGGTCTCCTCTTTATTCAGTCTTAAAGTTCAGTATTCTCGACATCTTCATTTCCCAGCCACTAATTAATCGTGATAATAGCCTTCGTTCCATAACTTCATTTCATCATCATAAAAATGAGGGTTATCATGTTGATCTGGGTTGTCTTTTTCAAGGTTATCGATTTTCTCGATCAATTTCTTGTTTTCCGGGGTTTCTTTGTATTCTGCTTTCAAGAAAGTATTAACGATCTCTTCAGCGAGATGCTCACCAACAACTGCTCCACCAAAACCAATTACATTAGCGTTTAATTCTTCTTTAGCATACTTCGCTGTTGTAACATCGTTAACCAAAGCAGCTCTGATCCCTGTATTTTTGTCAGCAGCTGTTGAGATCCCAACGCCAGTTCCACAAAGAACTACGCCCAGGTCAGCTTTGCCATCGCGCACCAAATCAGCAACTTTCAATCCGTAAATTGGATAATGTGTCCTGGTATTATCGTATGTGCCGACATCGATCACTTCATGACCTAAAGATTTAACGAAATCCGAAATTTGAATTTTTGTACCTGTAACAATATGATCATTTCCTAATGCGATAATCATTTTAATTCCTCCTCGAAATAGAGTTTCTCTTTTTAATTTGACTAATAATTCTTCTTCTGTCAGAAATTGATCATTAAGATAACTTCTCTAACATGTCCAAACGGATCTGGTGACGTCCGCCTGCATAATTAACACCCAAGTATTCATTGACTAAAGATTCAGCCTTCTTTGGTCCAACGATACCTGCGCCGATAGCGATCGCCTTCGCACCATTATGTTGTGTTGTCATATGAGAAGTGTTTTCTTCAGCAACGTTAGCCGTTACCATGCCATGGATCTTATTAGAAGCCATGGCCGACCCTGCACCAAATTCATCGAACATAATGCCACGATCTGCCTTACCATCAAGTACAGCATGAGAAACCGCTACAGAGGAATCAACAAAGTCTGCTGCCGGTCCTTCCGTCAAATCAACTACATCATAGTTATTATCCTTCAAATAATTCTTGATATATTCTTTCAGCTCAAACCCGCCCTTGTCAGATGCCAATGCAATTTTCATAATAAAATCTCCTTTGTTTTTGAGTTAAACCACTAAAGTGATCTGTCTCTTTGTTTTTATAGAGTGTAAGCTAACAAACTTCACTCCGTTTGTTCCTGTGATAAAATAATGTTTGTATACTGTTGATAATGTGAGACCATTTCATCATTCAACTCATCGTTAGTAATCAAATAATCAACGTCATACAAATTGTAAAATTGGTAAAAATCATCACGATTTACTTTGAAACAATCAGCCAAAACGATCTTTGTCAAACTATTATTGATTGCAATTGCCTGAGCACTACCTTCCTCAGTGTTTGCTGTCATCATGCTTTCATTGCGAATACCATTAACACCAACAAAAGATTTATTAAACTTCAAATCTCCTAAAGTGTCACTTGCTAACCCTCCAATAAAAGCACCCGACCTTTCTCGAAAATTGCCGCCAACTAAAATTAAATCAACATTTTTAATTTGCCAAGATTCAAAGACTGGTAAACTATTAGTGACAACTCTCAAATCAGCAACCTCGTCGACGTATTGAACTATCAACTCCTGAGTTGTTCCGGGACCAATGTATATCGTGTCTCCAGCATTGATCATTTTTGCGGCTCTCTTAGCAATTTGTTCTTTTTGCTCAAGATGGAGTTCCTTTTTTTCGATATGTGACAACTCAGTCGCATCGCTGCTAGCAACACTCTGGGCACCGCCATGTATTCTGATCAATTTGCCACTGTCTGCTAATTCGTCCAGATCACGACGGATCGTCATATCCGAAACACCTAGCTGACTGATCAGATCCTTAACGGTCATAATGCTGTTTTAGTTAACCATAGCAAGCAGCATCATCAGCCGTTCTCTTTTTAACATGCCAGCAACTCCCTTTTATGATTATTTTTGTTTGTTAATGTTTCTTGCATGTATAAATTAGCACTAAACCAAACCTTAGTCAATGATTTTTGTGCATTTTTGTTTGTTTATTTTCAACAAAATAAACATTTATATTAATTTACTTCCTCATTCAAAAAGGTACTGCGAATTAACACAGTACCTTTTGTAGTCATTTATATGACCCTATGACCCGATCTTCTGATACATCATGGAAAATGCATTGACCGATAACATTAATTTCCTTGTTGTTGTTCATGTTTGTACTCCTCATGAGCTTTTTTTCTACGCTCGATCCGCTTGTAATATGACTTGGGAACACCAACTGTCTTATACAACGCATACAATGCAATTATCGTTGAAATGGTTTGTACCAGAGCATTAGGAAATGCTGATGCGATAATACTTGAAATAACTACGATCACTGCCCACACAATAAGGTTAGTACGTTTTGACATTTTACCGGTTGCTTTTTTCATGATCATCACCTCGATCTTTCGTCAAAGAAAACCTGACTGCTTATATCTCATTTTAAATTTAGGCTTCTTTTGCTGCAGCATATTCAGCATTCCGCTTCTTCATCTGTTTTGCATACCACCAGAAAATCAAGCCATATGCGATCAGCGCAAGGGCTGCATAAATTATAAATTCGATTTGCCCATCGGAAGCTTTACCAACCAAGTAAGCCAAGAATTGCTCGATAGGCCCTTCTTTAGTAGCTTCGGCAATTTGCGTTCCTGAACTAACACCCGAAGGAAAGGCCCCAACGTTTTTAGCAACGCCTGTGATAAACGGAGCTGATAATGTACCAGCCCACAAGAAGATCGGCATTTCGATCGCACCAATAACGATCATACGAATGATCTTACCCCGAGTAACAACTAACAAGGCAGGTGTAACACCCATGGCAATGATAGAACCTAATGGCATGATATGGTTACCAGGAAGTACCAATGCTTCAACTAACATAATAGGAGCTAAAACATTAGCTGCGGCCCAAATTTCGGCACGCCCGGCAATAAATGGCCAGTCAAGGCCAATGTTGAATGTACGCCCCTTAAATCTCTTAGTGGCAAAATCAGAAATACCTTGTGACAATGGTTCAACGGCAGCAATAAACCAAGAACCGATCAAACTAAACAGTTCCAAACATGTACCACCTGTGAAGGCCAAGGTCAAAATCGTCTTAACATCTTGTTGTGAGAGCAGGCCGATGAAGACCCCCAAATAAACACCAATGGCAAAATGACTACCCCAAAAACCGATCTTTTTATTCAACTCAGCGGAATCAAAGTCATATTTGTCCAACCAAGGAAAAATCTTATCAAATATCTTATCAAATACCATAATGATTGGATTCATCATGTAGTTCAAATGAGTCGTAGTCATCGGATTTTCATCTGGGGCGTCCAACAAATCATTAAACGTCGGCTTCATCAAATCTGAATTAACGATCTTCAAAGCACCGATATATAAGATCAAAAGCGTAGCAATAAATAAGTTAGCACCGAAATACATAGCCATTAACGCAGTAAATGAAATGTGCCAGATATCAAAAATATCAACATCTAACGTATTTGTTTTGTTTAAGACCAACATTACAACGTTCAATAAAATCATAATAAGCAAGAAAAATAGCGTATACGGAGAGCCCCAAGTAATGGTACCTAATGGAGCCCAGCCAACGTCGGTGATCGACAAATGGATCCCTGTCGATTTAACAAAATCATTCAATGGCTTCTGATATGCTTGCGTCAACAAATTAATAATGTCACTGATAGCCGTCAACGCGATAGCTAAACGAATACCACCTTCTAAGGCACGAGAAAATTTAACTCTGAATAACAATGCTAACAGCGTCAAGACGATCAACATGATAGGGGCAGCGCCCAAATCAATGATCGGCTTGAACACTGCATTAGCCGCATCAATAATTGCTTGCATTAGAAAATTTCACTCCTTTTAGGATAAAATTATTACTTTTTCAAAATTTAATACCTTGATTTAAAGAAAGTGTTACTTCAGGCCCTTTTCTTTGATAGTGTCTTCGACTTTGTCATAAACGGGTTTTGCCATTGCTGAGATCCGATACAAAATAGGCCCTGCATCAATCACTGGGATCGATGGTGTAAATCCTAGATCAGTCTTAGCAATTGGTGTGAAAATATCATATTTACCCATCATATCTTCTGTAATATCTTTGACCATGACAGCATCACATTTAACATCGTAGCCACGATCGCTCATTTCTCTCTCCAAAGCTTCTTTGATTTGATGACTTGAATTAACTCCTGCACCACATGCTGCTAAAATTTTGATCATAATAAGTTCCTCCTCGTATTATTAAAATAATTGTTTACTTTACAACTCACTCTTTAAATGATCTCTCTAAAAACTTATAGATCGTAGTGGTATCTGTACTTTTAAAAAATATTCCCAAATCGTTAGCGGAAGTTGTCGTACAGAAATTCATGATCTGAGCCAAAATATTCGATTGTCCTTCTGGATCATTATTCAATATCATGAATAAAAAACTAACTTCCATGCTCGAACTAGGATCGATCATATTTTTAAATGTGATCGGTTGTTCCAAGTGAACTGGTATCACACGGCGGACATTGACAAACTCACCTTCCGTATGAGGGATCGCGATATTTGGAAGTCTTTCATCAACGACACTTAAATCTATTCCAGTTGGATAATCCTTTTCTCGCGCAATAACGTTCTCACAAAACTCAGGTTTGACCAGCCCCTTCGACAGTAGTTTATCTGAAATTTCTTCAATGACCTCTTTTGCCGTTGTCTTTGAAGAAATATAAACAGTGTCTTCAACAAAAAGTGGTTCCTCTTTCTCTGTTTGCACTTTAGCCGATCTCCTTTCTTGTTTATTTTTGTTCAATAATGTTTACAGGCTAATAATATAGCGTATTTCAATGAATGTCAACTATAAATTTGAAAAGGCTTCCAACTTAATTGTGCACAACGGAAGCACTGATTAAAGGCGTTTTAATAAAGCTCATTGTCTTCTAATAACACAAAAAATATCGCACAAAACCAAACTTTTATGATGTTAATTTTACCAAAATTATTCTTGTCTAATTGGCTTTAGCAGTAGCAGTTATTTATTGCTGAGAGGCATGGTCGGATCACTATAGAAATATTTTTATTTCATCGTTACCCCCTGCATAAATGTAGTTAAGCTTGACTTATTGGCTAGCTAATGCTAGTTTTAGCTTTGGACAAACATTTTAAAACATTAATAAACAAGGAATGGTTTTTATGGCAAATAAAATTTTAGCAATAACGATGAACCCTTCTGTAGATATTTCGTATCCTATAGACCATTTAAATATCGATACTGTTAACCGCGTTTCAAACGTGACTAAAACTGCCGGTGGTAAAGGACTCAATGTTGCCCGTGTGATCCACCAATTAAAAGAGCCTGTTTCAACTAGTGGCGTCTTAGGTGGTACGATCGGTGACTATATTTCTCAGCAACTGCAAGAAGTCGGTCTGCAAGAACAATTTCTACATATTCCACAAGAATCACGCAATTGCATTGCTATCTTGCATGATGGTAGCGAGCAAACTGAAATATTAGAAGCTGGCCCCACATTAACTGCTCAACAACAAAGCGAATTTATGCAACACTTTACGGGCCTTTTAAAAGAAGTTAGTCTCGTTACTATTTCTGGAAGCCTACCACAAGGCTTTACAACGGATCTTTACTCACAAATGATCAAGGCCGCTGCTGAGCAAAATGTTAAAGTGATCCTTGATTCATCGGGGGATTCATTGTTAGCTGGTATCTCTGGTGAAGAAAAACCCTTATTGATCAAACCCAACCAAGAAGAGATCGCTCAATTAGTTGGGCATGAACTGAAAAATCTAGCGGATCTTCAAGAAGTACTGTCGAATGAAAAAATATTTAACGACCTAGAATGGGTAGTTGTGTCCTTAGGTAAAGATGGCGCTATTGCCAAAGTAGGCAAAGAGATCTATCGTGTAATGATCCCTAAGATCAATGTTGTCAATCCAGTTGGCTCGGGAGATTCAACTGTGGCCGGCTTGGCTGTGGGTATCAACAGAAACCAAAGTATCTCGGACATTTTGAAAACAGGTATGACCACTGGCATGTTGAATACCATGGAAAAAGAAACCGGCCATATTGACTCTACTTTGTTTGACGAGTACTTCGATAAAGTGTCAGTTGAAAAGTTAAATTAAAATCATATGGTCCATAGAAAAGAAAGAAGAAAAAAACTTTGACTAAATACGAAAAAATGTGTGCCAAAAATCCAACATATACCATCAAGGAAACCACAGATCCTACTTTTGCTAAATACGGTAAGATCTACGCTAATTATGATGTTTCTGATGTTATTAAATATATGGACGAAAATATTATCATCGACAAAACCAGCAACATTTACGTACCTACCAACGCGGAGCTAGAAAAAGTTCCTTCAATGCAAATGATCGGCACCGATGTTTATGCCGGTATGCCTTTCGAGGTCGGTGAATGTACTGGCCGATCTTCGAATTTCACAGCCGTTGAATACCACCAAGGCAGCGAATTGAATGTTATGATAACTGATGTTGTTATGGTTTTAGGCAAAAGAAGTGTGTTGGAAGAAAACGGAACATTTAATGCTGAAAAACAAGCTGAACTGTTCTTTGTTCCACGTGGAACAGTCGTTGAGTTTTATAGTGACACCTTGCATTATAGTCCGCTCAAAGTTGACGATGCTGGCTTCAAGATCATTGTCATGCTGCCAGCAGGGTCAAATCAGCCTTTGCCAGAAAATTTTCATTCCAATAACCCACGGATCGTTAAGAAAAACAAATTCCAAGTCGTTCATAGATCAAGGTCTGATAAGATCGCACAAGGTGCCCAAGTTGGAGTTTCAGGTGAACTGATCGAACTTAAACCATTGAAATAATTTCTGTTATAAAAAATACTGATTTCCTTTCGAGGAGACCAGCATTTTTGTTAGCAAATCTTTATTACATTATGCTAAAGTTATGTTGAATACGAGGTGAGGTTTTTTGGATAAACAATTAGTTCGGCTTAGTAAAAAAACTCACTTTTGTCTTGCGCCATCACCCGGAACGAATAGGTGTTTTGCTAGACAAATTTGGCAGAGTGAACCTAAACGTTCTTCTTAAAAAATTTAATGCCCACTATCAAACACCGCTCGACAAAAAGAAGATCGAACAAATAATACAATGCAGTGATAAACAGCGCTTTGTTATTGAAGGTGACACCATCCGTGCTTTATACGGTCATAGCCTACCGGTAGAACCACTCGATCCGGCCGCTGCACCACCGAAGATCTTATATCATGGTACTTCTCATACAGCCGCTGAACTTATTCATAATGAAGGACTAAAGAAAATGGACCGTTCTTTTGTTCATCTTTTTGCCGATCTCCACAATGCCAAAAACGTGGGTCGACGTCATGATGACCAGCCGGTCGTCTTAAAAATCAAAGCCCAAAAAGCTGCAAACTTGGGTATCTTATTTTATCCCACAAAAAGTGGTGTCTGGTTAGTTGACCACTTGCCAGCAAAATTTATTTATTTATAACTACCAAAAAAGCCCATTTTATTATCAAACTACTAATAAAATGGGCTTTTATATTATTTTATCAAATGTAGGTTATGTGGGTGGACAGCTGTGATCTCGGGGTGTGACTGCAAATACTGAATGATCAGCTTAGGCATATCATCCGCGTATTCCCGAATAACTTTGTTCGCACTAAACATTGGATAATCCCCACCACCAACGCCTCGATATTGATTCAAAACTACTTCAACTTCTTGCTCATCTTGCAATTCAGCTCCGGCATAAAAAATTTTACCAACTCTTTGCCCGACCGGTTTACGTATATCAAAGGAGTAATCTAGGCCTGAGTAATAATCATAGTTATACAATTCTACTTTTGGTGTACTAAATTCTGCAGAAATTTTAAGTGAGCCATCCTTCCCTAATTCAAAAAACGCAGCACAACGTTCAAGCGCACTTCTTAAATCCGCTCCAGTAACCTTTTCAACAACTAAAGTATTTGGATAAACATAACTATTCATCACATTACGTACGGTCACGTTTTTACCAAATCCCTGAACATCATCATTAAACAGAGCAGTGCCAGATATTTTGGCGCCTGTCGCTTCCATTTGAACGCGATTAACCAAGTCCAAATACGGATGCCCTTGTGCCCGTGCCGCCATATGGTCGTTGATCCTCATATCACCTGTGATCGTCGCAACTGGCTGGTCTAACCACTTCTGTGTATCAACATACCATTGTTTTGAAGCTTGTTGCAGATCCTCGGCCAATTTTTGCCCTGTCACTGATAACAACTGTGCACTAGACCGTTTAACATATCGTTGTTCATCAAGCTCCAAAACAATTTTGCCAACATCGCTACCACGATATCCAGGCTGTGTAACTGGAGTCCCATTAACACTCGCTGCTTCTCGTCGATGTTGATGTCCAGTCACTAGAGCGTCTATCTCCGGTACCTCATGTAAAATAGCTGACCCCTCGTTTTCGCCAGTGTCTTTTTCAGTTGGCTGTCCACTAATTAAATCTGCTTCAAATCCACCATGATAAGCCACGATCAAGACATCAACTTGAGGCCGTAGATAGCCGACTATTTCTTTCAATGTCTCTAGGGCAGACGAGAACTGCAAACCTTTTATATTTGCAGCATCTTCCCAATGTGGAATGAACTGTGTTGTTAGTCCAACGACCCCAATTTTAATGCCTTTTTTTTCGAAGATCTTATACGGTGCATCTACGATCCGTGGGGAATCATCACCGCTGACATTTGCCCCAAGTACCGGATAATTCCGCTCTTTCAAAACAGCACTTAAATAGTCTATTCCATAGTTAAATTCGTGATTTCCCAAAACAGCTGCATCAGGCTTAACCAGATCCACTAATGAAATGATACGCTGAGAACAATCAGTTGTCTTTTTTGTATTATAAGTATAAGAATCCATTGGTGAGCCCTCAATAATGTCACCATTTTCGATATAAAGAACTATTTCGTCTGTAGCTGCATTTGATCTGATTTGTCTGATCAAACTTGCTGCTTTTAAAAATCCAAATTCATGACGATCATCTATTGTACTAAAATCAGTCGGATAAAAATAACCGTGAATATCACTTGTAGATAGTATCGTAATTTTCATCTAAACTAACTTCTTTCTAATAAAACCTGAAATAAGATCGATCATAGTAACCATTACAATGATTCCCAATAAAATGATCCCTACTCGTGGCCAATTTCTTGTTTGGATCGCAAACAATAATGGTGTTCCGATCCCGCCAGCACCGACCATACCCAGAATAGACGCTGAACGAACAGCAATTTCAAATCTATATAATGTATATGACAAGAAAGACGGCATGATAGTCGGCATCGTAGCTAAAAGCCACATATCAGTCTTACTTCCGCCAGCAGATTGAATAGCCTCTTCAGAACCACGATCCATATTTTCAATTGCTTCGCCAAATAACTTACCTAGCATTCCGATCGAATGGATCGAAACCGCCAAAACTCCGGCAAAGGATCCTGGTCCAACAGCCTTAATGAACATAATGGCTAGGACCAATTCCGGAAATGTTCTGATAAAAACTAAGACAAATTTCCCAGTTGAAGAACGCGGATGAAACTTTCCTTCTTCAACACCACGTGCAGCCCAAAAAGCGAAAGGAACACTCAAAATAGCAGAAACAAATGTCCCTAAAAAGGCAATAGCAAGTGTTTGGATGATCAAACTAAACAAGTCCTCGCCACTACCGTCATAAAAGTAGCCCCATTCGGGATGAAATAAACCATCGACGATCGACTTTGAAACTTCTCCGGCAGATTCTTGCAGCCCGCTAAACTTGAGGCCCGTGATTGACCAAACGTAAAATAAAATTACTAAAATAGCCCAGAAGATCCAACCATAACGTGCACTAAAGTTTTGTTTTTTTATATTTTCTGTCATTGCAATCTCCTCCTTAAATTATTGCTGACTGGGTCGATCACTATCACGACCAGTAAAATAGCGATAACGATCACAGCTGTTTGGTCATACCTAAACGAAGATAAGGAGCGTTGCAAATACACACCAATACCACCTGCACCTAAATAACCAAGAACGGTCGAGGCACGAACATTAATTTCAAATGTATACAGAAAATAACTAACAAAACTGTTTAAAACTTGGGGGATCACTGCGAAAATAACCACCTGTGTATTATTAGCACCTGCAGCTCTTAAAGCTTCCAGTGGCCCATCGTCAATAGTTTCGATCGTTTCATAGAATAATTTGGAGATCATCCCAAATGAAAATACTGCTAAAGTCCAAACACCGGCCGTTGCACCGATCCCAACGATCGCTACAAACAAAGCGGCCAACAAAAGGTCAGGTAACGTTCTGATCAAATTCAAAACAAACCGCACGATCCCACGAACAAATGAATTTTTGATCAAATTTCTAGCAGCAAAGATCGAAAACGGAATAGCGATCAAAGTTCCGAGCGTTGTCCCGATCAAAGCCATTTGGATAGTTTCTAAGATCGGTTGGATAACAATCGCTGTGTACTCCCAAGCCGGATGCGCCATCCGGCTAAGCAAATCAAAAAATTGGTCTAAATTAGTAAAAAATTCGGCCCAATTGACACCCGTCATAACCGCTGAACCCCACAACAAAAGGAGAAAAAGGATCGTACCAGAAAGACCTTTGATATGGTATTTTTGCACAAAAGTACGTTTTGGGAGAAGCTGTTTATCCATTGACAGCGCCTCCTGTTACAGCTTGACTTTCGCTATAAATTTCATCAAAATCATTTTCGGAAACTTCAGCGATCGGTTTATCATAAACTAACTGTCCAGCACGTAAGCCAATGATACGGTCTGCATACTTCATTGCCAGTGGAACTGAGTGGAGATTCGCCAATACAGTTATCCCTAAATCTTTATTCAAACTAAGTAAATCATCCATAACAGAATTAGTTGTTAACGGATCAAGCGATGCGATAGGTTCATCTGCCAACATAATTTTCGGATCTTGCATCAAAGCACGTGCAATAGCTACTCGTTGTTGTTGACCACCAGATAGCTCATCGACTCTGGTATATAATTTTTCCACCATATTGACCCTTTTCAAAGAGTCGATGGCACGTTTTTTATCTTGCGCCGAAAATAATCCTAGCGAGCTTTTCCATGTTGAATAATACCCAACTCTACCGGATAAGACATTCCTTCTAACACTTGCACGATCAACTAGGTTAAAATCCTGAAATATCATCCCAATGCTACGTCTTAAATTTCGCAGTTCTTTGCCCTTATAACTAACGATCGACTGACCATCAACTTTTATATCGCCGCCAGTAACATCGTGCATCCTATTGATCGAGCGAAGGAGAGTACTTTTTCCAGCCCCAGACAGCCCAACCACAGCAACAAACTCACCCTCATAGATTTTTAAATCAATATCCTTCAACCCCACAGTTCCGTTAGGATAGACTTTTTGCACATTTTCAAACTCGATCATAACCGACCCGTCATTCATTTCAAATCCGCCTTTCATGCCACACAATTGCAGCTAGATATAACTAAGAGCAGAAACAAAAGTTACTCGTTTCTGCCCCCTTTTCAAACTTCTAAATTTGTCATGTAAAATTACCATGAGTCAGCAAATACCGGTATATCAAAGAATATTTGCTCTGTGTTTTCTTAGTCGAGCTACATGAAACAGAAAATTCCGCCTATCTCAGTCTAGTCATACAGCGCCATAAGCCGCACTATATAACTAGACTACAATAGTGCCCGCTTTCTCCCGCCTCACTTTGCTCTGTCATTTAGTCGAGCTCCGCAAGCCAAGGCTTTCCGCTTATCCAAGTCAGGGCCTACACCGCTGAAAAACGCGCTATAGCCCCTGACTCCGATAATGCTCGAGGCTTAACCGGCTTGCTGCGCTCTGTCGTTCTGTTTTATTTATCCAATTTTTCCGCCGTCTTATCATACTCACGGATTATATCGAAATTACTGTCTTTTGAATCCGCGTATCCTTCATGTGAATAAACACTTGATACGATATCGTGGCCCTTTTTAGTTTTAGCAATATCCTTGAAGGCTTTAGCAATTTTCTTTTGCCATTTTCCACTCATATCTCCGCGAACTGTAATAGTATCGTTCGGGATCTTCTTTGTTGTATAGATCGGAACAACCTTATCGTTAATATCTGGAGCATCTTTTTTGACCAAATTACGTGCACTTTGGAAAACAAAAGCAGCATCCGTATTTTTATTATAAACAGATAAAACGCCTTGATCATGACCTTTTACTTGGGCTGTTTTAATGCCGTCTTTGTTAATATTCACACCGTGTTTGTACATTTCAACAACTGGGAAGATCCATCCCGCTGTCGATGTTGTATCTTGAACTGCGATCTTCTTTCCTTTCAGATCATCAAGGTTTTTGATCCCGCTGTCTTTGCGAACAAGGATCTGCGAACGATAATAATCCACGTTCTTTTTACCTTCGTGATCATCTTTTCCTACAACTTCTTTACGTTCAGCTTGCAAGATAGCTTTGGCGTTATTTTGTTTATGTGCCAAAACATAAGCATCTGGCGGCAAAAATCCTACATCAACCTTTTTAGAACCCATAGCTTCTACAATAGTATTGTAATCAGTTGAAACACTAACTTTCACCGGAATACCTAGTTCCTTTTTCAATAATTTCTCCAAAGGTTTTGCTTTAGCTTCGATCGTTGTTGCATTGGAAGAAGGTACAAACTGTACTGTTAATTCCTTAGGTGTATATGTATCAGAACCTTTGGAGCTTTTATTACTATTGCCACATGCTGCTAAAGCCACTGCACATAAGAGACTAGACGCAACAATTGCAGCTTTTTTGAAAAACTTCATTAAAAATTCCCCATTTCATTTTGTCTAATGTGAATCTTAACTTCCACAAGATATTATAAACAAAAAGCAAGTTCATAATCAAGAATAAAAACGAATATTTTTAATAAAGATAAAGTTTATCGTTCTACTTTTGCGAAACAAACTGTTTTCAATATATTTATAAAGCGCGTTCATATTTAATTATGTGAACTTTTTTGAAAGTCAATATATAGATATTCCTATGCTGATCGACCACATATAAAAAAAGCCCCCATTAGCGACGATTACATAAGAAAACATGGTGGTCAAAAAGTGACCAACTAAATTCGGCCACTTACAAAAGTACTTTTATTATACTATAAAGCTAACTTTAGGCTTATACTTGTATTGAACAAATAAGCCGAGGTTTCGGTAGTAGAAAAGAGGCATTTTATGACAAGAACGGTGTTAATAACAGGTTGTTCTACTGGGTTGGGTTTTGCTGCTGCTCAAAAGTTTGCAAATGAGGGCTGGAATGTTGTTGCAACAATGCGTAAGACTAACGAAGGGTGTTGCAGCGGAGTATCCCGACCGGATTTTTGTTACAGAGCTTGATGTAACGAAGCCCGAAACTATTGAAGCGGCAATATCTGCGGGTATTACGCGGTTCGGGCGAATAGACGCGATTGTGAACAACGCAGGCTATGGCTTTGGAGCCGCATTAGAAGCCACGCCCATTGAGGATATACGCAGAATTTTTGAAACCAATGTATTCGGCATTATAAACGTGCTAAAAGCAATACTCCCACATTTCCGAGAGCAAAGGGGCGGTACTGTTGTCAATGTAAGTTCTTCCGCCGGTATTGTGGCCCCACCCATGCGGGCGGTGTACGCTTCTACAAAATTTGCTGTCGAGGGACTGACGGAATCGTTATCATACGAACTTGAATCACAAAACGTATTTGTCAAACTTGTAGAGCCGGGGTTTATGATAACCACAAACTTTATGACAAGCGTCGCTGCGATCCACGCTGAACAGGATTTCCCGGTTCTGCCCTGCTACAACGAGTATTTCAAATCTTATATGCAAGCTCAAAACGCTCCTGCGTTGGAGTATGCCAACGTTGATCAAGTTGCTGAACAAGTTTTTAATGCAGCTTGCGATAAAACAGATAGGTTGCGTTATCCGGCAGGCCCGGACGCGGAGAAACTAATTCAATTGAGGTGGTCGGAACCTGACGTAAAATACATGGCCAATATGCGAGATTTAATGGGACAGACGAAATGGCGTAACAGCATTAAAAATAAGCATTAAAACATCATAGGAAGGAAAACGAAATCGTTTATAACTTTATCGGTGCGTTTGACTTTGGAAAGGCCATTGAGCAACCCCAAATAAACCGTGAAATAGCGAAAGTCGGCATAGCCTAATGTGCCATGCCGACTTTCGCAATAAATGTTTTCTTAACTCACTGCGCCATTTTAGGGAGCCTTTGTGCATAAATTATTATTGTTCTTCTTGGTAAGCGATGTTTGAAAATTTGTTATACGATTTAATAAACAAAAGTTTTACCGTACCTCGTGCGCCTGCACGGTTTTTTTCAATGATCAATTCAACTTCGCCGACATCTTGATCTTCTTCGTTTTGTTCCTCGTCGTCATCTTCTTCATTGTCTCGTTCATAATAATCATCACGATATAAAAAGGCAACGATATCTGCGTCCTGTTCAATGGAACCAGATTCACGAATATCAGATAAAACAGGCCGCTTGTCTTGTCTTTGTTCAACTCCACGTGATAACTGTGATAAAGCAATAATGGGAACTGATAACTCTTTAGCCAATTTCTTAAGTTGCCGTGAGATCTCAGAAACCTCTTGTTGCCGACTTTCCTTATTTGATCCTTCGATCAATTGCAAATAATCAACAACGATCAAATCTAAACCATTTTTTTCCTTAGCCAAACGCCGACATTTAGCACGGATCTCACTCATTTTGATCCCAGGAGTGTCGTCGATATAGATATTAGTCTTAGACAACGCACCCATCGCAACGATCAGGTTCTGCCACTCGTTGTTATCTAACTGTCCATTACGCAAATGATTGGCATTGATCGATCCTTCCGCACACAACATCCGATTGACCAGGGATTCAGCGCTCATTTCCAAAGAAAAAATTGCAACATTGGAATCGGTAGCCGTCCCAACATTTTGCGCAATGTTCAAGGCAAAAGCTGTTTTCCCGACCGCGGGGCGTGCGGCCAAAATGACCAAATTATCAGGTTGCAAACCAGCAGTCATTAAATCAAAATCCCTATAACCAGTCGGTAAGCCAGTAATATCATCATGTTCCTGTGACAGCTTGTCAACCTCTTCTAAAGTATTTTTCAAGACTTGAGCAATGGGTTTAAAACCGCTACGATTACGTCTTTCTGACACATCCATAATTTGGCGTTCAGCATCATCTAAAAGATCAGGAACATCCTCATCTTGATTCTGTGCCGAACTCATAATATTAGTTGCCGCAGAGATCAACCTGCGCAGCATAGCCTTTTCTTCAACAATTTGTGCATAATATGAGGCATTTGCGGCAGTCGGAACAGCTTGAGCTAACTCAGCAATGTAAGCTACACCACCAACATCGTCAATTTGGTTATCCTGTTCAAGCTGGTTCTTAACAGTCACAACATCAATACCTTCACCAGCATCATTAAGCTCGATCATTGCTTGAAACATGATCTGATGAGCTCGCCGATAAAAATCATCTGGTTCAACATATTCCATTGCATCGGCTAGTGCATCTGTACTTAAGAAAACCGACCCAAGAACTGCTTGCTCAGCTTCAATATTTTGCGGAGGTAAATTTTCCGTCAAAACGTCATTATCCATGACCGTGTTCCTTTCTAGTAATCAAAATTTTGGAGTTTCCACTCATTATAGTTTGTTTTACATAGTAATATAAAACACAACGAAAAGAAAGAGCCTAAGAAGCACCACGTACTCTTAGGTTCCCACTTAACAACACTGATCTTTTCCTATTACTTTTTATTATTGTTCACTAATATGAACTCGGATCTTAGAAGAAACATCGTTGTGTAATTTGACTGGCACATTAACATAGCCCATTGAACGAATAGGCTCCTTTAGATCCATTTTACGTTTATCAATATGAAGTCCATATTGTTTTTGTAGGCCTTGAGCTATCTGCTTAGATGTTACTGATCCAAACAAACGTCCATCCTTACCAGCCTTAGCCTTTAATTCAACAACATACTTGCCAGATTCGAGTTTCTCTTTCAAATCTTTAGCTTCAGCAATGATTTCAGCTTCCTTTTTTGCTTCAGCGTGTTGCTGTCCCTTTAATTTGCTCATAGCAGCAGCACTAGCTTGTTTAGCTTTATTATTTTTGATCAAGAAGTTAGCGTAGCCATCCGGAATTTCCTTAACTTCTCCTCTTTTACCTTTATTTCGGACATCTTGTATAAAAATAACTTTCATCAATGTACCTCCTACATTACTCTGCTGTTTCCTCTTCATTTTCCTGCTGTTCTTGTAAAATTTCAAGTAACTGTTCACGAGCTTCAGATACAGTCGTATCTTCGATCTGCGTAGCTGCTACGGACAAATGTCCACCGCCGCCCATCTGTTCCATGATCAACTGAACATTGCGTCTCCCGCTACTACGAGCCGATATCCCGACGGCACTTTCAGAGCGTTTAGTTATAGCAAATGAAGCTTCCACACCACTAACGTCAAGTAAAGAATCTGCCGCTTGAGCAGCGGTAACTGGGTCATAAGTACGATCATTTTCTCCTGCACAAACTGCATTACCACTATTCAAGAATTCAACTCTATCTATCAAATGACTCCGGTTCATATAACTATCAACATTTTCCTTCATAAAATGACTAGATAAAGCCTGATCTGCTCCTAAAGCACGCAAGTAACTAGCGGCATCAAAAGTCCGTGTCCCAGTATGCTGCGAAAACGACTGTGTGTCAACAACAATACCTGTTAGCATAGCCGTAGCTTCGATCCGGTTGATAGGTTCACTTTCACGAGATTGATATTCAAACATTTCTGTGATCAACTCACACGTAGAACTTGCGTAAGGCTCGATATAAACCAACATCGGATTTTCAGGAAACTCTTCACCCCGACGATGGTGATCGATAACCATTAAGCGATTTTCTAATTTGTCATACAAATCAGGACTAGCCGCCATCGATCGCTTAGAATGGTCTGTCATAATTAACAGGTCTTCTTGATCAGCCTTTTCTAGCGCCTCTTCAGAACTAATGATCGCTGCACTGATCGTTTCATCCTTTTTGAGCTCTTCCATTAGACGAGAAACATCAGAATGCAAGTTTTCCTGGTCAATTACTACCCAGCACTGCTTTTTATTCATAGCAGCGATCCTTCTGATCCCTAAACAAGCCCCAATAGAATCCATATCCGGTCTTTTATGTCCCATCACGAATATTTGTCCTGACTGAACCATTAAATCTCTGAGGGCCTGTGAGATCATACGTGCTCGGACCCTTGTCCTCTTAGCCATCGGATCAGTCGTACCACCATAAAAGCGTGCTTGTCCATCAACTTGACGAACAACGACTTGGTCACCACCGCGTCCTAAAGCCAGATCCAAGTTATTTTGTGATTGTTCGGAGAGTTCTGACAAATTATCGTTGCCATATGCCATACCTATACTCAACGTTAACGGCGAATTCCCCTTAGAAGTTTTCTCGCGGATCACATCCAAGATCTTGAATTTTTCATTTTCGATTTCATTTAAAGTACCTGTATAGGCCAAAATAAAATACCGATCTTGATCAACTTTTTTCAAAAACATACCGAACTTTTCAGCCCATCTGGATAGAGTATTTGCAACAAAACTATCCAAATTGGAAATTTCAGTGTCATTTAATGATTTAGTAACTTCGTCATAATTATCCAAAAAGACCTGCCCTATGACTAGTTGAGAATCGTCATATTTCTTTTGGATCTGAGCATAATGTGTGATATCTAATAAATAAACCACACGCATATCCTGTTGGATCAATAAATTAAAATAGTTATCATGCCATTTAACTTCTACATCCTCTTTTTGATCCATATTTTCTACGATCAAATCAGCTAGGTCTGAATCAACGTCATCTAAATTGCGACCTAAAATATCTGCCTTGCCAAAATAACTCTGTAAATATGGATTGACCCAATCAATTTCAGTATTTTCATTAAATAGCAAGATCCCGATCGGCATTCTAATCAACGCATCCTGCTCGTCGCGTTGAATACGATACGTCAGATCCGAAATATAATCACTCGTTTGACCACGGATCTCAGTTAAAATTGTAAAAGCTCCGATTATCACTAAAACCAGGATCAACAAAAAGACGACCCCAAAGATCAAGTTAAAAGTAAATGCTAAAGCATCACTTACAACCGCCATTATAATTAACAAAAGAGCGACTAGGCGGAACTGTTCATTTTTAAAGATCTTAGGTATATCGCCAAACCTTTGTATAAACTTATTCTTCATAAAACTTCCTCTTCTTTTTTGACCCCTAATATGCAAAATTTAAAATAAAGATTTCTATGCACTCTAAACTAAAGGCCACTTGATGAGCAAGAATGATCAACAAGATCACTCCTAAAGTCAGCGTGCTGCCATCTTATACTCCCCACCTAACACTATGTGTGCGTTCTCTTATATTCTATCATATCTAACTCTAAATACCGAATTTCATAATATAAAAGCTGGTTATATCGCAGTCTTAACTCACACAAAAACACCCCATAATTGTTAGTTTCTATGTCTAACAATTATGGGGCACTTCAGATATTTGGCGTTTTTGTAGTTAAAATTTATTTATGTTAACGAGGAGTCCGTAATTTAAGAGTAAACAAATACGTTCCTGCGAATAATATCATAGAGTATAATATCCCTGATATCAACGGCTGAAATGGATTTAAAGCGCCGGTCTGTGCATTACCATTCCCCCCCGCGATCCACATTAACATTTGTACGATCCATGTTAATTTCAACGAGATCTGCTGGCTAGCACTGACAACGATCATAAAGGCAATAATCAATACAATGGGAATACCAATGACCAACGCAACTTGTATCCGACGTTCAAATAAACTCAAAACACTCCCCAAAAACATAAAAGTAGCAGCAATACAAATAGTTAACAAGACTAAAATAATAAATGGCATTACATGGTTCAAAAAGCTACTCGAAAAGAAACGATCGTATAAACCTGCTAAAGCAAATGAACCATCATTATTGCCTGGATCAAAAGGAAGAACTAACATATTATATAAAACACTAACTAAGCTTCCAAGAAAAGCGAATATTCCGACCACCAGCAGCTTAGAGTAAAAGTATGTCTTACGCCCAACACCATTTTGGATCATATATTGGAAACCGTCATAAGTTGCGGCGCTAAAGAAAATCAAAAATACTATGAGTGAAAATTCCAATAGACCTGGTGAAAAGAAGTCATTAACACTAAGAGAGCCTAACCGTCCCATTAAAGCCGTAGTTATAAACGGGACAACAATAATTGCAACAATGATCCAAACAAATGTCCACCCCAATAATTTAGCCCCATTTGCTAACTGGTATTGAAAAGCCTTCTTTATTTTCATTTCCGCCCCTCCTCACTGGATCGCTCAGTTAAGTTAATAAATAGTTTTTGTAAATCAATACCGTCCACATTAACCGTATCAGGTAAGACACGCTCTTCATTCAACTTACCAAATACATAATTTGACCGCATTTTACCCAAACTATCATGTCCGATCACGTTAAGACCCGCCGTATACTCTTGAACTTGTTTTTCTGGTCCAGTAACAGAATAGCTTTGTGCCAGCAAATTTTCTGTAGTGTCATCAAGTACTAATTTACCCTTTCTGATCAACAACACATTTTCGATCATTCCCGCAATTTCTTCTATCAAATGAGTCGAGATCACAAAAGTCCGCGGTCGATCGGCGTATGTTTGCATTAATTCCTGGTAAAAAAGTTCACGGTGATTTGCATCCAATCCTAAGGTTGGTTCGTCTAACAAAATTATGTCGGCGTCAACACACAAAGCAATAATATCTTTTAAAATTGAACGATAGCCCGTCGACAACTTACTAAAACGCAAATTTTCATTTAATTCGAACTTTGTTGCCAGTTGATGTGCCAGTTCAAAGTCAAATCCCGGATAAAAATGTGCTGTTTCTCTAAATATCTGAAAAACTTTAGCTCGACTCGGATATAAATTCGGCTCACTCATTAGGTAAATTTTGCTTAACGCATAATCATTATTAATATTTGTCTGGCCATCAATTAAAACTCTCCCTGATGTTGCTGGTATTCGATTCGTAAGAATATTCAATAAAGTACTTTTCCCAGCACCGTTGCGGCCCAATAAGCCGTAGATCACATTGGGCTTCAACTTAAAACTAATATCGTCTAAAACCTGTTGTTTACCATATTCCTTTGAAATCTGGTTTAAGATCACTTCTGTCATTCTTCTTCAAATCCCCTTTCAACCAAAGAGATAATAGTATCTTCATCTAACCCAAGATTTTTAGCCTCAACGACCATCTTTAAAATATAATCGCGGAAAAATTCATTTTGTCTTTTAGAACGGATTTTTTCTTGTGCATCCCCTAAAACAAACATTCCACGCCCACGCTTTTTTTGAATCAAACCTTCTGCTACCAAGATATTCATACCCTTTAGAACCGTTGCGGGATTGATTTGAAAATCACGTGAGATCTCAGTTGTAGACGGGATCTGTTCTCCTGCTGCAAAGCTTCCTAAAAAAATTGCAGCTTCGATTTGTTCTGCCACTTGAAGATATAATGGTTCAGAACTATCAAAATTAAACTGCATCATCATCACCAAGTTTCATTATCGACACCTCTGGTCAGCTTTACTTTAAATTTTACTTATTTATCGATTTCTACCTCTGGCAGAACAATGCGTTCATATAACTCGACCGTGACCCAATAATAAAGCAAATATAGCACAATAAAAATCAAAAATGGCACCCAGATCCCGCGATATGGCGAAATTAACAAGGTTTTAAATAGCTGCAACCCAAACAAAACATGAACAGCTCCTAAAACACCTGGTAAAGCATACAATGTCATTATTTCCCGGGAAATAGAACGACGTAATACTTTCCTTCTGACCCCTAATTTATTCAACATTTCATACCGATGTTTATCGCTATTAGCACCACTTAAAATCTTAAACATTAAACAGCTTGCCAACATTGCAAGAAAAGCGACTCCCAAAAAAAGGCCCATGAATTCAAAACCGCCAAATAATTCAAGCCCATTCAAATATGCAGAATAGCCTCCTGGGACCATTGATCGCATTGTGTGGTAGTTCTTTGGATAGGCCGTCTTCACGATCTTATCCAAGGCAGATCTGCTTTTTTCAATGTCTTTTACCCTAAATAGATATAGTTGCTGACGCGGTGTCTGGATCTGAGAAAAATCGCTTTGAGAAACAACCCTTATCTTTTTATCATATCCATTTTGCTGTAAATAGTATAACGAACCTGGTTTCTTTTGTAGGTTTTTCCCATCAAAATTTTGATAGGAGATCTTAGTATTATTGCCTTTGGATATTTCTTTCATCCAATTGTTTTTCACATCTTGCAAAGGTGTGCGGTCAAATTCCTCTTTAACATAATAAACCGTATCTTTATCTTGTTTTTCAGAATAACTGACTTTTTTCTCAGTAGCTAACTTAGCAACTTGCTTTTTCACAGCAGAGCTTGGATCTTGCAACGCCATCGTATAGCCACTTGAGCCTTGTGTAAATAAGTCTGTTTCTTTTCCAAAGCCCATACCAACTGTAATAGCCCCCAAAGCCAAAGCAAATAAAATCGAAACCGTGGCTAAGATTTTGGTATAATTCCTGATCCGAAATCCCAGCTGTGACAAAGTAAAGTTATTGATACTACGCTGTGCCCACTTTGTTTTCTTTAACAACACGACCAACCACACAAAAACTGCGTTAAACAAAAAGTATGAGCCAAAAACGATCGTTACTAGAGCAATTGGAATACTTGCCAGTTGAAAATCTATAAAGTGACCCATTACATAGTATCCGACTGCCAATAAACCGATCCCTAACACTACTTGGATAAATTGATTTACCGGTTTAAGTTTTGCCCTGTTAGGTTGACTATCACCTCTTAATAGTTCTAATACAGGCGTTTTTATCAATTTTCGTCTGTTAATAAAACCGGCAACTACAAATAAAACTAAGTACAAGACTAAGGTTACTATGATGGCAGGTATACGAACGGCCTGAAAATCAGCTATGTTGGTCTGCAAAATACTTTGCATCAAATATGACCCTAGACTAACTGTCAAGATACAACCTAAAACGACTCCGATCAAACTTGAAAGCACCCCGATAACTAGGGTCTCAGTTAATATCAAGCGTCCAATTTTAGCTGGCTTAGCTCCTAACATCATAAAGATCCCATAGTCATGTTGTCGCATACTTAGTAAAAAAGTATTTGCATAAAAAATATAAACCAATGAAATGATCGTCAGTAAAACTGACCCGAACTGAAATACAAAAGAAGCTGCACTCATCCCATTTGTACTATTCTTTAAAAATTGAGGGTTAGTTGCCAAAGCTTCAAACATATAAAAAACAGCACTTGAAATTACTAAACCGGTGAAGAGGACTAAATAATCACGTAGGCGACTCTTGATACCAGTAAAAGCCAATTTTCGCAACATACCTATTCAGCCTCCTGACCTTGAAATGCACCCAGATCATCAATGATCCGTTTATAAAATTGTTTTCGTGTCTGTCCTCCACGTTTTAACTCCTGACCGATCCTACCATCTTGAATAAATAAGATCCGTTGGCAATAACTAGCTGAAAGAGGATCATGAGTGACCATCAAAATCGGAACATCTTGTTGTTGATTAACTTCTGTCAACATTTCCAATAAATCTGTTGTGCTGGAAGAATCTAGGGCTCCGGTTGGCTCATCCCCAAATAAAATTGCTGGTTGACTCACAAGTGCCCGAGCGGCCGCAACTCTTTGTTTTTGTCCGCCTGAGATCTCATTAGGGTATTTTTCTAAAATGCCTTCGATCGATAATTGTTTGGCCAGCTTCTGAATTTGTGGCTTAATTTTAGCGGCTGCCACGTTTTGCAAAGACAATGGCAAAGCGAGGTTTTCACTATTAGTTAAATTTTCCAACAAATTAAAATCTTGAAAAATAAAGCCGATCTCTTTGGCACGAAAATCGGCAACAGAATTGCCTTTCAAACTTGTAATATCTTGCCCGTTAATTTCAACAGACCCTTCTGTTGGTTGGTCTAGAGTCGTTAAAATATTTAATAATGTGGTTTTCCCCGATCCTGAAGCACCCATTATTCCCACAAATTCACCTGGCTGAACATCAAAAGTTATCCCTTTCAAAGCTTCAAATTGTTTTTCGCCTTTATGGCCATATACTTTTCTAATATTTTTCGCTGACACGATCGCCTGTTTTTTCATATCGCATCCTCCTGTCGCTTATTTAGTTAATTACTTATGTAACTAACTATATATGTGGGATATGTTTTTGTCAACATTTTTGGAAATTAAATTTTTGATCCTCAGAAGTGTTTCACGTGAAACATTTAAAAGGTTGGCATAAGAAAGGCACTGAAAACTTAAAATTTTCAGTGCCTGAAGTTCATTAGCCACCAGCCAAAGAAACTTTAGTAAATTGCTGGTAATGTGTCATGATCTCTTCTGTAATATCATGATTGGTGATCAGATGGTCGACATCGTATAAATTGTAAAATTGATAAAAATCATCACGGTTGATCTTAAATTTATCTGCCAACACTATTTTTTCTTTAGCATTATTTAGGGCAACACTCTGTGATTTTCCCTCTTCAGTATTAGCAGTCATCATACTTTCATTATGAATACCGTTGACCCCAACGAATGCCTTGTTAAACTTTAGTTCAGACAAAGTATCATTAGCCAACCCACCGATAAATGCTCCTGATCGGTGGCGATAATTACCACCCACTAAAATTAAATCAACATTATTTCTGTTTTTCCAACTTTGAAAAATTGGAAAACTATTGGTAACTACCCGTAGATTTGAAACAGAAGGTAAGTAACGTTCAATCAGTTCTTGTGTTGTTCCTGGTCCAATATAGATAGTATCTCCGTCTTCAATTAGTTTAGCCGCTTCTTTTGCTATCTGTCTTTTTTCTATTAAATGGATCTCTTTTTTTTCAACGTGTGATAACTCATTATTTTCACTACTATCGATACTTTGAGCACCACCGTGGACTCGAACTAACTTGCCACTGTCAGCCAGTTCATCTAAATCACGCCGAATAGTCATATCAGATACGCCTAACTGGTCTATCATTTCCTTCACGGTAATAATCCCATGTTCTTGAACAAGTTTTTTAATTGTTAACAATCTCTCTCGTTTTAACATGCTCGTTTCCCCTATTAACTATATTTTTAAACTTCATTATTTTAACCCTATCATACGCCACTTTCTAAAACTACAACAGAAAAATATTTACCCTATAAAAAACCTATAAAAAAGTGCTAGTGACCGACCGATCACTAGCACTCTTCCAATTTTCAGTTATAACTCACATTGAAATTTATTGTTTAGAATAAGCTTTTTCTCCAGCCAAACATGTAGCCTGCAAATCAATATTTTCATCGACTACTATAAAATCAGCCGTTCTGCCTGCAGCAATCAAACCACACTCATCAGCTATCCCAATACTTAGGGCTGGAACATAACTAGCCATCTTAAAAGCATCATATAGGCTTACTCTTCCCCACTCAACTAAATTCTGAACCGCTTGAAGCAATTTCAAAACACTACCTGCCAAGCTGCCGCCGTCTTTTAGTCGGGCTGCTCCGTCCTTAACAATAACTGGAAATTCCCCCAAAACATAATCTCCAGGAGGCATTCCTCCTGCACTCATACAATCAGTCACTAAAGCCACATGATCAACACCTTTTTCTTGGATCAGCAAATTAGCCGCTCCGGGTTCTACATGATGCCCATCACAAATCAACTCAGCGTAAGTATTAGGCGTAGACATCGCTGCTCCTACCATTCCTGGAGCATGGTGGCTTAACCCACTCATGCCATTAAAAGTATGCACAAATATACTTGCGCCTGCATAGACTGCCTCAAGTGCTTGTTCATAAGTGGCTGAACTATGTCCAATCCCTACCCTAACATCAGTATTACTGACATTTTCAATAAACTTTGTAGAACCATGACGTTCTGGAGCCAATGCTATTTTTTTCAAAAGTCCTTGTGCCGAATTTTGCCAATCCTGAAAAGCAGACAGCTCCGGATCTGACATATAATCTGGATTTTGCGCCCCTTTATGTTCGGTGGTGAAAAAAGGACCTTCAAAGAAAATTCCTTTGATCTGTGCACCTTCTACTTCTTGATGTCTTGCCGCGATCATTTTGCAAATTTCATTCAATTTGTCAGAGGTCGCTGTCAAAGTTGTAGGTAAAAACGAGGTTACTCCACACGACAATAATCCCTTAGATATCTCATTTAAACCGTTAAAATCATTGTCCATAACATCATGGTCCCCATAGCCATGAATGTGAGTATCTACTAGACCTGGAGCAACTATACTCTGTCCCAGATCAATCACTTTAACGTCAGTTGGCTTTTGCTTAGTGTAGCGACCAAATTTCCCATCAACGATCTCCAAGTAGCCTTGTTTGGCAAGGCCTGAAGCCAAAATAAATTTTGCTGCATGAATATAATAATGCATACTTTGACCTCCTTGATCATTTGAAATCATGGATCGTAACTCCTTTAACGACTCGGTTAACAGTTCCTGTTGGGGATGGTGTATCTGGTTTATTGTTAATTTTAACGGAAGTCAGCAATGCCAGCGTTTGAGCAAACATAATATCAGCTAAAGCAAGATAGCCGTCCGGTAAAAGTTCAGAACTCTTCGTAAATTCAAAACTATCACCACTAAAGTTGCGTTGACCAGCCTGACCGACCGTAGTGACCTTAGCAGCGATCTCGTCATTCTTTATTTCTTCCATGACATCTAAATCGTAGTCGCGCGTGTATTCATTATTATTAACAAAATCAAAAACCAACGTTTTTTCATTTACAAAAGACTTAGGACCATGACGGAATCCCATCGAAGAATCAAAAACTGTAGCGATTTTACCCGCAGTCAATTCAAGGACCTTAAGTTGAGCTTCACGTGTCAATCCTGCCAGGCTTCCAGACCCTAAATAAATGATCCTTTCAAAATCATGACCGACTATTTCTTGGATCTCTTTTTCACGTGCAATGACCTCATGGCCCAAATCTGCCAAGTTATCAACGTACTGCGCTTTTGTCTCAAGATCAACTTGATCAAATGTTAACAGTGCACCCAAAGTCATACATGAAAAACTACCAGTCATCGCAAAACCACCATCATTTGAAAGCTCCGGCATTAATAATACAAAGGTATTGGATGCCTTTTGTCCATCAACCGCTAATGCACCGTCTTTAGCACATGTGATCATTAAATGATGGATATTCTTCACTCTTTTTTCAGCTAATTTGACTGCTGCAACACTTTCTGGACTATTACCGCTCCGAGCAAAAGAGACCAAGATCGTTGGCTCGTCTGGCAGTAAAGTTTCTTCTGGAGCCGAAACAATATCAGTTGTCCCAATACTTTCAAACGAATAAGTTGCTGTATTACCATTTTTTCTCAAGTATGGAACTACAGTATCTCCCACATATTGCGAAGTACCCGCGCCAGTAAAAATAACTCGGATCTTTTGGTTAGTTTGAGCTTTGATCTCATCTAAAAATGATGTGATCTTCGTTTGATGCTGCCGGTAAATTTTCAGAGTTTCTTTCCATAATTCCGGTTCTTGTTTAATTTCGCGTGTGGTAATATCTGCGCCCATTTTCTCCAATTCTGCTTGAGACAGTTCGTACATTTTTAATTTCCTCCCTGATCATTCGTCTTCATCATCTAGCCCTTGTAAAGAAGCGTTAACGTCACAGATCCCTTGAGTTCCCCCTTTTACGGGATCTGGTTCATTGTCTAACATTCCAGCATTCAAATAATCTATGACCATCGCCATATTCATTCCCGCATACAGCTCAAAATTGCTACCACCAAGGATCTTTTTTGCAGCGACATTACATGGTGTCCCACCATATAGATCAGCGAAAACAACAAAATCATCTAAGTTAGCTATAGTTTCTTCGAATTTCTGCAAAAACTCCGGTTGACCCTCTTGTGGCTGCAAAGTCACTGTGTAGATCCCCTCTTGAGGGCCCATTATAAGTTCTACACTTTTCTTTAATTCCAAACATAAATTTCCATGGCTGATCAGTATTAAAGGTTTTGCCATCTTTTACACCCCTTTCACATCTTAAATAAACTATTTGATTTCCTAATTATTATTTTGCGATAACACCTAGCGCTGATAGAACAACAGAAACGATCAAAACGATAAATATTGCACGTGTTGATGTCATATTCTTTTTGCCAAGCATCCAGTAAATAACCCCTACAATACCGGCTGGCAAAATTTTAGGCATTAACATATCTAGAGTATTTTGAATGTCCAGCGGAACTTTACCGATCATCGGCTGCCAACCGATGTGGACATTGATCATAGTAGCAACCAAAGCTCCGACCATGAAAACGCCCAGCATCGTTGCTGCATCAGTCAGGGCACTCATTTGGTTTTGCATTGTTGTGACTAAGTTGACCCCTTCTTTATAAGCAAATTTCAGCTGTTTCCAACGGAAAACCATAATGAAGATGTTAGCTAAGACCCAAATAAATACACCAGTCGGGTTACCATTAATAGCCATGTTAGCTGCGATCGCACCAAAGATAGTCGGAACTAAAGCAGCGAATAAGGAATCACCGATCGCGGCAAACGGGCCAAGTAACCCGGCTTTAAGACCGGCGACTGCATCAAGCGACTTTGCTCCTTGCTTTTCTTCCAAAGCTAAATCGATCCCAGTAATGATAGTATTAAAGAAGTTGGATGTATTAAAGAATTGGACGTGTGTTTTCATTGCCTGTTTCAGTTCAGGCGTCCCATCTCCATGGATCTTGCGTAACTGTGGCAGTATCAGATACAGATATCCTGTATTTTGCATTCTTTCGTAGTTCCAACCAGATTGAAAGAGGAACAAACTTCTCCGGTTGACTTGTTTGAAATCTTTGTCGGTCAATTTATATCTTTGATTTTCATTAGAGTTCGTCATCTTCAATTTCCCCCTCTGCGTCATTTTCTTCACTCTGTTCTTTTGTTTGCTGATTTTCAGAACTGCCATTGTTTCCATTGTTTCTATCAAGACTATTCTTATAACTAATAGCAGCCAAGGCAAAACCGATCAGCGCGATGGCCAACATTGGCAAAGCGTTAAAAGTAGTTGAAAAACTCTTAGCAACGCCTTTTAAACCCGTTCCCAGTGTTTGAATATTTGTAAAGACCGTCGATAATAAAGCTGTTAAAGTGAAACCTAAAACCAAATAAGGAAAATGTTTCTTTACCGGAAGATAACGAAGTAAAATAGCAAAACCAACGGCTGGTAATACAGCTCCGGCTACTGACAAGCCATCACCAAGCCATTTAAGGTCAGTATTCAAATAATTAACAACCTTTGTAACTAAGCCTCCACCAAAAGCGAGTGCCAAGAAAACTGGGAGCATCCGCGAAAGAGCCCATGGAATATTACCCAACAAAAAATTACGGCTGATCGCTGAATAATTGAAATCTTCAATATTCTTGTCGATCCTATGAGCAAAGAAAGTATTTGCAAAACGAGCTAAAATATCAGTTTGGATCATTAAAGAAGCTACTGGAACTGCAATTGCTGCGATCGCCTGTTCAGGCTTCATGCCAATTACGATTGAAAAAGCAGTCGCTAAAACAGTTCCTGAATTAGCATCAATCCTAGAAGCTCCACCAAAAGTGCCTACACCAAGAATCGTTAGCTGCATGCTTCCACCTATCAATAAACCAGCCTTAAGATCCCCCATGATCAAACCTGTGATAAACCCAGCAAAAACTGCTGAACCTGCGCTAGAATTTATTTCAAGTTCATCTAAGATCTGATAACCTGCATAAAGCGTCAATAATAAAATTTGCCACCACGAAATTGCCATTTGTATGGCCCCCCCTCTTAATTTTGTAATAACTTCATAAAATCTTCTGACTTAACACTCGGGTTGACTTGAGCGAATAAGTGAACTCCTTTTTGATCTAATTCTTTAAAGTTGTCTATATCTTCTTGTGTAACAGATATTTGATGGGTCAAAGTTTTTGTAGCACCATCGCGTGCTAAAGTCCCTACGTTGACCTCAGGAAGTTCAACACCCGCATCTACTAAGTCGAGCAAATATTTAGGTTCTTTAACGACTATTAACAAACGTTGACTGTCGTATTTTCCTGCTAAGATGTTAGTTGCCGCTTTTTGGGCTGGTAAAACACTAAGTTTAACTCCCGACGGTGTGGCTAACTTTAGCCCACTTTTTTCTATCTGACTAGTTGCAACTTCATCGTCAACGACCATGATCCGTGAAATTTGCAATTTTGTGACCCATAAGTTCGCCACTTGTCCATGTATCAAACGACCATCTACTCTTGTTCCGATAATACTCATAATACTTTCCTCCTACTTGATCGGTACTTTTACCAAATTAAGTTCATCACTAAACTGTCCTTCAGTTTCGAAAACAATTATCTCATTTTTTCCTTGACGCAAAATTCCATGTGGCAGGTATAGTGAACGCAGCGGACCACGTTGCCAAAAACGACCTAAGTTGAATCCATTGACTACCACAACTCCTTTCCCAAATTGACTTAAATCAATATTTGTATCCTGGACTTTATTCAAATCAAACGAGTAACGATAAAAAGCTGGTACTCCCGGCTTCCATTCACGAGAAAAATCAAGGTTTTCAAGCTGCGAAAAATCTAGTCCATACTGTTCCCAATCCATTACATAATGCAGGTCACTCATAACACCAGAACGGATCCCTTTTCTTTGCGTATCAGCCAATAGTTTATGACCATAATTGACTCGTCCCATGTTTTCCATTAAAATTGCAATTTCATTTTCTACTTTAGTTTGTTTAACATGGATCTCTTCGCCAATTTCTTCCTGATACTGGGTAGCTTGTTTTTCTTGATTCAAGAAAAATTGTGCTCGGTCTCTTCCATCGATTATTCGGTATTTTTCTTCAACTGCATCACGTCTGATATTTGTTCGATACAACATATAGCCATAATAATGACCTGCTTTTTCCATCGTTTGTGGATATTTAGTTACTGTTTTGTTACCTACCTCATCTAAAACTTCAAACAAACTTACTTTATCTTGCAATTTAATTTCACTTAAATCGAAACTTTCTTTGATCCGAGGTTCTTGCTGTGCAATTTTTGGATATTTTTCTTTTAATACATTTTTGATCTTATAATATCCATCGGTCGGATTACCCTGTTCGTTAAGCGGTGCTCCATAATCATAAGAAGTGACCTGTGGTAAATCATGAGTTCCACGGGCAGAACAACCATTCATAAAGCCAAAATTCGTTCCTCCATGAAACATATACATATTTACACTGCCTTGATCAATGACCTTCTTAAGTTCATTGACCATTTCGTCTTGGTCTCTTGCATGAAACGGTTCTCCCCACCTGTCGAACCAACCATCCCAAAACTCCATGTTCATCAATGGTTGTGTTTGTCCTTTTTCATTTTGAAAACTTACAATATTTGCGAAATTTTCTTGTGCATGTGAGCCAAAATTACCTGTTTCTAAAATTCCGTCCTGCATTAGGCTCCCCGCTTGCATAGTCGCATGCCAAGCACCATCAGCAGTAAATAAGGGCACGTCTACTCCATTTTTAAGCATTATGTCGCGGATACTTCGCAAATAGTCATGGTCTTCTCCAAATGAACCGTATTCATTTTCCACCTGCATCATAATGATCGGACCACCATGAGTGATCTGCAAGGGCACTAAAATTTGAAATAATTTTTGAAAATAAGTTGCCACTAACTTTAGAAACTGCGGATCGTTAGATCTAATGTGGCAGCCTTTTTCCAAAAGCCATGCCGGTAAACCGCCAAATTCCCACTCGGCGCAAATATAAGGGGAAGGACGCACAATAACATACAAGTCCTCACGTTGAGCCAACTCAATGAATCTCTTTAAATCTGCGTCTTCCGAAAAGTTAAACTGCCCTTCATTTTCCTCGTGGACATTCCATGGCACATAAGTTTCCACAGTATTAAAGCCAAGAGCCTTTAAATTATGTAGAGAATTTTGCCAATCACTTGGATGTACCCGAAAATAATGGATCGCACCCGATAAGATCTTAAATTTTTTATTATTTAAATAAAAATCACGTTTTCCGATGAAAAAATGCTCCAATATATTCTCCTCCCGCCCTTTCAATTTAACACTTAATATATTAACATAATAAGTATTAAGTGTAAACGCTAACACTAGTAAAAATAAATATATTTCCATTTCACTTAACTAGATGCATAGGTTAAACTTAATATAATTAGCGGAAAGAAAAGAGTTGCGAAAATTTGAAAACACCGAAATATCTTACAATAAAAAACGATTTAAAAAGCCAGATCCTCAACGGGACTTATTCAAGCGGAGACAAATTTTATAGTGAAGCTGAACTTACCAAAATGTACGATGCTAGTTCTATTACAGTGATCCGTGCCATTCAAGAACTGGTTAAGGAAGGTTATTTAGTTCGATATCAAGGCAAGGGGACTTTTGTTTCTCGTAAACGCGTGAACAAGCTTGTTCGTTTTACAGACAAAGAAATTTTTTCTTCTGCTGATGATCACGTCAAAGTGCTTTCTTTAACTAAAGAAAATGAGCCTACTATTCTAAAGGAATTGAATTTATCAATAGATGAACACTACTACAAAATAGTCCGGTTACGAACTGCTGAAGGTATACCATATATCTATCATCATTCATATATACCTGAACGTTTCATTCAGCATCCCGACGACCCAAATTACTACAGTTCGATCTACCAACGTTTTCGAGACGATTTTTCGATCAATTTAAATGACATGCCCTCTAAAGAAATAAACAAGATCTGTTTCCCCACAAATGATGACGTCGCAAATATTTTGCAGTTAGAGGGAAACCAGCCAACTGTTTTTCAAGAGAAAAAGACATGGTTATCAGTTAAAAATAGCATGGCAGAGTATGTGGTCACCTACAAGCGCTGGGATTATTACCAAATAGAAATAGTTAATGATCAATAGCAGAAAAAAGGTAAGAAACTACCAAATTGTTTCCATCTATATTCGACAAGACCTTTAAATACCATCTTTTACGGTTAAAAAAATAAAATTTTTTTGCAAAACAAAAAAGGCTCCACAAAGTTAATTAAAAACTTCGTGGAGCCTTTTGGTGGATCGCTAAAATCCATAATATAGAGCGAACTAAAAATAAACTATGCTTACACACTTAATATCATATTCGCCCATTCTTTTATTAGTCTTCGGTTACGAAAGGCAATAAGCCCATGATACGAGCACGTTTGATCGCAACAGTCAACTTACGTTGATTCTTTGCACTTGTACCTGTAACACGACGTGGTAAAATCTTACCACGCTCAGAAATAAACCTTCTTAACAAGTCTGTATCTTTATAATCAATATATTCAATATGATTAGCAGCGATAAAATCAACCTTACGACGACGACGTCCGCCTCTGCGTTGTTGTGCCATGTTTTTCCCTCCTCCAGTTACTTAGAATGGTAAGTCATCATCAGAAATATCGATCTGTTGGCCATTATCTGCAAATGGATCACGATCATTATCGGAATTAGAATTATTCTGATCCTGATAACCACCTTGATTATTATTAGCATTAGGATTGCCATACGGATTGTTATTCTGTTGTGATGAATATTGTGAAGAAGGAGCAGAATTGTTCCCCTGAGAACTAGGATGTTGTTGACGATACTGCTCAGACTGAGCTTTAGACTCGAGTAACGCAAAATTATCAACAACGATCTCTGTTACAAACACACGGTTCCCTTGCTGATTTTCATATGAACGTGTTTGGATCCGTCCATCAATTCCGATCATTGAACCCTTATGGGTAAAATTAGCAAAGTTTTCAGCTGCTTTCCTCCAAATAACACAATTAATGAAATCGGCCTCTCGTTCACCTGAACGATTTGTAAACGGACGATCGACAGCAACTGTGAAGGATGCAACAGCAGCTCCGGAAGATGTGTAACGCAAATCAGGATCACGGGTCAGTCGTCCGACTAATACGGCTCTATTGATCAAAATTCGTTCCCCCTTCTGATTTTAAAAAAATTAAGCTTCACGTTTAACGATCATATGACGTAAGATCCCGTCATTGAATTTAGCAAGACGATCAAATTCATTCACTGCGTCAGCATTGTCTGCTTTGGCGTTTACAACGTGGTAGATACCTTCTGTAAACCCACCAATTTCGTAAGCAAAACGACGCTTAGACCAGTCTTTTGAATCTACAACTTCTGCACCGTTGCTCTTCAAAACGTTATCGAAACGTTCTACCAAATCATTTTTGGCAGGTTCATCAATAGCAGGGCTGATAATGTAGGTAATTTCATAATTTGTCATGACTGTTTACACCTCCTTATGGACTTTTGGCCCCCTATCCTAACGTAGAGGACAAGGAGAGTAATCTAAAATGCTTAGATACTCACGAATTAGAATTATAACACGTTTATATTTCATTTGCAATAACCGCTTAAAACAAACGAGCCCAGCAGCTAACAGCCGTCCAAAAACTAAAATTTAAGCCACTTAGTTTGCTTTTTTATTAACTGTTTTGTTCCTGACCACTTGATTTACGCTACATAATATATATACGCAAAAAAAATCTTTTTTTACTTTCTAATTTGATTTTTAGTCCAAATCGTCCTTATTTGTATTATTTTCTTCCGTTTCTAATTGGGCAGGATCTGCTTCTGAATTATTTTGTTCATCTGCCACTGTTTCTTCAATTTCTTTAGGTTCAACCTTGGCCATTGTAGATACAAAGGAATCTTCATCCAAGTTGATCAAATGTACTCCGAGTGCTGAACGGCCAGTTGTTGAAACATTAGCAATAGCAAAACGGATCAACACGCCTTTATTAGTAATGACCATAATATCTTCATCACCAGACACAGTTGTTAAACCGACCAGTGGACCATTTTTAGGAGTAATGTTGACTGTCTTGACACCTTTACCGCCACGGCCATGAACTGCATATTCACTAGCAGGAGTTTGTTTGCCGTATCCTTGTTCCGAAATAACAAAAACCCTACTATCAGGGCTTAAAATATCAGCTCCGATCACATAATCATCGCTACCTAAACGAATACCTCGCACACCTGCAGCTGAACGACCCATGGAGCGAACGTTATCTTCGGCGAAAGAAACAGCGAATCCTTGATGTGTTCCAATGATAATATTTTGTGCGCCATTTGTTTGCGAAACACCAATCAATTCATCATCATCACGCAAAGTAATAGCTTTTAAACCATTCTTGCGAATATTCAAGAATTCTGAAACAACTGTCCGTTTAACTACACCGTTTTTAGTGGTAAAGAACAAAAACTTATTATCCGTATCGGCGTTTTCTTTATCTTTTTTAGAAACAGTGACCACTGTAGCAACCTTCTCGTCCGAGGCAATATTTAACATATTGATCACTGGGATCCCCTTGGCTGAACGTCCATATTCAGGGATCTGATATCCTTTAGAGCTATAAACTTTACCAGTATTGGTAAAGAACAATAGTTCATCATGAGTCGAAGTAGCTATCAAATGCTCAATAAAGTCTCCTTCATGGACACCCATTCCTTGAATACCTCGTCCTCCACGATTTTGTGCCTTGAATTCACTAGTTGGAACGCGTTTGATATAGCCGTTGTGAGTTAAAGTAACGACGACTGATTCTTCTTCGATCAAGTCTTCATCTTCAATACTTGTCACATCACCGACAAGCAGTTCAGTACGCCGGTCATCGCCAAACTTTTCTTGGATCTGTAAAAGTTCCTCGTAAATAATTTGGTTGATGCGCTCAGTATGAGCCAAAATATCCTCATAATCAGCAATAGCGTCCATCGTCTTTTTATAATCATTTTCGACTTTATCCCGTTCCAAGCCGGTCAATCTTACCAACCGCATATCTAAGATAGCTTGAGCTTGTTTGTCACTTAATTGATATTCATTCATCAAACGATCTTTAGCGATATCACCACTCTGTGAGCTGCGAATGATATCAATGATCGCCTGGATATGATCTAAAGCGATCCGCAACCCTTCAAGTATATGCGCACGGGCTTTAGCCTTCTTTAAATCAAACTCAGTCCGACGGCGAATAACTTCTTCTTGGTGTTTTAAGTAATACTGTAAGATTTGCTTCAAGCTAAGGATCTTTGGAGTACCGTCAACGATCGCCAACATATTAAAGCCAAACGACGACTGCATTAAAGTTAATTTATACAAATTGTTTAAAACGACTGAAGCACTAACGTCACGCCTAATATCGATAGTGATCCGCATACCTTCACGATCAGACTCATCTTTGATATCAGTAATGCCCTCGATTTTATGCTCCCGAGCTAATTCTGCAATACGTTCGATCAAGCGAGCTTTGTTGACCATATACGGCAATTCATTAACAATAATTCGTTCACGACCGTTTTTTTCCTCTTGAATATCGACCTTAGCTCGCAAAACTATATGCCCATGGCCTGTCTCATATGCCTTGCGGATCCCAGATTTACCCATGACTATCCCCCCAGTAGGAAAATCTGGGCCTGGGATGGCCTCCATCAGATCAGCAACTGTGGCATCAGGATCATCCATCAGAATATGCAATGCAGAAACGACTTCTGCCAAGTTATGCGGTGGAATATTTGTTGTCATCCCAACGGCGATCCCCGTAGCTCCGTTTACTAGCAAATTTGGAAAACGTGCTGGTAAAACTTTGGGTTCTCTTTCAGTCCCATCATAGTTTGGTTCGAAATCGATCGTATCTTTATTGATATCGCGCAACATCTCTAGCGTGATCTTCGACATCCGTGCTTCAGTGTAACGCATAGCTGCAGCACCATCACCATCGACCGAACCAAAGTTCCCATGCCCATCGACCAACATGTAACGATAGCTGAAATCTTGTGCCATCCGCACCATAGATTCATAAATTGCCGAATCACCATGTGGATGAAATTTACCCATGACTTCTCCAACGATCCTAGCAGACTTCTTATACGGCTTTTCCGGTGTGACACCCAACTCGTTCATCCCGTATAAAATTCGACGATGAACAGGCTTTAGTCCATCTCGAACATCAGGCAAAGCACGTGCAACAATAACACTCATTGCATAATCAAGGAAAGAGTTCTGCATTACCTTGGATAAATCGACATTCTTAACTCGATCTGGTATATCTACCAACTTTCTGACCTCCTATTTTACTCCCAGTTGAAATTTATTTCCCGGGAAATAATTATGCATCTAAATTCTCAACATATGTGGCATTTTCTTCAATAAATTGTCGTCTTGGTCCAACTTGGTCTCCCATTAGCATTTCGAAGACACTATTGGCTTCTTCAGCATCCGACAGTGACACACGCATCATCCGCCGATTTTCTGGATTCATCGTAGTTTCCCACAATTGATCAGCATCCATTTCACCTAAACCTTTATATCGTTGGATAGATGGCTTTGGAGATGGTGACAATTGCGACAAAATATCTTGCAATTCCTCATCAGAATCAATGTATCTGACCATTTTACCCTGTCGAACTTGATACAAAGGCGGCTGAGCAATATAAACATAACCTGCATCTATCATTGGTTTCATAAACCGATAGAATAACGTTAACAGCAAAGTTCTGATATGAGCGCCATCAACGTCGGCATCGGTCATGATGATCAGTTTATGATAATTTGCCTTGCTAACATCGAATTCTTCGCCAAAACCTGTTCCCAGCGCCGTAAACAACGAACGAATCTCCTCATTGGCTAAAATGCGGTCTAAACTGGCTTTTTCAACGTTTAAAATTTTACCACGGATCGGCAAAATGGCCTGTGTCAAACGTGAACGTCCTTGTTTAGCAGATCCGCCCGCAGAATCACCCTCAACAATAAACAATTCTGAAATTTCAGGATCCTTGCTTGTATTATCGGCTAACTTACCAGGCAAGTTAGAAATCTCTAAGCCATTCTTTTTGCGTGTTACCTCACGGGCACGTCTGGCAGCAACACGAGCTTTAGCGGCCAAAGAACCCTTTTCCACGATCTGTTTTGCAGTCGTTGGGTTCTCAAACATAAACTGCGAGAATGTTTCACTAAATAACTTATCTGTAGCCGTTCTAGCATCTGAATTTCCCAGTTTAGTCTTCGTTTGTCCTTCAAATTGCGGATCCGGATGCTTAACAGAAACCACCGCTGTGATCCCTTCTCGTACATCTTCTCCAGAAAGATTATCATCGCTGTCTTTTAAGATACCTTGTTTTCTAGCATAATCGTTGATCACTCTGGTCAAAGCAGTCTTAAAACCAGCTTCGTGAGTCCCGCCTTCATACGTATGGATGTTGTTAGTAAAAGTCAATAAGTTTGAATGAAAATCATCCGTATACTGTAATGAAACCTCAACCGTGATACCATTCATTTCACCTTCAACATATACTGGCTCTGGGAAAAGGACTTCTTTTCCTTTATTTAAGAATTCAACGTAATGTTTGATCCCACCAGCATAATGAAATTCTTCAAACGTTGGTTTATCAGGCCGTTGATCGGTGACAGTTAGCTTTAATCCCTTATTTAAAAAGGCCAGTTCACGGATCCGAGTAGTCAAAACTTTAATATCATAAACATTAGTTTCCGTAAAAATATCAGTGTCAGGCTTGAAATGGACCTCTGTTCCGTGAGTATGCTCACTAGTTTGGCCAACAACATGCAATTGTGTTTTGACTTTACCAAAAGCAAAATCCATCGCATACACATTTGTATCTCCACCACGTTTTACTCGTACTTCTAAGTCAGAAGAAAGTGCATTGACAACTGAGGCACCCACACCATGCAGGCCACCAGATACCTTATATCCGCCACCGCCAAACTTACCGCCAGCGTGTAGGATCGTATAAACAGTTTCAACAGCTGGGCGTCCCGTCTTCTTTTGAATATCAACAGGGATCCCACGTCCATTATCCTTAACCGTAATACTATTATCTTTTTCAACGATAACATTGATCTCATCACAAAAACCGGCTAGGGCTTCATCAATACCATTATCGATTATTTCCCAAACCAAGTGATGTAATCCTTGAGTACTTGTTGAGCCAATATACATTCCGGGACGTTTGCGAACCGCTTCTAGCCCTTCTAAAACTTGTATTTGACTAGCATCATATTCACTTGCCTGTTTCTCTTTGGCTTCTACTTCTTTTTCTTCGTCAGTCAATTGATATCCTCCTTATTATCTAAGTCATACCACTAACAAAAAGCCACAGCTGATCCTCGGACAGACCAACTGCATTAATTGTTTGTTCTTTATAACCTTCAAAACTAGCTTAAATTAAATTTATCTTGTTCATTATCACCACGTGGATAATAAGTGGTCGTTTTTAAAACTAGCTCACCATTAGCTGTCGTTTCAGCTACATGTCCCTGGTTAATAGTGAAAATTTTAGGCGCTTTGATCAGGTTTCTAGCTACATCATTCATTGCTGGTGCTGTTAAAAACGTTTGTACTTTGTTTTGAATAGTCTTTAATAAATGCGTCTGGCGTTGCCCATCCAATTCAGATAAAACATCATCCAAAAGTAATAAAGGGTATTCACCTGTTTGTTCCTTCATCACATCTATTTCAGCTAATTTAACTGACAATGCCGTGGTTCGTTGTTGGCCTTGAGAGCCATAGGTCTGAACATTTTTATCATTGATCAAAAATTTAATGTCGTCTCTATGTGGACCGATCAAAGTCGTACCTTGAAAAATTTCTTTTTCATACTGTTCTTTGAGTTGCTCGTACATTAGCTGCTGTAATTCTTTTTCGGAATAGTCTTCTATATTTTTCAACTTTGATTCATATTCGAATGACAGTTTTTCTTGCCCTTGGGTGATCGACAAATGTAATTTTTGAGCATATTTCTCCAATTCATTTAAAAAAGTTTGTCGCTGTGCCATGATACTACCGCCAAATGAAGACAGCTGTTCAGACAAAACATCCAAATAGACCCGATCACTTGTCTGGTGCATATTTAATGATTTCAGATAATGATTTCTCTGTTTTAAAACATCTCGGTATGCACTTAAATCATGAAGATATCGCGGGGCGATCTGGCCAAATTCCATATCAATGAAGCGCCGTCTTCCTGTTGGACTTCCCTTCACTAAAGATAGATCTTCAGGAGCAAATAAGATAACGTTCAACTGGCCAACGTATTGTGAAAGCTTAGCTTGCTCCAAATGATTTATACGGGCCTTTTTACCACGTTTACCCAGTTCAAGCTCTAAAGGAAGCTCATCAGCACGCCGATGCACCAAACCTTGAATATCAGCATCATTATTACCAAAACGGATCAACTCACGGTCATTAGCCGTTCGATGACTACGGGCCGTTGCTAAAACATAAATTGATTCTAACAAATTAGTCTTTCCTTGAGCATTTTGTCCTAGCAAGACATTGATACCAGGGGAAAAGTTTAGTAAAGCCTCTGAATAATTCCTAAAATTTTTAAGATGAAGCTTTTGTAAAAACATAATTACTTTCCAGCTTTAAGTTTGATCATTACGTCATTGATTTTGACCACATCATCGGCATAAAGCTTTTTGCCTCGCCGTGAATCAAGCACACCATTTACATAAACATCGTTTTTTGACAAGAACCATTTAGCCTGTCCACCAGTTTGAATCAAATTAGCGATCTTCAAAAGTTGTCCGAGAGTTATGTAAGGTGTTTTTAAAGATATTTCTTGTTTCAAAAAAACGATCCTCACTTTCTATAAGTTACCTCTTAATTATACCTTTTTTTTCCACTTAAAACAATTTTATTGGGCTATATATCCATTCTAAGCAATTTTGACTATATCTGGATAGAATAGCTACTTGAACTCTTAAAATGTCTTAGAAACTTCTCTAAGCTAAAAAAAATGGACTCATATCTTAAGAGCCCATAAAAAAATAATTTTTTACCATACCAACTTAACTAAAATGTTCTAACTGGCGTGATCAGTTGTACGAAATCAGTCCCATCTTCGGTTGGAACTAATGTAAACGGACGTAGCGGCAATGTTAGCGACATTATGATATCCGTTTGACCAAATGAAGATAAAGCATCTTTCATATAATCTGGGTTAAAGGAGATCTCCAAGTCATTTCCTTCAAGTCTCTTGAATGCAAGGTCTTCTTCTACATTGCCGATCTCGGGAGAATTACCGTAGATAACGGCCTTTTGTTCCCCGGCCTTTAGCGATAACTTAACAACGTTATTACGTCCTTCATGTGACAACAGTGAAGCACGTTCAATTGAATGTAGTAGGTCAACCGCGTTAAATTCTACTGTTGTTTCTGAACTTTGTGGGATCAAACGATCTGTATCTGGGTAATTTCCTTCTAATAAGCGTGAATAGAAAGAAGTATTTGCAAAAGTAAATAAGATTTGATTTTCGGCAATACGGATCTCTACATTTTCGCTCGTGTCACTTAACATTTTGGCCAATTCATTTAAAGATTTTCCAGGAACAATGATGTCGTAATCCTTAGTTCCCGCATCGTTCAAGGCAATTTTTCGTTGGCTTAAACGGTGAGAATCAGTAGCAACAGCTAGTAATTCTCCGTTACTATACACTAAATGAATACCTGTCAATATCGGGCGACTTTCTTGTGTAGAAATGGCAATAACGGTTTGTGTGATCACTTTTTTTAAAATATCTGCAGCTATAACTAATTTATCTTCAGCATCGATCTCTGGTAAATGAGGGTAGGTTTCGGAGTCTAAACCATTGATAGTAAATTCAGCTTGCCCAGAAGTAATAGTTGCTTGGAATCTTTCATCTACACTGATCGTCATTATATCTTCGGGTAATTTTTTTACGACCTCATTAAAGAAGCGTGCTGGCAAGACAATGCTGCCTGGTTCATCGATTTGTAAAGCTGCTTTTTCATCATCTTGAGAGATAACAGTTTCGATCGAGATGTCTGCATCACTACCAGTTAAGGTTAATTTACTTGCTGATAGAGTGATTTTAATACCAGTTAATACATCGATCGCTGTTTTGGATGAAATTGCTCTTTGAGAATCGTTCAAAGAAGCAATGAAGGTATTTCTGCGAATACTGAATTTCATAGAATGATATCCTCCTGTTTTTATATTATTAATTAATAATAAAAGTAGTCGTAGTAGTAGGGCCTGTTATTTATGTTGATAAGTAGGATAAAGTAAAGGAAATAGTAAAATTGCTTGTTAATAACATGTGGATAAAAGTCAGAAGTTTTCCACAGTTATCCACAGGTGCAAAAGTAACGGTCACTTCGCTTATCTGTTTTAAATACGTAATTTGTAACAAGAACTGTTAAAAATTTTTCTTTAAACTTGTAATTCTGCTTTCAATTCATTAATTTCATGTTCTAATCCTGGATCGTCTGCCAAAGTCTCTGTTATTTTTTCGCACGCATGGAGTACCGTGGTATGATCTTTACCACCGAATTCTTGGCCGATGCGAGGGAGAGAAGAATCAGTTAGTTCTCGAGATAAAAACATCGCTACTTGCCTTGGAACAACGATTGCTTTTACCCTTTTTTTACCCTTAAGTTCATTAACAGACACGTTATAATACTTGGCAACTTTGTTTTGTATTGCTGGGATCGTGAGTTTATTATTATGGTCTTTACCGTTTAAACTCTTGAGAGATTCAGCTGCTAAACTAGTTGTGATTTTAGTATGATTCATGGAAGAATAGGCTTGAACACGCATTAAAGCACCTTCTAGTTCTCGAATATTAGAATCAAACTGACCGGCGATATAGCTTAAAGTTTCGCTAGGGATATCTAAATGTTCGCTTTCTGCCTTATTGCGCAAGATCGCAATACGTGTTTCAAAATCTGGTGGTGTTATGTCAACTGATAAGCCCCACTTAAACCGAGAGACCAAGCGTTGTTGTAACTTAGGGATCTCATTAGGCAAACGGTCTGACGAAAGTACGATTTGTTTTTTGTCATCATATAAGGCGTTAAATGTATGGAAAAATTCTTCTTGGGTACCAACTTTGTCAGCGAAAAACTGAATATCATCAACTAATAAAAGATCAACATTCCGGTATTCCTGCCTGAATTCTTCTTGCCGTTTTGTTTGGATAGAGTTGATGAAGTCGTTGGCAAAGGATTCGCTTGTTACATATTTGACTTTAGCGTTTGGACGATTCTCTAACATTTGATGACCGATAGCATGCATTAAATGCGTTTTACCTAAGCCAACACCACCATAGAAAAATAGTGGGTTATAAAAGACGCCGGGTTCTTCAGCAACTGCTAAAGCAGCAGCATGAGCTAATTGGTTCCCTTTCCCTACCACGAACGTATCGAAGGTATAACGTTCATTTAGTTGAGCGTCTTTGACAAAAACCTTAGATGGAGTTTCACTTGCATCTTCTGAAGTTAAATTTTCAGTGGATAAGTTTTCGGTCGGGTCGTACGCTTCCAATGGATTAGGTTCATCGGGGGTCTTTGGTAAAATTGTTAATTTATAACCCAATGGTTCTTCCAGCAAGTCAACAATCTGCGGGGTCACACTTTGAGTCCAGTAATCACGATGAAGCTTTGATGGGACTTCAACAACAAGGGTCTTATCAGCAAATTGAATAGGTTTTGCAGTTTCGATCCAAGTCTTATAAGTGATCGTGGAGAAAGATTCATTGAACTTTGCGCAAATAAATTGCCATAAAGTTTCAAGATCTGGCACTGGACATTCCTCCTTTAATTAAATTTACACGTCAATTATTGTAGCATGGAATAGATTAGTTTTCCACAATGTGCATAAACAAAGAAGAAGAAAAAACAGGTTGTTCAACTTGTTATCAACAAGGGTGTGGATAAGTTGATGAGCCCCTTGCTTTCTTAACTTATCCACAGAGCTGAACGGGTGTTTTGCGTACGGCTCATGCGGAGTTTGAGAGTTATCAACAAGACAATCCACAGACACCAGGACTGTTATGAACAGCTTGTGACTTGTGGACAATTTCGGGGAAAATGGTGTGCATTCTAAAAAGAAAATTCACAGGAAAAGAAACACTTTTAACAACTGCTGTGGATAACTTTTGGATCGCTTAAAGGAATTCTGCTTGTTTTTCTTAGAAATTTTTACGCTGATTTAGACATTCCATCCAATAGGTGTTTTTAAAATTTTGTTTGCAATTAAAGCCATATATGATAGTATAGACAAGTAAGTCTGAACTTGAAGTGACTACCTTTTTGTGGTAGTAGAAGATATCAGAGTTCAAACCAAGGAGGTGTCAGAACCAATGAAAAGAACTTATCAACCAAAAAAACGCCATCGGCAACGCGTTCATGGTTTCCGTAAACGCATGAGTACAAGCAACGGTCGTAATGTGTTAGCACGTAGACGCCGTAAAGGCAGAAAAGTATTGTCTGCATAGATCACTGAGACCGTCAGTGGTCTTTTTATTTTATTAAGCAAAGTTTTTGAAAGAAAAAAGAGTGGATGTATTTAACAATAATAGACCTTGTGTTTAATCCAGCTTAGTATTAGCAATACATTACGCTGTGTTGGTAGCGGGCGTGGTTTGCTAGCTAGCTCTGTTGTTAGTCGAGCTACGATGTTCATAAGATTCCGTCTAGTCAACTTTGATACCATATTGCGAACATGGCAATGTGGTATCAAAGTCCATTGGTGCTCATCTTTTGGACGATTTTCTCCGCTTTGTTTTCATAGTCGAGCTGCGCAAGCCAAGTCTCTCCGCTTATCCAAGTCAGGCACTACATCGCTGAAAAGCGCGCTATAGTGTCTGACTCCGATAATGCTCAAGACTTAACCGGCTTGCTCCGCTCTGTTATTAGTCGAGCTGCGAAAAACAGACAATTCCGCTTATCCAACTTGAACCTCACAGTGCAAAGCCTGCACTATAAGGCTCAAGTCCGATAATGCTCGTTGTCTAACGATTTTCTCCGCTCTGTTTTCATAGTCGAGCTACGCAAGCTAAGCCTTTCCGCTTATCTAAGTCAGACATTACATCGCTGAAAAGCGCGCTATAGTGTCTGACTCCGATAATGCTCAAGACTTAACCGGCTTGCTCCGCTCTGTTATTTTTGGAGATGTATTATGCGTAAATCTTACCGCGTCAAGAAAGAAGCGGAATTTCAAAAAGTTTTTACTCAAGGCAAATCTTGTGCAAATCGTCAGTTTGTTGTCTATGTACTAGAAAAAGCTGAACAGTCTCATTTTCGCGTGGGGATCTCAGTTGGTAAGAAGATAGGTAACGCAGTGGCACGTAATTGGGTCAAACGTCGGATCAGACAGAGCTTGACTGAATTAAAGCCGCAACTTAAACAAGATTGTGACTTTCTTGTGATCGCACGTCCGAGTGCTGCTGGAATGTCTACTGCTGAGGTTAAACAGCATTTGATCCATGTTCTTTCTTTAGCAAATATTATTAATAGTTAAGAATTTCAATTTAAGAGAGGTAGAACACGTTGAAAAAGGGGAAAAAGGCTCTTGCTTTATTTGGAGCTTTATCTTTAGTATTAGTGCTGAGTGCATGTAGTACTGATCCTGTAACTTCTCAAAGTACAGGATTTTGGGACCATTATATTATCTGGAACTTCGTACGCGCGATCAAGGGTCTAAGTAATATTTTTGGCGGTAGTTTTGGCTGGGGGATCATTGTATTTACAATTATTGTTCGGATCATTATTTTACCGTTAATGGTTTATCAAATGAAATCATCACGGAAAACAATGGAAATTCAACCGCAATTAAAAGAATTACAAGCAAAATATCCTGATCGTGATCAAGAATCAATGCGTGCGATGCAAGAAGAGCAAAGAAAGTTATATGCTGAAGCTGGAGTTAACCCAGTTGCTGGTTGTTTGCCACTTATCGTGCAGATGCCAGTTTTGATCGCTTTGTACCAGGCTATTTTTAGATCACAAGAATTGAAGACCGGGAGCTTTTTATGGATGCAGTTGGGTGATAAAGATCCGTACATTATTTTGCCGATCTTGGCTGCTATTTTTACCTTTGCTACATCGAAATTAAGTATGATGTCTCAACCTGATACGGGGCAAAAAGGTATGACAGCAGCTATGACATATGGTATGCCTGTGATGATTTTTGTTACTGCCTTAAATGTTCCGGCTGCATTGTCATTATATTGGGTCGTTACCAATGCCTTTTCAGTTGGCCAAACACTTCTGATCAACAATCCATTTAAGATCAATCGTGAAAGAGCAGCGAAAGAGCAGGCTAAAAAAGATCGTGAACGTGATTTGAAAAAAGCTAAAAAACGAGCTCTAAGAAACCGTAAAAAATAAAATTTATGATAACTAATGGTGTGAAATCTTCGTTTTGATTTTGGACCATTTTTTATTATTTTTAGTTCAAGATACTGTTTTTTTGCTGATTTCAATGGTATGTTAGAAAAGTAATTGGTCCAATTAAGCTTATTGATGGTCAAGTTAGATATTAAACGTTTACAATATTAAGTAGTTGGACTATGATATTTTAATATCGTATAGAATGAAAAAAGGGAGAGGATCACATATGGAAAAACTGCTGGTTATTAATTCAGGCAGTTCAAGTTTGAAATTCAAATTATTAGTCATGCCAGAGGAAAAAGAATTAGCAGATGGTATTGTTGATCGGATCGGTATTTCTGGGTCAAAAATTAAAATCGAATATGGTGATGGCCAAAAATATGAAAATCAAGAGGAAATTAAAGACCATAAAGTTGCCGTGGATCGTTTGACTTTCTTGCTAAAGGACTTAGGGATCGTTAAAGACCTTAAAGAAATTACAGGCGTTGGCCATCGCGTTGTGGCCGGTGGTGAATATTTTAAGCATTCCGTTGTCGTGGATGATGATGTCATCAAACACATTGATGAGATCGCTGATATGGCTCCATTGCATAACCCAGCTAACTTGATGGGGATCAAGGCATTTAAGCAGATCTTGCCACATGCTTTTTCCGTTGCATCTTTTGATACAGCTTTCCATCAAACGATCCCGGCTGTTAATTACTTATATAGTACTCCTTACGAATGGTATCGAGATTATGGTGTTCGCCGTTATGGTGCGCATGGTATCAGTCATAAATATGTTTCACAATTAGCTGCTGAAAAAATCGGTAAACCATTGGAAGACCTTAAATTGATAACTTGTCATTTAGGAGCAGGTTCTTCTGTTTGTGCCATTAAAGATGGGAAGTCATTTGATATTTCTATGGGCTTTACACCATTGACTGGTGTAACAATGGCTACTCGTTCAGGTGATATTGATGCAGCTTTGTTGGGTTATATAATGGACAAGTTAAACATTGACTCAATGGATGATATGTTGGATATCTTGAATCATAAATCTGGTTTGATCGGTATCTCAGGCGTTTCGTCTGATATGCGAGACTTGTTGGAAGCCGAGGAAAAAGGTAATGAACGTGCAAGCTTAGCTATTCAATTATTCGTAAAAAACGTGGTTAAGTATATCGGTGAGTATATTGCTGAAATGGGCGGAGTCGATGGTATTGTCTTTACTGCTGGTATTGGCGAAAATTCGATCCCAGTCCGTAAGCGGATCATGGAGCGCTTGGCATACCTGGGATTGACATATGATGACGCTAAGAATTCTGAAAACTATGAAGGCGTAATTTCACAACCAGGTTCTAAGGTCTCAGTCTTACGTCTTTCAACAAACGAAGAATTGATGATCGCTCGTGATATCATGAAGTTGAAGAATGAAGCATAAAGAGCTCTCAAACCTAGTTAATTAATAAAAAACGTGTCTGCCAAAAAGGCGGGCACGTTTTTATATCGGAAATGCTAATAAGGAAACTCAAATGGGAAATGACCTGATTAATAATCAGCTGAAATATACTTCCCCAAAATAAACTGGCAAGTATTTTCAAGCTAGATATCAATTAGAAAAATAAAAAGAGAGTATTATTTGGTGGATTAAAAATCGTAGATGAAGTGCCCCCTAATTGTTAGTCATAGAAACTAACAATTAGGGGGTGTTTTTATTATCTCTTTGCGAAATCACCATTATTAGGGACGAATTCAATGTCATCTTCTATCCTTTTAGGTATAGGAATTTGTGGATCGATATGCGGATTGTTTAAATGTACCAAGTTATAGCTTTTGCGGTAGTTAGTTGGGGTTACACCGCTACTTTTTTTAAATGAACGCATAAACACTTTAGAGTTATTGAAAAAGGATTCAGAGGCTATTTGTTTTATCGGCATTTTTGTCCGGATTAATAAAAGTTTTGCTACATTTATTTTCAAATCAGTAATGTACTGTTTAGGTGTTATGCCAGTACCTTTTTTAAATAATCTTGTGATATAGTCAATGTTTAAATTAAACTGGTTTGCAATTTCTTCAACTGTTAAATCAGCACTAATGTTTGCACGGATCCATTCTTTTACTTGACTAATTAGATTATCTATTTCGCTTGTTTCTTTTTGTTCAGTATATATTTTTGATAGTTTCACTAGCAGAGCGGTTGTGAGATAGTCTCGCTCATCAATATAAGAAAAACCATTTTGTATAGATAGTATCTTGTAAAAATCCAGCATTACGGAAGAGAAGTTTTCAATATGAAAACATGCGGGTAAGATGATCCTTTGTCTGTGAAAATCGGTTTTTTTTAAAATAGTTAAGTTTTTTTCTTTGTTTGCGATAAAATTATTGTTCTCAAATCTTGAGAAAAAGTGCAACCAATAAAAGTCAATATCATTTGAAGATTCTTTATAGCCTACCAGGCGTGTAAAGGGTGGGACCAGCAAAAGATCGTTTTTTTTGAGTACTATTTTTTCAGAACCGAGTTCTAAAAATAATGGGCCCTCAATACAAAAGATGAGTTCATAGTCACCACGATGATACATTTTACGGTGTGCCCATTGGCTTTTTGAAGTAAACTCTCCCCCTTTATAAAATAACACGGGCTGAGTCAGATCAAATGTAAAATAACGCATCACAAAATGGGCCTCCTTTTTTAAGTCATAGTCGGAAAACGTTACTAAATGTCATAAATAAGGGACAAATCAATAAAACAGAAAAGTAAGAAGTCGAAAAAAGTAACCTTTTTACAAATTATAGACCTTTAAAGCGCTTTTTTAAATAGCTATACTGAAACTGTTAACGATTACAGACCCGGGTAATGATATGTTGGAGGTTTAAATTATGAGTTTGAATACAGGAACTGATAATGCTTTAGATGACGAAGTGGGTACGATAAAGGATGGCGATCACCTTCCTTTTCACCGTAAAATAACGTACGCTTTCACTGATGGCGCAGGAAATTTATTGTACTGTATCATTAGTACTTATATGCTTTATTTTTTCACAGATGTTTTTGGCTTGTCTGTTGGACTAGCGGGTACATTATTACTAATAGGTCGGTTTATTGATGCTATTGGAGCTCCGACAATGGGAATTTTAGTTGACCATACAAATAGTAAATATGGTAAAAGCCGGCCTTGGTTTTTATGGATGGCTTTCCCTTTTGCAATATTTGTTTGGTTACTTTTTACGACACCCAACTTATCAGGAGGAGCAAAGGTTGCCTATGCTGGTATCATGTATGTTTTAGCTGATTTATCTTATACTGCTGTTTCTACACCAATTACATCTGTTTTGCCTAACTTGACAAATGATACTGATGAAAGAAATTCTGCTAATTCTATTAGAATGGCAATGGGAAATGTGGGGAACTTTTTTGCTGTGACATTTATTATTCCCTTAGCGAGTTATTTAGGAAATGGAAATAACCAAAAAGGTTGGTCATTAGCAGTTGGTATTTATGCAGTTGTTGCTTTAATAATGTTAATTGTGGCTTTCGTGGATATGCGCGAAAAAAACCTAGAAAGTGAGAAAATCCTTAGCATTAAAGAAAGCTTTAAAGCTGCTAAAAATAATTGGCCGTGGGTTTTTATCGTTGCTGGTAATTTGCTTTATTGGGCTGCTTATATGGTAAGAAATTCATCAATGGCTTATTATTTTCAATATAATATGGACAGTAAAGGTTTAATTTCCGTTTTTAATGGATTTTCTATTATTCAGGTACTTGGCATGTTAGCGGTCCCATACGTAGCGAGGTATTTGCATAAATGGGGCGCAACAGCTTTGATGCTTGGGTTAACTATTATTGGTCAAATTTGGATGGGATTTTCCGGAAACAATGTAATAATGCTACTTATTGGTTGGTGCATTGCTTGTATTGGTGCTGGTAGTGCTTGTACAATGTTCTTTGCTATGGCTTCAGATACTGTTGACTATGGTGAGTGGAAAAATGGAATTCGCGCTCCTGGTTTTTTAACGGCAATTGCTGCTTCTTTTTGTATTCAAATGGGATCTGGTTTGGGTTCTTATATTTGTTCGCAAATTTTAAAAATTTTTGGTTTCGTCGCAGGGCAACAACAAACTAGCCAAAGTTTATTCGGAATTAGATTGACCTTTATTTGGGTCCCAATTGTTATTTATGCAGTTGCTTTGATTATAATGATTTTTTATCGTAAATGGGAAAAACACGAGGCGGTTGTTAATACTGATTTAAGACAAAGACATGTAGAACAAGCACGAAAGTAAGAAGTATACTACTATACTAGGAGGGTTTTAATTGAGAATGTCTACAACGGATTCAAATATTAAAAATGTAAAGGTAACGTCGAAATTTTGGAATAGGTATAGAAAATTAATTGTTAAAGAAGTTTTGCCCTATCAATGGAAAGTAATGAATGATGAAGCAAATATAAATATTGCTTCTGATCCTCAAAACGTAGGTATCGATAAAAATAGTCATGCAGTTGCGAATCTGAAAATTGCGGCTGGAGAGATGAAAGGACATCACTATGGTTTTCCTTTTCAAGATACGGATGTGTATAAGTGGCTAGAAGCGGCTGCCTATAGTTTTAACTATCAACCAAATGATGATTTAAAGAAAATCACTGATAGTTTGATTGACTTAATTGCCGATGCCCAAGATGATGATGGTTATTTGTCAACATATTTTCAAATTGATGCGCCAGAACGTAAATTTAAAAGATTACAACAGTCGCATGAGTTGTATACAATGGGACATTATATTGAAGCAGGGGTAGCATATTATCAAGTAACTGAAAATAAAAAGGCTTTAAATATAGCCATAAAGATGGCAAATTGCATTAATGATAATTTTGGAGCTGAATCAGGTAAAATTCACGGCGTTGATGGTCATCCTGAAATTGAATTGGCTTTAGCGCGATTGTATGATGTTACGAAAAAAGAAAAGTATCTTGATTTAGCTCACTACTTTTTAACTGAACGTGGGAAAGATCCAAGCTTTTTTGATAGACAAATTGAAAAAGATGGTACTTCTGAAGATCGTGATATTATCCCAGGCATGCAAGAGCAACCCTTAACGTATTACCAGGCAGCAGAGCCAATTAAAGATCAGGAAAAGGCCGATGGGCACGCAGTTCGAGTTGTGTATTTATGTACTGGTATGGCACATGTTGCACGTTTAACGGGAGACAAGGACTTATTAGAGGCTTGCAGCCGTTTCTGGAATAATATTGTGAAAAGAAGGATGTATATTACTGGCAACATAGGCTCAACCACAACGGGCGAAGCATTTACTTATGATTATGATTTGCCAAACGACACTATGTATGGTGAGACTTGTGCGTCTGTAGGAATGGCTTTCTTTGCCAAGCAGATGTTATCGATCAATTCTAAGGGCGAGTATGGAGATATTTTAGAAAAAGAATTATTTAATGGAGCTCTAAGCGGAATAGCATTAGACGGGAAGCATTTCTTTTATGTGAATCCGTTAGAGGCGGATCCAGTAGCTTCACAAAAGAATCCAGGCAAAACACATGTGTTAACCCATCGTGCAGATTGGTTCGGTTGTGCTTGTTGCCCTGCTAATCTTGCTCGATTGATTGCCTCGATAGATCAATATTTATATACAGAAAAAGAAGGCGTGCTACTAAGCCACCAATTTATCGCAAATGACACAACTTTAAAAAATGGAACAATAATTAAACAAACTAATAACTTTCCCTGGGATGGAAAGATTAATTATAAAATAGAAAATAGCAATGAAGACTTCAAATTTGGAATTCGAATTCCTAGTTGGTCACAAGATAATTTTACTTTGAAAGTTAACGGTCAAGAAAGTTATATTGATAGTGAAGATGGTTTTATTTATATAGATGTCATGTCGAAAGAACTGAATATAGAATTGACTTTGGATATGGATGTCAAGTTTATGAAAACTAATAACTTGGTTAAGGATAATATAGGAAAAGTAGCGTTAATGAGAGGTCCACTAGTGTATTGTGCAGAAGAGGAAGATAATAATGCACCTCTATGGCTTTATAAGATATATACTAATAAAGAAGTTGACGTTAAATATAAGAGTAATTTATTAAAGGGGGTTGTTTCAATTGCTGCTTATGCGGAAAGGGAACAAGAAGACTCTGAAAGAGGCTCATTATACACAGAAGAAAGGAGTAAAAAAAATAGTTTAGAAACCATGTATTTAATCCCTTATTATGCTTGGGCTAATCGATCCAACGGGCAAATGATAAGTTGGATCAGAGAAAAGAATAGCTGAAATGCAAAATATGTTCGTTAACAAGAGAATGTATGAACATATCTTGATACAAAAAAGACTAAAATAATAAAGTGCTCCATAATTTTAGACTTCTACTTCTAATAATTATGGGGCACTTTACATATTTATTTTTTCTGTCACCTTTGTTTGTATTTCAATTAAAAAAATAACGGATTAAATTTGTTCAAAATTAAGAAAACAAATCTTTTTTAGGATAGAAATAGACATAAATTAATCTAACCGTCGTTTGTAAAATTAAGTTAGAAATAAAAAAGCCATTTGTGGTAGACTTTTGAATATCCCTAATCAAAAGAGAGGTAACCACAAATGACTTATAAACATCTTACCACACGTGAATTAACCTTTATATATAATTTTTGGAAACAAGATATTAAAGCCTATCATGCCGCTAAAGCTCTTAAACGTTCCAGCGAAACCGTTTATCGTGTTTACCGGTTTCTAGATGCTGGTAATTCAATTAGTCAATTTCAAGAAAATCATCGAGTTAATAAAACTCATTGCGGTCGAAAAGCAATTGAATTACCAGAAGATGAAACCAAATACATTAAGCAGAAACTCGCATTAGGTTGGACCCCTGATACGATTATTGGTCGAGCTGAGATACAGATCAGTTGTAGTATGAGAACCTTATACCGACTTTTTCAAAGAGGTGTTTTCAATGTGAAATTGTTGCCAATGAAAGGTAAAAGGCATCCAAATGGTTACGTTGAACGGCGTGGTAAAGCTGGCCGACTCGGCAGAAGTATTTATCAACGCTATCAGGATTATCCTCATTTTCAACATGAATTTGGTCATTTAGAAGCAGACACCGTCCAAGGCAAAGCACATCAAGGTGCAGTTATGACCTTAGTTGAGCGTCTCTCCAAAGTTGAAATCATTTTAAACATCCAACAAAAATCGGCTGAATGCGTTAACAAACATCTTAATCAATGGTTGTCCCAACAGCCAAAACACCTTTTCAAGTCAATTACTTTTGATAATGGTAAAGAATTCACTGGTTGGAAAGAAATCGCAAATAAGCATGATATTAGTACTTATTTTGCCGAAGTTGGGGCTCCTAACCAGCGTGGCTTAAACGAAAATAATAATGGACTAATTAGACGAGATGGTCTCAACAAGAGCATGGATTTTCGCAATTTACCAAATGCTTTAGTTCAACAAGTCAGTAGCCGGCGTAATCATATTCCAAGAAAATCATTAAATTATAAAACACCAATTGAGGTATTCATGGAAAACATCACAGATAAACAGCTATGTTATTTCTAACTTAATTTGACATTTCAAGAACTATAAAATACTTTCATCTGTATGTCTTGATTGTAATTACCGAAGCCCTTACCAAAAATTGTACAGCCACCTTGATGTTTAGCGTTCTCCCTTATAGAAAACTTGAGAGTAATAGAACTATCTCTCCAATCTATATCTGAAGTTGAAACATTAGTGAATGGTTGACCATCTAAGTAACTTCCATGATTAGTGATCCTCAATAATTTGAGGATGCCGTATTGATTAACGTTATCTGGCACCCATAATGGTGTATATTTACCGCGAGTATCAGAAAAATCCCCAGGGCTTGTCCAAGTTCCAACTTCTATACCATTAATAGAAAAAGTAATGTCTGATGGCCAAACGTTATTTGAAAAAGGAAACTCGGAGCCTAATTCCATGGATAGATCGACCATTTCTAGTTTATCGTTTTTATCAAGATAATTCGGAAATCTGTATTCTATAAAACCTTCATTCCACCAAATCATCCCGGCGTTAACCCTTTGAGGATCCATGAAGTATCCAGGATTATCGACCTTACCGATGTAATCTTCTTTTCCAGCTAAGCCACAAGAAGGCGTGACTGAAAAGTTCGTAAATTGTCCCACAGGTAGATTAGTGGTATAGACATCAAAGGCGGGGTAAATAATCTCTGGAAAACGTATGTTTATATTATCGACCTTTAAAAAAGAAACTTTATTATGACCAACTTTTTCAAAACCAATAATACCAGCATTAGCGAGCTTGTTTAAATGCATCAGGATAATAGTGCTACTTAAATTTAAAGAAGAAGATAGCTGTTGGACACTTAATTTTTTATGTGAAAGTTTCTCGATAATATCCAATCGTACTGGGCTTGCTAAAGCTTTATAAACATCTAAAGAACGTTCCGATATATCTAGCTCCACATTATTACCAACCTTTTTGTTGTTTTTTATTTTAATAACATTGTTTTTGTTTATATTATTCTTGTTTTGAGTTAAATGTCAATATACAGAACACATAAATATTATTGTTATAATAAAAAAACAAAAAAATAAACGAAAAGAATATTGTAATCGGTTGCTAAAGTAATTACTATGAAAAGCGTGCACAATATAGCTACGTAGAAATTTCGTTATTGGGAGTGTTCAAATAAAATGGAAAGACAGTACGTTAGCCCTCTAATTATTCAAAGGGCAGACCCTTATATTTACAAACATACAGATGGTTACTATTATTTTACTGCTTCGGTCCCTGCCTATAATCTAATTGAGATCCGTCGCGCAAAAACAATCTCTGCTTTGGCTTTTGCGGCCCCTAGGACAGTTTGGCGAAAACATGAAAGCGGTCCAATGAGTCAATTGATTTGGGCACCGGAAATTCATTATATTGATGGAAAGTGGTTTATTTATTTTGCCGCTGCTGAAACGACAGACTTCGACGAGAATGGAATGTTTCAACATAGGATGTTTTGTATTGAATGTGATGCAAAGGATCCGATGGAAAGTGAAGATAACTGGATAGAACACGGTCAAATAAAAACGTCAATTGATTCATTTTCATTAGATGCGACTACTTTTGAAGCAAATGGGAATTTATATTATGTCTGGGCCCAGAAAGATCCTCAAATTAAAGGAAATTCAAATATTTATATTTCTAAAATGGCAAACCCCTGGACCCTTGAAACAGACCCAGTTATGTTAACAAAACCAGAATTTGAATGGGAAACAAGGGGATTCTGGGTTAATGAAGGACCAGCCATTATTCATAAAAATGGAAAATATTTCTTAACTTATTCAGCTAGTGCAACTGATGAAAATTATTGCATGGGGATGTTAAGTATTGATGATAACGCTAACGTGCTAGATTCAGCAAATTGGAAAAAAGAAAAGCAGCCTGTATTTCAAAGCGATTTATCCACTTATCAATATGGTCCAGGCCATAATTCATTCACCATTGCTGAGGATGAGGAAACTGACGTTTTAGTTTACCATTGCCGTGATTATACAGACATTAAGGGAGATCCTTTGTATGATCCTAATAGACATACTAAAGTTCAGGCTTTTTCTTGGAATGAAGACGGAACACCGAATTTTGGAAAACCAGTACCTTATAATTATCAGGAGGTTTAATTGGAATGAAAAAAGAAGCAAAAAGAGGCAATTATTTTTGGGGATTTCCATTCACTGATTTTAGCTATTTCTTTATTTGGGCTACTGTTAATGGATATTTGACTTTATGGATGGAAGAAGTGGGACACCTTAACGGATCCCAATCTGGACTTGTTTTTTCGATGATGGCCGGAATTTCACTTCTATTTCAGCCATTCTTCGGCGTTATTTCGGATAAGCTACTTTTTAAAAAGAACTTAATTTTGACAATTTCTGGTGCTGGTTTGTTAATAGGACCTTATTTTGAATGGTTATTTTTACCTTTAATGAAAATTAATTCTGGATTGGTAGCTATTGTAACTGGTATTTTTCTAAGTTTTATTCTAAATGGTGGCGTAAGTGTTATTGAACAGTATGTACAACGCGCAAGTTTAGCAAATGGCTTTGAATATTCACACGCTAGGCTAGGTGGATCCGTTGCCGGCATCGTGGCCGCTTTAGTTGCAGGTAGACTGTTTCTATGGAAGCCAAACGCTATTTTTTGGAGTTGTTCAGTTGCAGCTTTAGTTTTGGTACTTTTATTAGTGTTTAGTGATAAGATTAATATGGAAAACGCTTCTGCTGCTGGAGATACTTCCGAATCTTTGGATTTGAAGACTATTGGTACTGTTTTTAAAAATCCAAACTTTTGGGTTCTATCTATCTTTTATATGGGTGCTGCCGCGATTTTTGATGTTTTTGATCAACAGTTTATTATCTTTTTTAAAACATTCTTTGATACAGCTGCTCAAGGTACCCTTGTATATAGCTATATGAGTTCTGCACAGACTGTGATTGAATTTCTTTTGATGTTTCCAATGCCTTGGATCATTAACAAAATTGGTTCACGTAACGGATTAATTGCCTATGGTTTTATTACTTGTGTCAGAATTTTAGGTTCAGCATTGTCACCTGCATGGGGATGGGTCGTCTTCTTCAGGTTATTAGCTGGACTAGAAATGCCGCTCCTTCTGACTTCGATTATGAAATATATTGCAGGTGCCTTTGATATTCGTGTTTATGCTACTGTGTATGCGTTAGCGTCCAATTTTGCTAAGCAAATTGCTGTATTCATATTCTCATCAGCTGCTGGTACAATGTACGATAGTTTAGGATATCAGCATACTTATGTTATTATGGGAATCGTGGTCTTTGTTATTACCTTGCTGGCTGCTTTCTTGCTTAAAAAAGAAGATCCAGTTCAAGCAGGTGAAACAGAGAAAATTGATACGAGTGCCGGTAAGGTTGATTGAACTTAACAATTTATTGGCAGTTTATTATTAGGAAAGGATAATCAGGTTTTTGAAACTCAATGAGGAGTGATTGTTATTAAAACGATTTTAAATGTTGATAAAGATAAAGTAATTGGAAAAATTGATCCAAGAATGTGGGGTTCTTTTACTGAGCATGTTGGAAGGTCTATTTATAATGGGGTTTATCAACCGGACCATCCATCTGCTGATGAAGATGGATTTAGAACAGACGTTATTGAGGCAGTAAAAAAATTGAATGTGCCATTAATTCGCTACCCTGGAGGAAATTTTGTTTCTGGTTATAATTGGGAGGATGGAATTGGTCCCAAAGAAAAACGCCCCACTAAGTTAGACTTAGCCTGGCAAAGTATCGAAATTAATCAATTTGGATTACATGAATTTATTAAATGGTGTAAAAAGGTAGGAGCAGAGCCTGATATGGCCGTCAATATGGGTACTCGGGACATAGATGCAGCCAGAAATTTAGTAGAGTATTGTAATTTTCCTAAAGGGACATACTGGAGTGATCTTAGACGTAAAAATGGTGCCGAGGAGCCTTTTAATATCAAAGTTTGGTCTATTGGTAATGAGATGGATGGAGACTGGCAGATAGGACATGACACTGCTGAGGAATATGGCCGCGCCGCGCACGAAACAGCTAAAGTAATGAAATTAATAGATCCAAGTATTGAGTTAGTGGCTAGCGGAAGCTCTTTACGAACAATGGACACCTTTGGCACGTGGGAAGAAACGTTGCTAGACTATGTTTATGATAATGTTGATTATCTTTCCTTGCATCAATATTATGATAATTATGATAATGATATTGATAAATTCTTAGGATGGTCAGAGGACTTTGACGGCTTTATAAACGATGTGGTGTCCATTTGTGATGCCGTAAAAGCCCGGCGACATAGTGATAAAAAGATTAATTTGGCGATGGATGAATGGAATGTATGGTATCATACTAAAAAAGCTGATGTTGAGCAAGAACCATGGCAAAAGGCTCCCCATTTGTTAGAAGATCATTATAACTTCGAAGATGCTTTATTAGTTGGGGCATTAGCAAATGTGTTAATGGAACACGCCGATAGAGTTAAAATAGGGTGTTTAGCTCAGTTAGTAAATGTTATTGCGCCAATTATGACTAATAACGATGGGTCACCTTCTTTATGGTACCAGTCTATTTTTTACCCGTTTATGCAGGTGTCAAATTATGGTCAAGGGTATACTTTGGATGTAAATAAAGAAGTTTCGTCCTATTCGATTAAGGGACAAAAATATTTATCTTCTAGTTCAACTGTAGTCTATAACCCAGAGTCTAAAGAAATAGTCGTTTTTGTAGAAAATAAGACTAAAGAGCCGATGGATTTCGAAAGTAATTTCACCAATTTTCAATTAAATAATGTAGTTGAAGCAACCAAATTTTGTGGTTATGATTTGAAACAGACAAATGAAGATCAAGATATGAAGCTTGAAAAACTTGGTGAAGTAGACGTATCTTCAAAACAGATCGTAGCACGACTACAGCCTTATTCATGGAATATGATTCGTGTTTCTGTAAAAGAATGATTTTTCTTCAGAATTGTATGATTTAATTTTTATGTAATAGTTACGCTTTGACGTAGGCTTTAGCTTAATGAAAATAGTATGAGATTTCTAAACTCTAAAAATCTCATACTATCTTTTTTAGTACGATGCTAATAAACCACACGTTATACGTGTGCGACTCGAGAAGCTTCTAGCAAAAAAGACCTTCCTTCAGCTAAAATAGTTAGTGGCTACCAACCGCTAACTAAAGAACGAAGGGAGATCTTAAAGTGTCTAAAGACGATAGTAGCTTAGCACATACGAGGTGGAATTGTAAATATCATTTAGTATTCACACCAAAATATCGTAGAAAAGTTATTTATAATGAAATTAGGAAAGATATAGGACAAATACTGCGACGGTTATGTGAAAATAAAGATGTCGAAATTATTGAAACTCATGCAATGCCAGATCATATTCATATGTTGGTCAGGATCCCACCAAAATTAAGTGTTTCATCGTTTATGGGATATTTAAAAGGAAGAAGTGCGGTATTGATTCATGAGCGTCACGCTAATTTAGTCTACAAATACGGTAATAAGAGAGGATACTATGTCAGTACAGTTGGTCTTAATCAAAAAACAATTCAAAAGTATATACGTGAACAAGAATCAGAAGATCGTCTAGAGGATAAAATGACGAAAAGAGAATATTTAGACCCATTTAAAGACGAGGTAAATAAATATAGAAAAAATAAAAAGTATAAGTAAGGTAGCATAAAAGCATTGGCGGTTGGCAGGAATTTTCTGGGCCTCTTTCAGAGGCTATGCCACAGGTCAAGCCCTTTTAGGGCATACCAAAAAACCTCCAGTTCTACTGGTGGTTTTTTTCGATCTTTCGTACAGAATTACGTAATTGTATTTTAGGGTGATGGACAATTGTTTTTATTTTCTTTCCTTTGATCACAGCTAAAATCCCTTCACCGGCTTCTTGTCCGACTTTAGTACGCTGATAGTTCATGGTCGTCAAGCTAGGACTAAGGTAAGCAGAGGAATCAAAATTATCGAAACCAACCAATGAAATGTCTTGTGGGATAGATAAGCCCTGTTCTTTTAATTTGGCGAGGACTTTGATGGCCAGTTGATCGTTATAGCAGGCGATCGCAGTCGGATGAGAAGTATCCCTGAAGTAAAAGTCGATTTTTTTGCTAACGACTTCGAAAGGATCATGGGAACTATACATAATAATACTACTGTCTGAGGGGTCGAGCGACATTTCTTGATAAGCTTGTATAAAGCCACTCATTCGGTGAACACCTTGACGGTCATCAACTTGAAAGACCCCAAGGACCTCACGGTGGCCCATCTCCAAAAGATATTTAACCAATTTTTTCTCAGCTTCGGTGTCGGCGTTTAAGATCCCGGGTGCGTCTAATTCAGGATATTTTGCATTGATAAATAGTAAAGGTATCTTATTTTTGGTGATTTGCTGATAAATATCCAAATTCCTGTTAGGCTTGGCACTTTCACTGGGCTCTATTATTAAGCCAGCAACTTGTGAGTCGAGCATCTTGATAAGACTCAAGCGTTCCTTTTCTGGATCATTGTGTGTGTTAGCCAGTAGAAGGGAGTAGTTTTCCTTGCCGATAACGGTGTCAATTTGAGAGATCACTTTAGGAAAGATGTAGTCGGCAATGTGTGTACAGATCAAACCGATCGTTTTACTTTCGGTGTTTAAATTCCATTTTTTGTTCCATTCTTCAACATACATTCCGCTACCCTGGATCTTATAAATAAAATGTTCATGTTGCAGCTCTATTAAAGCCTTTCTAACCGCATAACGGGAAACATTAAAAGCTACCATCAATTCGGTTTCAGTGGGTAACTTGTCGTTCATTTGATATGATCCAAAAGTAATTTGGTTCTTTAGTTTTTCTTTGACTTTAATAAAGTCACTTTTCATTTCGTTTAACCCCATAATTCATTTGAATAAATTTAAATCAATAAAAAATTGTCTGCAAATATTTTATTTTATGTTTTTAGGATAACACAAGCAAACCGGTTTGTGAAAACACTTTTTAAATAAGTAGTTGTGGGATTTTTTGGTACTATAAATTTCAAATGACTATTTAAAACTAATAGGCTAAAAAAATAAATAATTGTTTCACAAAAGAGAAAGCCTTGAAATGTAAAGGGTTACACCCGTTTTGTTCCACATATTTATGCGAATGAATTTTTAAGAGGGTGGAATCATTCGCATGAAATATTTATTATTATAAACGGTTACAAAGAACGGATAAGCTTTATTGCAAACGTTCTAAAATTAATAATTTTTGATTTAAGGAGGAAAGTTCCGTGGCTCAAGAAAAAAAGATCTCGAGTAAATATATATATTTCTTCGGTTCCTTTGGAGGTATTTTATTTGGCTATGACATTGGTGTCATGACAGGTGCCTTGCCTTTTTTGCAAAACGATTGGAACTTAACTAATGCTTCGATAGTTGGTTGGATCACATCCGCGGTCATGTTTGGTGCGATTTTCGGAGGATCTGTTGCTGGACAGCTATCTGATAAGTTTGGTCGGAAAAAGATGATCTTAGTTTCGGCAATAATTTTTGCTATATTTTCACTTCTTTCAATGGTGTCACCGAATAATGGATCTATCTATTTGATCATTGTCAGGATCTTGTTGGGGTTGGCTGTTGGTGCAGCGTCTGCTCTGGTACCCGCTTACATGTCTGAAATGGCTCCGGCCAATGCACGTGGAAGCTTATCAGGTTTGAATCAGACGATGATCACGACTGGTATGCTTTTATCTTACATTATGGACTTCCTACTCAAAGGTCTTCCTCAGGAATGGGGCTGGCGTGTAATGCTTGGTTGCGCTGCTATTCCAGCTGCAATTTTATTTTTGGGTGTGTTGAAGTTACCAGAATCACCTCGTTTCTTGATCAAGAACGGCAAGCGGGATGAAGCTCGAGAAGTTTTGTCTTATATCCGTAAGGATGACAGTGAGATCGATCGGGAAATAAAATCGATCGAAGAAGCTTCAAAAGAAGAAAATAAAGTAGAACAAAAGACATCTTGGGCAACGTTGTTTAGTGGTAAATACCGATATCTGGTTATTGCGGGTGTTGGTGTTGCTACATTCCAACAATTTCAAGGTGCTAATGCGATCTTCTACTATATACCCTTGATCGTTGAGAAGGCTACTGGGAATGCTGCAAGTTCCGCCTTATTGTGGCCTGTTGTTCAAGGTGTGATCTTGGTTTTGGGTTCATTATTTTACATTGCGATCGCTGAAAAAGTTAAACGGCGGACCTTGTTAATGCTTGGTGGTACGGTAATGGGCCTATCATTTATTTTGCCGTCACTATTGAATATTATGATCGATAATATGAATCCGATCACGATCGTTGTTTTCTTGTGTATCTATGTTGCATTTTACTCATTTACTTGGGCACCTCTGACATGGGTCATTGTTGGTGAAATGTTCCCACTTGCTGTTCGTGGACGTGCTTCCGGTTTAGCTTCTTCAATGAATTGGGTCGGTTCATGGGCAGTTGGTTTGATCTTCCCAATTATGACAGCTGCAATGTCCCAAGAAGCAGTTTTTGCAATTTTTGGTGTGATTTGTTTAGCAGGCGTCTTATTTATTCATTACCGTGTTCCTGAAACACAGGGCCATACTCTGGAAGAGATCCAAGAAGCTGGAATGAATCATGGAAAAAATAAAGACTAGGAGGTAGTTTGAATGAATATCGCTGAAACAGCCAAAGAGATCCAGGCTGGCAATACGGCCTTAGGGATCGAGCTTGGTTCGACACAGATCAAATCAGTCTTAGTAACAAAAGAATTTGAACCAATTGCTTCAGGCAGCTTTCTATGGGAAAACAGCTTGAAAGACGGCGTGTGGACCTATTCTTTAGATGAAGTTTGGGATGGGATCAAACAAAGCTATCAACAAATGGCCGCTGAAGTCTCGACTAAGTACCATGTTCAAGTTGAAAAAATCGGCTCGGTCGGTGTTAGTGCAATGATGCATGGTTACCTGGCATTTGATAAAAATGATGAATTGCTGGTCCCATTTAGAACATGGCGTAATACGATCACCGAAGATGCTGCTGGTGAGCTAACAAAATTGTTTGATTTTAATATTCCGTTGCGCTGGAGTATAGCTCATCTATATCATGCGATTTTACAAAAGGAAGAGCATGTTAAGGACGTTGATTTTATCACTACTCTAGCTGGTTATGTTCATTGGCAATTATCAGGTAATAAAAACATTGGTGTTGGTGATGCTTCAGGAATGTTTCCGATCGATAAAGAGGGGCAGTTTGATCAAGACAAGATGGCCCAATTTGATGAGTTGGATCTGGTCAAACAATATTCTTGGAAGCTGCAAGATATTTTGCCAACAGTTTTGAAGGCCGGGCAAAGCGCTGGCAACTTGACAGAGACGGGGGTTAAATTACTTGATCCCTCTGGTAAGTTGCAGGCGGGCAGTGTTATGGCACCACCTGAGGGTGACGCAGGGACTGGTATGATCTCGACTAACAGTGTTCGGTTACGGACTGGTAATATTTCGGTCGGGACGTCTGAGTTTTCGATGGTTGTATTGGATAAACCGTTGAAGAAAGTTCATAGAGATATCGATATTGTTCAAACACCAGATGGACTGCCAGTTGCGATGGTCCATATCAATAATTGTTCGTCTGATATTAATGCTTGGGCAGGTGTTTTCAAGGAATTTGCTGGACGGTTAGGCTTGAACCTTAAACCTGATGAACTCTATTCGACCTTATTCTTGGACACTACAAAAGGTGATCCAGATGCTGGCGGTGTAGTCAATTATAGCTATCTCTCAGGTGAACCAGTTACCAAAACTGAAGAAGGTCGGCCGTTATTTGTCAGAACGCCAAACAGCAATTTTAATTTGGCAAACTTTATGACAGCACAGTTATATTCAGCTTTTGCACCGCTTAAGATCGGAATGGATATTTTGACCAATGAAGAAGGTATTACGACTGACGTGATGATCGCGCAGGGTGGTTTGTTCAAGACACCAGTCGTTGGACAACAAATTTTGTCCAATGCCTTGAATTTGCCGATCTCAGTTATGACAAACGCTAGTGTTGGTGGTCCTTGGGGCATGGCTGTCTTAGCGCAGTATGTTGCTTCTGGAGCACAGAGTTCCTTGGCTGATTTCTTGGATACTAAAGTCTTCTCGAGTTCAGAAACAATGACATTGAGCCCAGAAAAATCTGGTGTTGAAGGTTATGAGAAGTACATTGAGCGCTATCAAGCAGCACTACCAGTAGAAGATAAAGCATCTGTTTTAGAAGATCCGGTTGAAAAACAACAATAAGAGGTGAAGTGAAATGTTAGAAAAATTAAAGCAAGAAGTTTATGAAGCTAATATGCAGCTTCCTAAATTAGACTTGGTTACCTTTACATGGGGTAATGTTTCAGGGATTGACCGTGACAAGGGACTATTTGTTATCAAACCTTCAGGCGTGGAATATGACAAATTAACTCCTGATGATATGGTGGTCGTTGACCTAGACGGAGAGGTCGTTGAAGGCAAGCTGAACCCATCTAGTGATACTCCGACACACACCGTCTTATATAATAAGTTTCCAAATATTGGCGGAATAGCGCATACTCACTCTCCTTGGGCAGTTTCCTTTGCTTCTGCTGGGGTCGATGTTCCAGCATTAAATACCACACATGCGGATACGTTCTACGGACCAGTACCTGTTTCAGATCCGTTATCGAAAAAAGAGATCGAAGATGCCTACGAAGAAAATACCGGGAAAGTGATCGTGCGAACTTTTGAAGAACGCGGAATTGATGAAGATGCAGTACCAGCTGTCTTAGTCAGCCAACATGGTCCGTTTACTTGGGGAGCAACTGCAGATAAGGCAGTTTATAATTCCAAAGTCCTTGAGGTGGCTGCTGAGATGGATTATCACGCCTTGCAGTTGGCTGGGCATGAGCAGATCGGTGTTCCACAGTATTTGTTAGACAAGCACTATTATAGAAAACATGGTAAGAATGCCTACTATGGTCAGGACAATGCACAGTCGCAGTCACATGCCAAGCGTAAATGAGCGGCTGAAGCTCGAGTGTTCATAAAATATGTGTATCAAATTTAAAAACCGAGTGGAATGTTTTTAGCCAATTATAACTACAAAACAGGAAACTCAAATAATAATCTAAGGAGTGTTTTTAATGTTATCAGTACCAGAGTATGAATTTTGGTTTGCTGCAGGTAGTCAACCTCTTTATGGTGAAGACACATTGAAGAGTGTGGCTGAAGATGCTAAGAAAATTGTTGAAGGTTTGAACGAAAAGGGTAATTTGCCATATAAGATCGTCTTTAAACAGGTTTTGACAGATGCAGATGGTATTACAAAGTTCATGAAGGAAGCTAACTATCAAGATAAGGTTGCTGGTGTGATCACATGGATGCACACATTCTCTCCAGCTAAAAACTGGATCCGTGGTACAAAGCTGTTGCAAAAGCCATTGTTGCATCTGGCTACGCAATATCTGAACAATATTCCGTATGACACGATGGACTTTGATTATATGAACTTGAACCAAAGTGCTCATGGTGACCGTGAATATGGTTACATTAACGCACGTTTAGACAAACGTAATAAAATTATTTATGGCTACTGGGGTGACGAAGAAGTTCAAAAAGAAATCGCTGACTGGGAAGACGTTGCAGTTGCTTATAACGAATCATTCAACTTAAAAGTTGTTCGTTTTGGTGATACGATGCGTGACGTTGCCGTTACAGAAGGTGACAAAGTTCAGGCTCAGATCCAACTTGGCTGGACAGTCGACTATTATCCAGTTGCTGACTTAGTTGAGGAGATCAACAAAGTTACTGAAAAAGAAATTGATGCAGAATACGAGGATTTGAAGAGCAAGTACGAATTAGTCCAAGGTGATAATGACCCTGAAAAATATGAACATGCAGTTCGTTATCAATTGAAGCAATACATTGCTATGAAACGTTTCTTTGAACGTGGAGGTTATTCAGCATTTACTACCAACTTCCAAGACTTGCATGATATCGAAGAGTTGCAAGGATTATCAGCACAATTATTGATGCGCGATGGCTATGGTTTTGCTGGTGAAGGTGACTGGAAGACAGCCGCATTGTTGCGGACATTCAAGATCATGACACACAACAAGCAAACAGCCTTCATGGAAGACTATACACTTGATTTGCGTAAGGGACACGAAGCAATCCTTGGCTCACATATGCTTGAAGTTGACCCTTCGATCGCATCTGAAAAACCACGTGTTGAAGTTCACCCATTGGATATTGGTGATAAAGAAGATCCCGCACGTTTGGTATTTACAGGTTCAGAAGGTGACGCTATTGATGTTACAATGGCTGATTTCCGTGACGGATTCAAGATCATTAGTTACCCAGTTGATGCAAACAAGCCTGAAAAGGAAACTCCACATTTGCCAGTTGCTAAACAATTGTGGACACCAAAGGTTGGCTTGAAGCAGGGCGCTACAGATTGGATCCATGCTGGTGGTGGCCACCATACGGTATTCTCATTCACTGCTAGTGAACAGCAAGTTGTTGATTTGGCAAACTTGTACTGCGCAAATTTAGTAGAAATTAAGTAAACGACATTTACGGAGAATTGTTTCACGTGAAACAACTTTCGTCAGGAATCTAGACAATCAACTTGCAACGGTCGAATCATAAGGGTAAACAGGACAGTCTTTTAAAGGGCTGCCCTGTTTTTAGTTTAAAAGATAGTTAAAAAGTTTGGCTGTTTGTGTACGTCACTCGCATGATTGATCGACAGGCGGTGTCTGTAGTTTATATTATTTGCACATATTGATGTGGTATTATTTTAAGCTGCTCAGCACTAAATATTAAAAGCTCCCTTACAGTAGAACATAGGCTTTTGAGCCCATGTTTTACTATAAAGGAGCATTTCATAATACTTTATGTTTTTTACTTCAAATTTAAGAGACTCTAATACCAGTATAGTTATATACTTATTTTTCTTCTGCCAATAATTTTTCATCGTAAAGTTTAAAAAATGGATAGTAGATGACGATCGACAAAAACAAATTAATAAAAGCCAGTAGAACAGCTGCAATATTTCCGTTTGTCCCTAACCAGGCTCCCAAACCCACGGGTAAGATCCATGCGATCGCAGACTTAACAATTCCGACAAGGCCTAGTTTGATCGCAAAATACGTGAGTGAGGATGTGACCAAAGGGTTGATCAAGAATGGGATCATTAAATATGGGTTATATACTATCGGTGCCCCAAATATTACTGGTTCATTAATATTAAAGATCGCTGGTAAGATCGCAGTCTTGCCCAAAACGCGTAATTGTTAAGATTTTGCTTGAAAACTCATCAATAACACTAGCCCCAAGGTACCACCAGCACCGCCAATGAAGATCCACATGTTGATAAAGTCACCTGCAAAAACATTATGAGCACCATTAACATTTTCGGTCAGTGCCACTAGTAAGATCGGGTTAATAAAACTATTTTTAATGATCGCAGTTCCATGGATCCCAACTATCCATAGTAAATGAATTAAAAGCAAGATAATCAACATGCCTATCCAAGAGCCAGTCAAATGTTTAACAAATCCGAAGGGGACAGATAGTAACGCATGCAGGTCAGTATGCATAAATCCTAGCAACGTTATGATAAGGATCATAGTGAAAGCGACTAAGATCAAAGGGATCAGTGAAGCAAAGGACCGGCTCACTCCATCCGGCACGCCTTCTGGCATCTTGATGGAGAGGTTCTTGTTAACACAAAAACGGTAGATTTGAACTGCCAAAACGCCCACTACTATTGAAATGAAAATACCTACCCCGCCAAAACGAGTGATCCAACCATCTGTAAGAGCTGTTCCGTTAACTGTTCCTGTACCGTTTTTAATAGCTACCGAAAGTCCTGTAGCAGTTCCGTTTTTCCAGATGATCGATGGGATAGTCATAAGAAAAGCGAAAAGCGATAAAATTGCTCCTGAAAATGAATTTAGCTTTTCTTCACCAGCACGCCGATATTCCTCAACATAATAGTATCCAACAGCCAATGAATAGTAAATTGCGATCGATCCAAGTGCCATGGTATTGCCTAACGAATAGAATGCGCTAAAGCGAAGAATTGTTTTATTAAGGAAATCAGCAGCAAAGGGGAAAATTTGCGGTAAGTTATTAATAATTAAGAAAATTGAAGCCACAATTGTAAATGGAACTGCCGTTAAACTAGCATTCATGATCCCCTTGACTACCTTAGTATTAGCAGCTTTATTCAAAGGAGGAAGCAGCCTTTTTTCTAAAAAAGCAAAAAAATTATTCATGGTTACACCCCTCCTTGTCTAATAACTTGCCTAAACCAATAGTAGCTATCTTTTGGATAACGTTTCAGATCTTTTAGATCATCTTCAGTACGGTCTATGTAAATAAATCCGTACCTTTTATGCATACCTTCATGGACGCTGACTAAGTCGATCGCAGACCATGGCAAATAGCCACAAACTGGAACTTCATTTTCTTTTGCCTTTTCAATTGCGGCTAAATGTTTTTGCAGATAATCGATCCTATACTGGTCATGAATTTTATGATCTGCGGTTAACTCATCATAAGCTCCTAAGCCGTTTTCAGTGATAATAATTGGCATTTCGTAGCGATCATTAGTAACTTCAAGCGTAGTTTGTAAACCAGTAGGATCAAGTGTCCAGTTAAATTCATTCTTTTTTAAAAATGGGTTAGTGACTCCTTTATATGAATTCGGCTCATATACGTCTTCTGATTGCTGATCAGAAACACCAGCTAATTTACTTTCTCCTTTTTTAGGAAAACTAACTGTAGCACTCGTGTAATAATTAAGCCCGATAAAGTCAGGACGATTATTTCGCACCAGTTCTAAATGTTCCGGCTTGATTTCCATAGTGATCCCCAAGTCCTTTAAATGTGCTTTAAAAAGGGGATCGATCCGACATTTGATTGAAAAGTCTAGATAGGCCCAATTTCGAACTGCATTGAACGTAGTTGCAGCCCTAATATCTTCCGGCTTAGATGACAATGGATAAACATAGGAAATATTGGGAATGGGACCAATTTTAGAGTCAGGGATCAATGAATGACATTTCTGGATAGCGATTTTTTCGGCGATCATTAAGTTATAAAAAGATTTGTAGCGATCCTGATTATTATTATGGAAACCAACGATTTTTTGGTCAGCCAGCAACATAATGTTTGGTTCGTTGATCGTTAACCAGTATTTAACGCGGTTGCCAAAGTGCTTAAATAACACTTCGACATACTCACTATATGCCTCGACTGTTTGAAAATTTGTCCAGCCCCCGGCCTTTTGGAGATGGTCGGGTAGGTCAAAATGGTAAGTAGTCACGATCGGCTTGATTCCTTGTGCGAGCATATAGTCGATCACATCAGTGTAATGTTTTAAGCCTACTTGATTAATGCTGCCATCTTCTTTAATGATCCGTGTCCAAGCAAATGAGATCCTTAAAGCATTGACGGACATCTCTTTTAATAGATCAATGTCTTCTTTGTAATGATGGAAGTGATCAACTGCCACAGAAAAATCTGCTATTTCGGTATTATCTCTTTTCCGTGTATCTTGGACTGATGGTTGTTTTCCTCCGACGTGAACTGCCCCTTCTGTTTGGTGAGCAGATAATGATGCCCCCCACAAAAAATTGCTGTCATTGTTCATAGTTGTCCTCCTTGTAAAATCAGATGGCGGGTACTGGCTTTGGGTAAGAACTACGTGTTTTTGATTATAGTGTGGTGTTGCACTTAAAGTGTAAATTCAAGAGACAAAAAAGGAAATAACCCCCTATTACATTGTAAGTGTAAATAAGCAACGAAAGAAAGAGTTATTCCCTGATAAATGTTTTACAATAGCTGATCGCAAAATTCTGGATGTGTTTTGCTACGTTAATGTTTTTTAGTTTTCGCTAGGATGCCAAACCATTACCGTATACGATCACGGGCATTCCTTGATGACTGCGGGCAAATAGTTTTTTCATAGCGGCAGGGGCAACGTTGATACAGCCGTTTGAGCCATGCTCATGGCGGGCAGATGGATTGCCTAGGACGCTTTTTGCTACCCAAGGAGCCGAATGAATAAAGATCCCGTCGTCAGTCAGGTCCATTGCCTGTGGAACATGAGAACTATACTTAGTGCCATCTTTCTCAGTTCCACGCATAGTCATTGGAGCTTTGCGCCACTTGATATAATAGTAGCCTGTCGGAGTGGGGATATTGACCTTAGGTGTCCCTGTATTGACTGGTGCAGTTTGGACTACTTTATTATTTTCTACCAAATAGAGTTGTTCATTAGTCAGATCCACTTCGATGTGATTCTGTTTTTTAATATTAGCTAGGTTAGTTTTATCAAATTTTTGATCAGAGTTAGTAATATTTTTGGCAGAGATATCAAGTTTTCCAGCTAATAGCTGCTTTTGTAAATAACGTCCTTCGTTATACTCTTGGATATTCCAACCTAAAGTCCCTTGAGAATTATCAAAAGAAACGCTTTGTCCTTGAGCAGTAGTAAAGTTTGCTTTTGATGACCCTGCTAAAGCGTACTTTTGATTCAGACCACGAATGTACTTAAAACTTGGATTTATTCCCACATGTGTCCCGCTTTCGTTGATCGTTCCTTCAGTTAAAACTTTTTTAACAGGGGTAGTTTCTGTTTTCCCCATCACTTTATATTTAAAATCTTGTTTTAAAAGTTTATTTATCTTTTGATATTCATTTTTCCCATACCAAGTAGGCTTTTTGAAGATAGCTGCTACGGTCTGCTTAGGGTCATTATTAGGATCAAGCTTTTTTATCAAATTATTTATCGTGGCAGTTTGATCGATCTGATTACCGGGGACAGCCTTTTTTAATGTTGCTTGCCCACTAGCGATAGTGATCTGTGCATTTTGCGGCGCAGTACGCTTTTGATTTGCTTGTGCGATTGCTTGAGTGATCTGCTCTTTTTGTGAATTTACATTATTGATAGCAGACTTTTTATCGTAGATACTAGCCTTTTTTCCTGCTTCAGGCTTCGTTGCAAAGGGGTGAATACGACGTTGATGGAGTAACTCTTTTAGTTCATCCCGGTATGCATGACTAGCAGCTATGTTTAATTTGGCATGATAAATTGTTTCCTTTGTTTGAGGGTCTTTGATCGTAAACTCTGGTTCCTTAAGGTCAGAGTTGATTTTTGAATCAGCATCTTTATAGGATAATTTGCCGATCTTGACCCCTTGGACAACTGTGTTTTTTGCAAAATGCGTGGCATGCCAGCCATAATAACTGCCACAGACAACTACGATGACAATTAAAATGAGCAGCAGCCAGCTCTTCTTTTTATTTTTCAAATTTAAAACACCTTTCTGAGCTTTAAATTAGTTAATATACTCTAAATATAACGCATATTCATAGATAATAGCTAATTCTTTGATAATTGTTTGTTGAAAATTAAGGGTTGGAAATCAATACTCATATATTGGTGTATCTTAACACAAATGAATGCAACGATACAGTGTGCTTTATTCTAGCAATAATACTATACCAATTTATAATAATGAGCTCGATTATTTGTGAAAAACTATAGTTGACCCTAGGATAACATAATCGTTTTTGAGTAAATAACGATAGTTAACGGTTGAAACTGCTCAAATTAAGTAATATTATGATTGTATCAACTTTATATAAAATACGAGTATATTTACTTTGTGAGGTAATTTATGATGGAAAACGGGTTAAATAACCTAAACCAATTTAAAAGCCGGACAGAAGATAATGAAAAACAATATTTACGCGAAATAATGAAAGAAAGGTTTCCAACTAAGGAAGCAGTGGTTACTGAGATCATGAATTTAGAGGCGATCTTACACTTACCGAAGGCAACTGAGCATTTTGTTAGCGATCTTCATGGAGAATATAGTGCATTTGACCATATTTTGCGCAACGGTTCCGGTAATATTAAAAATAAGATCACGGATGTTTTTGGCGGAAGACTGACGCCTAGCCGGTTACAAAATTTTGCGAGCTTGATCTATTATCCTGAAGAAAAACTTGAATATAAAAAACAGCAGCTGCAACAAGATAAAGATGATACTTTAGAACAATGGTATTTGGATACCATCCAGCGCTTGGTCGAATTACTAGAATTCGTTTCCACTAAATATACCCGGTCAAAAGTCCGTAAAGCACTTGATCCAAACTTTGCTTATATTACGGAAGAATTATTATATACTGACCCACAAGAGTTTGATAAACGTAGTTATATTGACCAACTGATGAAAAACTTAGTGTCAATGGAAGTTACTGATGAATTTATTATTGCAACTTATTATACTATCCAACGATTAGTTGTTGACCATTTACATGTCCTGGGTGATATTTATGATCGAGGAGACCATCCAGAATTGATCATGGACCGTTTAATGTCTTACCATTCAGTCGATATCCAATGGGGAAATCATGACATGTTATGGGTCGGAGCTTCATCTGGCTCGGCATTATGCATGCTGAATTTGTTGCGGATCAGTGCAAGGTATAATAACTTAGCAACGATCGAAGATGCCTACGGAATCAGTTTACGTCATTTATCGCGTTTTGCCGAAGAAAATTATACAGATAACCCGGCTTTTCGGCCGAAGCTAGTTGATGGAGACTCGTTCAACTTTGACGGGGAAAGGTTACAATTGACCCAGATTCAACAAGCGGTGGCCATAATGCAGTTTAAAATGGAAGTCCAAACAATTGCTAGAGAACCAGACTTTCATATGGATCAGCGGGCTTTACTGAACAAGGTCGATTACGAGAATAATACCATTGAATTGCAGGGTAAGACCTACCAATTAACTAACACATGTTTTAAATTAATTGACCCCAGGGAACCTGGTAAATTAACAAATGAAGAGCAAGAACTCATTGAAGGTTTATTGCATTCATTTGTAGGATCTAAAAGGTTGCAGAAGCATTTGGATCTTTTGGTAAATAAAGGGAGCATGTACTTGCGCTATAATGATGACTTGCTGTTACACGGCTGCATGCCAGTTACAGAAAAGGGTGAACTTTTACCGTTTAAGTATCATGGAAAGAAATATCGTGGCAAGCAGTTGGTAGATTTCTTCGACCAGCAAGTACGTCATGCCTATAATGATCCGTGTGGTGATGATCAGAGCGCCGCTGATTTGATTTGGTACTTGTGGCAGGGTCCGATCTCACCGTTATTCGGCAAACAAGCCATGACAACGTTTGAACGTTATTTTATTAAAGAGCAGGCTACTCATGAGGAAGTCCGTAACCCATATTTTAAATTACGTCACAATGAAGATTTTGTTGATAGTTTGTTAGAAGAATTTGGGCTGGATCCAAAAGATGGTCACGTTATCAATGGCCATACGCCCGTTAAAAGAGGGCATGATGCCATTATGGCTAATGGCAAGATGTTAGTGATCGATGGGGGTTATTCAAAGGCATACCAACCGACAACGGGCTTTGGCGGCTATACACTCTTGTATAACTCATATGGTTTGCAGCTGGTGGAGCACCACCCATTTACTTCAAAGGAAGATTCGATCGTTAATGGTAAAGACATTGTCTCTACGAGAAGGGTAGTCAATCATGAAGTTAATAGAAAGTCGGTAGCTGATACAGACATCGGAGCCAGATTGCAGGAAAATGTAAAAATATTACGAAGTTTGTTGGAGGAATATTAAAACACAGAGCGGAAAGTCCAGGCTTGCGGAGCTCGACTATAATATAAAACAAAGATTGAAGTGAAGCAGGAGAAAGTGAGCATTATCGTAGTCTAGTCATATAGCGTGATCTTGGTTTGTGGAACTTGACTATGAAGACAAAGTACAGTATTGGTAGCGCAACAGTCTGCCAATATGAGAAATCAATTGTATAAGTAAAAAGAGCCGAGAAAGGGTTTCACTTCACTTCCTTGGCTCTTTGAGTTTATGTTATGATAATAATTCAAAATCCGGGTCGATTACTTTAATGTTTTCGGGCTTTATTCCGCTGACTAAGATCTTGTTATCTTTTGTTACGAAAACAGCACCGTAAAGGTCCCGGTCATTTTCACCCCAGTCTTTGACGGGCTCACCTGCAAAGAACAGTTCAGTTGTGTGGATCTCGCCATCGATCGAATATTTTGAGAAGACAGTGACACTGGCTAGGTTATTACTGCGCGGATAGCCTGTTTTTGAATCCAGGATATGGTGGTAGCTTTTGCCATTGATGTCTAAATGACGCTCGTAGATCCCACTGGTAACGATAGAACAAGCTGGTGTTTTGACAACCGCAACAGCTTGGCCTCTTTGATTTTTAGGCGCTTGAACCCCTACGCGCCATAAACCATCTTCATGGACCGGTTGTTTGCCGACCAGCAAAAGATTGCCACCAAGGTCGATCATTCCATTATTGATCCCACGGGCAGCCCAGAGATCTTTGATCCTATCGGCAATAAAGCCCTTTGCGATCCCGCCAAGATCGATCATCATGTCATGTTTTTTTAAAAAAACAGTTTGGTCTTTGTCGTTTAGTTCTATTTCATTAGGATCGACTATCGGTAGTCGTTCATTGATCTGCTCTTGTGTAGGCAAATGGGCATCATCAAAGCCGATCTCCCAGAGTTTGACTAAAGGCCCGATCGCAGTATTAAAACCTAGGTTTTTGCGACTGACATCCACGGCTCTTTTTATCAAAGCATAGACACCATTCGATACTTGAACCGGCTTTTTACCTGCGGCTTCATTGACGGCCATTACTTCAGATCCTGGTCTGTTGACAGTCAGCAGGTCTTCATAGTGAACGACCAACTCATTGGCTGCATTCAAATCTGTTTCAGTTGTAGCACCAAAAGTCGTTAGGGTGATTTTTGTCCCCAAACCATAGTACTGCTTGGTAAAACGCTGTTCGGCTATTTTTTTTACAGGTTCCGGATGGATATCTGTCCAGAGAACCTCCTTATTGTTCGTCATATTTTTCATCCTTGTCTTATAAACACAAAATTAATTTCTCTTTCATTCTAACATATGAAATTCATAGCGTAATAGGCCACCAGCTAGCTAGATATGTAATGCTCCTTACCTAAGAGACTACTAAAAAAGGCGGCCTATCCTCTTACAATAAGAACTGACCACCCTTAGTTGTTAGCTATTAAAAATTAATTCTGTGTACTTAGTAATTCAGTAATTTCATCTTGTGGGATCCCGGCGAAAAAGCGCGAAAGATCAAGTGAGTTTAATTTTTCTTTGATCTCTGCCTGTGAATACCTCGTGCCTTTTAAATCATCTTGTAATTCATCAACGTTTTCAGGCCCAAAGAAATCTCCGTAGATCACAAGATTTTTTATTATCCCGTTTTCAACGTTGAATCGGGCGTCGATCGTGCCGCCGGTAAAGTGTTTACGACGCTGGACAGTGAATTTTGGTGATTTGCCGTAGACCCAATCCCAATTGTAATAGATCTCCTGTTCAATTTTAGCGATTTCTTTTTTATCCTCATCGTCCAAGACATAAGCATAATTTTCTTCGGCTTCTTCGATCGTATTAGTTTTCCAGATTTTTTTGATCAATTCATCGCGAAGTTGGAATGTATCCATATTTTGATATTCTTCCTTCAAATATGGTTTGATATTGATCACGCGTGAACGAACTGATTTGATCCCTTTAGATGCGATCTTGTCTTTAGGGACACGTAAGGCATCAGCTACTACATCTGTGTCTACATCGAACATGCAAGTTCCATGCGAGAAAGTTTTACCATCACGTGTGTACATAGCGTTACCAGAAAACTTACGTCCATTTAGCACAATATCATTACGTCCAGTGACTTCTATGTTACTTGCGCCCATTTCTTTTAGCCCGTCAACAACAGGTTGGACCATCGATTTAAAATCGCCAAACTTTTGGTCCTTAGCAGGGACGACCATGCTAAAACACATGTTACCCAGATCCTGGTACATAGCACCGCCACCAGATAAACGACGGGTGATCGTAATATTGTGTTCTCTACAATACTCTGGGTCGATCTCTTCCATCGTATTTTGGTTTCGGCCCACGATAATACATGGTTCTTCAATATAGAATAGCATAAACGGTGGTGTCATTTTACTACTGTTCATCAGATATTGTTCTGTAGCAAGGTTAGTCCGAATATCTTTAGTGTCCATTGCGATATATTGCATGTTATTGCCCTCTCTATTACGCAAAAATCCACCAGTTAGCAAGATGTTGTTCAAATAGTTCTTGTTATAACTGTCAGATATTTTGTTTATTTTGTGATAGATCATAGAAACTACTATTGAAAGCAGCTATGGTTACGCTTTCATGGTAGCATTAAAAATTATTGAATTCAAGGATATTTATACTATAGTGACTAGTCATAAAAAAATCCCCAGTAAAGGGGATCAAAAATTGATTTGACAAATTTTTAAATATTAGTTGGGAAACCTAAACCAACATCAGCGGCATCCATGACACCTTCAGCTAATGAAGGATGTGGATGAATAGTCAAAGCAACATCATCAAGAGTTGCGCCTGATTCAACCGCTAATGTTAACTCAGTGATCAAGTCGGCAGCATTTGCTCCAACAATTTGTGCCCCAACGATTTGTTCTTCGTCTTTAGTAAATACTAGACGGATAAAGCCCCTTGTCGCATCCATCGAAATTGCACGGCCATTTGCTGCAAATGGGAATTGTGCTTTTTTAACATCCAAGCCTTGATCTTTAGCTTCTGCGACTGTTAAGCCAGTGGTAGCGATCTGTTCACCAGTATAACAAACGGCTGGCATAGCACGGTAATCAACAATACTTGATTTGCCAGAAATAGCTTCAGCAGCGATCTTACCTTCATAACTAGCTTTGTGTGCTAAAGCTGCACCAGCAACTACGTCACCGATAGCGAAGATGTGTGAGATATTGGTACGTCCTTGGTTATCGACTTCGATCAAACCATGGTCATCTGTTTTGACTCCAGCCTGTACAAGTCCCATCTCAGCCGTATTTGGTTTACGTCCAACTGAAACAATGCAGTAGTCGGCTTTGAATTCCTTAGTCTCACCATTGACTTCAGCAGTGACTGTGACAGAATCATCTGTTTGTTCTGCCTTTTTGGCCATGGCAGAAGTATAAATGTCGATATTGTGATCGGTCATGTTTTGCTTAACGACTTTGACCATATCGGATTCATAGTTAGCTAAAATTGAATCCAAACCTTCGATGATGGTTACATGGGAACCAAGTTCAGCATAAGCTGATGCTAATTCGCTGCCGATGTATCCACCGCCGATAACGACTAACTCTTTTGGAACATCTTTAAGTGCTAAAGCACCAGTTGAATCAACAACACGACCCTCGAACTTAAAGTTAGGGATTTCGACCGGATGACTACCAGAAGCCACGATCAAATTATTAAAGTTATAAGTTTGAGCGGAATCATCGTTGCCGATCACTCGCAAACTGTGATCATCTTTTAAGAATGCTTCGCCCCACAAAACATCAATATGATGCTTTTTAAAGAGACCAGCAACACCGCTGGTTAATTTGTTGACTACGGAACCTTTCCATTCTTGTGTCTTAGTAAAATCAATCGTTGCATCTTTAGTGGCAATGCCCATGTCGCTTGTACCTAAGGCTTGTTGATAATGATGTGCTGCTTCGATCAAAGCTTTAGAAGGGATACAGCCAACGTTTAAGCAAACGCCACCAATAAATTCACGTTCGATCACGGTAACTTTTTGTCCTAATTCAGCTGCATGTATCGCTGCGACGTAGCCACCAGGGCCGGCACCGATCACAACAGTATCTAAATCTTCTGCAAAATCTCCAACTACCATTTAATTATCCCTCCATCAAAAGCAACTCTGGGTCGCCCAACAATTCTTTCAGACGGTTAACTGCACGTTGAGCAGTTGCACCATCGATCACACGGTGGTCAAATGCCATAGTCAATTTCAGGACACGGGCAGATTTAATTTCACCGTCAACAACGACAGGTTCTGGGCTGATCTTACCGAAACCTAGAATTGCAACTTCAGGGAAGTTGATAATTGGGGTAAAGAAGCCGCCACCGACTGAGCCAATATTAGTGATCGAAATACCTGTATGGCTCATGTCACCAGAACTTAACTTACCATCTTTAGCTTTTTCAGTGTTTTCGCTGATCGAACGAGCGACATCGAATAAGCTTTGCTGGTCAGCGTGTTTAACATTTGGAACAAAGAGACCACGATCAGTATCAGTAGCAATACCAATATTGATATAGTCTTTGAATACACTTTGTTTGTTATCCATATCTACTTGCGAATTGAAGATCGGGAATTCTTTCAAGACAACTGCAAGTGCTTTTGTAACGTAAGCTAAGAATGTCAAATGAACGCCTTTAGAAGCAGCGAGTTCTTTGTACTTCTTACGGTGATCCCACATCTTATCAACGACAACTTCGTCAAAGATATGCACATGTGGGATGTTGTCATTAGAACGAGTCATAGCCTTAGCCGTAGCATAACGGATGCCAGACATTTTTTCAGCATGTTCTGGCCAGTCTGGTGAAGTTGAAACTGGAGCGGCAGCTGCCTTTTCTTTTTCAGCAGGTTGTTCGGTTGTTTCGCTTTCAGTTGCTTTAGCACCGCCACCAGCTAAGAAGCTGTCGATGTCAGTTTTCAAGATCTGACCGTGATTACCACTACCACTGATCTGTGTTAGGTCTGCACCTTTATCGCGTGCGTATGCACGAACACCAGGCATAGCCAAAACTGGCAAGGAATGGTCTTGTTTTTCACCAGTTGGTGCTGTTGCAGATGATGTTGAAGCGGTAGGAGCTTCTTTGCTTTCCGAAGCAGCAGGAGCAGCTTCTTCTTTAGCGCCGCCTTCAACATTGCCTTGCCCAGCAGCGACTTCAAGTTCAACTAGAGGTTGGCCGACTTCAGCAGTTTCACCTTCAGGGACCAAGATCTTAGTAACCTTACCAGCAACAGGTGAAGGAAGTTCTTCGACGGATTTATCATTTTCGATTTGCACCAGATCGCCGTCTTCTTTAACTTCTTCGCCTTCTTTAACATGCCATTCACCAACTGTACCTTCAGCAATACCTTCGCCGATATCAGGCAAGTTGAATTGGTAGGTATCTTTACCAGATCCGTTAGAATCAGCAGCAGCAGGTTCAGCTGGTTTTTCTTCTTCGGAAGCGGAAGAAGCATCTCCAGAAACGTTACCTTTGCCGTCTTCAACTTCAAGTTCAACTAGAGGTTGGCCGACTTCAGCAGTCTCACCTTCAGGGACCAAGATCTTAGTAACTTTACCACCAACAGGTGAAGGAAGTTCTTCAACGGATTTATCATTTTCGATTTGCACCAAATCGCCGTCTTCTTTAACTTCTTCGCCTTCTTTAACATGCCATTCACCAACTGTACCTTCAGCAATACCTTCGCCGATATCAGGCAGGTTGAATTGATATTTCTCCATTTGTTATATACCCCCGTATATTTGATCAAGTCATCCTAATGAGGAGACAGCAAGTCTTATTGAAAGACACATATTACAAGTTAACAGCAATATGTGTACTTGGTAAGACTTGCTTTCTATACACCTCATCTTACTTTGTAATTAATAATTTACGATTTCTTTGGCTTTTTCAATAATATCGTTCTTATTTGGTAACCATGTTTCTTCTGCTTGGCTGAATGGGTATGGAGTATCTGGTGCCGAAACTCTGCCAATTGGTGACTCAAGTGAAAGGATCGCTTTTTCAGCAATGACAGAAGCAACTTGTCCCATAACCCCGGCTTGATTTTGCGCCTCTTGAACTAGGACAGCCCGACCAGTCTTTTTAACAGAATTGACGATAGTCTCTTCATCTAATGGAGAAATAGTCCGCAAATCGACAACCTCAGCTTCAACGCCGTCTTTGGCTAAAGCATCAGCAGCTTTAAGACTTTCTTGAACCATATAACCATAAGAAATGAGGGTAATGTCTTTACCTTCGCGTTTAACGTCAGCCTTGTCCAATGGAACTGTATAAGATTCATCCGGAACTTCTTCTTTAAATGAACGATAAAGTTTCATGTGTTCAAGGAAGAAAACAGGATCATCAGAACGGATCGCTGAAGCTAACAGTCCCTTAGCGTCATACGGGCCGCTAGGGATCACCACACGTAAACCGGGAGTTTGAGCCAATAAACCTTCTAAACTGTCGGCATGCAGTTCGGGTGTGTGAACACCGCCACCAAAAGGTGCACGGATCGTGATCGGCATTTTACGTGAGCCGCCCATCCGATGGCCTGTCCGGGAGATCTGACCAGCGATCTCATCCATAGTTTCAAACACGAAACCAAAGAATTGGATCTCAGGTACCGGACGGAAGCCTTCTAAAGCAAGGCCCATAGCTAAGCCGTTGATACCTGATTCAGCTAATGGTGTATCAAAAACACGATCTTCGCCATTTTCGTCTTGTAATCCATCAGTTGCCCGGAAAACACCACCGTTACGGCCAACATCTTCACCAAAAACTAAAACTTTTTCGTCTCGTTTGATTTCTTCATCAAGGGCCTTAGTAATGGCCTTGACCATTGATAATTTAGCCATTATTTAGTCACTCTCCTTTGCAGTATAAGCATCTATCTCCGCTTGAATTGTAGGTGGGGTGTCGATAAACGTATTCTTCAGGAAGTCACTGACTTTTTGTGGTGCAAAGCTTTCAGTCTTCTTGATTGCATCATCAATTTGTTGATTGACTTCGTCTTCCCAGGATTTTTCTTCATCCGTTGACCAGATACCCTTATCTGTCAGGTACTTACGCATTCTGATCAATGGATCTTTACGTTGCCAGTCGTCTACTTCTGCGGACGTTCTGTAACGTTTTGGATCGTCACCAGACAATGTGTGTGGACCATAACGATATGTCAAAGTTTCAATTAAGACAGGACCGTTACCAGCAGTTACCCAATCACGAGCAGCTTTAGTTGCTGCGTAAACTGCTAAGGCATCCATCCCATCAACTTGAATCCCGGGGATACCTGCTGCAACAGCTTTTTGTGATAAAGCAGGAGCGGCTGTTTGTTTTGCACGCGGAACGGAAATAGCATAACCGTTGTTTTGCACAAAGAAAATTGCTGGAGCTTCATAAGCACCTGCAAAGTTGATCCCTTCATAGAAGTCACCTTGAGAAGTACCACCATCACCAGTATAAGTGTATGCTACAGTTTTCTTACCATTTTTCTTGATACCTAGAGCGACTCCAGCCGTTTGAACATATTGTGCACCAATAATGATCTGAGGTGGTAGTCCTTGTAATGATTCAGGGTACTTATTGCCATCTACATGACCGCGGGACCAGAGAAATGCTTGATAAAGCGGTAACCCGTGTTGGACAAGTTGTGGCACATCACGGTATGCAGGCAGAATAAAATCATCTTTAGTCATTGCAAAGTTTGACCCGATCTGACTGGCTTCTTCACCAGAAGTTGGTGCAAAGAAACCTAACCGGCCCTGACGATTCAACTTGGTGGACCGTTCGTTCAGTACACGTGACCAAACCATTTGTTTAAATAATTCTTTGAGTTCATCGTCTGAAAGATCAGGTAATAGATCTTTATTGACGACTTGACCTGATTCGTCCAAAATGCTGAGAGTTTCAGTATTTGGAGTACTCTTGAGTTGTTCAAAATCTATTTTTTTCATTTGTAAATTTTCCCTCCTCGAAAACTTGCTAATGATATTCTGAAAAGCTTTACCATAACGCTTTCATCCTAATGGTAATACGGTTTGAGATAAATGTAAACTTTAACAAATTGTGCACATTATATTTAAAATTTTTGTTACTACTAACAAGGCAAAAATATATAAAAATAAATTTTTATAGCCCTTCTTAGTGAATTTTTGCACATTACCTTGAATGAAATATATTATTTCGAATTAATAAGCGCAAAGTGTTAGAACTAATTGGAGAGTAACTACGCTTACCAGCAACAAAAATCACTATAACTGATATAAAAATGCGCGACTGAAATAAAGTACATAAGTAATTCACAATCTTTAGCAAAGATGTAAAAAAGTGGGTTTAATTTTAAAGGTCAGTAGCTTATGATGTGATCAGTAGATGTTATTTTGGAGTACAATCAAATAGGTCAAAGCTTTTTTCCTAATAAATTACGTTAACATGCTGAAAAGGGTGACTTATTGTTAGGTGTTAGTGTTTGGTCTTTGGGACTGTGCTGCTGTTTTCTTAGTCCGGTTCCGTGAAGCAGAAAGCTCCGCCTATCGCAGTCTAGTCATACACCGCTAAGAACCGTACTATAGCACCTGTCTCCGATAACGCTCGAGGCTTAGGCGGTTTGTTGATTCACTGTTGTTATAGTCGAGTTCCGCGTGGCAGAAGATCCCGCTTATCCTCACAGTGCAAACTGCGCACTATAAAGTCCAAGTCTGATAATGCTCGTCTTCTGGACGCCACGCTTCACGCTGTTTTCTTAGTTGAGCTGCGCATGGCTGAAAGTTGTGCCTAACCAACTTCCACACTACAATGCTGAAAAGCGCATTATAGTGCGAAAGTCAGTTAGTGCTCGCCTTCTATACGCCATGCTCCACGCTGTTTTATGATAAGGAGATTTTTATGAAAGATAATTTTGTAGCCTACCCGGTAGTGATCACTTCAGAAATAAACAACGAGTATTATGATTACTTAATTTTTCTACCGGATTTTGGAGCATACTGTCAGGCTAATAGCGTTCTTGAAGCACTTCGTGTAGCTGTTAAGTTTATTGAAAATCAAAGTTTGGCGAATGAACTGCCTCCTATGAAGCTCGAACTTCCTCAAAGCAGTAAGGGGCAACTTGTGACATTTGTAAATGTTGAGGTACCAAATAAAAAAGATGGAGATGTCTAAAAGGCGCACATAGTTTCTCGGTTGAGTAAATTAAGCAATACTAATACTCAAGTCGGAAAAATTATTAATAAAAACAGGAACGAAATCTAATTTGTTTACAAGTATTTCGTTCCTGTTTTTATTTGTTAAGAGAATGGAACAGATTTCTATTTTACCTGGCTCCAAGCGTCTTGGACTGCTGATTTAAGGGCGTAGCTTGAGGCTGAGGCACCGGCAACAGAGTCGATATCGACCGTGTTTTCTTTGATCATTTTGGCCGGCATATCTTGTAAGGCTTGGAGACCAACATCATCACTTTCGCTTTGTTTTAGGATCTCAACATTCTTGAACGATTTGTCAGGTGCCACCGTCAAACGGACCACGATCTCACCACCAATACCGGCTGTACTGCGTCCTAGATATTGGTTAGGCTCAAGGGTAAAATTAGCTTCCTTGTCAGAGTTTTCGTCACTTTTTACAATAAAATCTGATTGATCAGTTTCAACTTCTGGATCAGAAGTGATTTCTTGGTCGTCCTTGAGAAAGGCGGCATTTTGCCCTGCAATCTTACCAAAGATCAAGCATTCGGCTAAATTTCCTCCGCCTTGATATTCATTGGCACAGATACCTCCAATTTCACCGGCAGAATATAAATGAGGGATGGGTTTTCCAGTAGTGTCCACTACTTCTGCATGAGAATTACGCCTTGGGCCGCCTTGCGTATTGAGCATGGTCTGTTCCATACGTACTGCATAGATCGGTCCTGTAGCAAAAGCAGCTAAAGTTTCAGCTGGGCGATGGAATTCAGGATCATTTTGATCAAGAGCGGCTTGATTAAAGCGTGCTAGAGTAGTTTTCAAGTTTCCTGGGTCGAAACCAAGCTTTTGAGCTAATTCTGCGATAGAATCAGCTTCGATCACATTGTCTTTATATGGTTTGTGTTGACCAATAATCTTATCGTTATCCAGCTCTTTTTTCTTGATCGAGTCGAAGATCAAGAAAGGATGGGCCTGATTAAGGGGTACTTTCCACTGACCGTGGTTTTTAATGTGACCATGGCGGTTTTCTTCGGCTTCGTTGAAATAACGAGTGCCATCATCACCGACAACAAATACACTACCACGAGAAACAGCATTATTTTGTTCGTTGATCATTAAACGCCCACGTTTGCCTTGAGTTACTGCAAAGGTCATGCCATGTAACAACCCTAGTGATTCGTAGTTATTCATATGCCACAGATCTGCGCCAACTGCTTGAGCCATTTTGATCCCGGCGCCTTTATTATAAAGTGTTCCTAATGGCGCCAATGCAGTAGCCCCTAGGTTATCTTCCAACATAGCCTGATTATTTTCAAAACCGCCGGTGGCTAAAACTACACCATTAGTGGCTTTGATACGGCGTAAAATTCCTTCGCGTTTGATCACTACACCTTTGATCGTTTTTGGAGTAGGTTCTTGTATTAATTCAACTGCTGGGGTGTTGTAAAAGACGTCGATCTGGTCTTTACGTTGATCAATTTGATTTTTTAAGTTTTTCCATAAAGCAGCATCAAACATGTTGGGACTGACCGTAGTAAAGTCATAAGATTCAACTCCAGCATATTCTGGAAATTCTTCAAAAATCCCGGAAGCCTGAGGGGCATTTTTACGCCAACTATATGGTTCAACTCCAAGGTATTCCTGAATATAGTTAGGGATCTTGACCATTCCAGCCACAAAAGTTTCGACCATTTTTTCATCCAGCTGTTTTGGAGCGGTTAGTTGCTGATAGTAGAGCTTGGTTTTATCAAAGTTGCTACCGGTCCCGACCAATTGAGCAGAATAACGTGTATTACCACCTTCATGGCCTTCGGGCGCAGAATCTACTAATAACACGCGTGCGCCATCATCTGCTGCAAAACGAGCTGCGGTTGCTCCTGCGCCACCAAACCCTAGTACAACGACATCATAGATTGCGTCCCAGTTGACTTTATTTAGATTGCTCATGTTTTACCTCCTTAATTATGTGATCGTTTTGTTATGTTAATAATATCACATTAGGCAACCGCTTACAGTGCGGGCTTCAAAAAACATGTATGCTTTTTTGAGAAAGGATATGAGAATAGTTAACGTGCATAAGGAATTATGGTACAAGAACTTTGGTGTTTTGAAAATGTTTCACGTGAAACATTTCTATAAAATTAATGCTGAAATGCTATACACAGTGTATCATTAGGGATGTAAAAATAAAAAATGGAAGGGTGATTTGATGTTAGCATTTATTTGGGCTGAAGATAGTAAGCATGGTATTGGTTATCAAGGTCAACTTCCTTGGCATATGCCGGCTGATATGAAATTTTTTAAAGATACGACTACCGGAAACGCGATAGTAGCAGGACGAAAAACATTTGAGACGTTTAAACGCCCACTGCATAATCGGAGAAACATAGTTTTGACTTCGCATGATAAGGAAGATTTTCCTGAAGGCGTAGTCGTTTTTCATAGTGTTAAAGAAGTACTGAAATATTATACTAGAGAACCGAGACAAAAGTTGTTTATTGTTGGGGGCGTTCGTCTATTTGAGGATTTCTTACCTTACGCCACTGATCTTTATCGGACAACGATCGATCATGAATTTGAAGTCGATACGTATATGCCACAAATTGATTACTCACATTTTATGTTGAGTGATTTTGTTGAGGGTAGAGTTGATGAGAAAAATGTATACCCCCATCATTTCGAGCATTTTATGCGAGTTGAACCAGAAAATGGATAAAAAATATTGCTGATAAAAAGAGATCTTAAATAATGGATCTCTTTTTTGCTAAATACTTAAGAAAGGGAATGAGAAATATGCAGAGTGAATTGGAAGAAAAAGTCAATGCTACGAATGATCCGGACGAGTTAAAACGGTATTTAGAACCTTTAGAGGATATGGCTTTTTGTCAGGTAATAAAGAATTGTGCTGATCCGCGAAAACTGGATAACTATGTGCCTCAGCATAAATTTCCAGCTTATACGATTGCTTTGCATTGTATCGATCATCAAAACATCAGTAGTAAGCAGAGACAAACTATTCAAAATCTCTTCTTAGCAACAAAGGCTGATAAGTAGTAAAAATGAGACGGGGAAAAGGTTATTCTTGTTCAATTTCAAAGGAGGTTGATCAGAATGAAAGAAAAAGGATTGTTTAAAGCCCTTTTGATAGCTCTGTTATTTATAATACTAGCCGCTCTTTATTTCAATAGAAAATCTACGGTGTCTGATACAACGGTAATTCAGGATAACACAGTGCATGTTGTTAGTGTAGTAAAGCCGGTGAAGGCACATAACGGAACAACAGAATTATAGAAAAGTCTAATGGTGGTGTAATGATCGCCGTTGTAAACAACTTAAGCGGATGTTTGTAACGATCGGTCAACATGATCTCATAACAAAACCCTCCAATCCTTTTTGGTTTGGAGGCGAATGTTATGGGATTTTTTAATGGAGAAATTACTTCTCTGGGCTTTTACTGCGTATGTTTCGAATACCAGTTGTGAAAAGGAGTAAGGCAGCTAATAGCAACAGACGAGTTGCAGTTTTCTCAGATGTTGTAAATAAGCTAAGTAGTATTGCTATGGTTGCCAGGAAAAGGAATAGGACACCAGATGCTTTTTTTGACATGGAAGAAAAATCACTCCTTTTCTTTAGTCTTATTTTTCTGTTTGTTCGGATGTTTGTAGTAATAGTAATTAAGTAGACCGATTGCTAGAAAAACAAAGATATATGTCCAGGATAAAATGGACATAATTGTGCCGATGATAGAAGCAATAGCGGCAATAAAGCAGATAATTGCCATGGTTAAGTTAAAATATTTCATAAGCGTCCTTCCTCGTTCATACGAAACCTGTAACAGCAGCTAACAATAAATAAAAAAGTAATTGTTTTTTGTGAATTTTTTAAAGAAAGTTAGCGGTTAGCAAGTAATTTTGACTCTCACATAGAGCATCTTTGAATTAAAACCTTGCTGTACACCAATTTTTTCTTCGTAATTTTCACATGCTTCATAAATTACATCTTATCAAAACAATTCGATAAAGCAAGAAAGACGACTTGCTGACACTTACAACAAAAATAAAGGTTGCAGAAAACTAGACATTTTTTTACAACCTTTTTAAATTTATTTTCCGATAGCTTTTCCGAAAATTCTTTGTGCTATCCCAGTTTTGTTTGTAAGGAAAATGTAAACCATTAGTGCGACAATACCTATTATTCCGCAAAATATAAAACCGGAAAGTTTACCGGCTGGAACATAAATTTGTCTGGCCAGCAGGGTAATTAACGTTACCAAAATGAAGTAGACAACGTTCACTATTAAAGTCGGAAAAAGGCGACGTAGGCTGAAACTAAGGTGTTCATGTATCTTATAATAGCTAAGTAGACTTACAGAACCAAAAGCAATGACTGTCGCCAAGATGGCGCCCATTCCTTGAAAATAATAAACTAAAGGAAATTGACATACTATCTTGGTGACCAGGCCGATCAGAAGATAGATCATCGCTTTACGACTATAGTGTAGTGACTGTAATAAGGTCAAACCGTTGATTGCAATGGCCATGATGACACTTTGCCAGATGTTGACATATAGAAACACTGCGCCTCTGGTATCATACGTGAAGAAGATCCCATTGATTTCAGGTGAAAGTACACCTAACATTGTGGCAGCTGGTAGCAAAACAAATAACAGATAGGTTAAATTTTGATCTACTAATTTTTTGACACCTTTACGGTCATGAATTGCGTTTTTTCCCGCAATCAAAGGCAAGCTGGTTTCTGCTAGTGCCGTAGCTAAAGCAATAATAACTGCAGTTATTTTTGAAGGATCAGCTGAAAATATAGTATAGATGTATTGTGTGTATGCAGACGATTTGTTTAAGAAGCCTTGCATGATCTGCTTGAAAAATAATTGGTCTACGATTTGGCAAAGAGTGATGCCGGCACCAACAATAACAAAAGGGATCGATTCATAAGCGATCATGAATAAGGTGTGCTTAATGCCATACAAGTCAACAGGCAGACTTTTTCTTTGTGCCAAACGATAAAGCGGTAATTGGCGTTGATAATGATAAATTAAGTAAAAGTAGCTTGCCAGCGCTCCGACAAAAGCAGCGAAAACACTGAAATAGACAGCGACTACATAGCTAATGTGAAGCTGATAGATCAGTAAATAAGTACTGACTAATATGAATACCACCCGCAATAACTGCTCCCACAGTTGGGAGATGCCAAATGGTCGAAGATCCTGGTTTCCTTGAAACCAGCCCGAAAAAATGCTCATTGAAGGTAGGATAGCTACAGCTGGAACCAAAGTTCTGATCGCAATAGTAGAATTGTGTGGTGAAACGACAGGAGTATTCTTTGCAAAAAGTGGCGCAAATAAATATAAAAGCACTGCAAAAAATAGGCCAGAAATAACCATTAGCCAAAAACCAGTTTTGAATAATTTCTGTCCGTTTTTAAACTTTTGTTGTCCATTATACATGGCGACACGTCTAGCGATACCAGATGGAAAACCTGCGGTACCTAATGAAAGAAAAATCGCATAAATAGTATAAGAAGAATTATTTAGAGCTTGAGCTGTTGTAATATTGTGAGCTGATCCTATCATGTAAAGCCAAGGTATCAGATAAATAACACCCAAGGCACGTGAAAAAATACTTCCAAAAGAAAGCCAAAAGGACCCTGACAGCATTTTTTTGTTCAAATGAAAAGCACCTTACTTGTCTAAAAATATTTTGTGTAGGAAAAATTATTTCCCGGGTTATTTTTTCTAAAAGTCGTAATATGAATAAGCTTGTACTTTTATAGGCTGTTATTTGCTAATAGAAAAATATTTAGTGGTTCTGTTTTTAGGGTTTAGTATACTATAAATTTTATTTAGTTGTCTTTTTGAATAATGTTCTTATTTGTGCATGTAAATGCTTTAGAAATAAGATTTGTTTACGCGGCTGTTCTAAGCGACTATATCTTTTTTTAAATTTTTTATAGAATTCTTGATGGTAATTTTCTGCCGGTCAAAAGCTTTTTGCGGGTTTGATCGGAATAACGATCGGTTTAGCATACTTACCGGAACTTTGTAATTCATTTTTTGATTCTTCCGCTAGTTGTCTTTGTTTTGGTGTTGTATAAAAAATTGTTGGAAGATAATTTTTTCCACGGTCGTCAAATTGTCCGTCAGCATCCGTAGGATCCACAATGCTCCAGTATGTTTTTAAAATTGACTGGTAACTAATTTTTCTAGCATCGAAAATGATTTCTACTGCTTCTACATGATCCGTTGTTTGTGTGCTGACTTGTTCATAAGTGGGATTTTTCAGGACTCCACCGGTATAACCAGATATGACTGATTTAACTCCTTCTCTAGTGTCAAAAGGCTCAACTAAACACCAAAAACAACCGCCTGAAAAAATAGCACGTTCTTGAAACGGAGAGTCTTTTTGATAATGGGGACTGTAGTCAAAATGCATCTGTCCGGCTGGGTCACCTACTAATTGTAAATAGAAGTCTGAAACATCAGGTGTTAAGTTATTTCTTAAGGCTAACGGTCGTAAATTAAATTCAAGTTGTCTTAAGGATGATTTGACATCTTTGTCAGTTCGGAGGTCTTTTTGTGTTTGCTGGAGTAATTGCTTTTCCCATGCATGTGTAGCGGAATTATTGATCAAAGCTTGTAAGATATGTAATGTTTCATTCTTATTCATTTTGGAAACAGCCTCCTTACAGTTTGAATTTGTTTGAGTAATTATAGCACAGAGCAATATACTTACTGAATAAAGCTTGTATCTTGGGTATCTCGCCTCAATTATGCAATTTAAATGAATATCATTTCTATTAAATGCATAAATAATAATTTTCTCTTGCAATTGATGTATATTTATCCTAACATTAAGGAAAATATTTTAGGGAGAGGGAATGGGACATGAACAAGGAAAAAGTAGTTTTGGCATACTCTGGTGGATTGGATACGTCTGTTGAGATCGCTTGGCTTAAGAATGCTGGATATGATGTGATCGCTTGTTGTATTAATGTCGGTGAAGAAAAGGATCTAGATAAGGTCCAACAAAAGGGTAAGCAGGTTGGGGCAATAGCTTCTATTGTGATCGATGCCCAGCAAGAATTTGCTGAAGAATATTGTTTGACCGCACTGCAAGCACATACTTATTATGAAGGTGAATATCCCTTAGTCTCCGCTTTGTCGCGTCCTTTGATCGCAAAAAAGCTAGTGGAGGTCGCTAAGAGGTATCAGGCAACAACTATCGCACATGGTTGTACAGGTAAAGGAAACGACCAAGTTCGTTTTGAGACAGAGATCCATTCTCTGGCGCCAGAATTAAAAATCGAAGATCCGATTCGTGATCAACATATGTCCCGGGAAATGGAAATTGAGTATGCTAAAGAAAATGGAATTCCAGTACCGATCAATAAAGAAAGTCCTTACTCCATCGATGAGAATTTATGGGGCCGGGCGAATGAATGTGGTGTGTTGGAAGATCCGTGGGCAACTGCGCCTGAGGATGCTTATGAAAGAACAAATGCTTTGGAGAATACGCCGGATGAGCCCGAATACTTAAAAATTGCTTTTGAAAAAGGTGTTCCTGTTGCTGTTAACGGCCGTGAATATCAACTGCATAATTTGATAAAACACATCAATAAAATAGCAGGTGAACATGGTGTTGGACGGATCGACCATGTAGAAAATCGTTTAATAGGGATCAAGTCCAGAGAAATATATGAGTGTCCCGGAGCAGAAGTTTTGTTAAAAGCTCATAAAGACTTAGAAGATCTGACCACGACTAAGGATCTGGCACATTTTAAGCCGCTTATTGAAAAGGAGATCACAGATATCATTTACAATGCTTTATGGTATACTCCTTTGTTCGACTCTTTAAAGGCATTTTTAGATGAGAGTCAAAAAGAAGTAAGCGGCACTGTAAGAGTTAAGTTATTTAAAGGTAATGTTATTTGTGAGGGACGGCAGTCAAATAACTCATTATATGATTTAAATCTAGCGACTTATACTTCAGCTGATTCATTTGATCAAGAAGCTGCTGCTGGTTTTATTAAGCTATATGGCTTACCGTCAATAGTACATGCAGAAGTTCAAAATAAAAAACATTCTCTACAAAAGCAGAGCTTTAAGTAAAACAGGAGGGAAGAAAATGGCTACGAAACAAATGTGGGGTGGCAGGTTCGAAAAAGGCAATAATTCGGAAGTTATAGATTTTAATGAGTCGATCTCATTTGATAAACGTCTAGCTAAACAGGATATTCAAGGTTCTCTTGCACACACTAAGATGTTGATCCATACGCAGATACTTTCTCAAGCGGACGGGAAACAGATAATTGTGGGGCTGGAAAAATTACAAAAGAAACTACTAGCTGGTCAAATAAATTTTTCGAGTAATTACGAAGATATTCATATGAATATTGAAAGTTTGCTTCAGCAAGAAATAGGGCCGGTTGCTGGTAAATTACACACTGCACGCAGCCGCAATGATCAAACTGCTACGGATATGCACCTTTTTATGAAAGACGAACTTTCTCAAATCTGCGAACTGTTAGACCGTTTGCTTAAAGTTATTGTCATTAAGGCTGAAAAGAACATTACAACTTTAATGGCCGGATATACGCACTTGCAACATGCGCAGCCTATTTCTTATGCACATTACTTAATGGCATATTATGAGATGTTTGTGCGTGACCTACAGAGGTTTCGCCAGGCTGAAACTAGTGCAGATAATTCTCCTTTGGGAGCTGCGGCTCTGGCAGGTACGACTTTTCCGATCGATAGGGAGTATAGCGCTCAGGAGTTAGGATTTGAAAAAATATATCGAAATTCGATCGATGCCGTGTCGGATCGGGATTATTTGCTAGATTTTTTGTACGCTTCAGTGACTTTAATGATGCACTTAAGTCGTTTTTGTGAAGAGATCATTTAGTGGAATTCCTTTGAATTTGGCTATATTGAACTTAGTGATGAGTATGCTACGGGTAGCTCGATCATGCCGCAAAAGAAAAATCCAGATGTTGCTGAATTGATCCGCGGAAAAACTGGTCGCGTGTACGGGGAGCTTTTTTCCTTGTTAACAACACTCAAAGGCCTTCCTTTAGCGTATGATAAGGATCTGCAAGAGGATAAGGAAGGGTTGTTTGACACCATCGATACTGTGAGATCCTGTCTATCATTATTTGCGGGAATGCTTGAATCACTCACAATAAAAAAAGATAAGATGGCAGCTGGGTTAAAGGACGATTTTTCAAATGCAACAGAATTGGCAGATTATTTAGTGAATAAAGGATTAACATTTCGACAAGCGCATCAAGTGGTTGGAAATTTGGTTCATTACGGGATAAAACACCAGATGCCACTGCAGGAAATGAAACTTGACTTTCTTCAAAAATTTGAACCTAAAATAATGAATGATGTCTACAGTGTTTTGAATCCTAAAAAAGCTGTTGAACGACGAGTCTCATTTGGATCGACTGGATTTGCGCAGGTTAACGAGCAGGTCCAGCACGCCAAAGACAAACTATTTGGGAAGAATATTCTTAAAAAATGAGTGGCTATTATCTAAAAGGACAAGAAGATCGGCGAATAAAAAGATCACTGTATTGAAGTATCTCTAAATTGCAGCTTAAAGTGTAGCAATGTTGAATTCTTCAATATAGCGGTCTTTTTTTCTATAGAACATTGGCATTAAAAGTGGATACTTGTAAATTTCCATTAGTAATCAAACAGCGTAAATGCATTATCTAAAACTTTGTCCCAATTATGGCGCATGTCTTGAACAAAAGCTGCCTGCTCAGCTGGATGTTTGGCAAAATGAAATTTTTGGGGCTCTCCATGGTCAGCCAACCATTTTTTAGTGTATGGCCATTCATAACGATAGCCGATAGGACGACAATGCCAGTTGACGCTATTAATATTCTTAGCTCCATCACGTGCATGAATGTGTCCGAAAACCACATCACTGACAGTTTCATTGTAATTTGAAATTACATCGCCGATTTCTTTACTACCAAGTACACCACCTAAAGCGCGCCAAGTTACTGCTTTTCTGTTAAAGGGTCGTGGATACATGATAAATTCCTGGCGAGGGACAAAGTGGGTCGCAATGATCACCCTTTTGTCCTGCTTACGAAATTCTTCTAACAAGTGGGTAAGATGGTCAGCTTGGTCTTTGCTGATCACCGGATCACTTGCAGAACGTTTGATGAATTTGTCGATCCAATACTTATTTTTATAATTTGCCACGATCTCGTTAGCTGGCTGCGCGTCAGTTTCTCCTCTAGCAAAACCATAATCATACCAACCATTAAAAGGCAATAACACCGTATCAGAGTTTAAAGTTAAAGCTTTAAAGTTTAGAAAGCCAGGTGTTTTATTGTTCTCGATATTGGTGGTGTCAAGCATATCATGATTGCCAAAGTTAAATGTTGTGGGTAAGATCGAATTAAGTGTTTGAATAATTTCATTTCCCTCACGAGCAAAATGGTTTGTAATATCCCCTGCAATATGCAGTCTTGTTGCACCAGCATCCTTAAGATATGATCCGATCTCTAGTAGGTCGTGTAAAGTGAATTTATTAATATCGACGTGTAAGTCTGAAATAATCGCTAATTTTCCCATCTTGTTTCTCATCTTTTCTTTTATCTTTTGCACACATCATTCTTTTCAATGTTTCTAACTTATCCTATCGAAGCTTGATAGTCAATTTCTTGGCTTGTTTAGATAAGTTCAAGCCAGTCATCAAAAGCAAGTTCTTGATGCAGTACCTTCTCTCCATTTTTGGTAAAATCCAGCCACAATTTGTCTAGCATTGTTGTAGAATATTCATTAGGAAATAACTCTCTCTTTCGTGGTTTACTTTGTCGTTACGATTGTAACAGAGAGTTATTTCTCTTTTTTTGGCTCTACTCACAAATACTTTACGCTAACGCTTGTTTAACATATATAAAAACACACACACAAACCCTTTGGTTCAAAAGTCTGTGTGTTATCTATGGTTATTGAGCATAATGTTTGTTTACTAATGAAAAACCAAATACTGCAAGCCAGATACAAAGTGTGGCTAATATAAACAACGTGGTGTAAGAAATGTATTGAATAATAACAGCACCAACTATTGGTCCTAAAGCTCGACCAAAGGATGTAGCACTAGCGAGGGAACCTTGAAAACGCCCTTTTTGCCCATCCGGACTGATATCATTAACAAAGGTAGATGCAGCAGGATTAACTAAAATTTCACCAAGAGTTAAAATTGCCATCGCTGTTAGGAAAAGAAAGTAGTGATCTCCAGCAACTATTAAAATCAAAAAAGAAGCACCGATCAAGGACAGTCCTCCATACAAACGCATATGCAGGTGACTCATTAACCACTCGTCAAAATAAGTCATGATTGGCTGGATCAAAACGATCATGACCCCATTTAAAGTCCAGACAGAACTATAATGTTTAATATTTAAATTGTTTTCTACCATGAAAGTTGCGATATTACTTTGCCATTGTTCATAGAAGATCCATAGGATCACAATATTAAACAGCAGTGCTAATAAAGGCCAAAGTTTGTCCGGGGTCAATTTATCTGGTTTCGGTAATGCGTCGCTGCGACTAATATTTTTACTACTCTCATGATTTCTATAGAACAAAATAACGATGACCATAAAAATTATAAATAGGGTAGAAGATACTGCAAAAACTTTGCTAATTCCAAGAGGTAGGATATAGCCTACCATTAAAGTACCTATGACCATTCCAAGATTGCTCATAAAGTATAGGATGTTGAAGATGTAGCTAGTCCGTTTATTCTTAACTGTCGTGGCAAATGAATTAATGCAAGTCAAGTTTAAGCCATTGCCAAAGCCCAGCATAACAAGGCCTAGTGGAAAGGCGGGCCAACCATTGTTAAACATTAGAAAAATACTTGCACTGGTAACAATGATACTTTCTAAAAGGATCGTATAAAAATGTGACCAACGATCGTATAAATAACCACCAACTGTGTTCCCTAGTACGACACATAGTGAATTACAAAGTAAAACTAGTCCTGCTATGATCAAAGTTTTTCCTAATGTGTCGTGTAAGTAGATCGTTGTTAGCGGCCAGATAAAACTTGTGCCGGTATTTGCTAAGAATGATCCGGCAAATAACCACTTGGCCGGCATCCCAGTTTGTTGTTTCAAAATATTGCCCCCTCAAAATATTTGTAATATAAAGTAAGCTGAACAGAAGAAAAGTATTGTCGAAATTGACTGAGCCTTCCGATCCATGTAATTAAACTAAAATTAAAAACTCAATATCACAATGTCTCTGGACATCATCACATTGGGTTTCGATTTGTGCAGCTTAATAATTGAGTGCTTACTAACACACGCGATATATTTCACGTTCTTAAATCCCGTTCGATAAAAAACACCGATAACTATCTTAACATAAGGAAAAGATGTTTGTCTGTAGCTTGTTTTCGACCGTGATAGAAATGAGATAAAATCATGCGAGAAAAAGTGCAAAAAAGTTAAAGAAAACGCTTGCAATTTTAAAAAAATAGTGTAGTATAAGAATTGGAAAGGGGTTAGATCCCACGGAGGTATGATCAAGGTTCAACATCATACCATGAGTTTTAAAGAGATAAGCTATTTTAGACACGGTCAGAGAAAATAGCGTAAAGGTGAATGATGGGATTAAGTACTCCTTTCAAATAACCAAGCCAGCAGGTCATGATAACGGATCACCGATAATGTAAAATAAAAAATAAATTTATCGCGGTGATGAAAGGTTAACATGGGTTGCTGGTTTTTGTGTGTCTGTCAGAAATTTGGAATAAAAAATTTAAGGTGCTCACGAATTTTAAGGAGTGAGCGCTTTTTTTTGGTGTTTGTTATACTTATACCATTAAGTTTTAGTGCAAGTCTGGCCAACGTTAAGGGGGGTATGACATGGCTATAAAATTAATTGCGATCGACATTGACGATACCTTACTAAATTCAGCGGGGAAAATTTTATCAAGTACAAGAAAAGTACTTCAAAAAGCTCTGTCACAGGGTGTGAAAGTTGTTTTATGTTCTGGCCGTCCTTTGCCGGGAGTTCGGCCATTTTTAGACGAGCTAAACATTATGGGCGATGAACAATATGCAATTACTTATAATGGTAGTGTTATTGAAACTGTTTCTGGTACGGTGATCACTGAGACAGGTTTAAGTAATGATGTTTACCGACAGATTGATACTTTTGCTGGGATACATGGTTTAGGATACAACGTGCTGGACAGGAATGGGGAGATCTATACTAGTAATCATAATCTAAATAGGATCACTGTTATTCAAGCATGGGAAAATAATGCGGGTTTATTGATCAGAAAACCAAATGAAATGCCAAAAGATTTTACAATTGTTAAAGGGGTCTTCGGTGGTGAAACTGAGGACTTAGACCGGGTGGAAGATGATGTCCGTGAAGAATTTGGCGCGGCTAATTATGTTGTTCGCGCAGCAGACAACTTTTTGGAAATTATGAATAGTTCAGCTAATAAAGGAACAGGACTGGCAAAATTGACAGAGAAGTTGGACTTAAATACGGATGAAGTGGTGGCGATTGGAGATGAACGAAATGATGTTCCGATGTTTGATTTTGCTGGCCAAGCAGTAGCTATGGGAAATTCTTCCGTAATTGCTAAAGAGCATGCCTCTTATGTAACGGGGACTAATGACGACGATGGGATAGCTCAGGCATTAAATGAATTAGTATTTTAGTTTACTAGATAAAAAGCGGTGTGTAGACCATTAGCATTTGTAGCTTTTTTCTTGTAGAATAAATTTAACAGCATGAGTAATGATTAAAATTATTTTGATGAATAGGCAGGGATTTGCTATGACGTATGTTTTAGGTTTAACTGGCGGTATTGCCAGCGGCAAGAGTACCGTTAGCAATTATTTGTATGAGCAAGGCGCAGTGATCATTGATGCTGATATAGTTTCTCGTGAGGTTGTGCGTCCAGGTGCAAAAGGGCTGTTAGAGTTGGTCTCTGAATTTGGTCAGAGCATCGTGAATGAAGATGGTACATTAAACCGTGCGGCTTTGGGTGAAATGATATTCAACGACAAGAAAAAAAGGGACCTAGTTAATGGGATCTTACATCCTTTGATCAAAGAAGAAATGCTAACGCAAGTAAAAAAAGCTGAACAAGAGGGCGTTGACTTGGCAGTATTGGCAATTCCGTTACTTTTTGAAAGCCAGTGTGAAAAATATTGTGATTTTGTCATGGTGGTAGACATCGACCCCGATACACAGATCCAACGTTTAATGGAACGGAATGATTATACAAAAGAACAAGCACAAGCTAGGATCACTAGTCAAATGCCGCCTTCTGAGCGCCGACAACGGGCTGATTTTGTCGTTGATAACAACGGTAGTGAAGAACAAACTTATCGTCAAGTTGATATGTTGTTAGAGAACATCTTAGAATAAGATAAAAGTTCAGGGATGACAAATAGTCTTCGTCCCTGAACTTTTACTTTATCCCAAAATGTTTCACGTGAAACAATGAGAAAATTTTAGAGCAGTGCATTTTTACTGAAAGACTGTACTTTTAGTGCTTTTGCCATGGTAAAAGCCAGGACAAGTTTAATAGTATCGCCTGGTAAAAAAGCTAAATTTGAAATTAATGCTGTTATAAATGGAATGTGACTTTGGAAAGTCAGCCAAATAGTACCAATTAAATCGACAAATATAACGCCTGCTACCCAAACAACTATAAGTTGAAGAACGGCAACTTTGTTTTTTTTAAGTAAAGATAACCCGAAATTTGTTAAAAAGGGAGTTAAAAGCCAGCCAAGCATATAACCTGCGGTTGGCCCTAGCAAAAGCGGCAGACCACCACGTCCCCCAGATAGTACTGGTAATCCAACGGCAGCCAGTAATATTAATAAGAAAATTGATAATGTCCCATGTTTGGAGCCAAGTACTAAACTAACCAGCATTACCCCCATATTTTGCAAAACGATAGGTACAGGAATAATGCCTAATGGTATCCCAGGTATAAACCCGAGGATAACTAAAAGAGCAGTCATCAAGGCGATAGATGTAAGATCTTTAGTTTTCAAATTTACTCTCCTAACTGTTAACCCTAAAGCGATAAAAAGTTAACATTAATAAAATAGCATATCCTTTTTAAAATGACAACTTACAATATGCATAGAGCGTCTCAAATTACATTTCACTGATTGTTTGATAAGGTAGACATATAAAGCTTAGTGAACCTCAACAAGTAGGAGAAACATTCTTTTAGTTTGGCATTACTTTGCTTGAATTGCACTTTAATGTCGAATCGAATCTAGATAGTACTGATTTTGCTTGTTGATGCTCTTTGTAGTCGAGCTACGTGGGACAGAAAATTCCGCTTATCGAGTTTCCTCACCACATTATGGTGCGAAGGCTCGATGATGCTCGTTTTCTCCCGTCTCACTGCGCTCTGTGTTTTTTGATCAAGGGGGAATTTTAATGTCTGATAACAAACTGAACACTGGTTCCGGTCAACCATGGGCTGATAATAACCATTCACAAACGGCTGGCGTGCGTGGACCAGTCTTATTACAAGATTATCAGCTGCAAGAAAAGCTTGCTCATTTTAATAGGGAACGGATCCCGGAACGAGTTGTTCACGCTAAAGGTGCGGGAGCTTATGGAACGTTCAAGTTAACGAAAGATATGAGTGACTATACTATGGCTGATCTGTTTAATGGCGCTGGTAAAGAAACTCCTGTTTTTATACGCTTCTCTCAAGTAGCGGGTGAAGCTGGATATCCTGATACATTACGTGATGTCCGTGGTTTTGCTTTGCGTTTTTATACACAACAGGGAAACTACGATATCGTTGGGAACAATACCCCGATCTTCTTTATCCAAGATCCGTTAAAGTTTCCAGATTTTATTCATTCGCAAAAACGCGATCCCAGGACTCATTTGCGTGATAATAATATGCAGTGGGATTTTTGGGCGCATTCTCCTGAGTCTTGTCACCAAGTAACATATTTGATGGGGGATCGTGGAAACCCTGCTAGTTATCGAACTATGAACGGCTATGGAAGTCATACTTATAAATGGGTCAATGTTGATGGCACTGCTTACTGGGTCAAATATCATTTCATTAGCGAGCAAGGCGTTCAGAATATGACCGATGAAGTAGCTACTAAAGCGGCTGGCGAAGATACCGACTATTTGTTGCATGATTTATTCGATGCGATCGAAAGGCAGGACTATCCATCTTGGAAGGTTTGCGTCCAGATCCTACCTTATGAAGAAGGTTTGCATTATAAACATGATATTTTTGACGTGACTAAGGTTGTTTCCCACAAAGATTATCCTTTGATCGAAGTAGGTGAATTTACTTTGAATGAAAACCCTACTAACTACTTTGAAGACGTTGAGGAAGCTGCCTTTGCACCGGCAAACTTGGTACCCGGGATCGAACCTTCACTAGATAAGTTATTACAAGGACGCCTGTTTGCTTATAAAGACGCTGCTCGTTATCGCTTAGGTGCAAATTACGAGCAACTAAAAGTCAATCGTCCGTTAAATGAAGTCAAAAATTACGAACGTGATGGTTTTATGTCAGAGGCGCAAGGATCTGAAGTCAACTATGAACCTAATGGCAAGAACGGACCAACTGAAGATAATTCGGCTAGGATTCATGGTGACCAATTAGAAGGTAAAACAGGAAATTATGAGGCTTATGAAACTGATAATTTTTCCGCTGCTGGCGATTTGTATCATGTAATGAGCGAGGACGAAAAGAAACGGTTGATCAAAACGATCAAAGAGAATCTTGGTGTAGTTGATGATGAAAATGTTAAGATCTTAGAAACAAAACAATTTTATCAGGCTGATCCAGATTATGGAACTAGGGTCGCTGAAGCGCTAGGATTAAATTTGGATGATATTAGGTAATAATTGAATAACTGTTAAAAAAGATTTCAGCACAAACGTTGATAAAAAGGCGTGTGTGCTGAATTTTTTTATTGTGAAAATTAAATATAGGTCCTATCATATCAGGTCAAGCATGGAACTTAATGTGAATTAAATTGTAAACAATATTGTTTCTGCAAATAAGACTTGCTATTTCTCTTTAATTTGTGAATAATTGTAATTGAAAACGATTCTCAATTGAGAATCGAAGCTGGCGCTAAACCGGTATTAATATAAGAGGTGGTTATTGCTATGAAAAGGTGCAAACGTTTGCTAAGGGCTTTTTTTATGTTGCTGCTTACTGTGGTTTTTATAAATGGATGTTTAAGTGATTCACAATCAGATAATGGCTCCAAAAATAGTGAGAAAAATAACAATAGCCAATATCCAATTAAGATAAAAAATAAATTTGGAACAACAGTCATTAATCAGAAACCTAAAAGAGTAGCTACGATACAGTGGGGCAATCAAGATGTCTCCTTGGCACTAGGGGTTGTTCCTGTTGGCTTTTCTGCAGCCAATTTTGGTGCTAAAGATAATAGCGGCCTTCTGCCATGGACTAAGAAGAGACTCAAGCAACTCGATGAGAAAGACCCAAATGTTTATCGAGACACGGACGGTCTTGATTTTGAAGCTATTGCTGATTCAAAACCAGACGTTATTTTAGCTGCTTATTCTGGTATCACTAAAGAAGAGTACAAAACATTATCTAAAATCGCGCCAGTTGTTGCTTATCCGAAATCCCTTGGACTACTTCGTGGAAAGAGCAGGTCCATCTTGACTCTAAAGGAATGGGAATGGAAAAACAGGGAGATAAGTTAATTAAACAAACAGCACAGAAAATCACTGATGGTGTAAAAAAACATCCACAACTCCACGGCAAGACAGTAACCTGGGTCGACTTTTCGGCTAAAGATCTGTCTAAATTTCAAATATATACATCTGCGGATCCAAGACCAGCTTTGTTAAAAGAATTTGGCTTGAATTATCCGAAAAGTATAACCCGGGAAATAAAAAGTAAAAATAGCTATTCAAAAGATTTTAGTTCCGAAAAAGCATCTGTTTTAAATGATACAGATATCATTGTTGGGTATGGAGATAAGAACCTATATCGCGCATTAAAAAAAGATCCGGTTTTAGGAAAGATCCCAGCCATTAAACGCGGGTCGGTTGCTTTTATTGATAGTGACTCACCTATCGTTGCAGCTGGAACCCCTACACCATTATCGATAGACTATACCTTGAACGAATATTTAAGTTTATTGGGGAAGGCAGCTGACAAGATCCAATGAAGAGAGTTGAACACATAAAATTTCATAACTATATTGGGTGGAAGTTGATTTTGCTTTTATTAGTTTTATTAATTTTTGCGGGGATCACTTCTATATTTTATGGTGTTAAAAATATCTCTTCTGATGAAGTTACTTCCATTCTATTTATGCAGTCAACAAATGATCATCTTGTTGAGAGTATCATTTATAAACGGATCGTGCGTACGTTCTTTGCGGTTTTATGTGGTGCGGCTTTAGGAATAGCAGGGGCTTTAATGCAGGGGGTGACTCGCAACCCTTTGGCTGACCCAAGTATCTTGGGAATAAATACTGGTGCCTCTTTCTTGGTAGTTTGTGGTCTAGCTTTTTGGAAGATCAGTTCGGCATGGCAATATATTGTTTTGGCTTTTGTCGGAGCATTAGCAGCTGCTGTGATCGTTTTTGGTGTCATCGCCATTGAACACAAAATTGCCCCGTTAACACTGATCCTATCTGGGACAGCAGTCAGCATCATGTTTTCTTCTTTAGTCACGATCGTTATTTTAGTTAGACAAGACTCGATGGATCAGTTCCGTTTTTGGCAAGTCGGAAGCTTGGGCTCAGCCACTTCTCAGGGCACGATGCTCTTTATCCCAATATTTATTATAGGATTTCTTATGGCATTGAGTTGTGCTCCGGGTTTGAATGCCTTGATGCTTGGTGATGAAGTCGCAAAAAATTTAGGAGTCAATGCGACGATCATTAATGTTTGTGCTTGTCTGGCAGGGATCATTTTGTGTGCAACTTCAACTGCTTTGGCTGGACCGATCGCTTTTATTGGATTGCTGGCTACTCATTGCACACGGTTGTTGTTTGGAACAGATTTAAGAAAAGTGATCCCGTTGTCAGCATTGACGGGTGCGTTATTCTTAACGGTTGCCGACATTATTGGACGGTTAGTTAGTGATTCTGCTGAAATCAGTGTGGGGATCATCACAGCATTGTTTGGGGCTCCTTTGTTGATCTATATAGCCAGAAGAATGAAGGTGCAGGGCCAATGATAGATGATGACCGCTTTGAACGAGCAAAATTTACGGGACAACATCGACGGAAAGCATATCGTTTTTTTGCAATGAGTGCGTTGTTTTTGTTGTTAGTTGGCTTAGTTGTTTTCTCACTCATATATGGCAATACAATATATTCAATATCTGAGGTTGTGCAAGTACTGTTAGGAAAGTTCGTTCCAGGAGCTTCTTTTACGATCTTAACTTTAAGATTGCCGAGGATGATCACTGCTGTTTTAGCAGGTTTTTCTTTTGGAATAGCTGGGTATGTTTTTCAAACTATGTTGAGAAACCCACTAGCTAATCCAGATGTTTTAGGTATTAGTTCCGGGTCAAGCTGTGCTGTTGTAGTCTGTATCTTGATTTTTCACACCAGCCAAAGTACTCGTTTTCTTGTAGCAGTTTGTGCGGGTTTACTGACAGTAGCTCTTTTATTTGGATTATCAGGGCGTAAAGAAATTGCTGCGACTCGGATCATTATAATCGGTATTGGTTTACAAGCCTTTTATAATGCAATAATTTCCTACCTGACTGTGACTGGGGATCAAAGAGATCTGCCAGAAGCCTTGCGTTGGTTAAATGGTAGCCTAGATAGTGTTTCATTAAGTCAATTGCCTGTGTTCGCAATGGTAGTTTTAGTCGTTATTCCGATATGCATCTATTTTGGGAAAAACCTGAGCGTCATTAAATTAGGTGATGAATTAGCCTTGTCTTTAGGTGTCAATGGTAATGTGACCAAAATGGTTTTACTTGGTGTTACGATTTTAATGACAGCTATGGCTACAGCAGTTACAGGACCGATCGCATTTGTTAGCTTTTTGTCTGGACCTTTGACGGCTAAGACCATGGGAGAAAATGGAAATAATGTATTAGCCGCTGGGCTTGTTGGGGCGCTTCTAGTTGTGACCGCAGATCTGATAGGGCAATTTGCCTTTAGTTATCGCTTTCCAGTTGGTGTTGTGACTGGGCTGATAGGGGCTCCTTATCTAATTTGGCAATTGATGGTAATGAATAAACGAGGTGAAAGGAATGCAAGAGCATGAGTTTTACTGTGAGAATATAAATGCCGGATATTCAGATAAGAATATATTAAATAATGTTTCTTTGTGTATCCCATCTGGCAAAATTAGTGTTTTGATCGGGGCAAATGGTTGCGGTAAATCTACTTTACTACGTGTTTTAGCGGGCTTCCTAGTTCCTAGTGCAGGAAAGGTCAGTTTGGATGGAAAGCAACTTAAAAAATACTCTGCTAAGCAGGTGGCACAAATACTGGCAGTGTTGCCACAACAATCTAGTACTCCCATAGGCTTAAAAGTGATCGACTTGATCAGCCAGGGGCGCTTTCCACATCATTCTATTTTTAGTAGATTTAATAAAGAAGATGAAGATGCCGTTTTACAAGCCATGGAGATGGTCGGTATTACGGATCTGGCTGAAAGGGATGTTAGTGAGTTATCTGGTGGGCAAAAGCAGCGAGTTTGGATCGCACTAGCCTTGGCTCAGCAAACTGATATCATTTTCCTAGATGAACCGACGACTTTTTTGGATATGACTTATCAAGTTGAGATCTTGGATCTGTTAGCTGATTTGAACAAGCGTTTTGGCAAGACGATAGTAGTTATTTTACATGATATAAATTTAGCTGCTCGCTATGCAGATCGTCTTTTTGCTTTGAAAGACGGGATGTTGATCGAAGAAGGAACACCTGGAAATGTGATTAAAAAAAGTCTGATCAAAGAAATTTTCGGGTTAAATTCATTGATCGTTGAAGATCCAGTTGTCCACAGCCCTGTGGTGGTTCCAATTGGGAAATGAAAATAAAAAATGGAATGACCGGTACGTTTGTGTTTAACAAATGTACCGGTCATTCCTTTATACTTCGGGGATTATCCATGTGTCATTTCCTCCTTGATTAGTTTAACATGACAGAAAATTACTTTATCGGCAAGAAAATGTCGTCATAGATGTTTTCTTTGCGCCAATTTAAAAAAGACAAATTGTTTTTGCGTGTGGATCTCGAATATGCTCGTATGTCATTAGTGATATTCGAAACCAGAGCCAAAACAATTAAAAGGAAAAGAAATAGACCAACTAGTCTTAACATTTTGATCCCTCCTTTGAGGATCAGTATATTTAAGGCGGACCAACCACCCCATTGATCCAATCCAATTATATTATAACAAAATAAGCTGCTTGTTCTCAATTTACTTGATCAAAAAGCAAATAAGGAACAAATTGTTTCACGTGAAACAATTGCTGCTTATTTTGATGCGTTTCCCGCGAAAAAAGTGGGGATAAAAAAAGAAACCCAATTATTAAAGGGTTTCGATCTTTGTTTGTCGACAAATTACGTCGCATGCTTCATTTGGAGAATGTAAACATGAACACAATTGCATTTGATTAACATACAACGATAAGGTTACTTCAGTTTTTACAGAAAATCAAGGTGAAAAAACCGAAAAAAGGAAATTATTTATGAAAATGTATACATTGGTATATATAAATTTTTGTTATCAGGTTAAAGATATTAGTTAAAACTTCATTAACGGTTGCTTTAAGCAATAATCGTTTTTTTTAGGATAAAGAGTTGTTAATGTGCATGTAAACAGTCATCCCTTTTTGAAAGTAGAAAGCGTTAGAATAATTGAAAGGATGTTCATTTTTAGTGCAATTTATTTCTTCGATCCTCAGAGTTGGAGTACCGATCGGTTGGCCGGATTCCTGTGCTTCTTGTTCCTCCAAACTGTATACGCTCACGTATTCGTCGGCATTAGTGATCTCGATATCATAATTTTCGACGATGAAATTGAAAATTGAGTCCTCGCATATTTCCTTATTCAGGTAGGGAACTTGTTGTTTTAAATAATATGCATGTTCTAAGCTGACCAGGTCTTGATCAGAAAAACGTAAACGACTAACATAATAAACTTGGTCATCTGGATCACATTCTAAATGTTCAGCTACTTTTTTTCCAGCAGGGATCACCTTTAGAGTTAGAACTTTAGACTTAATGATCGGCGCTTGCCCTAGGTTTCCAAGTCCATTCTTACTAGCGATATTCATAAAATAGCCGTTGCTATGAAGAGGCACGTTAACGAAATAGCCACTTCCTTGAACACGCTTGATCAGACCCTGTTCAAATAACGCATCCATTGCATTTCGTATTGTGTTGCGACTAGTATTGTATTTCTCAACTAATTCTGCCTCACTAGGTAATTTGTCTGTATATTCTCCATCTGCAATTTGTCTGGAAATTTCAAATGCTACTTTTTTATATTTTAAGGCCATTATTCAACCCTCCTTATATAGGTTTTCTTGTTAGTTAAATTTTGTTGTTGGCTATTAAAGCAAATACTCTTTGTCTCCTAATGGGTCTTGTGAAGTCAAAATTTTGGGTCCGTCATTAGTAATTGCCAGAGTATGTTCAAACTGTGCAGAAAGACTACGATCGCCAGAAACGTAGTATTCCCAGCCTGTTTCTGGCACAGTTTCTGTATCGATCTGCCATGCCCCTCCAGCATTGACCATTGGTTCGATCGTGATAACCATACCGGCTTTCAAGCGTAAACCTTGATGTGGCATACCATAGTGATAGATATCCGGAGCTTCGTGTACTGATGGACCAATTCCATGCCCGATCAATTCTCTAACGTCGCCCATATGATGCTTTGTTTCAACGTATTCTTCGATGGCATGGCCGATGTCACCGACTCTATTGCCGACCTGTGCCTGTTGTATCCCAAGATATAAAGCTTTGTGAGTTACTGCTAATAACTCATCGATCTCTGGTGTTGAATTGCCGATGACATATGTCCAGGCGGAGTCACTTTGATAACCGTGCCAACTAACACAAAAATCGACTTTAACTACATCGTGATTTTTGAGTTTTAATCCCTTGCGCGGTGTGGCGTGAGCAACTTCATCGTTGATACTGATACAGGTAGCGTATTGGTAGCCATCGACTCCTTTTTCCGATGCAACCGCATCGTGAGCTTGGATATATTGATCTACTAATTGTTCGATCTCCCAGGTATCCATGCCTACATGTATTTTATTGCGTAACATTAAATGAGCACCTGCCAAAATGGCACCTGAATGCTGCATTCCTTCTATTTCTCTTTTAGATTTCAGTGTTATCAAAATAGTTGTCTCCTTTAATATCTTTCAGTCTGATAACAGTTTGTGTCATTCATTTATAGTAGCATAACAAAACGAGTTATTTCGTATGTTAGCTTGGTTGGCACGAGGCACTGCAGACTCTTCCGCTAATATTATACTCTTAAAGGAAATTTATTTGTTGGGATAACTATGATTTATAGTTTTAAAAAACAAATTTATCCTTCCAAATGGTGTAAAAGAAACGCAACGACATCAAGTTAAGTCGTCACGTTTCATTTGGGGTATAAATTTAAAGTTTCTTCCTAAGCCGTAACATGTCCTTTAAAATTAATTTGTTTTCTACGATTTCTTTGTCATAATGAGTGGAAAAGAAGTCTTGGTCAACACTGACTATCCGAAAGCCACATTTCTGGTACAAGTATAATTGTCCAAAACTGGTTGTTCCGGTTCCGATTTCTAAGCGTTTATAACCCTTTTGACTGCAGTTACTTCTGCAAATTCGATCAACCGCTGACCTATCCCATTGTTTCTCATTTTACGATCAATTGCTAAATTAACAATTTCCAGTGTTTCCGGGTGTGTTGGTAATAGTATAATGCTGCCAATGAGCAGATCATTAACGGTTGCCTGGTAACAAGAAGAACGTTCGAGATATGAATCTATTATTTTTTTTGAAGGGTCAGCTTCTAATAACAGTTGGTAATGTTGTGCAGTTGGCTCTTTAAAAGTGGTAATTTTTAGTTCCATATTGTGCTCCTTAAAGTTTATGACCGATCTTTAATACACACAATAAGATAAGAGCGATGACTACTGATAAGACCAGGACCATGACCCATGTGTATGATGTATGGGCTGCTGGTAATCCAACGTTCATACCATAAAATCCGGTCAAAATCGTCGGAATAGTCAAAGCAAGTGACCAGACAGTCAAGACCTTCATTGTATCGTTCAAATTATTGTTTGCGATAGTGTTAAATGTATCACCGATCCTGCCGACGACTGCCAGTTCAGTTTCAATCATGCGTGAGACCTGCTCGCCTTCGATCACGACATCTTCAAGCATATCCTTTTTTTCGTCTTGTTCAGTGTGGGGCGTGAAAAAATGAGTATGTGGTAATTTATGAAACATCGTTAGATTTAATTCGTTGGCACTTGAGAAATAAGAAAGTGTTTGTTGTAAATGAGAGAACTGTATCAATTCTTTATTCTTAATTTGTTTATTAAGCACCTTATCTAGGCGATTTCGTTCTTTGGTCAGGCCATGCATGATAGGCATAAAACTGTCCATTAGGTCAAAAAGAGCAGCGAATATGAGCTCATTGCGAGTTTGATGATTTTTTTCGCTATGTTTATGGATAATTTTTTCAAAATTGTCTTCTCCACTAGGGTTAAAAGTGAAAAGAAGACTATCGTGCAATAAAAAGCCCACTGGTTGAGTAATATATCTTGCTTGGCTTTTGTATAAAGCATGGGGGATCTGAACAATGAAGAGTTCGTCTCCGCTATCTTCATCATAGACATAGTTCGGACTTTCATCTCGGTCAATAACATAGTTGATGACTTCTTGCGTTAAGTCGTATTGTTGCTGCAATTGAGTAGTTTCTTCAGTGGTCAAACGTTTTGTCTGGATCAGGGTCAGATCGTTGGTAATATTTTTAGACTTGATCATAATTTTTCCTCTGCTAAAGATTGTATTATACACATTGTAATGGTTGTGTCCTTAAAAAACAAAGGAGTTTTTGAACCACCCCTGCGAGGTGAGGTAGAAATGCTCTTTGATCGCGATCGTTTGACAATTTTGCTTGTATGTCAGACACTGAACATGGAAGATGTTTTAGTTATTGTTGGTGAAAGAATGTTGCTTTATAAGTGCTTGAAAAAGATTTGTCGATGAACAAAATGGCAAGGACTTAACGAATTACGAGGAGTGATCAGATGAGTAAAGATATTTTGACTCAAACGACTAAATTAAATAATGGTATTGAAATGCCTATTTTTGGTTTAGGTGTTTGGAAAACCAATAATACAAATGCAGCAAGCTCGGTTACCACAGCTATCGAGAATGGATACCGCATGATAGATACGGCTAAACAATATGGTAATCAGCCCGGTGTTGGTGTAGGGATAAAGGATGGCTTGCTTAAAACAGGATTAAACCGGAAGGACCTTTTTGTAACATCCAAAGTATTTAATGGGGATGTTGGTTATAAGGCGACATTGCAAGGCTTTGAAGATACGATGAAAGAACTGCAACTGAGTTACCTGGACCTTTATTTGATCCACTGGCCGGTAGACGGACGTTATTTAGATACTTGGCATGCTTTAGAGGAACTATACTATGAAGGTAAGATCAAGGCCATTGGTGTTTCTAATTTTGATACTGCTAAATTACAATATTTGATGGATAATTCTGCTGTTACACCGGCTGTTAATCAGTTGGAATTTAACCCATTGAATCAAGAAAAGGATATTCGGCAGATAATGCAGTTACAAGGGATCCAGCTGGAAGCATGGTCTCCTTTAGGCGGCGGCGAGTCCATAAGTGATCCAACGATCCAGAAGTTAGCTGATAAATATCATAAAACAGCTGCACAGATCATCTTACAATGGGATATCCAGCAAGGCGCGATCACGATCCCTAAATCCGTGCATGAAAAACGTATCATTGAAAATAGTCAGGTCGGTGATTTTGAATTATCCAAGGAAGATCAAGAAGAGATAAATCAATTGGATCAGGCTAAAAGAAGTTTATGGTATAAAGATTTTGCCTGGCATGACCCACAAAATCCAAATGGTGTCTCGGATGGTATTGATCAATGGGACGATACGGATGAATATTTAAAAAAATAAAATAATTGTGTGATTTTGAGATGAAGCAAAGGAACTTTTTGAAAAATAAGGGCCTTTGCTTTTTTGTGTGCGAGCCCAGAAAGCATAAAATGAAATTTGCATGATAATAATTGATAGTTCGGTAGAGCGCTTTACATGAACATATAAAACCAGTATATTTAATTTGCACTACGTTTTTAAAATATCCCATTTTTCCAGACAGTTGGATTCGTTTTAGCAAACGTTAGTAAGACGATAAGTTTATCATGGAGTATTGTTTCAAATCTAAATGGATCAAACTTAATATGAATAGCTCTTATAATTACAAGGAGGAATAAAAGATGGCAATTAACGTTATTATGGATACAGACCCTGGGATCGATGATGCAGCTGCTCTCACGATGGCGATCAACGACCCGAACATCAACTTGAAGCTGGTTACCGCGGTCGCTGGAAATGTTACGGTTGACAAAACAACTGCGAACGCTTTAAAGATCGTGCATTTTTTTGGTAAAGAAAATGAGATCCCTGTGGCGGCAGGTGCTAAACAGCCTTTGATCAAACCATTTGAAGATGCTGCAAGAATTCATGGTGAATCGGGGATGCCGGGCTATGATTTTGGTAATGATTATGGCGAGCCAATTCAAAGATCTGCTGTTGAGGCTTTGAGAGATGAGATCATGGCTAGTGATGAACCGATCACTTTGATACCAACTGGTTCGTACACTAATATTGCGTTGTTATTTATCGAATATCCCGAGGTCAAAGAAAATATTAAAGAGATCATCGCGATGGGGGGTACTTTATCAAAAGGCAACATGACAAGTGCTGCTGAGTTTAACGTCTTTACTGATCCACACGCAGCAAAAATTATGTACGATTCGGGGATCCCGATCGTGATGGTGGGGTTAGACGTCACATTGAAGGCCTTACTAACACCTGAAACGATGGATAAACTAGGTACGATGGGTCGGTCCGGCAAAATGCTGCAAGCACTAGTTACTCATTATAATGATGGGGATGAGAATGGGCATCCGATGCACGATGTTAACACCATCTTCTATCTTTTACACCCCGAAGCAATGACGACAGAGGAGATGTGGGTAGACGTTCAAACGGAAGGGCCAGCTATGGGTGAAACAGTTGGCGATATTCGTGGTGCATATCACCATGGAAAAACGAACACTAAAGTCTGCGTTGATATTGATGCAGAAGCCTTTAATAAGTGGTTCTTGGAAGAGGTCGCTGCGATCAAAGACTAGAGTTAAAGCATGTTTGAAGGAATCTATTAGAGATACGTTTTTGATTTTACAAATAGATATTTTTAGAGTGATCAATTTCACTCTTTTTTGTTGCCTTTAAAGCAATTTTCTAGAGAGGATCAGAGAGCAATGGTTCAACGTAGTTATTTTATCGATAGATAATTAGTGGAAAAGCCTGGTCTAATATTATAGAATAACAATGTATGAGAAGGATTGCACAAGCTCAAAAAGAAGCCTCACATTTGCAATTTTTTATGAGGTAAAACAGGAGGAATATCATGAGTAATGAAACGAATAAATATATAGGTGCTACACAAGGATTTCATTCAACGATAAAAGCGACTCTTGAGATCGAAGACGGAAAAATAAACAGGGTCGAAACAGATTATGATCACAATACAGTAGGTAGTTTAGCGATCGAAAGGATGCAAGATGAAATTGTAGCTAAAAAATCTGTGCAAATCGACGCGGTCACTGGGGCTACGGGTACTTCTCAAGCTTATAAAAGTGCTGTAGGAAAGGCTTATGCTGTTTATCAAGGAAAATTAACACCAGAAGATGCCTTAGATCCTGACATCAAGTGGACACATGAACAGGAGCAACTCGATGCACAGACTAGTGCTTCGGTGCATTCAGAAGGGCAAAAAGTACAAAATAATTCTCCTGTTCAGGAACCAGTTTATGTCAATGAGCAAACAAAGTTTGATGTTGAATACGAAGTTGTTGTTGTGGGAAGCGGTGGCGCAGGATTAGCTGCAGCGACTCAGGCAGCGGAGGAAGGCCTGTCAGTTTTACTTTGTGAAAAGTCAGGCGTAGCTGGCGGATCGACCAGTTATTCTGGCGGGGTGATCCAAGCAGCCGGCACTAGCTACCAACAAAAATATACTAAATATTCAGATGACACCCCAGAAAAGCATGCTGAATATTGGATGAAAGCTGGAGAAAACAATGTTGATGAGGATCTAGTCAACGACTTGGCAAATGGAGCGCCAAAAAATATTGAGTGGTTAGCGGATCTAGGGATCAAGTGGGATTCAATGTACGGTAATTGTCATATCCCTTATATAGATGACAAGTTGTTTGCAGATCGTATCCATGTATATCAAAACGGAGGCGGTACAGGAGCCGGGATCATTTTAACAAAGACTTTGTTAAACGCTGCAAAGAAAAAAGGATCCCAGGTTTGGTATGATGCGCCAGTAATTTCTTTGATCAAAGATAACGAACAAAATTCAGTGGCCGGTGTCGTAGTTGAAGTGAAAGGAATTCAGAAAAAAATCAGAGCTAAAAGAGGCGTAGTTCTAGCTACAGCAAGTATTGATCAAAATACCGACTTAGCCTTTAAATTAAATCGACAACAATATTTTGATCTGCAAAACAAAGCTTGTTTGTCAGCTAAGACAGATACGGGCGATGGGATCATAATGGGGATGTCAGTTGGTGGAGCGATCTCTGGTATGGGAGGTTGTATAGATTTTGATGGTAAAACTGGAAATGGGACAGATAACCGTGTGCCAACGATCCCGTTGATCTTTGTCAATGGAGCGGGCGAGCGTTTTGTTTGTGAAGATGCAACCTATGCTTATCAGTACCGTGCGATTTTCGAGCAAGAAAAACAGTTTGCTCATCCAACTTATATGATTTTTGGCAAAGCTTCCATTACTGAAGCAGGCAGTCCCTGGACAACTGAATCGCTAAACGAAGATGTCAAAAATGGAGTCGTTTTAAAGGCTGATTCGGTTGAAGAAATGGCTGAAAAAATTGCCGTACCTGCCGAAAGTCTCCAAGTAAGTATAAAGAAATGGAACAAAGCTGTTCAAGAGGGAGCAGACACGGAATATGGGCGAGAAACAGGCTTAGAAAAAATAACAGGCCCATATTATGCATATAAAAATTTGGCTACAAATCTTGGAGCGATCGGCGGTCTAAAAATAACAGCTGACTGTCAGGTCTTGGATAACCTTGAGCAACCAATACGTGGTTTGTATGCTGCAGGATTAAATGCTGGCGGTTGGTTAGGCCCATACTATCCAGGTTCAGGTACAGCAATTGCTGGGATCATTCATCAGGGTCGCAAAGCAGCCATGCATTTAGCAAGGATTTAATTGGTTAAAGATATGCAGTGAAGGCCTTATGTATATCTCGTAATTTAGCAAGACTCACCGCAATTCGAGGCTAGAAATAAAATATTAAATTATCAAATCCAAATCAAAAGCGCACTAGTTGACTATTTTTTCAACTAGCGCGCTTTTATTACTATAACAAGTTTTCTTTTGCTTTAGGCATTTATTTTTCTAAAATCATATCCAGATGTGGGATGTTATCTTCCAAATAAATATCGGAAATAGCTTTGAACCCAAACGAACTGTAAAATTTTTTCAAGTAGCTTTGTGCTTGAATTTTGATTCCTTTGTCTGGAAATTGTTTTTGTATTTCTTCAAGAGTGGCCTTTATGATCTTTTTACCTAAGTTTTGTTTGCGATATTCTTTGACGACTAAGACTCTGCCGAAACTAATATGCACTTGATCTTCATGAGGGACGATCCGTGTATAAGCAACAATTTTACCTGCTTTTTTTAGCACAACATGGAAGGCTTGTTTGTCTGCCTCGTCAATTTCTTGATACGGACAATTCTGTTCAACGACAAAAACCCTCACTCTTTCTTGCATAATATTCAATAGTTCTTGGGGTGATAATTCATTAGTTCCTTTAATTATGAGATTTAAACTTTCCGGCATAGAAGACAGTCCTTTCTCTGATTCTAATAAAAAGTAATTGATAAATTTGATTAGAGCCTAAGTAAACTAATTGCATAATAGCATTTTTCTGGTTGGAAACTCGAGTTTTATAGTAAATAGGTAAGTGGCTTTTTTGTCCTTTTTTTCGTGAAATATCCCTTTTTTCATGTACTTTAACTATGGTAGCATATATGATTTTAACTCAAAATCGCTCTTATCTAGGTCTTCTTCTTTTTCAACCAGGCCTCACACGTCGTAGCAGATATATACTTTTGCCCATTTTTTAGCCATTAAATCTTAAAAATTTCTAGCATTTACATGTAAATGTTGTTGAAATTCTAAGTCACTTGGTATGATCAAATAAATAAATTCGAAATGAGGCAACCATTTGAATACAGAAATGATTACCGCTGCGATCGAACAGTATGGCTATTTGGGAATTACTTTATTGATCGCATTAGAGAATGTTTTTCCGCCGATCCCATCGGAAGTAGTCTTAGTTTTTGCGGGCTACTCTACATTGCATACAGATTTAGGACTTATTGGGGCCACTGTAGCGGCTACAGTAGGTGCCTATATTGGGGCACTGATCTTATATTTAATTGGACGTTTTTTGAATATTGATCAACTTAAAAGGTTTGCACGCAGCCGGGGTGGAAAAATTTTGAGGCTTAAAGAAGCTGATATTGATAAAACGGCCACTTTCTTTAAGAAACATGGCGGATGGGCGATCTTATTCGGGCGTTGTGTACCTGTGATCAGGAGTTTGATCTCGATCCCTGCAGGTATGACAAGATATCCGCTGGGCAAGTTCAGTTTACTGACTATTGTTGGAACTTTGATCTGGAATTTTATCTTGATAAATATAGGTCATCATGCCGGGAAGGCTTGGCGACAAATGTTAGTTGTAGTTGACGAATGGCTGTATGTTATTTTGGCAGCAGCTATTTTAGCTGTAATATTTATTTGGATATTTAAGAAAAGGAAAATTAATGGATAAAAAAATAATTGCTTTGGTTGATCCTTCGACGACCAAAGCTTTTTTTAGTGGTCAAAAAAGCAGTTGATTTTATAACAAAAAATTTCTGAAAAATTAATTAAAAAAGGCAACACAACAAGACAAATGTATGATACTATTCAGTTGTGAATACGTTTACAATCCACTTATATAAAAGATATACAGTAATTTTAATCGATGTTTTGTTCAACGCTAAATATCCAGTAAATATTATATAGTTATCAAAAATAAGTAATAAGAAGATACTTATTAAAAGCTTGGGTCGTAAATGTTTAAGTTTTAAATCTTAATTGAAGGCGGTGATAGCTTCATGTACGATTTAATTGTTGTCGGTGCTGGCCCCGGTGGATACACTGCTGCGATTCGTGCGGCCGAGCTCGGTTTGAAGGTCGGTGTGATCTCTGAAAATGTTGGCGGAACTTGTATTAATTATGGGTGTATTCCAACAACAGCCTACCTTGAGGCGAGTCGTTTAGCTACTAAGATCGGCAATGCAGCAGAATTAGGGATCACAGCTAAAGTCGGAAAGATCGATCTTAAAGTTTTGAAGGAGCGTAAAGATCAAATTTCTAACCAGCTTCAAATGGGAGTTCGTTCACTATTTAAGACTCATCAGATCGATTTGATCGAGGGACGTTGTGTAGTTAAGGACCGGCAAACGGTTGTTGTTGATGATCAGGAATTACGTGGCAAGAAGCTTTTGTTAGCTACAGGAAGTAGACCAAAAATAGTGCCATTCAATGGTCTAGATCAGGTAGACTATTTGACTACCGAAGACGTTTTTTTATTAACAGAATTGCCTAAGGACTTGACGATCATTGGTGGAGATATCTTTGCGGTAGATATGGCATTTGTTTTTGCACCACTTGGTGTTAAAGTCACGATGATCGATTCTGCCCCAGATATTTTGGGGACTGAAGACAATGATGCTAGAGAGGTGATCAGAAATGAATTAAAGCGGATGGGAGTCGATATCCACTCTGGTGCTAAGATCAGCGAGATCAAACCAAATAAAGTTGAGACTGAGCAAGGAGAGACTTTTAATTTTGATAAGTTATTAGTTGTTACGGGACGAAAAGTTGATTTAACAATAGCTAAAGACCTAGGGCTTCAACTGGATAAAAGTAATCGTCATGTCAAAGTTGATCGGCATTATCAAACAAGTGTTGCTGATGTTTATGCAGTCGGGGACTTGATCGGCGGATATATGTTAGCGGGAGAGGCCATGGCTGAAGCTATGAAAGCTGCTGCTGCAGTGGCAGGATATCCTGAACCACCAGTCGATCGTGAATTATTACCATTGTTCTTGCATACAGAACCTGAAGTTGCCCACTTTGGGAATAGTGAAAAAACCGCGACCGATAAGGGTTATGACGTGGATATCGCTGTTAGTTCTTTAGTTGCGAACGGTCGTAACCTTACTTCTGGCGGACAAGGTTTCGTTAAGATCATTAGCGAAAAGAAATATCATCAGATCCTTGGTGCTGTTGTTGTTGGTCCTGATGCGATCGAGACTTTGCATACTATTATCGCAGTTGTTCAATGTGAAGGAACCGTTGATGAATTAAGCGATACATTGTTTGCACATCCAACGTATTCTGAAGCGATCAATGATGCTGCTAAAGTTTTATTAGACAAATCGACAAATAAGTAAAAGGAGAAATGAACTTCTTTTTGAAAGCGATATCAAAAAAGCGTTTTAGCAAAGAGATGGTTAGGGATATGAAGTTTGGCAACAGCGTGTGTGAATGATTTCATACAAGTGCTAAGTGTAATGACTGGAGGTCATATTAATGAAAAAATTGACATCAGCAAAAGCAAAAGAAGCTTTTGGAAAAATGAATGATATTCGCAACTTTGAAAATACGGTCCATGATATTTTTGCCAAAGGTGAGATCCCTGGTTTTGTCCATTTGTATGCAGGTGAAGAGGCTGTTGCAGTTGGTGTTTGTACAAGTTTAACGGATGATGATTATATTACAAGCACTCACCGTGGTCACGGACACTGTATTGCCAAAGGTTGTGACTTGAAGGGCATAATGGCCGAGATCTTCGGTAGAGAAACTGGCCTTTGCAAAGGTAAGGGCGGTTCTATGCATATTGCCGACCTTGATAAAGGTATGCTTGGTGCAAATGGGATCGTTGGTAGTGGATTTCCATTAGCGATCGGTGCTGGGTTACGTAACCAATATTTAGGCACGGATGATGTTGCGGTTTGTTTCTTTGGCGATGGTGCTGCAAACGAGGGGAACTTCCATGAATCTATCAATATGGCTGCGATCTGGAATTTGCCAGTAGTATTTATTAACGAAAACAATACTTTTGCCGAGGCGACACCACAGAAATACTCTTCAGCTTCATCGACGATCGCAAAACGCGCTTCAGCTTATAATATTCCGGGTGAAAAAGTTGATGGTAAGGACTTTATGGCCGTTTATGAAGCAGCAGGTAAAGCTATTGAACGGGCACGTAAGGGTGAAGGCCCATCACTCATTGAATGCCACACTTATAGAGAATACGGACACTTTGAAGGTGACGAGCAGACATACAAATATGACACTGACGAAGAAATTGCCTTTCATGATCGCGATGATATTAAAGAATTCCGTGATTATGCTATTAAGAAAAAACTCTTTACTGAAAAAGCGGCTAAGGAGATCGAAAAGAAATCTGCTCAAGATGTTAAAGACGCTGTTGAATTTGCTAAGGACAGCCCAGTTCCAAAAGCAGAGGCACTTTATACAGACGTTTTCGCTGATTAGTAGTCCAGGGTAAGTTGGGTTTGTGAAGTAGAAAGTTGCGCTTCACTACACCCTGTGTACAAGGAGGAAAATATTATGACTAAAATAGCGTTTATGAATGCGATCAACCAGGCTTTGGACCAAGCAATGGAGAAAGATGATAAAGTTTTTTTGATGGGCGAAGACATCGTCGGTGGTGCTGGCGTCAAACATTTGGAAGAAAAGAATGAGGATTCATGGGGTGGCTGCTTCGGTGTAACCAAAGGATTAGGACCTAAATATGGCAAAAAGCGTGTGATCGATACTCCTCTTTCCGAACAAAGTTATATGGGAGCTGCAGTCGGTGCGGCTGTTACCGGTTTGCGTCCAGTTTCGGAATTGATGTTTAGCGATTTTATCGGAGTATCCTTTGACTCATTGCTTACACAAGGCTCTAAGATGCGTTATATGTTTGGCGGCAAAGCTAAATTACCTTTGACTGTTCGGACAACGATCGGTGCAGGTGCCAGTGCCGCGGCGCAACATTCAGGCGCTTATTATGGGATTTTTGCCTCGCTTCCGGGGTTAAAAGTTGTTGTACCATCAAATCCGTACGATGCAAAAGGTCTATTATTATCAGCTATCGAAGAAGATAATATTGTGGTTTTTTGTGAAGACAAGACTTTGTATGGGCTCAAAGGCGAAGTTCCCGAAGAGTATTATACGATCCCATTGGGCAAGGCTGCTGTTACACGTGAAGGGAAGGACCTGTCGATCGTGACGATCGGTAAGATGGTTTCTGTTGCTATGGAAGTCGCCGATAAATTGTCTGACCAGGGCATTGAAGTCGAGGTTATTGATTTACGGACTGTTGCTCCATGGGATGAAGAAACGGTTATTGATTCTGTTAAAAAGACTGGACGTTTGATCGTGATCGATGAAGCACAGCCGCATAATAATACTGCGACAGACATTGCAGCAACTGTAACTGATAAAGCTTTCGATTATTTGGATGGGCCTATCAAACGTGTTACAGCTCCAGATACACCGGTCCCATTTGCTACAAATTTGGAACAAGCTTATTTGCCTAATGCTGACCGGGTACTCGATGAAGCAGCAGAGATAATCGACGATTTGAAGAGTTCGAAATAAGGGGGGGGCTAACATGGCTACAGCGATCACAATGCCAAAACTTGGTCTCACAATGACTGAGGGAACAATTGAAGAATGGACGAAACATGAAGGCGACAAAGTTGAACAAGGCGAAGTTGTTGCACGTATTAGTTCCGAAAAATTGACTTCTGATATAGAAGCCCCGGCTAGCGGAACACTTTTGAAGATCTTGGTCCAAGAAGGTGAAGATCTGCCCATCAAGCAAAATATGGGGTATATTGGCGAAGCTGGTGAGGAAGTTCCAGAGGGTGGTGCACCAACGGCTGCCGCACCAAGTGCTCCAGAAAAAGAAGAAACTCCAGTTGCTGCGGAGACAACAGCAGAAGCTCCCGCGAGAAAAGAAGGCAAACGGATTTTTGTTACTCCGTTGGCACGGAAAGTAGCTAAAGAAAAAGGCATCGATTATTCCTTAATTGTGGGAACCGGCGGTAATGGCCGGATAACACGGCGGGATGTAGAACATTATGCTGCTACTAAGCCAGAACCTTCTGTACAGACTGCTGAGACAGCAACGACTCAAACTCCACAATGGGGTGCTGGTCTTAAAGGTATGCGCAAAGCAGTTGCTACTAACATGATGCAAAGTTTGAACACTACAGCTCAAGTAACTTTGCAGCGAAAAGTCGATCTGGATGCTTTGATGGCCTTTAGAAGTGATATTAAAGCCAAGGCTGGCGAGCTGGAAGATGGCCAATTAAGTATTAATACTTTGCTTACACGGGCAGTGATCCTGGCATTACAAGATACACCACGGATGAATAGTAATTATGCAGATGGACAATTGGCCCAAGTTGATTCTGTTAATATCGGTGAAGCAGTTGGATTGGCCGACGGATTGGTCGTGCCGATCATTAAAGACGCACAAAATATGAATTTGACAGTACTTGGTCGTGAATTAAAACATGTTGCTGACCTTGCTCGTGAAGGTGGTTTGACACCTGATCAAATGACGGGCGGTACGTTTACGATCACCAACTTAGGTAAGGAAGGGATCGAGTACTTTACGCCGATCATTAACCCGCCAGAAATTGGGATCTTGGGCGTAGGTACGTTGCAAAAAGAGTTAACTCTCAGTGAAGACGGGCAGATCGGTACAAAATCAACTCTGCCATTGAGTTTAACTTTTGATCATCAAATCATCGATGGTCAACAAGCAGCCCAATTCTTTGGCAAACTCGCTGACAATTTGCAAGTTCCGTATAAATTGATCCTTTAATTTATAAGTTTTGTAAATGGATATCCGATTTGGATCTTGTTATAGACTAGGTATTTTAGAATAAGAGGGTGTCTTTAAATATGGAACAATTACAAGCTGGTTTTATCTTCTTAGCGCCAGGTGCAGATTATCAGTCAGATCATAAGGTCGTGGAAACTCCCGGAGTTGCTTTAAGTGTATACGGCGCCAAAGACTATGCGGATGCAGTAAAAGCAGCAAAGGAAATGGAACAAAACGGAGTAAAATCACTGGAACTCTGTGGCGGCTTTGGCATCCTAGGAACAGCTAAGATCAAAGAAGCGGTCAGCAAAGACGTTGTTGTTGGTGTCGTTCGTTTTGATAATCATCCGGGCTTAGAGAATCAAAGTGGCGATGATCTGTTCTAGGAAAATTGAATAGAAAAGGTAAGCTGAAATATGCCGTAATATGAAACTCTGAAAGAACTAAAGTTTCTATTATGGCATATTTATTTTGGAATTTTTCGGCACTACTAGCGAATAGAAATTAGCTTAAAATTTCTTGGGGATCGTTAGTAGACATCTAATCAAATTAAAAAATATTTATTTTAAAAAAAGCGAGTTACCATGGATAAGCTTCCGTAGACAAACAGTATCATTTCAAGTTATTAAATAATAATTGGAGGGAAATAATAAAATGCTTTATTTATGAATTTGGTCTAGAAGAAGTGCTATAATTTCCACTTGTATGAATAAAAATGCAGAATAAATAAAATAGTTTGAATAAAGTATCAGTTAAATTGCTAGTGGAACTGTGCCTGCAATTATAAACACTTTCAAATTCAAGATAAACCTGATTTTTTCACTAGGAGAAATGGTTTAACATGTTTTTTCAAACTATGTGAGACAGCTCCTAAACTGCCTTGCTTGTTTTGTCGTTAGGAGAGTTTCTTTTGGAAAATTCACATAAAATCAAAACCAAAGCACTAGTGATGATGATTTTTTCATCCATTTTCGGTTTTGCTAATACAACTGTTGCGTACTATCAAATGGGCTATGCTAGTATTTTTTGGTATATATTAGCCGCTTTATTTTTCTTTTTGCCTAGTTCATTGATGTTTGCTGAATATGGTGCGTCATTTAAGGAAGCAAAGGGTGGCATCTATTCATGGTTAGAAGGATCGATCGGTGAAAAGCCGGCCTTTATTGGCACATTTATCTGGCTATCTTCTTGGGTGATCTGGTTAGTTTCAACTTCTTCTAAAGTTTGGATCCCGTTGTCTGCTTTGATTTTTGGGCATGATGCAACTCAATCTTGGTCTTTGTTTGGACTAAATTCTACGCAAACGATCGGATTGCTTGGTGTACTTTGGATCCTTTTTGTAGCTTTTACTACTACACATGGCGTCAATTTTGTTGCCAAGATTTCTTCTCTCGGGGGGACTTGTATCATCATTTTGGATGCGATTTTCTTAGTGGCTAGTTTAGTTGTTTGGGTCGGTAACAGCGGTGCTTTAGCGCAACCGATCAACGGAGCCTCTAGTTTCTTCCAGTCTCCTAATCCGGACTTTGGTAGTTCGCTTGCTTTGATTTCGTTTGTGATCTATGCGGTATTTGCATATGGTGGCATGGAGTCAATGGGCGGTATCATGGATGATATTGAAAAACCCGAAAAGACTTTCCCTAGGGCTTTGATAATTTCCACTGTTATTATTACTGTTGGTTATGCCTTGATGATTTTTTTCTGGGGTATTAGTAGTAATTGGCAAAAAGACTTGGGCGGTTCCGAGGTCAACTTGGGGAATATTACTTATATTTTGATGAATAACCTGGGAGTTCAGCTCGGAAGTGTATTGGGACTGTCGCATGCTACTGGTTTATTATTTGGTGACATTATGACGCGCTTTGCTGGTATTGGGATGTTTATGGGTTATTTAGGTGCCTTCTTTGTTTTGATCTATTCTCCGATCAAATCATTTATTATTGGTTCAGATGCACGTTTATGGCCGCATAAACTAACGAAGATCAACAAACATAATATGCCGGCTAATGCGATGTGGTTGCAAACTGTGATCGTTGCACTATTTATTTTCCTAGTTGCTTTTGGCGGATCTGCTGCACAAAAATTCTATACGATTTTAACGGATATGGCTAATGTTTCAACTACTTTCCCATATCTTTTCTTGGTTGGGGCTTTTCCATTTTTTAAGAAACGTCAAGATTTAAAACGACCGTTTGAAATTTATAAGAATCGCACTTTTACTAATTTCATAGTAACTATTATTTTAATTATTTTAGCTGGCGGGATCATCTTTACCTGTGTTCAACCTATACTCGAACATGACTATCAAACAGCCTTCTGGACAATGATCGGACCAATTTTCTTTGGGATCGTTGCATGGATCTTCTATCATTTTTCAGAAAAGAGAATCGCCAAAGAAGATGCTGTTTCATAGATAACTTTGCAAAAGTGAAACAAAAAAAGCTGGTCATTTGACCAGCTTTTTATGTAAAGAAAACTTCCTTATGGCACTGGAAATATAGAGCGAATGCTACAAATCCAGGCGTATAGCGAGTTATATGATAAACCCTCGTGCAACTCAGTATAACACTAAAGTATGATCAAAAGAAATTACAAAAATATTACAATATAATTTTGATAAAATACTTTATTCTATATTTTGAAATAGGAGAGTGAGATGATCCAACTGATTTTTAAGTTCCTGAAAATAAAATGTCAACCATGTGCAGACATTATAGAAAATTTTGGTCTCACAAAGGGTTATCCAACTTGGAGAAGCTGAATAAAAAAGCAAGTATTGTTACTCTATAGATTAATTTAACAATACGAGGAGTTTTTATTATGAAAAAAATCAAACGATTGGAATATGCATATGGGAATCAACCGCTAGACACTGATATTTACGTTTACGAAGTTGATGGAAAACAGGTCACGAAGATCGATTATCCAGATGTTAGAGGCTTTGCCACAGTTCATAAAACAAATGATGGAATTGAATTTATAAAAGCTCCTTACATGAAATTGTCGACTTTTAAATAATAAATTAATCCTGAATTATTCATACTTTTCGTTGCAGTTAAAACTTTGTGCAAAGTTACTTTAGTGTGTAAAAAAAGCAGCTTTTTGTTAGTTTTGTTGTCGGACTGTTTAAAAAAGGACAGACTTCACCCTTTCCCTAAGAAAAACATTTTTTATTTTGTGAGTTCACAGCGGATATATTTTTAGATTTTGAATCTTGAACAGTGTCTGCCAAAATAATTTATCGAACACATTGGTCTGAGATAAATGGACCCAGACTTGACGCGCATGGTGCGTGACCTTAGCTGCCACATGGAGTAATTTAAAACGGATCGTCCCGACCTGAGCGTGTTTAAGCTTTGTTGGTAAAACTAAGTTCTTCATGGCTTGCAGTATATTATAAGCGACCCCAGCTACCAGCATCCGGAACTCATTGGCCTCAAAACTAGAACTGTCCGTTTTATCAAAGTGAAAGCCACGTTTAACTTCTTTGATCAAGTCTTCCATGGAACCGCGTTGGTGATAGAGGGCAAAGACTTGTGGACCGCTTAATTCTTCCAAGTTGGTCACGATAAACTCATGGTCAAACAGAAAGTTGCCCGCCGGCCGCGTTGATTTAATAATCACACGATAAGGTCGTGACCAACTTTGAGGACAATAGTCTCGCAGGACATGCCATTGGACTTCAGCTTCGGTGAAGTCCTGGTCACCCACTTGGATCAGGTGCTCAGCCCGACTTTGGAGCTGGTAGTTCGCTTTTAAACGAATCACGAACTTAGCCTGCTTTTTATCACACGCATGGTAGATCCCTGGAGCTGCGAAACCAGAATCTCCCCGCACTAAGACATCCAGGGAAGATCCGTCATAGGCCCGTAAGCTCCGTAATAAAAATTTAGTCGCACCTTGGGAAGTATAGCGATTGCCGGGGCGTAATTGAGCATTCAACAAGCAGCCCGATAAAGCATCAAAGGCTAGTAAAGGATGATAACCGTTGGTCTGGTAGTGACCGTTATAAGCACTCTTTTCTTGGTCACCAAACGTATCGGCATGTGTCGAATCTAGATCAAGGATCAGCTGATGTTGATTTAGCTGCCCAAGAACAAAGTGAGCTACCGAGCCGAGCAATGATTTGACTGAAAAGAGCCCAGACGCTGAAATGTGATTGATAAAGCGTGAAAGTGTCGGCTGGGAAGCGACCGCTTGAGACAAGACCAGCTTAAAATCAACGGCGTGTGACAAGGTATTAGCCGACTGATCTTGGCAGTATCCTGCCAGCAATTGCAACAGCAACTGCTTAAATAAATTGTTCAAGGGAAAGGTACAATATTTACGGTCATCTTTAAAATGCAAGTTATCTTCTAAGAGCTGGTCAAAGTGAATTTGGTGCAGAAATTCAGCAATTAATAAAGTTCCGGCATCGTTCGCTAACTCACCACCGTCATTAGAAATGTTGATCTGGTCATTGAATAAAAGTTTTTCATGATGTAAAGTTGACATAAGGAGCACTCCTGTTCTTTGTGGTTTTCAACGACTTAACAATAGCACAGGATGTGCTCTTTTTGTACACCCAACAGGTGAAAAACGAAAAAGATGCGAACTAGCATGACAACAACAAAAAGTAGTCCTTAAGGGAAAAGTATGAATAATTCAGGTTAATATCTGCGGTAATATCTTCTGGTTAAGCTCCAACTGGACTAAAGTATGGGCAATTTGGGTCCAATCAAGTTCTAACCGGCCCCAAGTATAGGACATGATGACTGGCCCAAAGTATGCGAGATGAACGTCCGGTCGAGTGTTGACCGACCTCAAGTATGAGAAATGAAGGTCCGGTTGAGGGCTGACCGGCCCCAAGTATCAGGAATGTGAGTCCAGTCAAAGGCTGATCGGACAGATCCTCAAGTTTCTGTGTTAACCAAGCAGTTCTTAATTTGGTTTTAAGTAGCAGAGATTACAAGGCTAACATGGAAAGTATCATGATTTATAAAGTTGGCTAAAGTAGAAATTCCAGGCTGAATTTTCCTTCAATCATTTCAAGAGTAATCTTCTTTATAAGCAAATAATTGGTATTCTGGCTAGGTTAGCTTTTATCATAGGTAGTGGATAAGAAGCGTAAATAAGGAGGGCAATAATAATGAGTTATGTAGCAACAAATCCTTATAATGGTCAGACGATCCGTGAATTTAAAAATGTGACTGACCAGCAGTTAGAAATGCTTTTGGATCAAGCTCAAGGATTTTATGAAGATGCACAAAAAAAAGATGTTGAAGAAAGAGCAGAATTTCTCAATGAGTTGGCAGATGAGTTTGAAAATAATACTGAAAAGTATGCACGGGTTTTGTCGAGTAACATGGGTAAATTGATAGCTGAAGCTCGTCAAGAAGTTGCTAAGACTGTTTCTTTTGCGCGTTACTATGCTAAAAATGGTTCGCGATTCTTGAAACCGCAAGACTATAATGACCTACCTAGTGGACAGGCACAAGTTGAATTTTCAGGAACTGGGATCATTTTAGCTGTTGAACCTTGGAATTTTCCGTATACTCAAGTTATGCGTGTTTTTGCTCCTAATTTTATTTTAGGGAATCCAGTGATCTTAAAGCATGCAAGTATAGTGCCGGAAGCTGCTTTGGCTTTTCAAGAAGCGTGCGATAATGCCGGTTTACCTCTAGGAGCTTTTACTAACATTTTTGCAAGTTATGATCAGATCGATCATATAATCGAGGACCCGCGGGTGCAAGGAGTAGCTTTGACCGGTTCTGAAGGAGCTGGCCGTAAGATCGCTGCTAGTGCGGGACAAAATTTGACCAAGTCTACTTTGGAATTAGGCGGTACTGATGTCTTTGTTGTTCTTGATGACGTTGATATTGCTAAAGCCGCTCAGGATGCAGCCAAGGCAAGATTGACCAATGCAGGGCAAGTATGTACCGCTGCTAAGCGCTATATAGTATCTTCTGAAATTTATCCGGATTTCTTGGCAGCTTTAAAAGATGAATTTGCCAAATACCAAGTTGGTGATCCACTGGATGAAAATACGACCTTGGCTCCTCTTTCTTCCAAGAGTGCCCAAAAGCAATTGCAAGAACAAGTTCAAAAAGTGATCGCGGGAGGTGCAGAGGTTTTGTATGGTGATCCGACACCAAATGAAGGCCAAGGATCCGCCTTTTCACCACTGATCTTATCTGGGATGGATGAAAGCAACCCAATGTATGAGGAAGAATTATTTGGACCAGTAGCCCAAATCTACCAGGCTCATTCAGATGATGAGGTCGTTAAAATTGCAAATAATTCACGTCATGGTCTAGGCGGTGCAGTTTATACAAAAGATATTGAACGCGGTAAAAAAATCGCTTCTCGGATCGAAACCGGACAAGTTACGATCAATCAAATTTTGAGTTCTCAAGCAGAAGTACCATTTGGTGGTGTTAAAGATTCTGGTTATGGTCGTGAATTAAGCGACTGGGGGATCTACGAATTCGCGAATATTAAACCAGTGATCTACTAAAATAAAAGTTAACTAACAGAATACGGCGGCCTCGACTAAAAAGTCAGGTCGCCGTATTTTTAATGTTTAAAAGTACATTTTTTCATAAATTTTAAAGCAGGTGGATCTGATGCTGCTCGCACTTATCGATCAGTTCTTGGGGCCAAACACTAGCTTGAACTTCCCCGACATGCGCCTTGCCTAGTAATAACATACAAAGTCGTGATTGTCCGACGCCTCCGCCAATAGTAAAGGGCATTTGGTCATGCATTATTCGTTGATGATAAGGGTATTTTAAGCGATCAGTGGCGCCAGCGATCGCTAATTGCTTTTTTAATGCGTCCTTATCAACACGGATCCCCATGCTAGAAAGTTCAAGAGCACAGTTGAGGGGCTCATACCAGAATAAAATATCGCCGTTTAATTGCCAGTCGTCATAATCAGGTGCCCGACCATCATGGCGTTCACCGCTTTTTAATTGGCCACCGATCTGCATCAAGAAGACGGAACCTAATTCTTTACAAATAGCGTCTTCGCGTTCTTTAGGACTCAAGGTCGGGTAACGGTCTTCTAGGTCTTGTGTTGTTACAAAATGGATCTTTTTTGGCAAATGGTTGACTGCTTGAGGATATTTGTACCATACTTCGTCTTCCATATGCTTGATCACTTTAAAAATTTGTTTGACTGTTGCCTTTAAGGTATCAAAGTTACGTTCATCTTTGGTAATAACCTTTTCCCAGTCCCACTGATCAACATAGATCGAATGGAAATTATCAAGCTCCTCGTCTTTGCGGATCGCGTTCATATTTGTATACAATCCTTCGTGAATACCAAAGTCATAACGCCGCAGAGCATCCCGTTTCCATTTAGCCAAGGAATGAACGATCTCGATCGTTTGTCCAGGTAATGCTTGCATTGTGAACGAAACTGGGGTTTCCACACCATTCAAATTATCGTTGAGCCCCGTGCTTTTGCTGACAAACATTGGTGCAGTCAAACGACTTAAATTCATTTGCTTACCAAATTCGTCTTGGAATGTTTCTCTGATATAACGAATTGCTTTCTCTGTTTCTTTTACGGATAATGTTGAATGATAATCCTTTGGGAAAATAGTTGGCATATAGATCGTTCCTTTCACTGTATTATATAAAGTTAGCTTAAATGGATAAGTGGGTAAAGTTTGACATAGAGAGTCATAGAAGAAATATGTTTCACGTGAAACAATTAATGGAGCAACATAAACTGATTGTTCAAGTTCGGGCGGCTGCAGTGTATTTGTATTCGAGCTCCGCAAGCCAAGCCTTTCCGCTTATCCCAGTCTAGCTACGATAATGCTCGAGGCTTAAACAGCCTGTTTCGCTCTGTACAAAAAAGTCCTCCATCCCATCTCCGGGACGAAGGACTCGCGGTACCACCCAAATTGTTTACAGTTAAATAAACATCTCTATTCACGTACTAACATACGCGTTCGGTGGTAACGGACCGAAATACGTCAAAACCTACTCTGATCACTCATTTGGGCCTGAGACTAAGAAAGTGTTATTCAAGTATTCGTTGGCTCATTGGGCTTCCACCAGTTCCCGACTCTCTATCAGTACTGAATACTTTACTTGTCTTTCTTATCGTCTTTAACTTTATTGAAATTTATTTTAGCACAAAAATTGAAAAAGAAAAGCATTTTTTAACAAATTTCTCATTCAACCATTAGAACTTTCTGTTCGCGTTTTTTTATCTACGATTTTCATTGCTAAAATTGAATTTGTTGGGATTTTTTAAAATCGCTATTATTTGCTATCAGGTGAAGATCCTTGATAAGATTTAAGTAACTGAATTATGAAATATTAGGTAATAGATAGTTAAAGGGGGGGGGACGCGTTCGAATGATCGAATTAAAAAACGTCAGCAAGGTATATGGGCACAAAAAAGCACTAGACCAACTAAACTTGAAAGTCAAAGAAGGCGAGATCTTTGGCTTTTTAGGTCATAATGGGGCCGGGAAATCAACAACGATCAAGAGTTTAGTCAGTGTTATCGAGCCCACGGAAGGGCAGATCTTGGTTGATGAGCAAGAATTACGTGAGCACCGGCAAACCATAAAAAAGAAAATTGGTTATGTTCCAGATACACCTGATTTATTTTTACAATTAAGCGCAAGAGAATATTGGGATCTGATCGGTGCCGCCTTTGAACTCACAAACGAAGTAAAAATAGACCGTTTGAAGGATTTGACTGCTTTATTTGAATTAACAAATAGGCAAGACGAAACCATTGGCAGCTTTTCTCATGGGATGAGGCAAAAAGTGATCGTGATCGGAGCTTTACTTTCGGATCCGGACATTTGGATATTGGATGAGCCCATGCAAGGATTAGACCCGCAAGCTGCACATGATTTGAAACAATTGATGAAAGAGCATGCACAAAAAGGCAGAACAGTTATTTTTTCGACCCATGATCTAGCTACAGCACAACAATTATGTGATGAATTGGCTATCTTGAAAAAGGGAAAGTTGATCTATAATGGCACGTTAGAAGATTTAATGTCTCAAAACGAAGGTGAATCATTAGAGGATATTTACTTAAGCATGGCTGGCAGAAAAGCCCAACATGAAGAGGGTGAACCAGATGAATAAGGCAAAATTAAAGGAACTGATGAAGGTCAATTTACGTTATATTAATCCGCAATAAACGACCCAGCAGCGTGATAAAGGCAAGAGTGGCAAGGCTTTGACACGTGCTATCAGTCTTCAATATATTTATTCTGGGTTTATCTTCTTGCTGATTTACGGAGTTGTGATGGTATTTTTAGATTTCAGTAAATTACCAGGGCTATTTACTTATTATGTCGCACTGTTTGGGATCATTGCTTTTTCTCAAGGAATTTCAGCCATTTACAACGTTTTTTTCGAGAGTAATGATTTAGGCGGCTTTTTACCTTTGCCGTTCTCACAAGCAGAAATATTTCTTTCTAAGATTTTTGTTGTGACTTTAGCTACATTGCCACTTGTTTTGCCAGTCGGGATCCTGTTCATATTAACAGCGTTGCGTGCTAAAGTTCAGCCGCTGCTGGCAATTGTCTTAGGGTTAGCGATTTTCGTTATCTTTTTGGCAATTATTTTTAGTTTATGTAGTTTTATTGTTTTTGGGTTGACCAAAACAAATCTTTTTAAAAACCATCGTCAATTGGTGACGAGTCTGTTGTTGGTCATCGCTGCAGGGACGGCTGTCGTTGGCGTCTTGGTCATGAATCAACAGACAAACGGGTCTGTTAGTAATGATCGAGGACCGATCAGTTTCTTGCTGCCCTTTTTCTATAGTTTAGTAAAGCCATTACATTTGCAAGGTTTGTTGAGTTGGGGCGGCTTGTTGGCCGTAGTGGGTCTGTTGATATTTGCATTTGATAAGCTGTTTTTACCTAAGTTGACAGAACAATTGCTTTCTTCAACACAAATGCAAAGTTCTACTAAGAAAAAATATAAACAAAATAGAAATATCCATCAGATGCTTAGGCACTATAATAAGCAGTTGATCGGTAATGCAAGTTTACTAATGCAGCTGTTTTCTAATTCGGTTATGTTTCCGTTAATTTTTACCCTGAGTTTTGCAGTTTCAGGAGACTTTAATTTTAACCACTTTGAGGCTAATATGTTAGGTGTGACTTTCTTCGGAGGGATAGCATTAGCGTCAATAATGACGAATCAAACATCTCTTGTTGGAAGTATAATTTCACTGGATAAACAAAATTTTTCCTTTGTTAAGTCCTTGCCACTGTCTCTGCGGGAATACTTAAATGAGAAGTTCTTGTTTGCCTTTAAGATCCAAGGAACTTTAGTGTTCTTGGTCGCAGCTATCGTAGGTTTCACTTTTCATTTTCCTTTGTTGCATATCGTGAGTTTGATGTTAGGGGGATTATTAGGGACATACTTGTTCGCACTGTATTATTTTTACCGCGATTTTCGTTTACTACGGTTGGATTGGACTGAAATAAGCCAATTATTTACCCGAGGATTTGGTAATGTCGGGATCGCTTTTAATGCAGTTGGTTCAATTTTGATCGGTGGGATCGGCCTAACGATTTATGGTCTTGTTGTTAATCTTTTCCCGTTGATAACTAATATAGTCGTTGGTGGCGGGTTACTCCTTTTTTGCATATTTTGGGTGTATCATTACCACAAGATTTGGCAGACGAAATTTTAAATGTTAAAACTCCTTGCTATTATATTAAGTGGACTGTTTCTCTAAAGTTTTTCTGGATATTTCTTGCATTTATAGAAAAAAAGAACTAGAGTAAATGTTGTAGTTAACTTACTTAAAGTAAGTGATATTCAAGATAGTGAGATCGAGAAATAGGAAGGGAGTACCAGTATTATGGCAATTTTTTCAGCATATACTAATGACGAGATCCTAGATTTTTTGAAACAAAATGCACCTCATGCTGAGATTCATTTGGATGACGAAGTTGCAGATAAACATGCAGCAAATGGGAACGCACAAAATGAAATATCAGGTCACATTCTAGCATACGTAGAAGTCGGTGACGTTGAAGATATTCGTGGTGTTGTTAAAACGGCAACTAAATTCCACTTGCCGATCGTCCCTCAGGGTGCCGACACGAGTACAGTGATCGGAGCCGATGGTATCAACAATGCTCTGATCATTTCTACTGCACGAATGAACCATATTAAAGAAGTTAGCAAGGGTGACTCTTTAGCCGTTGTTGAACCAGGTGTGATCAATCAAAATTTGGATAAGGCAGCTCGCGAGCAAGGTATGTTTTATGCCCCGGACCCGGCTTCCAAGCCAATGTCATCGATCGGAGGCAATGTTTCGACCAATGCAGGCGGTATGAGTGGAGTAAAGTATGGTGCTACCAAAGACTCTGTTTTAGGATTGAAGGTCATGTTGGAAAGCGGCGAAGAGGTCAGTCTAGGTGGTCGAACGTTTAAGCAGGCTTTCGGTTACGACTTAACACAATTATTTGTTGGCTCAGAGGGGACATTTGGGATCATAACTGAAATTACTGTTAAACTTTACCCTCAGCCTGTTGGTAAGTCTATTACTGGGATCGCTTTTTTCGAAGACATGTCAGCTTTAGCTGAAGGTGTCGCAGACTTGCGAAACTCTGGCTTGGATCTAGCCATGCTTGAAGCAATGGACGGTAAGACAGTCAAAGCTTTGGATGAATATGAAGGGACAAGCTATAGCAAGAGCGCAACATCCTCCTTATTGATTTTTAGTTTCGATGGAGCTAGCGACTTACAAGAACAGAGCTCTCAGAAGATATTGGAAAGTCACCAAGCTTGGGGTATCCAAGTTACTTCGGATCCCGATGAAATTGCTGGTTTGATCAAATTACGGCAAGATATGTTACCAGCGGTATTTGCCAAAGGTAAATATTATATTATGGAAGACATGGCAGTTCCATTGTCTAAATTAGCTGAAATGGCTGATTACATTACCAAAGTCGGAGAAGAACTAGATGTCGATATTTATACAGCTGGACATGCTGGCGATGGTAATTTGCACCCGACTCTTTTGTGGGATGAACAAGAAGATGCACCAGAGCGAGTCATCAAAGCTATTCGTTCGCTCTTCCATAAGGCTCTAGACCTGAAGGGTACTATTTCAGGGGAGCACGCTGTTGGGATGTCGAAGAACCAATGGAACAACGTTGAATTGGGCGGCGCTGTTGATCGGATCCAGCACCAATTAAAGAATTTGTTTGATCCAATGAATATTATGAATCCAAAAAGAAAGATCAACTAGTAACTTATAATCAATAAAAATGCTTAACAGCGAAGGTAAAACTATCAGCGTTGCTAAGCATTTTTTGTGGGAAATTTTTGAATTTTACGCCCGTCGTATTAAGGATAACTTTTATGAGGACAAAGTCATTCAGTATAAGAGGTCGTTTTAAGTTACCTATAAAGCAGTGTAGCTGCCGTCTGCATTAATTAAAGCACCCGTAACGATCGAAGTCTTATCACTTGCTAAGAATGCGACTACGTTTGCAATTTCTTCGGGTTCAGCTAAACGTCCGATCGGCATCTTGTCTATCATCGGGTCAGTTGTTTCCTTAGGTAGTGTTTTTAGTAATGGTGTGTTGATATAGCCTGGCGGAACAGAGTTAAATCTGATACTTTTCTTGCATATGTGATGGTTTGTGATTTTGTATAGCCGGATACTCTCGCCTTAGCTGCAGAATAAACTTGAGATTTTTCTCCACCAACTACACCTAAAATATAGCTCATATTGATCACACTTCCACCCTGTGCTTGTTTCTCCACTTGTTAAACTATATATTTGGTTAAAATTATCAATTTTATAAACAGCACTTTTTTCACATGTCGCTTTTTATATTACAATGAACTCAGTAGGAGAAGACTTATGTATGGAGGCGAAAAAATGAGTGACATAGATAGCAAGAATTATTATCAATATGTCGTTGTCGGTGGCGGAATGGTCGCTGGCTATGCAATCAAAGGTATTCGACAAGAGGATCCAAGTGGTTCGATATTAGTTGTTTCAAAAGAAGCAGATGTGCCATATGAACGTCCTGCTTTAAGTAAAAAGTTATGGTTAGATGATGAATTTACTGAAGAGAATATCAGAATTGGTGCAGAGGATTATTCAGATGTCTCTTTCAAATTCAATACGACCGTTAATAAAGTAGATCGTCAGGAAAAGAAGATCGAGTTAGGCGATAATACCGCTGTTTACTATGATCAGTTACTGTTGGCAACTGGTGGTGAACCGCGGAATATTAAAGGCCCAGATGATCCGCATGTTTTGATTTTTAGAGATTGGTCAGATTATCGTAAACTACGTAAGTTTAGTGGAAAGAATAAGCATGTAGCCATTATTGGCGGTGGCTATGTCGGAACAGAATTGGCTTCTTCGTTAACGCAAAATGATACTAAGGTTACAATGATTTTCCCTGAAAAATCCTTGGGAGAAGGAAAGTTTCCTGAAGAAATACGCAAGGAATATGAAGCAACCTTTAAGAAAAATGGCGTTGAGATCTTAAGCGGTAAAATGGTTGAGTCTTATCAACGAAAAGGGGATCGTTTAACTATTTCTACAGCTGATGGTTCCGAAATTTCGGCGGATACCGTTATTATTGGGCTTGGAGTTACACCAAGGATCGAATTAGCTAAGGCTAGTGAATTGGAGCTGGCCGATGGCGGTGTTAAAGTTGATGAATATTTCAAGACTAGTGATCCATCGATTTGGTCTGCCGGTGATATTGCTTCCTATCCAGATAAGATCTTAGGACGTCAACGGATCGAACACGTTGACCATGCTAGAAATTCTGGTGAATTAGTAGGTCGCAATATGGCAGGTGCGCATATTGCATATGAGCATACGCCGTACTTCTATTCAATGATCTTTGATATTTCTTGGCAAGCCGTTGGTAATATCGACACAAGTTTGAAGCAGACCTTCGACAGAAGAGAAAGCGGCACTATCGTTTATTTCTTAGATGATAACAAACTTGTAGGCGTCTTGATATGGAATGTTCCAGTGGATTTGGATGATGTTAGAAAATTACTTGCAGATCCACCGGCTGATAATGATGAGATAGTTGGCTCGATCAAAGAAAAGTAGTGTAAGTAAAGAAAAACCGTTTTAATCAACAAGCACGAGATTTCCTGGCCGTGAATCGCAGAAATCTCGTGCTTGTTTTCTAATAGTAGTGCCTTTTAAAAATTTTGTTGTACTTTAATTGCACATATTTGTAATCGCAGCAAATATAAAAAGAGCCCGACCTATTCGCGGTAGGTCGGGCTTTCGTGCTGTAATGCACTTCAGATTATCTCGTTCCGCAAAATTACTATAACATGTTCTAAAAAACAAGTAATTTTAACACTAGAATCTTTTTAGATTACTTCAAAATGGATATTGGGTTGTCAATCTATGTATTTGTTATCGCATTTTATATTTCTTAACAAAACAGGGAACAAAATCACAGTATAACTAAACATGAAAATCCCATTAATCATAAAAATATAACCGCCGTTAAAATTATTTTGGAAAAAGAAAGTATAAAAGAGTGTTCCTAGTGGCATAACAGAGGTATTAGCAGTTGTTAACAGTGCCATTACTCGTCCTAAAATATGTGTTGGTACGGTTTTTTGTAACCTAACTTGTACAGTGATATTTAGGACGGCTAAAGTTAACCCGATCAAGGACATGATCACTGTGCCCCAGATATTTAGTTCCCATAAATTTAACTTTCCTAGAAAGATAAACCCCAAAAGGACAAATTCTACCCCAAAAAACAGCAAAGGAAGTAATAGCTTTTGCGCAAACCACTTTTTATCTGGCAAAAACAACATCAGAATACTTCCTACTAATGTTCCAAGTGCTATTCCAGATTGTAAATAACCAACCGGCCCGTTTCCTAAATGAAGCTGGTTTTTAATTACGTAAGGGATTCCTAAATTTAAAGCGGTAAAAATAAAATTGACTACGACAGCCATAATAATAATATATTTTATCAATTTGCGTTGGTCAACGTAGTTTAAGCCAGATTTAAAATCTTCAAGTGGAGTTCTTTTGTTTGAACTGTTTGAAGAATTACTGTAATGGAAGTGCATAGTTTGTAAAATTAAGAGAGTTAGTAAAGTTGCAAAAATCTCAAAATAGATAAAAGTATCAAAACCTACGGCACTATATAAAGCAACACCAATCACCGGAGCTAAAATTTGTGAAAGAGAGATCGAGCCTTGCGTTAAGGAACTTAGTTGTTGAATCTTATTGTCATTCACTAATTCATGCACGGCTGATGAATAACTCGCATTGCTAAAGTTAATTGAAATTGAATTAACAACTAGGAAAATAATCACGGGGATCATTTTATACAGACCATTAAAATGGTCAACGTAGCAGGCAAAGATAATTAGTGCAAATAATCGGGTAGCAATGCTGTAAGTAAGAATTTTTTTGTGTGGGTAACGGTCGGTTAAATTGCCAACAGGAATTAAAAATAATAGTCCTATTATAGGTGTAATAACCATGTCAATTCCAAAACTAATAGCTAAACCGGTTTGATCTAAAAGCATTAGGCCTAAACCATAGGCAAACATGTTACTGCTCAAAGAACCAATAAAGTTACTGGAAACATCTTTTAAAATTTGCCAATTGGATTCCTGAGTGGTAATCGATACTGTTTTAACTGCACTAAGATTTTTTTGCATAGTCATACCTCATGTAATAGTGTCAATACCGTACTTTCAAAGAGTTGTTCATCGTATGAAATGACGTTATTTTTAAGCAATAAGCCATATCCTAGAATAAAAGACCACTCGCGATAAAAAACTTTTTCTGCTAATTTACTTCGTGTTTGCTTTTTGACTATCTTGTTAATGATTTGCATAGTTACACTAAATAAAGGCGAAGTTTCACTCAAGGTTTCATAGGAATTTTGAGTTTCAAAAAATAGGAAGTCCATTGAGGCTGTATCATGCTCGATTTTTTTCATTAAGAATTTTCCAAGAGCAATTAAAGATCTTTCTGGTTCCTCCCATTTTAGAATACCTGTTTGCTGAATTTCTTCAACCAAATCCGCGTTTAGTTGTTTAGCTGCAACAGTCAAAAGTTGGTCTTTGTTAGTAAAATGTTTATAAAAAGCCCCTGTAGTTAATCCCATTTTTTTTGAAAGGCTTCTTAATGACAAAGTTGTGAAATTTCCATCCGCAATTTCTTGAAGAGTTAAAGTAATTATTTTTTGTTTTGTATCTTTACCCAAGCATATGCACCTCTTTTCATTAAAGATAACACTGTTATCTTTATATTGCAAAATAAAAAGATACTCTTGTTAGAATTAAAAAAGCATTAAAATAGGTAAGTAGAAAAAATCATAACTTTCAAGTTATGCCCCGTTTAATATGTTATCTGCTATTGAAATTTAATTCGGCAACCTTTTTCATCTTGCAGCCTCATTCGGATATCTAACGCCGCCTTGTTTATCCAAAACTACTATTTGGATATTTTTCTCCATTTTTTTATCTCAGCGTAAAAATCTGACAAACAACAAAAACTTGCTTGCCAAATCATCAGTTTAATGCAAACCTTTCTTCGCAAATTCGTCTCAGTCTACCGTTATTAAATTTTAAGTTACCCGTCTCGACCAAAACCAGTCCATAAAATCTCACTATAAATCAAAATGGGCGGGTGGCTGAACAAGAGTGTCAGCCACTCACCACCAATAATGTTAAAAATTACATTCAACAAGTAAAAGACGCCAAATACAACCGGAATAATCCAACCTTGCTGCCAGCTCAATTGGACTCCCATTTTAATCTCCAGACTGCTAAAATAAGGGAAAAAGCAAAAGAAACCAGCGCCCCAACCATTCAAACAACTCCATTAAACAAGTTTCAAGTCGAAAAATGTATTAAGAACAAGTTCCCAACTCTCATTTCAAATCATTTTTAAATTCCCTCATTACTTTCGTGAATTGTTTCGGCTGGTCTTTATGGATATCGTGCATGGATTTAAAACCTTCTATTAAACGCGCATTTTTCATCAGTCTTACAGCACGAGTGGCATCCTTTTCATCCATAGCCGATAGTAAGATGCCATTTTCATCATAGTAAGAGGGTGCGGTTACCTCGCCTGGCGCTACATGTAGCAAGACTGCAGGAACCGTAATATTTGCTAATGTTTCCTCTTGGTTAAAGTCATCAAACCAAGAATAATCGTAAAAAGTGTCGGCAAAACGCAAGTCAAACTCACCTGTTCCGTCTTGCATATTAGCGGTCAAATCGTAAATTTCATTCACACCTAAACGAGGAGGATAGAGCCAAACACGAGGAACTTGGGTAGGATGATTCTTCATATATTTGTATGCTGGATTTTTGACAACAGTAGACCAATTATCCTTTCCCTTCTGATTGAAAAAAGTTTGCATATAGTTATGCTCCAAACTATATCGAGTGTAATTATTCTCTGTGTTCTGACTTAAAAAGTCATGCGTAACTTTGAATCCTTGCCAAGCAAATGACTGCTCCGCTCTACCCGGTTCCGTTGAGAAAAAGGGTGCATCTTCTATCACGACGCCCAGTACATTTCGTGAGGAATGGGCAGCTAGCCATGCAGTCAGCAAGCCTCCTGAAGAATGTCCCGATACAACTACCGGTTCCTTTACTACATTTTCGATAAACCAGATAAGGTCTTTACCAATTGCTTTAGCTGAATACTTATCGGGATCTTTGCTGGAACCACCGTGCCCATAACAATCAACAGCATAAATATGAAACTCTTGAGCTAATTGCGGCAGAACCGGTGCATAATCTTCCCAAGACACATTTTGCCCATGCAAAAGCAAAAGCGGCGTCTTCTCGTTTTGATTTTCTCCATAGTTCAAAACCGAACCATCTGGTAGTGTCACTTGCTTTTCAGCTATATTTGCACCTTTGATCAATCGTGCAGTTTTTTTGTCGTAATGAAGATTATGATAAGCATACAGTCCAATTGCTGCAACCAAAATAACTAGCAATATTAATAGAATGACTAACACCTTTTTCATAGTAAAGACCTCCCTAAATTATTTTTTATTACTCTATGAGCTTAGTATATTAGTTTTTTAAAATCAGGGCATAACCATAACATTTAGAAAAAATATAAATTAAAGGTTCAGAAAATTAAAGAAAAATTGACGATGATCAATTAGAAAAAAATACAAGGTGTATATACTACAAAATAAGGAAAGGCAAGAAAGGAGTTTTTATGATGAAAAAAGCTATTATCAATTTAGAGGAATTGGCATGTCCGACTTGCATGCAAAAGATCGAAGCTGCCACCACTTCGGTTAAAGGGGTCGATAAATCTAGTATTAAAGTAATGTTTAACGCTAGTAAATTAAAGGTCAACTTTAATGAAAAAGAGGTGATGATTGAAGAGATTGAAAAGGCCATTGAAGATATTGGATACCCAGTAATCAAATCAAAGGTTGTCACGGTTTAAAGAAAAAAGGAGTCAATAAATGAGTAAATATAGTGAGTTACAAGAAGAGTACTTTCCCAATTTAGAAATCTATACTTTAGCGATCACTCGTGCGCACGGAAAAAATCATCCAGAGACATTTAAAGTGCATGAATTATTTGACAAAATAGAGGCAAAGTCTCAGCTAATGGAAGATGCAAGTTCAGAATACCAAGAAATCAGAAAATTAACTGATAACTATAAAATTCCAGCAGACGCGTGCCCGACAATGGAAAAAACTTACAATTTTTTGTCTGAACTAGATCAAGCATACAGTACGGAGAATAGAATATAAGGTATAAAAGGGAATGGGACGAAACTGGTCTTGATAAATATAAACAGGTGCTGTTAATAGTACCTGTTTTTATATCAGAAAGGAAGCTTGAAATGCAGAAGTATATTTTGACTCACAAAAAGGAGTTAACGATTATTAATGGTTCTTTACTTTTGTTAGCTTTGTTAGACCGCTTTTTTCTGACACAAGGAAAAATAGCGCCCCTTGCACTAATACTTTCGGGGGTTGCCGGAGTTTTACCGATTACTGTCCAAGCCCTTCAATCTTTAAAGGTCCGGGTAGTTAGTATTGACGTTTTAGTAACGATTGCGGTATTGGGTGCTTTTTTTGTTCAAAGTTACGAAGAAGCGGCTGTAGTGACATTTCTCTTTTTAGCGGGACATTACTTAGAGCAAGCTACGCTTAGTAAAACACGTAAGGCAATCAAGTCTTTGACCGAAATGGCCCCAGAGGTCAGTTTAAAGAAAAATCAAGCTGGTCAATTTGAGGAAGTTCTGATCGACGAGGTTAATAAAGGAGATATAGTTTTAGTTAAAACTGGTGGAAAGGTTCCAGTCGACGGTAAAGTACTTACTGGTTCGGGATATGTCAATGAGGCTAGTATAACCGGCGAACCCAAGACAGCTAATAAGCAAGTAGGTTCGGCGGTCTATGCTGGCACTATCCTAGAAAATGGAACGCTTCAGCTGCAGGCCGAGCGCGTTGGCGAAGACTCCGCTTTTGGTAAGATCATTGAATTGGTGGAAGAAGCACAAGATTCTAAATCTGGTGCGGAACGCTTTATTGATAAATTTTCAAAATACTATACACCAGTGGTATTATTATTAGCGATTATTGTGGCGTTGATCACCAAGGATATTGAGCTTGCCGTGACGGTCTTAGTTCTTGGTTGCCCCGGCGCTTTGGTTATTGGAATTCCTGTTTCAAACGTGGCTGGGATTGGAAATGGTGCTAAACATGGCATACTACTAAAGGGGAGTGAAACAATACAAGATTTCAGTAAAGTTGATACTATGGTTTTTGATAAAACTGGTACGCTAACGATTGGTATTCCACGAGTGAATAAAGTTATTTCAAGCGCTGAAGTTAATGAGAATGAGACCATTAGCATACTAGTTAGCATAGAAGCTGAAAGTGACCATCCGTTAGCGCAAGCTGTAGTAAAGACGTATCCAAACGCTCTAAAGTATCCAGTTATGCAGACACAGGTGATTAAAGGTGGTGGACTTATTGCAACTGTAAAGGGCAATAAAGTTACTTTAGGCAATTTACAGTTAATAAAAACTAACGGAATTAACTTAAAGCCAAAAGAAATAGCACAAAGTAAGAAATTAGAAGCTGAAGGTAACTCTTTAATTTTCATGGCTATAAATAAACAGCTAACGTTAATTTTAGGGATCAAGGATCAATTACGACCGAATGTAAAAACTGAACTAGCCAGACTAAAAAAATTGGGAGTTAAAAATTTGGTCCTCTTATCAGGAGACAACCAAGGAACAGTTGACCAAATTGCACATCAACTAAGTCTGACTGAGGCCAAAGGAAATATGCTGCCAGAAGATAAGGCAGCGTATATTAAAAAACTACAAGAGAGAGGACAGAATGTAACATTTGTTGGTGACGGAGTTAATGACAGTCCTTCATTGGCTACAGCTAATACAGGGATAGCCATGGGCAACGGGACAGACGTCGCTATTGAAACTTCAGATATTGTTTTACTGAATTCAGACTTTAGCCGTTTGGCTCCTACACTTAAATTAGCCAAGGCCACTAGTCACAATATGCTGCAAAACATTATTATAGCGATAGGGGTAGTTCTCTTTTTGTTAAGTAGTCTTTTGTTTAGTGGCTGGATCAACATGGGAATTGGAATGTTTGTACATGAAGCAAGTATTATTGTTGTGATTTTAAATGCGATCCGTTTACTAAATTATCGTTTGTATCAATGAGAGGGGTGTGAGATAACACGCTCTTTTTTATTTTTGCAAAGCATTAAGATCATTGATCTGGATATTCCTAGTTGAAATTGACCTTATTACACCTTGTTTTTCTAACTTTCGAAAACCTCGAGTAATAGATTCTGGTGTTGTCCCTAAGTAGGATGCCAAAGCCTTTCGTGTCATAGGTAATTCGACTCTGATGGGCTTATCTTTCTTATTTATGCTCAGGCTTGCTAAATAAGAAGTAATACGTTTAGTAATTGAAGGATATGCCACAGTGGCCGTTTGTTTTTCAGAAGTTTCTAAACGCTTCGACATTTGTTGTAAGAGGCTCAGACTAATTTCGGGATAGTCTAACAAAGCCTTTTTAAAATTTTCTCGTGTTAATTGACAAACTTCCGTATCTATAAGGGCCTCTATTATGTCAGTATGTTGTTGCTGCGGTTGAAAGATACTCCACTCACCAGTAAATTCTCCTGGCCCTAATAAACGTATTAACTGTTCCTCTCCAGTTTCTAGGATCTGATAATTTTTTAATTGTCCCTGATGTACGATATATAAAGCATCATTTTGATCCGCGAAGTTGTATAGAAATTCTCCCTTGGCTATTTTTCTGCTAGTAACTTTTTGAGCTAATTTGGTTAACTTATCTTTATCTAAAGTAGCAAAAATTGGCACCAAAGCAACACACTTCTTTTTTTCAGTAGACTGCATATGTTCTCACCTTTATTAACTTTCAATGTTTAATCTTTCTTGGAGGTAGTTGCGTAGTACTTAGCTTGTTTGTGCTCTTTATTTTTAGCACTATAAAGTAAGATAATATCGTTATGTGCCATTTTTTCGTGATTTTAGCGATAAATTCAGGTGTTTCTGGATTTTCAGCTAATTCTTTGCGGTATGCTTTACTAAATTTTGGAAATTTCTGTGGGTCATGGTTGAACCATTTGCGAAGTTTATTTGAAGGAGCAATCATTTTGTCCCAATCGCCAAGGTTTGCTTTAGTCTTGAAAACCTCACGAGGCTAAAGACGAGCAATCAAAATTCGATAGCCAGATTGGGTAGAGTCAGTTGAATAAATTCGCTGTATTTTTATCAGAGTAAATCTCCTCGTATTATTAAAATTAAATTCAAATTTAGTTTACCACTTAGTTTTAAATAAATCAGCTCATTGTCTTAGGTCGATATTATCTGTTAATTCTTTGGTAAGAAAATGAGGTTTATAAAATATATCGAAATAAGAAAGCACGGGCTTCCTGGAATTAAACTTAAGGAATCTCGTGCTTTTAGTTACGCTTACCTAATATTTATTTCTTATCGACAGCATGTCCGCCAAAGCCGTTTCTTAAGGAAGAGACGACTTTACCAGTCATCGTATCATTTTCTTCAGAGCGATATCTCATCATCAAAGCACTGCTGATCACAGGGGTTGGAACATGAAGTTGAATTGCTTCTTCAACGGTCCAGGCACCTTCACCGGAAGAGTGCATTACCCCCTTGATCTCATCTAGGTTAGCATCGTTAGCAAATGCTTGCTGTGCAAGTTCCATTAACCAGCTGCGTACAACGGAACCATTGTTCCAGACCTTAGCCACACCTTCGTTATCGAAGTCAAATTGGCTTTTGGACAAGACATCGAAGCCTTCGCCGATAGCTTGCATCATGCCATATTCTACACCGTTATGGACCATTTTTAGATAATGGCCGGACCCGCACTCACCAGTATAAAGATAACCATCTTTGGCTGCAATTTTTTCAAATAACGGTTCGATCTGTGGGAAAATATTTTTTTCTCCACCGATCATAAAGTTACCGTTGTGGCGTGCACCAGACATTCCTCCTGAAGTGCCGACGTCAAAGAAATGGATGCCTTTTTCGGCAGCAAGTTGCCCGTGAGAAATGGAATTTTCGTAAAATGAATTACCCCCATCGATCAAGATGTCTTCTTGTTCCATCAAATCAACCAGTTTGGCAATACTGTCATTAGTTGGAGTACCGGCCGGGACCATCAACCAAATGATGCGTGGTTGTGGCAATGATTGGACTAATCCTTCCAAACTGTCTGCTACCTCAATATCGAGCTGCGAATTTTGAGCTTTTTTACGCGTGTTTTCATTGACGTCAAAAACGGTGACTTTGACATCGTGATCTAACATATTTTCCATCAAATTCCAGCCCATTTTTCCTAAGCCTATCAAACCAAGTTGCATTTTATTTTCCTCCTAGATAATTTGTGCGTGATCAATGGTTAATTAGCGGTCTTTGAATAATAAAGTACTAAAAAGCTATTTGTTCTCGTCTTTCGAATGACTATGTTCGATTTGAAAACGTGCTATGTTTTCATACTCAGGTCTCAATTGTCGTGTTAAACGAATATAGATCGGAACTAATTCACGGTAAACGTCAAAGTTATCCGGATTTGGATCATAAGTTGAGGTTTCGCCGATAAATTGTTTAACGACATTAAAATCAGCAACGATCCCGAGTGATTTCATGCCAATTACTGCTGCGCCTAGACATGATGATTCAAAATCTTGTGGGATCGTGACGGGCCTTTCAAAAACATCAGCCAGCATTTGCCGCCATAATTGAGAACGGGCAAAGCCACCAGTTGCTAAGATCTCTTTTGGTTGTCCCACTACTTCTTCTAGTGCTAGTAAGACAGTGTAGAGATTATAGACAATGCCTTCCAAGACGGCACGCACCATGTGAGCGCGGGTATGCATCTGCGTTAAACCGAAGAAAGAACCACGTGCATTTGCTTCCCAGATCGGTGCACGTTCTCCACTTAGAAATGGATGGAACAGCAAGCCGTCAGAACCAGCAGGTACTTGTGAGGCAATTTCGGTCAATAAGTCATAAGTGTTCTTATGCAACAATTCTGCGGTACTCTTTTCAGCATCGAACAGATTGTCGCGCGCCCAACGGAAGACGACACCACCGTTGTTGACGGGCCCACCGACTACATAATGTCCTTTGTCTACCGCGTAACAAAAGATCCTGCCTTTAGGATCAGTAACTGGATGATCTGTTACGATCCGCACTGCTCCAGAAGTACCGATCGTAACGGCAACGACACCCTCATCGATCGCACCAACGCCAAGGTTTGATAATGCGCCGTCGAAAGCTCCCTGAATAAAGGTGGTATCGGCAGGACAGCCAGTTACCTTGGAGAATTCATCTTTTGAGCTAGTAAATTGCTCGTAAGCATCTACAACTGGAGGCAGCTGGTTTTCATTAACACCAGCAACTTCCATCGCTTCTGGATCCCATTTTTGGTCAAAAATGTTAAATAATCCAGTGCAGCTGGCCACTGAAATATCCATTTGCCAAACACCGAAAAGACGATAAAAGACGTATTCCTTAATGCCGCAATAGTAAGCAGCTTTTTTATAAATGTCCGGCTTCTCATTTTTTAGCCAAAGTATTTTACATAATAAGGACATGGGATGGATCGGTGTCCCTGTTTTTTCGTAAATGGCCTGACCACGATCAGAATCTTTGATCTGTTCGGCGTATTTTGTAGAGCGAGTATCTCCCCAGGTTTGGATCCTAGTCAGTGGTTGATGATCTTTATCTAACGCGATCAAGCTTTGATTTGCGCTAGAAAAACTAACACCCTTTAAGTTATCTTTTTTGAAGTCTATTTGGTTAACGACTTCTTTTAATGCCTTGGTAACGGCTGTTAAGATCTCTTCTTGATCTTCTTCTGCCATCCCAGTCGCGTCACGGTATAAAGGGTAGCCTTCATTAGCGTGAGTGTAAACCTGACCATCTTCGCCATACAGCACAGCTTTTGTGCTGGTAGTTCCGATGTCCATTCCAATGATATAGTTCATTATTGACATCCTTTCACAAAATAGGGTGATGAAAAATTGAATATCCTCTTTTTTATAATAATGCTAAATTTTTTGCTGTTGCTTTAGTGTTACATGAAAAGCGATAAAACATAGACTGAGGCCAGTCCAGTGAGCGAGATGACTGAGGTCAACGTCGTCCAAGAAAGGAAAGTCTCTTTTAAAGTCAAACCAAAGTATTCTTTGATCATCCAGAAGCCCGCGTCATTGACATGGTCGGCAAAGATACTACCAGCACCTACGGACAAGACCATTAAGACAGGGCTGACACCTGTTTGTGCGATCAAAGGTACCACTAAACCAGCAGCTGTTAATGCAGCGACTGTCGAGGATCCAAGACTGACACGCAAGATCGCGGTGATCAACCAAGCAGCGAAGATCGGCGACATATTTGTGTTGGAAAATAATGATGAGATGTAATTTGAGATCCCGCCTTCGACCAAGACCTGTTTGAAGGCACCGCCACCACCAATAATGAAGAGCATGACAGCGATCTGAGTGATAGCAGATTCTAAGGTCGAACCAATTTGTTTCATAGAGATCTTCTGACCGATCCCCATAGTAAAGATAGCCAAGATCAATGAAAGCAACATAGCGACGTCGGCATTACCGACAAATTGTATCGCCTTATTGAAGCCATTATTAGGTAATGAATACTTTAAGATCGTTGAGATCCCGATCAAGATAACTGGCATCATTGCAGTAATTACACTTTTAGCAAACGATGGTGTTTCTTCTAGTTTAAATTCTTTTACTTCACCCAGTCCTGGGATCGATTTTTGGATCCGGTAAATTTGAGGGTAAAGTTTATGCAAAACACGGTTAAAAATAGGACCAGAAACGATCACAGTTGGGATAGCAACAATGATCCCGAACAAGATCACTTGACCTAAGTCAGCGTGTAAGATCCCGGCGATTGCAGTTGGAGCTGGATGTGGCGGAATAAAACCATGCATGACATTTAATGTTGCGGCCATTGGGATAGCAAGGATCAGCAACGGTAAGCCTAATTCATCGGCGATCATGAAGATGATCGGCAATAAAACAACTAGACCAACTTCAAAGAACAGAGCTAGACCAACGATGAATGAAGCTATGATTACGGCAATTTGGATCCTTTTCTTACCAAATGCATCGATCAAAGTGTGAGCGATCCGGTAACCACCGCCTGAATCGGAAACAAGTTTACCGATCATTGACCCAAGTCCAAAGACAATAGCAAGGTCACCTAGCTGGTCACCCATCCCTGAAGTAATAATGTCAGGAATTTTTGACAAAGGGATCTGTAGAGCTAAAGCCGTTAGAAAAGAAGTAACGATCAGTGAAATGAAAGTATTTAATTTGACCTTAACGATCAAAAAGATAAGCAATACGACCGCAGCCGCAACGATCACTAATTTCATAGAAAAAGCGTCCTTTCTTGTATAACTCTGTATTTCAGAGTCTTAAAAAATAATTGATATGAAAGAAAATAGCATAATAAAAATAAAAAAGATGACTTTTTTTTACAACTCTATTATAATTGAAAATGTTTACAATGCAAGGGAAAATCTTGAAAAAAAAGTTAGTACAAAAAATTAGCATATCAAAGTAAATGGAGTGGTACATGATGGAAGGACAAATTACAGAAAGGATCAAGAAAGATTATGCAAGGATGGGAGCAAGCAGTAAAAAATTAGCTGATTTTATTACGAACAACTATTCGCAAGTTCCATCAATGACTTTGGCTCAACTTGCAAACAAAAGCGGGGTCTCACTGGCAACAGTATCACGATTTGCTAAAGATATGGGCTACCGCAACTTTTCGCAGTTTAAGTGGGCTTTAAATAGTCAAAATGAAAATCCTTTGGCGATAGGTAGCGAGATCTCTGACAAGGATACACTAAAGATCGTTTCGCAAAAAGTTTTGAGTGCTAACATCGAAACTTTGACTGAAACTTTTGATTTGATGCATGAAGAAGATCTGTTTGCTGCGAGAGAATTGATCGTTAAAGCAAAAAACCTCTCTTTTTTCGGGTTGGGTGGTTCTAATATTGTTGCTTTCGATGCTTATCACCGTTTTTTACGCGTCCCATTATATGTTTCGTACAATTCTGAATATCACATGTCATTAATGCAGGCTTCTAAATTAACCAAAAACGATTGTGCCATTGTTATTTCGCACACGGGCAATAATAAAGATACACTCAATATTGCTGAGATCTTAAAGAAGCGGCATGTTCCGATGATAGTGATCACAAGTACTCCGAGATCGCCGCTGACGACCTACGGCAAGGTCTGCTTCTTTTCAATTTCAAAGTCCCTGCAATATCGTCAAAAGGCATTCTTATCGATGACTTCACAGTTAGCAATTACAGAATGTTTATATATGTTAACGGCCCAATACTTCGGTAAAAAAGCTGATCAAACATTTGATAGTTTGCAAGAGATTATCGAAACACGGCATAAATGAAAATCTGTATTTCAAAAAATGGCCCTTGAGATCGGTTATTAGCAGATATTGGACACATTTCAGTTTAGATTTTTGGCTGTGATAGTTTCCGGATCTGTTCTTAACTAGAACAGTGAGAAAATTCTTCGACCTATACCCGTTCGGCTAGACCGGGAGAAGTTTAAGAAACATCACTCCACTTTCAGTTGGACTAGAGGGAACTTTGAGAGTTCTTTGCCCATTTTAATTTGAAACGTAACAAAAAGACACGAGATTTTGATTGAACTCGTGCCTTTTTGTATGGGTTAAATTTTTTTATCTAACGCATGACTAAAACAGGTATTGGGGAATATTTAGCCATATAAGCTGCTTGGCTCCCGAAGTGCTTGCTGATACCCTTTTTATCAAAAGAGCCAATGACTAATAGATCCGGATCGATATGTGGAATTACTTCATTTACGATCGTCTTTCCTGGATCTCCCTCGGCAATTACTGTGTGAACGTTGCTAACTCCTGCTTTTTCAGCAGTTTCTTTGTATCCTGATAGATGTTCTTCTAAATCTGATTTTTCTCCGTGGATATAGTCATCATCTAACGCTTGATAAATGTTCATTTCATCGCTTTCGAGTACTGAAACGATAAAAAGTTCAGCCCTGTTTTCTAAAGCATAGTTGATTGCGTAATTAAAAGCTAATTGAGCGTCTCGTGAATCATCAGTTCCAACAAGCAGTCGCGAGAATTTAGGTTGCTTATCCTCCATAGTCTTCTATGCCTTCTTTCTTGCTTGTTCTTGTGCTAAACGTTTGTCGCCACGGTAGATGTCAACTACAGTCCAAACCAATAATGCAATGATCAATGCAATAATAACATAGGCGATATTGTTGGCCAGCGTAGCCTGAGCAGCTGTTGGATGATCACCAAAAAAGGCTGCGATCGAGGAAGGAAGCCCCCTCATATTAAGGTAAGTTAAACCAAGGACCGAGATCCACCCTAGTAGTCTGACCCAAGTCGAATTTTTGAAACGGGAGCCCATTTCAGTCTTGCTATTGGTCAACATCAACAACGGGATCATTGAAAATGGCAAAGCGAAGGCCAAGAAAACTTGGGAATTATTCATCAAATTGTTAATAGTTACGTGTTGTTGAACTTCACTTTGGCCACTTGTTGACAAAACGGCTATCAAAACAGGGATAACGGAAATCAACCGGGTAACTAGACGACGAGCCCACAACGGCATTTTCATATGCACAAAACCTTCCATAACAACTTGACCTGTTAATGTCCCAGTGATGGTGGAGTTTTGCCCGGAAGCTAATAAGGCGACCGCAAATAGGACGGATAGCGCACCTGAACGGGCTACTTTGATCAAGATGCCGTTACTTAATGCAGAAGTATCAGAAAGAGCTTCATACAAACCGAAGAAAGAAGGATCTTCAACTGCCCCTGATTTGAAGACAGCAACACCCATGATCAATAGCAATGCATTAACGACGAATGCGAGTGATAATTGGATGTTTGAATCCCAAGTGGTAAATTTAACTGTTTGTGCAACATCCTCTTCGTTGTTATGATCAACTTTCCTAGTTTGAGAAATAGCCGAGTGTAAATAGAGATTGTGCGGCATTACGGTGGCTCCGATAATACCAAGCGCGCCGGAGATCGGTGACATCCCATGAACTTCAGGAGAACTTGCAAAAGTGTCACCAGTTGGAATAAAACCTTTGAACATTTCTCCCCAGTTTGGATCAGATAATGCTACTTGATAAATAAATACCCCCAAGATAACAAAAATCAAACAAACAACGATCGCTTCTATTTTTCTAAAACCGATCTTCGTCAACAATAGCAGTACTAAAACATCTAAAACTGTTAGGAAGACAGCGAAGATCAAAGGGATATCAAATAAGAGATATAAAGCGATCGCACCACCAATAACCTCGGCAATATCAGTAGCCATAATAGCTAATTCGGTTAAGATCCATAAAATGATCCCTAGTGCTTTACCTGTTCGGGCGCGTGTTGCCTGTGCCAAGTCCATCTGACTTACTATGCCCAGTTTAGCAGCCATGTATTGTAGCAACATGGCAATTAAACTCGACATCAAAATCACGGACATCAACAGGTATGAGAAGTTCTGGCCTCCAGTGATAGAGGTCGACCAGTTACCGGGGTCCATGTATCCTACAGCGACCAATGCGCCAGGGCCGGAATACATAAACAACGTTTTCCAAAATCCCTTACCTTTAGGAACTTCCACAGTCCCGTTGATTTCTTCGAGCGAGCGGCCATTTGCATATTGAACCAAATGGTGTTTCTTTTGAGTTTTTTGCTCGTTTTGACTCACCTATAAAACCACCTTTCCTTTTCCATTCCATATTGTACACCTTAAGTTCATAGATTAAAATAAAAAAATTTGGTATACTTAAAAATAATAGAAGGGGGAGCAAAGTAATGCATAGTGTAACGGACAATTACTTAAAGGCGATTTTTGAAGGCAGTTATTTGAGCGGTAAAGTATCTAATAAACGACTGGCTGGCTTATTGGGTGTTTCTCCAGCAACGACCACGGAACAAGTCAAAAAAATGTCTCAAAAAGGTTTAGTAGTTAGTCGAAAATATGGTGCGATCTCGTTGAGTGAAGAGGGCGAACGAAGAACTGAACAGTTATTGAAGAAGTTACGTCTATGTGAAGTGTGGCTCGCTAATGAGTTGGATCTGTCATTAGACGAGATCGCAGCGCAGGCCTGGAAGATTGCAAATTTCGACAGCCAACTTATGTGTGAACAATTGAATGAACACTTAAATTTTCCGGCTAAAACTCCGTTTGGTGCCAGTGTGCAGGAACCGCAACTTTTTAATGAAAGCTTACTTTCATTAAATTTGATGAAAATACAACAAAAATATATTTTAAAAGAGTATTTGGATAATCAGCGAGTTATTAAATATTTATCTAAATTGGGACTGGAGATCGGCCAAGAGTATTCTTTAGAAAAAGTGGATATTGACTTTGATATGCTGCTCTTGTCTTCCAAAAACAAACAACAGATAATGGTCAACCGAGGAATTGCCAAATATATATATGTAGAGGCTCTTAAATGAGTATTGAAAATAATTGGTATAGTATCTTGACTTAGGTAAACTACTACGACTACTTATATGTATAAGGAGGAACAGGCTGAAAATTGATTAAAAAAAGAAAAACACATTTGGCAATAAATTGCGTATGTAGTAGTGTATGTAATTATTACATACTTAGTAGTCGATAGTTTTTGTTCTCATGGCACTACCTTTCACAGGGCATAAGGGCGGGTTGCTTCTTATGCTCTCTTTTTATTGAAAATAATTAAAAAAGTTACACAAAAAAAGCAAAAATTCACGGAAATTGCGTATATATAACTACACGTGCTTAGGCATGTATAACATATAGATTTTTCCTCTTAAGGGGGGAGTCGTTGATTGAGCGTCTCCTCAAGCCTTTAATGTGCATTAGTAAGTTAAAGTGCCCGCTGTACAGGGAATTTCTAGCATAGATCATCCCCGCAATAGTGTAGAAAAACATTTTCTACAACGCGTGGTGCTAGTTCGTAACATTCAACTATTTAGTACAAAATTTTACAAAAAAAGCCCAACAAGGTTAGACTCTTAAGTGACTTAAACAAAGGAGACCTGATCTTGTTGGACCACTTAAAGTTTAAACAAAAACGACATAATTTACAAGTCAATTTAGCTCAACTTAAAGTTCTTTGTGCTGAGCTTTATCAAAAATACTGCCCGCGCTATATTTCGCAACGCCGTAACACCACTAAGTCTCGTGTTTCTGATGTGCAGATCTTAGCCTTACTGTGTTTACAGGTCATTACACAGATGCACTCCCAGCGTAAATTCTTTGCCTGGGCACAGACCTTCATCCCACATCAATTGAACATTGAGCGCTCCCGTTTTAACCGACGAGCACAACGTCTTCTCCCAGTGGTCATGGCCATGCGGCAGGGGTTGACTCGCGACTATGCGCAAACAGGACAGTTTGCGATCATTGATAGTTTGCCTAACCCTTTATGCCAAAAAGTTAGAAATAAGCGGGCCAAGGTTTTCCGCGGCATAGCTGACCTAGGCTACAATGCGACCAAAGACATGTATTTTTACGGGTTTAAGACTCATTTTGAGACCTCGCTCAGCGGTTATATCTTAAATTACACTGTCACCGAGGCCTCTAAACATGACACCCAAGCGGCGTCAACTTTGATCGCAGGCTGTCCGTGTCCCTTTGTTTTAGCGGATGTCGGTTATGTGGGACAGCCCTTACAAGAAGATTTTGGCGAGCTAGGTTATGAGCTCTGGACACCTTACCGTTCAAACATGAAAGGAGCCAAACAGCACAATGTTCCGGCTTTGAAAGATCTCCGGCGCACGATCGAATCCCGTTTCTCGATCCTAGTTGAAGATTATGGAATCGAAAAAAATCTCACGCGGTCAGTGGTAGGCTTTTGGTTAAAAATTGAATTGACCGTCTTTATTTATAATTTAGGCTTTTTTGATTTTACAGAAAATAGAATTATTACGAACTAGCACCACGCGTTTTCTACACTATTTTTTTGTTTTTGAGGGCTATTGCTTTTCTGAACTGTAAATAATTGCTATGGTTAACAATGAATGGGTACGAGATAGTGTTTAGGAAAATATTTTCTAATAGAATATGAAATAGTTTTTTTACATGGTAGGTTGCAGCTTAATTCAAAATATGGAAGGGCAATACAATGGAACAAATAATGCAAACATTCAGCGAAAGAAGAGGCGAACTGTGGCAGGCATTACTGCAACATTTGGAGATCTCAACCTTGTCTTTGTTGATCGCGATGGTGATCGCTATCCCCTTGGCGATCTGGGTCGTTAAACATAAAAAAATATCTGAGTTTCTCTTGCAATTGACGGGTGTTTTACAGACGATCCCTTCACTAGCCTTATTAGGGCTGTTGATCCCAGTCGTAGGTATTGGTACAGTTCCGGCTGTAATTGCCTTGGTAGTTTATGCCCTTTTGCCAATTTTTCAAAATACTTATTTAGGCCTGACTGAGATCGATCCAGCACTTGAAGAAGCGGCTGACGCGTTTGGCATGTCGCGAATGAAAAAATTATTTAAGGTGGAGTTGCCGCTGGCGATGCCGACGATCATTTCGGGCATCCGTACTGCTTTAGTTTTGATCATTGGGACAGCTACTTTAGCAGCTTTGATCGGAGCAGGTGGTCTGGGGACCTTTATTTTGTTGGGTATCGACCGTAATAATACATCCTTGATTTTGATTGGAGCAGTTGCTTCAGGCATTTTAGCAATTATTATGAGTTCGTTGATCAAGTGGCTTGAACATGCCTCGGTTAAGACTGCTGTTTCTGTGTTAGCGGTTATCATCGCTTTACTGGGCGGGGGTAGTGCTTATAATGCCTATATCAACCGTACCGAAACAGTCACGATCGCTGGTAAGCTGGGGGCAGAACCTGAGATCTTGATCAACATGTATAAAGAATTGATCGAGCAAGATGATCAACATATTAAGGTGACTTTGAAGCCTAACTTTGGTAAAACAACTTTCTTATTTAATGCTTTAAGAAATGACCAGATCGATGTTTATCCTGAATTTACCGGGACAGTTTTGGAGACTTTAGCGAAAAAGCCACAAAAAACAAGTGGTTTAACGGCTAGTGAGACTTATAAAAAAGCCAAAAGTATTATGAAAAAGCAAGAAGATATCCAAGTCTTACGGCCGATGAAATATAATAATTCATATGCGTTAGCGGTCAAAGACAAATTTAAGCAAGAACATCATTTGAAAACTATCACGGATCTGAAAAATGTTCAGTCGATCTTGAACGGAGGGATGACTTTAGAATTCATTGACCGTGGTGATGGGTTGAAAGGGATCAAAAAAACTTATGGACTGGATTTTCCTGTTAAATCGATGGAACCTGCATTACGTTACCAGGCTATCAATAAGAATAGGGTAAATGTCGTTGATGCTTATTCGACTGATAGTGAGCTGCGACAATATCATTTAAGTGTTTTGCAAGATGATAAGCATATGTTCCCTACCTATCAAGGCGCGCCAATAATGACGAAGGATTTTGCTGATAAGCATCCTCAGATAGTCAAAAGTTTAAATAAGTTAGCTGGAAAGGTAACAGAAAAAGAAATGCAGGAAATGAATTATGAAGTAAATGTGCAAGATAAGTCGCCGGCTACAGTCGCACATCATTATTTGACTACCCATCACTTGTTAAAGGAGGGGGATTAAATGGCTGCTGCTATTGAATTTCAAAATATTCAAAAATCATTTGGCGACAATACAGTTATTTCTGGAATGGATATGAGTGTTCAACAGGGCGAACGCTTTGTTTTAGTCGGGTCTTCCGGTAGTGGTAAAACAACGTCTCTTAAGATGATCAATCGTTTGGAAAAACCGACTGCGGGGCAAGTACTGGTCAATGGGAAAAGTGCCGCAGATTACCCGCTTCAAAAGTTACGATGGATGATGGGATATGTGTTACAACAAATTGCTTTGTTCCCTAACATGACAGTTACCCAAAATATTACTTTGATCCCCGAAATGAAGGGGACTTCTAAGAATCAACTGCAAGAATTGGCAGATACACTTTTAGAGCAAGTTGGTTTAGATCCAGACAAATATCGCGCTCGTTATCCACGAGAATTATCTGGCGGGGAGCAGCAACGCGTAGGTATCTTGCGTGCGATCTCATCCAAACCACCGATCGTATTGATGGATGAACCTTTTAGTGCACTAGATCCTATTTCACGTGCAAGTTTACAAGACCTGGTGCTTGATATTCATGAACAACTTCATAATACGATAGTGTTTGTTACCCATGATATGGATGAGGCACTAAAAATAGGAGATAGGATCGGTATTATGAGCGATGGTCAGTTGTTACAGGCTGCTGCACCACACGAAATTGCGCAGCACCCTGTTAACGATTTTGTGCGTGATTTCTTTAGGGGGAGTACTGCGAAAAATATTTATGATACTCCTGTGAATAAAGTCTTGTTAGCAAGTCAGCCATTAACAGGATTATCGCGAGAGCAGCGTAATGATTCAACTTCTTTGTCAGAGGATGCAGTCTTACGTGACCTGTTTAAAAAGTTAAGTACTAAGAACTATGTGGAGATCACAGATCGAACTGGCCAAAGTCAAGGATATATAGACAGACAACGATTATTGAATTACCTTAGTCAAAATGAAGAACAGGGAGGTTAAAAGTATGGCACAAATGTTAGAGAAATATGATGCAGTCATTATCGGTGCAGGTCCGGCAGGTACAGCTGCAGCATCAGCAATTAAAGCTCAAGGAAAAGAAGTTGCACTGATCGAGGAAGATCTATGGGGCGGTACTTGTCCTAACCGCGGCTGTGATCCCAAAAAGATCTTATACACGGCTGTTGAGGCTAAAGAAAGAGCAGCACTATTGGCAGGTAATGGATTAAAGTCGCAAAATACTATTGATTGGCCTGCTTTGATGACTAATAAGCGAGCTTACACGAGTGAAATTAGCCCGGCTACCAAAAAAGGTATGGAAAACTCAGAGATTAAGACATATGTTGGACACGCAGAATTTGTTGCAGGTACGACAGTGAAAGTTGGAGAATATCTGCTAGAGGCGGGAAATTTTGTGATAGCAACAGGCCAACGCCCCGGCTTGTTAGATATACCAGGAAAAGAATTTTTACAAACAAGTACTGATTTTTTGGATCTGGATGAAATGCCCAAGGATCTAACTATTATCGGTGGCGGTTATGTTGCTTTTGAACTAGCAGGTATTGCAGCTTCTGCTGGAGCTGAAGTGACTGTTGTGTTGCATAATTCACGGCCGTTGAAAGCTTTTCCTCAAAAATTAGTTACAGAGTTAGTTGAAGAGTTACAAAAATACGGGGTAGAGTTTGTTTTTGACCAAGATATCACTCAAGTTGAGCAGGTTGGAGCAGGCTATCGTCTATCTGGCCCTAATGATTTTATTAAAGACACGGAAATGGTATTTGCTGCAGTTGGTCGGCGGCCCAATGTGGACAATTTAGGGCTGACACAGGCCGGTGTAGAATATTCAAATCAGGGTGTAATAGTTGATCGTCATTTACGGTCTACAGCGGCACACATTTACGCGATTGGCGATGCGGCAGCTTCTCCGGTCCCCAAGTTAACTCCAGTGGCTGGTATTGAAGCGAAGTACGTAGCAGCTCAACTTACTGGGCGTGATGACGAGATAGACTATCCAAAGATCCCAACGGTAGTTTTTTCATTGCCCAAGTTAGCGCAGGTAGGAATGACAGAAAGTCAAGCTCAGCGTGATGAAGCACGTTACCATGTTAAAAATGTAAACATGGTAGATTGGATCACATATAAGAGACAACATGAAACGAAGGCGCTGGTTCAACTGGTCGTTGATAAAGTTAGTGAAAAAGTAGTGGGTGCGGCATGCCTCAGTATGGAAGCAGATGAAATGATCAATTATCTAAGTGTGTTGATCGAAAAGGGATATACAGCAAAGCAAGTAAAAAGCCTGATATGGGCATACCCAACAACGGCAAGCGATTTGCAGTATATATACTAGTGTGCGGAGAAAAGCGGGAAGAAGTGAGTACCATCAGGCTCCAGCGTTATAGCGCGTTTTTGGCGCTGTAACGCTGGAGTTAGATGGGCGGAGCTTCTTGCTTTTCGGAGCCGTCCTAGGAAAAGGATAGATATGGAATGTTTAGCAAGTGAGCAATATCGGACCTAAGGAATATAGCACGGTCTTGGTGCTGTATTCCTTAGGTTGGATATGCGGAGAGTCTTGATATGTGGAGCTGTCCTAATAAGGCGCTGTAACGCTGGAGTTAGATGGACGGAGCTTCTTGCTTTTCGGAGCCGTCCTAATAAAAACAAACTGAAAAGTTTGAAATTATTTTCCAGTTCTTAGTCATATTGGTAGAAAGATATTCTCAGACAAGGAGGTTTTAGGTGAGTAAAGAAGACGTGGCTAAGCAATATTTGATAGATTACTTTGCACAAGCCAATAAAATAAATCAGACGATCGCGGAAATGGAACAGTTGCGTAAACAGGATAACCCGGATCAAGAACAATTGAACAAAAAAGTGAAGGAATATGAAACAATGTTAGATACTTTAAATTCAGGCAAAGAAAAAATGGATCAGAGTTTAAAAGAATTAGGTTTTGACAAACCGCTCGCAAAATTTGATCAAGAAGAGTTGATTCGATTGTCTGAGATCCTCGAGCCATAAAAAGCAACGTAGAAGTGGAATAATTAGAGGAGAGCATATGGTATGGGCAAGCAGAACGATTCGACACTGCTAGCTGAAAGACAGATACGACCAAATCCATTGTTTGATCCTAAAGCGTTAAAAAATTTTGTAGCCGAAAGGTCAGACTTAATTTTTGCGAAATCTAGCCGAAGGGCGCTTTGGTTATTTCCGAATGGTCAGCTGGTACGATCAAACGAAGAAAGTGACCAGGAAAGGATGGTTTATCACTATATTATCAAATATTATTTTAAACATGTTGGTATAGAAAATGGACCAGAGATAGAACGAAAAAGTAAGCATGTTTTTAATAATTTGGTAACAAAAGGTGTAGGTGTAGTTAATCTGGTTCCAGAAACTGGAGCAGCTCTCAAAGGTGATTCTCAAGATTTAACTGAACAGCAAAAGGATTTTTTGCAGGCGAATAATTGTCAACTATATAGTTATGTCAAGAACCAGCCGGTCACTGACCATTATTTGACCAAAATAAACAAAATTTAAGGTAAAAAAGAAGCCTCTCATTGCAAATTAGCAACGAAAGGCTTTTGTTTTGATTTCTTAATCCAGCAAAGTTTCTATAGAAACATGAAAAAAACGAGCAACTTCAGCTAATTTATTACAAGGTGCCGTTTGATTCCAAGTCTGAAGAGTACCAGCCGGTAAGTTCAATGAAATTTCGACAGTGCGTAATGGAATATTTCTAACAGCGGCTAAAGCTTTAATTGTTTCGAAAATCAAAAAGACATCTCCTTGCTTTTATATATAAGTCTATTATGCGATAATTTTCGTCAAAATGAAATAGTTTTCACGTATCTTAACCAAAAAAATAAAGGCATTGCTTAATTGTGGCTTTTTAAGGTGAGCTTTGCTATGATATTGGTAATCTAAAGACGAAAGTGAGAGATCCAAGCGTTGAAAAACTAATTTAACTTTTCCAAACTATCGTTAGCTGGGCAAGGCGAGAGTCTAGCCGTTATTTGATGTGGCTCAGATGGTTTTAAGGTTGAATTGTTTTTAGTGCTGTGGGTCTTTTTGTGCCTAAAAAAAGATTTCATTAATATTACGATTTGACGTAAAAAACTACGACCTTGCGGGTATTAATGCAAGGAGGTTGTATATGTCTCAAATTAAAATTAGAAATATGTCTTTTTCTTATCCAGGACAGGAAAAACAGTTATTCAATAATGTTGACCTGAACTTGGATTCAGACTGGAAATTAGGATTGTTTGGCAGGAATGGCCGTGGTAAAACTACACTATTAAAACTACTGTGTAACAAGTTGGAGTATCAAGGAGAGATCTCGTACCATGTGGAGTTTAACTATTTTCCCCAGGAGATCAATGATCCCAGTCAGCTGGCTATTTATGCATTAAACGAGGTGGTCGAGTTTGAAGAATGGCAATTGGAGCGAGAATTAAGCTTGATGCAAGTTGATCCTGATATTATTTGGCGGCCTTTTGATAGCTTATCTGGTGGTGAGCAGACCAAGCTTAGATTGGCATTATTATTTATTGATCAGCAAAATTTTCCGTTGATCGATGAGCCCACTAATCATTTAGATATGGCTAGTAGAAAGCAAGTTGCTGCCTATTTGAGAAGGAAAAAGCAAGGATTCATAGTAGTTAGTCATGACCGTGGATTCGTTGATCAAATTTGTGATCACATTTTGGTGATAGAGAAGGCCAAAATTTCCATATATAATGGTAATTATTCAACTTATGAGCGAGAAAAACAACTGTCAGATTCGTTTGAAATACAGCAAAATGAAAAACTAAAAAAGGACATCGATCGGCTTAAGCAGACGGCTCTTGAAAAAGAAAAGTGGTCAGGCTCTCGTGAAAGAGATAAGCGCGGAGACCCACATAAAAAGGGAAGTGGCAGTATTTACGATACTGGGCACATTGGTGCGCGTGCTGCCAGGGTGATGAAGAGGTCGCAGTCCTTGAAAAAAAGAATGGAAAATGAGATCCATGATAAAGAAAAGCTAATGAAAAACATCGAACAAGTCGACGAATTAGCACTTAATTTTCGCCCAAGCTATCATAAAACTTTACTGCAGGTGGAAAATTTTAGCCTTTCTTATGGAAATGAGCCTTTATTTGAACCAATCAGTTTTGAGGTCAAAAAGGGAAACAAGTTGGTGTAGTTGGACCAAATGGTATAGGAAAAACTAGTCTGATCAATGCTCTGCTAGGTACTTTTACTGGTAACAGCTCTGGAACTATCCAAATACCATCTAACGTCAATGTTAGTTATATTTGCCAAGAATTTGAAAAAAATGTGGGACAGCTAAAAGATTTCGCTGTGGACAATCAGTTAGATTATGAAATGTTTCTTAACAATTTGCATAAACTGGGGTTAGAAAGAGGAGTTTTTGCACAAAAAATCGAAAATATGAGTATGGGACAGCGAAAAAGAGTAGAGGTTGCTAAATCTTTGTCGCAACCAGCCGAATTGTATATTTGGGATGAGCCGTTAAATTATTTAGATATATATAATCAAGATCAGCTGACTAAATTAATAGCTGAAATCAAGCCAACGTTATTACTGATCGAACATGACCAGCGTTTTATCAAAAAAGTGGTTAGTCAAGTTGTGAGTTTACAGAAAGGATGAATAATTAAAAGCCAACTAAGAATGGTAATGGAAATGCCGTTCATAGTTGGCTTTTTAGTGAAGATAATTACTAATGTGGTAGTAAAGTGTTAAATCTTTTTGGAAGTAGTAGGTTTTGGAGTAGTTAAAAGGACGCTCGTTTTTTAGATAATTGATCTCCTCGATTTTTAAAGTTGCTTCTTCAGCCGAACGCCCAGATTCAGCGGCTTCTTGTTCTGTGAGTTGATGAATTTTAACGTATTCATCGGCATTAACGATCTCAATATTATAGTTATCCATAATAAACTTGAAAATTGAAGCCGAACAGATTTTTCTATTCAAATAAGGAACAACACTTCGTAAATAGTAAGCTTCTTCCAAACTGAGTAAATTGTCTTTAGACCACCGCAAACGTTTGACGTAATAAACTGGATCATCAACATTACAGTGTAAAAACTTAGCGACTTCTCGACCTGCTGGCATATTGTTGAAAGCTAAGATCTTCGAAGTTACGGGAGCTTCGTTAGTTAAAGCATTCATCCCAACCTTATTAGCGAGATTCATCAAATTATCTTCATTATGTAGAGGTTCATTCACAAAATAACCACTTCCTTGGATCCGACTGATCAAGCCTTGATCGTACAAGACATCAATGGCATTACGGATCGTATTACGGCTTACTAAATACATGTCCATTAATTCAGATTCACTGGGCAATTTTTGTTGGAATAGCTGAGAATCGATTTTTTGTGCGATATCTTGTGCAACTCCCTTGTATTTTAGAACCATGCACCTGTCCTCCTTAATTTAGTTAACGGTACTTGTAAAATTGATACCAATATGGTATAAATATATTGTAATAGAAAGCGCTTTATTAAGCAAGGAATAAATAGTGACTGTGCTAACAAGGCGAAATAATAAATAGGTGAAGATGGAGGTCTTTATTATGGCTAAAAAGACGATCATGTTATGTTGTGCAGCTGGTATGAGTACTAGTTTATTGGTAACTAAGATGCAGAAAGCTGCTGATGAGCAAGGGAAAGATGCAGAGGTTTTCGCTGTCCCAGCAGCCGAAGCAGATTCACAATTGGAAAGCAAAGATATCAGCTGTGTATTACTTGGGCCTCAGGTTCGTTACATGGAAGCTGATTTTCATAAGAAACTAGACGATAAAAATATTCCGGTTGCAGTTATCGACATGCAAGCTTATGGAATGATGCAAGGAGACAAAGTCATCAAACAAGCTTACGATTTAATGGGTGAATAAAAACACTTAATTTTTGATGTAATGAAAGCAGGAGGTTTAAGATGACCGAAGAAGAAAAGCAATCACAACAGTCTGAAGAAGAGCAACAAATGCAGACAACGATGGGACTGATCATTAATGCAGGGAATGCTAAATCATTTGCTGTAGAAGCAATCAAAGCTGCCAAGGAAGCTAATTTCTCAGAAGCTCATGATAAATTAGATGAGGCTCAAAAAGCATTGGTGGACGCTCATAATACGCAGACAGGTATGTTGACCAAAGAAGCACAGGGTGAACATGCACAAGTAACGTTACTAATGGTACATTCTCAGGATCATTTAATGACAGCGATCACGTTTGTAGATCTAGCAACGAACTTTGTTGACGTGTATGAACAGCTTAATGAATTAAAGAAATAACAGAGCGCAACGAGGCGCCTAAGAGATGAGCATTATCAAGCTTGGGCCTTATAGTGCGGTTTAGGCACTATGAGGCCTAAGCTGGGTAAGCGAAAGCTCTTGCCTCGTGCAGCTCGACTATGAAAACAAAGTGCAGTGTGGCGCTTAGAAAGTGAGCACTAACAGACTTTTACATCATATTGTGTTTTTGGCAATGTGGTGGGCAATTTAGTAGGCGCAACTTTCTGTTGCACGGAACTTGACTATGAAAACACCGATTGTAGGAAAGGGTAAGAGTAGACAAAGAAATTTGGCAACTCTTGCCCTTTTTTAAACGTTTGAATACTAAGTGGCAAAATTTGAAATGAGGAGATAATTATGGGTTTTAAAAAAGATTTTCTATGGGGTGGAGCGACTGCTGCCAACCAGTATGAAGGTGGCTATGACCTAGATGGCAAAGGAACGAATGCGATCGATGTTTTGACTAATGGTGCGGTCGATCAGCCTCGCCTTGTAACATGGAAAAAGGAAGATGGAACTACCGGGAATTCTCCGTTCGTGTGGGGAGGAGATTTTAGTATACCTGCTGATGCTACGCTGGCTATTTTGCCAGGTTATCATTATCCAAGCCATCACGGAACAGATTTTTATCATCATTATAAAGAAGACATAGGTTTAATGGCAGAAATGGGATTCAAAGCATTTCGATTGTCGATCAGTTGGTCCAGGATCTTTCCGAATGGTGATGAGAAAGAACCAAATGAAGCTGGGTTAAAGTTTTATGAACAGATATTTGAGGAATGTCATAAATACAACATTGAGCCGATGGTAACTTTGTCTCATTATGATACGCCGCTTTCGTTGATCACACGTTATGACGGCTGGTCTGACCGAACATTAATTGATCTGTTTGAAAAATACGCAGTGACAGTATTTAAATATTACAAGGGTCAAGTCAAATATTGGACTATCTTTAATGAAATCAACGCGATGAGCCTTGCACCATACATGGGTGGCGGTTTGACTGATCCTACTCCGCAAAATAGAGCACAAGGGGCACATAATCAATTTGTTGCTAGTGCGAAGGTAGTTAAAGCTGCTCACAAGATCGATCCAGAAATGAAAGTGGGACAAATGCTGGCCTATTCTCCAATATATCCTTATACTTGTGATCCAGCTGACCAAGTTGAGATTATGAAAGCTCAGCAAGAAACTTTATTTTATTCAGATGTTCAAGTTGGTGGCCGTTATCCGGAGTATCGGTTAAAGAAGTATGAACGTGAAGGTATCACGCTTGATGATCGACCACAGGATTATGAATTATTGGCCGAGTATCCGGCAGACTTTTTAAGTTTTTCTTGCTACAGCTCCTCTGTTTTAACTACCCATCCTAGCGATGAAAAAGCTGCTGGTAATTTAGGTGCGGCTGGAGTAGCGAATCCTTATTTAGAAACTAATGCTTGGGGATGGGCTACCGACCCGGATTGCTTACGCCTGGCTTTGAACACACTATGGGATAGATATCATAAACCGCTATGGATCGTTGAGAATGGTCTAGGTTGGTCCGATAAACTTGAAACTGATCACAGTGTTCATGATGATTATCGCATCAAATATTTGCGTGCAGCTATTAGGTCAATGTCAGATGCTGTTGAATTAGATGGTGTCGCTTTAATGGGATATACCATGTGGAGTGCGATCGACCTTGTTTCGAACGGCACTGGAGAGATGAAAAAACGTTATGGCCTAGTTTATGTTGACTGTGATGACATTGGTAATGGAACGATGAAACGTTATAAAAAGGATTCATTTAGTTGGTATCAAAAGGTGATCGCTTCAAATGGGACAGACCTTAAATAACGAGAAATAAGATAATAAAATGTATAGTTAGAAAAAATCGATATTTTTTTTGGACCATATGTCTTGATTTATTACACCGCTTTCAGTAAACTTAACTTTGTGAAATATATTTAACACAGTCAGCTAATAATAGCGTTAAGTTGCATTTTGCTAGCCACCTATTTTTGGCTCGCTTGTGAGCATGGCTAGCTGATGCAAGGTCATTGTGTTTAACAACAAGGAGGAGTTTTTATGAAGGCGAAAAGTATATCTTTAAGGACCGGCAAGTTGCTCTTAGTAGTTGCTACAACGCTATTGATAATTGCGGGTTGTGGAAAAAAGACGGAAAAGGCTACATACCAACAAGTTAAAAATGGGGTCGATTCCCGAGTGACCTATTATTACCAGGATGATAAAGTTGTTAAGCAAACGACTAGTAATAAGATCACGTATACATCTTTGAGATCTAATAATAAGAGTGAAGCTAAAGATAGGATCAAAGATGAAGTTCAAAAGTATAATGATACCAAAGGCGTTAAAGATAAAATATCTTATCATGATAGTTACTTAAATGAACACGTCTCTGTTGATCTGAACAAAGCTTCGGTCAATGACTTTTTAAAACTATCCGGAGACAACAACACCTCTGATTCTAGCAGCAAGAAAAAATATATCAGTCTTAAAAAGAGCGAGAAGTTGATTAAAAAGCAAGGCTACAAGAAAGTTAAGGATGGCAAATACAAAGAACTTCCTAAGACTGATTTGGAAGTCAAGAAACCATTGACAATGAAACAATATAATGATGTCCAGGTTTCTAAGGATAATAAGGGCGGTACGACGCTTGATGATCTAAAGGATAAATTTGGCAAACCAGATAACTCTAGTTCCTCAACCTATACTTGGTACACTAACTATACACATTCTGGTTATTTCAGAGTTTCGACTAATGATAAAGACGAAGTCCAGTCAAAATTCTTGTTACAACCAACTGTAGAAAATAACAAGTTTAGCCCTGAAAAGTATGCTGATATCAATGATGAGATCAGCGAAGATGACTTGGTCGAAAAATTAGGTACACCATACCAGGTCGAAACTTCGGGTGAGCGTGGGATCATTTACTACATTACTAAAGATTCTTCAGGACAAAGGATCCAAGATGAGTATTTATTCCAAGTAGAAGATGGGACGATCACAGGGAAAAAATCTACAGCAGAATAGCTCTTTAATAATGTAATTAAGAAAAACGTTGTCTAGGTCAAGATGGGCAACGTTTTTTAGTATAAGTGCCTAAGTAATAAACAGCTAAATAATGCGGTCGTACCCCCTAAATTAAGAAGCTAACGCGTATGGTAAGTTATTGTATTGAAATGTTATTAATTCAACGTTAAGAGTCGAAGTAAGTGGCTCTACCACTACCATTGTTGAAACTTATATGGTACCGTAATTGTAAACGTTTAATTGATCTGGAGGGAAAAGGATGTTAGACCAGTGTAAATTAGTAGCTGTTGATATGGATGGGACGTTTTTAAACGATGAAAAGGACTATGATCGCCAATACTTCGCTGCTTTGTATAATAAAATGCAGGAAAAAGGGATCCAGTTTGTGGTTGCTAGTGGGAACCAATACTATCAGTTGAAAACTTTTTTTACTGATTTTCCGGGGATAATTTATATTTCCGATAACGGGGCTTATGTTCGTGATCTCGCCACTGAGTACTTTGGTTCTCGTTTCGAGCCTGAACAAGCAAAGAAAATTTTGGGTCAGCTTGATACTTATCCTGGCTTGTTTGACGAATTAGTAGTGAGCGGCTTTAAAAGTGCTTATATTCTGACGGATAGCAGTGAAAAATTTAAGAAAGAGGCACATTTTTATAATAGGGAGTTGCAAGTTGTGGATTCCTTTGCAGAGGTAATAGATGAAAGTACTAAGTACTCGTTTAACTATACAACTCAAGATACAATGAGTTTTATGCAAAAGCTGCAAGACCAGTTACTGGGAATTGCCGAGATCACTACTAGCGGACACGATAATTTCGATGTTATTCAACCAGGAATGCATAAAGCTAATGGTTTGGAACATCTTGGTCAACGATTAGGGATACCTTTAACACAAATGTGTGCCTTTGGCGATGGCGGTAATGATTTAGAGATGCTAAAAGCTGTCGGTGATGGTGTTGCAATGGCTAATGCTGCGCCTGAAGTTAAAAAAATAGCGCAACATCAAACTGGGACAAATAATGAACAAGGTGTTTTACAATATTTGGATAAATTACTAGACGAAAATAATAAGATATAATGATTAGGTTGAATGATCGTCTTACGGTGGCATAAGAGTTCAACTTTTTGATCAGCGCGTTTTGATGACAAAGGTAACAATTATCACACAATAAAACTGATAAACAAAATGCACAGGGTAAAAGAACCTTGTGCATTTTTGTTTATCCTTATTTAATAACATAAGTGATTTTTTCGGGAGTTTCAACTCCGAAGACGTGCTTTGTTGGATCTCCTTCGATCGGTCCTAGATCAAAAATAGTTTTGTCATCCTGGTGTTCAACATTTTGAATACTTGAGAAAAATAAATGACGGATCGACCGACCAATATCTTTGTTTTCCTGTGTTCTTTTGGCTGCGCCATTTAAAGTGTAGCCATTATCGAGAAAAAATTTGATCATGCGGATACTGGTAATTTGATCGTATGGTAATTTGATCGCACCATTATCTGCTTTTACCGTTTTTAGATAGTCATTTTTGATCCAATAACGAACTTGAGTATCCGTAACATCACATGCTCTAGCAGCGTCTCTAATACTGACCAATATGTTATCTGGTTTGATTATGTCATACAGACAGTCTGGCAAATTTTGAGATTCATCCATTCAAATTCTCCTACATAAATTATTCATTTGATAACTACGTAAAACATCAGAGTTCACTACATAGTTTTAGCACAAAAATGTAACCGTATCAACTATTTAATGTTAAATGTAAAATAGTTGACATTAGGAACGAAATAATTTATATTGTTTGTTATGTAAATTAACGGTCGAATATTGGCTTAATTTATTTGAGCCCTTATTTGGCCGTATTATTACGAAATAATTTGAAAGAAGGAATATCTTTTGTCAAAAACTGCTGATGATAAATTAAGTGGTTTTAGTAGAACAATGATGATCATTGTTTTACTAATTGGGACGTTTTGTACGGTCCTAAATCAGACTTTACTTGCAACGGCCTTACCGAAGTTGATGTCAACTTTTGATGTTTCAACTGCGACCGTTCAGTGGTTGACTACTGGTTTTTTAATGGTAAATGGGATCATGATCCCTCTCTCCGCATACTTATCGACAACTATTAATACAAAATGGCTCTATATTGCTGCAATGACGATTTTCTTGGGCGGGACGATCTTGGCATATACTGCTCCTGCCTTTGGAGTTTTGTTGGCAGGGCGTTTAGTACAAGCTTTTGGTGTCGGAATTGCTATGCCTTTGTTACAAACGATCATGTTATCGATCTTTCCAGCGCAATCTCGTGGTGCAGCTTTAGGTTTGGTCGGTATCGTAATTGGTGTCGCGCCAGCTATTGGCCCGACCTTATCCGGATGGATCATTGATAAATACCAATGGCGTGATCTTTTTGGTATGATCATTCCGATCATGGTAGTTGTAATTATTCTGGCTTTCTTTTTTATGAAACCTGTTATCGAAACGCACAAGCAAAAAATTGATTGGTTTTCTTTAATACTGTCGACAATTGGCTTTGGTGGTTTATTATTTGGTTTCTCATCTGCCGGTAATGATGGTTGGACTTCGACCAAGGTTATTGTTTCGCTAGTTATCGGTGCGATCGTAACTGCACTATTTGTTTGGCGTCAGTTAGTGATCCCAAAGCCTTTCTTGGAATTACGCGTTTTCAAAACGGGTGAATTTACACTATCTGCTATTTTGTCATCGATCGTCACGATCGCTATGCTTGGTGTTGAAACAGTTTTACCATTGTATTTACAGATCGCCCATGGCATGAGCGCCTTGCATTCTGGCTTGACATTATTGTCCGGAGCAGTTGTGATGGCATTAATGAGTCCGATAACTGGGAAGACTTTCGATGCATTGGGGGGCAAACGTTTAGCTACGACCGGTATGATCTTATTAACATTAGCGACCTTACCGTTCTTGTGGTTGACGCTTGATACTCCAACCATATACATCGTTTTCTTATACGCTGTAAGAATGTTTGGTATATCAATGGTTATGATGCCGGTAACTACCTCAGGGATGAATGCTTTACCAAACAGCTTGATCGCCGACGGTACTGCTTCTAATAATACTGTACGTCAGGTTGCATCGTCCATTGGTTCTGCAATTATGATCACATTATTGACTAATGTAACAAATAATGCGGAACCAGCTAAGAATTTGTTAAAGGCAGCCCCACTTGATTATAAGCATCAATATTTAATTGCTTCTTTAGATGGATATCATGCTGCTTTTGCCTTTTCTTTGGCATTTGCGATCATCGGCGTTATTTTGACTTTCTTCTTGAAAGATCGTAATCATGAAACTCATAGTAAAGATATCACTGAAAAAGACTTCGCTCGTAAAGGCGGTGATGCTTCATGATCTTAGCTACTTTAGTAATTGGGGCACTTGCAGCATTTCTGTGTTATGTCTATATTAAGCCAATCGTTTGGAGAACTATCGGAACTTTGATCTCTCTTGTGGTATTAGTTGGTTCGCTAGTTTTGTTGACCATGAATAGTAATAGCCATTATGGCATGCATAAAGTTACAACGACTACAACGACACAGATCTATCCAACTAGTTCTAAAAATGGTTTAAATATTATGTTTTACCAGCCGCTTGGTTCAAATGGTAAAGAAACAGTTCAAATTTATAAAAAGGCTTTAGATCAAAAGAAGCCTAGTCATACTCAGGCTAATGAGTATACGGCTGCTAATAATCATATTAAACAGACTACTGATAAGAATGCTACCTTACAGGTCAAAGAAACTCGGTGGAAGTTTAAATCAAGTGGCTATAAGTTCTGGTTTGGCGTGTCAGGGATGCAAAATAAACTGATTAAGCGTTCTAATACTTTTAATTTGCCTAAAGATTGGCTGCATTTGTCTACCACTCAAGCAAAAGCCTTACAAAAGAAAATGGCCGGAATGAAAACTAAAGAAGGTCAGGCCAAAGTTAAGGCACAGGCACAACAATATGTGCAACAAAAGATGAAGACTGCTGTTAAGAAGGATCCTAGTTTGGCTACAGATAAAGCAAAACAAGCAAAACTTTCCAAACAATTCAGCCAAGAATTCCAGCAACAAATGGTTAAGAAACTCGTTGCAGAAGTTAAATAACAGTTTTGTCAAATGATTCAAGACTTTAAAAAGACACGAAACTTCGTTTTTAGTTTCGTGTCTTTTTCGTGGGAAAGATGATTATTTGAATTTTGAAATGTACTTTTGTGATTTTTCATCGTCGAATTCATCTTCAGATTTGCCGATCACAACGGTCGCTAATGAATTTCCGACTACGTTGACTGCTGTCCGACCCATATCAATGATCCGATCGATCCCCGCAATGAAAGTTAAGCCACTCATCGGTACGCCGATAGTTGAAATGGTGGCTAATAAGACAACAAAGGAAGCGCCTGGAACACCGGCCATTCCTTTCGAAGTTAGCATCAAAACGACTAACAGGGTCAATTGTTGGCCGACAGATAGGTGGATACCATAAGCTTGAGCGAGAAATAAAGCGGCTAAAGATTGGTAGATCGCTGAGCCGTCTAAATTAAAGGTGTATCCAGTTGGTATAACAAAAGAAACGACACCTTGATCGACCCCAAATTTGCCCATCTTTTCCATCATTTTTGGCAAAACTGCTTCAGAGCTGGCAGTTGAAAAGGCTAAGATGATTTCATCTTTAATAACCCGAAGTAGGTCCAGCAATTTGAATTTAAAGATCTTCGCTACGATCCCCATCACTGCTAAGACAAAGATAACCATTGTCAGATAAGTAATGGCTACGAAGTACCCTAGTGGAAGTAAGGCATTAATGCCCATTTCTGCAAGAGTTACGCCAATCAAAGCGCAAACACCGATCGGAGCTGTTTTCATGACCCAATTAGTGACCTTAAACATTACTTGCTGAACGGCTGTTAAGAAGTCAATGATGATCTTACCTTTTTCACCGATGGCAGAAATTCCTAAGCCAAAGAAGACGGAAAAGAAGATCACTGGCATCATGTTGCCTTCGGATAAGGATTTAAAAATGTTAGTTGGAATGATCCCGAGCAAGGTGGCCCAGATCCCTGTGTTATTTTTAGCTGATTTGGCGGTGGTCATGTACTGGCTGATATCAGAACCATGAAGTGAATGAATGTCGATCATGGTCCCTGGATGAAGAACATCAGCAACTATCATGCCAAGGATGATGGCGATCGTACTTAATATTTCAAAATAAATCAAGGTTTTTAAGCCAACTCGTCCAAGCTCTTTAATGTCACCCATGTTGGCGATCCCAACGGTCAGACATGAAACCACTATGGGCAAAACGATCATTTGTATTAGGTTAATAAACATGGTACCGATATTTTGCATGGCGGTGATCGCTACTTGATTTTTGTAAAAAACTATCCCTAATATTACGCCTAAGACTAGGCCAATTAGAATTTGCCAGCCTAAAGATATTTTAAAAAATTTATAACGCTTCAATTATGACCCTTCCCTCTGATAATAAGTCGACGTCAAGTGTGCCTTGCAGAAAAAAGGTTGCCAAAACTTGACTTTATAATAAGCTTTTTCTAACTATATTAAGAACATGGCCTTAATTTTATAGTGAATAAAAGTTATTTGATCATAAGGTTTATTTTACTCCAGATAACCGAATGTTTTAAAGAGTAGATCCGGAAAAATTAGAAAATCAACTTGTAAGGATAGTAGTTGTCGGAAAATGTTTTGTTATAGTGGCTAAGCACCTTTAGCTAATGTAGCAGCCATTGTTCATACAGCTTTTTACGATGGCAAAACATTTGAAAAAATAGTAGTTTAGCTTAAAGATAAGCAAACAAATAGCGCAGGACCTGGCAAATTATCCAGTTCATGCGCTAGTTTTCTATTTATTATTTTTTGTAATAAGAGCAGCTTGATGTAAAGCATCCTTAACAGCATCTTTAAAAGCCCAACTTGTAATGGATGCACCCGTATAAGCATCAACTTCATAGGTGTTTTGGTCGATCATTCTTTGCGGTAAGTGTGCTAAAGCTTCGGTACCATGCTCTGTTTCATGTTCTTTAAGAACTTCGATAGCTTCAATTTTTTGGTTATCTGCCAGGGTAACGCGAACTACGATATCTCCTCCAATACCATTATCATTACGACCAATATATTGGTTTGGACCAACTACATATGTTTCCTTGTTACTAGAGTCATTGCTATCTGGAAAAGTATTGAGGGCATCTGTTATTTCCTCACCGTCTTCTTGAACGAGAGCAATCTTTTCTTTTGCTGCGTTTTCACCTGCGATCTTACCAAAAATCAACGCTTCGGCTAAGTTACTACCAGCAACATAGTTATTAACAAAGAGAGCACCGAGTTCACCAGCCTCGTATAAATGAGGGATCGGTTCACCGGCTGGATCTAAAACTTCGGCACGAACATTTTTTCTTCCTCCACCTTGAGTATTCAACATCCTACGCTTAACAGAGAGCGCATAGTATGGTCCGTCGTCGAAAATAGGTATTCCGTTAGAGCCATCTTTTTTTGAAAGACCATTAAACTTGGTGATCGTTTCTTCTAGTGTCTCAGGGTCCTTACCGATAGCCTGGGCCATTTCAGCAATGGTGGTAAATTTCGCAGCATTTTCCAATATTTTAGGTGTTTCGATCCCGAGTGCTTGTTTTTTATCCCAGACATCCTTGAATTCGATGGCCTGGGTCTGATCAAAGATTGCATATGAGTGGTCAGCATGATCATGACTGGTAAATAGATTTCCACTTACATAATAGTTGTCGTTATCCCTGACGATGATGATACTTCCTGTTTGTGTGATCGGGAAGATAGCAGGGACATCTTCTTTAGGAGTATATTTTGAAGCTTTAGAGGAGACCCATTGTGATTTGTAGCTATGCATGTTCCATAAATCAGCTCCAATTTCCATTTCCATTTTGACTCCATCCCCCCTGTTATGAGGAGGACCGCTTGGTTGTAAGTATGGTTCTTGCAAGAAATCTTGCAACATTTTTTCATTGTTTTCAAATCCACCAGTGGCGACTACCACACCATTTTGTGCTTTAACGTTGCGTTCAACGTTTTCGAATTTGATTTGTACACCAATAATGGCATTTGAGTTTTTATCTTGGATCAGATGACGAGCTGGTGCACTATACCAAACGTCTATGTTTTCACTACGGTCACTTACGGCTTTTTGAAGGGCTTTCCACAGTGGACCTTCGCAGACAGTAATTAAGTCATAAGCGTCCTTTCCGGGGAACTCTATCTGTCCTTCAGTGAAAGGACGAAAAACTTTATTAGCAAAGGGATTTCCACGCAAACTAAAAGTTTTTTTTGCGAAATATTTAGCAATGTGATCTTTCATGTGACATAGACCGTCAGCAAATGTATCTAGCACTTCTTCATCGATGTTAAATGGTGCGGCCAACGCCTTGTAGTAAGATTTCAACTTATCTTTATCAGTACCAGATGCCAAGACTTGGTCAGATAGTCTGGTATTTCCGCCTTCTTTTCCTTTCGGTGCGGCATCGACTAGGAGTACTTTGGCTCCATTATCCGCTGCGAAACGTGCTGCAGAGGCACCACCAGCACCAAATCCCAGGACTACAACATCATATATTGTGTCCCAATGAATATTACGATTTGTCACAACCATGTAGGATCCCTCCTTGTGGAAAAACGTTTATTTACATTGTTGATTATATAACAAGCAAAATAAAAGTAACAGGGCAATATCGGAGGCGGTTTTCGTAACTTCAAAAGTTAACTGTAAAAACTTTGACGACGTTAAGAATATTTACTTGAGAATTGTATATCGTTTGAGAACTGGCAGGGAGGTAGGTCGAAAGGCACAGGTTTCTGAAATAATTATAATTTTATATGGAAATTTCTGAAATAAGTGATACAATTACACTTATCATAAAAACGAACTATAAACTTGCTATACAATTTATAGTTCGTAATACAGGAGGAATAATTGTGGATCATTTTTTCCATCAAAAAAAAGCGGGCACTAATGTTGGTACTGAGATCAGTGCTGGTTTAACTACTTTCTTTGCAATGTCATATGCATTATTTGTCATTCCAGGTGTTTTGAACGAAGCAGGGATCCCTGGTCAAGCAGCATTTTTGGCTACAATTATCGCGTCAGTTGTCGGCACCTTGATCATGGGGCTTTTTGCAAATGTTCCTTATGCTTTAGCACCAGGGATCGGACTAAACGCGTTCTTTACATATACTGTTGTTATGAGCTTGGGTTTTCGATGGCAAGAAGCATTAGCGTTGGTTTTCTTCTGTGGCGTAGTCAATATTATCATCACTGTGACTAAGATCCGTAAAATGTTGATCTCAGCTATACCGACTAATTTGCAAGTAGCTATTAGTGGTGGGATCGGTTGTTTTATTGCATATATTGGTATTAAAAATGCTGGTTTCTTACAATTTAAAACTAGTGGTGCCGATATTTTAAGTATCAACAACAAGCCTTTTTCGGCGACACAGGAACATTTTTCTCACGGGATCTCCGATGTAGTTTCTGGTGGTGGGATCGTGCCATCCTTGAGTAACTTTAATAATCCAGAGATAATTTTGGCCGTCATTGGGGTTTTGATCACTGTGATCTTATTGGTCAAAAAGGTACCTGCTGCTTTGTTGGTCGGGATCATCATTACAACTATTATTGGGATTCCGTTAGGTGTCACTAACTTACATATTTCAGGTCAGTACTCTTTTGGTGCTTCAGTTTCTCAGCTAGGTGATACTTTCTTAGCTGCTTTTTCGGACAAGGGAATGGGAAATTTATTCACTGATTTACATCGCTTACCGCTGGTGTTGGTGACCATCCTATCTTTCAGTCTGTCGGATACTTTTGATTCCTTAGGTACATTTATTGGGACTGGACGTCAGACGGGGATCTTTTCTGGGAAAGAAGAAATGGCGCTAGAAGAACAACCAGGCTTCAAGTCTAAGTTAGATAAGGCATTGTTTGCTGATTCGATCGCAACTGGTGTTGGTTCGCTTTTTGGTACTTCTAATATTACGGCTTACGTTGAAAGTTCGGCCGGGATCGGTGCCGGTGGACGGACTGGTTTAACTAGTGTGACTGTAGCGATCATGTTTATCTTGAGTGCTTTTCTGTCGCCGTTCCTATCTATCATTCCGTCAGTGGCAGTCGCTCCATCGCTGATCATGGTTGGTGTTATGATGATGAGCAACTTTAATGACATTCCATGGAAGGATCTGGAAGAGGCTATTCCTGCTTTCATGGCTTCGATCGTCATGGCGTTTACCTATAATATTACTTATGGTATCGCCTTTGGTTTTATTTTCTATACAGTCGTTAAGACAGTCTTGGGTAAGGGCAAGCAAGTTCATCCGCTGATCTGGGTCGTTTCATTGTTGTTTGTAATCAACTTTGCTGTATTGGCCTTTATTTAGAAAAAATTTCTGGAGTTAGCTAGATAATTGTCCGTGAATTTTATGAAGTAGGAAAATTCACGGATTTTTTTATAGTTAAGTGGGTAATAGAAGAAGGGAAAATTACTTTTGGGTAAAATTCATAATTTGGAACGAAATGGTTCGAATCAAAACTTACAGGTCGATCAAAAAACCTCGCAACAATATCAAGATGCTGTCAAACATTTGCATGATTTCAGAGAAAACCAAGGCTGGAGCAAGTATCATAACCTGAAAGACCTTGCTCTTTCATTGAATTTAGAGGCATCGGAGGTCTTGGAAATTTTTCAGTGGCAAGCCGAAGATACGCCTTTAACGGAACAGAAACGGATCCATTTAGAGGAAGAACTGGCTGATGTATTGACGTATTCATTTTTTATGTGCGCTCAACTTAACTTGGACCCAGTCAAATTAGTTGAAGCTAAAACAAAAATCAATAATCAACGAAGTTGGGACGTTTGAATAAGAAGAGTAGAAAGTCGGAAAAATATTTCTGACTTTTTTCGTCTATTGAACGATTTTAACCGATTAGTTGCCCAAAACAGCCAGTTATTCGAAATTAGAGGTTGGGGAGAAAAAATACCGTATAATAGTGCCATGCTAAGTCGAGGCTAAGCAAAAGGGGTGACTAGGTGTGAAAGTAAATTTTTTCATAGATGCTGGACAACCAGAACACGTTGATTTCTATGTCAAGAAAGTAACGCCAGAAATAGTCTGTGTAAGTATATTTAAAGAGCTAGTTGTATTTGTCATTATTTATTTGGTTTGTTGGGGCTACAGTATGGTGCGGATAAAAAGAAGTATTGATGCGATCAACAGAAAAGTCAAGACAAAGAAATAACTTTTCCTAAAAGGGCAGGTGAAAACTATGTATTTAGAAACTAAGGCTTTGACAAAAACTTTTGGCCAACGGACCATCGTTGATGGACTAGACCTAACAATCGAAAAAAGTAGTTTTACAGCGATACTTGGACCTAATGGGGCAGGTAAATCGACCACTATAGGGATGTTGCTAGGGTTACTAGCACCAACGAGTGGTTCGATCATTTATCAGAACAAGAAACCTCGTTTTGGAGTTGTTTTTCAAGAAAGTGTTTTAGATAGAGAGTTAACTGTTAAAGAGAATTTGCGAGTACGTCAAAAGATGATGGGTATAAAAGATATAAAAGACATTGCTAGAGTCATTGAGCAACTTGGGCTGAGTGAGTTTGCTAATAGGCGATATGGTCGCCTTTCTGGGGGCCAAAAAAGACGAACGGATATTGCTCGGGCACTTTTGAATCAACCAGATATCTTGTTTTTAGACGAATGACTGCAGGTTTAGATATTTAGACAAGAAAGGTGTTTTGACAAGTTCTAACTTATCGCAAGGTAAGATACATATACGAGGAGGATTCCTATAATGAAGCTGTTATTTTCTGGTTTAATTCGTGGTGGAATACCTTTTTTAATAATGAGTGGTGTTGCACTTCTACTTAATTTTCAAAATAAAAGTTGGGAGGCTAGAGGCACCTTTTGTTCAGCTTTGATTATTTTAATTGTTGGAGCAAGTTCAGTCATCTATGATATTGCCCAGTGGAATGTACTTAAACAAAGTATTATTCATTTCTTACTCATGGTAGTTACGATTTACCCAGTTCTATTATTTAGTGGGTGGTTCCCCGTATATAACTTTAAGGATGGACTAGTAGTTTTTGGCTACTTTCTATTTGTTGGGCTTATACTATGGTCATTGTTTTTTACCCTGGCTAAAATATTTAACTGGTAAAAATCCAAAAGAGAGGCCCAGGCTGATATTTTTAACTTTGTTGATGCGAATTGCTAGCCAAGAGAAATCTATGTGTTATAATCAGTCGTGAACGATTGATTAACAAAAGATTTTATTATCCTTTGTTTTTGTAGTTGTGTTCTGAGGCTAGAAGTTTGTTCTTGTCTAGATCTTGCTCACATTACTAAAAGCTTAACTTAGTGTGAAAGAACTTTAGTGATCCTCTTCTAGCTTGACTCTGCGCCTTTATTTTTAAGGAGGAAATATATTCCTGAATTATTCATACTTTTCCCTTAAGGACTACTTTTTGTTGTTGTCATGCTAGTTCGCATCTTTTTCGTTTTTCACCTGTTGGGTGTACAAAAAGAGCACATCCTGTGCTATTGTAAAGTCGATGAAAACCACAAAGAACAGGAGTGCTCCTTATGTCAACTTTACATCATGAAAAACTTTTATTCAATGACCAGATCAACATTTCTAATGACGGTGGTGAGTTAGCGAACGATGCCGGAACTTTATTAATTGCTGAATTTCTGCACCAAATTCACTTTGACCAGCTCTTAGAAGATAACTTGCATTTTAAAGATGACCGTAAATATTGTACCTTTCCCTTGAACAATTTATTTAAGCAGTTGCTGTTGCAATTGCTGGCAGGATACTGCCAAGATCAGTCGGCTAATACCTTGTCACACGCCGTTGATTTTAAGCTGGTCTTGTCTCAAGCGGTCGCTTCCCAGCCGACACTTTCACGCTTTATCAATCACATTTCAGCGTCTGGGCTCTTTTCAGTCAAATCATTGCTCGGCTCGGTAGCTCACTTTGTTCTTGGGCAGCTAAATCAACATCAGCTGATCCTTGATCTAGATTCGACACATGCCGATACGTTTGGTGACCAAGAAAAGAGTGCTTATAACGGTCACTACCAGACCAACGGTTATCATCCTTTACTAGCCTTTGATGCTTTATCGGGCTGCTTGTTGAATGCTCAATTACGCCCCGGCAATCGCTATACTTCCCAAGGTGCGACTAAATTTTTATTACGGAGCTTACGGGCCTATGACGGATCTTCCCTGGATGTCTTAGTGCGGGGAGATTCTGGTTTCGCAGCTCCAGGGATCTACCATGCGTGTGATAAAAAGCAGGCTAAGTTCGTGATTCGTTTAAAAGCGAACTACCAGCTCCAAAGTCGGGCTGAAAACCTGATCCAAGTGGGTGACCAGGACTTCACCGAAGCTGAAGTCCAATGGCATGTCCTGCGAGACTATTGTCCTCAAAGTTGGTCACGACCTTATCGTGTGATTATTAAATCAACGCGGCCGGCGGGCAACTTTCTGTTTGACCATGAGTTTATCGTGACCAACTTGGAAGAATTAAGCGGTCCACAAGTCTTTGCCCTCTATCACCAACGCGGTTCCATGGAAGACTTGATCAAAGAAGTTAAACGTGGCTTTCACTTTGATAAAACGGACAGTTCTAGTTTTGAGGCCAATGAGTTCCGGATGCTGGTAGCTGGGGTCGCTTATAATATACTGCAAGCCATGAAGAACTTAGTTTTACCAACAAAGCTTAAACACGCTCAGGTCGGGACGATCCGTTTTAAATTACTCCATGTGGCAGCTAAGGTCACGCACCATGCGCGTCAAGTCTGGGTCCATTTATCTCAGACCAATGTGTTCGATAAATTATTTTGGCAGACACTGTTCAAGATTCAAAATCTAAAAATATATCCGCTGTGAACTCACAAAATAAAAAATGTTTTTCTTAGGGAAAGGGTGAAGTCTGTCCTTTTTTAAACAGTCCGACAACAAAACTAACAAAAAGCTGCTTTTTTTACACACTAAAGTAACTTTGCACAAAGTTTTAACTGCAACGAAAAGTATGAATAATTCAGGATATTTATGGCAAATTTTGACTATGATGTTGTTTTTATCGGTAGTGGTCATGCAGCTTTTCATGGTGCGTTCAAACTGTTACAAGCAGGGAAGAAGATCGCGTTTGTTGAAGAAGCTAAATTAGGTGGGACCTGTCCTAATTATGGTTGTGATGCCAAGTTATTGTTGGACGGACCATTTGAAGTTATTCAAGACAGTCAAAACTATAACGGCTTTGGTTTAGATACTGCTCCCCAATTAAATTGGGAAGACTTGATGCAATATAAGCATTCCTGGATCGATCCGTTGCCTGATATGATGAGCAAGTTGATGCCTCAAGCTGGGATCGATCTGTACGAAGGACATGGAGAATTAACCGATGCTCATACGATTTCTACTGGTGACAAACAGATCACTGCGGAAAATATTGTTTTAGCAACTGGTGCACATGATTCAGTGTTACCGGTCGATGGGCAAGAATATATCCATGACAGCAAAGATTTCTTATCGCTCCCACATTTGCCTGAGTCCATTGTTTTCATTGGCGCTGGTTTAATTTCATTGGAATTTGCATCAATGGTCATTAAAACAGGGGCTAAGGTCGATGTGGTCGAATTTACTGACCGTGCTTTAGCACAATATGACCAAAAATATGTCAAGAAATTAGTTGCTAAGTTAGAGGCAGAGGGTGTTGATCTCCACTTTAACGAAGCAGTCAATGCTGTACGAAAAGATGGTGACAGCTACACAGTCACTACTAAATCCGGTTTAGAACTAAAGACAGACTATGTTTTCGGTGCAACTGGCCGGCAAGCTAATACGCAAGGCTTAGGTTTGGATGAAGTCGGGATCGACTACACTAAAGGTGGGATCACCGTGGATGACCATTTGCGGGCAAGCTTGAAAAACGTTTATGTAAGTGGCGATGTGATCGATAAACAGATCCCGAAATTGACTCCAACTGCAACGTTTGAATCGAACTATATTGCTGCCCAGATCTTAGGTCAAGATGATCAACCTATCAATTATCCCGCTGTACCATTTGTGGCATATACTTTGCCGCGGATAGCTCAAATAGGGCTAACTCCTGAAGAAGGTAATGCTGATCCGGATAAATATGACGTTAAAGTTTTGCCGTATGGCAAGGGCTTTGATACTAGGCATGACGATGATGCTGAAATGACAGTCATTTTTGAAAAAGCTACACAAAAAGTAGTAGGTGCAGTGATCTATGGTGGACAGGCTGCTTCTTTGATCAACGTTTTGACTTTCGTGGTCGATAAAGGGTTAACCAATGCAGATTTGGAACAAATGATCTTTGGTTTTCCTGATGTCACTTATTCTGTATTGACGATGCTAGATCCCAATGGAGCCATGGGGTAATTTACTGGATAAAACTTTAATTTCATAATTTTAGAATATTACGGAACAAAAAAACAAAGGCCATACCAAATGAGAGAAAATAAGTCATTTGGTATGGCCTTTTGTTGTAGTCGAATACGGTAAACGGGCGGTAATAAAGTGCGCGAACATTTTAAAATTAAGGCTCCTGGGCGTTATTAACAGTCAAATCTTTACTTTTCATCATTTTTGAAATGATAGATCTCTTGTATTTCCGAATGAGGAATAAAAATGTTTTTGAGTGAAGTCGTGATCCAAAAAGTATCTTTCCCATTAATTTTTGCTGGGTAGTAGGCAAGTCTCCCTGATCCTTGATTGTCTGCTAAAAAGGTGACTGTGATATGTTTTTGCTTTTTTAGGAATGTATAGGAATAATTGTCGGACTGCTTTCTCAAAGCGGAATAGTCTTTGCTTACTATTTCATTGTTTAGTGTTTTTTCCGTAGCGTTTTGTATACGATGGTCGAAAGAAAAAACTAATGTGACGAAGACTGCTACTATCATTACTATAGCAGATATAAATGTAATAATGATTTTTTTTACCATAAATATGTGTACTCCTGACTTTTTACTACAAGTACTATTTTGTGATAAAATTACCAAAGTTTCAACCGATAAATATTTCAGAGTTTTATAAAAATCTATAATTTGCAGAAGAGAAAAAAGTCGCCCCATTATAACTTTCGCAAGTTACGGGGCGACTTTATGTCTGTTTAGTTAGTTTTGAGTTACTGTCTTGAAGGGACAGCAATTCCCTTTACGGACTTAATTACGATCTATTGCATTGTTTGGGCGTCACCCACGACTTTGACCTTCACTTTAGTTGTGTCGCCTGGTGCGTAAGACAGCGGAGTTTCGGATACTTCAACAACTTCAAGTGTATCGGCTAGGGCCCCGGCGCTGACTGCGTGCTCTGAGGCGTATTTAGTTGCGTCATCTAAAGCGTCTTTTCGAGGGATACTTACATATTGATACATTTTCTCGAATTCACCGCCGATTTGAGCGATAGTGGCGCCGATCGCGTTGGCAACACCACCAAATTCATTAGTATAAACTTCAGACACTCCGGCCAATTCTTTAGGGGAAATGATCGAACCGCCACCAACTAATATCAAACTAATGTCCTCAGCGCTGGTTTTCATTTGGTCAATACCATCTTCTAAGATCTGTTTGATTGCTTGAAGAGCTTTGACCGCATCTTCTTCAGGAATGTCAGCAACTAAACTAGGGTCGCCAAGTTCTGTCATTCCCATGCGCACTGCGATATCTGTTGCTGTAACTACATCTCCGCCGAAGACTTTGGCTTTATCTGTGATCTCGTAGCCAACACTGTCAGGCCCAACAGTGATCGAACCGTCGTCTGCTTTATGGACGACACTTCCGCCACCTAAGCCAACTGAGAAAATGTCCGGCATTCTAAAGTTGGTTTCAACTCCACCGACGACCACGGATTTGGAAGATTCACGGGGAAAACCGTTGACGAGTGCCCCAATATCAGAAGTTGTTCCTCCAATATCTAAGACTAGTGCGTTCTTCTTGCCAGAAAGATAAGCAGCTCCTCGAATACTGTTGGTAGGGCCACTGCCGATCGTTAAAATAGGATACTGTTCTGCGTAATCTAGGGCCATTAATGTTCCGTCGTTTTGGCATAAGTATTCTTTAGCATCGGTGACATGCTCTGCTTTCAAGGCATAAGAAAAACCGTTAGTCACTTTTTTGATGACCTTGAACAAGGCGGTGTTTAAGATCGTTGCGTTTTCTCTACCGATCAAACCGACAGAACCAATGTCTGCTGATTTAGAAACTGGAAAGTCCTTGCCCAGGACTTCGTGAACAAGATCAATGGCTTTTTGTTCCTGGTCAGCGTTGATCGAAGAAAAGACACAGACTACTGCAACACCGTCGACTTTGCCTTGCCAACCTTCCAAAACTTGGCGAATTTCATCCTCGTCAAAAGCAGAAAGAGGATCACCATTGAATTCGTAGCCACCGTGGACTAAAGAATATGTGCCTGACAAGGTTTGAACAATATCTTCTGGCCATTCGGTGTAAGGAACGATCGACGCTGTGGCTGGGTAACCGATCCGCAAGACACCAACTTGTCCTAAGTTTTTTCTCTCAACGATGGCGTTGGTTGCTTGGGTAGTTCCGAGCATTGCTTGACTGATCTTGTCAGGGTCTACTTGGCTATCCTGGATGACCGTGTGGATCGCGCTGCTAATACCGCTTTGAATATCGTCTGTGGTGTGAGTTTTAGTATAAGCAATGACGTCTAATTTTTCATTTAAAATGGCTGCATCTGTGTTCGTACCGCCAACATCTATTCCTAATTTATACATTATTAACTACACCTTAACCTTTCTGCGCTTGATAATTAGCATATCTTTTTTCGATCGGCACATAATCTACATCATATTTAAAGTAACGAGGACCCACTAATTCAATGCCAGCTTTAGTCCGCCATTTTTCATTGGCAGGTAAGCCAATAACATTGACTCGTTTACCATAATGAGCTTCTTCGTTGGTGACAGGTTGTAGAGTATCTGCATCGATCATCATGATCAGATCAGGGGCGGTAGCTAGTACCTGTCCGTTGACTTTCATGATAATATTTTCGTTTTGAAATGAGATCTCTCCCGTTTTATCACTGTCTTTGTCCAAACCCTGGATGGTTGTTGTCCCATAGTTAAACCCGCCTTCGGTCACGTGAGAGATATCAACGATTTTCCCACTCAATAAATGAAAACCGTGAGTTAATTTTAGTAATTCATCCAAAGCTTCGGTAGTAGAATTAAAGTCGTTAGCGTTTTGGATCAGCTGACCGATCTGCTGGCAAAAAGTCATGATATTTACAACACCAGCTTCACCCAGCTCTTTAGCGCTCATTCCATCACTGGCACTGGTAGACGAGGCTCCCATTTGAACAGTGATATTTCTGCCGATTTTTTCGGCCCATACGGAATCAACGGTATTGACCAGAGAAGTATTTCCACGTTCGTCTGTTAAAACCATTGGTGTTACAGGGTGTCCGGCTAACACAAAAGTCGACATCTGTAATTCGGGGAAAGCACGTCCCATACCATCGACGTCCAGGACCGGTAACCCCATTTTGGCCGCTGCTACGATCGGCATCATAGAGTTGATGCCACCAGCTTCAACTGGAAAAGTACCGTAGATCTTTTGACCACTATATTTTGCGAACATGTCAAAGGAACGTTCGAATTCCGTCCCATTTGGGAATTTTTCCATAGCCACTGCCGGCGCACCGATCATTGAAGCTGAAACAAAAAATGCGTCAGCTGGGGCTTCATCTGGCGACATCAGAGTGACTGGACCATGTTCTTTAACCGCAGAGATCGCCATCATTTTTCCGATGTAAGGGTTCCCGCCACCACCAGAGCCCAGTAACGCTGCACCTATCGCGATCTGTTTTATTTCTTCTACCCCAATTTGCCGAGTCATTTCATTATATCTCCTTTTTACTAATTTTTTTCTTGACTGACAGATCCTTGATCTGCCGGTACCTTTTTATCAAATAATTTCATTCCTACGTAATAAATTACAGCTGCCAATACTAAAACATTGATCGATTGAATCCCCCACTTGATCACATAACCTAAAATTACGCTGGCAACCCAAGCAACGATGGTTACCAGTGGAAATTTTTCAGCCTGAGTAGGTAAGGTGCCGTTTGCTTTACTTTGCGCTAATTCTCGTCTGCTGCGTTTTAAGATCCAGTAATCGACAAACATGATCGATGCAACTGGAGGGAAGACGGCCCCTAGTACAGTTAAGAAGGAAGAGAATTTGTCGATCACACCAATAACCGATAAGAATGTACCCACACAACCGGCGATGATCGTGACCCACGCACGGTTGAAATTCACGTGCAAAACTTGTTTGAAAAAGTTAACAATATCCAAACTAGCGGAATAAAGGTTGAGGTCATTGACCTTGATCGTTGAAAGAACAACTAACGCGATCCCAAGCAATCCCGATAATTGGTAAATAATTGGCATGATGTTTGGAGTGCCGACAGCATGTGCCATCAAGATCCCGATCACGTTAACACCTAATTCACCAACGAGTGTTCCGATCACTGAGACCCAAAAAACATCGATCCCGTTTTTAGTTCGCCGTGTGATGTCGGGCATAATAATAGCTCCAACAATGAAATTCCCAGTAACCATGGTGATCCCAGCACTGAGCGTCATGCTTGCACCAGGAGCTGCCATTGTGACTAGACCTGTTAGTGTATGGCCCTTTAGCATGTTATAAGTTGCAACCCCCATCACAATAATAAAAGCGGGAACGGAAATATTTGTAGTCCAGCTAAGTCCTTCAAATCCGAAAATCACTGAGAAAGTAACTGCTAATCCGGTGATGGTAGCTATTAATTGATAGTTAGGATCTCCCGGCAGCAAAGAAACTATCCCTTGTGCAAAGACAGAATTTTGGATACCAAACCAACCGATCAAGCTGATCGCAAATGTCAGACCAACTACAGCCGAACCAAGTGTTCCAAAACCAGCCCATTTGGACAAGAGACTAGTTGCTAGGCCTTCACGTTGACCGGCTAAGCCAAGCCCAAAGCCAATAAATTGTAAAATAACACTTCCCAGTACTGTAGACAGTACAGCGTTGCGGAAAGTCATACCAAATCCAAGTTCAGCACCAAGCATAAACTGACTTAATGCCACAAATCCACCGATCTGAACCATTAGAACTTTCCACATTGGATCACGCTTATCTTTAGGGACCCGACTAGTGGAATAGTCATCGAATACCTCAGATCCTTCTTTTTTAGCCATTTGGCTCACGACCTTCCACAAATTAAAATACCCTTATCATATTCTAATGAATAATAATGGTTACTCATTGTAATTTAAAGAAGAAAAGAAGTAAAGGGGGAAATGGGACAATAAATTTATTTTTTTAAATGCGAATGTTGTTTTATCATTGTATGCTCCGGTTATTATTTGCTATCATTACACGGTATTTGTAAGGGCTGTTTATATCGTAAACAAAAAAGTCTCCCTGACTTATTTTGTCGGAGACTTTCAGTGTTTAAGTTTAGATAACACTAGATGGAGATGTTACTATTGATTTTTTTGAACATCCTTTAATCGGCCGAAGTTTCTTTCTTGTTAAATTTAGACTCAGTGAAAAAGCAAGGGACAATATCGAACAAAGCAAGGAAAAAAGGAAAGATGAAGTCAAATAACGTGTAGTCAGCTTCTTTATTTGGCAGTGACCATATGAGTGAAAGCAGTATGACCATAAAGACTATCCGAAAAATGGCAGCAAAATATTTAACAGTTGGTCGGCGATTTTTTCTTTGATAGGGAGACTTCTTTCCGTAAATAAAAATACCACTAACAAAAAAGATAAGCAGCAAAACTACACCTATGTTAGATGTTAGCTGTCCGTTTGTTCCAAATAGCAAATCCCATCCTAGTACAGCAGGGACCCACCACAACAAACAAACTAGCCCGTATTTCCAGTCAACCATAAGATGACCTCCATTCCTTTTAAAGTGACCGTAACATAATTTGGTAACTGCTTTCAACTAACCTTAATTTTTTATTACGCCGTAAATAAACTTTATTTGATAAGCAGCAAAAGTAGTAGGGTATAATTGTAACTTCGTAAGTGAGGGGAATGGATAAAATGAATAGAAGTCCAAAAGAGTTGTTAAACGAACTGACTCTAGATGAGAAAGCATCACTGGTTTCAGGGAAAGATTATTGGTATACAGAGCCTATTGATCGCTTGGATATCCCATCAGTTAACTTAACTGATGGTCCAGCAGGTGTAAGAAAGCAAGCTGGCGATAGTGATGCCTTGGGTCTTAATGAGAGTGTGGAGGCGATAGGTTTTCCTGCCGAAAATCTGATGGCTAGCTCTTTTGACCGTTCTGCACTGCGTGAACTTGGAGAACATCTAGGTGATGCGGCTCGTTTTGAAGGAGTTTCCGTATTATTGGGCCCCGGGGTTAATATTAAGCGCAGTCCCTTAGGTGGCCGTAATTTTGAGTATTTTTCTGAAGACCCATATTTGGCTTGAGAGTTGGGTACTGCCTATGTTCAGGGAGTTCAGAGTAAGAATGTCGGTGTCAGTGTCAAACATTTCGCTGCTAACAACCGAGAAAATCAGCGCTTTACTGCTTCTTCCAATATAAAGGAACGTCCATTACGTGAGATCTACTTGCGTGCTTTTGAAACGATCGTTAAAAAGGCAGCACCTTATACGATAATGTGTTCCTATAACCCTTTAAATGGCACTTTGAATGCACAAAATCCACGGTTATTAACTGATATTTTGCGCCAAGAATGGGGGTTTGACGGAATTGTTATGTCCGATTGGGGAGCTGTTGCAGATCAGGTGGCTTCCATTCAGGCGGGGCTTGACGTAGAAATGCCAGGTAAAGGAGAGATCTCTAAGCAAACTATTATCGACGCTGTCAATAATGGACAGTTGGATGAAAAATATTTAGACAGGTCTGTTTTGCGAGTGTTGCAGCTTGTAGACAAATTGACGGCCAAGGTTGGGGCAAAGACATCTTATGATAAACAAGAACAGCATGATTTTGCGCGGCGGTTAGCTGCTGATAGTATGGTCTTGTTGAAAAATGATGACAAGATATTGCCTATTCAAGAAAATGATAACATTCTGGTGGTGGGTGAACTAGCAAGCGATCCGCGTTTTCAAGGAGGTGGCAGTTCTCATATCAATGCTTATCATGTATCTACACCATTAGATAGTATTGAAGGGGATCATGCAAAATATCAGTTTGAAAAAGGCTATCACATCGATCAAACTCTTGACGACCCGTTGATTGATCAAGCGGTGACAGCTGCCAAATCGGCGGATAAGGTAGTCATTTTTGCCGGCTATCCCGAAGAATTTGAATCAGAAGGCTTTGACAAGGAACAAATTGCCTTACCTGACAATCAAAATGAGTTGATTGAAGCTATCAGCCAAGTAAATCAAAACGTGGTCGTAGTTTTGCAAAACGGTTCAGCAGTTACTATGCCGTGGATCGAGCATGTTAAGGGTGTTTTGGAAACTTATTTGGCAGGAGAGACTGTTGGGGAAGCTACCTGGGATGTTTTGAGTGGCAAGGTCGATCCTTCCGGTAAATTGGCAGAAACTTTCCCTGAACGGTTGGAAGATACGCCAACGGCATTGACCTTTAATGCTGACCCGACTGAAGAAAATTACCATGAGGGCCTTTTTGTTGGCTATCGCTACTATGACAAGAAAAAAATCGCTCCGCTTTTCCCATTTGGACATGGCTTGAGTTATACGACTTTTTCTTATGAGGGTCTAGATATCAAAGAAAAAGACAATGGTTTTGATCTCTCCGTTAAGATTCGAAATAGTGGGGATGTTGCCGGGAGTGAAGTCATTCAAGTCTATGTTTCTAACAGAACTAGCCGGATCGAAAAGGCCGCTAAAGAATTGAAGCAGTTTGAAAAAATACATTTAGAGGCAAATGAAAGTAAAACCGTTCAGCTTTCGTTGGATGAGAATGCTTTTTCATGGTATAACGCAGACACTCAAACTTGGCAGGTAGATAATGGTAGTTACTTTGTTCAAATTGGGTCATCCTCACGCGATATTCGTCTAGCGCAAGAAATTGAGATTCACGGTTATCCAGAAGCAGTTTCTGCTGTGACAAGAGACACTTATATCGGTGAAGTTTTACATCGTGCTGATTTGAAAGATGTAATTGCTAATACAGAAGTGGGCCAGAAATTGACCCACTTGCTTGAGAGCGATTCGAACAGAGAATTATTCGAAAATATTCCATTACGTTCAGCTGAGATGACTGGTATCACACCGGAACAAATCGAAACTTTTATTAAAAAAGCAAATAAGTCAGAATAATAAGGGAAGTTAGTTCAGTCTTAGAGTTGAATAGGAAAATTTGTTAAAAAATGAATATGCCCCTCTTATAGTAGATATAGACGTCGATTACTTTTGTATCTACTATATTAAGAGGGCTTTTTTAGCGTACGTCAAATAAAGTTACAATACTTTTGTGTGTCTAGCGTTTTATAAAAGCGCTAATAAAACAGGTGATCAGCCCACAAAAAATGACAACGACACTGACCAAAAATAAAATTCCAGCCCCGATATTTGCGCCGTTACCGTCATTCGACGTAACCCAATTAAAAAGTAGGCTGCCTAAGCACAAAATTATACCTAAAACAAGGACGATCATACCTGTAAACATACTTGTTTTCATTTTTTTGTTTTTATCACGTGTCATTGTAGTCACTCCTTTTTTGACTGTTCTGTGTTAGCTTTTATAATAACAAATATAAGCGGTTACCAACAGTTATATACCTAGGAGTATTGATCGGCTTTTGAATAAAATTTCTTCGCTTTAGCGGAGCTGAATATCCTGAAGATCAAAACAAGGAGACGATTTTTTATGCCCAGGCAACTAGAGCAGCGAATCTAGCCAATATATGGTATATTAAAGATAAGTCGTGTACGCTTTATTTGAAAAGCACGAATACTATCAAATATGAAAGGAGACGATTAACTTTGGCAAAACAAGATATGGAACTGGCAAATCAGCTGTGCTTTTCGGTTTATAACGCTAATCGTCTTTTTGCAAAATTTTACCAGCAAATTTTAGATGAATATCGTTTAACTTATCCGCAATATTTGGTTATGTTAGCATTATGGGAAAAAAATGAACGTAACTTGCATGATCTGGGACAAACTCTGCATCTTGCAAGTAATACACTGACACCCTTATTACGTCGGCTTGAGAGCGCAGGATGGATCACACGTGTGCGCCCACCAGAAGATAAAAGACAGCTAGTCGTGAGTTTGACAGAAGATGGAGAAGCATTAAAACCACAGATCGAGCAAAAGTTGGCTCAGTGTATCCAAGGTATTGGAGATTTCAGTAACGAAGATTACCAGAAGCTGTTAACAGATAACCAAAAATTGATCGAAAATTTGTTGAAATTAGTTTGATTATCGAGTTGATACTCATTATTAGGATCATGCATGCTATTGCATGGTCTTTTTTTGTAAAAAAACAGGTAATTATAAATTATAAGGCTAAAAAGGTTAGATAAAACATCCTTTATTGACGAAGTTGTACCAATAAGTTATAATTTCTATGGAAAGCGCTTTATAATGACTTTAATAGGATAAAGGAGTGTTGAGTGATGGTTGAAAATTCATTTCCAGAAGGCTTCTTATGGGGTGGTGCTGTGGCTGCTCACCAATTAGAGGGCGGTTGGCAAGAAGGAGGCAAAGGCGTCTCTGTAGCTGACGTGATGACCGCTGGAGAAAATGGTGTTCCGCGTGAGATAACCGATGGCGTTTTACCGGGCAAAAATTACCCTAACCATGATGCCATTGACTTTTATGGACATTACAAGGAAGATGTCGCCTTATTTGCTGAAATGGGCTTTAAATGTTTTAGGATATCGATCGCCTGGACTCGGATCTTCCCGAATGGCGATGAAACAGAGCCAAACGAAGAAGGGCTTAAGTTTTATGACGATCTTTTTGCAGAATGCCATAAATACGGGATCGAACCAGTTGTGACTTTGGCTCACTTTGAAATGCCATGGCATTTAGTTAAGAAATATAATGGCTTTGGCAGTCGGGAAACGATCGATTTTTTCTTACGTTTTGCGACAACTTGTTTTAAACGCTATAAAGACCAGGTCAAATATTGGATGACTTTTAACGAAATTGACAACCAGGCAGCATTCAATAATGATTTCGCAATGGCCACAAACTCCGGTTTACTCTTGGATGACGATAGTAATAATGAAGCAGAAATGTATCAGGCTGCTCATTATGAGTTAGTTGCCAGCGCTCTGGCTGTAAAAGAAGGTAAGAAGATCAACTCTGACTTTAAAATCGGGACAATGATCAACTATACGCCAGCTTATCCTGCTTCTTCAGATCCAGAAGACATCTTACTGGCGCAAAAGGTCAATCAACGACGCTTTTGGTTTTCGGACGTCCAAGTTTGGGGTGAATATCCCAAAGGTATTGAAGCTTATGTTGAACGGAAAGGTTATCGTCCAGATATTACGGCTGAAGATCAAGTCGTTCTAGAGGAAGGAACAGTTGACTATGTTGGTTTCAGTTATTACCAATCGATGGCGGTGAGTTCGAAGAAAGAGACTGCTGATAACTTGGTAGCTCCTGACGATGTTATAAGTGAAAATCCGCATTTGGAAACAAGCGACTGGGGCTGGTCGATCGATCCTGTTGGTTTGCGCTATGGGCTGAACGACCTGACTGATCGTTATCATTTGCCATTATTTATTGTGGAAAATGGCTTGGGTGCAGTCGATCAGGTTGAAGAAGATGGCAGCATTCATGATCCATATCGAGTGGATTATTTGCGCAAACATTTGGAAGAAGCCAAAAAAGCAGTCACACTTGATGGTGTAGATTTGATGGGATATACTCCTTGGGGCTGCATCGACTTAGTTTCAGCAAGTACTGGTCAAATGTCAAAACGTTATGGATTTATTTACGTTGACAAAGATGATGATGGTAACGGAACTTTGGCACGGTCAAGAAAAGATTCATTCTATTGGTACCAAAGGGTGATCAAGACAAATGGTGCGGATCTGGAAAACTAAGCGCGACAAAATTAAAATATCAGGATAAAAAAAGTTGGGGTAGAACATGGCTAAAAATAAAAGACAAGATTTAAAAAAAATAGAAGAACAGCGAAAAAAACAAAGTAAAGAAACTATGTCCTTCAATCGTTTTTTGTTATTTAGATATGTTGCTGCGTTTTTCTTTTTCTTGAATTTATACTGGTTTATATTACTGATACATGCACGGCAGATCACTCTATTATTGCCTTTGTTGTTGATAGTTGCAGTCTTGCCAGTTGTGTGGGAACACTTTAAAAAGTTGCATGATAGTTCTAACAAATTACGCTGCTCCAAATTTTATTTCTGGCTACAAATAATCATTAACTTAGGTTTGTTGATAGTTTGTATGACCCCTTTCTTTACAGACTTTTATCCGTTTATGTCCCCCAAAGGAAAGGTACTGATCATTACTTTGCTGCTTTTAGGCATACTCTTATGTTTGTATATGGAAAGACGTGTCCACTTGATTGAAAATGATCGTGATCGTTATTTGAAAACAATGCGTGACTATGACGATGCGATCAACAAATAAATAAAGAGAAGAAAGAATAGATCGTTGGTATGAAGAAAACAACGATCTATTTTTTTAGGATTCAAAGTACAGGTTGCTGTAAAATTATAAAAAAGCACGAAAAATTTAAAGGCACTTGTAAAAATGGTACCAACATATTATAATGTATATGAAGGAATTAAAGCGCTTTAATATGAGTGAAGGAGGGCAGACCAAGGTATTCGTGTCGCACATTTATGGCGTTTTTAATTTTTTTGGACCGGATGATCACAGAAAGATATCGTTGTTTAGGTTTGGGTGAATTTGAGTCAAGGTTGGGCATGAACAAAGTATTCTTTTTTATAACAAAACAAATGTAACCGCAATCATAGTTCTCTGTGTTTCCAGTCTTTAAATAAGCGTCATTCAAAATTGACGTTAAACAAAGGAGAAAAAATATTATGGGTGAAGATAATAAATTCATGAAATTTTTAAACGATAAACTCATGGCCCCAATGGGGAAAATTGCTTCAACTCGGATCGTTCGGGCTATTATGGCAGCTGGACTAGCAAGTATTCCATTTACGATCGTGGGTTCTATGTTCTTGGTTTTAAATATTTTACCGACAGTTTTTAAAGGTTTGACTGGTTTCTTCAATGCTACATTTGTTAAGATCACTGATTTGTATATGATCGCCAACCAAACGACGATGGGTATTTTAGCCCTGTACTTTACGATCGTTATTGGTTATGAATACACGAGAATTATTAGAGATGAGGAGAAGTTAAATCTCGACCCAGTTAACGGTGCTTTGTTATCCGTTTTTGCGTTCTTTATGACAATTCCAGAATTAGCCATTAAAGGCGGTATCTTTTCATTAGTAAATGTGACTAATAAAACAGAAACAGTTATCAACGGCTGGAGATCAGGTGCTGGTGGATTGGACCGCTTGGGTACTGGTGGTATCTTTACTGGTATTATCATGGCTTTACTAGCGGTTAAGATCTATCAAATTATTGTTCAGAAAAACTTGACCATCAGAATGCCGGAACAAGTACCTACTGGAGTTTCAAATGCCTTTACTGCTTTGGTCCCGACATTTATTGTTTCTTTTGTTGTTTTGCTGATCGATGGGATCTTAATTGGTTTTAACACTGACATTTATAACGTTATTGCTATGCCATTTAGTTTTGTTACTAATTTGACTAATAGTTGGCTTGGGATCGTTGTTATTGAATTGCTGATCTCACTGCTGTGGGTCTTGGGTATTCACGGTGCCAATATTATTGGTGCCTTTATCACGCCGATCACTTTGAATAACTTGACTTTGAATGCACACGGGGCACATATGGTTTTTGCCGGCGAATTTAATAATATGTTTGTTATTATTGGAGGTTCAGGTGCTACTTTAGGCCTAGTGATCTTCATGGCCTTTATGGCTAAGTCAGCTCAGTTGAAGACTTTAGGTCGTGCTGCAATTGCACCAGCTATCTTTAACATTAATGAACCGATCATCTTCGGTGCACCAATTGTCTATAACCCATATCTATCCATTCCATTCATGTTGGCCCCAGTTGTGACCGCATCATTGACATACTGGTCCATTAAATTGGGTATTACAAGTCAAATTATTGCACAGATGCCATGGCCATCCCCACTTGGTATTGGGGCCTTCTTGGGCACCGGTGGTGACTGGAGATCAGTTATTCTGGCAATCGTCGATGTGATTGCTGCTGGACTGGTTTATTATCCATTTGCACGGATCTACGACCGGAAGTTGTTGGCTCAAGAACAAGCAAACTTGGAGGCAGAAAAATAATTTCTTCTTTAAAGTGAATAAAAAGAAAGACTTCGCTTCTATCGATAAAAGCGAAGTCTTTTTTGTGAGAGATAATTATTCAATTACTTTTCGAAATTATAAATGCAACTATCCATACAACGATCACTGCTCCGATTATCGAAGGGATTATTGCCATCCCAGCAACTTGAGGACCCCAGTCTCCCAGAAGTGCTTGTCCCAGAGAAGAACCAACTAAGCCAGCTACGATATTTGCGGCACAGCCCATTGATTTTCCTTGGCTGGTGATCCCACCAGCAATGGCACCAATTACGGCTCCAACGATCAAAACCCATATCCAATGCATATCTCTATTCCTCCTATGTTTGTTAGACGTTAATATGTCAGCATTCATTTGTGGTTTGTGTAACTAAGTATACTGTTTTTTAGGTAACAAAGGCAAAAAAATGAACCTTTAAACAGCCGATCCTGTCAAATATTTTGCCAAATTTATAAAATTAAAAAAATTCAATATAGAAATTTAGTATATAGCTTTTAAGCTAATCCTTTGAAATTAATAATCGTTTACAGTTACTATTATATTAGTCATTGTAATTTTTCACTATCTGAAATAAGCTTCAAAATATTAACCAAAAACAATTAGTACAATAATTATTTTCTGTTGGTTTTGGAGTGGATAATTTGACTTATAGGGTGGTTGTTTGAAATAATGGTTGGGTACGTTTAAAAAGGGAGGAGTAAAACAGAATGACAGAAAAAGTTAAAGTTTCTAATTTAACTAAGATTTTTGGTAAACAAATCCCCCAAGCAAAAAAATTGTTGAGCGATGGTAAAAGTAAAAAAGAGATCCTTGCTCAAACAGGTTGCACAGTTGGGGTCAACCAAGCAAGCTTTACTGTTAATGATGGCGAAATATTTGTGATCATGGGACTTTCTGGTAGTGGTAAGTCTACTATCATCCGTATGGTCAATCGTTTGATCAATTCGACTGATGGAGATGTCGAAATTGATGGCCAAAAAGTTATGCAGTTGTCAAAAGAGGACTTACGTAAATTACGTCAAGACAAGATAGGAATGGTGTTCCAGAACTTTGCCTTGTTCCCACACTTGACAGTTTTGAAAAATGCAGAGTACGGGTTAGCACTTAAAAAGATCGACCAAGAAACACAAGAGAAAAAGGCTAAGGATGCTTTGGAACTTGTTGGTTTGAATGGTTATGATCAACAATATCCTGATCAGTTATCTGGTGGTATGCAACAACGTGTTGGTTTAGCACGTGCATTGGCTAATGACGCAGAGATCTTACTTATGGACGAAGCCTTTTCCGCTTTGGATCCGTTATACCGGAAGGAAATGCAAGATCTTTTGTTGCAGATCCAAGAAAGAATGCACAAAACCATTATCTTTATCGGCCATGATTTGAACGAAGCTCTCAAATTGGGTGATCGGATCATGATCATGCGTGATGGTAATGTTGAACAGATCGGTGAACCTGAAGATATTTTGACACACCCAGCAAATGACTACGTTGAGCGCTTTATTGAAGGTGTTGACCGGACACAAGTGCTTACCGCAGGCAGCGTGATGGCTAAGGCCCATGTAGTTAATATCGCTAAAGCCGGCCCACGGGTTGCTTTACGGCGGATGCGGGATAATGATATTTCCTCGATCTATGTTGTGGATAATGAAAACAAGTTCGTTGGTTTCGCGGATGCGGACGATGTGTCTGAATTGGTCAAAAAGGGTAGCAAGGATCTGAAGTCGGTGTTGAAGACTGATGTTCCGAAGACCCACGTTGATACACCGATCAACGATCTGATCAACGATATTTCGAAGACGCCAATTCCTTATATCGTAGTTGATGACGATGATCATCTCTTAGGGATCATCTTACGTGGGACTGTCTTGGCAGCAATTTCTGGTGAAGAGGTGAGCGCTTAATGGATAAAATCAGTTCATTACCTTTGGCTGACTGGATCAACTCGGGTGTTGATTGGATCAGTCAGTTTACAGGTTTTTTCAATAGTATTACGGCCTTCTTCCAAGCGATCATTGACGGGATACAATGGGTCTTTGATCTCTTGCCTGAATGGTTGTTCATTTTGGTGATTTTAGGTTTAACATACTGGGTCAAGCGTGGTCAAAAGAAAGTCGGCTTTATGGTCTTTGAAGTCCTAGGCCTACTGTTGATCTGGAACTTAGGTTACTGGCGTGACATGACGCAGACCTTAACACTGGTATTATCTTCCAGTGTGATCGCGATCATTATCGGGGTCCCTCTTGGGATCTGGATGGCTAAGAGTTCGAAAGCAGAAGTTGTGATCAAACCGATTCTGGACTTCATGCAGACTCTGCCAGCCTTCGTTTACTTGATCCCAGCCGTTGCGTTCTTCGGAATCGGGATGGTCCCAGGTGTATTTGCTTCCGTGATCTTCGCTATGCCGCCAACAGTACGGATGACTAACCTTGGTATCCGTCAAGTTCCGGAAGATCTGATCGAAGCTGCCGATTCCTTTGGTTCGACTAGCTGGCAAAAATTGATCGGCCTGCAGTTACCAATGGCCAAGACCACGATCATGTCCGGTGTTAACCAGACTATGATGCTGGGACTTTCAATGGTCGTTATTGCATCTATGATCGGTGCTCTTGGTTTAGGTACACAGGTTTACTTCGCTGTTGGACGTAACGATGCTGGTGCAGGTTTCGCTTCTGGTATCGCCGTGGTTATCGTCGCTATCATCTTGGACCGGATCACTCAATCTATTACTAAACCATCACATTAAAAGGGGGAAATTTTTTGAAACGCAAGTTTACTTTACTGCTTAGCAGTATTGCGGTTTTAGGATTGACTCTTATTTTAGGTGCGTGTGGAGCAAAACCAGCTGCTTACGATCAAAGTAAAGATTTAGGCGAACAACTTAATTATACGATCACTGGGATCGATGCTTCCGCTGGTGAAATGGGTAACGCAACAACGGCTTTGAACAAGTATGGGTTGAAGAAAGCCAACTGGCAGCTTATGCCTAGTTCGACTGCCGCTATGACGTCTACGTTGGATAAAGCTATTAAGTACAAGGAACCAGTAGTTGTTACAGCTTATCAGCCACATTGGATGTTTTCTGAATACCCAATTAAGTGGTTGAAAGATCCAAAGAACGTGTTTGGTAAGGGCGAACACGAAGCAACTATTGCACGTAAAGGTTTGAAGAAAGATAACCCTGGTGCTTATAAGTTGTTACAAAATTTCCATTGGGACCTGGAAAAAGAGGCTGAACCTGTCATGATGAATATTCATGAGGGTATGGATACTACAAAAGCCGCACAGAAGTATATGAAGGATAATCCTAAGAGAGTTAATGAAATGCTGAAAGGTGTTCCTGACGGCAAAGGTAAGAAGATCAAGTTAGTTTATATGCCGTATGACTATGAAATTGCCGCTTCTAATGTTGTTGAACAACTGCTGAAGAAGAAAAACTACGATGTAACGATCCAGCAACTGGATGTTGAAGTTATGTGGCAAGCTATTGTTTCAGATAAGGCTGACGCTACGGTCACTGCCGAGCTGCCAAACACTCAGAAGGCCTTTGCTCAGAAATATAAAGGACAGTATGATTATGTCCGGACAAACTTGAAGGGTGCTCGGATCGGTTTAGCTGTTCCGAAGTATATGAAGGATATTAACTCGATCGAGGATCTGAAAAACAATTAGTTGATCCTTTAGTAAAAATAAATAATGGACTAAGGGTAAATTAGCCATTATTAATGAGAAAGCCGTAGAAAGTTTTTAACTTCTGCAGCTTTTTTATTGGGTCGTTTTTGCTCAATTTGTTTGCTTCGTGGTAAATTAAAGAAATCGGCTTGTAGCAAAACACCTAAAGCTGTGGTTATATGATTGATTGGCCCAACATCAAGGGTATTTGGGTCCGAAAGTCTGCTAATTGGCCCAACATCGGGGCCACTTTGGTCCGAAAGTCTGCTAATCGGCCCAACGTCGAGGGTATTTGGGTCCGAAAGTCTGCTAATTGGCTCAACATCAAGGGTATTTGGGTCCGAAAAGTGGGTAATTGGCCAACATTGCAACTATTTAAGTCCGAAAAACAGCTAATTGCAGCTAATTGAGCCCATAACCCATCAATTTAATTTAGGTCAGAGTTTCTACTCTGATCGAACCAACCAGGAGTTTTTTTAAATAAGGCCAAAGGAAAAGCCCTCCGTTTCCAGAGAGCTTTAGTCTCATTATTTTTAATTGATCAGCGGAAACCACCGCCACCGGAACTACCACCAGTGCTGCCACCACCGCCGGAACTGGATGAACCGCCAGAACCAGAAGAAGAATAGCTTACATGACTACTGAAAGTAGAAACATGTGTAAATGGATGATCACTAGTACTATAATAAACACTTTCTTTTGCATACTCAGGGTAGACTTTGTTTAGTTGTTTTTCAACCTTGTCCAGGATTCCAAGAGCTGCAGCTGCTAACATATAGTCGTCCCAGAGGCTGACTTCTTTGATGTTTCTTTCATTTAAGAGAGAGAATTCTTCTAAATAATTTTTCAACTGTGCTAGCTGTGTCCGGATCTTCATCCCTTCGTCAGTTATTTGATAGTCAGCTATCAATAACCATTTGGCCCAACGGAATGCTTTACGCTTGTGCTTATCACGTGTTTTCAAAGCATCTTCACTTTTCTGGACCAAACCATATTCCATACAATAGTCATAACTGTAATCAAAGAAATCTTGTATCAATTCTCGCCAATTCTCACTACGTCCCAGATATTTAGATAAGTCAGATTCCGCTACCACGTTACCTTTTTCAACTTGGTATAGAACTGTGTATAGTGATTTAAGTGGATCAGGTGCATCTTCTTCTGGTTCTTTTAATAGAACAAATTGTGACTTTTGTTTGGCTGATTTTTTTCCTTTAACAGATTCTTGCTTGACGTTCCCATTTTTAACTAACTGAAGGAGCCCCGCGGTTAGAAGGTCGTTGTTCTTTTGTTCTCGACTGCCAGGGAACAACAAGAGTATGAAGTATAGTTCAAAAATATTATCTGCAGTGATATTCCGGAAATATTGTCCTTTATTTTGTTTCTGCAATTTTTTTATTCGTGGATAATAACGTGAATAGTTTCTTACTCCAAGGACAAACCAAATGACTATTAAGAAACCTAAGACTGCACACAAACCGACTACGATCCAAATTATTCGGTTCAAACGGTAATTTTTTATGTTTTTGCCAGATTTGTAGTCCTGGTAATTGAAATCACTACCCTTAAACGCATCTTTAACTACACTATCAAATGTTCTGTTTAAGTGGTAGGGCGTTTTGTATGTTCCTTTAGGGATCTCCATTAAAATTTTGACATAATTATCATCGTTTAGCGATTTGTTATTTTTGACATCAATTTTTCCCTGATCATTAAATTGGGTCTCTCCGTCAAAACCGAATCCCCAAATACCATAGCCATTAGCCTTACTGAATGTGTGATTTTGATCTTCGATCCTAATGGCAATATCTTGAGGTGAGATCTCAACGTCATCCTCTAGAAATGTCCAATTGATCATTTGTTTAGTCTTAGTCTGTTCGACAAAATTTGAGATCGCGTATTTGATGGCGTAGCTATGAGTGCCATACTTGGTGATCCCCCAATTCAATTCATCGCCATTTTGTCCATAGCGACCGGCTTTTGCTTTTTTAGATGCATCCGGATCCCAGTTAGAAGTTTTTTTCATTGGTTTTCCGTCCATTGAAACCGAGTAATTGCTTAATTTTTGTGGTCCTTCCAACTTAAGAGTTTTATATATCTCACTACCCTCATCTGCGGAAACATTCCATCTTTCAGAAATAAAAGCTGTTCCTTTTTTGTCCAAATTAACAGAAATTTCCATGTGGTTGACAGTTTGATCAGCCCGAACCTGATCATTATTTGCTAAAACACAAAATATACCGACAAGAAAAGCGATGAGCAGTCCCTGCCGTTTTGAAATTATTTTTATTTTGACCATTGCGGCATCTCCTGTTTACTTTTAGTGTTTTCGAAGTAATTATGTTCTTTGAAACCAAAAGGATTCGCTAGAAGTGAATTTGGGAATGTTTTGATAGTCCGATTGAAGCGAGTAACGGTATCGTTATAAATCATTCTTGATTCACGAACTTGATTTTCATATTTGTCAACAGAAGTCATTGTTTGTAGATAAACATTACTTGCTTTTAGATCCGGATATTGTTCAGCAAGTGCGCTGATCACCCCCAGAGCATTATTGAACTGCCGGTCATCTTGATCGACATCTTTTACGGAAGCATCACGAGATACACTAGAGCGATCTTCAATGATTTTTGTTAAAGTTTTGCTTTCGTATGTTTGATAATTTTTAGTAGCGGTGATGAGATTGCTCAAAGCATCCCAACGACTTTCGATCTGAGCCGAGATCTGGCTCATAGCGTTACTAATATTTTCTTGGAACCTAATAAATTTGTTATAAGTAATGATCCCCCAGATAAGCAAAATAACAACCACAGCTAGAATAATTAACCATATCATATAAAAAACCCCTTTCAAAAAATTGAGTGCGTAAAATCTAGCGGAGATAAAACAAATGGAGATGTGTATTATTGATTTTAGAAGTTTTTAGTTTCAGGAAAATCGCTAAAAGTGAAACGTTTCGAATTCAAACAATAACTTAGCTGAAATATTTGGTAATAATAATGAACCTGTTTAAAAACTACAATACTTGTCTGTTTCACAAGCCTGACAATTATTAGTTATATTGAGCGTTGTTAAGTGCACGAAAAAATAGCGGCATGTCCACACCCAGCGGCAATATTGTTTGCTTTTCCAAAACATGTTTCACAAAACCTATAATAAATACATTATCATTACTATTCAAACAATTGCAAGTGAAATGATTTCATTAATTCGTAACTGATTTATTATCGCTATCAAAAATTGTGAATATAATAACAATGTCTTGATTTTTAAAAGCGCTTTCACTATAATTGATGATAGATTATACGAGATTAGATAAGGACGTATAATCTATAACGCAAAAGAAGAGTTGCTTTATGATATATGAACATATATCACGGATTACTAGCGTTAATGGTACGGTTTCTAAGTAATTGCTTAAAAACATTCATTTTTTCAGTTATATAGACTAAATAGATAATCTAGGGTTGTTTTTGAACTCGTGTATTCATTAGAAACTCGTCAGTTTATTTAGCAGATAAAACGTTATTTTATGTTATTGTCTTTTTATTAATATAAAGAGTATCTAATAATATATTTAGCTAATCATATTGAAAATTATGGGAGTTTGTTGTTGTAGATATCATCTAACTATCTATACGTTATTTGTAAAATTTGTTAAGGAGTAATGAAAATGATTAAATTGATCAGAATTGATTATCGTTTATTGCATGGACAAGTCATAGTTTCTTGGTTAAATAGTTATAATATTGGGAGAATTGTCATTATCGATGACAACGCGTATAACGATGAGATTACTAAAAAGACTTTAATGATGAGCAAGCCTACCAATACAAAACTGAATATTTTTTCTGTTGAAGAAGCATTAAAGAGAAAGAACAAGATTAGCAAACTAAAAGAAAATGTTGCACTTATTTTTGGGAATGTACCGGAATGTTATGCATTTATTCGAGAGTTTCCAGAAAAAGTGGAAGAAATAAATTTGGGAAATATTCCTAAAAAAAATAATTCAACAAAATATGACAAAACAGTATATCTTACTGAGCAAGATGTTGATTTTTCTAGAAAATTAGTTAATTCCGGTATCAGATTATATTCTCAACAGGTACCAAATGCAAAACTAACTGAGCTTAACGAATCGTTTTGAGGGAGGTCGAAGGAAGAATGTTATGGGAATCTATTTTAATAGGTTTAGTAGCTATTTTGGGAAGATTAGACGCAATCGCTTTTGGTAGATCAAATTTTGAGCAACCGCTGATTACTTCAACTTTAGTTGGTTTAGTTTTAGGAAATGTAGCTGTAGGATTGAAAGTTGGAGTAACTTTAGAAGCAATAGCGTTAGGCTTTGTAGCGGTCGGAGCCTCCGGCATGCCAGACATGGTTTTGGGAGGTGTAATTGCTAGTTCGTTGACAATTTTAACAAAAACATCACCAGAAACTGCTTTGACAATCGCAATGCCAATTGCAATTTTAGGGCAAATGATGGGAGTAGTATTACAAACCTTATTTTCTGGCCTCTCTCATAAAGCAGATGATTACATTGACAAAGCCGAATTTAAAAAAGCTCGTTGGGTTCCATTTTTCACTGGCTTGACGTCTTTTGTTCTCATATATTTTGTTTTAAGTTTTTCTGCAGTTTATTTTGGATCGAGCACTGTAAGCGCAATTGTAAGTTCTATACCTAAGTGGTTAACTGCAGGTCTTTCGGTAATTGGGAAGGTGTTACCTGCTTTTGGGTTTGCAATGTTATTAAATATGATGATGGACAAAAAAAATTGGGTCTTTATGATGGCAGGGTTCTTTATAGTTGCTTATACAAAATTAGATATCATCGGTTTGGCTATTTTAGCAGTAATTGTTGCTATTATTTTATCGGATATTCGTTTTCATAATGACGATACGTCGGGACATTCGACAAACGATGACGAAGATGACGAGGATGAACTAGCTTTGCCAGATGATGAGTGAGGAGGAAACGAAATTATGAGCAAGGATTCAAATTTCAAAAAGTATTGGCATTTTTTCTGGACATCGTGGACTATTCAAATGAACTGGAACTATGAACGACAAATGAATCTTGGTTATATGAACGGAATGGCACCAATAATTAATTCTTTATATCGAAAGCCAGAGGAATTAGAAGATAAGAAGGCCGCTTATAGACGGCACAATCAATTATTTAATTGTACGCCTCAACTAATACCCTTTGTTATGGGAATTACTGCTTCGATGGAAGAGGAGTATTATCGTACTCGTAATAGTCGCTTACCAACAGCTATTACTAATATAAAAACAAGTTTAATGGGCCCGCTTGCGGGTGTTGGTGATTCCTTTTTCCAAGGTACATTACGTGTTATAGCTTTTGGTTTAGGTATGTCTTTAGCTAAACAAGGTTCTGTTTTAGGGCCAATATTAGCTATTGTAATTTCGCTTGTTCCATCCATATTAATTACGTACTACGGAGGTAAGCTGGGCTATAGGTTAGGTGATAAATTTATAGACAAGTTATCTAGCGGAAAAGTAATGGATAAGTTTTTATATATAACTAGTATTGTAGGATTAATGGTTGTTGGTGGTATGGTTGCCTCCTTAATTGGGCTTACCACACCTATTACGTATGGTAAAAAATTGGTACTTCAAGATGTATTAGACAAAATTATGCCTCAATTGATTCCTTTTTTGATGACAATGTTTATGTTTTGGCTGATTAAGAGGAAAGTTAGTACAACGAAAATCTTAATTATTGCAATAACACTTGGATTAGTATTAAGTGTGTTAGGAATTCTAAAATAGAAAGGGCGAAGGTTTTATTATGAAAATTGAAAAGATAGTTAAAGATATTCTACAGAAAAATGGTAGCATTAAAAATATGTACTTTATTGGGTGTGGTGCCTCAAAAGGCGATCTGTATCCAGGATATTATTTTATATTGCACAATTCAAACATTAAGTGTGGACATCTAACTGCAAATGAATTTAATTATGATACACCAATCGATATTGGGAAAAATTCTGTTGTTGTAACGGCTTCCTTAAGTGGGACAACACCTGAATCAGTAGAAGCGACAAAGATAGCCAAAAAATTAGGGGCAACTGTCATCGCATTTTCTAAGGATATAGATTCTGAATTAATGCAACCGGCTGATTACAAGATTGTTCATAGTTTGGACGATTCACCTATTGGTAAGTTGGAAAAACAAATATTAAATTTACGTCTGGCTGTTGAAATTGTGCAGCAGGTTGATGGGTATGAATATTATGAAAAGATGATGGATGGTTTTGATAAGCTGCCGGATTTAATTGGAATGGCAGTTAAAGCTTCTAAATTACCAGCAGTACAATTTGCAGAAAAATACAAAGATGATTCAATGATATATGCACTTGGTAGTGGTCCGACGTTTGATGTTGTGTATGAAACGACTCTTTGTTCATTGCTTGAAGGCCAATGGATCAATTCTGCTTGCATTCATTCTGGTGAGTTTTTCCACGGTGCTTTAGAAATAACTGATAAAAACGTTCCATTTATATTATTTATGAGCGATGGAAGTACACGTCATTTGGATGCCAGAGTCCTTGATTTTCTATATCGTTTTGGAGCAAAGGTTACAGTAATAGATGGAAAAGATTTTGGAATTTCGAACACTGTGGATCCGAATGTTGCAGAATACTTTAACCCTGCAGTGTTGAATGCTGCCTGCCGAGTTTACATTCAAGAGCTAGCAGATGCACGTGGGCATGCATTGTCTACTCGTCGTTATATGTGGAAATTAGAATATTAGTCAATAAATATGAAAAAAAGTGTCTCATAAAAACAAGTGAAGTGGTGCATGAGGGGCGCTAACGTCACCTGGTGTTGACTTTACTTTTAGGGCCCAAGCTTATCATTGAATACTTTTTTTGCTACTAAGTTTATATTAGACTAAATTGTAACTATACAGTCTAAAATAGTCATGATAGAAAGCGCTCTTTTTCGATAAGAAGTAATTGAACAAAAAAATAGCACTATAGTGGATGAGACAATTCTCTAACGAATACTTTAGTATATAGATTGTGTTCAAGAGCATAATGACAGGGTAGAATTTCGCGTTTGAAACTTGGACAATTTAGTCTCAATCTTCAAGGCCAGTGGTATTTCCTACGTAAAAATAAGACGAGGATAAAACTAGAAACTTTCAGAAAAAAGTTTAGACATGACAATAAAAACTGTGGTGCAATGAGATTTTTCATTGCACCACAGTTTTTATTTTTAGAACCGATTATTTCTGCTCTTTTATTAATTAAATACTTTTTCGGAGTTAGCTCCTATAAACAACCATATAACCGTTTAAAATGAATTACCCCATACTGCAAATAACCCACGACCAAGTCCTTTATCACTAAATTTTCCATTCAATATTTTTAAATAAAACTTACTTACATTAGGTGAAAGTTTACCACCAGTTGCTAAAGGCGTTAAATCTCCCTTAAGTCCTCCAATTACCTTTGGAAAATACTCTTTCTTTTCTAATTTCTGCTTAGCAAAAATTAAAATCGTACGTTCATTTTCCGTAATAGAGTCTTGCAATAAAAGATCGATATCCTGCAGAATATCGTTTGCCGCCTCGTCTTTTCTTCTCATAACCTCACCTTCTATTTATTACTGTTATTAGGTTTATTAGTTCCGTTTACCCAGCCACCGCCAGCAGCCTGTGCCCAACCATGAGCCATTACACCCGTAACTGCTTCCATTGAGCCTTTGGTAACTACATAATGATAATGTCCTTTTTTATATTTGTATAAGTAACCATTAGCACCTTCATAAAGATGCTTTCGACCTTTTCGTGTCATAGATTCATTTTCAATTGTTATTCCGTCTTGCTTTGCTTTTTTATTCACTTCATCTATCATATTTTGCGCAGCAGATATTTCGTTATTAGTTAACCCACTATTTTGGGGAACCTGTAAAACGAACTTATTATTAACAATATGCACATATGGATCAATTTTTTTAATCTGTTCCTGAGTTAATTTGGTATCCCCTTGATTATTTTCCTTCTGTTCTATTGTAGGAGTCTTGCTCATTACATCAGCCATTCCAACCCCAGTGGGAATAGTTGTAACGACTAATGTAGAAGTAGCTACTAAAACTGTTGCTAATTTAATACTATTTTTCATAATAAATCCCCCTCACCCCTGTAACTTTAACGTAACAAAAATTTAATGCTTTTGTCAATTGGTTGGTTTTTTCGAATATAGCATGTAAAAAATAATCAGTACGGCGATGATAATTGTTCTCGTACTAATTATTGGTGAAACAGCGACGTATAAGCACCATCAAAAAGTTGCGTTAAACGGTAAGTGGGCAATAGTTTACTCTACAAAGAAAGAGATATAACGAGAGTGCTTACAAAAACGATGAGGGACACCCCCCACTTTTGATAAAAATGAATTAACCATCCAGCATGGTTCTAAAAAGATACGTAATCAAAATAACATAAGAGTAACCTACAAGAATAAAACAGTTGAGCTTATCCATTCTAAGCTTTCAAATAAGTTCCAACCGACAAATATGATATTAATACTCATCATAAGTGGGCTCCTCTATAAAACGTGACTTGTCTGTAAAAGGGTTCGTAGTCTTAGTTACTGCCACTTTTTGTTACATTTTAACCGATTAATTTCCTTTGCATCCCTTTAAGTTATATCATGCCAGTATTCTAATTAAATTGTTAATGGTTAGGGGTATTTTTTGATTCAACTCTTTCTTAAAGTCTATTAATTCTTCTTCTATTTGTTGATCAGAAGATTGAGTCATCGCCTGCCTCTCAATGTATTGTAGATATGCTTCCCATTGAATACCAAAGACACCCTTTTCTTTCCTAAACTTATCGTTTTACTTTAGAAGTTTTTATCCTGGATAAGTAAACTGACAAGGCTAAATGGATTACAAAAGAAGCTAACCCAACGGAGCCATAAAGTCTGCACCAAATAATATGAAAAACTTAGCAACAGCGCTTTAATCTTATTTATCAAAAAGAACCACTATTTTTTAGTTTTGATCTCTGTCTCCCTTGTTTTTATTTATATCATTCCCGTTATCAGCGATTATCAATGTGGTAATTCTTTTGTTTAAGTAGGTTGAAGGCAAATGCTAAAGCCATGCAGGCAACTGCAATTCCGAAAATGTTCTGTAAACCACTGTGGTAGATCTGATGCATCAGTGGGATAAGTTTATCCGGTAATTGGTCAACGGTATGAGGATTGATCATTTTGTTAAACATATCGACTGTTAAATGTTTGTCTGGATGAGCATTGATTCCATGGATCAAAGAACGGTTCATGACGATCCCAAAAACAGAGATCGAAATACTTTGAGAAAGTGTACGTACTAAAGTATTGAAGGAAGTTGCCATTCCGACATTTTGTGGGTCAACGATACTTTGAGAAATAATCGTAGAACTAGTGACCGTAATACCAAAGCCGGTCCCTAGAAATACCCCAATAATTAAGAAAGCGTAGAAAGGAGTATCCACTGGTAAAAATACGAATACGATACCTGAGATAACTAATAACCCCATACTTAACATTAAAATTTTGCGTGGTGTCATTTTTGCCAAGAAGATCCCGGCTAGAAATGAACCAAAGATCCACAGAATTGAACTTGGGGTCGTGGCAAAGCCTGCGATAGTGGCCGGTAAGCCTAATAGACCCTGCGTCCAGGATGGAACATATACGTCAAAAGCAATCAGAAAAATGGACATCATTGCCACAGCAAAATTTTGGATCACAAAAGTTCGTTTTTTGAACAAGTCTAATAGGATGATTGGATCTGAGGCACGTTTTTCTTGCCGAATGAAGAGTATTAGACCGATAATTGCTACAGCAAAAATGGTAATTGCGGTTGGAACGTTAACGTGAGTTTTATTTAAAACTTCCACACCGTATAAGATCCCGCCGATCGTTAATGAAAGCCAGATGATACCCCAAACGTCCAATTTTCCGTGAACATAGTTTTTGTCTTCTCGTAAGTTTATCCAAGTCAAGACGATCGATAGCAAGCCAATAGGAACATTGATGAAAAAGACCCATTTCCAACTTAAATTATCGACTATCAAGCCACCTAAAAGTGGTGCGGCAACTGAAGCTATACCCCAAGCTGAGTTATTCAAGCCCATTACTTGCGCACGTTTATCCGGCGGATAGATATCAGCGATGATCGTATTTGAAATAGGCAAGATCGCCCCTGCACCGATCCCTTGAACGGCACGCCAAGCAATTAGTTGCGGCATACTTGTCGATAGGCCGCTTAGCATTGAGCCAACTAAGAAAATTAAAAGTCCAGTAATAAAGACTGGTTTTCGACCAAGTTCATCAACCAATTTGCCATATACAGGTGTTGATAGAGTGGTCGTTAATAGATAAATCGAAAAAACCCAGTTCATGATCGAGATCCCTTTAAGATCACCGACAATAGTCGGCATAGCTGTTGAGACGATCGTACCTTCAACTGCACTTAAGAAAGTAGCGATGAATAAAGCAAAAGTAACTATCCCCTTATTTGTTTTTTTATTTGAATTCAAACTAAAAACCCCTAATTATTGTAATTTATCAAACATACTATCTTAGCATATTTGGAGGGTGAAAATATATATCCATTTTATAGGAAAGTGAATATTTTTGTGAAAGAGCAGGAGAGTGTACTATGGTTAAAAATGTGATTAAGCCATGTAGGCAAATAATTACCTCCATGACTTTTCTACATATAAGGTTTTTAGACTAGTGAGTTCTTAATTGATCAAAACGAATTACCCCAGACCGCGAAGAAGGCCTTGGCCCGCCGCTTTATTACTGTATTTGCTGCTGCATGACTTCAGATAAAATTTCTTCCCATGCTCTGAAAGCATACTCCTAGTACCTGGCGGAGTCAGTTGGCTTTTGAGTGAACCAGTTATTTTAGGAAAATATTCTTCTTTTTTAATTGTTATTTGGCAGTGTTAAAAATATCTCGTTCTTCGTCGGTGAGCTGACTTTCTAGTAAGATGTTAATATCCGCTAAGATATTAGTTGCATTTTTATTTTTCGTAACAAACCGCCTCTTATATAAACATTGTAGCTCTATGTTTTCCTATGTATAACAGATTAATTTTAAACTGTAGCAAAACTGAAGTTGATGTTTAAGACTCGGATTTTCGTTTAACGATCATTTAAGTATAAATTTTTGGTTTGGTAATTGCTGAGCGATGACGGAAAATGTACTTGGGCCATGATAATAAACATACAAGAAGTTTATCGTCATGAGTTTTCAGTATAATGATGGTCTTTTTGCAAACGTATACTTATATTGTTGTACTTTTGCGTATATGCATAAAACAGATAGTAGCTTATCATGTAATCGTATTCAGACAGAGGGTGACGTTATTAACAAATACGAAATTCAGACTGTTCAATTGATCCTTGATAGTGGAATAACGCATTACAAGGATATTGAAAAAAGCACAGGAAAGTCTAGAAAAACAGTTAATAAGTATCTAAACAATATTGCAGAAGAGGTAAAAAAGTTTCAGGTTCGCTTGGTCAGAAAGAGGAATGTTGGAATTTATTTTGAAGGAGATACCTCAGCACTGCGTACTTCTTTTTATGGTAGGGGGGTGCTAGCTGAACAAGAGAGTGAACAGAAAGTTATGTTATCACTTATCTCTGATCTGCTTACGTTGGATCAACCTATCACGATACAGGAATTATGCGAAGAGCATTTTGTTAGCCGTACGACCTTGGAAAAATATCTCAAAGAAATTAGAGGATTCATAGAACAAAAGGGTGCTGCGCTGGAAAGTGACCACAATGGATTATTTATCAAGGCTCCGGAAAGTGTTAAGAGGCAACTAATGTCTGAAGTGTTACAAAATTATTGGGGAGGTGGCGATCAACAGATAGAAAATGAGCAGGATAACCGACTAACTGTTAGTGTCCCGCCGGAACTACGATGCCTTTTTGATCAAAAGGTTTTTGAAAAAGTAGAAAATACGCTAGATCAATTTCAGGAAAAAAGCAATGTTAAGTTAAACGATTTTGAATTTCAATCTTTGGCAGTGCATTTAGTGATAGCAATTCAAAGGATCAAAAAAGGAGAAGTCTTGAAGAGTGACGCATACTTAGCTGAACAGAGATTTTCTGATAATACTAAGGTTCTTTGTGATTTACTGGAATGCAATTTTAATACGACTATTCCGTATGATGAACAACAGTATATTAACATCCATATACTGGCAGCTGAAACATCTGAGAAACAAAATGGCTCGGATCTTGTGGATGAAACTAAGAAATCTTCACAAAACGACAATGCGATCGGCAATTTTTTGCGGAATACTTTGAATGATTATGATGAAACTTTGATCGATAATTTAACGCTTCATTTGATACCAGCCCTGCGAAGATTTTCTTTAGGTTTAACCATTAAGAATCCTTATACCAGGGATGTGAAGAAATTTTTCCCTTTTGCTTATAACAAGGCTATTGATTTAACTATACAAATCGAAAGAAAGTTCAGTGTTCACATTAACGATGATGAAGTAGCTTATATTGCCCTGCATGTAGAAGCATATAACGAAAGAAAGAATGAGAAATTAACTGCTGTTATTGCATGTAGCACAGGGCTTGGGACTGCAAGATTGCTTGAGCAAAGGATCAATAAATATTTTTCAGACTCAATAACAGTAAAAAGGATCATATCAGTTTCTGAATTAAAACAACAAAATATATCAGAAGATTTAATAATCAGTACAGTGGGTGCCAATGTGTCTGGTAAGAAAGTGATCGTAGTCCCGCCGTTTTTGGATAATAAGTCTAAGGACAAGATCCAGTATGCAATAGATGAATATAAAGGGACGGGCAGCACCGAAAACGCGTTTATGAATTTGATCCATCCTGAATTGATAACGATCGATCCTGGGCAAAGTACGAAAAACCAAGCTATAAAAAGTATAAGTCAGCAATTACAAAATGAAGGATATGCTTCTTCTGGGATATACGAAGCAGCAATAAAAAGGGAAAAGTTAGCAAGTACGCAAATCGATTTTGTTGCAATGCCACATGCACCGGTAGATTTTGTAAAACAACCTTGTATTTCTGTGTATATCAACACTCAAGGCATTGAGGGGTCACAAGGAAAAGTCAATATTGTATTTTTTTTGGCAATGGATCAGACCATAAAGGATTCAATTGATGACATTTATGGTTATTTCAATGATCTGCTTGAGGATAAACAACTTTTACAGAAGATATCACGAGCGACAACAAAAGACGAGGTTATTAAAATGTTAGGGAGTGAGCGAGTTGTCGAGTGAAAGTAACAACTTTATTACGGAAAAAAATATTGTGATCGGATTAGATGCTAGTTCAAAAGAAAATGCAATTGCGAAGTTAGCACAAGTAATGGAAGAAAATGGCACGGTCAGTGATGCCGAAGCTTTTCAAAAAGATGTTTTGTACCGTGAGAGTTTAACGACCACGGGAATTGGAAATGGCATCGCTATTCCACATGGTAAGAGTGATTCTGTGAGTGCGGCTTCGTTAGTTTTTGCTAAAACGGTAAAACCCATTGAATGGCAATCTCTGGATGGAAGTCAAGTTTCAATAATTTTTCTAATGGCCGTTAAAAACGAGGATGAAGGGAAAGAACATTTAAAAATGTTGGCAAATATTTCGGGAAGTCTAATGGATGATGACTTTGTGAGACAGATAAAGACAGAAAATGATCCCAAAAAGCTAGTAGAAATCTTTAAAACAATTAAAACCAATTAGGAGGAATTTATTATGAGCAAATTTGTTGCAGTATCAGCATGTATCGCAGGTGTCGCACACACGTATATGGCCGCTCAAAATTTGAAAAAGTTTGCTAAAAAAAATGGGGATAAGATCAAAGTTGAAACGCAAGGAGCGATGGGGTTTGAAAATAAACTTAAGCAAAAAGATATTGACGAAGCGGATGCCGTGATTTTAGCAGTAGATACATCTGTTCGTGAGAAGGAACGTTTTGACGGGAAAACTATTGTGGAGATGGGTACTTCAGAAGTTGTTAAGGACGGTAAAAAAGCAATCGAAAAAGCCCATGAATCAATTGGGGAATAAAATTTTTAAAAAGTGAGGTTTGTTTGAATGGATAGTGTAAAGCAATTCTTTAAAGATCTTGTGGGTCATTTTCAAACCGGTGTTTCATATATGATCCCGTTGGTTTCTGCTTCCGGTTTATTGGTTTCGTTAGCAGTTGTCGGCGGTGGAAATGGTGTTTGGAATCAAACAAGCAATATTTGGGGAATATTAAGGTTGATCGGTCAGCAAGGTTTGAATTTTATTCCAGTGATGATCGCTGCGTATATAGCATACTCAATTGCCGATAGACCTGGATTGGCTCCTGCTTTTATTGTTGGTTTAGTTTCTAACAAATTAGGTATGGGTTTCTTAGGCGGTATGGTAGTTGGTGTCTTAGTTGGGTACGTTGTTTACTGGGTCAAGAAAATACCAATGCCGATGAGTCTGATTTCCTTGAAATCAATTTTTATAGTTCCCTTGGTGGCAGTTCTTGTAAGTGGCTTGATCATCTATTATGTATTTGGAGACCCTGTAAAGGCACTGCAAGATGGGTTAACTGGTTGGTTGACAAGCATTAGTGGTTCAAACCAAGTGCTTGTTTCAGTACTCATTGGTGGAATGATGGCAACTGACATGGGTGGTCCAATAAACAAGGTTGCTTATACTTTTAGTATGGCTGCTTATACTTCTGGAGGATACGCTACAAGTACTGCGTGTTTCATAGCTATTGGAATTCCACCATTGATCATGGCATTGGCTGTATTTATGGGGAAGAAATATTACAATGAAACTGAAAAAGAGAGTGCTACTACCGCTTTAGTAATGGGGATCATTGCAACTACGGAAGGTGCGATCCCTTATGCTGTGGCAGACCCAATTGCAGTCATACCAAGTTGTATGGTTGGTGCTTGTTTGGCAAGCGGACTTAATGCGATGTTTGGTACGATTCAAAAAACGGCATTATCAACATTCATGGCCGCACCTTTTTCTTCTAACATTATACTTTACAGTCTTTCGATCATAATTGGTGTACTCGTAGGAGCATTTATGTGCAACGGGATCAAAAAATTAATGCATCGTGATCGTAAAATTGCTGCAGAAGCTGCAGAAGCTTAATTAAAAGTCAGAAATAGTCGAGCTGTACAAGACAATAAGATCTGTTTATCTCTTATGTGTCTCGTTGCACTCTGTTTTATTAAATGAGGAGGATCTTTCATGTATAAAGTATTTTATCAACCACTGAAGAACACTTGGATGGGTGACATCATGCCCTTTGGAAAAGAGGGAACGTTTTATTTGTATCACCAACGTGATCCAAGAAACCCCGGACCTTTAGAAGCAAACTATCATCCTTTTGGATGGTCCTTGTCAACCACTAAAGATTTTATTGATTATGAGGATCATGGGGTAGCTATTCCCGAAGGTGACGAGAATGATGTTGCCGAATTTATCTATGCTGGTTCTGTTTTTGAAGCACAAGGAAAAATTCATGCCTTTTACACTGGCTATAACCGTCAGGCAGAAAAGGAAGGCAAAGAATCTCAGGTTTTGTTACATGGTGTTAGTGACGACTATGAACACTTTCAAAAAAACGTGGACAAATTAGCCTTACCCGCACAAGAGGGTTACGATGTAACTGATTGGCGAGATCCGTGGGTGATCTGGAATGAAGATAAACAGGAGTACCTGTTGATATTAGGTACAAGACTTGCAGGGCCAAAGTCCAAATTAACAGGGCGTATTGTTTCGTTTAGGTCCAAAGATCTGAAAAATTGGGACTTTCAAGGAGACTTCTTTGCCCCTAATTTGTATACTGGCCTTGAGATGCCAGATTTGTTCAAAATGGGTGATTGGTGGTATTTAGTTTACACTGAATATAGTGAGCAAAGTAAAACGCGGTATCGTATGAGTAAAAACATCGATGGTCCATGGATCAAGCCTAAAGATGATGCATTTGATGGCCGTGCATACTATGCTGCCAGAACTGCTTTTGACGGTCAACGGCGTGTATTGTTTGGCTGGGTCCCAACACGTGAAAAAGAACAAGGCGATATGGTCAATTGGGAGTGGGGTGGAACTTATCTTCCATTGGAATTAGAACAACGAAGTGATGGGACATTAGCAACCAAACTCCCTGAGAAATTAACCACTGAATTTGAAGACGTCCATAACATTGATGACTTTGTGATCGATGATGAAGAGGGTCGAACCGAAAAAGTTATTGCTAAAAATGTAGGGAGACACTTTGTACTAGACATGGATGTTTCATGCGACAGTAAATTAAGTGATTTGGCGCTTAGGGTGTTTAAGAATGTCGATACTGACGAATCATATCAGTATTTATTATCAGCAGATGACCAAAGAATAAGCTTTGATAAGAGTCCTGAATGGCCTTGGTATCAGATGATGAATAAGGGATTGGAAAGACCGCTTACGGAAAATAATTTCGACGACCTTCATGTGAAACTGATGGTTGATAACGACATTATGATCGTTGTCGTAAATGGCATAAGTTTGACTAGTCGAGTTTATCAAAAATTTGGTGACGATTTAGCTGTAGCTGCTTCTTACGGTCAAGCGTCTTTCAAGAATGTTGTTTTGAGAAAATAGTTGGTTTGTTTGAATAGGAGTAAAAATTTGCGAAAAATAAGATCTTTAGTTTTCTTTGATATGGATGGGACCTTACTTTCAAGTAATTCAACTATCGTTCCTGAGGTCCGTGATGCAATTCGACAGCTCAAGGCGAATGGAAATGTTCCGATTATTTGTACCGGCCGTGCAGCCTTTGAAGTTCGACACTTTATGAAAGAGTGTCAGATCGATTCAATTGTTTCCATGAATGGTCAATATATTGAATTCGAAGGTCAAGTCGTTTCTAGCCGCGAAATTCCAGCAGAGTTATGTGGCAGGGTTTTATCATATGCACAGTCACGGAACGATATACTTGGATTTTATAATTATCAAGAAATAGCCTTGTCGGAGGATCGCCCTTTGTCACGCAGATTTTATCAAAATATAGCGGCACCATTTCCACAAGTTGATAATGAGTTTTATAAGACAGCTCCAGTCAATCAACTGCTGGTTATTTCCCATCATGCAGATCGTGAGTATGCGCAAAAGTTCCCCGAATTAGAATTTTTTATTACTGGAGAAAAGTCGATCGATACGGTGCTTAAAGGCGGTTCTAAAGGTGAAGGTATCAAAAGCCTTCAGGCAAAACAGCAAATAGATGTACCGACCTATGCTTTCGGTGATGGCAACAATGATTTAACTATGTTTGATGTGGTAGACCGTAGTATTGCAATGGAAAATGGTAATGAAACAATTAAGGAGAAAGCTAATTTTATTACAGATACGAATGATAATCTAGGTATTGTTAAAGGATTGCAGAAGTTAAAATTAATTTGAAATTAAAGTGAAGGGAGGATAGGTAATATGGCATTTTTTAAGGGTATTTCACACGTTGGTATCCCCACACAAAATTTTAATGATAGTATCAAGTCCTATCAAAAACTCGGTTTTGAGTTAATAAATCAAGAAGATAATGGGGGTAGCAAGGTCGGATTTTTACAAATTAACGACCTGATGTTAGAAGTTTATGAAGCCGAAACCAACCGAGAAACTGGTGCTATCAACCATTTAGCGATCGATACAGATGATGATCAAAATGCATTTGAAGAAGTTAAAAACTTAGGCTTTGAATTGATCGACCACGAAGTGATGCATCTACCATTTTGGGAACATGGGATCAGTTACTTTAATTTCTATGGGCCAAACCATGAAGTCATTGAAGTCTGTCAGAAAAATAAGAAATAGGCGAGTGATTTTATGTTAGTAGGTTCAATTGAAGCTGGTGACGCAAAATTTGTTTGTACTGTGGGCAATGTCGATCACCAAGTTAAAGATCAAGATAGGCTCCCGACTACTAAACTTGCAGAAACTTTGAAAAATACGGCAGGTTATTTAAAACGGCTATGTTGAAGGTTCTGATTTGGAAAGATATCTGACAATGCCGGAATTTCCAAATAATAGTTCGCTGACCAGCGGGGATCTTGCAATGACGGCCAGGCTTTTGAGGAAGTAATAAAAAGAGCAACTACATCATTGCAAATTGTAGTTGCTCTTTTTTTAAAAAACTAAACGGAGGAGTTTAAATGACAACAGCACATTTGGTAAATCATACTCATTGGGATCGTGAGTGGTATTTCACGACGATGGATGCTCAGGTCCTGAGTGAGCAGCTATTTACTGAAGTTTTGGATGAATTAGAGAAAAACAAGGATGCGAACTTTTGCCTTGACGGACAAGTTTCTGTGGTAGATGAGTATGTTGATATTCATCCTGAAGCTAAGGATAGGATCCAACGTCTAGTAGCAGCAGGCAGACTGTTTGTGGGCCCATGGTACACGCAAACTGATGCTTTGATCCCAGATGCAGAGTCGATCATTCGTAATTTAGTGATCGGTATGAAAGATACGAAAAAAAATTATGGTCAACCGATGAAGGTTGGTTACCTGCCGGATACATTTGGCTTTAATGCACAAATGCCGACCCTCCTTCAGCAAGTAGGTATTGATAATATTTTGTTTTGGCGGGGGACTAATTTTAAGCGGCAAGTTGATTCAGTTTATTTCCGGTGGCGGGGCCTTGGTGAAAAAGAGGCGGTAGCAGTCGACTTTCCTTTCGGTTATTTTACAGGTCAGATCACGCCTGATTCTAAAAAGAAAATTACTGAATTTGTTAAAGAACGCTATGATCCGGCTATTAAATTTGAATCCGAACATGGTAACCATCAAGATGTTTTAGTACCTTCTGGGATCGATCAGATGAATATTGTTAAAGATATCGGTGAGACTGTCAAAGATTTAAATGAACACAGCCAATACCATACGGTGATCGACACTTATCCTGACTTTGTCGCTTTAATGCGGAAAGAAAAAGCAAAATTGCCTGTTTATCAAGGTGAATTACGTTTGCCCACACACGCCAGAGTTCATCGGACGATCGGCTCGGTAAGACACCAGATCAAGCAGCAAAGTTTTGCTCTAGAACAAAAAATACTAAAAGTCGTTGAACCTTTATGTGTGATCGGTGATCGAGTGGGGATCCACATTGGTAATGGACTTTTAATTAAGTTGTGGAAGAAATTATTAGAATGCCAGGCACATGACACCTTAGGTGGAAGTGTTTCGGATAATGTGACAGTCGATATTTTGCACAGATTTAAGGAAGCTAATGAATTAGCGGATGGCATCAAAAATATGGTGCAAAAGAAGATAGCTGAATTCCTACACCTTACAAGTGCTCAGGTTTTAGTTTTTAATACTGAGCCATATGCTTATGAAGGAAAGAAAACCGTTAAAGTGGTTGCTCCTTCAAAAAAAGTCAAGATCCTTGGGATGAAGCAACAAGAGATCACTGCAATGAAACACCATCCGGCAAGAAAGCATATTTTGATGATGACTTCAAAAGGGCAGGAGTTTAAAGATGAGCCTGAATACTTTGAATTGGAAATTACTGGGCATGTGTCACTACCCGGCTTAGGTTATAAGGTGTTTAATGTAACCGAAGGAAAAAGCGATCTGCCTCAGTTGCAGGAGAGTGTTTCTGTTGAGGATCAGGAGATCTCTTTAGGGACAAAGAAGTTGCTGTTCCATGATGGAAAAATCGATTTGATCGATGGAGAGCGAAAGATTGCTAATATTTTGTCATTAGTTGATTCTGCAAATGATGGCGACACTTACGATTATTCTCCTCTCTTGGATGAGCAGGAGACAGAACTACCTTTTGATTCTGCCAATGTACTAAAGAGTTTAAATGGAGACCGACTTTGTGTTAAAGGGGCGGCAAAATTACCTGCAACTTTGACAGAGCGCGCAACAAGGGATCCACAATTAGCGACGTTAAATTATTCATTGATCTTACGATTTGATGAGAATGGACAGATACGTGCTCATCTGTCCATTGATAACCAGGTCGAGTCTCATCGTTTACGGTTAAAATTTTCGCCACAAATTGAGACTAATACTGTAGTGGCTCAGATTCAAGCGGGGTATGTGCAGACAACAAATAAACCGATCCAGGAAAATTGGAAGGAAGAGTTTGTAGAAAAACCGGTCAATATCTATGATTTTGACAAATCGGTCACTTTGACTGAGGATAATAAGAACTTTACGTTTTGGGGGTACGGTCAAAAGGAATATGAGTATGCTGATCAGCAGCTGTTTATCACTCTTTTAGCAACCACTGGGGAATTGGGCAAACCCAACCTTGCTTGGCGCCCAGGCAGAGCATCAGGTGATACGACAAGTCGCGGGCATATTATGATGCATACACCGCTTGCGCAGGAATTAGGAACAAATGAATTTGATTTTGCATTTTGCCTCAGCAATCAAAAATTTTCTGAAGTTACAAATAATAAGTTGACTCGTCAATGGTTGGCTCCAAGTGTGTCTTATCAATCTCAAGAACTCAATTATTTTATTAACCGTTTAGATAATAAGATCTGGAAAACTGAAGGAGATCCTGAAGTACCAGCGGAAGTTTCCTTGTTAGACCTATCCAAGGATGTTGATATTTCAGCTCTTTATCCATCATATACAGATCGGGACAGTTATATTCTACGCGTACAAAACTTAACTCAGACTGTCAAAAGGCTCCCGGAGGTGCTGTTAGCGAAGGGAGAAGTAGTTAACGCGCTTGAAGAAAGACAGAATGAGACTGAAGTAGGACCATATGACTTATTGTCTGTCAAAGTTAAGATTTGATTCAATGTAGTTTTTTCTTTTAGGACTGATGACTCTGCGGCTCTTTCAAAGGATCACCCAATAAATTATGTTGGGTGATTTTTTATTTGGGCCAAACAAAGAGGTTTTGTTTTGTTGTTCTTTAAAATGATACGAGCTATTATGGTCATTCCATTTAAAATCACTTTTTTTCTTCTGGAAGGATGTGGACGATAGTTAATTAATTGTAGATATTGTGCCGTTTGAATGCGTTTCCCCAAATATGCTACCCTTGATTTAAAGGGAAAGAAGGGAACTTGGATAAAATGGTGCACTTTTATCATAATGAGTGATATAGCATTCTGAGTTTCCAAGCTTAATTATGGAAAGTAGGGGATCTCCATGATCGATTGGAAGTACGGATTTTCACAATTTCTTTGGTGGGTAATTTTATTGGCCAGTGAGGTTTTACTTGTGAATTATAATGACGGGATGGCATCTATACTTTGGCTTGTCATAGTGGCGGTTATATTTTTCGTTGGTTGGTATATTTTTGAAAGGAAGTTTCCTTACTTTAAGGAAAAAAATCGAGAAACTACTATTAAAAATTTTCGACCGCTGTGGGCTACATGTGTTGCTCTGGGTTTTATTGGCTACATGTTGCTAGTTCCAGACGATTTGAAGTCTAATATGATCTACAATGCGATCTTTGTTTTTTTTCTAGGCCTGGGTGTGATAATACCGTCGTTTTTTACGCGACTGAAAAAGAATGCCAAATGAAGTTGAGAAGTGTCAATGATAGTTACTGTAGCATTCAGATATGCATTAATTGTCAAATTTAAAAATAATCCGGCAAATAGCCAACTGTCACTGAAGAGTGTCTATGCTAGTAGCTATTTTCGAATGGCTGAAATTTGGTAGGCTAGAGATAAATGTGATGCAACAATTTTTCTTATAGAAATTTTCATTAAATAATGCTCAAGGAGTAAGACGCTTGTCAAATTCAGAGATCATAATTAAAAAGGCTGCACAAAACAGCTTGCAGAATGTTGACCCGCTTATTACTAAAAATAAAATCATTGTCTTTGTAGGACGTCAGGTTCGGGAAAATCGTTTTTGGTTTTTGATACGATCGTTGCTTTACCTAGGCGCGAACTAAATGAAACCTTTGAAGATTTTGTCTGGTGGTGAATTACAATGGCTAAAATTGGATTTCAAGCTAAATTCTCAAGGGACAGTCTATCTTTTTGACGAACCAACTGCAGGATTACATTTGAAAGATACACAAAAATTAATGCAATTGTTTAATGAGCTTGTAGAAAATGGTAATAGTTTAGTCGTTGTTGAACATAATTTATCTGTGATCGGTCAAGCTGACTGGTTGATAGATGTGGGGCCTGACGCCGAACGATATGGCGAACAGATCATGTATAGTGGTCCCCGTAAAATCCTGTGGATGGTGCACAGTCTAAAACAGGGCAGGCCTTGAAAGAAAAGAGACGACTAGAAATGTCCGCGTGGAAAATAAGACAGTGACATAAGTTGTTGATATCAAGCTTGGTCAAGCGCTTACAGCGTATTGCTTATTAAACCATAAAAAAAGAGTTAAGCTTAAGGTGTAGTCGTTTCACTGGGTTTTATCAAAGGAGATCTTAGCATGAGTTTCAATAAAGTTGTTATTGCTGGCAGTGGTGTTTTAGGTAGTCAGATAGCTTTTCAGACAGCCTACAAAGGTTTTGAGGTAACTGTTTATGACATTAGTGAAGAGATACTGGATCAAGCCAAAAGCACCATAGAAGGTCTAGGAAAGCAGTATGAAGCAGAGATCACATCTAAACCTGAGGACATTAAAACAACTTTGAATCATCTAAGTTATACAGATGATTTAAAGAAATCCGTTGGGAATGCAGATCTAGTGATCGAAGCGATACCAGAAAAACTTTCGCTCAAAGAGAGCTTTTATCAGGAATTATCAAAGGCAGCGCCCGAGAAAGTCGTCTTTGCAAATAATTCGTCGACTCTTTTACCGAGTGAAATAGCTCCTTACACTGATCGGCCCCAGAAGTTTTGCAACTTGCATTTTGCCAATCATATCTGGATAAACAATACAGCTGAAGTTATGGGTTCAGATCAGACGGACACCGAGGTTTATGAGCAACTAGTTGAATTTGCCAAGGAGATCGGCATGGTTCCGATCCAACTGAAAAAGGAGCAGTCGGGATATGTTTTAAACTCACTTTTGATCCCCCTGCTGAATGCAGCAAGTGATCTTTGGGCTAATGAAATAGCTGACCCTCAAACGATCGATAAAACTTGGATGATCGGGACAGGTGCTCCGATGGGACCATTTGGGATCATGGATGTTGTTGGCTTGCAGACGGTGTATAATATCAATGACACTAAAGCAAAAGCAACAAATGATCCTATGTTAGAGAAGATTTCTAAAAAGGTAAAAGACATGCTTGATCAAGGCCAACTAGGGACAAAAAGCGGACAAGGTTTTTACACTTATCCGGATCCTGAATTCAAGAAGGAGAACTTTTTAAAGAGCTGATCGAGATGTACTTCTAGGAAGTTATTTTGTGGGTATCTTCTGCTTCGAGCAACATATTAACAATTATTTGGCGCAGTTTTTTGTTTGTGCCAAAGACTGTGTTGGCAAGCCGTTTTTCTATACTTGCTTTTTCCAAAGCAACATTTAATAATATTTGTTCTAAGGTATCTGCGGCATCCATGGTAATTGCATCACCAAAAACTTTGATCCGGGTTATTTTTTGATCTCCCAGTGAGAAATTGATATGCAACTGCCCAGTGTTAGTTTGAAAACTTGAGTAATATTCATAGCCTGGATTTTTACCATAGTTCCAGACATTACGACCGTATTTTTCAGCAACAAGAGCATAGATGTTATGCCAGTCTTTGCCGGTTAGATGATAAGTTGGGATATCCTTTAATTGTTTCACGTGAAACAAGCGCAATAAAAGCTCATTTTTAAAGGCTTCTGGTGACATTTGTGCATACTTATCTGAAAGCAGCGGCTTTAAGTTTGTGATCGGGCGGTCTGCCGATAAAACGCCGCGTTTGACGTGGTCACGCTTTTTAGGAGTTAAGGCTTGACGTGCATCAGCGATATTCATGTCAAACATCAGTGTTCCACCAGCAGCATAGCCATCTTGTCCCTTGATCATGCACATACCGGAAAACTTATGGTCCTCAGCGACCAATGCGCTTTTAGCACTAATGTGGCCTCCTTGAAGCCCCATTTCTTCTAAAACTGTTAAGATCGGTTTTGCGAAGTAACTGTAATCATTACAATGGTCTAAGTTGCCGCTAATAATATTTTCAAAAATGATATTACCCTGGTCATGATAAACAGCACCGCCGCCAGACGTTCTGCGGACTAACTTAACATCATTATCGCTGAGATAATTTAAATCGACCTCGCTAAAGGCATTCTGGGCAGACCCAATGATCACAGAAGGTCGATTGATATAACAGATCAATCCGTGTCCAGGCAGTTTAAGATCATTGATCAGGTAATTGTCGATAGATTGATTGACTATCGGATCATAAGATTCATGATTTTTAGGCATAATATCGATTAAAAACATTGCGAACCAAGCTTTCTAAATTTTGATTTTTGGTCATAGTATGGTCGATTTTACCGGTGAGATAAACTCGACTATTACTCTAAGTTTACTCTCTAATTATACTTGACTTTTGTGATCATTGCTCGTATATTGAAACTAATCATTCTTATCTTGAATAGATAAAGTAGTCAAAGTGCTTTGTCCATGTCTTTTATTTGGCGTGGAGTGGCGCTTTTTTTGTGCCTAAGGAGGGATTTTTCAATGACTATGATGCAAACAACAGAATACGATACGATCACCGCGATCTCCACTCCTCCTGGTGAGGGCGCGATCTCTATTGTTCGAATGAGCGGTGAGGAATCGTTAGATGTTGCTGCCAAGGTTTTTAAAGGGAAAAACTTAAAAGATGTCCAAACACACACCATTAATTACGGTCATATCGTTGATCCAGAAACTAATGAAGAATTAGACGAAGTAATGGTTTCAGTAATGCGGGGCCCAAAAACTTTTACGCGTGAGGATATTGTTGAGATCAACTGTCACGGTGGTATTGTGCCAACTAATAAAATTTTACAGTTATTGTTGCAAAATGGTGCTCGTTTGGCAGAACCAGGTGAATTCACTAAACGTGCCTTCTTGCATGGACGGATCGATCTGACCCAAGCTGAATCTGTGATGGATCTGATCAGGGCGAAAACGGACCGTTCCATGAAAGTCGCTTTGAATCAATTGGACGGTAATTTGTCCAAATTGATCAAAAATTTGCGCCAAGATATCTTGGATACCTTAGCTCAAGTAGAAGTTAATATTGATTATCCAGAATATGACGATGTTGAAACAATGACGACCAAGATCTTGCAGGAAAAAGCCCAGGAAGTTAAAACTCGGATCGAAGACCTTCTACGGACGGCAAATCAGGGCAAAATTATGCGCGAGGGCTTGGCGACCGCAATAGTTGGGCGGCCAAACGTTGGCAAGTCTAGCCTGCTGAACTATTTATTGCATGAGGATAAGGCTATTGTGACCGATGTTGCAGGTACAACACGCGATGTTATCGAAGAATATGTTAATATTCGCGATGTACCGCTGAAATTGGTCGATACAGCCGGCATTCGTGACACAGAAGACAAGGTAGAAAAAATTGGCGTCGAACGCTCTCGTAAAGCGATCGATCAGTCAGATCTTGTTATGGTCTTGTTAAACGCTAGTGAGCCTTTGACTGATGAAGATCGTAAGTTATTAGAATTGACTGTAGATAAAAAACGGATGGTGATCTTAAATAAGACTGATCTGCCACAAAAGATCGATATGACTGAAGTCAAACGGTTGGTTGCTCCAGAAGAGTTGCTTAGTACGTCAGTTTTAAAAAACGATGGTTTAGATGAACTGGAGGAACGGATCGCTAAGATGTTCTTTAACGGGATCGAAAACTCCCAAACAACCGTCATGCTGACAAATTCACGGCATATTGCGCTATTGCATCAAGCGAAAGATTCGTTGGAATCGGTTTTGAACGGGATAGATGAAGGCATGCCGGTAGACCTCTGCCAGATAGACATGACGGATGCATGGGATGATCTAGGAGAAATTACGGGTGATTCATATCAAGATGAACTGCTGGATCAATTGTTCAGCCAATTTTGTTTAGGTAAATAAAAAAGTGAACGAAGCAGGGCGGATAGAAGGTCAGCATTAACAGACTTTTTTCACTTAAGCAAATTCAATGTCGAAACTGACATACAGAATATGATTTGATCAACAAATGATTTTGAAACAGGAGAAGAGAAATTATGCAGGAAATAAAACAATATCCCGGCAAGGATTATGATGTGATCGTAGTCGGTGCGGGTCATGCAGGGTGTGAGGCAGCTTTGGCCGCTGCCAGAATGGGAAATAAGACACTGCTGATGACCATTAATTTAGAAATGGTTGCGTTCATGCCATGCAATCCTTCGATCGGCGGGCCCGCTAAGGGGATCGTTGTTCGTGAATTGGATGCCCTTGGTGGTGAAATGGGCCGCAATATTGATAAGACATACGTACAGATGAGAATGCTCAATACGGGGAAAGGCCCAGCAGTACGTGCTTTACGTGCACAGGCTGACAAGCGCCAGTATTCTATCGAAATGAAGCATACTTTGGAACAACAAGAAAACCTAACTTTACGCCAAGGTATCGTGGATGATCTGATCGTTGAGGACGGAGCAGTCAAGGGAGTGATCACTAACACTGGTGCTCGTTATAGTGCTAAATCAGTTGTTTTGACAACTGGGACTGCAGCTCGTGGGAAGATCATAATTGGTGAATTGATGTATTCATCTGGCCCCAATAATACTCAACCTTCGATGAAGTTATCTGGTAATTTGGAAAAGCTGGGTTTTGAACTTGAACGTTTCAAAACAGGTACACCACCGCGTATTGACGGAAATACGATCGATTATTCCAAGACAGACGAACAGCCTGGTGATGAAACACCTCATCATTTTTCATACGAGTCAAGTGATGAAGATTATTTAGCAGCTAAAGACCAACTGTCTTGCTGGTTAACATATACAAATAATGGGACACATGAGATCATTCATAACAATTTGCATCGTGCTCCTATGTTTACTGGTGTGATCGAAGGTGTTGGGCCGCGGTACTGTCCTTCGATCGAAGATAAGATCGTTCGTTTCGCTGACAAACCCCGTCATCAACTCTTCTTAGAACCAGAAGGCAGACATACTGATGAATATTATGTTCAAGGGCTTTCAACTTCCATGCCTGAAGAAGTTCAACAAGAATTTGTACATTCGATCGCTGGTTTGGAAAATTCTGAAATGATGCGTCCGGGTTATGCGATAGAATATGATGTTGTTTCACCATATCAGTTGAGACCGACTCTTGAAACAAAATTAGTTTCTGGGTTGTATACGGCTGGTCAGACTAATGGCACTTCCGGCTATGAAGAAGCAGCTGGCCAGGGGATCGTTGCTGGTATCAATGCTGGTCGGCGCGCCTTAGGCAAAGATGAAATTACCTTGAAACGTAGCGATGCTTATATTGGCGTGATGATAGATGATCTGGTTACAAAAGGAACCAGCGAACCATACCGTTTGTTAACTTCACGTGCCGAATATCGCTTGATCTTACGACATGATAATGCAGATTTGCGTTTAACCGATCTAGGCCATGAAATTGGCTTGATCTCGGATGAAAGATATGCGCAGTTTGAAAATAAAAAGCAAATTATTGAAGCCGAGATACAACGTTTGACAAGCATTCGTATCAAACCAAATGACAAGGTCAATGCTTATTTGGAAGAACACGGTGAGCATGAACTAAGAGATGGTATTTTGGCCAGTGACTTTTTGAAACGTCCATACGTCAAATATAAGGATCTTTTGGAATTTATCCCTGCTCCAGAAAAGGAATTGGAACAACAAAGTATTGAACAAATTGAGATCCAACTGAAATATGCAGGCTATATTAAGAAGTCCATGCAAAAAGTTGAAAAACTAAAACGGATGGAAGCCAAAAAGATCCCTGATCGTCTTGATTATGCCGCTGTCGATGGTATCGCTACAGAGGCACGGCAGAAGTTGGAGAAGATCCGTCCAGAAACGCTGGCTCAGGCAGGACGGATCAGTGGCGTAAATCCTGCTGACATGTCGATCTTGGCTGTATATATCGAGCAAGGCAAGATCGCTAAACTTAATGATGAGCAAGAACAACGTGGTGCCTGATTTAAGGAGCTTGGAGAGAAGAAAATAAGGGCTTGAGCTCGGATGCTCTCGTTAGATAAAAGGAACACGAAATTTCCCGCTTTTTGAAGTGGTTGGTTTCGTGTTCTTTTTAGTTAAATACATGTGAAAACGTTAACATAAAGTGTGAAATTTGTTCGCCTATTTCTCAAAATGTAAAAATACTGATGTTTATTGATTTGTTTACATCACATTGTTTAAATACAAAAGCAAGCTTTTTCTCTGCTTTATTTGCCTTTAAATCAGGGATATGGCGGACGAATAAATTAAGCGTTTTCAAAAAATAATTCAAAAAACATTGTCAGAATAGCTTGAAAATTTTCTGAGAATGAGATATTATAACAAGTGAAATATTTCACAACAAGAATAATAAAAAATGGTGTTGGAGGATATTAAATTATGAAAACGGCAGAAAAGAATCAGGGTAAAGTCATTAAAGATCCACTCGATACACAAGGAAAAGCTAACGAATATACGGGGAAATTAGTTAACAAAGCTGTTAAAGCCGAAGAGGAGTATAGCGGTTTTACGCAAGAAGAAGTTGATAAGATAGTTGCTGCAATGGCTTTAGCAGGCTCGGAAAATTCGTTAACATTAGCACATGAAGCTGTTGATGAGACTCAGCGTGGTGTAGTTGAAGATAAAGATACGAAAAACCGTTTTGCTACAGAAAATATTTACCATACGATCAAAAACGATAAAACCGTTGGGATCATTGAAGATGATGTGATCCGCGGTAGTATTAAAATTGCTGCGCCTCTAGGAGTTATTGCTGGGATCATACCAACGACTAACCCAACATCGACAGTGATGTTTAAGGCTATCTTAGCATTGAAAACCAGAAACGCGATCGTCTTTTCTTTTCATCCACAAGCTCAAAAATGTTCAATGCATGCTGCGCAGATTATGTATAATGCAGCCATTAAAGCAGGTGCTCCTGAAAACATTATTCAGTGGATCGAAACTCCTTCACTGGAAAATACCACTGGTTTGATCAAAAACCAAAATATTGCTACTATCTTGGCAACTGGTGGTCCCGGCATGGTCAACGCAGCGTTGAGTTCTGGTAATCCTTCTCTTGGTGTTGGTGCAGGTAATGGTCCAGTCTTTATCGACCATACCGCCAGGGTAGATCGTGCTGTTGAAGACCTATTGTTATCTAAGCGTTTTGACAACGGGATGATCTGTGCGACAGAAAACTCAGCCGTGGTTGAAGCACCGATCTACGATGAGTGGTTACAAAAGATGCAAGATCGTGGCGCTTACTTGGTCCCTAAAAAAGATTATCAAAAATTAGCAGACTTTGTATTTAATGAAAAGCACGGTGTGAATGGTCAAATCGCTGGTAAGCCTGCACATTGGATCGCAGACCATGCAGGGATCAAGATGCCTGCAGACAAAGATGTTTTAATGTTTGAATTGGATCGGAAAAACATCGGTGAAAAACTATCTTCTGAAAAATTATGTCCAATGATCTCTGTTTATCGCGCAAAAGACAGGGAAGAAGGGGTTCAGATCGTATGCGAACTGCTCAGTTATCAGGGTGCAGGTCATAATGCCGCAATTCAAGTTGGGACCCAAGCTGACCCATTCATCAAGGAATTTGCTAACCGGACCGAAGTTTCTCGGATCTTAGTCAATCAGCCTGATTCATTGGGTGGTATCGGCGATATTTATACCGATGCAATGCGGGCTAGTTTGACACTCGGAACAGGTTCTTGGGGGGATAATTCATTGTCACATAACTTGTCGACAGAAGATCTGCTTAATATTAAAACGATCGCTAAACGGCGCAATCGTCCACAATGGGTCCGTTTGCCAGAAAATATCTTCTTTGAAAAAGACTCCGTCACTTATTTACAAGAAATGCCTGAACTGGAGAAGGCCTTCGTTGTTGCTGACCCCGGTATGGTCCAGTTTGGCTTTGTTGATAAAGTATATTCGCAGTTAGAACTTAGACCTGAACAAGTTAAGATCTCACTTTATGGAACTGTCGATCCAGATCCGACTTTGAGCCAAACTATTGAAATTGCAAAACAGATGCATCAGTTTAAACCGGATACGATCATTGCTATTGGTGGTGGATCTGCTCTTGATGCGGCTAAGATCGCCCGGTATATTTACGAATATTCTTATGATAAGGAAGGATTCTTAGACGACTATGACAAAGTCAGTGCTTTGTTTGTCAAATTACAACAGAAATTCATGGATATAAGAAAAAGGATCGTAACCTTTAAGCACCAGACACATACCAAGATGGTTGCTATCCCGACAACGTCCGGGACAGGTTCAGAAGTTACACCGTACGCCGTAATTACTGACGATGAAACGCATGTTAAGTATCCGTTAACTGACTACGAACTAACACCAGAAGTAGCCATCATCGATCCACGTTTTGCACTGACAGTCCCGGCACGAACAGTTGCCTTATCTGGATTAGATACTTTGTCTCATGCTTTGGAATCATATGTTTCCGTTATGTCTTCAGAATTTACTCGTCCGTGGGCACTGGAAGCGATCAAGTTAGTCTTTGAAAACTTGGAGGATTCATATAATTATCGGATCGAGCATAGAACTAAGGGCGGTGAAAAGTGCCGGGTCAACATGCACTATGCAGCTGCCTTAGCAGGAATGTCGTTTGCTAATGCCTTCTTAGGGATCAATCACTCTTTGGCTCATAAGACCGGTGGAGAATTCGGGTTACCACACGGTTTGGCTATCTCGATCGCGATGAAACATGTGATCAAGTTTAATGGTGTTGCTGGTAAGGTTAAACGGACACCATTCCCACGTTACGAAGTTTATAGCGCACAAAAAGATTATGCCGATATTGCACGCTACATTGGTTTGGAAGGAAAGAATGACCAGGAATTAGTTGATGCACTATGTAATAAAGTTGATCAACTAATGAAGGCAGTTGGTGTTACACCAACCTTATCTGCTAATGGGGTAACTAAGGAACAATTTAATAATTCCCTGGATAATTTAGTCGATTTAGTTTATAACGATCAGTGTACAGCAGTAAACCCACGTCAACCGAGCTTAGCCGAGATCAAGCAGCTTTTGCAAGATCAATTCTAATAAATTTGTGAATCTATTTTTGACCCTCGTCTGTAGTAGACGAGGGTCTTTTTGTATGAGGCAGATAAATTCTGGAGCGTATTAAATTCAAGAGTGAAAAAAGGAGCCGCTAGCGGTTTGAGTTTTGACGCATCTACTTCAAAAGGTCTGTAAGGTGTTCAAAAATAAAGTTGTTTGCTTGAATATTTTGTTATGCAAAGATAAGAATTTGTATTATTATTGAAAAAAGTAACAAATTAAAACAATGAGAAACCTTAACTTGAATGTTATCTAAGGATAATTTTTTATTTTAAGGGATTACATTAAGGTAAGTTTACTTGAAAGAAGCAATAGTAAGGAGATTTTTATGAATCGAAAGTTAAAATCACGCCAAGTGCAAATGATTGCTTTAGGAGGAACGATCGGTGTTGGGCTATTTATGGGGGCGAATTCTTCTATAAAATGGACTGGCCCATCAGTTTTACTAGCCTATGCTTTGGCCGGGATCTTTTTATATTTGATAATGCGTGCCTTAGGAGAAATGTTGTACATAGATCCAGCAACAGGTTCATTTGCAAAATATGCTACGGAATATATACATCCCTTTTTTGGTTTTTTAACTGCTTGGTGTAATGTTTTTCAATGGGTCATTGTCGGAATGAGTGAGATGATCGCCTTAGGAGGATATTTCGCTTTTTGGTGGCCAAATTTGCCGCAATGGGTGCCTGGCGTGATAGCTTTAGCCATTATAACTCTCGCTAATCTGGCGTCTGTTAAAGCCTTTGGGGAGATGGAGTTTTGGTTTGCTCTGATCAAAGTTTTGACTATTATATTTATGATCATCGCAGGTGCCTTGATGATCTTCGTTGGTGTAGGCAATGATTTCCATCCAATCGGACTGAGCAATTTATGGACGCACGGCTTCTTTACTGGAGGATGGAAAGGGTTCTTGTTTTCCTTGGCTATTGTTGTAGGGTCGTACCAGGGAATGGAATTAATAGGAGTTAGCGCTGGTGAAACAAAAGACCCGCAGCAAACTTTGGTTCAAGCTATCAAATCGATGATTTGGAGGATACTGATTTTTTATATTGGTGCGATTTTTGTGATCTTGTGTATCTATCCATGGGACCAGTTAGGAGAAGTAGGCTCGCCCTTTGTCCAAACTTTTGCCAAATTTGGTATTCCGATTGCTGCTGGCTTGATCAACTTTGTGGTAATAACAGCAGCTTTGTCAGGCGCAAATTCAGGGATCTATAGTTCAAGCAGGATGCTTTATACATTGGCTGATAAAAAGGAATTACCGCATAAATTTACCTTGCTAGGGCGCAACGGGATCCCGATATATAGTGTTCTGGCAGTTTCTGTCGGTATTTTTTGGGGAGTGGTGTTGAATGTGGTTTTACCTTTGATATATAAGGATGCTAATTCTATTTTTGTTAAAGTGTTTAGTGCCAGTATTTTGCCGGGGATGATGCCGTGGTTTGTGATCTTGGTCAGCCAACTTAGGTTTCGTAAAGTTCACCAGAGTGAATACCAGGCTCATCCGTTTAAGATGCCGCTGTCACCCTATACAAATTATCTGACATTGCTATTTTTGTTTGTGGTTTTGTTTTTTATGTTTTTAAATAGAGAAACTAGAGTCTCTATCATTGTTGGGGTAATATTTATTGTTATCTTAGCTGTTGTCTATTTTTCTCGACCGCGGAATAAAAATGATAGTGAGCAAATGTAATATAAAGAGGTTTGTTGTTGAATATCAGGTAGCCAGTCGCTTTTTTACAGGGGCGCTGGCTACCTTTTTTATGCCTGCCTGTAAGATCGCAGCTAACAACATGATGTCAGATTTAAAAACTCATTTTGTGTATAAAAAACAGCTTTAAAAAGAAAGCAAAAGCATCAACGATAAAGAATTTATAATGATTTGGAATATGCCCATACCAATATATAAAAAGTGTTGACAAGTTTTACATAGTGGTGTATTTTAAGCTTTGTTAATTAAAATATTTGTCAAATTAAATGTATACCAATAAAATGTTTTTAAAAAGGTATACCTGAAAACTTTTAATGGAGGAATTTGAACTATGTGCGGAATTGTCGGAGTAACTGGTAAAGAGAATGCAACAGAAGTTTTGCTGGATGGCCTTAAAAAGCTCGAATACCGTGGTTACGATTCAGCAGGTATTTATGTTAATGATCAAAAAGGCAATGGCTATTTAGTAAAAGAAAAAGGTCGGATCGAAGACTTACGAGCGGCTGTTGGCCCTGCAGTTAAGGGAACAACTGGTATTGGTCATACACGTTGGGCAACACACGGGGTTCCGAGTCAAGCCAACGCACATCCACAGGTATCCGCTGATGGTCGTTTTTATTTGGTACATAACGGCATGATCGGAAATTTCCGGGAGTTAAAGGAAGAGTACTTAGCTGATACGGAATTTGTGAGTGAAACAGATACAGAAGTGATCGTTCAACTGATCTCGTACTTTGTTAATAAAGGGATGGAAACAAAAGAAGCTTTTACTCATGTATTGAGTTTGATCGATAAGTCTTCATCTTATGCTTTCTTGTTGATGGATAAAACACAAACTGACACTTTGTTTGTGGCTAAAAAGAAGAGCCCGTTGTTGATCGGGGTCGGGAATGGTTTCAACGTTGTCTGCAGTGATGCGATGGTTATGTTATCAGAAACTCATGATTTTATTGAGTTGACTGATGGAGACGTTGTGACGGTTACGCCGCATGAAGTTGAAATTGAAGACAAAGATGGAGATCAAGTAAAGCGCAATCAATTCCATGTTGATGATGATGCTACTGCTTCTGAAAAAGGAGCATACGATTTCTTCATGCTCAAAGAGATCGATGAACAGCCAGCTGTGATCCGTGGATTACAACAAACGTACATCGCTCAGGATGGTTCTATTAAAATCGATAACAAGTTAATGGACGCTATGAATAAGGCTGATCGTTTATATATTGTGGCTGCCGGGACAAGCTATCATGCAGGATTAGTAGGGAAGAATTTCTTTGAAAAAATCTCTGGTGTACCGACTGAAGTTCACATTGCTTCCGAATTCGGCTATAATATGCCGTTGTTATCTGAAAAGCCGTTGTTTATTTTCTTGACTCAGAGTGGAGAAACAGCGGATAGTCGTGAAGTTTTAGATAAAGTTAATCAGCTAGGATATGAGAGTTTGACCATTACTAACGTGCCGAATTCCACTTTATCACGAGAAGCGACTTATACCATGCTCCTGCACGCCGGTCCGGAAATCGCTGTTGCTTCAACTAAGGCATATACAGCGCAAATAACGGCCGAAGCTATTTTAGCTAAAGCCGTAGGTATGATCAAAGGGACCGAAGCAGCTGCTAATTTTGACATTGGTTTTGAATTGACTAAGGTTGCTAATGGGATCCAAAGTTTAGTCGATCAAAAGGAACTCGTAGAAGGGCTAGCACAAAAGTACCTGGCTACAACGCGGAATGCTTTTTATATCGGCCGTGGGATCGATTACCAGACTGCGATCGAAGCAGCTTTAAAGCTTAAGGAAGTCTCTTATGTTCAAACTGAAGGATTTGCTGCTGGTGAATTGAAACACGGTACTATCTCACTGATCGAAGACAAGACGCCAGTTATTGCTATTATTACCGATCAAAAGACGGCTGGTTTAATACGCAGCAATGTGCAAGAGGTAGTTGCTCGTGGTGCGAGCGTCATTAATATTGTTGCTGAAGAATTAGCCACTGATAACGACCAAATCGTTTTGCCTGAAGTTCATCAGTTACTAACACCGCTAGTAGCAATTATCCCTGCTCAGTTGATTGCTTACTATACAAGCAAAGAACGCGGATATGATGTTGATAAACCAAGGAATTTGGCCAAGAGCGTGACGGTTGAATAAGAATAACGAGTATATACGCTAACTAAAAAAATAGTGTGGGTCAAGAGAATGTTTTTCTTTGATCCACACTATTTTAATTAGCAAAAGCAATATAATTTCGATATATTTCAAGTATAAGTCATCAGTTTTATTTTGCCTCTCTAGCTTTTAGTTGCTTTCTATACCAAATAAAGAGGATTATATATAAAACAACACCAACAGCAGCAATCAGTAATTTAGTTACGTCTAGTTGATGAACACCTTGTCCAAAAATAATGGCAAACATTTTTTCAAGTGGGTTTGAATCGATCGAAGTAAACATTTGTCCTTTATGCATCCCTTTTGGAAGGTTGTTCATTGCAATTGAAGTATTTGTGATAAATTTGGAAATCAAGGTAGCTGACCAGAGATAAATCGGGATCAAAATAGTACCGATCAAGGTCATTCTGATAACTTTTCCCTTAGTAACTATTAGAAGAGCTGGAGTCAAGATAGTCATCAGTATCCCCCCTAATGGCATTACTTTATTTCCAGGTAGTACCATGGCGATGATCAACAAAATCGGTGCTAGAATATTAACGACAGCCCAAATTTCTGCTCGCGAAGCAACGATCGGCCAGTCAATGGCAATCAAGAGACGTCTGCCACGCAAGTTTTTACTCATTGCAGTTTGTACACCGTTGGATAATGGTTCAATCGCTGGACCAAACCAACCTCCAACTACACTGAATAGTTCTAAGGATACACCACCTATAAAGGCTAGTTGAAAAGTGTCAGCCGCAGATTGTTGGCCTAGTAGACCTATGAAAACTCCTAGGTAGGCACCGATTGCAAATTTGCTTCCCCAAAAGCCAATTTTTTTATTCAATGTTGCTGCATCAAAATCAAATTTATCGATGAATGGAAAAAGTACATCGATAAGTTTGTTGATCAACATAGCTAAAGGTGCTATTAAAAAAGAAGGATGTGCTGTGGTAGAAATGTTCGAGTCATCATAGCCTAATAGTTCGTTTATAGTTGGTTTCATCGCATCAGCATTTAGCAACATGAATGTATAGATGCATAAAACAAAAATCGATGTGATCACGATGTTATGTGCGTAGTAATTTATTAATAGTCCTAAAATTGAGACATTCCAAATATTAAATAAGTCAACATTCAGTGTTTCGGTTACTTTCATATACAACAGTATAATGTTGAAAATAAAGCAAATGAATGCAAAATATAAAGTGTATATCGACCCCCAAGTGATAACTGCTAGTGGAGCCCAACCAAGATCTGTGATCGAGAGTTCGATACCTGTTGCGGAAACGAATTTGTTCAATGCTGGGCCAAATGATTCTGTTAAAAGAGAAATGATCGCACTCATACCAGCAAGAGCAACCGCCATTCTAAGGCCGCCTTCAAGGGATTTAGAAATTGGTGCTCTAAATATTATTCCTAGTAAAGAAATGACAATAAACATAATGGCTGGGCCGCCTAATCCAATAAAAAAAGAAAAGCCCTTTTGAAGAATATCGAGCATAATAAAACCTCCATTTGAATTTACGTAATCGATTACGAAACAACACAGACAGCTTAACATGATTGTTTAAAATATACAATAGCGTTTTCAAAAAATAATTCAGTAAGGAATTTTGTTTATTTTATTCAAAAATATTTATTAAACTGTCTATAAAACGAAATTTTTCGCGAATAAAATAGTAAAATGTTTTTGAAAACGCTTGACAGGCAAGGGTATTAATGCAAATAATATATGCGTAATCGATTACGGAGGAACGACATGACGACAATTAAAGATATTGCAAAAAAAGCAGGGGTTTCAGCGGCTACAGTGTCGCGGATCATCAACGGTAAGGGTGAAGCTAAACCTGAAACAATAGATCTGGTTACAAAAATCGTAGCAGAAACGGGATACAAGCCAAATAAAATTGCACAGTCACTTCGACAGCGGAAGTCGAACTTGATTGCTGTTTTAGTACCTAACTTAGACAATCCTTTTTATGGTGAGATAGTAAAAGCTATTGAACACGAAGCACAAGAACATGGCTTGAACGTTTATTTGTGCAATACGGATGATTCTCGGGCTAAAGTAGAATATTTTTTAGAAAACGTTGTTGATAACTATGTTTATGGAGCTGTTATCTGTACTTTGCAAGTTACAGCTGATGATTTATCTTTCTTAGAAAAAAATGGTGTTCATACGGTAACTGTAGATCGGGCTTATTTTGAACATCCGTTTTCGGCGATAAATATCGATCAATTAAATGGTGCCTTTATAGCAACAAGACACTTAATAGAAAGGGGAGCCAGAAAAATAATCTTTATTTGTGGCCCTAAAGACGAAAAAATGTCTACCGAGAGAACAAAAGGCTATCACTTAGCATTACAATCGCAAGATTTAGAGTTTAATAAAGTTTTTTATGGTAACTATACTCTATCTTCGGGTTATAAAATTGTTGAGAATATCGTCGAAAAAGGTTGGGATTTTGATGGGATACACGTTTCTAATGATCTTATGGCTTTTGGTGCTTTAAGATGTTGTTTGGATAATGGTATTAATGTCCCTTCTAGGGTAAAGATCGTTGGGAACGATGATCTTGAATTGGATGACTATTCAAACCCACGCTTAACCAGTTTATCTCAGTTAAACGAAAAAGTAGGCAAAGCTTTGGTAAATGAGCTGATACATTTACAAAATAAAACGTACGAACCGAAAAAAATTGTAATATCACCCGAATTAATTGTTAGAGAAACAACGTAAAAATACATTTTTGGAGGAGATTTCGATGGATTTAGATGTAGTTGTAATGGGAGCTATTAACATGGATATGTATGTTAATGTGAAAGACTTTCCGAAGTATGGCGAAAATATCCAAGCAAAGTCCTTAGAACAAAAAATTGGTGGGAAGGGATCAAACCAAGCCGTTGCGGTTGCGAAGCAAGGTGTAAAGCAGGTGCTCATTGGCAGCGTAGGCAATGATGATTTTGGTCAACAAATCACTGAAAAGTTAGAACAGCAAGGCGTTAAAACTAATTCTGTCATTAAAAAAGATAACGTACAGACGGGCATAGGTGTGGCCGTGGTTGATGAAACGGGGGAGAACACGTTTATGGTCATTCTTGGTGCGAATGAAGCCTTGGAAGCAAAAGAGGTTGAACAGACATTTGAGCCGTTAGATGGTAAAGTGTTTTTATTGAACTTAGAAACTAGCCAAGAGTCAGTGTTAGCAGCCTTGAAAATAGCAAAGAAAAAGGGCATGTATGTCGTTTTAGACCCTGCTCCAGAAGGTTCTTATTTTGAAGAAGCTTTACAATATGCTGATTTAGTGACTCCCAATCGCCAAGAAACTGAGCGGATCACTGGGCTTACAGTTGAATCACAAGATGATGCACGACAAGCAGCAAAATGGATCGCTGCTAAAGGGGTTCCTAATGTGATCGTTAAATTGGGAACTGAAGGCAATGTGTTATATGAATCTGGGAAAGATAAGTTTACGTTTATCGAGTCAACAGAAGTTAAAGCAATCAATACAGTCGGTGCGGGAGATACATTTGCTGGTGTAATTGCTGCCCAACTAGCGCAAAAACCTGGTGACATAGAGGGAGCTACTAGATTAGCTTCTAAAGCAGCAGCTATAAAAGTATCCCGTCCAGGTGGCCAAGAGAGCATCCCTACCGCCGAGGAAGTCGACAAGTTTTAATAGGGCGAATCACACAAGATGATCTAATTTTTATTCAACTTATGCCTCACAGTGCCAAGATGGTACTATAAGACATAAATTTGCTAGCAACTTGTTGTATTTTATGGGTTTAAACGAGGAGGAAAAATATGAGTAATAAATTCTTTTGTCCGTCGATGATGTGTGCGGATTTTACAAACTTAAAGACAGAAATGGAAAGACTAAATGATGCTGATGTAGATGTTTTTCATATGGATATAATGGATGGGAACTTCGTGCCTAATTTTGCCCTTGGTTCGGAAGACTTGAAAGCTGTCCGTGCTAATACAGACAAACTAATGGATGTTCATTTAATGATTTCTGACCCAGGAAAATATGTTGATCTGTTTGCTGATTTGGGTACCGATATCATTTACATTCATCCAGAAGCTGATCCACATCCAATCAGTACTTTGAATAAAATTAAAGCAAAAGGGAAGAAATGCGGACTTGCGATAGATCCGGAAACTTCCGTCGAATCAGTTAAAGAGCTTTTTAATGTTATTGATTACCTGCTTGTTATGACAGTCAGTCCCGGTTTTGCGGGACAGAATTACTTAGACTTTGTAACTGACAAGATAAGAGAGATAGTAAAATATGCCCAGGATCATTCCTTTAAGATCGTGGTAGATGGCGCTATTTCTCCGGAAAAAATCTCTGAATTAAGCCAAATCGGTGTAGAAGGTTTTGTACTGGGAACTTCTGCTCTATTTAATAAGGGTAAACCTTACAAAGAAATTATTAGCTCACTTAAAAATATATAGTTATTGTTGGTTTTTAAAAGTTACTTTGGGAGGTATGTTTTATGAAACTTGCATTAGGCTGTGATCCAGCAGCATTTAATTTTTATAAGAGAGTTGTGAAAGCTGTCGAGGATGAAGGATATGAGGTCGAAGATGTTGGTTGTACGTCGTCTCAAGAAGCCGATGGCGGTAAATTTGCTGAAATTGCTGAAATTGTTTGTAACAAAGTAGTTTCAGGCGAAGCAGACTATGGTTTTTTGATGTGTGGGACTGGTCAAGGAATGGCGATGTCTGCCAACAAGATACCTGGTATTAGGGCAACTCTTTGTTACGACGTCCTTCCAGCTGTTTTAGCGAAGAATGACAATAACGGAAACGTTCTCTGTACTGGAGCTTGGATGATGGAGAAAAAAGGCTTGGAATTTACCATGTCTATGATAAACGCCTGGTTGTTCAGTGATTATACAGGTACCCATGAAGATGGAATGGCTGCATTACAACGATTAGACGATAAAAGCTAGCCAAAAGTAAAACCTAGAGATTTATCATGCTGTTTGTTTCTGAATAGGAGCAGGCAGTTTTTTGTTTTTAAAAAGTTCACTTAAAATTACAGTTTGGAAAAATTTACCAGACTAATTTTAAGCAGAGGGTCTGATAAATGTAATTCTTATTCGACTCCCTTCTTAGTTTTTAGAGATAGCATTTAATAACAACAATTGAATTAGATACATCTTCGTAGTGCTTTCAACTAGTTAGTAGCAGCCAATATTGTAATTCACGACTTGCATTATTGGTCTATATCAATTATAATTGGGCTATACCAATAAAACATTGGGGGGAAAGACTATGAAAGTTATTGTTGCTAAAGATCCACAAGAAGCTGGGATCAAGGGATACGAAGTGTTTGCAGATGCATTAAAAGCTGGAGCTCAAGTTTTTGGGTTGGCTACGGGGTCAACTCCATTAACAACTTACGAACAAATAGCTCAAAGTAACTTGGATTTTTCAGATGCTTTGTCGATTAATTTGGATGAGTATAAGGGTATCAGTCCAGATAATAGCCAAAGTTATCGGTATTTTATGAATGAAAACTTGTTCAATAAGAAGCCGTTTAAACGTTCATATTTACCAGACGGCTTGGCAAGAAACGACACGGAAGAAATTAAACGCTATGATCAACTAATTGATGATCATCCGATCGACTTACAGTTATTGGGTTTGGGCCTGAATGGACACATTGGATTTAATGAGCCGGGCTCATCATTTAACGGTGGTACGCATGTTGTGGATCTGACAGAATCAACTATCCAAGCTAACTCACGTTTCTTTGATAATATTGATGATGTTCCTAAGCAAGCTTATTCGATGGGCATCGGTTCAATTATGAAATCAAAGAAAATCGTGCTTGAAGCGTACGGCGAAAAGAAAGCCGATATTGTGGCTAAAATGATCGAAGGTCCTGTTACAGAAGATGTTCCCGCAAGTCTTTTGCAAAAGCATCCAGATGTAGTTGTAATTTTGGATGAGGCATCAGCTGCAAAGTTAACTAAATAATAAGATGGACATGAATTTAAATAAAAAACTCCCTGCGACGCTTTTGGCTTTGTAGGGAGTTTTTTATTTAAACAACGGTACTTTCAAATTTAACTTTAAAAGCAGGATACCTTGATTCTTCATATTCAAAAGGAAGTTCTTTATCAGTGTACCCAATGCTGCTAAATTTCAGAACTGGTTCGTTTTTATTAATGTTGAGGTATAAGTGATCCGGTGATTCGACCCTGACTACTTCGATCGATCGCTTTGCTTTGTATAACTGTAAACCAGTGTCTTTTAATGCGGTAAAAAGTGAGTTTTTGCTAAAATCTATATTTACTAGATCCCCGTCAAACTTTAAAGGGATACATGATTTTGCTATACATATAGGATCTTTTTTAATGTAACGGATCCTTGTTAAAACAAAAATTGGATCTCCCTCTTGTAAATTTAAATTTTGAGCAACGACATCGTCAGCGTATTCAACTGATTGTTGGAGGACTTTGGAAGAGGTTGTTTTTTGCTGTTGCTGTGCATCTTCATAAAAACCAATAAAACTACTGAGTTCATGGTCGACATATTTGTCAGAAACCACAGGAGTTTTGTTTATAATGTATCCGCGGCCTTTGCTTTTTGAAATAAGCTTGTCGTTTTCTAATGATCCAAGTGCTTTACGGATCGTTGGTCTGCTTACTCCGAATTTCGCGGACAGATCTCTTTCAGAAGGTATCAAGTCGTTATTATCTACTTTATCGATGTACTGGTTAAATATTTGCTCTTTAATTTCCTTATAAATCATTGCTTCACCTGTTCATTTTTAATATAAATACGAAGTTTACTTTTGGTAATAAAAAAGTTTACCAATTGATTTTAGGATATATTTCATAATAGTTCAACTATAAGAGTCTAAAAAAGAGGCTTTTAACTAAGTGGGTGCCTGAAAGTACGTTTGGGTATTTTTTGAGCTAGGCTTAACCGTACTTTTCCAAAAAAATACACGAAAACATTTTATGTCGTCGTGTATTTGTCTATGATTTGTTTGTGTGTTAGGAAATATCTATTTTAGAACTTTCAAATATACTCCAGCGATCGCTATTACAAAAACTCCAAGGATCAAGTAGATGACCTTTACTTTTCTATTTAAGAGATAATACATTAAAAAGGTCAAGCCCAGTGGTAGTAAACCGGGGAAAATATCATTTAGTATACTTTGAACATTGATCGTACCACCAGCTGTCTTGAAGACAGCTGATATTTTGAACTTCACTAATGAAGAAGTCATAGCTCCGATCGACATTAAACCAACTATTGAAGCTGCCTGAGTAAACTTATTTAGGTAGCTGCTTTCTAGAGCTTTTTCCATCGCTTTAACACCGGCGCTGTACCCAAGTCGAACTCCTCCATAGCGTCCGAGAATGTGTAAAGTTGTATAAAATAAGAAGTAAAGGATCGGGCCTAAAATATTCCCTTGTACAGCAAGAGATAAACCGATCCCGGCAGCTATAACTCTGAAGGTCCCCCAATATAAAGTATCACCGATCCCTGCAACTGGCCCCATTAACGCAGCTTTTAAGGATGAAATAGCTTCTACATCAAAATCTGGATCCTTTGAGTTTTCTTCTTCAAGAGCAAGAGACATTCCCATAATAAAAGTGGCAATATGTGGAGTGGTATTAAATAGTGCTGTGTTTCTTAAGGCCGATTCGTATAATTTATCCTCATCGTTAGAATATATTTTTCTAAGTGCTGGCAGGATAGAATAAGTGTAACCCATACCTTGCATATCAGTGTAAGATTCAGAGCCTTGTAGGGCAAATGAACGCCAAAATACTTTGTTCAAGTCTTTTTTTGTTAGCTTTGTATCTGTCATGATAATTTCCTCCGTTCTTTACGTCAGATCTTCATCTTCGTCGTTTGTGCTAGGAGCCGGACGTTGAATTATTAATAGTGCTATTAGAAGTGCTAGAACTGATACTCCGATCACTGGCATTTTTAAATAAGCTGTTAGAATAAAGCCGATAAAGAAGTAAGGTGCTAATTTTTTACTGATCATCATTTGAATCAACATTGCAAAACCTACTGCTGGTAATAGACCTGCGGCTACAGAAAAAGAGGTCATTATTTTTTCAGGTAGTAAAGAAATCAATGATTGTGATGCCTTTGTTCCTAATTGTAAGACAAGAAAAGTTAAAATACCTGATGGTGATCTCAGGATCAACGGGAAAAAATGCCAACGTTCCATGCTTTTGAAATTATGCTCTTTAATTGCATCTCTTCCTTTTTTAATGGTATATGAGTTTAATGTAAAGGCAAGCATGTTTAGACCTTGCGCAACGATAGCAAAAGGCATTGCCAATGTTACGGCGACATCAGCGCTGGCTCCGCTCTGAATAGCCAAAGCTGTAGCTATTGTACTAGCTACACCTACATCGGGAGGGAGTGCTGCTCCGATGGTTACGATCCCAATAAACATGCCCTCTAGTGCTGCTCCGATCAAAATCCCCTTTTGCAGATCGCCCAAAATCAATCCAACTACAGGCCCGATTATAATGGGACGGTTCATCATTGATGCACCTAAATACCGTTCATCTAACTGAGAAATATAGGCAATAAAAGCAATTAGCAAATTTTTCAATATAATGATCATTTTTGATTCACCCTTTCGTAGGTAACTTTCCTTTCTGGAAAATAAGACAACCTGACATTAAGCTATTGACTCAAAGGTTCAACACATTATGTTGACAGCGATCACCACTCTTTTTTGAGATCCTTTTGTAACCGTTTTCTATATACTTATAGTACCAGTGGTAATTTAATATGTCAATAAAGCTTGACCAATTCAAAAGAGAGTGGTATGTTTAATTATAGTTAAATATAACCTTTGGTAAATAAACGGGAGGGATTATTATATGTTCAATTTTGACGAAAAAAGGTTCTTAGACACTCAAAACGGGGCAGTACAAGTGAAAAACAGTGTGAACGAAGTAATTGATACGATACTTCCAGACATTGAAAATATTTTTTTTATTGGTTCAGGTGGAGTTGGTATTCTGTTTGATTCTACAGTTGAATTTGCTAGGACAAAAACCACATTCCCATTTCACCGTGTTATTGCAGCTGAGTTTATGGATGCACCTAACAAGACATTCTCTGATAAGTCTTTGGTAATTATTCCTTCGCTGTCAGGAACAACACAGGAAACATTAGAGCTTGTCGATTTTTGCAATAAAAATAATGTTAAAACGTTAGCTTTAGTGGGTAGCCCAGATACTCCTCTTGAAAAAAATGCTACTTACAGTGTTTATAATGATGTTTTAGATGATACAAGTTCTGAGAGTTATTATTTACAAGGGTTAATGATCGTTTTACGCGTGATGCTAAAAAAAGGTGAGATCTCACAAGAAAAATATGACGCATATTTTGATGATTTTGCTAAACTTCCTAAAGAATTGCTGAGTGTCAAGAAACAAGCAGAATCAATGGCTCAAGGATTTGCTGAGAAGTTCCAGGATACTGCCTACCATATTATTACAGGTGCGGGTGATTCATTTACGGAAGCATACTATTATGGAATGTGTATCTTAGAAGAAATGCAGTGGATCAAAACACGCCCTGTACAAGCAGCTGATTTCTTCCACGGTACTTTGGAATTGGTTGAAAAAGGAGTCAGCGTGATCGTATTTGAAGGTGAAGATTTCTCGCGGCCAATTGTTGATAGAGTGCGTAAGTTTCTCCCACAGGTGACAGATACCATTACGGTGATCGATACAAAAGATTATGAAATGAATATTTCGGATGAAACTAGAAAGATAATTTCCCCAATAGTATTGGCAACTATTTTGGAGCGGGTAAGTGCATATTTGTCTGATCAGAGAAAACATCCTTTGACAGTGCGCAGATATTACAAGCGTATCCCTTATTAAAGTTAAAGAGAATGCAGGTATAGTATTACTTTTCAAGTGTGTAGATCAATGTAACTTGCATAAGAGTTTTATAAGGTAGGGTTGGGTAAAAGTCCCAACTCTTTTTTAGTCTTTTTGTAATAACAATAGTTAAAAGTTGCAGCCATAGTTAAGCAATGCGATGGCCAAGAACATTATAAACAGTGGATATTGAATGTTTAATTTGGGATAACGCGTTTAAAAGGACCGAAGCACTCCGAACAATTGGAGTCGACTTCGGTCCTTTAGAATTGAAGATCTCTTATTTAGTTTTCTGTTAACACCCAGTGGCCCGGTTCAGATTCAACCATTGATTGGTTTGCATAATCTTCTTTTTTAGCATGATAAGACGTTGCCTCTTTATTTTTTTCGGCAAACGGATTTGCTACTGGAATAGATTTCAATAAACTTTTTGTATAGGAGTGCAGAGGATTTTCAAAAATTTGCTCTGTTGTTCCTAACTCGATCATGTGTCCTAGGTGGATCACTCCAATATGATCAGAAACGTGGCGAACCATGGTCAAATCATGAGCAATAAATAGCAAAGCACTGCCGCTTTCTTTTTGAATACGTTTTAACAGGTTAACTACTTGGGCTTGCACAGAAACATCAAGAGCCGAAATAGCTTCGTCTGCAATGATCAGTTTAGGATTCATGACCACAGCTCTCGCTATACCAACACGTTGTCGCTGTCCCCCTGATAGTTCTTTCGGATATCTAACAGCAAACGATTCATCTAAACCAACAGTTCGCAACACATCGTTCACCATTTCTAACTTTTCTTGGTTACTCAGGCCTTTACGATGTACGTCCAATCCAACTTTGATAATATCACTAATTTTTTTACGTGGATTCAAGGATGACATTGGGTCTTGGAAAATCATTTGCATATCTGAGCGTAACATTTCTTCACTTTTTTTACTTAATTTGCCAGAAATTTCCTTATTTTGAAACACCACTTTACCCTCGGTTGGATCATGTAAACGAATGATCGCTCGGCCAATAGTAGTTTTGCCACTGCCTGATTCCCCGACTAGTCCAAACGTTTCGCCGTTTTTAATGTTAAATGTAACATCATCGACCGCTTTGACCACTGTTTGTTTTGATACTGGGAAATATTGTTTTAAATGATCAACCTCTAAAATATTATCATTCATTTATTTCACCTCGCATTCTCGTAATGCGCTGCTGCAATATTTCGGGCATTGCAACGTGCGGTGCTCTTTCATCTAGCAGCCACGTAGCAGCCTCATGATGTGAATTGATTGCAAACATCGGGGGTTCTTTTTTAAAATCAATTTCTAAAGCATATGGATTGCGTGGTGCAAAAGCATCTCCAACGATGTCTTTAGTTAGGTCGGGGATCGTGCCGTTGATAGTAGGTAATTCTTCAGTATCATCTTGGACATCTGGTACTGCTGATAGTAACCCCCATGTGTATGGATGACGTGGATCGAAAAAGATATCTTCACTACTGCCAGTTTCAATGATTTTGCCTGCGTACATTACATTTACACGATCTGTAATGTTAGCAATAACGCCTAAGTTATGTGTAATGAATATAACTGATAAGCCGCGCTCGCGTTGTAGTCTTTTGATCAGGTTTAAGATCCTGGCTTGGATCGTTACATCTAGAGCTGTTGTCGGTTCATCGCAAATTAACAGACTTGGGTCACTGGATAAGGTAATGGCTATAACAATGCGTTGTCGCATACCACCTGATAATTGATGCGGATATTGATTTATTACTGTATCTATATGATCGATCCCGACCATGTCGACTAGTTCATGTACCTCTCCTTTTACATCTTGTGCTGACAATTTGTTATTTGAAGATTTGACAGCTTCGGCAATTTGCTTACCAATTTTCATCGTAGGATCAAGTGAAGTCATCGGATCTTGGAAAATCATGGCGATTTGTTTACCTTTAATTTCGTCTTGTATTTTCTGGTGATCTATTTTTAGTAGATCAACACTTTCTTGTCCTCGAGACCCTTTATAAGTAAATGTAATTTCACCACTCTCAATGACTTGATTTGGTTCATGCTCACCCATAATTGGCTTAACAGATGCTGATTTACCACAACCTGATTCGCCGACTAGAGCTAAGGTTTCACCTTTTTTGAGCTTAAAGCTTATATTTCTAACAGCCTTTACTTTTCCACGATAGGTTTGGTAGGACACAGCTAGGTTTTTCACTTTTAAAATCGTTTCTTGCATAAGTAACTAACCTCAACTTTCTTCGATAGCGTCTCTGATGGCATCAGCAATAATGTTAAACCCTAGCATAATTAAAGCTAAGAATAATACTGGGAAAATAACCATGTGTGGGAAAACAATTGCTTGTGTATAGCCATCGTTGATCATTGTACCGAGTGATGATAATGGAGCAGGGACACCTAAGCCAATGAAAGCCAAGAATCCCTCTAAGAAGATAGCGTTAGGGATCGAAAACATAAATGTAGTAACGATCTGACCCATTGCATTTGGCAGAATTTCTGAAAAGATAATTTTAATATTCGAAATGCCTATTGTTTTCGCTGCCAATATATACTCTTCGTTTTTAATTTTTAATACTTGCGCTCGAACGATCCGACTCATGTTGATCCAACCTACTAACATCATGGCGGTGATAATGCTTGTCAGCCCAGGTTTCATAACTAAGACTAATAAGGTCACAATGATGATCATTGGAATCGTGCTCAAAACTTCAGTGATACGCTGCATAACAATATCCGTCTTACCGCCAAAATAACCCGAAATTAATCCGTAAGTTGTTCCGATAATCAAATCAATGACCATGGCTACAAAGGCAACTTCTAGTGAAATACCTGTACCAGCAGCAACACGAGTGAATATATCGCGTCCTAGATTATCGGTTCCAAACCAATGTCCTCCTTGTCCAGGTGTTAAATTAGAATTTTGCGGATCAGGTACATTGGGATCGAAATGGCTCAAATGAGGACCAAAAAACGCAATTAAAGCAATCAAGATTATAACAAGAACACTGACTAGAGCAACTTTGTTTTTAATAAAGTTTCTGAAGACAAGTTGTATGAAGGATAGTGATTCTCCTGAATAATGCTCGACTTCCTGTGTCCGATCGGCTAAAGTGAACTCACTTTGATTTGTGTCTGGCTGTGCAGATCGTGTATTCTTCATCATCATGATCACCCCTTATCCAATCTTACGCGTGGATCTATAATACCGTATAAAATATCTACAAATAACATAATGCCGATAAATAGTATCGAGTAAAAGAACGTAATGCCTAACACAACATTATAATCATTCGCTTGAATAGCTGAAATATAGGTTGTTCCTAGGCCTGGGATGGCGAACGCTTTTTCAACAACCATACTACCAGCAATTAAATCGATCACCAAAGGTGCCAGGACAGTAATTACCGAAATCAAAGTATTTCTTACAACGTGTCTTGTAACCAACTGTGCGCGTGAGATCCCTTTTGAGTCAGCTAAACGAATATAATCTGAGTCCATAATTTCGATCATTTCTGACCGTGCATATCGTTCAACGCTTGCCATGGTAAAAGTACTTAATGCAATAGTTGGTAAGACGCTTGACAAAAAGGGATTATCTGCCGAATAAACGGCAGGTAATAAATATAATTTGAATGAAAATACGATCGATAAAATTAGGGCAACGACGAAGTTGGGGAGACTAACACCCAATACGGAAATACCAGTCATTAAACTATCTACCGTTGTATTGTGTTTCAAAGCAGCAACGATGCCCATAATAAATCCGCAGACAGAGCCTAAAACCGTTGCTTGTAGGCCGATAGTTAATGAAACTGGAAAGTGCTGGGCGATGATTTGTGTAACAGGAGTATTAACTTGCAAAGAATAGGATACTCCAAAGTCACCCATCAGCATATTCTTTACGTAATTCCAAAACTGAATCAAGACCGGTTTATCCAAACCGTACTTTGCGTACAAAGCTTGCACTTGTTCATGAGTCATTTTTTCATCATTAAATGGTGACCCTGGCATGGCCTTTTCCATCAAAAATAAAATGAATGTGATCAAGAAAAGTGTGGCAATGGCAATTAAAATTCTCTTTAAGATGTATTTTTTCATAAACCCAATACCTCCTTTTTTCAAAAAGTGACGCTAAATTCAGCTAAAAAAGACGACCTGTTTCTTTGCGCCAGGCCGCCTTTTTAATAAGTTACCATTTGCGATATTCTGACTAGTTATATAGCATCTTTTCAAAGATCATCGTTTTAAGGTGACATACTTAAACGTATAAGGGACACCTGAAATATGCTGCTTTAATCCGTGGATATTCTGCCGTTGCAAAACTGGTGCCCCAGATTGATATAGAGGTGCTGAAGATGCACTATCAATTAATAAATTGTTGGCTTTTTGGAGTGCCGCGTTGCGCTTTTTAATATCACCGCCATATTTCGTTGCTGCATCAGCCAATAGTTGGTCATATTGCGGGTTATCGAATTTAGGATAGTTGCTGACGTTATCTGATTGGTACATGCTTAGAATAGCCGACGGGTCAGAGTAATCAGGCCCCCAACGTGTCAATACTGTATCAAAGTCGCCCGAACCCATTTTATCAACACGCGTTTTCTTAGAAAGCTGCTGTAACGTTACTTTCATACCTGGTAAGTTCTTTTCGATCTGTGATTTCATGTAAGCAGCAACATTTGCATTAGAAGGGTCGCTGTCATCATATGTCAAAGAGAATGACCGTAATTTTGTTTCTCGTTTAGCCAGTTGCCAATATTGTTTGGACTTCCTTGGCGAATACGTGTAACCTGGTTCTGATCCGCTTGAGAAATCTTTATTGTCATTTGTGGTATCTTTGTACAATCCGGACATGATCATTGACTTCGCTGGCTTTGAGCCATCTTTTAAAATGTGTTTGGTAATTTCCTTTTTATTAATGGAAGAGTTGACAGCCTTACGCAAGTTGTCGTTATCCAATCCTTTCTTCTTTAAATTGATCATAAGGTACTGCGTATATGGACCGAGTTCCGTCTTGAAAGATTTCTCTTTTTTGAACTTTGTAGCTAGTTGCCCACTGATCGGTGTATAGTCAGCACTACCGTCCTTGTATGCGATAGCAGCCTTTTCAGGATCAGTAATGACATTGATTTTAACTTGTTTTGCTTGTACATGTTTGGCGTCCCAGTAACTCTTGTTTTTCACTAGAGTGACAGAATTATCACCCAGTTTCCAATCTTTCACTTTGTATGGGCCGGCGCTTATCAGATTTTTGTCACTCTGGGAAAATTTCTTACCTTCTTGTTTGTAAAACTTTTCATTTACTGGTGCAAAGGAACCAAATGATAACAATTTATTCAGATAAGGAACTTGACGATCGAGATGCAAAACAAGAGTTTTCTTACCTTTTGCTTCAACACCTAAACTAGAAACGGGCTTCTTACCGGCCACGATGTCATCTGCATTCATTAAACCAGCTGCACCAGGTTGAAAATTGAACCCCGAAGCATTTTTTGGATTAGCTAGTCGACGCCAAGCAAAAACAAAATCATTAGCCGTTACTGGATCGCCGTTAGACCACTTGGCGTTCTTTCTAATTGTAAAGGTTTTTGTTTTACCGTCTTTAGAGGTTTTCATTTTTGAAGCTAATGCTAAATGGACCTTATCCTTTTCATCTACTGAATATAATCCCTCATATGTATTACCCACCACTGTTCCTGAACTTGGGTTATACCCTAAAATGGGATCTAAAGAATCTATTGGTGATGTTTGGACCATTGTAAATTCTTGTGTACTACCCCGATCGATATTCCGTGCATGATTGATAACTAATACACTAATACCAGCAATTACAATAATGCTCCCGGCCAGTACAGCTAGCTTTTTTTTAAATTTCATTTTACTCGTTCCTCCTTTCTAAAATAGAAGGTCACAAAAGGTTTATTACCATTGTCATATCAATAACCTTTACCGTGTCCAAAGCCGCCATTAATAGCACATGTTCTGGCGGCACTTTGACTGGCTGCTAATGCGGCTTGCTGGATATCTTTAGTTTCTGTATAAGACACTAAGAAACCCGCGATAAAACTGTCACCCGCGCCCATTGTATCTACGACTTTTGTTGACTGGGGAGCCTGATAATGGTAACCATCTCGGTCCATCACTAAGGCAGGGTTTCCGCCACGAGTAACAACAACTACGTCAGGACCTATAGCCAAGCACTTACTAGCAAACTTTTGCGCTTCTTCATCATCGAACTCAGAACCTGAAAAAAAGGCATAATTCACATTAGGTAATGTAGCAAGCAAGTAGCTTTCATCATGGACATCAGAAAAGTCAAAACTAACTTTCAAATGTTTCTTTAAAGTTGCCAAGTCTTGATCAATATTGGAATCTATCCCAGTGTGTAAAACGTCATATTGATCTATCATTTTATAGTCCTCTGGCGTGATCCTGAGACGAACTAAATGTTGAGTTGAACCTTTAGGGCCAGCTGCGAACTGACGATCTCCGTCTTCATCAAGAAACACACTTGGCTGTGCCGTTGCTGCATATATTTGACGACAATTTACTAAATCGACTTTTTCGTCCGATAAAGATGTTTTAATATGATCAGCTTGTAGATCGTCTCCAAAAACTCCCATGAATCCCACACTTTCTGCTCCCGCTTTTTTAGCATCTACGGCAACATTTACACAATTACCACCGGGGTAAAAAATATGGGTATCAACATATGTATCAGCAACGTTATCGCCAATAGTAATTAATTTCATTAGCTTCACACCTTTTATATTTTGATTTTTTTCAGCATACCTACGCGTCTGTTCAGTGTTCATGATACTTGTCCACAGTTGAATAGATGATCAGGCCACATAACACATATTTGACTGATTGTGTGAAAGTTTATAAGTCATTATATGATGTTATAGGTTAATATAAAGCATCAATTTCATGGAGTCAACACTTTATACTAATTTTACTCACTATTTTTTAATTTTGAATTGAAGGAATGATATATGAAAAAATAAACCACAAGCTAGTGTTTTTGAGCCTTTTTTTGTTGATCAGTAGAGTTGGTTTTTAATAGTATCGGAGCTCATATAAATCTATTCTAATGTTTTGCTTGATAAAATGAGAAAGATACCTGGAAAAAGAACAAAATTATTTAGCACCAAGTTTAAATCGTTCTCAAAGATGAAACAATATCAAAATGGGTCTGATATATAGTTTTAAATGGCAAAAAGGCGTTATTGCTAATTATCATTGTCATTTATGAGGTTAATATTTTAGTGGGTTGACACTTTGCTTCAATAAAATAATAGTGTCAAAAGCTGAAGTAAATTTATTATGAAATCAACGCCTTTATTGATTGGCATGGAAGTTGCTTATATAAAAGAGTATACAAGTAACGAAGCTCTTTTGTTTAAATTACAAATAAAGGTTGATGATCAATAATATGAAGATACTATGTATGAGTCATGGAGAAATGGCCGAAGGGGCCGTTCGATCGGCTAAGATGATAGTTGGTGATGTAAAGTACCTTGACTATGTCAATGCTTATGTTGATAAAGACATTGATGTAGACAACCAAATTAAACATTATCTAGCTGAAAACGCTGGTCAAACGATTATTGTCTGTACAGATATTTTTGGCGGCAGTGTTAATAATAATTGGCTAAAGTATATGCAACAAGAGAAAAATATATACTTGGTCGCTGGTTTGTCTCTACCATTGCTTATTGAACTTGTGTTGGGTTTGGGCAAACAATCAAATGAGAACATTAACAGTATTATTGAGCGTGCAATTGAAAATGCTAAAAATAGTGTGAAGTTCTGCAATGAAATAGATTTTGAAGTTACTAAAGATGATTTTTGATGAGGAGGTAATATTATGATCGTAGCGACCAGAGTGGATCATCGACTCGTACACAGACAAGTAGCATTTTCTTGGACTTCTGCCATTAATGCAAATTGTATTTTAGTTGCAAATGATTCTGCAGCGAGTGACGAAATGCAGATGACAACTTTAAAGTTAGCTGCGCCGCAGGGCGTAAAAGTTGTAGTTAAAAATGTTTCAGATTCGATAGATCAAATAAATTCAGGAGTGACTGATAAATATAAACTTTTTATAGTTGTTAAGAGTGTTCACGACGCGTATCAGTTGATCAAAGGGTGCCCGCGTATAAAAGCTCTTAATGTTGGTGGGACTAAGAAAATTGATGGAACGGACCAGGTGACCTCTTCAGTTTTTCTGAATTCTGAAGATAAAGAAGAATTAAAAGAATTGTCCGCTGACAGTGTAGATATTTTTTCTCAGATGGTACCTAATGACAAGAAGAATGATTTCATGAAGAAGCTTTAAAAATACGAGGAGGTTTTAGATATGAGTATACTTACTCAATCTGTCTTACTTGCGATAGTGACCGCAATCGTCCCAGCTGATTGGCTAACGGGTACGAGTAATATATCTCGGCCTCTTGTTACGGGTACTTTAACAGGTCTTGTAATGGGTGATTTAAAAACTGGGATAATAATGGGTGCAACTATAGAGTTGGCATTTATGGGGGCAATAACTATAGGAGCATCTCGTCCACCGGATGTGATCGCTGGAGGGATATTGGGAACTGCTTTTGCTATTGCGACAGGTAAAGGTGCTGGTTTTGCAATAACTTTGGCTTTCCCAGTTGCTGCTTTATATCTGATCATCGACAATTTGTTGACGATTTTGATTTTGCCTATTTTCTTAAGAAAGGGCGATAAATATGCAGATGAGGGTGACTCAAAGCGTTTAAATCGAATGAACTGGTATGGATTTATCACAGTCAAGAGTTTGCCGAGAGCTTTTTTTGTCGGCTTAGCATTTTACTTAGGCGGGCCAGTGATGACCAGGTTGTTGAACATGATCCCAAATTTTGTACAGAACGGTATTAATATTGCTGCAGGTATAATGCCCGCGCTTGGTTTTGCATTATTATTACAGATGATCTTGAAGAAGAACGTTGCAATATATTTTGTTCTTGGTTTTGCACTTTATAGTTACCTGAAAATCCCAATTTTAGGTATCTCGATTTTTGCCGCTTGCTTGATGTATATAATATTACATCTTGAATCTAGGATAGACGCAAAGGGAAAAGGTGACTTACCTGGAGGTGACGATAATGAGTTCTGAGGTTATTGAGAAAAAAGTATTAAAAAAAGATCTACGAGGAATGTTTTGGCGTTCGCTCACAATGGAAGCTTCCTGGAACTTTGAACGGCAGCAGAGTATGGCATATAGTTATTCCATGAATAAAGTTTTAGATAAGCTTTATCCCGAAAAGGAAAAAAGAAAAGAAGCTTTGAAGAGACACATGGCTTTCTTCAATTGTTCACCGCCTCTTTCAACGATAGTAATGGGTATTACAACTGCAATGGAAGAAGAAAATGCCAATAATCCTGATAACTTTGATCCTGAATCAGTCAATAATGTTAAAGCCGCTTTGATGGGCCCCCTTTCTGGGATTGGAGATTCCTTTTTTTGGGGAACACTGAGGATCTTAGCGACGGGATTGGGAACTTCTTTTGCAATGAAAGGAAACGTTTTAGGGCCAATATTGTTCCTGTTAGTATATAACATCCCCGCTTTACTAGTACGCTGGTTTGGGCTAATAAAGGGTTACGATTTAGGAGCTTCAATGTTGCAAGGTGCTGAGACATCGGGGTTTTTAGACAAGTTTTCTTATGGTGCCTCGATAATTGGACTGATGGTTATCGGCGGAATGTCGGCAAGTATGGTGTCAATAACTGTTGCGGGCTCTTTTGGGCAAGGAAATGAAGCTCAGACCTGGAATTCGATGATCAACGGGATATTACCTAATATGTTACCGTTAGCTTGTGTAATGCTTATATATTGGCTTTTGAAGAAAAAGGTATCTACGATTACGATTTTAATAGGAATTTTTGTTATTGGCATTGTTATGGCTTATTTTGGGATTTTGAAAGCCTAGAAAATAGAAAGGGAGATCGTGATGTTAAAATTTGATGCAGAAAAGTTTATAGATGAGGGAAAAAAGGGTTACCAACTGAGAGGAAAAATAGAAGAGATCGCCACTAAGTTATACGATGAAGGGATCCGTAATATTTTCTTCACAGCTTCTGGCGGTTCTAATGCAGTCATGCAGCCCTTTAATTATTGGATGGAAATTAAATCTGATATCCCAAGTTACTTGATCACTGCTGCAGATTTTTTGGCCGCAGGAAGTAAAAAGTTAAAGAAAGATAGTCTTGTTATTTTACTTTCCAAATCAGGAGATACAAAAGAGACAGTCGCTATCGCTAAGAAAATGGAAGATTTGGGAGTTAGAACAGTATCCTTCGTGAATAAGGAAGATACCCCGCTTCAAGGACATTCTACGCATACGATCGATACATTTGGGTATCATCCGCAGGAAATGGCATTTTACTTTTTGATCGGGAAGATTTTACAAAAGAATCAGGAATTTTCAGATTATGAAAAATTTGCTGATGAATTAAAATATTTACCGGAAGATATGAATGTGGTAGCAGAAGAAATTGACGAACAAGCAAAGAACTTTGCTGAGAAATATCAAAATGCTGATTACCAAATTTGGGTCGGCTCAGGGGATCTTTGGGGGACGACATATTGCTATTCAATGTGTGTCTTGGAAGAGTCTCAGTGGCTGAGAACGAAGTCAGTTAGTTCACCAGAATTTTTCCATGGAACATTCGAGTTGGTCGAAAAAGGTGTTCCTGTAGTGCTTTTGAAATCTGAAGGTCCTACTCGAGCATTGGATGACCGAGTTGCAAAGTTTGCCTCAACATATACTGACGAATTTGAGGAATTCGATATGAGTAGTTTCTCACTTCCTCATATTTCAAAGGAATTTAGGGTTATTGTGGAAGCTCCTGTAATGTGGGCGGCTTTACGTCGAATTAGTCTCCATCTTGAAGACGTTAGGAACCATTCGCTTGATAAGAGACGCTATTATAGGGTCGTTGAATATTAATATTAACTAAAGGTGATGTCTTGAATGCTAAAAGAGTATGTTGTTGGACTGGGAGATAACGTAGTCGATTATTATAATAATCAAAATGTAAAATTTCCTGGAGGGAACGCGGTTAATTTTTCGGCTTTTGTCCCCAAAACGATCGTTAACTCATTTTACGTTGGTAGTCTTGCGAGAGATGATGATGGGGATCTTATACTAGATAGTCTAAACCAAGAAGATGTTAACACACAGTTCTGTAATAGGATCGATGGTCAAACTGAAAAGACATTTGTCAATATCGTTAATGGTGATAGGCAATTTTTAGATAGTGTGCGGGGCCAGAGGGCGCTGCCATCTCTAGAGGACCCTAAATTATTAAAGTTGACCCGGGCAGCGTTGGTAGTTTATAGCTCATGCCATTCCAATTCAGAAAAAGCAATAGGCAAGTTACACGCAAACGGCTCAACGATAGCTTATGATTTTTCTGAAATGGGCAAATATCATACGAACGAGTATTTAGAAAACGTTGCTAAAAATGTTGATATTGCCCAGTTTTCACTTTCTGATTCACCTGTGGGAGATAAGGAAAGAATATTGAAGACGTGTACTAAGGCAGGAACAAAATTTGTTTTATTCACTAATGGCGGTGAGTCTCCAGAACTTTTCGACTGTAGGAATGAGCGAAAATTTGTCGGTCAAATAAATTATGATCCGCATCCTGTTGATACAATGGGAGCAGGTGATACGTTCTTTTCCAATCTTGTCGTTTTTATGCTCAGCAATGAAAAAGATGTGTTAGAAATTTCTGATCAAAAAATCAATGATGCTTTGTCTTTTGCTGCTAAAGCTGCATCACAGACTATTCGGCGTAGTGGATCGTATGGATATGGTAAAAAAATAAAATAATGTGAAAAATTTCCGACATGGTTATGCCGGGAATTTTTCGCATAGAAAATAAGGCTATGGATTATTTGTTATCTGTGATCACGTATGTGAACGTAAATTCACTCTCTGAATTAGGAGGTATTTCTATTGGAAGTGCAGAAATCTATAGAGGAATTCGTACGTAACGAAACAAAGAGGAAAAATTTAGATAACGTGGAAACTACTGCTGAAATCATATCGAAAAAGCTTGCGATAAAAAGGAATACTGCTAGTCATTATCTCAATAACTTTGTTAGAGATGGTTTTATGGTCAAAATTAATGCAAGGCCCGTTTTGTTTCTGGATAAGCAGGTATTGGAAGAGAGGTATCAAGCGACATTAAAGGGCGAATACTCCACGTTGAAAAAGTTGAAAGAACAAAAAAGCCGAAGTGACGTTTTTGACGAGATCATTGGAGCCAAAACTTCACTTTCCTCTGCAGTTAGACAGTTAAAATCAGCCGCTAATTATCCTGGCGTTGGCTTACCTGTTATTTTAACGGGGCATACTGGGACTGGAAAGAGCTTTTTAGCGCAAAAATATTTTGATTATTGCGTTGACATTGGAGCAGTGGGAAAGAGTGGACAGTTTGTCAAATTAAACTGTGCAGAATATGCAGATAATCCAGAAATTCTGTCCAGCATACTTTTTGGTTATAAAAAAGGTTCCTTTACAGGGGCGGCTACTAATGAAAGAGGTTTATTCGATGAAGCTGATGGAGGGGTGCTTTTTTTAGACGAAGTGCACCGACTGGATCCTAAAGGTCAAGAAAAACTTTTTAGTTATTTAGATGAACAAAAAATTAGCCCTTTGGGTGAAAATCACCGTAGCCATAAAGTAAATGTCCGCTTCATTTGTGCTACAACTGAGAACCTTGAAAATTCTTTTTTAAAGACCTTCTTGCGTAGAATACCGATACAAATTAGAATTCCTTCTTTATTTGAGCGTACAAGAGATGAAAGGAAGAAATTAGCTGTAACCTTTTATTTACAGGAAGCTAATAAGGTTAGCTCTAAGATTTCTGTTGGCTCTAATGTATTCGATTTCTTATTAAGTAAAAGTTACTCAAGTAATGTTGGTCAATTAAAAAATGCAATTACGATTTCTGTCGCTAATTCTTTAGCTCGCGGAAAAGCGAGGGGTCATGTGAAAATCAATTTGTCTGATTTACCAAATGAAATTTTAGAAATTTCAAATAGAGAAGAAATGCGTGTTGTTAAAACAGATTCTGATGCTCTGATAATTGATCCTGAATTAAAATTAAGTGATTTTTTTAAAGACGATGATTTGGTTTATGATAGTAATGTTGTCAAGTTTTTTAGAGATCTGGTGGATCACCAAAATTCAGTGAGTTCAAAAGGTGAGTTTATTGAATACAGTATCTCGAAAGTCCAGGATCTGAGTAACCAATTAATGTATGACAAGCAACAAGAAAATGAAGGCTTGCCACTTTCTTTTTTAAAAGAGATCTTTTCATTGGAGATCAGTAATTTGCAAGATCTTTATGGAATAAAGATCGAGGGAAATGCTGCTGCTGTTTTTGCCCACTATTTCTTTACAGTTCAGTCTGTAAAAATTGATGATCTTTTGTCTGATTATAATGATAACTTATACAAGATTTTAGACATGGTGCAAGATACTAATAAACGCGTGGTGCTAGTTCGTAATAATTCTATTTTCTGTAAAATCAAAAAAGCCTAAATTATAAATAAAGACGGTCAATTCAATTTTTAACCAAAAGCCTACCACTGACCGCGTGAGATTTTTTTCGATTCCATAATCTTCAACTAGGATCGAGAAACGGGATTCGATCGTGCGCCGGAGATCTTTCAAAGCCGGAACATTGTGCTGTTTGGCTCCTTTCATGTTTGAACGGTAAGGTGTCCAGAGCTCATAACCTAGCTCGCCAAAATCTTCTTGTAAGGGCTGTCCCACATAACCGACATCCGCTAAAACAAAGGGACACGGACAGCCTGCGATCAAAGTTGACGCCGCTTGGGTGTCATGTTTAGAGGCCTCGGTGACAGTGTAATTTAAGATATAACCGCTGAGCGAGGTCTCAAAATGAGTCTTAAACCCGTAAAAATACATGTCTTTGGTCGCATTGTAGCCTAGGTCAGCTATGCCGCGGAAAACCTTGGCCCGCTTATTTCTAACTTTTTGGCATAAAGGGTTAGGCAAACTATCAATGATCGCAAACTGTCCTGTTTGCGCATAGTCGCGAGTCAACCCCTGCCGCATGGCCATGACCACTGGGAGAAGACGTTGTGCTCGTCGGTTAAAACGGGAGCGCTCAATGTTCAATTGATGTGGGATGAAGGTCTGTGCCCAGGCAAAGAATTTACGCTGGGAGTGCATCTGTGTAATGACCTGTAAACACAGTAAGGCTAAGATCTGCACATCAGAAACACGAGACTTAGTGGTGTTACGGCGTTGCGAAATATAGCGCGGGCAGTATTTTTGATAAAGCTCAGCACAAAGAACTTTAAGTTGAGCTAAATTGACTTGTAAATTATGTCGTTTTTGTTTAAACTTTAAGTGGTCCAACAAGATCAGGTCTCCTTTGTTTAAGTCACTTAAGAGTCTAACCTTGTTGGGCTTTTTTTGTAAAATTTTGTACTAAATAGTTGAATGTTACGAACTAGCACCACGCGTACTAATAAGAGTCTGGTAACCATATTTAATTCCGTTGTATCAATCGCTTCACAAAAATTGAATTTAAACGTAGGTTTACAAGATAAAATTTTTATTTGGATGTATTTAAGAAATATTAATTTTGTAGGCAGTTTATATCCAATCAAATGCATTGTTATGGCACATGGCTTTTCCACAGCAAGCAGTATTGCTGACGCTGTGAATCAAATGTTAGGAGAAAAAGTTATCGAGGCCTTTGATATGCCTGTTGATATAGAACTTTCCCAAATAGCTAAACAGCTTACAGATTATATTGATACACATCAGGTTGAAACAGGATTACTACTTTTGGTTGATATGGGGTCGTTGGAAGACATTTTTAAATATGTTTACAATAACGTGGAGTTCCCGATCGGCATAATAAATAATGTATCTACACCGATGGCATTAAATGTGGGTGATATGATACGCAAGCAAAAAACTTTTCAAGAAATTGTCAAGAAAGGCAAAAAACAGGCCAACATTCAAAGCAAAGTCGTTTATCCTAAAGAAGCAAAAAAGAAATTGTTGATCACGTGTTGCTTAACAGGAATAGGTACAGCAAATAGGATCAAACATTTGTTAGAGGAAAGTATCCCACAAAGTGATGATTTGATTATTAGCTCTTATGAATATAGCCAAATAAAGGATGAACAGCAATTAGAGTTTCTAAAGAAAACATATGAGATCATAGGTGTTGTGGGTACTAAAGATCCTTCTTTAAAAGAAATACCATTTGTACCATTGGAAGGTTTAATAGCGGGCAAAAACATCGATAAATTGGGAAAAATGTTACAAACTGTTGTAAGTCATCCTGATATTCAAAAAACTAATGAAAATATTTTGCGGAATTTTTCTATTGAAAGAGTCTTGAACTCGTTAACTATTTTGGATGTTCAGACCGTGATGTATATGGTCGATAATTTCTTTCATGAATATGAGAGAAATACTGGGACATTTTTGACTAATCAAGAAAAGATGGCCTTATATGTGCACATTGGTTGTTTGATCGAAAGATTAATAAGAAACGACCCAATTAAAGTGTCGAACTTGAACCAAGAAAAGGATGTAGAGAATACTAAGAAATTTAAATCTATTGGAAAGTCTTTGGAAGAGATCGAGGATAAATATAGTGTTAAAATACCTGGGACCGAAATCAGTTATATATATGATATTATCGGGTCAAAATTTAAATAGAACATGAGACTCTAAATCTTTGGTCGTTATAAGAAAAGGGTGTCAGAATGAGTCTTTACTGAATGAACTTTGAAAGTGTTCAGCGGTTCCCTAGTATGGTAAGCTTAATAAGACAGTAGTCTAATAGTTTTGTGTAAATATATTAAAAATATGTAGGGGTGTGTAACGTTGAAAAAGGCATTTATTTTTGACATGGATGGAGTAATAGTTGATAGTGAACGGTTCTATCATCAACAGCGCATGGGTTTCCTAGAACTGATGGGTCTGGACCCATTTGTAAGTGATCCGCGCAAATATGTTGGCGCTTCCTTTATGGATGGTTGGAAAATGATGGTCCCAGATGAAAGTATGTGGGGAGATCTGCTGCCTAAGTATAAACAGTATTTTAAAACTCATAGAATTAATTACGCCGATTATGTTCATCCATATGTAGGACAGTTTCTAAATGATTTAAAAAATGAAGGTATGATCACTACAGTGGCTTCAGCAGGACCTAAGGATTCAATCGTTCAAATGATGGATCAATGTAATTTTGATAAATACTTTGATTCAATATTAAGTGGTGAGTCTGTTCAAAATAATAAACCTGCTCCAGATATTTATCTTAAAAGTGTGGAAAAAATTGGATTAGACCCCGCAGAGTGTGTAGCTTTAGAAGATAGTTCAATTGGTATTAATGCAGCTAAAAGTGCTGGTTTGGAAACGTGGGCTCTTAATTATCCTGATTATTCGAGTGATCAAAGTAAAGCAGACTATGTCTTTAATGGTTTCGGTGAGATTTGTAATTATTTTGAGAAAATGAATAAGTAAAAAATGTATCTCAACGAAAAGTTACTTGAAAGACTGTCTGATAAAAAGATAGGTAACTTTGAATTGAATAATATTTAACGTCAATGTGGTTTAACTTATTTTTATCTATATGGGATAAGTACAAGCACGTTTTACAGCTACTAAAAGCCATACTAAAGCAGAGGTGTAGCCTCTACTTTAGTATGGCTTTTTAATTTGCATCGAGAAACTATCGAGAAAACATAAGCTCTGTTATAGTTTTAAGAATATTCTGAAGACTCTGGACTGTTAAAACGATAGGTATAAAGTCTCGGGTTGTAATAAGAACCAAAGACTCCCAACTGTCGTCTTACGCTGTCCATGGTAATCGTATCTACGTTGGCGACTGTTTTCAGCAGGAAGTCATCTTCTAAGTCTAAAATTTTCTGCTGCTCTTTTGTTGCTTTTACGGCTTTAATTTCAACGAAATTTTGTATAACAGGTAATTTTAATCTTTTTAAATATGTGTATAGCGATGGGGATAACAGGTCGAGATTTAATTTCTTTACTAAAGAAGCATCTAGGTAATCATCGCTGATTGCCATGGGTTTCCCATCGCCAGTTCTCAGTCTTTTAAAATGATGTAGTTTGGTGATTTTTTCTCCTATTTGTGCAGAATTCTCAGGGTCGAGGTTTGCAACATCCAAAAGTTCATAAGAAAGTAGTGTAGCTCCGGGTATCATACCTTGACGTTGGATGATTGCAGTAAAGCTGATGTTGTCGTTTATCATTCTAACGGTATTTTTATTTTTTACAAATGTACCTCGACCTGAGATCCTGGTAACATAACCTTTTTTCTCGAGGTTGTTGAGTGCTTTATTGATCGTCATCCTACTATAACCAGAATCTTCGGTGATTTTTAATTCGGGGGGTAATTGCTCACCAACTTTAAAATCGCCTTTATTTATTGCATCGATAAAAAAGTTTTCTATTTCTTTGTATTTAGCTGTCATTATATTTTGCCCTTAATGTATATACTGTGACTTGTTATAGGTTGATTCCTTAAGATAAATCCTTTACACAGACCATTATATAGCCTGGAATATAAAAAAGCAAAATTATTCATTTGACAAATGTATATACAGTGATAGAATTGAAAACAATTTCAGATAAAACCATTAGAAAATTAAAAAGGAGGGAGAACAGTGAATCAATTTATTGTAGCTTCACATGATAAACTCGCGGAGGGATTTTATCGTTCCATTCTTTTTTTTAACTCATCTGTTACTAATGTTCATTTTATTAATGCTTATAGTGACGATGATAAGAATTTTGAAGATTCTTTTTTAAGCCAAGTTAATGGCTTAAAGGAGGACAATTTAGTTGTTTTTACTGATCTACCGGGTGGGAGTGTTAACCGTACTGTTTGTGAACATATGGAAGAGTTTGAATACAAGGTGGTTAGCGGTGTAAACCTTCCTTTGTTACTGGAGTTGGTTCTGAAACCCGAAGATATTACGGAACAAGATATACGTGAAGCACTTGATGAGTCGCGTAATCAGTTGGTATACATGAATGATATGTTTAGATCCTTGAAAGAAGATGATCTTGATGATTAGTTTAGTTAGGGCAGATGATAGGTTAGTTCATGGATTAGTTGCTGTATCTTGGACTAATGAGATTCAACCGAGCATTTTGTTGGTCGCAAACGATAAGGCAGCAAACGATTCAATGATGCAAATGACGATGAAGATGGCTAAACCAGCAGGAGTGACTATGGCTGTAAAGACTTTAGAAGATGCTATCAAAATATTAAATAATCCTAAATATAGTTCTCGAAAAATCTTTCTTGTTACTGAAAATGTTAAAGATATCTATAAAATCAGTGAATCTGTTGAAGGGTTAGATAACGTCAACGTAGGAACAGCTGGTATTAATTATAAGGATGGCGCGACTGCAGTTTTACCACAAGTTAAAATGACGAGTGAAGAATTTGAATACGCAAAAAAATTAGATAATAAAGGTGCTGAGGTTTTTGCGCAAGTTTCGCCCACGCAGGAAAAGGTTAATTTTAGCGGCATAGTAAAAGCCTTTAGTTAAGTAAATAAAAGGATGTGTAGCGAATGTGGCAAGCTTTCTTAGTTTCATTAGTAGGTTCTTTAGTTTATATGGAAAGTCGTCTTGGGGGCCAACATATGTTGGACCGGCCAATCATTGTTGCGCCGTTGATTGGATTAATAATGGGCGACTTTCAGACAGGATTGTACTTAGGTGGGCAGCTTGAGTTGGTTTGGATGGGTTTAGTAGGTATTGGGACAACGACTCCTCCAGATGTCGTTGTAGGATCAGCTTTAGCAACTGCTTTAGCTATTAGAACAGGAGCTAATTGGCAGACGACTTTAACTTTAGCGATCCCGATCGCCTTAGTAGCTCAGATAGTTGCAATTGCCGCTGGTAGTTTTAACGCAATATTTGCACACTATGCTGATAATCAAATAAGTAAAGGTAACTGGAAGGGAGTAGCAATTGGACAATGGGGTGGCTCAGCAATCATGTTTTTGTCTAAGTTTGTACCGATCATGGTTGGTTTTTTGGTTGGGGCGCCCGCAATCAGAGTTTTTGTTAAGGCTATCCCAAAGGTAATCCAAGATGGGTTAGAACAGTCCGGAAACTTATTACCCGCTCTAGGAATTGCAATGTTGATGCAATTAACCTACGATACCAAATACTCCCCATTTTTATTCTTAGGTTTTTCCTTGGTGGCTTTCTTGAAAGTGCCAATGATCGGAGCTGCAATGTTTGGTTTTATCATAGCTTTTGCTTATTATCAGTTTAAACCCCAAGAACAAGAGGAGGTTTTATAATGGATAGTACAGATACAAAAGACAAAAAGTTAACAAAAAAAGATTTACGTAAAGTTATGTGGCGCCATTATGGTTTACTCGGTGCGTTTAATTATGAACGGCAGATGTCATTAGGATATGCTTGGGCGATGACCCCAGTTATCAAAAGACTGTATGGCGATAATTCTGAAGAAATGAAAAAAGGCTACCGAAGACATCTTGAATTCTTTAACTGTTCAACATCAACGGCTCCTCTGGTTCTTGGAACTACATGCGCAATGGAGCAGGAAAATGCCAATAATCCTGATTTTGATGCATCGTCTATTAGTGCGATCAAAACTGCATTAATGGGCCCATTAGCGGGAATTGGAGACTCACTCTTCTGGGGAACATTACGCGTTATTGGTGTTGGTATTGCGGCACCTTTAGCCATTAAAGGCAGCGTTTTAGGCCCTATTCTGTACTTTTTGATCAATGTTGTACCGAGTGAGCTTTTGCGTTGGTTTGGGTTCAGAGTAACTTATAAAGGTGGTAGTAGTTTTTTAGCCAAGATCACTGCTGACGGTACTTTACAAAAGCTAACAGAAGCTGGAAAAATTTTAGGACTAGTTGTGATTGGGGCAATGATCTCATCGATGGTTATTATTAAAGTTCCAATGGTAATTCACTTAAGTGGAACAAAAGTTGGTATTCAAAAGACGTTGGATTCTTTGATGCCTAATCTTTTGCCGCTATTATTAACCTTTGGGTGTTATTGGCTACTTAAGAAAAAAGTAAACGGTACTTTGATTTTGTTAGGTTTGATCGTTCTTGGTATATTGGCCGTTTGGGCAGGTTTGTTGTAATTATTATTAAGTAGGTGAACTTTTTGAAAATATTAATGATGGTCTTGTTAGTTGCTGGTATTATCATTGCCCCATTATCTCATAAATATCTTAAGGACAAAATGATGAATAAACTGTTTAGGTTTGAAGTTAACAATGAGACTGAAGAATTTACAGGATTACTCAATTCATCTCTGGGGCAATTGCTGTTTTCAAAATTAGCTAGAGCTACTTTATTATTGGAGTATCACTTAAATTTCAACAATTACGAAGAAATTAAAAATACTACTGAACAACTTGTAACTCTTGGTGTCAAGAAACAAGATGTGTTCGTAGAATTAATGAAGGTTTATGTATACTTTTTAGATAATAATTATTTAGATGACGCTGTTAAATTAGAGAAGTACATGTATAGAGTGTTAGATCCCGAAAGAAATGTTGAGTTTATAGGGGATATTCGTTTGCTACATGGGATATATATAGAAAATGATCCCTCTTTAGTGGCGTTCCTTCAAGGACAATTAAGGGAGGCTGAAAACTTTCAGGCTAAGGCGGTAATTATGTATAGGCTATCTAAACTTAACGATTTATTAGGCAACAAGTCTGAGGCCAAGCACTGGCTGGAAGAGTTAAAAAAGGTAACAAAAGGTAACATTGAAACACAAAGTATATAATTTTTGGAGGGTGTAAAATGGGAAAACTAACAATGATGGGCCATATTGAAGATACATCGAGGGTTTTACAACGCGCATATGACGAGAGAAGTGACTATGGTCAAGACTTTATCAACTTACTAACAAACGGTGATTTTAAAAAAATCTACTTTACTGGCTCAGGAACTTCATACAATGCTATGCGAGTGATCAGAAATACCTTTGTTAAGCTTCTAGGAGTAGAAGGCTCTGCAATTGAACCAACAGTATTTACTAACTCAGAAAGTATTAATCCCAGTAGCGTTTTTAAAAATGATCAGATTTTGGTGATCGGTCTCTCACAGCATGGGGATAGTTCATCAACGTGTGAAGCTTTGCAGCGTGCAAATAAAGATGGTTTTATGACAGTGGGGATTTCTGAAGAACAAAATTCAGCTATCACGGAGATCGCAGATCATTACGTCCATTTAGTATGTGAAGAAGAACAGATCGGGCCCGAAACACGTGGCTATACTGAAACCATTTTACAGTTTTATGTTTTAGCAGTTGAAATTGCAAAAAACAAAGGCCTTATTGGCCAGCAGAAATACCAAAAGCTTAACGATGATGCACAAAAACTGATCGATGGCTTTGACACGGTAGTCAAAGAAAGTGTTGCTTGGTATGAAAAACAAAAAGATAGTTTAGTTAAAATGAGCAAGTCTTCTATTGCAGGTTTTGGTTATAATTATCCGACTGCTCAAGAAGCTCGTTTGAAATTTTTCGAGACTTTCGGAAGACCAAGTTCAGCCTATGAACAAGAAGAGCAACTGCATGGCCCGCTCCGTGCTTATGATAAAGATAACTTTATCTTTTTGATTGGTGGTAATGTTGGACCTGAATTTGATAGGATGAAAGACATAGCTGCTTATTACAGACGTGCATATACTGAGCATACGTATGTTATTTCTGGCGAAGATTTCGATGTAACTGGCAACGATTTGAAGTTTTCAGTAACAACTACTCCTATTTTATCGCCTATTTTCTACGTTGTGCCTTTCCAAGTCCTTTCAGCTCGTTTGTCAGAAGCTGTGGGTATCGATACTAGCGTCAGCCCAGTAACAGACAACTCTATCTCTGGCCATATGAATAAATCGTAAAATACAACAACCTTTTCGATTTAAGGTGTTTATAATAAAATTTAAGGAGATTTGGAAAGTAATTTCTAGATCTTCTTTTTTATTGATATAAAGTGTTGGATTAAACAGTCTGTATTTTGAATATTAAAATTTACTTTGATAATGATAGAACTGAAAATTAATGCTATTGTGTTCGTGAAGACTTAGTTCAGTAATTAACATGAACATTCAGTGTTTTTACTTTTATAATTATGAGGTGAAATAGTGATGGTTAGATTAACAGATGATTATCAGAATAATACAAGTATTTTCCAAAAAAATGGTATTCGCGTACCCCAGTATGATCAAGAGAGTGTGAAAGCTAATGCACTAGCAGAGCCAACTTGGGTTCACTTTGGTGGAGGAAATCTTTTCCGCTGTTTTCATGCTAAGATTGCACAGGATTTGTTAAATGAAGGTCAATTAAATAGTGGGGTCATTGTTGCGGAAACATTTGATGAAGACGTAATAGACCAAGTATACCGTCCGTATAATACCCGCATGCTTAGTGTGGTGCTAAAAGAAAATGGGACGTTTGAAAAAGAATTAATTGCCAGCGTGACAGAGGCCTTGTATTTAGGTCAGAAAAATAACGGTGAAAGGGAAAAACTTGCTGAAATTTTTACTAAGCCAACTTTGCAGCTGGTAACTTTTTCGATCACAGAAAAAGGATATTCCTTAACAGATGTGGATGGGAATTTAACACAAACGGCAAAGGAAGATATCCAAAAGGGTCCGCAGGATCCAGTAACTACTATGGGACTTGTAGCTAGTTTGCTTTATAGGAGGTTCCAAGCTGGCAAATTACCAATTGCAATGGTCAGCACAGATAATTTTTCTAAAAACGGTTTAAAACTAAAGGCGGAAGTTTTACGTATAGCGGAAGGTTGGCAAAAAAACGGTATAGTTGAGCCCTCTTTTGTAGAATATTTACAAAATGCTAGTAAAGTTTCATTTCCCTGCAGTATGATCGACCGTATTACTCCCAGTCCAGCGGAAGATGTTGCTGCTAAACTTGCTAGAGAGGGCTTTACTGATACCCAGATCACGAAAACATCTAAAAGTACGTTTATTGCTCCATTTGTTAATACAGAAGAGGCACATTATTTGGTGATCGAGGATAGTTTTCCAAATGGCAGACCTGCGCTCGAAAAAGCCGGTGTTATTTTAACTGATTTTAATACAGTTAATGATGCAGATCAGATGAAGGTTACAGCTTGTTTGAATCCATTACACACAGCATTAGCTATTTATGGTTGCCTGTTAGGTTTTACTTCGATTGCAGATGAAATGAAAGATCCTGATTTAGTTGGACTGATCAAGAACCTTGGCTATGGAGAAGATCTACCGGTAGTTAAAGACCCCGGAATTATTGATCCGGAAAGTTTTATTGCTGAGCTGATCAACAAACGTTTACCGAACAAAAACATCCCAGATACACCATACCGCATTGCGACAGATACTTCGCAAATGATCGCGATCCGTTATGGGGTAACATTACAACACTATGTTGATGATCCTGCTCGTGATCCGAAGACTCTGGAATTTATTCCTTTGATTTTAGCTGGCTGGTGTCGTTATTTGATGGGGGTCGATGATGAAGGGGCTGCTTTTGAACAAAGTCCCGATCCATTACTTGGAACTATGAAAGAGTATGTGGCCCAAGTTACGCTGGATGGTCAAAACTTTGACGTACATGAGACATTATCCCCGATCTTAAGTAATCAGAGTATTTTTGGTAATGATCTATATAAGATCGGTCTTGGTGAAAAAGTTGAAGGTTATTTTAAGAAATTGATCAGCAGTAAAGGAGCGGTGCGGCAAACTTTGCATGATACAGTGGTAAACAAGGGGTACGCTGTATAAGTTTTGTTTTAATGTTTTTGTAGCTGAGATAGCTACTAAAATTATTGTATTAAAGGAGTCTTATTTTGAAGTTTGAAAAAGTAATTACTACACTTGGTTGGATCGCATCGATAACTGCGATATTGATGTATGTTTCTTACATCCCACAATTATGAATAATTTAAGGTGTTAAGGGAAGTCCTATTCAGCCTCTTGTTACTGCTTTTAATACTCTTTTGTGGGTAATATACGCTCTTTGTAAAGAAGATAGGGATATACCCTTAACTCTATGTAATGGGTTTGGTGTTGTATTCGGACTAGTTACTTTCTTTACGGCATTGTAGAAAGGGAGTTTTTCCATGAAGTCTGTTAAAATTATTGATCCATCAAAGAAAATAAAGATAAATGTTCCTGTATTTTTTAAACCAGATACAGCGATCTCTGGAAACCTGTGGTTGGCTCATGATCAAAATGATAATGATGTTATTTGCCAACGTTTAAATAGCCCTGAGGACGATAAATTTATTGCTTTTGTTTCATTTGAAAAAGGAGATGTGATTCTAACTTTTGATCATGAAGTAAAGCGAGAAGATGTTGAGGGGATCGAAGTGGTTCCGAACGCGAAAGAAGAAGATTGTTACGTCCATCTAAATACGGGTGTTTTTGATTTAGAATTATGCAGAGGAAAGGCTCAAGGTGAGGGTTCTTCTAAATGGGGATTACGGCATTTTAAGTCAACAGAAGAAGACAAGGATCTTCTTCCATCAGGAAACAATGCTATGGGTGGTTTTTATGGACCTTTCTTTACCCCAGATAATGGCTTGATCAACCCTGCAGAACATCTAATAGTGGACATTAGAACATTAGAAGATGGACCGGTCTTAAAGAAATATCGTTTATCGGGTAGGATCCCGGATGGAATTAAGCCTGAATTATATGGCAAACGTTTTAGTCTTGATTGGTCGTTTTATTATAAAGCTCCTTTCTTTTCGAGGACCTACAACGTGGATCATTTTAAAACAACAGTTAATCAACGGTCTATTACTGATAAGATCACTGTTGGAGATGAGTTTGAAAGTGGTATTGGGCACCAAGTGTTTAATCGTTATGCAACTACGTCAGGTGTCTGGTATCGTGAGGGCGATCCATATGCAGATGATTTGTCAGATAAGGTTCAGGAGCTGATCCATGATGGGGTCTCACGTGGTAAGCGCTTTGATCAGTTTAAGTCTCTACTAACAGGAGACATGGCATCTGCACACTGGGATCTGTATTGGCGTTTGTTTTCGGTGTGGGAAAATGCGTTAGAACGAGAAGAGGACTTAGACAATTTATCTGATATACGCGCAAGAGCCTTTGTTGAAGCTGAAGCTAATGACCGTCCCTGGAAGTATTCAGAGAAGCCGGTAGATGTAAGTCAAGTTCCAGATCAAACTATCTTTGCCGGTCCAGCAACTAAGTCCGCAGAAATTAATACTGATACTCATCAGGCTATGGTTTGGCAAACAGAAAATGCTGCCGGAGCGTTCCAGATAGTTCAACGACCAGACTCTGGTTGGCAGAATTGGGGCACTAACGGTGAAAATGAATGCCCTGCACTGCCAACTAACACTTTGATCCATACAGCTTACGGGCCATATGAGGATAATTGGAAAGATGTAGCTGAGAGCTTAGAGGCTATTCAGCAAATCAAAATACATCAGTAAAGTTTTTAGTATTATTTCTGAGATTTCTTTTGGGTCTTTAACAAGTGGTGAGAATGAAAGAAATTGCTAAATAACAAGACTCTCGAATGAAAAAGCGACTTTTCCCAGAATCTTTTGATCACTTTAATATTAATAGCGTTGTTAAAAAGCACACACCTTTTTTGGTATAAAATTAACCTCCCGAGCAATATGATACTAAAGCTTAGGAGGTTAATTTTATGTCAAAAAACTCTTTATCGAAGTAAGTTTTTAAATTGAAAAAGAGTACTCGACCCTGTCACATCTGACGATCGATTTAGAAAAATGAATGATGTTATTCTCTTTTGAAAGACCTGTTTTGTTAACTACAAATAAAGGATCACCAACCGTGCATTTAAGTTGCTCTGCCAGTTTAAGATCTGCAACTATACCGTTTATTTTAAGATTTGATTTTTTTACCTTTACTCCATAATTATTTTCCAAAGTTTTGTATAAATCATTATCTGCTAACATTTTTTCAAGTATCCCAGGAAAGTCTTTGGATGAGATATAGATGTTATCTATTCCGATAGGTGTTTGTCCTTCACTGATCAAGCGTTGAATGTAAACGACTGGCTTATTGTACTTATCAGTGAGTTCATCCGGAAGCTGTTCCTCACTGCTTATAGTTTTTGTTTGTAGAAATTCATTTGTAAGTTGGTGCCCTTTGGAAGAGAAAAAACCAGAAAAACCGATCGGATTTTTCCCGATCTCCATAACTTCTTTTCTATAACAAACAAAGGTGCCCTTTCCACGGATCTTCTTTATTAGTCCCTGTTTTTCTAACAGTTCTACTGCCTTTCTAACAGTTATCTTACTTACAGAAAAGATCTCACATAGTTTATTCTCTGTGGGCAGATTATTACCAGCCGCATATTTCCCAGAGTAGATATCACTCCGAATAGAAGTTGCAATTTGAATGTATAACGGCTTGTTTGCTTGTAAAGTAGTCATCTCGCTACGTCCTTTCAAAGTGATATAGTTTCATCGAAAAAGCCCATTATTTTACGGTGTTGTTTTCCGTTAAAATAGTGAGCTTTCATAAAATTAACTGATTTTACTAAATTAAAGGATACCTAGAGCTCCAATAATTAGTCCAAAAACAATTATACCTGTTTAGTAAAACATTCGTGTTCACTTTTTTCCTTATAAGATAGTATATCACAAGAGTAAAAGTTAATGGTAACATCTTAGGAAAGAGGAGGTAACCCTTCTTTTAAAATATAACTCTGTTGGCCTGGTGACAAAGGATGAATCCTTTGTTCTCAATCGTCATTCTTAAAATTTATGGATTTTGAAGGCTTATCTGGATTTTTAATCATAAATCATTCTACTTTTGTAAAAATTACCTCATCATCGTCAATAAGGTAATTGTAACTTAATTAGTAATGTGTATTAAAAGCAGTTAGTTGAGCAGTGCTAGCTACCATATGGCGTCGAAGTTCGGCGAGCCACCTTACTGCTTAATATTCCATTTGCCACATGTAGCGACGAACATCTAATGAATGACCTCTCTCGAAAGCAATTGCTTCAACGAGCTGACGGATCATTGTTCCTGTCAAAATAGCAGCAACAAATTCTTTAGCATCATCTGCCACAGAATCTAAAGGAAGATCAGCTTGATCAATGACTTCTAAGCAATCTGTGTGTGACTTAGCGAAATTTTCTACCCTTTGGTCAAGTGGTCTTGTGTTACCAATGCTCTTAACAAGTAAGAACGGAACATCATAATCAGTGATTTCAAATGGCCCGTGGAAGTATTCACCTGAATTGACGACACCAGAATTTATCCATTGCATTTCCATGAACCAGCATAAAGCTGTAGAATATACTTCACCATAATTGATACCACTACCAATGGTATAAATAGTTTCACTACGTTTATACTTCTTGCCCCATTCTTTAGCAGTAGCGCTATATTCACTTTTAACTTTAGTAGTTAATGCTTCAAGCTTATCCAATTCTTTGAAGCAAGTATCCCATTTAGCATCGTCCGTAAAATGTTTTAATAATTTGAAAACCAAACCGAAAAATACGGGCTTGTTTAGATCGCTGGCATCAGCTTTTTCTCCCCAGTCATAGTGGATAGGATACTCTGTTGTTTCCCAAAGTGGAGAATCAGTGTCATGAGAAAAACTGATCGTTAAAGCACCTTTGTCTCTAGCTAACTTGGTAGCTTTAACTGTTTCGGGAGTTGTTCCTGAATGTGACATAGAAACAACAACGGCATTTTCGTTTAAAGTCTTAGGAGCATCGTGGATAAATTCGTTCGCTGTGTACACCTGATTGACCAAGTCTGAATTTCTGTCAAAAAGATATTGCCCAGGCATAAGAACTGCTTGGGAGCCACCACAAGCCACAAAAAAGATACTCTTTATAGTACGATTTGCAACCTCATCAACTGCTTTATCGATCTGTGAAACATGTTCATTCCTCATAATAATGCTCTCCTTTTGGTCTAGATTATTTAAGATTATATAATGTTATATAATCTTTACTCATTATTATAATGGAATCGATTTAAAAAGCAACAGTTTTTAAGAAATTTGTTTGCTACATAAAAGTTGACAAGATATGATCTATGTTTGCGACCCTAACTATATTTCCAATTTGGAATTATGATCAATTTTTGTGTAGATGATAATTTATTTATAGCGATAAAAAGTTTTAAATCTTAAAGAGAAAGACGAGAAGTTATTTTCCCGACAGAAGCTTTAGTATAGCTTTCCGTATATTCAATGATTTCTTGATTTTCGTCTGCACTTAAATAATCTGATTTGAAAACAAATGATTGAGGATCAACTTGTAATAATTTAGCTTCTTTGGGTAAGGGATTCATTAATATTTGGTAAGATTGAAAAAATGTTGGGACATGATTTTTGCTTGCCATATAGTCATAGAGTCCAACATTATTAAAATCTATATCGTAAAAATCAGGAAACAATTTTGAAGGAACATACGAGTATTCAACAGCAAAAGGGGTATTATTCCTCAATTTTATTCTATGCACGCCAGATATTTCTTCTTGTTGTGAGAGGTTCAGTTTTGCCCTTAAAAATTCGGAGTCAATGTTATCAACAAATTTAAGGATATGGTTAATAATATTATTATCTTTAGATGAAAGAACATTTGTCAGTGACTTTGAAGATTGAAAAGTGATGTCGAAGCGTTTATCGATCCCACTCTTGACAAAGGTCCCCTTTCCTTGTTCACGCGTCAATAAGCTGTCTGCAACTAAGGAATCGATAGCTCTTTTGACTGTCATTCGATTCACTTTATAGTGTTGCGCTAACAGTCTTTCACTAGGTATCTTTTGTCCTGGAAGATATTCTTGTGAATAGACTTTTTCGCGGAGCAATGCTTCGACTTGCCTGTATAATGGAGATCTGTAATCAAGTTCACTCAATGAAACCACCTACTTTTCCTGTAATGACTTTTGAAGGGTAGACACTAGCCGATGAATTAATATCACTATATTGGGTCAAGAAAAAAATATTTTGCTCTTTTTTATTTTTAAAAGTTGCCGAAACACAAGATAAAGGTTTTTTGTACTCTACATGAAGTGCCTCAGAAGTTTTCTTATCTGCATAAGTCAGACTTAAGGTGGAATCAATACTTTGAGTACTTGAGATAGCCTGTTGAATTTTTTCAAAGATGTTTTTCTCTGAAATGTATAAGTTAATACTAAGAGGCAAGAACATATCATTTAACAATAAACTTGAATCATTTTCCAGCGACGGGACTCGAAACGAAGAAAATAACATTTTAGTTCCCAAGGGCAATTGGAATCTTTGGGATAGTATTTTGTCAGTATCGATGAATTTTTCAGTTAATATATCGTACTGGTCGACATCAGGGTTTAGATTTAAATAACTATACGTTTTATTGAAATTTGAAATAAAGTTTATAAGATGATCTTTTTTTGGGGAGTTAACAAAATACCCGATGGACTCTACCTTGTGAAGAACCCCCATTTTTTCTAGGCGAGTTAAGGCACAACGAGCGGTTCCTCTGGAAATGTTATAGTTAGTTGAAATACTGCGCTCTGATATTTTATCGTTGCTTTGTAAAATGTTTTTGTAAATTTTATATTGTAGATCCTTTGCTACTAATTCTTCTTTATTGAGGCTTGTCATGTTTTTTCCTTTCGTAACAATTATCGTTATTCTTGTAAAATCTGTGTGATTCTTGACTTAAAAAGAGTATGTAAAAATTTTTGGTATTGTAGCTTTTATAATATCTCTTTTAATTTAAATTGACACCTGTTTGTACCTCTTACATTAAAGCTGCGGTTTATTGAAATTAAAATGTACGTGAATGTAAGAAGCTAAGAAAAATGTCTGATTTAAATGATAAATTAGATGGGATATGTTTCTTAGCTATGGTTATTATACTAACTGGTATATTAAAAAGTAAAATAGGAATGCTTAAATAACCAATTTCTGATTTTATCAAGACAGTTTATGGTCTGTAAATCAAATTAAATAGTGACAATCAGTCTGAGTGCAGTACTGTTTGTGAAAAAAATAAAAAACTTTTAGAAAACGCTTGCAATAATTGCAAATACTGGTATACTAAAATTGCAAATAGGAACAGTTAATGAACCAATCTTATTTCGCACAATTCATTTTTTGGAGGTCAAAAGATATGGAAACAGAAAAAGTTGAATTGATCAATTTTAATCAAGAAGGGTATTTGGCTGATGGAGAACTTGCATATTCAAAACGGCAAGAAGTTGAAGAATTAGTGGATAAGATCGAGGCTCAAGGATATAAGAATGTATATTTGATGGGTATTGGAGGTACAGAATTTGAGTTGTATCAATTCGAATACTTAGCAAGAAAAATGTCAGATCTACAAATTACATGTGTAAATGCTGCTGATATTAATGTGGCACGGCCACGCGATTTAACTAAGGATTCTCTTGTTATCACTGCGAGTGATAGTGGAGATACTGCGGAGATCATCGAAGCTGCAAATTGGATGGTCGATGAAGGGATCCGAATGGTTGCTTTTACTAAGAAAAACGGAAAATTAGGACAAATTGCTCAAAATATAATTGAAGTTAATGGTTCTACAGGGCCGGCACAAAATTATTATGTCGTAGAAGCTTTATTGGTCTTCTATTTATTGCATAAGCGCGGAGATTTCGACAAATATACAGAATTTGCTGATCAGTTAAAAGGTGTATTTAAAGACTTATTTGAGATCCGTAAGAAGTTTGAGCCAACGGCTAATGAGATCGCCAAGAAGTGTTATCAAGCTCCATATACTATTTTCACTGGTTCAGGTGCTTTGTGGGGAGAAACAGAATTATTTGCAGAGTGTTTACTTGAAGAGATGCAGTGGATCCGCACACGTCCGATCACCAGCAGTAAATTCTTCCATGGCACATTGGAGTTAGTTGAAAAAAATGTTCCAGTGTTTATTGTTGAAGGTGAAGATGAATATAGAAAGCAAGATGTTCGTGTTCAACGTTTTTGTGAAAAAATCGGTGCAGAACATTATGTGATCGATACTGAAGAATATGCTTTGAGTGTTGATGATGAGTTTAGGGGGCTTGTTATTCCTTGGATAGTAAACTCGTTATTGACAGACCGTTTGACAAATTATTATGAAGTTTACACAAAACATAATAAGAACTACAGACGTTATTATAGACAATTTGAATATTAAAAACCATTTGCCAAAAAAGTGATCGTCATTTGTTGTTATTAAAAAAGTTAGTGGGATGCAGAGTTGTGTCCTACTACATTTTATTGAGATGGGTAATTGAAGTGGAGGAAATTGACAATGGAAATGTTAGATTATGTAAAGAAAACTCCCGAGAAAATAACAGAAAATATTAGTAATAAAGAAAAATTGGTTACTCCATTAGTCGATCTTTTTAAGGCTGACAATTTTGGAAGCGTTCTCATTGTTGCCTCGGGGTCTTCGCTGAACGCTGCCATGATGGCTACTGCGTATATGGAAAAAAGATTACACTGCTCAGTTACAACTATCACGCCTGAATTATTTGAATTAAAGCAAAATGTAGATTTTAAAAATTCTTTTATTCTATTTATTTCCCAAAGTGGCGCTTCAACCAATATTTTGCATGCTTTGAAATATATGGATCAAGTAAATGCAAAGAAAATCGTTCTTACTAGTAACTTAAAAAGTGAAGTAGCTCAGCATGTTGATGCTGCTATTGATTATGGAGTAGGTAACGAAACGGTTGGTTATGTAACGATGGGTCTTTCAACTCTGATATTATATTTGGCTATGTTTGCCAACGAGGTAGCTGTTGCACAAGGAAGAAAAAGTGATTCAGAAGAAGATTTTAAGCAATTATCAGTTCTTTATGAAAAAACGATCGAGCAGAGTTTGCAATTTGTTGAACAACATTATTTAGAGTTAGCAGAAATGGGACCTACTTTTATTTGTGGAAATGATATGAACTTTGGTGTAGCTCGTGAAGCAGCCTTAAAGTTTCAGGAAACATTGAAAATCCCGACATTGCACTATGAGATCGAAGAGTTTATGCATGGCCCCGACATTCAATTGTCCCCTCAGTACACAGTTTTTTTGATCGATAATCCTGAAGCTAGTGAAAGAATAAAAGCAATTCATCATGGTTTGTCAGCAGTGATCAATAAAGGCTACCTTTTGACAAATAATAACCAGCAAGTTAAGGAGAATACTATTTCAATTCCAAAGTCTCCGATCAAAGAATTAACTGCCCTTATTACAATACCGTTTTTCCAAGTTATTGCAGCCAGAATGATGCCAGATCTAAAAAGAGAACCAGCTCATCCTTTTGCTGATAAATTTATGGACAACGTTCCGACTAAAGATTATACCCAGGTTAAATAGGGGAGAGATGCAACATGATACAAGTTTTGATATGTACACATGAACGAATGGCGAAGGGCACTAAAAAAACTGCTGAATTTATTATGGGTGACCAACCAAATTTACATGAAATTTCGGCATATACAGAAGAACATCCAGACCATAAAAGAGACATTGAGAATTTTTTAGAAAAGTATTCAAAAGATCCGGTCGTTGTGTTTACTGATATTGTAGGTGGAAGCGTTAATACTGAATTAATACAAATGACTGCGAAGCTCCCTAACCTGCATATTATTTCCGGGGTCAATTTACCAATGATAATACAAGTTTTGCTTTCTAATGAAACTGACCTTGAAGCTACCATAGAAAAAACTATATTAGAAGGAAAAAACGGGATCCAATACGTAAATCAAACTTTAAGTGATACAGAGAACGAACTTACAGATGATTTTTAAGATATTTATCTTAATTTCTAATAAGGAGGCAGTGAATAATGATCAAGATGATTCGTGTAGATTATCGGTTGTTACATGGCCAGGTGGCAGTTTCATGGACAGGGACTCTTGGTGCTGATGCTTTATTGTTGGTTAGTGATACGCTCAAGAATGATAAATTGAGAATGGAAACCTTAGCTCTTGCTAAGCCAAGTGGGATCAAGGTCGTTGTTAAAAATACAGAGGAAGCGATCAATGTCATAAAAAGTGGGAAAACTGACCGGTATTCCATGTTTGTAATTTGTGAAACAGTTGGGATCGCGGACAAATTGGCTCGTGAATTTGGTGTTAAATCTATTAATCTGGGTAATATTTCTTTTGGTGAAGGGAAACGTAAATTAAGTAAAAGTGTTTATGTAGATCCTAACGAGGAAAAGACAATTAAATCCCTGATCGCTGATGGTTATGACTTGTTTATTCAAATGGTCCCAACAGAAAACAAAATTGTAGCAAAGAATGTGATTTAGAACGTAAAGGAGATGTTCTAAATGGTTTTACAAACGATTCTAATTCTTATTGTAACTTTATTTGGGTACACGGATGCGTTTACCGGAACGAGTTTGATCCAAAGACCAATTGTAATGGGCACATTGACCGGTTTAGTTTTGGGTGATATAAAAGCTGGTATCATAATGGGCGGAACTATGGAATTAGCAATGGTAGGTTCTGTTTCGATCGGTGCTTACATTCCGCCTGATATGGTTTCGGGAACGATCTTAGGTGTTTCTTTAGCGATCCAAGCTAACGCAAACCCTGCTGCTGCTTTAACTTTGGGGATTCCCATCGCAACTATCGTTTTGGCTTTAAATACGGCTATTGGCCAGCCATTAAAATTGATCTTCCTGCATAGGATCGATAAGAACGCAAAAGACGCAGATACACGAGCGATCGGACGTAATATGATAATCGGTGGGTATGCGGGGAACCTGCCCGGCATTATTATTACACCTATAGCTTTTTACTTTGGCCAACACGCAGTAACTTCTCTTTTAGATAATATTCCAGCTTTTATCTCTACTGGAATGAATATTGCAGCTGGGTTACTTCCAGCTCTCGGTTTTGCTATGTTAGCACAGATGATCATGACTAAAAAAGTGGCAGTCTTCTTCTTTATTGGCTTCTTCCTTGTTGCCTATGGAAAAATTTCAACTACAGGTGTAGCCATTTTTGCTGTGATGATCATTATCGTGATGTACTTATTTGTTGAAACAAAGAATATTAAGAGTGAAGAAAACGAGGCTTCAGAAGGAAACAGTCAGGATGAAGGAGATGGCTTCGATGAATTTTAACATTCAACCTGAATATAAAGGGAAAATAACAAAAAAAGATTTGAAAAAAGTGTTTTGGCGTAGTTTTCCGACTGAACATTTGTGGAACTACGAGCGGATGATGAACGCAGGGTATACTTATGCAATGATCCCTGTTTTAAAAAAGCTCTACCCTGATAAAGATGACCTTGCAGATGCCCTAACACGCCATATGGAAGTTTACAATGTTACACCGTATATTATTACTTTACCAGAAGGTATCTCTGTTGCTATGGAAGAGTCAAATGCTAACGACCCGGATTTTGATACTACGTCTATTTCAGCTATCAAACTTGCTATGATGGGTCCCTTATCTGGAGTCGGTGATGCATTTTTCTGGGGAACTCTAAGGATTTTAGCAACTAGTGTTGGGACGGGACTAGCATTACAAGGTAATATACTGGGACCTATCTTATTCTTGTTGATGTTTGATCTACCCCATATTATACTCCGATATATCGGAACTTTTGTGGGTTATGGTTTAGGTTCTAACGTTATTGAAAAACTAAGACAGTCGGGGATCATGGACAAGGTTATGGAATATGCCTCCATTATGGGAATAATGGTTGTCGGTGGCATGACTATGGATATGGTCAACATTGATTTTATAACCAAAATTGGTAGCGGCAAGGGAGCACAAACCGTTCAAAACCTTTTGGATGGGATAGCTCCCGGTTTAGCCACACTTGCTATTTTCGGATTGATGTATTGGATGTTAAAGAAAAAGATGAATCCATTGGTGATTATGTTGATTATTTTGGTTGTCAGTATCGCTGCAGCATATTTTCATATCTTGGGAGCTTAAGGCTAAAGATTTTTCTGCGCAAAAATTAGTAGTATTGAAATAGAACAAAGGGAATGAGGGATTGACTGCCTCATTTCTTTTATTTTAACTAATTGGCAGTATGCGGATCTGGGTCCTAGTGAAAGTAGGTTGAAATATGGCAGGAAGAACACAATATATTTCTTTAAAGTGGTTATTAGTAGGAACGCTTATTACTAGTACAGCAATGAGCTTTATTTGGCCATTAAATACTATATATATACATGAGACACTCCATAAAAGCCTGGTTATTGCGGCTATTGTGCTTTGCTTGAATCAATTAGCTACTATGTTTGGAAATTGGTTTGGCGGCGTTCTATTTGACTCTTGGGACCCATACTATGCAGTTTTGGTCGGAATTGTGACTAACATAATAGCTTTTGGATCGCTTATATTTTTACATTCTTGGCCCTATTATGCGATATTACTTGTGTTTTCAGGCTTTGCAAATGGTATTTCGTCTACTTGTGAAAATTCACTTGCGACTGTTGTTGAGGGTAGAAAGTCTAGTTATGTTTTTAATGCATTGTATTTTATGATAAACCTTGGACTGGTTATCGGTACTCTGGCAGTCGGATATATCTTACCTTTAGGTATACAGTATGTTTTTGCAGTAGCGACAGCGATCCAAATTATTTTTTTATTTGTAGCTATCAAGCATTATAGAGTTAAAACAGTCAGTAACGCACGTTATGCAGATGTCAAACGTCCTAAAAATTTGTTAACATTTAAAATTTTTGTCGTTTTATTAGCTGTTTTGATAGGCTGGATGGTCTATGAGCAATGGCAAAGTAATATCTCGACTTTCATGATCCAAGAAGGATTCAGAGTTAAAGATTATAGTTTTCTTTGGACTTTCAACGCGATTTTAATAGTTGTGCTACAACCGATCGTGACTTATTTTGATGATTTTTTAGTAGCTCATATTCGTGGTCGTTTAAACGTTGGGTTACTATTATTGAGTTTTTCATTTGCATTGCTATTGTTTCCGTTTAAAGATAACTATTTTTTATATATATTTTCCATATGTTTGTTAACGATGGGTGAGGTTTTATTATTTCCTGGTGCCTCGAGTTTTGTGGATCTGCAAACTTCAGGCGGATATATCGGTTATTTTCAAGGGAAAGTTCAAATGTACTCTGCGGCAGGGAAAGCCATTGGCCCACTCTTTGGAGCTCTTGTTATCGATAATGCAAGTTACGAATGGTTATTTCTCATTTGTGTTGTGGTAGTTTTCATTACGGTTTTAATATTTAATGCCCCTTTCAGACTACAAAAGGAAAAAAGTGAAAACGGGTGAAAAGATCAGCACAGATTTGTATGATCGCTAGAGACTGATAATTAGTGGTCTCAGGTAAAAGTAAAGGAGGAACTGGTTTATGAAAGATGTATATATTTTTGACATGGACGGGGTACTTGTTGACAGTGAGGCTTATTATCATAAGTTAAGGCTAGGCTTTTTGAAAAAATACGGTCTTTCAACACCGTATACAAATATTAATGATTATCTTGGTATCGATTATGACTTGGAGTGGAAGATGTTAGTCCGAGATCCTAAACAACGCCAACGACTTTTGCCGAAATTTGATAGTTATTGGGCAGAAAATAATATCAGCTACTCTGAATATTTAAATGAACAAGTCCCAGATTTTCTTGCTGAACTAAAGCAAGCCGGTAAGACCGTGGCATTGGCATCGGCGGGGAAACTTAGGGGAGTAAATCAAATGTTAGATGAGTGCAACTTAAGACAATATTTTGATTCCGTGCTTAGCGGGGAAAATGTAAAAAATAATAAGCCTGCTCCCGATATTTATTTACAGAGTGCTAAGAAATTAAACGTAAGTCCTGAACAATGCGTTGCTCTTGAAGACAGTACGATCGGGATCAGCTCGGCCAAAAGTGCGGGGATAGAAACATGGGCTCTTGAGTATCCACAATATAGAGTTGATCAAACTGCGGCCGATCATAAATTTAGGGGATTTGGGAAAGTTAGAGAATATTTCCGAACAATAATTGGGGAGTAACAGAATGAAAAAAGCATATATTTTTGATATGGATGGAGTAATTGTTGATAGTGAAAAATATTATCACCGGCAAAGGTTGAATTTCTTGAGCTCGCAAGGGTTAGTACCAGGGGTCAGTGAACTAAAGTATTATGTTGGAGCATCTTTTGAAGACGGTTGGAAAATGATGGTACCCGATGAATCTTTGTGGTATGAACTGCTCCCAAAGTTTAAACAGTACTTCGCTGACCATAAGATCAATTATGCCGACTACGTCCATGATTATGTAGGAGATTTCTTAAGGGATCTAAAAGCAAATAATAAAATAGTAACTTTGGCATCTGCGGGAAACATCGACCTAATAGAGCAAATGCTGGATCAGTGCAACTTTCGACAGTATTTTGATTCAATTTTAAGTGGTGAGGAAGTAAGCAAAAATAAACCTGCCCCAGATATTTATTTAAAAAGTGTCGATAAAATAGGCCTAAATCCCTCTGAGTGTGTTGCGTTGGAGGATAGCGTTCTTGGGATCCGGTCGGCTAAGGACGCTGGTTTAGAAACATGGGCTCTTAAATACCCTGAATACAAGATCGATCAAAGTCAAGCTGATTATGTTTTTAATGGTTTTGAAGAAGTCATACGTTATTTCCATAGCATGTAGGATTTACTTTTATTCTTTTTTAGCTTTGCTTTACTGGTCAAGTAGTCGGAGTCAAATGGTTATATTTTGAGGCAGCTTGTGTGGTAGCTGCCTTTTTTGTATGTCTGAAATTTGTAAATTTAGTATGACAAAAAACAGTGAGGTATTCTTCGTGACACTTTTTTGGCATGTTTTTTGCTCTTTGTAATTGTGTAGCAGACAAACTCGGATAGGGGATGATTTTATAGAATAGGTATGCTTTATGGATATTCATTTTTTAAGGTCAACATTAAAGAAACAAAGTTTTTAATACGAGGAGGTTTAATTATGATCGTTTTAACGCGTGTAGATCATAGGCTATTGCATGGGCAAGTTGCGTTTTCTTGGCTGTCACATTTATCAGCAGATTGCATTTTATTGGCAAATGATGATACAGCTTTAGATAAAACCAAGAAAACTATTGCCAAATTGGCAAAACCTAGTGGAGTCAAGTTGGTAATAAAAACAATTGATGATTCTATAAAAGCTATTAATAGTGGTATTACAGATAAATACAAGTTGTTTATTGTGGTTGCCAATATTGACGATGCTTATCAGCTGGTAAAAAATGTAGACTCAATAAAGAGTTTAAACTTAGGGGGAACTAAATCAGAAGAAGGAAAGGAAGCTTTGTCACCTGCCGTTTTTGTTACTGAAGATGAACATGACGAGTTAAAAAATTTGGTAAGTGATGGAGTAGAAGTTTATTGTCAACAAGTTCCTACGGAAAAGAAAAAACCGGTTAGTTAAGGAAAGTATGTGATAAAATGCAAACGCTTCTGATATTTTTAGTAGCTATTTTTGGGTATGCTGAGTATTTTTTGTTTGGGAGAGGGCAAACATATCGCCCGATCGTAATGTGTGCGGCAACAGGCCTTGTTATGGGTGATCTGTCAACAGGAGTGATAATTGGTGCACAAATGGAATTAGCATTTATTGGAGTTCAGGAGATTGGACTGTCGACACCCCAAGATATGGTTTCTGCCAGTATAGTTGGGACAAGTATAGCCATTCAGTCAGGAAGTAATTATGCTACTGCTATTACTTTTGGATTGCCTATCTCCATGGTAGTATTGTTTGTTCAGAACTTAGTGTATGTGGTTATTTCTCCTTTATTTGTACAAAAATGTGAGGAAATCGCTGCTAAAGGAAAAACTAAGCTGTTCAGTAGGTTCACTTTCTGGGGAGGAACATTTTTACATTTTGGGCCGTCCATCATTCTTGTTACCTTGACGTTCATTTTAGGTAACCATTTTGCCAAAACGCTTATCGGCATGATCCCTAAATTTGTTCAGGACGGTTTAATTGTAGCAAGCAATATTTTACCAGCCTTTGGTTTTGCAATGCTTTTAGAGGTAATTATGAAGAAAGATGTTTTTCCATTTTTCTTTGTGGGCTTCTTAATTGCTGCCTACTTAAAGGTACCAATTATGGGTATCGCATTTTTCGGTGCAGTAATTGTTGCTATTATGTTCTATAGAGATCAGAAAAATGAAAGTAATAACAATGACAGTAAGGCAGGTGTAGATGACGATGACTTCTGACAATTTAACTAAAAAGGCCTTTAGAAAAGCTTTTTGGCGTACGTTTTCGATGGGAGCTTCTTGGGAGTTTAGTAAGCAGTTATGTACTGGCTATTCTTATGCGATGGCGCCTCTACTGGAGGAAATATTTAAAAATAAACCAGAAAAATTAAAAGAATCGCTGAAAAGAAATACAGAGTTTTTTAATGTTTCGAATTTTTGTTCTTCAACTATTATGGGTATTTCTGCCTCGATGGAAGAAGAATATGCACAAAATGATGATTTTGATCCGCGTACGATCAGTAATATTAAAGCGAGTTTGATGGGCCCTTTGTCCGCAATTGGTGACTCGCTAGTAATGGGGACTTGGAGAATAATCTGTACAAGTATAGCTGCCACTTTTGCATTAAAAGGAAATGTTGCTGGTCCTTTACTTTTTATTCTTGCCTATAATATCCCGTGTACTCTTGTAAGATGGTATGGCCTGAAGTATGGATATACGCTTGGCGTTGGTTTTTTAGATAAGTTAAATTCCACTGGGGCAATCGAAAAGTTATCTTATTATTCCTCGATCCTAGGGATGATAGTTATTGGAGCGATGACTTCAAACTATGTTGTGATAAAAACACCACTTAGTTTTGGTAAAGGAGGAGCTAAACTTACCTTACAAGGGGACATCTTAAATCAGATCGTTCCAGGGTTGTTGTCTCTTTTGGCCGTATTCATTATGTATAAACTGTTGAAAAAGGGTGTAAATGTAGGTTGGATCATGTTAGGCACTTTTGTGCTCGGAATAGTTTGTTCATACTTTAAAGTGTTTGTACCATAAAAATGGGTTATTCAGTGGAGGTATTGTGAAAATGTTAAATGAAAAAGAACTTGTAAAAGAAATTATTGACAATGGACGTCAGGTCGAAGATATATTCTTGGCTGCTTGCGGCGGTTCCATGAACGATTTATATACAGCTCACTATTTTGTGGAGAAGGAAAGTAAAAAACTACACTCAACGTGTAAGAATGCGAGAGAATTGACTCTAGAAGAGCCAATACGGTGGAATGAAAATAGCATTACTTTTGTTCTTTCACATAGTGGAAATACGCCTGAAGCGATCGAGGCGGCGAAGATGGCTAAGACAAGAGGATCATATGTGATCGCTATTTCTAATTCGACGGATTCTAAATTAGCTGATCCTACTTTGTATGATAAGTTTTTTAGTTATGGTTGGGGAGAAGATGTTTCTCATAAAGATGTTCCAATGGGGATGGAACTTAGGATCTTGAATGAATATTTGCATCAAACGGAAAGTTCTTATGCCAAATATGACAAGGTGTTGGATGGTTTAAATAAAATTGATGAAATTGTTGACACTGCCAAGAAGGTACAGCAGCCGGCTGCGAAGAAATTCGCACAAAAGTATCGTAAACAAGACTTCATGTACATTCTTGGTTCTGGTGCAAATTATTCGCAAGCTTATGGTTTTGCAATATGTTCATTGATGGAGATGCAATGGATGGACTGTGCGTTTATCGATTCAGCTGAGTTTTTCCATGGTCCTTTTGAAGTTTTACAAGATGATCAGCTATTTATCCAATGTGTTAATACTGGCCAAACACGAGCAATGGACACTAGATCCAGGGACTTTATTAAGAAGTATAACGGACAGTTAGAAGTTATCGATTCCCAAGACTTTGGGATGGATAAAATCGATGACGCTGTAGTTGATCATTTTAATCCAATTGTCTTTTATGAAATGGGCGTTTTGTATCGTGATGAGTTAGGTGAAAAACGAGCTCATGACACGGATTTTAGACAATATATGGGAAAGGTTGATTATTCTTATACTCCAGTGATTTAGTTATGGAACATAAAACGTTTTTTAAATTTAAAGTTGGTTAACTCTATGCAACTCAGACCATCTATTTCTAAAAAGAAGTAGGTGGTTTTTATTTACTAGAAAGAAACCCCCCCTAATATATACGATCAGTTGAAAGTTTGTAAGGAAAGCCAAACATTGAAAGCGTTTTAAAAACCAGGTATAATAAAGTCGTATTAAGACGTATTGTCAAAAGTTTTCTTGTACAAAGGAAGAATATAAATATGGTGGAAGTTTTATACCAAGGCGTTAAAGATAATATCAAGCAAAGAATACTGAATAGCGAGTATCCGGCAGGTGCTAAATTACCGAGTGAGCCGTTGTTACAAGATAAATATGAAGTTAGTCGAGTGACCATTCGAAAGGCTATCGATCAATTAGTTCAAGAGGGTTATGTGACCCGTTTACAGGGAAAGGGGACATTTGTTAATGAGACAAAAAAAGTTAGGCGTTTAATAAGACATTCTGCCGTGGAAAGTTTTTCAACTATCGCTGAACAGAATGGTTTGTCCGCAACAACAAAGGTTGTTTCTGTGAAAAAAGCAGTTGTCCCAGTGAAAATGCAGGAGAATTTTTTGAGGCCCGCACTTAACGTCCAGAGGATACGTTATGTCAGCAATACTCCTTTAATTGTTGAAAATAATTTTTTCCCATTACCGCGTTTTGCTAATTTGACGAATTACGATTTAACTAAGTCGCTTTATCAGTGCTTTTATTCTGAATACGATATTAAGAAAATTATTTCGAAAAAAACAACTGTCAGTATGATTCAAGCAGATAGTGAAAGAGCGAGCCAACTTAACTGTTCATTTGGTTTTCCCTTATTTTTGCTAGACACGATTATTACAGATGAAAGAGGGGCAGTTATTCAGGCAGCGGAGGAGTTTATTCTATCGAATATGTATCAGTTTGAACTTTAAATTTTTGTCAGAAGTTCTTTTGTTTTTGGAGGTATTTCTACTATGAATATAGGAAGTAAGATAGAAGAAAAGATCACTCAAGCCACACAACAACAAGGAATAGTTAATAACGGCATAACAGCGAATTTTTTAGCGGAAGAACTGGATGTTAAAAGGAACACGGTTAGTCATCACCTTAATGTGTTAGTTAAAGATAACGTTTTATTGAAAGTTAATTCAAGGCCAGTTATTTTTTTTGATAAGAATATCCTGGAACAAAAAGAGCAAATTTTGTTGGAAAGTGAATATGATTCACTAACAGAACTGCAAGAAGCGGTGAAAGTTAAAACCGATGTTTTTGATAAGGTTATTGGTAGCGAAGGTTCTTTATATGCACCGATCAGACAATTAAAAGCCGCTGCACAATATCCGCCGAATGGACTGCCGGTTTTATTAACAGGACCGACTGGGTCTGGGAAAAGTTTTCTTGCACAGCGTTATTTTCAATTTTGTGTTCAGGCTGGATATATTAGTGAAAAACGAAAATTGGTTACTTTAAATTGTGCTGAATATGCCGATAACCCAGAACTTCTGTCAAGTATGTTATTTGGGTACAAGAAAGGTTCTTTCACGGGGGCTGAGACTGATAAACCGGGACTTTTGACTGAAGCAAATAATAGTATGATCTTCTTAGATGAGGTTCATCGGCTTGATCCTAAGGGACAAGAAAAATTGTTTAGTTTTTTGGACAATCAAGAAATAACCCCGCTGGGGGAGACAAGTAGATCTAAGCATGTGAACGTCCGTTTTATCTGTGCTACGACTGAAAATATTAATAGTAGTTTCTTGAAAACTTTTATTAGGAGGATCCCAGTTCAAGTGAAGGTTCCTTCTTTGAGAGAAAGAAACCGAGATGAGCGTGAGAAATTGATAATCAACTTCTTTCAGAGGGAAGCTCATAAAATAGGACGGACGATTTACTTGAATAGGCAAGTGGTTGATTTTATGGATTCAAAGTCATTTACGAGTAATGTTGGTCAGTTAAAAAATGCCGTGACATTGTCCGTTGCTAATGCTTTAAATACCGATAACAAAGAGCAAGATTGTGTTTTTATCAAACTTGCCAGTTTACCGCAGACTGTTTTTAGTGCAGCCAATAATTATGATGAAAAAGTAACTCTTGCTTGTAACGAAATACTAACGATCACAGCTGATCGACCTGCATATAAGGTTGCAGGAAATGCGTCTAAACGGGATGCGCAGGTTATTTGTACCGTGATCAAAAGGTGTATTACAGCATATGATAACTACTCAGATGAGACAAAGATGCGTGATGCCGTAATTTCTGAGATCAGCTCTTTATGCGAACAGCTGGTTTACCAGAAAAAAGTAGATCGTGGTGGGATGCCCCTGAGTTTCTTTAAAGAAGTACTAGATTATGAACTTCCTGTTTTAGAAAATGACTATGGGTTAAAACTCCTAGGAAATTCAATTATTATATTCACTCATTACTTTTTCAACAGACAGTATGAGGAGCCGGGCTTTAACAAAAAAGAACTCGAGGACATTGAAGAAATGAGTACACGTTTTATTCCCGGTGAAGATAACGTTGCTCAATTTGTTGACAAGCTTTTACAAACGGTTAGTTTAAAATTAGACATGAAGATCGGTGATGTTGACAGATTATTTGTTTATGTATATTTAAATAGTATTAGATATGAAGCTCATAAGCGCCCTATCAGAGCTATTATATTGGCGCATGGTTATTCTACCGCTAGCAGTATAGCAGATGTGGTGAATAAAATGTTTGGTGAGCAGATTTTTGATGCTATGGATATGGAAGTTAGTGTGAGTGTTAAACAGATAGGAAGGGAACTGAGTGATTATATCGAGCGTTATTCTATTGAGAAGGGCTTACTATTATTAGTCGACATGGGCTCGTTAGAAGGGATAACAAGTTTTATCGATAAAGAAGTTGATTTTCCTATTGGGATCATTAACGGTGTTTCTACACAAATGGCCTTGGACGTCGCTGAACATATCCAAGGTAGAAGAGATTTTGAGAGTATCCTACAAGATATTAATAAGCTTCCTAAGCCGAAAACAAAACTTATTTACCCTCAAGGAAGCAAAAAAAATCTTATTATCGCTAGTTGCATTACTGGGATCGGGACTGCCGATAGGATCAAAGAGCTTTTGAAGGAGAGTATGCCTCGATCTAAGGACCTGGTTATTAATGCTTATGAATTTGAGCAAATAAATCAAGGGCCATTTATGCAAGATATACAAAGGATGTATAACGTCTTAGTAATAATTGGTACTTCTGATCCGCATGTTGAGGGAATACCTTATATACCACTTGAAGAGCTTATTTCTGGTAAGAAAATAGACACCCTGGGAAAAGTTTTGTCGAGTGAAATTCCTGGATTTGAAGTTGAGCAAGTAAATCAACAATTGATGCGTAACTTTTCGCTGGAACGTGTCTTGAATTCAGTGACTATTTTGGATGTTCATACAGTTATGGAAAATGTTGATACATTCGTTAAATCGTATGAAGCATTGGAAGAAAATAAATTATCAAACCCGGTAAGAATGGCGATTTATGTTCATGTTAGTTGTTTACTCGAAAGATTGATCCGAAATACTCCGATCGACACTTATTCGTTTATGGATGATGATCAAAAAGATATACGGCAGACAGAGTCCTTTAAAAATATTAAAAAGGCCTTCAGTGTCATCGAACAGATCTATAGTGTCACGATCCCAGATTCAGAAGTTGGGTATATTTTTGATATAGTAAATCAAAGCGCTAACATGCCGGTTTAAAAGTAAACGACAGCGATGGCGAGAAGCGTGCCACAATTGTGGCACGCTTCTTGCTTTATATCCAATTGTAAGGAAGACGGAGAAAAAAGGAGTGATAGATTTTGAAGCTAATATTGGCTAGTCACGGGACATTGGCAAAGGGCATGCAAAATACATTGGAGATGATCGCCGGCAAATTGGGTGATCTGCAAGCGTATGAGGCATACACGGAGAACTCCGGTGACGAATTTATCGCTGAAATAAAAAAAAGTGTGGAAGCTTCAGAAGACGAGACATTCGTGATAGTTACAGATGTTTTAGGCGGATCTGTTAATAATGAAATGACACAATTATTGGCTGCTCACGATAATGTTTATTTGATTTCGGGAATGAACTTCCCGTTGTTAATTACTTTAGCTACTCAGGCCGGCGAGGTGACTAAAGATGATATTTTAGCAGCGATAGAGGCAGGGAAACAAGGGATCGTTTTGGTAAATGATTTAATTGCTGAAGATGATAATGATGAGGAGGATCTATTATGATCAGATTGATTAGAGTTGACCACCGTCTGTTACACGGACAAGTTGTATTTTCATGGACAAAGGCAGAAGGTATCGAACGGATCATTGTGATCGACAATGCTACATCAAAAGATGATTTCAAAAAAATGTCGCTCAAGATGGCCAAACCAGAAGGTATACGATTAAACGTGTTTAGTGTGGAAGGCGCAGTTGGTAAGCTAGGCCAGATCAAAGCGTTGAAAGCAAATACTATGTTGATCTTTGGTAATGTTACTGAGCTATACCAGTTCATGCAATCTCTTGGTAAAGTTGATGAGATCAACTATGGAGGAATACCTGAAAGACCGGATGCAAAGCGCTATAGTAATGCGATCTTTTTGACGGACGATGAAGTTGAGATGACTAAGAAGCTTTGTGATATGGGGATCACTGTTTCAATGCAACAGGTTCCGACAGCTAGGAAAGAAGTGCTCAATGGAAAACTATAAGTATAGATATTTATTAGCCTTTTAAAAAGGAGGGAAACGATAATATGTTTTGGAAAGCAACGATAGTCGCTTTGATCGGCGTTTTTGCAATGTTTGACTCTCGTTTGTTGGGACGTTTGAATTTTGAACGACCACTTATCGTGAGTACGATGGTTGGAGTGGCTTTAGGAGATGTACAAAAAGGATTGATGGTCGGTGCCGCTTTAGAATTGGTTTCGATGGGCCTCGTCCAAGTGGGGGCAGCTGTACCACCAGACATGGTTTTAGGTTCAAACGTTGCTGCAGCTTTTGCTATTTTATCAAATACTAGTGCGCAGGCTGCTTTGACAGTGGCATTGCCCGTTGCTGTTTTAGGGCAGTTAGCAGCGATCGTTATCAGGATGTTCTTTTCAACTTTTACGCATATGGCTGATAGTGCGATCGATAAAGGAAAGTTTGCACAGGCTAGAAGTTATCATATAGTTTATGGTCCAGTTATATATGGGTTATTATATTTCATTCCCGTTTTCTTCTCGATTTATTTGGGAACGGATTTTGTTACAACGATCGTTCAAGCTATTCCGGACTGGTTAACAGATGGTTTAGACCTTGCAAGTAAGATCTTGCCTGCATATGGGTTTGCTTTGTTGATGTCAACTATGATCGATAAGAAGAATGCCTTTTATTTGTTCTTAGGTTTCTTCATTTCAGCTTATGCCAAGCTGTCAGTTACTGGTGTTGCTATTTTTGCGATCTTATTAGCTTTTCTTATTAATGTGTTATTACCTAAGTCCGGCGGCGACGGCGGTAGCGGTGATTCTTCGCAAAATGATAGTAGCTCTGATGATGATTTAGAAGATTTGGAAGAATTATAGGTATAGGAGGCGAGAAAATGAGCGAGAAAAAACAACAAGACAAGAGATTGCGTCATAAAGTTTGGCAGTTTTTCTGGAGATCATGGATGATCCAGACTTCATGGAACTATGAACGTCAGATGAACATGGGCTTCTTATATGGGATCGCACCGACTTTGGATGAGATTTATGGTAAGGAGCCAGATACACCTGAAAAACTGGAAAAAAAGAAGGAAGCTTACAAGCGGCATATGGCCTTTTATAATTGTACACCACAGACTAGTGCTTTTGTTTTAGGGCTTAGTTCAGCGATGGAAGAAGAATATGCTGAAAACCCAAATACATTCGATCCAGACTCAATTAGTGGTGTTAAAACTTCGTTGATGGGGCCTTTATCAGGTATCGGAGACTCGTTCTTTCAAGGGACGATCCGTGTTATTGCATTTGGTCTAGGGATCAATATGGCAAAACAAGGAAATATACTTGGTCCAATTTTAGCGATGGTCATTTCATTTCTTCCTTCCTTCGTTATCACCTACTGGGGCGGCAAGTTTGGATACACAGCCGGTAAAAAATATGTTCAAGAGTTGGTAAGCAGCGGAAAGATCAACCGGATCATGTATCTGATGAACCTGATAGGACTAATGGTTATTGGGGCGATGATCTCGACGATGATCGGGATCGAAACGCCGCTATCTTTTGGCAAGGGCATGAAGGTCCAAGAGACCCTCGATACGATTTTCCCGCAAATGTTGCCTCTCTTATTTACATTATTCATGTTTTACTTGATCAAAAAGAAGGTCAATACTGCATGGATCATGTTGTTCTGTATTGGCGGCGGTATTTTGCTGAGCGTATTAGGCATCTTCAAATAAGGTATTAAATTTAAAAACAATCAAAATTAGGAGGTTTTACTTTATGGATCTTGAACAAATTAAGGCTATTGTTGGCGACATCAAAGGTAAACAAAAGGACATCGATCGTGTATTGTTTGTTGGTTGCGGTGCTTCAATGGCTGACCTTTACCCTGGTTTTTACTTTGTTTCCCATGAAAGCACAAAGATTTTGACATCACTCATGACTGCAAATGAGTTTAACTATGATACTCCCAAGGGCGTAAATGCACAAACGATCGTCATTACTGCTTCACTTGGCGGCACAACACCCGAGTCTATCGCTGCTACAAAGAAAGCACGTGAATTAGGCGCACATGTTGTTTCACTTTCAAGTGATGAAAACGCACCGATCATTAAAGAAGCACAATATAAAGTTATTCATGGGTTCCAGGCAAATTATGCTGCTAAAGTAGAAAAAATGTCCTATTGCTTAGCTCTGGCGATCGAGATCGTTAAGAAATTCGAGGGATACGCTCATTATGAAGAGGCACAGAAGGCCTTTGACGGTTTGCCAGATTTGATCGAAGAAGCTATTAAATCTGTTGGACCTTCAGCTAAAGAATTTGGCGAGAAGTATAAAGATGAAAAAACAATTTACGTTTTAAGTAGTGGTGCAACATTAGGAGCTGCATATTCAACAGCATCATTCCTATTTATGGAAATGCAATGGATCGCTGCTCCAACAGTTCACACTGGTGAATACTTCCATGGGCCATTTGAATTAACCGAGACTGATGCACCTTACTTGCTGTTTATGAATGATGGTAAGACACGTCACTTAGATGCTCGTGCATTAACATTTTTACAAAGATTTGATGCTAAGATCACTAACATTGACGCTAAAGATTACGGTTTGGCTTCGATCACAAGTGAAGATGTCATTGACTACTTCAATCCAATGTTGCTGACTGGTGTAATGCGTGTTTACGCTGAAGAGTTGGCTGCGGCAAGAAAACATCCATTGACTAAACGTCGTTACATGTGGAAACTCGAGTATTAATTTGATCGGAGGTAATACATGAGTATTCAAGAAGAAGTTAAGCAAATAGTGCAAGAGGCTATCGCTGATAAAAAAGATGTCGGTGGGATCAAACGAGTTGTTTGGGTTGCAGCCGGAGGTTCTAATGGTGGATTTTATCCGGCGCAATTCTTTATGGAGCATGAATCACATCAGTTACCTTCTCAATCATATACTAGTAATGAATTTGTATTGAATCCGCCAGCTTATATTGATCAAAACACTCTGGTCGTTTTGTGTTCGATGCGTGGGACACCGGAAACATGTCAAGCTGCTCAGGTGGCTAAAAATGCTGGCGCAGTGACGATCGCTTTATATGTAAATGAATCGGATCTGACTGAGATCGCGGATCATTTGATCAAATACGAAAGCATAGCTATTGATGAAAGTCGTACTGAAAGGGTAAACTCAAGTGTTGGACTTTTAATTGCCATGAACTTAGTAAATGAAACCGAGGGTTATGAGAGATACACTAAGGCAATGGAAGCTTTCGACCAGGTCGATGGGCTTTATCGGGAGGCAGTAGAAAAAATAACGCCGGACGCAAAAAAATGGGCTAAGCAGAATACTGACTCTAAGACTATTTATGTTTTGGGTTCGGGCCCTGCTTACGGTTCAGCTTATATCTTCTCGATTTGTAACATTGAAGAGATGTTACAGTTAAATTCACCAACTATCAATAGCTGTGAGTTTTTCCATGGGCCGTTTGAAGTTGTTGATCAAGACACATCTGTTTTCCAATTGATCTCAACCGGTAGAAATCGAACAGCGGATGAACGTGCTGTTAAATTCTTAAAAAAGTATGGCGGTTCTAAAGTTTACTTGCTGGATGGCAAGGACTTAGGCTTAGACCAGTTAGATGATGACATTGCTGACTATTTTAACCACGTATTGTTCTCGCCAATTTTGAATAATGTTTATATGCGTGAATTGTCCTATGTCGTTGGACAGGATTACAATGATAGACGGTATATGTGGAAAGTTGAATATTAGATGCTTTTGAGATAGGAAAAGGACGATGAACCTTTTCCTATTTTTTTGCTTCTAATTTTGAATATCAGAAGCGGACAGAAAATGTTAAGTATTTATAAACCTATAAGTTTATTGCAATTGTATTATTATTCACAAATACTTTCGGAGCAAGATTTAAATTAATACAAAATGTTTCTAAGATGTTGAATTGATATGCTGTTTTTGTGCAATTTTCTATACAGTTCAGTTTGTTTTAACCCATAGTTAATAAAGCTTATGAGTTTTTGCTGTATAATATAGGTACCTCAATGAATAAAGATACTATAACAAGTGATTCAGGCTCGTTGCTTATGTGAAAAATAAAATATATAATTGAATAGAAAATACTAACAATGATTATATTAAGCCAAAATGTATTTTTTATACAATATTCTAATTTTCATGGAGGGTGAAATGAGATGGATCGGGAAAAGCGTTTGGACTTGATCAAAAAAATTGTAGATTCGGAAAAGATAGTGACTCAAGGAGAACTATTAGAAGCTTTGCAAAAAACGGGTGTCAAAGCAACACAAGCTACTATTTCACGGGATATTAAAGCCTTAGGACTTTTTAAAAGTAGTAAGGCTGATGGCTCAAAATATTATGTGACCCCTACTAAACAAAAAGAGGAGGAAAAAATTAGTCGGATCCACGAAGCTATTTACGATAATGTTATAGGCGTTGAAAGAATAGCCTGGTTGAATATCGTTAGGATGCCTTTAAATTCGAATTATGCAAATGCCTTAGGATCTTTGCTTGATACAAGTAATTTTACTGAGATAGTGGGGACACTCGCTGGGAATGATACATTAGTTATCATCAGTCGAAGTGAAGAAGATGCCTCCAAAATGCAGCAATTTATTTTAAAAAATATTAATGAATAGTTGTGGGCTGCTTTTATAGAGCTAAGAAGTTTTTGGTCTTTTTTGAATGCGCTTACTTTTGTGCCAAAGAGTATATTTTTAGTAGGTGAACTTGATCGAGTATAGGCCATAGATCATTTTCAAACTTGTGAGCGAGCACGCAAATATCTTTGTTATGATAATTAGTAAAAGGTTTTTTGGGGTTAAAACATAGATAGGAAGGTGGTCTTTATGGACACAAAAAAGAAAATTGCAATTTTATCTAAGTTGATCGAAATAGGATCGGTAAACGATAACGAAGCAAAAATAGCAGATTATATCGCTTCTTTATTTGAACCGTATGGCGATATGGTAAGTATTAAGAGAGTCGAATATTCAACTGGCAGAGATAATTTAGTTGTTTCTATTGGAACTGGTGATAAAGTGCTAGGGTTTACTGGTCATGAAGACGTTGTTTCTGCTGGGGATCTAGCTTCATGGGTAAGTGAACCATTTAAAGCTGATATCAGAGATGGTAAGTTATATGGCCGCGGCGCCACAGATATGAAGGGCGGCTTGGCTGCTTTGGTTATTTCTATGCTTGAGTTTCTTGAAAAGGGTGCTATCCCAGGGAAAATCAAGTTATTTGCGACTGTTGGAGAAGAGACAGGAGAGTATGGTGCAGCACAACTGACCCAGGCAGGTTACGCAGATGATCTGGCGGGGTTGATTATCGCAGAGCCCGGTAATGAGATGAAAGAAGCTGGTATTGCATCGAAAGGGATCATTGATTACACAGTGACATCTATTGGGAAGGGCGCGCATAGCTCGACACCCGAAAAAGGTGTGAACGCTATTGATAATATCTTGGAATTTGCAAACGAAATTAAACCTTTAATGGCAGGTTTTGATAAAATTGATCCCATTTTAGGCAAACTTACACACGTACAAAGCGTGCTTCATGCAGGCGATCAGGTCAATAGTGTTCCTTCTAAGGCTGTCATGAGGGGAAATATACGCACCATTCCAGAATATCCAAATAAAATGGTGTTCAAAGCTTTGGACAATTTAGTAGATAGTTTAAATAAAAAACGAGGGTTCGATTTAAGTATCGAATATAGTTTTCCAGAAGAAGCAATGTCGGGAAACGCAGAGTCGGATTTCGTAAAGCTGGTTGGTCAGGTGCATGACCAAATGTATGCTGAACCTTTAAAAGTTGTTGGCAAAACTGGTGCTAGTGATGGTTCTGAGTTTATACATGCACGGGGAGATTTTGATATTGTCCAGATCGGGCCGGGTAATAATACAGAGCACCAAGACAATGAAAATATAGACATTGATGTTTTCCTTAAATCGATTCAATTTTATAAGGAGTTCGCTAGAATGTTTTTTGCATAGAAATTGCAGGTGAAAGGAAATGAAAGATACCAAAAATAAGAAACGTTTTTCTATGCCGTCGGCGTTTACTGTACTATTCTTTTTGATCGCAGCGATGGCCCTGCTAACTTGGCTTATACCAGCAGGCAAGTACTCTCTTGATGGAAACGGAAACATCATTGCTGGAACTTATCGGCAAGTTGCTGCTCACCATCAAGGACTTTGGGATATCTTTATGGCGCCTATTATTGGAATGATAGGAAATAAAGAAACTTCTGGGGCTATTCAAATTGCTTTATTTATATTGGTAATTGGTGGTTTTTTAGGTGTTGTTGGTAAAACTGGCGCTCTAGATGATGGTATTAGGACAGTAGTGGATCATTACAGAGGCAAAGAAAAAAGGTTAATTATTATTTTGATAATTATTTTTTCTCTAGGAGGCTCTACGTATGGGATGGGCGAGGAAACAATGGCATTTTTCCCTCTTTTGATCCCGATAATGATAGGTGTCGGCTATGATTCAATAGTAGCTGTCGCTGTAATATTATTAAGTACAAGAGTTGGTGATTTAGCATCGACTGTTAATCCCTTTGCAACCGGAGTAGCTTCTTCAATGATCGGTATATCACCAGGATATGGCTTATTTTCAAGGGTAATATTGTTAGTGATAATTACAGGTATCGAGATCTGGTATGTAATAAGATATGCTGAAAAAGTAAAAAAAGATCCAACGAAGTCATTGGTGTTTCATCAAAGAAAAGAAGACATAAAAAGATTTTCTGTCAACGATAGGACTACGGGTTCCGCTTCGCTTGAAAAAAAGCAAAAAATCGTATTGCTGGTTTTCTTTTTAACCTTTTTTATTATGATCGTGGGTCTAATACCATGGGAAAATATTAATTCAAATTGGACTTTTTTTGCTACTTTTAATACTTGGTTGACTAGCAATGGGTTGCTGGGAACGCTTTTGGGTAAAGATATTCCTCCCTTGGGATCGTGGTACTTTAATGAAATTACACTACTTTTTATTTTTATGTCGGTAGTGGTAATGTTTGTTTCGAAAATGAAAGAAGCAGATTTTATTTCTTCTTTTATGGCAGGAATGTCTGATTTATTGAGCGTGGCGATCATAGTTGCTGTCGCACGGGGAATTCAAGTTATTATGAATGATGGTATGATCACTGGGACTATTTTACATGCAGGTGAAACTTTATTAAGTGGAATGCCTAAGCCGGTATTTGCTGTCTTGGCATTTGTATTCTTTTCACTGCTTACTTTTTTGATACCTTCTAGTTCAGGATTAGCAGCTGCCACAATGGGGATCATGGGGTCTTTGGCAGTGTTTTCCAATGTAGAAGGCAGTGTGGTCGTTTCAGCCTATCAAGCTGCTACAGGGCTAATAACAGCCATCACACCAACTTCTGCTATCTTAATGGGATCTTTGGCAATTGCGCATATAGAGTTGAATATTTGGTATAAGTGGGTCTGGAAACTGATTATTATTCTGTTTATTATTACTTGTTTATTCTTGATCATCGTTTCCACGCTATAACACTTACTATTTTGCACTGGAGCATGTAAATTTGATCGAAACAAAAGACATTAACTTTGATTATGGTGTGTTCCGTTCACAGGAGACAAGTTGTCAGACATTTAGTTTTCAGTTGACTCCGAGATATATTTAGAGGACAACGTTCCCATATCGATATGATTTTGGATAATTTAAGATAAATAGGAACGAAGTGCGAATTTGAACTGTTTATGCGTTCAAATTCGCACTTCGATTTTTTGATAGATATTTTCAGACCACTGAGATGCTTAGGAGCATCATTCATCGCTTAGACTGACGGAAGGTGAATTTTTTGTAATGAGTGCAACACGGCTATCACAGTTGAAGTATTGTTTTAATTTGGTTTGTAATTCCACAGCAGCTTTTTTATGGTCCTCTTTACGTTTAGGGTTTACATTTTCCATGTAAAATATGACTTCATTAGTGTCTTCAGTGACTTCAACTCTGGCGCTATCACGCCATGACCAGCAACGACTTAATACAGAACGATCATCTTCATATATCACCTCATTGGGCAAAGCAACTTGTTTTTCTTGTTCTCCTATCGGCGAGAACTTTTCATCACCCACAGCAACAGTCAATCTAATATTTCCTTCGATTTTCGATAGATCTTCTGCGGCGACAGGGAAAGCCCAGTTTAAAGACACAGAGTTATAAATATCAACGAGCGGGTTGATGTTAGTGACTCCCTTTCCTTGCTTAGCTCTTTTTAAAAGGCTTTCTACTGCACAACGAGCTCCCTTTTTGGTTTTAAATTTCTGAAATGCTTTTCTCCAATCAGCAATCACTTCGTTAGTGCTGATCGGCTCTTCTGAGACCCATTTAGTTGCCTGTTGATTTGCTTTTTCAAGTAAATCTTTTGGGATAAGTTGGTTTTCATGGTTATTAATTTTTTCGACGACCAGCACTGCGATCTCTACATCGGGAAATATATCCCAGAAGGGTTTTTCAACTATGAATTTTTTGCCCATTATATTTTCCTCCTTTTGTGTTTATGTTTATTTTAGCATAATATCTCTTTTACAAAATTGTTTGAAAGCGCTTCTAACCATAAACTTCACAAAAAATAATTATTAATATCTTATTCTCACTTTATACAAATCGTTGCCTGTTATGCAATTAATTCAACCAAAAATGCATAAAGTGTTGGCAGAGATTCATCTTTATCGATGTGAGAAAATCCGCCGAAAAACTCTAGTATAGCAACGTTTGACAGCGGTTTTTCAATACAGTAGACTGAAGTTGTCAAAGGGAATAAAATACTAAGGAGTGACTTTTATGCACAACTTAACAGGAGTAGTTACGCCAAGTACTCAAAAAAATCACGAAAAAAATTTTGGTTTTAATAGCCCAATTCACATAACTTCAGAAATTGGAAAATTAAGATCAGTAATTTTGAAGAGACCGGGAAAAGAGGTTGAAAATTTAACACCAGATACTATGCCTCGACTACTGTTCGATGATATTCCATATTTACCAGTTGCTCAAAAAGAACATGATTATTTTGCGCAAACGTTGAGGGATAATGGTACTGAAGTATTATATCTTGAAGACTTGGCAGCCGGTGCATTAACTGACCAGTCTGTTAAAAATGAATTTGTTGATCGTATGGTCAAAGAGTCTGGCTTTGATGCAGGGTTAACTTATTCTGCAGTGAAAGAATACTTGCTGGCAATGGAGCCAAAGCAGATGGTCACCACCCTCATGGAAGGCATTCGTAAAACTGATATCGATTTGAATTATAAAGATCTTCGTTTGCTGGCAGAAGACGCTGATTATCCATTCTTGCTAGATCCAATGCCTAATCTGTACTTTACACGGGATCCTGCAGCTTCGATCGGTGATGGGCTTTCGATCAACCGTATGACATTTGCAGCGCGGAGACGTGAGTCATTATTTATGGAATATATCATCAAGCATAATTCACGCTTCGCAAATCAGGGTGTGAATGTTTGGAGGGACAGAAATCATACGACGCATATTGAAGGCGGCGACGAACTGGTTTTAAATGATCACGTGATGGCCATTGGTATTTCGGAACGGACTTCTGCAGCCGCTTTAGAAGACATCGCTCGTAATCTTTTTGGAAATTCAAATTACGACACAGTTATTGGGATCAAGATCCCTCATAACCATGCAATGATGCACTTAGATACAGTTTTCACTATGATCAACTACAATCAGTTTACTGTTCATCCACAAATTTTGAATGGTGGCAAGATCGATATGTGGCTCCTTCATCCAGGTAAAGATGGTGAGATCACTAGCGAACATCGGACGGACTTATTAGAAGTATTAAAAGAAGTATTGCATCAATCGGAACTCGACCTGATACCAACAGGAGATAGCGACCCGATCGTTGCACCTCGTGAACAGTGGAATGATGGTTCAAATACTTTGGCTATCGCACCCGGCGAGGTCGTAACTTATGATAGAAACTTTGTTTCAAATGAACTTTTGAGAAAACATGGCATTTTAGTTCATGAAATCAAGTCAAGTGAACTTTCCCGTGGTCGTGGTGGTCCTCGTTGTATGTCAATGCCAATTATCAGAGAAGATCTGGAAACTAAATAATTTAATTTGAGGTGGGCAAAATGGAAAATAAATTTGTAGGTAAAGAAAATAATATTTTTCAGGGACGGAGTATTTTATCAGAAACATCAATGACTCCTGCGGAAATGGAATACCTGATAGACTTTGGACTTCACTTAAAGTTTTTGAGAAAGAACAATATCCCCCATCGTTATTTAGAGGGTAAAAATATCGCATTGCTGTTTGAAAAAGCCTCGACAAGAACCAGATCCTCTTTTGTGACGGCTGCAATTGAACTAGGTGCACATCCTGACTATCTAGGTAAAGACGATATTCATTTAGGGAAGAAAGAAAGTGTGGAAGATACCGCTAAAATTTTAGGATCGATGTTTGACGGGCTCGAATTTCGTGGTTTTGACCAGGAAACTGTTGATGGTTTGGCTAAGTATTCTGGTGTGCCGGTTTGGAACGGATTGACAGATGAATGGCATCCGACACAGACGATCCCCGATCTAATGACAATGAAAGAAAACTTCGGTTACTTGAAGGGACTAACGTTGACATATATCGGTGATGGGAGAAACAACGTGGCAAATTCTCTTCTAGTCGGCGGTTCGATGGTTGGAGTCAATGTGCATGTGGTAACTTCTAAAGCTTTGTATCCTTCGGACAAGCACGTTTCGATCGCTAAAGAATATGCTGCTAAAAGCGGTGCTGAAATTATGGTGACAGATAACATCGAAGAAGGAGTTAAAGGTTCTAACGCCATTTACACTGATGTTTGGGTTTCCATGGGAGAAAGTGACTGGGAAGAACGTGTTAAACTGCTCAAGCCATATCAAGTTAATATGGCTTTGATGAAGAAAACGGGGACACCAGACGATCAATTGATTTTCCTACATTGCTTACCAGCCTTCCACGACACTAAGACGTCTTATGGTCAAGATGTGTATGAAAAGTATGGTATCAGTGAAATGGAAGTAACCGATGAGGTCTTCCGCAGCAAGTATTCACGTGTCTTTGAAGAAGGCGAAAATCGGAAACACGGTATCAAAGCTATAATGGCTGCGACATTGGGTAATCTTTTTATCCCTTTTGCGTAATTAACATTAAAAACATGTTAGGAGAGTGGATAAAATGTCTAGGAAAGTTGTAGTGGCTTTAGGTGGTAACGCGATAGCGACCGAGGATGGTTCCGCAGAGTCGCAAATTGCTTCGATCAAACAGACTGCTGCTGTATTGGCACAGTTTGTTAAAGCTGGAGACCGTTTAGTTGTAACTCATGGTAATGGACCACAAGTTGGAAATTTATTATTGCAAATGACTAATGGCCGCTCCAAAGGTAATCCGCCTATGCCTTTAGACACAGTAGGTGCTATGACTCAAGGAAGCATCGGTTATTGGTTACAGAAAAGTTTGTCTGAAGTTTTTGAAAGTGACAACAGCGAAAAAACGACCGCTACTGTTGTAACACAAACAATGGTCGACCAAAATGATCCGGCTTTCGCTGCTCCAACTAAGCCGATTGGACCATTTTATTCAAAGGAAGAAGCAGATCTTGAGAAGAAAGCACATCCAGACTATGTTTTTGTCGAAGATGCGGGCCGAGGATATCGACGAGTCGTAGCTTCTCCCCGTCCATTGGACATTAAGGAATCTTCGCTTATTTCGTTGATGTTGGAAAACGACATGGTCCCAATTGCTTCAGGAGGCGGCGGTATTCCTGTTATTCGAAATGATGACGGCAGCTTGCACGGCGTTGAAGCCGTAATAGATAAGGACTTTAGTGCAGCTAAATTAGCTGAAAATATCGGTGCAGACGAACTGATAATTTTAACGGCTGTGGACTACGCTTATATAAATTACGGAAAACCTTCCCAAAAAAAGCTGGGTGAAGTCACCGTGAATGAAATGATGAAGTATATTGAGCAGGGCCAATTTGCGGCTGGGAGTATGTTGCCAAAAATTCAAGCTGCAAATGATTTTGTTTCAAAGACAAATGGTCAGGCAGTTATTACTTCCTTGAAAAATGTTTCTCATTTAATTGCTGGTCGCTCCGGAACGGTGATCACTAATTGATCCATCACAAATATTTTGCGATGGATACAAGGAGAGTCTGAGCATAGGAAATATGCCAGGCTCTTTTTTCTTAAAATGTTTGAGTAATGGTTGTCAGTAGGTTTTATTACTAAGGGAAATGCTAAATTTTATTTGAAGGGAATGAGCCTAATGGAAAATAATTCAAAAGGAATTGGAAAAGGCGCGCTTGTTGCGTTAATAATTAGTTCTTCAATTGGAACTGGTATTTTCGGTATTATGAATGATTTAGCTAATGCTGCTGCGCCAGGTCCCGCTTTACTCGCATGGATCTTTGTTGGTGTCGGTATCCTTGCTTTGGTACTCTCGTTGAATAATTTGTCTCAAAAACGACCAGAACTCGATGCAGGGATCTTTAGTTATGCTGGTGCTGAGTTTGGCCCCTTGGGGGAATTCATTTCTGGCTGGGCATACTGGCTGTCTGCATGGTTGGGAAATATTGCATTTGCTACTATGCTAATGAGCTCCTTTGGTACATTTTTTAAAGTGTTTAAGGGAGGTCAAAATTTAGCTTCGATTTTTGTAGCGATAATTATTATGTGGCTGTTGACACTTTTGGTAAATAATGGTGTTGAAAGTGCATCTTTCATCAATACAATAGTTACCATTTGTAAACTGATCCCAATTTTTGCATTTGTTGTCATTATGCTCGTTAGTTTCAAGAGCGGAATTTTTACAGCTGATTTTTGGGGCAATGTAGCTAATAATGTATTACATGGTGGTAAAACAGTGTCGCTTTTCGAACAGATGAAGAGTTCGATCATGGTTATGATGTGGGTCTTCATCGGGGTCGAAGGAGCTTCTGTTTTAGGTAACCGAGCTAAAAAAAGATCAGATGCACAACAAGCTACCATTTATGGGCTGATCTCACTTTTGACAATTTACATTTTAGTTTCATTGTTACCATACGGGGTTTTAAGCCAAGCTAAAATTGCGACCCTTGAGCAACCAGCCATGGGTGAAGTTTTAAAATATGTTGTTGGGCCATGGGGCACAGTCATGGTCAACATTGGGTTGATCATTTCAACTCTGGGTGCCTGGATCTCATGGACGATGTTGCCAGCTGAAACGACGATGTTAATGGCTAAAGACAAGACTTTGCCTAGATCATGGGGAAAAGTTAATCGGAAAAATGCTCCAACATATTCTTTGGTGATCACCGGTATAATGCAGACTATGTTCTTATTCTCTTTGCTTTTTACTGAATATGCCTATAACTTTGCTTATAGTTTATGTACTGCCGCCATTTTGATCTCTTATTTGATGGTCGGCACATACCAAATGCAATATTCTTATCAAAAGAAAGAGTGGCTGCAGTTTGTTATCGGCCTCATAGCTGCCGCATTCCAGCTAACTGCTATGGTATTGGCAGGTTGGCAACAGGTTTTGATGGTCACGATCTTATATATCCCAGGATTTATATTTTATTATCTATCTAGCAAGGAAAATAATCGGACCATTAATAAAAACGAAAAAATCACTATGGGGATCGTGTTATTGGTTGCTGTTGTTGCAATTATTATGATCATTACCGGAACGATCAAAGTAGGCTAATAATAAAGGATGAAAAAATTTAGAGTTGAATTTTAAGTAAGCAAGAGTTTGAATTCAGCAAAATCTGCTTTCCTGTCGGAGAGATATAGTGACTGCGATCCGGTGGTAGGAAACTTTTTCTTACTTGCTAATGGAGGGATCTTTATGGCAAAAATTATGGTTACTCTTGGTGGGAATGCGCTCTTTCCTAAAGACCCATCAGCCGAAACACAAAACGAGTAGTTAGCAAGACAGCAAACGAGCTGGTTAACGCAACGATTTCGACTGTTTTTAGATTAAGAGTTTTTTCATTAAATATCTTTCATGAAAAGTCCTTGCTGACTAATGATAGATTTCATTAACTAGTAGGGATTTTTTGCTTTGAAAAGTTTTGCACTATCTTACTTTCAATATATTTTCATATAAGTTGTTGAAAAGTTATGTGTTTTATTATTAAATTATTTCAAGAAAAAAATGATTAAAGGCCAGTAAAACTAAAAAAATGTGAAATCGTTACACTACATAAATGCTGTGTTATAGGCGATCCTTAAAGAAATCAAAGGGAATGAAGTGTCACGCTATTTATCTTAAATTATTTATTGTAAATAAAACAAAAAATGTAAATGGGGTGTTAATTTTCATGATTCTGTAGTATCATATAAAAGTAGTTAATATGTGAAAATAATTTCAAAGAATATAAACAGTAATTACTAGGAGGAACTTTTTCATGAAGATTGCTGAAATTGTAGGTACTAACTCTGCAGGGTCTTATAACCGTAAACTTTTAAAATATATGCAAAAACAATATAGTTCAGAAGAATGTGAGCTTTCAGTTTGTGAGATCAATGATCTTCCTCTGTTTAATGTCTCATTGCTACAAGGTGATTTACCTCAAGCAGTTAAAGAACTTTACCATGAAGTTGAAACCGCAGATGCCGTAATAATATCCACTCCTGAGTATGATCATGCGATCACAGCAGCTTTAAAGAGTGCTTTGGAATGGTTATCTTGTCGGAAAGAATTACTCTTTCAAAAACCTGTCATGATCGTAGGGACATCTTTGGGTAACCAGGGTACTTCTCGCGCTCAAGATAGCTTGCGCCAGATCTTAAACTCGCCAGGTTTGTGTGCGGATGTGTTGTCCGGACATGAATTCTTACTGGGACATTGCCAAGAACAGTTCAATGAAGATGGCTCTTTGAAGGATGTGGGTACAGCTGGTTTTCTGAATGAGTGCTTTACCGCTTTCGTTCAACAAGTTCGCATGCACCAAAATAGGAACACTGAAAATGTAGCCTAATTAGCTAATAAAATATGGATAGAGACCGTTGTGACATTGACCGTGTATTATGGTCAATGTCTTTTTTGCCCTTAAATAGTATAAACGTACAATATTTGCTACAATAAAAACATCGGTGGGATTTGGTAGTAAGATTTTGGAAAATTGAAAAATAATAAAAAATGACTATACTTGCGATATAACTGTAGTTGTAGTTGTGAAGCTGCTATTATTCAAAAAAACATTAAAAAATGCCTGTCGCCATGGTATCAATAAACCCTAATTGTTATTATTGAAACTGAGGGTAAGTGAAAATGATGTCTCTGTCGATCAGAGATAGATAAATATTAAATGAGATGAGGGATCCAGTTTGGCATATATTGAAATTGAAAATTATTCGAAAGTCTTTGGAAGTGGTGAACGCAAGGTGCGTGCGAACGATAATATTTCCTTTAACCTTGAAAAGGGTCAGTTAATGGTTATTGTTGGTGCATCTGGGGCAGGTAAATCAACTTTATTGAACACCTTAGGCGGAATGGATTCTGCCACCGAAGGCCGAGTAGAGATCAATGGCAAGAACATTGCAGAGTATTCAGAAAAACAATTAACTACTTACCGGCGAAATTCAATTGGCTTTGTCTTTCAGTTTTACAATCTGATCCCCAATTTGACGACTTTGGAAAATGTTGAACTCGCTTCTGAAATTTCTCCTTCTGCTCTTGATCCAGCTGAAACTTTGGATAAGGTTGGCTTAGGACCACGTAAAGACAACTTTCCGTCACAACTCTCAGGAGGGGAACAACAGAGAGCTTCGATCGCTCGAGCCGTGGCAAAAAACCCTGAACTTTTGTTATGTGATGAGCCAACAGGAGCATTGGATTATAAAACAGGGAAAACGATCTTACAGCTTCTACAAGACTTTAGCCACGAAGATGATAAGACCGTTATTATCGTGACACATAATGCTGCGATCAAAGCGATGGCTGACCATGTTATTGAGATCTCTGATGGGAAAGTACAGGAAGACTATCTTAATGACCAACCGCAACCTGTTTCCGAAATTGAATGGTAGTAGTGTAGAGATCCGTAAAAAAGTCTAGTGGAAATTTTATGTTTGCCAGGTGGTGATAATTTTTCCAAGACGAAATTATTTGCATATGGTTTGAATTGGGTTAGAATATGCCCAAAATGTTGTCTACTACTTGTTCTAGGAGTATCATCATGTGGTTAGAGTATAGTAATAGATAAAATACTAAGTAAAAAAGCCGGGTAATAGTTATCATATAAGCGAAGTGTGAATAAGGCGTAGTTATTGCTAGCTTTGTAATGTTTTGCTGTGTTTGTGGAGGTGTTTTCATGGAATTTGAATTCCCACTTAGTATCCAAGATTATCAAACTGATGTAGTGGATTCCCGAAAACTTAACGAGTTATTAAAAAAAGATTTTCAAAATGTTCAGATTTTGGTACAACGCGTTGATCAAGCTGCAAATGCTTTAGATAAATATTCACGTGAAGAGATTTCTTTAAGTGCTTTAAGGCAGGGTACACGGCCTGCGATCCGTGGATTACTTGATCAGAGAAACTTAGAAGAGCATGTGCATCTTTTTGCTGACATGCATGTAGTTGATCAATTAAAAAACGAACTTGATTTAAAGGGATTACGTGAACTGGGCATCGTGACTGATTATGAGTTTGCTCGCATAGATTCTGGCAAGTTAATGTTGCGTTCGCGCCAAGATCGCATCAACTTCGAAAATGAAGTGGGTGAATATGCATTGGAAGAAGATTTTGGACATATTGTTTGAGATAATGATCAAAGCATCTGGCTGCATAGCAGATGCTTTTTTTTAGCCTATTTGACAGGAAAATAGTTTTATATACAAGGATTTTTATAAGTTGTGTATACGATCGTAATCTTTTGTAAAAATCTATATAAACTATACTTTTTAGGTTATTTAAAAATTTGTCTGCGAACATGAAACGTTTTGCGCAAGGGATTTTACGAGTTTATCCTTGTAATATATATACAAAATAATTGAAATATTTAATTTTTTTGATATGTGATAAAATGGAATTGCATTAATTCAAATTTATTCACATTTTAGGAGGAAACATTCATGGTTAAATGGTTACGCACTAGCAAGGTTGGTATGTGGGTCGTTACGATCATTCGTCTTTATTTAGGGTACGAATGGTTGGTAGATGGGTTCGGCAAAGTCAGTGGCGGGTTCAGTGCAAAAGGCTTTGTTGCCCACGCTATTTCAACTCCCGTTTTGGATCCTACTGGCGCACCAGCCTATTCATGGTATTCTTCATTTTTGAAGAGTTTTGTTATGCCTAACATCAATGTTTTTAGTTACATGGTTGCTTGGGGTGAACTCTTAGTTGGACTTGGATTATTACTTGGAACATTGACAACAGCTGCTGCATTTTTCGGCATCGTTATGAATTTTGCTTACATTTTAGCGGGTACGATCTCAGTCAACCCAACTTATATTTTTCTTGGTTTCTTGATTTTGATTGCTGGTTACAATGCTGGTAAGATTGGCTTAGATCACTGGGTAGTACCGTTTTTGCGTGAAAAAATGCCTTGGCTCAAACGATCAGTTGAATAAGCTCACTTGTAACTTTCAATAAAAAAGACGAGAGACTTTTCATGATAGAAAAGTGTATCTCGTTTTTTTTACAAGTTTGACAATTTGACCAACTTATATTATCAAATTAAAAATAGCTGCAGAAAAAATGCCGACGATGACGATCACTAATAAACTGCGAGAGATGACGGCAGAAATGACCGTCGGTAATGACGCAAATAAATTTAAGAAATTAATGTCAGGTAGTTGTCCCTGGTGTGGTATGAAGAGTTGCTGAAACCATAGTGCTGCCATAATAGTGATCGGAACAAAGTTTAAAAACTCGGTGACTGTTGAAGATAGGTTGAACCTTTTTAATAAAACAAAGGGTACTATTCGTGACAGCCAAGTCACTACGCTAGTGGCAAGGATAGTCCAGAAAATAAATTCAATTGTTGGCATGTTTTAAAGTCACTCCTAACGTGCATCCTAGTAAAGTAACCACAAGGATCAAAAGATTTCCCGGAATAAAAGCCATTCCAAAATAGGTTAGGAACAAAACGAAAAGAATGACCACCATTTGCAATTTAAATGAAATAGTCTTATCAGATATGACCTGTAAGTAGAGCAAGCCGATGAACATAGCCGTAATAGCAAACTGAAAGCCGAACTTATCTGGTTCTGTGATCAATGAACCTAACAACGCTCCGAATCCTGTACCAACTACCCAGGTTAGATATGCAGTTAAGTTGACGGTGTTAAGCCAAGTGAAATTGAGTGTTCTATGGGTATAATTTAATTTATTCATGGCCAAAGCAAAACTTTCGTCGGTTAAAAAAGTTCCAAGTAAAATGTTTTTCCAAGTGAGGTCTTGTTTGAAATATGGACTTAGAGTTGTGCTCATCAACATCATGCGTGCGTTGACCAAAAAGACCGAGAGGACTATCGAAAGGATCGGGCTATGTTCGACTAACATGGTGACTAACACGAATTGTGCTGAACCAGCATATACAAAAGCTGAGATAATCAGTGTGACCAAAAAAGATAATCCGGCTGCCCGACCGACGATCCCAAAAGCGAGCCCGATCCCAATATAACCTAAAACAGTTGGCAATACGTCCTGTAGGGCAGAATGAGAATTTAATTCTGGCTGCAAAAAAAGACCTCCAGTATAATAAGGATAGAGTAGAAACAATATTAGCAGCAGTGCTTTGGAAGATTTTTCTATGTATGGTCAAACAAATTATTTAACTGCTAATAACCCATTAATTAAAATAAGAAATATCTGGCGTCTAGTTGCTTCTGCATATATAGCAGACCTCTACTAAGACATGATAAGTAACTAAAGATCTATTCAAATTAATGGTTAATTATTTATTGTTAATAAAATTCTAATTTAGAAAGTGCAAAAAAACAAGGCTTGAGTATTAAGATCTTTGGAGATTTTCTATACCTAAGCCTTGTTAGAGTACATTATTTTAAGTGGCTCTTCAAGATCCATTGATCTTCGATTTCAGGGAGTTTGACTTCTACCCGGTCCATGATACCGTGATAAAGAGTTCGTTGAATAAAGACAGAATTCACATCTAAGTCGAAGTGGGGAAGGGTAAAAGTTAAGCCGCAACCCATGTAACCCATTGATACGATACGTACATTGCCCAATACCGTTAGGGTCTGCATGTTTTTTTCTTCTTGGTAATGACTATCTAGTTCTTTGTTCAAATTAATAACTAACGGATCTTCTGAATTTAGCTTCTTACGTGAGTCAAAACGGATCCCAGAAATCCCCTGGTCAAAACCAGTCCCACCGTCATCAATGAATTTCTTTAACTGTTTGTAAACTTCATTGACGCCTTCTTTTTTAAAGCCAGACCCAATATATTCGGTTGACACTTCATTGACGATCTCTTCTTCATCTTCATTAATAATTTCATTGGCGACATCAATAATTTTTTTTAGTGAAACGTCCTTCACAGGAATTCCTCCTCGTTTCTCACTTGATTTATATAGCTATTGCTATTATAACAAAAGATACTTACATGTCACTTAGGTAGTGCTTTTTACCAAAAATTTATAACCGCGATCTAGGTAGATGAACTCGATCAAACAAAGAAGGAATATGAATGGATCTAAAAAATTATCGTCCGGTAATGACGACTCACTATACGCTGGACTGGTTAAACGCCTTTAAACTAAAGGATATTCATGATTTACAACGCTCTGAAGGGGACGGTAGTGTCACCTTACTTCAAACAGCGGCCTATGTGAATCGATCTATGAGTCAAATAATGCATGGAAATTCAGCTGTTTGGGGTATAAAAGAAAACAAAACAGGTAATTTTGTGGGGACCTTTTCCTTGCGAAATATTGATTTACAAGGAAGGTCAACCAAAATAGAGGTTAATTTTTTGGAGACAGATGCAAAGAAAACGATTTTAAACGAAATTGTTGTGCATATTTTCCAAATGTTACAGACAGATTTAAAATTCAATTCGATTTATATCGATAGCAATGCCGTAGCCGATTTTGAAGAAGCCTTATCGGAGTTAGAATTTGAACGTGTAGAATATACTGGAGAACCTAATATAGCTAAATTTATGCAGGCGGTTAAGTGAGATTTTTAAACTACAAATACATTTTATTGTTGATGTATTTGTAGTTTTATTTAATGGTAATTTATCTTTTGTGTTTTATGTTAAAGTGCTATCATTAAGTTGATAAGGATATTGATAGACAGTACTAGCTCACAAGGAGATGTTTTAATGGCCGACGGAGAAATGAAGTTTCATAAAATATTGGTGGGTGTTGATGATTCCCATGATGCTTTATTAGCATTTTATTACGCGGTGCGTTACGCAGCTGAAAATGACGCTGATCTGTATATCGTTTCAGTTTTGGAAAGCGATGAAATGAACGTCTATCAGGCACTCGATGACGATTATGTTCATGGCGAACGCAGTCAATTAGAAAAACACATTTTGGATTTCAAAAAACAGGCTTTAGATTCTGGAGTCAAAAATGTAACTACTTTGGTTGCAGAGGGTGATGCGGGTAAGACGATCGTTAAAGATGTCATTCCTCATGTCCAACCGGATCTCTTGATGATCGGTTCATTTGATAAACCAGGAATTGCGCGTCGCTTTGGAAGCCAGGCGTCTTATATGTCCAAATATGCACCATGTTCAGTGTTAGTCATTCGATAAATATAGTTAAACAAGAAGTGCGTTTCAGGCGCTTCTTTTTTAATTGCTCATTCTTATCGTAATGCTTTTTGCCATAATTTAAGAAAAGAGCACTCAGTGATTTTAATATTACTGAGGACCAGTGGTGAGGTAGCAAAATATCCTTTGACTAGTTATTTATTTAGTTGAATTTGAACAAAAATGTTATCTTGGTAGATAGCGTTAGAAAAATAAATGATGTAATGAATTTAATCAGAATGGAGCACATTAAAATGATCCTACAGCGAAGAAATTTTTTGAATTTAAGTGAACTGCAACGTCAAATGGAACAATCGGGATTGTACGAAAGACTTGATAATGTTCAAAAGTTTAGTCAAATTTATTTGTTACGTCGTTTGGCTTTAAAAGAAGTTGGTACTAAATTAGAGAACCTTGATGATGAGTACTCGGCACTACATGCTCATAATCCCATCCATCATATGGAAGAACGGATGAAAAATCCGGGCAGTTTGTTAGAAAAAATTGAACGTAAGGGTTACGGGATGACGATCAAATCGATTCAAGATAATGTTTTTGATATTGCGGGGATCCGCGTGATCACTAATTATATAGATGATATCCATCGTGTCGAAGACGCTTTAGTCAATCAAAATGATATTACGTTGATCGATCGCAAAGATTACATCGGTAAACCTAAACCAAATGGCTACCGGAGTCTTCATTTGGTGGTTTCTGTACCTGTCTTTTTGGCGGAGGGACCACAAACAGCACCTGTAGAAATACAGATCAGAACGATCGGAATGGATATGTGGGCTAGCCTTGAACACAAATTGCGTTATAAGAATCATATTGATCCTGATCAAGCTCAAAAATATGCAGGACAACTGAAAGATACCGCCAGAGAGCTTAATCAGATCGAAGCGCGGATGCAAGGGATCTACCAAGATTTGTTGTAAAATTTGGTATTTTTTTCAAAATAGCAGATGGTTACTTATTTATGAGCCTATAAAAAACCTGCGTTAAACGATCATTAAGACCGTTTAGCGCAGGTTTTACTTTTTTTATTTTAAAATACTGAACGTTTGCAAAATCAGATAAATATTTAAAACAACAAGGATCACTGTAGCGATCCAAGCCAGCCATTTGACCCAGGTCTTGATCTTAAATTCGCCCATTATTTTTTCATTACTTGCAAATAGTACTAAAGGAATAATTGCAAATGGAAGAGCAATACTTAGGAAAACCTGTGAAGACGTCAGTAAGCTTTCAATTTTAGCTTCGTTACCATGGTAATAAAATGCGAACCATAGAACTGGTGCAACTGAGATCAAACGCGTGATCAAGCGTTGTGCCCAAAGCGGCATACGCAGGTTGATAAAGCCTTCCATAATGATCTGACCTGATAAGGTCCCAGTAATAGTTGAACTTTGGCCTGAAGCTAATAAAGCAACAGCAAACAACAGACTTAATAGTGGACTGGCAATAGTACCGACAATGCTAGGATCCTGCAAGGAATTAAACAGATCCACGAAGCGGCCTAGTTTACTGTCTGTTCCATAGAAAAGAGCTGCACCTAAAATCAGCAATAAACTGTTAACAACAAAAGCGATCGTTAATTGAATATTGGAATCGATCGTGCTGAACTTGATCGAACGAGCAACTGAATCATGATCTGAGCGATCAACTTCTCGAGTCTGTGTGATCGATGACCCTAAGTATAGATCATGTGGCATAACAGTTGCGCCAACGATCCCTAAGGTCAGGTAAAGCATAGATTTGTTAGTAATGACGTCTTTAGACGGAACATAGCCGGCCATGATCTCTGCAAAATGAGGCTCAGCTAATAATACCTCATATAAGAACACAAATAAAATCACTGCAACCAGTGTGGCAACGATCGCTTCGATCTTGCGAAAGCCAAGTTTCATTAAAAATAGCAATAACAATACGTCAGCAGCGGTAATTACGATACCAACGATCAAAGGAACGTTAAAGATCAGTTTGATAGCGATCGCTGAACCGATTATTTCAGCAATGTCGGTAGCCATAATTGCTAATTCCGTGATGATCCATAAAATAAACCCGCCAATTTTAGAAGTATGTTCTCTTGTTAGTTGAGCCAGGTCTTTTCCGGTGACGATCCCAAGCCTCGCTGACATAGCTTGTAATAACATGGCGATCAAACTGGAGATCAAAACAACAGTCAAGAGAGCATATTTAAATTGGGCACCACCCGCGATCGAGGTGATCCAATTACCTGGGTCCATGTAACCCACGGCGATCAAGATCCCTGGACCGGTATATGTCATCAAAGTCCGCCAAAAACCAGCATTTTTCGGGACTTTGATACTACCGTTAACTTCATCTAAACTCTTGCTTTCTTCTGTTGTCTTACCTAGAAACTTCTTATCTTTTTTTTCAACATTGTCTTGGACCATGAAAATCCCTCTTCTCTATTGGTTTAGAAATTCGGGCAACTTTTTGAGTGATGCCTTATTTAATTACCGTATAAAGAATAGCAGTCTAGATTAGACCTGTCAATCTTTATTTTTTGGAGAGCCAAACTTAAATATTTTGAAAAATGAGTATAAAAAACTTGCATCATTATGGTCTCATGTGACCTCAAGATGCAAGTTTAATTATTGAAAACTATGATGGATCGAGCATTACCAAATATTTACGCGCTTGTTTTCTGGTAGGTACATACCATCGCCAGGTTGAATATCAAAGGTAGTATAGAAGTCAGGTAAGTTTTTCGGCTGAACATTTGCACGCAATTCGTTAGGTGCATGCACATCGATACTTAAGAGTAGTTTTTCTCTTTCCAAAGATGATTTCATTCTCCAGATACGTCCCCAGTTGATAAAGAAGGACCTAATATCAGCGCCATCCTCATCTTTTGCGGCTTCTAGTGCACAACTTAACCCACCGGCATCAGCAATGTTTTCCGAAACGACCAACTTACCGTTAACTTTACCAGCTCTTGTTTCTAAGCCGTTGAATTGGTCGATCTCATCTTGAGCCAAGGCCTTGAGGTGTTTCATATCTTCATCGGTCCACCAATTGTGCAAGTTACCTACTTCGTCAAATTGAGCACCGTTATTATCGAAAGCGTGTGAGATCTCATGGGCGATAACGGCACCGATCCCGCCATAATTTTGACTGGAACTTTGGTTCAGTGAATAAAATGGGGCTTGTAAAATAGCAGCGGGGAAGACGATCACATTAAACGATGGATTGTAGTAAGCGTTGACCATGTGGGCAGGCATTTCCCAACGAGTTCGGTTAACTTCTTTGCCCCAGCGACTAAAGTGATCTTCTAAAATGATGTGAGTAAAACGCGCATCATTTTCATATAAGTTTTCGTCTTCATTAACCGTGAATTTCTTGTAGAGTGGGTCTAATTCATCTGGATAACCGACCTGAATACCTAAAGCATTCAATTTTGTGATAGCCTTTTGTTTGGTGTTCTCGCTTAACCAGTCGTTTTCAGCCAAACGTTTCTGGTACACTTCGACCATTTTTTCGACCATTGTATGCACATCGTTTTTGGCAGTTTCTCCAAAATACTTGTGGGCATAATAAAGTCCAACAACCTGATCGAATTGGCCGGTTGCAAAATAGTAAGCTGATTTCTTTTTGCTCTTAGGTTCCTTTGAACCAGATAAAGCACGTCCATACTCTCCGCCAATGATTCGTGCTTCATCACTCAGCAAGCCTGAAGCACCGACGAGGCGTTTGACAAAGATCCAGTCCTTCATGTCAGAGAAGGTTTCAGCGTTAACTAGTTCATCCAAAGCCTCGTAAAATTTAGGCTCACTAACGATCACTTGATCAGGAGTAGTTTTGATCAATTGTTTGGTATAGCTGGCCAAATCAATATTCGAGCTCAAATTAACGAAGTCTTCAAATGAATATTTATTGTAATCTTTGGCATAGTCAGCTCGTTCAGTACTGTCTTTTTCATGCGGAGCTAGGCTATGGTCAAACTTTAACGCCCCTTGCAAAGTTTCGTTCGCAAATTCTTCTGAATAACCCGCAAGTTTAAATAATTTCAAAACCATTTGAGAATAAACTTGCAATAAAGCGGCGGCTTGCTCGTTGCCTTCTTCATAGTATGTTTTATCAGGCAAAATCAACGATGGAACCTCTGCGTTTAGGGCATAGTGCTGTGTGTCTTTCATATCTGGGGCAACATAAAGTGCCAGTGGTGCAGCATTGCCATCCATCGTAAGATCATATAAGTTATCTTGCCAGTCATTGAGATCTTTTAGTTGTTCAATTTTATCAAGAGACTCTTTAACAGGTGCAAATCCTTGCGCATCACGCTTTTCAAAGTTAGCGACGATGTGGTAGTACTTAATGAATTCCTGTAAATATTGATCAGTGGTAGTTTCAGTCCCATCGAGCAATTTATCGAAATCGTTCATTAGAGTTTCTTCGATGTTATCTGCCAGGTCGGCAAAACCACCGGTAGTAGGTTTGTCGGCAGGGATCTTGGCCGTTTTCAGCCATTCGCCATTGACGGCCTGGTAAAGGTCATCTTTGAGTAGTTCATTGTTAATTGTGTTGGTCAAAGTTATACCTCCTATTTAAAAACAGAGTGAAGCGAACCGCCTAAGTCCCGAGCATTATCCAAGACAGGTGCTATAGCGCGTTTTTTAGCGATGCAGCACCTGTCTTGGATAAGCGGAAAAGCTTGGTTTGCGGAGCTCGACTAAGAAAACAGAGCACAGCAAGCTTCTTAAGTTTACTACTCCGTAATTTAATCAATAAAACTATTTTAAACTATTACACTAGTGATTTAAAGCGGTTGCTCTTTCTATTATCATCAAACAGTTAGCTGACCATACAATAGGGCTGACCTCTAAGGCCAAAAATGGGAAAACCTATGAAGCCAAGCCTAAATATCATTCGCAACTACCAATGAAATCTACAATTCAAGAAGTCAGAGAATGAAAAAGATACGACTTTTTGGAACATTGATTTTCTGATAAATTTGTACAAAAAAAGCGGGACCATCAACTCTGATTTGAAGGGAGAAGAATGTTCCTGCTTTTTGTAGTAGAGCTTAGAGTCTCGCCCTAAGAGTAAAGTACAAACCTAATGGGCTAGTTCCTTGTTCTAATGTTATTTTAAACTTGCGATCGTTTGATTTCCGTATAATGAGACCCAATCGTTTTTGAAATCCGCAACAGCTGTTGCGATCATTGGTGCATTTAACCCAGAAGCGATCACGTCTGTTCCGATGGTAACTGCCTGTGCACCATATTTGATTGCATCAGTTACTTGAGCAACATTATGAAAACTGGCAGCTAGGATCTTCGTGTTGCTCTGGCTCATAGCGATAGCATTTGCCAACTCACCGATCACTTGTGCAGGAGCGATATTCATGTTTAGCATTCGGTTATAATAGGGAGCTAAATAATCTGCTCCTGCTGCGATGGCTAACTCACCTTGGAAAACAGTATAAATAGCAGTGGCAGTGATGTGGACTCCTTCTCTTTTTAAAAGTTTCATTGCTTCAAGTCCGGCTTCGTTAGTAGGGATCTTAATATAAACCTGCTGGTCGATTTCTTTTAAAACACGATGAGCGTCCGCTATGATCTCTTCGGCAGACTCGCCCACAGCCTGAACGTGTAACGTTTTATCAGGCCCAATTATTCCTCTAACTTTCTTCAAATGTTCAAAAAAGTTTACTTTGCCTTCTTTTTTGATGATCGTTGGGTTAGACGTTACGCCGGTTAAATTCAACATTTTATTGTACTTTTCGATTTCGTCTAGGTTGACTGTATCGACCAAAATTTCCATTGTTGACCCACTCCCTTTTTATAAATACTTTGTCTTATTTTATAACATCACCAACCAAGTTACTGGAAGGACTATGACCTTAGCCAATATTTTATCCCTAATGACTTTGATTTTTTCAGACTCATTATAGCATAATTGTTTGAGTGAAACATTTTAAGCTTTCTTATGAAAAAAGTTGTGGTCATGGGTCGATAGTGAAATTGTTAAACAATTTGTTGGATAAATTGGGTAACTAAGTATAAAGATCGAGTGTAAACGTTTGACAAAAAACACAATTTCTCGTTATTATCGATGTGAAAGTGGTAACAAAAAGAAATGGAGGCTTTTAATATGGTTAAAGAGTTTGCAAGTCCTGCTCATTATATTCAAGGGAATGGTGTATTAGATGCACCTAAGGAATACCTAGAAGAACTCGGGAAAAAACCTGTATTGCTCTGTGATGATATCGTCTGGAAAATTGTTGGTGAGAAGCTTAACGGGACTTTGGAAAAAGAAGATTTCACAGTTACCCATGTAGAATTTGTTGGTGAAGCTTCAGAAGAAGAAATTAGCCGGGTCGTTGAGATCGCCAAAAAGGAAGGCAATGACTTTATTATCGGCTTAGGTGGTGGGAAAACACTTGATACCGCCAAAAATGTAGCTAACCAATTAAGCATTCCTGTAGCGATCTTGCCAACTGTAGCATCAACAGACGCTCCTTGTTCTGCTTTGTCAGTGTTGTACACACCGGACGGCAATTTTAAGAAATATGCTTTCTATGATAACAACCCGGACTTGGTATTGATCGATACGAACGTTGTGGCACATGCACCTGTTAGGAATTTGGTCGCAGGGATCGGTGATGCTATGGCAACTAATATTGAGGCACAAGATGTTGCTCGTGGTTATAACCAATCAATGTTAGGAAATGACCCAACATTAGCCTCATTGGCTATTGCCCAAACTTGTGCGGATAATTTATTTGCTCATGCGCATGAAGCTGTTGCAGCCGTGGAAGGGCAGGTCGTTACGTCATCATTAGAGACTGTTGTTGAGGCGAATACTTTATTGAGTGGACTTGGTTTTGAAAGTTCTGGTTTAGCTGCAGCCCATGCTATCTATGATGGCTTTACTGCATTATCTGGCGAAAGTGAGACTTTGATGCATGGTGAAAAAGTAGCATACGGTTATCTGTGTGAACTGATGTTAGACAATGTATCAACGGATGTTTTGGACAAATATATCAAGTTTAACAAGTCGCTTGGATTACCAACCACGTTAGCTGATCTCAAATTAATCGGTGTAAGTTATGATGATCTTCTGAAGGTCGGTGAACAGGCCACGATCCCATCTGAAACGATCCACCAGATGCCATTTGAAGTTTCAGCTGAAGATGTAGCAAATGTGATCGTTGCAGTGGATAAATATGTAACGGCTAACTTTAAATAAAAGTGTAGTTGTAAAGATGACATAGTTGAAGAAAGTAGGGATGATCTCTACTTTCTTTTTGTCAAAAGGGATATTTATTTTATCTTTAAAAATTTAGGGATTGTCAAAGGGTAAATACTTTTAGTTTTCCTAAATAGCTACTAAAATGAAGAGTGAAAGGAGATATTGTTTTATGAAAAACGTTATAGTTTTAGGAGCTGCTGGTAATATTGCGAAGTTCGCTGAAGAATATCTGGGGCAACAGGAAGATGTAAATTTAACGCTTTATTTACGGCATCCTGACAAGTTAAAGACAGAAGAAGCAAAACGCGGTACGATCGTACAAGGTGATGTTTTGGACGAAACAACTCTGGTTTCGTCTTTACAAGGGCAAGATATTGTATACGCTAACTTGGCTGGCACGGATATCGAACAGCAAGCTAAAACGATCATTAAAGCGATGGACCAGGACGGTATTAAGCGTCTGATCTGGATCTCTTCGATTGGTATTTACGATGAAGTACCAGGAAAATTTGGTGAATGGAATAAGCAAATGTTGGGAGAAACTTATTTGCCAACGTATGCTGCAGCTGTCAAAGCAATCGAAAACAGTGATCTGGAATACACTGTTTTGCGTCCAGCATGGCTGTCCGACAAGGATGAAGTTGATTATGAATTTACTCAAAAGGGTGAACCATTCAAGGGTACAGAAGTTTCACGTAAAAGTATTGGTGAATTAGTTGCTAGGTTAGTGGATTCACCTGAAAAACACGTAGGTGAGTCACTGGGTGTCAATAAACCTAATACTGCTGGTGATAAACCTGAATGGTATCAAAAGTAATTTCTAGAACAGGCTTTGTTAGCTAATAGTAGGATCACCTAGTAAAAGTTGAGTTATTAAGAAAGTCCCGTATGTTTCCAATAAAGAAACATGCGGGACTTTTACGTGGGATCCTTAAAATAAGTTTTCCTCTATTTAGACTGTCCAACCGCCGTCGGCTTTGATTATGTCACCATCTACAAAACTCGACTCATCGGAACCTAAAAAAACAGCCAAAGCAGAAATTTGATGGGGATCACCTATTGGGGCTTCACCAGATGCTGTTGAGGCTTGACCACCCAGTGGGTCAACGCCGGTGATCGTACTTTTGATATTAGTGTTAACTCCACCAGGAGCAATCGCGTTTGCACGGACCTTGCCGAACCGGCCATAAGTTGCGGCGATATTTTTGGTTAAACCGACTAAGCCGTGTTTAGCAATTGTATAAACTGCTCCGCCGCGTCCGCCGAAAAGTCCGCCAACAGAAGCATTATTTACTATCACACCACCATTTTCTTGTTTTTCCATAACATTAATAGCGGCACGTGACGCTTTGAATGGCCCGGTCAAATTGATAGCGATAATCTTGTCATACAGGTCGTTTGAAACATTGCCGACAGCAGTAAAATTGTCCATGATCCCAGCATTATTGACTAAGATGTCCAGACTCCCATAAGTGTCTGTTGCTAATTTAATGACTGCATCAATGTCATCTTCATTTGCGATATTAGTTACACTAACTGTAGCTTGACCGCCAGCCCCTATGATCTCTTGGTGAACTTCGCTTAAGGTGTCTTCGTTAATGTCGGCCAAGATGACCTTGGCGCCTTCTTTCGCATAGTCTTCAGCGATGGCTTTACCCATCCCTGAGCCGGCCCCAGTCACAATGGCTACTTTATCTTTTAATCTACCTGTCATTAACTACATCTCCTATAAATAAGTTTATTTAAACATATTTATTATATCCATACATGGAATCGTTTGCAAATATATGTGCTTTGTTAATCTTTTTAGCATATATTATCTTAAATAATACAAAAAAAATCAGACAAGTAGACCACATAAAAAGTATTGACTATATGGAGGCAAAAGACTTTTTTAATTCTAGGGGGCCAACTAAATAGGCTAAAAACTTTGTAATTTCAGGGAAAATAGCTTTAAAAAAAGCATGAAGTGAACTATACTTAAATTGAAATTGTGCAGACATTCACAATATATAATTTTTACTTTATGCAGCAAGTAAAAAGGTGTTTTATTCAAAAAAGCGGCTTTTAAAGATGAGAGGAGGAACGAGCCATGAATAATGCATTATGTTTTTTACGGTGGTTTTTTAATGATTTTTTGCAGGAATTGGCGGGTATTACTTTACGGATCCGAGTATTAAAAATGGACCAGAGCTTAGATTGTTTAGTTGATAAAAAACAAGCGCTGAGAGACATCAAACGGTACCAACGTTTACTTGAACTTGCAGAGAAAAATTATCCATTAGTAGATCAAGCTTTATGTTGTGTTGGTTTTGATAAAAGATTAGCTGATTTTGATGATTTAGATAAAAGATGGCTCCAAGTGCTTTTGGAGTACGGTGGCGGTTTGGAGATCTTTTCATAATTAATTTAATGAAAGTGGGTTGCCATAAAGCATAAAATAAAGTCGTTCTTTCATTTTTTGGTAAGGTGAGAACGGCTTTTTGTCGAAGGCAGTAAAAGGGAACGAAAATAAGACAATATAAATGTATTTCTGAATCGTTAAGTCAGGGATTTAAACACATGACGATTATGGTTGTTACCCTATAATAAACAAAAGACCATTACCATTAGTAGTGGTTCATGTGTGTATGGGATCCAAGAATAATATAAGATAAAAATATATTTATGTAATTATTTTTTTCTTCTTTATTTTATTGAATAATAGATTTTATTTCTTGAATTGTTGTATAATGACCCCGTTGTTAGTAATTTGTTTTAATAATACGAGGGGGATAACAAATGAAGATTTGTCCAAATTGCGGAACACAGTTAAGCAGTGAAACTAGGTTTTGCGTGAAGTGCGGTACAGATGTCACTAATGTTAAGGCAGGCAATGTTGAGCAAAGTGCTACTGAAACAGCAGAAACTCAGGAGACTGACCAGCAGGTGAGCCACGCTAGTGAAGATGAAGGAAAACAAGCCCAGCAAGCTGGTACTGACCAGCAAAATGAGCAAGAGGCTGTTACAGCTCAACAAAGCAATTTTAGTGCGGGTGTGAAAGAGTATTGGGAGTGGCTTGTTAGCACATGGAAAGCACCATTTGATTTTAAACAGGCCAATAAATACTTTGGTCTAGGAACGATCATTGGTGAAAATGTAGTTTTCTTGATCAGTATTTACATAATGATAAATGGGTTTATGCGAAGAGCTAACGAAGCAACTAACGGTTTCTTGAGTGAATTTACAGGGGATGATAGTTATTCCAGCTCTTTTAGACAATTTGGCGCAGCATTCTTTTTTAAAACACTAATTTTCTTGTTATTAGCAAGCTTCTTAATGTCAGGAGCGGCTTATTATTGCAACGTACTTTTTATGCTAGCTCAGAAGGCTATTTGACCCTTCTGAATCGTTTGGCAGGATATACGAACGTAAATGTCATTTTTAATGTAGTGATTTTTTTGTGTGCTTTTTTAAGCACCTCTTTTGCGGGGCTCTCTTTGATCGCCATTATAATGGCATTGATCTCGACTTTATGGATGGTTGGTTTGTATGCGGTTGTTCTGGCTCCAAGCGAATCTGCTAAACATGATCGGATCTATGCAGCTTTTCTGTTAGCGATAGTAAGTGCCATTATTGTGGGGCTTATCGCTTACCTAGGGGGCGGGGCTTTGTTGAGTGAGATCAGTTCGTTTTTTGAAGATATCCTGTAAATTTGCTTAAAGCAATTTATTAGGATCTTTAGGGGGTCAATAGACATGAATAAAATATTTTGTCCTAATTGTGGACATGAAATAGAACCTGGAACTCAATTTTGCGGTAACTGTGGTTATAACGTTGCTGAGTATTTGGAAAAACAGGGTGCAGACCAACAGTCAGTCGAAAAGCAAGCAGATAGTCGCCAACAAAACACCGAAAGTAAACGACAAACGCCAAAAAGTCCTAAACCACCTATGAGCCTGAAAGCCAAGGTCGGTTGGATCGTAGGCCTAGTTGTATTAGTTTTAGTGGTTGGTGCGTATATGATCGGTAAAAGCTACTACAGTGCAGATAAACAATTAGAGCGAATGATCACGGCTATTTCCAGTGATGGTGATTTGACGAAGTACGTTATGACGGATGATCCAAGTTTAAAAGTTGATACTAAAGAATTACAACCAACACAGAAGTACTTTAAAACACATAGATCACAACTTTCTGCATTGAAATCTGGTCTTAAAAGTGATGGTAGTTATCAGGACTTTCAAATTGAGCAGGATGGCAGGTATCTCCTGTTATTTCCTAAATACAAGTTAAAAATCGATCCGCAGTATATTAGGCTGGAGACTAATCATGATAATGTTGCTTTCTATCAGGGAAAGAAGAAGATCTTTACTTCTACTGCAAATAAACATAGTTACAAAGCCGGCCCATATTTTCCAGGGACATATTCATTTAACTCAAGGGGCACTGTTGGTGGGCATCACATGAAAAATGCCAAGATGGTTGATTTAAAAGGCGGCAGCGCTGGCAATCTGAATTTACGTTTGAAAACTCTATCCTTTACTGTCAAGGGTTTTCCTGGATCGATCATTTACCTGAACGATAAAAAGCTGGGTAAAATTGATCAGACGGGCAAATATCGTGTCAAAGATCAGCCCGCGTCCGGAGATATGTTAGTGTATTTGGACTACATGGTTAAAAATAAAACTGTTAGTTCAAAGAAAGTTAACGTACAAAAGAAATTGGCTAACGCACAATATTACAGCACTTCATCCACGATCGCACCAAAATTTACTGGAGTAATTAGTAAGTCAAAGGCGCAAGATCTATTTCAAACTGCATTTACCGAAGCACAGGATCAATCTGATGATGCCGCAGATAGTTTCCGGGATGGGCAAAATAACAAAGATTTCAAAGATCTGTATACGATGTCCAAAGCTTTTGAAGATCGGGATGAACTTTATTCTTTTGATTACGAAGTAGACGTTAAGAGTGTAGCTCCAGCAGAAAACGGTAAAAGTTCAGTGAACTTTAACGTCAAATTTGACTTTGATAAGGAAGACGGACGTAAAGTTCAGGTCTTCGCTTATCCTGGTGTGGTGTCTAAAGATGGCGATGAGTATGTGATCGATCAGCTAGGCAAAAACACTAAGGTCAGTGAGAAAGAGTATTAGAATAACTAAGAAAAACGGAATGCTGATCAGGGAAATTTAACCGGCATTTCGTTTTCTTATTTAAGGAAGCGAGGAGATAAATAATGAAAAAGAATTTGATTTTTGCGGTTGCAGTGTTATCGTTTGTGTTTGTCTTACCGTTTCAAGTCGTTGAAGCTAAAAGTACCAAGCCGACTAATAAGCAGTTAAAAACAACTATCAAGAAGATGACGCTAGACGAGAAGATCGGTCAAATGTACGTTTTGTCAAGTACAGGGGATGATCAACAAGCGAAGCAGGATATTAAGAACTATCATCTTGGAGGTATCTCCTTATTTGGAGTTGATTTTGAAGATAAAACTAAAACGCAATTTGAACAAAAGATAGCGGGGTTACAAAAAAGTGCCCAATTGCCATTGCTGATCGGTACTGATCAGGAAGGTGGTACGGTTTCTCGACTGAGTAATGGACCACAGCTGACTAACAATAGGGAGTTTCCTTCTCCTCAAGAGGTCTATCAAGAAAAAGGTATGAAAGGCATTGTTGGAGAAACTAAACAGACTGCAAAAATTTTACGAGGTTTGGGTATCAATTGGAATTTTGCTCCCGTCGCAGACGTTACTCAAGATCACGACAGTTTTATATATGCCAGAACTTTGGGACAGGATCATGCTACAACTGCAAAATATATCAAGAAAGTAATTGCAGCAAACCACAAAGAAAACATAGGAACAAGCTTAAAACATTTCCCTGGCTATGGAGCAGCAGGCGACACCCATACTGGGATAGCTGAAACTGATCGTTCTTTAGCAGATTTTCGGAGAAGTGACTTTCTACCATTTGAAGCTGGGGTCAAGAAAGGGACTGATAGCGTAATGGTTTCTCATATTATTATTAACTCAGTCGATTCACAATTACCTGCTTCGCTTTCGCCTAAAGTTCATCAGCTTCTTCGGAAAGATTTGAAGTTTAAAAAGGTGATCGTTTCCGATGATCTGAGTATGGGAGCGATCAAGGACTTTAGCCAAGAGCACCAGCTTGATCCGGACGTAGCCGCAATTAAAGCTGGTAATGACATTCTTTTGAGTAGTAACTACAAAAAAGGGATTCCAGCGATCAAGCAAGCAGTCCAAAATAAAGAGATCTCGAAAAAGAAAATTAAACACTCAGTTTATCGGATACTTAAAATGAAACGGAATTTGGGCATTTTGACTAAGGAAGATTTGAGGTAGAAGGGACCTGTGTAGATAGTTAGGATCTCAAAAAAGACTAGACAAAGCTGAGTACCTGAATATGAAAAAGGATCATACCTAAAAGACGTGAACTATTCGTCAAGTCTCTATTGATGTAATTTTTTATATTATTTGTTCTTGATAATAGCGCGATTTTCAAGGCTTGACCTACTAAATATTACTATTCATTACAAGTTCAAAATATTTTGACAAAGGAAGGCTCAAAGTTAATTTGTTTGTCAACCGGTTGTTACAAGGAGCGTTTATACTAGCTAGCAGTTGATCAAAAGAGATCGACTAATAAAAGTAGTTTTAGAAAATTTGATAAGTAGACGCTTTAGGTTTCAAAGGAGATAATTGCATGAATTTCAAACAAATTATTGTTTCAACTGCTGCAGGCGCTGGTTTGCTTTTGGCTGGTAATGGAATTGCAAATGCGGATACGATAACAGTTAAATCAGGAGATACTGTCTCTTCAATTGCCAAAACGTATAAAACAACGGTAAGATCCATTGAAAAGATAAATCATTTGGCTAATGTTAATGCAATTTATGTTGGTCAAAAGCTGGAAACAAGTTCCGAATCTTCTAATGGTAGTACAGTAAGTGCACAACCTAATTACCAGCAGTATAGCAAGCAACAAGTTGCACCTCAGGCTCATCGGTCATCTAACAATGTAAAGCCAGCTATCCAAACATCAAATGGGACACAACAGGCGGCTTCGACTAACTCTTCGTCCAATACTGCTAGTTCTACAACCTCTAGCTCAGCTTCTTCAAGGTCAGCGTCCTCTAGTTCCAGCTCAGAAGCTGCTGCAAAATCATGGATCGTTAGTAAAGAGTCTGGTGGTTCTTATACTGCATCAAACGGGCAGTATTATGGGAAATATCAACTATCTAAGAGTTATTTGAATGGCGATCTCTCGGCTTCTAACCAGGATTCCGTTGCGGATTCTTATGTTTCCTCAAGATATGGTTCCTGGACGGCCGCCAAAGATCACTGGGAAGCTAACGGTTGGTATTAAGAAATAGCAAGCATAGTAGAAATTTAAAAAACAAAAAGTGCCTTAGCGGGTGAGTTACCATATATTCCCCTTATAGTAGATGCGAAATAAAGTAATTCCGTATCCGACTGTAAGGGGAGTTTTTGTGTTTGAAAGCTTGAATATTATTGTTGTTTAGGAATAGTGCCATAAAGTGAATGGTAATAATAACATAGGAAACCCAGTTTGGGAGTTTAAAAAATGGGCAAATCTGTTAATATTGGTTACAATATCAATTTTTATTTATTAGAAATAACTTCTAAGCCTAAGTGTGGAGGTACTTCATGTCTTTAGTTTATCTACGTAAAGCAAATAAAAATCATTTAGAGCAAATTATGAACGTGGTTCATGATGCTCAGGAAAACTTAAATGCGGCAGGTATTGATCAATGGAAAAATGGTTATCCTGATAGGTTAAATATTCTTTCTGATATTGAGCAGAATTCACTTTATGAAATCATGTTTGAAAAGCAAATTGCCGGGATAATCGCTATTCAATACACTCCTGAACCGAATTATAAAACATTGTCAGGAGGTAAATGGTTAGGTAACGATAATTATGCCACAATACATCGCCTAGCTATCGATTCATCTTTTGCTCACCAAGGGTTAGGAAGGATGGCGCTAACCAGCGCGTTATCCTTGATAAGAGAGCGACAGATAACCTCTGTTAGAGTTGATACGCACCGAAAGAATCGGCGCGTGCAACATTTAGTTACGGAGTTAGATTTCAAATACCGCGGAGTGATCCACATTGTTGATCCGCATGGTGATCTCGATAATGATGCTTATGAGTTGATTATGGAGTAGCGGTTGAAAATTCTAATTGGGCCAAAATTGGCTTGATGTGGGGCCAAAAAGCCGTTAATTGGACCAAGGTCAGTTAAATGTAGGTCCGAAAAGTTGGTAATCGGACCAAAGTTAGTCAGATGTAGGTCCGAAAAGTTAGTAATTGGCCCCAAGTCAGTCAGATGTAGGTCCGAAAAACTGTTAATTGGCCCCAAGTCAGTTTAACATGGGACCAAAAATTGTTGATTGGATGTTAGATAGTAATAGTACTTTGTATTTTACACTTTTTGTTGATCGTAAGTATGTCAAAACATTATAGTGACTATTAAAACAACACTTGGCAAATATCCGACTAAATTTGGTCAGCTATGCAATGTATTATTTCATAGCTTTATGAGGTCGTCTTGTCGTATAATGAAAATACATGAACAAATTTATGTTAAACAAATGAGAATGTGGTTTATTTTCATAGTCGAGCTGCGTGTGGCAGAAGGTTCCGCTTATCCAACTTGAACTTCATAGTGCAAACTGCGCACCATAAAGCGCAAGTCCCATAATGCTCGTCTTCTGACCGCCACGCTGCACTTTGTTTTTATAGTCGAGTTCCGTGAAGCAGAAAGGTCCGCCTATCCCAGTCCAGCCACACAGCGCCAAACTCGTGTTATATGGCTAGACTACGATAGTGCTCACTTTCTCTCACTTCACTTTGTTTTTAATAGGAGGTATCTTTTTAAGTGACACGTTTATATGATAATTTTCAACCAGAAATGTATAAGGTTTATTTAGATATTGATCGTGGTTCAAAAACAATCACTGGTCAAACAAAAATTAGCGGTCATGCTCAAAGTGATCGAATTGCCGTCAATCAAAAGTTTTTGAAAGTTTCTGACGTTAAGGTCGAAGAAAAGAGTGTTGATTTCTCAGTTAATGATGACGAGGAAACGATCAATATTGAATTGCCACAAGCAGGTGGCATGAACCTTACGATCGACTATACAGCACCTTTGACTGATTCGATGATGGGGATCTATCCTTCTTACTATCAAGTTGATGGCGAAAAGAAGCAGCTGATCGGTACGCAGTTTGAAACGACTGCTGCCCGTCAGGCGTTCCCTTGTGTTGATGAGCCAGAAGCTAAAGCAAACTTTGATTTGGCTATCAAGTTTGACGAAAAACCGGGAGAAATGATCATCGCCAATATGCCTGAAATAGATGTTGATAATGGGGTACATTACTTTGACCGCACAGTTAAGATGTCAACGTATTTAGTTGCATTTGCCTTTGGTGAAATGCAAAGCAAATATACTACCACCAAGAGTGGCGTAAAAATTGGTGTTTTCTCTACGAAAGCCCATCAGGATAATGAATTAGATTTTCCACTGGATATTGCCAAACGCTCGATCGAATTTTACGAGGATTTCTATCAAACACCATATCCATTGCCTCATTCTTGGCAATTAGCCTTGCCAGATTTTTCAGCCGGTGCGATGGAGAATTGGGGCTTAGTTACTTATCGTGAAGCTTACTTAGTGCTTGATCCCGATAACACATCACTTGAAACTAAAGAATTAGTTGCGACTGTGATTGCCCACGAGTTGGCTCATCAGTGGTTCGGTGACCTAGTCACTATGAAGTGGTGGGATGATTTGTGGTTAAACGAAAGCTTTGCCAATATGATGGAGTATGTGGCTACTGCTGCTTTAGAGCCTGATTGGCATATTTGGGAACTATTCCAAACGTCTGAAGCTCCAGCTGCTTTGCAGCGCGATGCTACTGACGGCGTCCAGCCTGTACATGTCCAAGTTGAAAAGCCAGCTGAGATCGATTCGATTTTTGATAGTGCGATCGTTTATGCTAAAGGCTCACGGATGTTGGTCATGGTGCGTTCTTTGATCGGTGACGATGCATTACGTAAAGGGTTGAAAGCATACTTTACGGCTCACCATTATGCTAATGCGTCTGGTGATGACTTGTGGGATGCACTTGGTAAGGCAGCTGGTATCGATCTGGCAAAGATCATGAATACATGGTTGGAACAACCAGGTTACCCAGTCGTTAGTGCTAAAGTTGTTGATGGTAAACTAACGCTGTCACAGAAACAATTCTTCATTGGTGATGGTAATGATGTTGGCCGTTTATGGCAGATACCGTTGAATGGTAACTATGATGTCGTTCCTCAAATTATGTCCGAAAAAACGCTGGAATTGGGTGATTATCAAGAATTACGCCAACAGGCAGGCGAACCATTCCGTTTAAACATCGGCAATGAGGCACACTTTATTGTCAAATATGATGGTGCTTTGTTAAATGACATTTTAGATAATAGTGATGCTCTCGATCCGATCTCACAGCTGCAATTACTGCAAGATCTGCGTTTGTTGGCCGAAGGACTCCAGATCTCTTATGCAAGCGTGGTCCCATTGCTCAAACGTTTTGCAAACAGTCATTCGAATGTGGTCAATGCGGCCTTGTATCAGGTAGCCGGTAATTTGAAGAAGTTTGTTGAGCCTGATTCAGAACAAGAAACTAACTTGCGGAAGCTTTTTGACAAATTGAGTTTCGCACAAGTTAAACGCTTGGGCTGGACTCCAAAATATGGTGAGTCAGTCGATGATCAATTAACACGTCCTTACGTTTTGGGTGCGGCTTTGTACGCCAAGAATCAGGATTCGATCGAAGAAGCACATGGTTTGTTTGAGGCTAATAAAGAAGCTTTAGTAGACTTGCCAGCTGATATTCGAGTATATGTCTTGGCAAATGAAGTGCAAAATTACAGTAGTCCAGAGCTGTTTGACCGCTTGCTGACAGACTACACTAGTTCGTCTGATGGCAGTTACAAGGCAGATATCGCTGCGGCTTTGCCAATGTCGCCTGATAAAAAAATTTTGGTTTCGATCGTGGATAAGTATGAAGATAGTAAAACTATCAAACCTCAAGATTTGCGTGCTTGGTATCGTGGAGTGTTGGCTAACGACCACGGTCAACAGTTAGCTTGGGACTGGATCCGTAGCGATTGGCAGTGGTTGGAAGATACAGTCGGCGGAGACATGGAGTTCCCAACGTTTATTACTGTGACAGCCGGTGTCTTCAAAACACCGCAACGTTTGGCTGAATTCAAGGAATTCTTTGAACCAAAGATCAATACACCAGGCTTGACACGTGAGATCCAAATGGATATCAAGATCATTGAAAGCCGAGTTGCTTTGATAGAAGACGAAAAAGATGCTGTTAATAAAGCTGTTAGCTTGTTTGTTTTTAACGGCTAAAAAATGAAATTCGCCCTGTCCTTAAGTACTTTGAAGTATTTAAGAACAGGGCTTTTTCTATGTAAAAAAGGCCAAAGCTACTTGCTTTGACCCTAAAAATATTTTATCCATAATTAAAAGGAGACATCATCGGGATTGCCACCGTATCCACCAATACCTACCAAAGCATCGATCTGCTTCATCTGGTCATCAGTTAATTCAAAGTCAAAAACATGAGTATTTTCTTCGATCCGTTGTGTGTGGACGGATTTTGGAAGAGGAAGATATTCACGTTGTAACGACCAGCGCAAGCAAACTTGTGCGATCGAATGATCAGTTTCATCAGCTAATTTTTGTAAAGTTGGGTCAGTGAAGATCTTCCCTGTGCCAAATGGACTGTATGCTTCTAGTAAGATCCCACGTTCGCGACAGTAGTCAACTAACTTGTCATCATGGTCGCCTGGGCACAGATGGATCTGGTTGACCATTGGTGCGACCGTTTGGGTCTTTTCCAAAACTTCCAAATGGTGCTGGTAGAAGTTAGAAACACCAATTGCGCGGACTTTTCCGTCTTTATAAGCATCTTCCATTGCACGCCATGTTTCTTGCAAATGTTTCTCCCAGTTATCCTTTCTATAAGGAGCAGGATTTGGCCAATGGATCAAAAAGAGGTCCAAATGATCTAATCCTAGGTCAGATAAGCTTTTATCTAATGCAGCAGTAGCTTCTTCATAAGTGTGGCTATTGTTATTTAGTTTGCTGGTAACAAAAAGTGAATCACGGTCTACACCGCTTGCTTTGATCCCGCGACCAACGCTTTTTTCATTACCGTACATTTCGGCAGTATCTATGTGACGGTAACCAGAGTCAATGGCAGCTTTAACAGACGATTCAGCTACTTCACCGTCAGGAGTTTGCCAAGTACCAAAACCGACAACAGGGATTTTCACACCATTGCTCAACGTATAAGTGCTTGTTAGATCCATTATTTAAAAACCTCACTTTTCAAAAATTTGTGAACCGTTATTATTATATAAATAATTCAAGTTAATGTAAAATATTCTCACTTCAGTAAAAACTGGTATCTAATAGGTTATAGCTTGAGGGTATTTTATTTGATGTTCGTTGACAAATGTAAATATAAGTGTAGTATATGAATTGAAAACTACAAGTGTAAACGAAAGGAGACGACAATATGACGTTAGCCGTAGATGCAACAGAAATGACTACTTCAGAGTGGGAATTGATGCGGATCGTTTGGACTAAAGGGCAAGCCACCAGCAGTGAAGTAATTGATTTGATCAAGGCAAAAAAAGATTGGACAGAGTCGACTGTCAAAACTTTATTGCGACGCTTGGTAAGCAAACAAGCCTTAAAAACAGCTAAAGATGGGCGGCGTTTTATCTATTCGCCAAACATCACGGAAAATGATGCGATGGATCAGATGACCGCTGAAATGTTTTCCAGGTTATGTGACATGAAAAAAGGCAAGGAAATTATCAAATTACTTGCGGATACAACTTTAAGTCGATCTAATATTCAAAAAATGCAGACTGTTTTGACTGCTAAAATGCAAACTGCGCCTGATCATGTTGAGTGTAACTGTTTACCAGGAGAAAAGGGTTGCTGTTAGTGACTGTAAGAAAGGAAGATGTGTGATGATCAAGGGGATAGTTTTAGTAGTAGGTTTAGTAATGATCGGATTTATCGTCTGGTGGTTTTTCGGTAAACATGAAGTTGAGGAGGGTGCCGCTGACGTGACTGAAAATCAGCAAAGTATCAATGTTGAAGTCGATGGCGGCTATTCTCCAGAGACAGTCGTACTGAAACAAGGTGTTCCAGCAACGATCAATTTCACCCGTAAAGACCCATCAAGCTGTTTGGATCGAGTAGTTTTTCCTGACTTTGGGATCAATCAAGAATTACCGAAAGATGAGACCAAGCAGGTTCAGATAGATACAAGTAAGACTGGTGAGTATGGATGGGCCTGCGGAATGGACATGTTCCATGGAAAAGTCGTTGTTAAATAGATTTAGGCTATATAGCAAAGTTGTCCTTCCAGTATACAGTGCAGTATCAATAAATTGACAAATTTTTGAATAAAAAATACGAGGAGGAATCATCATGAGTGAACAAGTACAAAAGGCTAATGTTAAGGTTGCGGGTGGATACGAGCCGGGAGTAGTTACCTTCAAACAAGGTGTGCCGGCTGAGTTAACTTTTACACGTACGAATGAAAAAGGTTGCTTGGATGTTGTCCATTCTAAAGATCTTGGTTTTGAAACTGAGCTGCCTTTGGATCAACCGCAGACCGTTACGGTACCGACTGACAAAGCAGGCGAATATCAGTTTAGTTGTGGGATGAATATGTTCTTCGGGAAAGTGGTTGTTGAATAATGAAAATTACAACACGTTTTTGGATATCTTTGGTGTTATCACTGCCGATGTTGGTGGAAATGATTTTGATGCCGCTGACCGGCTGGATGTTACCGGGTGGAAAATGGACCATGCTGGTTTTGACCACGATCGTCATGGCACTTTCAGCACGTCCGTTTTTGCAAAGCGCCTGGTCTTCCTTTAAAAAACATCATTCTAATATGGACACTCTTGTTGCGGTCGGGACTGCGACAGCATATTTATACAGTATTTACGCGATATTTAGTGGTAAAGAGGTGTTTTTTGAAAGTGCTGCCTTTGTGATCACATTTATCTTGTTGGGACAGGTCTTGGAAGAACGAATGCGCAGTAATGCTTCGGATGCTGTTGAAAAGTTACTTGATCTGCAAGCTAAAGAAGCCGAAGTCAAACGCAATGGCGAGTTTGTCAAATTACCAGTCGAACAGATCATAACTGGCGACGAGATCCGGGTCAAGCCGGGGCAAAAAGTCGCTGTTGATGGTGAGATCTTAACTGGTAGTTCTAATATCGATGAGTCGATGGTCACTGGTGAAAGCATGCCCGTCAAAAAAGAGGTCGGTGACAAGGTTATCGGTTCGACTATGAATAGTAACGGGACATTTACTCTTAAAGCTGAAAAAGTCGGTTCCGATACGATGCTCGCTCAAATTGTCGACCTTGTTAAAAAGGCGCAAAACAGTCATGCTCCAATACAAAAATTGACGGACAAAGTTTCTGATATTTTTGTGCCAGTCGTTTTGATCATAGCGATCGCTACTTTCTTGATCTGGTATATTTTAGTTGGAGCCAGTGTTGCTAATTCACTGATCTTCGCAGTTTCAGTTGTCGTTATCGCATGTCCTTGTGCCCTTGGTCTGGCAACACCGACAGCTTTAATGGTCGGAACTGGTCGAGGTGCTAAGATGGGGATCTTGATCAAGAATGGTGAAGTTCTTGAGACAGTCAACGATATTGATACTGTTGTTTTTGATAAAACGGGGACGATCACTGAAGGTAAACCAAAGGTCACGGATATCGTCGGTGATGACAAACATGTTTTGCAGGTGGCGGCAGCTCTGGAAAAATCCTCTGAGCACCCTTTAGCAACGGCTATCATGGATAAAGCTAAAGAACAAAAGCTTTCTAGCGAACAAGCGACAAATTTTCAAGCCATTGAAGGACAAGGAGTTTCCGCTAAAGTAGCTGGTCAGCAAGCATTCGTCGGTAGTGAAAAATTGCGTCATGACTTTGACATGTCACAAGAATTACAGCAACAAATGGCTAGTTTGCAAGATGAGGCTAAGACAGTTGTCTTGGTCGGTTTAAATCAGCAAATTATTGGTTTGATCGCTATCCAAGACGCACCTAAGGAAACTTCACAGGAGGCCATTGCTGCTTTAAGGTCACGTGGGTTAAAAACGATCATGCTGACAGGTGACAATCAGAGAGTAGCTCAAGCTGTTGCCGATCAAGTAGGTATCGACCAAGTGATAGCTGGGGTCATGCCGAGCGATAAGTCAGATCAAGTCAAGTCACTCCAAGAAAATGGCAAAGTAGCGTTTGTAGGTGATGGGATCAATGATGCTCCCGCATTGAGTACAGCAGATGTTGGGATCGCTATGGGTTCCGGTACAGATATTGCGATCGATTCGGGCGGCATCGTTTTAGTTAAGAACGATCTGCGTGATGTTGACAAGGCTTTGGCGTTGAGTAAGAAAACATTTGGCAGGATCAAATTAAACTTATTCTGGGCATTTATCTATAATGTCTTAGGGATCCCTGTTGCTGCCGGAGTATTCTATGGTTTAGGGTTAACATTGAGCCCGGAAATTGCTGGACTGGCGATGGCCTTTAGTTCCTTGTCAGTTGTAACCAGCTCCGTATTGCTGAATAAGTCCAAGATCACTAGCCAAGTTGAAACTGCATAATGTTAAAAAGGGGCATTTCGCATGTCCTCTTTTTTTGTTTCTGTGGCCCACCGGTTTTACTTTTGTCGTCAATGCTTGGTAAAATAACACTAAGAAGCAAGTCGGAGGTGATTTTCGTGAAAATAGAAGAGCTAAGAACGATCTTAACAAACGATACCTTGGTGATCGATGGTGCAATGGCAACTGAGTTGGAAAAGATGGGCGTTGATACAGATAATGATCTGTGGTCAGCAACAGCACTTTTCTCTGACCCTGCTGCTGTTAAAGCTGTACACCGCAGTTATTTTGAAGCTGGGGCCAATATTGCGATCACTGATAGTTATCAGTCCAATATCCCAGCCTTTGAAAAAGTTGGCTTTTCGGAGGAAGAAAGCCGACAATTGATCTTGAAGTCGGTACAAGTTGCTCAAGTCGCACGGACGGAGTATCAACAAGGTCTGCCTGCTGACAAACGGCGACCATTGTTAATTGCAGGAAGTGTCGGGCCTTACGGAGCATATCTTGCAGACGGTAGTGAATATACTGGTAATTATTCACTGAATAAGGAAGAATATAAGAAATTTCATCGACCAAGAATGAAGTTATTGGCTCAAGCTGGTGTCGATTTGTTTGCTTTTGAGACCCAGCCGAATTTTGTCGAAACTCAAGCTTTAGCTGAGCTTTTGTATGAGGAATTTCCGGAAATGTTGGCTTGGCTATCTTTTAGCGTGGATGGAAAGAGTAAGTTGTGCGATGGGACACCTTTAAGCGAAGCAGTTGGTTACTTCATGGATGATGACCAAATTGTTGCTTTAGGTCTTAATTGCACTTCAATGAGTAATGTTACAGATCTATTAGAGGTGATACGCCCTGAAACATCTAAACCGCTAGTAATTTATCCAAATAACGGTGATAGGTACGATCCACTCAGCAAAAAGTGGCAATCGAATAGTTCAGCTTCAAGCTTTGCCGAAATGGTTCCACAATGGGAAAAAGCAGGTGCTAGTCTAGTTGGAGGTTGTTGTCGTACAACTCCGCAAGATATTAGAGAAATTGCAAGCAGCATGAAGTGAAGATGTGAGTTTAAGCGTTATCATCCTAAACTGAGCTGGTAATTTTTTCTAAAAGAGTAGTTTTAAAGATTTTTTGTTGAAGAAGATGGAGCCAGCCTTCTTGGTAGAGAAGATAGCTCATAATCGGTAGTACGGTTGATGCAGAGCAAAAGGAGATATTTTAGTGACGAAAACATGGTTGATTACAGGTACATCGACAGGCTTTGGACAAGAATTGGCAATTTTGTTGGCTTCGCAAACTGATGTCAATTTAGTAGCGACGGCGCGGGATACTGATAAGTTAAGTTATTTAGACCAGTATGACCATGGTCAGATCCTAAAGTTGGAATTGGATGTAACTAAACCGGAACAAATCAAAAAAGTAGTTCAAACCACACTTGATAAATTTGGCACCCTCGATGTTTTAGATAATAACGCGGGCTTGGGCTACTTCTCAACGTTTGAAGAAGCCGATGAGGCAACAGTCCAATATATGTTTGATGTTAATTTTTGGGGTCTAGTTCACATGACACAGGCAGTTTTGCCAGTGATGCGGCGGCAACAAAGTGGTGTGATCATTGGAGTTTCTTCTGATGCCGGGTTGATCGGAGAGGCTTCACTAAGTTTTTATAGCGGAACTAAGTTTGCGGTTGAAGGATTATTTGAATCTTTAGCACAAGAGGTTCAAGAGGATAATATTAAAGTCATGTTAGCTGAGCCTAGTTCATTTAGGACTGACTGGGCTGGTCGCTCATCGCAGAAAAAAGAAACGGCCTTTCCTGATGACTATCAGTTGACCAATAAGGCTATTAAAAAATATTCTACTTCAGTGGGTGATGAAGCTGGTGATCCTAAGGCTGCCGCGCGGATCATTTATGACCAAGTTACTAACAATACGCGTGATTTACCGTTACACCTTCCTTTGGGTGAAATGGCAGTGACACATGCACAGGAAAAATTTACAAATTTGGCACATGAATTTGAACACTTAACTGATTTGGCCAGCTCAGCTGATTTTCCCACGCGGGAATAAGAGCTCATTTAATTGGAGAATTTTGTGTGTTGAATGGTTAAAAAACTCCTTCTCGATCCGACATCATTTTGCCGAATTAAGAAGGAGCTTTTTTGTTGGTGAAATCTAGTTATTACCACTCATAATCCGTTGGATCTTGACGGCCTCTACCTGTGGCATTGTCTAAAATGATCCGTTGTTCAAAGTGAGCGATATTGTGCTTCGTTTCTTTTACCATGTCAGGGTTGACAGAAACATAATCAATACCGTTTTGAACTAAGAATTCAGTAAAGTCTGGGTATTCGGATGGGGTCTGGCCACAAATTGAAACTGTCTTACCATCTTTATGAGCCACCTTGATCAAATGTGTGATCGCACGTTTGACAGCGAGATTTCTTTCATCAAATAGATCAGCTACCGTGTCATTATTCCGGTCGCAACCTAGCAGCAGCATAGTTAAATCGTTAGAGCCAATGGAGTAACCGTCGATAAATTGGTTAAATTGATCTGCCAAAATAATATTAGATGGGATCTCAGCCATCATATAAACTTTGAAATCTGCATTACGAACTAAACCAGCGGCGGACATTATATCCGTTACCTTTTGCGCTTCGGGTACTGTTCTAATGAACGGGATCATAACGTTCAGGTTTTTTAATCCAAATTCATTTCTAACTTTCTTCACGGCTTCTAATTCTAGTTTAAAAGCGTCGATATATTTAGGGTCGTAGTACCGAGAAGCGCCACGCCATCCTAATAGATCAGCTGACTCGTGCGGTTCGTATTTGTCGCCGCCTTTTAAGTTCCTGTATTCGCTAGACTTAAAGTCTGAGAAACGTAGGACGATCGGCCGTGGTGACATTGCACGTGCTACTTTACTGATGCCTTCGGCCAACATGTTAACAACTTTTTCAGGATGTCCTCGATCGATCAAATAAAGAGGATGTTCGTGAATATAACTTGTCCAAATAAACTCCTCACGCATTAAGCCGATACCATCGGCAGGTAATTTTGCGTATTTATCTGCTAATTCAGGGTCGCCTAGATTCATCATTACTTGTGTAGCCGTTGGTGCAAAATATTCAGCGTTACCAGCGATCTCTCCTGGTTGTGTTGCTTCTTTGGCAGGGGCGACGATCGATTGAACGTTACCATCGTAGACGATCCCGTTTTTGGCATCAACTGTCACAGTATCACCTGTGTGTAAGACATCCATTGCGGCTTTTTTACGACTAGTTGTTCCAACAATACAAGGGATCTGCATTTCACGTGAGACGATCGCAGCATGGCAGGTCATTCCACCATTGTTGGTGATGATCGCCTTTGCTTTTTTCATTGCTGGGACCCAATCAGGAGAAGTCATAGTCGTGACTAAAACTTCGCCTTCCTTGAACTTATCAATATCTTTAGGGTCAGCGATCACATGCACTTTACCACTTGCCACTCCAGGACTGGCTGCTAAACCTCTAACTAGGACTTTGGCATCGGTTACATTATCCACGTTCTCATCTCCCGCCGAATCGTTGGTTTTATTATTTTTCTGGGACCAGAATGTTTCTGGCCGCGCTTGAACTAACCAGAGTTTGTTGGTATTTTGGTCTAAGGCAAATTCCATATCCATGTAACAGCCATAGTGTTTTTCGATCTCTTTAGCATAACCAGCTAACTCAATGACTTGGTCATCCGTTAAAGAAGGTTGTGTAGCCTTAGGTTCGGAGATCTTGTGTTCTTCAACGCCGCCGCCTGGCAAACGGGTGAGTTCAATGTCTTTTTGGTTGATATCTTTAGAAACGATCTTCATTGTTTCTTTATCTACGACAAAATCATCCGGTGTGACTGTTCCTTGTACGATATATTCGCCAAGACCCCAGATACTATCAATGATAACTTTGGAATCATCGCCAGTCCCAACATTAACAGAAAACATGATCCCGGAAGCTTCTGAGAATACCATCATTTGAACAGTAGCTGACAGTGCAACTTTTTCAAAGGGGAAATTTTGTTTATGACGATAATAAGTAGCACGGTCAGTAAAGAGTGAAGCATAGCATTCTTTAACTCTTTGAACAACGTCATCTCGACCACGCACATTTAAATATGAATCTTGTTGACCAGCAAATGAAGCATCTGGCAGATCTTCGGCAGTGGCGCTTGAACGAATGGCAACAAACGGGTCAGCTTCTCCCATTTTATCGGCTAGTTCATCGTAAGCTTCTTTGATGGTATTCCCAAGATCTGTGGGCATCTGTGCATCAGTCACTACTTTTCTGATTTTAGAACAAGTTTGGTGTAATTCGTCAGAGTCTTCGTAATCTTGGATGTTTTCGAGGAGTTCTTTGATCTTATCATTAGCGCCGGTTGCGTCCATAAAGTAGCGGTAAGCATGCGCAGTAGTCGCAAAACCATAAGGAACAGGAATATCAGTTGCTGAGGTAAGTTCACCAAGTGATGAGGATTTCCCTCCGACCAAATCAACATCGGAGCGATGAAGGTCATCAAACCAAAGGACATTAGCAGAATTTCTATTTTCCATAAAAAAGATCCCCTTTTAGATGACAGAGAGCGGAGCGAGACGGCTAAGAGACAAGCACTATCGTAGTCTAGTTATATAGCGTGATTTTTAGCAGTGTATGACTAGACTGGGATAGGCGGAATCTTCTGCCACACGCAGTTCAACTAAGAAGCACGGTGAAGCAATTCGTGGGCACTCACCTATAGTAAATTATTTTTCAATCATGAGCCTCAAGCTAAATTCCTCCACCTAAGTGTTTGGCTAAAAAATCCAATTTATCAGCACACGAAAAAGATGAGCAATAATAATTTCATCGGCGATCCCAACGAATGAACAACGCTCAGTGCTTTTACTAATATGCTATAAAACATGACAATTACAGCGAAGTGAAATCGCTTACAATATGTCCTAATTAAATTGTAGTGAATTAAATTGAAATAGTCAACCAAGAACATAAGACACAATAAGTCAGATGTTTGATTTGCTTAAAAGCATTAAAAATGTTCTGATAAATGCTAACTAACTATACAAAAACAGTACCAAGTATAGTGCTTTTTTGCTTGGTACCGTTTTTGTAAGAAATTTAAATTGCTTTTAGCTCTAGCTACTATCAATGTTTGTTTCGCTTCTAAACCATTGATATACCTTTTTTACAGTCTGCGTTGGCAAATAGCGAACTTCAACTATTTGCGAGGAGTTACCGCTACGTAAACTTATTTCGAGATGACTTAAATTGACTCTTTTCATCCAAATGCTTTGCCTCGCCCTAACTGATTGAATTCTTTTATGTGGGATCAGATATAGCTTACGGGACAGCAGTTCGCCTTTTTGAAGAGCCAAGACCTTATTTGGCTCAATTGTGATCCCACTATTATCTCCTGCATAATGACCGATCCAAAAAGAAAGAGGTAAAAGTACTATAGAAATAAAACCAACCGGTCTCCAGATAACGCATAAGAAAATCACAAGCAAAAGTGTTGGGATAAAAATATTACGGATCAGGCGCCATTTTCCAGAAGCTTGTATCAAATATTGACGTTGCATTTTTTGAGGCAACCAAGAAATAAATTTTCGGGAGTTTTGCAGTGCTTTATTTGTTCTAATGACAGGCATCATAACTAGTTCATCATCTTGCTCATCATCCTCAGGAACACCAGATGCTAACATCAATTGCACCGTGGCAAGTTTAAATAGTTGACGCAACAAAGACTGGTGAATAACTACTGCTTGAACTCTATCTTTCGGTACAGATACTTCATTTTTTTGCAACAAGCCCCTACTAGTCACTAAGCGATTATTTTGTGTTTGAACACTAAAGTTGAAATAGCGATTGATCAAGAGCAAATATGAAACAAGAAGGGCAAGGAGCACAGAAAAAATTATTCCGAGCGTAATTACCACGATCCCTTGCTGCATAATTTCATTAAAAATAGAGTTGATCCGTTTTTCAGGAATAATATCTGTAATTTTATCGTAAACCGACAAAAAAAGTAGGAATAAAGGAAGGACTCCAAAGGAAGTAAGGGCATATAGATTTAAATCACTCCATTTGAGCTGGTATTTTTCTTCAGGGTCTTCTTTGGAAGCTGACTGTTCCTGCGTATTGTCAGTAGCAGGTTTAAAGACCACAGTTTCATGTTCAAATTTCTTCGTGCTGTTACGCAACTTCTGCAGATGTGCGATGATTTGTTTAGAAACTACTGGCATTATTCCTTCTGCTTGAGAGTCGGAGTGTCCCGAAGTTTCTATTTTCAAAGACATTAAACCAAAAGGGCGTAAGTAAAACCATTGTTGAGTTTCCAAGGTTTGGATCTTCGCATAAGCAATATGTGTATGCTTACGGAAAATTATTCCTGTATTTAAAATAATTTCAGTGTTAGTTAACTCATAAGTATACATAAAATATTTTGTTACCGCCAATAACAATGTTAAAACCAAAAATAATACGACGAATATCAGAATTTTATCTATAAAAAAGTCAAAATCTCTGATTGCTGGGATCAAAATGAGTAACAACCAATCCTTGACTGCTTTATACCAAAAATAGAGTATTGCAGCTGGGTGTAAATGCTTATTCTTCATCACTATTCACCTCAGCTAATTCAATGAGTTGTTTTTTTAAAGCTTCAGCAGTATCAATTGAAACTCCAGTTATCGAATGTGATGTGGCTGCAGTTTCTATATTAACAGCTTGTAAATTGAATAGTTGTAATAATGGACCTGCCTCGAGCGTTACATTCTGAATACGCGAAATTGGGATAGCAGTCTGTCTTCGGAAGAAAAATCCAGTTTTGATCTCAACGTCGCTGTGCGAAAAATGGTAGCGGTAAAACCGATACCGGTATGTTACTAAAGGCAATTCAATAGCGAGATCTATTAAAACGAGACAGGGAAGTATGTACTTTAACCATTCTGGCCATGAGAAAAAATGGATCACAAATAAGAACACCGTAGACACGATCATACCGATAATGAATGTATTTAATTCCTCCAGATACCATACTTTTTTGATCTTGGGAGGTAGTTTATTTCCTTTTTCCATAAGTCTAAATTTCACCTTATTCTTCAATTTTATTTTAATTAACTAGCTTAAAACTGGTAACATACCATTTATTTTGGGCTATGTGAAGTTTTTCAAGCTGGGAGTGGTCAAGGTACTTTTTAGTCGATTTATTTTGTTTAGTTGTTTGGGCAGCTTAACTATGAGAAGTAAAGCTGTTATTATCAATAACATGCATAACTATAAGCATCATTGCGGCTATGAAAAGAGAAACACCGCCTGTGACAATAAAGGAAGTATAATCAACGTAACTACCATCAAAAAACATGTCAACACTAAAAAGTGCAAATGATAGAATGAAACTCAGTAGAAATCTAAGAACTGTAGAACGTGTCACTTTAGTCATTCCCCATGAAACAAAATAAAAGGCCATTATAAAAACTATGTTGTCGATATTTTCAAATAGCGGACGGTGTCGTACGAAACTGCTGAGTATATTAAACACAGCTATAATAATCACCAGAAAGGCTAGGAAATACAAAGGATCCTTTTTAAGTAGATCGACTATTTTTTTCATTTTGCTCACTCCTTGTGCGCCCAGCTTAACAAAAAAGTGTTTTAGTAGCAAACGTTTGCGTGAGCCAAAAACAAATTGCTTTTTTGCCATATTTGCCTTAAGTGAGGAATTTTGTTCAACGGGTTTTCTAAATGTCAGTCTTTACATTCAAAGTGGTTTTATTTATAATTTAATTGAAACGTTTCAAATTATAATAAGAGAATTGAGGAAAAAATGAATCAAAGAAAAATGCCCGCAGATTTTCTGTGGGGAAACTCAACTTCAAGTATGCAAACGGAAGGTGCATATAATGAGGGAGGCAAAGGCAAATCGGTTTATGATACTTACCCTGCGACTCCCAACAGCTCTGATTGGAAAGTAGCGATCGATGATTATCACCGGTACGATGAAGATCTAGACCTTATGGCCAAGCAGGGCATGAATTGCTATCGATTTCAGATTTCATGGAGTAGAGTGAATCCTGATGGAGATGGTGAATTTAATTCAGAAGGGATCCAGTTTTATTCTGATTTAATCGATAAATTACTTGAACGTGGTATTGAGCCAATGATCTGCTTATATCATTTTGATATGCCATTAAAATTGGCAAAAAAATATAACGGGTTTATTGATAGACATGTAGTCGATGCCTTTGTGACATATGGCAAGAAAATGATCGATCTTTTTGGTGACAAAGTCAAATATTGGATAACTTTTAATGAGCAAAACTTATATATGGGCACAGGCGGTTTTGGGATCTCTGGATATTTGGAAGGGCAACGTAAACCTGAGGAATTATTTAAAATAACACATCATCTACTAGTTGCACATGCTCAAATTGCGAATTATCTGCATGAAAAAAGTAACGCAAAAATTGGTGGGATGCTTGCTTATAGCGAAGTATACCCAGTTTCTCCAGATCCGAAAGATATTTTATATGCGCGGCAGATCGACGAATTCATGAACAAAAATTTATTAGATGTATTTGTATATGGCAAATATTCGACAGAAGTCAAAAGGTTTATTAATGACCATGATATCGATATTGATTTAAAGGAGTCAGACCATAAAGATTTTGCTAATTTAACAAGCGATTTTATTGCGTTTAGTTATTACCAGAGTGCGACGATCAGTAGCAGATTGGTGCCAGACGGAACTTTTCCAAATCAGTATTTGGATCATGGCGCAAAAGAAAATCCATTTTTAAAAGTAAATGAATGGGGTTGGTCCATAGATCCGTTAGGTTTTCGTGATATTCTTGCTAAAACTTATAATCAATATCATGTACCAATGTTTCCAATTGAAAATGGTATCGGAGTTAGAGAAGAATTTGATGGGGCAGAAATTCAAGATGATTATAGGATAAGTTACCACCAAGGCCACATTGAAGCGATGAAGGATGCAATGTTCAATGATGGAGTGAAAGTTTTAGGATACTTGGGTTGGGGACTGATCGATATTCCAAGTTCTTCCGGAAATATGGATAAGAGATATGGAATGGTCTATGTCAATCGTACGAATGATGATTTAAAAGATCTAAAACGAATTCCAAAGAAGAGTTATTGGTGGTTTAAAGACGTTATTGCACACAACGGAAACTCTATTCAGTAAAAAGAGGGATACAAATGAGACTGGCAGTTTTTGATATTGGTGGAACAGCAGTTAAAACTGGCTTTTTTAATGGTAATACTTTAAGTGAGACTGGCAGTTTTGTCACGCCTGAGACATTTGAAGGGTTGGTTAAGAAAATGCAAGCAACGATCAAAAGTACAACCGTAGATGGCATAGCCATTAGCGCGCCAGGTGCTGTTGACCAGGAAAAAGGGATTATTGGCGGGATCAGTGCAGTTCCGTATTTACATGGCAGGCCGATTTTTAAAGAATTACAAGACCAGTTAAACTTACCAATTGCAATTGAGAATGATGCTAACTGTGCCGGTATTTGTGAGGTAGAGATCGGAGCGGGAGAGCCATTTGATAATGTCGCCTTTATTGTGATCGGTACGGGTATTGGCGGAGCAATTTTTATTGATAAGCACCTATATAAAGGGAATCATTTGTTTGGTGGGGAATTTGGATTATTGAAGAACAACGATGGACCTATCTTAAGTATGAGTGCAACGATCGTCAAAGCCGTAAATGCTTATCAGCAAAAGAAAAGTGTAGAGAAACTAGATGGTATGAAGTTATTTGAACTTGCAACAAATGGTGATGAGTTAGCTAATAAACTGATCGATTCTGTTTATGATAATCTTGCCGGTGCTTTGTATAATTTACAAGTTTCGTTTGATTTTGATGCTTTTATTCTTGGCGGCGGTATTTCAGCACGTCCAGATCTAGCGGGACAATTAGAGAAGCGACTTAAACACCGGTTGGAAGAAGAAGGTGTCGTCTCCATCATGCCTGAAATTAAAAATTGTACTTATAAAAACAATGCTAACTTATATGGTGCTGCTTTAAATTATTTAAAGACAATTTCAATTTAATACGGAATTGAGGTGGATACATGTGGCAACAATAAAGGATGTAGCAAATGAAGCGGGGGTTTCCGTCGGTTCAGTTTCTCGTTATTTAAACGGGTACACGCTAAAAAAAGGCAACCAAGAAAAGGTCAAAGAGGCGATCGGCAAGTTAAAGTATGTCCAGAATCAGACGGCCAAGTCATTAAAAATGAACAAGTCTTTTTCGATAGGGGTTTTGATCGATACTATAGATAATTTCTATAGTGCACAATTGATCGCGCAACTAGAAAAAATATTTGATCAGCATGAATATTTCTTGCTTTTAGCTAGCCACTATAACAGTGAGGATCTCTTTGAAAGAAAATTAAATAAATTACTTGAAAGATCCATCGATGGTTTGATAGTTGTTAAGGCTGATCCAAATTGGAAGTCATTTAAGTATTTGGCTAACGTTGATATGCCGGTTATTTCGCTAGAAATACCACTAAAAAACAGCCACTTGCCTGCGGTTTTAAGTGATGATAGGGGTGCGACCGTTAAAGTTGTGGAGCATTTATTAAAACAATGTAAACAGACAGCTTTTATAATGCCTACAAAAAAAGATTATGTTTTAGAGCAACGCATAGGCGGTATTAAGGCTGCCTGTCAAAATATGGGGTACCCTTTAAAAAATAGTCAGGTCAGGTTTGCTGATTACGGGACGAAAGAAGCTTATGAAGTTACACAGAAATTAGTAGCTGAAGGATTTGATTCAATTTTTATTACAAATTATAGTAATGCTTTGCTAAGCATTCGAGCTATCCAGGATATGGGTAAGAAAATTGGTTTAGATGTTCGGGTCGGCTGTTTTGGGTATGCGCACTTATTTGAAAGTCTAAACGTACCGATCACCGTGATCAAACAATCAGTGGACCAGGTTGCTTTAAAAACAGCACAAGTTTTACTGGCTTTGTTAGAAGAAATAACTACTAGTGGAGAGATGGAATGCAAGATATTGATCACGAATGAAATTTCATGGCAAAAGGGGCTGAAAGTTGAGTGACTAAAGAAACTAGAGAAGATATTGTTGAAAATTCTACAACCGAACAAGAAGAATATGCAGCCCTTGAACAGCCAATAAAAGAAAAAATTGAATGGTTCAAGGATCAAAAAATTGGCGTAATTTTTCACTGGGGATTATACGCACAAGCTGGAATAGTTGAATCATGGCAGTTGTCTAAAGAAGATTCTTGGGCGCGTAAACATGGTGCGTGGAGAAATGACCTACAAACATTGCGTCATGATTATTGGGATTTGCAGGAAGAATTTGATCCGACTAGGTTTGATCCTGAAGACTGGGCAAAAAAAGCTAGAGCAGCTGGATTCAAATATATGATTTTTACTACGAAGCACCATGATGGTTTTAATATGTATGATACGCAGTATAGCAATTATAAAATAACAGGGCCTAAATCAGCCTTTTTTAATACAGCCAGCAATCTTACGAAGGGAATTCCCGTGACTTTTCATTAAAAAGATAGTTTCTCATTCATCTATGGTAAGATGCTTATAGTGGTCCATGGCTAACTTCCTTTCACGATTGTTCTCGCAAACACCATTTTACAGGAATTTGGTCATGGGCCATTCTTTATTTAACTGGTGTTGCACTTAAAGTGTAAATTCAAGCCATTAAAAACCAATTAATATTGCAGCGTGGAATGTGAAGCATTTTGCGCTGTTTTTAAGTGTATTTTATTTTTAAGTTGTGAAAAATCGTAAGCGCTATTGTTTGCGCTTTCAAAAAGAGTTATAATGGTTTTGTAATAAATTATACTATTATAAGCAGGGAGATTTTTATTATGACGAAAAAAGTTGCTGTAGTTACTGGTTCAGCAGGTGGTTTAGGTAAGGGGATCGCTGAACGTTTGTTGAAAGACGGATTTAGCGTAATGATCCATGATATTAATGGAGAGGCTTTGGCCAAGACTGAAAATGAACTTAAATCTCTTGGTGATGTTGCCAGTTTCGTGGGTGATGTTTCTAAAAAAGAGGATCAGGAAGCTTTAGTTGCTGCCGCTGTTGACAAATTTGGCCAACTCAATGTTTTTGTCAATAATGCCGGTGTTGAAGCAGTGACACCTTTTTTGGAAATTGACGAAAAAGAATTAGAGCGGACATTTAAGATCAATGTTTTTGGCACCGTTTACGGAACACAAGCTGCTGCAAAGCAGTTTATCAAGCAAGGTACTTCAGGTAAGGTCATTAATGCATGTTCGATCGCAGGGCATGAAGCATACGAAGTGTTAGGCACATATTCCGCAACTAAACATGCAGTTAAGGCTTTCACGCATGTTGCGGCTAAGGAACTTGCTTCTAAACATATCACTGTCAACGCATACTGCCCAGGTGTTGCTAAGACGAAGATGTGGGATCGGATCGACGCTGAAATGGTCAAAGCAGATCCGTCATTGAAACCAGGTGAACCATTTGCCAAGTTCTCGGGTGAAATTGCTTTGGGTCGCTATGAAAAGCCAACTGATGTTGCTAACTTGGTACACTTTTTAGCTTCTGAAGATTCAGATTACATCACAGGTCAAGCTATCTTGGTCGATGGTGGATTGGTTTATAATTAAAAATAAAAAGTATTCAGCACTAGTGCATGCTTGAAGTTATGCGCTGGTGTTTTTTATTTGCAGGTGCAATAAAAGATGAACTGACAAGCATTAGTGGGTTTTGATACAACCAGTCCGGCTGTTAAAATTTTAGAAAACTGACATAAATCCAGTGTATCTTAAAAAACCATTTGCTATACTTAGTGGTGATAGTAATCAACTTAGTAGCGAGAAGGCAAATTGGAATATGAATAAAAAGAAAATAACGATCAAAGACGTGGCTAAAAAAGCGGGATTATCGATCACTTCAGTGTCACAGATCTTGAACGGCAATACCCAGCGCTTTAGCGAAAAGGCAATAAAAAAAGTATATGCGGCACAGGACGAATTAAATTATGTACCGGACTTTTTTGCCCAACGGATGGTGACTAAGAAAAGTCATTTGATCGGTGTATTGGTGCCAGATATTAGTAATCCTTTTTTTGCCCAGCTTTTTTTAGGGATCCAGGATATTTTGAATGAACAAGGCTATGTTGCTTTGCTTTATAATATGGGTGGAGATGAAAGACAGGAAAGCCGCTATGTTGAGGATTTGATCAGACGTGGTGTCGATGGGTTGATCATTGCTAGTTCAGCTTTTTCAGATCAGACGATTTATCAGGCACTTCAACGGGAACGTTTGCCAATGATCGTTATGGACCAGAAGACGGAAACTAATTTAGTGGACGCGGTTCAAACCGATAATTATGGCGGTGGCAAACAAGTAGCACTTCATTTGAAAGAATTTGGGCACAAAAAGGTCGCTGTTGTGTTGCCTAAGAAGCCGACAGTTAATGTGCGTAAACGCTATGAAGGGTTTGCTAGTGTTTATGGTAACGACTTGTTAATAGTCAATGGCGAGTTATCGACAAATGGTGGTCAAGGTGCTGTGAAAGAAATTATAAACTCAGATGTCACAGCGGCTTTTGCGATCAATGATTTAATTGCCTTTGGTTTGTATATGGGCTTAAAAGAGGCTGGTAAAAAAATACCGACTGATTATAGTGTGATCGGTTTTGATGACATTGGCCCGTGCAAATACGTCACACCGGCATTAACAACGATCGCACAGCCAACTTTTAAATTAGGGCAAGAAGCTGCCACATTGTTAATGAAAAGAGTAGTAACTCCACAAAAAGAAGCTGAGGAAAAAATGCTTCCTGTGAAATTAGTTCAACGTTTTTCAGTAGCACCCTTGAAATAGCTTTCAAATGGTGTTATTATTTTTTTGTTGGCTGTGCTAAAACGTTTTACCAGATGTGATTTTATCGCACTGAAAAATTTAGGTAAGGTGGGAATTTTGATGAATAAAGTAACGGTTGTTGGGAGTATTAACTTAGATACAAACTTGAGGGTCAAACGGATGGTTAAACCCGGAGAAACGATCCACGCTAAGGAACATTATTCTGCAGGTGGAGGTAAGGGTGCCAATCAAGCTGTTGCAGCATCTCGGGCAGGAGCTAAGACTTCTTTTATTGGAGCAGTTGGTAATGATGCCCCAGGGAAGCAGATGACTGATCTATTAAAGGATGAAGGGATCGATCTGTCAGGGGTCGATACTATCGCTAATGAGTCAACGGGACAAGCTTTTATTACTATTGATGATGAAGGTGAAAATGCAATCACCATTTATGCAGGTGCTAACTATGCTTTTGGCCCAAAAGAAGTCCAACAAAAGAGTGAACTGATCAAGGATAGCGATTTTGTGATCGCTCAGTTTGAAACACCGATCGATGCAACTACCAAAGCTTTTGAAATTGCGCATGAAGCGGGTGTAAAAACAATTTTGAATCCAGCTCCGGGCGAGGACCATATTCCTGAAGAGTTGTTAAAAGTAACAGATATGATCACACCAAATGAAACTGAAGCAGAGACGATCACGGGCGTTCATGTGAAAGATGAAGCATCTTCTAAGGAAGCTGCCGCAAAATTACGCGATTTGGGTGTAGATGTTACGATCATCACCATCGGCTCTAAGGGTGCCTTTTATGACTATAATGGCGCGAGTGAATTGGTGCCGGCGTTCAAAGTTAAAGCAGTAGACACAACGGCTGCTGGTGATACGTTTATCGGAGCAATGAGCAGTGTTTTAAAATCAGATTTTTCTAATTTGAAAGATGCTATTTTATTTGGTAACAAAGCATCATCCTTAACGGTTCAACGTTACGGGGCACAACCTTCGATCCCATATAAAAAAGAGATCGAAGCTAAATAGTACCAGTTAAATAAGAAAAGACAATGATTTGTAATTTAACGGAAGGAAGTATGATTCATGAAAAAGACAGCAGTTATTAATTCGAATCTTTCACGTGTAATTTCACAGATGGGCCATTTTGACAAATTGGCTATTGGGGATGCGGGTACTCCAGTTCCTGATGGTACTGAAAAGATCGACCTATCAGTAACTCGGGGGATCCCAGCTTTTATGGATGTCTTGAACAATGTATTAGAAGAATTAGAGATCCAAAAAATCTATTTAGCTGAAGAGATCAAAACTGAAAATCCGACTATGTTAAAACAGATCCAAGAACGTTTACCAGAAACACCGATCGAATTTATCACGCATGAAGAATTAAAGTCAGATTTAAAAGATTGCAAAGCGTTTGTTAGGACCGGTGAAATGACGCCCTTTGCAAACATTATGTTGGAAAGCAATGTTGTGTTTTAAAATATTTTGATATAGAAAAATCAGACATGGAGAAGAAAGAAACGAATTTAATAACGTCGTTTGAGTAGGAGGATAAATTATGGATGCAGTAGCACTTTTAGTAGGCCTGGGACCCTTAGTGGGCTGGGGGCTATTCCCGACTGTCGCTTCTAAGATAGGCGGTAAGCCGTCGCACCAAATATTAGGTGCGACGGCAGGGACTTTTATCTTTGCAGTGATTTTTGCTTGGGTCCAAGGAATTCCGATGCCAAGTGGATCCGCCTTAGTATTATCGATCATTTCTGGTGTTGGTTGGGATTGTGCGCAGATCGTCACATTTATGTCTTTTGGTTTAGTGGGTTCTTCACGAGCTATGCCGGTTACAACAGCTTTCCAGTTATTAGGTGCTTCACTTTGGGGAGCTTTTTATCTTGGTGATTGGCCTGGCATCACTAGCAAAGTTATTGGTATCTTAGCTTTGATCGCAATTATTATCGGTGCATATATGACTGTATGGTCAGAAAACAAGACTTCAAAAAAATCCGGTGTCTTGAAAAAAGCAGTTATATGGTTAGCAATTGGTGAAATAGGGTACTGGGCTTACTCAGCAGCTCCACAGGCAGCTCATATCAGTGGCATGCACGCTTTCTTGCCTCAATCTATTGGCATGTTGCTTGTTGGTATTGTTTACGGGATCATTATGACATTCAAAGGTGAAGGAGAAAAACCGCTGAAAGATAGCTTGTCATATAAACAAATCATTGCAGGTTTCTTCTTTGCTTTTGGTGCTTTAACATATTTGATCTCGGCACAACCGGATATGAATGGTTTAGCAACAGGATTTGTCTTATCGCAAACATCAGTTATCTTGGCTACCTTGACCGGTATTTGGTTCTTGGGACAAAAGAAGACCAAAAAAGAAATGGCCATTACGATCGTTGGTTTAATAATTATTGTAGCTGCCGCTGCGGTAACGGAATTTATTTAGTGTATCGATAAAAATAGATGATGATCATAACAAAAACTCGTATTTTACCTAGACTTTTCTAGGAAAGTACGAGTTTTTCTTGCCTCAAGATGGATGTTGTTTGCATTATGACTCAGAAGTAAGTTAAGCGGTGGTTGTACATGATAACTGTCATTTTTGTACATCAATTTAGCTTGATTACAATTTCACAAAAATTAATTCATGTGTTAAAATGCAAGAACTTATGGTATCTTTGGCTATTTGAAGGCTTGTTAGTTCTAAAATCTATTCATCACTTGAAGTATGTTGTGGTATACTAAAATATGTTAACTGCGCTTTTATGTAGTTATTTTAGGGGAAGAAATAATATATAAATGACAGGAGGGAACACCGACGAAATATGAAGGAAACTCAGTCGAGGAAGCCGTTTCTGCAGGTTTGGCTGACTTAAATGTGACTCGTGCACAAGTAGACGTTCAAGTTATTTCGAATGGTAAAAAGGGCTTTTTGGGAATTGGTAAACAATTGGCTGCAGTCGAAGTGAACGTTAAGAAGCAAGCACGATCTCAAAAGCCAACTCCAAAGAGAGATGATAGGCAACGAGTTACCGATGACAGCATGGTTCAAAAAGCTTCAGAGTCTGAAAAGGCAAGCAAACAGAAGCCTACTATAGAAGAAAAAAGGGCTGATCAAGAACCTGAGCACAAGTCAGAAACTTCAGGGGAGACGGAAAAGGCTGAAGAACAACAGGATACGTCATTCGAAGATGTGTTAGTGGATCTGGGTAATTATTTAGCAGAGATCACCAAAAATATGGGGATCTCTGCCACGATCAATGTTACCCCGGAAAAACACACGGTCTACTATGACTTTGAAACTGAACAAGAAGGATTATTGATAGGAAAACGCGGTAAGAATTTGAATTCTTTACAATTGTTGGCACAAGATTTTTTGGATAAGCGTGTACGTCGCCGTGTTCGTGTTATATTAGATGTAGCTAACTACCGTGATCGCCGGGCAGAGTCCTTGTCACACTTGGCACAGAAAACAGCACGTGATGCGATCGCTGCGGGAAAACCAGTTACGTTAGATCCAATGCCTGCGTTAGAACGTAAGGTGATCCATACTAGTTTGGCAGATAATGAGCATGTTGAAACGTATTCTAGGGGTAATGAACCGCGTCGCGCTGTCGTAGTCGACCCGCAATGAGCGAATAGTTAGTTATTGTTAATTGGAACTCTTATATGAGACTAATAAATTCTAAAGAGGAGAATTCCCATGAAAGAATATGCACCAGAACATATTGAAAATGAGCTTTGTTTTGCGATTTATTCCGCACAAAAATTTTATACGAAGTTTTATGCTGAATCTTTGAAGGACTTTAATTTGACTTACCCACAATATTTAACTTTACTAGTTTTGTGGGAAGAAAAACGTCCAATGATGATCAAAGAAGTCGGAGCCCGTTTGAAATTGGATACGGGTACTTTAACACCGCTATTGAAACGGATGGAGAAAGATGATTGGGTCACACGTACTCACGTTCCTGAAGATGGACGTAAAGTATATATAGAATTGACTAAGAAGGGCAGCGAAAATGAAGCTGCAGTTAAAGATCAAGTCAAAACGTGTTTAGATTCAATCGATATGACTTATCCCGAATATCAAAGCAGTGTTGAAACTGTTAAGACGATCGGCAATAAGATCAAAAAAGTTGATGAAACTTTGGAAAGTCGTTAATAATAACCGGCAAGTCCTCATCGTTTGGGGGCTTGCTTTTTTACGAGGAGGAAGGCCAGTTGTTATTTAAAAAAGTTGATCATCTGGCTGTTATTTGTCATGATGAACAGCAAGCCGTGGATTTTTACGTTAATAAACTTGGGTTTACGATCCAAGACCGAACCGAACGGCCAGAAAAAAAGGATGTGTTATTTCATTTGACCGGTGGAAGTTTTGTAATTGAACTTTTTATCAAACCGACTGCGCCAGCACGTGTTTCAGACCCCGAAGCATTGGGCTTGCGACATCTGGCATTCAAAGTGGATAATGTGGATCAGGCTGTCCATGCATTGGCAAATGTTGGTATTGAGTGCGAACCAGTTCGTTACGATGAACTGACAGGTGAAAAGATGACCTTTTTCTTTGACCCGGATCGCTTACCGTTTGAAGTTCATGAATAAATGGATTTGAAAGGTTCAATTGACAAGCATGAAACAGCTCGTTCATTAAGCAATGGGTTTTAAGTTATAGGTCATGCAAATGCATTAGAATATAACAAAAACAAGTATTATCAGCCCTAGGACTGACGGTACTTTTTTTTAATCCATAACTTTTTTTGCCAAGTGTAACATTTTTTGCCAAGTTTTTGCTTCACTGGTTTTTAGTGAATGTTTAACATCAGGTAAAGGGAGACTATAAAAGTTAGTGATCAATTCTGAGACCAATTCGGGTTTATCTAAAGGCAACCAGTGTTCACCTTTAATAGATTCCCAAGAAAAGTTTCCACCAACATATTTACTAGAAGCTGCCATTTGTGCTTGGCTAAGGTAGGGGTCATCCCTACCAAAGATCCCAAAGGCCGGGACCTGAGTTGGAGGAAAAGGTATTTTTACCTTTTGTGGCCTGAGGTTGGCCCGATAAAGATTCAACGCAGCGGTGAAACGTCCTGGACGGTTCAAGTCAGGGATCCAGTTAGAATCGACTTCAGGATTGTTTTTGCTAAATAATCTTAATACTGCCCAATCGTTTTGTGAAAACATTTTTTCGGCAAAATTTTCTGTTTGGAAGGCCATAGTGTACCAGCCCTTTTGTTTCTGTTCGAAGCCTCCGTCGTTTAAGTAAGCATGTGGATGTCCGACGCTGATGGGAACAAAGGAACTGAAAAGTTCAGGGTAAAATGTTATCAAACTCCAACCAAGCAGTGCTCCCCAATCATGCCCGACTAACTTTATTGGTCCATCTAACGCTAAGCTCTTTTTAAGTTCAATGATATCTTGCATTAAGTATTTTACTTTATAACTTCCGACTGCGACCGGAGCTTCTGATTCGCCGAATCCTCGCAGGTCAGGCGCAATAACACGGTAACCGTCATCGATCAGTATTGGAGCCATTTTCCGCCAAACATCAGCTGAGTCGGGAAAGCCATGTAAGAAAATGATCGGAATACCGGAACCTTCATCATAGTAGGCTATTTTCATACTTTTCAATTTGATTTCTTTACGTGTTAACTGACGCGACATAAGGGTACCTCCTAATTAAAAAACAGCGCGGAGAAACTCGCTTAGAAGATGAGCACTAGTAATTAGGCAGAATCTTCTGAGTTTCGCAGCTCGACTAAGAAAACAGAGCGCAACAAGCGGAAGGCCTGGGCTTGTGAAGCTCGAACAAACACAGGGTACAGCGAGATCTCTTGTCGCGTGTAATTCGATCGTGATAACAGAATAAAATGAAAGCAAGTCGCTCAAACTTTCCCCCTTCATTCAACTAAGACACTTCTATCATACTTTGGATCCACATATTTGCCAATTATGAAAACTTATTGAACCAACAAAAATAGCCGTTAAAAATTCTAACGACTACTTAGCTGACAAAATGATCATTTACTTATAATCATTTGGATCAGCTTGGAGTGGACCGTATTCATCCATTTGCGAATCGCGGAAATCCCACCACTCGCTTTCGTAGCCGACAAAGCCTGCTTGTTTCATCGCATCATCCAAAATTTGATGATACTTGGCAGCTTCTTTTGGCCATTTTGATGAGCGTCTAGCCATGGGGGTGAAATCATCAAAAGCAGTTGGCATAGGACATTCTTCACCATTTGCAAAAGTGAGAGTTAAATCAAAAGTCACACCTTTTTGATGGCTATAATTTGGATCTGGAGGTGCAACGAATTCTGGGTCCGGATACACGTCAAACAATTTCTTTTGTGCGCTCGACGGGCGAAAAGCGTCCCAGATTTTTAAACGATAGCCTTGCCCTTTGACGATCGAGCTGGCAACAGCAAGTTTACGGGCGGTCCCAGTTCGTGCAATGGCAGTTGAAAAATCGTAAACTACTTTACCAGTAAAATTATTAGTAGTGGCGTAACGTAAATCAACGATGATGTCTGGATCAAGTTTTTGTACATTAGTAAAACCGGTCAATTCAGCATCCATAAAAAATCCCTCGTTTCTTCTATACTGAGTATAGTTAATTGTCTCTATCAATATAAAGTAATTTCTTCTAATTTTCGTTTCTCATGTATACTCTCATTTTACTCGAAATAGTGCTTGATTCCTAATGATTTTTTCAAAAGTGTTTTTGCTTGAGAAGATAAGGAAGACTTGTGATAATAAAGCTGAAAATTGGATGTCAACAAAGATAACATCATGACTTTTTGTAAGAAATTGTGATTTCAGGATAATTTAACATTATTTCTTTACTTTTCAATATTATATATCGTATAATATTACTGTAAAGAAAATGATGATTTGCATATAATTAGTTAGATGGGGGGAGTAATTATGGATAAAGCAAGGTATTTAGTTGACTTGGAAGAGTACCTGAATGGTTTGAGCGATGAGGAAAAGAAAAGCGTCTTGGAATACTATGATGAATATTTATCTGACGCTGGCTTGGAGACTCGCAAAGAAATCGAACACGAACTAGGTTCTCCACGTCAATTAAGCCGGACTATCCTTGCGGACCAATCGATCAAACGAAATGAAAAGGAATCTGAAAGTGGGCGTTTTGCTTCACCAACATCTAACTCAAAAATGATTTGGTTGATCGCCTTGGCGATCATTACCTCGCCATTTACCTTGGCGATCGGTTTCTTTGTTTTGATCGCGCTGATAGTTGTGGGTTCGATCTTATTTGCGGCCGTGATCAGTATAGTAGTAATGATCGCAGCTGCGATCGTGATTACGGGAATGGCATTGTATGCCGGTTTAGGCTTATTATTTACTGCACCATTTGTTGGATTGTTTTATGTTGGCGGTGCGCTGACAGCCGCTGCTGTTTTGATGATCGTGATCCCGATTTTGTATTGGGTATGTGCGGCTGTTATTCAGGGGATCGCAAACTTTTCTCGTTTCGTTTACCGCAAGTACGGCAATCGTAAAGGGGGCAGAGAATAATGAAAAAAGTATTTAAATGGGGCTGGATCTTCTTGGTAGTGGGCCTGCTGTTCCTAATGGTCGGCGGTTTTGCTCACGGTGCCAAAAATGTAGTCTTTAACGGTTGGCGTCCGATGGTTTACAGCACCAAGTCTAATTTCCAAAAAAATTATGCTGTTAATGATTTTGACCAGGTCGATGCGGCAACGAGTAATGCCGATGTTACGATCAAACGGGGGGATAATTATCACGTTTCGTATCATGGTCGGAAAAGTGCACGACCAAATGTCAGGGTTTTGAATGGCAGGCTGACAGTTCGGCAAAAAGGTTCGACTGAAAAAAATGGTTTTATCGGTTTTAAATGGTTTAACTATAACCAAGATGAAAATAATAAAGTGACGATCTATGTTCCTGATAATGTTAAGCTTAAAAAGGTCCGTAATCTTAATAATTATGGGCAAACACAAATGCAAGGTATTAGCATTGCGAACTTAGAAGCGATCGGCTCTGATGGGTCTTTGAAATTGCATAATATGAATGTCGATACTACGAATATTGAAATGCGCGATGGTAGTGCAGTCCGTTTGGAAAACACTAATCTTTTAAACGGATTGTTAACTAGTGAAGATTGTGATGTTGACATTCAAAATGGGGCTTTACGAAACGTTGAGCTTCAACAAGATAATGGCGATGTCAGTATGCATAATGTCGCTTTAGATGGAGGAAAGGCGAATGTTTCTGATGGTGATGTTAAGATCAACGAAAGTACAGTGAGTCATGGCTATTCGTTGACCAACTCCAATGGTGATAATGTGTTGACCAACGTTGATGCAGGTGGTTTTGACCTTACTAACTCCGGTGGAGATAATAAAGTTTTTGACAAAACCAGTGAAGGCGGCAATATTCACAGTGGAACGATGCAAAATGTAGTGACAATTAAAAATTCAGATGGGGACAACACGGTACGTTAAGCAGGATTTATCAAAGAAAGGAAACATTGCTTATGAAAATTCAAGTAACCGCTGATCTGCTTGACGGACTGGTCTTAGCCTTATTGAACCGTGAAGATTATTATGGTTATGCATTAACACAAGAAATGCAAAAGGCGATTTCGATTTCAGAATCGACAATGTATCCTGTACTTCGTCGTCTGAAAAAAAATGGGTATTTAACGACCTATGACCAGCCATTTCAAGGCAGAAATCGCAGGTATTATCAAATCACAGATAGTGGTGAACAACATTTGACAAAAGTCTACAAAATGTGGACTGATTATAAGGAAAGCTTAGATTGGGTTTTTAGTCCAGATAAAAAGCCTGGTCCTGCTCAAACAAATGATTTACGGGCATAAAAAGAAGAAAACTTTATGGCGCGTGGCTAGTAAAGGAGTAATAAAAAATGGCTAAAAAGAAAAAACAATTGATGAAGTCGACTGACAAAATAGTGAGTGGTGTTTTCGGTGGAGTTGCTGAATATTTCGGTTGGGATAAAGCAATCGTTAGAATAGTCGGCGCGTTTTTGATCATTTTCCCAGGAAATATTATTCCAGGAGCGATCTTCTATGGAATAGCTGCAATTATTATGTCTGGCCCTACTCAAGGTGACGATCAGTCAAATGATGATGACTCAGTGATCGAGGGAGAGTTTAGGGAAAAGTAAAATTTGATAAGGTGGTAAGGAAGTTTTCTCATAACGCTGTGAGGAAGCTTTTTTACGACCAAATTTAAAATGGTATGAAATTTTTTATTACATCGCATTATTAAGTAAGAGCAAATTGTTGTCAATTATCTATTTCTTCGTTATGGTTAAGGCGATGAAAGAGCTTTTTAAAAAGGGAGTGAGAAAAAGTGAAAAGGTTAGTACAGTATTTATGTACTGCTGTTGCGATGTTAGTTTTAGTTGTTGGTTGTTCCAATACAACTACTCAAAAAGAAGGTTCATCTTCTCATAGTCATTCGACTGAAAAAACCGAGATGCACAAACATGGAAGTTCGAAGAAAGTGAACGATTTAAGGAAAGCCAAGCAGCCGAAATATAAAGCCGACTCCAAAGTGAAATTAAGTGCCGATCATATGAAAGGTATGAAGGGGGCTAACGCAACGATCGTTAACGCCTATGCTTCAAAATTATACGCGGTAGATTATAAGTCAACGTCTGACAAAAAGGTCGTTAAGGATCATAAATGGGTCACAAATGATGAGATCGAAGGTAATCGCAAAGAGTATAAAAAGGGCGATAAAGTTACACTGACAGCTGACCATATGCCAGGGATGAAAAAAAGTTCTGCAAAGATCGTTGAGATCAAACATGGACCAGCTTATATGGTAAACTACCAACCGACCAATGGCGGTAAACAAGTTACAAATCATAAGTGGATCGCTGAAGATGAGATCGAAAAACGTTAGTGGGACTCTAACCGAAAATGAATCTGCAGTTAAAAAGCAAAAAGCTATAAGTAAAATTGAATAAAAGTGCATGATTTATAGCAGTTCTGCCCTTCGGCACGTAAAAACCATTATCCTCTAAGATAGCGGGGTAATGGTTTTTACTTTATTGGTCTTTTAGTAAAGGAGAGTTAGCTTTGTTTCCGAACCATTTCTGGTTGATTTTTTCTAAAGTCCCATCTTGAGCCAGCTTTTTCATGCCAGTGTTGATTTTTTTCTTAAGAGTGACATCGTTTTTCCGCATCCCGACACCAAACTGTTCGGGTGGAAAGGCACCACGGATCGTTTTAAAATCTTTAGGATTTTTTTGGTGAGCAATATAGTAATCTGCATAGCTACTGTCGATCAAAAGTCCTTGGATCCGTCCAGAATTTAAATCAATGAAGGCATTTGTAAAGGAATCGTAGAGTATTGGGTCGTGATCTTTGATCCGGTCTTTCAAAAGCCGAGGATACTTATTAATATCATTGGAACCTGAAGAACCTGTCTGAGCCCCAAGGACTTTCCCTTGCATATCGGCATATGAATTAATGTGATTTTTCTTCAAAGTTACCAGCACTTGGTCGTTTTTCAGATAAGTGTTGCTGAAAGTCATTTTAGCTTGGCGCTCTGGAGTTTTAGTTAATCCATTCCAAATTAGGTCGATCGTCCCATTTTTTAGCTCAGTGGCGTTCATGGACCAGTCGATCGTTTGAAAATTCGCTTTGATACCATATAGTTTAAAAACTGCTTTGGCGAGATCGACATCGTAGCCGACTAACTGGCCACTTTTTTGGCGGAAGCCCATCGGGACAAAAGTATCGTCCACCCCGATCGTTACATAGCCGCGTTTTTGGATCCTTGTCCAATTATCAGTTTGATCGGCTTTTTTTCCGATGGAAACGCTGCAACCAGTCAAGAGCAACACACATAGTAGCGCTAAAAAAGATAGTAGTATGTTTTTCTTTTTCAAACAGAGTCGCCTCCTATGACATCTAGCGCGTTGACGGTAAAGACTGTATCTGCAGTTTGTTTGGCAAAATCCATATCGTGGGTCACGATCACTTGCGTCATTTTTTCCGTCTTCAAACTTAAGATAATATTGCCGACTTTTTCACGTAATGCCGGGTCTAATGCTGATGTTGGCTCATCATAACACAATACTCGCGGTTCCATGGCTAAGGCACGCGCGATCGCAACACGTTGCTGTTGGCCGCCGGATAACTGATACGGATAGAGCTCTTCTTTACCAGCGAGGTCTAATTTTTGTAACAGTTCTTGAGCACGACTTTGAGCCTCTTTTTCATTTTGCTTTAAAACTAGCTTAGGTGCTAAAGTAATGTTTTGAAGGACTGTTAAATTAGGAAAAAGCTGGTAGTCTTGGAAGACGACTCCAATGATCTGTTCAGCACTTGTTGGGTCCGCTGGATCAAACGGTCGATCGTTTAATAAAAATGAGCCGCTTTCTGGGACTTCAAGTCCGCTTAAACAACGAAGCAATGTAGTCTTACCTGCGCCGGATGGTCCAACGATGGCTAAGATTTCACCGTCAGGGATCTGTAAGTTTAAATTGTCTAAAATAGTACGTGCGCCGAATTTTTTGGTAATATTTTTTAATTCAAGCATAGTCTCTCTCCTTATCTCCACTTCGAATAATGTTGTTCGACCTTTTTAAGTGCGTATGATGCAACACCAGTCATAGCCAGGTATATTACCCCAACTAACACCAGCGGAAGTAACGTGACATCTCGGGCTGTTGCAACGTTACCGGCACGTAAGAGATCGCCAAGACCAATGACATAAACGAGTGATGTATCTTTGACTAAATTGATAACTTCATTACCGATCGATGGGATCACGATCTTGATAACTTGAGGAATAACAATATGCATTAATGTTTGCCATCTTGTTAAACGTAAAACCTTAGCACTTTCAAATTGACCTGCGGGGATTGCTTGAAATCCGCCGCGAAATATCTCTGCAAAGTATGCAGTATAGTTCAAAATAAAAGCGCAGAGGGCTGCGTCATAACGTTGGAAAATGATCCCGATGATCGGCAAACCGTAAAAGACAAAAATAAGTTGCAGAAGTAACGGAGTTCCACGCATGATCCAGACATAAAATTTTAGAATAGCACGCAGAGGGCTAAACTTGGAAAGAAGTCCTAAACTGACAATGACGCCAAGAGGCACGGAAGCGACTAGCGTCCATAAAAAGATTTTAAGTGACATCCAAGCTCCAGACAGGAGCGAAGGAGCAATTTGTTCGACATAGTTCATAAAAAGGTCTCCTTGTCTTTTGATTTGATACAGAATGAAACATTACGCTTTTGGTAATTCGGAAGAAATAAATCGGGTAGAAGCTACACGCTAAAACCTGTTGGAAAACTAATAAAAAAAGCCGTTCTCCATGTCACATGACACAGAGGACGGCTTTTGTCGTGGTCCCACCTCGTATTTATTACCTGCTTGCACAGATAAACTCAGTGAGTTAGCTCAAATCCACTTTGAAAAAATAAAAAGTCGTCCCTAGGCACTGGGCCTAAGAGGACGACTTACTCGCGGTTCCACCTCATGTTTATCATTTGTTCACACAAACGATCTCACGGAGATTGATTTGATCAAACTCGTGCACTAACGGGGCGTCCCGGAATTTCTTACTTTTATAAAATAGGTGTGGAAAAACTTGCTATTTCCTGTACCTCGATTAAATTCAGAAAAACAACTGACAGGTGTGATTCATTACAAACTGACATATACTCTTCCCAGCACCGAGCACTCTCTAAATGCGTTTATAATTACTAGTCTGCTCATAGCCTTTAGTTCTTATTTAAGTTAGTTTCAATTATAAATACGCTGTATGCTAGAAGTCAAGCTAAAATTTTCAAATGTCATGCTAAGGGTCAAATCATTTTACTTGGTAAAAGTTCTTTCCAAAAAGCAGACAGTTAGTGACAACTAACAGCTGCTGAAATATAATCTAAGATTTTGAACATCACATTTCTATTTTCTGGTGGTACAGGGGTGTTCAAGATATCAGCGGGAGTTTGCTTAAGGACAGAGCCTTTGATATAAGGAAAATCATTAACGACCATCTCCCGCACGTTGTCACTTTGTGGTTCAAAGTGAAATTGCAAACCAACGACGCGATGGTTCATGACGAAGCCTTGGTTTTTGAGATGGTCGCTTGAAAACAGCAGTTGAGCTTGTGCAGGGATCTCAAACACTTCTTCATGCCAATGTAAGGCTGTCATTTTTTCTGGGAGGCCAGGTATCACATCACTTTGACAGTAAACTGGGGCCCATCCTACCTCTTTTACTGGGGACTTGCTGATAGGGTACCCCAAAGTTTTAGTTATTTGTTGTGCGCCAAAACAAGCACCGAATATCGGGGTATCTTTGTCTAACAATTGTTGGATCAAGCGTTGTTCTTCTTTGATCCAAGGTAAGTCATCGTTCGGACTCATCGGCCCACCCAAAATCACCAGCATATCAGTTTCGTTTGCTTGAGGCAGATAGCCAAATTGATATGGATGGTAAATGTACGTTTGGTGATCATGTAGTTGAGCCCAATCTAAAATAGAGCCTGGCCCTTCATTTGGTGTATGTTGTAAGATATTGATCCGCATGAAATCACCTCTTTTCTTGATCTTTAGAATAGCGCGGTATCCCGGTAAAACTGATGACCATGAGAAGTATAAGTAAGATATGAACAACTATTGGACGGCGCACGATAAGTACATTGCTAAACAGCCCTAGGACAAGGATCGCTGTAAAAACTGCCGGTAGCTGTTTTTTCATAAATTTACTATCTCCTTTAGTTTATATCTTTCTGTTTGTGAAGGTGTTTTTGAGTAATTTGGATTTATTACCTAAGATGCAGCGTTTTGCGATTTAACGTTGCCATTCTTTTTTAAGCATCGTCCAAATATTTTGGTCATGGAAACCATCTGCTAAAAGCTCACCAGCTCGCACCGTGCCATCCAATCTGAAGCCTGCTTTTTGTGCGACATGATTGCTGTTGGAATTGTCCGTTGCCACGTGGATCTCGATCTTATTGACGGCGTAGTCTTTAAAACCTAAGTGCCACATTGCCAAAACGGCGCGATGCATAATATTGTTTCCACAAAATTCTGAAGCTAGCCAGTAACCGATCTCAGTACTATGATCCGTTTGCCGGAAACTGTTGAAGCTGATCATCCCGACAGGCTGGTCATGGTAGCGAATGATCAAGTTGACTGAGGTTGAAGTGCCAAAGTGTTGCAAGACCCTGGTCAAAAATTTTTCTTCATCTGCTGCACTTTTCATTTCCGGGACCCAAGGCAACCAAGCAGAAAGTTCCGGACGGCTTTCTTCAACCAGTTTAAATAAAGGCGAAGCGTCTGTTTGGGGACGCGGAAGAGCGAGACAGAGGTCGTCATCGATTTGATATGTAAACATGTGAGACCATCTCCTAAATTAATTTCTTATATCAACTTTACTTACTTATTGCAAATTTGGCAATAAGTAAGTACCATAACATTAACGAAAATCATACACTTGAGGTGTAATGGAAGGTAGATCATGATGGGTGAAGAATAAATCTGTTTTGTTGACGGATATGCTAGTTAATATGGGGATCGGTTTGATCATGCCGATCACGACTTTGTACGTGCATAATTCTCTACATAAAAGTTTGGTAGTTGCTGGCTACGTTTTGCTGGCATTTTCTGGAGCAATGACCTTGGGTAACTTACTGGGTGGACATTTGTTTGACAAGTGGCACCAAAAGAAAACGATGTATTTAGGTGGGACGACTCAAGTCCTGGCATTGATTTTATTGGCTTTATTACCGAGCTGGCCGTTGTATCCGCTTTTATTAGTTTTATATGGTTTGGGTTTAGGTGTTTTAAATTCCGCAGTGAACGGATACCTAGCTTTTTTGCAAAAGAATGATCCGAATATTTTTAACAATGGCTATTGGCTGGCAAATATTGGAATGTCACTAGCGACCTTGCTGTCGGGTTTATTATTTGATATTAGTATTCGGTTGATCTTTGCTAGTTCAGCGATCTTATTTTTCTTGAGCCTTATGCTGATCTGCTTTAAATTTCAGGATCGTACAGTAGTCAGTCAGTCTAGTTTGACGACTACAAGATCGAAAAAAGAAGGGGCGAAAAATCCTTGGGCGGTCATTTTGATCTGTTTGACGATGATCGTGATCTGGATATGTTATGAACAATGGAATAGTAACGTTTCAGTCTTGATGACAGGCCAAGGGATCTCAGTTTCGCGCTATAGTATGTTATTTACGATCTCTACGCTAGAGATCGTAACCTTACAGCCATTTATTACGCGCCTATTCCCCACTACTTTTAAAGCTGATAAAGTACGTGTCTTTTTAGGTGTTTTGTTCTTTGCAACTTCTTATTTAATGCTAGTACAGGCTAGTGATTATTGGCAGTTTATTTTAGGGATCACTTTTGTTTCATTAGGCGAGATCTTAGCTTTAACAGCGATCCCAATGTTGTTGAATCGATACGCCGAGGACAGTAATAGAGGGATGATCCAATCTTTGGGCAGTTTATCAGGATCATTAGGCCGTGCATTAGGCCCCTTGTCAGGTGGATGGTTGATCACTGCATTAGGGTATAACAAAACATTCTTGATTTTCTTTTTTGCCCATTTAGTGATGGCAGTGATTTTAATTGCAGTTCGTGCACCTCGTAAGAATTTAAATGAAAAAGTGAAAGGATGAAGTTTTATGCGTGCAATTTTAACAACGATCGGTCGCGATCAAGTCGGTATTATTGCAGGAGTTAGTCAATATTTGGCAGAGCACACCATTAATATCTTAGATGTTTCTCAAACGATCATGGATGATAATTTTACGATGATGATGTTGGTCGAGTTACCACAAACAAACGATTTTCAAAAGTTAACACAGGAGTTGTCTGAATTAGGCAAAAATCTTGGTGTGGAGATCAATATTCGTAACGAAGAAATATACCGCGCCATGCATCAATTATAAAAGAGAGGAGTGAGTGTAAAGATGGAAACCGAAAAAATTATGGAGACGGTCAATATGATCGCCAACGAAAATTTAGATGTCCGGACGATCACTATGTCGATCTCATTATTGGATTGTATTGACAGCGATAGTGATGTGGCGTGTCGCAAAATTTACGATAAAATCACTACAAACGCGCGTGACCTAGTTAAGGTCGGACAACAGATCGAAGCAGAATACGGTATTCCGATCACCAATAAGAGGGTGACAGTCACTCCGATCGCAATCGTTGCAGCCGCTAGTCATGATAAAGACTATGTCAAATATGCTAAAACGTTGGATAAAGCTGCGCATACGATTGGCATCGACTTTATCGGTGGTTATTCAGCTTTGGTACAAAAGGGTTTCCAGCAAGGCGACCATACATTACTGAGTTCTTTGCCAGAAGCACTGTCGGAGACCGAGTTGGTTTGTGCCTCGGTCAACATAGGTTCAACACGTTCAGGGATCAATATGGATGCTGTTGGGCAGATGGGAGAAACTATCGTCGCTGCTTCCAAACTTGACGTAATGACCAATGCAAAAATGGTCGTCTTTTGCAACGCAGTTGAGGATAATCCTTTCATGGCTGGTGGTTTCCAAGGAGTAAGCGAACCGGACGTTGTGATCAATGTGGGAGTTTCGGGTCCCGGTGTAGTTAAAGCGGCACTTGAAAAGATCAAGGGTCAGTCGATGGATGTTGTTGCTGAAACTGTCAAACAAACGGCCTTCAAAGTTACTCGCATGGGTCAATTAGTCGGAACTATTGCGGCTGATAGATTAAACACACAGTTTGGCATCGTTGACTTATCCTTGGCTCCGACTCCGGCTGTTGGAGATTCTGTCGCCCAGATCTTAGAAGAGATCGGTCTTGAAAGTGTAGGTGCGCATGGAACAACGGCTGCTCTGGCTTTGCTGAATGATGCTGTCAAAAAAGGCGGTATTATGGCTTGCAGCCATGTGGGTGGTCTTTCTGGTGCATTTATTCCGGTTTCAGAAGATGCTGGCATGATCGATGCTGTTACAGCAGGACATTTGAACATCGAAAAGCTGGAGGCGATGACGGCAGTTTGCTCAGTTGGACTGGACATGATCGCTGTTCCAGGAGATACACCGGCCACAACTATCAGCGCAATGATCGCCGATGAAGCTGCGATCGGTATGGTCAACAATAAAACGACTGCAGTTCGGGTCATTCCTGTGCCAGGAAAAGACGTCGGTGACACAGTTGAATTTGGCGGTTTATTAGGCCACGCTCCGATCATGCGTGTCAACAAGGCCTCATCGGCAGCAATGATCCAGCGTGGTGGGACGATCCCAGCACCTATTCACAGTTTTAAGAATTAGTGAGGGGATGCGTTGTTCCTTGATAAATGGACTGGAAAGAAGTCAGCGAAAGTTCTCACCGGTCTGTCAGAATTTAGCCTCGTTGTGAATTGAGGTGAAGCCACAAGTTAACTGGTTCCTTGTTGCTTTTAATGGATGCAAGGTATATCATCATAAATAGTAATATAATTAAATAAGACATCTGGGGTGCCATTAGGCTGAGAAAACACCCATTGAACCTGATACGGTCAATACCGGCGAAGGGAGACAGTTTTTTATCTGGTCGCAAAGTGCGAATGTTAGTGATAATAATAATCTCTTTTGGCAAAAGCTGAAAGGGATTTTTTTATTAATAAAATTACAATACCCCCTCTAATTCCTTGGTTCAGTGCGTACTTACCTTGATGTTGCCTATAGAGTCAGGAGGTGTAAAGAATTATGGATGACAAAAGTCGAATGCATAGTATTTACGTGGTGTTATTTTATTGACACCGTTGGGTTTAGCTTCTTGAAGACTAGCCTTTTTACTTATTGAGATTTTCCTGCTTCACTTCGCTTTGTTTTATAGTCGAGCTACAGCAAGCAAGAAGTTCCGCCTATCCAGCTCTGGCATCACATCGCTGAAAACCGCGCTATAATGCCAGATCTCGATAGTGCTCGCTTCTTCCCGCTTGCTTTCGCTCTGTTTTATAGTCGAGCTACAGCAAGCAAGAAGTTCCGTCCATTCAACTTCAGTACGACACCGCTCAAAACGCGCTATCGCACTGAAGTCCAATGGTACTCGCTTCTTCCTGCTTGCTTTCGCTCTGTTATTCCATAGGAGGTTATTTTCATGTCTCAAACAAGAAATAGTACACGGCTTTTGACCGAAACGGCCATTATGTCGGCTTTGTCCATTGTTTTAAGTTATATTGTTATATTCCGGATGCCGCAAGGTGGGAGTGTATCGTTGGTTTTGTTACCATTAATTTTTCTGTCCTTGCGCCGTGGTCCTATCTGGGGTTGTACCGCTGGCGCTATCTGTGGTGTTGTGCAACTGATGTTTGGCGGGTATTTTTTGAACCCCTTGCAAGTTCTATTTGATTATGTTTTTTGTTTTGGAACTGTTGGGTTTTCCGGCTTTTTTGCCATGCCTCTCCAAGGTGCCTTGCGTGAAAAAGAACAGGGCAAAATTTTTGGTTATACTTTAGCTGCTAGTTTTCTAGGCGCCTTTATGGCTTATTTGAATAATGTGATCTCTGGGATCGTTTTTTATGGTGAATACACTCCGAAAGGTCAGTCAGTGTTTGCTTACTCCACGATTTATAATGCGACTTATATGATCCCAGAAGCTTTAGTAGCGATGGTCATTGTCTGGCTGCTAGCAATCCGCGCGCCAAAACTTTTTGTTCCAGAAAAATAACGAAATTTATAAGACGTGCAGATATTATGGAGCACGTCTTTTTTAGTACAAATTTTGATCAAATGAGGCCAAATGTTTTGTTGGCTAATCCGTGTAATGAATATCATTTGCTAGTGAAAATGTTATAATAGTCTGTAGATATAGAGATGAAAGGGGCAAATGCAATGAACGTTGAAAAAATCAGCTTGGCTTTAGGTCGCGAAGACGTTTTGAGTGCTAAGCAACAAAAGTATTCTGATAGAGATTTGAAGTTGTTGGAGTCCGTAACAGATGAGAACAAGTTCATGTTATTAGACAAATCAAATAAAAAAACAGTCTTTGGCTCTGGTTTGAATTATGTTACTCAACATGAGGTTGGCAAAGAAACTTGGGATGGTTATTATGAGTTTCGTTATTTCACTTTGAATACGGATCAAAATAAGTTACTAGAGTCGTTGATGCAAAAGTGGGAGAACGATTACGACATCCCAGTTGGCTTAAAATACAGCTTAGTATTGCATGTCCCGCGGAAAAATTTACAATATTTGATGATAAATGTCTGGGAGTCAGACATTGATTTCTTTGATTGGAATACATCGCCTAACAATCAGATCAATCAATTTGGCTATAACGAAAACTCCGAACCTTATATTACTCATTTTGTGATCGCTCCGGAGAAAAAAGAAGAATAATAGGTTAAAAGAAAGCTAAAAACTCAGCGTAAACACTGATCTTTGGCTTTTTTGTTTTTCACAAATTAAAACAGTAGTGTATAATATATACAATTGAAATGGAAAAATGCGAGCGGGGTGGTATGATGAAGATCCTGATTTTAGGCGGGGCTTTGAATCATGAAGGGGCAAATAGTGCGTTTGAAAAATTAACTAGTTTGACAGACGATGACTTCATTTTTAATAGTGATAATTTGACGGATGCAGAATTGGCTGATGTTGAAGTGATATTGGGCAATGCTCCGGGAATATTGGACCGGATCTTTAGTCTGAAGAAGTCAAACTTAAAGTGGATCCAAGCTTTTTCAGCAGGTGTCGATTACTATCCATTAGAAAAACTGCGAAAAAAACAGATCTTGCTGTCAAATGTTAGTGGTATTCATGCTGAGCCTATTGCCGAGACTGTATTTGGTTTGATCTTAGGACAGTTGCGCGGTATCAAAGCCGCTGTAGAAAATCAACAACATAATAGTTGGGACCCGGATTCTTCTAACTATACGACACTGAATGGTAGAAAGTTAGCCGTCTTTGGTACGGGTCATATCGGCACTCGGATCGCTGAATTAGGAAGGGCATTTAAGATGCAGGCTGTCGGCGTCAATCATTCTGGACATCTTGCAGAAGGTTTTGATCAAACGTATTCCATTCACAAAATGGATGCAACGGTTTTGGATGCAGATATAGTTGTGAACACCTTGCCGCTGACGAGTGAAACACAGGGGCTATACAATTCTGCTTTTTTCGACAAATTAACAAATGCTCCTTTGTTTATCACTATTGGACGTGGCCCTAGTGTAGTTACGGATGCCTTGATCCAAGCGTTAAGGAAAGGCACAGTCGGAGCAGCAGGTTTGGATGTCACGGATCCAGAGCCATTGCCAAGCGACAGTCCATTATGGCAAATGAAAAATGTGATTATCACGCCACATGTTTCAGGACTATATCAAGAATATGCAGAAGACGTGGTTCAGATATTTAGTGAAAATTTGCAACAGTATAGAAAGTCTGGAACCCTGGTAAGAAACGAAGTGGATCTGAAGAAGGGGTATTAAAGTTGGTATGGGAAGTGACGTCAAAGGATCCCATTTACACAGAGACTATGCTTTTCTATGCCAGAAGAGAGGATCAAGCATCTTGAACCTAAAACAAAAAACAATGCGTAATTTTATTTGGGTTGCGTTTATTGCCTATTTATTGGCTGTTGCGATCTTATGTTTTGCTCCGGCATTGCCATTAACGATCCCTCAAAGTGACCCAGTGCCTTACGTTTTTCTTGGCCAAGCTCCCGTTATTTATCTACCATTTGTTGAATTGCTTCACCTGGATTTTTATCTCAATATGTTGATGACCATTCCGTTTGGAGTTTTCATCGTATTGTTGCAAACTAAGCCTCTGCGTAATACAAGGGTAATTTGGTCCGGAGCAGTTGTTGGTTTATTCATTGAATTGACCCAATTGATATTGGATAACTTTGAAGTGACAGAACGATGGGTCGATGTTAACGATATTTTGGCAAATGGAGTTGGTCTGTGCTTAGGATATTGGCTAACGGTCTGTCTTTTAAACAGAAGAAAACAACAAAAATGACGTTTGCATTTTCTTATTCAGAGGCAAACGTTTTTTGTTTGAAGTTATTTTTTTGTGTGACAGGCCTTTTTTTGATCAGTTGATATGATCTGTTTAAATTGCAGCTTCAGCATTTAACCTCTACCCTTTCTTGCGTTACACTAGAGATGTATTGATAGTGTGATCATCTTATTTTAATTAATTGATTTGGTGAAAGGAGTTTTTGTATGAAAGTCCGTAAAGCTGTAATTCCTGCCGCAGGTTTAGGAACTCGTTTTCTACCGGCGACAAAAGCAATTCCAAAAGAGATGTTACCGATCATTGACCGCCCAACGATCGAATTCATTGTCAAAGAAGCCATTGATTCTGGGATCGAAGATATTTTGATCGTGACTGGGAAAGGTAAACAACCCATTGAAAATCACTTTGATTCCAATCCGGAATTAGAAGCCAACTTAAAAGAAAAGGGTAAGTCGCATTTACTGAAATTAGTAGAGGAAACGACAAATATCAACTTGTTTTTTATTCGGCAGCCTCATCCCAATGGTCTAGGAGATGCTGTTTTAAGGGCCCGAGACTTCGTTGATGATGAGCCATTTGTTGTCATGTTAGGTGACGACCTGATGCAAGACAAAGTACCGTTAACTAAGCAATTAGTTGATCGCTACGACAAGACACATGCTTCGACACTTGCGGTAATGCGCGTTCCTCATGAGAAAACTAAAGATTATGGTGTAATTGAACCAATTTCTGAGCCGGCTAAGGGGTTATATGATGTTAAGAGTTTCGTTGAAAAGCCTGACCCTAAAGATGCTCCATCAGACCTGGCGATCATCGGACGTTATTTGCTAACACCAGAAATTTTTGGCCTTTTAGAGGATCAAAAACCGGGCAAAGGCAATGAGATCCAGTTGACCGATGCAATCGACCGTTTAAATACAATTCAGCGTGTATTTGCCCATGAATTTACCGGTGAACGTTTTGATGTCGGGAACAAATTTGGCTATTTAAAGACGATGATTCAATTTGGCCTGAAAAATCCAGAGATCAAAGATGATTTGACTAAATACTTGAGGCAAGTCGGCAAAGAATTAGAGACTAAATCAGGCAAGAAGAAGTAAAATTATACAAATAAAAGCCCTAATGGCCGTACACGTTGATATAAAGTCGTGTATGACCATTAGGGCTTTTGTAGGACCCTCCAAAAGTAAAATTATCAAAATGCAAAAACAACCAGCAACTGTCCCTTAAAGAGAGTTGCTGGTTGTTTTAGTCGAGCTACGTGAAGCAGAAAGCTCCGCCTATCCAACTTCAGTACTACACCGCTAAAAAGCGCGTTATAGTGCCAGTTTTCGATAATGCTCGAGGCTTACCCGTCTCGTTTCGCTCTGTTTATAGTCGAGCTACAGCAAGCAAGAAGTTCCGCCTATCGAGCTCTGACATCACATCGCTGAGAAGCGCGCTATAATGCCAGAGCTCGATAGTGCTCGCTTCTTCCCGCTTGTTTTCGCTCTGTTATTTAGTCGAGCTACACGAGACAAGAGATTCCGCTTATCCAACTTAGACCTCACAGTGCAAAGATCGCACTATAAGGTCTAAGTCCGATAATGCTCATCTCTTACCCGTCCCGTTTCGCTCTGTTTTACTTCTTCTCTTCATCATTTTCATCGTCTAATTTTTTATCCAACTTATCTAATTGATGATGAGCAAAATCGCGGCCGCCTAAACCGAAAGCTACGGCAAAAGCTACTGATAAGCCGCCAACAATAAACAAGAAAGCTGTATTAACGATGCTGTTTGCGAAGTCTAATTGGTCTAATGCCATGAATACAGCGAAAACGCCGAAGACAACTTGGACGATGATACCAAGCCATTTATTCTTGGTAGCATTAGTTAAGACCTTGCCGACAAATTGTCCGCCAAAGAAACCAAGACCAAGGATCACTACGGCAAACAACAAGTTAGGTAAGTAACCAATGATAGCTTCACCAACGTGGTCGAGTACCTGAAGTTGTAATGCACTCAAAGCTTCAACCACGAAGAAGATACCGACAACGACTGCGACGATCTGTCCCAAGATCTTGGAGAGAGTAGTAGAAGGTGTTGCTTCCTTTGGATAAAGATCCGCTGCCATTTTGTCGATCCCAGTATTTTCCAGTAAACTTGTAACTAAATTACCGGCAACTTTGGCGATCACGATCCCGACAGTTAACAAGATCGCTGCAACTAAGATGTTAGGGATAGCACTTAGAATGCTGTTCAAAACAGTGACGATCGGTTCTGTGATCGTTGAGATCTTAAGAGCTTCTAAGGCAACAACAGCAATTGGAAGCAAGACTAATAAGTAGCAGATCATTGCTAATGCATTAGCGATCGACTCTTTGTTTTCATCTTCAGATGAATTACCAACAAATTTGTCAACATAATGATCGACTTTCAAAGTACTTGCAACATTATAAACTAAGTTCTTAACTAGTTTGGCTACAAGGATCCCAATTGTTAAGATCACAGCTGCCAATAAGATGTTAGGCAGATATTGTAAGATGTAGTTCATCATATCTGTAATCGGTGATGCGATCGAGTTAAGTCCAAAGGTCGTAAAGATCCCTGGTAAGAAGACTAACCAGATCAGGTAGTAAAAAATCTTACCTAATGATGCTAGTAAACTATCTGCCTGTTCAGTGCTGTTAAACATCTTCCACTTAACTAACCGTTCATCAAGTTTGATCTTCTTAAATCCTTTAGTAACAATGTTCTTGACTAGTACAGCGACTAGCCACGCAATAATGATCAATACCACACCTTTAATTAGAGATGGTAAAGTATCCTGAAATGACTGCCAAAATTCTGCAGTATCCATAAATATCGCTTCCTTTCTTGGCTTATTGATTTGTACGTGTTCATGTTAACGAAATTTAAAGAGTTTGTAAAAGAATTAGCGCTTAGAAACATATCAATCGGCAAATACTTGCATAATTTTTTCCTTTGTAAGCCTTGTTTTTTCGTCATTTTTAACGTCTAAGGTAATTTTACCATCGTGTAATACTAATAAACGATTTCCGTATGTCAAGGCATCTTCCATACGATGGGTGATCATTAGACATGTCAGTTTCTGTGATGAAACAGTCTTGCTGGTTTGTTCCATTAGTGCAGCACTGGTCTTTGGATCAAGAGCTGCTGTATGTTCGTCTAACAATAAGATGTCCGGACGATTTATGGTTGCCATTAAAAAACTCAGTGCCTGTCGTTGGCCGCCTGACAGATTTTCGGTCGGTGTATCCAAACGTTCAACTAGCCCATTTCCCATCGAAGCTGCCAAGCGAGCAAAGCGTTCCTTGTTTTTACGCAAATTACGGAAATGAAGGCCACGTTTTTTGCCGCGTTTGGCAGCTAGCAAAAGGTTTTCTGCGACCGTCATTCGGGGAGCAGTTCCCATTTTGGGATCTTGGAATACACGGCTCAAAAATTTAGTTCTTTTTTCAACTGAATTATGACTAATATCATTTCCATTGTGAAAGACTTGTCCTTCGTCTGGCAGCAGGTCGCCCGATATCGTGTTGAACAAGGTAGATTTTCCCGCGCCGTTTGACCCGATCACGGTGATAAAGTCTCCAGGAAAAACTTTTAAATCAAGATCCTTCAAGATCTTAGTTTCATTTGGCGTTTTGCGGTTGACCAAAGTTGAGACATTTTTCAGTTCCAATACTGCATTATTTTCATTTGTCATTAGTGATCATTCCTTTGTGTAAAATGCCGTTTAGGTGCAGCAACTTTCTTAAGTTAGGTAACATCATGCATAATGCTAGGATGATAGCTGAGATCAAATTAAGGTCATTGGTCGAAAAACCAAGTTGCAAGACTAGCAGCAAAACAAAACGATAAATTATGCTTCCAAGAGTAACGGCTACCAACCGTTGATTTAAAGTTAAGTCGCCAAAAACTACTTCACCAATAATGATTGAAGCTAAGGCCACTACAATGATCCCGATGCCCATATTTGCATCCGCGTAACCGTTACTTTGTGAGATCAAAGCTCCACATAGACCAACTAAGCCGTTGGACAAAGTCAAACCAAGGAGTGTCATATTGTCCGTATTTATACCCTGAGAACGAGCCATCATTTTATTGTCGCCGGTAACGATGAAAGCTTGTCCCAGTTCTGTTTCAAGAAAGGCCATCACTAAAGCAGTGATCCCGATGATAGTGATCCCGCCAATAAGCACACTGTCAAAATATTTGGGTAAAGATTGAAAAAAGGCCGCTGAAAAGAAAGTCTTTTTGCCGATCAAGGAAACGTTAGAACCACCCATTACTCGCAAATTAATGGACAAACAGGCAGTCATCACCAAGATCCCAGCAAGCAGGATCGGGATATTACCTTTGGTGTATAACAAAGCAGTGATCAATCCACCGGCTGCTCCAGCTAAAAAGCCGCATAATGTGGCTAGTAAGGGAGAGGCTCCGTGAGTGATGGCAGTTACGGTGACTGCTGCGCCTAGTGGAAATGTGCCTTCAACGGTCATATCGGGAAAGTCAAGGATCCTAAAGGTCAAGAAAAGTGCGACCCCTAAAATTGCCCAAAGTAGCCCTTGACCGATACTAGATGTTATTAAACTCATTTGATCACCTTCCCATTTTTTTGCGCTTCTTGCATGATCTTGGTTGGAATTTTGATATTCAATCGGGAAACTTGTTTTTGGTTGATCACATATTTTCCCTTAACGACATAGCCAATAGGATAGTGTGCTGTTTTTTTACCTTTGAGAACTTTTCCCGCCATTTGGCCTGCCAAACGTCCTAAGTCGCGCTGATCAATGGCGTAAGCTGCAGTTCCGCCATCTTTGACCATCGTGTCGGCCGCTGGGAAAACAGGAGTTTCCGCTTGGTTAGCGTTGTTAACTAATGTTTTCATTGCGGAAGCTACGCCATTATCTTGAGGGGCATAGATCGCATCGACTTGGCTTGCCATTTGCTGGCTGATCTGCTGCATGTCGTTGGTATTAGCAATAGTGTATATCTTGGGGCGTAAACCAGCTTTTTTTACTAGTTTGGCAAATTTTTTAGCGTTACTTTGACCACCAGAATCTGAAGAGGTATAGACGACGCCGATTTTCTTGGCTTGAGGCATAATATCTTGGATCAGCCTTAATTGTTTGTCTAAAGGCGAGTCACCAGAAGAACCTGTAACATTGGCTCCCGGTTGTTTTTCGGATTTGACTAAACCACTGCCAGCAGGGTCACTGATCCCTGCCATGATGATCGGGGTCGATTTGGCAGCGGAATTAACAAGTGATTGTGCTGCTGGTGTTGCTATGCCAAATAAGAGATCATCGCGGTCTGCGATTTGTTGAGCCATCGTTTTTAAATTGCTTTGATCATTTTGGGCATTCTGAAACTCGACAGTAATATTTTTATTTGCCTTAAAGCCTTCATCTTTCAAACCTGTGATAATACCCTGGTGGATCTGATCGAGTGCTGGGTGACTGACAAGTTGTAAGATCCCAATTTTGATATTTTTTTGGTGAGATAATTTTGTGCTGTCGTTTTGTGCAGGTTGGGTGAAGAGGGTAACCGTCAAAAAAGCAACAATGGCAGCAATAAATCCAATGATCCTTTTCATATTTTTCTCCGATCTGTATATTTAAAATTTGGCAAAAAAATAAGGGCAAACCAGCACGCTCTGGTTTACCCTTAAAGATGGTTACGCCAAAGCCTGCCATGTTAAACCATGCAGACTTTGACAAATAAAAGAATAGTCGGCACGGATACAAACTGTTTGCCAGATCGTATCCGTTCAAGGAATTACGACCTTGCGTGCCGGCTTTGCCAAGCCATATTCATATTAGTAACTGACTTTTGCATTCTTTTTCGTCCTTTCCGGTTAATGATTAGTTTAAGTATAGAAAAATGATACAAGGATGTCAAGAGAGGAACAAATTTGATGAAAAATCAACTTAACCGAGAAGAAGATTTGCGGACCTGCGTGTGATAATCGTGAAGTGGGTTCAGTTTGGTATGACCGGCCCCAAGTTTGGAGAAGAAGAGTCCAGTCGCTGGTTAACTGACCTCAAGTTTGAAAGATGATCGTCCGGTCAACGGCTAACTGGCCCCAACTTCGACAAATGTTGGTCCAAAAAAGAACTAATTGGCCCTAAGTCCAGCAAAGACGGGTTCAAAAATCATGCCCGCCTCTTTAAAAACTATTTATCGCGCACGTCATGACAAAAATGGTCTTTTTCAAATACCTCAAGGTAATGCAATTTACCGTAGATTGTAAGTTGCTTGTGTTCTTTTACTCCAAAGCATTATACTAACACTATAATTGAGATCATTGGGAATCGTGTTTTGTAAAAAGGAGGATCTTATAGAATGAAAGATGTAAAGATCGGCGGAACGGATTTCACAGGCTCAGAGATCATATTAGGTATTATGCGAATGGATGCTTTGAGTGTTGATGAGGCTGTTAAAGTTTTAGAAACAGCTAAGGAAGCAGGGATCAATTTTATTGATTCGGCTGATGTCTACGGCAATGGCAAGGCAGAGGAAACCTTTGGTGCAGCTTTGAAAAAATCGTCTTTAAGCGCTGACGATTTCTACATTCAATCAAAGGGCGGAATTTTTAAGAACCCAGAAAGGGGGTACGAAGCGACCCGTTATGATTTTTCTAAGAAGTATTTATTAGAAACAGTCGATGGCATTTTGCAACGAATGGGTGTTGACCACTTGGACAGCTTCTTGTTGCACCGCCCTGATGTTTTGATGGATCCAGCTGAAGTCGCTTCTGCTTTTGATGAATTGCAAAATTCTGGTAAAGTGCGGCACTTTGGCGTTTCCAACATGAACCCTGGTCAAGTTGCGTTGTTGCAATCAGCTGTTAGCCAAAAACTTCTGATCAATCAGCTGCAATTTAGTGTCATGCATACCGGTCCAGTTGATTTCGATATCCATACTAATATGACTGATCCAAAGAGCGTTAGCCACGAAAATGGGATCTTGGAATACTCACAATTGCATCAAATGACGATCCAGGCATGGTCACCGTTCCAATATGGTCAAATCGAAGGTACGTTTATCAATAATCCTGACTTTCCAGAAGTCAATGCTGCTTTGCAGAAATTAGCTGATAAATACGGCGTTTCAAAAAATGCGATCGGTGCAGCTTGGATCTTACGACATCCGGCTAAATTCCAAGTAATTGCAGGGACAATGAACCCTGATCACTTGAAGGATACAGCTGCTGGCGCTGATGTTCATTTGACCAACCAAGAATGGTATGACGTTTATTTGGCTGCTGGTAATGATTTGCCATAAAGTTAGAAGGTCACTTCCTGCTGGAGGTGGCTTTTTTTATTCCATCAAAAATAGTTTTCTATTCTTACAGACATAAGTTTAGCAAAGGGCCTCGCTTGTAATATGAGAATCAAGATGTTATTATAGTCACGAAAGAAAGATAATAATATTTCTTGCGAAATCCCATTATTAGTGAAGGGAGAGAACGCTATGAATACTTATGTGCAGATCATCAACGGGAGTCATTCTTACTTCGGGTTTTTAAATATCAGATTTCAGGATGGTAAAATGAAACTTAGTGCGGCCCAAGGCATTAAGCCGCCGCATAAATGGGAAGTCGATTTAAGTAATATCAGCGGTTTGACAAGTGATGAGTTTATGGGGCTGACCGCCTTGCCTTTTTCGATGGTCAAGCTGAGTATATTTTATTTGAAGCTGGAGTGGGAGTAGCTGAATTTTTACAAGACAATTTATATGTAGAGCCTTAAAAATGGTGATATAAAAACGACGAAACGTTGGCTGTCATGAACTACTTTAGCCAATGTTTCGTCGTTTTCTATCTCAAATGCGTCTTACTGAAAACAACGCAAACGATCTATTTTAAATGGTTTATGCTTTCGAACAAAACTTAACTTTCTTCATCTTCCTCATCATTAACAACAAGGATCTTTGCTTTACTCTTACGAACAACGTAACTGGTCGTGGACCCCAGCAACACTCTATCAAATGCATCTGCCCCGGACTTGCCGATCACGATCAAATCAATATTGTGTTCTACTGGGAATTCGTCAGCGATAATTTGTTTAGGGATGCCACGTTGAACGAAAACTTCAACGTTAACGCCGCGTTTTACTGCTTGTTGCCTACCTTCTTCAGCTATGTCTTCAGCATTACTCTTAAGACCAGTTAAAATCATGTCAGGAGAGCCTGTCGTAAAAATCATATTACTTTCATTGACAACGGACAACAAAGAGATCTTTGAACCAAATTTTTCAGACAAATTAATAGCTTCATCTAACGCACGCTTGGAGTTGGAACTGCCATCTAAAGGAACTAAAATATTATGATACATAAAGATCATCCTTTCTAAAATGAATACTGATCATGAAACACTTAGAAACATATGAAGTAGGTCTGAGCGGTTTTACTGAGATCACCACTCATACAAAGGTCATTGACCTTTCACCCATATTGTAACGATTTTATTTCTGTTTAGATAGTGAAAACCCTTGTTTTTTTAATTAGCGTGAGACCATTATCGGCAGATACACTGGTAAAAAGGTGATCGTCAATGGTAGTTCAGGCCCTTCGTCACCGTCGATCCGTGAAACGATCTTTTTCTCGTCTTGTGGTGTTACAGTCGGTTTTTTTGTAGTACAAGTAGTATGTTTTTTGAAGACCGCAACTTTCCGGTAGCCGCAAAGTAGATGTATTGCCAGACTTGTTTGATGTGGATATTGTTTAATAACGAGATGTGCATTTTCCCTTCTGCTCCAGTATCATAAAATTTCTGTCACCAAATTATCCCACTTTCTCGTTTACCAAATGGATAGTGATATAGTATCAAAACATATCGATTTTATTAATTCATTCTTAAAATAACCGTTTAGCCCCTTGATATTACGGCTTTACTCACTTGCTGTGTTCGGAAACTTATCGTTTTCTATGGTACAATACCATTAACTGTAGTTACTTGGAAAAGGGGACAACTGTCAATCTTTTCACTGACTATTTTCTTATATCATACTATAATTTGGGCGACAAAGTGTGGTCGTTGACTGCTGTATAAATAGCAGGGCGGTCAAAATAAAAAACGCCTGGACGTTTAAAAGGGGATATTAAAAAATGACACTTACGATGTCTCAAATTATGACGCTTTTGTCAGAACACGATTTATTGATCGAAAAAAAAGAAGCGAAAGAACAAACGCTAGAATTTGCTCACGTGACTTACGACTCACGCAAGGTAGTGACACAAACATTGTTTTTTTGCAAGGGGAATTTTGAACCGAGTTATTTGAATCAAGCTAAAGAAAAAGGTGCGACTGCTTATGTGTCTGAAAAAGCATACTCACAAGGACAAGAAATGACGGCTATTATCGTTCGTAATGTTCAAAAAGCGATGTCACTATTGGGGGCTGCTTTTTATGGCTTTCCACAAAACAGACTATTTATTACGGGGATCACTGGTACTAAAGGAAAAACAACAACGGCTTACTTTGCCCATGGGATCCAAGATGCACATACAAGTGGGCATACAGCTTTATTTTCGACGATCGATCGTATCGTTGGACCACAACCTAAGCAACGATTTAAGTCTGATCTGACAACACCTGAATCGTTAGACCTGTTCCATGATATGGCTGAGGCTGTCAAAAATGGAATGACACATTTGATCATGGAGGTTTCTTCTCAGGCCTTTAAGAAAAATCGTGTTTATGGTCTGAAGTATGATCTGGGCATTTTCCTAAATATTTCACCTGATCACATTGGACGAAACGAGCATCCAACTTTTGAAGATTACTTATATTGCAAAGAGCAGTTATTACGTAATTCTCGTAACGTGATCATCAACGCCGAAACCCAACATTTTGATGAAATTTATGGTGCTGCTCAAGGATTTTTGCTGGATGATCATATATACTTATACGCACGTGAAGATTCTTTGATCTCCTTTCAAACGCAAGTCGACTTTGAATTTAAAGAAACTAGAGAAGATATGACTGAAAGTACGGTAGAAATCTTAACTTATTCAGACAAAGGACGTAAATTAGCTATTGATGGAGAGTATGAACTAGACATTCCTGGAGATTATAATCAGGACAATGCCATTGCGGCGATCGTGGCTGCAGCTATGGTTGGAGTGCCGTCAGCTGAGATCAAACAGCACTTACCAGAAGTCCGCGTTCCGGGTAGGATGGAAGTTTTCCAAACTAAAGATCATGGAACGATCTATATAGATTATGCTCATAATTATGCTAGCTTGAAGTCCTTACTTAGTTTCTTACGACAACAGATACCTGACGAGCGTTTGATCGTTTTGACTGGAAGTACGGGAGATAAAGGTGTCTCAAGACGAAGTGGGTTAGGTCAGGCGATCAATGAGGAAGCTGACATGGCAATTTTAACTTCTGATGATCCGGCGACTGAAGATCCTTTAGATATTGCACAAGAGATCGATCAGCATATTGACCATGAAAAGGTCGAGGTCCAGATCATTTTGGATAGAAAGACTGCCGTTAAACGAGCTGTTATGTTAAGCAAACCCGGAGAGATCGTTGTTTTAGCAGGAAAAGGACGCGATGCAACACAAAAGATAAATGGTAAAAATGTTCCGTATGAAACAGATGTAAAGATAGCGGAAGAATTGATCAAGGAGAGATAGCTTATGGCAAATGAAGAAGTTGAATTTACACCGATCTTATTAGGAAGTGACTTTAATGTGTACGGAATGGCGCGTTCACTTTATCAAAAGTATCACCGTCCAGTAAAGGCATACGCAGCTGCTGAATTGGCACCGACACGTTTTACTAAGATCGTTGATCTAACGATCGTTGATGGTTTTGATAAAGACCCTGTATGGATCGAAACTATGCAAAATTTAAAGACACAGTACCGCGACCATGAAGAACCGGTTATTTTGATCGGTTGTGGTGATGGCTATGCGGAATTGATCTCACAACATAAAGACGAGTTGGAAGACGTTTTTGTTTGCCCATACATCGATTATAAACTTTTGAAGACTTTGAATAATAAAGAACGTTTCTATGAGATCTGTGAGAAGTATGATCTGCCTTATCCAAAGACTCAGATCATCACTAAAGCTGAATGGGAAAAGGCGCCGAAAGAGGTCCCACAGCCTTTTGATTATCCAGTTGCTTTGAAGGCTGCTAACAGTGTTGAATGGTTGGACGTTCATTTTGAAGGCCGCAAGAAGGCTTTCCGGATCCAGAGTCGTGAAGAATTTGATAATATTTTACGTTTGTCCTATGAAAACGGCTACCGATCAGACTTTATTTTACAGGATTTTATTCCCGGTGATGACAGCAACATGCGAGTTTTGAATGCGTATGTTGATCAGCACCATCAAGTCAAAATGATGTGCTTAGGGCATCCATTACTGGAAGACCCATCCCCGGCAGCGATCGGAAATTATGTAGCGATCTTACCCGAGTATAACGAGGAGATCTATCATACGATCCAAACTTTTTTAGAGGCAGTTAACTTCACTGGTTACGCTAATTTTGACATGAAGTACGATATCCGTGACCAGAAGTTTAAGCTTTTTGAGATCAACTTGCGCCAAGGACGCAGCAGTTTTTTTGTGACCTTGAATGGTTATAATTTGGCTGACTATGTCGTGCAGGATTATGCTACCGGCCAACTTGCTGACACACCGGTCGTTTATGGTAATGATGATACTTCTAAACATCATCTGTGGTTAGGCGTTCCGGTCAAAACGTTCAAGAAGTATGCTCGAAATAATCCTGATAAACAAGCTGCGTTAAGATTGATCAAAAACAAGCGCTTTGGAACGACCTATGAGTATTCTGAAGACATGAATCCAAAACGCTGGGCTTTGATCAAGTGGATGAATCACAATTATGTGAAAAACTTTGACCATTATTTCAAACAAAATAAGGGGTGATCTAGTTGGAACATTTCTTTACGATCATTGGTGGTATGGGAACTTTAGCCACTGAAACGTATATCCATCAGCTTAATGAGCGGACCCCAGCTACTAGTGATCAAGAATACTTGAATTATATCTTGGTCAATCACGCTACGGTCCCCGATCGTACGGATTATATTTTAGACCATGATAAGCCAGACCCATTAACTCCTTTGTTAGAAGACTTTAAACAACAAGCTGCTTTGAAACCGGATTTTTTTACGCTCCCGTGTAATACTGCTCATTATTTTTATGATGAATTGACAAAGACTACAAATATCCTAATTTTGCATATGCCACGTGAGGCAGTTAAGACGATCGCTGCCAAGGTCCCTAATGCCAAACGTGTCGGCTTGATCTCTACGGAAGGCACGAGAGCCGATCACATTTATGATGATGAGATCCAGGCTGCGGGCTATGAGCTGGTTTTGCCGGATGACAAGATCCAGCATGAGACGAACAAGCTTATTTATGACAATGTCAAAGCAAAAAATCATGTTGATGCGAACTTGTACCATGATATCTTACGCCAAATGTTTGCAGAAAAAGGGTGCGACACTGTTGTTTTGGGTTGTACTGAATTATCACTTGCCCAGGATCGTGAGCCTTATACTAAGGCACCTGTGATAGACGCTCAGTCGATCTTAGTCGACAAAACGATCGAGTTAGCACAAAAGGCGTGCGCAGGAGTTAAAATTAAATAAATATGTAGCAGGCGGTTGTACTCTATTGAAGTAGGTTACAGCCGCCTTTTTGGCACAGTTAAAATACAAATAAGCAGCAAAGACAACTATTTTGTTAAAACAATGACCTTCCATGATGTCTGCTAACACGGCTACAACTCTGGCTAATGGACTCAAAGATCGGGCAAATTTGCCAAAAAAATACCGACCTTACTGAGGCCGATATTTTTTTCATTATTTACTTAAGGTCGTCGCTTGAACGAACGTCTTTCCAAAAAGCCTTATAGATCGACTTTACAGAGTCCATATTAAAGCCTTCGTTAGTAGAACCTGAGCCAGGGTAGGCTACGGCAATAACAACTTGTGGATCATCTGACGGTGCGTAACTTGCGGCACTCAAAGTCGTAGTAGATGAGCCGTTTGTCGTAGTTTCAGCGGTACCGGACTTAGCGGAAACAGAAGGCTTTAGGCTCTCTAGACGTTTACCTGTCCGCCATTGGCTATTTCCGTGAACTACTTGCCATAAGCCACGATGAACAACATCCCATTGAGCTTTTGTACCATTGACAACATTCAAGACCTTTGGCTGGAATTCATAATTGATCGGGCCAAGCTTACCGTCTTGTCCTTTTCCTCGGACAGATTGTAAGACATGAGGTTGCATCCGATAACCACCGTTTGCGATCGTTGACATGTATTGAGCAATTTGGATCGTAGTATAGGCATCATAGTTACCAAAAGATAAGTTCAATGCTTTCCCGATATCAGCATAGGAAGAACCACCCTTAAATCCAGGTGCTTCACCAGGGATGTCTACCCCCGTTTTAACACCAAGCCCATACTGATTGAAATTACTACGTAAGGTGTTGAAGATAGAAACCGGCATATGCAAAGCCTTACCAGGTGAATATTTGAAACCAGCTTCCTTCATCGTTAACTGCATCATATAAGAGTTAGAGGAAACCTCCAAGGCGTCAGAAGCTGACAAAGACATATTGTTGTTCCCTGACTTGTTAAAGATAGAAGAGATAGTAGATGTACCGGCTAGTTTGATCGGTGTATCAGTCAAAGTACTGTTATTGGGTGTAATAACGCCCTTGTTCAACGCACCCATTACTTGGGCACCCTTAACGACTGAGCCCATTACCATCGTTTGATTGATAGGGCCTAATGAGTTAGTTGTGATCTTACCGGTCTTGTTATCCCGGTCGACCCCTGCTAAAGCATAGATCCCACCTGTATTAGGGTTCATGACCACAGCATAACCGCCTGTCATCAACGGATTTTGGCTGCCTGCGCCAGTCTTGACCGCATTTTCAACTATGTCTTGAACGTGGTTTTGGAACTTCGAGTTGATCGTTAACTGAACATTATCACCGGCTTTTCCGCCATATTGTTTGGTTCGGTCAAGGAGCTTGCCGTTTCTTGTTTCAACGTTGATCACTTGTTTAGTACCCTTAAGGACATTTTCATACTGTGATTCAATGTAACTTGAACCGACATTATCATCGCGTGAATATCCTTCAGCAAGTAATTCATTGACCCGCTCACTTGGTAGACCTTGCTTTTGTGACGTAACTGTTCCGGCAACGTTTTTAATAGACTTACCATTAGGATAACTTCTGGTCCAGTCAGTTGTGATCTTGATACCTGGTAGATCGGATTGATGCTCACCGATCCGTGCCATCTCTTGGTCTGTAACACCTTTAGTTTTTAAGTAGATCGTTGATAATGAATAGGCGTTGTTCATTTTATTATAAACAACAGCTGCCTTTTTTTGAGTATCTGACATACCATCTGCTAGATTATTCTTTCTGACATAGTCTGATTCCAAACGAGCCAACTTTTTATCGTCAGTGATTGAGTTGACATTTGGGATCTTTTTCTTAACATCGTCTTCGTGCTTTGCCAAATAATAATTGACACGCATTGTCTTTGTTGTTGGTTCCTGTTCAATATTAACGTATTTGACCAGATCATTGGCGATCGAATACATTGTTTTAGGATAAACGTTAAGCGGCTTTGAATAACTGATCGCCCGTGCAGAATTATTAGCGACCAGGGGCTTACCAGCTGAATCATAGATCATTCCACGTTGAACGTTTCGCGTTTCAGTTTTTATGTCGCCGCTGTTGATCTCACTCTGGAAACGTTCGCCTTGAACTATTTGCAATTGCACCAAGCGACCGATCAGTGCAGCAAATAATAGGAAAGCGACAAAAAACAAAACGTTTAAGCGAGTCGGGATCCGTGATTTATTTACTTTTGGTGAATCATCATTTGAATTAGATGGCTTAAAAAATTTCACAATAAATACTCCCATATAATGTAATAATACAAGTGTACAATAATTACTCTGCAATATTTATATAGTGGATGTGCAACTAACGCAACAACTTTTACTATATAATAAGAAAAAAACAACTTTTAGTTGAATCATACTCAATTATTATAGCATTTTACGACTGGTTCTGTCCTTTATGAAAATATAAAAAAGTGGGACACAGAATTTTTTCTGCATCCCACTTTTATTACCTAGGACTAGAACGAATATCTTTTAGAAAGTGTATTTTACTAAATGATTTGCCGGCCCGTACTTATGACCCACATCTAATTTGTCAGCGATCGCAGCTGTGACAAACTTTTTGGCTTGTTTGATGGCTTTTTCGATACTCGTTCCTTGTGCGATCTCCGCAGCGATACATGCGGATAATAGATCTCCAGTTCCATTGATGTGTGTGGTATTAATAAATGGTTCGCTTAAAGTAAAGGAAGTCTCATCCTCTAACAAGACAACATCAGTTACCTCGGCTTGGCTTTCATTATTATGTTTACCCTTGACCATGATATTTTTGGCACCCATCTTTTGTAGTATCCTCGCCGCCTTCAGAGCGTCATCAGTTGAATTGATCTGTACACCAGTTAATTTGACAGCTTCATAATAGTTGGGCGTTAATATCGTGGCTTGAGGGATCAGCTTTTCTTTGAGTGCTTCAAATGCGTCTTCTTCGAGCAGCATGTCTCCGTGCTTGGTGATGATCACTGGATCTAAAACGAGCGGTCCTAAATCATATTCCTGATAATTTTTAGAAACAGTTTCGATCGTTGTAGTATCAGTTAACATTCCTGTTTTGCAGGCGTTAATTTGAAAATCATCTGTTAAGACTTCAAATTGTTTATCAATAAATTCAGTTGGCATCGGTTGGCTGGCAAAAATACCATATGAATTGCCGGCCACAGCGGCAGTTAAAACACTCATCCCATAGACGCCACATCTTTGAAAAGTATTCATATCAGCTTGCAAGCCGGCACTGCCATCACAGTCCGAACCAGCGATAGTTAAAACTTGCGGAAATTGATTGACCATATTTAAATTCCTTCTTTTTTATTTATCCGTATGTCAGAAATTATACTGCTACTGACTGGAGCATTGAGTCAAGAATATCATAATAGCTACATAAATTAAAAAAGTAGTTATCTAAATTCAACAAAAAGACACAAATTTGTAACAAAACTTATAAAAGCATCAATATTATTACAAATATTGTTTAATTAAGAAACTGTTTGCGTTGAACTATAAAAGTATAGTTATAAAAAAAGTATATTTATTTGGCCATATCTCAACAAGTAGGATGGAGTGTCAAACTCGGAAATTTTGTTCACTTTTCCAAGTAATTTTATATAAAATTTTTAACAAAAAGGAGATGGCGTAGCGTGAAGAAAAACAAAAGGATCATGACCGTCGCTTTAAGTCTAGTTGTACTACTTTCATTGTCGGGGTACGGTGGTAATTCAAAGAGTGCTGCTAAAAAAGGTGCCATGTTCCCAAAGAAAACGTTTACATGTATTAACAAATAGTATTATAATAGAGAAAATAATGTTTGAAAATATTACCGGTCACCAAAGGATCCATTCAACCAAAAGGAGATGAGGTCTGATGTATAAGACTAAAAAAGTAATGTCTGCGATTTTAGGTTTGTTTGCAATAGTTACACTGGCAGGATGCGGAGGCAACTCTAAGAGTTCGGCACAAAAGGCTGCTGCCCCCTCTGATGGAAATGCAGTAACGGTCAAAAAGGCAGAATATATCCTTCCAAAAGGGCAAGATACTTTGACTGGTGAAAAAAAGTATTTAGCAATAAAAGTTCATGTTAAAAATAACGGTTCTACAAATACCTTGTACAGTAATAGTTTTAAACTAAAAAATAAGTCGGGTAGCACCAAGGCACTTAGTATTTACAGCAGTGGTGATCGTTTTTCCACGCTGTCTTCTGAGAAACTAAAAAAAGGTGATACAGTGACCGGCTATGTTGTTTTCCCAGTCAAGAAAAAGGCCAAATATACATTAGAGGTCTCGCCAACGTCCACGTCTAGCAAGGAAGTACCAACTTCGAAGGTCAAAATAGACACCGGTAAGTATAAAGATAATACGCTGCAGCCTCAAAAAGCGGTTACTAGTTATGTTGATAGTGTTTTTCTGAATAAAAATGAAGACGATACGGACTATAACAGTTTTATCTCGAACAAGTTAGAAAATGAAAAAATTGAATATCGAAAAGAAACTAGAGATTTTCTTGAGACAAATGCTTTTAATAATACGATCACAGATCAGGCATCGTTGAAGATGATCAGCCAGATCCAGAAGCTGAATAACGAAAAGGGTTCAGTCAAATACGAACTAGTTTCATACACACCGGATACTGCCGAGATCAAAGTCACCCCAACAGAAGTTAAATTATCTGGTTTGTCTGCTGATATTACTAGTTTTCGGCAGAAAGTTGAAAAGTCTAAGGATATCGATCCTGACTTAACGTACGATCAGGTCGATCGCGCAGTTAAAGAAATGGTGATACAAAAGTTTCCAGAAATATTGAAACAAATGCCGATTCGTGAAGATACTGCGCAAACCGTTAAGTTAAGCAAAGATGGCAGTAAATGGAAGATAGATACTGAGGATTATGGTTTGACGACTGTACGTAAGGCATTTATTGGTGATTTTTATTAGGAGATGATAAGGAGCAGTCGTGAACTGCTCTTTTTTTGTACAGTTGAATGGTCATCAGAAAACAGCTACAATTTAAAAGAAAGTGATAATGGACTAAACAATTGGTATTTGAAAAAGGAGAAAATGTAATGGATCATAACTGGCAGGAAAATTTGCCGCAAGATCTACAAGCAAAAATTGCGGAAGTTGATAAGCAGATCGCGCCACGTTTGAAAGAGATCGATGAGATAACGTTGTATAATCAACAACGAGTGTTGAATTTATTTGCTAAAAATCACGTTGCGGAAGAGGATCTAGTAGGATCAACGGGTTACGGTTATGACGATGTTGGTCGCGATAAACTAGAAGAAATTTACGCTGGCTATTTTAAAACTGGGGATGCGTTAGTGCGCCCACAGTTGACTTCCGGTACACACGCGATCGCAACGGCGCTATTTTCGCAATTGTACTATGGGGATACTCTATACTACATGACAGGTATGCCTTATGATACGGTTCAAGAAGTGATCGGAATTGCTGGTGATCAGCCAGGGTCAATGAAGAAGCGTGGGATCAACTATAAATGTACGGATTTATTGCCAAATGGAGAAGTTGACTATGAACAGGTTGAAAAGGATCTGGGCGGAGACCCTACGATCAAAGTTGTTACGATCCAACGCTCTTTGGGATATTCGAGCCGTGCCAGCTTCACATTAGAAAAAATCAAGAAAATGGTGGCGACTGCCAAACGTTTGGCACCACAAGCCATAGTCTTTATTGATAATTGTTATGGAGAATTTACAGAAACTGAGGAAGCAACATTTTTCGGCGCTGACTTAATGGCGGGTTCTTTATATAAAAACGCCGGAGCCGGGTTTGCCAAGTCGGGGGCATATATTGTCGGGCGTAAAGACTTGATCCAAGAATGTGGTTCACAATTGATAGTGCCCGGGGCTGGTAAATATGAAGGTGCGACTTATGGTTATTTGCGTGACTTCTACGAAGGGTTCTTTATGGCACCGCATACCACAGGTGAAGCATTGAAAGGCATGGTCTTCACGGCAGCTTTATTGCAAAAGATGGGTATGGATACGGCTCCGAGATGGGATGCTCCACGGGCGGATATAGTGCAGACTGTTACATTTGGCAAACCAGAGCCGATGGTCCAATTTTGTGCGTCCATTCAGCATTATTCACCAATGAATGCTTTTGTTGACCCAGAACCGAGTTATCAGGATGGCTATGAAGATCAGGTCATCATGGCTTCTGGAAGTTTCACGGAGGGTTCCACGATCGAGCTTTCTTCTGATGGTCCATTGCGCGAACCGTATACTTTATACATTCAGGGCGGATTATCGTACCAACATGTCAAGATTGCGATCACAAATGCTGTCAGAGAAACATTTTACTAGGCTAAAAAGTACCCAGGAAGCTAAAACCCGCTTTAGAGGGCAAGCTTGCTGGGCATTTTTTCGTTTTGATTTGTTTGCAAAAACTGTCCTGATAAAGTCAGGCTAAGCAAATAGATAAATTTATTCAATTCTGAACAAGCGGATAATTAGCGTGTAAGTTTTCTTAAATATACAATAAAAGTAAACAATTTGGAGGTGGCAGAATGTATACAGTGGGAGATTATTTGTTAGACGTTGTGCAGGCACTCGGGACTAACAAGGTTTTCGGGGTTCCTGGCGATTATAATTTACAGTTTTTGGATCACATTACTAAAAGAGACGACATGGATTGGATCGGTGATGCCAATGAACTTAATGCCGCTTATTTGACAGATGGCTATGCTCGCAAAAATGGCTTTGGTGCATTGATCACGACTTTTGGTGTCGGCGAGTTGAGTGCTTTAAATGGTTTGGCGGGAGCAATGGCAGAGCATGTGCCAGTACTTGAGATCGTCGGTTCGCCAACGACAAACATTCAAAAAGACCATAAGTTAGTACACCATACTTTTGGTGATGGGGATTTCATAAGGTTTGAAAAAGCCCATCGCGCTTTAGGTTTTGATGTCTATCATTTGACCGAAGATAATGCCATTGACGAGATCGATAAAATGGCACGGCGGCTCGTTGATACTAGAAAACCAGCTTATGTTGTATTACCGTTAGATCTCGGTGATGTCCCCGCCAATCCTGCTTTAAAAGACCGGATCCCGCAACTAGTTCAACCACATGAACAAAATGTTGATGAAGATCTTTTGACAGAGCTAGGTAAATATTTGACACAAGCAAAACACCCATTGGTTTTAGTTGGACATGAAGTGGCGCGTTTTGGCTTGGGATCAGAGGTCCAAAAATTTGTCAGTGACCATGATCTGCCATTTACCGACAACGGTTTGAGCAAGGGAACGTTGTCAGAATCCTTACCGCAATTTGTCGGTACGTACAATGGTGAGTTGAGCCAGCCGGCTACTAAAGAGGCTGTTGATCAAGCCGATTTAGTGTTGTTATTAGGAGCAAAGATCACAGATTCTGTGAGTGGCAGCTTTACACAAAGTTTCACTACAGGCCAAGTGATCTCCATCAGCTCAACTGACACTAGTGTGTTTGGCAGGCATTTCGACACTGACTTTTTCTCACTTATCAAACGTTTGCCACAGTTAGACTTGCAGACTGCTAGAAATGAGCCAGGCTATCATGCAGCTCCGCGGGCTTTGCCACAGGCTGCTGATCGCAAATTGACACAAGAATTTTATGATCATGCGGTTGAAGCCAGTTTACAGCCAGGACAGACTTTACTTGCTGAACAAGGGACTTCATATTTTGGCTTAACGACACAACCTCTACCAGACGAGGCTAAATATATTGGACAACCGCTTTGGGGCTCCATCGGCTACACTTTCCCAGCGGCACTCGGTAGTCAGATTGCCGACCCGCATAGTCGCAATGTCCTTTCGATCGGAGAAGGTTCCTTGCAAATGACGCTCCAAGAATTTGGTTTAGCTTTCAGAGAAAAATTACATCCGATCATCTTGCTGATCGAAAATGATGGTTACACAGTCGAGCGTTATATCCATGGGATGGATGAATCCTATAATGACGTGCCCGCACTTAACTATGACCAAGTGCCGGAACTTTTCGGTGCTGATCCTGCGCAAGCAGTAGTTTTACATGCTGCGACTGAAAAAGAGTTGCTTGCAGCTTTGAAACAGGCTCAAAAAGAAGAGGGCAAGTTAGTCTTGGTCCGTGTCCAAATGGCGCAAAAAGACGCACCGGAAGTCCTAGCAAAGATGGGACAAGCTTCAAAAAAGTAAATAGTTAAGATATTTGTCATAAGTTCTTGACAAGTAGAAGTTTCTGTATTATTATTACCAACAATTTAATGGATATTTGCTAAGAAAAGATGAGTAACCACTGAGATCCTTTACAGAGAGTCGTGGTAGCTGTAAAACGACAATGTGATCATGGCGAAGATGGTCTTGGATGCAAACGAACGATGAGTTTCTTAACGAGTTGTTCGCGGGTCCGCCTGTTAGCGCGGTAAGGTATAGCAATTTTTGTGTACCTGATGAGGACATTGTTCGTGAGGATAGTGTTGCAAGTGGGTGGTACCGCGTGAAATTCAGAATGTAAATGACACGCCCCTAAAAGATAGTAAGAGCTATCTTTTAGGGGCTTTTTTAGTGACTGGATATTTGAAAAGGAGCGATTTAAAATGGCTAAGCAAACAGCAACAAAATTACATTACGATATTGTAGGAAGTTTTTTACGACCAGATGAACTGAAACAAGCACGAGAAGATTTTGCAGCAGGCAATATTGGCCATGCAGATCTGATTGCAGTGGAAGATGATGCGATCCGTGACTTAGTTGGAAAGGAGATCGCTGCTGGATTAAAAGTTGTGACTGATGGAGAATTCCGGAGAAGTTACTGGCATTTGGATACATTTTGGGGCTTTGCTGGGATCAAGCATACTAAACCAGAACATGGTTACTTTTTCCATGATGAAGAAACACGAGCTGATTCCGCACAGGTCGAAGGAAAGATCGCCTTTGATCCAGCCCATCACGATTTGCAGGCTTTCAAATTTTTGCGTGATTTAGTCGCTGATAAGGATGGAGTAACACCGCGGCAAAGTATTCCAGCTCCAGCCCAGCTATACTCTGAGTTACTTCGTGGCGAAGAAAACGTAGCTGCAGTTAAAAAATTTTATGACGATCAAGATGAGCTGATCTCAGATATTGGCCAAGCATATCATGATTTGATCATAGCGTTATATGATGAAGGTTGTCGGGATGTGAAGATCGATGACTGTACATGGGGCATGGTCGTAGATCATGATTTTTGGCAACATCAGACTAACGGAGATTATGATATAGATCAGTTGCAGGATACGTATTTGAAATTAAATAATGCAGCTTTGACGGATCTTCCAGTTGATTTACGTATCAGCACCCATGTTTGTCGTGGAAATTATCATTCGACTTGGGCTGCTAAAGGTGGATATGCCCCCGTTGCCAGCCACTTATTTGCCAAAGAAAAGGTTGATGCCTTTTATTTAGAATTTGATGATGATCGTTCAGGCGATTTTGCTCCGTTGGGTGAAGTTCCCGCCGGCAAACATGTAGTACTAGGCTTGGTCACCAGCAAGAAGCCTGACTTGGAATCTAAACAAACGCTGGTCGATCGTGTCAAAGAAGCTGCAGAGTTTGTGCCGTTAGAAAATTTGTCACTGAGTACCCAATGTGGTTTTGCCTCGACCGAAGAAGGTAATAAACTGACGGAACAACAGGAGTGGGATAAGATCCGCTTGGTTGTTGAGACTCCCAAAGAAATTTGGGGAGAATAGGCTGATAGTAGAGAAGCAGCAAAAAGGAGTTCGTGGATAATTGTTCACGAACTCCTTTTTTCGGTGAAATATAAGGTCTATTCAGGCAGAATAACTTTTGCAATTGGGAAAGGAGTTATAAGTTTGCCGTAGTAGTAACTACAAGTAGAAAGGCAGTTAAAAGATTGCGGGAGTAGTAACTGCAAACGAAAATGCGGTTAAAAGATGTGTGAAGTAGTAACCTCAAATGAAAATGCGGTTAAAAGATGACAGAAGTAGTAACCTCAAATGAAATTGCAGTTAAAAGATGACAGAAGTAATAACCGCAAATGAAATTGCAGTTAAAAGATAGCCTTAAACGCAATGAGAATGCCGGAGCAACTCGACTAAACTAGCTCCGGCAAACTGCGGTCATCTCAGCAGATTTCCATCTTTAGCGGATCTTATGCCAAGCAGATGCACCGACCGATGGAAAGATGTGCGCCATTTGCCACATATCGTCGTTATCGTAGGCGGACACGATGGCTGGAAGGTAGGTGTTGACGGCATCTTCGGCCTTGTCACTAAATTCTGTCACTCCTACCAAGCGCTGTTGCTTGTCAAAGATTAAAACGCGGTCACCCAAGGTTTCTTGGTCGATCTGCCGGTACCAGTCATCGGGGATATGATTTTCTACGATCTCAAAACCAGTTTGCTGAGCTTGTTCGGGCGTCACACCAACTTGTGCGATTCGTGGTGAAGTATAGACGGTAGTAGGGATCGCTGGATATTTAATGGCGTCAGTTGTTTGACCGCTAAAAAGCTTGTATAGATAGTAGGATTCAAAAGTTGCTGTCGGAGTCAATTTCGGTTGTGGTTTCTCGACCACGTCACCGGCAGCATAAATGCTGGGTACATTAGTCTGCAAGTAATCATTGACTTCGATCCCAGTCTTAGAATATTTGACTCCAACCTCAGCGAGCCCTAAATCATCCACATTCGGGTCTCGCCCTGTAGCATCTAAGATCCAGTCAAAATTAGCTGTCTGCCCATTGCCGTAGTGGACCGAAACTCCTTGCTGATTTTTTTCAAATGCACTCACGTTGGAATTCCTGATAAATTTGACGCCGCGGTCTTGCAGATCAGCGGTGACTTTGTCGACAAACGTTTGATAAAAGCTGCGCAGGCCATGTTCTCCGTGCATGAAAACAGTAACGTTTGCTCCAACGGCGTTTGCGATAGTGGCAAACTCATAGCTGACATAGCCAGCTCCAATGATCGCGATGTTTTGTGGCATTTCTTTGATGTCCATAAATTCACTACTGTCATGCGCGAGTTCACTGCCAGGGATAGCCAAACGATGGGAATGCTGACCCGTTCCGAGCACAATTTTTGCAGCAGAATATTCAGTTTGTTTGTTGACCTGAACAGTATGTGGTCCGGTCAAACTAGCATGACCTCTAAATATTTTCACGCCGGCACCGGTCAGCTTGTTTTCAGTCCCATGTGGCAGATCTTTGATCACAGCTAGCTTGTGAGCGACCAAAGCAGGCCAATCGATCGTGATATTTCCGTGAACTATGCCTTGCATCCGCTCCACTTCTCGTTGCAGATTCACTGGTTCATCTAGTGTGATCTTAGCATTGCATCCGCGGTTGGTGCATGTGCCGCCAATTAAATCATCGGTAATGATCGCGACTTTTTTGCCAGTTTTAGCGAGTGGTTCGGCACCATCAAATGAAGCGTGGCCTGCGCCAATGTATATTACGTCATAATCATAATTTGCAGTCATGGTATTCCTCCTATTTGTTTTTGAATTTGAGTTTAAAATCCCACAAAATTAGTCAAATAGCAAGAAAAAAGGTTGCGCTTTAATGCGGCAACCTTTTTACAAATTGAAAGAATGGTTCTGTTCTATAGTTCTTCGTGTGTCAGCGGATCTTGTTGCGAAACACGGGCATCTGTCTTATCTAGCTCAATGATCTCTTGTATTTCTTCGTCAGTTAATGAGAAGTCAAAAATGTCCAAGTTTTGCGCCTGACGCCCGGCGTTACGTGACAAAGGCAACGGTAAAACTCCTAGTTGGTGTTCCCAGCGCAAAATGATTTGGCCGCCGTTTTCACCATATTTTTCTGCCAAATGTTTGATCAATGGTAACTCACGGATCGGTTGGCTTAGTCCCATGCCAACACCGCCTAACGGGCTCCAAGCCTCGGTAACGATCCCATTTTCTTGGTCGTATTTACGCAAAGCTGGTTCGCTGAACATAGGATGCAGCTCGATTTGGTTGACCTCTGGTAATTCGCCAGTCTAAGTTTGCAATTTGTTCAAATGCGCCGGCAAGAAGTTGGAAACTCCTACACAACGCACCAAACCAAATCGTTTGGCGTCAAGTAAGGCTTGCCATGCTTCAACGTATTCGCCACGTTTCGGGTTTGGCCAGTGGATCAAATATAGGTCATAATAGTCCAGTCCAGCCCGGTAAAGTGATTCTTGGATCGCAGCGATCGCTTGTTTATACTTGTGATGACGTCCTGGAAGTTTGGATGATACCATCAGTTCTGAACGGTCGATGCTAGAACGTTTGATGGCCTGACCGACTGTTCCTTCATTTTCGTAGTTGTAGGCCGTATCGATCAAGCGGTAACCATTGTTGATCGCAGAAGCAATGGTTTCGATCCCGGATGGCCCTTTCACGCCGGCAGTTCCAAAGCCGACTGCGGGCAAGTCTAGACCATTGCGTAATTTTATAGTAGGTATTTGCATAAAGATCTTCCTTTCATTAATAGTGCATATTTTCCTCAGCGTTTGTGACCTCTGTTAAAAAAATGGCGATCGTTTGTAATTCTTCTCTACTAAAGGTCTGGAGCACTTCCGTCAGTTGAGCGTTTTTTGTTTCAAAAGTTCCTCATGAAGATGTGCAAGTCTCACTCCTCCGGAGGTCAGCGAATAATGTTTGCTGCGACCGTCTTTATGGTCAGCTTGGACTGTAACCATTCCACGCTTGACTAAAAGAGACATTCGTTTGGACAAAGTTCCTCGTAAAATGCCAAATTGCTCGCCGATCTCTTTGGCGGATGCAGCCGGGTGTGCATTTAAATATGAAAGAATATGAAAATGTGAGGTCCGAAGGCCTGCAGCATTCGGATCTTGCGCGCTTAACCATCGTTTTTCTTGATCGTCATCGTCGTCCAAGGCTAACAGGTGGTTATATTTGTGCAAGATCTCTTGAGAAAGCACCGGATCGTCATCCCCTTTCCTTGTTTTAGGACATGCAAAATAAAATATTTGGCATGGGGTTTTGAAAGTTGTAAGATTAGATGATGAACTTAGTTTCCTAGGAAACATTTTTCACTTTTATGATAACTGTAAATAAAGAAGGAGTCAATTAGTATGAACGAACAAAACGTTAGCTGGCGATCTAAAGCCTCGATCATAGCTGTAGCGATGCTGTCATTTTTGGGAATACTTGTCGAGACTTCACTTAATGTCACTTTTCCCACCTTAACACGTGAATTTAACGTGACACTCGGGACGATGCAGTGGGTCACTTCCGGTTATTTGCTGATGGTAACGATCATTATGTCAACGACCGGTTTTTTAATAAAGAAATTCAATGCCCGCTCGTTATTTTCAGTGGCAATTTTCTTTAATTTGCTGGGAACGTTGATGTGCGCTACAGCTCAGGTTTTCCCCATCTTGTTATCTGGACGTTTATTACAGGCGATCGCAACTGGGATCTCCACGCCTTTGATGTATCATCTGGTCATGTCGCTTGTGCCACAGAAAAAATTAGGGATGTACATGGGAGTCGCCGCAATGATAATTTCTCTCGCACCAGCTTTAGGTCCAACTTATGGCGGAACAATGGCTGCTTTTTGGTCATGGCGAGGGATCTTTATTATTGCTTTACCGCTTCTTTTGTTAACTGCCTGGCTTGGTGAGAAAAATATTTTCTTAAAAGCTAATGGGACCGAGGAGAAATTTGACTGGGTCGGACTTACCTTGCTCAGTTTGACCTTTTTTAGTTTAAGTACGGCTTTTGCAAACGGCGGCAATTATGGCTTCGGTGATGGTCGGTTTTATTGTAGGTATTTTATTGCTGGCTTTACATTTTCACTTTTCTGACCGACGGATCTTGAACTTTAAACTTCTGTTAAAGCCATTGATAGGCTTGCGTTGGTTGAACTTCTTCATCCTGCAGTTTATTAATATTGGGATCTCATTTGTCATTCCAATTTTTGCCGAAAACTATATTCATACCAGCGCCTTTGTTGCTGGACTGATCTTGTTGCCAGGTGCTTTACTGGGGGCAGCTGTTTCTCCCTATGCTGGCCGTCTGTTCGACACACATGGTGCATTTTTACCTTTGATGATATCTAGTATTTCCCTGTTAGTCGGTACAAGTTTATTTTATACAATGACCGGAGCACTGAGTGTACTTTCGACGACTTTGATCTATCTTTTCTTACGTGGCGGCTTTAATTTTGGTTTTAGTAACTCAATGTCTGACGCTAGCACGCAGGTTTCAATCGAACAAAAAGCAGACGTTAATTCACTGTTTAATACTTTTCAACAGTATGCAGGTTCTTTTGGAACAAGTGTTTTATCAGCAGTTATTTCAGCACAACAGATGAAGAAGGATGCCTCTTTGGCGATATTAACGGCAAAGGGCAGTCATTTTGATTATAGTATTTTGATGATCTTGGCAGCGATCAGTTTGGTAACAGTCCTTTTTGCTCGGCGTTTGAAAACAAAATACTAGCAGGCTAAAACCCCATATATCTGGTGTGAAAGCGTAACCCACCAACTACAAGTTGTGCTTTAACAAAATTTTGGTCTTTATTTTTTAGGCAAAATCGCGTATGATTAGATGGACGAATAATAGGAGCCAGGACAAGGTAAGCTCTTGTCTAATGTTAATTAGGGAAAGGATGCTTCAATCATTTTGATTACATTATCTGGTATTATCGGGTCGGGAAAGTCTAGTTTAACGGATATCCTTTCAGAAGAACTCGGAACAAAAGCATATTATGAACCAGTGCAGGACAACCCCGTCTTGCCGATTTTTTATAAAGGCAACGAGATCGCTGCGCAAAAGCGTGCTGCCGGCGACAAAGAAGCTACTAATCCATACGCATATTTATTACAGACTTTCTTCTTGAACCGTCGTTTTTCGATGATCAAGGAGGCAATGCGTGAAGACAACAACATTTTGGACCGTTCGATCTATGAAGATGAGATCTTCATGAAGATCAACACGGAAATGGGCAACGCCACAGAAGTTGAATACGACATATACAAGAGTTTGCTGAACAACATGATGGAAGAATTGCCATTTGCCTCACACAAAAAATCGCCTGACCTAATGATCACGATCAGGGTCTCCTACGAAACGATGTTAAAACGTATCGAGAAACGAGGCCGTGATTATGAGTTAGTTGAAAATGATCCATCGCTGGTAGATTATTACCATCGTTTGTTAAATTGTTATGACATGTGGATGAAAGAATACAAGGCTTCACCATTGTTAGTTATTGATGGCGACAAGTATGACTTCGTTGATAACTTAAGCGATCGTGTGCAAGTCTTTGAAACGATCGAAAACAAGTTGCATGAATTGGGTAACTTGGATGACGTACAGATGGATAAATTTAAGTCTGAACATGAAAAAGTATTTAAAGCACAGTAAGTAAGAAACAAGACAAGTTGCAGAGCTGCCTTATGTAAATAGGGTAGGCTCTTTTTTAGTTGAGCGTGATCGCAATGGGAATTGGTAGTTATTTAGCGCTTTTTATTTCATATGTGCATATTTTGCATAATAAAGCGGCTAAGCTCCAGTTCTTTTTTTGCGCGATGGGCTATGATATCATATTAAACATGAACATTAAAAATTAATGAAAGCGGTGATGAGGTGCGTTTTATCGGTGTATTTGAGCGGGAAGAATATCAACGGTCGATCAAAAAGGTTTGGCTGACCGGAGCAGTTTATACCATTGTATTCCAAATCATAGCGATGGTCGCAATGCTCATCGAAATGTTTTATGACCCAAAGCTGATGCAAGAAGACAAGTTGGATCAAGTCGGGTTACCCTATTTCATAGCCGTTGCTGCGGGTTTATTTGTGATTTTTGTTGCCACGTCACCACGTTTGAGGAAAAACTTTTTTGTGAATGGATCTTCCGAGATGACGTGGCAAAGGTTTGGTATCTTAGTTTCTATGATGTTGCTGGCACAGTTGTTATTTACAGGTTATTCCACTGGACTGGAAACTTTATTGAATCAATTTGGCCTTACAGCAACCGCTGAGTTGGATTCTGCTAGTGCAGGTAGCGAGACCTGGTCGATGTTTTTGTATGCAGGATTTTTGGCTCCCGTCACGGAGGAGATAGTTTTCCGCGGTTTTGTTTTACGCAGCGTTCAACCGTACGGTACTAGTGCTGCTATTCTATTGTCGGCTAGTTTATTTGGGCTCTACCATTTGAATATCATGCAAACTCCTTTTGCGTTTGCCATCGGTTTGATCCTGGCTATTGTTGCACTAAAATTCGGGATCAAGTGGTCGATGGCTTTGCACTCTTTTAATAATTTAGTGTTGGGTGATGTTTTTGGACGTATTTTAGAGGCTTTGCCCAAGCAGATCAGTGGAGTGATCAACAGTGTTGTCTTTTTAGGTGGTGGCCTTATCGGAATTTGGATATTGTGGAAAAAAAGAGATCGTATTAAAGATTGGTATTCCCGTCATCATTTGCGCCGTCATGAGTTGCGCCTGATTTTCTGTAACTGGGTGGGTATCGTAATAATGGTCGTATCAGTTATCCTGATGGTCGGTAGTTTAAGTAAAAAGTAAATGTTAGCTACAAATTTGCCATTATCGAGTTTTTGAAATGGCTTTCATGGAGAAAATGGAGTATGATATTACTCGTAAGTTTATTTTAGGGGTGTGTGAGTATGGCACTTAACTATCATCGGATCTTGGTTGCGGTCAATAAGTCGACTGGTGCTGACCAAGCTTTAGAAAAGGCAGTGGCCACTGCAAAACGCAATCACGCAAGGCTAGATATTTTGCGCGTCATTGATATTAATTCATTGCAATATAAGGCTGGTGGCCAAGCCGTGATCGATGGTCAAGATATTTATGATATAGAGCAGGCCAATGAGGAATTTTTAGATGAATTAAAGGAAAGGTTACTTCAAGAAGAAAAACTAGACACTGACCAGGTCTTTTTTCACCTTCGTTTTGGCAACCCCAAGACAGTGATCTTAAACGACTTTCAGTCTGAGTATCATAATGACCTACTAGTTATTGGTGGAACTGAAATGGGATTGTTCAAACGAATGGTCGCAGGTTCAGTTGCTTCTTATGTTCCTAAGGCTGCTCACTGTGATGTTTTAATAACTAAAAAATAAAAGTCAGGCAAGTTTTTTCGCAGGTGCGAGAAACTGTCTGACTTTTTGTGTATCACGCATTTTATGTTGATCAGAAAATGCGATCAAGTTAAGCGATAGGTGTTCGATTGGATAGAGATCGGTGAAAGACACCGCCGGTTTGAAAATGACTGGATGAAGTCGACGAAAGTATTCCGATTCTGAACGAGTTCGCTATAAATTCTTCAACTTTCGGTCTATTTGAAAGCACAAATAAAGCCTCGAGAAGGTTTTTCAAACTGCTCGAGACTTAAGGGGTTGCTCTGTTTTTGTAGTCGAGTTCTAACAAGCAAGAAGTTCCGTCTATCCAGCTCTGACATCACATCGCTTAAAACCGCGATATAATGCCAGAGCTCGATAGTACTCGCTTCTTCTCGCTTGTCTACGCTCTGTTTTTGTAGTCGAGCTGCGCAAGCCAAACCTTTCCGCTTATCCAAGTCAAGCACTACACCGCTGAGAAACGCGCTATAGTGTTTGACTCCGATAATGCTCAAGGTTTAAGCGGCTTGCTCCGCTCTGTTTTTGTAGTCGAGTTCCGCATGGCAGAAGGTTGCGCCTAACCAACTTCCACACTACAATGCTGAAAAGCGCATTATAGTGCGAAAGTCAATTAGTGCTCACCTTCTGAACGCCATGCTCCGCTCTGTTTGTAGTCGAGCTGCGCAAGCCAAACCTTTCCGCTTATCCAAGTCAGGCACTACACCGCTGAGAAACGTGCTATAGTGCTTGACTCCGATAATGCTCGAGGTTTAAGCGGCTTGCTCCGCTCTGTTTTTAGTCATTCATCTTCTTTTCCACGTACTTAGATAACCATGTTAGCAAAGTGATGATCACTAAGTACATCAAAGCTACGATCCCCCAGATCTTGAAGCCTTCCAAGTTTCTGGCTATGATGATCTTCCCGGTTTGTGTGAGTTCAAGGATACCGATGATCGAAAGGATCGAAGTATCTTTTAATGTGATGATGAACTGGTTGATAAACGAAGGGACCATGACCTTGATACCTTGTGGCAAGATAACTTTACTCATTGCCTTGCCAAACGGTAGACCTAAACTACGAGCTGCCTCCATTTGCCCGCTGTCGACAGAATCGATCCCACCTTTGACAAAAGCTGCGGTATAGGCACCTTCGTTGAGCATCAGTGTGATCGTTCCAGCGATGAAAGCAGGAATTTTCGTTCCTATCAAACTTGGTATCCCGTTGTAAATGAATAAGGCTAATACCAAAAGCGGCAAGCCACGGAAGATGTAGATCACTGTTGTAGATAGTCCACGTGCAAATTTGTTAGGTAGGACTCCTAGTAAGCCGAAGATCACTCCAAAGATCGTGGCTGCAATGATCCCTACGACTGTCAGATAAAGCGTTTGACCTAAACCTTTTAATAAAACAGAGTAATTTTCTTTGATCAAGCCGGCAAAAGAATGATCATTTGACTTCTTCTTTTGGGATTTTACAGTGTCAGTGCTAAGGTAGCGGTCCGTGATCTTTTTGTATTGACCATTTTTCTTGAGGACCTTCAAGCCATGGTTAAATTTTTGCAGTAATTCAGGATTTTGACCTTTCATAACTGCAAATCCGTAGTAACCACTTTCAGCTGGCTTAGTTACGATCTTCAATTTTGTACCGGTTTTGATCGCGTATTGCATAACAGGAACGTCTTCGAAGGTCGCGACCGAATTGCCAGTGACGACGTCATTATACATATTATCTGAATCATCGAAGGTCACAGTTTTAAAGCCATATTTTTTCTGTTGTGAGCGGGCATAAGAAGCAGCGGCTGTCCCTGTTTTCAGAGCCACACGTTTGCCTTTTAAATCGCTTAGTCCTTTGATATTACTATTTTTGCCGACCGCCATGACTACTCCGGTTTTATAATATTGATCGGAAAAATCAAATTTAGCCTTGCGTTCAGGCGTGATCGACATTCCAGCGATCACGCCGTCGATTTGGTTTGACTGCAGCGATTGAACTGCAGCATTAAAACCGAGGGGTTTGATATTGACCTTGAAGTTTTCTTCCTTTGCGATAGCTTTCATCAAGTCAATGTCGATCCCAACGTATTTGTTGTCTTTATTTGCAAATTCGAAAGGTGGGTATGTAACGTCTGTTCCGATCGTGTATGTCTTTTCTGCGTGAACTTTTGGAGAAACTGTGAAAACCAGGATCATTGAAAATATAGCTACCAGAAGTTGGATCATCTTACTTTTTTTCATCAGAACTCGCCCCTTTACTTAAGTATTTTTAATAATGTTTCTAGAATACCACATTTTTACTGGCGAAGGGTAGACTAGCTAATTAAAAAGATGAATTTTTTTGAACTATACCGAATTAATATTAATTTCTCTAGCACATGTTGTCTTGGTCAAAAGTGCTACTTGACCAAATGTAACATTCTTTTTAGTTAGAGTCGCAAGTGACTGATAAAATTAATATAATCTGATTAGATATTTGTAAATAATAATTTTTAAGGGCTCACGATATTTATTAAAATAGGCCTTGTATTTTTATGAGGAAACGGTTACAATAAAGGCGTAGGGAATGAACAGCTCATAATTTATGTTTTGTAAATATAAATTAGATGGTTGTTTCATTAAAGAAACCACATGAAAAGAGGTCAGGGGCTTGTTAAATTCTCTATCAGATAATGGTCAGACTCAACTATAGTGTGACAAAAGGTTCGATGTTGGTGCGAAATCAATGTTTTTCCGTTCTTTGTGCGCTTTACTAGTTGCCATGTGCAAGTAATCAAGTCTGATCATTATTTTTGTGTGTCGAAATAAAAAGTGTCATCATTACTACTTAAATAAGAAACAGAAAAAATACATAAATTAAGCTGAAACATCACTAGCACGTCAATTTAGGATGATGTGGTGCTTCCTACATATAAAAATAGTGTTGGCGATTTTGTTCACCAACACTATTCTCATTTTACTGATTATTTTAAAACGTCGGAATATTCTTCATGGTGTTTGTCGAAAAAATTGACGGCATAAGGACACACATTAATGATCTGATATCCATTTTTACGAGCACGATTGACGATCTCTAACATCAAGTAACCACCGATCCCCTTACCACGCAAGGAAGGGTCGACAACAGTCGAATCGATCGTGTAAGTTTTGTTGTTGTCGTCTGGCGTGAAGTCGACTTGAGCATCGACTTTGTTATCTTCGGTATAGTGGACGAAGCGATCTTGTCCGTCTTTGCAATTTGATTCAAATAAGAATCTCATCTAAACTTCCTCCTTTTAGTGACGTTCAAATTTATTATAACTATCTGAATGAGAAGCGTGCGTGATCAATTTGTTTGCTTTAACCGATCGTCTAAGAACTCCTTGAGTACAACTGCTTGATTATGCTCGGTATCTTTAGCACCATACAGTAAGGTAACATCACCTGCAGCAAGCTTTTCCTTGATCGTTTTGATAAACGTTGGTCCAGCAGAATTTTGAGCCAATTCATCTAAATAAGAAGTTCGAAATTCGCCAAATTTTTCAGGATCATGTCCAAACCACTTGCGTAACTCTGGAGAAGGGGCGATTTCTTTTTCCCAGCTATCGAGTTTAGCATTGGCTTTAGAGACACCGCGTGGCCACATCCTGTCTACTAGTATACGATAAGCTTGATAATTTTGTTCATGATCATAGATACGTTGAATTTGTAGCACAGAATCATCTCCTTTGTTGTTACTTTCATTGTAACGCAAGAAAACGGTTTATCAAAACAGAGCGTAGACAAGCGAGAAGAAGCGAGTACTATCGAGCTCTGGCATTATATCGCGGTTTAAGCGATGTGATGTCAGAGCTGGATAGACGGAACTTCTTGCTTGTTAGAGCTCGACTATGAAACAGAGTGGAGCATGGCGTTCAGAAGGTGAGCACTAACTGACTTTCGCACTATAATGCGCTTTTCAGCATTGTAGTGTGGAAGTTGGTTAGGCGCAACCTTCTGCCATGCGGAACTCGACTACAAAAACAGAGCGTAGCAAGCCGCTTAAACCTTGAGCATTATCGGAGTCAAACACTATAGCGCGTTTTTCAGCGGTGTAGTGTTTGACTTGGATAGGCGTAAAGGTTTGGCTTGCGCAGCTCGACTACTAAAGCCGAGCACACCTTGGTATCTAGGAGTCCGAGCGAGCATGAACTTTTCCACGGCAGTCTAACAATAAAATATACTATCATTTTGTAAGCAAATGTATTGAAGAAAGTGGCAAATGGTGGTAAATTTTACATAGTAAATCGTGAACGACTGAAAGCCGAGTTTGTTTTTAAAAGTTCACAATATTTATTATGCTAAAGGTGGTGGTGTCGATGTCATCGATCTATGAGTTTGAAAAAGAAGAGATCAATGGACAAAAAATTGATTTCGCAAGTTTTAAGGGACAGGTGTTGCTGGTGGTAAATACTGCCAGCAAATGTGGGCTAGCTCCGCAACTTGGACAAATTGAAGATTTGTATCAAAAGTACCATGAACAAGGATTTAATGTAGTGGGTTTGCCTTCCAATCAGTTTAATCAAGAATTAGATTCTGATGAGGAAGCCGAGCAGTATTGCAAGCTCCATTTTGGAGTAACTTTTCCAATGACTAAGCGCGTGGCCGTTAATGGTAAGGACGAAGACCCATTGTATACGTATTTAAAAGGGCAAACTGATGGCGCAGATATCGCGTGGAACTATACGAAGTTTTTGATCGGGCGTGATGGTCAGGTGGTCGGACGTTATGAACCGAAAACAACGCCAGAAGAATTTAGTAACGATATTGTAGATGCAGTGCAAAACTCTAAATAATACGTTATCATGGTAGTAGGAGATTTTAGGTAGGACACGACAGAAGTGACTATACTAAAATCGATCGACACCAAAAACCAGCGAGCGTTTGGTGGATGACCGAATGCTTTAATATATAGGAGGAATTAAATTATGGCAGTTAAAGAAATTACGGATGCAGATTTTGAAGAAGTTACTGGCAAAGGTGTTACTTTGACAGACTTCTGGGCAACATGGTGTGGTCCATGTAAGATGCAGTCACCAGTTGTTGAACAATTATCTGACGAAATGGGCGATGTTAACTTCACGAAGATGGATGTCGATCAAAACCCAGAAACAGCATCTCATTTTGGGATCATGAGTATCCCGACCTTGATGGTCAAAAAAGACGGTGAAGTTGTTGATACGATCGTCGGTTATCATCCTAAGGATCAATTGAAGCAAATCTTGGAACAATATACTGACTAAGTTATAAATTAGGAGGCGCGGAATTGATCTGCGCCTTTTATTATTGGAGGAGCACTTTAGATGGAGAAAACAGCAATATTTGCAGGCGGATGCTTTTGGTGTATGGTCAAACCATTTGACGAACAGCCAGGGATCAATAAAGTAGTTTCTGGCTATACCGGTGGTCACGTTCCGAATCCAACTTATGAACAAGTTTGCAGTCATACTACCGGACATACTGAGGCGGTCGAGATCCACTATGATCCAGATGTTGTGTCTTATAAAGATCTAGTCGAAGTATATTGGCGTCAAACTGATCCGACCGACGCGATGGGACAGTTTCAAGACAGGGGCGACAGTTACCGGCCAGTAATTTTTGTCCAAAATGATGAGGAACGTCGGATCGCAGAAGCATCCAAGAAGGAATTGGAAGAAAGCGGCCGTTTCCCAGACCCGATCGTGACACAGATCGAGGATGCCAAGCCGTTTTATCCTGCAGAAGATTATCATCAGGATTTCTACAAGAAAAACCCATTCCGTTATCAAATGGAAGAAATGGGCGGTCGTGAGAAGTTTATCAAGAATAAGTGGAAATAAGCGCATAAAAAGGGCATGCAGGAGTAGTTTTTTCTGCATGCCTTTTTTATTACAAAATTTAGCAATACCACGGATGTATCGTTCATTGAGCGAGAGTTTCACTTTTGGTCCAATATCACCTGAACTTAGGGCCGTTTAGCGGTTAATTGGCCCAACATCGCCACGATTTAGGGCCAGTTAGTGATCATTTGGCCCCACATCTACTAAACTTAGGGCCGATCAGCTCCCAGACAGTTACTATCATATTTTTTGGGAAACGTTTGAGCCGCTAGTTTTTGTCAACTTCTTTTTTAGCACGACGTTTGTTATGACGGAGCATGAAAGGAACGGTTAATGTTGTTCCGGCAGCACTGAGCGCTAAGAAATCAGCCACCAGTAACAGCAAAAGTAAGACCGGGCTAGCTTTAAGATACCAACAGATCCCACTTAGTCCGAGCAAAATAATAGTCAGTAGCCAGATCGCACCAACCAGGAAGAAAAACTTCCGTTTCTGTGACGAATTCAATTTCATTCCTTCTTTTTAAATGATTAGGATCGAATATAGCGCGATAAGATAATAAAAGCAAGCAAAATCCCTAAAATTTTTTAGAAATCACAATTTTCAAGTTGCATAGTACAGACGCACCAAATAAACAGACAATATTACGGTTCAGTGAAGACTAAGTTAAGCTGCTCATTCTTGATCGATCAATGCGGCAATCTGTTTTCCGACATTACGCCAGAAAAGGATCTCATTGTTTTTGAAATCTTCTGAAAAGGTTGTAAAGTCTGTGCGTGGACTAACTGTGCCAATTTCTTCTTTAAGAGCGCCGGTGACCAATAAAACTTGGTCTTCAGTGGTCCAACGGACATTGTAGTATGGACCTTCAAGAGCTTCATCAAGCATCTCTTGTATACCGTCTTTTGCGGTGTCTAACAAGACATCATGTTCTGTAATTTCAGGTTTTCCGTGGGTTTTCAAATAAGCTAATTTTTGGGCAACTTCACCCATGTCATTAGGAATTAAATTAAACATTGCTTTACCTCCAAACAAATCATTTCCATCTATTATAGCAAATGTGTATAGTAAATGTGTTCCTAATAAAAGTAGCAGTGTTTTTAATGATTTTTTGCAAACAAATAGCCACTCCACGGCTGCATTCGTGAAGTGGCTATAATTATTAACCGTTAGCAACGGTGAAACGTTCCTGATTGTGGCCGGCTTCTTTGATCTCTTTGACGATTGCTTTAGCCATTGTACCACCGGTTGTTTCTGAATTGCCTTCTGAATCAGTCAGCAATTCTTCTTTACCGTATAAAATGTTGTCAGCTGCTTCACCGGCTACAAATGAGGAAGCTGGTGAGACGCCGACCCAGTTGACGTTGGTTACATCTTGCAAGAAGTGCAACTCTGCCAATTGGTTGATCGGTGTGTTGATAAATGCTTCTGAACCGGGAGCTTTCTTGATATCTTCCACTACCAAGTGATCGTCGTCACCTGCATGCAAACTGCCGGCACCCAGAATAAAGATGAAGCGTGGTTGTTTTTCTTCACGGAATAAACTGATCAAATGTGCTGTCAGATCCACGTGTAAGTATGCTTGTGCGGGAGCGGTCGAAAAGGCGTCGACTACAACATCAAAACCAGCAAGGTCTTCTTTTGTTAAAGCAAATGCGTCTTTTTCGAGGATCTGGATCGAATCCCCTAGTTCTTTTTTAGCTTTAGCTGCATTACGTACGATGGCTGTAACATCTAATCCTGCAACTTGAGCTTCTTTGAAAGTAGCTGAACCGGCCATGCCAGTTGCGCCAATGATCCCAACTTTAGTCATTAAAAAACCTCCTTGTATTTCGCTATATCACTTACATTTTATAAGGAAATTTGTCAAAAGACAAGCGATAAGCTTTCAGGGTTAGCGCCAATGGTTTTAACATAAAATTGAATCGGTTATAATCAATATAAATGATATTTGAATGTTTGGAGGCAAAGGGCACTGATGCAAGAAGAAAATCGTGCGACAAAGGTCAATATTGTTAATTTGATCTGGAGTTATGATCGGCAAAAAGGCCAGGTGAATTTATTGCTCGTCAAACGAGCAGAAAAACCTGCTAAAAACATGTGGTCATTACCTGAAACATTTTTGGGTGAAGATGAGAGTGCCGATCAAGCTGCTTTACGACTGGTACATGATAAGATCGGACTGAAATTAGCCGCCTTTCATACTGAACAATTGGAGACTTTTACTGAACCGCAACGCTTAAGTGCAAGTCAGCGCGCTTTATCGCTGGCATACATGACATTTCTGCCGGAAATGCCGCCGCTGAATGCTGGTTATGGGGCGATCGATGCCAAATGGTTTGCTTTAACAGTCAAAGACCATGAATATTATTTTTGTAACGGTAATGAGCACTACCGTGTTGCTCAAGCTGAATTTCAGGAACAATACTATCATAACCTAGCAAATTATGGTCAAACTATCAGCGGCAAACTGGCTTTTGATCATGATTGGATCATTAAGGTGGGGTGTTTGCGGATCAAAAATAAGCTGAACTATCAACCAAATATTTTGCTGATCTTAGGCGATACATTTACTTTAAAAGAGGCACGTAGTGTGTACGCGCCGTTTTTAAAAACAAGATTAGAACAGATCGATAATTCTAATTTTAAGAAAACACATGGTAAGTTGTTCGTGGAAGCAGGGACCGTGACAGCTAAAAAACGTGGCCGACCGGCAAGAGTATATCGTTTGAAATAGGTGCCAGTCTTTTTGGGTTGCATTTAAATAATAAGAAGTGTACTATCAATAAGATAGCTTAGAAATATTTTTTTATATTTTATTAAAAGTAATAATTACTTTTAATTGTTCTGGGAGGAACGATCAATGATCGAGCAAGGAAACATGGCACTATTAACTGATTTATATGAATATACAATGGCAAATGGTTTTTACCAAGACATGAAGGAACAACGCGGTTCTTTTGATATGTTCTTTCGTAAATTACCGGATAACGGACGATTCGTTGTATTGGCCGGAGTAGAGACTGCACTGGAAGAGATGAAAAACTTTCACTATGAACAAGAAGATCTTGACTACTTGAATGGCCTGGGACTTTTCTCTCAGGAATTCTTAAATTATCTTCGTGATTTTAAGTTTGAGTGCAAGGTCTATACAATTCCGGAAGGGACACCAGTTTTTCCACGTGAGCCAGTTGTCACAGTTGAGGGGCCATTATTGCAAGCTCAGTTATTTGAGACCTTGCTTTTGAATGTTATCAATCATCAGACTTTGATCGCAACTAAAGCACGTCGGATAGTGGCTGCTTCCAAAGGCCGTGCAGTGATGGAGTTTGGGGCTCGCCGTGCACAGGGCCCAGCGAGTGCCGTATATGGTGCCCGTGCTGCTGTGATAGGTGGTTGTACCGGCACTTCAAATTTGTTAGCGGGTCAAAAATTTGGTATTCCAGTCTCAGGAACAATGGCTCATAGTTGGATCGAAGCATTTGATAACGAATTTGCAGCTTTTGCAGCTTGGGGTAAGATCTACCCGCAAAACTGTTCGTTATTGGTCGATACCTATGATGTTTTAGAGTCTGGCGTGCCAAATGCCATTAAAGTTTTTGACCAACTTTCAGCTAAAGGTTATGACAAATTTGGGATCCGGATCGATTCTGGTGATATCACACAATTGTCAACACAAGCTCGCCAGATGTTAGATAATGCTGGCTATACACAAGCAACGATCACAGCATCAAATTCTTTAGACGAGCATATTATTCAATCTTTGGTCAGTGAAGGTGCTGCTATCGATAACTTTGGTGTGGGTGAGAACCTGATCACAAGTGCCAGCTCGCCAGTTTTAAGCGGTGTATACAAGTTAGGTGCTGTGCAAAAAAACGATGACGTTTGGTATCCGAAAGTTAAAGTTAGTGCCAGCTTGGGTAAATTAACACTTCCAGGACGCAAACAAGTTTACCGTTTGTACGATCCACGGACAGGGTCCCCTTTTGCTGACCTTGTTTCATTACGCGATGAAAAAATCAACAAAAATATCGATGAAATGAAAGTCTTAAGTGCCGATCCTGAAGCAACGAAGAGATATCGGACTTTGAAAAATGTTCAAGCCATTGAACTGCAAAAAGAAGCTTTAAATGAAAAAGGTGAATTACTGACGGGTTCTCCGAGCGTATTTGATATTCAAAAGTATAGTAAAGAGAAGTTAGCAGAGCTGCCGGCATCTAAGAAACGTTTGTTATACCCTGATGAATACCCTGTCTTTATTACAAAAGCATTGTACGATCAGCAACAAGAGTTGATCGAGAATAATAGGGTGGAATAGCTTTTCAAAAATGTAACAAAGTAAAGATCCAGTAGTCTAATGATAAGACTGCTGGATCTTTATTTTAAAAGACTGTAACCTTTTCTAGAAAATAAGTTAAAATGAAAGAAATGTTTAATGGAAAGGGGTACATACATGGCTATTAAAATGATCACTACTGATATTGATGGGACTTTGTTGAATAATAATAAACAAATCAGTACGCATACTAAGGAGGTCTTACAAGAAGCGAGGCGGCAAGGTATTTATGTAGTTCTATGTAGTGGGCGCCCACTTGTGGGAGTACAAGAATATTTGTCAGAGCTTGGGTTAACAGGAAACGACGACTATGTGATAACCTTTAATGGAGCCCAGGTACAACATGGAACTGGCGATAGGCCTTTGATCGCCAACTTATTAACGGGACAAGATTTTTGTTTGTTGGATGAACTTGCGCACAAATTAGGGGTCAGGGGACAAGCAGTTACACCGGACGGTAATATTTATCTGACAACTCCAGACATTAGTCCAGTGACTGTGATGGATTCCTACTTCACTAAAATGCTGCTGCATGTCAGACCTGCTGCATTACCAACAGAGGTCTCTCATCTCGCCAAATATATGTGGGCCGATGTGCCGAAAGTTTTAGATCAGGCAATAGACAATTTGCCGCAAAAAGTACGAGATAAATACTACTGCGTTCATAGTGAAGAATGGTTTTTTGAATTTATGCATCCCTTAGCCACAAAAGGGCAGGCTATGGTGGAATTAGCCGGCAAATTAAAGATCATGCCCAGTGAGGTCATGGCAGTTGGAGATCAGGATAACGACTTAACAATGATCGAAACTGCTGGGCTAGGAGTTGCGATGGGAAATGCTAATTCAACTGTTAAACAAGAAGCACAAGTGGTCACGGAAGATAATGAGCATGATGGACTAGCAGTTGCAGTTGAAAAATACGTCTTATAATCATTGGTTGAAATGGAAGATACTTGGCTCGAATTTTAGAAGAACTTGTTTTTTATCGGTTTGCGCGTGATAGAAGATGGTCACACGATCGTGCTTAGCTTTCGCAATGCAAAAATGCATCACAAAATTTAAGCCCGCTGGTGCTCACTTTCTCCGTTTCACTCCACCTTGGTAAGCTTTTTTTGAACTTATTTTCCTAAAATGGACTATGATAGAATTGATATGATAAAGTGCGTTGATTTTAAAGGGGAGAAAGTAATGTCAGAGCGTGAAGAAATGCGGATCCGGACACATAAGATCATCAGTTATTTGGACCAAACATATGGAGATAATTGGGCGCAAGACCCTGAGATCTCAGAAGATCCTAAGCTAAAAGAACACTTACAGTGGATCAAAACTTGCAGATAAAAGGCAAACGGTAAGCAGCCAACCGCTTGCTTTTTTTGTACCCATAAAAAAAGTCTCCACCTACGAGAAGGGAGACTCTGTGGTTTTTATTCGGCTGAAACTTCAACGTCAATGTTTCCTGCTACTGCTTTAGAGTACGGGCAAACTTTTGCAGTTTCTTCCATATATTTTTGGGTTTCTTCTGGATCGACACCATCAATATGACCAACAAGTCTGACTTTCAAATTAAAATCAGTCTGGCCTGCTGCATAAAGATCAACATTGGCAGTTACATTTCGATGAAGATCATCTTTACCTGCTTTGTTCAATGAAAAGGACATTGCACTGTTGAAACAGGCAGCAAAACCAGCAGCGAATAACATTTCTGGTGTAGTTGCTCCGTCTTTTTTAGTCATTGAAGTGTTAACTGAAAAACTGCCGTCAGGCGCTACTGATTGACCTTCACGTCCACCTGTATTTACAGAACGCGACACACCTATTTTTTTCATTGAATCATAATCCAAACTCATAAAAAAGCTCCTTTCTTAAATACACAGTTTCAATTCAACGATTTATTGCTCGACATGCGTGATAATAATCGTACGCGATTAAACATCTTAAGAATAACATTGGAGTGATATCAGTTCAAACTTTTTGCACTTTTAAGGAAAAGGATCACTTGAGCAGAATTTGGTTGTTTATCATCTCTCCCCCAGATAAAAGCACCTATTTCCTTCATACATGACTTAATTTAAAAAGTGTGACCATTGTCTATGGAATAGGGCGCCGCCACTAGAAGACTAAGCTCCAAAAGTTTTTGCTGTTACATAGCGGGTAAGTAGGGTTACACCCATACATACTCAATGCAACTAAGCTGGCATATTGTACACGGCTAAATATTAGATTTTAAAAACTAGGGATAGCGGCCGCTTAATATGCGTGGTGCTAGTTCGTAATTAGCTAAATACCCCTAAAGTTATGTTTCAACTTTAGGGGTAAATATCGAAGGTGATTATTTTTTGCTGATCTCTAATCGACTGATTTTAAGGCTCCTTGCATGTCTATTTTGCTGATCTTGCGAGCCATGATCAACATTACGATCAAGGAGAAAATCAGGGTCATGCCCGTTGATAAAGCGAAATTCGTCCACAGTAAATTCATATCTGCTAAGGCATTGTTAGGCGGAAGAGTTTCCATAATGAAATGGTGTAGGTAATAGCCGCCGCCAAAACCAAATAGGATCCCTGCTACAGTCAAGATCAATGTTTCTCTGTATACATATAGGACCGTTTCGCGTTGATAGAAACCTAAGACTCTCAACGTTGCCAATTCTCGTATCCTTTCTGATACGTTGATATTAGTTAAAGTAAACAAGACTACAAAGGATAGCACAGACGAAGCGAGTACAATGATCAGCACAATATTGTTTAATCCGTCTAAAATTGTATTGACTGTATCTTTCGCCTGGTTAGACTGGACTGCAGTCATAGCTGCCTGCTGTCTGTTGAGCTGGCGTGAGACATGGTTGATCGATGCAGCAGAACGATCATGCAGGTCAAGGATCTTGGCGTTATACTTGACGGGCTGGTCAAAGACCTTATGATAATATGCGCTGTTCATAACGACATCGTGTCCGACATACAGCTGACTAATGCCGCTGACTTTGATGCGATGTTTTTTACCCGTGTTGTCTTTTATGGCCAGATGATCACCGACTTGATAACCGCCTAAGCGGGCTAATTTCTCCGTAATGACTGCACCATTATCTTGAAGTTGTAGTTTTTTATGACTCGCAGGATCGCGGAGGGTCATAAAATCGCCAAACTTTGCTTCTTTTTGCGGCACGATCAAAGAAACTTGTTGGTTATTTGCAACATCCTTAGGTTTAGCCGTGACAGATTCGTAGTAAATGGTACTTTGTTTTTTGACTTCATCTATATCGGAGACTTTATTTTGATAAGCTGTCTTTTGAGATTGAGAAGCTTGTGGGTCAAAGACCCCGATCACATCATAATGAACGATCTTTTGATACTGGTTATCAATGATCCCATTCAAAGAATCACGTAACCCAAAACCGGTGATCAATAACGAGGTACAGCCAAAGATGCCAATGATTGTCATGAACATCCGACTTTTGTACCTAAACAAGTTACGTATTGTAACTTTATGATCAAAAGACAATTTTTGCCAGATAAAGGGTACTTTTTCCAACAATACTTTCGCGCCAGAACGTGGAGGCTTTTCTGTCATCAACTCGGCTGGCTGTTCCTGTAAAGAATTCCACACGACATAGATAGCAGGCACGACAGTACAGACTAAGGCAAAAACCAGGCTGATCGCGATCCATAAAGCAGAGGGCGGAGTTTTTATCTGAGGGACTGCTAAATTGGCCGCGTAAGCAGCATAGATCCTTTGTGGCAAGAGCCAAGTTCCAAAGAAGCTCCCGATCGCTGTCCCTAAAACAGCCGCACTACTGCCATAAAGCAAGAACATCTTCAAAGCATCAAATTTAGTATAACCTAATGCCCGTAGTGTTCCGATGTCGGTCCTTTTTTCTTCAGCCATCCGAGACATGGTAGTTAAGGTGACTAAGACTGCGACTGCGAAGAAAATGAGCGGGAAGGTGTTAGATAAAACGTCGATCCGTTTAGCTGCTTCACCAAATTGATTGTAACCCTGATTATAGTCATTACGTGCTTGGAGTTGGTAAGTCAGTTTGCTTTGGCTTTTGATCTCACTTTTTTTGCTGGCAATTTTTTCTTGAGCCTGTTTTAATTTTTGGTCCTGCGTTTGCAGCTGGTGAGAATTTTGCTGATATTGTTGTTGCTGGGTATTGATCTTTACTTGTTCAGCTTGTAGTTGCTGCTGCTGTTGCTGCAGTTGGCGTTGGGCCGCTGTTTTTTGAGACCCCATTGGCGAGCGTGCTGTCTGTGCCTGTTTGGCAGTTAATGCTTGCCGATTTTGACTTAACTGTGACGAAGCCTTATCTAGCCGTCTTTTGGACTGCTTTAACTGGTTTTGTTTTTGCTCAAATGAAGTCTGTTGCGACTCCAACTTATCAGCCTGAACCTGTACCTTATCCAGTGCTTGTTGCTGCATTTTTTCTTGACGTCGTTCAGCCTGTTTGGTTAATCTATCTTGTGCATGGTCGACATTTCGATTGAGCTGATCTTCAAATTTGTTTGAATAACTTGCTCCTTTGAGATTATTATAGGAAATCTTGGCAACGTTTGGTAATTGCTGGCTAAAAGCCCCCTTGCTCAAGACAGCGAAAGTATCGATCTGTCCTTTGCCGGCGTTTGAGGTCCCAAGGTTTTTCTTTTGCAAATAATCACTAGAAGTGACAAAACCGACGATCTTGTACTTGGTATGTTTTAAGCCGCTAACGTCTTGATGACCGTGATTATTAACTAAATTTATTTGTTGGCCGAGCTTATAGTTGCTTGATTCGTATTTGCTCAGCGCGATCTCGTGGGAATTATGCGGCAAACGTCCCTTCACCGGTTTGTAAAGTGAAAGATCGCTTGTTTTTTCGTTTAATCTGACTGTTTTATTAGAGCCGGATAATACAGCATCCTTATACTTGGAAAACTCGGCTTGCTTAACATGTGACATGTTAGCCAGATAGTGGCGGTCAGAACTGTTAAAACCGACTTGGCTTGTAACTTGAGCATCAGCCATTTGATGTTCGTTAAAATAAGCATTTCCAGTAGCACGCATGTCATTTCCAGTCACTTTAAGTCCGATCAGGACAAAGGTTCCCAAGGCTAATAAAATTGAAATTGAAATAAAGCGCGCAAAGGATGAATTAAATTCCCGCCAAATATTTTTTCGTAAAGTTTTTTGCAAGGTATTCACCTACCATTCAATATTTTTAACTGGCTGTGGTTGATCATTTAAATAATCCTTCATAACTTTACCGTCGCCGATCTCGATTACATGGTCGGCCATTGCCTTAATTGCGGCATTATGAGTTACTATGATCACAGTTTTGTTATCTTTGTGACTGAAATCTTGCAGTAACTGTAGAATTGTTTTGCCGATCTTATAATCTAATGCACCGGTCGGCTCATCAGAAAGTAAAAGTTTGGGATTTTTTGCAACCGCTCGAGCTATCGAGGCTCGTTGTTGCTCACCACCAGACAATTGGGCTGGGAAACGGTCCAACATCTTTGCTAAACCTACGTCCGACAGGACTTTTGCAGGATCAAGCGCATTATGTGAGATCTCACTGGCCAGCTCCACATTTTCAAGTGTAGTCAAATTTGGGATCAGATTATAGAATTGGAACACAAAACCAACCTGTTCTCGACGGTAAGTTGTCATCTCTTTTTTAGTTATTTGACTGATTTCTTGTCCACTTACATTCACGGATCCTTCGGAAGCAGAATCCATTCCTCCTAATATGTTCAGCAGTGTAGTTTTGCCTGCTCCCGAACTACCTAAAATAATCGTAAGTTCTCCTTTTTTTATTTCAAAACTGACTTTATTGTTAGCATATACTTTATTTTCTCCGCTTTTAAAAATCTTACTTTCATCTTTGACTGAAATAAAATTTTCCATATGATCGTCCCCGTCTTTAATGAACGACATGTTGAGTATTTATATGATACAGGTTAATATAAATTTCAAAGAATAACAATATACACATTTTAAAAAATTGTTGAATATAAGGGAAGAGAGGCTATTGAAAAAAGCAAAAAACCAGTAATTTTTAGCAAGCGGTTTTAAGGGTGGTGGCTGTCTTTTTCTTTGTGACGTGAGACTCATGGAAACATGAAAAATCTTCAGGAAGGTTTCACAGTCATGAGCGTTTTTAAAGCGCTGTCGCTAATGATTGCTTTTGGCAAATTAGTGGCTGTTTTGTCCAATAAAAAGAATAAATAAAAAGCCGCCCTGTATAACTTTGGCGGTTACAGGGTAGCCTAATGCCGTCTTATTAAATTCATCGCCGCCTTGAAACGGCCTCTTTTTACATTTGTCTTATAGCATGAGCACTTAGAAAAGAAAAGCAATGCAAAGTTAGACTTTAGCCCACCATATCCTAAGCTTCAGTGATCGCTTTTCTTTAAATTTAAAGTGTTGATTTTGCTGCTAAACGATAGTACCACTTAATAGGATCAACACAAACATGACTGGTATCTATTGCCTCAATATCATTTATCCTCTGGCCCTATTGGCCTGATGAACTGCGTTTTTAATATCGACCGGCTTACCCGTCTTGCGCAGATCGCCGTATTCTGCGGCCGCCGTGAATAAGAGGTCGGATGCTGAATTAACGGCCGTTTCGACAGAATCTTGGATAACTCCGATCACAAAACCAATACCAACAACTTGCATGGCTATATCATTACTAATACCAAACAAGCTGCAAGCCATTGGTATCAACAATAACGATCCTCCAGCGATCCCGGATGCACCTGTCGAAGCGATCGCCGTTAAGAAGCAAAGGATCAACGCTAATGGGAAAGAAAAGTCCATCCCCAAAGTGTGGGTAGTTGCGAGCGTCATGATAGAGATCGTGATCGCCGCGCCGCCAGAGTTAGCTGAACCACCTAGAGGTATAGAAACACCATAACTCTTTTCATTCAAACCCAAATCTTTACAAGCTTCCAAGTTGATCGGGATGTTTACAGCACTACTTCTGGTGAAAAAGGCTGGGATCCCTGAAACCTTCAAGGTCCAAAAAACAAGCGGGAAGGGATTTTGGCGAGTTAACACCCAGACCATTAGAGAATAGACGACTAGGTAGACAAAAATCATTGTACCAACCAACAATAAGACCAATTGGCCGTAGCGAACGACACCTTTAGTCCCGGTTTCGACCAAGGATTTGTGAATCAAGCCGATAATACCAAATGGTGCAAATTGAATGATCCAGCCCGCCACGTTGCTGATCATTTTGGAGAAATCACCAACAATAGCACGTGTTTTTTGACTAACGGCTTGCAAAGCGATCCCCAATAAGACCGCCCAAAATAGAATTGCTAGATAATCCCCATTCATTACAGCGTGGACAGGGTTGGAGACTGCTGTGGTCAACAGATCATTGATGATAGAGCCTAATCCTTTGGGAGCATTAGCCGCATCGGCAGTCGTGGCCTTAGAGAGTACGAGTTTGACCGGGAAAAAGTATGAAGCAGCCACGGCAACGATCGCAGACAGGAACGTGGCACCTAAATATAAAATGATCACTGTTCCAAAGTGATTCTCCGCACCTTTTTCGTAACCAGAGATAGCTGACATGATCACCAAGAATACTAGCAGAGGAGCGATGGCTTGCAAGGCCCCGATGAAAAGGTCGCCCAAAATGTCGATCCAGGTCCAGGAAGGAAATGCTATCCCAACAAGCACACCGACCACAATGCCCACAAGTATTCGCCCAATTAAAGGGATCCTCGTATAATTTTTAAACATATAGTTCCCTCCCATGAATGTATGCGCAACGGAGGTTCATTAAAGCGCATCAAAAAACAATTGCCTATGTTTTATGTATTTTTATTATAATATTATTAGAAGTTTAAGGGGAAAATGAGTTAATGTCAATAACGATTTTGCGCCTTTATCGTGAAGAGACTTAAGAGTGCTTTTCAAATGTTTGCAAATTAGGGAAGTTCGGCTTTTTGAGCGTTATACAAGAAGAAAAAATACTTATGGGTTAAAATAAAGGTAATGATAATCGTTGATCACAGTCTGGTTTTGGGTTTAAGAAAAGAGGCGCGATCAATCATGGCAAGTTATTTGGAGAACGCATTTACAAATATTGTAGCTCTTTCTGGAAAAAACAAGGTGATTTACAAAAGCAGTTTGCGCGCGAATGCACATCTTTATGGTTATGAAGAAGGTGAGGAGATTGCGCGCCGTGATTTGGAACATTTTGCACAGCTAGCGATGGTTTATCGGACTTTGCTGCGAGAAGTTCCCGAACTAACTCAACTTGTCTCTCGCAATAATGTTACTCTGCGTTTTGTTAAAAATTATAATTTTAGCGATGATGCAGTAGTCTATACGGTGGTCTTGGGTAATTCTTTGGGCTTTTTAGTGGAGAATACGCAGCAAGGTCAGATCAGTGATTCATATGGTGTCTTATACTTTGATGGGCAAAAAGATCGCGCACACGATGGAGAAAATTGGCAAGAATTTCATGAATCAGTAAGGATGTTATTGCGCAATTTACGGGATAATTTTTATGATGAAAAAGTGACGCTGTACACCCAAGTACCATAAATAAAGGAGCGATCAAAGTGCAGAAAAATTTTGATTTTTTCGGATCTTTTTTGCCAGGACGTGATGTCAAACATCGCATCCAAGAAGTTTTACGTACTGCGCAAGTTGACGGACACGTAGAAGATGTTGAAAAGTTTACTAGAGCAGGTAGTACTTTATACTATGCCATTGTGAGAGACAAGTATGGTTATCAAAGGTGTTACAAGGTCGACTTATCAAAAAAAGAATTAGTTTAAAAGAAGGGCTGCTTCCGGTCACTGGATGGGAGCAGTTTTTTGTGTAAGTGATAAATACTTTTGTCCTTGGATGAATTATATAGTATTACTTCTGATGTGGGAACTTAATTTTGCGGTCCTCCCCCTCGTTGACCATTAGCTTACAAATAGTTATCCCTATCAAGCTAACGTTCAACAATGTATATCAATAAATATTTATTAGAGCATGGTCGAATTGTTTAATTATGTGTATAATTAAGGGATATTGTGAATCTATAGTTGATCGGGTCGAACTAACATAATATTTTTTTAGTGAGAGGAAACATATAATGATCAATGGCGAATTAATTCGTAAAAGAAGAAAAGAACTAAAAATGTCTCAGGCTAAATTAGCAGAGGGTATTACCTCACAGGGCATGATCAGTCAGATAGAAGCGAGATCATCTACTCCATCTGGAGAAACTTTGGAGAAAATTGTTACTCGCCTAAATTTAAGCTTTGCAGAAACAGTGGAAACTGACGAGTTTGTCGATACTAAACAATTATTCATGGCGGTGAGTGTTCGTTTGCTGCATCGCCAATTTCGAGCGGGAAGCGAGCTTTTAGAAAGAATCAACCAAAACACATATATTAGCCCAGATCAGGCAATGTTTTTAGAATTTTTAAAAGCTTGGCTTGCCGCACGTAATGATGACCAGCGTTCTGACACGATCTTTACTTATAATAAGATCTTACAAGAAGATCGGGAAAGTTTAGGGGTGTTGTGGGCGTTAGTTGCTAGCGATTTAGGGTACCAATATCTTTGTGAAGATAAATTAGACGCTGCAGGATACTATACTGAACTTGCAATAGAAACATTTCAAGATCTTGAACCCGAAAAACATAATTATGCCGCTTTAGCTATTTGGGCTAGCAGTTCGTTTTATTATCTTTGTACCAAAAAATATGATAAAGCGATCTACTTTGCGCAGCTGGGTATTCATTCTACACAAGAGAAAATGATCTTAGGCCTTGTCGATGTTTTGTATTGTAATTTAGCTTTTGCGCTGGCTGGCAAAGAGGACCAATGGACTGGTGAGTCTATCAAAGCGTTATACATGGCGTATACTTTTGCTGAGCGGGTCGGAAATGAAAAAGTCTATCACAAGGTTATTGATGCTTTAGATGAACAAGGTATTGCCTTATTAGATGGGAAGTAAGGAAATCGTGCCTCTAATTTGAAAAAAACTGATTTTCTTGTAGAATTAGTTTGACTAGCTAATAAGCTGATAGACTAATTAATCTTAGAATGATTGAGGTATTTTTAAATGAGCCAAATTACGTTCTTTTTTAGTGGCGGGATAATTTTTACATTACTTTGCTTGATTTTGTTAGGTGTGAGCCTGCATCAAAATAAGTTCCGTTTGTTAAACGGAGCGCTTCTCAACGTCGCACTGTTGGTTGGTGGTGTGACAATGATCATTGGGATCGAAACAACTAACATTAAGTGGCTTATTTCTTTGATGCTGTGGGTGTTAGTGATTATTTCAACACCATTGTTTATCTTATATGCCTCGCTGGGACTATTGTTGTTGTGGAATGCCTTTATGGTTTGGCGCAAGGAAAGTCATACTTTGGGGAATATGTTGACACTTGGCCTAGGGATCATCGTAATTTTTGTCTTACCATTACTACGTGCTCTTGATCAAGATCTGATCCCACAAACTTCCGTGACGGCATATAATGCTTTTGTTGTACCGATCATCGCATATCTTGTTTTCTGGTTTTTGGCATTTATTACTTCTTTTTTGATCACACGACTTTACCGCCCGCACTATAACCAGGATTATATTATCGTTTTAGGCGCCGGACTTTTGAATGGCGATCAAGTTTCTCCTTTGCTAGGCTCAAGGGTCCAACGAGCCTTAGATTTTGCACAAATGCAAGAAAAAAAGAACGGGAAATATCCTTGGTTGGTCTTTTCAGGTGGACAGGGCGGAGACGAAACGATCCCAGAGGGTATAGCAATGAAACGGTATGCGCTGGATCATGGGGCTTTGTCCGACAAATGTTTGGCAGAAAAAAAATCAAAAAATACTTATGAAAATATGGCTTTTTCCAAGAAGATATTAGAGGATAAACACGTTAATTTAAACAAAGGGTTGTTTGCAACTAGTGATTATCATACCTTTCGTGCAGCAGGTTATGCACGTTATGTGGGGCTAAACATTGATGGGATCGGCGCGAAAACAAGTAATTTTTTCATTCCTAATGCCTTTTTACGTGAATATATTGCGTTGATGGCTAACCATAAAATAGCTCATGCGGTTGCATTGCTATTGATTTTAGCATTATCCGCAGTCAGTTTTCTTGTGGGCAATGGGATCAACTTATTTTAAGTTTGAATAACAGTTGTAATTGATAACTGTTTGATCAGGTGCAGACACAAAGCAAGTGAAAAATAGGGTGTTAGGCAAGAGACCGCATCCTATTTTTGTGTTCAATTTAAATTGTTGAACCTAAAGGTGTGCATTTCTTTATGGATATTGATAAGATAGAAACATTAATCTGTAAAACAAGGAGTGATTTTTTGAGAGGTAAAAAGTACCGACGATTTTTATTAATGGCACTTTTAACCATTAGTATCTTAACCCTCATTCTAACAGGGTGTGTTCAACCTAAGAAAGATCCTACAAATGACAACGCAAAAAAGAAAACTGATATTCCATTGAACACAGCTCAAATCAAAAGAAATGTCAAGGCTGATAAAATCACTGTCAGGCAAGATCAACAGGCGACACTGGATCAAGAGTACCGTAGAGCAGCAAAAGATGAAAAATATACACTCGATGCACCTTTTGTTAAACAAAATCCATACAAGACTTCACCGCTAACGGCCTTGGTGATCTTTCATACAACTACTCCTGCACAGATTACATATACAGTTGCAGGTAAAGATCCGCAAATCAGCATTACTAATACAGTTCACGGCGGGTCAAGTACTGTCCATCAGGTCCCGATCGTTGGCTTGTATCCTAACTATGAAAACCACGTCACTATAAGAGTTCGATATGAAGATGGGACTAGTGTTACTAAAGTTTTGACGCTCAAGACAGGTGAAATGCCCGCTAACTTACGCTTAGCCAAAGTAAGTGTTAAAAATAAGGATACGGCTCAAATGAACTTTTCAACTAACAAGTTGAACTTAATGAATCGCACCACTCAAGAACCGTTTGCGCTTGATAGTAACGGTGAGGTCCGGTGGTATTCGACTTTGTACAATCAACATGTGTTTAGCCCGTGGTCGCGTGGGCACATTATGATGTTGACTAAGAAAAATAATCAAGCACAAGTTTATAATAGTTTGATCGAAACAGACGTATTAGGTCGTGTATATAATGAATATCAATTCGATCCGAAAAATAAACGGACTCTGATCCACCACGACATCGAGGAATTGCCCAACCATAACATTTTAGCCACGGTCTCGGATGGCTCGGTTTACGGCGAAGATACGCTAGCAGAGATATCACATAAAACTGGCAAGGTCGTTAAGGTGATAGATATGAAGAGGGTTTTACCAAAATCGATGTGGACATCGTATAAGGCAAATAAGAAGGCCGTTTCGGACGGCTCTGCTACTCCAAAATACGACTGGCTGCACATGAATTCGGTCAGATATTTGCCAAAAGAAAAGGCGGTCTTATTGTCCAACCGCAATCAGGATCTGACACTCAAAATGGACTATCAAACTAGTCAGATCAAGTGGTTATACAGTGGTAAGAAAAAGGCAGACTGGCCGAAAAAGTACCGTCCTTTTGTTTTAACTCCTGCAAAAGGAACTAAGATAACTGGCGGGCAACACGGATTAACTGAGTTAGAGAACGAAAGTAACGATCCTAATTTGGAGAATGTTCTCTTATATGATAATAATACGGCAGTTACCAATGGAGACAGGCAAAATTCCAAGCGTTATTCAAACGCTGTACAATATCAGATCGATCAAAAAAATAAGACTATCAAACAAGTATGGGCATATGGGCGCCAGTTGGGTCAAAGTAATTTCACCAATATCATCGGTTACGCGCAGCGCTTAGAAAATGGTAATACCCTGATCACTTTTGGACATAAACATGATGGTAAAGAAAGTAATATCATCGAAGTTAAGCCAGATGGGACTCAAGTATCCAATGTCACTTTTCAGCACTATGGGCAAAAGGGTTATGTCTATCGCGCTTATCAAATACCATTTTATGCTGCAGATTACAAATTTGACGTTAAATCAAAATAATTTGATTTGAGACTTAACGCTGTGAAAAATGTTTGCTACAATGTATTTGTAACCAATAACCCCCCTATAATTATTGATTACGTTAGATTAGCAATAATGCTTTAACTCCCAGGTCCGAAATGGATCTGGGAGTTTTTGTATGTCTTATTTCAGATTTTGTTTCATTCGTGCTAGGAACTCTGATGCCTGTTCGTTATAGCCGTGTTTATCATTGATTTTTTTAAGCAGAGGTCTGTCATGAGTTGAGGCATTACCTGTAAGTAAGATCTTACGTTCCAAGTCTACGTAAGGGAAGCCATTTTTTGCACCTTTTTGCAGTTCGATCTCTGGGTCATACTCGACTCGCCTAAAGTCAACGTCATCAAGGCCTTTTTCCGAGACTGTTAATAGTAGATAGCTGGCGGCACGATTTTTTAATAGCTTGGCACGTGGATCCCATGGACGTCCGACTGAACCAGGGTTCAAAATGATCTGACCCATGCGAGTATAACGCCACAAAGGACTATGAATGTGTGCAAAAATTGCAACATCTATTTCTTGGTCAAGGGCTAGCTGGTCAAAGTTATCTTGGTTTTGATCTGGATACAGAGTATGGCCAGCATTATAATTTGGTAAATTGTGAGTCAAGGAAAAATTAAGGCCGCCGACTTTCTCTCTAGCAGTCATAGGCAGCTTCTTGATTTTTTCTTGGTGTTCTTGACTTAAATGTTCACTTTCAAATTTAGCTAACATCGTGAAATAAACAGTCGATGGGTCACTGATGTCAAAGTTTGGGTGGGCGATTTCCTTGTTAAAATTATCTTCCCAGTTTCCCAGTAAAACCTGTGTCAAATTGATCTGGTCTAAGATCTGCAGGCATTCCTCAGACGTAGCACCACCCAAGATCATGTCCCCAAGTGCCCAAAATTCACTTGCACCTAGCTTGAGTGCGTCTGTAACCGCTGCTTGTAAGGCGGTCGAGTTTCCGTGACTATCAGAGATCACTGCAATTCGTTGTTGCATAACAAAAGCCTCCAGTATAACTTCTTTCCAATTAAGCATAATTAAGAAAACCCTAAAAGTAAAGTAGGTAAATATTGTTTGTTGCAATTACTAATGCTAGAATATTATCTAAAGAGATATAAATCGGTTGGAGCCGCGGCTTTCAAGAATCAAGTCCTAGTTTGGGTTGCTAGGGCGGTTTGGAGGCGGGCTTTTTTTTGTGTGATTTTGAAAGGAAAGATAGATGTGGAAGCAATTGGTACGTTATGTTTGATTTTATTTGCAACATCACTGGCTGGACATTACAGTGCACGCTTAAATTTTCCGCCGGTCATTGGCCAGTTATTGGTCGGTGTAGTAATAGGTCCTGCAGTTCTCAACTGGGTCCATCCCGGAAATTTTATAGAGACCTTTTCTGAAATTGGTGTCGTGATCTTGATGTTTATCGGTGGTTTGGAAAGTGACTTGGCGTTACTGAAAAAATATTTCACTCCGGCCTTATTGGTGGCTGTGTTTGGTATGATCTTCCCGATCGTTGGGGCGTACATAGTAGGGCGGCTTTTTGGTTTGGGCCATTTAGAAAATATGTTTTTGGGAGTGATATTTGCGGCGACTTCGGTCTCGATATCGGTTGAAGTTCTAAAAAACATGCGTCAGTTAGATACACCAGAGGGGACGACTATCTTGGGTGCAGCTGTTGTGGATGATGTTTTGTCGATCATTGTGTTGAGTATATTGGTCAGCTTCGGCGGTAGTAAGATCAATGCTAGCGATCAGATGCCTCTATGGCTGAGCTTGATATTACAGGTCGGCTTTTTCGTAGTTCTGTTCGCTGTCAGCCGCTGGTGCGTTCCGATGCTGATGCGTTTGGGCGAAAAATTATTGGTGCCGGTCTCTGAAACCGTGATGGCCTTGATCCTTGGTTTGGGTGCGGCGTATTTGGCAGAAAAAGTCGGCTTGAGTAGTGCGATCGGGGCATTTTTTGCTGGACTAGCTATCGGCCAAACTAACTTTCGGCAAGAGATCGATCAAAAAATCGAACCGATCGGCTATGCAGTTTTCATACCGGTTTTCTTCGTTAGTGTCGGACTAAACATGACTTTTACGGGTTTGATTGCAGATTTTTGGTTATTTTTAGCGCTAACGGTCGTCGGCACATTGTCCAAATGGCTAGGAGCCGGCATCGGTGCTGGTTTGGCCAAATTTTATTTAAAGAGTTCATCGGTGATCGGGGCAGGGATGATCTCGCGTGGTGAAATGGGGTTGATCATTGCTCAGTTGGGCTTTAACGCACATTTGTTAACGACTAACAATTATTCGGCTGTTATCGGTGCGATCGTAGTCACAACACTCTGTGCACCTTTTATTTTGCGCGCCGAGATCAAACGTTTGTAAAAAATCATTTTTCCTATTAATTACGTATGTATTAGTAGGAGGTGATTTGATGCTCAGTGAGACACCAGAGTTGCAATACGCAGAAATTTTAGAGCAGCGAGCCAGCTTAACGGTAAAAGAGCGGCAAAACTTACAAAGTGCACTTTCCGGTTATCAAGGCAAATGTGTTTTTGACCAGTGCGTACTTAACATGTTTCAACATAACGAGCTGATCTTAGCTGACTTGAACTTAAGTTATCAGGGCTAGTCATCTTTGTTAGGAGGTAACTGGCCTCAAGAATAGGAAAGAAACGTTCTGTCAGTTGTTGATCGGCCTCAAGTATCTAAAAGAAGCGTCCAGTCAGTCACTGACCGGACCGAAGTATCTAAAAGAAGCATTCAGTTGAACAGCAGCCGAGCTAGAAGCATAAAGAAAACTCTTTTCAAATCGTTACCTAATAGAGTTAACTGAATAAACAAAAAACCTCGCTGCTTGCCATGGATCATTCAATGGCAAGTAACGAGGTCTTTTTTAATTATTGTGGAAATCTTTTAGCAACGTCTACTTCATGCAGGTGTAGTGCTGTGTCTTTTGTGCAAACGACGGCGGCCAAGGCATCCATTCCGCTTGGTGCTGCCTTTCCAGCTAGCAGTTTGGAACGATTGCTGACAATGTTCGACAGGTCTGTTAGTTTGTCGACCGCTGTTTCTGACGCATTACCATTGATCAACAACTGGTATTCTGGGTTTTGATCCAATTCTTTATGCAAAGCATCGATAAATTGTGGTTGTTGCGCTTCGCCCTGGTCCAATGTTAGAGCGACTCGCTCGCGGAAGGTACCTAAATATCTGCGTTGTTCGTCTGGCTTGACTTTAGGTGTGCCGTACAAGCTTTCGGATAGACGGTCGTTTAAGTTTTCATCTGACATTATTTGATCCTCCTTTAAACTCGGTCCTTACAGTTAACCATAACATATGCCAGCCATTAATTTAATTATTTCCCCTGGCAAACGTTTGCTCGAACAGTTCCCGAAAATAATTTTTCTATTGAAAAAGCACACTACAGTTATCTTTTAGCACATTTGCAAATTAACATGGGAAAAATTTACTTGAAAAACAAACGTATGTTCGTATAATAAATAGTGAGGTGGTAATTATGAAAACAGCAGCCCAACATGTTGATGTGATGGAAGAGCGGATCAACCATTATTTTAAGCCTCATATCAGGGCTCGTTATCAAATTCAGATTGTTAATGATAAATTTGATCATTCATTTAATTTCTTTTTTTTATACAAAATGGGTGCCGAGAACACCCACTCGATCCCGATCCGTGTCATTAAAGAATATGACTGGGTTTATTTTGAAGGAATAGTACGTGAATTGCGTAGACGAGTCAATTTTACATTACGTTTTACAGGTTTTACAGGTGAGATCTGGCAGTCAAATGGAAAACTGATCCCACGTTACATGTAAAAAACGAACAAACAAAAACTGGCGGCTTTGCTTGTTCTTGGTGTTTTAAAACTTAATAACTACCCATAAGTGTTCGCTTAGCAAACGTTTGTCAGCCGCCATACTACAAGTAAAAAGGCGGGATAATTATGACATTTTCTATCAAAATTACATTTCAGCTGGGCTTATTTATCTTATTGTGTATCGCTATCTATAATTTAACTAAAAGAAAATAAACGAGCGTTAAAGTGGTATCGTTTTAACGCATTGGGTATAATACAGGTGCTTAGATAAGCAAAAACTGATTTAAGCAAATCTGATTACGAGGAGTGTTTACTGTGAGTAACTTTGATGACAAATTGGATGAAGTAAAGAGTAAAGGAAAAGAAGTAGTAGGTAAGGCAACTGGTGATAAAGGTAAAGAAGCTGAAGGTAAAGCTGAAGGTTTTGCAAATAAAGCAAAACAAAAGGCGAAAGATGCCAAAGATGCAGCTAAGGGTGCCGCTGAAGGTTTGAAGAATAGCGACGAGCAAGACAAAGAATAAATGTGATCAAAGGCTGACAGTCAAATGTTAGCCTATTTTTTTGGAAAAACAGCATACAAAAATGACAGACGCAAAAAATAATCATTGTGATACATTGAGAGTTATATTACCATTTACTCATGATAGTTTTAGACTAAAAAGATAAGCTATAATATTGATAACAGTGATACGTAGCGATCAAAAAGTTGGTATTTGTCAAGGACTTCCACGTTATAATGGTAAGTTTCGTTGAAATTCTTTTTGATCAGCTCGTTTTTTTATTTAAACAGGACTGGCGAGGTTTTTGTGGGTTATTGTTGCTTACTTTTTCCGCTTGGTTCTGTTTTATAGTTGAGCTGCGCAAGCCTGGACCTTTCCGCCTAACCAGACCCACTATCATGGCGTGAAAACCACACGCCATAATAGCAGGTCTTGTTAGTGCTCGAGTCCAACCCGGCATGCTCCGCTCTGTTTTCATAGTCGAGCTATATGAAGCAGAAAGCTCCGCCTATCCCAGTCTAGCCACACAGCGCAAACCTCGCGCTATATGACTAGACTACGATAGTGCTCACTTTCTCCCGCTTCACTGCGCTCTCTGTTTTATAGTCGAGCTGCGCAAGCCAAACCTTTCTGCTTATCCAAGTCAAGCACTACACCACTGAGAAACGCGCTATAATGCTTGACTCCAATAATGCTCAAGGTTTAAGCGGCATGCTCCGCTCTCTTATTAATTAGAAAGAAGTGATTTTTATGGATGATCTTGCAACACAAAATAAAAAGAAAATGACTTGGTCTACCCTCGCCCTGATGGCTTTTTCAACTGTTTGGGGCTTTGGGAATGTCATTAATGGCTACATGTATTTTGGCGGGATCAAAGTTGTCTTTAGTTGGGTGCTTATGTTTGCACTGTACTTCGTACCCTATGCTCTGATCGTTGGTGAACTGGGTTCTACCTTCAAGGAATCTGGCGGTGGCGTTAGTTCATGGGTCAACGAAACGATGGGTCCCAAATGGGCTTATTACGCTGGGTGGACTTATTGGGCCTGCCACGTCGCTTATATTGCTGGTAAAGGAACTGGCGGTTTGCGTGCTTTGACCTGGGCAATTTTTCAAAATGTGACAAAATTTGATCAGACCAGTACCGTTACGATCCAGTTCATTACGTTCTTATTATTCGTGTTCTTTTGTTGGCTTGCTTCCCACGGGTTGACCGTTCTTGAAACTTTGGCAACTTTGGCCGGAAGTGCTACATTTATCATGTCGATCTTATACATAGTGATGATGTTTGCTGCACCGGCTATTAATCCGGCTGTTAGTTTTCATTCGATCGATCTGAGCTGGAAGAATTTGATCCCAAACTTTAACGTAAATTACTTCACCTCATTGTCGATCTTGGTTTTTGCCGTCGGTGGATGTGAAAAGATCTCGCCCTACGTTAACAAATTGAAAGATCCATCCAAAAATTTCCCGAAAGCCATGATCGTGTTAGCTATTATGGTTATGATCTCAGCTATTTTGGGTACGATTGCGATGGCAATGATGTTTGATCCGAATGCTGTCAAAGATAATTTTGATAGTTATATTGCTAACGGTGATTACTGGGCTTTCCAAAAACTTGGTAACTATTATCATGTAGGTAATGTTTTGCTGGTGATCTATGCTATTACAAATGTGATCGGCCAGTTCTCCACGTTATGCTTGAGTATTGACGCTCCGTTGAGAATTTTACTTGGCAGCACTGAAGCGAAAGAATTCATCCCATCAGGTTTGCTGAAGAAAAATAAGTACGGTGCTTACATCAATGGGATCAAGATGGTCGGCATCCTGTCTGGTGCAATTATCTTGTCGCAGTCCGTTGTTCCTGGGGCAGCTAAGGTCATGTCCCAATTGATCAAACTTAATTCTACGATGATGCCGCTGCGTTATCTGTGGGTCTTTGCGGCTTATATTGCGTTACGGAAGGTACGTGACAAATATCAGTCCGATTATGTATTTGCCAAACATCAAGGGGTCGCCTATACGTTTGGTGTGTGGTGTTTCTTGATCACGGCTGCTTGTTGTTTGTTGGGGATCTACTCTAGCGATCCATTTGCACTGACACTCAATATTGTGACTCCAGTTGTTTTGGTTGCTTTGGGTATGATTTTGCCAACGAACAAAAACTACCAAGATCGCAAGGCTGAAGAAAATTAAAAACTATAAGTAAAGATCCGCTGCTATTAATGAAACGAAGAGTTCATTTAGCAACGGATCTTTTTTAATGTAATAAATTTCTTAGTTTTAGCTCTTAACTAACTTCGCTAATAGGTCTGCGAGCTTCGGGTCATCATTAAACGGGGGTAAGTAGATGAATTCCTCACCACCATGAGTCATGAAGTAGCCCTTATTTTCAACCTTCAGTTCGTGCAGAGTCTCCAAGCAATCGGTAACGAATCCTGGTGCGATCACCATGACCTTACGATAACCACGGTGAGGCAGGCCTTTAAGAGTTGAGTCAGTTGCCGGCTTTAACCACTCACTTGGCCCAAATTTCGACTGGAAAGTTTGGAAGTATTTAATATCACCGACTCTTTCCATGATCTTTTTAGTTGTTTCGGTACATTCTTGTGGGTAAGGATCGCCGTCTGTCACATATGAAACAGGAACACCATGGTAAGAGAAAAGCAGCGCATCAACTGTCGTTTTTTGCAGCTGAGCTTTGATTTTTTCAGCATAGTAGTCAATATAATCATCTTCCGCGTGAAAAGAATGAATGAAGCGCAGATCCACGATCTTATCTGATTTCCTGAAGTAATCTTGAACTTCATCATAAACTGATCCTACAGTTGTGCCGGAATACTGGGGATAAAGTGGGATGACCGTAATATCCTGACAGCCAGAAGCTAGTAATTTCTCAAATGTCTCACTGATCCGTGGGTGACTGTATGACATGGCGATCTCGACTTGGTAATCTGGCAAACGTTCTTGCAGGTATCCCTGCTGCTTGCTAGCATAGGTCAGTAGGGGCGACCCATCTTCACGCCAGATCTGCTGATATAGTTTGGCAGATCGTTGTGGACGATGCGGCAAGATCATCGTATGTAAGATCGGCTGCCACAAAAGCGGATTCATTTTGATTACTCTTTGATCCGATAAGAAAGTGTTCAGATATGCTCTAACACTCGCAGTAGTCGGCTTTTCAGGCGTGCCTAGATTGACAAGAACAACGGCTTTTTTATTCATTTAGCTCTCTCCTTTGTGAAACTAATTACAACCAATTATAGTATATAATTTACTTTAAATGAACCCTTGCAAAATAGTCTTCTTTGATTGAATTTGATTGGTTTATGTAAAAAAAGAATGAATTTGGACAAATAATCTGTTAAATAATGATTATTTGGAATAATTTGAAAGTTTTTGACGAAATATGATTGATTTTTCACGTGCGATTTGTTAGTATATTTGCGGGAGGTAATGGAAGTGCTTGCAGAACAAAGGCAACAACTGATCATGGAGATGCTTTCCGACAGTAAAGTGGTCAAGTTAAAGGACATTTGCCAACAGACGAATTGTTCCACTTCTTCTGCTAGACGTGACTTGCAGATCTTGGAAGAGCAAGGTTCATTGGTTCGGATCCATGGCGGTGCTAAGGCTAAACACGACTTGCAACGCGAAATGGATATGACCGGTAAATCGACACAAAATGTGTCAGCTAAAGAACAGATCGCACAGTTAGCCGCAGCTAAGATCGCTGATGAAGACGTTATTTTTTTAGACGCTGGGACTAGCACCTTAGCCGTAGTTCGTTACTTAAGACCAGAGCAGCATTTAACGGTAGTGACTAATGGCGTGCTCCATGCGTCACAGTTAGCCGATCAAGGCATCCGTACCATTTTGGTCGGAGGAACGCTTAAGACTACCACTAAAGCGATCATCGGGACTAAAACTGTGCGCGATCTGCAGCGGTATCGATTTAACAAGGTCTTTTTAGGAACGAATGGTATTCATGATGAATACGGCTTAACAACTCCGGATCCAGAAGAAGCTGCCGTTAAACAGGCGGCTTTGGGTCAAGCAGAAGAGGCCTTCGTTTTGGCAGATGGAACTAAGTTTGATGCAGTCTCATTTGTTAAAATAGTTGATCTGGAACAGGTTACGATCATTACCACTGATCTATCGCGTGCTGTTTTCGACAAATACAGCAGGCAGACTAATATTTTGGAGGTTTAGATGTCATGATTTACACAGTGACTGTCAATCCAGCGATCGATTACATCGTTCAGCTTAAAGAATTAACTCTGGGCGAAGTCAATCGGATGGATTATGACAATAAAATGCCAGGTGGCAAAGGGATCAATGTTTCCCGGATCCTAAAAGAACTCGGGCACGATAATACGGCGCTCGGCTTCTTGGGTGGCTTTACCGGTGAATTCGTTGATCATTCTTTACAAAGACTTGGCTTGCGTACGAATTTTACGCGGATCGCGGCCGACACCCGGATCAACGTCAAGATCAAGGCACAGACTGAAACAGAGATCAATGGTCAAGGACCAAAGATCTCTGCAGATGAAGTTCAGGATTTTTCCCAACAGTTCGAACAACTGACACCCGCTGACACGGTGATTTTTGCCGGCAGTCTAGTTCCAAGTTTAAGCAATGATTTTTATTTAGATCTGATCAAGATTATTCGTTCTAAAGGTGCACAGTTTGTGATCGATACGACAGGGGAAAGTTTGCTGAAAGCTTTGCCTGAACAGCCGCTTGTTGTCAAGCCAAACAATCATGAATTAGCTGAATTGTTTGGCGTTGAATTAAACAGTATTGCGGACATTGTCAAATATGCTCGTAAATTGCTGGAACTTGGCGCACAGCACGCCTTGGTTTCGATGGCTGCTGATGGCGGTTTAATGGTCACTAAGGATAAGGTTTATCGTTCGCAGGCACCTAAAGGGACTGTCATTAATTCAGTTGGTGCCGGTGATTCCATGATCGCTGGCTTTACTGGAACGTTTGCTAAGACCGCAGATCCGCAGGAAGCCTTCAAGTATGGTCTGGCTTGTGGGTCAGCAACAACATTTTCCGAAGACCTTGCAACCCGTGAAAAAATTGAGGAGATCCTACCTCAAATTGAAATCACAGAGTGGGAAGGATAGATAATTAGATATGTTCTAAGGAACAAGACGATTTTTCTTAGAATGATATTCGGGCTTTGCCGGTCAGAAGCGTTTTGCTAGTTTCGCAGTTTAGGTCAAACGACATAATAACTAGTAACTGATCAGGCTCTGTTCGAAAAATTGATGGAAGGGGTTTAAATCAATGGATATTCGTGAGTTATTGATGAAAGATATCATGATCATGGATCTGAAAGCTGACACCAAAGCCGGCGTGATCGATGAAATGGTACACCACTATTATGAAAAGGGCATTATTGACGACGAAGAAGTATACAAAAAAGATATTTTAGCTCGTGAAGAAGAAAATTCAACGGGAATGGGCGATGGGATCGCTATTCCACACGCACATGACTCAGCCGTTAAGAAACCTGCTGTTATGTTTGCTCGTAGCACTAAGGGTGTTGACTATGGCTCACTTGATGGTCAGCCAGCTCATTTGTTCTTCATGATCGCTGCTCCCGAAGGTGGAGACAACACCCATTTACAAGCCTTAGCTGCTTTATCACAAGTGTTGTTGGATCCAGAAGTTGTTTCTTCTTTGAATGATGCAGATACGCCTGACAAAGTTCAAGCGATCTTCTCTGATGCTGTTGGTAAAAAACAAGCTGAAAATGAAGCGCAAGAAAAAGCGGAAGAACAACAAGATAAGGCTGCTGTTGAAAGCGACAAGCCTTATATCGTAGCCGTAACCGCCTGTCCTAACGGGATCGCGCACACATACATGGCTGAAGATAACTTAAAAAAAGCCGCTGAAAAGTTGGGCGTTAACATCAAGGTCGAAACAAATGGTTCTGAAGGTACAAAGCACAAGTTGAGTGCCGATGAGATCGACCGGGCCGAAGGTGTTGTGATCGCCGCTGATAAGAAAGTTTCAATGGGTCGTTTTGATGGCAAGAAAGTAACAAGTAAAGCCGTTACTTCAGCTATCAAGGAACCTGAAAATTTGATCAATGCCATCTTAAATGGTGATGCCGGGACTTATCATGCTACTGGCAACGAAGGTTCTGAAGAGTCCGTAGATACTGGTGACTCTGGTTGGAGTGGTATCTACCGTCAGTTAATGAATGGTGTTTCCTACATGTTGCCGTTCGTTATCGGTGGCGGGATCTTGATGGCCATTTCGTTTATCGTTGAAAACTATGCCGGTGGCGACAAGTCGATGGCATTTATCTTCTTGAACAATGCCGGTAACATGGCCTTTGCTTTCATGGTACCAGTTTTGGCAGCTTATATTGCTGAAGCTATCGCTGATCAACCTGCACTGATGCCTGGTTTCGCTGGTGGTTTCATGGCCACTGTTTACACCGGTGCTTATGGCGGGGCCTATACGGCTAACGTCATGACCGATGCCAAATCAGCTGCTGGTTTCTTAGGTGGTCTGGCCGCTGGTTTCATTGCTGGTTACTTCATGAAATGGCTGGAAAAAGTTTGTGCCAAGTTGCCACAATCAGTTGCTGGTATGAAGTCAATGTTGATCTACCCAATTGTTGGTCTGTTAGTCATTGCTTTGATCATGTTCTTCATCGTCAACCCAATTTTCTCAACTATCAACGTTTGGATCACGAACTTCTTGAACCACTTAGGTACAGGTAACTCAGTTGTATTGTGCTTGCTTTTGGCTGGTATGATGTCTATTGATATGGGTGGTCCTTTCAACAAAGCCGCTTATGTCTTCGCTGCTGGTGCATTTGCCAACGACCCGAACTCTAATCAAGCTGCAATGTTGATGGCTGCAGTTATGGTCGGTGGTATGGTCCCACCATTTGCCACAGCTATCGCTACTTTAGGTTGGAAAAACAAGTTCACGAAACAAGAACGTCAAGCTGGTGCTACAAACTGGATCTTAGGTTTCTCGTTCATCACAGAAGGTGCGATCCCATTTGCTACAGCTGACCCAGGTCACGTGATCCCATCAAGTGTTATTGGATCCGCAATTGCTGGTGCGATCATTGGTGCCTTGAAAGTCGGTGTTCCAGCGCCTCATGGTGGTTTCTGGGTTTCACCGCTTGCAACAAACATCTGGGGTTACTTCTTAGCCGTGATTGTTGGTGCGATCGTTGCTGGTATAATTCTCGGTATGTGGAAAAAAGAGATTAAAACTGCTGAATAACTAATAAAAAATGTCACTCCAAACAGGGTGGCATTTTTTATCTATGAAATTGGAGAAAAAACCGTGGGAATTCAATTGCGGTTAGAACTATGGTGGATTTGTAACTGCAATTGCGAATGCGGTTAGAACTTTGGTGGTCTTGTAACTGCAAATGACAAAGCGGCTAGAACTAAGTCAGACTTATAACCACAAATAGCAATGCAGCTATAACTTTCCCAGACTTGTAACTGCAAACACAAATGCAGTTAAAAGTTTGGCAGGCTTCTCTTTACTAATTTTTGTTGTAATATCTATTCGACCTCCGCACCCCCTAAATGTGTGCTGGAGATCAAGCCCCAATTATTCTGTGACATCCAAACTAACTTCCCCTAGGCCGCGGTCGAATTCTGCGCTCCATTTGCCAGTAGATAAACTTTCAGGTAGGAGAAAGGTCCCACTAGAAACACGTTGACCCGCTGTTAACTTCAGTCCTTGTTCTTCAAGTTTTTCAATTAACCAGTGCAGGGAATTTAATGGATTGTCCAGTACTTCTGTCGCTACGCCGTCTTTCAAATGTGTGCCGTCATGAAAGAGCTGGCAGTGGACGCTAGCGACATCTTCTGGTGAGGCAAACACTGCAGTCGAATCCTGTTCTTTGCCGTAAACAACGAACCCGCCCACAGCTGCATCAGCCATGACCAAGTGTTTTGGCAAACTAGGGAACCAGTCGCTAAAACGTGAGTCGGGGACTTCGATTGCTGGTGCGACTGTTGTTTTTGCTAAGAGATCAGCCGGCGTATCGGAGCTTGAAAGATCCTCTTTAGCTGTGAACATCAATTCGACTTCTGCCAGCGGTGTCATTAGGTCTTCTTTTCCAAATGTATGCGGTGCGGCTACGAAATGGCTGGCGATCTGGGCACCGTAAAGTGGCGCGTCTGCCGCAAACAGTTCCTGTGTTTCCGGGCTAGTCAAAGATACTTTATATCCGCCAACAGTTTCTTGCTTCAAGTCGGTCAAATATCTTTGGACGCGGTAGGCACTCTCATCGTTGTCTAAATCGTCTGTATGATCAGACATTTGCAGCGGTTCGTGAGTGGAGTATGCTTTAAAAAGTGTTTCTGCTAAATTTTTCTCGCTTGTAGTTAAGTTTTCGTTTGTCATGAAATTACCTCCTATGTGCTTTTCCTTTCGGTTGCCAAATGTTGCTCTATAAAAAAAGCGCCCTTTGTTACTAACATGATGTTAGTAACAAAGGGCGCATAAACGCTGTACCACCTTAATTTATCTCTCAGCCGCAACGTGCAAGACATTACGATAATATTTTAATGGGTATCCCCCAGCACCGGCTACTTACTCGCAAAAGTTTTCACTGTGCAGCTCAGAGATGATCATTATTCTTGGAAGTGGGTCGTCTCGCACCAGCCGACGATTCTCTGAACATGTCCAAGGATAAAATTCTCGTTACAGCCTTTAATCTAAATTTAATTTATGTTTGTAATGTAACCTCAATGCAAACGTTTGTCAACAGGAAACTTTAAAAATAATGCTCGCTTCTTATTCGAAAATAGGCCAAAATTCATTTTATTGTCGTAGCAAAAAATAAATTAAAAAAAAGATTGACAACCATATTTTAATCAGTTACATTAGTAAGCAATTAAATTATGATGAAAACGCGAAGACGAGGATCGTTCGTCCAGGCATGTCTCAGAGAAACTCTGGTGGTGAAAAGAGTTGGCAGTCTGGAAAAGGACCTCTCACCTCCGATGCGGCTGAAGTGAATCGATGACGACTAGCTTGAGTTGGTGCCCACCATTAAGGGGATGAGTCACAGGTGAATAGATCCTGTGAGTTGAGATCTCAGGTGATTTGGATCCAATCGCTTGGGATGAATAATAGGTGGTACCGCGGAGACGCCCTATGAAGCATTAATAATGCTTTGTAGGGCGTTTTTTCGTCAAATTTTTTCTAAATTGATCATGATGTTTACTTTAAAAAAGGGGTTGTTCGTATTATGAAAGAAGCAGTAGTGGCCAAAAAAGAGCAGAAAAAAGAAGAAGTAGCAGAACAAAACGAAGAAAAAATGTCTGTTAAAGACTATGTTTATGCTGTGTCCGCTGGGGTGTCTAATGCGGTTTTGGTAATGTTAGGCGTTGGTTTGCTGATCCAGTCGATAGCTAACTTTGTGCACTGGGATGCCTTATATCAAGTCGGGGCAATTGCCCAGTGGATGTTAGCACCGGCTTTTGGAGCGGTGATCGCAACCCAATTAAAAACTAATTCACTTGTCATGTTTTCTTCTATGATCTCAGCAACTGTTGGTGCAAATGCGGTGTACTTTACTAATAGTGGAGTCAATGGAGTTACACCGACTGGGAATGCAATGGCGCAGACTGCTCAGTCTGGTGTCTTTACATCGGGCCAGCCAATTAGTGCCGTTGCGGCAGGATTGATCGCTGCTTTAGTCGGCAAATATTTGACCGGGAAGACACCGCTTGACATGATGCTTGTTCCGTTTGGTGCAACTATGATCGGGGCGATTTCAGGCTTGGCTCTTGCTAGTGTGACGACTCCAGCCTTGAACTGGCTGAGTGGTTTTATCGCTCGGTCAATGCAGATCAATCCTATGGTCGGGGCAATGTGTGTCTCACTTGCTTGGGCAATATTCTTAATGACACCCGCGTCATCGGCCGCACTGGCAGTCGCGGTCATGTTAGATCCATTATCTTCTGGGGCTGCTTTGATCGGAACCACTTCCCAGTTTGTTGGTTTTCTGGTTATTTCTTGGCGCCAAAATAATTTGGGTGCTAATATCGCTCAAGGATTTTTGACACCGAAGATCCAATTCGCTAATCTGCTGGTAAATCCTTTACTTGCAGTTCCATCGTTTATTTCAGCTATTGTTGCCGCCCCGATCGCGGCGATCGCCTTTAATTTCAAGGTCAATTATTCGATCGCAGGTTTGGGATTAAATTCTCTGATCGCACCGATCAACTTGGCTTCGACGGACATGAACTTACTGGTGGTTTATTTGGTAATGGGGATCGGTGTGCCAGCGGTGATCTCATGGGTCGTGTACAAAGTAATGTTGAAAATGAGGTTGGTCCATGACGGACAATTACATGTTGAGGTCGTTTAATTTAAAAAAAAGCAAAAGAGGTGCGGAAAAAACTTTGCACCTCTTTTGTTAGCAACTACTTATAAAAAAATTTTTTCAGTCTTTGGGTCTGTCGTTAATTTAAGAAAAGATAAACAGGATCTTTGAAAATTATCAATGTCCACATTTGACAGTTCTGGTAGTAAATCAGTAACTTGGTCTGTAAATTCAGGAATCTTTGCAAGATCGTCTTCATCCAAAAATAATTCTTTGTCGGTAACCAATAAGGTCATTTTCATTTGATAGCGCAGATAATTGACCCAGCAAAAGTAAAAGAATTTTTCCTGTTGTTCTTTAGTTAGGTCGACCTCTAAAGTTTTTGAAAGAGTCTCGGTCAAAGCGCGGATCACCTCGGATACTTTGTTTGTAACGAAAAGTTTATCGTATCTAAATAAATATAAAACTTCTGTTATCAATAAACGCAGTTGTGCCTCACTCGTAGTGATGGTTTGTACTGTTTGCACGCCCAGATCTTGAAAGAGGGCCTTTCTGGTACGAAAATAGGTAGCTGGACTAACACCAGCATCCTTTTCTAGATCTGTACGACTTTGCGAGTCAGCATTCATAAATAAAAAAAGAAAGACTTTGAATCTAAATGAGTGCACCGCAGTATAGGTCACCATTTTTTGCAAACTGACGGTGTTTACTCCGCTGATATTTATAAAACTTTTTTGTCTGGGCCTCACATTTACTTTAAGCAAATGACTGGCGTTAATATTCTTGATAAGTTGTTTTAACTTGTAATTTGTTATTCCTAAAGATGCTGTGATCTCTTGGAAGGAGATCCACTCCTGTTGGTTTTTTAAGCCATATTCAATGAGCTTTAACTCGATATATTTGGAATGATCAGTAAAGGGTAAGTATTTATCTAACAAATGAAGCACTCCTTTATATTTTTACGTTCACTCTATTATATCGGCATAAAGTGCTAATTATTAAAAACAATTAATGATAAGCCTCATATTTTTTACAACCTAATAGAAAAAGTGAAACTTGTTTAAAACGTTTGCTGGGAAAATTCTTTTGCATGCCTTGCCCCTTCTCGCTATAATAAAGTACGAGTTGGCAAATTGAGAGGGCGCAAAACAATGAAAAAACAGAAGTTAAAAAAATTTATCGGAGGACTGATATTGTGTTTGGCAGCAACTTTTGTGATCGGCAAGATATCTGATCAAGTAGAGATTCAAAAGTCGTCGAATGGACCAAAGACTGAACAAAAACAAAAAAAGCAAAATAAAATTGCGCACAAGAAGGCGGAGAAGAAATCCCCACTGCGTCAACCGATCAATTGGCGTAAGTCTTCAGAAACAGCGCCTTATCCAGATTTGGATAAGGTCTCAGATTTCTGGGTCCATGTGAAGACGTCCAAGTCGCGTGTGTATTTAATGTCTGGTTCAAAGAAGATATACACGATGTATGCTTCAACTGGTGCAGGTGGAAAACAGGCAACACCTAAGGGTACCTGGCATATTCAACCGGAAAAGGGCGAGTTTTTCTATAATGGGGAGTCCGGTGAAGGTGCTAAATACTGGGTATCATTTAAAGACCACGGCGTCTATCTTTTCCACTCAGTACCGACTGATCAGAACGGCAACTTTATTAAAAAAGAAGCTAAGGAGTTAGGTAAACGGGCTAATTCACACGGTTGTGTTCGTTTATCTGTACCAGACGCCAAATGGATGTATGAAAATCTACAGACTAATACTAAGGTCGTAATTGATTAAAAATTTCGAGTTGTAATAACTCGCTGATAGAAAAGGGGAGCTATTATGGGTAAATTAGGGCTTTTTGGCGATGCTAGCAATGAAAAGAGAAATCAACGGATCATCAAATTACGTAATGCTTTCAACGATGAACGTATTAATACAGTCCAGCAGGCAGCTCAGTTATCCGGTTATACAGTCAAGACTGTGTCCAAATGGGCTAAAGACGGCAACATTCCTCTGCTAGATGAAGAAAGTGGTATGACCATTGTCTTGCAAACTGAGCAAAACCAGCGTTTGATCAACGAAAAAAGACAAATCGAACACATCAATTATTTAAGCATGATTTTTAATAAGCAAGAAGCAGTTACAGTTGCGGCTTGTGCGCAAAAAATGAATTATCCAGAAGAAACGATCATCAACTGGGCCAAAGAAGGCGACGTGCCTTTGCTGGTAGGAACGAATCAGACACTTGTTCCTTTAAATGATACTAATATTCCGGCATGGTTGTAGTGAGTAAGTTTGAGAGCCAAAAACAAAAGCTGTCAGGCAAATTAAAAGATGAAACGAAAAAAAGGTAAGACGCTCTTGGTGTTATTATTAGTATTGGTGGGCTTGGGAGCATTAAGTTATACTGGTTATAATAAAACTGAGTAAATTAGCGTTCCACAGCAAAAAGGACGTGTGCTCCGCTATTGGGGGCACACGTCCTTAAAACACTAGGAATGTAAGTTTTGTGGAGCGAGCCAACCATTATCTAATAATTGATGATAATTCTTTCCAACTGGGATCCATAGTGAGGCCTGGTAGATCCGTTGCATCTCTTCCCAGAACAATGAATCAAACTTCTCTTTTTTGGAAAGGTTCAAGGTCCAGCAGTCGCCTTTTTCTGTACAAACAAGGATGCGAGGGTAAAAGACACTGATAACTTTTGCAGCTACTATATTTTTGATTTCATTCGTTTGGTCTAATAACATTTAAAAACCACCTTTTATTTATTGATGAATTAAGTTTAACTTTTGCAGCTTAAATCGATCTAAAAATGGAAAACCAAACTTAGGAATTTCATGTTAGACAAGGATACCTCATTGATTATTTTTTATGCAAGAAAATTGGTGAAAGTCTAACTTATTTTTAGCTTGTTTTAGACTTTCTCAACTATCGTAAGAATATCAGCAAATGTTCTGCTAGTTTGTCCAGGCAGCCAAAAAAGAAATAATATTCCAAATATAAAGCAAAAACTTCATAGATAAGCGAACGGTATTTGAATAACGAACCGTTAAATGTTTACTTGTTAGTAAATCTTTTTATGGAAGATTTGGAGGTGGGAAGTTTATAGTTTGCTTTGTAAGCGCTTCGATGACACAAATTAGGTCATATTTTGTATAAAATGGAAAGAAGGAAACTTATATGAAAAACAAATGGGGGGAAAGTATCATCGCCTGTGGGGCGCTTGTACTCTCAGTCTGTTCAGCGCTCGGTTTTACACAACAGAAAAATAATGAGGTCATGGCAGCAACGACACTGAAGGAAGGTTATCAACTTAGTCAAACATTTCCGTTGTCCACAAAAGAGTTTGACAGCTCCCTAGTAACTAATCAAATCAGGAAATTTAATAGTTATGAGGGACAAGGCAATTTGCGGTTGAAGACGAATGATCCGCAAGCTTTTAAAATTTACGTTAATGGAAACAACGTAACTGCTAATTTGAAAAAGGATAGCTGGAAGAATGTTAATATTTCAGGTTTGACTCGCAATGGTAGTAATGATTTGCAGGTCAGCCAGGTCAATGATAATTCTAAAGCTAAGATGGAAGTCAAGGTTCCCTACCCAATACTTAAAGATAAAACACGTTTATATTCTGACAATGACAATTTCAGAATGATCGACCAGTTGATCAATTCTGAGATCAAACACGGTTTTACTTCGGCTCAGTTGGTGGTTACTAAGAATGGTAACATTATCAAATCCGGTGCCTATGGTCGCGTAAATTCATACGACCAAAAGGGGAAACGTTTGACAAATACTGCCAAGGTGACCCCGAATACCTTATACGACCTTGCCAGCAATACGAAGATGTACGCGACAAATTTTGCAGTCCAAAAACTAGTTTCAGATGGCAAATTAGACATCAACCAAAAAGTCAGCCATTTCTTCCCTAAGTTTGAAGACAAAAAAAGCGCTAAGATCAAGGGTAAAGACGATCTGACAGTCAAGGAGATACTGCAACATCAAGCAGGTTTCCCGGCTGATCCGCAATATCAGAATAGAAACTATGACCCGAAAGATCCAGATAAGCCAAAGAAGAATGCCAATAAAAAACTCTATACTCAGAATAGAAAAAAAGTGATGAGTAAGATAATTGCTACTCCGTTGGAATACAAACCCGGTACTAAGACGATGTATTCTGATGTGGATTACATGTTATTAGGTTTCATCGTTGAAAAGGTTACAGGCCAACGTTTGGACAAATACATGAAGCAAACTTATTATCAACCTTTGAACTTGCAGCATACGACCTTCCAGCCATTAGAACATGGATTTGACAAAAAACAGATCGCTGCTGGCGAGCTAAATGGTAATACACGTGATGGTGCAGTCAAATTTGATCATATCCGCAAAAAGACTGTTCAAGGCGAAGTTCATGACGAGAAAGCATTTTATTCGATGGGCGGTGTCAGTGGGCACGCCGGCTTGTTTGCTAATGCACGCGACTTGGCTGTTTTGACACAGATCCCGATGAATAAAGGTGGTTACGGGGACCATGCATTCTTTGATGAAGACACTAATGATCAGTTCGTTAAACCTAAGGATACTGACTCTAGTTTTGGTCCAGGTTGGCGTCGTGAGGGACATTTGTTATATTCATGGGGCTTTTCGCCACTATCTGACTCAAGTACAGTTGGTCACACTGGCTGGACCGGAACGCTGACGGTCATTGATCCAGTCAATCATATGTCGGTCGTTTTATTGACGAACACTAAGAATTCCAAAGTAGTCGATAATAAAAAGGACCCTAATGACTTCAATGGTGATCACTTCTTGACTGGACAATACGGGATGGTGTCCACTTTGGCATTTGACAGCGACAAGATAAATAATAGCGAAGCAAACGATGCTAAATTGATCGACATGGTGAACTCGAAGTATCGCAATATGAAGGACAATAAAAAGGACCAAGTAAAGGCCGATTATGACCAATTGTCCTCAATGCTCGATGTAGTCAAGGAGCGTCAGATTCATCCTGAAATGAATCAATATGCTCAAAGCGAACAATTTTCCAAGATTCAAAAGTTTGTTGCTGACAAATAATTAATTAGTAATACTTTTTAGCTCCACGTCACAGAGATGTGGAGCTGTTTGGCCTCAAATTGGCGGGAGTTAAGGTCGTTTAGCGACTTTTTGGCCCTGCATTTATAGAACATGGGACCAATTGCAGCTTTTTCGGCCCTACATCGGCCAGATATGGGTCCGTTTACTACCTATTTGGCCCCACATCGGTGGCATTTAGGGCCGATTAGAAGTTATTTGGCCCTAAATTGGGGCGACATTGGTCCAATTAGTGGCTATTTGGTCCCACATCAGTGGTATTTAGGTCCAATTACTACGTTTTTGGCCTCACATTTGCCAAATGTAGGGCCATTTAATTGCGCTTGTTTTTTAAATTTCATTTATTTGCAAGTAGTTTGTTGATCCTTTTAGAGACGTCCGAAGAGAAGTTTGCTGAATCTACCACTGATCAGTAATCAACTGGATAGAAGTATGGGAAGGCACTATCCGGTTAACGCCAACTGGATAAAGGTCAGCGAAAGTTCTCTCCGGTTACTGCCCGAACGAACAGAAGTAGTCCAAAGTTATCTCCAGCCAAAGACCGTACGAATAAACTTCGTAATTCCAAAACGGGTGGCAATGGTCTGGGATTATCGAGCGCCAAATGGATCGTTGATGAACACGCGGTCAGATCGGTGTACATGATAATTATCCAATGGCGCGGTTTTTAAGATTATTTTGCCAGAATGATTTCAGTACTGAGTAATAAAAAAGTTCTAATTTCGCACTTCAACTGAAGAAGAGAAATTAGAACTTTTTGTTTTATCTAAAATGGATTTGAGCCTGCACCGCCAGTGAAGAGTCCCTTATAGTCATGGGAAACATCAACGTTTCCTGCGTAGCTGCCACCAGAGATTTGAGCTGTTTGTGAAAATTGCCATGCACCAAATTCCGAGTGTAGTAGATTTTTGGCCGATGGTTGATATGGATATTGTGCGATCCATGTCTTATTTTGGCCAACAGTATTTATTACAGCTGAACGATACAAATATTTAGTATAAGTGTAAACACCATGATTCTTGTAACCGCCAGTGCTTAATTTACTCCAAAATGCCTTCAGGTTCGCAGCCACATTGTCATTTTGACTTGCTTGGCTTTCCATATCCGCAAAAATTTTGATCTTAGTATTAACTCCGTTGTTTTTCAGAGCTTTTATTAAGTAGTTAGCTTCAGTCGTTGCCTGAGCCTTGGTACTGAAATTAGCGTAATGATATATGTTAACGTTCAAACCGGCATTGGCAGCACGCTTCATTTGTGTGATCGCATATGGGTTAGTGTAGTTTGAACCTTCAGTTAATTTAACGATCACTGACTTAACACCTTTTTTAGCCAAAAGATTGTAGTCATTTTGGGTCATATTTGCTTGGTAAGATGAAACGTCGATAGCATCTTGGCTTGGACGTGTTTTATCACCGATGTTAAACACATCGGCTGTTTGTACTTTAGTTGAGACTCTGGAATTACTGCGTGTACCAGTAAATGGCTTGCCCGTGTATGACATGTCACTTGCGGCTGCTATAGTCATTGAGGCTCCCATAGAAACCAGCAAAGTCGCAGTAAACAGAAATAAAAATGCAATTTTATGTCTATTAACGGATAGTTGCATAGTGACCTCCTTTAAATTTGTGTAAATATTACCTTTTGTGAAACCTTATCATCTGTGGATATGAATTCAAGCACTTTTAGGCAATTGAAAGGTCACTGTAAAACAAAAGTAAAATGGTAAGAAGTGGTCGATAAAAGAAGGAGGCGGCAAAAAAGCCAAACAACAAGTTTTTAAGGACAAAAGACATGCTGCTTGGCTTTTTATTAGTTATTACGAATTTGATATTAAGTTTCTTTAGTCGTCTAATTCACTGGTTTCTTTGGATAAGAACTTGCCATTATTGGCATTGATCGATACTTCAACTTGCTTGTTAGATTGTTGAAATTCAACTTCCCAGTAGGTGATACCTAGGCTTTTGTTCAAAGAAATATCGGTTACCTTGCCAGATTTAACTTTCTTTTGCGCTTCTTTAACAGCTTTTTTCACTGAGAGCAAGTTCTTGGTTTTGAGCTTGTCTTCTTTACGCTTAACACCATCCTGTTCGGCCTTGTCTAAGTTTTCGGTCCCCTTGTCAGAAACTTTCTTAGAATTAGCATCAATTGTTAATTCATGTTCCTTTTGATTACCGACTCCTTCGACTTCGTAGTAGTATTTACCCATCTTTTTTTCCAATGATAATGATTTAACATCACTTTTTGGAAATTCGTCCTTGTAAGTTTTGATCGCCTGTTTGGCTGAGACATCAGTCTGGGTGATCTTAGGCTGCTTAGAAGTTGTCTGTGCATTGACGATAGTTTCAGTTTGTGTCGGTGCTATAGTGGTTGATTCAGGATCGTTTCCAGAAAATCCAAAGAATAAAGCACCACTGCAAGCAGTTAATAAAATCAAATTAGTTGGTTTACGAAGTTTCATTTTTAACACCCTTTCATTTGGTAAAAACTTCTCCCTATAAATTTTCTATGGTTTTGGTGGCTCAGGACCCTTTTCTTTGTCCGGTTCAGGCGGCTCAGGACCATCTTCCTTATCTGGTTCCGGTGGCTTTGGACCATCATCAGGTTTTGGCGGCTCAGGAGCCGGAGATTCTGGACCCTCAGGACCTGGTTCGTGTAATTTTTTCTTGATTTCATCAAGGTCTTCTTTAATGTCAGCGAGTAAGGCATGTTCATCTTTAGCCTGTTCAGCCAAGAAATGAACGGGGCCCGTTGCTTCATGCGGATGATTGGCACGGTGTAAGTTGTGTTTGCCCTTAGCACCTAAACGTAAGGCGACTGCCGGTAAGACGATTGCTGCGTGTATTGCGTTGGCAAAGACGATCCCACCAATAAAACCCAAAACACGAGCATTGTCGATTTTTGTTTTTGTATCTTTCATGAATGACTCCTCCTTGCTGAGCTTTTCAGTGTTAAGACTTGAATAACAAATTAAAATACTAGAAATTTGGCATTCTTTAATACACCTATATAATAACAAGAAATGGAAATGGTTAAAAGTAATGTGTGATGCTCACTGCAAAGAAATAAAATTAATTTAAAGTTGCGGAAGTTAAGATTTTGGTCTCATTGCTAACAAAATGCCTATTTGGTACACTTTTCTGTCATACACATGCTATAATAATTTCAAAATCCACGATGCAACGAAAAATTAGCTACATACAAAGGGCCTATCATAGTTGTTTTGTACGGAAACCAGTTTATGTTGAATGGTGTACAGGAGGCGCAATATCTTGGATAATTTGGCAATTTTGATCCCTTGCTATAACGAGGGCATTACAATAGGAAAAGTAGTTCAGGATTGTAAAAATTCAACTAAAGAAATTCCGAACACGAATATTTACGTTTACGATAATAATTCATCCGATAACACAGTCAAAGAGGCTGCTGCTGCTGGAGCTATTGTGAGACATGAATATCAGCAAGGCAAAGGTAATGTTATTCGGCGGATGTTTCGTGAGATCGACGCCAAGTGTTATATCATGTTGGACGGTGACGATACATATCCTACGGATGCTATACCAATATGATGAAGTTGGTCGTAGATAAGAAGGTCGATATGGTTGTTGGCGACCGTTTGTCTTCAAGTTACTTCAACGAAAATCAAAGACCATTCCATAACTTTGGAAATGTACTGGTACGTGGCACGATCAACCATTTATTTAAGAGCAATATTCGAGATATTTTGACAGGTTATCGTGCCTTTAGCTTTCAATTCGCTAAGGTCTATTCTGTTCTTGCGAAGGGTTTTGATATTGAGACAGAGATGAGCATCTTCGCGATCGAAAATAACATGGCTGTCGAAAATTATATTATTGATTATAAAGATCGTCCTAAGGGCAGTGAGTCTAAATTAAACACCTATAGCGATGGTCTTAAAGTTTTGCGTAAAGTGTTTTCTTTATATCGTAATTATCATCCGTTTACCTTTTACAGCATTATAGCCCTTCTCTTGGTTATTGTAGCAGTAGCACTTTTTGTCCCTAAAGTCTGGCTGCCATATATTGATAGTGGGCTAGTGCGTAATCTCCCTACAATGGTCGTATGTGGTTTTATGGTCGTGGCGGCTTTGATCTTATATTCAGCAGGGCTGATACTTGATTCGGTAATTCAAAAAGATAAAGAAGAATTTGAATTTAGGCTGCAGCAAATTCATGAAGACTTGATAAGAAAAAAGGGATCTTAATATTATGGTCAAAGACTTATTTCAGAGATATAAATCAATAATTGCCTATTTGTTTTGGGGCGTCGTGACGACCTTTATAAACATCGGTGTTTTTATGTTATGGATCCACCTTGGTGGCAATTATCAAGTCGGAAATGTAGTTGCGTGGATTTTAACTGTGCTTGTCGCCTATTTTTCAAATAAATTTTGGGTATTTGGCAGTCGTTATCAAGGCTTCAAAGCAATGGCAAGTGAAATGACGTCTTTTTTCTTTTTTAGGGGCGTCACTTTGATCATGGACGTCGCTATTACCTATGTAGGTATCTCTTTATTATGTTGGGATCCCTTTGTTGTTAAGGTGCTGGATAACGTATTTGTAGTCGTTTCAAATTATGTGTTCAGCAAACTTTTTATTTTTAAAAAGAAATAGGTTCTTTATCCATAATTCTGTTACAGAGGGGAATGTTTCGCACTATTATGAAAAAAAATTCAAGCAATTTTTTGGTAGCTCTCTTTTTAACGATCTTTCTTAATAATCGTCTGCAGCCAGCACAGATCGACTTAAAGGTCTATCGGCAGATAGATTCGCCGGTACTTCAGTTTTTATACCGGTTAGTCGATGATATTTTTTATCAGGTAAGTAACATTACTGCTGTTGATGGTTTAATACTACTCAGTATTTTTCTTTTACTTACATATTTAGGCAAAGGTACACATTGTAAACTTTCCAAATTTCAGCTATTTTTATCCGCCGTCCTTAGTTTAGGGATTGTTTTAAGTTTTTCATTTAGCTTACCGCTGGGAGAAAATGGTACATCTTATTTTTATTTGCTGATCGAAAATGGGGTGCAAACCATTAAAACTTTATGTACTTTTGTTAGTTGGTTTATTTTCTATAATATACTGCAGAAATATTTTGAAATTTTACTCATTAAACTGACGGACCATGTTGATCTAGGCAACTTCGGGAAAAAATCATTTGGAAAAAGGGAAAAGAATTCTCTGAGGAAGAAGTATTTTAAAAACTTCGGCTTGATCGCCTTAATGTGGACGCCATCCTTGTGGATCGACTACCCGGGTGTTTTAATTTATGATGGATTGACTCAGCTTTACCAATTTCACGGTTACGATCCTTTACGGACAGACCATCCTATCTCTTCAACTTTGTTCATCAATTATTTCTTTGACCTCGGCAAATTTTTGGGTTCAGCCAAGCTGGGGATCTTCTTAGGAGTTTTAGTACAGGGTATAATTTTGGCCGGTGCATTTGCAGCGGTGGTGACTCTTTTTCAAACTCTAGTCAAAAAGCGGGTAATTGGAAAAGCTTTGCTGATTTTAGTAGGAGTGTTGCCTGTTGTTTTGAGCTTCGTACCACTGGTTACTAAAGACGTTATCTTTACTGCAGCGTTTATTATGTTTAATTTTTATCTTGGTTATCTATTATTTGATCAACGTCCAAATAAACGGTGGTCGAGCGTATTTAATTTGGCGTTGTGGTCGACGATTGCCTTGTTATTTAGAAAAAATATTGTTTATGTGATGATCTTGTTCACCATATACTCACTGGTATTAATAGCATTTCGTAATAATAAGTACGTCAAACTGACTACCGTTTTAGCAGTAATTTTATCGATCGTCGTTTTTAAGGGTGTAGACCTAGGTCTAGCGAACGCATACGATGCCAATACTGAGACGCGTAGAAGAGAAGCATTATCTGTGCCTTATCAACAAACAGCCAGGTATATCAAGTATCATCGTTCTGAAATGACAAAATCAGAAAAGAAGAAAATTGATCGAGTGTTGGAAATAGATAATATTGGAAAAAGGTATAACCCGACTTTGTCCAACAATGTTAAACATTATGACAATGAGGATGCCACAAGTACCGAGTTGAAAGAGTATTTCCAAACATGGATGTATGAGTTTACGCAGCACCCAGACACATATTTTGAAGCCACGATCCAGCAAAATATCTCTTTAATTTCTCCTTTTGATACGAATGGGTACTTTACGCATTTAGATAATGCCTATCGACCAAGCCCCTATATGCGTGGCAGAAACCAATTCTTGACCAAAAACAAGCTTACAAGTTCAAATTTCATGTGGTCTCTTCAAGAGATAAAAGTCCAGTATTTTAAAACTTTCGATCATCTGCCGTTAGTTGGACTGCTAGATAACCCTGCTATATATATTATCGGGATCTTCTTTATTTTGGCACTTGCAATCAAGTTTAGGTTAAAGAAAACAGCGTACTTGCTGACGCCAACCCTTTTTTTACTTTTGACGCTCATCGCTGGCCCGATAGTCCAAGGGTATACGCGATATACTGCTGTGTTTGTTTTTGTATTTCCGATTTTCCTATTGGCATTTGCGGTAGAAGTCAAGCAGGTCGGCACCAAGGACTCGATCGAAAGGTGGGCCGAGCTTGACCGACGCAGAAAAGTGGATAAATGGCTGAAATTTTAAAAGGATAAAGTGTGCGAGCTTGTAATACAAAATTATTTTAATATGAAAAATATTAATCAAAAGGGTCAGACTCTTAAACGTCCAAACAAAAGGGGAGCTGACCTTTTTGAATCATGCATTAAAGAGGAAAAGCAAGAGTTGCAAATGTGTCATAGTGCTAGAAGTGGTGTAGTAGCTTATAATTAACTCATGTTTTTTAATTATTAAAGCGACCTGGCGTGGATCTTGGCGATTTTTAATTATGTCGAAAATGAAATTGCTACAGATTGGCACCACGAGTATACTATGTATAATGTAATTTTGATGTAAGAAGTTGACTAAGTTAGTTAGTAATAAAAAGATTAGGAGCGAGTATTCGTGGGCGTAATGAAAAAAGAGAATTCAAAACTTCAGCTAATACTGTGGGCTGCGGTCATGGGGATCGGAATGGCAGCGATCTTTGCTGCTTTATTCTGGAGTTCTGGTATACCTTTGTTTGGAGTAGCCAAAAAACCATCGCTTTACTACGCTGGTTTTAGGGTCGTCCAAAATCTGAGTGGTATTTTTATCAACTTTCTGTTGCTGTTAACGGGGTATATAGTTGCTAAAAGCGGTAAATCAAATTTTCGGTTTGTTATCCAGCAGTGGTTAGTGGTCTTTTCTTTAGGGACCATATTATTTGTCATTTTTACATTTGTTTTTCAAAAGACAACATTGCCTAACCTTTATAATACGATCCTTCCTTTGGTTAGAAATGTTTATCCTTTATTGACGGGTGTATTTTTGGGGCAATTGTCTCTGCCGTTTTTAAAGACCCTGTTAAGAAATTACAATAGCAAGATGCTGTTTCATGCCTTACTCTTAGTAGGAGCAGTACCAACGATCTTCAACAAGAATATTTTTGGTTTAGGCAGCGGTGATACTGCTCTATTTGGACTTTATTTGTTTGTCGTTGGTAGTTTATTTGCATTAAGCAAACGCAAACTTATTGTCAAACCATGGTTATGGATGTCCATTTGTTTAGTGGTATCCATTGGTTTGAATATTTTGATGCCATATATTACATATGGTTGGCGAGTCTCGCTGGGTAACGCTGGGCGCTTTACTCAAAATGGCTCTGGTTTTATTTTACTTGCAAGTATCTTCTTGTTTGCCGGTTTGAAAAAAACCTTAAATCAACTTCAGATCAACTTGATTGGTAAAGAGCAGATCCAACACATCACACTTTTTACTGTTGGCGTATTGATGATCAGTTCACCGATCATGACGAAGTTTATCAATGATGTCAACGTTAAGTTGCCTTTTGGAACTGTTATGCAAAAGGCCGTTGTAACTTTGATCGAAGCTGTATTGATCGGGATCGTACTGTTCTTGGTCGAGAGTTTGTTGAAAGTGATTTTTGATAAATTAGATATTGGAGCTAAATATCAAGGAAAAAATATTTTGCAAGCGATAGAAATTGCGGGTAAAGATTTCAAAAAGTTTCTGCATTCCCGCAACTTCATTGTGATCGCAACCTTTTACCTTGTTTCATTTCTGTCGCTGTTATTGATGAATGATGCTGTGGTCGTTGACCAAAACACACAGATCCGAATGAACATCTTTACGTACACTTTCTTCACTCGTCAGCAGATGATCTTGATGAATGTTTTGCTTATGTTTGCTATATTCGCAATACTACGTCTGATCTTCATCGGTAGATATTGGGCACCATTTATGATAACTACTTTATTCACCGTTGTCTGGGCGATTGCTTCTAAGATCAAGCTGATTTTGCGTCAGGAACCGATCTTGCCTGCTGATATGTCTGAGGTTAAGAATATTGGCAGTCTTCTTAACATGATCAATGTCAAATTAGTCATACTTGGCGTCGTGTTAATAGCTGCTTTTGCCGGTTTTGCCATATATATGGAAGTTAAACATCCAGGTAAAAAGTTACATTTTGGTAAGACAGTTTTGTTTGCAGCTATATCATTGGTATGCTTAAGTGGTAGTTTTTTTGCCAACACGGCTAATTCGCCATCTAAAATAATCCTAGATCTTTTTCATGATAACCGTTTCTTTATTAATCAGACAAATGGTGCAAGGATCAACGGGCCATTAGTTCAGTTTATCAACAACATTGATGTTGATATTATGGAGAAACCACAAGGGTATTCTCGTGCCAAAATGCAGCAGATCTACCGTAAGTACAATACTGCAGAAAAGCAAATCAACGCTAGTCGGAAGAATAAGATCTCTGACCAGACAGTGATCATGGCTTTGAGTGAAAGTTTCTCAGATCCAAGAAGAGTACCAGGGTTGGAAATCAATAAAGACCCTATGCCATATATCAGGTCTTTGAAACAAAAAACGACCTCAGGTTTGATGATCAGCGGAGGCTATGGCGGCGGGACTGCCAATATGGAATACATGGTCTTAACAGGCTTTGGTTTGGCAAACTTCTCGCGAACATTGGCTACACCATATACTCAACTGGTTGACTACATGAAAGAAGCCCCCTCAGTGGCAAAGAGCTTCAAGTATGGTGCTGCGATCCATCCATACGAAGGCGTTTATTATAATCGGCCAAATGTTTATAAAAAATTTGGCTTTGATAAGTTTGCTTATTTAGGAAGTAAATATCCTATTCGTGACAAGCATAAATTGGATAATAGTAATTATTTATCCGATGGAACAGCCTATGATAATGCTGTAGATCAAATCAAGCAGCAAAAGGGCGGTCAGTTGCTCAATTTGATCACCATGCAAAATCATTTGCCTTACAATTCAGGAACTTATAAGGATCGTGGCTTCCGAGCTTCTGGTCCAACGGCATCTAATGCAGCAGATCGCACAGAGATCGAAGAATATACAACTGGCATGTCTTATACTGATAAGGCGACAAAATCGTTTATCAAAAAGCTTGATCAAATACAAAAACCAGTTACTTTGGTTTTCTATGGTGATCATTTGCCTGGTATCTATTCCGGTGTTTCTCAATTAAAATATGGCTTACAAATGCATGAAACTGACTATTTTGTTTATTCAAACAAATATGCACGTGACCACGGATTTGGTAAGGAGAAAATGAATAACGAAACTACAAAGATCACCAGTCCGACTGATTTTTATGCACTGGCTATGGAACAAACCAATTCAAAAGTCGATCCATACTCGGCTCTTTTAACCAGAGTAATGCATGACTTGCCAACGTTTGGCTCTGCCATCTTTAACAAGAAATACGATTTTGTCGATGCGAATGGTAAGGCAGTTCCAGAGAAGAATTTGTCAAAAAAGCAAAAAGATTTAGTGCAAGATTACCGTTTGGTCCAGTATGATATGACTACTGGACAGCAATATTTGGCCAAAACGAACTTTTTCAGCAAAAAGCATTAACTAGTTGGTGCTGTTTCATTTTTTTCAGATCACTTGGTCAAATTTGTAAGATCATACTGGCACATCTAGCCGCTTTTGTACGTGAGTTTGCCAAACAAACGTACAGAAGCGGCTTTTTTTTGAGACTGAGTCTGGTTTAGAGCCGTACATCGAGACGATCAGTGGCTCATATTTGGTAATTGAGCCAAAACTCAAGGCAAACGACGGCTCAAACCGGGCATTAGAGCCGTAACTTGTGCTGACTAATGGCTTAAACTGGACTTTAGAGCCGTACATTGAGGCAATCAGTGGCTCATATTTAGTTTTAGGGCCATAACTCGAGGCGAATAACAGCTCAGTTTGGCATTTAGATCGTAAACCAGGACAAGCACCGGCAAAAGTCGACATAAAGGTAAATTTGGGGACTTAAAATCTTGCATCATTCAACATACACAGCCTGAGCTTAGGACTTTATCAAAGAATTAGTTAATTTTTAGACAATAATTTGATAACCATCCTCTTTCTTTGGTAAAATTAAGTGTTTGCTATGTATGCGGATATTGTTTGGTCAAAATGACCAACTGCTTGGCAGAAAGATAAATCATTAGCTTTTTGAGTTAAGAAAAGGGAATAACTATTTAGCCTTAATTTTGCTAATTGTTAGGGAATGGGTTCTAATAATAAGGGGAATTTCCAAGTGGTCTGGAAAATGTTAAAAAGATATAAATCTTTCATTATTTACGTATTTTGGGGTGGAGTAGCCACTTTGGTAAATATTGGGACTTTTATGTTTGGGTTAAAAATAGGCTGGCATTACCAAACTAGCAATGTAATTGCTTGGCTTTTAGCGGTGTTTGTGACTTACTTTTCGAATAAATTTTTAGTTTTTGATTCTCCTTATAGGGGGATCCCTCAGCTTTTGCGTGAATTGTTTTCTTTTCTAGTTGTTCGTTTATTTGCACTCCTACTGGATATGATAATCATTTGGTTAGGGTTTAAAGTTTTACACTACAACGAGCTGCTTGTTAAGGTCTTTGATAATACCGTAGTTGGGATCGTAAATTACGTAGTTAGTCGCTGGTTTATTTTTGATGATAAGAATATTTGAATAACCTGTACTGGATACACCGTTGGTTGTCATTTCCAAAGGTGTATTTTTTAGGTGTTGGACATGGCCAATTAAATAAGAACCATCGGATAGACTAAATATTTTCTACAATATTTTAGACTAAGCAAAAAATCATCCGTGGATTTTTTAAATTTAAAGTAAGATTGATGAAGAAAAGTGCTACTGTAATTTGAAATATGTGATAATACTCGGGTGATAAGTAGGTGGTATGTGTGAGAATATGTCAAACAGATATCTTAAATCCCCAAATCGATTGGAGTGTAGACAAAATTATTATTCGGACCAATTCAGAGCTGAATTTGTTGGAATTGGCAAACGATAACGTAAATTTTTATGGATTATATATATCACTATTAAAGCATGATTTCATGCTTTATTTTCATAGTGCAGAAAGATCTTATTTTATCAAGAGAAAACTGATCTATAGTATTTGGCAGCGAAGAGACCTTCTACTAGGGGGAGAAACATTTTACACTGTGGAAGAACCTGTGGCCAGACGAAATGGACAAAAGAATAGGTTGGTGGTGGCTTTTTCTTCGATGCCGCTTAATGATGATACTATTTCTTCCAATATCCCCAACAGGTGTTTTTTTCGCAACTATCCATCTTTAGCAAAACATTTGCTGCCAAACACCTATCTTATTCGCATTATGGACTGTAATTTAACGTGCGGTAGTTATTACCTTAATACATCTAATTACAATAATTTTGAAACGGATGTTCAAAATATTATCAAGACAAAGGCCTATGATTTAGGAGTTGGTCAAGATGATATTGTTTTGTTTGGGATCTCCAAAGGTGGAACTGGGGCTTTATACCATAGTATATTAGGTGATTACCATGAAGTCTGTGTCGATCCACTATTTTCTTTGACCAAATATATTGCAGATGGAGATTCACACTTTACGCAACGAGAATTTCCTGAAAAATTAACGCCACTATTTAAAAGGGGGCTTATACAGCATAATCCAACACGCACTAAAATCATTATCGGTGTTCCAACGATCCGCGAGAACTACCATGAATATGCCCAACTCGAACAAGCAGGTATAAGAGTCGTCGATGTGATTGACGAAGATATAAAGAAACATGGTGAGATCGGCAGTCGGACTATGATCGAACAGGTAACTTATATCAATGGAATGTTACTGGGTGACATTTGATATTATTGACAACTAGCGTTAATATTTTAGATACCTTGTAGAATTTAAACTGCAATAATATAAACTTTTTTAATAAAAATTGCAGTTATTGGTAAAGAATTGTATAGTTTACTATGTGTAGGTCGCGTTTTGTTTAGCAACGCGAAATTGAAATACGAATGATCCAAAAGTGGAGGACTAACAAATGAAGAGAGTAATTACATACGGCACATTTGATTTGCTGCATTATGGGCATATTGAATTATTAAAACGCGCAAAAGCTTTAGGAGACTATTTAGTGGTTGCTTTGTCCACAGATGAATTTAACTTGGAGAGCAAACATAAAAAGTCTTATTTTTCTTACGAGAAAAGAAAGCAGCTTCTTGAGGCAATCAGATATGTGGATCTCGTGATCCCTGAGGAGAGCTGGAATCAAAAGGTGTCCGATGTCAAGTTATACCATATCGATACTTTTGTCATGGGTGATGATTGGGTCGGTAAATTTGACTTTATTGAAGAACAAACAGGTGCAAATGTTGTTTATATGCCGCGGACCCCTGAGATCTCAACAACTAAGATCAAAGAAGAACTAAAACGTAAGAAGTAAGGAGATAGGTGTCGTAATGGAAAAAAGTGTCGCATTAATAGGATTTAACATCTTTTCTCCGGGTGGGACCACTCGAAGCAATATAAATAACATTCATGACTTTTTGGCCGCAGGGTATCAAGTTGATTATTACAACTTTAGAGAATTTTCACGTATGGATATTGTTAAGCTGGTACGTGAGAATAAGTTTTTGGAACAGACTCATTTTCATGAGTTAACGGAGATCAAGGAAGAATTGGTTGGCAAGTATGTTTTTATTTGCCGTGAAAACTTCTTTCCTTTAGCTCAATATATTCGTTTCAATTATCCAGATAAGATCTTGATCGGTGAAATGCATGCGCCGTTGGCATTAACTGATAAGGCAGACCTTGTTCCTAACTTGAAATATTTTAATTTCGTACGTGTAGCGACAAAATCTGTTCAAGATACCTTAAGAAATGAATATGGCTTTGACCGGACCTACGTGCAAAAAGTCAGCTTAAGCCATTTGAATATCGAACCTTCACCTAACTTTAAAAAGTCGCGGCGTGATGTGTACGGAAATGCTAACTTCTTAGTTAAATCACGTTTTGATCAAGTTAAAGATATCCCTTATGCTATCAAATTAATGGATAGGCTAGTCAATCAGATGGGGCGGAAAGACTTTCGCTTTTTTGTTAACGGCTATGGCCCCGGGCAAACTATGATCAAGAATTTGATCAATTATTATAATTTGAAAGATTTTGTTTTTATGAATGAACGAGAGCCTGATAATTATATGTATTTGTCGACGTCCAGACTTGAAACTTTAGGATACTCGATCGCAGAAGAATTCGCGTTGGGTCATGCAGTCGTTGCATACTCTGGTGATGATGGTGTAGTTCGCGAAAATTTTGGTACTTTCCAAAACTGTCTGTGGATCACAAAGGACATGGGGGCTGATGCACAACAAGTGATCCAGTTTGCGGACCAAGAAAATTCAGAGAAAGGCTACCGAGCAAATCTTGACCGTTTAGCTGACTTTACTGATAATTACGTTAAATATTTTGAAGAAAATACCCATATCGTAAATGATGCAACTATGCCTAAAGCGTCGGTCAACTTAGATAAGCTGCTGGATACGATCGAAACGACTTCTTTAGCTGATGAGCTGACTAAATACCGTAAGATATATTATAAGATGAAAAAGATGCCAGTTATTGGTAAGATTGTTTCTAATGCTGGTTTAAAGTCAGCTGCTATGAAGATCCTTTCGGCGCTTACTGGAAAGGGCAAAACAAAGGATGAAGTTAAAGTCCAGGTTGACGAGAATAAGTTTTTTGTTGAATCTTTCCACGGAGAAAACTTCTCTGGTGATCCGAAATACTTGGCACTAGCAGTCAAGGAACGGATCCCTGATGCAGAAATATATGTTAGTTGTGCTAATCAGTTAGTTGAAACTGTGGTCAGCAATTACGGCTTTAGGCCTGTTAAGGTAGGTTCTTTAGGGTACTTGCAATCATTTAAGAAATGTAAGTATGTTTTTATAAATGGTAATAGTTTGGATAAAGCCGGCAAACAGCCAGATCAGGTCTTTGTTCAAACATGGCATGGTTTTCCAATGAAGAAAATGGTCAATGATTTGGAAAATAGCAAGCAACGAAAAGAAGAATCCAATGCCTTTGCACCACGGATGTTGAAGTGGAATTATTTACTGACATCGTCATCTTATAACACAGAGTTGTTGACTAGCGCTTTTGATTTGAAAAAAAATCATGAGCTGCAAATTTTAGAACACGGAACGCCAAAAAACACTTACTTACTTAGAAATAAAGTTAATTCGCTTGAAAAGGATAAGATTTACCAGAAGTACTTTAATAAACCTTATGACACAGATAAGAAGGTCGTACTTTTCTGTCCAACTTGGCGAAAAGACAAACGTGATAGTGTTTCTGACCTTGATCTACGGCAAGTGATCGACCAACTGCCCGATAATTATGAGTTGATCGTAAAACTGCATCCTTTGGAAAGTGGATTGCGTGAGTATTATAGTGGGCTAGATCCTAGGATCAGTTGTTTTTATAACGAGTTGGTCGATATCCAAGAATTATACTTATTAGCAGATGTCTTGATTTCCGACTATTCTTCAGCAATGTTTGATTATTCGGTTCTAAACAAACCGATCGTTGTTTTACAAGAAGACGAAGAAAACTATAAAAAGAATATTGGTTGGTATTTCGATATTGAAGAGAAGTGCCATTTGGTCGGTAAAAAATACTCCGAAGATGAGCTTGCTGCTGAGATCATTCGAGATACTACCGAAAATGTTAACTTGGAGTATGATAAACTGATCAAGGAAAAGCTATTAACTAATGAAAATGCTGATGCGACAACAAAGGTCTTGGACGATATTTTGAGGCAAGAATGAAGTAAAACTCGCTAAGATCGTTGTTTCTCATGTCCGCTTTTAATAGCTCGAACGAATGAGAATATTTTATGAATTGAGTTAAATAAAAATTATGAAAAAAATTAAAGTTAGTGCAAGATTACTTACAAAAGAGTTTGACCTGTATAAAACTCGAAGTGAACAAATAAAAGCTATTTTCGCCTTAAATAGAAATAAGGTTCCTAACTTTTGGGCTTTAAAGGGTGTGAGCTTTGATATTTATGAAGGAGAAGCTGTTGGGATCGTTGGGATCAATGGTTCTGGTAAGTCGACCCTTTCAAATGTTATTTCGCGAGTTATCCCACAGACTTCTGGGTCTCTAGAGGTTAACGGTAAGGTTTCGGTAATTGCTATTGGGGCAGGGCTCAATGGTAAATTATCTGGCCGTGAAAACATTCGCCTTAAAGCTTTGATGATGGGGCTGACCAATAAAGAAGTTGACCAAGTCGAAGAAGACATCATTGCTTTTGCAGACTTAGGAGCTTTTATTGACCAGCCAGTTAAGAACTACTCCAGTGGGATGCGTTCAAGATTAGGTTTTTCTATTGCTATTCATCAAAATCCTGATATCTTGATCATTGATGAAGCTTTGTCAGTTGGTGACCAAACGTTCTATCAGAAATGTATTGAAAAAATGGTTGAGTTTAAGAGTGAAGGTAAGACCATTATTTTTGTCAGTCATGCTTTAGGACAGGTCGAGGCATTATGTGATCGGACGATTTGGATGCACTATGGTGATTTAAAAGAAGACGGCCCGACTAAGGAAGTTCTTGCACATTATCGTGCATTTACAAAGGAATTTAATGCTTTGTCCGTTGCAGAGCGGCGTAAATATCAACAAGAATACAAGAATAGGCAAACCAATTTTAGTTTACAGAAGTTGGACCAAAGAGTCGAAGAGAAGGAACAAAAAGATAACAGCTTTGAAATTAGTTCTGATCAAAAGACGAATCTGTTAAAACGGACTAGGACTGGTCAAGGTTTATCATTTATTTCCTGGGCCCTTTTGGCGGTACTAGCAGTAACTTGTATTTTTCTAGGAACACACATGGTGACAACTTTTGCCCAAGATCCTAATAATGGTTCTGCTATCAACCAAGAAAAGGTTGCAGCACTGGTCAAGAAGGAAAATAGGGCTGCTAAAAAGGCTAACAAAAACAGTTGGGCTGATACGCAGCAGATCAACGGAACTAAGTATCAGTTACAGGATATGTATAGTTTCCAAAAGGGAGATACCATGGAAAAAGTTGCTAAAAAGTATGGTATTTCGCAAAAACAACTAATAAAGGCGAACCCACAAGTTACTGGGCGAGTTAAACTTGGTCAGGTATTGTTGATTCCTGCCGCAGAAAACTCCAAGTAATAACAAGACTCGTAACGTAATTTAAGGATTTATGGTGGAGATTAAAAATATATGAATGATATGATCGTTGTTTTAAAAGAACAATTTAAAAATATAGGTATGATCGCGAGGGTTTCAAGGTATGAAGAGCGAGCAACATACCAAAGCCATTATCTGGGTATTCTCTGGGAAATATTGAACCCAATGATCCAGGTCGGGATCTACTATCTGATTTTTGGTTTAGGTTTTTATGGTGGGCGTTCGGTCGAAGGTGCACCGTTTATCGTATGGATGATGTTGGGACTATCAGTCTGGATGTTTATGAACACTACTATATTGGGGACTTCAAATAGTATTTATACAAAGATGTATTTGATCTCGAAGATGAACTTTCCGGTCAGTGTGTTGCCAAGTGTTAATATCGCGGCAAACTTGCCGGCGTTCTTTGCGATGTTTGGGGTTTCAGTAATAGTGGCTCTGACTCAAAATGTTATGATCACTGTTAAGTGGGTACAATTTATTTACTTCTTTATTTGTATGCTCGCGTTCCTCTTTAGTTTAGGGATTTTTAGTGCTACTATGACTGTGCTTATCCGAGATTACCATATGGTACTTCAGTCAATTTGCCGGGTTTTGCTCTATATTTCAGGAGTGATCTGGAACATTAAGGATGCTAATTTCCCTCCACTATTGAAAGCGATCCTGGAATTGAACCCAATTTTTTACATTATTGATGGCTTTAGGAATGCCTTGTTAAATGGGGATTGGTTCTGGGTCGATTATCAACACACGATTTTTTTCTGGGCATTTACTCTCCTGGTGTTCTTTGTTGGGGCACATTTGCATACCAAGTTTAGAGCACGGTTTGTTGATCTGTCGTAGTTTTCAAGGCGGAATTATTAAAGTATAAAACGAAAACAAAATATTTTATTAGATAAAAACCATAACGGGAGTTTAGGGATCAAGCAAAATAGATCGTTGAACATCCTGTTGTGGGTTTATTTAGTTTTACGAAAAAATTGTAATCTGAATTTACCGTCTGATTTACCTTTCCAAACTGCGTGTCTAACTAGCTAACAGCTAAAAATGCTATAATACGATCGTAGACAAAAAAGAAAATCATGCGCTAACATGAATTCTTAAAGTGCATCAAAAAAGTTAAACATTTAAATAAGCTTTAACTTATTAAGGCCTGTTTTTAACATCTGAGAAATCATTTAATGTTAATAAAGCGAATTGTATATCAGGCAAGATAGGTAAATTAAAATAACTGCTAAAATTATGATAAGATATTTTAAAATAGTAACTAATTTGGTCAAAACGAAAAAGGATTAAGCATAATACTTATCAATCATCAATGTGAAAAGATCTTGGGTAAAGAATAAACTCAGGAGAAGACTACTATGTCAGAGAAAACAATAAAGATTCATATTTTTCACACAGGATTGGTCAAGGTTGACCGTGCTTTGCCTTTTCATGGGCAATATCGAAACCCATTGGCTTTTACAGGGCTTTTTAGAACTGAAAAAAATCAGGTGGTATTACCAGTTTCTAGTTATTTAATTGAACATCCAAAAGGTTTAATTCTTGTTGATACAGGATGGAATAAATTAGTTCGTAGAAGCAACTTGAAAGAGTTAGGACTACAAGTACAGATCAATTAGGGGTATTTACCAAAAGGCTGGGCTGTAGATGAGCGGTTAGAAAAGTTAGGTTACAAAGCAGAAGATATTGATTATGTGCTATTAAGCCATTTACATTGCGATCATGTTAGTGTTCTGAAACTTGTATCGAAAACAAATATTCATTTTTAACAATACGAGGAGGCTATCATATGAGGGCGGCTCAATTATCAGAGTATAATAAAAATTTCAAATTAACCGTAAATAATATTGCCATACCAGAAATAAAATCTACTGAGGTTTTAGTAAGGGTTAAAACAGCGGCTGTTAATCCATTAGATGAATTAATAGGTACAGGCAGTGTCAAGCTTATTCAGGATTACGACATGCCATTAACTATGGGGAATGAATTAACAGGTATCGTTGAAAAGGTTGGCCAGAAAGTTACTAATTTTCATAAAGGCGATATGATTTACACAAGATTGCCATTAGAAAAAATTGGTGCATTTGCTGAGTATGTGGCTGTCAAAAGTACTGCAATTGCACTATTACCTGGGAATCTGGATTTTAATTCAGGTGCTGCTGCAGCTTTAACCGGTTTAACTGCCTATCAAGGGTTACATGAGGAGTTAGAAGCAAGCCCTGGAAAAACAGTTTTTATTGCGGAGGGTCGGGGTCGTTTGGTCAAATGGCAGTACCTATTGCTAAAGATATGGGACTGAAAGTTATTGTTAGTGGTAATGAGAGAGCAAGAGATCGAACGTTAGCTTTAGGTGCGGATCAATATATAGATTTCCGTACTGAAAATTATTGGGAGAAAATAACAAGTGTTGATTATGTTATTGATGCTTTAGGACCAGCTGAATTTGATCATGAATTATCAATAATTAAACCAGGTGGTCGCTTGTTGTCTTTGAGAACGGGGCCCAATAAACGCTTTGCGGTTACCCGTGGTATCTCAGAGCCCAAGAAGACAGCGTTTGCTATGGCAGGAGCTAAGTTTGACCGTAAAGCAAAGAAGGCAAATGTACAATACCATTTTATTTTTGTCAGGAGTAGTGGTACACAATTAGCCCAAATTACAAAAATTATTGAAAGTAACAATATTATTCCAGCCGTTGATCCCCGGAATTTTACTTTAAAAGACATTAATACAGCACTTGAATTAGTGGGTCATGGCAAAACAACCGGAAAAGTTTTAGTTAAATTTTAAAGCAAGGTAATTTTAATGGTAAAACACTTGGCAATAAGATTGCAATTATTCCAGGCGGTACTCAGGCGTTGGTAAAGCAATTACAAAAGATGCAGCATGGGTATTTCTAGGCGTAGAGAAGCATTTGGTAACCAAGTTGGTAAAAAGCTAAGCTAGCAAAGAAATGTTATTTACCTAAAGAAAGTTGTTAGTAAAAAGTCTGGCTGGCAAAGAGTTGTTGATACAACGATATCGACTTTTGGCCATTGGGGTATTTTGGTGAATAATGTAAGCATTACTAAAGATATAAAACCATAAGCACCATTTCCAAAATTATTGGAATAGCCCTCGCTTTAACTTCTTCTGTTCAACCGTCAATTATAGTGTACTTTACTCAGAATCTTTAGTAAAAATATTGATTGGTAAGTGGCACATTGACAGTACACTAGGCAACATTGGACAAACATGCTATAATCTAACTGTAAATAAAAAGAAAGTCATGCTCTAACATGGCTTCCTTGAACAAAAGCCGTTTAAGACGGTGGCAAAATTACAGTTTAAATAACCGCTAGCTTGCCAGAGCTAAGGCGGTTATTTTTTTGCTCTTTTATCAGCAAAATAACTAGAGTGACCAAGGACAAAATAAACTGTCCAAAGGACAACAATAGTTGTAAAGTATCCGTATGGACACCTAACTACTCCTTTCATTAAAAGTAGGTATTGCTAAAGGTATAAACCCATAAGCACCACCTCCAAAATTATTGGAATAGCCACCGCCTTAACTTCTTTTGTTCATAAATAAACTATAGCATATACTACTTAGCCTTAATATCACGAATGCTGACATAACAATGCCTATAGGCTTTTATTTTTTCATTTATCCTTAAAGTAGGTTCGATTATCCTTTTCCTTGATCAAATAAAGTGGTCGCTTTTTGGTTTCCAAGTAGATGTTGCCGATGTATTTTCCAAGGATACCTAAACAAAGAAGTTGGATACCCCCGATCATTAAGACTACTGAGATCAGTGAAGCCCAGCCATACGCACTGCCGCCGAAAAAAATCTTTCTGACTACGATAAAGATGATAGCTAGGACCGATAATATAAAGGAAATTAAACCAACATACGAAGCGATCGCAAGGGGCTTTTCGGAAAAATTAACGATCCCTTCGATCGAATAACGCACTAATTGCCAAAAGGACCAGTTCGTAGAACCTGCAGCACGATCGCGGTTGCTGTATTCAATATATTTGGTGTTGAATCCGACCCAACTAAAGATCCCTTTTGAAAAGCGATTGTATTCTGAAATTTGAAGAACCGACTGGATAACTTGCCGAGTCATCATCCGGTAGTCTCTGGCTCCGGTGACAAATTGCGTATTGGAGAGCTTGTTGATAAATTTGTAAAAACAATTTGAAAAAAACGAGCGGATCTTAGGTTCGCCTTTACGGTCGACGCGTCTTGCACCTACCATGTCATAGCCTTCATCTTCGATACCTGCCAGCATTAGAGGCAAAAATTCCGGTGGGTCTTGCAAATCAACATCCATTACTGTTACATAATTACCAGTTGCCTCTTTCAGTCCTGCATATATTGCTGCTTCTTTACCAAAGTTTCTAGAAAAAGAAATGTAATGAACACGCTGAGGAACTCGAATGTTTAAATTACGCAAGACATCCAAGGTTTTGTCGGCCGAGCCGTCATTGATGAACCAATAATTAAGTTGGTAATCGCGTAGTTTATCTTTTATTTTTTCGGTTTCATTGAAAAACAGTGGAATAGCTTCTTCTTCATTGAAACATGGGATGACTAACGAAATACTTTTCATTTTCAAACTGCCTCCGAATTATTTGATGCTCAACGTGGGGTCTAAAGTAATAATGTGATATCAAAGACAAAATTACAAGCTTTCTATAAATACTTAGTAAAATTTTCTTTCTCTTAAAAAAGCAAGGCGTAATTATGGTATTATATAAGCAAACTTAAAGAGGTGATTTTTATCAAACGAGTAATTACTTACGGCACTTTTGATATGATGCATTACGGGCATATCAATTTATTACAACGTGCCAAGTCCTTAGGCGATTATTTGATCGTGGCGATCTCTTCCGATGAATTTAACTGGAATGAAAAACAGAAAAAGACTTATTTTCCATATGAACAACGCAAAGAGTTAGTTGAGTCTGTTCGGTACGTTGATCTGGTTATTCCAGAAGAGGGCTGGGATCAAAAGGTCAAAGACGTGCATAAGTACGATATCGATACATTTGTAATGGGTGATGACTGGGAAGGCAAATTTGACTTCTTACGTGATGAAGGAGTTAATGTTGTCTACCTTCCACGGACGCCTGAGATCAGTACGACTAAAATTAAGTCTAATCTCAATGATGGAAAAAATGACTAATAAGGTTTGACTTTTAATAACTACACAGAAAAGGCGTCTCATATATTTGAGGCGCTTTTTTGATTTCTTAATGTTTTTTATTTTTCTTTGACTCAGGAGGCAAGCCTTCTCTAGTTGCTGCGGTCATGACAGTCTTTTTGATCAAGTTCAGCAGCGGCCTTTTGCCACTGCCAACTAAACCAACAGCTTCCACGAATAATTCCAAACCAAAAGCGACGGCAATGATCAAGAATATTGATCCCCAAAAACTTGAAATAGGGAAAAGGAAAGAAATAAAGGAAAAAATCAAGGCGATGCCGTAGATCACTAAAACCGTTTGCCGATGAGTCAATCCCATTTGCATCAGCCGGTGATGCAGATGATGTTTATCCGGCTGAAAAATCGGCTTTTTATTGAGTAGGCGTCTTAATATTGCATAGATCGTATCAGTAATTGGAACCCCTAAAATACAGATCGGGATAATGATACTGATAACAGTTGCATTTTTTAAGCCATATAATGAAAAGACGGAGATCATGAAGCCAATAAATAAAGCTCCGGTATCGCCTAAGAATATGCTTGCCGGATGAAAATTGTACGGTAAAAAACCGATCAACGCTGCAACGAGCGTCAACATCAAGATCGGGACGAAAGTACTTGTGACTGTCAGGAAGAAAAAACCAGTGATAGCACTAGTTGTTAGTGCAATGATCGCAACCCCCGTGGCCAGGCCGTCTAAACCGTCCAAGAGGTTGATGGCATTAGTGATGGCTAGGATCCAGATCATGGTGATCGGCATACTGAGCCATTTCAAATGTACTAATCCTACAAATGGGATGGTGATAGAGGTCATTTTGACTTCTGCTATGTAGTAAACAACGAGCGCTGCCAGAAGAATGCCGATCACCTTTTGATAAGGCTTGATCTCATAGATATCATCGATGATCCCTGTTGCGATAATAATACACTCAGCTAAAAACAGTGAAAATAATTGTTGTTGTGGAAACTGTGCACGTAACAAAAAGAAGTTGGTGAAGTTAAATGCCAAAAAAATACCGAGACCTCCCATAGTGGGCATAGGCTGGCGATTGATCCTTCTTTTATTTGGCTTATCGATCGCACCGATTTTAATGGCGAGTTTGCGAACTAACGGGACTAGGATCGCTGAAATTATTAAGGTTGCAAATAATGCTGCAAAAATTTTATACATAATTATTGACCCTCTAATGTGAATTTGTGTTCAGTACGTAATTATTTACTCTAAATGATAACATATTTTAGCCATGATTTGCTTTTTTTGTGGGGGCTAGAATTCTTAAGTTTTTGAGCCGTATGTATGATCTCTATAAAGTAAAATGGAGTGTAGTTCGGTAATGCGATATGAAAGGTGCATTACAGTGTCTAGGGTCGTTAATGCTTGGGTCCTAACCGCATTTCTCCACCTTGGTATTTTTTAGTCTGGTTCCGCAAATCAACTCCTTGCGCTTATCCAAGAAGTGAACTTCGATGCCAAAAACGCATCGAAGTTCACTTCTCCGATAATGCTCGGGAGTTCCCGATTTGCTCCACCTTGCTCAATAAAAAGCCCCATGCCATCGCTGGCAAGGAGCTAAAAAAGGAATAGTACAAACCATATGCCATGAAAGACGATATAGTCACAAATTTTACTTACATATAGGGGGGAGTAAGTTAATTCGTTTATAGGGCACACTATACAATCAACTGTTAAAGAATTGCTTAATAAATTGAAACAATTTTATTAAGAATCATAGGTTAAAGTTTTATTTTTTGTTTCCACTGAATTTTTGCCATGTCCATGACGTGCCCTTAACGCCCAGAGTATCGACACTGTATCGACAACTTCTTGCAAGAGAGCGCCGAATAGTGTTGGTAAGACTCCCACACTAGCGATCAACATCAGGGCCGTACATATTGCGATCCCGATCAGCACTGATTGGCGTGCTACCTTCATTGTATCTTCTGAAATTTCCACGGCTATTTCAACTCGGGACAGATCATCTTTTAAAATAACCGCTGAAGCAGTTTCACTTGCAGCCGTGGCACCATGAGCGCCCATAGCGATCCCGACGTCGGCTTCTGCTAGTGCTGGTGCATCATTTACGCCATCGCCGACCATGACGATCGGACGGCCATTTTTAGGAGTATTGTCCAGTAATTTAATTTTTTCATCAGGTAATAAAGCAGCGTGGACCTCCGAAATACCCGCTTGTTGGGCGATCTTTTCTGCCGTTTCTTGTTGATCACCTGTCAGCATCATGACCCTGCCTTGATGACGCCGTGTTAAGTTTTGCATAGTATGCTTGGCTTCCGGTCTTATTTGGTCAGTAAATGTTATATAACCTGCATATTTGTTATCGATACTGACGAACATAGCTGTTTGTGCCTGCTCAAGCTCAGAAGTCGAACCGGTGACATAGGTACTTTTGCCGATCTTGATCAACTTGTTGTTTACTTCCGCTTGGATCCCGCTACCAGTTACTTCCGTAATATCATTAGCGCTTTTTAAAGGTAGTTTTTGTTTTGTGGCATATTCGACTACGGAACGGCCTAAAATGTGATTGGAATTGTTTTCGACACTGGCGGTAAGTTCGATCAACTCTTGTTTGTCGACACCTGCAACGGGGACAATTTCTTTGACACTTAAAGTGCCTCGAGTGATCGTTCCGGTTTTGTCAAATGCGAAAGTCCTCGCATTCGCTAACTTTTCGAGCACATCACCAGTTTTAACAATGACTCCGTTTCTTGATGCCCGGCTCATTCCGCCAACTAACGCAACCGGTGCCGCTAAAATTAAGGGGCAAGGCGAAGCCACGACTAGTACCTCAGCAAAACGCACAGGATCTTTAGCTAGGAACCAAGCGATTCCTGCAATTAGATAGGCGATCAAAGTGAAAGGTACAGCATAGCGGTCAGCCATACGCACGAAATGAGCTGGTTTAGCTTCGGATTCACGGACTAAGGTGATCAACCGCTGATACTGACTGTCTTTACTTTCTTTGTCAGCCTGGATGATGACTACATCGTCTCCGTTCAATGACCCCGACATGACCTCATCACCCATGCCCTTTTCGATCGGTCTGGATTCACCGGTCAAAGATGATTGATCAAAGTAACTTGAACCCTTTAAAACATGCCCATCAGCCGGTACGAGCTCGCTGGCTTTCACTACTAGCTGGTCACCGATTTTTATATCATCGATCTCAATATCTGAAGTACTGTTATCTGCAGTATTTAGTCGGTGAGCTACTTGAGGTGAATTTTCTAGGAGAGACTTCAAGTCGGAATTTGCTTTGTGTGCTGCATAATCTTCTAGGGTATCTCCGCCCACAAGCATTAATAAAATTATCATCGCTGCCCAGTATTGTCCCACGGCTAGTGTGGCGATGATCGCAGTAATAGCGAGTAAGTCAACGCCGTATCTGCCGGACATTAGTGTTTTGATCATTTCAACGAACATGGAGCATGCCAACAAAACACCCGTAGATGTGATCAAAATTTGCGCCCAGAGAGGGTGATGGATACCGAATTCCATTATTAAAGCTAAGATAGCAATTACGAAAATTGCGATCAATTTTTGCATATGTTTCATATCCTAAACCTCCCTTTATTTTCATCTTGATAGTACCACCAGTCTTTCAAAATGTAAATTATAAAAATTCTAAATGAGAAAGATTTTCAATTAGAGCAGAGTAATTCTGACACGGCAGCGTTTTGGGCGAGAAGAAACTTTCAAAACGAATATTCTAAATGAGAAAGACTTTCAATTAGCTTTCATTTATGAGCGAGGTAGTTTAGGTAGTATTTTAAGGATTACGTAGTTTTGGTTTTTCCAAATTGTTGGTTTTAGACTTTTGTATGCTTTCATTCTTTAATACATTTTATATTGGCGCAAAAAATACTCAGTGAATAATTTCCTAAAACGGGAGCGTTCTTTGGATTTAACAAGATGTGTACAGTGGGCAAGTGTTTGAGTAAAAAATATGTGCGACTAGTTAAGCCAGCCAGGTTCGATCAGGATTCAAAACAAGTGGGTAAGCTAAAAATTATGTCGGTATTGAATATCTGTAAAAGTAATTGATGGTAAAGACCACAGTGTTTTGTTAGTGGACTAGGCCAGAAGGTATTTTTATTTGCTAGGATGATCTGGCTCGAAAATAACAAATTTTCCTTTGTCAAACTTTTGTCGTGTGTGTGAAAATTCAAAGGCTGTTCCATCATCAAGATAGACAGTTTGCTGTACTTGTAATACAGGGTCTGTTAAAGCACAGTCCAAGTATTTCTGATCAAAATCATTGGGTCTGTCAGCACTGATAATACGGTATGCAGCCCCTATTTTCAGCCCTAACGTTGTTTGGATATGTTTATAAACACTGCCAAGCAAAACTTTTTCTGTTACGTTTGGAATAACTAAAGTTGGCATAGTAGTATATTCGATTGCATAAGAGTCTTCATCTACAAAACGTAAACGAATAATGTTATACACTGGTTGATTGCGGTCTATTTTTAAAGCATTTTGTGCTTCTTTGTCGGGATTACTGATGTAAAAATCGATGATTTTGCTGGAAACCTTGTGATGTTGGCCAAAAAGTTGTGAAGTTCCAACGTACTGATCACTTCTGATTTTAAAATTGGAGACAAAATTTGCATTTTTTTTAACGTAAGTACCTGAACCTTGAATACTGTATGATAAGCCTTCTTTGTTCAATGTCTCTAGAGCTTTCTGAATAGTCATTCTACTAGTATTAAATTCTGCAGCTAACCTTTTTTGCTCTGGCAAACTTTGTCCGGGGGAGTAATAGCCAGAATAAATCCTTTTGCTTAGTTCGTTTGCCACATCCGAATATTTCGTCATTTTTAAACCTCCTTATACTAGTATTATATAGACAAAAAAGAAAAATGGACAGCATTTATATTTGTAAAGTCAAATATTAAAAACGACTTTACATAATAATGAAACCGCTTTATAATACTTCTGAAAGGAGCTGGATGAATATGACAAAATTAAAGGAAGACTTTCTCTGGGGGAATTCGGTATCAAGTATGCAGACTGAGGGTGCATCTAATGAAGGAGGAAAAGGAAAGTCCGTATATGATACTTATCTTGCTGGTCCTGAGTCCTCTGATTGGAAAGTTGCAATTGATGAATATCATCGTTATCCAGAAGATATTGCTTTGATGAAAGATTTAGGGATGAATTGTTACCGTTTCCAAATTTCATGGAGTCGGGTTCAACCTGACGGGCAAGGAGTCTTTAATCAAGAAGGAATAGATTTTTATTCAGGCTTGGTTGATCAACTGCTTGAAGCAGGGATCGAGCCCATGGTTGCTTTATATCATTTTGATATGCCCTTAAATTTAGCGGAAAAGTACAATGGCTTTATAGATCACCATGTTGTTGAAGCTTTTTATGAATTTGGCAAAAAGATGGTTGATGTTTTGGGAGACCGTGTAAAATATTGGTTGACTTTTAATGAACAAAATTTATATAGCTATAGTACCGCTTTTAAATCAAGTGGATATTTAACGGGGCAGCAGACTTTGCATGATCTATATCAAATTACGCATAATGTGATGCTAGCTCATGCTAAAGTGGCTAACTATATACATTCTAATAAACCTGATTTAAAAATTGGCGGCATGGAAGCCTATCAGGAAGTTTATCCTGCAACTTGTAATCCTAGTGATTTAGCAGCGGTCAGGCGGTATAAGGAATTTGCTAACAATAATTTACTGCGCTTTTTTACCGAAGGAAAATATTCTGACGAAGTTATTGCCTTTATGCAAGATAATGGTTTAGAAGATATTCTAAAGAAACAAGAACTAGAAGAAATGAGTCACGTAACTAGTGATTTCTTCAGCTTTAGTTATTATTCAACAAGCACTATTGATAGTACAAGGATCCCAGTTGGCACTGCACCCAATTATTATGGGGAGCTAGGAGCAAAAAAGAATCCTTATCTTTTGGCAAATGAGTGGGGGTGGCAGATCGACCCCCAGGGTTTCGAAAATGTGTTGGTCGATTTGTTTAATAAAACTCACTTACCGATTTTCCCTATCGAAAATGGTATTGGAGTGCGCGAAAAATGGGATGGTGTTCATCCAATCAATGATCCTTATAGAATTAAGTATCATAAAGATCATATTCAAGCAGTTAAAAATGCCGTTGAAAAGGGCGCAGACATAATTGGTTATCTTGGTTGGGGCTTGATCGATATTCCTAGCTCAGCCGGTAACGTAGAAAAGAGATACGGAGTCGTGTACGTTAACAGAAGCAATCACGATCTAAAAGATTTAAAGCGTGTACCAAAAAAAAGCTATTATTGGTTGAAGAAAGTTATTTCTTCTAATGGTGAGACTTTATAGTAGGAGGGTACGACGATGGGAAATAATTCTTCAGGTAAAAAGATGTTAGATAAATTTGCAGATTTTTCAAGTAAAGTTGGTAATGAAGTCCACTTACGTTCGTTACGTGATGCGTTTGCCTTGATTATGCCACTATTTATTCTTGCTGGTATAGGGGTTTTGATAAATAATGTCGTTTTTCCTTGGATAGCTTCAGGCTCTACTTTAGCAAAGTTACAGACATGGGGGAATTTGATTGCCAATGGTACTTTGAATATTGCTGGACTGATCCTAGCACCTGCGATCGGTTATATGCTAGCTAGAAATAAAAGCTACGATAATCCAATGGCAGCTGCAATAATTTCAATTGCCGCATTAATTATGACTATGCCACAAAAAGTTTCTTTAGCTCTAGTATCAAGTGGTAAATCCACTAATGTAAGTGGTGGTTTGTCTTACGAAAATCTTGGAACAACAGGAATGTTCGCGGGAATTATCATTGGACTTTTGGCCACAGAAATATTTATTCGTTTGAATCACGTTAAAAAATTAAAAATTCATCTAGGCGAAAATATTCCACCAATGGTGGCTCAATCATTTAATTCCTTGATCCCAAGTGTTTTAACGGCTAGTATTTTTGCTTTGATAGGTGCGATATTAGCAACATTCTGGAATACTGACTTGATTGCACTGATCACTAGAGTTGTCCAAGATCCATTACGTTCCTTTAATACGAGTTTACCAGGGATGTTGTTTATATACAGCGTCGGGAATTTTCTGTTTACTTTGGGGATCCATCAGACAGTTATCAACGGAACTTTACTTGACCCAGTTCTGTTGATCAATATGAACAAAAACATGGCAGCGTATGCCGCACATAAACACATACCATACATTTTGACTAATACTTTCCGTGATACTTTTGGTATGATCGGTGGGACAGGATCAACACTTTGCTTATTGATCGCTGTTCTTATTTTCTCTCGTCAAAAGGCTTCACGTGAGGTTGCTGGCCTTTCTATCGGACCAGGATTATTCAATATTAACGAACCTGTGATCTTTGGTTTTCCAATTGTTTTCAATATTCCAATGATGATCCCGTTTGTATTTCAACCAGTTATTGGAATTTTGATTGCATATTTCTTTACAGTTATAGGTTGGATGAACAGAGTAGTTGTATTAGTTCCATGGACCACACCGCCTCTGATCAGCGGCTTTTTAGCGACTGGCGGAGATTGGCGCGCAGTTGTTGTTCAAGCGTTGATTATCGTGGTCGGTGTTCTTTTCTATCTGCCGTTTTTGAAAGTTAGTGAACAAGTAATGATAAAAAATGCACAGAAAGAATAGTCCCAGTGATCTGCACAAAATTATTATAGTTATTTTATGAGAGTTGAGCAGCTTTTTTTAATACAGCCAGCAATCTTACGAAGGGAACTCCCGTGACTTTTCATTAAAAAGATAGTTTCTCGTTCATCTATGGTAAGATGCTTGTAGTGGTCCATGGCTAACTTCCTTTCATGATTGTTCTCGCAAACATCATCTTACAGGAATTTGGTCATGGGCCATTCTTTATTTAACTGGTGTTGCACTTAAAGTGTAAATTCAAGAACAAAAAAGTGGCCCATAATTGTTAAACGCAGGATCTAACAATTATGGGTCACTTTAGAAGTTCGGTACTGGTTTCTCGGACAAAGTAATGATCCCGATTGCTTTTAAACCGGTGTGAGTCATGATCACCGGGCTTGTTAGTTCAGCCACGTATGGAATATTGGGATCCTGACCGACCAACAGCTCTTTGACTTTATCCAGCATACTTTGTTCAGGTGCTACATTGGATAATGACAATGCTTGGATCTTATTATTTTGTTTCTCATGGGCTTTGGCCATTTTATCAACAAACTTGATCAAACTCTTAGTGCTTCGGCCCTTAGAAACAACATCTAAAGTTTTATCGTGCAATTCAACGACTACCTTGATATTTGCAAGTTTAGTGATCAGCCCCGTCATTTTGCTCACACGTCCACCGGCAACGAGACAATCTAGGTTGTCGATCAAAACATCAATCGAAGTGCGTGAATAAACATCTGCACAATGTTCTTTGATCTGTGCGACAGTTTTACCTGCTTGGGCATCTTTCGCGGCAGTCAATACTTGGAATGCTTCGCCACGGTCAGTTGACTTGCTATTAATGACCGTTACTTTAGTATCAGTCATCCCTGCGGCCTGTTGAGCCGTATTGAAAGTTCCGCTTAAGACATCTGAAATAATGATAGCGATAACTTCACTGCCATCTTCGCCCAGCTTGTCAAATGTGTCGACAAATTGACCGAGAGCAGGCTGACTGGTTTTAGGGATATTACCAGCACGTAAAGCTTCGACCAACTCCTGACGAGTAATATCAACGCCATCGACGTAGTTTTCACTCGCTACTTCCACTGAAAGAGGAACGATCGTAATTGAATTATCTTTAATTTCATCTTCTGTCAAAAGAACCGAGGAATCGGTCACGATTTTAATTGACTGTGACATAGAAAAATCTCCTTGAATAAGACTTGTATAACCGGCCTGCTAATGAAACTTACCGTTACTAGTATATATTAAAAAAACACTCTCGTAAATCGTGAAAACGGTATGGTGGATAAATAATGGATTTTGAGAGCAGATGATGAACGTGACGATTATAACCAAGCGACTCAAAGCCTAATGAGCGTATTTCTCTTTAAATTTTACTTTTGTGCTTTGATGAAAGACTATTGTATACTACTACAACACTAATTAACTTTTCTGTTTCGTTTTTAAAGTCATTAGTAAAAATCGGATCTTGTAAATCTTTTGCGAAAATATCATTGAGATTGGTCAAATAAGAGCCCTTAACCATTAATTTCAGCTTCCTTTCTTTGACAATATTCTGCTTGTATAGTACAGCAATTATCCACTTTTGTGTAATTGCGAGATCAATAAAGAGTAAACAAAAACTATTGCTTCAATTTTTTGAATGGGATTTTAGCTAAAAAGTAAAAGATGCAGAAAGCTATTGGCAAAAAATTTGGAGGGCGAAACAGCTGTATTTTTCGCTTTATTACTGCAAAAAACACGTTAGTTAAGTTACAATTTAGACAATGAAACAATTAGAGGTGAGTCGCATGGAACGTTACCTGATCACTGGTGGCGCTGGCTTTATTGGTAGTAATTTTATTCACTATCTCTTAAAAAAATATCGGGGTTGCCAGGTAGTCAATTTGGATTCGCTGACTTATGCTGGGAACTTAGCGAACTTAGGGGATATTGAGTCTGATCCACGCTATCAGTTTGTTCGAGGAGACATTAATGATCAAGCGTTAGTAGAAAAAATAATTGAAGAGAATCAAATTGAGGTCATAGTCAATTTTGCTGCAGAAAGTCACGTTGACCGCTCGATCATTGGACCAGATGTTTTCTTCGAGACTAATACTCGAGGAACTTTGACTTTGTTGAAAGCTGCTAGGAAAACTAATGCAAAAAAATTTATACAAGTCTCGACTGACGAAGTTTATGGTTCCTTAGGTCCAAGCGGTTATTTCACAGAACGTTCACTGCTTGTTCCAAGTTCACCGTATTCGGCCAGCAAAGCATCTGCCGAGATGTTTGTTAATGCTTATTATAAGACTTATGGTTTAGATGTTAACATTACTCGCAGCTCCAACAATTATGGGCCGTTCCAATATCCTGAAAAACTGATCCCGTTAATGATCACCAATGCAGTGCAGGGCAAAAAGTTGCCAATTTATGGCACGGGAGAAAATATCCGCGATTGGTTGTATGTCACGGATAATTGTCGTGCACTGGATTTAGTTATACATCAGGGAAAAAAGGGCGCAACCTATAACATTGGTGGCCATAATGAACTTACAAATAATCATATCGTTCATTTGATCAGTGATAAACTTGGCGCTAGTAAAGCTCAAATCGAATATGTTGCTGACCGAGCGGGGCATGATCAGCGGTATGCTTTGGACGATAGCAAGATAAATGCTGAGTTAGGGTGGCAGCCGAAAACTAGTTTTGAATCTGGACTAGACGAAACGATCGCTTGGTACTTAGATCATAAACAGTGGTGGAAACCATTGAAAAAATAGCAGAATAAAAAACTATGTTCTGGCTTCATTTTTCAGATATGAGTCAAAGCATAGTTTTCTTTTTATTTATTTTCTTGTATTCGGCGGTAAACTGCACCGATCATTCCAGCATCGTTGCCAAGTTTAGCAGGAACGATCTCGGGCAGTTCCAAATCACGGACACTGCTGTGTTCACTTTGCAATTCGGTGTAGGCATTATTTAAACCAGCTTGAAATGTTGGATTTACACTTATCCCACCACCGATGATGACTTTGGCTGGATCGAAAGAAACGACTAGGTTCAAAATACTTTGAGCTAATTTGTGGAAGTAATTGTGTAGGACCTGCTGGGCAATTTTTTCGCCTTGGTCTGCGCGGTCAAACACCTTCCGAGCGTCCGTTAATTTATCTTGAGCTTTAATATTATAGACACGCAGTAAGCCTATCACTGTTGCACTTTGGAAATTCATACTGCCGTCTTCTAATTCATCGTGCTGGTCGTCAAGCAACATCCAGCCAAACTCGCCGGAACGAGCATGAGCTCCAAGGTAGACTTGGTCATTGATCACTAGGGCGCCACCTACACCAGTTCCTAAAACGATGTCTAGATAATTGTGCAAACCCTGAGCTGCTCCTAACCATTGTTCGGCGATGGCAGCGGCGTTTGCATCATTTTCAATAGTTGTTTTGATACCGGTTCGTTGTTCTAGTTCTTTTTTCAAATTAACACCATACATTGATTTGACGGCACCGGCGGTTGTTAAAATGCCATCTGCCTCGACCACACCTGGCATTGAAACGCCGACTCCAGCAATGGTATGGTCATTTTCTTGGTATTCTTGAACGATCTTTGCGATGTCAGACAAAAGTTGTTCTTTTTCGTCAACCGTCTTAATGTTTGATTTTTGAATAATCTCGCCATCCTTGTTGATCAGTCCAAATTTGATCGAAGTTCCGCCAACGTCGATCCCCACGTAATTTTCCACAGTTAGTTCATCTCCCATTTTTAAAATGATCCATGGTATTTCTGAAAAACAGACAAAACCGGACAAATTAAATGCCCGGTTCATTGAGTTTAATTATAATTCAGCACCATTAGATGCGATCACATTTTTGAACCAGTAGAAAGAGTCTTTCCGATAACGATCAAGTGAACCGTTGCCATGGTCGTCTTCATCAACGTAGATAAAACCATAACGTTTAGACATTTCGCCGGTCCCTGCGGAAACTAAGTCAATGCAGCCCCATGGCGTGTACCCCATTAATTCAACGCCGTCGTCTAAGACAGCCTTTTTCATTTGCAAGATGTGATCATGCATGTATTTGATCCGGTAATCATCATGGATCTTATGGTCTTCTGTCAACTGATCGACTGCCCCCAGGCCATTTTCAACGATAAATAATGGCAGGTGATAACGGTCCGTGAACCAGTTCAAAGCATAACGCAGGCCAGTTGGATCGATCTGCCAGCCCCATTCGCTGGCTTTGACGTAAGGATTAGGTACGAGATCATGCGCTTCATTATAGTCCTCGTGATCTGTGTATTTTGTCGTAAATGACATGTAATAGCTAAAGCCGATGTAGTCAACAGTGCCTTCTTTCAACTTTTCTAAATCAGCTGCGGTAATGTCGAGCTTAAAATTCTTTTTTTCAAAGAAGTTCAGCAACCACTGCGGATAAAAGCCGTTAGCGTGGACATCGGAGAACCAGTAGCGTGTTTGCATTGCACGTTGGGTAAACAAAATATCCTCAGGTTTTGAAGTTAGTGGGTAAATCGGGCACATTGCGATCATACTGCCGACCTGCATGTTATGATTTATTTGATGGCCTAATTTTACCGCTTGGGCAGAAGCTACTAGTTCGTAATGTGCTGCTTGATACATTAGCTTTTCGCGATCTTCTCCTTCTTCTGGAATGATCCCGGAATCAGTATATAAGTGGCCCGCGGCTTCGAAGTCAGTTTGGTTATTGATCTCATTGAACGTCATCCAATATTTAACTTTGTTATGGTAACGTTTGAAGCAAACATCGGCAAAATGAACAAAAAACTTGATCAATCTGCGATCACGCCAGCCACCGTATTTTTTGACAAGATGTAAGGGGATCTCAAAGTGGGAGAGTGTCACAACTGGTTGAATATCGTATTTTAAGCATTCATCAAAAAGATCATCGTAAAACTTCAATCCTGCCTCATTAGGTTCGTCTTCATCACCATTCGGAAAGATCCGTGTCCAGGCAATGGATGTCCTGAAACATTTAAAACCCATTTCAGCAAATAACTTGATATCTTCAGGGTAGCGATGGTAAAAATCGATTGCCTTATGGTTAGGGTAGTACTGATCAGTTTCAATTTTATTCGTGATTTTCCGCGGATGGTCTTTATCGCCTAGTGTAAAAAGATCAGCAATACTTAAGCCCTTGCCGCCTTCCTGATAGCCGCCTTCTAATTGGTGCGCTGCCACTGCACCTCCCCACAGAAAATCTGCCGGGAATCCTCTTTTATCTTCTGCCATGTAATTTTCCTCCTGATTATTGTTATAGATAGAAATAATGGGTATAAGATATACCGTTGTAATTTTAGGTAAGAACTGTGGGGTGTTGTTCTCATAGTCGAGCTACACGAGACAAGAGATTCCGCTTATCCAGCTTGAACCTCACAGTGCCAAAAGCGCGCTGTAAGGCCCAAACTCGATAATGCTCGTCTCTTAGGCGTCTCGTTGTGCTCTGTTATCATAGTCGAGCTTCAACAAGCAAGAAGTTCCGTCTATCCAGTTCCGACATCATATTGCTTAAGACCGCAATATAATGCCAGAACTCGATAGTACTCGCTTCTTCCCGCTTGTTTGAGCTCTGTTCTCATAATCGAGTTCCGTGAAGCAGAAAGTTCTGCCTATCCCAGTCTAGCCACACAGCGCTAAACCCGCACTATATGACTAGACTACGATAGTGCTCACTTTCTCCCGCTTCACTCCACTCTCTGTTCTCATAGTCGAACTACGTGAGACAGAAAACTCCGCTTATCCAGCTTCCACACCACATTGCAAAAAACGCAATATGGCATGGAAGCCCAATAATGCTCATTTTCTCCCGTCTCACTTCGCTCTGTTATTCTACTTGTCCTTCTCTCTCTGCCACTCTATTTGATGCTATTACGAAGGGTAGGTATGTGAAGACGGAAACTATTAAGCAAACAAAGCCGATGATCAGTGCTAGCCAGTTGCCGCCTGTTCCTAAGAATGGCATCAACGGTCCTGGGGTGGTCCATGTCATTCCTAGGGCTGGTGTTGGTATCCATTTTAAGATGTTTGTGACTAAATATCCGACCCAGATGTTGATAACTGGAGTTAAAACAAATGGGATCGCTAGGATCGGGTTCAAAACGATCGGTAACCCAAACATCAGTGGTTCGTTGATATTGAAGAGCCCTGGAACAACGGCTAATTTAGCGACTGCACGATAGTCTTTACGTTTTGAGACCCAGAAGATCGCAATGATCAACCCGAGAGTCATTCCACTACCACCCATGTTGCCCCAAGTAGCAGGGTAAGGAATGTCCCAGATACTGCCATGATTATTTACAAACTGTTGGTTACTAAGATCGGCTTCAGTAAAGATCACGGACCGCAGGGCGTTCAAAGTATTTGGACCATGGATCCCGACTAGCCAGAGTAGATTTTGTACGATAGCCAATAAGGTGACGCTCCAGATATTAACGCCTATGTTTCTCAGTGGTGTCTGGATCGTATCGTAGATGATCTGATTGATCCCATTAGAAGCTACTAAGGATAATAAGTGGTTCAGGATAGCAGCTAGCATAATAACAATTACGATCGGGATCAAACCATTAAACGAACGAGAAACTGCAGGCGGCACCATATCAGGCATCTTGATCTGCATTCTCTTGATACTAAAAAGCTTAGGTAAGAATTCACCCACAACAATACCGATAAACATGGCAACGAATAGGCCTTGTGCGCCTAAAAAAGTTTTAGGCAGGTAGTTGATCCCATCTTTAATGATCGGTGGTGTATATAAGATCATAAAGACAGCGATCGAGGTCATCCCTGTTAACATTTGGTCTGCATCGAAATGACGTGCTAACTCAGAGGCTACCATGTAGGCGATGAAGATGGACAGAATATCCATCGTACCGTTTGTGACAGAGTTTAGCCATCCCTGCATGCTTTCTAGATTAGGAAAGATCTTGTTCAAAAACAGGATCTGAGCTAAAAAACCATCTTTACTGAAGAGCAAACTGTTGATCAAGATCACTAACGAAGCCGACATCGTGATCGGAAAAGTGAACATGAAAGAATCTCTGATCGCAGCAATATGGCGCTGTTCATTTAACTTGGCCGCTGCTGGAACAATATACTTTTCCATGAAGGAATTGTATGAATCCATTTTAGACATGAAATATCACTCCTATAATAATGAAAATATATGATTTCTAAACCATCTTTAGCATATAAAAACGGTTTCATAGAAGCAATGGTTTTCCTGTCTTTTGGTCAGTGTTCCGCCTACTAGCTCAATGTTCCATGATTGAAACACCCTGTACCGATCGAGTGAAAAAATCGTTAGATAGTTTCATAATTTTGTTCAACTGCCAAACGACGTGCAGTCGAGATCAATTGCTCGATCAGGTACATCGCTGGGACTTGGGTGGTTAAATCATAGTACTTTTCCAAACGATGTTGGTCAGTCGAATAACAAAGAACGTAACGCGACATTAAAGCTAACTGGCTACTTGAGTCGGCAGTAACAGCTACGAGAGTAACATCTTCATCATTCACAAAATTGTTCAGCATTTCGATCAGTTCGATCGTTTTCCCAGAAACCGAAAAGGTGAGCAATAAGTTATTGCTGGTGTTTTTCAGTTGGGTTATCAAAGGATAGAAAGGATCTTTCACACAAAAAGAATTAAAACCAACGGCCGCAGTTTGTCTGGCAGCATATTCAGCCAAAGATCCAGAAGAACCGACCCCAACGTAAATGATTTGGTCAGATCGTTGCATTCGATCAGCGACTAACTCGATTTTTTCATAAATGTCTGATGGAAAGTTCTCTTCGTTAATGAAACTGATCTTGTGGTCTTTTGTTTGCAGACGTTGTTGTTCAGAGCGAAAGTACACTTTGAATTCCGGAAAGCTGTCGTAGCCAAGTTTATGAATGAAACGCATCACAGAAGAATTGGAAACATGGGCTTCATTGGCAATGTCTCGAACACGCATATATGGTACCTTTTCGACATTTTCCGTAAAGAAACGGTAGATAGCCATGTCAACTTCTGATAAGCGGTCAAAATCTTTGAATCCAAAAAATGCCATTGTGTTGACCCCCTAAAAGTACTTATATGCATTATAACATGTTAGGACAAATTTTGATTATCGGAAACAATCAAGAGAGTGCAATGAAGCGGGAGAAAGTGAGCACTATCGTAGGCTAGTCATATAGCGCAGTTTTGGCGCTGTGTGACTAGCCTGGGATAGGCGGAGCTTTCTGTTTCATGGAACTCGACTAAAAAACAAGGTGCAGCAAACCGAGTGGCCTGGTTAAGCGGAAAGTCCAGGTTTGCGGAACCCGACTAAAAAAACAGAGTGCAGCAAGCCGGTTAAGCCTTGAGAATTATCGGAGCTAGGCACTATAGTGCGTTTTTAAGCGGTGTAGTGCCTAGTTTGGATAAGCGGAAAGGCTTGGCTTGCGAAATTTGACTAATAACCCAGACCAGAAACAAGCGGGAAGGAGCTGGATAGACTTGTTGTAGCTCGACTACTAAATTTTAGCCATGTAATACCTATGTTGGACTCACCTTCACCTCAGACGTTTCTGTTTATCTTTAACAGCCTTTTGTACTTGTAATATAAATGCTTCGTCGGGTTTTTCGTCGATCAAAGAAGAGTTATATGACAAAACTTCCTTAATGATTTGATCGATCAGAGATTCAGTAACTTGGGAAAATGAGAAGTTTTGTGGCAGCGGATCTGAGAAAAATTCTCGGATCTTAGAGTGCGTATCTTTAATAAATTTGGGTGGAAAATCTGTAGTAAGCTGTTCGACTAGTTGGATCTGAACTTCAGCAATGATCAACGCATTTCGGTAAACGGTATTAAATTGATTCAGATTTTCGCTGATCGTATATTCGGGTCCGTGATGTTTGCTGAATTGCAGGCCGATCTTGTTGTGGCCTAAAGAACAATAGTCAATCAAGTTAGACTGTACTATCCAACTAGTAGGGCTATAAACATAACCACTAGTTGGTAAAAGTATCTGGTTACCTGAAACGAAAGGAACTATATGGCGGTGTGAATGGTCATGATAAAGTTCATCTACAACAAACTTAGATAAAGCGAAATTGAAGTTTTGCCAGCTGATAAATTTCTTGACTAGGGTATTAGTAGAGCGTTTGGTGAAAATAGTCCCTCTTTTTTTATCAAGCAGTATCGCTTGGCAATTAGGAAGTTTAAGTGAACGAGTATCGATCACCATTGTGGTAGCTCCAGTGATGAACGCTTGATCATCCTGGAATGCTTCACTGTAAAGTTTTCTGATCCCTGCTTCATCTAAAAGTACATTTGACCGTTGCATGTTTTTGCCTCCAATATAAAAACTTATTTAAAAATTATCCTGTAAAAGTGACAATACATAATGTGAAAACGATAACATAAAATATTATACTATAGTTAAAATACATAAATCAATATAATAAATGAAAAATACTATTTGACTATCAAAAATTTGTTCATAATTAACATGAAAGCGCTGCATTTTAACACATTCACACTAAAAACGTTCCCTATTATAGTTAGTTTATTCAAGGCCTTGGATAATTTAAACGAGGAAGTGTCTCTATGAATGATGAAGCGTTAAATTATCTGATCGAAAATAATCGTATGAAAGTAATATATGGTGCCCTAAAACAGTTGCACATTTCGCCAACGACTGCTTATTTTGAGGATCTGGTAATTGAAGGCGAGCTGCTTTTTATTCAGGCATATATCGACTATCGTCGCAAAAATGCCGTAATAAATGAGCCGCAGTTGATGGGTTATGCTTACCGGAAAATCAGATGGGGATTGTTGGACCTTTTACGCAAAGAATGGAAACAGGAAAGTAAAATGGTCGAAGTGGTAAATCAAGATGAGGAAAAAGAACTTTTCTTGGAACAAAATTTTGGAATAGATGCTCCTACTATGGTAGAAGATTATGAATATTGGGAGCTAGTGCGTGAAATAATCATGATCTGTAACGAAAATGAACGTAAATTTCTGATCAGACACCTTTTTTATGGATACAGTGTGGCAGAAATTGCGCGACAAGAGGGCGTTAGCCGACAAACAGTCAATTATTGGAAGAACCGCTTAAGAAAAAAGAGTCAGAAGCTGTTTGAATTAAATTGAGTATCTCTTTTACAAGTGACCTTATTTTTTCGTTAGTAAAGGTGTAAGACGCGTGACTTACGACAAAATTCAGCTATCGCTTGGATCGAGCAATGAAGTGATCCAAACTTTAGCGAAATATGAGGAGGAAGTATCATGGATCAGATGTGGGAAAAGACAAATGTAGTCGTTCAGTCGACTAAAGAAGACGGGACAGAACGCAAGCGTAGTTTTAATAACATCGCAGAAGAAGCAACAGATGAACAGTTGTATAACTTCGGTGAGTTGGTAGCACAATTGACTGGCGAAGCGACTGACAAATTGACTGTCAATGTCACAACAGCGATGGCCTAATAGACTTGGCAAATGTGAGTAATAACTGAAAGGATGGATAGTATGAAGAGTTTAGACCTAGCATTTCGTTCCGCGATCGGCGGAGCGGTGCATCATTTGAAATTAAATTATGTCAACACAGACCTTGACGCAGAAACGGTCAAGGCCGCGATGCAACAAATCGCTGATTCAGAGCTGTTTGTTGACAAAAAAGGTGAACAAATGTATACCAAACCAATTTCTGCCACATATGTGACAGAACAGGATAACGTTTTGTTTGAAGATAAGTAATGAATAACTAAAGTCCCGTGCCTGGATCTTCTGGGCACGGGATTTTTAAAACTATTTCAGAAATGATTATTACATATCACATCTTTGTTTCGTTAGTAAGGATGTAGGACGCGCGACTTACCAAAACAACAGCACTGATGTCAATTATTGTCGTAGGACAGATAAGTTCTAGCCGATAAGAGTGATCAGTGCTAAAAAATCAGGGAGGTTTTACCAATGAGTAAGGAATGGAAAAAGACGAGTATTAAAGTCAAGACAGGTACGGATGATGGAGATTTTCGCGATCGGAGTTTTAATAACTTGGCTCAAGATGCAAGTGCAGAAAAAATATTTGCCTTTGCTGGGATAGTAGCACAATTAACTGGCGAACCACACATCGAAACGGCTGTGATAGTTTCAAGTGTGATCGATGAAGATGTTTCTGAAGGATAATAGGTTAGAAAGGAAGTTAATGAATTATGAAAAATATTGATCTAATATTTCGTTCAAATATCAATGGTGGTTTAAGACACCTAAAGATGACAGATGTTAAGTCGGACTTAGATGCTGCAACAGTCAAGGACATTATGCAACAGATCATTGATTCTAAGATCTTTGTAGATAAGAATGCGCAGTTGTTATATGCTAAAGTAGTTTCGGCGGTTTATATCGATGAGCAAGAGCATGTTTTGTTTGAAGAAAAATAATATTACAGACCCTAATGCTGAAATTTTCCCAAAGCATTGGGGTCTTTTTTTAGAAGAAAGGAAGAAAAGTATGTTAGTAAAATTTATCGATGTTGCAAGTTACCAGCCGGATACATTAGCGTATTTCAAAGCAGCAAAGGCACAAGGTATTAAAGGAGTAGTTGTTAAAATTACTGAAGGAAGTGCAAGAGGTACTAATTATGTTAATCCAAAGGCGACTAATCAGATAAAAAACGCGCAAGCAGTTGGGATGGTCGTTAGCGGCTATCATTTTCTACGTTCGATCTCAGTTAAAGATGCACAAGAAGAAGCGCAGTTTTTTGCCAAAGAGGCTAAGAAGAGAGGGCTAACTGCTGCTTCTATGCTGGCGATCGATGTTGAAGCTGATAACCTAGCTAAAATTCCGGGTACATTAACTACTCAGGTCAATGCATTTTCTGCTGAGTTGAAAAAATTAGGCTTTAAGAATGTCAGTATATATTCCAATACTTCTTGGATGAAGACGCGTTTGTTGAGAAGTAGCTTAAAAGTCCAAACTTTTTGGGTCGCTAGTTTTGGAACAAAAGACGCTGGTATTCCGTGTGCGGCTTGGCAGTATTCAAGTAAACAAATTATTGCTGGGGTTAAAACAGACATTTCAGTCGATTATTCGGGGAAGTTTACTGGAGGTTTAAAAGTTAAGGGTAAAAACAAAGCAAAGGATAAGAACAATTGGGTCGACGAATTAGGAGTAACATGGTATCCGGAAAAAGGAACTTTTATCAGCGATAGGTCAATAGTTTTACGCTGGGGTGCCAAGACTTCAGCTACTAAAATAGCATTGCTGCCAGTGGGTTCGAGTGTAAAATACGACGCGTTTGCCCATTGTGGTGGTTATGTGTGGATCAGGCAACCACGAGGAAATGGAGAGCATGGGTATTTAGCGACGGGAGGATCGGTGGCTAGTAAACGAGTGAGTTATTGGGGAAAATTTGTTTAGAAGTAATTTTAATGTCTTATCAATAGCAAGCCTATAAAGTAGTTTGGAAGCAAAAGTTTCCAAACTATTTTTATGTGAAATTCATATTTAATCTCAATCTGTGGTATTATGTTTATGTAGTTTGAATATATGTCGCTTCACTTGATGGATAATTGAATTTGAAAATTGGTACAATTGTAGTATATTTATATATAGGTCTGTAACTTACTAAAAATATGATACATAAAATTTGTTTTAATGTATGTAAAATATAGAGTTTAGAAAAATAGGGAAACTATATGAGTTCAAAAAAAGTAAAAATAAAAGCTGAATATTTAACCAAGAAATTTGAGTTGTTAACAACCAAAGACACAAAAAACAAAGCTAAATCTCTTTTTGGGGTAAATGGACAAAATTCACAAGATTTTTGGGCACTCAGAAATGTTAGCTTTGAGATTAGAGATGGCGAGTGTGTTGGCGTAATTGGTCTAAATGGCGCCGGAAAATCAACATTATCAAACATAATCAGTGGGCAGATCTCACAAACGACTGGGAAAGTAGAGATCAATGGAGATGTTTCCATTATTGCTGCTAACGCTGGTATGCAAAAGAACTTGTCCGGTCGGGAAAATATTCGTCTTAAAGCTTTAATGATGGGTATGACCAATAAAGAGATCGATGAAAAGATGGATGAGATCATTAACTTTTCTGAACTAGGTCCCTTTATTGACCAACCAGTGAAGACATACTCATCGGGTATGAAAGCTAAACTTGGTTTTTCAATCATGGTTCATCAAAATCCAGATATTATGATCGTCGATGAGGCTCTTTCCGTAGGTGATAAGACCTTTGTCGATAAATCTAGAAGTAAAATGTTCGAATTTCGGGATGAAGGGAAAACGATCCTTCTTGTTTCTCACGATATGAAAACGATCAAGGAATGGTGTGACCGTGTTATCTGGTTAAATTATGGTGAAGTGAAGGCCTATGGGACACCTGAAGACATCATTCCAGAATACAATAAGTTTTCTAAAGAGTTTAAGAAACTGTCTAAAAAGGAACAGAAGAAATACAAAGACAAAAACAGACAGGCTCAACTAGATTACTCTGTTAAGAAATTGGAAACGGAAGTCTTTAAAAAAGACCAAACAATGTCACGGAAAAAACGGATCGAAGTTTCAGAAGGATTAAAGAAAAACAAGGATAATCACAGACTTTCAATTCCGTCAAAAATAGTGGTGTGGTTTAGTCTATTAGCATTTATGTGGCTTGGTTTGGTTTCATTAAGCAGTGCTAGTGTGGTCGAGTCCATAGAGCATCCCAAGGTATTCTTGACTGAGAAGATGTTTCAAGAAAAAACATCATTCAAAAAAGAACGTGCTGCTGTAGATCAAAAGGAGACGAATAACAGCGGAACACCAGTTAACAAGTCCCCCGGTGAACAAAAACTAAGGACTAAAAGCGTGACGACGAAATCTTCTTCCATCAAAGCCAAGCCAAGTGTAAAAACTGCTTATACAGTTAAAGATGGCGATTCTATCGGCAGTATAGCTGACAATAATGGAGTTTCCGTGGCGGCAATTCAAGCTGAAAATCCGGGTGTTGATTTTAACATTGTGAATCCAGGGCAAAAGATAAAATTGCCTACGAAGACAATGAAGATGAAGCAAAAAAGCAAGTCGGCTAATACAAAAAAAGATAGAAATAAAGGCTCCTCTACTACCAAGACGGATAAAAAAAGAATAAATCGACTTACACTGTTAAGACTGTTGATTCAATAGGTAGTATTGCAGATCATTTTGGAGTTTCTGTTGCAGCAATTCAAGCGGAAAATCCAGACGTTGACTTCAGCGTAGTTAATCCAGGTCAAACAATAAAATTGCCTAAGTAGTAAGTAATAATGAAGCATTAGTATTGATTGGGAAGTTTAATAAACAAATGGAGTAGACAATTAAAGAATGAAAGACGCAATAGTTTACATAAAAGAACAATTTAAATATATTCGGATAGCGGCAAACTTATCCAGATACAGTACAAAGAGTACTTCAATGCAAAACCGTTTCGGTAGGTTATGGGAGATATTAGATCCGTTAGTCCAATTAGCAATTAATTATATTATATTCGGGATCCTGATGCATCGTACCGCTCCAGATGGGTTACCGCCTTTGCCATGGATGTTTATTGGTATGGGGGTATATACTTTTATGCAGCATGTGATCACCACTGGGGCCAAAAGTGTTACCAAGCAGTTTAAATTAACAGCGAAAATGAGATTCCCGGTTAGCATAATGCCGACTTCATCGATGATCGGATTCTTTACAGAACTATTTATCATGGTCGGTGGAGGCCTATTTCTAGCAATGTTTGCAGGATATTATCCTTCGATTTATTGGTTGCAATTTCTATACTACATACCAATGCTGATAATTTTTTCTCTGTCTGTTTCCTTATTATGTTCATCAATTGAAGTTGTTTTTCCGGACTTTAAATTCTTTCTGAATTACATCTTTAGGTTTTTGATGTATGGTTCAGGAGTAATTTTTGATTTAGGCCATTTTAAAGTGATACCACAAGTACTAATTCAAGCTCAGTTGATAAATCCTTTTTATTATTTGATCGAAGGTTTTAGAGACATTGCTTTTGGGCGTGCTTGGATATGGGATAAGGGAATGTTTAATATAAGTTTTTGGCTTATAACACTATTTTTATTAGTGGTAGCTGCAAACTGGCATATGAAAATCCGCGATCGAATTTCGGATTATTTGTAAAAGGGGGATATAAATGGCAAGTATAACAGAATTTTATATTCAAGATGGGAAAATTTTCTTAACCTTAGGGAGAGATTTAAAAGAAAAAAGTAATTTAAATTTAGGAAAATATGATATTAAATATCGTGTTATCTCCTCAAACAAGCTTTTAATTTTACTGAGTGATTTGAAACAAGTTCTTGAAAAAAGTAGTCAAAGTGCTCATATTTTAACTCTGAATGATGATGTACTCAGATATACACGCATTTTGAAGGCTAGGGAAAGCTTTAGATATTTTAAAATTTATGATGATAAGTTTTTGTTTTTTGATAATCAGGGAATTATGGCGACAATTTCAATTTCTGACTCAGATTTAACTCGCTATTTAAATCGATTGAATACCAAAAAAGTAAAAAAAGTTCATGTAGATGATAAAATGATGTCTATCTATGTAGGTGATTCTTGGATATATCAAGTTACGGATATTTTACTATATCAAAACAATAAACGAGTAGAGTTGTCATATTATATCGATGAAAATGAGGCTTCTATACATATAGCATTAGATTCTATTAAAACTTCTGGTGTATATAGATTATGCCTTGATATAAATAACAATGAACGTACAGACTCTTATTTTTTAGATTGCGAAGATGTCGGTAACCAGTCAAGCTATTGGATCGTTAACAACAAAGGGCTTTCTCTAATTAGTAAGGCTTTAGCTATTAATTTCGATAGTAAAGATATAGGTGTGATAAATTATACCTTAGAGAAAAATAAGGTAATGCTGTCCTTACTTTCTGATGAAGTCTTGTTTGAAAAGGTTATTGCGAAGGATCAAAATTCGGGAGAAACTTATGAGTTGAGGTTTGTCCAAGAAGGTAAATTGCTACAAATTGATATAGATGAAATTTTACAGATAAAAAGCGGCAATTATATTGTTCAAGGTGTGTTTTTTGATATTAATTTTACTTTCTACACGTCACAGTCTTTGGGTAAGAAAATTAATTTATCTAATAAGGTGGTTTACTTTTCAAAGGATGGTCTTCTGTCTATATCTGATGATGGCTCTGATAAGGTTTTATATGGAAACTTAAGAAATCAGGATGCTGATTCAATTGAGTGGTACCAACATGTCCTATTAACTAACTCTATTGCGTTAGTGTCAAACTGTACTTCACTAGAAAATAGAACTGTCTCTCGTGATGAGTTGTATAAGTATCCCGACAGCAAGTACGTAAGTAAGAACATTAGAACTAGAAAATTAATTGAAACTATTTTTCAAAATGAACAAGAATATAGTCTTATTTTTAATGAAGATGTAAATATAAAGCACATTAGCTTAGTGCATAAGAAAATAAAAAGTGAAATTTCGCTTCCATTTGTTCAATCCAATAAACGTAAAATTACGATAAAGTTAGACCAGGTTTTTGGTTATTTTGGTGACGTTAGAGCTGATTATGACTTGGTGTTCGATTTTCGAGACAATGATGAACTTAAGCAGTTTGCTGTTGCGGCAAAAGAAATGAAAGGAAAACCTGAGTGGCAAAGATACTATGATGCCGAAATTGTTCCAAATAGGCCTAAGAATAACATAGCGGCACGGTTGTATTTTGATAAAAATGGTAAAATTTGTATGCTTAATCGGGCAATCTTACCTACAGACGAATTTGCTAGAAATCTACCTATAAAACCAAAAATTGATGCAATTACTAAAAAAGGAAATTATTTACAAACCAAAGTATCCTATACTCGAGATAAAATAAAACCTTTTGATAAATATTTGAGTGTTGAGAATGTATATTTGTATAAAACGATAAATCAGAATGAGAAGCTTAACTTAAAAATTGATAACATTATGGAAAGTAGTGTAACAGTGTCAATCTCGTTAATGGATTTAGTAGGCAAAGATCGGCTAGGACATTACGTGATGGTATTGGTGGTCAGATCAATGGGAAAAATATTTCATGTCAAAGTTGTCGAGCCTTCAAAGGAATATGCGAATAAATTACTTGAATCTAGATTTGTGTTTTCTCAAAAAATAAACGGTGTAACACGCGTCGTGCTTCCTAAATTAGGAGGACCAAAAGATTTCACTTTCTTTTTTGATAATTATAAGCCAATAGATTCAAAGAGATCCATATCAATGGAGAATTTAGCCACTAAAAAATACAAATCAGGAAAAGTAAAGGAGATGCAAGATAAATACATTATTTTTGAAAAAGAAGCTAATTATGCGGAAGATAATGGTTTTGCTCTTTTTGAATGGATCCAACAAAATATTCCAAATAATAATTCCTATTATGTAATAAATAAAGATAGTCCTCACATTTCAAAACTAGAAAGCTATAAAGACCATTTATTATATCCTGGTACTTATAATTATTTTAAGCATTTGTTAAGTAGTAAAGCAGTAATTGGTTCTGAAAATCCAATTCATTTATATGACGGGGATCGTGCCAAAATATCACCATTTATGAATAAGGTTATGCTCAAAAAGCAGGTGGTCTTTTTACAGCATGGTGTGACAGCGATGAAAAACATTTCTAAGTTTAAAAATTTTAGGGCTGATTCGAATGTTATTGATTACTTCGTGGCTACTAACCAAGATGAGAAGATGATTATTCATAAAAACTTGGGCTATGATTACTTCAGAATACCTGTGTTAGGTTTTGCGAGATGGGATAAATTTGACTTCAAATTAAAAAAGAGCAATACGATATTGTATGTTCCAACCAATAGACAGTGGCTTGTTAAAGCAACTGACGAAGAATTTATGAATAGTGATTATTATCAAGGAATTTTAAATCTGATTACAAACGAAGAAATGGTGCGAATTTTGCAAGAAAATGATTTGAAACTTCAAGTTTTTGTTCACCCATTAATGCAGAAATTTACAAAGACAATTACGTCGTTGTCTCCTTTGGTGGAAGTTCTGTCAATTGAAAATAATGATTTAGGTGCATTACTACGAACAGCTGACCTTTTAATAACTGATTATTCTTCTGTGGCATGGGATTTCGCTGTTCAACGTAAGCCAGTTATTTTTTATCAATTCGACAGAGAGGAGTATGAAAAAAAGGTTGGTTCATTTATTGATTTAAAGACAATACCAATTGGACATTCTTTTGTAAAGGCTGATAATGTTGTGGGGGATGTAAAGTCTGTATTAAGGAACGATTTTGTTTTAGATCATGAAATTGGACAAAAAGTAGATGAGTTGTTCGGCAGACAAAAAAATGACATTTGTGAGAGAACGTATTATTTTATTCGTAAAATAAGTAAATGAATAGGCGGTTTTTTACAGTGGAGAAAAAAGGTTTTTTTAAAATAGAAAATGATACTTTTTATTTTTTTGGATTAACTAACCTTAATGGTAAAATTTTAATAAGTAACTTTTATGCTAATGAAATTAAACAAGTGAGAGTTAAAGAAAAGGATGGAATTGTTACTCTTAGTATGTTAGATATTCCAGCATTGGATTATGGTAATTATGGATTTTTCTACGAAAACCGTGAACACAAGCAAGTTGAAATTCCAGTGTTAAATATAGAAGATAGGAATATATATAGCACTCACAATTCACTGGATAAATATACTTATTATCAAACAAAAGGTGGCAATTTAGCAATTCGGGTTCGTCCTTTTTCTAGAGAAAAGGAAGTAGAAGTGACTTCTGAACATATAGATCTCTTTAAAAATAACCATATATATTTTCAGCAGAATTTAAAGTATGATAAGTTACCAAAAACTTATAAATTTAATGATGATGTCGAAATTGAGCAATTTAGTCAATTAGTAAAAACTCATGGAAAGCTTTTTTCCATTGGTATGTGTAGTTATGTTAAAGACATAGATCTGCCTATTAACTCGTGTGTGGGGAGATATTGCAGTATTGCTCCTGGAGTAAAAGCGATGGGAGGAGGAAGGCATCCCCAGAATCGTTTTACAACTTCACCAGTGACATTATCTAATCCGTCTGAAAAAGGGATTGCACCAATGTCCATTGACAAAGAATATGATAAAGGCTTTATACCAACGTACTTTAAGCAAAAAAAATTACCGATTATCATAGGAAACGATGTTTGGATCGGCAATAATGTTATTATCAAGCGAGGTATAAAAATTGGCAATGGGGCGATAATAGCGGAAGGAGCGATTGTTACAAAGGATGTACCCCCGTATGCGTTAGTCGCAGGAGCGCCGGCAATAGTAAAGAGATACAGATTTTCAGAACAAGTTATTAATAAACTTCAGGAAATTAAATGGTGGAATTATGCTTATTGGAATTTTGAAGGAATATACGGTGCTGACAAAATAGAAGATTTTATAAGTAAATTTGAAAAGCTAGTTGCTGACGGCAAGTTACTGCCTTATCATCCGAAATGTGTGACAGGAGCAGACATACTACAACGAAAATAGGGGGATTATTATGCCATCTGATAATGAAAAGGTTTTAAAAAAATTGAAGAATGTTGGAAATCCAATGTTTATTGTTCATCTAATAAATAGTACTAATAAGCTTATTTCTAAAAATCAGGCTGAAAAAAAAGCACAGGATATTTCTTCACTTTTCTTTGATATATCCGGCAATTATTATGAATATGATGACAAACAAATAGTAAGTACGGATACGGTGGAAGGTGATAGTGCCTTGATCAGTATGAAGAAGGATACAGTAAAACAGGTTTCCGAGATTATAGGTAGTGACAGTTCTGATCTAAATAAGCTTTTTAAAGATTTACGAAAAGTAAGAAACATTAAAAAATATGAAGAGTTGTACAATGTTCTTGATCAGAATTTCAGAATAAATGTTACTCTTTCGCAACTAATTAGGTTTTTCTTCTAAAGGATACTTATTAACAGAATTTCAACAATATTATTCAAGAGAAAGAAATTTTATTATGGAGAGTACGAAAATGGTGAATTCCAAGCCAAGGGTTTTTAGTATAAAAAATCAAAGTAAGATTATTGAATTAAAAATCAAATATAAAAATGACTGGCTTGATCCTGTTTTATTCATCAAAGCTAGGAAAAATGATGCATATTCAACCCAAATAGCACCTAGCAGTGAAGAAAATGAAGTCTTGACGTTTAAGATTTGTGTTTTTGATTTCTCTCCTTTGGAATTATATTATGATTTTTATCTTAAATATGAAGATGTCGAAAAAAATACTTTTGTAGATAGAATTGTTAGTAAATCTAGGAAACAGCGTTTATTAGTAAATTTGTTTAATTTAAAACGACAAACGACAATATTTGGGGAAAAAGAATATTTGATTACAGAGTATTTCTCCTCCGGGGAATGCTTGTCTGTTCAAGTTAGGGAGTCTGATTTATATGATAGTTTAGTATATCAGCTAAAAGAGTTTCTCGTTTGTCTGTTAGTGCCATTTGTTTATTGGCGTTATAAAGACTCAAAATTAACTTATGAAAAATTTTCTGAATATGCTAGAGATAATTCATTTTATTATTTTAAATATGTACAAGAAAACTATAAGCATAATAAGTTGTTTTATGTAATAAAAAAAGATTCTCCAGATATGGATAGAGCATGGCCGTATCGGAAAAACATCGTTTACTTTATGAGTGTTAAGCATATTCTCTTGATACTGTTGTCTAAATATTTTATTGCTTCTGAATCAAAAGGTCATGCATATGCCTGGAGACATAATCAAAGTATTGCTAGGTATTGTTTAAATCGAAAACCATTTGTTTTTTTACAACATGGAGTTTTAGGATTAAAACAGGTAGATCATACATTTTTTTCTGATAATCGTTTAAATCATGCGGATTTATTTATTACAAGTTCCGAGATTGAAAAACAAATTGTTTTGCATTTTTTGGGTTATCAAGATAAAGACGTTGCAATTACAGGTTTAGCACGTTGGGATAATTTTAACGAGTTACCAAAAGAAAAGAAAATATTTGTAATGCCGACTTGGCGTGTTCAATTAGAGTTTTTGACAGACGAACAATTTCTTCAGAGTGAATTTTATCAGTCATACCGTGACTTTTTACATTCAGCTAAAATCAAATGTCTTTTACACGAAAAGGGCTATACACTTCATTTTATGATGCATCCTAAATTTGTTCGTTATGAAAGATATTTCATATCTGATGATTATAACATTAAAGTTATCTATCAAAGTGACGTGCCAATTGATGTAGAACTCAAAACAAGTAGCCTCGTAATTACGGATTACAGCAGTATTATGTGGGATGCTTTATATTATGGGTCCCCTACCTTATTATTCCAATTTGATCAAAGAGAATACTTAGAGGTTCAGGGAAGCTATTTAGATTTTGACTCAGATTTGAAGAGTATAATTATTAAAGATCCTCAGTCTTTACTGAATAAAATTGTGTTATTTATGAAACGAGAAGAAACGTTTGATTTGTCACGCTTACAACGCAAGTATTTTTCTTACCGGGATAGAAATAATGCTAAAAGGATCAATGAAGCAATTAATAACTGGGAAAATGGGTATAGATTTGTTCCACTGTACAAGAAGTTATTTTCAAAGCTAAAAGGTTGATTGCATTTAGGGGGAAGTATGAAGTTTTTAGGTTATATTAAATTGTATATAGTGAGAAATATTCTCTTTTTGCTCGTACGAGTTTTTGCTTTGTTTGTTAAAGTTGATCCTAATGTTGTTTTATTTTCTTCTTTTGGTGGAAAGGCTTATTCAGACAATCCGCGTTATTTATTTGAGTACATGCGAAACGACGAAAAATTTTCTGATTATCACTTTGTTTGGGCTTTAAAAACCCCCTGCACAATCGATGGAGCTAAAACAGTTAAATTTAACTCAATACAGTACTATTATTGGCTATCTAAAGCTAAATATTGGTTTTTTAATTCTAAAATGGCCCCATACTATCATAAGAAAGCATCTCAAATATATGTACAGACTTGGCATGGAACGCCTTTAAAACGATTGGGACATGATATTCAAGACAGCGGATCCACATATTATCGTAGTCACCAAAGCTATGCCCAGATGATCAAAAGTTATGATAATGACAGGGATCACTGGGATTATTTGGTGTCTCCTAATTCTTTTTCAACTCAGGCTTTCTCAACAGCCTTTGATTTCACTAAAGAACGAATACTTGAATTAGGCTATCCAAGGGTCGATTGTTTAGTAAAACCTGAGGAAAGTACCACTTTATCTTTAAAAAATATGTATGGAATACCGTCTAACAAAAAGGTAATTTTGTATGCCCCCACTTGGCGGGACAATTCTTTTGGACTTAGTGGTTATACTTTTCGACTTCAAGTTGATTTTTATAAATGGCGATCATATCTATCTGATGAATATGTTGTGATATTTAAGCCCCATTACTTAATTGCTAGCCAGTATAAGGTTCCAGAGGATTTATCAGACTTTGTACTCCTTATGGATGCAAATGCTGACATTAACGATGCATATTTGATGAGTGATGTTTTGGTAACAGATTATTCGAGTGTTTTTTTTGATTATGCTGTACTCAAGCGCCCAATTTATTTTTATATGTACGATTTTGAAGAATATAAAAACAAATTGCGTGGATTTTATTTGAATGTGCCGGAAGATCTACCGAACAGTATTGACATGAATGAAGAAGGATTATTGAAAAAAATTAAGCATAACCAGTTTGACTATCAAAGGTTAGCAGCTTTTAATAGAAGGTTTAATATTTGCAATGATGGAAATGCTAGTCGAAAAATTTTAGGGAGGGTATTTGATGAAATTTAAGTCGATCATTTTAACCATAATTTTAGGCTTATTTTATCCCTTTTCTTTACTGTTTAAAGTTCACCGTAATCGTGTGACTTTCATTTCTTTACAGCATGCTAATTTATCTAAAGATTTTAAATTATTATATGATAGACTGGAAAAAGATTCACAGTATGAGATAAAAACTGTCTTATTTAAATTTGAACCAAGTTTTTGGGGAAATTTGAGATATGGTCTTGCCTGTATCCGTCAGCTGTTTTTGATTCAGAGTTCACATTTAATTATTATAGATTACAATAATTTTGTTGTTTCAAGATTTCCTCACAAAAGCGATGTTAAAGTACTTCAAATCTGGCATGCCACTGGAGCTTTAAAACAATTTGGAAATGATGTGGAGAGAGATTATGTCATAAAAAATTACGACTATGCTATTGCAAATTCAGATTTTTTTAAATCAATTTATACTGAAGCTTTTAATCTTCCAAAGAATCGTGTAAAAATAACGGGAATTCCAGATAACGACAAAAATTTTGATAAGGACTATATTACGAAGACAAAGCAAGAACTATTGAAGAAATATCCCTCTCTTGCTGGGAAAACCGTAATTACATATGCTCCGACGTTTCGAGGTAGAATAAGTACAGAATTCAAAGAAGCAAAAATTGATTTAGATGCTATTCATCAGGAACTGGGTGACAAATACATAATTATCTTTAAGGCTCACCCGTTGATCAAACAATCTAAATATGAAGGTAATCCTAATGCACTCTTCATAAAAGACGAGTCTATCTCACCAATTTTCTGCGTGACAGATATACTTGTAACAGATTATTCTGCGATCACAATTGACTGGATGGCATTTGATAAGCCAACAATTGCTTATGTACCTGATATAAAAAAATATTCACACAAACCAGGTTTAACTATTGATTACAATGATGAATTTCCGGGGCAAGTAGTTAAGAATGAAAAAGAACTCGTAAAAGCTATAAGAATAATGATTCACGAGAAGAGTGTAAAAAGCGGCATTTGTTTACAAAAAAGATGTATAACTTTCAAGATGGGAACTCGACTGACCGGGTAGTTGATTTCATTAGTACAATAATGTTTAGTAAATAATCTTAATTCGATTTCAAATGGTGAATATTAAGTTGTCAAATCATTGCTTATGTCCTTATTGATTCGTTAAATTATAATTGGAAAGATTGTTGGAAAAAATAATATGTCATGATTGATCAATTTGGTGATCTTTTTGAAAACGCGGTTTGCTGACCTATGTAAGGCGCGTTTTTGTGTCTCTTAGGTTTGCCATTTGTACTGGAATTTGGGGGTGTTTGAAGGTACAATAAAAAAGGTTGGTATAAACATTATTTACATATGATAAATATATATAATAATATAGCCGGAGTAATTAAAAAGCAGTATTGGTTGGTTAATAGTATAAAGTTTTATGTGTAAAAACAGATAACTCAAAATTTAGGGGAGGGTGATAGTGTTATGGAAGAGGTATTTAGTATCAAAGATATTTTTAATGTTTTAAAGAAACGGTTCTTTACGCTTTTAATTTCTATGGGAGCTGGGCTTGTACTTTCTTTTATCGTAACTTTTTTAATTTTAACACCGAAATACAGTTCTAGAGCGCAGATGATCGTATCATTACCCAGCACAAATGATTCGGACCAAAATGTTAATGATGTTAATTACAACCTACAAATGTTAGATACATATAAGGATATTATTACAGAAGGGGATTCCTTTGCTAGAACTGTTCAAGGACGCTTGGCTTCCAAGTATGACATTCGCATGAAAAGAAAAGATGTTAAGGACAGCTTGAAAGTTGAACAATCCGAAAACTCACAAATGTTTTCTATCGTTGCAACTGGGGACTCACCCACCATAGCTAAAAACATTGCGAATACTTCCGCAAGAGTTTTTCAAGGTACGGTAAAAAAAGTTTTGCCGAGTGTTGATAAAATAACGATAGTTTCAGGCGCTACTGAAAACGTAGATCCTGTTTCCCCTAATAAAAAGTTGAATCTACTCATTGGACTATTGCTAGGGCTTGTCGTTGGAATAATCATAGCTTTTGTGAGAGAGATATTTGATAGAACGGTTAAGTCTGATCGTTATATTACTGACAATTTAGGGATCACTGTTTTGGGAACGATCCCTGTTATTTCTCAAAAAGAATTGGATTCAACTACGCGACAGGTAGCGGGAAATCTCGGAAGAACTGAGCGTTATTCGGGACACAAGCGGCATCCGCGAGTTTAAGAAGAGGTGAATTATTTTGAAAACTACAAAACAAAAAAATAAACCGAGTGGCCCAGTAAGTTTGATCACCTTGGTTGACCCAAGCTCAACGATTGCCGAGCGTTTCCGGACAATTCGGACAAATATCCAATTTGCATCTTCAGTCGATCACGTAATTAAGAGCATTGTGATCACTTCTTCAGGACCTAGTGAAGGAAAGTCCATGACGGCCGCTAATTTAGCTGTAGTGTTTGCTAAGTCTGGCAAAAAAACATTGCTGGTCGATGCAGATTTAAGAAAGCCAACAGTTTATAAGACTTTCCAGTTAAATAATGATAAGGGACTGAGTACCGTGTTAAGTAGCGGTGCGCCAGTTTCTGCTATGGTACAAACAATTGGTGAAGATAATTTGGATATTTTAACTAGTGGTCCCAAGGCCCCTGATCCAGCTGAACTTTTAGGATCTGAAAAGATGAATCAAGTTATTCAAGAAACGAGTTCGGGATATGACATAGTTATTTTCGATATGCCACCTGTTGTGACAGTAACTGACGCCCAAGTGATCGCTTCTAAGGTAGACGGAACACTGTTGATCGTGAGAGAAAACTATACTAGGAAAGATTCATTACGAAATGCAACTGAATTATTGAAGATGGTTAATGCTCGTTTATTAGGAGTAATTTACAACGGAAACGAGCAAAGTGCCAATGAGGGTTATTATTATAATGATTGAGTTGGCCCTTAGTATTTAATTTATCGTGCTAATGATTTTGTACTTGGTTATTGGAAGGGGGGGAACTGATGGCTAAAGAAAATAGTTTGCTGAAAGTTGATTCAGCAACTCAAGGAAGTGACTTACGGATTTTTACTTTTTTCGTGATTTGTATGTCTTTATTGTTAAACCAAGCCAATGTCATTTTTAACGTTAATTTGTCGTTTTCAGATTTCTTTTTGTTACTGGTAGTGATCATACTAATTTTAAAAAATAGTTTTTATGTTCCAGTAAAATTTGGGCTGTTTTTTATGGTTTTGTCGTTTGTTTCGGTCTTTACAGCAATATTTTGGATACCTGCCAGGTTTTCTCTTGTCCCGTCAACTGGTGGTGCGGTCCTGACCGAGTATGTTAAGTTAATTGCTCTTTTCTTGTACTGTATTGTTGGTTTTAATTTAGCGCGTGCTAATGATCTTGGCCCCGTTTTGAAGTGGTTTTCTATCGGAAGCCTAGTAATGGCGATAATTTCTGTCGGATATACATTGTTGCCTTCTCTACCCTTGCGACATGTATTATTTTATGCAGATACAAGATACCGCGGTTTAATGAATGATCCAAATTATTTTTGTGTGATCCAGGCTGCTGCAATCGTTTATTTTGTTTCAAATAAAAAAATGAGGTTTTCAGTCCGTTGGTTGAGCGTTGTTTTATTATCATTTTCTATTTTGCTGAGCGGCTCAAAGACAGGGATGATCGTTTTATTATCGTTGGCATTTTTAAAAATACTGAATGAATTGTTTTTTAGAAAGCATAATTTGAAACAAATAATAGGACTCTTTATCCTAACAGCAGTATTTACAGTGTGTTTTGTGGCAGTATTAGAGAACTTTCGGTTATTTCTTGATCGTTTGTCGCAAATTATTCCTGAATTTCAGCGTGTCCAAGTTTTGTTTACAGATTTTAATGGTTCCTTTCAAACAGCTGGTTCTACTAGAGGTTTGGCTTGGGGTGCTGCTTTTAAGTTGATCAAAATGTCTCCCTTCCTAGGAACAGGGTTGGGGACATATAGCTCATTGGCTGATTCATTGTTTAACACGGAAGTGATCGCACATAATACATACTTACAATTGTTTGCCGAGTGGGGCAGTGTTTTGGCACTCGTGTTTTTCTGTTACCTGTTTTACTTGATACTAACTACCTTAATAGACAAAAGAGTAAAAAGCCCTGAAAGTGTAATATGTCGGAACATGATGATCCCATTTATTATTGGTTCTTTGTCGCTTTCGTTAAATAATGCTCGTCTCTTGTGGATATTGTTAGGTGCTTTGGCCTTTTATGTGACTCGCGTAGGAAAAAGTCGAGAAAATATTACTAGGGAAAAATGAATTGGATGAGGAAATAGAGTAATTTTTAATTTGTTGTGAATTATTGAACGCTATTAAATCAAAATAGTTTTAAAGAATGGTGTAGATGGATGGCAAAAAGAATTTTACTAGTGGGATCGATGGCTTCGATGATTGCAAATTTCAACAGGCGAAACATTATGCTCTTGCGAGACTTGGGGTACGAAGTTCATGTTGCGGCAAATTTCGGGCAAGAAGATCCGATCAGTGTTGAAAAAAGACAAAAATTTATCTCTTTTTTGAAAGAAAATGATGTCACCTTTTATCATTTACCGTTTCCTAGGGGCAGAGGTAAACTTAGGACGAACTTCTTGATTATTAGAAAGTTGAATAAACTGGTTAAAAAAGAAAAGTATAATATGATCCATACTAATTCGCCACTCGCTAGTGCGCTTATTCGAGTGGTGGCAAGAAAAAATAGTGTTCCCGTGCTGTATACAGTTCATGGTTTTCAATTCTTTTCTGGGTCTAATCTGAAAGACTGGTTGATCTACTATCCAATTGAACGTTTTTTGGCGCACTGGACAACAGCTTTGATCACTATTAATCAGGAAGATTATCAACGAGCCAAAAAAATGCATTATCGCAAGGTGTATTTGATCCCCGGTGTAGGGGTAGATGTTAATAAAGAAAAACCAGTTGCTGTTAAGTGCGATTTAGATCCCTTACTTGATAATAGGACTGTCCTTACGTCAGTCGGGGAACTGAATGAAAATAAAAATCATCTCTTAGTATTAAAAGCTATCGCTGCTTGTAAAAATAAAGAAAAATTAGTCTACTTGATTTGTGGAATAGGTGATAGACAAGAAGAATATCAAGAGTTTATTCGAATTAATCATTTGGAAAAGAATGTATATTTACTTGGATATCGGACGGATGTTGCTGAAATTTTGTCTAAGACGGATGTTTTTGTTTTTCCTTCGTTTCGTGAGGGACTGTCGGTTGCGGTCATGGAGGCGATGGCGGCTGGAAAGCCTGTGTTTGCATCTGAAATTAGGGGAAACGTTGATTTGGTAAAGGAAGGCAAGGGTGGGTGTCTTTTTGATCCCAACGACCTCGCTAGTTTGGTGCAACTGTTAGATCAGCTGCCATTTGCTGCTGCTAAAACGACAAGTATGCAAGAATATAATCGTAAAAAGATCCAAGGGTTTAGTAATGAGATCGTGGACCATAAGATGATTCAAATCTATCGTGAGCTACTGGAATAATTTAGTGAAATATAAGGGAGGTATTAAAGTGAAAACACCTAAAGTATCAGTTATCATGGCGGAGTATAACACTCCTCCAAATTATCTTAAAAGAGCTATCAGTAGTATTTTACAACAGAGTTATCAAGACTTTGAGTTTGTTATTATCGATGACCGCGGGGAAACTGGTGTTTCTCAGTTTGTTCGAACCTTTCACGATCAACGGATCATTGTTTTAAAGAATGAAAAAAATATGGGTTTGGTTTATTCGTTAAACCGGGCAATTGAAAGTGCCAGAGGGAAATATTTGGTTCGTATGGATACGGATGATTATTCAATGCCTGAACGGATCTCTAAGTTGGTAAGTTTTATCGAAAACCATCCACAGTATTCAGTTGTTGGTAGTAAGGCAATTGAGTTTTCTGGAGAGAAGATTATGGGCAGCGTAGGCTCAGCCGGTGAAAAAACCAAAATAAATATTGTTAGCGGTGATTCACCTGTACATGCCTCGGTAATTATGAAAAAAGAAGATATTCAGGCTGTGGGTGGGTATCCTAACTATCAACGCGCTGAAGATCTTGCTTTATGGTGTGAATTGGTCCTTAGAGAATACCGGATTTTTGTAATCGATGAAGATTTATACCAGTATCATGTTGCCCCTTCCGATTATGACAAAAGGAAACTGTCTAAACGTAAAGGGGAGATCCAGGCTCGGTTGTATTACAACAAAAAATTGAAAGCAGGACTAAAGGGGTACCTTAGAGTTTTAAAGTCCATAGCTTCTGCGTCTTTACCAGTTGCTTTTGTTAAGTTGTATCGCAGATGGTTTGTGTTAAAGGACAGTTAGATGAGCAATTCTTAACGGAACAAAAATTGTCGATGGATAAAGATAAGGTCCGCACGAGAGATATTCAGGAAAATTAATATGAAAAACATTATCAAGAATTTCTTTTATCAAACAATTTTTCAAATAACGAGGATAATTATCCCGATCATCACGGTACCGATAATTTCTAATGCACTGGGACCAGGAGGAGTCGGCTTATATAACTACACTTTTTCAGTTGCTCAGTATTTTGTACTATTAGCCGGATTGGGGATAACGTTATACGGAAACCGCGAAATTGCACTGGCCTGGACGAAAAAGAAGGATTTTTCGCAAACTTTTTGTGAAATATTTACTTTTAAGGCACTATGCAGTATTTCCTTTCTAGTAATTTACTTTTTACTGGTCATGTTTTTCTTTGATCACAAAATTTATTATTTTGCCCAGTCACTAACTATTATTGCTGTTTTTTTTGATATTTCCTGGTTCTTCATGGGAATTGAAGATTTTAAGAAGACCAGCCTTAGCAACCTTGTTGTCCAGGTCCTGACCTTTGTATTGATCATCATTTTCATTAAAGATAAAAATGATACTTTGTTGTATACGTTGATCCAAACAGTTAGTATGTTAATGTCACAGCTTGCTGTGTGGCCTTTTATAAAAAAATACATTACATTTAAGCCTGTTTCTGTCATGAAGAGTCTGAGACATTTTAAGGGATCAGTAACTTACTTTATCCCACAAGTTGCGATTTTGCTGTATACGAACCTGAACAAAACACTCTTGGGGCTGTTGGTCGGAAGTACGGCAGTTGGTTACTATACTAATTCGATGCAGCTCAATGATGTTTTCGTGACTATTATTACGACTCTGGACGTGGTTTTGTTACCTCATATGAGCAGCTTGTTTGCTAAAGATAAGACTAATAGGATCGTTGAAGTGATGGATGCCACGATCCATATCCAACTGTTCTTTTCTATTCCACTTATGTTTGGAATGTTGACTGTCTACGATAAATTGGTACCGTGGTTTTTTGGAAATAAATTTTTATTTATTGAGCAAGTCATACCATTCTTAACGATTTTGCTGGTAATTAAGCCATTAGGGATTTCCATAGCAAGACAATATTTAATGCCTATCGGTAGAGTCGGACAGTATAATGTTTCCGTTATTATTGGGGCGGTCATAAATATTATCGGCAATATGATCTTATTGCCATTTCTCGGTTTTTGGGGAGTTATTATTTCAGTCTTGCTGGCGGAATTCTTTGTGACATTTGTCAGAACATTTGCTTTTATCAGAAAAACTGAGTTTAAATTCAATCTGAAACAAATCAGTATCTACTTCTTAGCGGGGATAGTGATGTGTTTACTTACTAGATATCTGACTAGAGAGATGAATGCATCTATCATTACGAATATACTTCAGGCACTGATTGCGGTGGTGATTTATATGGGGATTACTGTTGTGATGAAAGCCAATCCAATATTTGAAGTTATAAAAGGCAGATATAGTAAATAAGTTTGTCAAAGTAGATTCATTGACAGTAGTTTTAAAACGATATGAAGAAAAATTTAATTGTGAATATATAGAGTTGGTTTACGTGAGGGGGATGTACCAATGGATAAGTACTTAGTTACAGGGGGAGCAGGTTTTATTGGATCAAATATAGTAGAGCAGTTAGACGCTTCGCATCAACAGATCGTTATAGTTGATGATCTATCGATGGGAAAGTTAGATAATATTTCTACTTATTTAAAAGAAAGAGTCAGATTTTATAATAAATCGATCACTGACTTCCAATTTATGCAGGAACTGTTAAAAAAAGAAAAATTTGACTACATAATTCTGCTAGGAGCAATAGCTAGTGTTACAGACTCTATTAACCGTCCCTTTGAATCGCACCAAATCAATTGCGAGGCGAATTTAAATATTTTGGAAACGATCAAAAAATACAGTTTACCGCTAAAAAAATTGTTATTTGCTTCATCTGCAGCTGTGTACGGAAATGAGCAAGAATTGCCTAAAAAAGAAAATTCCCTAATTGACCCATTAACTCCATATGCTATCGATAAGTATACTAGTGAGAGGTATACGCTTAGTTACGGCAAACTGTATGGAATTCCTACGGTAGCGACTCGTTTTTTCAACGTCTATGGTCCTAGACAAAATCCGTCTTCGCCATATTCTGGAGTGCTGTCTATCATCTACCATCGTTTGAAAAATGATCTCCAATTTACAGTTTTTGGAGATGGCAGCCAAACTCGCGATTTTATTTATGTAAAAGATGTGGTTAGGGCTGTTTTGTTGTTATTACACGATGAAAATGTATTCTGTGATGTTTATAATGTTGCGACTGGGAACCAAACTACGTTAAATCAAGATATACAAGCATTCGAAGAAGTAATGGGCAAAAAATTGCTGGTTGAGTATCATCCTACACGTACTGGTGATATTAAGGACTCTTACGCGGATATTTCTAAATTAAAAGCATTAGGCTTTCAACCAAAATATAATATTGAAGAAGGTTTGTACCGATATGTCGATGCTGAAGATTAACTAAGAGAAATTTTTGGGGGGATGTTTGAAGTGCATGAAGATCATACTAATGATGTGGTCAGCAACAAGGCTTATTTTCAACACGATTTAGCATTGAGAGTCGTTAAGGTTACAAATTTGCTGATCATGACGTGTGTTTTTGCTCTTACCTGGCAATGGTTTTATGCAGATAAAATTGTGGATCCTTTTTATAATGTGGGTAATTGGGTAATGTTTGGCCTTTTTATGATCATGTATTTCTTTTATGGTCGTACATATGATGCTTTTGTTGTCTCTTTGTCATCTGTTTCAGAGAAAGTGTATAGTCAGATCCTCTCTTGTCTTTTTACAGACGTTGTGATGTTTGTGGTAATAGGAATTTTGACGAGACATTTTCCAGTCATTTGGCCGATGATCATTTGTATACTTGTTCAGGCAATTTGCTCGTATTTATGGAGCACGGCCTCACATAAATGGTACTTTAGACGTTATCCTGCACGACAAACTATTGCTGTTTATTCTAGGAAAGTTAATTTGAAACAGCTGCTGGATAAATATGGTTTAGAGAATAAGTTTAATGTTCAAAAAATTGTTCAAGTTGGTGACTGCTTAGCAAATGATTTATCAGAGTTAAGTAAATATGAGGTTGTCTTTTTGGTAAATATTCAAAGTCCCCAGAAAGATCAGCTTGTTAAGTATTGTATAGCTCATAACATAAATCTTTATATTCTTCCTGACATTGGTGATGTGATCATGAGTGGGGCACAGAGAATGCATATATTGCATTTACCAGTCCTTCAGCTGAGTAGATACAGGCCAACTCCCGAATTTGTCTTCGTAAAAAGGGCATTCGATATTATCTCTGCAGGAACATTGTTGATTTTACTTTCGCCAATTTTCTTGTTAGTGGCACTTGCCATTAAAATTACGGATCATGGGCCGGTTTTTTATAGGCAGGTACGCTTAACGAAAAATGGTTGCAGTTTCAATATCCTTAAATTTCGTTCCATGCGGGTTGATGCTGAAGAAGATGGGGTCGCTAGGTTAAGTACAGGTGATGGTGATAAACGTGTGACACCTGTTGGCAAATTTATTCGTAAAGTACGCTTTGATGAGATTCCGCAACTACTTAACATTATAAAAGGGGATATGAGTGTAGTAGGACCAAGACCGGAACGTCCGGAAATTGCCGAGCAATATGAAAGAGAACTACCTGAGTTTCATTTAAGATTACAGGCTAAGGCGGGCTTAACCGGTTACGCCCAAGTTTATGGTCAATATAATACTACGCCATACAATAAATTAGAGATGGACTTGATGTATATCTCTAATCCCAGTGTTTTCGAAGACTTAAAGATAATCTTTGCCACCGTTAAGATTTTGTTTAAAGCAGATAGTACGGAGGGTGTTGAGCCTGATAAGGTAACTGCTGAGGATCAAAGACTATAACTACAGATTTTGCCAAGTCGCGGACCAGCAAACTAGTTATGATATAATTGAGCTGTTTATATCAAAGAAGAAGGCAAAATGGACAATAGGTTGAAAATGGAATCTTGATTATAAAAAATAATACGAGGAGGGAAGATAATATGTCAGACATCACCGTCGTAGGATCAAATATGATAGACATGCAAGTTTTTATAAAAAGAATGCCACTGGATGGCGAAACGGTTGAAGCTCCTGATTTTTCATTAGGTTATGGCGGAAAAGGTTCGAACCAAGCCGTAGCTGCATCTAAGTTGGGTTCTTCTGTCAAGCTCATCACTGTTGTGGGAAACGATGATTTTGGAAAACAACAGATCGAAAATTATCAAAAAAATGGTATAGATACAGATTGTGTTAGCGTAGGTAGTAAGATCAGTGGAGTAGCTCCGATTTTTGTTAAAGAAGATGGGGAAAATAGTATAATCATCGTTAAGGGTGCAAATAACGAACTAACACCGGAAAAGAGCAGAGAATACGAACAAGTTATCGCTGATTCTAAACTGATCGTTCTACAACAAGAGATCCCGTTAGAAACTAATAATGAAGTCATTAAAATGGATAATAAAAATCATGTTCCTGTTCTGCTAAACCCTGCTCCTGCTAGCGATGATGTGACTTTAAAAAATAATAGTAAAGTACAGTTTTATACTCCCAACGAAACTGAATTGGCAAAGATCAGTGGATTGCCGACTGACAGCATTGATGCAATAAAAATTGCAGCCAAGAAAGTTGTTGATGCTGGTGTCGATAATGTTATTGTAACTATGGGAGAAAAAGGTGTATTGTTTGTTAATGAGCACGAAGCAAAGATCATCCCGGGGAACAAAGTAGCCGTGGTTGATACTACAGGTGCTGGGGATGCATTTATAGGTTCTTTTGCGCATTACTATGCTTCTGGTGAAAGTATTACCGCTGCTTTAAAACACGCAAACATTTATGCTTCTTTGACGATAAAAAAGCGCGGGACACAAAAATCTTACTTAACTTCAGATGAGGTCAAAGACGTTTTAAAAGGAACACTGGATAAATAATTTAAAGAGAAAGAGGAATTATAATGGCTTTAAAATGGCAAGAACTAGCAAAGTATATGGATCATACAATGCTTCAAGCAGATGCAACAAAAGAGGATATCTTAAAAGCGGTTCAGGAAGCTAAAACCTACCAAACCGCCTCGGTCTGTGTAAATAGTTATTGGGCTGACTTAGTTCATGAAGAACTGCAAGGGACAGATATAAAGACTGTTTGTGTAGTAGGTTTTCCCTTAGGAGCAATGAGTACCGCAGCTAAAGTTTTCGAAGCCCAGGATGCTATCGCTAATGGAGCGGATGAAATAGATATGGTCATTAATATTGGCGAACTCAAGCAAAACCACAAAGATGCAGTTTTGAAAGACATCAGTGATGTTGCTAAGGCTGTTCATCAAAAAGGCAAAGTTTTAAAAGTCATCATAGAAAATGCTTTGCTAACAAATGATGAGAAGAAAAATGCCGTTCTTTTGACCATCGATGCTCAAGCTGATTTCGTCAAAACTTCCACTGGTTTCTCAACCTCAGGCGCTAAAGTCGAGGATGTTAAACTTATGAGATCTGTTGGCGGTGATAAGATCAAAATAAAAGCAGCCGGAGGTATCCACTCTTTGAAAGACGCCCAAGACTTGATCGCAGCTGGTGCTGATAGGTTAGGCGTTTCTGGGAGTGTTGGAATTTTAGAGGAAGCAAAAAACAATAAGTAACTGATCATGAATGCAGGAAGTCAAATATCATTGGCTTCCTGCATTTTATATCAACATATTTACGATGCATGGTGCCGGTTCACAATAACGCTATTTTGACCGAAAGCAAAAAGTCTAGATCGTGTGCGTGGCCCAGAGAGGGCGCTGCTTGCCCATTAACCTTTTCGATTCCTGAATTTACTAGGTGTGACTTTATTGGCGTACCGAAATGTTTTAATAAAATACGAAACATCACTAAAGCCGGTCTGCATGGCAATTTCTTGGATCTGTAAAGCAGGGGAAGAAACCAATAATTCCTTCGCCTTACGCAAGCGAAAATCCGTTAAATACTGCTGTGGTGTTAATCCAAAATGTTTCTTAAACACTTTATTGATATATGAAGTTGAAAAGTTAGTTATTTTTTCCAAATCCCTGTTAGTAATTTTTGTCGCGTAGTTAGTTTTAATGTAATCGATCATTGGGGCGATCACTTCAGCATTTGAGAGATCATCACTAACTTTTCCACTTTTATTATCCAATAACAATAAAAAATGATAGGTCAAAGCCGACTGCTCTAGAGTTGAGATATAATCATCCGCCAAAAATGAGAGAAAGTTTTCTTGTACAAAATAACGTACTAGCTCAGGCGCATTTTTCAGATAAACATAATTATTCGACAAAATGTAGTGGACGATTTCATCTGCCATGGATCCACCAAAGGTCAGAAAAGCAGTCTCCCAGTTGTCATTTACGGGATAATACCGGTGGGCCATACCTGGCGGCAATAAAAAACCTGCTCCTGCCGGAAGTTTAAAAGTCTCATATCCCACTTCTATGAGGCCTGCTCCTTTTTCTGTCTGGATCCAATGATAATAAGGGTACCCGTCTGGTCTATCTATCTCAGGCTGTGGCCAATTATACCCAATAGTTTCGGTTGATAAAGGTAATTCTGGGTTAAAACGAGTTACGATACGCATAAAAAATCCTTCTATCTACAATTGTATTATTCCCACATCGTTAGGGTTTGTTCATTTTTAGTATAAACGATATTATTGTATTTCTGTCACAAATGCTCATATTATTTTGTTAGCGCTTTAATTATACTAGAAATATAATGCAATAGGAAAGAAGGAATATTATTTTGACACCAGAAATTAAATGGCTGGATGACCCGCAAGTTTTTCGTGTTGGTCAAATAGCGGCCCACAGCGACCATAAAACATACGCTAACCCACAAGAAGCTATTAATAAAAAAAGTAGTTTTGCCCAATCATTAAATGGTAATTGGAAGTTTCACTTTTCGGCTGATCCACAAGAACGACCGAAAGATTTTTACGAGGTCGATCATAATGAAGATGAATTTGATACGATCAGGGTCCCACAACATATCGAGATTGCCAATTATGACAAACTCCACTATATAAATACTCTTTACCCTTGGGAGGGAAAAGAGTATCGCCGCCCACCTTATGCTTTAGGAGCAAAAGAACTCGAGGCAGGTCTTTTTAGCGACGCAAAAGATAACTGCGTGGGTTCATATATTAAGCATTTTAGACTTGGTGCGAGTTTAAAGGGTAAGAAAGTTAGAGTACATTTTGCTGGAGTAGAGCAGGCGATGTATGTGTGGTTAAATGGCCATTTTCTTGGTTACGCTGAAGACAGCTTCACCCCTTCAGAATTTGACCTGACTCCTTATCTTCAAAATGGAGACAATAAATTAGCGGTCGAAGTCTTTAAACGCAGTACCGCAGCCTTTATTGAAGACCAAGACTTTTTCCGTTTCTTTGGTATTTTCCGGGAGGTAACTTTATTAGCTCAACCCGCAGTCCATATTGAAGATTTGTCGATCAAACCGACTTTAACTAATAATTTTAGAGATGGAAAAGTATCAGTAGATTTAAAGATCGACCAAGCTGAAGTTCCTGCCAAGATCCAGGCTAAAATAACTGACCAAAGCGGTTATGAAGTTTATCGTGCAATGCTAGAGGCACAACAAAGCTCAGGTTTCAAAGACATTGAGATCAAAGATGTCCACCTCTATGACAACACTGATCCTTATCTTTATAACTTAGAATTGAATGTCATTCAGGGAGAAGATCATATCCTGGAAACTACTAATTATCAATTTGGTTTCCGCCAAATCGAGATCAAAAATAAAGTGATCTTACTCAATGGCAAGCGGCTGATCATCAACGGTGTTAACCGCCATGAATGGGATGCACATAGTGGTCGCGTGGTCTCTGAAAACGATATGCAAAGTGACATTAAAACAATGCTAGATAACAATATCAATGCTGTCAGAACGTGCCATTATCCTGATCAAGTTAGATGGTATGAATTATGCGATCAGAATGGGATTTATATGATGGCCGAAAATAATCTAGAATCTCATGGTTCTTGGCAAAAAAATGACGGCATTGAACCTTCGTACAATGTACCGGGGTCAATACCAGAATGGAAAGATGCTGTTTTGGATCGGGCACAAAACAATTACGAACTGTTTAAAAACCACACTAGTATCCTCTTTTGGTCACTGGGGAATGAATCTTATGCCGGTGATGATATTTTGGCAATGCAGCAATACTATAAAAGCGTCGATGATTCCCGCGTAGTGCACTATGAAGGTGTCGTTCACAACCGCAAATATGAAGACCAAATATCTGACGTTGAAAGTCAGATGTATTCTTCTCCAGAAACGATCACCGACTATTTAGAAAACGATCCGAAAAAACCATTTATCTTGTGCGAATATATGCACAGTATGGGCAACTCTGTTGGTGGTTTTAAAGATTATATGGATCTGCTCGATAAATATGAAATGTACCAAGGCGGATTTATCTGGGACTTTATCGACCAAGCTCTTTACAGGAAAGATGAAGTAACTGGACAAGAAGTTTTGAGATATGGCGGTGACTTTGACGATCGGGTCTCTGATTATGATTTTTCTGGAGATGGATTATTATTTGCAGATCGGACACCGAAACCGGCATTACAGGAGGTCAAATATTACTATGGCAAGAAAAAATAATCGTTTAAAAGTGATTTATGGTGATGGCAGCTTAGGTTTAGATGGAGAAAACTTTCACTATATTTTTAATTATGGCCGGGGCGGCTTGGAGTCATTAGTCTTTAACGACAAAGAATGGCTCTATCGGGAACCGACTCCTGCCTTTTGGCGAGCTACCACGAGTAATGACCAGGGGAACAATTTTTCTAAAGGATCGATCCAATGGTTGGGAGCCGACCAATTCATTGACGTTGAAGGAATAGAAATTAGTGTTGATGGCCAAACGATCACGTTCCCTTCCGCTCCAGAAAACAATCGCTATTCTAATAATGAGTATGCGGAAGAAGTTGCCATTAAATTTAAATATAAAACAGTAACTTCACCACAAACAGACGTTACTGTGAAGTATACAGTAAGTGCAGCAGGGAAAATTAGGGTAGATGTGCACTATTTTGGCAATGATGACCTACCTGAATTACCAGCCTTTGGATTGCGCATCGTAATGCCTACGTTAGCTACTGGTTTTGAATACGATGGGCTTTCAGGTGAAACTTATCCTGACAGGATGGCAGGGGGACAAAAAGGTACTTATCACATTCAAGGTCTACCGGTAACTCAATATTTGGTTCCACAAGATTGCGGCATGCATATGGAGACGTCCCGATTCAAAGTTACGCGCGACTCCGTCAAAAATAATGCTGATCAGGGTCGTGAGCCATTTTCCTTGACCATTCAAAGTACAGGCAAGCCGTTTGCATTTAGTTGCTTACCTTATACACCTGAAGAACTAGAAAATGCAACACATCAAGAAGAATTACCTTTGCCACGCCGCAGTGTGCTGACGATTTTTGGTGCTGTGCGTGGAGTTGGTGGGATAGATAGTTGGGGTAGCGATATTGATCCCGAGTACCATATTTCGGCTACTAAGGATATTGAATTTTCTTTCGAGATCCTAAACAAGTAGTGATCTGTATTGGTACGTAACAATTGTTCTATCATAGTTCGAAGTACTTCGAACCAGATAATTATGGGGGCGCTTTAATTTGAACGAAAATGTTGAAACAAAAGAAAGTAAGAAAGGAACTTTTTGGTCAGTTTTTAATTTTGGGGTCGGAAATATTGGTGGTTCAGGCGTCTATATGACGTTTGGAACATATCTGATGGTCTATGTAACGACTGCGATGTTTACCGGTGTTCCAAAAGCAGAAGCCGGTAAATTAATATCGATGATCTCTACCTTGATTTTTGTGATCCGGATAGCTGAAATTTTTCTTGATCCAATTATTGGGAGCATTGTTGATAATACCAACACAAAATGGGGGAAATTTAAACCATGGCTAGTTGGTGCTGGTCTGATTTCTTCTCTATTATTGATAGTCCTTTTTACCGGCTTTTTTGGTTTGTCAAAAGTCAATTCTACTTGGTTTATCATTTTATTCATTCCAGCTTTTATTTTGTTCGATGTCTTTTATTCGTTTAGGGATATTTCTTATTGGGGAATGATCCCAGCGTTGACTGAAGATAGTAGTAAAAGGTCACTTTATACTGCTGCCGGGAATTTTACTAACTTCGGTGGTAATTTAGTTACTATGATCGTGGTACCGGTTGTAACCTATTTTACTTTTATTTCCACTGGTCACCATAATCAGGGACAACCCGGCTGGACAGTTTTCGCAATTTTGATCGCTGCAGTTTCACTCATTTGTTCATTCACTGTAGGCTTTGGTACTCAAGAAAAACAAAGTTCTTTACGTGAAGTTACCAAGAAAAAGACCAACTTTAAGGAAATGTTTTCTGCCTTACTTCACAATGATCAAATGTTATGGACTGCCATTCCATATTTAGTTTATGGTTTTGGCAATGCAGCAACCGCAGGCCTAATGTTTTACATGTTTAAGTATGTTTTGGATCGTCCAGACTTATTCTGGATCACCGGGGTCATACCTATCATTGCAGGATTCTTTACTTCACCTTTGTACCCGGTCTTAAATAAATGGGTCACTCGTAAAACAATTTATTCTGTTAGCATGATTGCCATGATCGCTGCTTATTTATTGTTGATCTTCTCTACTGATAATTTAATAGCCGTTGTAACAGCTATGATACTTTATTACGCTCCACAGGGGTTCATTTTCATGGCAGTCCTTTTAACACTAGAGGACTCGGTTGAATATGGGCAATTGAAGAACGGAACGCGTAATGAAACGGTGATTTTGTCAATGCGTCCAATGCTTGATAAATTATCCAGTGCTATTTCTAACGGTCTTGTTGGTTGGGTAACAGTGGCTGCCGGTATGACTGGTGCAGCTACAGCAGCTTCCATTACTCCCCATGGTGTCGCTGTCTTCAAATTTTTCGCATTTTGGCTCGGCTTGATCTTGCATGTACTTGCTTTGGTTGTTTACCTTTGGAAAATTACACTTTCTGAAAAGAAACATGCAGAGATCGTTGAACAATTGCAGCAAAAACTGGCCACATCTGGGATCGATAGTGCAAAGGGTACTACAACAGCTACTGCAACTGTAGAAAATTCGGCTGCGAAAAAGCTCACAGTTAGCGCGCCTACAAGCGGGACTATGGTATCATTAGCGGACATTGTTGATGAAAATGATAATAAAGAGCTCCAAAGTAGAGGTGTCGGAATTGAACCTTCGATCGGTGAACTTTATGCACCATTTTCAGGGGAAGTTGTCTTTGTCTTTACAACAAAGCATGTCTTAGGCTTACGTTCAGATGACGGTTTAGAATTATTGGTCCACGTTGGTTTAGGAACCGCAAGAATGCGCGGTCAGGGCTTTACCTCGCGCGTTGAAACTGGTCAAAGGATCAAAAAAGGCCAGCCGCTCTTGAGTTTTGACCGCGATGAGATCAGACGTGCTGGTTACAAAGATACGGTGGTTACGTTATTGACTCAAGGCGACCAATTGAGCGATTTGAAAATGACTGATTCTAAAGAGATCGATCAAGGAGAGCAATTGTTTAGCGTTGAATTAAACAATAAGTAATTTTGCTAAACTGACAAAGATACATCAGGAATAAAAAGAGCAAATAAAAAACTGAGATCAGAAGCTTGTACCTCATAAACTTCTGATCTCAGTTTTTTTGTTTTAGATAAATATGAAGTAATTAATCTTCTATGTCCAATTGCTGCTTCAAGTTTTGCTGTGCCTCTTTTAATGCGCTATCTGGAACAACTTCGTAAGACCCGCCATTGATCATTTGGCCTTGTCCTTTAAGCTGGGTTTGTTTGATATTCGTTGCGCCCTTGTAGTTACCATAGATCTGCTTCATTTGGTTAAAGGAAATGTCAGTTTTCATATTAGTAGAAATTGCTTGCAATATGGATTTGTACTTTGTAATGCTTCCGACAGAAGCGATTTTTTTGACCATAGCTGACACTACTTCACGTTGCCGCAACTGACGACCGTAATCTCCCCGTGGGTCTTCATGACGCATACGGCTAAAGGCTAAAACATTAGTACTGTCGATCGAGACTTTTCCTTTGGCGAAGTGTTTCCCAGATTGAGTAAAGTCTAGATCATTATTAACTTCAACTGGGCCGATAGCCTTTGATAGTTGTTGGAGGCCTTTCATGTTTACTTCAACGTAATGGTCTATTGGGATATCCAGGTAGCTTTGTAAGGTGTTCAAAGAACCGGTTATTCCACCGTAGGCATAAGCTTCATTGATCTTACTATTGCCAGAGTGTCCGGCAATATTGACTAATGTATCACGCGGAACACTTAGTAATGTCGTCTTTTTAGGAGTAATAGTTGCTACCATGATAGTATCAGAACGGCCATTTTTTTCAGTTCTTCCTAAATCGCCTGTATCAGTTCCAAGCAATAGAACAGAAAATGGTTTTGATTTAGAAAGATCCACGGCTTCATCACGACCAGTGTTGTGCTTAACAGGGTTGTATGTACTGTCTACCGAGTTTTTCGCATCAAAATAAAATTTGGTTATTAGTACGCCGCTGACAATTAAAAAGAGTAATACAATACCAAGCACCCATTTCCAAACATGGTGTTGTTTTTTGTTTTTGGTATGCTGTTGTCTACGGCTATTTGAATTATTATCAGCCATTTAATCTACCCGCTTTCCGTAAGTATTTATACTGCCATATAGCTATTATAGCAAATTACGAGGGAAAGGAACCGTTTATATGAGTATTTTTAAAGTGAATAATTAATTTTCATGATGTAACTTGCTCCATTTTTAACGAATGAACTATTTTTGTGACTTCAAAAGAATTCAGCTTCATTTAGGCGATTTAAAAACCAATTTGGTGCAAATAATCATATTGATCATAGTTTTAGTTTTGTCACTGGTATTCTCTATGTCCAGTGGCTGGAAAATTAATAAACAAATTTCGAACCACTTTTTCTTATTACTGGTTTTCTTTTAGGGACAATATCAACTTTTTTGGGAATAGGCGGTGGACCGATCAATGTTGCCGTGTTAATTTTTATATTTAATTTTAAACCCAAGAAAGCGGCTCTCTATTCAATAGTTTGTATTTTCTTTTCTCAATTAATGAAATTAGCAACTAGCTTAGTTAATTTTGATTCTCTACGGATAGACTATTTAGTACTTGTTTTCATATTCTTTGCGGCTATTTTGGGTGGTTATGTTGGGTCAATTATTACTGCACATATTTCGGGGAAGAAAGTCCTATTCATATATAAATGCATCGTTTTTTTGTTTTGTTGATAAATTTGGTTAATGGTTCGAGAATTATTTGGTCTTTACTTTCTTGAGTTGTTAGAAAATTTCTTATTAGCGCCACACGTGCGTTTGATCATTATCGTTACTTCCTTTGCCGTTATCATTGAATCTTGTTTTATTTTATATTGTGGAACGCGTTCCATAGCAAGGCAGAATTTTAATGAAACTTTTTAGGAGATGATCACTGGGACGATCATCATGTTTATCAGTCAAGTATTGGGTAAATTAAATCTAGGTGGAGTTTGTCAGAATGTCGGCCCTTTTGCTTTAGAAAATTAAATTGACGGTTTGAAAGCAGTTGAGTTTGATAGTTTGCCCCGGCTGCTGAGTTGTCAACGGCTACTGCAGCAGCTAATTTAATACCGCCTTTATGCAAATTTTGCTTAATTTTAGTGGAGGGCAGAATGTTTCCATCAGAGTTGAAGGATAGAAAATACTTGTATTCCTCTTGACTTGCATCGATGATGTTTGTTGTACGGCTGAAATTATTAAACTTGCTGCCGATAATATTTAGTTGAATGTCTTTGATAGTAGCGATCACGTCACTTAAAATACTGTTGGCGGTAGGTAATTCACCAGCTCCAGCACCGTAAAATAGTATTTCACCCACAGCTGAACCCGTGACTAGGACAGCGTTATTTTCGTCTTTGATGTTGGCTAAAGGATGGCCTTTTTTGACGAACATTGGTTGTACGGATACGGATAGGTTATCTTTTAGTATTTTTGCTTGCCCGACTAGTTTAATGACATACCCGTATTTTTGGGCTTGCAAAATATCGTTTTTAGTTACCTGTTCGATCCCAGAGATTGCGATTTTTTCTAAAGGCACTGTGGTGCCAAAAGCGAATTCAGCTAAAATAGTCATTTTGTAAGCTGAGTCCTTGCCGCTAACGTCATTTGTCGGATCATGTTCCGCCAGTCCTAAAGCTTGTGCCTTTTGCAAAGCTTCCTGATATGTCGAATGATTTTCGGCCATTTGGGTCAGAATATAGTTGCTTGTACCATTTACGATCCCAGAAACTTCGATTATTTGATCTGCAGTAAATGAATTTGAAATTGTCCGCAAAATAGGAATGCCGCCTGCTACACTGGCTTCATACGAAAGGTTGACGTGATTTTGCTGAGCACATTCGATCAAATAAGAACCATTGGTTGCAAGCAGATCTTTATTAGCGGTGATCACATTTTTGCCGCTTTTAAGCAAGGCTTCGATGTATGTTTGTGCTGGTTGGATCGTGCCCATGGCTTCAATGACGATCTGTATTTCATTATCATAAAGTAAATCGTTGATCTGGTCAGTTATTTTAATTCCCTGCAGGTCGACTTTTCTTTTTTTGGTCCGATCTGCCACGACAATAGTTTTGATTTGTAAACAACAGCCGCTTGTTTCGCGGATCTTCTGCTGATTTTTTTGAATGATCCGGACTACTCCAGAACCCACTGTTCCTAATCCAATGATCCCTAATTTAATAGTTTTCATAGTAACTGCCTCGCTTTCTTTTTTAATATTTCTTGTTTTCAAGTTCTACTTTTTCCATAGTTCATGTTCCATTTCTGCTAACCTGTATTCATCTGTTTTTCCGAATAACTCGCCATACGAGGCTAGTTCAGTAATGGTTTTGTTTTTCAAACGTTCTTTTACTGTTTGTGTATTCAAACGTTCATTACAGGGTAGAAATATGATCGTTTGGATCTGAGCGGCTTTGATCGAGCACTTTTCCCACGGCAAATAAACTGTTCTGCCAGCTTGATATTCTGAGATCAGATCAAAGTAGATATTTTTGTTGGTCGAATAAGTGTACACGGGGCTGATAATTACAGTGTCATCTTTTTGACTGATCACCAGTACATATTGTGCTAAGAAGTTCACTTGTCCATCCTCCTCTCATACTAAAAAACGTCCTCGGAAATATTCATTCCAAGGACGTTTTTAGACGTGTTACCACCTTTATTTTTACCCAGCTCACACCAGATAACTTAACGAGTACAATAAGTTGTTATTAAACTCGAATACTGTAATGTGTATTAGACACGCATGCCTGATCTTAATTGTTAAGACTTGGCTAGCGAAGATTTCAAGACCATCTTCATAAAATATCTTACACTTGCTTTCAGCGTGGCAAGCTCTCTGGGAGTAAGATAATTTTTATTACTCATCTTTTCATTATCTTTTAATATTATTTGTTAGGATTATAAGTGGCACGTACTTGTTTGTCAAACTAAACACTTTAGATAAAAAGTAACTTTTTGTGGATTTTTTGCCTATATAGCAAGAAAGCTCAAACGTTTGACGTGAAAATAAAAAGTTTGAAATCCAAGCATGGGAAATTACAACTAACATTTGACAAGAAGTTGAACTAATGATAATATAGCGAAAAATTAAAGATGAATTAGACTTTGAAGAGAAGAGTAACTGTTTTTGTTAGTATACAGAGAAGCTTGTTTGGTGAGAATGGCGTTCTGAAAAAGCAGTGAAGATGAGCTTGGAGTCTGGCTACTGGTCTAGCGGCTGGTACGTTCCGAAATGGCACTCGTTAAAAATGCTAAGTTTACTAGAGCATGTAGACTTATTGAGCTTATTATCGTGAGATAGTAGGGAAAACTCAGGTGGCACCACGAAACTTTCGCCCTGCACAGTTAGAGACTGTTGTGGACGAAAGTTTTTTTATTTCTCTTGAAAAAATAATCGTGAACCAAAAATGGATGCGAAAGGGGAGCTTAAAATGGCGGTATTTGTACAAAACGGCTTAGCGAGGAAAGCCAGCATTGCACCTACTGACAGCCTACGGATCGGGCTCATTAATTTGATGCCGAATAAGCAGGAAACAGAAGAGCAATTTTTACGTATTTTCGATGAATTTACAGAAAATATTGCAGTTTATTTTTATTATCCGACAACACACCATTTTAAAAATAAGCAGGCTCAAGCGATCAAAGATAATTATTTGGCTTTGACTGAACAGGCAAGGTTAGATGGTTGGATCGTTACAGGAGCACCAGTAGAACAAATGCCTTTTGAAAAGGTTGATTACTGGGCCGAATTGCAACAGTGTATCAGTCGACTAGAACAACAAAAGATACCTGCTTTGTATGAATGCTGGGCGGCACAAGCTGCTTTGCATATCTTGTATGGTGTTGACAAGAAGCAGCGACTGACTAAGTTAAGTGGAATATATCCGGCAGATGAAGTAGATCAGAAATCTGCTTTGACGCGCGGTTTTCGTGTAAGCGCTGGGGGAATCTTACGAATGCCGCAATCACGGCAGACCGATCTGGTATTTTCTAACTATCAAAACCAAGAAAAATTGACAGTCGTCGCAGCGGCCGCAACGGTTGGCCCGTTGATCTTAGAAGACAAATGCGGCGGAGTATTTGTCACTGGGCATCCTGAATATTCCAGAGAAACGTTAGGTCAAGAATACCAGCGTGATTTAAGCCGAGGTTTCACAGTCGACAAGCCGCAAAATTATTATCAGACTAATTCGAACAAAAAAGTTGATTATTCTTGGAGAGATTGCAGTTTGCAATTTTACAGTAACTGGTTGACCCAAGTCGCAAAAAGGAAAGCAGTGAATAGTTTATGACAGAACAAGAGCAAAATAACAAACTTCATTTTGAGACACTACAAGTCCATGCTGGGCAAAAGGTTGATGAAACAGGTGCACGGGCAGTACCGATCTATCAAACGACATCATATGTTTTTAAAGACGCAAAAGAGGCTGCAGGTCGGTTCAATTTAACTGAACCTGGAAATATCTATACGAGACTGACTAATCCAACAACGGATGTGGTCGATAAAAGAGTGGCGGCTTTAGAAAACGGCACTGCCGGTGTCACACTTTCGACTGGTGCAGCTGCGATCACGGCAACGATCATGAATATTGCCAGCCAAGGAGATGAGATCGTTTCTGCTAGCACCTTGTATGGCGGGACGTATGATCTATTCAATGTCACTTTGCCTAAATTAGGGATCACAACGCACTTTGTTGACCCCGATGATCCGCAAAATTTTGTCGCAGCGATCAACGAACATACTAAGGCGCTCTATATTGAAAGCATTGGTAATCCGGGGATCAATTTGATCGATATAAAAGCAGTTGCTAAGGTCGCCCACGATAATGGCTTATTGTTGGTGGTGGATAATACTTTTGGAACACCATATTTGATCCGACCGTTAGATTTTGGGGCAGATATCGTGATACATTCGGCTACTAAATTTATTGGTGGGCATGGGACAACGATGGGCGGTGTGATCGTTGAAAATGGAAAATTTGATTATAAGAAAAGTGGTCGTTATCCGGAGTTTACTGAACCAAATGCTCAATATGATGGTTTAGTGTTTGCAGATTTAATACCAGCAGCTTTTACTACTAAAGTTCGTGCAGAATCACTGCGTGACCTAGGAGCAGCCATATCACCCTTTAATTCGTTCTTGTTTCTGCAAGGGTTAGAGTCATTATCACTACGAGTCGAGCGTCATGTTCAAAATACAGAAAAAATCGTGCATTTTTTGAACCAGCATGAAAAAGTGGCTTGGATCAATTACCCCGGTCTAGCGGACAATAAATATCATAAATTAGCTGAAAAGTACTTCCCGCATGGAGTTGGCTCGATTTTCACGTTAGGCCTGAAAGGCGGAGAAGAAGCGGGGAAGGAACTGATCAAACATTTAAAATTATTTTCCTTGTTGGCTAATGTAGCAGATGCTAAATCGCTGATAATTCATCCGGCGTCAACGACACATGCACAGCTGAGTGAAAAGGAACTATTAGAAACAGGAACGACACCAGATTTAATCAGAATTTCAGTTGGAGTTGAAAATGCAGACGACTTGATTGCAGATCTCAAGCAGGCTTTGGACAAAATTTGATGACAGCGATATGTTTTTTAATGAGTTAGTCAGGACATAATTTAGCGGCTTTAACTTAAAAGGAGTGCATTTGATGACAGTTAGCGAGGATCTTGAAACGTTTTTAGTTCAAGCAGGCAATCGAACAGATGAGCGAAAAACTGGTGCAGTATCAACACCAATCTACTTTTCGACAGCATATCGCCATGCAGGCTTGGGTGAATCTACCGGCTATGATTATTCACGCGAAACTAACCCGACAAGAAACGTTTTGCAACAAACACTGAGCACTTTGGAGAAAGGAAAGCAGGCATTTGCGTTAAGTTCGGGTATGGCTGCCATTCAACTTGTCTTTTCAAAATTTAAATCACATGACAAAATTGTGCTCTCAGATGATCTATATGGCGGTTCGTTTCGCTATTTTGCTGATCTGCACACGAACTATCAAATTGATTTTATATTGTGGGATGGGCAGGATCAGAAGGATTTGGCGAAGAAAGTCAATGACCCGCAAGTTAAAGCGGTTTGGCTGGAAACACCATCTAATCCAACGATGAAAGAGATCGATATTAGTCAAACTGCCGCTATTGCACATCAGTATCAGACCGAAGTGATCGTGGATAATACCTTTTATACTCCCATCATTCAGCGGCCTTTAGAAGAAGGGGCAGATATTGTAGTTCACAGTGCGACTAAGTATCTTGGCGGTCATAATGATATTTTGGGCGGCGTCGTTGTGTGTAAAGATGATAAAAACGTGCGGATCTACGAGCGTAATTTAAATACAACCGGCGCTGTTTTGGACCCATTTTCTTGTTGGTTGTTATTACGCAGCTTAAAAACACTTACGATTCGCATAGAAAAGCACGAGAAGAATGCACGGACACTAGTCGCAGCACTAGAAGAAGAGCCTATGGTCAAAAAAGTATTATATCCTGGACGTGGCGGTATGATCAGTTTTTATATCCGCGACGAAAAAGATGTTGATTGTTTTTGAGAGCTCTAAACGTTATTTCTTTTGCTGAAAGCTTGGGCGGGGTAGAAAGTTTGATAACTGTACCCGCGATTCAAACGCATGCTGATTTGTCAGAAAAGCAGCGAAAAAAGAAACACATTACTAACGATTTATTGCGTTTATCTGTGGGGATCGAAAATAGTAGCGCTTTGATCGAAGACCTGCAGCAGGCATTCCAGAAAGCAGCAGCAGACAGAAAATAGGAAATGGAGTGAGTACATGGTTCAACATAATTATCATGATCAAACAAAAGTGATCAAAGGGACTGTGAGACCTGATCCGAAGACGGGTGCGGTGAATCCGCCTTTGCATTTATCGTCAACATTTGCACAAAAAGACCCTATAAACTTAGGAAAGTATGACTATGCCAGAAGCGGTAATCCGACGCGCGATATTTTAGAGGAAAATATTGCTCATCTAGAACATGGCAGCCGCGGTTTCGCTTTTTCAACGGGAATGGCTGCAATTTCAGCTGCTTTTTTATCCTTACATCAAGGAGATCATGTAATTGTGACGAAAGATGTATACGGAGGGACATTTCGTTTGATCACAGAGCTTTTGCCTAACTATGGCATTACTCATACCTTTGTAGATCTAGATGATCCGCATGAGCTAAAGGCAGCCTATCAGAAAAATACGAAAGTTGTGTATATTGAGACGCCTTCCAATCCAACTCTAAAGGTCACGGATATTCAAGCAGTAGCTAAATCTGCTCATGCTCATGGTGCCTTGTTGTTTGCGGATAATACATTTATGACTCCGATCTTTCAAAAGCCACTCGACCTAGGCGCAGATCTAGTGATTCACAGCGCAACGAAATTCCTTTCCGGCCACTCAGATATTTTAGCCGGCTTGATCGTTACGAAAGACCAAGAGTTAGGCAATGCGATCTATTTCATTCAAAATGCGATGGGCGCGACTTTAGGGGTCAGCGATTGTTGGCTGCTCTTACGCGGCATTAAAACATTGAAGGTCAGGTTACAAACTGAAGCTGATAATGCTTTGGAATTAGCACGATGGTTAGAGAAACAACCAGCGATCAGGAAAGTACATTATCCTGGCTTGGAAAGTGACCAAAATTATGAGATCCAACAGAAACAGGCTAAATCCGGCGGGGCCGTTTTATCTTTTGACGTTCAAAATGAAGATAATGTTCGCACGTTGGTCAACAATTTAGAATTGCCGATTTTTTCGGTTTCACTAGGGGCTGTTGAAACGATCATTTCATATCCATGTACTATGTCACACGCTGAGTTAGATCCTGATGAACAAGCAAAAAGCGGGATCACTCTGGGACTTGTACGTCTGTCAGTTGGAATCGAGGATCTTTCAGATCTACGCCAGGATTTTCAACAAGCACTAGAAAAATTGAGTGACTTTGAAGGGAAGACGAAACATGAAAAAATTTCGTAAGATAGTTTTGGCGTTTGCTGCTATCGCACTAACTTTCTCGTTGACAGCGTGTGGCAGCAAAAAGGACTCAACTGAGGATTCATTTAAATCGGAATTGAAAACACAAGGCAAACTAACGATCGGTCTGGAAGGAACTTACTCACCTTACTCTTACCGTAAGGATGGCAAACTAACCGGCTTCGAAGTCGAATTTGGTAAGGCGATCGCAAAGAAGATGGGTGTTCAAGCGCAGTTTGTGCCAACTAAATGGGATTCTTTGATCGCTGGTTTAGGTTCTAAAAAATATGATGTTGTTACGAATAATATTTCGCAAACCCCAGCACGCCGCAAAGTTTATAAATTTTCTGAACCCTATATTTATTCGCGCTATGGCTTGATAACCCCTAAAAATAGTTCACTTTCCAGTTTGAAAGAGATCGCGGGACAAAAGTTTGTGGAAGGTACGGGTACGAATAATGAGCAGCTGGCAAAGAAATACAAAGCACAGTTAATTTCATCCGGCGACTTTTCAACGACGCTTTCGCTGTTGAGGTCTGGCCGTGCTGCAGGGACTATTAACTCGGCAGAGGCTTGGTATGCTTATAAGAAAGATAATTCGACGCAGGGTTTGAAATTTAAAGATTTGTCGAAAGAAGAAAAGCCGGTCAAAATTTCTGCGATGTTCAATAAGGATAGTGATAAAACGAGAGCTGCTTTCAACAAAGCGGTTAGTGAATTAAGAAAAGACGGGATCTTAAAAAAATTGTCGGTTAAATATTTTGGTGCAGATATCACTAAAAGCGATTCATAAAAGTTAAATAGATTATTTTACCTGAGAAAAATATTGCCTGATTTACAATTCATGTTGCACTTGAACTGTAAATCAGGCAATATTCTTGTGCTGTAGTATAATCTCCCATAGCCTAACGATATAGGAGCTACCAAAATTATTCCATATTTTTCTGCAACGAACTTGTTCGTAAGTGCACGTAATTTTACTATAAGTTGTTTCGTAATGGACGGAACGTAGCAAAGCTGACACTGAAGGTAATAATTATTGTAATGTTAACGAAAGGAAGACTTTTTTGGAAAAAGACTTGGCGGTTAAAATAGATTCTGCAGAAACTTATGTTTATGTCGATGGAAAAAGAACTCTGAAAATAATTTTCAAAAGAAAGAGATATATTTTATAATTCTGAAAACGCTTACCATATTATGGGCGAAGAGTTGAGTTACTGCAAATGCCCCAATATAATACGCAGTAATTGGTTTATTTTTCCAAGTCGACTGGAAAGGAAAAGCAATAATGATTTTAGATGAAATGAAGGCTAGAGAAGGATTAACAGTGCAAGAAAAAGTTGTTTTAGATTATATTGTTAAACATCCACGTGATATTTTAGGTATGAATATCAAGGAATTAGCACGTGAGAGTTTTTCTAGTGCTGCTACGATAGTTAGGTTATGCAAAAAGACAGGATTAAAGGGGTACTCTGATTTCAAATATAGATTTGCTTCAGAATTCCCGAGCATTATTGGGTTAAGTGATGATTTGAATGTGCAATCAATTGATGCGAATGTTCAAGTAGGTGACGTTTTTAAGCGCGTTGAATTGGTGCATAAAAGAGCGATCGAGTATACGAGTGGATTGCTGAATAAAGAAAAGGTCTTGAACATTGTGGGATTGATAGAAAAAGCCCCTAGGATCGAGATTTATGGTGAAGGACTTAATTATGAACTAGCACGGTCTTTTTGTTTGGAGTTCGAGGAAGTTGGTTGTGAGTCTAATGCTTATAATTCTGTGAATCCAATGCATACTGAAATGGGAAAGGACAAGAGACACCCGATTTTGGCATTTATTTTGACCCATACTGGTAATAACGAACACATGTATGATATCGCAGACAAACTGAAAAACAAAAATTATCGAACTGTGGTTATTTGCGATAATGCACAACGTCCAATATGTCAGATCTGTGATGAAAGTGTAGTGATCATGACCACGGAAGGTACTTTGGACTTGAGTAATATAGTATATATTTCGTCTTTACAATACCTGTTTGATGTCTTCGTGTCCTTAAAGCTGAAATCAAATTATCATATGGTGCGAAGGGTATCTAATAAAGTAGATAGTGAAAAGGATGGTAAGTGAATGTTGAAAAAAGATTTCTTATGGGGTGGCGCGGTTGCTGCCAACCAATATGAAGGAGCTTGGAACGTTGACGGTAAAGGTGCTAGTGTGACAGATGTCATGACAAAAGGAAGTGTTGATCACCCCCGCGATATTACTGAAGGTGTAATAGAGGGACGAGAATATCCTAATCATTTAGGGATAGATTTTTACCATCATTATCAAGAAGATATTAAGTTATTTGCTGAGATGGGATTTAAGTGTTTTCGTTTAAGTATCGCCTGGTCGAGGATCTTTCCAAGAGGCGACGAAAAAGAACCTAATGAAAAAGGATTAGAATTTTATGATGCAGTTTTTGATGAATGCCTTAAATATGGGATCCAACCAGTTGTTACTCTGTCTCATTTCGAAATGCCATATCATTTAGCGCATGAATACGGAGGATGGCGTAACCGTAAAATGATCACATTTTTTATGCGTTATGCAACAGTTTGTTTCAAACGCTATACAGGTAAAGTCAAATACTGGATGACATTTAATGAGATCAACAATTTGATCGATATTGATAATCCTTTCAACGCCTGGACTGGAGCAGGGGTTTTATATAAAAATGGCGAAAATGCAGAAGAAACGATGTATCAAATAAGCCATTACCAATTCGTTGCCAGTGCATTAGCTGTTCAAGAGGCTAAGAAGATCGATCAAGAAATGCAGGTTGGTTGTATGCTGCATTTTGGGCCGATCTACCCTTATTCTTGTGATCCGAAGGACGCGATGGCAAGTGTTAAAGCTATGGACCGCCGTTTTTTCTTTAGTGATGTTCAAGTTAGAGGCAAATATCCTGAATACACTAAGAAATTGTGGCAACGCAAGGACTTTCAATTAGATATTACGGATGAAGATTTGGCAGTTATTAAAGATGGAACAGTTGATTATATTGGCTTCAGTTATTATAAATCCACTACTGCTAAATTTGACAAGGAGAATGATTTTGAAGAAGTTCCGAATCCTAATGTACCGAAAAGTGATTGGGGCTGGGCGATAGATCCAATCGGGTTACGATATATTTTAAATGTTGTACATGAGCGATACGGATTACCGATGTTCATTGTCGAAAATGGTTTTGGAGCTTACGATAAGCTCCAAAATGGAAAAGTTAATGATAATTATCGAATCGAATATTTGGAAAAACATGTTGTAGAAATGTTAAAAGCTGTAGATTTAGATGGGGTGGATGTTTTGGGTTACACACCTTGGGCTGCCATCGATATTATTAGTGCTTCTACTGGAGAAATTGAGAAACGTTATGGTTTTATTTATGTTGACCAAGATGAGGTCAAACAGGGCAGAGCTGGCCGGCATAAAAAGGCTTCATTTGATTGGTATAAAAATGTAATTTCAACTAATGGTGCTTGCTTAACAGATAAAGTAAGGTGAAAGTAATGAAAAATATATTAAATGAAAAAATTGTTCCTCAAGTGGTGAAGTTTACTAACACTAAAGCGATCCAAGCTTTAAAAGACGGAATGATGTTTGTCATACCTTTTTTGATCGTTGGTTCTTTATTTTTGTTACTGTCTAATATTCCAATTCCAGCTGTTGCAAATGCAATAACTAAGAGCGGTCTAGGGGATGTTTTTAACCAAATTTATTCTGGATCATTTGCGCTCATGTCCTTTTTTGCGGTAACGGGGATCACCTACACCTATTTGAAAAATGAAAAGATAGATACCGCATTTGCCGGGAGTTTAGCAGCGCTAGGTGCATTTATCTTATTAATGCCATTTCAGGTTAAGACCGAAAAAGGTGAGATCATCACCAATGTTATTTCCAAGGATTGGACGGCTGGTCAAGGGATGATCACTGCTATTTTAGTCGGTCTGGCAGCGGGGTGGATCTATACATTTTGTATTAAGAAGAATTGGCGGATAAAGATGCCAGCGGGAGTTCCGCCTGCAGTCTCTAATTCCTTTGTTTCTTTAATACCAACCGGTGCAGTTTTGATAGTAGCGGGGATCGTTTATGCGATTTTCAAATTTTCAGCAAATACCAGCTTTTCAGAAATTATTTATTCTGCAATCCAGACGCCTTTGCAAGGAGTAACTGACTCATTCGGTGGAGTACTTCTGATGTCAATGATCATGTCACTCTTATGGTGGTGTGGCGTCCATGGTGGCGCTATCTGTGGTGCAATATTGCAGCCGATATTACAATCTAACATGTCTTCAAATCAATCTCTTTTAGATGCTGGCAAGAAATTAACAGTCGCTAATGGTGGTCATATTTTCACTCAGCAATTTTTGGACAATTATCTATGTATGAGCGGGGCAGGGATCGTTGTTGGCATGGTTATTTATATGGCATCTTTTCTAAGTCAAGTGGTCTGAAAGAGTTAGGAAAATTAGCCATTTTTCCAAATGTCTTTAATATCAATGAACCGGTGATCTTTGGCACACCGATCGTCCTTAATCTCTACTTGATAGTTCCATTCGTTCTTTTCCCAATGTTTGTTGGGGCTAGCAGTTACTGGTTAATGCAGATCGGGGTCTTGCCTTTATTTTCAGGCGTAATGGTTCCATGGACAACGCCGCCTATCATCTCCGGCTTTTTGGTTGGTGGATGGCAAACTGCATTGTGGCAATTTATTATTATTGTTTTGTCAGTAATTGTATATTTCCCATTTATCAAAAAACTCGATATGCATATGTATGCCGAGCAACAAAAGGCAAAGAAGGAATAACTTAGTGAAAAAAGTTGAGAATTATAGCTCGCTTTTTGGTATAGTCACTCTATTTTTGAAATTTCTGCAAAATACGCGATAACTGTTTTTGTACGAAAACTAAAATTAAATTTGAATGTAGAAAAACCCCCAAGGTTGGATTTGGTGCCCAACCTTGTGGGTTACTTGTGGCTGCGGCCGGACTTTTTTGTCCATACGACCGAGATAAAAGCATAAATTAACTACGAATGAGTACAAAGTATAATTGTTGAAAGTGTAGACTCACTTTTCTACAATTTTGTACCTATTCCCTTATGCTGTAGGAATTCATCAATTCCGACATAGCCGTCTTCTTTACCTTGTCCGGACCAGCGCCGCGCTTACTTTGCGCATTTTATTTACTATACTTCGTTGTTTAAAGCTTTTTCAAAATTTGAGACCTTTTTATATCGAATTGATAAGAACCCAAATAAAAGGATGCCTAGTATAGAATAAGAAGCTCTTTTGCAGTTCATATAAGCACCTCCAAATTTAGTTTTAGTTTCGCTAACTTAACTAAGCTTTATCGCGATACAATATAAAGTAGTAAGTTTTATCCGTGTTAATATCCTTGATATCCACGGCCCCCATTAAAGTATCGGCGTCAATTTTTCTAAAGACGTCGATAATTCCCTTAGTGTCATAAATCATTGCTCCTGTGGTGATACCACGGTACTCTACTTCACGTAAACGAGCACAACTCTGATCAGTGGAAATTAATGGTTTAATTTTTGTCCAGTGATTTTACTAGGATAGTCACTCTTCATGCAAGTGTTGGCTTAATTTATCCTGGTTTGTTGATTGCCCTAACAAAGATTTTACTCATTTTTACTGTGCTTGACTTTTGTCGACATTTTGATACGCAAGATGTAGAGTTAATTAAAAAACACGCCATTTAGAAATATGTAAATTAAAATGAAAGCAACGATGCAGAGGATAGTTTTCCCAGCTTCTGCATTTTATTATGTCTTTAGATTTAGAAGTGCTGGATTTTAATAAACATGATCTATTGGTTGCAGGTCATGGTACGTGATAAGTGGATAGCCATTTATTTTCTTTTATCTCCGGTTATATTGAAAAGGCTTCCATTATGTTGTATAATATACCTGTTGAAACGTTTCAAATTTATTTTAATATTTCTACAATATTTATATAGGATTATTAATTGATTTCAAAGTAATATAAATCAATAAGTAATTTTATGAGGAGGTTGAAAATGAATACTTTTGTTAATTTCATGGAGAAAAAGTTTGTGCCTGTTGCCTCTAAAATAGGGACACAAAGGCATTTGTTAGCTATTCGTGATGCTTTCATGGTCACGATGCCCTTAATGATACTTGGTGGTTTGGCAACTATGATCAATAATTTGCCGATACCAGCTTTCCAACACTTTATGAATTCAATTTTTTCAGGTGGGTCTTGGAAAGGATTCGGGACTTCTGTGTGGAATGGGACTTTTGCCGTTTTATCCGTAATGGTGGCTTTTTTAGTCGCATATAATTTAACTAAGAGTTATGGTAAAGAACCTGTTGCGTCTGGTGTTGTCTCAACGGCAGCTTTTTTTACGGTTGGTGGAGCCACAGGCATGTCGACCGATGGTCTTTTTGTCGCAATAATCGTAGCTATTATTTCTACTGAGTTGTTTATTCGTTTAGTAGGTAATCCTAAGCTGGTGATCAAAATGCCTGAAGGTGTGCCGCCGGCAGTTGCTAAGTCGTTTGCCGCATTGTTGCCTGCAATGATAGTAATATGTATTTTTGGCTTGATAACGGCTATTTTTGCTGGATTTGGTGTGAAAGATATAATTGGTTCATTTTATAAGGCAGTTCAACAGCCGTTTATGGGGATGGCAAGTACTTATGGATCCGCGCTACTGATAGCCTTTATTACACCGTTTTTATGGTTTTTTGGATTGCACGGAGCCAATATGATCGATCCATTTATGCAGACGATCAATGCTCCAGCAATCGAAGCTAATGTTAACGCGATTTCTGCTGGAAGGGATGCACCATATATTGTTAACAAGCCGTTTATCGATAGTTTTGTTAACTTGGGTGGAACTGGTGCAACGTTAGGCTTGATCATCGCAATTATTTTGGTAGGGCGTAGAAATAAGGCTTATAAAGTTGTGAATAACTTGAGTCTTGCACCTGGGATCTTTAATATCAATGAGCCGATGCTGTTTGGTTTACCGATCGTCCTGAATCCTATTATGTTTATCCCATTTATCATTACCCCAATTGTTTTGGTTACCGTCGCCTATTTTGCTACTAAGTTAGGCATTGTGCCGCCGGCTACGGTCATGCCTCCATGGGTCACACCACCGATCATTGGCGGTTTTTTAGCTACACAAAGTTTTGCTGGTGGTATTTTGGCTGCAGTTAATTTGATTTTATCAACGATTATTTATATGCCCTTTGTCAAAATTGGAGTCGATCAACAATTAAAGAAAAATGAACAATAAACGCTGAAGACGCAATAACGAATATGGAGTGAGCTGTATGTATAAAGCAAAGGACTTTTCGCTAAGTTTCTCTATTGTATTAGCCATAGTTTCTTTTGTCTTCTTTATGTGGTTAGTCCCAAACCAGATTTTGGCTGCAAATAATAACTAACAAACAGAGCCGATCTTACGTAACGGCAATTTTGAACGAAATATTGAAAAGAATGATATACAGACTTTTAAAGGACAAAGAATAAATAAAAGGCAGGGCAAGGTCTATAATGGAAACTATGCTTTACAGATCGGTAAAAACTCTCCAGGGAAAGATAGCAAGGATTATCCAAGATGGTTGTATAACGAAGGAAAAGGGTCGGCAAATTTGGTGATCCGTAATGTGCAACCAAATACTAAGTATAAAATTTCAATGAATTATTTTAATCAAACGGGAGTTAAATTTCGCTTGGGTGTTCTTGATACTGAAGGAAAAAAAGATTGGAAGCCAGGGCAAATCAATTCAAACTATAAAACCTTTGATAAGAAAACAAGCCAATGGCAGGCAGCTTCTTTTGAAATTACTACTGGTCCTAGAACGAAGGAAATAGACGCTTTTGCTTTAACTGAATGGACGGGAAATGAAAAAGGGTCAGGTTTGTTTTATCTGGATAATGTTAAAGTTAATAAAATAGGACAGCAGGTTGCTGATAAGCAAAAAACAATTGAGTATGATCCTGATAAAGTGACCGCGTTTCCCACGATAATCCCTGCGGTCAAGCAATTTGAGGGACGAGGAAATTCTAAGTTTCATCTCGATAAAAATTTACAAAGAATTTTTGTACCTCGTAATATGTATTCTCAAGGAAAGCTTTTAGGAGAGAAGCTCAAAAAAGCGGGGATAATTAGGAATTATATAGTCTCTACTAACTTAAGACTCGCCAGAAAAGGGATCGTCATTTCTAACTCAGAGGTCGATTTTAGAAAAGATTTGAATGCTATTGAAAAGCAAAATGCGTATCAGTTCGATATTACACCGCAAACATTAATAATTCGTTCTAAGACGAATGAAGGTATTCAAAACGGTATAATGACAGCATTACAAGCTTTTCGGCAAAGAAATGCTCTACCCACTGGTAAAATTAAGGACTATTCCGATCAAGAATATCGAGGACTGCAAGTCGATTCAGGCCGTCGTTACTATTCGATCGACTGGCTCAAAGAAGCAGTTGATCAAATGGCTGAATTGAAACTTAATAAACTGCAATTAAGACTTAAAGATAATGAAGGAATACGATACCAATCAGATGTTGCACCACAGTTCTCTGATACAGACGGAAGAGCATGGTCCAAAAATGATATTCGTAGCTTAGTTAATTATGCTCGAAAATACAATATTGAAGTTATACCGGAAATAGACTTCCCAGGCCACTCTGAACAAGACGGCGTTTATTTTGATAAGAGTTGGTTGTTATCTTCAAAATCAAATGCCTTAGATATTTCTAATCCTGAGGTTCGCAAATACATGGCAAATGTATATCAGGAAGCTTTTAAACTTTTTGATTCGAAAACAGTTCATATTGGCGGAGACGAATATTTCCAAACGTCGGGTTTTGCGGACCCCGACAATAAGCTTGCAAAATGGGCGCAAAGGCAGACTAAGAACCCTCATGCGACTAAATATGATGCGTTTAAATTGTTTATCAATGAAATAGCTAAACCATATTTAAATCAAGGAAAACAAGTCTTTGTGTGGAACGACAATATACTTGATCTTAATTCTACAGTTAAGTTAGATCCAAGGTTAGTGGTTGATGTGTGGGCAGGTACGATTTATGATTCGATCACAGCTAGCAACGCTGTAGATAATGGATACGAAGTAGCCGGTTCTGCTTCTGACCTTTACCATGATTTATGGCCTGATAATGATAAGATAGATCGTCCACTTCCTAAGTTTTTATATGAAAAATGGCAAAGTAATTCATATTCTAAAGGATTTGATCCGCATGAAAATCTGTCGGCAACTCAAATGCAAAAGAGTAAAGGACAATTTTTCCCAATTTGGGATGATGCGAATGGTTATGCACCAGAATATGTTTTGAGCAAGACTTTGTATTCCAGACTACCTTTATTTGCTAATAACATGTGGGGTTCGCAGGAATGGGTCGATAGGAAAGATAAACCTAGATATGAAGAGATGGAACGTTTGATTCATTACATGGAGCCTGAATCAGCTAAGAGCGTTGAGTATACAAATACGGATGTTAATTACATCGCTAATACAATAAAAGGCAAGTTACGTGGAATGAAAACAAGAAGCCCAATTGTTAAGCGCAAAATAATAAAATTGAGGATTTATGTTGGTAAAGTACTTCGTCATACACAGAAAGCCGATAACAATACTAAAATTTATAAGATGATTCATGATTTTGAGAATCTTAGCAATTAGGATTTTGTCTATGAAAAACTTGTGCATTATATATTAAGAGTGAAATTTCTCGTTAGATTCAAAATGCAAAAAATACTAGTAGTATTTTAGAGCAAAAATTAGCTTGGAATGTGACAATTGAACAAAACACACACAAATTGAAACAGTCCTGTTGGAAGCTGGTAGTAACCGGTCTTTGGCAGGACTTTTCTTACATATAAGACTTATATTTCTTTTCTTACAAAAAAAGACACAAAAGATAAAAAAATGTAACAAAAAAATTCTAGACTTTTTAAGTAATTGCGTTACAATAGGTGATGTGAAAAAGTAAACAACACAAGGAGCGAAAACATTTGAATAATTCAGCAAAAAAAGTTCTACTTGGCGCTGTTGGTGCAGCTAGTTTATTCGTTGCTTCAACTAGTGTTAGTGCAAATACCACACATAAAGTTACTTCAAACGATACAGTTTGGGGCTTGTCCCAGAAATTTGGTGTTTCAATTAAATCGATTGAACAACTGAATCATATTAGTACAGATTCTCATTTGATCACAGTTGGACAAAACGTTCAGCTTCCTAGTAAGGGTGCTTCTGTAAAAACTCCCGTTAAGCAGAGTGTACCAAGTACACCTAAGTCAAACGCTACATATACTGTAAAATCTGGTGATTCGCTTTACACGATCGCTCAAAGCCATGGTGTTTCGGTTGCAGCTCTTCGTCAAGCAAACTCATTAACTGGTTCTGCTTTGCAGATCGGTCAAAAATTAGTGATCAATGGCTCAGCAGCTCAGGGTGCTACTACTCAAGTACAACAACCAGCAGCTGCCCAAAGCCAGGCACAGTCACAATCACAACAGGCACCTGCTGCTAATAACGCGCAGGTTCAACAGAGCCAACAACAGGCTCAGCCACAGCAATCTGCACAAGTACAGTCGCAGGCACAACCACAACAGTCTACTAACAATAGCTATGCTGCACAGGGTAACACTACCACTGCTCGTACAACTAACAGGAACTCAAATTCCGGCAGCCAAGGTTATACAAACAGCCAGCCAAGTAATTCACAAGGCAATAACAATAATGCAGGTTCTGCTAATTATAGTTCTGTAGTAGGTTATGCTAATTCATTCAGTGGTTCCCGCTATGTCTATGGTGGAAATGATCCATCAGGTTTTGACTGCTCAGGATTCACACGCTATGTTTATGCTAAATATGGCAAGTCTTTGCCACGTACAAGTCAAGCACAAGCTAACGCAGGTACACGTATTTCCTCAAGTCAAGCAAGACCAGGCGACTTGATCATTACTAATGGTGGAAATCATGTTGGTATTTCTACTGGTAATGGTAACTTCATTTCTGCTGAAAACCCACATGACGGTGTTGCTACTTCCAGCCTTAAGTACTGGGGCCCAAGCTATGCAGTACGTTTAAAATAAGTAGAATTTTTCGTTAGTTAAATTTATAATTATAGGTCGCTCATTTCATTTCTTTTGTGAAAGGGTGGCCTTTTTTGTGATTAAAACAGTAGAATGATAATTTGTCCAAAAAAATAGAGTGAAATTGATCACTCTAGAAAAAGTTTAATTTTTTGGTAGTAAGCGTTGAGCCACTATAATTACACTAATTTCCCGCTGTCCATCAGTGCTTGAACTTCAGGCTGGACATGACCATATTTTTCAACAGTATCTTCAAAGTCAATAAAAAACAGCTTGTACCAGACCAAGAAAGTATAGATAGTCCAGATTTGACGTCGGCCATTGATCTTACCTTCGTAGTTGTCTTGCAATAGACGCAGGATCTGTCGTTGGTTAAAAATCTCGTTGACCCAGCTTTGCTCAAACAAATCACGCACTTGATCACAATACTCTTCTTCCTCTAACCAGTCTTTGATCGGCACTGGAAAACCGAGTTTTGGGCGTTGAGCGAAATCTTCCGGCAAGTGTCTTAGGGCGGCTTTGCGGAAAGCTTGCTTAGAACCTTCCTTATTCAGCAACATGTCGCTTGGAATATTGTTGGCAACTTCCGCAACTTTGCGGTCGAGAAATGGCACACGCAGTTCTAGTGAATGAGCCATTGAGATCTTATCCGCTTTTTGCAAGATGTCACTGAACATAAAGTGGTGTAAGTCAATGTATTGCATCTGTTTGATTTTATCAGCGTCGGCAACTTTTTCGAAATCGTCATGGTAAATGCTGTTGATAGTTAATCCATTTTGATAATTCCCTTGAAGGACGCGGTTTGCCTGATCTGAAGTGAAGATCGAAGGCTGACTAGGATCATAGATCACCGACTCACCTGTGTAGTAATCTGCAGGTTCGGCTGCCCAGGTGTACAGTTGAGTCTTGCCAGGGAAGCTAGGCATTTTTTTGAGCAAATGAGCCACATGCTGTCGTTTCTTTTCAGGCAAATTGTGAAGGCGAGATGCCAGTGACTTAATGGTGCTGTTATTTGAATGCAGTCCATAATTGACATAGCCGGCGAATAGCTCATCGGCACCTTCACCTGAAAGAGCGACAGTGACTTTACGACGGGCTAATCGGCAAAGGTACCAAAGAGGAATGACCGATGGATTAGCATCCGGTTCATCTAGGTGGTATTGCATTTCCGGAAAGTCATAGAAGGCTTCCTTGGCATTGACTGTTTCAACGTTAAAGTTCAACTCATTTTCATCAGCTAACTCTTTAGCCACACTAGCTTCGTCAAACGGTCCATTTGCAAAGTTTACGCTGAAAACTTCTTGCGGTTTCAAAACTGAAGTAACGTAAGACGAATCTACACCTTCAGATAAGAAGCTGCCGACTTTAACGTCAGCGATGTTGTGAGCCTTAACAGAGTCAGTGACAGTTTTGTCAATTTCATCAATGACTTCTTTTTCGCTGCGTTTATCATCGGTATTGTATTGGGCATCCCAATATTCATGAGTTGTTAACTGACCATTAGAGTATTCGAACCAGTGACCGGCCGGGAAACGGTAGACATTTTTGAATAAGGTTTCCGTTAAGTCATTGTACTGATTCATTAAGTAAGGCTTAACAGCTTTTTTATTTAGTTCTTTTTTGAAATTTGGATGACGCATGAAAGCCTTGATCTCTGAACCGACAATAAATGTCTCACCTTGTAAGTAATAGTACAAGGGTTTGATACCAAAGAAATCACGTGCACCATACATAGTTTGTTTATTAGTATCATAAATGAAATAGGCAAACATCCCGCGAATCCGTTTTAAGGTCCCGTCCATTCCCCATTCTTCATAACCATGCAAAAGGACCTCGGTGTCTGTAGCTGTTTTAAAATCGTGGCCAGCCTGGATCAATTCCTCTCTCAAGGACTGATAGTTGTAAATTTCACCATTGAAAGTGACCAAAATTGAATTGTCCTCATTATATAAAGGTTGGGCTCCGCTTTTTAGATCGATCACACTGAGCCGTACGAATCCCATTGCGACTTTGTCATCAGTAAAGTGACCACAGCCATCGATATTTGGCCCACGATGCTGGATCAACTTCATCATAGAGTTAATTGTTTTTTCTTTGTGTTCCACTTGCGGATCACTAAAAGCAATAATTCCACACAAAAAAATCCCCCCTAGAGCTATATAAACGTTAGCTTTTGTTTATAATAATCCCATTGTACGCCAAATTTCCGTAAAATTACAAGTTAATTACAAATTTTACAAGTATATGGCAAGATTTGCCGGACTATTGTTCAGTATACTATGCATAGTAAAAATGGGTCAATATAAGGCAAATGTTTGTCTGGAATTTTTATAACGATAGTTGACATCGAAAAATTTTTTTGTGGACTGGGCAATATGTCAGTTTGTCAAAATTGAGTCTGGTGGCACTTACACAGTATTTGTTTTGAGCCATTGATTGAGTGAGGCAATGAATGGCTCAAACAGATGAAATGAGCCGCATCTCAGGACGGTGAGTGGCTCAAACAGACGAAGTGAGCCGTACCTCAGAGTGATGAGTGGCTCAAAGTGATGAAGTGAGCCGTATCTCAGGCCGATGAGTGGCTGAAACAGACAAAGTGGGCCGTACCTCAGAGTGATGAGTGGCTCAAAATGGTGAAGTGAGCCGTACCTTAGGGTGATGAGTGGCTGAAACAGACAAAGTGGGCCGTACCTCAGAGTGATGAGTGGCTCAAAATGGTGAAGTGAGCCGTACCTTAGGGTGATGAGTGGCTGAAACAGACAAAGTGGGCCGTAGATCAGGGTTATAAGTGGCTCAAAATGGTGAAGTGAGCCATATCTTAGGGTGATGAGTGGCTCAAACGGACAAGATGAGCCGTACATCAGGGTAACTAGTGGCTCAAAGTAAGGAAATGAGCCGTATCTCAGGCCGATGAGTGGCTCAAACAGACGAAGTGGGCCGTACATCAAGGCAATCAGTGGCTCAAACCAGTTAAAATTGCTGGAACAAAAATGAGACACAGGAATTAAACTGCGTCTCATAGTTTTATTCTCGAGTTTTACATGTTTGTATAGCCTGCATCAACGTTAATGGTAGTTCCAGTAATATATGAAGCCATGTCACTAGCCAGGAACAAGCTGGCTTGTGCAATTTCGATTGGATCGGCCAAGCGTTTCAGTTCACTTAGTGCGTCGGCTTCCTCTTGCAAAGTCACGTTTTGTTCTTTCAGTGCGCCCCTTAACATCGGGGTATCGACGGCACCCGGAGCAACGCTATTTACGCGGATGTTGTATTGGCCATTTTCTAAAGCAGCTACCTTTGTCATTCCCCGGACTCCATGTTTAGCGGAAACGTATGCCAAGTTGTAAGGCTGGGGTCTGAAACCAGATACTGAAGAGATATTGATTATAGAACCGCCTTTATCTTGCTTGATGAGTTGTTGCAGTTCATATTTCATGCAAAGGGCGGTCCCTTTTAAGTCGATGCTCATCAATTTATCCCAGTAATCTTCGTCAAATGCGGAAGCTAATGCATTATCCGGTGTGAGTGCAGCGTTATTGACTGCTACATCAAGTTGATGATACTTTTCGATGATCTCTTGGATCATGTTCCTGACATCATCCGAGTTAGAGATGTCAGCATGAACAAAGTAGGCCTCTCCACCGCTTTCTTGAATTTCTTTGGTCACCTTTTGGCCTTTTTCATCGTTGAAGTCGACAACCGCAACTTTGGCCTGTGCTTCAGCGAAGAGTTTGGCCGTGGCCTCACCCATCCCCATTGCAGCACCAGTAACAAGAGCAACTTTGTTCTTTAATAATGGATATGTTTCCATGAGCGTTTCCTCCTCGTATTTTGTCTCACAGCACTAACTAATATAAGCGCTTTCAAAAAACGCCGAAAAATATTAATTAGTATAGTAAGAAGTGTTCTGCATTAACAACTATATCTATTATGAACTGTAGGAAGCAGTAAAGACAAGCAAAATTATTGTTTCTTCAAATCTTCAATTGAATTAATGTCTTTCATATAAGTCGGTACAGCTAGTCCGATCCGGGCGTTTGGCAGGTTGACGCGGACCTCGTCGACTTGACCACGGTACTTCTTAGCGTATGCAGCATGACTGACGGGAAGTTGTGCGACCATTGTAGCATCGACCTTGCCAGAAGCTAATGCTTGCCACATGATCGAAACGTCTAGTTGTTGAGTTGTTGCCTTGTAACCCTTTTGCACGAGCAAATTTTTAACTACGTAAGTGACAGCACGTTCATAATCATAGGGTGTATAGACGAGCTTGATCGATTCTCTGTGGCCTTGTGGGACACCTTGCAATATCTCTTTGACTTTTTTAGGATGTGCTTTGATATATTGTTTAGCTGCCTTGTCGGAATTCATGCCGCCATTGATCTTTAACATGGTCGAGTAAGAATCTTTGATCGTCCAGTGGAAATTTTGTAATAATTTGTACGCACCTGGGTTATCTTGTTGCAGGTCTTTTCTTGCCACTGTACTGAAATGCTGGACTTTGCCAAAAACGTTTTTGGGATCTTTTAACCACTTCATGTCATATTTAGCGAACATCCAGTGTGGTTGAAAGGCCGTTACCACAATAGGTTCCTTATTCTTAATGGACTTGCCTAGGGTACTGACCATCGCCGCTGTCGAACTCGGCATTAGCTGCCAGTTTTTCTGTTTGAGCCCATAAGCAGTTAGCATTTTCTTGGCTTTACCCATCTCACCAGAAGAAGCATCGATTCCCGTGACAGTGTAGTTTAATTGTGGACCAAGTTCTTTACTGGCATTATATGATTTCGGTTTTTGACTGCCACACGCTACCAGCAAAATCGCCGTAAGCGCTATCAACAAAAGCGACGATATTTTTCTTTTTTTGTGTGTCAAAATAACTCCTCCAAACTAAGGATCAATAATTGATGCGCTTTCATTTTAACGTAAAATTCACGCTTGCTAAAGAATTATTATATTAGCGGTCGGTTATTTAACTATGAGTTTACGGTGAGACAAGTGTAAGTTGGTTGATATGGAATTTATGCTTAAGTGCGGTATAATATACACGAAAGAAAAATTATGAAAAACCAAAAAAGGAGGGTAAATAACTTGCTGCTAATAATAGTTTTGGCTGTCTTGCTGGTGTTCTCGTTAGTTCGACGTGTATATTTTCAATCCCAGCTAGAACAAAAAGCTAAATATAACTTTTCTCCTGTTTTGGGTGGTTTGATCTTGTTGGGATTTTTGTCGCCCTTGATGCAGACATTTGGTCATTCCGTGCTCTTTTTAATGATGATGTCCGCTTTAGTTATTCTGACATTTATCGCTGGGCGTAACGGTCTCACAAAACAAGGGGTCTTGTTGCCTAACTTGCTAACAAGGCTATTGGATTTTCAAAAGATAATAAAGGTCAACTTACAGCCTTTAGATGTTGCTCAGGAAAGAAATGTTGTCGTCGCAACTTTTATTGAAAAGAAAACTCAGCGTCAACATGCGTTAGTTTTTGAAATGTCACTGAACGATTTGATAAGTTTCCTACAACGGAAGTTACCATCTGAAGCACAGATCGAAAAGTAAAAATTTGGTATTTTGCCTGACGAAGCGGCTAACGTTTGCTTTGCCAGGCTTTTTTGTGTTTGCCAGCTTTAAATTTCAAATAAATGGCCGATAATATTTATGGGAAAAATAACTGTCGTGTATTTTAGTAAAGTAAATAGAAAGAAGAGAACAATGTGGAAATGAATTCAGAGTTTTTACGTTCCATAACCGAAAATCTTGCCGTTGTGACATTTGATACAAGGAAAAATATTACTTATGCGTCGGACCTATTTTCGCAGACAATGGGCTATTCAAAAGAAGAATTATTGACCATGCAACATAAGGATCTCTGTTTTACCAACTTTGTTAATAGTTCAAGCTATAGCGATTTCTGGGAGCGTTTATTAGCTGGGCAAACTTTTCAAGCTCAAGTTTTGAGAAAAGGTAGGGGCGGCAAAAAGATATATTTGGAAGCAAATTATTTTCCTTTGCGCGATGCCAAGCATACTTTGACAGGGATCTGCAAGGTTTGTTTTGACAAAACAGAAAGTACCTCGGCCATTATCGAAGCGTTAGCGGATATTACACAAGTTTCGGACTCGATTAAGCAAATGTATGATTCGCAAATGAAGCAGATGAATGAGACTAAAAAAGTAATGGCTTCGATGAAAGCAAGTTCCGCCGGTAATTTGGCAAATACTGCTGCCTTGAAAAGCGACACTGATCAAATCAGTCAGATCACTAAAACAGTACATGAGATCGCATATCATACCAACATTTTGTCAGTCAACACAGCTTTGCAGGCGGTCCGTGCCAGTGAAAACAGTAATGGTTTTTCAGTCGTTGCTAAAGAAATGCGAAAATTATCTAAAGATGTGGACCAGTCTTCGACTAATATCAATGAGACTTTGCAAAATGTTTTGCGTGAGGTCGAAGGTATCGATCAGACTTCTAACCAAACCGGTGAGCAGATCGATTCGGCCTTGGAAGGCTTTCAGCAAAATCAAAATTCATTTGGCAAGTTAGAGCTGAGTTCTGAAAAATTAAGGAATAACGTAGTATTGTTAGGTCAATTATTTAAAGTTAAACATGAAGAGTTGGGTCAATGATCCGGCTTTTTTAAATTAAACCCTTCGGAGTGTTAGAATAGAGTATCTAAATTGGGGGGCCTTTAGTTGCAGATCAAAAACAAGATTTTTTTGATGATCAACACGCTCTTATCCATGGGGAGCGGTTTGATCACACCTATTATGACACTATACATTCACAATGATCTACATAAAAGTTTGGTGGTTGCCGGCTATGTCCTTCTGCTGTACTCGGGTATGATCGCAGTTGGGTATTTGATCGGTGGACGGTTATTTGACGTCTGGCAACCAGAGTTTTTGGTTTATATCGGGGGCAGCGCGGCAATTTTGTTTCTGATTTTGTTGGCGCTCTTTCCTAAATGGCCAGTACTGATCGTGTTCCTTACTTTTTACGGAGCTGGACAAGGCCTGTGGCGAGCTGCTTTTAGTGGTTATATGGCGGTTATCCAAGAAGAAGATCATGATATCTTTAATAATAACTATTGGACTGCTAACATTGGGATGGGAGTTGCGACATTGTTAGCTGGCTATTTGTATTCGATCAGCGTCCACCTAGTCTTTTTGGCTACGGCAGCTTTGTTTATAGTTGGGCTTTTTATTTTTGTGCGTTACTTTTCTTTGCAAAAAGGACAGTCACATTTGGATGTAGGAAATGAAGATCCTGCAAAGCAAGTACTATCGCCTAAAATGAAACGTGCAAGTATAGCGATTTTATGTTCCTTTATGTTTTTAACTTGCATCAGTTATGAGCAGTGGGAAAGTAATATTTCGGTATTGATGACCTCTCAGGGGATCGCAGTCCAGAAATATAGTCTGCTGTTCACGATCGCAACGGGACAGGTCATTATTTTTCAACCACTGTTAAATAAATTATTTCCACACAAGCCGTGGATCGAACGATTTCGTTTAATGTTTGGTTTGTTTTTGTATGGTAGCTCATTTTTGATCGTCATCGACGCGAGCCAGTATTGGCGTTTTATTGTTGGGATAGTTGTTTTGACGACGGGTGAGATCTTAGTGACACCAACGATCCCTCTGCTGTTGAGCCAATATTCGGATAGGCAGCATCGCGGTTTTGTGCAGTCGCTCGGGAGTTTGGCGAATACACTAGGGATCGCACTTGGACCAGTATTAGGAGGATATTTGATTACCGCCACAGGTTACCAAGGTGCTTTTATCGCAATTTTTATTTTACAAATGGTGATGATGCTACTAGTTTTGCGTTTGCAAAAAACGAATGGTTAGAAAGGATAAGTTAACCGGCGACGGGTAAAGTTTATCAATTCAGGGTCGATTTAAAAGTCGTTAAGCTGGCAATTTGGCGGAGATTTGAAGTCGATGGGGACGAAACGATTTTGCGATCAGCAAAGCAGCAACTTCAGCTTTTTGACTTTTTGGGCGATCAAATATATTCTCAGGTGATCAGTTTAAAAAAGTATATCGAAAGAAGAGAAAGGAAGCCAAGGAACAAGGCCAACAGAGATGCCGAGATCTCGGCTTTAGTCATACGAATGAAAAATTCTGGGAGACTGGTTTGATCGACCCAAAAGGTTTTGACTTAAAGATGCCGATGGAATGATCAAAGATATAAATTAGTTATAATGATAAAAAGGTCAGTCAATTTGCGGACTGGCTTTTTTAAAACTATAATAGACGGTGCAAAAATAAGTGATGGGAGGCTTTAAAAGTGAAGGTTGCTATTGCGGGTGCAGGAGCAATGGGAAGCCGCTTTGGTCTGATGTTGGCTCGAGGCGGTAACGATGTCACATTGATCGATGATTGGAAAGATCATTTGAATGCTATACAAGAACATGGTTTGCAAGCCAACTATAACGGTGAAGATGTTACTGTTAAATTGCCGGTCATGTTACAGTCGGAAGTCGGCTCCGATGAAAAATTTGATTTGGTGATCGTATTTACCAAATCAATGCAGCTAGCACAAATGTTACATGATATTCAAGGAACGTTTGGTGAATATACAAAGGTGTTGTGCCTATTGAATGGCTTAGGACACGTCGAGACCTTAGAAAAGTATGTCAATAAGGATAATATTTTCTTAGGTAACACGATGTGGACGGCTAGACTGGAAGGACCTGGTAAAGCTAAGTTATTTGGCTCAGGTTCAGTTGAGTTAGAAAATGTTGGCACTGGTAAAACAGAAGACGCCAAGCAACTCGCCGACTTTTTGTCAGAAGCCGGCTTGAACGCTAGCTATTCTGATAATATTTTATATTCAATTTATCGGAAAGCTTGTGTTAACGGCACGATGAATTGTCTGACAACTTTACTGGAATGCAATATGGGTCAGTTTGGCGCAACCAGTCAAGCTCATCAAATCGTGGTGACGATCGTGAACGAGTTTGCCGCGGTCGCCAAGGTCGAAAAAATCGACTTGGATGTTGACGAGATCATCGAACATGTTGAATCGTGCTACGATCCTTCCGTTGCAGACCATTACCCTTCAATGTATCAAGATTTGATTCAAAATAAGCGCAAGACAGAAATTGATTACATCAATGGTGCCATTTCGCGTAAAGGATACAAATACAACGTCCCAACACCCTATTGTGATTTAATCACAGCAATGGTCCATGCAAAGGAGGAATTGCTGGGTGCCAAATAAAGATATACTAAAAGGCCATCTCGAGTTTTGTTGCGAGACGGCCTTTTTAGGTTGTGACGTTGGACAAATCGTGTTCAGATTCGCGATTGTGAGCCGTTGATTCAGGCGATGAGCGGCTTAAATTGAGTACATGAGTCGTACATCAGGACGATCAATGTCTCAAAGGGAGCAAGAGAGCCGTACATCGGGATGATGAGTGGCTCAAAAAGTCCGAGTGGGCCGTACAACGGAACGATCAATGGCTCAAATGGGCGAAGAGAGCCGTACAACGTGACGATTAGTGGCTCAAAGGGAGCAAGAGAGCCATACATCGAGATGACTAGTGGCTCAAACGGATAAAATGAGCCGTACATCAGAATAATTAATGGCTCAAAGGGAGCAAGAGAGCCATACATCGGGATGATTAGTGGCTCAAACGGGTCAAGCGGACCGAATATCGTACCGATCAATGGCTCAAAAGAGTTAAGTAAGCCGTACATCAGATCGATCAGCGGCTTGGATCAGCAGTCAGAATACAAATCAGCAGCCAAGATCCAAATTAAATATCCGACCAGCTAAAAATTAGTGCCAATTTTTTCTTTCTTGCAGTTTTTCGAAAAATGTGGCTTGGTCAGTGAACCAGTATCTGAAATTTTGGCCTTTGTTAACGTATGTGCGGAGATTTTCAGTCGAGAATTTGGAAGTAAAGTGTTTACTTAACATTTCTCGAATATAACGCTTGCTATAATCGTCTCCAAAAAAATTGTATAGGTCGTGGAGTCGTAGATCATGTTTGAAAAATAAGACACCATAATCACAGATCGTGCGGACATATGCCTCTTCCTTAACTTCTTTGGCACCGCAGTTTTTGCAAATTAAGCAGTATCGTTCTGGTAGCCAATTAAAGCTATCACATCTTAAACAACGAATACCTTGCTGCGATTTTCTATTAGTTTGCGCGGAAAAGTCAGTATCCGGCTGATAAGACGGGATTTGATACTGACGAATAATGTTTTGCCAGCGGATATCATTTGGATCCGTGTTTTGATGGACTAACCATGAGACGTGGTCACTAAACGCACCGACTTTTTTGACAGTGTGGTCAACGGGATCTTTAATGTCCAGGTTGACAAACGGGCTAGTAAACACAATCGTCGTGTCGATGGGATGAATGAGTTTGTTGTCCTCTAGGATGCAAGTTAAAATATCTCGGGCACGGTCGATTTGGCCAAAAATGTTATGCGGGATGGTTTTTCCGTTGCGTATCCAAGTCTTTTCTTGGAAAGAATAGCTGCCTTGGTAGTTTTTGGCGTCATTAATGTACAAGGTTTTTCCGATGCTAAATATTTGGTCGATCTGTGTTACGTTATTTTTGTAATTAAGAGTAATGTCACTCAAGATCGTATTGGATTGCAAGCCAGTCTTGATGAGCGCTTGGTCTAATAACAATTCTCCTTCAAACCCGAGCGTTAGAGCGTTCGATCTGTTTATTTCGGTACTAGTTAAAGTAGTTCTTTTTGCTAAAGTTTCTAAATATTGCAATTCGATAGTTTTTGTTCTCATAGGAACATCTCCTTCCAATAATATATACGCAAATTAAGCGAAAATTCACGAACAAATAGTGTATACTAAAGGTGAGAAGCTGTATAACACGCATAACCAATAGGTGTAGAAGGGGAGATTTAAAAGTGAAATTTGAAAAAATGGTAGACTTACATTGCCATATTTTGCCAGGTATAGATGATGGCTCGCCCGACTTGCAAAGTTCTATACAGCTGGCAAATGAAGCTGTGCGTGATGGGGTCACACATATTTTAGCTACGCCGCATCATTTAGATAACGATTATGTAAATCATGCTGCTGATGTGATCTTGGCCGCAGATATGTTTCAGACAGAATTAGATAGACGTAAGATCCCGTTAACAGTATTTCCAAGCCAAGAAGTACATATTAATGGTGACTTGCTCGATCATTATGATGATTTGTTAGGGATCGATGAAACCAAAAAATACATGTTGTTGGAGTTTCCCCACGGAGAAGTCCCTCACTATGCTGACCGCTTGATCTTTGATTTAAAAAAGCACGGTACAACACCGGTGATCGTCCATCCGGAGCGCAATAAAGGGATCCAAAATGACCTAAACCTTTTGTATGGCTTTATTCAAAATGGTGCGTTGGCCCAAGTGACCGCTACGAGTTATGTCGGTGATTTTGGAGAACATGTTGCTAAGGTCTCGCATCAACTAGTTGAGAATAATTTGGTACAAGTCGTTTCTTCTGACGCCCATGCGTTAAAGGGCAGAGGGTTCGTTTTGGGAGAGGCTTTAGATCAAATCGCACATGATTTTGGCGAAGCAAAAGCACGTGAGTTTGAACAGAATGCTGAGGATCTGATCAATGGTGATTATGTGGCTGCACATGATTACGCACCGATCGCTAAAAGAAAGAAATTCTTATTTTTTTAAAGACTGAACAGTGAATTAAGGTGGGTGAGCAAATGTTTCCAGTTAGACTAAGGGCTTTGAGGCAGGGCAGAGGGTTGTCTTTGCCTGGCTTGGCTAAAGAGTTAAACAAAATGATGAGTAAAGCAGAAGACCGCCATAATACAGGCCCGCAGATCGGTAGTTGGGAGCGGGGAGTCAATACTCCTTCTTATGTTGAGGTCGTTAAGTTGGCCGACTATTTTAACGTGTCGTTAGATTTTTTGATCGGACGGGACTATGATGATTTTGAAATCGAGGATATTTTCGCGTCAACTTCTCGTTTGCGTTTTAACGGCAAAACATTGAGTAAAGGTGACCGTAACGCAGTTTATGGCATGATCAAGGGATATTTGCGTGCCAAATATCCGCCAAAAGATGATGAAGAGGAAGATTCGAATCAGGTGACCTTACCCTTGGATAATTAAATATATTTATACAGTAGAGTTTATGGTAAAATTATATTTTGTAAATAAACGAGAGAGAGGAAATCTTGCTTGTCACTGATTAAAAATTTATACGGTCCTTTTTTTGATTTACACAACTGGCAAACTGTCATCACTTCTGGACAAGATTGGATGATAATCTTGTCTTTGGTCTTGATCGAATGTTTGTTGTCGGTAGACAATGCCATCGTGCTAGCTGCACAAACACAAAAATTACCGACAAAAAAACAACAGGAGAAATCCTTGTTTTACGGGATCTGGGGAGCCTATCTTTTCAGGTTCTTATTGATCGGACTAGGAAGTTATTTGATCAATTTTTGGGAGATCAAAGTTGTTGGTGCTGCTTATTTGATGTACTTGTCTGTGAAGCATTTCTGGGGACGTGCTCATCCACAAAATAAGCACTCCTCGAAGAAGAAAAAAAGAAAACCAGTGCTATCTTTATTCTGGTCGGTCGTGGTCTCGATCGAAGCGATGGACATTGTCTTTTCGATCGACTCGATCTTGGCTTCCTTAGCAATTTCTCCAAATCCCGTGATCGTTTTGATCGGCGGTTTGGTGGGGATCTTGGCAATGCGTGGGGTGGCAGAGATCATCATGCGTTTGTTGGAGCTCGTTCCTGAACTTGAAGTTGTTGCTTATGGGTTGATCGCGTTGATCGCTGTGAAGCTTTTCTTGACGATCCCAGCAATCGACATTGAGATCCCGGCTGTCATCTTTGGTGCGATCGTGTTACTTTCTATTTTAGGTGCGATCATCGTGAATCGGATCAGGAATAATAACGCTGCAAAGTAGGAAAAAGCATCTTGGCCATAGGCGAGGATGCTTTTTTAGATTAGTCGTATTACAGTATCAACGGTCAAAAATCTCATGGTTGTAAACTTGAAATGTCAGGGAAAGTACGATAGATTTATAATTGTAGGCACATTTTAGGCCTATACACCGCAAAATGATCCACTGATCAATTAAAGAAAGTTGGATGTTCAATGTATAAACTAATTACGAGTGATATGGACGAAACTTTACTAGATGACAATAAAAAGATCACACCGAAAACAGTTGAAGCAATCAAACGTGCTACAGCCGCTGGGGTATATTTTGTGCCTAACACAGGGCGTAGTTTTACGAGTATTCAGGATAATCTGATCACTCTGGGATTAAGTCAGAAGTCAGATCAGTATGTGATCTCTTATAATGGCGCTGCGATCGTGGAGAACAAAGAAAACCAAGTTTTGCAAGTTAATGCTTTGCCATACGAGATAGTTGAACAACTTTTTCAAATCGGAATGAACGAGAATGTTTGCATTCACATTTATACCGTTGATCAAATGTATGTGTGGAATATTAATGAAAACGAAATTGATTACTTGAATGGACGGGTCACCGGCTGGCACTTGATGCGTGAAAATAGTATTAAGTTCTTACAGGACACACCGATCGCTAAAATCATCTTTAATATCAAGGAAGAAGCTAAACGGCTGTCGATGCAAGATTACGTTAGTGAACACGTGAAGTTTGCATTGAATATCACTTTTTCTTCAGACCGTTATATTGAATTCAATGATCCGACTGCGGATAAAGGACAAGGAACGCTGGCTTTAGCGAAGAAGTTGGGTATTAAGCCAAGCGAAGTGATCGCTATTGGGGATAACAGCAATGACTTGCCGATGATAGAAGCAGCAGGCTTAGGAGTCAGTGTGGCAAACGGACGTGAATTTGCCCGAGCTGCGGCCGACTATATTACCCATGCCGATAACAACCATGACCCGGTCGCTGAAGTGATCGACAGATTTATTTTTAATGAAGAGTAGGTAATTAAATGGCAGTAGAAATAACAGCCGATAATTTGGCTGAGCAGACAGCTAATGGACTGACTTTAGTTGATTTTTGGGCAGACTGGTGTGGTCCATGCCATATGCTGGAACCGATCTTGGAAGAATTAGAAGAAGATTTTGATGGCGAGGTCAAATTTGGTTCATTAGATGTTGAAGACCAGCAGGAGTTGGCACAACACTTTAATGTGATGAGTATTCCAACAATGATCTTATTTAAAGACGGTGTACCCAAAGAAAAAATTACTGGCTACAAACCTCAGGCGGCTTTAAGTCGGTATTTGGCGCAAAAAGTTGACGAAAATAAGTAGATAGAACGATGGAAGTCATGTCAGAAAAGGGCATGGCTTTTTTGACTGGGATTCATAATGTTTATTTAATGTAAAAGATAAGTTATAATATTACTTATTTATGAGTTTTGTTGACAAATGGGGGAATTGATATGGCAGAGGATACTAAAAAATATACATATTGTACAAATTGCGGTACGAAAAACGCAGCGACTAATAAATTTTGTTTGGAATGCGGACATTCGTTGATTGAGAAAGAAGAACAGCCTAAGGAATCACGGGCCGGTAGTTTTTTGGATAATGCGACCAAGGAAATGAACAGTTGGACCGGGGAAGACAAGAGTGTCGAGATCAATTTTAAAGCGATCTTTAATCAGTTCTTTAAAAAACATACGCAAGATGAGACTGACAAGATCTTTATTGCGGGTACCAAGGAGACGACACCTACTTTGAATGAAGTGGCCGATAAAGACGTTAGACCATGGCTTTTTTCACGGGTGTTTTTGTATTTGACATCTTTATTATTGATCTTGCTGGCGGTTTTGATGATCTTTCAAAATAGTAATGCTTATCCAGGCTTGTTATTTATGGGGGCTTTAGCCGTACCTTTTTCATTGTTGATCTTCTTTTTTGAAGTCAATGTTTTTAAAGACATTAGTATTTACCGAGTCATGTAGATTTTCTTCATTGGCGGAGCTTTCTCGTTATTGATGACGGTCTTTATTTATTCGATCACTGGAAGCGGGAACTTTTCGCTTCTAGGTTCGATTTTGATCGGTACGGTTGAAGAAACCGGAAAGTTAGTGATCATTGCTTATTTCGTACATAAAGGGCAGATCTCACATATTTTTAATGGGATGTTGATCGGAGCAGCGATCGGGGCTGGATTTGCGGTCTTTGAAAATGCTGGATATGCGCAAAATTACGGGATCGCAGTGTTGTTAGTCCGTTCATTTGGTTCGCTCGGGAGTCATACTATTTGGAGTGCGATCATTGGTGCTGCCCTGGTAATGGTAAAAAAAGATAGCAAATTGAGTAAGGCACACTTTACTGACCGTCACTTTATCAACTTTTTCTTGTTGTCTGTGCTGTTACATGCTTTATGGGATATGCAGACTCCGCTGGCTGATCTCAAATTAGTGCTACTGATCATCAGCGGTTGGATCGCGATCCTTGTTTTGATCCACGCTGGTTTGCGTGAAGTTAAAGAACTAAAGAAGTTAAAATTAAACAATATGTTAGAAGAACCGCACGAAGTATCATAACAAGTTTGCTTTCAAAGAAGACTAAAAGTAAAAACCGCTTTTCACTCACATTTGTTCAAGATGAAAATGTTGAAGCCTGAAAAAACGGTTTTTTGTTATGCAAACATTTGCTATTTTGGTATGATGAAACTATACATGGGATACAATGCTTATACAAGAAATACAAGGAGGAGGATAATCATGCAAGATCAGCGAATTAGGGTATCTGCCGAAATATTGACGGTTATCATCTTGATATTTTTTGCGTGGGTAGCTTTACGCCCAGAACAACGAAAAGAGGAGCATTACACGCTTGACAAGGATCGGATCATCTATGATGGTCAGGTATTTAAAAATAAGTTTAGCGGACAAGGTAAACTGAAATTAAAAAATGGTGATCGTTATCATGGACACTTTAAGGATGGTCGTTTTGATGGGCGGGGGACCTTTGTTTCTAATGACGGTTGGATGTTTAAAGGAAATTTTTCTAAGGGACAAGTAGCAGGTCAAGGAAAGTTGACCACAGACAAAAAGAAAGTCTATCAAGGAGAGTTTACTAATGGAAATTTCAAGGAAGCCGAAAAGGTTAAAAATTAAATGGTTTAGCCTCGTGCGGATCACCGGCCTATTTTTGGTTCTTGGTTACCATTTTTTCCAGAATACTTATCCGGGTGGTTTTGTCGGGGTCGACGTGTTCTTTGCATTTTCAGGCTTTTTGATCACATCTTTGATGATCGATGAATTTGCTTCGAGTGGGGCCTTTAAACTCGGCAGTTTTTATCAAAGAAGATTTTACCGCATCGTTCCACCTTTGATCCTGTCAGTTTTGATAGTGTTACCTTTTACTTATATAGTCGGATCTGAATTTATTACGGGAGTAGGAAAACAAATTACGGCTGCCTTTGGTTTCGTGACTAATTATTTTGAGATCGCTACAGGCGGAAGCTATGAAAATAACTTCATTCCTCATTTATTCGTGCATACATGGTCACTAGCGGTCGAAATGCATTTTTACATCATCTGGGGCTTGTTAGTTTATCTTTTCTCTAAAGCAATTCATCTGATCCCTGGTGGACGTCGCCGGCAACTCAGAAGCTTTCGGATCGTTATTTTTTTGATCTCAGCTGTTTTCGCAGTCTCTAGTATTGCTGGTATGAAAATCGGCGGCGAAGGATTGAAAGATTTTTCTCCCGTCTACTTTTCTAGCTTGACACATTGCTTTCCATTCTTTATTGGAGCAGTTTTAAGCACTATGACTGGGATCGCAACGCTGCCACGCACATTTGAAAAGCAGGTCAAAGAAAAGTGGACCGCTCCTCGGGCTATTTTGTTGATGGCAGCAGCTTTTATTGGTCTGTTGCTGATCACTTTCAAGTTAGATTTTAGTGCACCTTTTACTTACCCGTACGGTATGGTTTTAGCTATTTTACTGGCGGCTGTTATGATTTTTGGAGCGCGGATCTTACATGAAAAAACACCTAATATTAAGGAGCCGTGGATCTTTGGCTTCTTGGCCGACTGTTCATACAGTGTTTACTTATATCATTGGCCTTTGTACGTTATTTTCTCACATAGAATATCGAACGGTTGGGCGGCGGTATGGACAACTGTTTTGAGTTTTTTGTTTGCGGCATTCTCGTATTACTTAGTCGAGCCGATGGTTGCTGGGAGAAAGGGGCATTTATTTGGTTACCGTGTTTCCGGCAAATCGATCACCGTTCCACTGACAGCTTTAATTGCGGGCTTGCTGGTGGTCACTGGTTTTACTGCACGTAATGCGCCGCGGATGTCCAAATTAGAAAGAAACTTATGGATCGGCGGCATCTACCAGGACGCTGATGGTGTCAAGGCTGCCAGGGATACGGTGCTTGCTCAAGTAGGCCCGCCTAAGCAAGAAAAGAGGCCTAGCTCCAAACAAAAAACTAACACAAATGACTATCGCAAATACAATAAGAAAAGCAGCGCCGCAAAACATAATATCCCAGTTGGTGTTTCGATCATCGGTGATAGTGTGACCTTAGGAACACGCCGGTACTTGGAACCTCATGTGGCTGATTCTGAAGTCGATGCTGAAGGTGATCGCAAGTTAGACCAAGCCCATTCTGTGCTGATGGAACAGCAAAAAAACAACACGTTAAGGGAATTTGTCGTGATCTGTGTAGGAACTAATTCTTTGGGTGACTATGAAGAACAAGCCAAAAAAATTATTGAAGACGTGAAACCGGGGCATAAACTGGTCTTCATGACTCCTTATGACAAAACGGCTACTGCTTCATGGAACTCGACTAAACTAGGGAATTTCGAACGTACTTTGCCTGACAAATACGAGTGGATCACGATCGCTGATTGGGGCAAAGTTGCAGCGCAACATCCCGAAGTTTTCAATGGGACCGATGGCGTACACTTTGCCGGCCGAGCTGCAGGAGACCGTTTATATGCGAAAGTGGTCAATGATGGGTTGATCGCGGCTGCTAAGAAACCTGGGAAACCAGAAAAATAGGTATTAGTTGATAAATATGTAATAGCGTTGATGAGATTTACTCGTCGGCGCTATTTTTAATGCTTGCAGTTTATTTTTGTGCGTAGCAAGAAAACGACCCAGATTTCAAGTTATTTTTATTTGAACAATGAATTATCGGATAAGCCAAAACTGTGAAAAACTTTACCTGATAATGTGTTTCTGTCATAAAATTTAACTTTTATTCAGAAAATCGCACAATTGAACTTTGATATAGCAACGTTTTTAGGTCAAAAAGGTCTAGCTCCAATTAAAAAATAAATCTTTTTGCGTCAAAAGCCTAGTCAAGAATATTGTTAATCAAACCTGACAGACATTTTCTTCCCCAGCGTTGATGCCACTTTAAAAATAGTGTCCACGCTGATATTGTCTTTACCTTTTTCTATTTTTGCGATAGTCCTACGTGATACATTTGCTGTAGATTCATAGTACAAGAAAATAGCCTGAGAATTTCTAACTTGGAATTCTCCGGCTATTTCTTAGTTCACGTTTACTAGGATCAAGTCAGTGCTAGTCCATTTGTCCTAACAATTCTACTTCGCCTAATTGCCCATTTCCGCCTTCAAATTTCAAACGATAGTGCTTATACGGAGTAGATGGTTTTTTGATAAGGTACGGTTTAGTTGACTTGGCGTATGTGAAGTCGACTTTTCTAATTTGCTCAATTGAACGCCAATGTTTGCCATCACGAGAACCGTAGACCTTGATCTTCTTGAATTTGGTATCTTTTGTGTCGTTGGACAAGGTCAGCATATTTATCTTACGAGCCCGGTCAAGTTTGACATCAAGGGTACTATTATTTTTAACTGTTGTGACAGTATTACTATCATTGTCTACCAATTTCTTGTCGCCAGTGACCTGTCCTTTATCAAATGCATCAGTTTTGACTTGCGGTTTCTTGTTGCTTTGAGTCAAGGATGAAGGCTTTTGCCATTGTTGTGTTCCGCGATGAGTGTTTGGACGTGAAGACATATTAAACTTTAAGACGCCACCACGCATTATTTGTTTGTAATCAAGGTACATCTTGTCAACCTTGCGTCCATTTAGATAAACGCTGTCAACATAAACGTTTTTGTCACTGTTATTTGGTGCTTTGACGGTCAATGAACGCCCCTGTGGCAATTGAACCTTAGCTTCTTTGAAGAGCGGCGAGCCTAAAACAAATTGGTTAGAACCAAGATTTTGTGGGTAGATCCCGAGTGATGAAAGAATATACCAAGCCGATTGTTCACCATTGTCCTCATCACCGACATAACCTTGTCCAAAGTCAGAGCCTATATAAAGACGCTTCAAAACATCTCGCGTATATTTCTGTGTTTTCCATGGCTGACTTGAGAAAGCATACATATACAAAATGTCATGGGCAGGTTGGTTGCTGTGCCCATATTGCCCCAGCTTGACTTCTCTTTGTTCGCGCATTTCATGGATCACATCGCCGTCAGTTGAAAAATCACCAGGGGTATTTATGATCTGGTCGAGTTTTTGTGTTAACCCAGAAGGTCCACCGTATAAGTTGGCAAGTCCGTTACCATCTTGTGGTACTGAAACTGCCATGTTATAAGCGTCCGTTTCAGTGTAATCCTGGCTCCAAGATGTCGGATCGAAACTTTGTTTATTCGTAGTCCAAGAGCTGTCTTGCTTTTTGCCTTTGAACCAACGATCAGTAGCCTTTTTCCCACTGCCATCGAACATTTTAGCATAAGTCAAAGCACGGTTTTTATAATACTCGGCTTCAGCAAATTTGTGCTGTTTTTTGGACATTTGATATAAGCCCCAGTCATTGATGTAACCTTCCATTGACCACGATAGACCATAATCATCCTTTTCTAAAGGAACATAACCGATAAAATTAGATTGATTCAGTGCCTTACGACCACCATTGGTTAAGTTTTGAGATTGAACAGAAGCGTTTTTAATGGCCGATTCGTAGGCGTCTTTGTGTGCAAACGGAATGTTTTTCATCATTGCGTCAGCGAAAATAATGTCAGAACTGGTACCGACCATGCTGTTAGTTCCACCCGGTGCGATCCAACGTGGGACCCAGCCTTGGTTACGGCAGTGTTGAACCAAGCCATTGAGATAATCTGTTTCCTTGTCTGGTGATAAGATCGAATAAGCAGGCCATGCAGTTCGGTAAGTGTCCCAGAATCCATTGTTAGAGTAGATCCTTCCACTTTTTTTAACCGGTTTTTCCATGGAACCACTATACGGGTCACTGTGGACCCAGTCTGGATGGGCGTTTGTTCCTTGATTTTCGCTATAGAGATTAGGATACATATACAAACGATACATATTTGAATAAAGTGTTACCAGTTGATTATGCGAGGCGCCTTTAACCTGTACTTTATTCATGATCTTTTCCCATTCAGATGTTGATTTTTGTTGTAAACTATTAAAGTTTTGGCTAGCTAATTCAAGCTGATAGTTCTTTTGTGCCTGCTTAGCACTGACAAATGATGTGGCTACTTTCATCGAAACATCGTTATCTTTGAAAGAAACGATCCCTTGTTTCGAATTTTTGACTTTATTTACCTTGTAAGGCTTGTCAAATTGTCCGTAGACATACATTTGATGCATGCCGTTATTTCCATCTTTAGTGATGGCTGAAAATGAATTGTTTTTGTCATCAAATTTCAAACTACCGTCTGCACGTGAAGAATCGAAAACAACGTTTTTATTTTTGGCTTTGTTGTCAAATTGGAAACGCGTGATAGCACTATGCATACTAGGCGTCAAACTCATCTTAGCACCAGCAGCGTTTGATTTATCGGGGAAGTCGATCGAGTAAAGCTGAGGTTTAGCTGTTTCGTTTGCGTGACTATAATTAGAGGCATACTTGGTATGATCAATGTCCTTCCCACTTTTGACCTTCGAACTGTCTATAGAAGTATTGACCATAAATTGCCAGGTCCCACGGTCACCGACCCAGATCGATGGCTCGTGACTAACGGTCATATACTGAAATTTTCTGTTGTCGTTATTTTGATATTCATAGACCAGATTGTCATTGTAGTTGGTGGCAGGTGTCCAAAAGTTAAAGCCGTTTGGCACAGTGGTTGCTGGAATATTTAAACCGCGCGAAAAATCGCCAGTGGCATTTGTACCGCGCAATGTGTTGACATAGTCGGTTTTGTTTTTTGCATTAGTTGTTCCAGTACTTCCATTTGAAAGTTTGACATCATCTATGAAATTATCAAATGTTTTACCGGCTTTGGCGTTCTGGTCGTCATAACTGATCATCACACGTTTGATAGTTTTACCTGCGGCAACTTTTCCGATGTTAGTGGTGATCTGATTCCATTGGTTATAATACAGAGAACGCGAGCGTCCTTGCCCTTGAGGAGTCACTTCAAAATTATCCGTGCTCGCTGGTTTTAGTTGACTAAGGTAGGTTCCGTCAGTAAATTCCAAGTTGATAGCAGCATACATTGGGGTATACTCATAGTCGTATTTATTGTCATAGTCATGTTGTCCATCAGAAGGAAAAATTTTATATTGGAGTTTGGTATCTCGTTTAACTTGTATGTTTAAGTCGTTGACCACATTATTATGTGAGTAGGCGTGTCCAGTCTTAGCAACTCTTCCTTTAAATTCAAGCGCCTTTTTACCAGTCCAACCAACGTTTTTTTGTTGATTGATCGCATCTTTGGGGCCGGTACTGAGGTTCGATGACATCATTGGACTGGAATTTGGGTCGTCTCCTTTTTTACCAGTACCAATTTTTAGCTCAGAAAATTGAGACATGTCTGCGCCATTGTTTTCATCGACTTTGAACTTGTAATACTTGTAGGGCTTCTTAGGCTGGACTTGGTATTTCTTCCATTGTTTACGGCCGCTAAACTTTTGGTCAGTCTGTTTATCGATCGACTGCCATTTTTTACCGTCTGTGCTGCCGTATAGTTGCCAATTTTTGGGGTCGCGGCTAGGTTCATCATTAGCAGAGCTAAGTGCATAGATCCCGAGCTTTTGTGCTTTTTTTAAAGAAAAACTGACCCAAATATCTTTGCCTTTATCTTCATTAGATAAAAACTTCGTGTTTAGATCAGAATCAAAAAGATTTTTCTTAGTTTCAGAGTCATTAAAATTTTTGCTGCCTTTGATAGATTTTTGGTCTATCTGGTTCGTTAAGTCGCCATTAATTTCGGGCGCAAAAGTGTTACTGAGGTTGCTTGAACCCAGTTTAGAGTTAAGTTCATTTTCAGGAAACTTTTGGTTCTCGTTAGCTTCGAAGGATGTTGAAAATAAGTTTTGGTCAGCGTGAATTGTCGTTTTTTCATTATTGAAATCCAACCCTGTACTGATCAGTAATCCGGTTCCGATCGATACTAGCAGTGCTCCAAAACGATTCAGGTTTCTCATGAAATATCACTCTCCTTTAAGAAATTGCCAAAGTGAAAAGTCGACGCAGTTTGGATGATTTTTTGATTGCTGGATTTATTCTCCTTTCTGCAGGATCAGTTATAATAATTAATCGGAAAAATTTAGCTAAAACTCTGTTTATTATAAGCTGATCTGCGAACGTTTTTTGTATACGCTTTCATTTTATCGTAACTGCTGACAAAATCAAGCTTATAATATGCATTATTTACTTTAAGAAGTCATTTGAAAAGAATTATAGAACGAATACTTTTAAGATGAAATTAGTCGAAGGGGAGATAAAGATAAAAAATGGCTGAAAGTAAAAGATCCCCTAATGATCTAGAGGAATCTTGTGGTCAATTATTTTTCTTAGCTATAACAAAACTGCTTACCCATAAGATAATGAGGCCGATCAAGATAATAGCAACCAGCAAGTATTGTCCGCTATCAGTATCATTTAAAAAAGTACTAACTGGCCCTGGGAGACGTGTCGCTATCCCTATCAGGCAGATGCTTAAATATAGGATCGCAAGGGGCCACCAGATGGTTTTATCCTTTGTTTTATAGAAAAGAATACTGCCTATGATCAATGCTAATAAAATCAAAGCGATTCCAGTCCACCGACCAATAGTGATTTGGAAGGAGGTTTTCACAAAGAAAGATATGATAAATATCGGGGTTGCAAAAACGACTCCGACTAACCATAAAGTTAGGTAATGCCGACTGGAATTTAGCTTATAAGTTATATCCGCTAAATAACGAAACAACATGAAAATTGCGACAACTAAATAAGTCCCACTTAGTAAAAAATTGCCTAAGTCGACTGAACTTTGGGGGCCGATGAGACTGGTCGAAAAAGTAACAACTAGATAAACACCTAAAACTAAGAGGATCCCTTTTCCAAATTTAAAAAGGTTTATTGGAAACTGTTTGAGTAGGTCACGAGCCACGGCTTTAGGGTCTTTACCAAAATATTTTTCGGCTGAAATGTTGTCCGCTTGTGCATCCAAAATATCCTGTAGGATCTCCAACAGTTTTTCTTCGATAGAATTCTGATCTTGGATCAAACTACGACACCGGATGTACAGCAAAAACCTAGTATAAAATTTTTCGTTTTCAGTGGTCAGCTGTTTTCTTAAGTGGTTATTTTCGCGAATAAATGCATGTTCATTTTCCATGTTGTTCCTCCTCGATCAGTAAATTAACTGAATGTTGCAAGATTTCCCATTCTTGCACGAATTCTGTTTTTGTTTCTTCCCCTTTTTTGAGTAATGTAGTAATATTTACGGTTTGGTCCCTCTGAAGAAGCTTGCACTTTTTTATCTATTAGACCATGTTTTTCCATAGTGGTCAGCAGTGGGTAAATAGTACCTTTAGGGATATTATTTAAACCGTATTTATTCATCTTCTTGCTTATCCCATATCCATACTCAGACTCTTTTGCCAGGATCATCAACATTACTCCCTGTAAGATCCCCTTTAACATTTGACTCGATATGTTTTGTTGCATAACTATTATCTTCCTTAACTAGTTTGCTTAACCTACTAGTAATATAGCAAAAAGCAGCTAGTTTGTAAAACCTATTAGTTGTTTTTGTTATATTCAAATCTAAGTTAGCTTTGCGAGGCTTGCGGATTAGTTGTCCAACTACTGCCAACAAAGAGTTCTTCGCCAGTCAAAAGTTGGATTCGTCACAGGCAAGGTAAAAAAAGCATAACCAATATCCTCTACCTCTGCGACTTATGGAGGTAGGGCTGCTTTGTCTTCATAAGCTTGGCCCATTTCTTCTTTAGACTTAAACCCAGGTTCTTCGGCCATTCCAGTGAGAGTTGAACCTGGGCGAACTGAATTGACACGGATCGGGTCTCTACCAAATTTATGAGCGGCAAATTTAGTAAGCGAATGTACTGCGCCTTTAGTAGCACTATAAGCTGTACTGAAACCTCCTACCAGTGCTCCAATCGAGGAAGTAATTATGATCGAATCTTTGCCATTCTTTTGTATGTAAGGACTCCCCAGCCACACTGAATTACCATCGATAGCCATAACTTGTTCCAAGTTTCTATGTCAGTCTTGAGGCTCCCTTTGGAAACATGGATACCGGTATTGTTAACTAAAAGGTGGATTTTTCCCTATATTTCGGCAGTTTTCTTAACTACGCTATCCCACACAGCGGGGTCTGTAACGTCCAAAGAGACACCCCCGTCTTTTCTAATATCTTCAGCAGCTCTTGTCAGCTTTTCTCCTGCTACATCAATAAAAACAACGCTGGTACTTTCTCTAGCAAAGATCCGTGCACCAGCCAGTCCATTCCGCTGGCAGCTCCTGTGATGATTGCTACTTTATTGTCCAAACGTCCCATAGAATCTTTATTCATATTACGTAAAGCTTATAAACATCAATACGCTTTATTGATATTGTTTCCAAAAGATCTTTATTTATCTACAAGAATAAATATTGTTCGAATAAATCTGTTTTTGAAATAATGTTATGGTGTTTTAAGCAGAGGCTGATGAATCTTAATTAAATTTTTAAATGATAAAACTTGCTTGTTATTCCTTCCATGGGAGGTGTTTGGGAGACGAGAAGTTTGACTGCGTGATATCAATATAGCAATTACTTGAATTTAAGAAATTATCCTGTCACACTCTTGGTATAGTATCAAAATAAGTTTGTATGGAAATTACGGATATAGTGAAACTTGTTTTCTTACCGCGTATTTCGCCAAACTATAAAATAGGTGAATATTGCTAAATTTGCAAAAGGAGAAGATGAATTATATGGTCGAAAAAAATGTAATTATCACAGGCGCTTCCGATGGTATCGGAGCAGCCGCAGCACGTGGCTTAGCAGGTAAAGGATACGGCCTTTTCTTGGTCGGAAGAAATGTAGAAAAGACTAAGAAAGTTGCTAAGGACGTTGATGCGCCGTACTTTGTTGCAGATTTTGCTTCACTAGACCAAGTCCGTGAGTTGGCCAAAAATTTGCTAAATGAACTGGGCGATGAACCGCTTGATGTTTTAGCTAATAATGCCGGTGGTATTTTTGGACCAACTGATTTGACTGAAGATGGATTTGAGAAAACTTTCCAAGTGAATTACTTGGGACCTTTTTTGTTAACGAATTTGTTGTTACCTAAATTATTAGCTAGCAAGGGCGCAGTGATCAACACTTCAAGTATTGCTCAACGTGTGTTCGGAAAACTTGACTTGGACGATTTAAATAATCAAAATGACTACAAAGCTAGTAAGGCCTATGGCGATGCCAAGTTAGAGGATGTTTTATTCGCCAAAGAATTAGACCGTCGTTACCATGAACAAGGTTTGTCAGCGGTCGCCTTTCATCCAGGCAATATCCGGACAAATTTTGCTAACGACAAAAAGAGTGGTATGCACGCAGTTTACCACAGCTTTATGAACAGAATAGCATTACAAAGTCCGCAGCATGGCGGTAATAATTTGCGGTGGTTCATTGAAGGTAAACCAGGCGCTGATTGGAGATCTGGCGAGTATTATGATAAGAAAGATCTGACTGACAAAGTTAATCCACAGGTCAATGATTTAGAATTACAAAAAGAACTTTGGGATAAAACTGAGGAACTTCTTGGTTTAAAAGAAACTGAGTAGGTCTACCCATATTAATAAACTGGCGCAAAAAGTTGGACAGGCTTCCGGCTTTTTGTGCCAGTTTTTGTTGCCTATAGTGGTCTAGCATATATATGTTGACTTAAAGCTAACTTTAAGTAGTATGTTTAATTTGTTGATAGCAAATGTGCTTAGCGTTTTTCAAAATTAGGCAGTAGCTTAAAGCACATATTTTTTGCAAAATGGAGGAATAAAAATGGAGCGAAGTAAAGTTGTCGTACACATGTATGTTTCTATTGATGGCAAAATAGACGGACCGCATGGTAGTAGTATTTCCAGCGAGTACTACTCAGATGAATTGTTTAACCTCAGTAATGCCGACGCCAATGGCCGTGAAACGATTCAAATGTATGCCGCACCTGGACATCCTAATCTGTCTGAATACGATACGACGGGTATCAATTATGAAGATTGGCTGCCGGCTATTGAATCAGATACCTGGTCAGTTTCTTTTGACAGAAAGGGAAAGTGTGGCTGGACACAAGATTATTTTGAATACAATGGCCATAAAATGCACGCGATCGAAGTGGTTACTAAGCAGGCAAGTTTGCAATATCTAGCCTTTTTACGTTCCATGAACATTCCGTATATCGTGAGTGGGACAAAGGATTTTGATTTGTCTGAAGTGTTGACCAAACTAAAAGCTAATTTTCACATTGAAACGTTAGCTGTTTGCGGCGGTGCCGTCATTGATGGGGCATTCTTAAAGGCTCATTTAGTTGATGAGATCTCATTGGTACTAGCACCGCACGTTAACGGCAGTTCGGAGGAAAAATCTGCGTTTGATACTTTAGGTTCTTATGTTAATGATGCGTTCATGTTCAGCAACGCCAAGAAATTAAATGACGATGGCGTACATCTGACTTTTAAGCGGAGTTAACTTTGAATTTTAAAAACCCAAGCCTTATTTTATGTTGTAAGGTAGTCGCTTGGGTTTTTGTTTGCGCTTTGAGCCGGAAATCGAAGTGATCAGTGGCTCGAACCGGTGAAGAAAGCCGTTGATTAAGCCAATCAAGGGCTCAAAAGTTGAAAGTAAGCCGCACATCAGGCCAATGAGTGGCTCAAATCGGCGAAGAAAGCCGTACATCAGGTCAATGAGCGGCTCAAACGGGTAATGAGAGCCGCACATCGGGTCAATGAACGGCTCAAACCGAGCAGGAGAGCCGTACATCAGGCCAATGAATGGCTCAAACCGGCAAGCGGGCCGCAATTCAGGTCAATGAGCGGCTCAAACGGGTAATGAGAGCCGCACATCGGTCAATGAACGGCTCAAACCGTTAAAAATTAGTCTTAAGTCTAGCCGAAGACTGTTAATTTTATATGCCACCTCTCAAAACACAAAAAACCCAAAGCTGCATTAGTCACGTGACAACAATGCAGCTTTGGGTTTTTATTTGTTATAAAAGTGAGTGATGCTTAATTTACCTTATTTAGCCATGATGAAGCTGTAACTGCAAGAACTTCATTGAGGTCTTCAATATTCTTGCGGCCAGTCGTTTGCATCCACTTGCGACCAGCTTCTTCTCCGTCTTTAGCAAATGGTTCGATCGAATGGCGCCAGGTAGCACGGCCACAGAGAACACCGTTGAAGGACGAATCTGCTTCGTGAGCAAACTTCAAAGTTTCCTGGAAGAGTTCTGCGGAAACGCCGGCACTCAAGAAGATAAATGGTACACCAGCAGTATTCTGGTCTTGTTCCTTGAAGAAGTTCAAAGCTTGGTCCTTGGTGTAGATCGCTTCATTGTCGCCGTTGTAGCCGGCAACGTAATCCATGTTAACGGGAACTTCGACCTTCAAGACGTCAACATTGTAATGGTCTTTAGCAAACTCTTCGACCATCGCGTTGACCTTGTGCGGTTTTACCTTAGCATAGGCTGGACTCTTAGTATCATCGATATTTGCATCATAAGACATCAATTCCAAGAAGAATGGCATATCCTCAGCCACACATTCGTCACCGATCCGCTCAACGAATGCTTGTTTTTTACCGTTGATCTCGTCGCCTTCATCAACGTCATAGTACAACATGAACTTGATCGAGTCAGCACCGGCTTCTTTCAAACGCTTGACCGACCAGTCAGCCAATAAGTCGGGCATGCGGCCAGGAGCCGTTGTGTCGTAACCTGTTTTTTCATAGGCTGTCAACAAACCACAGCTGGCATCGCGTTCTTTAGCGGCTGGCAAGCCGTATTCTGGATCGAGCAAGATCGCAGACGCATATTTGGTTAATTCAGAAGAAATAGCCTTCTTAAATTCCACGATATCTTCCTCGTTGGCCGGCTTGTTAGCAGCTGCAGCTAACATTTTCTTCAAAGAACCGCGTTGGTCGATCGCCAAAGCAGCGATCACACCATCTTTATTGGACATACGTTTTAAAGCTTCGATTTTATTGGACATATTATAGTGTTCTCCTTTGAATAATTAACTAGTTTATTTTTGATCGTACTTACTAAAAAGGGCATAAACTTCTTCGGGTTTGGTAGAACTTGTCAGTTCTGAAATAAAGTCTTCATGGGTCAAAAGTTTGGCAGTGTTCGACAAATATTCAAGATGACTATTTTGATCTTGGGCCGGAATTAAAAATGAAATAATCGTATCGACCGGTTGATCGTCGAAAGTTTTCCAGTCAACTTTATTTTTTAACCGCAATATTATCATGGCAGATTCTTTGATACTGCTATCTTGTGCGTGAGGGATAGCTATCCCTTTTTCCATACCGGTCGAGCCTTCTTGCTCTCTTTGCAAATATTTGGCATAAACAGCGTGAGCATCAGTAGTCAAGCCTTTTTCTTGTGCAAAATTGCTCAATGCTTCCAGTGCTTCATCACGTGTTTTGGCTGGAATATCAAAAGCAATGTTTTCAATCTTCAGGATCTCTGCAGGCGAATTTTTACTCTCTTCGACGTCGGAAGCTGGCTTCCCAGAAGTATTGACTTCTTCAGGAGCTGCAGTTTTTCCTTCAGCCTGTGTTTTAATTTTTTTCTGGTATGAACGTTCGGCAACGAGCGCCAACAAAGCTCCGGAAATAATTGCCCCGATCAAAATATAAACTACCCAAAGGATACGTTGATTGTTACTGAGCAAGGGCAAAACAAGGAATCCGCCATGCGGGGCAGGAACCTGGATTTTAGACATATAGGTCAAGACTGCCGCGACCGAAGATCCTACCATAAAACAAGGGATATTAAGGAATGGGTTGGCTGCTGCGAATGGGATCGCACCCTCGGTAATATGGGTGGAACCTAAAAGGAAGTTAACATATCCTGCACTGCGTTCTTCTGTTGTATATGCTTTTTTGTTAAATAAAACAGAAAAACCAGTTGCTAACGGCGGAGCAATACATGCGGCAGAAACGCCAGCCATGAAGAAGTAGTTTCCTTGAGCTAAGAGTGCTGTACCGGTCAAGTATGCCGCTTTGTTCAATGGGCCACCGAAGTCAGCTGCGGACAAGCAACCGATAATGATTCCTAGAAGTAGGGGAGAAGTGTTTTCCATACCCTTCAGAAAATCCATCATGCCAGTATTCAATATCTTCATTGGGACATTGATCAACAGCATGAGTAAGCCAGAGATCAGAACGCCCAAAACAGGGTAGAGGAAAATTGATTTTAGTCCTCTAAATTGTTTGTCAGGAAGTGGTTTTAAGATCCTTTGCAGACCTAAGATCACTAATGCTGCAATATAACCACCGACAATACCTCCCAAGAAACCTGACCCACCGTTGAAGGCGAGCATCCCAACTGCAAAACCGACAACCAGCCCGGACCTTTTCGCGAGCGCCTCACCAATGTAGGCTGCAAGGACCGGTGTCATTAGGTTCATGGTAGTTCCACCAACTGTATTTAACATGTAAGCGAATTGATTAAACTGCTCACTTTTCGGATCTGCGGAATTGATCCCCCAGAGAAATGAGATCGCCGTTAAAACACCACCCGCAACAACAAGCGGCAACATATGTGAAACACCATTCATTAAAGAAGTGTAAATAATATTTCCAATAGAATTCTTTTCTTCAACGTCAGAACTTGATGTCTCTACGTTAGCGCTTGAATTTCTTACGTGATGAACAGGTGCATCATCTGATAAAGCTAATTCGATCAATTTGTCAGAGTCACTGATAGCTTTGGCAACCTTAACGTTGACCAATTTCTTACCTGCAAATCGGTCAGTGTCGACATTAATGTCAGAAGCAACGACGACTGCTTTAGCATCGGCGATCTCTGCAGAAGTTAGGGTATGCTCAGTTCCGGTTTGTCCGTGAGTTTCTACTTTGATTGTTAAATTTTTCTTTTCGGCTGCTTGTTCTAGGGCCTCCTCTGCCATAAATGTGTGGGCGATCCCAGTTGCACAGCCCGTGGCGGCAACAATGTCATATTTGGTCATCTAGACTCAACTCCTTTTTTATATGTTGGTTAATTTTTCTACTTGGATCTGTTGTTCAAGTTCTGGAACGTTTTTAAAATTTGTGATCCACATACTTCTAGTAGTGTCGCTTCCGGCAGCAATACTTTTTTTCAAATTGTCTTTTGGGTCCATATTATTTACCATGCCCCCGATAAAAGTACCTAACATGGTGTCCCCAGCTCCAGCAGTGTTAAGCGCATCGATCTTTGGCGCATTACCGTAATAAACTGCTTCTTTTGTAATAAAGGCGGCGCCATTTTCACCAAGAGAAAGAAGTACGTTTTGGGCACCATCGTCAACTAGGTTCATTGCTAATTTAATAGTGTCTTTGAGTGACAGATCTTCGTCTATGCCAAACCATTTTTTGATCTCTTCTTGGTTAGGTTTGATAAGTAGGGGGTGATATTTTAAGACATCGAGGACTTCTGAATAACTGGTATCAACGATAAAATTCGCATCGTTCTTCTCTATCAAACGTGCGAGTTTTGTTAGAATACTTGGATCGATACCGGAAGAAAAACTGCCAGAAAGAGAGACGATGTCGCCCTTTTCTAATTTGTCAAAATATTCCAGCAGCCTTGTTTGGTCGCTTGAATCAACACTTGGACCTGGGTTGACCAGTTTGTATTCACAATTTTTTGATTCCACATGAGTGAAGACGTTGATCCGAGTGACCCCACTTGTTTTGACAAAGAAATTGTCGATGTCGTTGTTAGTGAGTTCTTGTTGGATATAGTCGAGAGTAAAGCCGCCGCCAACACCTGTAGCTGTGTTATTAATGCCCAACCTTTTTAAAATAAACGAAACATTGATGCCCTTGCCATTTGCTTGAATATCATATTTTTCTGTTCGATTGACATGATTTTCTTTCATTTCTTTTGTGTCTATAAATAGATCTATTGCAGGATTTAAGGTCAATGTATAAATCATGTTTACACCTCTAGTTTTAATTGGTATTCTAAAAATGTATTATAGGTGATGGAAGACGAAAAAATTTTCAGAACGATGGACATTTGTGTGTTTTTTATGGAAAACCTTTTCAAAATAAGCTGGTCGAAAGGAGGGATGATTGTGAGTAAGGAATTAAGTAGTGCTGAATCACATCTTTGGGAAGTTGTGGAAAGTAACCAAGAAAAAATCGTTGATATGTCGATCGTCCAATTAAGTCAGTTCGCTAACGTTTCAACGGCAACGATAGTTAGAACTATGAAAAAGATGGGCTATACTGGATATACGGCATACCGTGAGAATCTGAGAAATAAAGGCAATTACAATGCAAAGTTTAAGATCTTGAATTCTGTCGATTCAACGATCAAAGACGTGATCTTAAAGAACGAAATTGAGTTGAATAATACTTTGAATAATTTGAAAACTAGTACGATAGAAGATAGTGTTACAGCCACTCGGCAGGCCAAGATGGTTTATATTTTTGCCAGAGGTTTGTCAGAAAGTATTGCCAGAGAAATGCAGACCAAGCTCCAGTTAAGCGGCAAGTATACTGAGATGTTTACCGACCCAAACATTATTAAGATCCTTTCCAAAAAGATAAGAAAGGATTGTGTCGTGATTTTCATTACGCTCAACGGGGAAACGCCGGAATTGGTCTATGCAGCCAAAAATTTAGAAAAAGGCGACGTTTCCAAAATAACTTTTACAACTAATAAGAATTCAACGATCGTTCCTTACTCGGATCTATTATTCTTAGGCCATAAAGCGGCAACCGGCTACTTTCCAGAATATGAAATTGCTTCCCGGCTCCCTTTAAACGTGATGATGCGTATTTTTACGGATACGTATGCGGTTCGGACCAAAGTCTGAGCAATTTGTTTTGGTAGGATGTATATCGAAACAGTTCACTTTCTGAACTGTTTTTTGATTTAAATTGGTCGATGTGAGTCGTAAATCGAAACGGGTAACGTCGCGGTTTCATTTAGAGCCGCAATTTGTGACGACAAATGGCTCACTTTGGTAGTTTAGAGCCAGAGGCCAGGCTGATGAATGGCTCATTTGGGCATTTAGAGCCACAATTCAAGACAATGAATGGCTCAGATTCATTTTTGAGCCACAGATCGAGCCGATGAGTGGCTCATTTAGCTGTTTAAAGCTAGAAGTCAGGTCAATGCACGGCTCACATTGGTATTTAGAGCCACAACTCAAGACAATGCACGGCTCATTTGGGCATTCAGAGCCACAATTCAAGACAATGAATGGCTCAGATTCATGTTTTGAGCCATAACTTACTCCAATGAACGGCTTACTTTTATACTTAAGCCGACCTTGCTAAAAGTAAATACTTTAAAATACACAAAAAGACCTGGAACACTGACTAACGAAAGTTTCCAGGCCTTATTTAATAATTATTTGGTGATTTTATCGATTGTATCGAGTTCTTCTTGATCGAACCTGATGTTTTTGGCAGCTTCTAAGTTGTCTTGCAAATGATCGATATTGGTAGTACCGATAATAACGGAAGAAACTACCGGATCTCTTAACAACCATGCCAAAGCCATTTGTGACAATGTTTGATCACGATTTTTGGCGATGTCATTTAATTTGTTTAGATCCTCAGTCACTTTTTCGGCGCCTGCTTGCATAACATACTTGCTGGTTGGATGAATGGCAAAATCTGCGGGGACACCATCCAAGTATCTGTCGCTAAGCAAACCTTCAGCTAGCGGTCCATAAGCAACTATCCCATGATTTTGACGCTTCATTTCGTCTACCAAACCGGTGCGTTCTGGGCGACGGTTGAGCATGTTGTATGAAACTTGGTTGACAGTGTATGGTGTGCCTAAGTCATCAAACATTTTAGCAACTGTTTTAGCCTGTTCCGTGTCGAAGTTAGAGATCCCGATATATAAGGCTTTACCAGCACGGACAACATCATCCAAAGCCTGAGCGGTTTCCCATAAATCAGTATTTGGATCGAAACGGTGAGCGTAGTAGACATCGACATAGTCTGACTGTAGACGTTCCAAAGTGCGGTCGATCGATTGTAAGATGGTCTTTCTGGATAAGAAATGGCCATATGGTCCGGGAACTGTGCGGTAGCCAACCTTTGAAGTAATGACTAATTCGTCCCGATATGGTTTTAATTCATTGGCTAATACGTCGCCAAGAAGTGATTCGGATGTACCGATCTCAGGAGAACCGTAATGGTCAGCGCAGTCAAAACTAAAGATCCCTTGGTCAAATGCTTTTAGGATCACACGTTTGCGATCGTACAACGGGTCAGCACTGCTAAAGTTGTGCCAAAGGCCTAATGAGATCAATGGCAAACGAAGCCCCGTGTTCCCAACTCGTCGGTGTGGTAATTTATTGTATCTGTCGTCATCTGCTACGTACATAAATGATACCCCTCTCTAACGGAACTAGTCCGTCTGAAAATATTTACTATAACTACAGTATAACGGTTATAGCCAAAAATTTGAAATACAACGAGTGCTAGAGAAAACTTTACTAAAGTTTTCAAGTCGTTTTATTGTACAAATCTCACAATATTATGTAAACTATAGTATACAAACTTTTTTAGGAGATGGTTAAATGGATGGTGGGACGATAACATTCCCAGTAAAAATAACAAAACCAACAGACAAAGATGATCCTTACGTAGTATATTTTCCAGATTTTGATGAATATATCGAGACTGAAAGTTTTTCTGATTCTTTTGAACAAGCACAGGAATTTTTGAAGGATCATTTATTAGATGATGAGCTTCCAGAACCGAGTGATGTTTTACCCTTTGCAAAAGAAGGTCAATTTACTGCTTTTGTGAGTGTTTCAAGAACATTAGTGGATTAGGGTTCGGTTTAAATTTAATTGAAAAGATAATTAGGTTAGAAAAATGATGAATATTATTAGCTTTGCAAGCAAAGTGGATCTTATAAGTGTATATAGGTCAGAGTAGGTTATGTATCAATTAAATTGATAGGTGGCCTATTTTTTTCGTTCAGCCCTTGAGTTGGCCAAACGGCACCTGAGCAAAAAACATTACCCCAAAAAAAATACTTTAAAAATTCCAGAAAAACTATATAATTATAAAATATAATAATAATTAAACAAAGAAACGGATTTTTCAAATGAATTTAGTTAATAACGACCTGCAAGTACATAATAACAACGTTGTAAAAGGTGCAACCCAGCCTGTTAGTTTGCAACAAGCAACTGAATTTTCTAATGCTTTGGAAACAGCACAACAAACGGTCAAGGTCAAAAAAGGCGATACTGTTTCTGAATTGGCAGAAAAGTATCATACAACCACACGAGCCGTCGTTCAGGCTAATCAGTTACAGGATCCTGACTTTATTTTAGCCGGGCAAAATTTAACTATTCCTGGAAAAAGTCAAATGGGGATAGTTGATCAACCAATTTCAAGGGAGAATAGTAATGTTACAGCCCCCATTGCTGCAGTTGACGAGACTGCTTCTACAGACTCGAGGGGCAGCATAGAGCCGCCTTTGGATGGTGCAGAAAAAAGTGCACGTGATTATATCATCCAGCATGAATCGAGCAATAACTACAACGCACGAAATGGACGTTATATTGGTAAATATCAGTTGGACCAAAACTACTTGCATGGTGATTTTTCCCCTGCTAACCAAGAAAAGGTTGCAGCACAATACGTGCAACAAAGATATGGCAGTTGGGTCAATGCAAAGCAGCACTGGGTCAAGAACAATTGGTATTGATCACTAGAAAACGCGCCGCATCGGAAGCAGAGATCAAGAAATGATCTCTGCTTTTTAAGGTAAGCAACCGGTTAAAGTAGCGATGTATATTATGCGCGTGTCTTTAATTCAAAAAGTTTCTAATTAGTGCTTAAATAATTTGAAACTACTCCGATATATAAGTTTGTAAGCAACAAATACAAACTATATTGGAGGAATAAACAATGAGGATCAACACTAATGTCGCAGCATTGAATACGTACTCACGTTTGACAGCTGCCAATAGCTCTAAAAGTGATTCGCTAGCCAAACTTTCATCTGGCAAACGGATCAACAAGGCTGGTGATGATGCAGCCGGTTTGGCAATTTCAGAAAAGATGAAGGCACAGATCGGTGGTTTGAAACAGGCAAAGCGTAATGCGCAAGACGGGATCTCCCTGATTCAAACTGCTGAGGGTGCTTTGAGTGAAACGCACAGTATTTTGAGCCGGATGAACGACTTGGCGGTACAAGCGTCTAATGATACGTTGACTGATGAAGACCGGACTAAGATCACCAAAGAAGTTACGGCTTTACAAAAGAATATCGACGATATTTCTAGCAACACAGAATTTAACACCAAGAAATTATTGGATAAAGCTGACAACAAGTTTACTTTCCAAGTTGGCGCCAGCCAGGGCCAAACTGCCGAAATTACTATCGGCAAGATGGATTCGGCTTCATTAGCAGTTGATGCAGCAAATGTTAAATTGGGTAATGCGGATGATGCAGCTGCTTCGATCAAGCAGATCACCGATGCGATCGACGTGGTTTCAGGACAACGCGCTGATCTGGGTGCGGTCCAAAATGGCTTGAACCATACGATCAATAATTTGGGTACTACGACGGAAAATCTGTCTGAGGCTAATTCACGGATCGAAGATGTCGATATGGCAGAAGAAATGATGAACTTTACGAAGTCCAATATCCTTTCTCAAGCAGCAACATCCATGTTGGCTCAGGCAAACGCAATGCCAAACAGTGTCTTGTCCTTGCTGCAAGGTTAATGATATTTGAATGTATCCGATTTGCTCTTATAAATGATTATGTCTATACGTATGGCCGGTATGAGGACTGATATTCTTATACCGGCTTTTTAGTCGGAAAAGAAAAATAATTTCTAAATTAAGCCTTAAACATCTGAGAAATGCACCGATACTTATAAGTGTAAACGACTAACAATTATATTTAGGGGGAATTTTAAAATGAGGATCAACACTAATGTCGCAGCATTGAATACGTACTCACGTTTGACCGCTGCTAATAGCTCTAAAAGTGATTCACTTGCCAAACTTTCATCTGGTAAACGGATCAATAAGGCTGGCGACGACGCAGCCGGCTTGGCAATTTCAGAAAAAATGAAGGCACAGATCGGCGGATTGAAGCAGGCTAAACGCAATGCTCAAGACGGGATCTCCTTGATCCAAACTGCCGAAGGTGCTTTGAGTGAAACACACAGTATTTTGAGCCGAATGAATGATTTGGCAGTTCAAGCCGCAAACGATACGTTGACTGATGAAGATCGCACTAAGATCACTAAAGAAGTCGCAGCTTTACAAAAAAATATTGACGACATTTCTAATAACACAGAATTTAACACCAAGAAATTGCTAAATACTGCTGATAACAAGTTTACGTTCCAAGTCGGTGCCAGCCAAGGCCAAACAGCTGAAATTACTATTGGCAAAATGGATGCGGAGTCACTTGGTGTTAGCGGCACATGGAGTGCAGGTACCCCTGCTGACAACAGTGATCCTGATAATCCTGTCGCTGCAACTCCTGGTAAAGGCGTTGATCTCAGTGATGCAACAAAAGCTGGAGAATCAATTGCCAATATCAAGGCGGCTATTGATACAGTATCCGGTCAACGTGCTGATCTGGGTGCGGTCCAAAATGGCTTGAACCATACGATCAATAACTTAGGCACCACGACAGAAAATTTGTCTGAGGCTAATTCACGGATCGAAGATGTCGATATGGCAGAAGAAATGATGAACTTTACGAAGTCCAATATCCTTTCTCAAGCAGCAACATCCATGTTGGCTCAAGCTAATGCAATGCCAAACAGTGTTTTGTCATTACTGCAAGGTTAATAAGAATTTAATGGCACAGGCCGATCGTCGTTTACGCGGCGGCCGGCTATTTTAATAAGCAAAAAAAATATTGGAGTGAAGTTATGCAATAGGCAAATGGAGGAGTGAGTGAGATGCAGATCAATAATATTCCACCGGTAGACCCAACACCGGTCGTCAATAGAATACAGAAAGTTGCCACCGATAGTTATGAAATGGATACTTCGTCAATGGATGAATCATTTATCCGTAAAGATCAGGAAAATTATTTGGGCAAACTTTTTCACCTAAATGACGGTGAAGATATTAAAGAAACGGAAGATCCATCCGATAATGTAGTTGTCGACCCGGAAGAATTGCAACAGGCAGTTAAAACGTTAAATAATAAAATACTGGGCCGCGATTTTAAGCTGAAATTTGAGATCCATCAGCGGACTGGACGCCAATATGTTGAGATGGTGGATATGCAAAGCGGCAAAGTTTTAAAGGAGATCCCTTCTCATAAAATGCTCGATGTTTTAGGAAAGATTTGGGATCAAATGGGGATCGCGGTCGATAAGAAAGGATAGTGAGGTAAGTGGCTGATATTACAAGTGCTACATCTGCGCCGAATGCGGGACTTAGCTTTTTAGGCTAATATTCTGGGATCACTACAGATGTGGTCGATCAGTTGATCGAGGCTGAGTCTGGTGGAAAGACTCTTTTGCAAAATAAAGATTCTAAATATAATCAAGAAAAAGCCGCATGGAGCGAAGTTGCGTCAGCTTTGAGTAATTTTCAAACTAAACTTAAAGCTTTGCAGAACAATGATAGTTATTATTCTAAAGTCGCTACTAGTTCCAACGAAGACTTAGCAGTGATCACAGGGAACTCTGATGCAAAAAATGGCGGTGAATTTGAACTAGTAGTCAGCCAGTTAGCTAAACAGACTAAGTTGACGAGTAACGAAGTCAGCGCTGCCCAAACAAATACAACGGACTTAAACCTAAACGGTAAACTGACTTTCGCTTATCAGGGAGCAAAAACGACTGATAGCCCAGAATTTGTGGATATTGATATTACGGAGAAAGATTCGTTGCTGGATATTGCCGATAAGATCAACAGAGAAACTAAAAACACTGGAGCTTCGGCAACGGTTATCAATAAACGCTTGGTTTTGACTAATAACGAGTCCGGCGCCAAAAAAACAACACTTGAACAAACCAAGAATACTGAAATATTGTCAGCGTTAGGTTTGAATGTGGCAGCAAAAATGGGGCAAGTTGCTAAGTATAGTCTGGATGGCATTGAAATGGAAAACGATAGCAATGTTATTTCCGATGCGATCGATGGTGCTACGTTAACTTTGAAAAGAGAGATCAGTCCTGATGAACCAGTTATCTTATCTTTAAAAAATGACGACTCAAAGACACTGGCGGCTGCGAATGATTTTGTCAAGCAATACAATAATTTGATGGGCTTGGTAAAAAGTGACTTAGATGTGGGTGACCCAGCGGTTGAAAGTAGTTCTACGGTTAATGTGCAGGGCAAACTGGTCGGTGATTCGACCTTACAGCGGCTACAGTCATCGTTGAGAAATATGATCACACGCTCAAATAAAGCCAACAGTGCATTCTTCAGTCCATATGATATCGGCTTTTCGGTCGACAAAGACGGGACTTTAAGTCTGGATGAAGAAAAGCTTAAAGCTCGGTTATCCGACTCTCCGGAAAAAGTGCATGATTTTTTCTATGTCCAAGGGGAAGATGAGTTTGATGGAAATACTAGTCAAGGATATACAGTTGATTTAAATAGTCTAGTCAATGAATTTATCAGCGATGGTGTTTCTAAAAAAGGGGTCATTTCTGACAAAACTGATAGTATAGATAAGCTGGTCAAAGATCTGAACTCACGGATCGATGACTTTACGCAACGGTTGGCTGCAAAACGGGAACAATATATTGCTCAATTTACCCAGTTAGATTCGGTCATGATGCAAGCCGAATCACAGATGCAGTACCTGCAAAGTCAGCTTGGCAACAACCAGCAACAACAATAGTCATTAAAAAGGAGCAGTTAGGTTGCGAGAACAAAAAATTGAACAAATATTGTTGGAATTAAAAGAAAATACAAAATGTTGGGATCAAAGAACTGCTTCTTTACCGACTTTGTTACAAGCAAACGGACAGTTGTTGAGTCAATTACAAGGGACCGGACATGATCTAGATTTAGGAAGTCAGCAAAAAGCGGAGCTGCAACAAATTATTGCTTCTTATTGGGAACTTTTAAAATTAGCAGCTGCAGAAAAGCAAAAAATATTAGCGCAATTAAAACGTCTGGATCGGCAAAAGGCTGCAAAGGTTGGAACATATAAGCAGAAAATAACCGATGGGGCAATGGTAGAATTTGTATATTGACGAAGCGAACAAAAGGCAAGTTCTAGTAACCGTGGAGGTTGAATAATGAATGTCAAACAAGCAAAAAAGCAGCAAAATTTTTATCTGAAAAATCAAGTTCTGACTGCGTCCCCCAACAAACTGATCAGCATGTTGCTGTCGGGCGCGATCAAAGCCATCAAATTAGCTGAGATCGCATTGGAACAAAATAACATGGCAAAAGCTAATCATGAATTACTTAGAGCACAAGATATGGTGGATGAACTTAAATTTTCGTTGGATCATTCGGTTGGCGGAGAAATTGCGGCTAATTTAGACCAACTATATGACTTTATGGTGTCTGAGTTAGTCGCTGCCAACATCAGCAAGGACCAGACAAAGTTACCAGCAGTTGTTGAGTTGTTAGAAGAGTTGTTGGAGACTTGGGAAAAGATCGGTAAAAAATAAGAGAGCAGAGAAACTCGGGAGACAATGAGCCTTATCGGACTTAGGCATCATAATGCGTTCTTGGCACTGTGATGCCTAAGTTGGATAAGCGGAGTTGTTTGAGTTTCATAAGAAACACCGAGTAAAGCGTGAGGCTCAGAAGACGAACATCATCGAACTTGGACTTTTAGTGGACGTTTTGTACTGTGAAGTTCAAGTTAAAGCAGTAAAAAGGCCTGGCCTAAGTAGCTCGGATTATAAGACAGCAGTAAAGATGACTACAGGAATTTTTTAATTCTGTGGTCTTTTTTTATTTTGCAAAAGTTTATCAAATTATTTTACCCCACACGCTTAATTTTTTTTGTTTTTGTCCGATAGTAAAAATGGTATATCGAAGAGGAGGAGAAAAGAAATGGACCTGTTTTTACTGATCGGTATTTTTGCTGCATTTATAATCGTCATGTCTGCAATGATCTTGAAAGGAGCTAGTTTGGCCATGCTATTTAGCCCTGAGGCGATGATGATTATTTTTGGAGGTATTATTGTAGCGCTGATCAATACATATCCGCTGGTCGACATCAAACGTTTGCCAGGTATTTTCAAAGTATTATTTCAAACAAAAAAATATGACTATCAGGCCACGATCGCTAAGCTAGTAGAATTGTCAAATGTTGCTCGGCGTGAAGGGCTACTGGCATTAGAAACACCTGTTAATAATTTAGATCCAAAAGAAGACGCCTTTTTAAAACGAGGAATGGAAATGGTCGTGGACGGGATCGATAAAGAAGAGATCCAAAGGATCATGGAAAATGAGATCTCCTCAGTTGAAGAACGCCATTTGAAAGGAACTGCGATGATGCAAACAGCGGGGAGCACTTCACCAACTCTTGGCGTTATGGGAGCTGTAATTGGTTTGATCGGTGCATTGGGTCATTTAGACAACGTTAATGTGTTGGGAGAGTCGATCTCGTCTGCCTTCGTTGCAACCTTGTTTGGTATTTTTATGGGTTATTTAGTATTTATGCCTTTCGCTAAACGATTACAGCGTAAATCTGAACAAGAAGTCCAGGATCTGGAATTGATCATGGCGGGAACACTGTCTATTGAGGAAGGAGTGGCGGCTAAAACCATGGAAAAGAACTTGGAAAGTATGCTGAGTGAAGGTCGAAGGGCGGGAATTGAAGAAAAATAAATAAAATTTTTAAGAAAGCGGGACAGGTGTGCGTAAAAAAAGGAAAAGATCTGCTAGTAATAGTGAAGCCTGGATGCTTCCCTATTCAGACATGTTAACATTGCTGCTTGCTTTATTTATCGTAATGTTTGCAGCTGCCAAAGTCGATGATCGCAAATTTCACCAGATCAGTTCAGAATTTGGCTCGATCATGGCTTTAGCACCAGAACAACGGAGTCATAAAAACGTTGCAGGCTCCAATGCTGTCGAGCTTGATTCACCGGCAGTAATAAGTAAAGAGGAGAGCAGTAGAGTTTCAGACCCTCAGAGTAAAAAGGCAGCCTTAAAAAAGGAGAACTATGTAAAGGGGAGCGTTTTACAACAAAACCAAGAACAGCAGTTAACAGACATCGCCAAGAGTTTAAATGAGACTGCCGTACAGATGGACCTCGGTAAAAATACTAGAGCCGTGTTGAAGTCTGATGGTTTACATCTAAATTTAGATACTAATATTTTGTTTGCCAGCGGCAGTGCAGAACTGACAAAAAGTTCGCTGATAGCATTGAAAGAATTGGCTCCAAAAATTCAGCAACTTAATGAAAATGAGGTTTCGATCTCAGGGTATACGGATGATATTCCTCAAAAGTCAAAAGATTATCCCAGCAACTGGGAGTTAAGTGTGGCTCGAGCAGTTTCGGTAATGCATTTTTTTGTAGAGCAAAAAGCGGTCCAGGAAGCTAAAGTTTCTTTAGCAGCTTTTGGTGAAAATAAGCCGCAGGCAACAAATAAAACACCGGAAGGACGTTCAAAAAATAGGCGAGTAGAATTGGTGATCAAAAAAGAAAATAACTAGTTGGTTATTGAAACTTAGATAAGTGATTTTCCTGAAGAGTAATGCCATGTTTGTGAAAAAGGAGTGCGAATCAGAAATATTTCAAAAAAACACCTCATTTTCAAAAGAAATTATTTTAAATATAATAATAAAATTCATGAAAAAGATAGATAATAAATAACGCATTAAACAATCTTTTTAAGTATGTTTATGGTGATGAATTCTCCCTGTAATATTGATATTTTATATATAAACTGGACATTAAAGGGTGACACTTTGCTTTAAATCAAGCAAATAGTATATCAATTGATAATAGTTTTTCTTTTTTAGCTAAAAATTAAATTAATAAAATAATTGAAAATAGGTTAAAAAAATGCTTGATTGTGAGAACGTTAACGGCTAAAATTATAGTACTAATAAAGGTGAGATTAAGAAAAGTTGGGCAATATAATTAAACAAGAATACTTTATGGTATGAAAATGAAGATATAACAAACTTAAAAATATTACTGTAGAAATAAAAGAGAGAAGTGTAATTAAGCTTGGAAAATACATATGGATTGCTGAAAGAAGCTTTGAACGTTGCTTCCGCTAGGGCGCAATTAAATGCTAATAACATTGCTAATGTTAACACCCCAGGTTTCAAAGCTAAGCGGATCGAATTTGAAAGTAAGTTGAATAATGCTCTGGGGCAAGAAACCCATCTCAAGACTACTGCTAAAATGCATATGCAGGCCGGTGGTGATATTTTGCCACGCGAAAATTCACGTAGTGGTACTTCCATAAAGGAAAACGGCAACAACGTTGATTTGGATGTTGAAATGTTGAATCAGGCCCAAAATGGCTTAAATTATAGTGCTTTGACCTCACAGCTCAAGGGACGCTACCAAATGTTGAGCTATGTTTTAAATCACTAAAGTAGTTGATCAAGAAATATTTTTGTAAGGGGATAAAACGATGAGCATTTTTAATGGTTTACAGATCAATGCCAGCGGCTTAGCGTTAGAACGTTTGAAACTCGACATAACTTCAAACAATATCGCTAACGTTAATACGACAAGAACTCCACAAGGCGGACCATATCGCAAAAAATCAGTGCAGTTTGCCGAGAATTTACGTCAGGTAAAGCCAGGTCCCGCCGACAACGTCTACGGCAACAAAAAGCGAAGTTCGGGCGTCAAAGTGACCACTATCACTCAGGACCAGACTGAAAAGTTAAGTTACAAACCTAATGATCCAAATGCAGATCAAAATGGTTATGTCCATTTACCAAATGTTAATTTAGCTGATGAAATGATCGATCTGATCCAATCTCAAAGATCATACGAGGCAAATGTCGCATCGAGTCAGGTCAACAAACAAATTTTGAATAAAGCGTTAGAAATAACAGAAAACTAGGAGAGACAAAATGGCACAGGTCAATGGTATCAACAACTTTGATAATTATTCGGCTCAACTACGTAAAGTTACAGGACTAGATGGTCTCGCTCAGTCAGTCAAACCGACGGGTAAATCATTCAGCGATCATTTAAATCAAGCTTTATCCGGGCTAAATTCAAGCATGAAAGTCATGGATCACTCGACTACCGATATGATCAGTGGAAAGCAGGACGATCTAGGACAAGTTATGATCAACATGACTGAAAGCCAGTTAACTTTGCAGACTGCAGTTCAAGTTCGTAATAAAGCCTTGGAGGCTTATAACGATCTGAAAAACATGCAGTTTTAGTCGTGTAGCGGGGGCACAGAAGTGGATAAAGTGAAGGATCTTTGGAGTAATTTAAGAGACCAATGGTCTAATTTGAGTCGATTGGTTAAAATTGCGATCATTACTGGTTTGCTCAGCGTACTTGTTGCTGGTGGTATTGTGTATTATCTCAATACCAGAGTAGAGTATGCTGTTTTGTTTTCAAATTTGAGTGATGCTGACGCCGGGACAGTAACTAAAGATTTGGAAGACCAAGACATTCAATACAAGTTAAAAGATGATGGTAAAACAGTTTTGGTTGATAAAACCAAGGTCGACCAGTATCGGATCGACATGGCGGTCGATAATAAGCTGCCGGATAGTTCACAAGGTTATGAGTTATTTGATGATACCAGCATGATGACGACTGATGAAGACCGTAAGATCATGTATCAACGGGCAACGACTGGTGAACTAGAGCGCTCGATCGACTCTCTCAACGCTATTAAAAAGGCCAAAGTCATGTTGACAATGCCTGATGATGATGTGTTTAGCTATGATGCTAAGGGAAAGAAAGCCAAGGCATCGGTAGCGTTGACTTTGAATGGTAATACGATCTCCAATTCAGCTGTTAAAGGGATCGTTGAGCTGACTACTGGAGCGGTCAAAGGTCTAACAGCGCAAAACGTTAAGGTCGTTGACAGTAATGGCAATGTTTTGGCTGATGGTAATGACGACGATGATGACCTGACGGGCGCTAACAGCAAGTATATGCAGATCCAAAAGCAATTTGAAAAGCAGCTTGAAAAAAAGATCACTCGGGTCTTAGGTCCTTTAGCCGGGGAAAATAAAATCAGTGTCGCTGTTAATGCTGATCTCAACTTCGACGCGCTGGAACGAAAAACTACTAAATACAGCAACCCAAATTTGCGTAGTGAAAATGTTCAGGCAAATGGAGACCAAGAGCAAGTCCAACAAGCTCAGACCGGGCAAACTGATGACAATGTTTCTAATGTGACTGGTGATGATAACGACAATGGAGCTTCTTATAGTCGGACGATCAACAATGAATTAGATACAGATGTGACTAAACAAGTCAGTGCACCAGGTGCTGTAAAAAGGTTAACGACTTCGGTCGCCATTAAAGGAGATGTTAGTGGTGACCAGCAAGCACAAATTAAAAGTATCGTGCGCTCAGCTATCGGTTACGACAAAGATCGTGGCGACAAAGTTACAGTTCAAGCTCTGGCTATTGAAACCGCAAAGCCAACAGTTCATCGGCCTAAAACAGAGAAAAATGATGTGCCATGGTGGTATATAGCACTTCCGATCGGAGTCATTATTATCGCAGGAACTGCCGCATTTTTAATACTTCGAAAGAAGCGGGCAAATGAAGATGACGATTATTACGATGATGACTATGACGTTGATGTTTCACATCCGGGACCGCCTTCCGGAGCAGAAAGTGAACCTTTACGTACCAAAGATGAAGAAGTGATGCCGCTTGAGGAGAGACCAGAAGTTAAAGAAAGAAAGACTAAGGATCAGCAAGCTCAAGATTATGCACAGACTAATCCGGCAGTCACGGCCGAATTACTAAAGGCCTGGATGAAAGATCGTTAGGGAGGAGAAAAAGTGATGGCTCAAATGAGTGGAGTTAAAAAAGCTGCGATCTTGATGATCTCTTTAGGGTCGGAAGCATCCTCCCAGGTAATGAAACTTTTGCCTGATAATATGATCCAAAAAGTCAGTTACGAAATAGCCAATACAGATTACGTGACACAAGAAGAGAAAAACGCAGTGGTCGACGAATTTGTTGATACTGCTACAGCAAGAGAATATGTCTTGGATGGCGGTATTGATTATGCCAAGGATCTGCTGGTTAATTCGTTGGGACAGCAAAGAGCGAAAGAAGTGCTTGACGTTTTGAATACGATCCAGTTACGTGAGCAGCCGTTTAACATTGCCAGGCGGGCTGACGAACAGCAACTGGTAAATTTATTAGTGGAAGAACACCCACAGACTACTGCCTTGATCTTATGCTATATGCAAGCTGAAAAAGCAGCGAGTATCTTGGCCCAGTTCCCAGATGAAATGCAAGCCGATGTCGCCGAACGAGTTGCAACCATCTCGACGACATCACCCGAGACTATTCAGCGGATCGAAAAAGTTATGGAGAATAAATTCTCTAATGTGGTTGATGGTGAACGGGAGAACATCGGTGGCGTTGGTGCTTTGGTAGATATTTTGAATTCAACAGGCCGCAGTACAGAAAAAACTATTTTGGCTGGCTTGGAAACTAGACAACCAGAATTGGCTAGTGAAGTACAGGCTAACTTGTTTACTTTCGAAGATATTACGACTTTGCAAGGTTTGGACGTACAAAAAGTATTGCGCGATGTGCCAAACGACGTATTAGAACTGGCCTTGAAAGGCAGTGAAGACAGTATCAAAGAATTTATCTTCGGCAATATGTCAACACGTGCCGTTGAAAATATCAAGGAAGACCTAGAATTTATGGGGCCAACTAGATTGTCAGCTGTTGAAGAAGCGCAACAAAAGGTAGTGGGAGTTATTCGCAGGCTAGATGAACGAGGCGAGATCTACATTGGTCGAGGAGGGCAAGATAGTGTTGTCTAGAAATATATTGAAACAACAAGAGATGCCGGAACATGGTAAAAAAATCAGTATTAAAACAGCCAATTTAGTTTCTCAAACTAATAAGCAGACTGATCCAGATCCTCAGCTGACTGCCTTTGATCAACAGTTGGCTCATAAGACAGTGGTTTATCAACAGAAATTAAAACAACTTAAAGCTCAAATGTTGGTGGATGCTCAAGAAGAGGCACAGAGAATAAAACAAGAGGCATATGATGCTGGACACGCTCAAGGCAAAAAGGATGGTTACCAGCAGGCTTTGACAGCAGGAAAAAAAGAGATGGCGACTTTGGTCGACCAAGCTAAAGCTAATGTTGAAAAAAGTCTAAAAGAGTCAAGTGACTATATAGCAGATAAAAAGACAGAAATTATTTCTTTTGTGGAAAAAATGACTGAAAGTATCTTGCAGACTCAATTGGAAATAGCACCGAAAAAAATCATTTCGATTTTAAGCCCGTTACTATTTGAATTGGAAAAGGCAGATGAAGTTTTACTTATTTGGGCAAATTCATCCTATCATGATGCTTTGTCGACTAAGTTAAAGCAAATCAAAAGCGAAATCCCAGACATTCGCTATATTATCTTTGATGATGATAGTTTGGATGCTTTACAGATACGAGTGGAATCAAATGAAGCGGTTGTTGATATTGATATTAAAAAGGAATTAAAAGATTTTCTGAAACAATTGTGAGGTACATAAATGGCAAAGATAGCAATTCCTTTTGAGAAGTATTTGACTCAAGCAAAAAAACATTCCTTTCATTCGCTGTACGGCAAGGTGAGCGAAGTCGTGGGTTTAGTAATAAAAGTTACTGGTCTGAAAGCCTTTGTAGGTGAACTTTGTGAGATTTACGTTAAAGGTACAAATAAAAAGACGATGGCAGAGGTCGTGGGCTTTGTGGAGCAAACCGTCTTACTGATGCCTTTAGACGAACTAGAAGGGATTGCTCCCGGTTGTTTGGTCGCAGCGACTGGAAAAAAGCTTGAAGTTAATACCGGACCTGAGATGCTTGGGCATACATTTGATGGTTTGGGGCGACCATTGAACGGGGCAAAGCTTGAACAGTCCAAGATGACTGCCTATCCGGCAATGCAGGCCTCACCAGATCCGTTTAAGCGACAAAACATTAAATCAGTTTTGCCGACCGGTATTCGAGCAATTGATGGATTATTGACGGTTGGCGAAGGACAACGGGTAGGGATCTTTGCCGGCAGTGGCGTTGGTAAAAGTACACTACTGGGAATGATCGCCAAATACTGCCAAGCTGATGTGATCGTGATCGGTTTGATCGGTGAACGTGGCCGTGAAGTGCGGGAGTTTATTGAAAAAGATTTAGGAGAAGGGTATGCCAAATCGATCGTCGTTTGTGCCACGTCTGATATGCCGCCTTTGGTCCGCCTTAAGGGTGCCTATACTGCGACTGCGATCGCTGAGTACTTCCGTGACCAAGGGGAAAAAGTGGTATTGATGATGGATTCGGTCACACGTTTCGCTATGGCACAACGTGAAATTGGCTTGTCGACTGGGGAACCGCCGACTACAAGAGGTTATACTCCCTCAGTTTTCGCTGAGTTACCGAAGTTGTTGGAAAGAAGCGGGATGTCTGACAAAGGTTCGATCACGGCTTTTTATACGGTTTTGGTAGAAGGCGACGATATGAACGAGCCGATTGCCGATGCGGTCCGTGGGATCTTAGACGGCCACATTATTTTGTCCCGGGATATTGCAGCGCAAAATCATTATCCAGCGATCGACATTCAGCCTAGTGTTAGTCGGTTGATGAAGTCGTTGGTAGTTCCAGAGCATAATATGCATGCCAGTGAACTGCGAGAAAATTTGAAAACATACGCGGATGCTAAAGATTTGATAGACATTGGTGCATATAAAAATGGCAGCGATCCTGTGATCGATCATGCCGTGCAATTGCATAAACCGGTCGCTGATTTTTTGCAACAAGCGGTAGATGAATTTGCAAGTTATGAGGAAACAGAAGAAAGATTGCAACAGCTTTTTGATTCAAATAGTATTTTGAGCGATGGGAGAGCCACGTCGAAAGGGTAGGTAGTCGGAAATGGAAGAGTTTAATTTTTCACTGCAAAAGGTATTGGAATATCGTTGGCAAACTGAGGATGAAGTCAAAGCACGATTTGCTGAAATAAACCAACTTGAAACTAAAAAAAATACGGAGCTCAAGCAAGTATTGCAAGAAAAGGATAACTTACTTGAAAGCTCACAATTTTCAGTCGGACGTATGCAAGTGACATGGAGGTATGTACGAGCTTTGAACGAGAATATTGTTAGCTGTCAGGAGCAAATGTTTGATTTGCAGGAGCAAAAAGAACAAGCACGCAGCGAATTGATCGAAGCACAAAAGCAGCGAAAAATATTAGAGCGACTGAAAGACAAACAATTGGAGCAATATCAGCAAAAATTAAAACGCGAAGAACAAAACCAGTTAGATGATTTTCACCGACCACAGCAAAAGCTAGAAATAGCGTGACTTTGAAAGCGAAGGACGATTGACATGCAAAAAGTTGTCGCAAATAAGCAAACGACTGAACCACAGCTTGTTGAAACTAAACCGACCACCAAGCAAGAAGAAAGATTTCAAGCTCTTGTAACACAAAATGAAGAAAAGGAATACCCAACCAGAAATAAGGAAGACTTGGAGCAAAAAAGGGCTGCTTCTGATCACGAGTTGCAAAAAAAGCCGCACAAAATACATAGCAAAAATGAACAGTCAAACAGCGAAAAAGAACCAGTTCAAGTTTTAGAGATAGATCCGAACTTGTTTCAGAAGTTAATGGACGGGCAAATTTCTTTGAACGATGTATTTGTTTCACAAAACATCAGTATCACGCCAGATTTAATAGACGCACTAAAACAATTTGTCAGCAGCGATGTGCCAAGTCAAGAAGAAAGCAGATCTCAGATTGGAGGATCGGACACTGACCAGGCTGAAACGATCGTAGGCGAGCAGGCAGTGAGAAAAGTTGTTTCAACAAAAAACAGCTCACAGTACTTTGATCCAGAGGTAATTGCGACAAACGCTGCTCAAAAAGACGTTTTGGAAATTGAAGGAATTTTAGAAAAGGTAGACCAGTCCAAAGACACTAAGCCAGTTGTTTCTGTTGATGTGGCTAAGCTATCACGGGATCAGCAAGAGATCTTAAAGAAACAGCTTACAGAATTTTTGCGAGCTAGATCACCTGATGAAACAAAGATCGTTCAAGTAATCAGGCAAACTGAAGGGCAAAAAAATACTCAATTCAATGAAAAGATGGTAGCGGTGGTCAGCGGATCGATTGAGTTAGGAGAAGTGGACAAGGAGCTACAAGCTCCAAGAGGAGATCGGATACAAAGTCAACATTTTGCAGCTCAAATTGACCGATCAGAAAGAAATTTTACGGTCAGTTCAAAAGTTGTGATGGGTGAGAAAACAGCGGCAGTAGTTCAAGAACAGCAAGTCGAACGATTGGACCTTAGCGCAATAGTAGTGGACAAAGAATTTGGCCCGGTTGGATCAAAAGCCGAACCGTCAGTTCAGATAAGTGATGGGCAAAAGGGCGCAACGGTGGCTAAGCCGCTTGAACAGGTCGTTAGAAGTCTACAAAAGTCGCTTTTTCCTGTGGTCGAAAAAAGCTTTGTATTTAGTAAAGGAGCTACTACAAAGGTAGTTTTTAATTTAAAACCAGCTAATCTGGGAGAAATGAGAGTTTTGGTAAAAACTGATCAACGGTCAGTCAATTTGAAATTTGAAGTGCAAGATAGCACTGTGTGTGACATGCTGCAAAAGATAACGCATAAACTAGATCAGATCATGGAGCATTTGCAGTTTGAGGTTCCTGTTAAAACGGTCAAACAATCGGAAGTGGGTAGACAGACTGTTGAGAACGCTGAGTTGTTTGACGAACAACAAGATGCTGACGAATTTATGCAAGGTGAACATGCACAACAGCGAAAATTTGCACGTGCTCGCAAATTAAGAGCGCAAGTAGTTCCAGATGACCATCTGCCGGTTGAAGATAGAAGCGGACCCGGAACGATCAGTATGTTGGTGTGAGTGAGTCGAAGCAGGATGTGGTTTTAAAGCTAAGGATATGTAGATTTGAGTTTTTGATTTATTGAATACTAGTTGGTGTTTGAGTCCGGGTTGATTTGTTAAACTTTGTGATTTGATGGGGGGTAATGATATTTCATGGATAATTTAAGTGGAGTGCAAGCAAACACTCTTGGTAATACAGGTAATGCCACAAAAAGCATTTCTCAAAACGATGCGACTAAAAATTCTTTGGGACTTTCAATGGACGATTTTTTGAAGATCTTAGCGGCATCAATGTCTAATCCTTCTATGCCGGGTGAAGGTGATCCTAGTAGTAGTGGTACGGACTACATTTCACAAATGGCACAATTTGCAACACTGCAAGAGTTAAATAATATGTCGTCCATGATGAATAATTCTTTACTTTTAGGCCAACAGCAACAAGCCTTCGATTTGATGGGAAAGAACGTCACAGTTGTCGACGAGCAAGGCAATGAAAAGCAAGGCAGAGTCGATAAGGTCAACTTTACGGGTGGAATTGCCAAGTTGATTATTGATGGGACTGAGTATGAAATGGGAGCTGTCAAAGGAGTGAGCGGAGCAACACGTTCAGGAAAGGGGCATTAACAGATTTCACGTTGTATTGCGGTCTACTCGAGATGACGGGGAATAGTTCGAAGCTCATTATCATGCGAGCTGTCCTAAAAACAAGGTAGAGTGAACCAAATTAAAAGAGTTGCTGATCAATTTTGAATCGCGTAAAAATATTAGGAGGAATTTAAATGTTACGTTCATTGTATTCAGGTGTTTCAGGTATGAAGAGTCAACAGACAAGGTTAGATGTTATTTCAAACAACATTGCAAATGCCAACACGATCGGATTTAAGTCAAGCCGTGCTAATTTTTCGGACATTTTAAGTCAAACTACCGCAAATGCATCAGCACCTCGAGGGGCCGTTGGAGGTATTGATGGAAAACAAGTTGGCTTGGGAGTGCAGGTCGGTGCGATCGATACAGATATGGGACAAGGCATTCAGAATACGACTGGCCGTGCTTTAGATCTATATATTAATGGTAGTGGATTTTTAGTTTTTCAGCGTGATGGGAATAATGGTCAGGTTTATTCACGCAATGGAGCGTTGAAAATCGATGCTGCGGGAAACTTAACTAATGCAGATGGGTTGCGCGTGATGGGGTTTGCACCTGGTCAAGAGGGGGGCGCACTAACGCCTATTAAGATCCCTGCTACTGGTCAAAATGGACAGAAATTAGTTGATGGTCATGTTTCGATCGGACCAAGTGGTAAAGTTACCGCGCGTTATGGTGGAGAAGATGAAGTGATCGGCACGGTTTCTATTGCTACTTTCAGTAACCCTGCTGGTCTAAGCAAAATTGGTAACAGTACTTACGAAGTTTCTCAAGACTCTGGTAATGCAAATACCGTAGTACCGGGATCAGACGGGACCAACACTTTGCTAGCAGGAACACTGGAGGATTCAAACGTCGATTTGGCTCAAGAATTCTCGGATATGATAGTGACGAGTAGAGCATATCAGGCAAATTCAAGGAGTATCACGACGTCGGATGAAATGTTACAAGAATTGATCAATCTAAAAAGATAGTGAGCGAAGCAACGCGGTTAGGAGATAAGCATTATCGGGCTTAGCACTTATAGCGTGGTGTGTGCGCTATGAGTGCTAAGTTATGATAAGCGGAACTTATTGCCATGCGGGGCTGTCCTGAGCTGACTGGCAATAGACAGCGTGGTTTGCACGTGAGAGCGAGTATTAGAAACCTTGCATCATACAATACAAATAAAAGGAGACAGAGTCATGATTTTATTGACTTCGTTTAAAGGAGAAGAATTTTATTTGAACCCGGATTTGATCTATCGCATTGATGAGACCCCAGATACAGTGATCACACTTGTTGACGGGAAAACATTAGTGGTTAAAGAAACAGCGTTTGAGATCAAAGAAGAGATCATAAAATATCGCCATAAGATCATTGTTGGTGAAGATCTCTTTGAAGGGGATAGTGATGAAAAAAATGAAGAAAAATGACGAAATACAAACAGATGGCAATAAAACAAGTAAGGTCAAATGGGGCTTGCTGATAGTTATAGTTGTACTATTGGCGTTTGGTGCAAGTGCGGCGGGCACCATAGTTTCTGGCAAATATTTTACTGGTTCAGAGACAAAGCCTAAAGCTGAAGAAGCTGAAAAGGGAACGGCTATTTCTAAAAAGCAGCGTTTGGTAAATGTCAAAAAATTCATAGTTAATTTGGCTACTGATGATCCAGCTGACCTGCAATATATACGGTTGAAAGTTTCTTTGCTAGTGGCCGATGACCAGCAAGCAGAAACCTAAAAAAAAGAAATACCTGTAGTGCGTGATAGTATGATCCGTGTTTTAAAGCCGCAAAAAGCTGCAGATCTGTTAAAAAATGGGCAAAGCATCGATGTGATCAAGAAGCAAGTTAAGGAAGCTGTTAACAAGGCTCATGGTAGTTCAATAGTTCAAGAAGTATATGTGACAGATTTTGTGATCCAATAATTTAAGCAAACAAGGAGTATTTAAATGGAGTTAACGTTGTCTTTGGTCAAAATGGTAGTGGGTTTGATCGTCGTGATCGTTTTGATCAATTTGTTTTTAAAATACTTGCAGAAGTTTGTGGCTCCGCAGGACCTGCAATTTCGTGTCATTAAAAAGATCGCAGTTTCGAAAACTTCGGCTCTGGGTATCGTGCAAGTCGTTGATCACTATTATTTGATGAATTTAGCCGAGCAGGGTAGTTCAGTGATCTCCGAATTGTCTAAAGGAGAAATTGAAGAGTTATTTAAAAGTTCCGGCACTCGAAAAAATGAACAGCAAGATTTTGCAACACTATTAAAGGAAAAGGCTATGAATTTGCAGGATAAGAGGAAGAAGCAATGACTAGGAAAAAATTAAATATATTATTGAGCGGTTTGGCGATGACTACTTGGTGGCTTCGACCAATTTCTATTCATGCGGCTGACCTTAATGATGTTACTCGTGGCATTACTAGCCTGGTCGATAGTGGCCAGAGCGGTAATTCTACTCAAATCGTCAACGTATTTGTGATGATGACGATTTTATCTGTAGTGCCGTTATTACTAGTAATGATGACATCTTTTACGCGGATCATCATGGTACTTTCGTTTACTAGAAGTGCATTAGGCACGCAACAGAATCCACCAAATCAAGTTCTACTTGGCTTGGCCTTGTTTTTAACCTTGTTTACGATGAAACCCGTCTATAAGGACATATATAAAGAGGCAATCCAACCTTATAACCGCCAAGAGATCACACAAAAACAAGCATTTAACCGGTCAGAGGTCAGGATCAAAGAATTTATGGGAAAAGAAACACGTAAAAAAGATGTCAAATTGTTTTTGGACGTTTCAAAAGACAAACATCATTATCAAAATGTTAAGTCATTGCCCATAACTACACTGACCCCGGCTTTTATCATTAGTGAGTTACGGACGGCATTTAGTATTGGCTTTCTGATTTTTATTCCTTTTTTGATCATAGATATGGTTGTTTCGAGCGTCCTAATGGCAATGGGGATGATCATGTTGTCACCGGTGATGATCTCGTTGCCGTTTAAGTTGTTATTGTTCGTGATGGTCGATGGTTGGTATTTGTTGGTTGAATCGTTAGTCCATAGTTTTAGTTAGGAGGAGCTTAATGTCTGTTGCGTTAGTCTTGACGGTCATGCGAGAAGCTGTGATCAGGATCTTAGTAGTCTCAGGTCCGATCGTGATAGTTGCGATGGTTGTTGGTTTGGTCATTAGCATCTTTCAAGCTACAACACAGATCCAAGAGCAAACGCTAAGCTTTGTACCAAAATTAGTTGCAATTTTTGTGACTTTGATCCTAGCCGGAAATTTTATGATCACAACGCTCAAAGAATTCACTGAATATATTTTTCGTTTGATCTCGGGGATGTGACTTAAGTGGCAGAGATACAGTTAGTTTGTTTGGTAATTTGCCGGATCTTTTCTTTTATGGTCACAGCGCCGATCTTTTCTCAAAAAAGTTTTCCAAATACCGCTAAGTTGGTCGTGGGTGGAAGCTTGGCAGTTGCCGCTGTTCCCTTGGTTGGTCAAATTAAAGAAATGAGTATTACCTGAATTATTCATACTTTTCCCTTAAGGACTACTTTTTGTTGTTGTCATGCTAGTTCGCATCTTTTTCGTTTTTCACCTGTTGGGTGTACAAAAAGAGCACATCCTGCGCTATTGTTAAGTCGTTGAAAACCACAAAGAACAGGAGTGCTCCTTATGTCAACTTTACATCATGAAAAACTTTTATTCAATGACCAGATCAACATTTCTAATGACGGTGGTGAGTTAGCGAACGATGCCGGAACTTTATTAATTGCTGAATTTCTGCACCAAATTCACTTTGACCAGCTCTTAGAAGATAACTTGCATTTTAAAGATGACCGTAAATATTGTACCTTTCCCTTGAACAATTTATTTAAGCAGTTGCTGTTGCAATTGCTGGCAGGATACTGCCAAGATCAGTCGGCTAATACCTTGTCACACGCCGTTGATTTTAAGCTGGTCTTGTCTCAAGCGGTCGCTTCCCAGCCGACACTTTCACGCTTTATCAATCACATTTCAGCGTCTGGGCTCTTTTCAGTCAAATCATTGCTCGGCTCGGTAGCTCACTTTGTTCTTGGGCAGCTAAATCAACATCAGCTGATCCTTGATCTAGATTCGACACATGCCGATACGTTTGGTGACCAAGAAAAGAGTGCTTATAACGGTCACTACCAGACCAACGGTTATCATCCTTTACTAGCCTTTGATGCTTTATCGGGCTGCTTGTTGAATGCTCAATTACGCCCCGGCAATCGCTATACTTCCCAAGGTGCGACTAAATTTTTATTACGGAGCTTACGGGCCTATGACGGATCTTCCCTGGATGTCTTAGTGCGGGGAGATTCTGGTTTCGCAGCTCCAGGGATCTACCATGCGTGTGATAAAAAGCAGGCTAAGTTCGTGATTCGTTTAAAAGCGAACTACCAGCTCCAAAGTCGGGCTGAGCACCTGATCCAAGTGGGTGACCAGGACTTCACCGAAGCTGAAGTCCAATGGCATGTCCTGCGAGACTATTGTCCTCAAAGTTGGTCACGACCTTATCGTGTGATTATTAAATCAACGCGGCCGGCGGGCAACTTTCTGTTTGACCATGAGTTTATCGTGACCAACTTGGAAGAATTAAGCGGTCCACAAGTCTTTGCCCTCTATCACCAACGCGGTTCCATGGAAGACTTGATCAAAGAAGTTAAACGTGGCTTTCACTTTGATAAAACGGACAGTTCTAGTTTTGAGGCCAATGAGTTCCGGATGCTGGTAGCTGGGGTCGCTTATAATATACTGCAAGCCATGAAGAACTTAGTTTTACCAACAAAGCTTAAACACGCTCAGGTCGGGACGATCCGTTTTAAATTACTCCATGTGGCAGCTAAGGTCACGCACCATGCGCGTCAAGTCTGGGTCCATTTATCTCAGACCAATGTGTTCGATAAATTATTTTGGCAGACACTGTTCAAGATTCAAAATCTAAAAATATATCCGCTGTGAACTCACAAAATAAAAAATGTTTTTCTTAGGGAAAGGGTGAAGTCTGTCCTTTTTTAAACAGTCCGACAACAAAACTAACAAAAAGCTGCTTTTTTTACACACTAAAGTAACTTTGCACAAAGTTTTAACTGCAACGAAAAGTATGAATAATTCAGGTATTATTATCTTCTCTTTAGCAGCTTTAAAAGAAACTTTGTTGGGACTGGCCATGGGTTATGTCAGTCAACTGGTTTTTCAAGCAGTTATCATGGCAGGGTCGTTGATCGATTTTCAGAATGGCTTTTCGATGGGACAAGCTTATGACAGGACAATGGAAGTTCCAAGTTCACAGTTTGGACGGATTTATTACTGGCTGGCACTAGCTGTTTTTTCATCTTAAATTTTCACATAGAACTCTTTCGAGCAGTGATGGCTTCTTTTTCGCTCGTACCATTAGGGACCGCAACTCTTACCAATGCCGGTGTCAAAGGAGTTGTGCTTTTAACTGGTAAAACTATCACACTTGCTTTTAATGTGGCCGTCCCTTTGATCATCGCTGTGATGGTGATCGATATTGTTTTGGGGATCTTGTCACGTTCTGTTCCGCAAATGAATGTGTTGATGTTGAGTCTGTCATTGAAATCTACTGTCGGGATGATCATCTTTTTGATCATGTTGCCTAACGTGATGGAATTACTAGGGAAGACGATCCCACAGTCGTATAAATATTTGCTCGAATTTTTACGTTCACTGGGCAAAATGTAATTTGTTTTTATAGGAGATAAATTAGCCATGGATAAAGATGGTAAAACTGAAAAACCGACTTCTAAGCGGAAGAAAGATGCGCGCAAAAAAGGCAATGTCGCTAGGAGCCCCGACTTAACGGCCGCTTTGGCATTACTGATTTTTTCGTTTATTTTCATTCCCGGGTGGGAGCTTGGGTTAGGAAAATTTTTCCCATATTTGACGGCATTTATCGAGCAATTAGATAACTATCAAGCTTTGTATTCTGATTTGCCAAAAGTTGGTTTCCAGGCAGTCTTCATGGTCTTATTTGTTGCAGCTCCTTTTTTGATAGCGGGTTATTTGATCAGTTTTTTAGGGAACTTTGTTCAAATTGGTTTTTTGTTTACATCTAAGCCATTGAAGCCAGACTTCAAACGGTTGAACTCTGTAAGCGGGTTTAAGCGAATGGTCGGTTTGGACGCTTTAGTAAATATGGGAAAAACTGTGGCCAAATTTTTGCTGATAGCGTATCTATGTTATCGCAAATACATAGCTTCTTTACGTGACATTTTAAATGCAAGCACGGTCGGGCCTGCGAAGATCTTATTTTTTATCTTGAATTTTTGTAAAGAATTAGGGATGCAGATCGCCCTGGTTTTGCTGGTGTTAGGCGCAGTGGATCTTGCTTATCAAAACTTTAGTAGGACGAAGAAATTGAAAATGTCCAAACAAGAAATTAAAGAAGAAATGAAACAAATGGAAGGCGATCCCAAGGTCAAAGCTCAACGGAAAGCAAAATACCAGGCAATGGTGCGTAACTCGATCGCACAGGTCAAAGAAGCGACGGTCGTTTTGATCAATCCAACTCATTTGGCATTAGCAATTAAGTATGACAAGATCGACACGCCAGTCCCGCAGTTGCTTGCTAAGGGGGCAGATGAGATCGCTTTAAAAATGAAAGAAAAAGCAAGAAAAAATGATGTTCCAATCATTGAGAACAAACCGCTGGCACGAGCAATCTACCCTGAGATCGAAGCTGGTGACTTTATTCCAGAAGAATTTTTTGAACCGGTGGCTGATTTAATAGCTTTAGTTTACCAATTGGATAAAGAAGCTAAGTACAAAATATAAGGCAGTAAAAGCTGATAGGAGAGAGTGAACAATGAAAAACAAGCAAAACGCAGCGCCTAAAAATGCGCTCAAACCAGCTGATCTGCTAGTTTCACTTTTAGTTGTCAGTATCATTGGTTTGATTATTATCCCGCTTCCGTTACCGGTCTTAGACTTGTTGATCACGGTCAATATAGCGATTGCTATGAATATTTTGTTGATCACAATGTTTACTCACTCTGTCTTAGAATTCACTACTTTTCCGACACTACTTTTACTCACTACGATGTTCAAACTTGGTTTGAATATGTCTTCGACTCGCGCGATCTTAACACAAGGCGATGGCGGACATGTAATTACCGCTTTCGCCGACGTTGTTGCCGGGAAAAATTATATTGTGGGGATCATCTTATTTGTGATCATCATGATAGTTCAGCTAGTTGTTGTGACTAACGGTTCTGGGCGTGTTTCAGAAGTATCAGCCCGCTTTACCTTGGATGCGATGCCAGGCAAACAGATGGCGATCGATTCAGATTTAAATTCTGGTTTGATCGACGAGAAACAGGCTAGAAAGCGCCGCGAAGACCTTCAACGAGAAGCGGACTTCTACGGCTCGATGGATGGGGCTAGCAAATTCGTCAAAGGCGATGCGATCGCGGGCATTGTAATTGTATTGGTCAATTTGATCGGTGGAACAATCATCTTTTCCATGAATGGTGACCTAAGCGCAATGGAGGCTTTATCGCAGTTTGGCAAACTATCGATCGGTGATGGCTTAGTCAGCTCGATCCCTTCATTATTGATCTCGATCGCTTCAGGTATCATCGTTACTCGTTCTGACAATAATAGTACGTTTGGTAAGGATATCGTAGAAGATGCACTCCGTAACCCACAAATATTTCGGATCGTGCCAGGGATCTTACTAGTCTTGTCCATTGTGCCCGGCTTTCCATTTATCCCGTTTATGATGATGGGTCTGGTTTTATTTGGGATAAGTTTTCTGATCAAACAACAGGATGCTAGAAAAATTAAAGATGAACAACAAAGAAAACGAACTTTGGAGCTACAGAAGAAAAAAGACGTTCAAGAAGATGAAGACGTGGCTGATTTTCAAGTCGAAACGCTGGCGATCGAGATCGGTTATTCACTTATCCCGCTGGTCGATAGCTCGATCGATAATAGTTTGATGAGCAGGATCATTGCTTTGCGCAAACAAACTGCTCATGAATTAGGGATCTTGGTCAGTCCCGTGAGGATCAGGGATAACTTGTACTTAGATGCTAATAATTATTCGATCAAGATCAAAGGAAATGAAGTCGGAACGGGAAATATTTATCCAGATAAGTACATGGTCTTCAGTCCGACAGGCGGCGAAATACCTTTTGATGGAATTCAGGCAGTAGAACCAGCTTTTCACTTGGATGCAAAGTGGATCGAAGAAAGCGATAAAGAATCAGCCGACTTGCAAGGATTCACAGTTATTGAGCCATTAACGGTCATTGCGACTCATTTGAAAGAAGTGATCTATTCACATGCCCCTGAACTGTTGGGAAGACAAGAAGTCAAGCAGTTATTGGAAGGTATCAAACAGCAAAGCAACGTTGTGGTCGATGAATTGATACCGGACATTCTACGGTTAGGCGAAGTTGAAAAAGTCTTGCAGAATTTATTGGAAGAAAAAGTTCCGATCAACGATCTTGCGAGCATTTTAGAAACCTTAGCTGATTATGGTACTGTTACCAAAGATACTGAAACGCTGACAGAATATGTCCGCCAGTCTTTGAGACGAACGATCGCCAACAAGTATATTGACGAAAATAATAAGATCTATGCGGTAACGATCCATCCAAAAATTGAGGAGATGGTTGCGCAAAGTATTAAGAAAACCGCAACTGGTTCTTACCCAGTTTTACAGCCGGACACAGTGAATAAGTTGCTAGACGCGGTGAATGAGTTAAATCAAAAATTGTTAGTCGACGATGTTTCATTTGTACTGTTGACTAATCCTCAGACCAGAATGGCGTTTAGAAAATTGTTGTCATTTAACTTTCCAGATATGGCTGTCTTATCTTTAAATGAGATCCCAAATGAAGTAGGGATCGAAGCAGTTGGACAGCTACAGTTTTAAAGTGGGGTGTCGAAAATAATTCTGTGGGTGAGGCACTCGGGTTAAGTCAAGTCAAGCTGGTCCGGTATTTGAATTAGCCGGGGTAAGTATGTGGAAGAAGGACTGGCATTTGGATTTGCCGGAGCAGGGCGAGCCAAGTTGGTCCAGCAATTGAATTAGCCAGAGCAAGTATGAGAAAGATGTGCCTGCATCCAATCTTTTCAACTAGTTGCAATCGTAAAGGGTTGTTAGTCCCCCTGCTCCTACTTCACCTTACTTTATATTGAAAGGAGCTTTCTCTTGTATGAGATGAATATGGAAGATCAAGTTATGAAATATTTGCCCTTGGTTGAAAAAGTAGTTGCTCGGATCACTGTTAAAAGCGCCGAATACGACTATGAGGATCTATTCAACACTGGAGTGATCGGGTTGATAGACGCCCTGAAAAAATTTGATCCGCACAAGAAAGTACCATTTGAAAGCTATGCCTATGTTCGTATCCGCGGGACAATTATCGATGAGATCCGCAGTCATGGGCGTTTGTCGCGCTATAAGTTTGACGATCTGACTCGTTATTATCGTGGCAAACAAGAGTTAGAACAGGAACTGAAACGAGAAGCGACCGATAAGGAATTGTGTCAGAAGCTTCAGATCACGCAAAAAAAGCTGAACGATGTGTATGAAAGTTTACATTTTATGGCCAGTATTTCCTTAGAAGATGTTTTGTTTTCTTGAGAAGCAACTCTGACTAAACAAGAAGTTTTCCACGACAAAAAAGTGGGAGACGCGCAGACTCACTTATTAGAAACAGAAATGAAACATGAATTAACAGTCGCAATAGGCAAGCTTTCTGAACGTGAACAGTTAATTTTAAGTTTGTATTATGAGCAAGAAATGACCTTGAAGGAAATTAGTTTGGTTTTAGAGGTCTCGATCGCACGCGTTTCACAGATCCATGGGCGTGTAATAGCAAAGTTAAAAGGATTTATGGAGGAAAATGATGATTAGAGGAATCGATACTTTAAGACACAGTTTTAATGTATTGCAGGCCCAGCAAGAAAACATCAGCAGTAATATTGCCAACATTAAGACACCAGGCTACCTGCAAAAAAACTTATTTGAATCAACTATGGCTGAGGCACAGTTACATAATAATCAGGCAGGACCTAAAAATGAGACACGCCATGAGATCGGTGGTTATAGTTGGGGAAATCAAATACAAGGCAGCGAACTTGATATGCAAAAGGGTTCACTTGACCCAACTGATTTGCCAACGGATCTTGCTATCCAAGGCAACGGCTTTTTTACAGTCAGGATGGGAAATGGACAACTGGCCTATACTCGTGATGGCCATTTCTCTGTTAATAATGCGGGTCAATTAGTAACAGCAGAAGGGTTTCAAGTTCTTGGTCGTAATGGCAGTCCAGTTGCTGCTGATCAGGGGCAGCGAGACTCGATGATAGTGACTTTTCCAGAAAATACACAGCTGCAAAATGTTGGTGGTACTCTTTATATGGGCCAAGGTGCACGACAGGTCGATTTGCCAGTTCAAGCAGGAATGCTTGAAAATTCTAATGTTTCTTCCGCAGATGAAATGGTTGCCCTGATGGAAACCGGTCGGCAATTTCAAGCACAGCAAAAAGTATTATCCGCTACTAATTCGACACTAGAAAAAGCGGTCGATCAATTGGGAAGGATCTAATGTCGATAAATTAAAAAGTAAGGAGTATGCGAAATGAACTTAAATTCTATTTTGTCTATTAATAGGACTGGTTTGAATGGGATGCAAAACGAACTGGATAATATTTCACATAATATTGCGAACGTAGGGACAGTAGGTTATAAGGGGATCGTTAGTTCTTTCAATGAACTAATGAATAATAACTTGACTAATAACGATGGCGCCCTTGGAACTTCCAACGCGAAAGTTGTTTCAAATACGGGGTTAAACGCTAATGGAGCACGAATCGACGACCAAGTGGGACAGTTTGAAAAGACGAGACGTTCACTTGACTTGGCTATTAATGGAAATGCATTCTTTGGGATCATTGGACCTAACGGTAATACATATTTGACCAAAGCTGGAAACTTTCACCGTGATGCAACTGGTGGTCTGATTGCTAGTAACGGCTATCGGGTGGCAGTTAACGCGCAGGTCCCTGAACAAAACTGGCCCACAGGGGATTTGAAAATCGACCGCGCTGGGATGATCAGATCTGGTAATAGAGTATTGGGCTCCTTACGCCTGTTTGTACCTAATAATGCGCATTCGTTGGTTTCAGTTGGTGATAACTTATATCGAACAAATGGTGGTTTCAGACTTGCTGGGCCAGAAAATAGCGTACTCCAAGGGACTCTTGAAAGTTCAAATGTCGACCTGGCCAGTCAGATGACAGAGATGATGACGGCACAACGGTCTTATCAAATGAATGCCAAGGCGGCTACATCTACGGATGAGATGATGGAAACGATCAATCGTTTTACCGAGTGATTTAGGAGAAAAAAGTGATCGAACTTAAAGATGTAAACAAAAAATATGGTGAAGTTTGGGCAAACAATAATATCTCTTGCCTTATTGAACAGGGAGAGTTTGTCTACCTTGTTGGGCCAAGCGGTGCAGGTAAGACAACTTTACTCGATGTCTTGAGTGCCCAACGTACTATTGATTCTGGCACGGTCCGAATTGGTAATATCGCGGTCGAGTATTTGAAGGATGGTCAAGTCTATAAATTACGCCGCCAGCTGGGGATCGTTTCTCAAAGAGACATTTTTTTACCACGTTTGACGATCAAAGAGAATTTGGAAACTTGTATGTCAGCCTTAAATATTCCCGCAAAAAAGTGGGGAGAACGAATGGAAGAAGTTTTGTCTCGCGTTGAGATGATGCAATTCACAGGTCGCTTGCCACGAGAGCTTTCGATAGGTCAACAAAAGAAAGTAGCCATTGCTCGTGCATTGTTAAATCATCCGCCTATCGTTATAGCTGATGAGCCAACGGCCAACTTAGACGTTAAATCGGCTAAAGAGGTCATGCAGATCTTTTTCCGCCTTAATCAACAAGGAGCGACGATCATTGTAGCAACGCATGACAGCACAATGGTCAATTCGTTACGACATCGAACTTTGGAATTAAAAAACGGACAGTTGATCCGTGACGATCCACATGGTGGTTATTCTAAGTTTTCTGACCCTAAGGACATCTATGTCTGGTAAAAGGTTTAAAAAGTTGATTTTTAACCGATATAACAAAGCAGGATGTCGTTTTACCAAATTTAGGAAATCAGTGCTTTAAGTGTAGCAGAAGTTAAGGGGGGCACAAAGTTGGAACAATATGTTGTTTTTAAAAGTTGTAAGCAAATTTTTGCTTTACCGGTAGAAATAGTTAAACGAGTTATAGAAACTGAAAATTTTATAGCATTGCCTGAAGTGCCTGACTATGTGTTGGGTGTATATGAATATCAAGAACAAATGCTGCCGATCGTCGATCTGGGTAAGAGGCTTTACGGTGAGTTGTCGCCACTCACACAGGATTCAAAGGTGGTATTAGCTCGTCGGCAAAAACAAACGATGGGTATTTTTGTGGAACAAATTGTTGGTATTATGTCTTTGAGTGAAACAGATCATGAAAAAGATCTGGCTCTTTTTTCACTCAAGCGTGCGTATATTAATCAATTTTTAAAGATGGGTGATGAAATAGTGATCGAGCTGGACCTCGATTATCTGTTTGATCGTTCTCAAGAAGAGGAGATCGCATCGTTTGTAGATTCCGTTACTGGAAATTCTAAAGAAGAAGAGAATGCGGATGATACCACACAACACTAATGAAACCAGAGTGGGCATTTCTGATTACAAGATCTCAACCGCTCCATACAAGATAATGACCGTAGGACTAGGCTCTTGCATCGGTACGATAGTTTATGATCCAGTGTCAAAAGTTGGCGGATTGAGTCACATTATGTTGCCTGACAGTAAGCCATTTGAAAAAGGAAACACTGAAGATCTGAATTTAGCCAAATATGCCAATACTGCCCTGCCATTGATGGTCAAAGAACTTAAAAGAAAAGCACCAGATGCTAATTTTCAGGCTAAGATCTCGGGCGGAGCAAATATGTTTGGTTTTAAGAACAATTTGGCTACGGCTAACATCGGTCAAAGAAACGTTGATGCTGTTTTAAAACAACTGAAGGATCTAAAGATACCGGTAGTGGGACAAGACATTGGGGGAAGTAGCGGAAGAACGATGATCGTTGACTTGAATAATTTTTCGACCTTGATCAGGGCTGTGAGACAAGAAAGCAAATATATTTAACGAGTGAAAGCAGTCAAGGTGTAGATGAATTTGATACCTAAACTAAAAGTTTTTAAAATTGGAACTTCAAAGCGTTTAAACAATGAAAAATTGAAGATATGAAAGGACCCTTCTACTTTATGACTAGTGTTTTGGTGGTCGATGATTCGGCATTTATACGCCAAGTAATTACAGATATTTTGAAAAACATGCCCAAGATATCAGCAGTGCATATCGCAAGAAATGGGCAAAAATGTTTAGAGATCTTACACGAACAAAAAGACTTTGACTTGATTTTAATGGATATTGAAATGCCTGTGATGGATGGCTTGAGTGCTTTGAAACAGATCAAGAGAAGATACTCTATCCCAGTTGTAGTATTGAGTGGGTCAAGTGATCGAGCAGTGACTATTAAAGCGCTTGAATACGGGGCTGCTGATTTTATTGAAAAACCTGTTAATTTAATGGAAATCAAAGATGAGTGGGTCAAGGAATTAAATCTCAAGATCAAAAATATCTGCAGTAAGGTCAGTAAAAAACAAGTGGTATCAGAGCATAAAAATTGTAGCGCGGAAGTTTCGGCTAAAAAGATCCGAAGACCTCTTTTAGGACCCGCCGCAGTTGTGATCGGTGCTTCAACAGGAGGGCCGAAAGCTTTGCTTGAGATCGTTAAAGGTGTGAGGTATACAAACATCCCCATTTTCATAGTTCAGCATATGGCGGCAGGGTTCACCAGCTCATTTTCAAAACGCTTGAATGAAGAGTGTGGTGCGTCGGTTGTAGAAGCTAGGGATAATATGGTGATCGAAAACCAAGTCTATCTTTGCCCTGGTGACTACCACATGACGATCCGAGGACAGCGGATAAAATTAGATCAACGTCCAAAGATGCATGGGACAAGGCCTACGATCGACCATTTATTTGAGACGGCTGCTACGTAATACGGAGCAAAATTGACTGCTTTTATTTTGACTGGGATGGGTCACGACGGAACAGCAGGAGCACAAATGATCGCCGCTAGTGGCGGCTATGTAATTGTCGAAGATCAGGAATCCTGTACCGTTTTTGGAATGCCGCATTCAGCCATCAAGGCTCAAGTTGTTGATGAGGTAGCGAATTTGCATGAGATCGGAAAAAAATTAAAGAAGATCGTTGGGTGAGATTCTAATGGTGGAAGAAAACTTTGCTAATTTTAATAAGTGGGTGGAGCGTAAATATAGACTCCATTTAGATGATTATAAAGAAAGGCAGATGCAGCGACGGATCAGAAATATCATGGATAAAAACAGGATCCGAACGTTGTCTGAATATGAAAGTCTTTTGGAGAAAAACCCGGTCAAACGGCAAGAGTTTTTTGCACATTTGACGATCAATGTGACTGAGTTTTATCGCAACCAAGAAATATTTGGTGAGTTTGAAAAATGCTTGTTAGAAGAAGTAGCTCCTAAATTTGGGAAATTAAGGTTATGGAGCGCGGCCTGTTCGACGGGGGCTGAGCCGTACACTTTGGCAATGATATTAGAAAAAAGGCAGTTGGTAGGTGATGTGTTGGCCACAGATATTGATGATGATATTTTGCGGAAGGCTCGGTTGGGCCACTATTCGACCAATGAATTGAAAAACGTGACGGCTGTTGATATTAGACGTTATTTTAAACCTATAGGACCAGATCAATATTCGGTCGGAACGGCTATCAAAAAGCGGCTCACTTTCAAGAAACACGATTTGTTAGCTGACCACTATGGTTCTGATTTCAATGCGATCATTTGCCGCAATGTTACGATCTATTTTAAGCCGGAAGCCCGCGACCGTGTCTATCAAAAGTTCAGCGAAGCGTTGGTGCCGGGTGGCATACTATTTACGGGAGCAACAGAAACGATAAGCGGAGCAGAAAGGATAGGATTGAGGAAGATAGCGGCGTTTATGTACAGAAAGTGTAGTGAGTGAGCGGAGCAACGCGTTTAGGAGATGAGCATTATCGGGCTTGGAACTTATAGCGTGGTCTCGGCGCTGTGAGTTCTAAGTCAGATAAGCGGAATCTCCTGCATTGCGGAGCTGTCCTAATAGTAAGCTTCTGTTTTTCGACTTGTTGGCAAAGTTGGATAAGCGCAGACTTTTGGTTCACGGAACCGGACTAAACAACAGGGTGTAGAAATGTGTCCAGAAGCTCCAATACTTTTGTCAATATGACTAATACTGGTGCTTAAACCAAAATAATTTGAATGAGGGGATCATTTTATGGCTGACGATAATAGTGTCTATCGTGATATTTTCTTTGAGGAAAGTGAAGATAACCTGACACAGTTAAACGATAATATTTTAGAGCTTGAAAAAGAACCAGATAATATTGACTTGATCAATGAGATCTTCAGAGCTGCCCACACTTTAAAGGGAATGTCGGCAACGATGGGGTTTAATGTTATGAGCAAGTTGACACATAAAATGGAGGACATTTTTGATTTATTTAAATCAGCGAAATTGAAAGTAACAAGCGACCATATCTCATTAATTTTTCGCTGCTTAGATAAATTGACTGAGCTTTTAGACGGTTTGCGGGATGAAGAAGAACAAAGTGAAACTCAAATCACAGATCTATGGAAGGAATTAGATAAAGTTGAAAATGAGGTTGCCAATGAAAGTGAAAGCTCCATTGAAAAAAGTGATACAGCGAACAAAGCAAATGAAAACTCTAAACTGCAGTTAAAATTTGCAGCTTTAGAAGAGGCTGACCTGTCAGTGATCGAGCAGGCAAAAGCACAACACTTAAATGTGATCAGTGCGGCAGTACGGATCGATGCAGATTCGGTGCTTAAAGGACCGCGAGCATTTTTAGTGGTCGATAAGTTGGATAGTGAAGGTGATATTATCCACACTGAACCAGCTCCCGATCAATTGGAAGAAGGAAACTTTGATACGGATTTCAAATTGGTGCTTGTAACGAACAGCAGTGAAGGTGAAATTAAAAAGGTGATCGAGTCAAGTAGTGAGATCACTGAGGTTTTAACAGAAGAATTTGATGAGAAAAGTCAAACAATGACAAGCAATGGTGTTCAAAAGCACGAGCAGTCGTTACTTGATGGGAAAAATAAAACTGCTGGAAAAAACTCTTCTTCTAGTGAAACTAAGAAAGCTCAAGCGGCAACTAAAAAAACGAATACACATTCTAAAAACATTAAAAATCAATCGATCCGAGTAGACCTTTCACGGTTAGATACCTTTTTGAATGTTGTGTCTGAATTAGTGGTATATCGCAACCAGTTAGAAGATGCTAATGGACGGAAAAATTTAGAAGAAGTCCATGAATCGTTAGAGCAGGTCTCACGTTTGACTTCTGAATTACAAGACTTAGTTTTAAAAATTCGAATGCAACAGGTCAGTGTGGTCTTTAGCCGCTTTCCCCGCATGGTTCGAGATTTGTCGAATCAATTGGACAAAAAAATGCGACTTGAGATCGAAGGTGAAGAAACAGAGTTAGATAAGACGGTAGTGACTGAATTGAGCGAGCCTTTGATTCATTTAGTGAGAAATTCGGCTGACCATGGGATCGAAGATGCTGATACGAGAAAAAAACTTGGTAAACCTGAAGAAGGGAAAATAAAGCTGTTGGCGTACCAAGAGGGGAATAAGGTCATGATCACTTTGAGTGATGATGGCAAAGGTCTCGATCCGCAAGTAATTAAAGCTACTGCCGAAAAACGAGGGCTCGATACGACTGGTATGAGTGATAAAGAGTTGCAGATGTTGGTGTTTAGTCCAGGCTTTTCGACCGCCGACAAGATCACTAATATTTCAGGACGTGGCGTCGGCTTGGATGCTGTCCAAGCTAAGATCAACGAATTGGGCGGCTCATTAGAAGTCGATAGTAAGGTCGATGTGGGTACAAAAACGGTTATTAAATTACCGTTGACGCTATCGATCATTCAGGCATTGATGATCAAGATCGGCGAAGAAACTTTTGCTATTCCATTAGATGTTGTTGAAAGAGTTGAAATGATCAGCGAAGATAACATTTTACAAACTGCCGACCGAGAAGTTTATCCACTGCCAACGGGGTTGACACCCGTGATCCGGACAGCAGACGTCTTAAATATTTCGGGAAGCCCACAAACAAAGAAGTATATGATCTTGATCAAATGTGATAATAAACATTTTGGTATCATGGTTGACGAGTTGATCAGTCAACAAGAGATCGTGATCAAGAAAATAGATTCAATGTTGCAAAAAAGCAAAAGGTTTCAAGGGGCGACGATCCTTGGGAATGGCTCGATCGCTTTGATCTTAGATATCAATACGATCTGTAAAGATACGCAGGTGCGATAAGATGACATATTCAAATATACAATTAGACGCGTTAAAAGAGCTCATGAATATTGGTGGAGGCAAAGCAGCCACAACTATCTCGCAATTGGTTGGTAATGTGATCAGGATGCGTGTACCAGAAGTTAATATTTTAGGCTATGATGAACTTTACCAACAAGTTATGGCTGATGACCAAGAAGTATACGCTGTCTTAAGCAGTATTCGTGGTGAGCTGAGGGGTGCGCTGCTGTTTGTTATCACTGACTTTGCTGCCCAAAAAATAGCAAGTTTGATGATGGAGCAACACCAAATATTAGCGGAAAAAATCAAGGTTTCAGCTGTTAGTGAGCTAACGAACATTGTTGCTAGTTCATTTTTAACGGCGATCGGTAGTTTGTTGGAGAAGAAAGTAAAGCTGGAAGCTCCAGTAACGTCGTTTGACATGTTCGGTGCTGTGATCAGTAGTGCATATATGGAATTTGAACAGTTTGGCGATGAGATCATGGTGATCAGAAATGAGTTTACTTATGATTCCAATTCCTTGGAAGCTTCACTATACTTTATTCCAGAATTAGGTGTAATTGATAAAATGATAAAATCGCTTGGAGTTTGAGAGGAGAATGCCACGTGGCAAATAAAGTTTTGATCGTTGATGACGCTGTTTTTATGAGAATGAAATTAAAAGATATTTTAAAAAAGAATGGTTATGATGTTGCTGGTGAGGCGCAAAATGGGCAGGAGGCCTTTGATTTGTATCAGTCTGAGAAACCAGACTTAGTCACCATGGATATCACTATGCCAGACGTTGATGGGATCCAAGCCGTAAAAATGATCAAGGAATTTGACAACAATGCCAAAGTTGTAATGTGCAGTGCAATGGGCCAGCAAGGGATGGTCATGGACGCGATCAGGGCTGGGGCTGTTGATTTTATCGTCAAGCCTTTTGATACGGACCGAGTTATTAAAGCCTTAGACAAAGCGTTGTCTTAATTAAAATTCTACCAAATGGAGCTAATTAAGAAAGGAAGTGTTTTTTATGCAGATGATTTTATTCAAAATGGATCAAAACATTATTTGGTCGCTGCAAGAATGGTGGAAGAAGTTGTTGATACGGTTCGGATCACTAAAGTTCCTTTGGCGCCAGCTTGGGTCAAGGGCTTGATAAACTTGCGCGGCACAGTATTGACAGTGATCAGTTTGGCACAATTAGTAGGGCTACAGGTATCACAGATGAACCGAAATATTATGATAATGAAAAGAAATGACGAACGGCGGGGGTTGTTGATCGATGAAGTAGTCGAAGTTGTGGATGTCAAACAAGAAGACATTCAACTAGATGAAAACCAGACAAACTCTGATTTTACTGGAGTCGTTGATTTAGATGGACAGGTAGTCGCAGATGTGATCGATGTCAACGGGCAAATATTTTAGTTGCGGGATGAATTAAGAGGCGAGAGGAAGTGTCTTTGTGGATCAGGTGTTATCACAGCAGGAAATCGATTCACTTTTAAATGCTTACGATTCGGGAGAATTGAACGAAGAAGTGATCACAAAACAACAAAACGATGAGCCGCAAGCGAAGCCATATGATTTTAGTAGGCCGACGCGTCTGTCCAAAGAATATATTAATACCTTACACATGATTTTTGAGGACTTTGCTAAAATGAGCAGCAACGTCCTTTCAAATATCTTGCGGACTAACTTGGATATGCAATTAGCATCGATCGAACAAATCAGTTACGATGAATTCATTCATTCGATCCCACGTGTGACTTTGATCGGAATGTTCAAAGCAACTCCTCTTAAAGGGTCACAGATGATCGAGATAAATCCACAACTGTGTATGACCTTAGTTGAATTGTTATGTGGTGGTGCTGATTTAGATAGTAATCGTAAAAATCAACCGCCTCTGGATAAGAATGGCTTTACAGAGATAGAATTAACGTTATTAGAAGGGATCATGAGTGAATTTTCTCAAATTCTACATTCCGTTTGGAAAGAAGTTTTAACACTTGATGTAAATATCGAATCTCTAGAAACAAATCCGCAATTGCTGCAATCCTTATCGCCAAATGAGCCCGTTGTATTAGCTACTTTTACAGTCCAGCTTTTTGGGGTTTCAACGTTTATCAACCTATGCATTCCGTATGTATCATTTGAAAGTATCTTGGATAAATTGAGTTTACATAACTGGTTCGACTCCAGCCAGCAACTCAGCGAAGCGGACCAAAACGAGTTAAAGCACGGATTAAACACGATCGATCTACCTCTGGAAGTACTTCTAGGCAATACTCAAATGGACTTGGCCGATTTTTTGAAATTGGAGCCTGGCGATGTGATCAAACTGGATTCTAAGATCTCAAGTCCACTAGATACTTACATTGAAGAACGACCGTTTTACTGGGTCAAACCAGGGCAAAAGAATGGGCAGATGGGGCAAAAGAATGGGCAGATGGCCATTGAATTATTGGGTAAGGTCGAGGGGGAAGAGAAATGACAGATAGCTTAACACAAGCACAAATAGATGCTTTAATGAATGATGGAGAGGCAGACAAGACCACTTCATCAATGGATGAGGAATTATTGGAAGGCTTAGATTTGCAAGGGGTCAAGGACCTGATCGGCGAAGTTGGCAATATTTCTATGTCACAGGCAGCGACAACTTTGTCTTCGATCTTAACTCACCGTGTAGCCATCACAACGCCGCGTGTCAAAAGAATTAATTTTGGCGAGCTATTGGATCAGATCCATGCCCCAAAAGTGGCTACGACCGTGGAGTTTCGTGAAGGATTAGCGGGTACGAATTTGATGCTGTTAGAAGTTAGTGATGCGACGGTGATCGCAGATCTGATGATGGGCGGAGACGGAAAAACAGCTGCCAAAGAATTTACTGAAGTCGAATTAAGTGCTGTTGGTGAAGCTATGAATCAAATGATCGGTTCAGCTTCTACATCGATGGCAACGATGGTCAACCGTAAAGTAGACATTTTGCCACCAGTAGTACATTTGTGGGAAAAATCCGGTGATGTCCATGAGGATTCTTTGGAGAGGACAGAAGAGATCTACTGTATTTCGTTTAAGCTGGACGTAGAAGGCTTGATCGAAAGTGAGATCATGCAGATTTTTTCTTTGGAAATGGTCAAAGATATAGTCAAAGCCATGATGTCTGATAAAGCGACGGTCGTTAGGCGTGATGAACTGACAACAAAACAAGAAACGAGCAACGAAGTAAAAGAAAAGTCTAACAATGGACGAGTTGAGACCTTTCAAAAAGTAGGTGTCAAACAGCCGAAAGAAAATGTACAGGCTACTAACGTGGAAATTTCTAAGCCAGAATTTGAAGAATTGTCTGGTCATCAAGAGATCAGTGGTGATAACCTTGACTTGATCTTAGACATTCCATTGAACCTTAGCGTAGTTTTAGGAAGGACAAAGAAAACGGTCCGCGATATCTTGAACTTTAATACAGGATCAGTCATTGAGTTGGACAAGTTGACTGATGAGCCTTTAGAGATCACGTTGAATGGCAAGTTGATCGCTACTGGTGAAGTTGTTGTGATCAACGAGAATTTCGGGGTACGGATCAATAAGATCGTTTCTCAAAAGCAGAGGATCAGTAAAATAAAATAAACAAAAAAGTTAAACTGTAGGTTTAACTTTTTTTATTTCGACCGATAATTATAAGTGTAGAGGCAAAAGGTAAATGGAGGTAATTACATGAAAATTAATCGAGAAATTTCCTCAATCAATTCTCAAATGGTCAAAAACTATTACCAGCAACAAGCTTCGAAAGCCCCAAAACAAACAGAACCACAAAAGCCCAACGTTAAGCTTTCAAACGCAGCCCAAAAGATAGTAAATAACGCTAAAAATCGTAATGAAGATGCTGCTGTGGATACAGTTAAAGTTGACAAGATCAAACAGCAATTAGCAGATGGCACTTACAAAGTCTCGCCAAAAAAAATAGCGGATCAAATGTACAGGGAAGCTAAGCAAGAAGGAAAAAATGATGAATGAAAAAGTATTTCAGACTAAGTTGAGGTTGTTTATCAAAATATTGAAACGTGAACAAAAGTTTTTGGTGTTTGACGATGGGGTATCACTTAATGGACTGGTCCCACAAAAAGAAGATTTTTTGCCGATCTTTGACAATTATACGGGTCAGATCGGTCAGCAAACAAAGTCGTTGATCCAAGAGATCCGGGAACTTCAAGAAACTAATTTACTGTTGACTCAGCAGGCTTTGGCTTATCAGAAGAAGATGATGGACACGATCCAGCATAGTCTAACAAGTCAGGAAAACACCTATAGTAAACAGCATGATGTTCAAAGGCAGCTGCAGCAAAATGAAATTCCCGCAGCAGTTGTAGATCAGTCTTTTTGAGTTTAGTTCCGCAAATCAACTCCTTGCGCTTATGCAAGAAGCAGACTTCGATGCTAAGAGCACATCAAAGTCCAATTCTCCGATAATGCTCGGGAGTTACCAATTTGCTCCACCTTGTATAGAAAGAAGGTCATTCATGTCAGGTTTATTTGGAACCTTGAACACAGCTCGGAGTGGTTTAGATGCTAATCAAATCGCTTTGCAAACTAGCAGTCATAATATTGCCAACACCAATACCGACGGATATTCACGGCAGCGCGTTGATCTGTCTACCAAGATCCCTTTTTCGAAGGCTGGTGTTGGGTTGATCGGCAGCGGTGTTCAAGCAGCAGGGATCTCACGGATCGTTGATGACTTCATACGTTCACAGGTTCGTGATTCTAATTCAGATTACAATTTTAATGTTCAGAAGTCAGACATCTTAGGTTTATTGGAAAATGCATTACATGAGCCCTCAGATGATGGACTCATTGCTCAGTTAAACAATTTTGCTGACAGTTTACAGAAACTAGCTGATAACCCGGAATTGGATACAGCTAAAACAAACAGTGTGCAGATGGGAGTTGCTTTGGCTTCCTATATTAAACAAACAGCACGCGAAGTTGCACAGATCTCTTCAGATACACGATCTTCACTGGCAAAAAATGCGTTGGACTTTAACGAAAAGGCAGAACAACTCGCTAATTTGAACCAACAGCTATACGACAGTCATTCAAATGATGAACAACCAAATGACCTATTGGATCAACGTGATAGTTTGTTAAAAGAAATGTCTAGTGAAAGTGATTTATCAGTTTCATTTGACCAGTATGGTCGCGCTTCGGTCAGTATTGGGAAACAAGTCGTCGTTGATAATAAAGAGGGCGTTCAAATCAAATTAGATGTTGTTGTTAGTGGCTCTGATGGACAGACGCAGATCTTGCCTAATGGTGATGAAACGCAGTCTAAGCAAACGATCGCCGGAGAATTTTCAGTAGGTGATATAATTTTTGCTGCTGCAGATGGATCTGGTAATTATACTAAATTAGCCGTGTCTTCTGGTTCAATTGGCGGGTTGCAAGAATCATTAGTCGAAGTCGAAGATCATCGGAGGGAATTGAATGATTTCGCCAAGGGGATCGTTGAGATCGAAAATATAGTCTATACTGACGGCCAAACACCTGATAGCGGTTTTTTTGAGATCACTGACCCCAACGACCCAGCATTAAGTATTAAGGTCAATGATGATTTGGTAACAGAACCAGGGAAAATGAGAGTTGGTAGTGGTGAAGAGCCTGCTGCAGGTGATAATGCTAGAGCTTTGGCAATGGTCAGAGCGATGAAGAGTAAGTTCAACTATCCTATCAACACTGCTGCTCTTTTAGCTAGTTATGATAAAGATGATATGATTTTTAACGATCCTAGTGAAGGTTTGACGATACCGGGCGCCTATAATAGCATCGTTACCAAAAATGGGATCTCCAAACAAAAAGCAGACAATATGCAAGCGGCCCAGTTAGCGGCTTTAAATCAATTGGAATATAAGGACCAAGCAGTTTCAGGGGTCAATTTAAATGAAGAAATGTCAGATGTGATCAGATTTCAGCAAGGTTTTCAAGCCAATGCCAAAATACTAACAGTCGTTTCGGAAATGTTGGATACTTTGATCAATAGAACGGAGGTCTAGTAAATGAGAGTTTCCAGTAAAATGGAATATTCCGATTTTTTGAGAAATTTGCAAGTCAGTACTAATAAAGTTCAAAAGACGATGAATCAGCTGTCTAGTTTGAAAGAAGTTAATAAAGCTTCCGATGATCCTTTACTGGTTGCTAAGATCTTAGATTTGAAAGTGGCGATCTCACAAAACAAAACATATGGGCAGACGATCTCAGATGCTACTCAATGGTCGCAAACACAGGACTCAGCGTTAGATAGTGTTTCGACCTTAATGCTTAATATCAGAAATTTGATCGAAGCTGCTGCGAATAGTGGGGCAGCAACACCTGAAACTTATAGTGCGAATCGCAAAGAGATCTCACAGTCGATAGCAGGGATCGTAGATGCATTGAATACTAATTATGATGGCCGGTATGTTTTTGGGGGAACAAAAACTCAGGAACCACCATTTGCTGTGATCAAAGATAGCGAAGGAGAAGCTGTTAGTTTAGAATACACAGGAAATTCAGCCAACTTGCAACGGGAGGTCTCCACAGGGGTCAGTTTGGACTTGGCTACTGATGGCTCACGTTTGATGCACGCCGATGGTTCGTCAGGAATGGACGAAGGAAAAACAGCTGAGCTGACGGAATTTTTTAGCGGATTGATCAACACACTCAAAGCAGGGGACCCAGAGCAAAAATTATCGGAGCAATACTTAGCGAGCATTGACAAGTTTACCGCTAATTTTACTGACTATAGGTCTAAAGTGGGTGCGATCGAAAACCGTTTGGATTCGGCTTCAGCTCGGAATAAAGCAGAAAAAAATACTTTAGCGGAAACATTGTCTAATAAGCAAGATGTCGATGTTGCAGAAAAATATATGGAATATCAAAATCAGATGGTTGCTTATCGTTCGACCTTGGCTATGGGGACCAAGATCATGCAGACTTCTATATTAGATTATATACGTTAGTGTTGTATTTTGCTTTAGTGGGGCTAAAGGGGTAAAAGAGCGTAACATGCTCGTTAATTTGTTAATATTCAGGACACGAAATAAATATTGCTGGCAAACATATTATTTAGGGGTTGTTTAGCTCAGTAATTTTATAAAATAGAATAAATGTTTAGAGAAAGATGGGGAAAATGATGGCAATGAAGAAAAAAATTGCTAAAAAGAGTATCGGGAGAAGTATCTTAATAGTGCTTTTATTATTAGCACTGGTACCAGCAATTATAATGGAATTGGTATCCTATGGTGATTCGCGCCAACAACTGCTCACGAAAAATGATCGCTTAAAAGAGACGGCTGTGAATGTTTTGCAACGTCAACAAGATGATATGACTCAAGAGGTTAACGAACAGCTTGCTAGTTTAAAAAAGAGGCCTGAATTAACATCGAATGTTGATTTGAAGAATGTCACTAGAACTTTGAAGATCGCAAACGGCACCACCAAGGGTACGATCACTAATTTAATGTATGTTAATACAGATGGTACATATGCTTATTCAAACTTCGCCATGCCTAAAGATATGGATATTTTGGACCAGGACTGGTATCAAAAAGCTCCAATTGGACATGCTTATTGGTCAACTCCTTATAAAGATCCAGCAAATAATTCATATAGCGCAAGTGTTTCGCAAAAATTTTCTGATAAACAGGGTAAAACGCACGTTTTGGCTGTAACTGTTTCATACTCATCGGTTCAAAGATCCGTTGAATCGATGGAGATCGGAAATAGTGGTCAGGCCGCCGTTTTGACTAAGGCTGGCAGAGTTTTGATCAAGAAAAATACTGGTAAGGGCAACAACACTTTTAAAGCAGGAAAAATGATCAACAAAAATCCTATTTATAAGGCTGTTGCTGCTTCGACAAGAAAAAGTGGCATGGTCAAAGTTCCTGGTGGTTCACAGATCGATAAAGTCACGTTTGATAAAGGGAATGGCACGACCGATAACTGGACAATTGCCCAAATGAACGACAATGATCTAAGTGCTGGAACGCATCATATGATGATCACGTTGGCGATCACAATGTTAGTAATGGTCATATTGGCAGTATTGGTTTCTTATTACGGCGCTAGTTTGATCAAAAAGACGTTCTTGATATTTGAAAAATTCTTTATGGACGCTGCACAAGGAAAGCTCCGTTTTATTCCGGCTAAAGGTGACAAAGTTGAATATTCTAGATCATTATTAGAACGTCAGGCCCAAAAGATGACACTCGCGGATCCAAATGGTCATGAATATAATCGGGTAGCTGCTAGCTATAATAACATGATAGCCTCTGTCACAGTCTTGATTGGTCAAACTCAAGAAGAGGCAAAAAAAGTAACCGAGCGAGCTGCTTCATTACTCGATCTTTCAAAGCAAACAACTACGGCTTCTGAAGAGATAGCTCAGACGATTACTGAGATCGCTGAAGTGACGAGTTCACAGGCTAAAGAAACGACGGAAAGCGTCGATGAAGTCCAAAAGATCTCCACAAACATCGCCAATGTTAATACAAATATGCAAGAACTGGCCAAATCATCTGGTGAGGCTTCAGAAATAGGGCAAAATAACTTGAACATCATGGATAAGGTGAACGGAAACTGGTCCGGTGAGATCAACGAAATGGAAGCGTTGATGAGTAGCGTCAAAAAGATGGACAACGATGTGCAAAACATTACGAAGATCATCAGCGTTATCAACGATATCGCACGGCAGACCAACTTGCTTGCTTTGAACGCGTCGATAGAAGCAGCCAGTGCGGGCGAGGCAGGTAGAGGCTTTTCTGTTGTAGCGTCAGAGATCCGTAAGCTAGCGGAGCAAAGTAACGATTCGACCAAAGAAATCGAGGCGATCATCGAGCAGATCAGAAAGCAGTCTACCGATATGGTAAATAAAACAACTGCTTCACTGGAAAGTGGAGAAAAACAGACCGGCTTGATTACTGAAGCCATTAAATCCACAATGAATGTTTATCAACATAATGAAGCTATGGGAGCAAATATCCACAAGATCTATGAAGGAACAGAGGAGATCAGTGAAACGCAAAAGATGATCTTAGAGAAGCTCGAAAGCATTTCAGCTTCAACACAGGAAAATGCAGCAGGAACTGAAGAGGTTTCCGCAAATTCTGAAGAGGTCCAAGCTACGATGGATGAATTTACGCAACATGTTTCAACTTTGGAGGAAACATCCAGTCAACTGCAGAAACTTACGAGCCAATTTGACTTAGATAATTGATGACAGAATAGTGGGCTTAGTTAAAGGCTAAGGTGCTAGCTTAAATGAGTAGAAATAGACTGTAGTGACCACTTTTCGGTTACTGCAGTCTATTTTTATGATAAAAGCTGGATTTTAGTAGTGCTGTTTTGGAGATTGCCCCTGAATTTGGTGAATGTGGGTCCAATAAGAGCTTTAACGGCCCAAAGTTAGGCTGATGTGGGTCCAAAAGAAGTATAAATGGCCCCACATCTGGATAACTTGGGTCCAAAAAAAAGGATAATTGGCCCCAAGTTTGGTGATTGTGGGGCCGAAAAAGAGAAAAGTGGCCCAATATCGAGCTGATTTAGGGCCAAAAAGCGATTAAACAGCCCTACATCTGGACAACGGAGGTCCAAAAGATGACGAACGATTACAAAGATAATATAAAAAAAAGAGGACCAAGCAAAACTTTCAAAAATAAAAAAGTTTTGCCCGATCCGCTTATTTATTTTTCCAGGTAATGATCAAAGCTTGGGGCCCAGTGAACGAAAAAATTGCCGGGGTGCACAAGTTAGTGATGAGTTTGAGTTGCGGCAGCATTTCTTTGAGAAAAGAAGCATATTTATCCAAAGTCATCGTGTTATCAGCCATGATCGAAACCTTAGGTTCAGTTGAAGATCGTTGTATTTTTTCAATCATGGTTGCAGCAATTTTTTTAGTACGTGAGCTATCCATTAAAACTTCAAGTTCGCCAGAATCGGAAAAATGAAGCATAGTCTTATAGTGCAGCATGTTGTTAGTGAGGTGGTGTGAACTATTAGAAATTGAGCCGATCTTGCGTAAATTTTTCAAATTTTCCATGACTACTACAGTGTGCTGCTTTTGACGAAGCCTTGTTAATTTAGCTAGGACTTCTGAAATTCTTAGCCCTTGGTTGATCAGCTCAAGCGCACGGGAAACCAAAACACCCTCGGCATATCCTAGGCTGTGTGAATCGAAGAGATGGACCTTGAGTGGCAGTTCGCAGGTTTTAGCAAAGGTAGTAAGATTGGAGCCCAGTCCACTGATCGAACCGGCGATATGTATACAAAGAATATCAGTATAGCCGGCTTGTTGAAACCCTGAGATCAAGGCCGAGATCTTCGTCAGTGGGATCTGTTCTTCAGTTACTGTACTCGGAGTGGATCCTCTCATTGCTCCTAGTTCAGTAACTTCAGACAGTTCATTTGGATCAAGAGTTTGCCCATCAAGTAAGATCGGTATTTCTAGAACCTTAATATTTGTTTGTGCTCTGACTTTACTGCTGATCATCGCAGCACTGTCAGTCAAAATAGCGATTTTCATTAGTAATATCCATTCGTGTAAAAATTTCGTGTGCCTTGCCAAACAATTATTACTTTAAATAGTTAGCCGACCCACGATCCCTTAACGACTGATTCGTCGGGTTGTTAAAATATCTAATAATAAAATTATAACATGCTTTTCAGGTTGATAAACGATTGGCTTTTTCTTATACTTAAGTTTGCGGTGTTGATCGAATACCGCAAGTTGGATCTACGGTGGTTCGTAACCATCCCACCTAAAAAAACTAGGAGGATTTTTTTAATAATGACAAATGCAAATAATAAGGTAGCTGGGCTCACTAAAACGGCGTTGATAGCAGCTCTATATGTAGTTTTAACAGTGGCTTTTATTCCGCTAAGCTATGGACCGATCCAATTCCGTTTGTCGGAAATGCTCAACAATATGGCAATTTTCAACAAACGTTATATCTGGGGTGTGACCTTGGGCTGTTTGATCGCTAATTTATGGTCATCGATGGGTCCAGTCGATATGGTTTTTGGGACCTTACAGACTCTAGTTATGACGTGGTTGAGCTGGTATATTGGGCAACATCTTTCTTCGATACCCATGAAGTTGGGTGCTACAGTAGTTATCTGTACCTTGATGTCTTGGGCTGTAGCGTTAGAATTGAATTTGATCAGCGAAGCCCCGTTTTGGCTGACCTACTTGACAGTCGGCATCGGTGAATTTGTAGTAGTTTTGATCGGGGCTGTAGTTGCATGGTTGATCAATAAGAAAATTGATTTAAGTCGGTAAGGATAAGATCATTCTCTAAACAAAGAGGTGGCAAGGATATTGACATTCTTTTTCCTGTTGCTGTTCGTACTTTTTGACATATGGTATTTTAAATTTCTTTTTCAGAGTAGGTTGCGGCTGTTTATTTTGGAGCATATTATTTTTGCTAATAATTTCTCTTTTTTAAACAAAGGATCACAAAATGTGCAAAGCGGCCTAAAAACTAAACAGAGCGTCATAATGGAATTAGAAGATCCGTTATGGCGCTCTATTTGTATTGAAACTTATTTAAAAATTGTTTTCTATTGTTTTACCAACCCGTTAATTGCTTGGTCGATGTTATTCACTGCGTTAGTCACATCTTGCTGAGTGGCCGCGTCGGATTTGATCACGCCATTACCTCTCATAGCAGCCTGCCGTAAGTTATCTAAGGAGCTTTCGGTATAAACTCCTTGCGTATAGATATACTTATTTGCTTCTTGAAGTTTGGCCTGTAAGGGTCGTTTGTTAACTTGTTGTGACGATACTTTTACCAACCCATTAATTGCCTGATCAATGTTATTCACTGCATTAGTCACATCTTGTTGGGTAGCAGCATCGGATTTGATCACGCCATTACCTCTCATAGCAGCCTGCCGTAAGTTATCTAAGGAGCTTTCAGTATAAACTCCTTGCGTATAGATATACTTATTCGCTTCTTGTAATTTAGTTTCCAAAGTGCTTTTGTCGATCTGTTGTGAACTAGAAGGAGCAGGGTTGCTGTTGGTTGGCTGTGAGCTGTCGTTTGTTTGCCCAGTAAAGGTCAAGCTATTGCCAGTATAGATCCAGTTAGGATCAGCAATATGATTCTGTAAAGCCAAAGCATCAGGCGTTACTGACAAGCCCTTTGTTTTCAGCGCCTCAGAGATCCCCCATAAACTGTCGCCGGACTTGACCTTATAGGGTGTAGAAGTATTAGTAATGTTGTCGGCGATCTGTCTTGGAGTATTAGCTTGCCAGCTGTCAGCGGATACTAAGCTTGGCGCTGCAAATAAAGCTCCTGCTAGGACTGCAGACGCACTTATAATTTTCAATTTATTATTTGATGTGTTGTGTTTCTTTTTGTTACGGGAATTAATAGTTTCATTGTTCATCTGGTATAACCTCCAATTCGAAAATCTTCGAAAATCAGTTTCCGTTTTCAATGATTAATATTTGACCCAAATTGACTATTGCGGCGAATCTCATCCCCTTTAAATGGTTTAGTTAACGTTAGCTCTTGTTAACAACCACATAATAGCACGGTATAATTATAAGTCAAATGTTTTGTTATCTATAAATAATAGTCAAGCAAAAAACAAGTTAACATAGTTATGGCACTGTTTATATGCTGATAATCAATCAAATTATTGCTATAATGTTTTGAAGTAGTAGGGTACGAAGACCATAAAGAATATAAATGAGCGGTCAGTGCCGTGCATAATGTGTTCATAGGGCGACAACTGACATGACTGATTTTCAGTTTAGAAAATTAATAATGACGTTTAGGATCTTATTTATTATAATAACTAGTGGAGTTTTATGGTTTGACACTTTCGGTACTCAGTATAAATTGGTCCTAAGGAGACGAAAAAATGAAGCACATTGTAACAGGTATCGTGGCTCACGTGGATGCTGGGAAGACAACACTTTCAGAAGCCTTATTGTATCAAACGGGTGAGATACGCGATTTGGGACGGGTGGATGATAAAAATACCTTTTTGGACCCCGAAGATCTTGAAAAACAACGAGGGATCACAATTTTCTCTCATCAAGCACGTTTGACAGTCAATGACCTTGCAATTACCTTGTTAGATACTCCAGGACATGTTGATTTTGCTGCCCAAACGGAGCAGGTGCTAAGCGTTTTGGATTATGCTGTACTGGTCATCTCTGCAAATTCCGGGATCCAAGGATATACGCTGACTTTATGGCATCTTTTGGAACGCTATCATGTTCCAGTTTTTATTTTTGTAAATAAAATGGATGCTACTCAAAAAGAGCGTCAGGATATACTTGAATTGTTGCAGGCTGAATTATCTCCAGCTTGTTTAGATTTTACAGCGGCGGATCCGAAACAGACTGAGGCTGGAACTTTGACAGATGAATTTTATGAGTCTGTTGCCTTAAGTAATGATGAAATATTAGGGCAGTTTTTAGATTCTGGGAAAATAGCGCCGGCTACGATCCGCGTTGCAATAAATAAACGGCAAGTTTTCCCATGCTACTTTGGATCAGCGTTAAAAATGACGGGAACAGACAAGTTGTTAGCGAGTTTAGAATACTGGACGCAAGAAAAGTCACAGGACAGCGGGCCGTTTGGTGCTCGTGTTTTTAAAATTTCCCATACGGAAAAAAAGGAGCGTTTAACCTGGCTACGACTGACGAGTGGGACGCTTTATCCAAAAGATCTGATATTAGGTGACCAAAAAGCCAACCAATTACGGGTCTACAACGGTGTTAAATATGAAGTGACTCAAGAAGTAAATTCTGGACAAGTCTGTGCAGTTCCTGGTTTGAAAGAAACATATCCGGGGCAGGGGCTGGGTATAAAAGAAGACGCTGAAACTCCGCAATTAACTCCAGTTCTTAATTATGCAGTTGATACAAAAGGAGAAGATGTCCAGGTTTGTTTTCAAGCCTTACGTGAGTTAGAAGACGAAGACCCACAGTTGCACGTGACTTGGTCAGAACAGTTACAAGAGATTCAAGTCCAGTTAATGGGTAAGATCCAGCTTGAGGTTTTAACCAAAATGCTAGTTGATCGGTTTGGCTTGGAATTAAGGTTTGACCAAGGTAGTATTTTATATCAAGAAACGGTCACAGCACCAGTAGAAGGAGTGGGACACTTCGAACCATTACGCCATTACGCGGAGGTCCATTTATTATTAGAGCCGACTTCCCGTGGAAGCGGAGTAACTTTTGCCAGTGACTGTTCATTGGAAGTTTTGTCCAGTAATTGGCAACATCAAGTTTTGACAAACTTACGTGCTAAACAACATTTGGGTGTTTTAATAGGCATGCCATTGACAGATATCAAGGTCACTTTGATTAGTGGCAGGGCTAGCAACGTCCATACTGTTGGTGGAGACTTTCGAGAAGCAACGTGGCGGGCCGTTCGTCAAGGTTTGATGGAGCTGCGCGAGCGTGGCAAATGCGAGTTGTTGGAGCCATGGTATCAATTCAATTTACAAGTTGTCTCTGACCAAGTTGGTCGTGCAATGACTGACATTGAAAGAATGAACGGTAATTTTGAACTTCCTGAACAACGCAAGGGGCCTGCGGAAATGGTGACATTGACAGGAGAAGCACCAGTTGCACAAATGCGAGAGTATTCAGAAGAAGTGCGTGCCTATACTCATGGTAAAGGCCAATTAGAATGCGTTTTTGCCGGCTATCGTTCGTGCCACAATACTACTTCCGTCATTGAGGAAAAAACCTATGATCCAGTTAGTGACCTGGCAAACACCCCAGATTCAGTTTTTTGTACGCATGGTGCAGGTTATCCTGTAGCGTGGTCCAACGTTCCGCAGATGGCACATGTTCCTTATAGTAATTGAAAGAATTTTTATGAGAAAAAAATAAAAGAGTCTGCTGCAAGGCAGGCTCTTTTAATATGCACTAAAACTAGAAACAAACAATGAGAAAAATTTATGTATAAAATTAGTGTTCTGAAATTTTTTCAGTTTTGACTACAATAACGTATTCATTGTTGAGATAGTTGATTTTACAATCTTCCATTCTATAATCCGCTAGAGTTTGTGAGCAGGCAGTTTCGAAAGTTTGGTCGAGATCTTGCCCGTGAAAAACATTGATCAATGAGTCCTCCAATACGTTCACTCCTATCCTTTAAATTCAATAGAAATATAGCACAAAGATTTATAAAATTCATATTGTGCAGTATATGATTTAACGTAAATTTTTCGATATAATGACTGTCTGTGGACTGTATCGTTTTGGATGGTTGTTTTTTAGTTGAGCTCCAGCAAGTAAGAAGTTCCGCCTATCCAACTCTGACATCACATCGCTGGGAACCGCGATCTAATACCAGAGCTCGATAGTACGCGCTTCTTCCCGCTTGCTTTTGTTGTTTTATTAGTCGAGCTCCGTGTGGCAGAAGGTTGCGCCTAGCCAACTTTCACACCACATTGTCCAGAACGCAATATGGTGTGAAAGCCTGCTAGTGCTCACCTTCTAGGCGCCACACTTCGCTCTGTTTTGATATTTAGAAAGGAAGTAAAATTTATGCAAGATCAATTTGTCGAATATCCAATAAAAATCAAGCCGACCGGTGATCATTTAACGAATTATATAGTCTACTTACCAGACTTTCAAGGTTATACATTCGGAGAAGACTACGATAATGCGCTTTTCATGGCGCGCGATTATATCGGGACGCGCAGTCTCTTTAATGAGTTGCCGCCTGCAAGCAAAAGATTACCTTTGACCGGAGAAGCTGAAAGTGCGATGTTTATTAAAGTTAATATTACTTCTTTTCGTTTGCAGCACGGGGTTGGGACAAATGGATTCCTATAAAGTGGTTGACTAAAAAGGGACACACATTGTTTTGTACTTGTCTGGAAAAGTTTATGCTTAAAGAATTTGGACACTACAATGCCAAAAGTGCATTATAGTGTCCAAGCTGTCTAATGTTTACCTTTCACGCGGCTTACTTTGCGTAACTTGCTACTTCTATCAAATTTCGATCAGCATCATGAATATAGATCGAAGTCATCTTACCTTCAGAGCCAATTTTTTTCACCGGCCCCTCAACAATGTCGACGAAGTAGCTTTTGAGATGGTTCAAAGTATCCTCAACATTATCTTTGACGACGATACAGAGATCTGTGCTGCCAATTGTTGGGACAGCTGCCTGTAATTTTGCAGGCTTATCGACCTGGCGCAAGCGGATCAGCTGGTGACCGCAACGCAGTGTTTTGGTACCACCGTAACTTTGTTCAGGTAATTCCTGCATATCAAACACTTCATGATAAAAGCGAAATGCTTGGTCTACATCTTTGACAGGTAAAACAATATGGTCTAAACGACTGACTTTCATTTGTTATTGCTCCTATTTTTTAAAATTTACTTTTACGATCATTATAGCAATACATATTACGAATTAACATAGTTTAGATCTGTTAGGACTTTGTGGCTCTAAGATCACTGGCGGGACATAATGGACAAAATTTTTCCTGTAGAACTTGAGCTGTTTTACTTGACGAAGGTTAGTGTTTTGTTTTTAAAATGACGCAATAGGAGGAGGCAGAAGAGATGGAAGATATCAAGTTAAATAATGGGGTAAAAATTCCCCAATTAGGACTAGGTGTGTTTCAAATTGAAGACGACAAAGTATTAAACCAAGCTGTGCATGCTGCGATCAAAGCGGGCTATCGTCATTTTGATACCGCAACTTTGTATCAAAATGAGAGAGCTTTAGGTCAAGCTTTAGCTGAATCTGGAGTCGCACGCGATGACCTGTTCGTAACGTCAAAAGTTTGGAATACTGTTACAACCTATGATGAAACAAAGCAAGCATTCGCTGAAAGTTTGAAAAAGCTGAATATGGATCATTTGGATCTTTATTTGATCCACTGGCCAACGGAAGGCTATTTGGAAAAATGGCGTGCGATGGAAGATTTGTATTCACAAGGTTTGGTTCGTGCGATCGGTGTTTCTAATTTTGAAAAGAAAGATCTGGACCAATTGTTAGCTCAAGCTAAAATCAAACCAGTAGTGGATCAGGTCGAAACACATCCGTACTATCAACGTCCGAAATTGCATTCCTTGTTAAAAGATTTGGATATTGCGTATGAAGCCTGGAGTCCACTTGGACGTGCCAAAAACGGTGCACTTCAAGATCCCCTTTTGCAAAAGATCGCTTCAGCTCATAGTAAGTCAATTGCCCAAGTCATTATTCGCTGGCATTTGCAAAAAGGTGAGATAGTGATCCCTAAATCGACTCATGAAAAGCGGATCATTGAAAACATTGATGTTTTTGATTTTACCTTGTCAGAGGACGAAATGAAACAGATCGAAAGTTTGGATAAAGAAGAATCGATGAACTAGATCGCTTACTTCGACTCCTGCGCTTTTGTAAATGGACCAAAGTTTGGCGGATGTTGGTCCAAAAAGTAACTAATCGGCCCAAAGTTAAGGTGATGTGGGTCCGAAAAGACTGCAATCGGCCTTAAATCAAGCCGATGTGGGTCCGAAAAACTAGTGATTGGCCCAAAGTTGCGTGATGTTTGGGTTCAAATTCGCTTATAGATATCCTTAAATAAGAAATGAGATGTAGAAATCTAAAAACTGATTTCTGCATCTCATTTTAGTATCAAAGTTGATTTTATTTAATTAGTCACCGGCAAATGGCCCTTGGTCAAGGTAGGCGTTTAACATCCAAATATTTTTATCGATCTCTGTCTTAAAACCGTTGATCATGTCTTGTGTAGGCTGATCATTTTCTTCATCAGTAACTTCGATTGCTTTTTGGAACTGATCTCTGACATATCTGAATTGATCAACTAAACGCTGCATTAACTCTGGCAATGTATATTGATCATAGTCGATCTTCTCGTCAGGTAAGCCAGTGTTTTCGATAAATTCATGTGTTGTAGCAAATGGTGAACCGTTTAAGGCGATCAAACGTTCAGCAACTTGGTCCAATTCATCAGCGAAAGTTTCGTTGTATTCATCCATTTGTGGATGCAAATTGAAAAATTGTTTTCCTCGCATATACCAATGAGTTTGATGAACGTTGGTTTGGATCTGTTCCAAGTCAGCGACCAATTGGTTCAGTTGTGCACGTGTTTTAGGATAATCATATTTTTGATTCATAAATATTAACTCCTCCTTAAATATTGGTGATCCTGTTACATCTTCATTATATGATTAATGTGTGTGAAATCAAGTAAATGCTCTTTAAAAGTTAGTTCTTTATAAAATTTATAAATGATATGAGAAAATGCACCTAATTAAAGGAAAAGTATGTTGCCTTGGGGAACTAGAAAAATTAAAAACAAGTTTTTTGAGGTATTCAAGAAAGATTTAAAATAGTGAAACAAACTTGTTAGCAGGCCCGTATCAGTGGAATTAATTTAAATGGATAGGTTATAATTAGATTGTGATAAAGAACACTTTCAACTGCTTTTTGTCAGAGTGTAAGTGTTTCTTTTTATTATTAATTTAGCCAATAAACTTTCATGAAAAGAAAAGATTTTGTCGCCAAAGGAGTGAATTTTATGTCAGTTGATATGGATAAAAAGTTGAGTCAATGGAATTTGGATTACACACAAGGGAAACTTGATTTAACTGAGCTTTTACAACGATTGCCGCAAGATCAGCAACGTTTTTTTATGTTCGGGATCCCTACTTATAATAATTTAGGGGACCAGATGATAGGTTTCGCACAGAAACTTTTCTTTCGACGGAACTTCCCTCAATTACTTTACATTGAGATCACTGAGCCGCAAACAGATCAAGCAATAGCTGAACTAAAAAAGCAGTTACGTAAAAGCGATATGATCGGCTTTATTGGTGGCGGAAATATTGGAAGTTATTATTTAAAGCATGAACGTGCCCGGCGGAAAGTTTTTGCAACTTTTGTGGGTAATTTGACGATCTCATTTCCTCAATCAGTCAACTTCGATGAGACTAGTCGTCAAGGACAAAGAGAACTTGGCTTAAGTCAGGAGGCATATAGTAAAAATCCTAATTTAACTTTATGTGCCCGCGAGACCCAGACTTTTCGCCGCTTCCAAAGATATTTCGACAATGACGTGATATTTACCGGCGATATGGTACTTTCACTAGATCCGTTACCAGGAAACGGCGCCCGTGATGGGGTTTTAATGATCATGCGCCATGATGATGAAAAAGTAACGGGGGATGACTTGTTAGATAAAATCACCAACGTATTGGAAAATTCCGGCCGTGCTGTCCACCAAACCGACACGGTCGTTCCTCATAAAGCAGAGGATGGTCAAGAAGATGATCCAAGCAAAACGACCTTAAAGTTAAATGAACGCTGGCAATTATTCACGCACAAATTAGACGAGATCCGTGCTGCTAAAGTCGTTGTGACTGATCGTTTACATGGGATGATCTTTGCGGTCATTACACAAACACCGGTCCTTGTTTTTGACAATAACTACGGCAAAGCCAGCACCTCTTATAACAACTGGTTTGCAGACCTAAATTATGTCAAACAGATCAATGACACTAGTCCTGAAAATGTACTCAAAAACGTCCAGGAATTGGAAGGCATTAAACGCATGGACCCGTTGCAATTTGACCATAGTTATGATGCGCTATTGAATCTGATCAATGATCATTTGACCCAGTGATATTCGTATTAAATCAGGCCTTTTAAGGTTAATTATTTGCCTAAAATTATTGATTATATTATTCTACAGTCAGATATAGCGAAATTATTATAAGTATTGCTCAATAGGCTGAGGTCAGGAAAATCGTTTCCTCAACCTCAGCCTATTTTGTTTATGAACTATTGTATGCGTTTTCTTTTAAAAGACCTTGTTAAACTTTTTAATTATTTTCCGACTTGTCAGAGTACATGCGTTTGCCAGTCTCAGCATCGAAGAAATAGAGATCTTCTGGGGCGACCTGTAACCTTACTTGACGGTCATGCGGGTCACCTGCGATTTTGTAGTTGATCTGTGAAACGATACTGCGGTCGTGCGCTTCTAAATATAATAAAGTATAGGCCCCCATATATTCAGCGTAATTAAGCTGAGCTTTAAAAGTGAACTTTTTGCTCGTTTGCTCATGATCTGTGTCCAGAAGAGACGAAGGGAAAGTTTTTTCTGGCCGGAAACCGATAAATATTTCTTGATTATCCGCAGGGAGCAAATTCTCTGCAATCAAATCTGAAAGGTCGTAGCTTGTTTCGCCTAGCTTAAATTGTGCATTGTGGTTAAGAAAACCGCGGAAGATATTCATGCTGGGTGAGCCAATAAAACGTGCGACGAAAATATGGTGGGGGTTATCATAAAGCTCGGCTGGTGACCCAGTTTGCATGATGATCCCATCGCGCATTACGATGATTTTATCTGCCAGTGCCATCGCTTCGGCCTGATCATGGGTGACATATAAGGTAACGGTCCCTAATTGACGGTGCAGATCAATAATGTCTTGCCGCGTCTTGACACGAAGCTTAGCGTCAAGGTTTGATAGAGGTTCATCCATCAAAAAGATTTCTGGGTCACGCACCATTGCCCGTCCTAAGGCGACCCGTTGGCGTTGTCCCCCTGATAGTTGTGCCGGTTTTTGATCAAGATAGTCTGTCAGCTGAAGCTTGTCAGCTGCTTGCTCTACTTTCTCTTTAATAGCGGCCTTGCTTTGCTTGGAGATCTTCAAGTTATAGGCCATGTTTTTGAAAACAGTCATATGTGGGTATAAAGCATAATCCTGGAAGACCATCGCCACGTTTCTTTTTCTGGGGTCGATCGTATCAAAACGCCGTTCATCGACCATGACTTGTCCCTTAGTGATTTCTTCTAAACCGGCAAAGCAGCGCAGCAAGGTCGATTTACCACAACCCGAAGGGCCAACTACAGCCACGAACTCCTGATCCGAGATACTTAAATTAATGTCTTTTAACGTATAGTTCGTCCGATTTTCATACTGTTTGTATAAGTGTTTGATCTCGATTTTAGCCATCATTGACGTCCACCTTTCGAATTATGAGTCTTTAGCAAACTGATAGTTGTCTATTAGAATAAACGAAACTTTGTCGGGTAACTGCAATGACATTTGTCTTTTTACGAGCTAATTGTAAAGATACAGCTAAGGAGGCCTACCCATGCCAAAATTAAAGCGCTTACTAGCATTACTACTAGTTATTGTAACACCATTTTTGTTATCTGCCTGCAAATCTGAATCATCGGACTCACAACAAGATAAAAAAGTAACCATTAACTTTTTTAATCAAAAACCTGAGATCACTTCCCAGTATCAAAAGCTGATCAAAATGTATATGAAGAAGCATCCTAACGTTTCTATCCAATTAACAACGTCTGGACAAGGAGGCGGCGCTGCTGCTTTACAATCTAAGTTTTCTTCGGGAGAGGCACCAGATATTATCATGCTTGGTGGTTTGCCGGAGATCGACCGTTATAAAGAACACTTGTTGACCTTAAAGAATATGTCTGCCACTAAGAACACTTTACCTCGTTTAATATCAGGGGGGATGACCGAGAAACGCCGTTTGGTAGGGATACCCGTTGACTTGGAGGCCTACGGTTGGGTCATTAACAAGGAAGTCTTTCGAAAGGCGGGCGTCGATCCAAATAACATCCATAATTACGCAGAATTTGTCGCCGCCGTCCAGAAAATTGACGCACAAAAAGAGAAATTAGGTTTACAAGGGGTCTTTGGTTTTAATGGAGCGGATACGAACTCGATCACTTCGATGTCGGCACAATTCACGTCCGGATATTACAAGAATGATCAGGTCAAAGCTTTTGATAGCAAAAAATTTCCGTGGACAAAAGAAGCTCGTATGAAACAATACTTGCAACTAGTTAAACAATATAGTGTCGCTCCGATCCTTTCTGTTAAATACGATGAATCGATCCAAGACCTGCTGTTTAACGGCAAAGTGGCTATGATCCCCCAAGGAAATTGGGTCATCCCGACTTTAGATGGATTACAAAAAGGCTGGGTCCAGCAAAAAATGGGAATGTTGCCGTATTATGTTAAAGATGACGGTACTGATGAATTACTGACCGGATCTTCTTGGTATTTAGGAATTACCAAGGATCATCCGAGTCATGAAAAGGCAGCTAAAGATTTTATCAATTGGATGTACAATTCTAAGGAAGCACAAGATGTGATCATCAATGAAATGCGTTTTGTACCGGCAACTAAGAACTTTGATACTTCTCGTTTGCCAGATGATGTATCAAAGGAGATCTACCAGGTGGGTACTTCCAAGAATGCTCTGACTCCGATCCATAAGCAATACCCAAATGGTTTTGCCAACGAGATCATCGGTCCAATGGTACAAAGATACTTGGTCGGCAAAACATCATGGGAGAATTTGAAGAAGGTTATTTCTAGCCAATATGATCAGTTGAAAACAGTTCAAAGTGGTCGCTGAAGTGGTTGCTGAATTTGGGTGAGCTACACAAGCCTGGTTTTTTGCTCTGTGTTTATAGTCGAGCTGCATGAAGCAGAAAATTTCGCTTATCCAACTTAGACTTCACAGTGCTAAGACTGCACTATAAGGTCTAAGTCCGGCAATGCTTTTCTCTTGGACGTCTCGTTTCGCTCAGTGTTTAGTCGAACTACACAAGCCAAGCCTCTCCGCTCATCCAAGTCAGACACTACATCGCTGAAAAGCGCGCTATAGTGTCTGACTCCGATGATGCTCGAGGTTTAACCGGCTTGTTGCGCTCTGTTTTTTAGTCGAGCTCCAACAAGCAAGAAGCTCCGCCTATCTAGCTCTGACACCACATCGCTGGGAACCGCGATATAATGTCAGAGCCCGATAGTGCTCACTTCTTCCCGCTTGTTTTTGCTCTGTTTTGTGAGGAGAGTGATCTTATGTTAAAAAGACATCAATACTACGGTTTTATCATTCCAGCCTTGCTATTTATTATCGGGATCATTATTGTTCCCTTTGTGTATGGGGTCTTTGATTCCTTTACTAATTCCAATGGGATCAGTCGTCAGTTTATCGGGCTAAAGAATTATGAATTGTTATTCCACGACTACAATTTTCTGCAGAGTTTTTGGCTAACTGTCAAATTTTCAGTTGTTTCAGTGATCTTGATCAATCTGATCGGTTTGATCTTTGCTTTGATAGTGACACATAAGAACAATTGGTTCAACAACACTTTAAAGACGATTTTCTTCGTGCCTAATTTGATAGGCGGAGTTCTGTTAGGATTTATCTGGCAGTTTATTTTTACAAACGCATTTAAAGCTTTGGCGCTCAACTTAGATCAAGGTTGGCTCAATGGCTGGTTAAGTGATGAAACAACAGGCTTTTGGGGTATGGTGATCTTATTTTCATGGCAAATGAGCGGCTACATCATGTTGGTGTATATTTCATTTTTAAATGCCATCCCTAAAAATTCGATCGAGGCGTCGACATTAGATGGAGCTAGTGAGCTGCAAACCTTTTTCAGTGTCAAACTCCCACAGCTCGCGCCGGCTTTTACGATCAGTTTATTTTTAACTTTAGCTAATTCGTTTAAAATGTACGAACAAAATTTGGCGCTGACAAATGGAGGACCATACCGGTCGACTGAAATGATCTCGATGTACATTTACAACACCGCATTTGTTAATTTCCAACAAGGATATGCGCAGGCGGCAGGGATCATTTTGTTCATTGTCGTTGCGGTAGTTTCCTTCGTACAGCTGTATATTAGCCGAAAGGGGGAGCGGCAATGAAAAAGGCAGTGAAAAATAAAAAGACACAAAGTCTTATATATGGTGTTTTGGCTGCGATAGTAGGTTTGATTTGGATCTATCCGTTTGTGATTGTGGTAGTCAATTCGTTAAAGACAAGGAGAGGGATCTTTAGCAATCCACTGTGGTTTACGCATGATTTTACCGTGGCTAACTTCAAAACAGCATATCAGGCTCTAGATTTTACGCACAGTTTCATAAATTCGGTGCTGATAACGGTGGGCAGTGTACTAGTAATTACAGTGATTTCGGCCGCAGCTGCTTATGCACTGACTAGGCACCAAGTCAAAATGAGTTCAGTTGTGTATTATCTGTGTGCGGCGACGATGTTGATACCTTTTCAGTCGATCATGGTCCCCTTAGTTTCGATGTTTGGGGCGCTGAATTTTTTGAACAGAACAGCACTGATCTTGATGAATACAGGTTTGTCAGTTTCATTATCAATAATTTTGTATTATGGTGCGTTTCAAGGCGTACCGAAGTCGATGGACGAAGCAGCAACCCTCGATGGTGCACCAGTCTTTCGCGTTTTTGTTGATGTGATCTTACCTGCCGTCAATCCTATGACTGGTACGGTGATTATTTTGAATGCGATGAAATTGTGGAACGACTACTTGCTGCCATCGTTGGTCGTGAACAAGAATGGGATGTACACTATCCCGCTTAAGATGTACATGTTCTTTGGAGAAACTAACAGTGAATGGGAGTTGGCTTTGGCAGGACTGGTATTATCGATGGTACCGATTGTTATTTTATTCCTCTTGCTGCAAAAACAAATCATGAATTCAGTGACAGAAGGAGCTATCAAATGATCTTTCTGGGTGTTTGCGAAAAGTTTGTTTGTTGTTAAAGGTTTTAGAAGGCAGCAGCAGGAAATTAGGATCCGGCTAGAAGTTAGCGGAAGTTATGGCTGCAAATCCTAAAGTAGTTAGCGGATGTTAGAAGTTGTCACCGCAAACGGAAAAGCGGCTATAAGTCGGAGGAAGTTGTCACCGCAAACGGAAAAGCGGTTAGAACTCGGCGAAAGTGATAACCGCAAACGGGAATGCGGCTAAAAGTTACTGGGAGTTATAACCGCAACATAACTAGCCACAAACACAAAATGACTACCTGAATAAACATCAAGTAGTCATTTTTTAAATCACATATCTAGGATAAATTTGTGGATGGCTTTGCCAACACCACTGTGGTCGTTGTCGTCGGTGATATAGTCGGCGGCTTTTTGAGCGGCAGGGACACCGTTGCCCATCGAAACGCCAAGCCCGGCAGCTTTGAACATCGGCAGGTCATTGATCTCATCGCCGATCGCCATTGTTTCTTGTTGTTTGAGGCCTAACTCTTGTGCGAGGTCAGTCAGCGCCCGCCCTTTATTAGCGTTTTTATTTAGAATTTCCAGCAAAAAAGGACGTGAACGAACCACATAATAGTCGCTGCCAAACTGTGTCTGAATTTCCTGCTCAATTTTATCCAAGAGTTCAGGATCTTCAGTGATACCAAATTTGCCAAACGTGCGCCCTGCATATTCATCTTTGCTATCAAAGACTTGTAGCGGAGCCTGATATTTCGCCGCCAGCTGAACTGTGTAAAATCCAAGCCGCTTATCTGTCGTGCACATGGTAGATGTAGAATCGATGGCGTTATAATGCCATCGATTTTCCTGACAAATGTGTGCCAGCTTAGTGACGGTCTCTGTGGCAAGAGTGTGAGTTGCTTTTGTATTGCCGGTGACGGTTTGTACTAAAGCACCGTTATCGATGATTACATACTGGTCATCGCCAGTGATCCCGGCTTGTTGCAAATAACGTTTGACCCCGGCTAATGGTCTTGCCGAACACAAGACGATCTTGACGCCTAACTGTAATGCCTGCTGGATCGACTGAATATTTTCCGTAGTTAATTTTCGTTCGGGCGCCGACGTCAACAAAGTGTTGTCGATGTCGATCGCGACTAGTTTGATTGCCATTTTGTAAGTCGTCCTTTCGTTCCAATTTCTAAACAATCATATCTTAACATACGAAAAATAAAAAACAGAAATGACAACTTTTTGCGTATATATTAGTGAGTGCGCAAAAGTTGGCACATTTATCAGTCTGTACCGCAAGTCGGCTTGCAAACGGCGGAAAACGGTTGGAGGTCAGAAGTCATGTTGGAAAGCAGAGCTGGTAATGCCATCACTCAAAAAACTCACTATCACTGGCCAAGACCAGCAACAGTGAGTTTTTACATTAATCGTTAAAATTATTGGATTCAACATCCTTGAGGAATTGCATTAAATGGGCAAAGTAAACGGGCGCGTTGTCGACCATATGATGGTGGCCACCGTTAGGGGTAGTGACGAAACGTGCATGCGGGATAGTTTCCGCCATCCGTTTGCCAGTTGCAAGCGGCATGGATTCGTGTTCTCCGTATGTGATCAAGGTCGGCAGCTGAATATTATGGATATCTTGGCTGCGATCCCAGCCTGCAAGTTTGCCGGTCACGACAAATTCATTATCCCCTTGGAAGTAGTTGTATACCTGAACCCCCATGGTGTCTGTCAAATGACTGATCGCTGCGGGTTGTTTGCGGTCGATATAGTCCTTGTTTAACTTCTCGATCAATTCTTCGTAGCGCTCGTTGAAGTCGTTTTTAGCTTCGCATTCTTTCAGGAAACTCAATTCTTCCTCGCTAAATTCGGACTCACGGATCTTTGTAATGTTATCCATATATTCGTCGATGTTGTCAGTCATTGAAGAAATGATGATCCCTTTCAAATGATCAGGATATTTCAAAGCGTATTCTTGAACTAAAGCTCCGCCCCACGATTGACCGATCAAGTAGAAGTCGTCTAGCCCAAGTTTTTGTCGGACTTCTTCAACTTCATCCACAAAATATTCCATGTGCATAAATTTGTCGACGTTTTCCCGTTTGGAAAAATCAGGCTGGTCAGAATACCAAGAACCTAACTGGTCGTACATCGTAACTTGAACGTTCAAGTCTTTTAATTTTGCGGCAAAATTCTCATAGTATTCATGGTTTCCGCCGGGTCCACCATGCAAACATAATAATTGAATGTCACCACCAACGTTATCTGTTCGTGTCCACAAGTGATAACCGTTGTCTAAAGTAATGATCGTGTTTCCTTCACGCATTGCTTTCACCTAGTTTCTTAAAATTTTATGTAGAAAACCGTATTTTTCGCCAGTAACTAACATAATGCTATAAGACTATTTTAACATTTAACTGACTGAATTTGTGGAGATCATAACTTTTTTTCTGGAGAGGTGGGGGGTGAGTCTAAGCAAAAGGGGGGTGCTGGCGCAAGTCGAGCCTAGTAACCCCGGCAAACGCAGAAGCCGGTGCAAGTCGGGCAAAGTAACCCCGACAAACACAAAAGATGTACCAACTTCCACAAAGTAGCTCCTACAAATTCATGGCCCGTTGCCCGGTTGTTCGTGAAGTAAAGGCTTGACCAATATTTTCAAAATTTAGATAGAAGATAGTAAATAAAGCTTGACAAGTAAAGTAAATGAGCTTAAATTACAACGTAATTTAGAAAACTATTAGAAAGCAATGAAGAGATGAGTAGAGCCTTGAAGTGCCAAGAGAGTTTGCGGACGGTGAGAGCAGATGGCGGAGAGGTTTGAAGACGGTCTTGGAGCTAAAGTGAGCGAGCATTTGTAAGCCACTAGTGGACGACTTCCAATATCAAGTCGAGATCAGGCAGTGATGTCCTGGTCGATGAGCCGACTAGTGTCGGAAATTAAGGTGGTACCGCGGATGTTCGCCCTTAGGAAATGATTTTTTCCTGAGGGCGTTTTTTATTTAACAAAAAATTTAAATGAGTTGATTCGGAAAGTAGTGTTTGAAACGGTTAACAGAGAGACGATGGTTGCTGAAAGTCGTCACTATTTTGAACATGAAAAATGGCCGATGATCAGGTAACGTGAGCTAACAAATGGTGAGCGTGACCCGCTTTGTCCCCGTTAAAGGACAAACCGCAGATGATTTATTTTGTGGTTATTGAGGTTTGCATGAGTGATCTGCAAACAAATCAGGATGGTAACGCAAATTCCTTGCTTCTGTTGTTTAGTGACAGGAGTAAGGAATTTTTTATTTAAGAGAAAAAGGGGTAATCAAATATGAGTAAAACAGCAATTATTACAGGGGCAGGGCAAGGTATCGGTGAAGCAGCAGCTTATCGTTTAGCTCAAGATGGATTTGCGATTGCAGTTGCGGATATCAACCAGGAGACAGCGCCTGTAGTTGCACAGAAGATACGCGACCAAGGTTATCAGGCACAAGCGTACATTGTCGACGTGGCGGACCGCCAGGCAGTTTTCGATTTAGTCGACCAGGCTGTCGCTGATTTAGGGGAATTAGCCGTTTATGTAAATAACGCTGGTGAAGCTTTCATTGATCCGCTCGTTGATTCTGATCCAGAACAGGTTTCCCATCTATTAGATGTTAATTTGAAGGAACGTTTTGGGGGATCCAGGCTGCAGCTACTCGGTTTAAAGAACAAGGTCATGGCGGTCGGATCATTAATGCTGCGTCATTAGCCGGTGTCGAAGCGTCCGCCCTGCAAAGTGCATATTCAGCTTCCAAATTTGGGATCAGGGGTTTGACGCAATCGGCTGCCAAAGAACTAGCGTCTGACCAGATCACCGTCAATGCTTATAATCCGGGGATCGTGCGGACACCGTTGCGGGATGCGATCGATGCAAAGACTTCTAAAATCAAAGGTTTATCTGTCGAAGAACAACAAGCCAACTGTTTGACAGAGATCGGATTGGGCAGAGAGGGCGTCCCTGCAGATGTGGCTGAAGTGATCGCTTGGTTTGCATCGCCAGCTGCTGCTTATGTGACGGGCCAGTCTTTGCAGGTCGATGGTGGTATGAAATTTCACTAGTGAATGAAGGGGGAGAGTGATCAGATGAGTACAGCATCAATTGCGATCGACCTGCAAAATATCAGCGTGACCTTTGATAAAAAGGGTGATACTCTTAGCGCGGTCGATGACGTTTCTTTGCAGGTTAAACGAGGAAGTATTTATGGTATCGTGGGTTATTCGGGTGCTGGAAAAAGTACCTTGGTCCGCGTCATCAACTTATTGCAGCGGCCGACAAGTGGAACGGTTAGTGTGTCTGGCCAAAACTTGCAAGATTTAAATGATAAGGGTTTACGCAAAGTTCGCAAAAAAATCGGAATGATCTTCCAGCAATTTAACCTTTTGCGTTCCCGGACAGTGTTAAACAACGTGGAGTACCCCTTACTCAGTGAAAAGATCACTCGTGCGAAGCGAAAAGCTAAGGCTAAAAGGTTATTAGATCTGGTTGGGCTGGCAGATTATGCCGCTTCATATCCAGAAGATCTTTCCGGTGGACAAAAGCAGCGAGTTGCGATCGCGCGGGCATTGGCAAATGATCCCGACATTTTGATCAGCGATGAAGCAACGAGTGCCTTAGATCCGCAAACGACCGAGTCGATCTTAAAGCTTTTGCAAAAATTAAATCACGAGTTAGGTTTGACAGTGGTTTTGATCACACATGAGATGCAGGTCATCAAGTCGATCTGTCAGGAAATGGCAGTCATGGAAGACGGACGGATCATCGAACGTGGGTCTGTTGGGAAAGTTTTTGCCCAACCGCAACGGCCACTGACACAAACCTTTATCGAGTCAGCAGCCAATGTTACACAGATGCGGCAACAGATAGTAGATGATGACTTGTTGGAAAATTTGTCTAGTAACGAACGCCTTTTGTATTTGAAATTTTCAAGTCAAGCTACAGATGAATCCGTGATCTCTGAATTGACTGACAAGTTTGGGATCAAAGCCAATATTTTATTTGCCAACGTACAAAAGGTTGCCCAACTTTCACTCGGTTATATGCTGGTGATCCTTTCGGAAGAAAACGGCAGAGTAGGACCGGGGATCACTTATTTAGAAGATGTTGGTGTTACAGTCACAGATATCGCCGCCGAAGAAAGGAGCCAAAAAAATGCTAGCTGAATGGTTTCCAAATGTAGTACAAATATGGCCACAGTTCGTGCAAGCTACCTGGGAAACGATCTATATGACATTTTGGTCGGCCTCGATCGCTGCGGTGCTGGGGATCGGGACAGGGATCTTTTTAGTCATAACTCAGCCAGGCGGGATCGATGCTGATCCACCATTTTATAGTTTCTTAGATAAGGTCGTAAACCTCTTACGCTCGGTACCCTTCATTATTTTGTTGGCGGTGATCGCTCCTGTCACTAAGTACATTGTGGGTACAACTGTTGGGACAACTGCAGCCTTGATACCGCTGATCGTGGGGATCTTCCCGTTTTACGCCCGTCAGATCCAAAATGCCTTATTAAGTATTGAGCCGTCTGTGATCGAAGCGGCTCAGGCGATGGGTTCGAGTCCGACAGAAATTATTTTCCGTATTTATTTGCGCGAGTGTTTGCCGGATATTATCCGTGCGTCAGTCGTTACGATCATCAGTTTATTAGGACTAACTACCATGGCTGGGGCGATCGGCTCTGGCGGTTTGGGCGACATTGCGATCAGCATCGGCTACGCACGATTTGAAAATGATGTGACTTTTGCTGTCTTGTTGGTAATTTTGGTGTTGGTATTTGCGACTCAGATCATTGGCGATCAACTCGCAAAAAAGGTAGCACGTGTTTAAGCCAGCAAGTTTGACAAATGTTAAAAAAAGTCCGAGAGAGGTGAGCGGAAGTGAAAATTAAAAACTGGCTGGTCTTGTTTTCTAGTCTAGTGGTGATCGTTTTAGTTGCGGTCAGTCTACACACTTATAATACTTATAGTGTCAAAAATGCCCCTGACCAAATCACAGTTGGTTCACAGGGTAGCGACTATGATGTTTGGCAACATATCGCGGCGAGTCCTGAGGCGAAGAAATTAAAGTTGAAGATCAAAGTTAAGCAGATCACCGATGGAGTGCAGTTAAATAATGCAACTTCCGAAAATAATGTTAATGTCAATGCATTTCAGTCATATTCATACATGCAAGCCTATAATAAGGAAAATCCGCAACATAAGCTGGCAGTCTTGGGCACGACATACTTAGAGCCGCTTGGCATTTATTCTGATAAGTACGATTCTGTAAAGCAGATCCCAGCAGGAGCAACGATCGCGATTGCTAATAACCCGGCCAATACAGCGCGTGGCTTGTTATTGTTAGAGGATGCGGGTTTGGTCAAGTTGAAGAAGGATTTTGGCTCCTTAGGAAATACTAGTGACATTACTGAAAACCCACGGAACCTAAAATTCAAGCAGATCGACGATACGACTGGACCACGAGTTTTGAACAGTGTGGATGCAGCATTGATCTCAAACACGGTTGCCTTAGAAGGAAAATTGAATGTTTTGCATGATTCTTTGTACCATGAAAAAATCAATCAAAGCACACGTCAAAACATCAATATTTTAGCTACAGCTACTGGCAATCAAAACAAAGGTTCATATAAAAAGCTCATCAAACTCTATCACGAGCCAGCTATTCAGAAGTATATTAAAAAGCAGTATCAAGGAACAAAAATCGAGGTCAAAAAACCTGTCTCTTATTTGAAATAAGTGAGTAACTGAACGAATTTTTCATTCGGAGATGCGAGTGGATAGAACTCGAGTGAAGTCAAGCAAAGTTTTCACCTGTTGCAAGTAAAGCAGATGGAAATCGTCCAAAATCTCTCCACTCCGCACTAAACAGAGTCATACGATCTCTTTCTAGCTGGTCCAGAAAATAACAAAAACGTCCCACACAAGTTAGAAGTGTGGAACGTTTTTTTATTAATATGCACTTATTTTGAAAGACAAGCGACATTCAGGTAAATTCAGTGAATAATTGATATTTTCATTGCCGCGAACGGTCATTTCCATATCGGTCGAATAGAGGACTAAGCCTAACTGGTGGCCCTTAGGCAGATGGTAAAAGGTTGGCTGTAAGTCAAATTCGACATCGTAAAATTGACCAGCTTTTAAATCGTCCGTCTTGTAACTTGCGGTCCTATTTTGCAGGTTGATGTGGCCCTTGGAGATCATCTTAAATGAGGTTTCCTTGGTAAGTTGAAACTCGTTTAGGTCGTCTTCGCGCCAATGGTAACCTTCGCCGATGTTTTTACGGGCTAAGATCCTGGGTGAAACTGCCAGACGTTTGCTGCGTCCATAGTCGACGAGCATCACTGAAAGCATCCCATGATCATGGTCACTTGCGACCCTTAACTTCAGGTGAGCTGTCCCGCGTAATAACTTGTCTTCATCTAGTGGCTGGGACTTGAATTGCAAACGGTTGTTGCTTAAGTCATGGGGATTATCAGCTAAAATGTCATTCCTCCAACCGTCAAAATCGGCACGGTATCTGGCAAACTGGTCTGCCTCCAAATGATCAGAAAATGAAACTTTACCAGTCGTAGTTCCTGCAACACTTGTTAGTTTATCCGGGCTAAAGTACAAGTCATGTTGATCTACATCGTTCTCATCCCAATCTTGGTATGCTGACCATGTTTCTGGTTGGACATTGTCTTGTACCAAAACAGCGGGTAAGATCTCGTCGGCCTTATTATCAACGTCATACAACTTATTTGTTAACCATAAATTGACCATTTCGCTGTAGTCTAACGAACGGAAAGCATTAATGTAAATGTGTTGACCTTGATGGAGGATCAATTTTTTAGTGACTGGTAATTTGGCCAGGGCGTTGTACAAATTGTAGACGTTGCGTGGCTTAACGTTCCAGTCGTTGACACCGTGGACCATCAGCACATCACATTTGACATTTTTAATATCTTTCAAATAATTGCGTGCATCCCAAAAGCTATTGTAATCTCCAGTCGTTCTGTCTTGGTCGCTTGTGATCTTTGCCAATTGCTGATCAAAAAAAGGTTTGACCTTCAGATAGTCAGCACCATCGAGTTGACGACTAAAACACTCTTCGGCTAAGACATCGGCGTCCTCACCCGGAAAACCTCCCGGTGCGATAACTAAACCATTGTCACGATAATAATCATACCAATTGGAAATAGCTGCTTCAGAGATGATCGTTTTTAGGCCTTCCACGCCAGTCGTTGCAGCGGCAGTAGCAAGAGTACCTAAATAAGAACGTCCTGTCATAGCGACTGAACCATTACACCACCAAGCTTTGATCTCTATATTGTCTGTCTTGTTAGTGAAGGCCCGGCGATTGCCAGCCAACCATTCAATGATCGCGATCGTCGATGCCGTTTCTTCGGGACTGCCGCAGGTCCTCACGCCTTGTGAACCGCGTGTGCCGATCCCTGCTGCGTAGACGATAGCGAATCCGCGTGCAGCTAAATAATCATTTAAGGTATAGGAAGATTCGCGGCCAAATGTTTCTTCAGCTTGTTGTGTCGTTCCCATGACCTCACGCTCTGGTAATAATTTTTCAGCAGGTTGCTGGTATTTAATGTCTTCATATTTGAGGTCATTAGGTTCTTTGCGAGCCAATGTGCGATCGACATTGTGCATCATCTTGTCGCCAGCTTCGTCGTTTGTTCCCTGATTATAGGGGCTTGCGGTGTAGACGGCCGGAACTTTTAGGCCATCGTTAGTATCAAACGGACGTAAGATCTCAGCTTTAAGCAGGTCAAGTTGACCGTCATGATCGGTATCAAGACTTGATTCAATGTAGACTACTTCTCTGATCAAATCGTCAGTGGAAAAAACGGGCTGTGATTTGCCGTTGAAAAGTAAAGGTTTTTGTCCAACTGGCAGATCATATAATGGTAGGAAGTAACCACGAGTTGCTAAGTCATCTAGTAAGATCTGACCGTTTTTGCCACGAGTATTTAATAAGTCGTACCAAGCACCGACCAGTTCTTCGATATTGCTGATCTTTGCGTGATAAGCTAAACCGAATTCCTGCATTGTTTGCAAAGGAGATTCGATTTTGAAATCGTCACCGCAAGTAAAGCCAAGCAACTGTAAACCGACTGTGTAAAATGATGCAGCATCAACAGTCTTTTGGCTTATGTATGCCAGAACATCTTGGGTGGGTGTTGCTAAAAGGTTGCTGACCATTTCCTTCAAACTGCTCTTACTTTGAGCTTGAGGGAAAGATTTATAAATAAATGACAACCAGAGGTCATTTAAACTGGTTTGTGGAGTGACTAATTGGTCCAAAAATCCGATCCCTTGAAGCTCTGAGACCTGGGTCCGATAGGATGTTGGTATGCGTGAGTATTGATTGAATTTCATACATTCTCCTTCTTTTCAAAATAGTTATCGTTAACAGCAATTATAACGCAAGTCAGTGGTTTGCGCAGGCTTAGGCAAATGTGGGTGTCTTTACTTTTATGCAAGATAAAGCGGAATAAATAAATCTTTTTGAATGAAACGTTTGCAATCCTAATTTTCTGATGGTATTATAGGCGTGGTAAAAGAATATGGTTTATCTTCAGGGCAGGGTGTAATTCCCGACCGGCGGTAATAGTCCGCGACCCTTATCCTAGTGATGAGGTTGACTTGGCGTGATCCCAAGACCGACAGTTAGAGTCTGGATGGAAGAAGATAGAGTGATTTGGAAAGCAAAAGGACACTCTGTTACCCTGGAAAAAGGTAGCAGAGCTTTTTTATGTTGATAAATTACGTTGAAGATAAACCTCTATTAATTTAGGAGGGGTTTCATCATGGAGCATAGTTCAATTAAAAAGTGGGTCATCGCGGCAGGTCTGGCAGGTATTTCTTATATTCTAAGATTTATCGCATTCCCAGTCATTCCGCTGGTACCATATTTGAAGATTGAATTTGCTGATGTGCCGGTCCTTTTGGGCTTTTTTGCTTTAGGGATCGGTGGCGGTATTGGGATCAATTTGATCCGGTCATTACTATTTTTCATTGTATCGGGGGTTTCTTTACCAAACTTGATCGATGTTTCAACGGAGTTTGTGTCAACTTTGGCTATCTGCTTACCAGTTTATTTGATTTTAAAGGGCAAGGATGATCCGCACGTTAAAGATTATTTATTGGCCGGTCTTGGAGGGACCTTGACACTGACAGTCATCCTAGCATTCGCTAATGTAACAGTTATTATGCCGGCTTATGTTGCTTCTTTAGGAATGAAGTTATCTTTGCCGATCAGCAAGATGGTATTGTATGGTGTAGTTCCATTTAACTTGATCAAAGGTGTTGCTGTAATCGGCGTTTTTGCACTTGCTTATGCTAAGATGCACGGATGGTTGGCGAGTAAAGCGGCTGCGTTAAAAACAGCACATTCTTCATAAGAACTAACAACTCTTCGTCCGATACGGCGGAGAGTTGTTTTTTGGTCATTAAACATAATAAAGTGGACTAGTAAGATACTAGGAGTAGTTTGTTTAGGATCACACGAAAAAATGTCATCTTCTCCCAATTAGGAAAAAACGACATCTTTTTGCTGTTTATAATTTATATCATTTGTCTTGGGCTAGTTTACTATGTTTAAGTCCATAACTGAAATAGATAATGGCGCCGATCACTACCCAAACAGCAAACATGATCCATGTTTCACTAGAAAGCTGGGTCAACATCACAATACATAAAAGTACTGAGATGATCGGTAAAACAGGATAGAAAGGAACTTTGAAGCCGTTTTTGTTTGGGATATCTTTTCGTTTGCGCAAGGGAATGATCCCAGCTGAAACGAAGGTAAATGCCATCAAAGTCCCAATATTGACCAAGTTAGTCAGCTGGTCAAGCGACAGCATACTTCCTGTCACGCTGATAATGATCGTTACTGCGAGCATACTGTGGGTGGGCATATGAGTTTTCTCACTGACCTGGCCCAAAAATTTAGGGAAGAGGCCATCACGCCCGATCGAATAGATCAAGCGAGAAGGACTGTAGATCATCGAGATCATCATTGTAAACATACCTAGCATAGCTCCGACGGAAATCACGCCAGCGACCCAATTTTGGTGGACAAGTTGCAAGGCAAAAGCGACTGGATTGCCGACATCTAGTTTGGTATATTTGACCATACCGGTCAGGACGATGGAGACGAGGATGTATAAAATTGTGCAAATCACCAAAGTACCAATGATCCCGCGAGGCATATTTTTTTCTGGTTGTTTTACCTCGGCGGCAGCTGCAGAGACACAATCAAATCCCAGGTAGGCAAAAAATACCAAGGAAGCACCTGAAAACACGCCCTTTACGCCAAATGGAGCGAAGGGGCTCCAATTAGCAGGTTTGATAAAGAAAGCACCTACTAATAAGAATAGGATAATGATCGCGATTTTGATAATGACCATCAAATTATTCACTTTCATTGAAGTTGAAACACCTCGTGAAAGCAGCAAAAAGATCACCCAGATAATGGCAAAAGCCACGATATTGAAATATGTACCGTGAGCTGGATCAAATGGTCCATTCAAAGCTTGGGGGATATGTAAACCGAAACCTGCAATAAAAGAATTAAAATATGAAGCAAATCCAGACGATACCGCAGCGACTGCCAACATATATTCTAGGATCAGGGACCAACCAAGAAACCAACCGAGACCTTCCCCGAAAATAACGTTGCCAAAGGAATAAGCACTGCCGGCAATGGGTAAGGCAGAAGAAAATTCAGCGTAGCACATGGCTGCAGTTGAACAAACAATAGCCGCGATCACAAATGACAAGACGATGGCAGGGCCACTGTGCACAGCTGCCACGGTGCCTGGAAGGATGAAGATCCCCGTGCCGATCACTGCTCCCACGCCCATAGCGATCAAATCAGATGAGCCCATAGTTTTTTCGAACCTTTTATCTTGGTCCAAGTAGCGGGAGAGATCCTCTTTGCGGGTCACACGTTCTCTTAAACTCATAAGTATGCCTCCAAATAAAATTTCACAACTTCCAATTTAAAATGAGAGTTCTATTAATCTAGGAAGTTGCCAAATCTAAATTTAATATACATACGGTTATATCATAAAGGCATGCATTGTTAAAGAAAAATTAGAAAATAATTTTTTGAAACGAAACAATTTGATTTTGCCAAATATTTAAATGACATCAGATGTCAGAAGTTTAGACCGCGTATAGGTCATTTGGTACACATAAGATATCGAGAATGATAGAATATAGAAAAGCATAGGGGGGAATTTGACATGAAACATGTGGTAGTGATCACCGGAGCGCCAGGGACCGGCAAAACGACGGTCCGTAATTATCTGACTGAAAAGTATGGCATGGAAAAGATCTTGACTCACACAACTCGACAAAAACGGCCTGGCGAGGAGGATGGTGTGGATTATTATTTTGAGACAGATAGTTCATTTTTTGACAATCACTTCCTAGAACATGTTAAATATGATGATAAAAAATATGGTTCCTCGGTTGAGGGGTTACAAAAAGCCTGGCAACTTAATGACTGGACGGTGATCGTCTTGGATACCAAAGGTGCGATCTCATACTTGCAAAAAATGCCAGCAGAAACATTGGTCCTTTACTTAGAAACTTCTGACCAAAAAAGGCAAGCCCGTCGTCTTGCACAGCGTGGCGACAGAGAAGAGTTGATCAAAAAGCGCCTGGAAAGTTCAGAAGCACGACGTGATCTTAAGTTACCCCAAGAATTACACGAACATGCCGAACTTATACTGAATGATGACTGGGAACAAACTAAGCATTACCTGGATGCTTGGTTAATTAAGGTTGGTTGGAAGGTTGCTGCCCCTGATCTGCGAAATTGAAACAATCTTTATTTTTCAGCCACTCTGTGTTATTTAACGATGGGACCTGTTAGTTAACGTGGTTGAATATTCGTGCTACTATACCATAGTAGTAATGATTACTTTTTAAAGGATGTGAATGATTTGATCGCTGATGCAGTTCGGATCTTAAAAAAGAATAATTATAAATTGACCAAACAACGACGCAGTCTGATAGAGTACTTGAGTGATAATCAGCACGAATATTTGGAAGTTACCCAAGTTGATAAACATATGCGTGAAATTTATCCTACGATGAGTTATAACACAGTCTACCGTAATCTCCGTGAATTTGAACAGATCGGAATTATTGAAACTAAAAGCCAGGCTGGCGGCACGATAGTTAAGTATCAGTGCGACTTTAGCAATATGCATCATCACCATTTTATTTGCCGCAATTGTGGTGCTGTCTTTGAACTCGAAGAATGCCCTCTGGATTATTTTCAAGAACAATTGCCCGGCTGCAAGATCGAAGGGCATCGTTTTGAGATCTATGGTATTTGTGACAAATGTCTAGCGCAAGGTGTTTCTTGAGCTTCACATGATAGTATTTCTGTATAAATCGTTAACAGTTTTAAATTTATCTAAGGAAACAGTCTCTTTTGCTCCCTAGTAGAAAAATTATTCTATAATAAGTGTGTGTCAGGTTTTTAGCTGGCAGTTTTTTATATTATATGGTTGGTTTAAATTAATATTTAAATGTTTTAACAGTTAACGGACAAGTTGGGGGGTTCGTAGGCTATTTTTTATAGTCGAGCTCCGCAAGCCAAGCCTTTCCGCTTATCCAAGTCAGGGCCTACACCGCTGAAAAACGCGTTATAGTTCCTGGCTCCGATAATGCTCGAGGCTTAACCGGCTTGCTCCGCTCTGTTTTTAGTCGAGCTACATGAAGCAGAAAGGTTCCGCCTATCCCAGTCTAGTCTTACAGCGCAAAAACCGCGCTATATGACTAGACTACGATAGTGCTCACTTTCTCCCGCTTCACTGCGCTCTGTTTTTATAGTCGAGCTGCGAAACTCAGACAACTCCGCTTATCCAACTTAGACTTCACAGTGCCAAGACCGCACTATAAGGTCTAAGTCCGATAATGCTCATTGTCTCCCGAGTTTCTCCGCTCTGTTTTTAAAGGAGGAAGAGAAGTGTCTAAGAGAACTGCACCGTTTATTACACCGTTTGCTATTTTTTCGGCGGTCCTTGCTCTTGGTGCAACCAATGTTGTTGTTAATACGGCTACTCATTCTTCAGAAGGTAAACCGAGAAGTTCAGTGGTTTCTAGTTCGTCTTCGTTGTCCAGCAGCAGCTCGCTGACTTCAGATGAATCTGGTGAGTCTAATAGTTCTTCAAGCCAGGGCGAAAATTCTTCTTCGGCAAATAGTTCTGCAGAAAGTTCGTCTTCAACTTCTAATGCCAGCTCATCGTCTGCTACAAGTCAAAATGGTAATGACAGTAGCGATGATAGTGATCAAAGTCAAAATGGATCTTCTGCGAATGACAGTAGTACCCAAGATGGAAATACTGGTAATAATACAGGCAACGATAGTAATAATGGTAATTCTGACAATAATACTGGCGCACAACAAACGCCCAATACGCAAGAAGATAGTGAATAGGGAGGGAGGTTAAATTTATGTTTGCTTTATTTCAGACGATTGCCGCCTCGCTTGGCTATGTTAATCTAAGTGCTACGATCAAGAGTCGAGTCTATACGATTTTAGCAACAGGAGGTAACTTTTACCTGTTGTACGTATCGTATCGTTTCTTTAGAAATGGTTTTCCCGGAAGAGGGACCTTGTTTATTCTTGCCTTTTTAGGGATCGCGTACTTTTGTTACTTAAATATCATGTATTATTTTACTGATAGGCAAGCAAAATATGATGTATCACCAAGGATCGAAAAGGCTTTGCATATCGAATCTAAGGATCCTCTAAGCGAAGAAGAAAAAGCTCTGGCACATGTTGGACTTGGTTTTGTCCAAACAAATGGGATCTTTGGCGAAAACGAAGATTTTCTTCCAGCTACTTTGGATATTTCTGATACGCAAAAAAATAATATCCAAGAAATGGCTCAGGCATTACAAGATATTGGCTTTGTTTATGCTAATTATTCTGGAATGACTGATAAACAGATCGCTAAGCTTTCCCAAAACAGCGGCAAGGAAGTTCATAAATTGGTCGAACCAGTTGCTTTACCGTATTTTGGAATGGTTGAAGAACAGCAGAAATTGGTGATCCGTGGGGGTATCAATCAGATGCGCTCAACTGATCTGGCAACGATCGATACCATTGGGCTATTAACGGCAAGTGAGGCCGTTAAGAAGTTTGACGTTTATCTTGCAACTGTAGTCTTAACTGGTGGTCCTGCTAAAAAGCGACTCGTCAAGGGGCAGAAGAGTTTGAACAACCTTATGAAATAGATGTTAAGTTTGCCTATAAAAAGAAAGGTGCTCCGGTGCCTGAATTAGACCTTGGCAAACAAGATGAGCTTGAAGAAGGGGAGAGCGAAGAGAAACCTGCTAGAAAATTTGGACTTCACAAAAAAGAGCAAGCCGCAAAGAAAGATGAGCAAGAATCAAAAGGTAGTGGAGAACAAAAAGATAAGAAGCACTATCTGAGCCGTCGAACAAGACAACAATGATATATTATTTTTAGTTGCTTATTTGACACAGTGATGTTAGGTTTCATTTTAGAAATTTAGATAAATTAATTCCCTTTGTTTATCAAAAATTAACTGATAACAAGGGATTTTTTATCGTTTAAGGGCTAATAACTTATAGTGAAGACATTTGACATGATGTCAATTTTCCTTCAAAAAAGAGCTAATGTTCGTGAATGTATGAAGATTGTATATATTCAAATTTTGTAAATCCTTTAACAACAGTAGTTGTAAGCGCTAACAATATATGAAAATTAGTAAGCCCCCTGAGTATTTTCTTGCTTTTCTTGTTTTTTTTCTATAAAATTATTAGTGTTACTAGACACAAAGTTCAGACTTTGTAAAAATTGAAACGAAAGCAGGCGATAGATATGGCAATGATCGAATTTAATAAAGTGAATAAATTTTATGGCGACTTTCATGCTTTAAAAGATATCGATTTGAAGGTCAATCAAGGTGAGGTCGTTGTTGTGATCGGTCCATCTGGTTCTGGAAAAAGTACTTTGATCAGGACGGTCAATGGACTAGAAGGTTTTTCATCTGGCCAATTGCTCGTTAATGGGATGGATCTTTCAAGTAAAAAAGCGGATCTAAATACACTCCGCCGTGATGTTGGAATGGTTTTCCAGCATTTTAACCTGTATGACAACAAAACAGTTTTAGAAAACGTCATGTTGGCACCGCGTTTGGTCCTTAAGCGTGACGAAAAAGAAAATAAAGAGATCGCGATGAATTATCTTGACTTAGTTGGTTTGACCTCCAAAGTTGATTCCAAACCACGCCAGTTATCTGGTGGGCAAAAACAACGGGTGGCTATCGCTCGGTCATTGGCAATGCGCCCCAAAGTAATGTTGTTTGATGAACCAACTAGTGCTTTGGACCCGGAAATGATCGATGATGTTTTGAATGTTATCAAGAAGATCGTACAGACGACGGATATGACGATGGTCGTAGTGACTCATGAAATGGGATTTGCTCGCGAAGTAGCCGACCGTGTGGTTTTTATCGATGATGGAGTGATAGTTGAAGATGATCCGACAGAAGAATTTTACAATCATCCAACTGAAGAACGTGCACGTCAATTCTTAAGCAAGATCATCGTGCACAAATAGGGGGGAGCAAGCATGTCAAAATGGTTCAAAAGGGTACTTACTTTACTGGTACCAGTTTTCTTGGTGACCGTGCTTGCTGGCTGTGCTGAAAAAAAACCAGATAATGTTTACGAAAGTACGAAGGAAACTAAAAAGATCGTTTGGGGCGTTAAAGCTGATACGCGTCTGTTTGGTTTAATGAACGTGAAAACTGGTAATATTGACGGTTTTGACGTTGATCTGGCTAAAGCATTGACCAAGCAAATGTATGGTAAAGATGCTCAAGCAGAGTTTGTACAAACGACTGCCAAGACGAAGGTACCGTTGCTCAAGAATGGTAACATCGATGCTGTTGCAGCTGCGATGACGATCACTGATGAACGTAAGAAGATCATCAACTTTACGCAACCTTATTTCGGTGCCGGCCAATCTTTGTTAGTCAAAAGAGGCAGCTCGATCAAAACGATCCGCGATCTTAATAAGACGGGAACTAAAGTCATGGCCGTTAAGGGAACGACTGCGGTCGATAATGTGCATAAGTATGCTCCGAAAGCCAGGGTCTTAGAATTAGATGATTACGCCCAGGCATTCACTGCTCTCAAGTCGGGGCAAGGGACCGCAATGACGACTGATAATGGTATTTTGTATGGTATCGCTAAAGAAAATCCAGACTATGAAGTTGTTAGCGGCACCTTTACCAATGAACCTTACGGCTTAGCTGTAGATAAGGGTCAAGATGAAATGCGCGATCATTTGAATAAGGCCTTAAATGAGCTCCGGGCAAACGGAACATACAAACGTTTGGTAGCAAAATGGTTTGGCGGTATTCCTGGCTTTGATGTTAAGGAGGTGGAAGAACCATGATCCAAGTTTTAATTAATAACTGGTCGACCCTATTAACTGGGTTTGGCAATACTTTGCTGGCTAGTGTGATCGCCTTGTTCTTCTCACTGATCATTGGAGCAGGTTTTGCGATCATAGAAACAGTACCGAGCAAACTTGCCCGCGGGATAGCCCATGCATATATTGAAATTTTTCGGAATATTCCTTTACTGGTCATAACTATGTTCTTTTATGTGGTTATCCCACAATATGTCGCTCCAATGTCTGGCTTTGCAGCCGGGACAGTAGGCTTGACCTTGTACACTTCTTCTTTTATCGCCGAGACGGTCCGGGCTGGGATCCAGTCTGTTGACCCTGGACAAATGGAAGGTGCTCGTTCTAATGGGATGACATATTGGCAAGCAATGCGTTATATCGTGTTGCCTCAAGCTTTCCGTTTAGTGATCCCACCTTTGGGAAATCAGTTTATCAACCTGATCAAAAACTCTTCAGTTTTGGCTTTCGTGGCTGGATTTGATTTGATGTATCGGGGAGATGCTTTGGCATCAGCAACTTTTGACACGTTTAATACTTACTTAGTCGTAGGGGTCTTTTATTTGATCTTGACTTTGCCATTAAGTTATTACATGCGTCATCTCGAAAAGAAATTAGCCTAGGGGGTGAGAAAAGATGTCTATTTTAAGTCAAGCTTATTCGTGGATCAACATTAAGTTTTTACTAGCAGGTTTGGGCATTACGCTTGAAGTTTCGTTTATCTCGATCGTTTTGAGTTTCGTGATCGGATTGATCCTTGGTATCATTCGCTATGTTGGTTTCAAGTATGTTTCGGCGTTTGTAGGTTTTGTGATCGATATCCTGCGTAACTTACCGTTGCTGCTGATCATCTTTTTCACCTACTTTGCTTTGCCGAGGACGGGTCTGCGGATGTCACCGATGTCTGCTGCGATCACAGCTTTGGTTGTCTTTGAGTCAGCGATGTTGGCTGAGATCGTTCGTAGTGGGATCATTGCGGTCGATCCTGGACAAATGGAAGGTGCGCGTTCGACTGGGATGTCATACTGGCAGGCTATGCGGCATATCATTTTACCGCAAGCTTTGCTAAAGATGATCCCGCCATTGGTTTCGCAGTTCATTTCATTGGTCAAAGATACATCGTTGGCAACGATCATCGTGCTGCCAGAATTGCTTTATCGTGCCCAGATAATTTATGGGCAGGATACCAGGTATATGCTGCCGATGTACTTGATCATCGCTGTCATGTACTTCATAGTCTGTTACGCTTTATCCATAGTCGCAAGGAGAATGGAAAAACGCTTTGGCTAGACCCCTAGAAGTTGATCATAACTAAAAATTTAGGAATACTAAAATAAAGCTGCTTATTCTAACTAGGATAGGGCAGTTTTTTTCTTAGCTAAAATTATAGCTTTAAAATGATGAACTGCTAAAAACAGCTGAAGATCAAGCTGAGAGTGTTAAGCATTAAAAGTGAGGCAGATGATAACGACTGATAGTTTCAAATTTGTAATGCATCTTACTGATATTCGTTTATGAGGATTTTTGTGTGATCTGCTGAAAAATCTCATTTTTAGCCCAAAGAAAATTGCGCATTTTTCTTGGGCTAAACGCCTAAAATAAGGATAAATTTAAATTTAGCTTGAAAAGCACAGCTGATTTTCTTATAATAAATAACATAAAATTATCATATTATTTTAATCTTTGTTATGAATACATATTCGAGAGAGGTGAAATCATGGATTTGATTGTAAATCCCAGACTAACTAAAAAAGAGATCACCGTGCTCTATGACTCAGTCGGATGGCAAAAGGACGTTGAAAATATAGATAACTTAAAAAAAGGATTAAAGAAGTCTTTTGTGATCGCAGCTTATGAAGGGGAGAGGCTAGTTGGGATGGTCCGTGCTTTAAGTGATTTTTCGACGGTCGTTTACGTTCAGGATCTCTTGGTTTGCCCCGAATTTCAGGGAAAACGGATCGGTAAAACTTTAATGCTGCACCTGTTAAATTATTTTGGAGCGGTCGGTCAGATCATGGTTGCAGCAAAACCTAATAATGACGCACGTAAGTTTTTCCATTACCTAGGTTTTCAAGAAGGTAGTGATAACCACTTATCTGCGTATTTCATGGACCGAAGAGTTCGTTAAAGAGAATAAAAAAGAAGTAACGTGTTGAAGTACCTCATAATTGTTAGAAATAGAAACTAACAATTATGAGGTACTTCATTTTTCTGCGCTACTTCTTCTTTGTCTAAGCTTTTTCAAATTTCTGCAAAATGCTAGCAGTTGTGGGCGAGACTTCTGCCGTAATGACGGTTCCTTCTGTCGTATAATCTGTTTTTAAAACGCTGGAATTATTGTTTAATTGTTCCAAGTATTTACCTTGATCAAATGGTATCAGGTAAGTTTTAGTGATAAAATCGGCAAATAACTTTTCTTTCACCATTTTGATCAGTAGTTGTAAAGACTCATCATCTTGTGCACTGTATGTGATCTGATCTCCTGCTATTTCTGGATAGCGTAACTGTGGGTCCATGTCAGCCTTGTTAAACGCATAGATCATTGGTATCCCTGAAACTCCGATCTCCTGCAAAGTTTTCTCAGTTGTTTTGACCATTTCCTTGGCGTGTGGATCAGAAACATCGATCACTTGTACTAAAAGGTCTGCTTGAGCTGCTTCTGCCAAGGTGGTTTTGAAAGCTTCGACTAGTTGGTGGGGTAGGGATGAAACAAAACCGACCGTATCGCTGAGTAAGAGCTCTTTATTGTCTTCAAACTGGATTTTACGGACGGATGTGTCCAAAGTTGCAAAGAGCATGTTTTTTTCAATGACTTGTTTTTCTGAGTCTTGCTTCGTCAAACGCAGGAGGCCGTTCATAGTCGTGGATTTGCCGGCGTTCGTGTATCCGACCAGTGCGACTGTTTTTAAGCCGGAACGATCGCGTGCTTTACGTTTAGTTCGTTCTTCTTGTTCGACCTCTTTAAGTTGATGCCGCAAATGAGTGATCTGATTTTGAATAGTCCGCCGATTTAATTCCATTTGTGTTTCACCAGCACCACGACTGGTAAAGCTACCACCACTCCCGGCAGTTTGTTGGTCAAACCGATTTAAGCTGGAAGTCCGCAAGCGAGGCAGGCGATATTGCAATGAAGCGATCTGTACTTGCAGTTTTGCCTCACGGGTATGTGCACGGCGGGCAAAGATCTCCAAGATAAGTGCCGTTCGATCGATGACAGTCAACCCTGTTTCATCTTCGATATTTCTTAGTTGCGTAGGCGTCAATTCATCGTTGACGATCAGATCGATAGCTTCTGCTGCTTGGGCGGCGTTTTTGATCTCATTTAATTTGCCACTGCCGAAATAGCTGGCAGCGACCGGTTTATCTAATTTTTGGGTAATAGTTACTTGTGGACTAATAGTTGCGGCTTCGGTCAAGGCTGCTAACTCACTCATTGTATATTCAAAATTCTCATGTCCATTATCGATTCCTGCAAGAATTGCACGATCCATATATTTTCCTCCATTCGTACTTCATAGCCATTATAACATTTACTTTGTTTTCTTTGGCTGCAAAAGAAAATAAAGGTGCGGCAGTTTTGGCGGATAATCACTAGCAAACTCTAAGAAAGTTTGCCTAGCGCATGAAAGGAAAATAAGAAACTAAGAGATATTCGACTGCGCACATGCAATATTAAAACGTTCACAATTGTTCACATTTTCGAAAAATGAGAAAAAATAAGGCCCTTATACCGCGTAAAACGGACGCTTATGCGAAACATCAAAAATAAATATTAAAAAAATTAGAGTGTACTCTTGATTTTAATATCAATTTCATATAAAATTTATACAACGTTGAGAGAGATATGTGCGGTATCTGTCAATACATATAAAAAGGAGTTGTTACTAGAATGAAGCTTAAAAAATTTGCTACAGCGGGTGCTGTCATGGCTGTTTCCGCATTGACTTTAGCCGCTTGTGGTTCTAAGTCTTCATCTAATGATTCAAAACAAGTTTTGAATTGGGATGAAACTGCTGAACTACCAACAATGGATATGTCTAAAGCAACTGACGTTGTTAGTTTTAACCAGTTGAATAATACGATGGAAGGTCTTTATCGTTTGGGTAAAGATTCCAAGATCGAACCAGGGTTGGCTAAAAAGACTACTGTTTCAAACGACGGCAAAACATATACATTTGACTTACGTAAGTCAAAATGGTCTAACGGCGATAAATTGACTGCTAAGGATTTCGTTTATTCCTGGCGTAGAACCGTTGATCCTAAGACCAGTTCACAGTATGCTTACCTCTTTGATGGCGTTAAGAACGCTAACGACATCATGGATGGCAAAAAGAAGACCAGTGAATTGGGGATCAAGGCTGACGGCGATTATAAGTTGACGGTCACACTTGACAAGAAGATCCCATACTTTAAGTTGTTGATGGGCTTCCCAGTATTCTTCCCACAAAATGAGAAGGTCGTTAAGGATGCCGGCAGTAAGTATGGTACAGCTTCGAAATATATGGTTTATAACGGACCATTTAAGTTAACGAAGTGGACAGGTTCTAACTTGAGCTGGACAGCAGCTAAGAACAAAAATTATTGGGATAAGAAGAACGTCAAGCTTGATGCTATCAACTTCAAGGTCAACAAGAGTAACTCAACTTCTTACAACTTGTACAAGACAAACAAGTTGGACGCTACTCCTTTGAGTTCTGAACAAGCAAAACAGTTGAAGAATGATAAGGAATACACAGTACGTGAAGCTGCAAGTACATTCTACTTCCAGTATAATCAAACTCAGAAACGTTTCCAAAACAAGAAGATCCGTCAAGCACTGTCAATGGCTATCAACCGGAAACAGCTTACTAATAAAGTCTTAGGTGACGGTTCATCAGTTTCTAAGGGTCTTGTTTCTAAGGGCTTAGCTAAGAATGACGGCAAAGATTTTGCTGATCAAGCTTACGTTAAGGATGGTGTAACATACAATAAGGCTCAAGCTAAGAATTATGGCAAGAAGGTATGAAAGAGATCGGCGAATCCAAGATGGATATCAATCTTTTGAGTGATGATTCGGATAAAGCTAAGGACTCTACAGAGTTCGTTCAAAGTCAGATCGAATCCACTCTTGGTAAGAGTGTTAATGTGCATGTTCAAAACGTACCGTTCAAGACACGTTTGACACGTTCTGAGCAAGGTGACTTTGATTTAGTTATCTCAGCATGGGGCGCAGACTTTGCTGATCCGATCAGTTTCTTAGACTTATTCACGTCTAACAACTCTCAAAACGATGGTGAATGGAAGAATGCTGAATACGACAAGTTGATCCAAGCTTCTAAGACAACGGATGCCGGCAATACTGACAAACGTTGGGATGATTTGATCAAAGCTGAAAAGATCTTGACACAAGAACAAGGTATTGCTCCACTTTATCAACAATCGACTGCATGGATGGTCAAAGATAAAGTTAAGGGCGTTATCTACAATTCATCTGGTGCCAACTATAACTTTAAGAACGCTTATATCAAGGAATAAACCGGTCTTGTTAATTAAAAAAGCCGAGTGCAGCCAGGGGGAATTGACACGCTCTATGTTGTCAGTTCCTTTTGGTTTATACTAGAGGCTTTTGGCAAAAGCCGAATTTTATGAGAGATAAGAATTGCAAAATAAGAATCTAAAAGTTAAAATTAAAAAATGCTAATTGCATGATGTTGCATCAACTAAGTCGGGTCAGGCTGACTTGGTTGTTGTACATAATATGAACCTAGAATGTGAGGGTAAATTATGAAGAAATACCTGCTAAAAAGGGTTTTATATATGGCCTTGACACTGTTCTTGGTAGCTACCATAACATTCTTCTTAATGAAGTTAATGCCAGGGACGCCATATTCTAACCAGGAAAAAATGACACCACAGCAGATCAAGATCATGAACCAGCAGTATGGTTTGGATAAACCTATTTGGTTACAGTACGTGATCTATATTTTCGGGATGATCCACGGAGATCTGGGAACTTCCTTCCAGTTTAGTAATCAGCCCGTTTCTTACTTGATCTCAAGTCGGATCGGTGCTTCCGCCCAATTGGGTGTCCAGGCTATGGTCTTCGGTGTTCTTTTAGGGATCATCGTTGGTTCCGTAGCTGCTATCTATCGAAATACATGGGTCGATACCTCGGCAACAGTCCTATCTATTGTAGGTAAATCAGTACCTAACTTTGTTTTGGCTGTTTTGTTACAGTACTATATTTCGTTGAAACTTGGCTGGTTCCCGATCGCCGATTGGGGTGGTTTTTCGTACACAGTCTTGCCTACGATCGCTTTAGGTGTTGGCCCGCTAGCGGAAACGGCGCGTTTCATTCGTACCGGGATGGTCGACGTTTTGAACTCCGATTATATCGAATTGGCGCGCGCTAAAGGTTTGAACAAATTTGGGATCATTTACCACCATGCTTTAAGAAATAGTTTGATCCCATTGGTTACACTGATCGGACCATATACCGTTGCTTTGATGACTGGTTCAATGGTTATCGAAAATATTTTCTCGATCCCTGGAATTGGTGAGCAATATGTTAAATCGATCCAGACCAACGACTACCCAACAATTATGGGTGTTACTATGTTGTTTTGCTTCGGCTTAGTTTTGATCATCTTAATCACAGATATTATTTACGGAATTATCGATCCACGGATCAGACTTACTGGAAATGAGGACTAATAAATGGCAGAAGAGAAATATAATTTACAACCAGATAGCTTCGAACCATTGGCTCAAGATCATGAGCAAGAGCTTGACAGTGAAAAAATTGCTGCTCCTTCATTGACGTTCTCACAAGATGCATGGCGTCGTTTGAAAAAGAATAAGGGCGCATTGATTTCTTTGTTTATCGTTTTGGTAATGATGATAGTGTCATTTGGTTCGACGCCATTTATCAACCATTCCGAGCTGGTGAAATCCAACCCAGAATATGCCAACCTGCCGGCTAAGATCCCTGGCATCAATATCAACGGCTTAAACGGTAAAATGAAAGTCAGCGGTGAATGGACAGACGTTTACAAGCAAAACGGCGTCAAAGATGATGTTCATTTTGTTTTGGGAACTGATTATTTAGGACATTCTTTAGCACAACGTATCACTTACGGAACAAAAATTTCACTGACCGTTGCGATCGTTGCGACTCTATTTGACTTACTGATCGGGGTCACCTATGGTATCGTATCGGGTTGGAAGGGAGGACGAACTGATAATGTGATGCAGCGTATCATCGAGATCATTTCGTCCATCCCTAACTTAATTATCGTTGTTTTGATGCTGATCGTTTTCAAGCCAGGAATGACTTCGATCATCTTGGCCCTGGCTATTTCAGAATGGACCACGATGGCCAGGATGATCCGAGCGGAGACGCTGTCGCTTAAGACTGAAGAGTATGTCTTAGCCGCACGAACGCTTGGTGAGTCGACATCGAAAATTGCGTGGAAACATTTGGTACCAAACGTTTCAAGTATCATTATTATTCAGACAATGTACACGATCCCAAGTGCCATCTTCTTCGAAGCTTTCTTGAGTTTCATTGGTATCGGGATCTCGGCACCACAAACTTCACTTGGTGTGTTGTTAAACGATGGGCAAAAGAACTTCCAGTTCTTACCATATCAGATGTGGTACCCAGCAATCGTTTTGGTTATCTTAATGATTGCTTTCAACCTTTTGGGTGATGGTTTACGTGATGCATTTGATCCTAGAACAAGAAGGTAGGTCGTATTTATGGGTGAAAGAATCTTAGATGTCAATAACCTAGAGATCAATTTTCATACCTACGCAGGCGATGTTAAAGCCATTCGTGATGTTAGTTTTCACTTAGATAAGGGTGAAACACTCGCGATCGTGGGGGAATCTGGCTCAGGTAAATCAGTTACAACTAAAAGTTTAATGGGACTTTTGGCCAATAACGCTAAAGTGGTTGGCGGTTCGATCATGTTCCATGGTGAAGATATTTTGAAGAAGTCAGAGAAGCAGATGCAGGGTGTTCGTGGTAAAGATATTGCCATGATCTTCCAGGATCCAATGACTTCACTTGACCCTACCATGAAGATCGGACGTCAGATCGCTGAACCACTAATGAAACACAAAAATGTAGAAAAGAAAAAAGCTCTTGCACAGGCACTGGAAATTTTGAAATTGGTTGGGATCGACAACGTTGAAGAACGGATCAATGAATATCCACACCAATTTTCAGGTGGACAACGCCAGCGGATCGTCATCGCGATCGCCTTGGTTTGTTACCCAGAGATCTTGATAGCTGACGAACCAACAACAGCGCTGGATGTTACTATTCAAGCACAAATTTTGGACTTGATGAAAGAATTGCAGCAAAAGATCGAAACTTCAATTATTTTCATCACCCATGACTTGGGTGTTGTTGCAGGGATGGCAGATCGCGTGGCCGTTATGTATGCTGGACAGATCGTTGAATATGGCTCAGTAGATGAGATCTTCTACAACCCTCAGCATCCATATACATGGGGACTGCTTAATTCGATGCCGACATTGACAAGTACTGACCTGCGGGCTATCCCAGGAACACCCCCTGATTTATTGGATCCACCAAAGGGAGATCCATTTGCAGCGAGAAATCCGTATGCAATGAAGATCGACTCCGAAGAGAAGCCGCCATTCTTTAAGGTCTCTGAGACGCATTATGCGTCGACCTGGTTGCTTCATCCGGATGCACCGAAGATCACACCACCTGAAGAGATCGTTCGGCGCCAAGAGATCTTCAAGAAAATGCAAGCCAGTGCAAATTAATAGACCAAGGAAGGAAGAAACCACATGCCAGATAATAACAAAAAAGTTCTCGAAGTAAAGCATTTAAAGCAATACTTCGGCGTGGGCAAACCTGAGATGGTCAAGGCGGTCAATGACATTTCTTTTGATATTTATGAAGGAGAAGTGTTTGGACTTGTTGGTGAATCAGGATCAGGTAAGACCACGGCGGGTCGAAGCATTATTCATTTGTATAATCCGACTGATGGACAGATAATTTTTAATGGTAAAGATGTTAGTTCGTTTAAGAGTAAGAAAGAAAAATTGGACTTTACTCGTAACATGCAAATGATTTTCCAGGATCCGCAGGCTTCATTAAATCCGCGGATGACAGTCGAAGATATTATTGCTGAGGGGATCGATATCCACCATTTGGCAAAAGACAAGGCCGATCGCCGCAAAAAAGTTGAAGATCTGCTCGAAACTGTAGGTTTGAACCGTGACCATGCTAGTCGTTATCCTCATGAATTTTCAGGTGGACAGCGTCAGCGGATCGGGATCGCGCGTGCTTTGGCTGTTGAACCATCGTTTATCATCGCTGACGAACCGATCTCAGCTTTGGACGTGTCGATCCAGGCCCAAGTAGTTAACCTGATGAAAGATCTGCAGGAAGAAAAAGGCTTGACTTACTTATTTATTGCCCATGATCTGTCGATGGTCAAATACATCTCAGATCGTATCGGAGTTTTGCATTTTGGACGTTTGTTGGAAGTTGGACCTGCTGATGATGTTTATTTGACACCATTGCACGATTACACGAAGAGTTTGATCTCAGCGGTGCCTGAACCAGATCCGGAGTTTGAAAGAACTCGTAAACGTGTTCCTTATGACGCTTCGATCGAGCAGGACAAGGAAGGCCAACCACGTAAATTACGTGAGATCACACCGGGTCACTTTGTTCGTTGTTCTGAAAAAGAGATGCAATTTTACCAAGAACGTGCAGAAAGTTATAAAAAAGATAAACAAACAACGTCTAATGTTTAATTCAGATTCAAAGAGTAGCTATTTTCGTAACAGAAATAGTTGCTCTTTTTTTATGTCGTTCAAAAAAGAAATTGAGTTAGTTTGCGTATTTATTAGTAAAGACGAGGAGGATTAAAATGCGGCAAAAATCAGTCGATTTTCAATATTTGGAAACTTTGCAAGAAAGAACGGAACTAACTCATCAAGAACAACAACAGTTGCTCTCCTACCAAAAGGGGTATGCAGGCGAGGTGAATGTTGACAGCTTAACTACGCAGATCATTCAAGGCCGTTTTTTCGTAATGGATGACGTAAATATTGTGTTTGATAATAAGCGCATCCAGGTCGATAAGTTGATGCAGATCGGTAATAGATTGTATTTGATTGATATGAAAAATTATCATGGCCACTACGTTTTTCGCGACCGGACTTGGTATTATAATCAAAAACCATTGACCTATAGCATCTTCAACCAAATCGAACGCGCACATGATATACTGGCACGTCTCTTTGCAGAACAACATTTGAAAATAAAGATCACGAAAGTATTAGTTTTTACGGACCCCGGTGCGCAGATCGATATCCAAGGAGAAACCGGGATCGTTGTCAAATATTTGTGGGAATTTTGTGATTGGTTGCAAAAACTATGTACCGCGGCCGTGCTCAATGTGCAAATTCCTTGGCAAAAGTATTTACAACCTTTTATTGCACCTCCTTATCGTCCCGACGTTGATTTTTCCTCGGAGAGTGACAGAAAGTTGCGACCGGGGATCGTTTGTCCAAACTGTGGAAGCTTTAAGTGGCAACAACATCGTTACTATTTGCAATGCAAGGGCTGCGGCTTTTCCGAAGCGAAAGAAACTGCTTATGTTCGTACCATTTGCGATTACGGTGTAATATTTTTTCAAAGAAATTTGATGATCGGGGATTTGGTGGAGTTTTTTGGGGAGGGGTATAAAAAAAGTTATTTGAAATTTATCATGTATAAGTACTTTGAACTGATGGACTTTAAATCAAGAAAATCCTGTTATGTAAATAAAGGAATTAGATTTGAATATTGCTTTGGTAATGATGAAAAGCACTTTAAAAGCTTACAAAAAAGAATTTATTGGCAAAAAGGAGATAAATGATGGATCAAGTTGGAAAGCGGATAGAAGTCGGTGGAAGTTGTAACTGCAAATGTAATAGCGGTTAGAAGAAAGTGGAAGTTGTAACTGCAAATGCCAAAGCAGTTAGAAGTCAGGAGAAGTTGTAACCGTTAAATCAAAAGCAGTTAGAAGTGGTTGGAAGTTATAACTGCAAACTTAAAAGCGGTTAGAAGAGAGTGCGAGGTATAACCACAAAAATAAGAACTTAACACAGACCAGAGCAAAGCAACTCCCGCAAACCACAATATAAGGCAAGATAAACAAAGGCACCAGTGAGTTGATCAAAACTCACTGGTGCCGACTTGTTATATTCACTACCAAAATTAACTAATAATCAAACTCATCGACGACTTGATTAAAATAATCTACTTTAATGTTATCGCCATCGACGATTAATTTTGTAATTGAGCCGTTCTTGGGGCCAACCGTTTGATCAACGTGTCCGTCAAAACGAGCGGCGATACTTCTGATCGTAGTACCGTGACTAACGACCAGGATGTTATCATCGGCGTGAGCGATACTCTTGATATAGTCGAAGCCACCATCGACACGATTCCAATACTCCTTAGCATCTTCTGCATTATGGAAGGGATCGGCTTGTTTTGTAAAGTTCTTCGTATCATCCATCGAGTATTTTGTGGCCATTTCTTGGAATGAACGACAGCCGTGGGAGGCGCCGATCATTAACCAAGCTTGGTCAGAATCACTGCCTTCGTAATAACCATAGCTCTGTTCGCGAAAAGCAGATAACTCAGCTGGCTCCGGCAGTTCCGGCGACGCAACATTTTCTTGTAATAAGAAGTGACAAGTTTTCTCAGCACGGGTCGTATCGCTATGAAAGGCCTTGGCAAAATTGATGTGGCTCAAGTGATGTCCTGCCATGTGGCCGTCTTGCATTCCCTTTGGTGTCAGTGGGGAGTCGCACCATCCTTGCATCCTGTTATAGCGATTTAAGATCGTTTGTCCGTGTCTGACTAAGTAAATGTTAAATGACATAATTTCTACTCCTTACTTTCAAATTTTTAATAATCGAAATCTTCACCTGTTTGATTGTAATAATCAACCGTGAAATTGTGCCCATCTACGGTCAGTTTGGTGACCGATCCGTTAGCTGGATCTAGGAATAAGGGTGTTTTCTCGTCAAATAAATTAGCGATGCTTCTGATCGTCATTGCGTGACTGACTACCAAGACATTTTTGCCATCAGGGATCTTGTTGCGCAAATAATCAAAACCGATCTTGATCCTGCTCCAAAATTCGGCGTCATCTTCGGCATCGTCAAATGGATCAGCTTCCTTCATGAAATCGCGCGTTTCTACTAAAGAATAGTTGTTTACGACATCCTTGAAAGAATGGCTGTTGTGCTTTGCCCCGATCATCGTCCAAGCCTGGCTGGCATCTGAGCCTTCAAAATAGCCGAAGCTTTGTTCCCTGAAGTTCCGCAGTTCCTTGGGCCTTAGATCCGCTGCCGAGGCTTTATTTTCCCCTAACAAGTATTCACACGTTCTTTTCGTACGCATTGTATCGCTATGGAAGGCGTAGTCAAAGTGTTTATTTGCCAAACGCTTTCCGGCTAAATGTGCATCTGCGATCCCTTTATCAGTCAAAGGTGAATCACACCATCCCTGCATTCTATTATAGAGATTTAAATAGGTTTCTCCATGACGCACTAAATATACTGAAAAAGACATTATAGAATTCCTCCTTCTACAGTGTTGTTATATTTAGTATACAACAGATAGCTGTCAGTATCTTTGTTAATTATTAAAAATTGCATTTTATTGTTCCACCGAGTTTTGATTATTTAAGATCTGTCTCAAACGAGCCACCACATCTCTGCTTCCCGAAAGTAACAGGTCATCGCCTATTTGGAGTTGTGTTCCTCCCCTTGGCGAAATAAATTCATGGTCGCGAACAATGCGGCTGACTACGATATTTTCGATCTCAGGCAATTCCGATAACTCAGTTCCTTCGTAAAGCGAGTTTGTCAATTTGACCTCGAACAATTCGGCGTCATTCGACGTCAACAAACGTAATATCTCAGGCGATTGGATCGCCGAACGTAATACCCCTACACCGGTCGTGAACGTACTGAAGAACTCAATGTTTTTCTTTTCCAGTTCGACCTTCATGTTTTGTGCCTCTTCGGGTTCTTGGGTATCTAAACGTAACAGCACTCGTGGCACGCCATATTTTTTGGCGGCAAGTGCTAAGTCGTAGTTGTCTTTTGCCAAACGGTGGGCCAAGACCAGCACGTCAGTGTCAAAAATACCCGCAGCGATCAATTTTTGTGGGTCCATCGTTTCTAAGAAGGTAATGTCTGTCACGCCCTTATACGCTTCGTAACGCCCGTGGTTGTCGGTGTACATTTTGATAGAATACCATTCTGTTGGGAGTCCTTGAGCTGCATTGACTGCTGTCAAACTAGCTCCGATCAAATGGACATCTGTTTTGGCTGCAGGTTCGTGTTCGGGATGGTACAAACGTTTGAAAAACAAAGGTCCCACTAGACAGGTCAGTATCCCGGCAATAATAAAGGCTCCGCCTTGCGTGGTCGTCATCGCCCCAATATTTTGTGCGATAGTAGTTGCCGCTAAGATCAACGTAATGGTCGTTTCAGAGACTTCTGTGGCTGCGAAAGCATTAGATTTACTGAAGAGTGTTTTGAACCCGAAGTAAGCAGGGAGTTTGGTAAGGATAAATGCCATCAACAGTAAAGGGATCAAGATCAAGGTCGTTTTAGAACTTAACAGCCCCGGCAAGTCTAGTTTGGCCCCAGTCAAAATAAAATAGAACGGGATCAAAAAGCCGTATCCTAACGCATCTAATTTTTGTTGCGTCGTTTCTTCCGGTTCTAAGAGCTTAATGACGATCCCAGCCAAGAATGCGCCTAGAATGTTTTCTGCACCCACTGTTTCTGCCAAGACGACCAAAACAATGATCACCAAGAACGCAAAACGCATATCTAGTTGGGTCGTTGACTTCGTGTATTTTTGAAAATGCGTAAAGAAATTTCGAAAACGAAATAAGAGAAAAGCAGCGGCTAAAAAGACTAGTGAGATCAACCATAACGTCCCGCCACGCCCACTCTTCAACGAAGAATAGATCGTGAGTGCAAGGAGAGGGATCACTTCACCAAGCACGGCAAATAATAGGATCGTTTGACCAAACCGTTTGTTTAACAGCTCGTTTTCTTTCAAGACGCTGATCACGATCCCTAAAGCAACCGTGGACAATAAGATCGCATCTAGGTACATATCTCCAAAAAGCCCCGTGATTTTTAAAATAGCGGCTAAAATAACGGCAGCCACGATAGTTAAAAGATAAGCCGTTGATGCCGCAAACACAGGAGAATGTTCAACCGCGTTATCGGCTTTTTTGGCAGCTAAAGCCGTGGATCTGTCGGTTCTTTTGAACAGAGAAAAGTCGATTTCCATCCCACTTAAAAATAGCAGTAATATCACACCTAAAGTTGACATAGTTGTTAAAACTTCATTAAAGTGGATAACATTGAAAAAGCTTTTCCCTAAAACAATTCCGACGAGAATTTCGGCGATCGAGCTAGGTAAGAGGGATATTTTAAACCTTGCTAAGAGCATGGGTGTGATAAAGGCCGCGAAAGCCACGATAACAAGGGACAGGTCCATAATTTCAACTCCTTATATTTGAATAATGTTTAAGATAATAGTCTACAGGCATTAATTTCATTGTACAAGTAATTTAACTTTCAGCCCAATATAATGGACTTTAATTGTAGCAAATGCCAAATGATGATAAAATATTTAATTAGATTTTAAACCAAACGGGGGCGTTGGGCATGAGTTTGACTATTAAACAAAAAGAGCAACAACGAATGGATAAGGTCGTTGGAAAAATCAAGCAGGCTGAAAAGAAAAGCCAGGCAAATATTGATAGTGCTGGCAAGGATCAGCAAGCGATCATGAATGATTTTAAAAATAATGTGCGGATCAAAACGGGGACATATTCAGGCATGATGGAAACTGCTTTGACGGTCCGCCAGCAACAAACCATGCTTCAAGAAAGAGAAAATAATTGGCGTCGAGCCACCCAGCAATTAGATGTGCTGAAGCGCTTGGAAAGGACGCCGTATTTTGCACGGATCGATTTTCAGGAAAATGGCGAAAGTAAGCCGGAGAGTGTTTATATCGGGCTGAGTTCTTTTACGGACTCGCCGGATCATTTTTTGATTTATGATTGGCGTGCACCGATCTCAAGTATCTATTATGAAGGCGGCTTAGGCCAGGTCTCTTATGACACTCCTGATGGTGAGCAGAATGTTGAACTAACGTTGAAGCGGCAGTTTATGGTCGAAGATGGCACGATCGTGACAGTTTTTGATACAGATGAAACGGTCGGAGATCAGATGTTGCTGGAGGTTTTGGATGAGTCGTCTGACACCAAGATGAAAAGCATTGTATCGACCATTCAAAAAGAACAAAATAAGATCATTCGCGATACTAAGTCAGACCTCTTGTTCGTTCAAGGGGCTGCTGGTTCCGGGAAAACGTCGGCAGTCCTTCAACGTGTAGCTTTCCTCTTATACCGTTATCGGGGCAATTTAAGTTCGAGTCAGGTGATCTTGTTTTCACCTAACCAGCTCTTTAATGACTATATTAATGAAGTTTTACCAGAGCTAGGCGAACAAAACATGGTCCAAATGACTTTCTATCAATACGCTAAAAGGCGAGTGCCAAAACTGCACGTTGAGACTTTGCAGGAGCGCTTTGAAGAAAGTAACGATGATAGAGACCGAGCTGTCAAGGATCTGAAGGATAGTTTGAGCTTCTTTAAGGCTACTAAGGCCTATGCTGACTTCTTGAATAATAATGGGATGCACTTTAAGAATATTATGTTTCGTGGCAAGCCTTTCTTTAGTAAAGAGCAGATTAAAGACGTATATTACAGCTTTAACAGTAACTATAATCTGCGCAATCGTTTATCAGCAACGCGTGAATCTTTACTGAAGAAGCTAAGCAGCAAGGTCAACCGTGAAGCGCGGACAGAACGGGTACAAAAAGCTGTCCAGGACCTAGGACAAGATGAGTTGAATGAATTATACGGTGACCATCCGCGTAATTTTGCCAATGGCGATAAAGAAATGACCTTTTTAACGCGTGAATACGTAACACGCGAATTTCAAACGATCAAGCGGGCTATTACACGCAATCGTTTCATCAACATTAATGGGCAATATACCCATTTTCTGCGTCATTTGCCTGACCTGTTAGACTTGAGAGAGTTTGGTTTGACCAAAGATGACTGGCAAAAAACAGTTGATAAGACGGTTGCAGAAATGAAAGAAGGCAACATTTCATTGACAGACGTGACGGCTTACCTTTATTTGTTTGATCAGATCATTGGTAAGCGGGGCGACTTGGAGATGCGTCAGGTCTTTATTGATGAGATCCAAGATTATTCTGCTTACCAATTGGCCTTGCTGAAAGAAGAATTTCCAAGGGCTAAATTCACGATGTTGGGTGATTTGAACCAGTCGATCTTCACCCAAGAAAGTAGTCATTCACTTCTCGATGAATTGAGTACCATGTTTGATCCTGAAAAAACTCAGGTGGTTCAATTAACAAAGTCTTATCGTTCAACTCAGCAGATCACAGATTTCAGTAAGGATATTTTAAAAAATGGTGAAGAAGTTGAGGCGTTTGATAGGACTGGTGATTTGCCAACAGTCACAGTCGATTTGGACCAGCAGCGTATGGTGCAAGATGTTGCTGAGCAACTAGACCGAAACAAAGAAGATAAGATGACCACTGCAATTATTACGAAGAATTTGCAAGAGACCGAGGAGCTGACTGCCAACCTGAAAGAATTAGGCCAAGCAGTGACTGCGATCAAAACCGAGAACCAACGCTTGGTCCCAGGTACGATCGTTGTCCCATCTTACCTTGCTAAAGGGTTGGAGTTTGACGCGATCATTGTCTGGAATGCCAACGAAGAGAACTATCACCGGGAAGATGAACGGCAGTTAGTTTACACGATCTGTTCTCGTGCTATGCATCGTTTGAACATCTTTTCAGCAGGCAAATTAACTCCGCTGATGGCTGATATACCAGCAGAACGTTATAATTTGATCGATCGTTTGTAATTGATACTAAAAGGGGCCGAGTCAGAAGTTCTGATTTGGTCCTTTTACATATTTGAATTAAAAAACCCTGACTGGAGAATCGACCGGCCTGAAGTATAGCAAATGAACGTCCGGTCAAGCAGCAACCGGCCCGAACTATGAGAAAAGAGCGTCCGGTCAGCGGTCGACCGGCCCAAAGTACATCAAATAAACGTCCGGTCATAAGAAGAATTTACGCAAAATCAAACTGCAGTCTAACGAAAATGATCAACGTTACACTGCAGTTTGATATTTGTGGCTATTCTAATGATAGTTTTTGTTCGATAACCGGTGTGAGTTGTTTTAACAACAAGTCATAAGCGCGCGGTGCGTAGTGAAGATCATCATCTTGCAATAACTCAGTCGAAGAATGTTTGACGGCTCCCGCGAACCAGTCAATGTAAGGTACGTGCATGTACTTGGCGGTTTCGATAGTTGCGAACGCAAATTGTTGCAGTTTTTCGACGGGGCGATGTTCTTGTCGTGTGGGGCCCGTGATCCCCGGTGTGACCAAAATGCACTTTGAAGCACCGATTTTATTTATCATGATCTCTAGGTTGTTTTGATATTGACGTAGAGTCATTTTCGGAACTTGGACGTCATTTGTCCCGAAAAAGATCACAGCTAGGTCTGGATCATGGCCCAGCACGTCTGCCTGCAAACGCGCGAGGCCACCCTGAGTATTATCTCCTAACACGCCGCGGTTTATGATATCTGCTTGAGACGGTGCTAATGATTGTTGTAATTTGTCGGTAAAGACTGACGTGGGGTAGCCATGAGTTGCCCCAGCAGTAATACTGTCACCAAATAAAATGATCCTTTGCATAAATTTTTCATCCCTTGGAACTTTTTAAGTTCACTATAGCATAAGTGAGCACGCTGTTACCAAATGTTGACTTTTAGTAAGCGTTTTAATTTTCGGTAAACAAGCGATACAATCCGCGTCGAGTATGCTATAATGCATAGCGAATGCTTAAAATCAAATGTGGAAGGCGTTTATCACTAATGAAAAATCGACTTAATTATTATCAGATCCCACGTAACGAATGGCGTGAGTTTTACCGGGATCACTATGTTCCCTTATCTGACCGGGAACTGATGCGGATCAAGTCATTAAATGATGTGATCTCGTTAAAAGATGTAGAAGAAATTTATATGCCGCTTGTTCATTTGTTGGGGATGCGGATGGAAGCACGTGATTACGGTCAAGATCAACTAGCTGACTTCTTAGGGATCAAGCACAAACCGACACCTTTTATTTTGGGGATCGCCGGGTCAGTTGCCGTTGGGAAAAGTACGGTTGCCCGTTTATTACGAGATCTCTTGATCGATATTTTTCCAGATAAGAAGATCCAACAGATCACGACCGACGGTTTTTTGTATCCCTCTGAAGAGCTGAAAAAGAAACATCTGATGCAACGCAAAGGTTTTCCAGAAAGTTACGACATGGAGGCTTTGATCAACTTTATCAATGATGTCAAAAATGGTGTTCCCGCCAAGGCTCCAGTGTATTCTCACCAGGTTTATGACCGTGTAGAAGGAGAATATGATCTGATCGATCAGCCGGATATTTTGATCTTAGAAGGGATCAACGTTTTACAGTTACCTAGTAACCAGAAGATTTTTGTCAGCGACTTTTTTGACTTCTCGATCTATGTTGACGCTGATGAGAAATTGATCAAAAAGTGGTATATGGAACGTTTTGACTTGATTTTGGATCGGGCCAAAGATGAACCTAATGACTATTACCATGGGTATGCAATCGGTGACCGACAGGCTGCGTTTAAAATGGCGGAGAACGTTTGGCAAGATGTTAATCATAAAAATTTACACTCTTATATTTTGCCAACCAGAAATCGCGCAGATTTAATTTTGAATAAGGGCGAAAACCACCTGGTTGACGAACTATATTTACGAAAGTTCGTCTAAGATAGCGTTTTTGTCCGGTTTTTCTTCTGAAAACATTGACCGCTAGGGGCTCAGCCGGTACAATTAACTGAGTAAAGAGTGCAAAATTTAAGATGAGGTGAATATCTTGGCTAAAGTTGATATGCAGGACTTCGACAAGATCATCGTGCTTGATTTCGGGAGTCAGTATAATCAGCTGATCACACGGCGTATCCGTGAATTCGGCGTTTATTCTGAGCTGTTGTCACATAAACTGACAGCGGCTGAAATCAAGGAAATGGCACCACAGGGGATCATTCTTTCCGGCGGTCCCAACAGTGTCTATGATGATGGTGCTTTTGATGTCGATCCTGAGATATTTGATCTTGGTATCCCAGTGTTAGGGATCTGTTATGGAATGCAGATCATGGCAAATGAATTGGGTGGTAAGGTCGAAAGTGCGTCTAATAAAGAATATGGCAAGGCTTTGATCCAGGTGACAGATGAACAGGCACCGACTTTTAAAAACTTACCTGAGGAACAGGCTGTGTGGATGAGTCACGGCGACTTGGTCACGGAAGTTCCGGAAGGCTTTGTCTCGACAGCAACGAGTGCTAATTGCCCGATCTCTGCGATGGCAAATAATGCCAAGAAATTCTATGGTCTCCAGTTCCATCCGGAAGTGCGCAACACAGAATACGGCAATGACATTTTGCGTCATTTTGCATTTGATGTCTGTGAAGCTCGTTCCAATTGGACGATGGACGACTTTATTGATATGCAGATCGAAAAGATCCGTGAAAAAGTCGGCGATGATAAAGTATTGCTGGGCTTGTCAGGCGGGGTCGATTCGTCAGTTGTCGGTGTCTTATTACATAAGGCGATCGGTGATCAGCTGACATGTATCTTTGTTGATCATGGCTTATTACGTAAAAACGAGGCGCAGCTTGTGATGGACAGTTTAGCCGGCAAATTTGGCTTAAACATCATCAAAGTTGATGCTCAGCAACGTTTCTTGAATAAGCTTGCGGGTGTGTCTGACCCAGAAAAGAAACGAAAGATCATTGGTAATGAATTTATCCAAGTCTTTAACGATGAAGCTATCAAATTAAAGGGTGTTAAGTGGTTGGCACAAGGCACACTTTATACTGATGTGATCGAGTCAGGAACTGATACTGCTCAAACGATCAAATCACACCATAACGTTGGTGGTTTGCCAGAAGACATGGTCTTTCAGTTGATCGAACCATTGAACACCTTGTTTAAAGATGAAGTTCGTGAATTAGGCGAGAAAATGGACATGCCACGAGAACTTGTCTGGCGTCAGCCGTTCCCAGGTCCTGGCCTAGGGATCCGTGTTATCGGTGAGATCACTGAAGACAAGTTAGAGATCGTACGCGACAGTGACGCAATTTTGCGTGAAGTTATCGCTCAACATGATTTGGATAAAGAAATCTGGCAGTACTTTACCGTCTTGCCAGGCTTTAGATCCGTTGGGGTGATGGGTGATGGCCGGACATACGACTATACGATCGGGATCCGTGCCGTTAACTCGATCGATGGTATGACCGCCGACTTTGCTCAGATCCCATGGGATGTTTTGCAAGAAATTTCCGTGCGAATCGTGAACGAAGTTGCTCAAGTTAACCGTGTAGTGTATGACATTACTTCCAAGCCACCATCTACAATTGAGTGGGAATAGGAAAAAGCCTCTAAAGTCCTTTTATATCAAGGACTTTAGAGGCTTTTTTGTCTGCGTGAAATTTTCTTCGAGAAAAAGTTCATGCGGGTTTTGGTGAAATAAATTCAGTGTTGATTTCTGTATTGTCTTCAAAAGAACTTCTCTTTAGAAAACCCACGACCTTTTAGATATAATGTAACTGTACATTATAAAGGGAGATCTTAAAATGATAGATAAAAAGTGGCACAAGAAATTCAACAAATACTAGCAGAGTGGAAAAGAAATGATGACAAACGAGATGAAGGTCTACCGCAAAGTATTCCAGAAGTACAGAGAATCAATGATATTTTCTATGGACCGGACCCTAAATGGAATTTGTTAGACCTTTATCTCCCGAAAAATGTGGATGGTCAGATACCAACCATTATTAATATCCATGGTGGCGGCTGGGTATACGGGACAAAAGAAACTTATCAGTTTTATGGTTTAGGGCTGGCTAAGCGCGGTTTTGCTTTCGTTAATGCGAATTATCGTTTAGCACCGGATGTTAGCTTTCCAGAGGCCTTAGATGATGTTGACTGTTATGTTCATTGGGTAGCTGAACACGCCGCTGAGTACAATTTAGACACTAACAATGTCTTTTTAGTTGGAGATAGCGCAGGGGGGCAAATGGCAGAACAGTACGTTGCCATTTTGCAAAATTCAGTTTATCGCAGGAAATTTGGTTATCAACTTCCTGAACTGACTTTTCGAGCAGCAGCTTTAAATAGTGCTGAAGCATTTTTGCTAGATCCAGGAAAGATTGATAATAATTTGTTAGCACAAGGTTATTTTGGCCCGGATGCGGTGGAAGATAAGCGTGACATGCTGGATGTTGAAAAATATATAAATGAAGATTATTTGCCGACCTATATTTCTACAGCAACGCAAGACTTTTTGCAAGATACAGCCATTAAACTCGATGGCTTTCTAGCTGGTAAGGGTATAGAGCATATTTATCAAGAATATGGTGACCAAGATCATCCACGTGGTCATGTCTTTTTGATCGATCAAAAAGATGACATTGCTACTCAGGCAAATGATGATGAAGTTGCCTTCTTTAAGAAACATTTGAAGGGGTAATAAAAGAAATTTTCGTCAGAAGAAGTATCAACTATTGGAATAGGGGGTTCTTGTTTAGTCCAAAATAAGGTGGTTGTTATAATGAGAAATTTTTTGAAAATTTTCTCGATTTGTCTCTGGATACTGACATTTGGTATTTTTGTTAATGCATTACTTCATCATGACTTGTGGAGACTGACACTGATCATTGCATATAATCGGATACATGGTATTTTTGGGTGGTCGTTAATGCTGGCGATCTTTTCTTTAATTCTTTCTTTCCTTGTTAGACCAAAGAAGGTCAAGTAATAATTTAGAAAATAGAATTTGCTGTGAAAGTAATAGAAACGAATAATAATTATTGATTATGCACGAGCCTGGCTATTTTGCTGGGCTTTTATAATGGATCAATTTTATATGACAACCGGTTGACATATGTTGACAGCGGTTTTATACTATCTTTTGTAAGCGCTTATTAAAAATGTTAACATTGTCAAATTATGGAAGGATAGATCATTATGAAGAAAGTTGATCCAGAAAAAGTCGTTAAGATAACAAATGATCGATATCGTTTAAATTATCATGTTTCTACACCCTCAGGTTGGATGAATGATCCAAATGGATTTGTCTTTTTTAAGGACTACTATCATATTTTTTATCAATATTATCCTTATGGTGCATATTGGGGACCGATGCACTGGGGGCATGCGCGTAGTAAGGACCTCGTAACTTGGGAAGACCTACCTGCTGCTTTGATACCGGGAGATCCGGAAGACAAAGACGGGTGTTTTTCTGGCAGCGCGATCGTGAAGGATGATCGACTTTATTTACTATATACCGGCAATAATTACTATGATGACAATGATCCGGATCATTTTTGGCAAAATCAAAACATTGCGTATAGTGACGATGGAATAAACTTTACCAAATATGAAAATAATCCTGTGATACCTACGCCTCCAAAAGGAAATACACAACATTTTCGTGATCCTAAAATGTGGAAGCATGGGGATGAATACTACGTTATTATTGGTAGCCAAAATGAACAAGGAGTAGGTCGGGTACTTACTTATCGTTCTAAAGACCTTTTGAACTGGGACTATTTAGGGTCGATCGCAGAAGCACATGATGTCGACAGCGAAGGATACATGTGGGAATGTCCTGATCTTTTCACATTAAGTGGTAAAGATATTTTATTGTGTTCTCCTCAGGGGATCAAGCCACAAGGCGAAAAATACTTGAACCTGCATAATACCGGCTATTTTGTCGGAAAATTGGACTATGAAAAAAATAGGTTCACCCGTAATAATTTTACTGAATTAGACCATGGTCATAATTTTTACGCAACTCAAACAATGCTGACACCGGATGATAGAAGAGTCGTTTTTGGTTGGATGGCTATGTGGGAATCGGACATGCCTGAGCAAGCTGACGGTTGGTCTGGTGCGTTGACTTTACCACGCGAATTAAAATTGCGAAATGATCATTTGTATATGAATCCTGTTAAAGAAGTCGAACAGTTGCGCCAAGAAACTTCCTTTGATCAGACTTTGTCTGTGCTGGAAAGTACGGTCGATGTCAATGATCCGCAGCATACCGAATTAAATTTAAACGCAGATTTAGCTAAATGGGCTGGTAATGAGTTTAAATTGAGTTTGAAAGTTGCCGCAAAAGAAGTTCTGGCTTTAACTTTTGACAAGCAAAATAATCATTTTGTTTTAAAACGCACTGGTGAAGATCCATACCGTTACGGCAGTATTTCAAAAGCCGATGAATTGCAAATTAGGGTGTTCATTGATACCAGTTCGATCGAGATCTTCATCAATGACGGTGAACTTGTTTTCTCTGAACGTTATTATGTCGAGGAGACACCAAGCATCACTTTATCTGCGGACCAGGAATTAGAAGTGGCGGTTAAGGCGTACTCTATGAAATAAAGTAACAGGAAGGATGTTTGGCTATGTCAAAAGATAAAGAAAGTACTTTTAAAAATCCATTTTATTTGCAAAATTCTGTTACGATCCTGCTGTTTTTCACAGCTTGGGGTATCTGGTGGTCCTTTTTCCAAATATGGTTGACCAGTGACCTTCATTTTAGCGGGTCACAAGTTGGAACGATCTATTCTTTTAATTCAGCAGTAACTATGGTTTTGATGTTGGCATATGGCACGATTCAGGATAGACTAGGGATCAAGAAAACACTGCTTGTCTTTTGCGCGATACTGGAAATATTACTAGGCCCCTTTTTCCAGTTTGTTTATGCACCTTTACTGAAAAGTCATTTCTTTGTTGGTGTTGTTTTGGGCTCAGTTTATTTGTCTGCAGCCTTTCTATCAGCTTCACCAACTTTTGAAGCTTTCATCGAGCGGATGAGTCGTCGCTATAATTTTGAATACGGGCAAGCGCGTGCTTGGGGCTCATTTGGATATGCTGTTTCTGCTTTGCTGGCAGGATTCTTATTCACTATTGATCCTTTCCTACTTTTTTGGGTAGCCTCTGGTATTGGTGTTGTGTTGTTATTGATTTTCCTATTTGCCAAACCCCAAAATGAAGAAGTTATCGCCAAATATGAAAACCAAACGGAAACTGGCAAAGAACAAACTTCACCTTCGATGAAGGAAATCTTTAAAGTTTTTAAAATCGGCGATTTATGGAAAATAATTGGATTTATCGTTTTAAGTTGGACATTTTACACCGTTTTTGATCAACAGATGTTTCCTGCGTTTTTCACTCATTTTTTTGATACGGCTGCGGCCGGTAATCACGCTTATGGTATTTTGAATTCAATTGAAGTTTTCTTAGAGTCAGTCATGATGGGTTGCGCACCAATAGTAATGAAAAAGCTTGGTGTAAGAAAGACTTTGTTTTTAGGAGTCTTTATCATGATCATTAGGATCGGTGGTTGTGGGTTGGTCACGAATCCCTTAGGTGTTTCACTCGTTAAGTTATTGCATGCGCCTGAAACAGCCTTCTTTACATTAGCAATGTTTCGTTACTTTACCCTGCATTTTGACACACGTGTTTCATCTACGATTTATATGGTTGGTTTTCAGATTGCCGCACAAATCGGACAAATTGTATTTTCAACACCTTTAGGCGCATTGCATGATAAGATCGGCTATAATCAAACTTTCCTTGTTATTTCAGGAATAGTTTTAGTCGCTGGTATCTACGCTTTCTTCGTGCTAAAAAAAGACGATCAAGGGGTTGCAGGTCAGCCGCTATAGGCTTAAACATTAGTATAGAAAAAGCTTGGGAGGATAGCCTTTCCAAGCTTTTTGTGGTTGCTGGATCAAAGTTCATGGTATGATAGTTAATACTAATACGAATTTCTAGGGTGGATGTTATGGCAGTAAAATTAGAGGATGTGGCTCGTGTTGCGGGAGTTTCTAAAACTACGGTCTCGCGGGTGTTAAATCGGAGGGGCTATCTTAGTCAAGAAACGATCGCGAAAGTAGAAAGTGCGATCGAAAAACTAAATTATCATCCTAATACGATCGCGCGCCAACTTTATAATAATAAGACCGGCTTGGTGGGCATCATGATACCAACTGTCTCAAATCCTTTTTTTGGTGAATTGACACATTATCTTGAAACTAGGCTTTTCGCAGACGGATTTAAAGTGTTGATCGGTAATGCGATGAATGATCCTCTTAAGGAAGAACAATACTTAAAACAACTTCTAGGGCATCAGGTGGATGGATTGATTGTGGGAACACACAACAGAGGCATTACTGAATATGACAATATTAAGCTGCCAGTAGTTGCGGTGGAAAGGAAAGTCAGTGAGACTGTGCCGATCATTGAATCTGACAACTACCAGGGAGGACTTTTGGCCACAGAAGCCTTATTAGATAATGGTGCGAAAAATATCGTGCACACGGATGGTCCCTTGGAGTCGGAAACACCAGATCAGATGCGCCGCGTGGCCTATGAAAATGTTATGAAACAACATGCATTAAAACCTGTAACTTACACAGTTGACTTTAATATTTCTGTTGCGGAAAAAGAGGAGGTTTTTCGTAGGATCTTTAAAGAGCATCCGGAAGTTGATGGGATTTTTGCTGCGAATGATTATGATGCGGTTTTGATTATGAACATTGCTAAAAAATTAGGCTACAAAATTCCGACGAACCTTAAAATTGTGGGTTATGATGGGACAGATATGGTGCAAAAGTTAGTGCCGCAATTATCAACTATAGTTCAACCAGTCGAGAAAATGGCGGATGAGGCAGTCAATATTTTGGAAAAAAAGATGAACGGTGGACAGACAAAAGATGAGTATAAGTTTGACGTTTATTTGAAAAAAGGGACGACTGTTTGAGTTTAGACAGGTTCGCTTAAGATGGTATTTTCTTTGAGTGAAGTAGTTTTTTGAGAGTGCTTGGACTTGTATTAAATATTTACAAAACAAAAACATCTCAGTGTCCGTTATTAATTCGAACACTGAGATGTTTTAGTATGCGGTCGTTTTAATGGCGGTTCTGTCCATCAGTAATCCCACTGATATTTTTTCAGGTCAACATGACCATTATCTTTCAAACTGACGCCTTCATTCCGGAGCAGATCAGCTTGTCCATCCCAACCCGGCGCCAATCTGCCCGAGTGATCAACTACACGGTGACACGGAAATTTGCCATAAAATTCGGCCATGCTTAAAACTCTGCCGACTAAACGTGCATTTTTCTCCCTGCCGATCAGGCGGGCTATTTGTCCATACGTGGCAACACTGCCTTCCGGTATTTCACTAACAGCAGAGAGGATCTCATATATCAAATTTCCATCTAACACGCGTTTCACGGACTGCCTCCTTGTCGGACGATTATATTTAAAACTGCAACTGTCTCATTTATGCTGGTTTATTGTCTTATATTTATCATTTATTACTTCGCTCCATTGCTGAATTTTTGTATTCAGCTCTTGTTCATGATCAAGAGTTTCAGATGTTAAGCGTAATCCTGGTATAAGATCATGTCCATATTGTTCTTGAAAAAACATCTCATAATTCCCATCTTTGCCAACACTAGTATAGAAAGGAGCCACATTAGGGAATGAATTAACCGAATGCGCAAAAGACAATAAAGGTGTTGCTAATTGTCCTGACCAAACTGGACCGCCCACCAGCAAAATATCTACATCGCTTAAATCAGGAATTCTTTTATCCAGCTGTGGTAGATCATTTGTCTGACGTTGCTGATCAGCAATTTTTGATGTTCGATCCATATCAGTTGAAAAAGTTCCCGGTATGGCCTTGATTTGATAAAGTCGTCCGTTAATGGCTTGCTGCAAAAGCTGTGCAACACGCTTAGTTTTTCCAGACCATGAATAATAAGCAATTTCTATAGTCACAGATCTTCACCTACTTTTCTTTATTTGTCACTGCATGAATTTATTGTAAACCATGAAGTTCACTTTAGGTAAAGAAGAAAGTTGCAAAAAAGCTAGGTTACAAAGCAAGAACTAGCAATGAGTAATTTTGAAATGTGAACATGAAGTGCATAAAAATATTTTTATAGAAAATACACAGATTGTAAAACCATTTTCTATGTTTAGGAATTTTTTCGATAGTCTAAAAATTTTAAGAGTACTGTTTTGCCTTTACATATGATTCTGTCCCATCGGCCACTGCTTGGGTATAGTAATTACATTTATATTCAATAGTGTCCAATGTTTTCTCTAATTCGTTCATTTTTGCTTGAACGGACTGACGCAGGTTTTGAAACATTTCTAGACGCTGTTGTAAGGTGGTATCACCAGTTTTACACCATTGAATAAATATTTTGATATCTTTGATAGACATGTTTGACTTTTTTAAACATTCAATAATGTTGATCGTATCTACATTTTCTTGTGTAAATACTCGCATTCCTGTTGTGCCTTTTTTTAAATTTGGGATCAAATTTTCTTTGTCGTAATAACGTATAGTAGAAACTGTTAAATTAAACTGTTTAGCCACTTCACCAATTGAATAAGTCTTCGTCATATTAAATTTCCTTTCTTGCTTTTGCTTGACCTAAAGCCGACTTTAGGTATTAAGCTGATTATATCATATGCATTTGAAAGGGGAAAAGCTTATGTCGATCAAAAATAAAGTCATAATTATTACAGGTGCTTCAAGTGGAATTGGTGCCGCAACTGCTGAAACTCTTGCAAAGCAACACGCAAAATTAGTCATTGGTGCGCGTCGTTTAGACAAGTTGAATGCTTTAAAAGACAAATATCCTGATGAGGAAATTGTTGCACAAAAAGTTGATGTTACAAATTTTGATGAAGTTAGTGCATTAGTAAAAACTGCTCTTGATCATTTTGGCAAGGTTGACGTTTTTTACAATAATGCTGGTGTCATGCCGATCAATCCCTTAATTAAAGGCGCTCGGGATGAGTGGCAGCGTGTTTTAGATGTTAATATCATGGGAGTACTCAATGGCATTGCTGCTGTTTTACCAACTATGAAAAAGCAACAAAATGGCCATATTATTGCCACTGATTCAGTAGCAGGGCATGTTGTAGTTCCAAGTTTGGCTGTTTACAATGGTTCAAAATTTGCTGTTCGAGCAATTATGGAAGGATTGCGTCAAGAACATCACAACGACGGGATCCGAACTTCGATCGTATCCCCTGGTGCTGTTGCAACTGAGTTATATAAATCATCTACAGACACTGCTACACAACAAAGTGAGTTGAAAAATGAAAAGGAAATAGGAATTTCTGCTGAAAATGTAGCTAGTGCCGTTGCCTACGCAATTGCTTCACCTGACAATATGGATGTTAACGAAATTATTATCCGGCCTATCAAACAGCCAGTTTAATTAAAGGAAGGTAGTTATTTTATGAATAGAATTGAAAATGACACGCGTGTATTTACTGTAGACCCACAAATAGATGTGCAAGATGTTAAATTTCAAAACAGATACGGTTTTACTTTAGCGGGCCATCTTTATCTACCATTCAATTTTGAACGAGGGAAAAAATATGCAGGGGTTGTAATATCTGGCCCATTTGGTGCAGTTAAGGAACAGTCAAGTGGCCTATATGCACAGACATTGGCGAAAAGTGGGTTTGTGACTCTAGCTTTTGATCAATCTACTACGGGAGAAAGTTCTGGGAATGTTCGTAATATGGCTTCACCAGATATTTTCGTAGAGGATTTCTCAGCTGCTGTGGATTTCATTGGTATGCAAGATTATGTGGATCGTGAAAGAATAGGTGCTATTGGGATCTGTGGATTAGGAAGTCATGTTTTGACTGCGGCTTCTATTGATAAGCGGATCAAAGCTGTTGCCACAAGCGTTATGTATGATATGGGAGAATCAATGTGGCAAGGACTTAACAATTCTAAGACTAAAAAGCAGCAGGATATTGAACGGGATTATTTAGCCATTCAACGTTGGCATGATGCTGAAACTAACTCTCATGAAGGTGGTCCGCACGAATTATCTTTTGATGAAAATGATCGACCGATACACTCGTCAAGTGTCTTGCCAGACGTTTTGGATGAAGATTCTGATCCGGTGACAACAGACTTTTTCCATTATTATAAAGAGCGTGCATTCCATCCTAGGTCAATTAACTCAAATGGTGCCTGGGCAGCTACTAGTCCGTGGGGATACTATAACTTTTCATTGCAACAGAAAATTGCTGAGATATCCCCTCGTCCATCACTGATCGTAACTGGTGAGAAAGCTCATTCTCGTTACATGGCTGAAAAATCTTATGACGAATTAAAAGATCCAAAAGAATTAGTGGTCGTGCCCAATGCAACTCATACAGATTTATATGACAAAACAAATTTAATTCCATTTGATAAATTTGAAAACTTCTTTAAAGAGAATTTAAAAACTGAATAATTCATAATTTTGTGAATTTAGGTACTATCAAGCAGACTGACAAGGTTGTATGGTAGTGCCTTTTTTGAATTCAATAAAAATCGTAATAAGTTCGTTTGTTACCATAGCACAAACCTTTACTTTTTTGAGCTGCTCTTAGTAGTATGGATAAAGCCAAATTAAATAGCCTATATCATGCTAATTTGAAAGCTTGTTAACCTAAACCAAATCTTTTCTGTTATTATGATAGTTGCAAGTTGTTTTAGTAAGCGAGACAAGATAGAGCAGGGGGAACTATCATGGAGAAATTGTTTTGTCCAAATTGTGGACAGCTACTTAAAGAAAACGCGCAATTTTGTGGGAATTGCGGCTATAACGTTGAGGAGTATTTGCAGGAACAAAAATTCCAGCAACAGGCGAATTCGAACTCGAGACGGACAGGCGTAAATAATGGTCAAGCGACCGATCCAGAGACTGAAAATGGTCACGAAAATAAACAAAGCACTAAGCGACAAAAAACTCCAAACCAAGCCAAGAACCGGCGATCTGGTGGTAAAAAACCAAAACTTTGGTGGGTCAGTGGAATAATTATCGTAGTTCTGTTATTAGGCGGTTATCTGTGGGGTAGAAGTTATTATAGCGTCGAAAAGCAAGTCGACCGGATCGTTAAGACCATCCCTGCAAGTAGCGACTTTAAAAACCACGTTACCACGGATGATCCCAGTTTAAAGGTATCAGCAGCTAATTTAAAACCGACCCAGAAATATTTTAGAACGCATAAAGAAGAATTGGCTAATTTAAAATCCAGCCTCAATAATGCTGAGAGTTATCACCATTTTGAATTGCAGCAAGATGGTCACTATTTTTTAGTTTTCCCTCAGTACAAAATTAAGGTCACTGCTGCCTATGCCACGTTGAAAACTAATCACGCGGGGACGAGGCTTTACCAGGGTAACAAGAAAGTCTTTACCTCCAAAAAGCAGAAAAAGTCGTATCAGGTCGGGCCTTATTTTCCGGGTACTTATGTCTTTAAGGCAAAAGGAGTCGTTGGTGGTAGTGAAAAACAGAAGTCTGTCTTGTTGGATCTAATGGGCCCTAAGCGAAATGTTGCTTTGGCTTTGCATGATAAAAAACACAAGTCAGCTAATGCTGATAAAAAAGATACTGATGAGGAAAAAGACGAGGAAGAAGAGGTAGAAGATCCAGGAGCAGATGATGAAGATGATCCTTCTTCACGACAATATTCTGTCAGCACCGAGGTTTTGAACAAGACAACTTTTGATGGCAGCATTATGGCAAGTCACAAACCATCCTCTGCGGCTAGGTCTGAGTATGAATTGGATGATCAAAGCGGAACAGGTCGCGAAGTTGAATATGATGCACACGGTAAGGAAATTGCTAGTACGCCAATGCAGTATCGTTCGATCTCTACCAAACGTATTACAGTGATAGATTCAGATGGCAAGAAACGTGAAGTCAAAACCAACAGTGCTTTAGTTCACACGAAGAAAAATATCACTGATTACGCATTTCATAATAAAAACGGTTCAGTTTCTATTGCTCGTAGCCGCACAGATGGAGATTATCAGGAACTGTTGGCTAAGTAGTTTAACGAACTGTGCCAACGGCTAGAAATAGTTTTAAATGAGCGCGGGCACTAGTGGAGTGTCGGAAACATTCCGATCAACTTTTTTAAAATTTGAGTTGACAAATTAAAACAGCGTGTTAAGATTAAAAACAATTAATTAGCTGATTAGAAAATAAAACGTTGAAAAAGCAAGTACCTGAGCATTTGACCTACAGAGAGCTTGAATTGCTGGAAGAGAGCGGTAAATGTTTGTGGGAAACTCCCTTTTGAGTTGTTAGTTGAATTAAAAGTAGGCTAACACGATGGCAATCGTTAAAATGCGCAAACTAGGTCGGTCGTCTGACTTGCCTTGTTTGTGAGGCTTCAACAATAAAAGGTGGTACCGCGCAGTAGGCGCCCTTTCAGAAAGATAAAATTTCTGAAAGGGCGCCTTTTTTGGTGTTTTATTGACTGATGAGTTTAGTTTTAAATACTTAAAGAGTTGCTAGCAGCGCACTTTAACGAAGGAGATGGAAGTATGAGAAGTAAAGGTTACGGGATCGGAATAATTTTAATGGGTGGTGTTTCTTTATTATTAGCAGGATGCGGTAATAGCAGTAACGCGAAATCTTCGAGCCAAGATAAAACTTTAAATGTCATGCTTCCAAGTGAGCCGATGACTGCTGATCCAAATAAATCAACGGATACTAATAGTAGTGCGATGATCCGTCAAACGATGGAGGGACTTTACACATTTGATAAGAAGAATGAAAAAGTCGTTCCGGGTGTTGCTGAAAAGGTCGTTAAACCAACTAACGATGGTAAGCGCTATACACTGAAGCTTAAGAAAAATGCTAAGTGGGCGGACGGTAAGCAGGTCGTCGCGCAAGATTTTGTTTATGCATTTCGCAGGATAGCAGATCCAAAGACTAACGCACAGAATACTTCCGCTTATGAAAATGTTCAGAATTTTACGGAGGCTCAAAGTGGAAAAGTACCTACCAGCCAAATTGGGGCTAAGGCTTTGGACAAGCGGACCTTGCAAATCGATTTCGCTAGAAAGACACCGTGGTTCAACTACCTGGCCGCAATCGCTTATTATCCGTTGCAAAGACAGACTGTTGAAAAATACGGTAAGCAGTACGGTACAAGTTCAGCGAAGACGATGTCAAATGGACCATATAAGTTAAAAGGATGGAACGGGACAAGTACCACTTGGCATTACGTCAAGAATCCTAAATACTGGGACGCTAAAAAGGTCAGGATCAAGGATATCAAGTCTAAAGTCACCAAAGAACAAAATACAGCCGTCAATATGTTTAAGACTAAGAAATTGCAAGAAGCGACTTTGACTGGACAGTACGTTAAGGGAAATAAGAACGATCCACAGATGCAAAAGCGTCTTCTTGGCAGAATGAACTACCTTTACTTCAATACTAAGGATAAGGCCACTAACTCTGAGAACTTGCGTCAGGCTCTCTCATACGTGATCAATCGAAAAACGATCGTGAAAAACGTTTTGCAGGATGGTTCGCAACCGGCTTTGAATATGGTAGCTCGTGGAGACCAGAAAAACCCTAAAAACGGTAAGGATATGGCCGCCGATGTGGGCAATCTTTTGCCGACGGACGTTAAAAAGGCTAAGCAATATTGGAATGCTTACCTGAAAGAGCAAGGTAAAAAGTCGGTCACGCTTGACCTAATGATCGATGATACGGATGAGGACAAGCACATTGCGGATTACATTCAATCTGTGGGAGAAAAGAACTTCAAGGGTTTGAAGATCAAAGTCACCTCGCTGCCACATGCCCAACATATCGACCGTGAGTTTGACACTAATTTCCAAGTGAGTTTGCTGGGGTGGACGACTGATTGGTTGGATTCTGCGGATTTCCTTAACTTGAGTGCTAAGGATAACACGATCAATTTCTCCAACTGGAATGATCAAAAATATGATCAGTTGTTAGAAAAAGGACGGCAGACAGATGGGCAAGCTAGGTATGACACCCTCGCTGCTGCCGACAAACGTTTGATGGAAGTCAAAGGTGTTGTGCCGCTTTATCAGCCAGCAGAAGGCAAACTGGTCAGCAAAGAAGTTGGCGGTCTGCAATACTCGTTGGTCAATAACGCACAATATAAATATGCCTATTGGAAATAAGATAGTTTGAAAAAAGAGGTGAAAATGACAAGTTCAAAGTTGCTAAACTGATTTTTAGCTCAAAAACAGTATCAAGAAAATTTTGCACTTACTAGGAGGAATATTATGGCTCAAGAAGAACAATTCAAACAATTTATGCTGGAACATCTGGAAGAATATTATGACTATCTGCGGATCCCAAGTATTTCAGCTCAAAACAAAGGCATTGACAAGACGGTTGCCTGGCTTGAAGATAAATTTAAAGAGATAGGTGCCAAGAAGGTTGAAATTTGGCATGAATTGGGTGGCAATCCAGTCGTTTATGCTGAATTTTCTGGGCATGCTGACAAAACAGTCCTTTTTTATAATCACTATGATGTACAGCCGCCTGATCCGTTGGATGAATGGGACTCAGAGCCGTTTGAACCGACTGAAAGAGAAGGAAAACTGTACGCACGTGGGGTGGCAGATGATAAAGGCGAACTGATCTCACGACTGGCACTCGTGCAGTACTATCAAGAAAATGGCGGTCTTCCGGTGAAGATGAAGTTCATCATTGAAGGCCAAGAAGAAGTCGGAAGTCCGACAGTGCAAGATTATGTCCATGCTCACAAAGAACAGCTGGCAGCTGATGCTTGTATCTGGGAAGGCGGCGGCAAGGACGACGATGAACGTTTCCAGATCACCGCAGGTTTGAAAGGTGTAGTTTCTTTTGATATGGAAGTCGAAACCGCCGAAAAGGACCTTCATTCTTCGACAGCCAGTTACGCCGATAATGCAGCTTGGCGCTTGGTTCAAGCACTGAATACATTGAAGGATGCTAATGGTCAAGTTCAAGTTCCTGGTTTCTATGATGATGTGATGCCGCTTGAAAAAGCAGCACAAAAAGCCGTTGACGAAATGGAATTTAACGGCCAGGCGATCAAGGACCAGTTTGGATTGAAAAGACCATTTGTGACGGATGACCCAGCCTATGCCATGATCAATACACCAACTATGACGATCAATGGATTAAGTTCCGGCTATGAAGGGGAAGGTGTCAAGACGGTGATCCCACGCTATGCTTTGGCCAAATTTGATTGCCGTTTAGTTCCTGATCAAGATCCGCGTACGATTTTTGAATTGATCAGAAAATACTTGGATGAGCAAGGTTTTGACGATGTCAAAATGACCTTTGTCATTGGCGAGCAACCATTTAGAACTTCCTTGGAAGATCCATTTGTTAAAATGAATGTGGAAACCGCACAAGAAGTTTATGGCAAAGACAAGACGACGGTGATCCCGAACTCAGCAGGCAGTGGGCCAGCCGCACAGTTTGTTGAGGAACTCGGAGTTCCATTAGTCGAGATCGGGATCGGCTATGGTGGAAATGGGCCACATGCTCCGAATGAACATATTCGTTTGAAAGGCTATCAGGATGGCAGTTGGTATTTCTATCAACTACTGAACAAGTACGCAGCGCAGTAATGGTTTTTAGGTGCCGGCATAGCACGTACTTTAATTAAGTAGAATAAATGTAGAAGTCGTTATCTAGTGAAGCTTACTCCAGCAGATAACGACTTTTTTAACAGCTGTTTGTCCATAATAATTGTCAGTCTAACAGTTTGGTTGAGGCCTGTAATTGATATCAGTAAAAGACATTCAAATATTGAGTATATTGGTGGAGTTTTACGACGGAAATATAATATGATGGAAGGTGGAAACGATTTATCAAAACAGAGCTGAGCAAGCCGGTTAAGCCTCGAGCATTATCGGAGTTAGGCACTATACCGCGCTTTTCAGCGGTGTAGTGCCTAACTTGGATAAGCGGAAAGGCTTGGCTTGCGGTAGCTCGATTAGCAACACAGAGCGGACGCCCAAGAAACGAGCATTATCAGACTTATCTGAGTTTCGGAACTCCACTATAAGAACAGAGAAAAGTACTAAGTAAAGCATGAGTAGCTCGATTAAAAAGTGGGAAGGTGAGGCAATGCTGCGAGTATTAGCTAGATCTATCAGAGAATTTAAGGCACCATCGATAATTTCATCTTTAATGGTCGTGATCGAAACGATCTGTGAAACGATGCTGCCGTTTTTAATGGCGCAGATCATTGATGATGGGATCACTCCAGGCAATCTCGGAGTTATCTACCGTGTTGGAGTGGTCTTGCTGGTCATTGCGGCGATCTCGTTGTCTTGTGGGATAGGCGCTAGCCGGCTATCTAGTATAGCGGCAGTGGGCTTTGCTCACAATGTTCGGCATGATGTGTATGCTCATATCGAAAGATTTTCTTTTGCTAATATTGATCGTTTTTCCGAAGCAAGTTTAGTAACTAGGTTAACGACTGATATCACCAACTTGCAAAATGCTTACCAGGAACTGATCAGAGGAGCGATCCGTGCCCCTTCAATGATGCTTTTTTCAGTCATCTTAGCATTTACAGTTAACGCACAAATGGCGTTGATCTTTGTCGCCGCAATACCGATCTTGGCTTTAGGTTTAGGGCTGATCATTCATAAGGCGCATCCGTTGTTTTGGAAAGTTTTTCATGCATATGATGACCTGAATCAAGTACTGAGTGAAAACATTCGAGGCATTAAAGTAGTTAAGTCATACGTGCGCCAATGGCTCGAAAACAAGAAATTTACAACAGTTTCACAGGATATCTATCATAATTTTTCCTTTGCCCAAAGATTAATGGCACTTAATCAGCCCTTAATGCAATTTGTTAGTAATATGACTTTGTTGTCATTGTTTTGGTTCGGTGGCCGGATGATCGTAGGCGGTACGATGCAGACAGGTGAGCTTGTCAGTCTGGCAGCCTATGGAATGCAGATCCTGATCAGTTTGATGATGTTGTCGGGGATCTTTAACCAGCTTACGATCGCACAAACTTCTGCCGAACGGCTTTCAGAAACAATTTTAGAACAGCCGACGATCACGGAGAAACCAGCACCATTAACTGAGGTGTCAAACGGGCAGATCGATTTTGATAATGTTGATTTCAGTTATAGTGGTGATCTGGATCACCAGCAATTGTCGGAGATCAATTTACACATTAAAAGCGGCCAACTAGTAGGAATTATCGGTAATACCGGCGCGGGTAAGTCGAGCTTAGTGGAACTGATCCCACGTTTATACGATGTGACTAGCGGAAAAGTTTCGCTGGCAGGTCAAGATGTTAAAAAATATCAACTTAAAGCATTACGTGACAGTGTAGCGATCGTTTTGCAAAGTAGTGTCTTATTTTCTGGTACGATCAAAGATAATTTGTTGTGGGGAAACGAGAATGCTACAGATGAAGAAGTTAAACGAGCTGCTGAGTTAGCTCAAGTCGATGATTTCATTCAAAAGTTACCCCATAAATATCAAACTAAACTAGGACAAAATGGTGCCGGAGTATCAGGCGGGCAGCGGCAACGGCTAAGCATTTCTCGCTCACTTTTAAAGTCGCCACAAGTTTTGATCTTAGATGATTCGACCAGTGCTGTTGACGCTAATACTGACCAGCAGATCCGACGTGCGATGCGTGAGCGGATCCCGCACACGACGAAAATTATTATCTCGCAACGCGTGGCTTCGATCTCTGATGCTGACCTGATCGTCGTCATGGAAAATGGCCGGATCGCCGGCACAGGCACACATGCAGAGCTGATGAAAAACAATGAGCATTATCGGCAGATGGCAGCATCTCAAGAGCGCAGTGAGGAGGGGGTAAAATGAAGAAAAAATCTGAAAAGAAGGCCGTCGATTGGTCAACTTTAAAGCGCTTGTTGAAGATGATGTTTACAGATTTTGGCGGACGTTTAGCCACTGCCATTATGGGGATCATAGTTAGTGCTTTATCAATGGTCTTAGGCTCATATTTTATTCAGTTTTTGATCGATCGTTATGTTACTCCTTTGGTCGGGCAAAAGCAGCCTAACTTCGCACCGCTGCTAGGGGCGATCGCTGTAATGGGCTCAATATTTTTGGTAGGAGTCTTTGCCTCTCTCATCTATACGCAGATCATGGCTTCCACGGGTCAAAATATTCAAAAAAGATTGAGAGATCAAATGTTTGAACATATGGAAGGCCTCCCACAGGAATATTTTGATAATACAAACACCGGTGTGTTGATGAGTACCTATACTAACGATATTGATACCTTAATGCAGATGATAATGCAGGCGTTTCCGCAACTGATCAATTCAGTACTTAGTTTTGCCTTTTCTCTGACGATGATGTTCGTTTTGAGCTGGCGTTTGTCTATGATTTCCGTGTTTATTTTTATACTGGGTTTATTTCTGGTTCGCTTTTTGATTTACCGTAGTCGGCTGTATTACCAAAAGCAGCAAACTGCAATTGGTAAGATCGATGGTTTTGTCGACGAGATGTTGAGCGGGTTAAAGGTCATTAAAGTCTTCTCTCATGAAAAAGAGTCACAGAAGAATTTCGATGATTATAACGATGAATGGCAAAATGCTGCCTCGCCGGCTAATATTTATTCAACTTCCGTTTTTCCGATCCTGGCAAATATTGGTAATTTCTTGTATGTCTTAGTTGCGATCGTGGGCGGGACCTTGGCGATCCATGGTGAAACAACATTGACCTTAGGGACTATCGCGGCCTTTTTACAGCTAAGCCGTTCATTTAGTCAGCCGATCGCCGGGGCTTCACAACAATTGAATTTTATTATTCAAGGAATGGCAGGGACTAGATGGATATTTACTTTATTAGACCAAAAACAGGAAACGGACGATGGGAAAGTTTCACTTGTCAATGTTCACCAAGATGAAAGAGGTCAATTGACCGAGACTACAGAATTCACAGGCAGCTGGGCCTGGAGCCAGCCACAAGCAAATGTTGGCCAGAAATTGTCATTGTTAAAAGGGAATGTTCACTTTGAGAACGTTGATTTTGCCTACGGTGAAGAAACAGTATTGCATAATGTTACTTTTGATGCAAAAGCAGGCCAAAAAATTGCACTTGTTGGTCCGACGGGTGCGGGCAAGACCACGATCATTAATGTTTTAAATCGTTTTTACGACATCAAACGTGGCCAGATCACCTACGATGGTATTGATATTCAAAATATCAAGAAGGATGATTTACGACAAGCCTTGGGTTTGATCCTTCAAGATACTCATCTTTTCACTGGGACGGTCGCGGATAATATTCGCTATGGGCGTTTAGATGCGACTGATGATGAAGTAAAACAAGCCGCTGATCTTGCGCTGGCCACACCATTTATTGAAAAATTAACCGATGGTTTTCAGACTAAGATTGCCGGCAGCGGATCTGATTTGTCGCAAGGACAACAACAACTGTTAGCGATCGCACGTGCGGCAGTTGCTGACCCGCCTGTTTTGATTCTCGATGAAGCAACTTCAAATATTGATACGCAAACTGAAAGACAAATTCAAACTGGTTTAGAAAACTTGATGAAGGGGCGGACATCATTTGCGATCGCCCATCGACTTTCCACGATCTTTAACTCGGATTTAATTTTGGTGATCGATGATGGCAGGATAATTGAAGCCGGTGACCATGACCAATTGATCCAAGAACATGGTATGTATTATGACTTGTATAATGGGACATTAACTTTAGAGTAGATCGTTTTCTAGTTACCGGCGAAGCCACCTAGCTTGACTAAGATAAGCTTGAAAATTAGCATTAATTGTGTAGGATATTTGTGGTTAAAGGAAGCGATTTTGTGGAGAATAATGAAAAGACAAAAATTTTAAAAGATCTGGTAAAATTTAAGTCTGTCAACGATCATGAAACGGAAGTTGCGAACTACTTGAAAGGCTTGTTTGATAAGGCTGGTATAAAGAGCTGGTTAGTTGCTTTGCCAGGTACAAAAGACCGGTCTGATCTTGTTGCTGAGATCGGTTCAGGCAATCCTGTATTAGCGGTATCTGGTCACATGGATGTCGTCGATGTTGACCGTGATAATTGGGATACTGATCCATTTGAATTAACCAAGAACGGCGATAAGTTATATGGGCGTGGGGCAACAGACATGAAAGCAGGCTTGGCTGCACTGGTCATTGCACTTTTGGAATTAAAAGAAAGTAACGCTCATTTTTCGGGTACGATCCGCTTTATGGCAACAGCAGGTGAAGAAGTAGGACAGCCAGGGGCAGAATTACTTCAACAAAAGGGTTATCTCAAAGATGTAGATGCCTTGCTGATCGGCGAACCATCCGGGTATTTCAGAACTGTTTTTGCTAGCAAAGGTGAACTAGACTTAACTATCGATTCAACTGGTAAATCAGCCCATAGTTCAATGCCTTACTTAGGTAACAATGCAGTTGAACATTTGTTGAATGTTTTAAATGATATTAAAGCCAAGATCAAGGAACTTTCTGACGGTGTTAGTAATGACGTTTTAGGAAAGACGATTTTTAATATTGATACCATCCATGGTGGTAATCAAGTTAATGCGATCCCAGGAAAAGCGCAGGCACAATTGAATCTGCGGACGATCCCTGAGCTTGAAAATGAAAAGATCCTATCTGCATTTAAACAGGTTATCGACAATTATAATTCAAAGACGAACGGACAAGTTTCATTGAGTGTAGATATGGATATTATTCCGATCCTGGGAGATAAGGATTCTAAGTTGCTGTCCTTGATTCATCAAATTGCCAAGCCATATGTTTCTCAACTACAGCTTTCTGAAGATGATTTTCAGCAGCTCAAACATGAAGCAGAGGGTGCAGGTGTTTCCGATTATCAGAAATATGATCTGATCAGTGAAGGTATCTCTGGTGGTACTGATGCTTCACAGTTCTTAGTTGATCAAGCAAATGGTTTTCCAGTTGTGGTGTACGGTCCGGGGAATGATACGCCGCACCAAGACAACGAATATGTTTCTGAACAGATGTTTTTCGATTTTATAGAGATCTACAAGAAGCTCTTTGTACAATATGGAACTGAAAGATAGACAAAAATTAAGAGTTATCGGTTAAATCTCAATAACAAGCATAAAGGGGATCTCACTTCAGTAGGGGGATCCTTTTTTTAATGACTGAGTGTATAGCTAAATCTATAAGCTTTTCTGATCGCTTTGATGCTGTATGACTCTTCGGAAACTTATCCATACCCAATCTAAAAACCCATGCAGGCTGTACGATCGGTGCAACTATTAAACTCCTAATATTTCTCTTCTTCATTTTTATCATCCTTTATTAGCTTGCACTAATTTGAAGCCCCCTTGCCTAGCTACTTTTTTTAGTTGGCAAAACTGCTTTTCAAATGGCACACATGTTATGTTATTTCTCTCAAGCTACCCTAAGTTGAGTGAAAAGCTGCAATGAAAAAAAGACAAAGTTTTTGACAAAGGCAGCTGACCCTATTAGTGTGAGAGACGTTATGACATTGGACTTATTTAGTCGATACATTATTAGAATGGGGGATATTATGAACCAGCTGTCAGAATTTATTATCGTCATCATTACTGCACTGTTTTTGATGGGCTTATATATTATGCGACGCCATAAAGTAAGTTTTTCTAAAACAGTGTTTACTGCTTTAATTATTGGGATCGTCTTTGGATTTGCCTTGCAGCTTATATTTGGGGACAAGAGTAAGATCGTCACAACGGCTGTTGATTGGATCAGTATCGTTGGTGACGGCTATATTGCTTTATTGCAAACTTTAGTTATTCCACTGATCTTAGTTTCATTGATCGGTGCGTTTACTAAACTCTCGACTACTAATGATTTGAAAAAAATCAGTGTGAGTTTTTTATCGACCTTATTGATCACTACAGCAGTAGCTGGCCTGATCGGGATCTTGACTGTATTTGCTTTTCATTTGCAAGGTGCCGATTTCATCAGTGGGTCAGCAACTAAGGGCAACTTGGATGTTATCAAGCAGCATCAGTCTCAGTTGGGAGATCAAAGTTTGCCACAGCAGATTTTAAGCTTTCTGCCAACTAATATTTTTGCGGATATGGCTGGGACCCGGGCTACTTCGACGATCGCCGTAGTTATTTTCTCATTGTTTGTCGGGGTCGCCTTCTTACATGTGCGTAATAATCGACCTGAAGCCGCTGGTACTTTTGCGCGGGGGATCGATGCTTTACAAGCAATCGTTCATCAGATCGTTAAATTTGTCATTAAGTTAACGCCGTACGGAATCTTGGCTCTGATGACCAGAGCGACTGCTACAAGCAGTATCAAGTCTATTTTGAATTTGGGTATTTTTATCGTTGCTGCTTATGTGGCACTAGCTGTCGTATTGATCATTCATACATTGATCTTGTTAGCATACAAGATCAACCCAGTGACTTATTATAAGAAGGCTTGGCCAGCATTGTTATTCGCGTTTACTTCCCGGACAAGTGCTGGGACTTTGCCGCTTAATGTCCAGATCCAAACCAAGTCATTAGGCATCAGTTCGGTAGTTGCAGATTTTTCCGCCAGTTTTGGTTTGACGATCGGACAGAATGGCTGTGCCGGTGTTTATCCTGCAATGATTGCTACGATCATCGCACCAACAGTTGGTATCAATGTTTTCTCACCGCAGTTCATTCTTAGTTTGATCGCCATTGTTACTATTTCTTCCTTTGGTGTCGCTGGTGTTGGTGGCGGCGCAACCTTTACAACGCTGATGGTCCTTGGTACTTTGAACTTGCCAGTCGAGATCATGGGTGTAATTATTGCTATTGACCCGATCGTTGACATGCTCAGGACATTGGTCAACGTTAATGATAGTATTATTGCTGGTATTATCGCTGCACGCAATACTGGACAATTGGATACCAAAGTGTTGGATGATAAGTCTAAGATCATTGAATCCTCGATATAAAAAACAATGTTAATGGCAAATGATGTAGCGTTACACATTTTGTTAAGCAACTAAAAAGGAGCTTGGGTTTTCACTCAAGCTCCTTTTTTGGGTTTAAAGATAATGATCTGTAGGTAAGAATTAATCGTCTTTGTTAGCGAGCTGTTTCAATTTGTTGAAAAAAATATTGGCCGCTTTTGACAAAGTTAGTCCTTTATTCCAAATAACACTAATATTGACAGAAAGTTCCGGCTCGAGCGGTACAAAAGTCAGGTCAGTTCTTATGTCAGTCGGGATGATCCCTTTAATGCACAATGCATAACCAACTTTTTTTCAACTAGCTGGGAAGCATTATAGAGTAAGCTATAGCTGCTGACCACATCGATGTTATTGAGCGAGGTGCCAAGCCACTCGGAAATAAGGCCATTATTTAATGATTGGCGTGACACTATGAGAGGTTGCTTGAATAATGTTTGAGGCGTGACCGTTTTTTCCTTCGCGAGGGGCATGTCTTTATGGCATAAGATGCCCCAAGTATCAGTAACTGGCAGCTGAATAAAATTGTATTTATGCTTATCGAACGGGTCGATGACTAGTCCAAAATCTAAGATACCATTATCCATGTCACGCATGATATCATCGCCATCGCCACTTGATAAGCGAAACTTGATTTGTGGATATTCGGCATGAATTACTTTAATGACCTGCGCAATAATTGAGGTGCTTGGTGATTCACCGGCTCCGAGCGAGATCTCGCCTTGGACCTCTTTTTGAGTCTGCAAATTTTGATGGGTATGATCGACTAGACTAAGTATTTTTTCAGTCTGTTGCTGTAAGTACAAGCCTTCTTCTGTCAAATAAATCTGTCTATTACCTCGGCGAAATAGTGTGACTCCAATTTGATTTTCTAGATCTTTTAGTTGGCGTGACAGAGTTGGTTGAGATACATGTAGGATATTTGCTGCATGTGTAATATTTTTTTCTGTTGCGACTACTGAAAAATAGTGTAAGATTCTCAGTTCCATAATGACCTCCTTAACCATACGTAGCATGAATGACTGGACATTTATTATAAGTATTAGATATATCAGCATAAGCATACTATACTAGAAGAAAAACAGAAAGTGAAGTGAAGCGATATGAGTTTGAAAAATGTTTTAGGAAGGCGATCAGAAGAACAATATATTGCTGCAGATGATCCTATTTACGAGAAAATTAATGAAATATAAGCTGAAACTGGTGATTTAGTGGCTGAATTAAATCAGGGGCCGCATACTAAAAATCAGATCAATGAAATGCTTGGCAAGATAATCGGAGAAGATGTCGATCCGTCGATCAACTTGTTGCTGCCTTTTTATACTGACTTCGGCCGGCAGCTTAGCTTAGGGAAAGATTTTTTTATTAATCGGGGTGTTATGATCGCTGATTTGGGTGGTGTTGAGATCGAAGATGGGGTTTTGATCGGGCCGTTTGCAAAAATCTTAGCAGTCGGACACGCTATTGACCCAAAATTACGGCATGGTGTTCAATTAGATCCGATCCATATTAAGAAAAATGCCTGGATCGGTGCTGGCGCGACAATCTTGCCGAGCGTGACGATCGGAGAAAATTCAGTCGTGGCGGCTGACGCTACCGTTACCAAGAATGTACCTGCTAATGCGGTAGTTGCTGGTACTCCAGCCAAATTTATGAAAGATGTTAGGTAAAGAAGCATGCATTTTAACGATAACAAAGTGGGTGAAGAAGTTGGTCTGCGTTTTGTTTGACTTAAACCCTGCTTTAAGTTTTATTATGGGTGTTGAAAGGATGTTTTGTCAGTTTGACAAATTAGTGATGTGATCATAAGTTCATTTCGCAGATTATGGTAATTAATTGGATAAGAAGAAGCAATTTTCGAAAGGAGAACAAAGATATGAGTGTTTTAAGTGAAGATTTTACTTTATCAAATGGGGTCAAGATCCCCAAAATAGGTTTTGGTACATGGCTGATCGATAATGACAAGGTCAAGGAACCAGTGAAAGCAGCCCTTAAAGCAGGCTATCGTCACATTGATACCGCTCAGGCATATGGTAATGAAGCTGGGATCGGCGAGGCTTTGAGCGAATCGGATATCGACCGGAAGGATCTTTTTATTACTACTAAGTTGGCCGCTGAGATCAAGTCATATCCAGAAGCAGTGAAAGCCATCGATGAGTCCTTGGAAAAGTTAGGACTTGATTATGTTGACATGATGATCATCCATGCTCCACAACCATGGGCCAATTTCCGTGAAGGCGATCATTACTTCGAAGGGAACTTAGAAGCTTGGAAAGCCTTAGAAGAAGCCTATAACGCTGGCAAGATCAGAGCGATCGGTGTTTCTAATTTTGAAAAGGAAGATTTGGATAACATCTTGCAAAATGGCACGGTCAAGCCAGTAGTCGATCAAGTTTTGGCACATGTTTCTAATACCCCATTCTCACTGATCGATTACTGCCAGCAAAATGACATTTTAGTAGAAGCTTATTCCCCAGTTGCGCATGGTGAGATCTTAAATAATCAAGGGTTGCAAAAGATGGCCGATAAGTACGGCGTTAGCGTTGCACAGCTTTGCTTACGCTATTGCTTGCAATTGGGACTTTTGCCATTGCCGAAGTCTGAAACAGCTAGCCATATTGAAAGTAATACGCAAGTTGATTTTGAGATCGAACAAGCTGATATGGACCAGTTGAAAAATGCTGAACACATCAAGGATTATGGTAAGTTCAATTCATTTCCAGTTTATGACAAGACTGATAAGGAATAAACGAAAGGAAGGGAAAAGCGTATGAGTGAGTGGACAAAAGAAGAACTAGCTGCAATAGCCCAAGATGATAACCTCTATATTTCGATCCCAAATGAAGACGGTTCGATGCACAAGCCAACGTGGATCTGGATCGCTGAAGCAGATGGAGATCTATATTGTCGTGGTTATGCCGGCGTAAATGCTCGCTGGTATAAGTCAGCTCAACGAGAAAAACACGGTCACATTTCAGTGGGCGGCGTTGAAAAAGACGTGCGTTTTGAATTTCCAACAGACGCCAAAACTACTCAGGCTGTGGATGCCGGCTATCAGTCCAAATATGAGGGCAGTCCTTATTTGCCACCGATGGTTACTCCTAAAGCTCAGCAGGCAACGGTGCGGTTAGTACCGGAAAATTAAATTATTAAAATAGGCGTGCTGCTAGATGCACGTCTATTTTTATGGTCAGCGTATTAAAAAGACCGCACGCTATTCAAAACAGCGTACGGCCTTTTTTAGTGTTGAGGTCCATTTTACAAGGCTGCCTGTCCGCCATCGATCGAGAAGGTTGCCGCCGTTGCAAAGCTAGCCGCGTCTGAACATAAGAATAGTACAAAATTAGCAATGTCAGTTGGCTTACCGGCAGCGTCCATCGGATTTAAGCCAGTCATCGCAGCCCAAGTTTCCGGACTATCTTTATACCTTTCAGTCATCTCAGTTTCGATCAGACCAGGCGCAACAGCGTTCACTCGGATACCTTCTTTGGCATGATCAAACGCAGCAGCTTTAGTCATACCGATCACGGCGTGCTTGGCCGTAATATATGGCAACATATTGTCAGGACTGGCACTTAGGCCGGAAATGGATGAAGTATTCACTATTGCACCACCGCCGTGATCTTTCATATAGGCGGTTTCGAATTTCATGGCTAGATAAACGCCCTTTGCATCGACTGCCATCGTTTGGTCGTAATCCTTTTCCGGCATTTCGGCTGTTTTATGAGGACTACTTGCCATCCCAGCATTATTGAAAGCTACGTCTAGCCCACCATAGGTATTGATCGCCGTATCGATCAAATTTTTTACTGACTTCGGATCTGACGCATCAGTTTTGACAAATGTTGCTTTTCCACCAGCCTTATTAATTGCGTCCGCAGTTTGTTGCCCAGCATCAGCGATATCACCGAGCACAACATTAGCACCACTTTTGGCAAAAAGTTTGGCTGTTTCAGCTCCGATCTCGGTGGCGGCACCCGTAATAACAGCTGTTTTTCCGGTAAAATCAAAATTAACCATTGACATAAGAAGACCTCCTTGTACGTTTGTTAGATTATTCACAATTAATGATAACCTATTTTATTGTGTTAATAAATCGGTATTAGGGTTATTGGCGAGGGTCGTTATAAATTGGTTATTTAGTCGCAAATGGGGAATTTGTCGACCAAGTTTTGTCTTCAAAGCCGTTAGTCAGGTTGATGAATGGCTCGGCTTAGGCTTTTAAACCATAACTCGAGGCGATGAACGGCTCAGGCCAGATGAATTTAGTCTGCAAGCTTTTTGTTTTATGAAACCAGAGTTGGTCACAAGCTAGTTATGCTTACTGACGCAACACTTATTATAGAGATTGATGTGTTGGACGAACGATTACTTCGCTGACCGAAAAGTTTGATTCGCTGCCAATTGCAAATTCAACGGCTGAAGCGACTTGTTCAGGATGAAAACTGTCAATGTTTTTTGTAGAAGTTTTATGCAAATTGCTTTTGATCAGCATCGTTGATCTGGTTAAACAACCCCCGTGCTGGTGCTTCCTGGTGAGATGGGCGTTGTTTTGATGTTGTTTTCTGCTTGTTCAACACGCCAGCCATCCTTAATTGCACGAACGGCAAATTTAGTACCACTATAAACTGTTCTATCTGCGCCAACTACAGTGCCTGCCACAGAGTCAATGGTAATGATGTTGCCACTAGGCTTTTTGGACATATTGGGCAAGACTGCAGCAATATAAGTTTATTGATTTGCAGCATATCTTGCCATTCAACCCGACGTACTTCATTGAGTGGGGCGGTTGGACGATCCCAGCATTATTATAAAGTATGTCAACTCTTTCGTAGTCATAAATAGGAAGAGAAATTATTGAAGCAGTTTTAGTCATATCCCTTATTTTCCATGACATTATTAACATGAAGGTCTAATACAAATTTACTTTGAGAACTTTTGAAGTAAGAGTTTGAAAATTCAAAGGCTCTACCTTTTTGATCATAAGCCGTTTGTTCGATTACCAACACGGGATCATTTTTTTCGATCCCGAGAGCTTCGGCAATTTCTTTATCAGACCTTTCCGCGTAAATTATACGGCGAGCGTCTGTGAGTTGCAACTTGGCGACTTTACCTAAATAATCATAAACAGAATTTTTTAGGATCTTCTTATTTATTGCAGCTATGTAAACAGGCATAATGGTATGTTCGAAGCTATAGATCTTGTCGTTGATCATTCGGACTCTTTTAAATTCATAAACTGGACTATCTGGTGAGATGTTTAAGTTTTTTTGTTCTTTTTGTAAGGGTAATCGGGCATCGAAATATAAGATTTTGCTTGAGATCCTTGAATCTCTGTGTGAATAGGTGACACCAACTGGATAATCTATGGGCAATAGTTCACTTTTTCCAAAATCTACTTGTGGTCGTATGAAAGTCCCAGCCCCTTGCTGTGTATATATCAAACCTTCATTTTGTAATAAATTTAACGCTTTTTTTAAAGTTATCCGTGAAACTTTAAACTGGTCTGCTAATTCTTCTTGTGGAGGAAGTTGAGACCCAGCTCTATAATGATTGGTTAAAATTCCTTGTTTTATTTCAGCATATATTTCTCGGTAAAGGCTCAAATTGTCAACCCCTATTTTACAATTCTGTATATACAAATCCTACCATAATATATTAGTTGTGTATATAAATATTATAAAAAGGTTTACAAATAAAAATGAGTATATATAATCGTAGACAGGAAAGCGTTTTCCGATATAAATAATATGAGGAGTCTTAATTATGAAGTTTAGTATTAAAGGTATGCAAGACGGATTATTAAAAGTTTCTTCATGGGTTGAAAGTAATAATATCCTTCAAGCTATCAAGAATGCATTTGTCCGCACTATTCCATTTACTGTGATCGGATCTTTTTCTAACTTGATAAAAATGGAATTAGATGCCCTGATCAAAGCACAACATTGGGAAAATACTCTTTGGCAGCAAATAAGTGACTTATTTGGATTTATTGGGACAGCTACTCTTGGTATCGTTGCCCTGATAGTAGTACTTTCTTCAGCGTATTCGTATGCACATGAGTTGAAAAAGAATCCTAAAAATAATCAACTTAACCCAATAATTGCAACATTGTTGGCTTTATCTTCTTATTTTATTATGGTACCGACCAATGTAAATTTTGCTGATCCTAAGGCTAAGGTAATTGAAGGGTATGCAACTTCTTTTTTCAGTTATGAAGGGATGTTTACCGGTTTAATTGTTGGTATGTTAGCCGTAGCAATGTTTGCTAAGTTTTCAAGAAGTAAATTTACTATTAAAATGCCAGGCTCAGTGCCGCCAAATGTTTTTGATTCTTTCTTTTCTCTGATCCCGATGGCAGAGGTTTTCTTGATTTTCGGAGCCGTTAGAATTGGAATTCAGGCTCTAGGATATGTTTCACTATTACAAATGATCTCAGACGTTTTGATCAAGCCGTTATTATCTGTTGGAACAGGACTTCCAGCTATTATTGTTGTTATCTTATTAGAACAGGTCCTTTGGTTCCTTGGTTTACATGGTTTCAATATTGTGTGGGGTGTTATTTCAGCTTTTTGGTTACCGCTATTTTTACAAAATATTGCACAATTTGCGAAAACACAAAGTTTTGCAGGCATTTCAATTGCTCCTAATACGATGACTAACGTTTATGCCATGATCGGTGGGTCAGGTGCAACTTTTGGCTTACTAGTAGCTATGTTGATCTTCACGAAAAAAGGTGAAAAGGAACGTGAAGTTGCTAAACTGGGTTTAGTTCCGGGCTTGTTTGGAATCAATGAGCCAATCATATTTGGTTTGCCGATCGTGTTGAATCCGATTATGTTTATTCCATGGATCATAGTCCCATTAGCTAACGCAATTATCGCGTACGTGGTCACAAAAATTTGTTGGGTGGTACCGTTGGTTGTTTTGAACTCTGGAAACGAACCAATTTTTATTAGTACTTGGATCTTGGGTGCTTTTCACATCAGTCCTGTGATCCTTACGTTGGTATTGGTAATATTGGATGTAGTTTTATATGCACCATTTGTAATTTTAAATCAGAAAAAGGAAAGACAAGAGATCGCCGCAGGGAAGGCAGCTTAGAAAGAAAAAAGAGGAGAGATTTATTGAATAATTTGGAAAAAATATATGTAGTGGCACATACTCATTGGGACTTTGAATGGTATTTTAGCCGGCAAGAAGCAAGGGTGCAATTTGCTTTTCATATGGATGAGGTTTTCGACGCGCTCACTATAAACAAAATTTCTTATTATGTGCTGGATGGTCAAATGTCCATTGTGGATGATTATTTGTCTACTTTTCCAGAAAAAGAAGGCTTACTACGAAGATTTGTCTCCGAAGGGCGGCTATTTATCGGTCCATGGTTTACGCAAATTGATGAAATGGTTACTTCAGGTGAATCTATTATCCGAAATTTACGGTTAGGCATCAAAGAAGCTGAACATTTAGGAGGTTCTATGAGGGTAGGATATTTGCCTGATTCATTTGGGCAAAGCCAAGATATGCCTAAAATTTACTCTGGAATGAACATTGATCATGTACTTTTTTGGAGAGGCATTCCAAAAGATATTAAAGCTCGTTATTTTTACTGGACAAGCGATGATGGTTCAAAGGTCTTAACGGCTAATATTAAAGATGGGTATTATGCGGGCGTCCAACTGGTCGAAAGTGACGACTTTGATGGATTGGTCGATAAAACGACTGCTGGACAGGGTAGTGATGTTCATCTATTACCTGTTGGTGGTGATCAAAGAGCTGTTGATTATAATTTAAAGCAACGTATTACGATAGCTAACCAGCAAAATACTAAAAATACCACATTTATTGAGAGTAATTACCCAGCATTTTTTGCAAAATTAGAAGAGAGTAAGCAAGAACTGCCAAGTAAAAGTGGCGAATTTATAGAACCAACTGTTTCTAAAATACATCGTGGGATCTATTCATCTCGAGCAGATCTTAAACAATTATATGATAAGCTAGAACGATTGATGACATATCAGGTCGAACCTCTTTGCGCCTTAGCTGTTGAGCATGGGATCCCTGATAAACAGGGAATGATCGATGATATATGGAAAACTATTGCTCGTGGTAAGGCACATGATAGTGCGGGCGCATGTAATAGTGATAAAACAAATGATGATATTTTGAACCGTGGAAAAGTCGCGTTGCAAGAGGGGCAAGCACTAGTTGATTATCTTTTACGTAAATTAAGTATCTCCGTGTCGGATGTGCGTCCTGATTCTTTGGTTATTTGGAACCCGTTGCCATATAAAACAAATGTTGTTAAAGAATTAGAAATATCCACAAGAACCAAACACTTTAAGCTTACTGACTCATTTGGTACAGAATTAGAATTCGATCAAATAGAGCAGAGTGAGCAAAATGCCTCTCCTTTGCGAAGAGACATCGCTAAGCGAGAAAATGATGTTTATTATTTAACAAAAATTGCTGTTACCGTTGAATTAAATGCTATGGATCGACAACAACTCTATGTTTTAGAAAACTCTCGGTATGAAAATAATAAGGTCGAAACCAATAGCCAAATTGATAACGAATATTATACTTTGACATTTGACAATGGAGCCAATCTTCGTCGAAAAGAAGATGGAAAGTTATTTAAGAACTTTATAACCATTGAAGAAAGTGGAGACGAAGGGGATACTTACGATTATTCGCCGGCATTTGATGATCTAGTATGTATGTTTGATTTTTCGGATAGCAAGTCAGTTGCGTTTCATCAAGGTAAACAAGTGGGTACCATGGAAATCAAAGGAAGTTGGCAGATGCCATATGATTTGCAAAGCAGAGCTAAAAGAAAAGTAAACGGTCAAGTTAACTATAGTTTGACTTTAAAGCTATGTGCAAATTCAAAAGTGGTCGGCGTCAGATTAAAAGTGGATAATCGAGTGTTAGATCATCGCTTAAGGTTAGTGCTTAATACTGATGTTCATGCACAGAATTCATATTCTGATACTCCTTTTGGTGTTGCTAAGCGGCCGGTTGAAGATGTTCATTTGAAGGATTGGCAAGAAATAGGATACCGTGAAGAACCAACCAGTATGCGTCCGATGATACATTTTGCAAATGTACATTCTCAAAATAGTAGTTGGAGTTTCATAACTGGAGGTTCAAAAGACTTTCAAGTTATCGGTGAAGATTACGAGCAACTTGCTGTCACTATTCTCCGAGGTGTTGGTTACTTGGGACGTCCGGACCTTTTACGGCGTCCAGGAGATGCTTCAGGATTGGAAACGAGGTATGTTCCAACTCCAAAATCACAGCTGCAGCAAGAATTTGTTTTTGAAGGTGGGATCATTGCCAATAGGGACTTTGACCCAGAAAATTTGCAACAAGAATATATGCAAATGACACAAACTGGTTTATACTACCAAAACCAAAAAATCAATCGTTTTACTAGCCCGATCCAATATTTTCAAGTGAATGAAATGGAAAATAAAGTGAATCATTTACCATTGTTAGAAATTATTGAAGGACAAGTAGCTTTTAGCAGCTTACAAAGTTCTCGAGATAAAACGGGCATTGAAGTGCGGTTTTATAATCCTAGAAAGCAAACGATAGATAAGCCAGGAAAGATACTGCTTAAACAGAATGCAACGGTCTCTTTGCTAGATTTGGAAGGCAAAGATAAAGGCCTGCTTTGTGATGGAAACAGGGAATTTGAGATGCAACCATTTAAACCGGGTGAGATCAGAACCTATGGAATATATTTTAAAAAGTAGAGTGATATCCTTATGCTAAATCAAGAAAAGCTAATTACGGATTTAAAAAAAGTCAGCGAAAAAATAAATGGTCCAGATGAAAAAGCAACTAAATTATTTCGACACGTATTTTTAGATACAATAAAAAATACTGTTCAAATCAAAGAAAATGGGCAAGTGTTCATTTCAACTGGAGACATCCCAGCAATGTGGCTAAGGGATTCAACTTTTCAAATCCTACCTTATCTAAAAGTTGCTGTCCAGGTACCTGAAGTAAGGGAACTGTTAGCGGGTGTGTTGAAACAACAAATAGAAAATATAAACGTTGACCCTTATGCCAATGCTTTTAATGATGGAGCAACGGGAAAACATTTTAGCGCTGACGAGTCCAATATTCCAATTTCAGATAAAGTTTGGGAAAGAAAATTTGAAATTGATTCATTATGTGCGCCATTGTATTTGGCGTACCAATTATACAGTTCAGGTTATCAAAAGCATTTGAGTGAGGTATATTGGCATACAGTTCGCAAAATTATGAATGTTTTTAAAACAGAACAAAATCATCCACAGTCAGAATATTATTTTAAGCGAACTAATTGCCCACCTTCAGATACTCTATCTAATTCTGGGCGCGGCCACGAAGTTAAACCAACAGGAATGGTGTGGAGTGGTTTTCGTCCAAGTGATGATGCCTGTACCTATGGTTATTTTATTCCAGGCAATATGTTTATTAAGTCCGTGCTAAAGAAAAATTTAGAAATGTTGCCAAACAAAAAAGATTATAGCGATTTGAAGAACTCAATGGTGACGATGATCAAAGAAATTAGCGTTGGTATCGAAAAGTATGGCGTGATTACAACAAGTACTGGGACCCAAGTTTATGCATATGAGGTCGATGGTTTTGGGAACCAGTTATTTATGGATGACGCTAATACACCTAGCTTAATGGCGTTACCTTTTTTAGATACGGCTTTATATGGTGATGAGCTCTATTTAAACACGCGGGAATGGTGTTTGAGTGAAAACAATCCATATTATTTTTCTGGTAAATATGTGGCTGGTGTAGGCAGTCCCCATACTCCAGAAAATTTCGTTTGGCCGATGTCTCTGGCAATTGAAGGTCTAACTTCACAAAATGAGGTATTGATCAAGGGTCAGATAGATAAAATAGTTGAACTTAGTTACGCATCGATGCAGGTCCACGAAAGCATCAATATAAATGATCTATCAGACTTTACTCGTGAGTGGTTCTCTTGGGCTAACATGACGTTTTGTGATTTGATTTTGCATTATATTGACGTCATAAAAAGTGGAGACGATTTTGATAAATAACATTGAGATATCCTGATTGAGCAAAATTGGTTATGAATTTTTGCCACTAGATGTGACCAAATAAAGATCTAAGTTTGACTAAGCAGCAGAAGAGAGGCTTTAAATCAATGGAACGGAAAATGCCTGAGAATTTTTTATGTGCGAAATTCGATTTCAAGTATGCAAACTGAGAGAGCGTACAATGAGGGCGGTAAAGGAAAATCAGTATAAGATACTTATCCTGCCACTGCTGATAGCTTAGATTAGAAAGTAGCCATTGATAAATACCACAAATGCGCAGAAGGTTTTGGTTTGATGAAAGGATAAGCGCAAAACTGTTATCGCTTTCGAACTTCTTGGAAGTCGGATGGATCCATTTGGAGATGGAAACTTTAGTGAAGAAGTCATCGATTTTTACAGTCAACTAATAGAGACTTTACCAGAACGTAATATCCAGTCTAGGATGTAGTTATACGATTTGGATATGTCATTGAATTTGGCAAAAAAATATAATGGTTTTATTTTTTAAATCGTCATTTATGGAAAGGGAGCCACTTATTTGGTGGAAAATTTGTCAAATGAAAACAAGTACAGGTCAAGTTCTCTGTCGATTAGGACTACTTGTTAAAGCCGTTAACGCTTATGAGAAAAAACAGGTAGAAAAGTCAATGGCGAAGAGTTTTATGCTTTGGCAGAGCAAAAAAGTGAATTTGCAAAGCATGAAATCGCAAAAGTGTGCAAGTAAATGGCCGAAACAATTTATAACATTCAGTTTTTGCTAGAATTAGAAGCTTTTATTCTGGGTGGCGGAATTCCAATGCGAAAAGAATTGAGTTTGCGTAGCTTGGTATATTTACGGCAGGATTTTGAAAATGGAGACGTATCAAAAATTATGCCCAGTATTTTTAATTGTCAGTTTTATAACGATACGGATCTTTTAGTGGCTGCGTTTAACTTTGCCAATATTTTTAAAGAATAGCATACTATGATTAATTTATGGTCGTTTAAGCATAACTTTGAAAGTTGTGTTTAGGCGATTTTTTGGTTCTTTACTTTTGTAAAGAAACTCAGAGTTTGTCAAATAATACAAAAATATTTGATATATTATCTAAAGTTACAACTAACAAAAACAATCCTGCTATAGGACCAAAAACGTAGCTGATCGTTTTTTGAATAAAATGTTAAAGGTGGCCAAGTCGGCTTTTTGCGGATCATAGCTCAATAGCATATAATATGTGAAAGAGTTAGAAACGAAAGTTATTAGCATGGTAGTTCAATTCTTTTCGGGCATTTGTATCAATATAAGGTTATTGGAAACATAAATGGCGGCTAAAATGATATGGGTGTGAATTAGTCTGAACAACGTTTCGAAATTGGATTTGAGTCATGATTTATAGCGACAAACATTGCGGTTTGGGCAGCAGAGCTGTAATTCAGGGCGATTAATGGCTCAAACAGTGTTTCAGAACCATTGGTCAAGGTAAATGACGGCTCAGAATGGTGAAACGAGCCACAACTCGAGGCGATTAATGGCTCAAATAGTGTTTCAGAGCCGTTGATCAGTGCAAACAATGGCTCAGAATGGTGAAGCGAGCCACAACTTGAGGTGATTAATGGCTCAAATAGTGTTTCAGAGCCGTTGATCAGTGCAAACAATGGCTCAAAATGGTGAAGCGAGCCACAACTTGGAGCAAAAAATGGCTCAAAAGTTGTTTTAGAGCCATTAACCAGTGCAAACAATGGCTCAGAATGTCAAAGTGAGCCACAACTTGGGGCGATTAATGGCTCAATTGGTGTTTCAGAGCCGTTGATCAGCCCGACTAACGGTGCACATGGGTATACTGGCTGCAATATTCGCAGTGTTTTTTTACAATATTTAAGAACAATACGGCAAATTCAGATACTGTTTGGTATATGTAATTCGTTGCACTATAATTATATTAAATTAAGGAAAGAAGGAATCTTTATGAGTACACCCCATATTGTGTTGACAAGGATCGACAATCGTTTGGTGCACGGACAAGTTGGTGTTGTGTGGACGAGTTCGGTGGGAGCCAATTTGTTATTGGTCGTTAATGATCAGACGGCTGAAGATGAGTTGCAGCAAGAATTGATGGAGGCTACCGCGGAGTCTTCTGGCGTTGGGATCAGATTTTGGACTGTGCAAAAAACGATCGACAACATTCACAAGGCTGCTGATCGGCAAAAAATATTTATTGTTGTGCGAACACCGCAAGATGCTTTGAAATTAGTGGAAGGAGGAGTGCCGCTTCAGCAAGTTAATGTTGGAAACATGCACTTTACTAAGGGTAAAGAACGACTTACAAAAAAGGTCTATGTCGACGAAGAGGACAAAAAATCTCTGACGGCGTTGACGGACCATGGTGTTGAGGTATTTATTCAAGACGTTCCGGAAGATAAAAAACAAAACATTAAGGGGATGTTTTAAATGACAGTTACCCTCTCGCAAGGTATTATCATTTCTATTTTCGCGTTGCTAGCCGGGATCGATTTTTGGCTAGAAGGTCTTTATATTTTTCGTCCGATGATCGTGTGTACCGTTACTGGGATCATTTTGGGCGACACGACTACTGGGATCATTGCTGGTGGTCTGACTGAATTAGCTTTCGCTGGACTTACTCCTGTTGGTGGGACGCAGCCGCCGAATCCAATCATGGCAGGGATCATGACTGTTGTTTTAGCACATACTACTAGTCATAGTCCCGCTGCGGCCATTGGTTTGTCGCTCCCGTTTAGCATTTTGATGCAGTATATTATTCTCTTTTACTATTCTGCCTTTTCCGTTTTGACCAAAAAGCTTGATACGTATGCCGAAGAAGCAAATATCAAGAAATTTGGCAGGTTAGCTATGGTACCGACACTGATCGTGGCTGTGACTTATGCAATTTTTACGTTTCTCTGCGTTTACGGTGCCCAAGGTCCAATGCGTGCTTTAGTTAATTCGATGCCGGATTGGCTCAGTCATGGCTTTGAGATCGCTGGTGGAATTTTGCCAGCCGTTGGGTTTGGTTTGTTGCTAAAAAGCATGCTTAAAGCCCGCTATGTGCCTTATCTGTTGATTGGTTTCACGATCGCGTGCTTTGTTAAATTTGGTAATTTAATGCCCGTTGCTGTGATCGGTATTGCCTTAGCCTTGATCGAGTATTATCGCGCCAAAAAGGATCAAGAACGTGACCGGCAATTTAAAGAGCTCAAAGAAAATTCGCTGAATGGAGGCGACGACGATGGCATCTGACAAACAAGTAAGAAATAAGTTAAATAAGAAGGATATTGCAAATGTCGGCTTAAGGATCCCATTGATGCAGACGGTGATGAACTATGAGCGAATGCAGGCTGATGGGTGGACGCTTGCGATGGCACCAGCTTTGAAGAAAATATATGGTGACGATGAAGAGGGCTTAGCCAACGCTTTGACAGCTAATCTCCAATTCATGAATACCAATAATTACGCGGCACCTGTGCTGATGGGCTTACTGTTATCGCTGGAAGAAAACGGCGAAGAGCGTTCAACGATCGATGGTTTGCGGATCGCCTTGTTTGGCCCGTTGGCTGGGATCGGTGACGCGATCACTTGGTTTACTATTTTGCCGATCGTTGCTGGGGTCACTGCTTCATTTGCTAAAGAGGGCAGCTTTTTAGGGCCGCTCGTATTCTTCTTAGTATTTTTGGCACTGTTTTTTGCTCGTATCCCGCTGGCTCAACTCGGGTATTCGGCTGGTACAAAAGCCATTTCGAAGATCAGAGAAAATTCCAGTATTGTTTCCCATGCGGCTAGTGTTTTAGGTTGTACTGTGATCGGTGGTTTGATCGCAACTTATGTTCAGATCAAAGTTGTAAGCAAGATCTCCGTTACGGCATCACACAGTATCTCCATTCAAAAGGACTTTTTCGATAATATTTTTCCGAATATCTTACCGCTAGGATATACGTTCTTATTGTACTGGTTATTAAAGAAGAAAAATGCTAATCCGGTCGTTTTGATCATTTTAACTTTCGTATTAGCAATCGTGCTTTCCTGGTTAGGAGTCTTATAATGCAAATAATAGTAACTGGACATGGAAACTTTGCCTCTGGTTTTGCCTCTACAGTTAAAATGTTAGCCGGCCAGATAACTGGTGTTTCATACCTTGATTTTACGGATGAAATGACTGAGGAACAACTTGGAACAAAGTTTGAAAGTAAGTTAAAACAAGACCAGCACACTGTGTTTTTCTGTGATTTAATGGGTGGTACTCCTTACAAACAGGCAGTCTTGTTGACTAAAAAATACTCAGATGTCGCTGTGATCGCAGGCGGAAACATCGGAGCGTTAATGGAAGTCGGACTACAGGGTAATTTTAAAGAAAAGGCCGACGCTCACCAAGTTGCTCAGCAGCTGTTGACGGCAACACAAAACGCTACTAATGAGTTTAAGGGCAAAAAGAAACGTCCGCTTTCTGAGCCGGACAGCGATGGTATTTGATTTGAGAATATATAAATAAACCAGGAACAGCCGTTAAAGACTGGCCCTGGTTTATTTGTGTACAACTTGTAAGTTAATTCTTATTTTTCGTGGATCTTAACGTCGTCATGTAAGTGTTTGTTTGGATGAACAATGATCTTATCACCTTTTTTCAAACCATCACTGACAATGAAGCTTTTGCCTAGCTTTCTTCCTTTAACTTCGACTGTATGTGCCGTTTTATCGCCTTGTACTAAATAAACTTGGTTATTTTTCACGCTTGACAGTGGGATTTGTGATCCTGGTTGGGGGACCTTAAAGTGGACTACTTGCCCTTTTAAAAAGCTTTTGTCAACTGGTGCTGAAAATTTGTAAGCTGGTTTGTCTGTGCCGGCTTGCTTCAGTGGCAGTTTTGAGACAAATGAGATCTTGCTTTCTGGTGTTGTGTCGACTACGGAATTCTTGAGTTTGATCTTCTTGCCAGCCTCGACTTGTGAATAGTCATCTTGAGCTACTCTGGCTTCTAAAACTTTGTCAGCGGCATAAACCCGCAGTTCTCGTGTCCCGTTTTTTAACTCTTTTAACTGAAAGATCCCGTCAAACGGCGCGGTTTCTTGTGACTCTACTTGACTCGAAAGCTCGTCTGCTTTAGCTTGTTGTTCACTTAGTTCTGCTTGTAAGGAGGAGAGTTTTTCTTGGGCAGCTTCTTGTTTGCTTTGAGCAAGGGTATCTTGTAATGCCTGTATTTGTTGCTGGGCAGCCTCGTTATCAGTCGCCTCACTTTCAGATTGTGTTGGATCACCGGAGACAGGTGAAACACTAGAGGACGTAAAGCTTGATCCCGTTTCGTACTCGTTGCTGCTTTGTGAAGTAGCATTAGTTTGTTGTGTTTGGATCTGGTTTTGCAGATCAGCGATCTTAGCCTGGACCTGTTTTAATTCAGTTTGTTTTTCTGGGAAATTAAGTGTACCTAGTTGTTGGCCTTTTTTGACCGCTTGTTCTGGTTGTAAGGTGGTAGTTAACTGGGCGTCTTTAGGTACGCGTGCTACATAAGTAGAATTGTTTTTGACTGTGCCTTTTCCCTGGTAGGGGGCTGTTTTTTTTACGGTATAGATCTCATATGTAGTTTCTTTGGTTTGTTTTTGTTTAATGCTTAGCGCGTAACTGATAACGATCACGATGATAACTGCCAAAAAACCGATTGCTAGGTATCTTTCGTTTTTCTTGAAGAACTCTTTGAATTTTTCCACAATTCTGACCCCATTCACTAATTATCACAAAATATTTTAGCTAGAAATTTTTGTAAGCAATTTCACATTAACAAGCTTAATTATAGTCAATACGGGGCCCTATTTCAATAGGATCCAGTGATCATATTTTTATATAACGGTCTTAAATTAAACAAAGGCACAGAAAATGATCTCTATAACATGTCTTGACATATGAAATTGGTAGGTATAAGCTACAATGTGTAAGCGCTTACGAATTTTATGAAGGAAAATACAAATATTATGTCTGCTTGTAGTTTTTAAAAGTTCTTCATTATGAATATGGGGAAGTGAGTTTGTTTTGATACTTAAAGGAAATAAAAGATGTTTTATTTTGTGCCTGGTGGCTGTCTTGACTCTTTTTTTGCTGCCGGTACAGATCCACGCTGCCACAAACGATGGACCGATAGCGCACACTAATTATGGTGATGTTCAGGGACTTACAAAAAATAACACCGACCAATGGAAGGGTGTCCCTTATGGCGGACAAGTTTCTGGTGATAAAAGGTGGAAAAAGCCGACAGCACCGGCTTCTTGGCAGGGGGTCAAGCAGGCAACTGTTTCACGCAAAGCTATTCAAAATAACAGCGGTACCGTGAATGGGAGCGAAGATGATGCTTTGACGCTTGACATTTGGCGTCCACAAAATCGCAGCAAAAATTTACCTGTCATGGTTTACATTCACGGTGGTAATAATCAAACAGGAAGTGCGGCAGATATTAGTGGTGCATCTTTCGCTGCCGCTCACAATATGATTTTTGTTTCGATCAATCATCGGCTAGGAGCACTCGGCTATAATCCCTTACCGGCGCTAAAAGACGGTGATCCAGAAGACGATTCCGGCAATTATGGTTTGCTGGACATCCACCAAGCCTTATCTTGGGTCCAACAAAACATCGGTAACTTTGGTGGTAATGGCCGTAACATTACTTTGTCTGGCTTTTCTTCAGGTGGTCGTGATGTGATGGCAGCCTTGATCTCGCCGCTCTTTAAAGGACAATTTCAACATGCTGTAGTTTTTTCCGGCGGCATGACGACATCTAAAGTTGCTCCAAGTCAAAAACGCTTTGCACAGATCTTTGCACCTTTAGTGGTTGAAGACGGTGTTAAATCCGACAAGCAAAGTGCAGAAAAATGGTTACTGGCTAAAGATCCAGCCGTGAAGAAATACTTCTATGCCCTGAGTGCTGACCGTATTGAAAAAGCGATCGGCGACGCACAGATCCGCATGGATGGTTTTCCTCATCTCTATCGTGATGGCTATGTCTTACCCAAGAACGGCTATAATACGTATCGCTATAATAATGTTCCAGTCGTTCTGTTCACCGGTACACATGAGTTTTCATCATTTGGTAGTTGGGATCCGCATTTTTCGAACAGCTTTGCTGATGGTTCTATTTATACTGATCTCAAGAAAAGACGGCAGTTTAACTTTATTAAAAAATATGGCGGGCCGCTCTATAGCAGTTTTAATGTTGAAGATTCTGCAAATAAAATGTTGTTACATGGTTATCACGCTCCGATTTATGGGATGCGGATGAGTTTTGGGGATGATCCCACAGTTGTTGGAAAAGAGATGGGCTTTTTAGGAGCTTATCACGGGGTATTTACAGGATTGTTGGATCGTTATCAAGATCCATATAACGGAGCGTACAAGACAGCTGGTGCTACCCAATTAGCCAGTGTCTTCCAACTTTATTTGGCTAATTTCATGCATGGTAAGCCCTTGAACAGACCTTACCAGCAACCTATGTGGCAGCCATATAATCTTTCCCGGCAAACTTTACACCTAACTGCCGACCAGCAAAAAGTATCGTCTTGGATGGCAGGTAAGCATTATTCCTACCAAACTGTTCTGCGTAAGATCCGTAAAGATCGGTCTATATCACAACAAGAAAAGAATTACTTAATCAAGAATGTTATGAATGATCGGTGGTTTAGTCAGCCTTTGGATCATGAGTATCATAATGAAACTTGGTTTGAAAAAGAAAATAGTGGGTGGTGATCAGCTGAGCAAAAGAAGTTTAACGGTTTTACAAGGTAGAGGTTACTTTTTAACCATTTCGTTCAGTGCAGCATCTTTACTGAAAGTGTGTTGTGCAATTTAAGGAGGAAAATGCTCATGCATACCAAAACAAAAGTCAGACTTTTGACTACTCTGACATTCGGGGCCGTACTAGCTATGGGTACGACCGCTAATGCCGCTTCACCTGGCAGACCTGATAAGTTGTTACATGTTGATCCAACGACCGCTACCACGTTTGAAGCAGAAAGCGCGATCGACCAGACGAACGTTACGATCGAAAATAAGTCCGCTGCGAGTGCTGGTAAAAATGTTGGCGGTATTTATAATTCGTCCGAAGTGGGTTATCCAATGAAGTTTGCCAAAGACGGTAAGTATAAAGTCACTCTCAGGTGGGCCGTTGGTAAGAGTGGGACAACTAAAGATATCGCTAATGTTACTGTTGATGGGACTAAGGTCGACTCACTGACCGGTAATTATACCGGTGGTTGGGGAGATCAGGCTGATCAATGGAAAGAAGTTACTACTGAAGTCAACGTGACAAAAGGAGTCCATAGTATCGGGATCCAGGCCACCACGTCTGGTTTTAATTTAGACAAGGTCAGTGTGCAAAGGACAGGCGATTATACTCCTGTCACAAATACTAAAAAAGCACGTGGTCCGATCGTCCGTTTCCGTGGAGTACGTAATACGATGACTTCGACTGAATTATCACAGAGCCAAATTTGGTATAACCAGGATACCCCATTGAAAAACAGGATCACTCCCAAGGCATCGCTTAATTTAACTAGGACCGACAGGACTGATGTTCCAACGATCTATATCGATCCTTCAAAAAAGAGGCAAACATTCTTGGGGATGGGCACTTCGATGGAAGGTTCAACGATCGCTAACCTGTCTAAAATGAGTACATTTGAAAGACGGCGGATCTTACGTAATTTAGTTGACCCGGTCCATGGTGCCGGGATGACGATGTTTAGGATCTGTATCGGGACTTCTGATTTTACCGGTGACGATTTCTACACTTATTACGATCATAAGCCTGCAGGTTACAGAAATCAGGAAGGTTATGACACCGAGACACCAGCAAAAGACATTCATCCGGACTGGTATAACAGGACAGGAAATGGTTTCTCCATTAAAAAAGACGAGCAAAATGGCACGATCGATGTTATTCAGGAGTTAATGCAAGAAGCTCGCAAAGCCGGTGTTAAAAAGCAGGTCAAGTTGTTTGCTTCTTCATGGAGTGCTCCGGGGTGGATGAAAGCACCGACAAAGAATACTGGCAGCGACAGTTACAAACCGAACGACCTTCTGATCAAAGGTGGGAAATTGCGGGATGACATGGTCGATAACCTTGCTCGCTACGAAGTTCGTTTCCTTGAAGAATACGCCAAAAAAGGGATCAAGATCTATGGTTTAACTATGCAAAATGAGCCGCAAAATGAAACCGTTTATCCAAGTATGTTAGTTAACGCTGAACAAAGCGGTAAAGTAGCAGTTAAGATCCGGCAATATGCAGCACAAAGCCACATTTTGCGTCGGATGGGCATCAGTCGCCCTAAGATCTGGGCTTTTGATCATAACTTCAGCAAGGGTGAGGCATATATGGATGAGATGTTTGCCAAAGTCCCTGAAGCCAAACGTGCGATCAGTGGGACCGCCTTCCACGATTATGACGGCGAGCCTTCAGTGATGAATACTGTGAAGCAGAAGTTTCAAAATCAGATCCCAGGTTTTTCGGTCAATTTGACCGAACGTTCTGTGTGGGGCACTAAGGGTGCAGACCGGATCTTACAGTACTTCAGAAATGGCGCCGAAAGTTATAATTCATGGGTAACGATGCTTGATAGTAATACTAGTCCAACTAAATTCCCTTGGAAGGTCGATCCAACGTTATTGATCAAAGATCCTGCTAGTCGCAACTACTGGATCACTCCAGAATATTACATGATGGGGCAGTTCGGCAGGTATATCCGTCCGGGAATGAAACTGGTAAGTTCAACATATGGTTCAAAAGATTCGATCACAAACGTCGTATTCTATGATCAATTCAGGCGTAACTATGTCATGGTAGCCGTGAACCAAACGCTCGAACAACAGCAGTTCAAAGCACAGTATCATGGCAAACAATTTCTAGCTACGATCCCTGCCAAAAACGTGGCAACATATCGTTGGCATGAATAATAAGTTAAGTTTAACAAGTCTCCGAGCTTATTTTTCTTGAGATACGGAAGTTAATAAGAAATGCTGCTCATTTTGTTACGAGCAGCAATGGAATTTTGTATCCCGCCGGTATTTAACAAAGGAGTGGAACAATTCATGAAGAAAGTACAAATCGTTAAGGCAGCGATGGCTTTAAGTCTTACTTTCGCTTTAGGAGCAGGTGTTAAGAATGTACAAGCTAACGAAACTGCAACTAAATCGCAGGCTCCAAGTGTGCAAAACGTTAAGTTGAATCAAAAAGGCCCACGAGTTGTTTTGACATGGAAAGCCAATTTTAGGCCCGGCCAATATTACCAAGTTTATCGTTCTAGTGGTGACTATTCCTCAGATAAACGTTTGATCGGAACAACGACACATGGGATGTTCATCGATCGTCATCCAGGCAGGAATGTTTATCAAACGGGCTATACGATCAAAGCAGTTAATAAACGAACAGGTAAAAGCAGCGAGGTCCAGACTTCATTTAACAAACAGATCTTCGGTAATAATATGAAGGTCTTTAATCCAAATGACGATAATCAAAAAATCAATGCCACCATCAAGGAGGCGTTTGGCAAACAAAAGAGTCCTGATACCTCGCAGTTTAATAATTCACGTTATGGCTTTTATTTTATGCCAGGCAAGTATGACCAAGCAGATCCTAATCACGCTTACGAAATGGGTTATTATACAACGATCAATGGTTTAGGCCGGACTCCAACGCAAACAGACCTCCCTAATATTTTGGTCGAGAATTACATGAAAGATGAAAATAATAACGCAACTCAAAACTTTTGGACTGGGATCGAAAATGTTCACTTGACAAATAACAAACCGCAATCGGGCGTGCAAGGTCAATTTAATTATGCAACCTCACAGGCGACACCGATCCGCCGGATGGAAGTGGACAGAACAACACAACTCGATTGGAAATCAGGTTGGGCTAGTGGCGGTTATATCGCTGATTCAAATTTCAAGCAAAAAATCGGTTCGATGTCTCAACAACAGTATTACGTACGTAATACCAACCTGAATAACAAGTGGTATAACGGTGATGGCAGCTATAACTTTACGATGCAGGGAGATTTGAATGCGCCGACTACTAAGTGGTCTAAGACAGGTTCTGTTTCAAATGTGCCGACAACTCCTGTGATCAAAGAAAAGCCATTTTTGTACATGGGACAAAATAATCGCTATCAAGTCTTTGTGCCCGCGCAAAGAAGAAAGGCCAAAGGAACTTCATGGACTGAACATTCGATGGGACCGGGCCGTTCCATGGATCTGTTGAGTCGGTTCTATATTGCTCGCTCTGAGCGTGATAATGCTGACAGTATCAATGCAGCGATCAGGCGCAGTAAGAACGTTCTCTTTACACCAGGTGTTTATCATTTGAACAAACCACTGCGGGTCGATCGACCGAATACGATCATCTTGGGTACTGGTATGGCAACCTTACAAAGCGACAATCGACACGGTGCGATCAAGGTCGGCAACGTTGCTGGTGTCACCTTAGCAGGATTGATCGTTGACCAAGGCAGCCAGTCAGATAACTTAGTTCAAATTGGCGATAAGTACGGCCGTCACTTTAGTTCTCGAGCAAACCAGACTTTACTGTCTGACATTTTTGTTAGGGTCGGTGGACCAAATACCACACAGGTCCCGAAAGTCAACAAGGCTGTGGAAATTAATAGTGATAATGTGATCGGTGATGATATGTGGATCTGGCGTGGTGATCACGGCTCACACATTGGCTGGACGAAAAATGAGATGAAAAATGGTTTGGTCGTCAACGGTAGCAATGTCACGATGTACGGACTCTTTTCAGAGCACGGCCAAAAAGAGCAAGTATTGTGGAACGGTGAAAATGGGCGCACATATTTCTACCAAAGTGAGACACCATACGATGTTCAAAAACAATCTGACTGGATGAGTCATGGCGGAAAGGTTAATGGCTATGCTTCCTATAAAGTTGCTGATCATGTTAAACGGCATGAATTTACCGGCTCAGGAGTTTATGGCGTGTTCACGATGACTAACGGTGCTAAGATCCAGGAAGAAAATTCGATCGAGGTACCTGATGCACCGGGCGTGATCGTTAACCATGCAGCAACGAAGACATTTGCTGGCGATGGCAGTATCGACAATGTTATCAATGGTCATGGCGGCAGCACGACTGACGGACAAAAACACTTTATTACCAAATATCAAAACGGTAAAGTAGAATAATTATAAAACACAAGTTGTTTGATTTAAATAAGTGGGAATTAACTGCAAGCTGTCTATTTCTAATATTAGAAAAGGCAGCTTTTTTCTTTTGTGGAAAGCGCTTTACAAGCAAATTTTATTTCTTTATACTTGGATCAAGCCTTTGCAAATGATAATTGTCTGAAGACAAATTTGGTGGATCGTTTTGAAGCTAGGTAAAATACAAAGGAGGACTTTACGATGGGTAAGATCAAAGAATACTTAATTGCATCTGCGCTTGTTTTAATTGCAACATGTGGCGGCGTTTTTTTAACTTCCAATAAAAGTGCACATGCTGCTGGCACATACGGTGGGAAAGATTTTTTGGAATATCAATATCAAAATAAGAATGAAGTTATTAAGTCTGATAACCCTAGTTTAACTGTTGGTACATATAATATAGCGAGCGGATTACATGATCATCAAATCAAACCGAAAAAAGTTGGTAAAGCAGTTAAAACATTGAATGCTGATTTTATTGGGTTACAAGAGGTGGATAAGGGAACGAAGAGAAATCATAATTACAATGTTACTAAGATGCTTTCAAAGTATTCAGGAATGAAACATTATTATTATCATCCGACTATTAAGACAAGTGGCGGGACATATGGAACTGCGATCTTGTCTAAATATCCGATCCAAAAAGTTGGCGCCTACAAATTGTATTCGGGTAAAGAGGAACAAAGACAGATGATAATAGCTAAAGTAAAGGTTCCTAATTTCAAACGCCCTGTTTATTTTGTCAATGTCCATACTGCCTACCAGGTCGACGGAAAGATCCGCTCCAAGCAAATGGATCAATTAAATGAACTGCTTAACGATGATTTGGCAGATAAAGTCAAAAATAAATTTCCGAATATTGTGGGGGCTACGATCATTGCGATGGGCGATTTCAACGCTTCATCTAAAGATCCGACTATGCAAAAATTAACCAACATGTGGACTGAACAAAGAGATCCTAAGCGTACTGATTATAGAAGTTGGCCGGCAATGAACCCAACAGTGGATTATGATCATATTTTGACTTCTTCATCACAGAAATGGCGCGTAAATAATTCTTGCCTACCATCAAGCGCGAAAGAACAAGAAAAGATCAACTGGCCTTTGTTAAGTGATCATTTGCCATTTGTTGAAAAAATGACTTTGACGGAGTACTAAGAAAAATTCGAAAATTAAACTTCATAACTATTGGCCTTTCTGCATTGAAGTATGCAGGGGGGGGCTTTTTGTGGCCGTGAGCCAGAAGGTAATGTAGTATTTTATTAGCGACAAGAAGGTGCATAGTTCTTCAAATATATTTTACGCCATTATTTCGTGTTATAGTAATCAGTGACAATAAATTTGAATGCTAAAGGAGAAAAAAACGTGAAACTAATTTCGTGGAATATTGATTCTTTAAATGCAGCTTTGACTAGTGATTCGAACCGGGCACTTTTATCAAGAGATGTTTTGCAAACTATCGCCGACTATGATGCCGATGTGATCGCCATTCAGGAAACAAAGCTTTCTGCCAAGGGACCGACTAAAAAACATCTGGAAATTTTAAATGACTTTTTTCCTAAACATTCCATTGCTTGGCGTAGTTCGGAGGAACCTGCACGTAAATCTTATGCAGGCACGATGTTTATTTATAAAAAGTCCCTAGAACCAACTGTCACGTACCCCGAGATCGGTGCACCGGCAACGATGGATCAAGAAGGGCGGGTCACCACGCTTGAATTGGACAATTGCTTTGTCACTCAGGTCTATACTCCTAATTCAGGGAATAAGTTGGACCGTTTGGATGATCGCCAAGTCTGGGATCAAAAATATGCCGAGTACTTGCTGGCATTAGATCAACAAAAGCCGGTCATTACCTCGGGCGATTTTAACTGCGCTCATCAAGAGATCGACCTCGCACATCCGGATCGCAACCATCATTCTGCGGGTTTTACTGACGAAGAGCGAGCTGACTTTACCCAACTTTTGTCGCACGGATTTGCTGACACTTTCCGTGTGATGCATGGCAATGTTGAAGGTGCCTATTCATGGTGGGCTCAACGTGTTAAGACCAGTAAGACAAATAATTCAGGCTGGAGGATCGATTACTATTTAGTGAGCGAGCGGATCAAAGACAAGGTAGTCAAGTCTGAAATGATAGACTCGGGTACCAGACAAGACCATACACCGATCTACTTAGAGATCGACCTTTAAGCAATATTTGTGAAGTGGTATGTTCTAGGAGGAAAAATGGAATGAAAAAAGCTGATCTGACAGGCTATTTAAATGAGATCGCTAAGTTACCTGTCAAAAAAGAGGGACGTTATTCCAGGCAGGAGTTATTAACGAAGCAATTTTTACTTGATCAAAATGAACGTCTGCAGATCTACTTCGCACCGCATAATTTATATGTTCAACGTCAGGCACGGATAATGATCGTGGGTATTTGTCCGGGGTGGACGCAAACAGAGTTAGCCTTTCATACTTATCGCGATAATCTAAATTTGGACATGAAACAGCGCTTGCTTAGGTGCAAACGCGCAAGCCGTTTTGCTGGTGGGATGCGCAGAAATTTGGTCGAGATGCTTGATCAGCTAGGTGTTCATGAGTGTTTAGGGTTGGCATCGAGTGCTGAGCTGTTTGCCGACCAAGATTTCTTGTTGCATACAACTTCATTGATCAAATTCCCTATTTTCAAAGCAGGTAAGAATTATTCGGGATCTGGACCGAAAATATTAAAAGATCAGTTGTTAACGGATTATGTGCGAACTTATTTTTTGGAAGAGGTGCGTGAATTTGATCATCCACTTTTAATGATCCCACTAGGCAAGGCTGTCGAAGAAGTCTTGCTGAAACTACGAGAACATGGGGAACTGGATCGATGTCAAATTGCAACGGGATTTCCGCATCCGTCAGGAGTTAATGGACACCGGAAAGAACAATTTGCGACTAATTTTGGTTCGCTAAAAAAGGAAATACATGATTTTTGCTATAATAGACAGATAACTGGAAATTAATTGAGTTGGAGGAATAGTAATGAGCACAGATAATGTCAAACAATTAGAACTTACAGCCAATCAGGGAAATTTTGAATTACCTCACGAACCTGAAAATTGGATTTTAAAGGCAGATAAGGGATATTCTCCGGTTCAAATGGTTGCGGCTGCCACTGCATGTTGTGGTGGCTATGTTTACCAGGATATCCTTGAGCATTCTCGAGTGCCCTTTAAGATGCAAAAAGCACAAGTGGTTTATACAAGAGATGAAGTTAACAATCAAGCCCGTCCAATCAACAAGATCGAGATCACATTTTACTTACAGGTAGACGAAGAATTTCAAAAGAAAGCAAAAAGCTGTTTGCGCTTGATCAATCGCCACTGTCCGGTAATGCAAACTTTAGCTCCTAAAGTTGAAGTGACAGAAAGTGCGGTTTTTGTAGATTAGAACGTTTGTAAAAATAGCAATGTAGAAAAGGACTGGTACAAAACTAGCCTCGATAAAAAATGGACTGCAGAAATCAAAAATCAATTTCTGCAGTCCGTTTTTTTCGTCACTTATGTAGCACAGAGTCCCTAACTCTTTTTACTAAATTTTCTTACCGGCTGTTTAGTCGATTTTTGTTGGAAGCAGGCAAGAAACGTGTGGCCGGACCGCTGAACAGGCCAACGATCACAGCACCTGTTAAGATTGTAAATATAAGTGAGGATATCCAGCCCATGTCAGACTCCATTGAAGTACCACCTTATGTTTTTGTTTGGAAAATCGGAGTGAAAACGATACAACGAATTTGGATAAACTAATTCAAATATTAGTTTATGTGGAAAATAAATTGTGTTTTGTTTGGCAGAGCGATGTTCATAGTCGAGCTTCACGAGACAAGAGATCCAGCTTATCGGACTTAGACGTCTCATTGCGCTCTGTTTGTTTTTGGAGGTTAATATTATGACTGTAAAAACTGTTAGATTAGTCAACGAGCAATGGCAAGGAGGTATGAACGAAAATTATAGTTTCGGTGCGCGACTTTTGTCACACATCGTACCGCCAAGTTATTCCGCTGAAACAGAAACGATTTTTAGTCCTGTCAGTTCCGAAGTAAAAGGCGACGGGCAAGTCGATGCCGGTGAGACTCTAAAAGAGCAAATTCAAGCTACTTATGATATTTTGGCAGCTAAGGATCCACTAAAAGTCTTAACTTTGGGTGGTGATTGCAGCGTGTCCGAGGCACCTTTTGATTATTTGCATGGCAAATATCCTTCTAAACTGGGCTTGATCTGGTTGGATGCACATCCGGATGTTGCTACTGAAAGTACTTCACAACACCTTCATGAAATGGCTTTGTCTAACTTGATCGGCCATGGAGCCCCAGAATTTAATGAATTGATCAAGAACCCTTATCAGGCTGAGGATATTTTGTTGGCAGGATTGCGTCATGACCAGTTGAGGACGATGGACGCGGCTGTCACTGAATTGGGTCTAAGCTATGTTACTCCTGATAGATTACACCAGGAAAGCTCGCCAGTGACAAATTGGATCAAACAACAGGGCTTTACTAAAGTCGTGATCCATTTTGACCTCGATGTCCTAGAACCAAGTGATTTTCATGCGATCTTACCCGCAGAGCCGGGGCTTGACCGACGCAACTTCGATGCTGCGATCGGAACGTTGAAATTAGATGAAGTTTTCCGTCTATTAGGTGATGTATCAAAGACAGCAGATATTGTTGGATTAACTCTAGCCGAACATATGCCATGGGATGCTTTACGCTTACGTCACGGCTTGGCAGATTTGGCGATTTTTAAGTGATCTTAGATCAATAGGACATGGCTTGAAATAAGTTATCAGTGAAGTTCTGCCGCCAAACTGGTGAATAAGGAGGTGGACATTTTGAAAATTAGGGACTTCGGAGTTGAGATGTGGCTGAATGAACAGGAGAAAAAGGCCAGGTATGATATCTCACAAAGTACGATCTCCTCAATGAACCTGAATGAATTATTTGAACTGTGTGGCGATGATCTTAGCGATTTTTTGGCACGAATCAGTAATTTGAACTTGGATTATGGTTGGATCGAGGGCTCGCCTCAATTTAAAGATGCAGTGGCCAAGCTCTATCAAAATGTTTCGCCTCAACAAGTATTGCAAACTAACGGTGCATCAGGCGCCAATCATTTGGCGTTTTATTCCCTGGTCGAACCAGGTGATCATATTATCAGTGAGTACCCTTCATACCAACAGATTTACGATATTCCTGTATCATTGGGCGCTCGAGTTGATTATTGGCATTTGGATCCAGATGGCGGTTGGTCTTTGGATCTGCATGAGTTGGAACATTTGGTCGAACCGCAGACCAAAATGATCTGCCTTAATAATGCCAACAATCCAACGGGTACGTTGCTGTCACACGATTTTTTTCAAAAAGTAGTTGAAATTGCCGATAAGATCGGGGCATATGTCTTAGTTGATGAGGTTTACCATCCTTTGGCTAAAGACGATGACTATGTTTCAATCGTTGATTTGTATGACAAAGGGATTGCCGTTGATTCGCTTTCCAAAAATTGGTCCTTTCCTGGCTTACGTGTTGGCTGGATCATAGCAAACGAAGCTACCAGTGATATTTTTCGCAAATACCGTGACTATACTATGATCAGCGCAGGTGTCCTGAATGATACTTTGGCAACGCGTGGTGCTAGTTCGTAACATTCAACTATTTAGTACAAAATTTTACAAAAAAAGCCCAACAAGGTTAGACTCTTAAGTGACTTAAACAAAGGAGACCTGATCTTGTTGGACCACTTAAAGTTTAAACAAAAACGACATAATTTACAAGTCAATTTAGCTCAACTTAAAGTTCTTTGTGCTGAGCTTTATCAAAAATACTGCCCGCGCTATATTTCGCAACGCCGTAACACCACTAAGTCTCGTGTTTCTGATGTGCAGATCTTAGCCTTACTGTGTTTACAGGTCATTACACAGATGCACTCCCAGCGTAAATTCTTTGCCTGGGCACAGACCTTCATCCCACATCAATTGAACATTGAGCGCTCCCGTTTTAACCGACGAGCACAACGTCTTCTCCCAGTGGTCATGGCCATGCGGCAGGGGTTGACTCGCGACTATGCGCAAACAGGACAGTTTGCGATCATTGATAGTTTGCCTAACCCTTTATGCCAAAAAGTTAGAAATAAGCGGGCCAAGGTTTTCCGCGGCATAGCTGACCTAGGCTACAATGCGACCAAAGACATGTATTTTTACGGGTTTAAGACTCATTTTGAGACCTCGCTCAGCGGTTATATCTTAAATTACACTGTCACCGAGGCCTCTAAACATGACACCCAAGCGGCGTCAACTTTGATCGCAGGCTGTCCGTGTCCCTTTGTTTTAGCGGATGTCGGTTATGTGGGACAGCCCTTACAAGAAGATTTTGGCGAGCTAGGTTATGAGCTCTGGACACCTTACCGTTCAAACATGAAAGGAGCCAAACAGCACAATGTTCCGGCTTTGAAAGATCTCCGGCGCACGATCGAATCCCGTTTCTCGATCCTAGTTGAAGATTATGGAATCGAAAAAAATCTCACGCGGTCAGTGGTAGGCTTTTGGTTAAAAATTGAATTGACCGTCTTTATTTATAATTTAGGCTTTTTTGATTTTACAGAAAATAGAATTATTACGAACTAGCACCACGCGTTTTGGCAGTTTATGTTTTACAACACACCGCTCAAATATTTGCGCGTAACCGGCAAATAGTCATAGAAAATTTGCAGATCCTCAAGGATTGGATCGCCCAGGAACCTCGTGCAGATTTAGTTTTGCCTAAGTATGTGTCGGTTTCATGTGTACAGCTTGATTTGCCTGTGGCAACGGAACCATTTTGTCGCCAGCTGTTAGATAAGACAGGAGTTTTGCTGGTACCAGGGGAAAGATTTGACCTCCCAGGTTATGTCAGATTAGGTTATTGTGCCAAACAAGGGACCTTAAAGATCGGCTTAAAAAAACTGTCTCAATTTTTACGGCGGTATGATCATTGTGGTAGTTAGAATGACTTTTTAGTGTACACAAAGTCTTTAAGGTTTGTTATTGTAAGGACAAAGGGATCGAAGGGAGTTAGGAATATTGAAAGAGCCGAGCCAACAAACTTTACAACGGCTTTTAGCCGAGGCAGAGGATAAATGTGCCAAATTTTTAAAATCACCACTGGGCGTACCGTTTGAAAAGACAGCTGATCCACATGATGTTAATTTTGTGATCGTCACTTTTACTGGTACTGCTTATATGGGCGATGGACGAACACCAAAACGTTGGACAGCAGAAACAGCTGAGCATGTTATCGAAACATATTTTCCACAATTTATGGAATTCGATGTTAATTTGATCGGACAAGTAGTGCCGATCTTAGTGAACTATTTTGCCTTTTTGGAACACGACTTACATTATATAAAAAATAGTGCCGCTTTGATCAAAGCAGCATATTTTGCAAATTGTGGTTTAGTTGCTGCATACGCTGCTGGGCCTACTGAAATGAGTGATGAAGGACTGGACTCTCTCACTAACGGAGAACTCGGTGACGAATTTTTGCAAAATATTTCACCTGAAGAGTTGGAGAATATGAAGCAAGCTTATACTGTTTTGTTACAAGAACAACAACAGGGGACCTTGGATGACGAAGGAGAAAAGATGCTGCAGATCATTGACAGTGTCCTTTCGCGCGAGGATGTCAACTCTAACACTGGCAATCCTAAGCCCACAGCGCATCCGCAGATGAAATTGCGTAAGAAACCTAAGAAAGATAAATAATAGTCTTCGAATAAAAGGAGAGCTGCTGAAAAAAGTAGTTCTCCTTTATTTTTTGATCGATAGGAAGTACTTGCAGCGCCTACGACTAGAGACTGGCCGCAAGTTTGTCAAAAGAGTGTCCGGTCAAAGCCCGACCGGCCCCAAGTCTGCAAAAGAAGAGTCCAATCAAAGCCCGACTGGCCTCAAGTTCGTGAAATGAGAGTTTGATCAGGAAAACTTCAAAATGTCCTGGAAGTGAGACGCGTTTCTGTCGCGAAATGTAACTTGCAGTTATACATTTGCCAAAGATTGGATCACTCTTATTCTCCCGAGCAAAACTATTTACTAAAAGCGCTACCGCCAAAGAGATAAGTTTGTTATGATGGAAGTGTACAAATAATGCGAGGGGAGCCATGATGGCTGAGACAAATTGATTTTGGACCCTTTGAACCTGTAAGTTAGTACTTACGTAGGGACGTGTCATCGGTAAATAAGTTTAATTGACTATTTCGCTGGACGTCTTTTAGGGGCGTCCTTTTTTGTCGCAAAAGCCTTTCAAATTCTCTACTCAACATATGGGAGGAAAACTAGATGAAATTATCTTTATTAGACACGTTAAGACAGGAAAATCCCGTCGTACTCAACATTTCAAATTTTGTCACGGTTCAAGATGTGGCTAACGGGATCAATGCGATCGGGGCGTCGCCGATCATGTCCGAGGAGATCGTTGAGACTAAAGAAATGGTAGGTATCAGTAATGCCGTTGCTTTGAATCTTGGAGCTTTTAGTGAGCAACAGGTCAAACATATTCGCAAAATGGGCTTAGAAGCTAATGCTGATAGTAAACCTGTCGTGCTAGATCCTGTTGCTGTCGGAGCTATTAGTTACCGCCTGCAAGTAGCACATGAATTGCTGCAGGAGATAGAAGTAAGTGTGATCCGTGGCAATGCTGGCGAGATCGCTGCATTAGCCGGAATTGATTGGGTGTCAAAAGGGATCGATGCTGGCGATGGTGCTGCGGATACGGTTGAGATCGCGCGGACAGCTGCGCAAAAGTTGAATTGTGTGATCTTACTTAGCGGTGAAACAGATGTGATCACCGATGGCAAGCGTGTGACTAAGGTCCATAACGGAACACCGCTTTTTGCCGCACATGTTGGCTCCGGTGATATGCTTTCCAGTATTACAGCAGCTTTTGCGGCTATTAGTGATGGTGATTACTATGAGGCTGCTCGTGTCGCTGCTTTGAGTTTTGCTTGCATCGGTGAACTGGCAGTTGGAGATGCGATCCAAATTGGACCGGGGACCTTTGCTACCAAATTACTAGATCAGCTCCAGCTGGCTACACGGGAACAAATCGAACAGTTGGCCAATTATGAAGAGATGTGAGCAAGATGGAAAATAAGGTGAATTCTTTTCCGCAGGCACTGACTTTGGCTGGTACGGATTCAGGCGGTGGTGCTGGGATCATGGCGGATTTGAAAACTATGCAGGCACGCCATGTATTTGGCACCGCGGTCGTAGTGGCTGTTACCGCGCAAAATACTTTAGGGGTTCAGCAATCACTTATGATCTCACGTGATATGATCGATGCACAGTGTAAGTCTTTGGCGGCGGACTTCGATATCAAAGCATGCAAGACGGGAATGCTGGGTGATGCTGCGCATGTTCATTATGTAGCAGAAGATTTGCGCAAATACGATTTCGGTCCACTAACGGTTGATCCGGTGATGATCGCTAAGGGCGGTGCGATCCTTTTGGAAGATGCAGCGATCGCCGTGGTCAAAAAAGAGTTGCTGCCGTTGGCGACAGTCGTGACACCTAATTTGCTGGAGGCTCAAAGGATAGTTGGTTATGAACTTCATGATAAAACTGATCTTTCCGGGGCAGCACGGGATATTCAGCAGATGGGTGCCAAAAATGTCATTATCAAGGGTGGGCATACCTCCGGAGACAACGTGGAAGATTATTTCTTATTTGCAGACGGTACCGATCTCTGGTTAAGCTCGCCTCGGATCCAGACCGAACGGACGCATGGCACAGGAGATACTTTGTCTTCATGTATTACTGCAGAACTTGCTAAAGGTACTCCGATCAAAGAGACGGTCCGGTTGGCTAAAAATTATTTGCAGGCCGCGATCGAAAATACGATCCAGGTCGGACACGGACATGGGCCGCTAAATCACTGGGCTTACGAGGAGGAACAAAATAATGGAACGGTTTGATGCAAGTATTTTACGAGCTTATTTTATTTGTGGCACACAAGATCTGCTCGTGGGCAAAACTTTGGAAACGACAGTTGGAGAAGCACTTAAAGCGGGGATCACAGCTTATCAATTTCGCGATAAAGGAAGCGGGTCTAAGCTGTCAGAACAACAGCGATTATCAATGGCTAAAAAATTACGGCAAATGTGTGCGGCTTATGATGTTCCATTCATCGTGGATGATGATCTGGGCTTAGCTAAAGCAGTCCAAGCGGACGGGATCCATGTGGGCCAATCAGACGAAGCAATAAGACAAGTGGTAGCGGATGTAGGCGATTCGATGTTTATCGGATTATCATGTTCAAATGAAGCAGAAATTAAGGCTGGGAATGATATTCCAGGTATTGCATATTATGGTTGCGGCCCGGCTTATACGACGGGGTCCAAAGATGATGCTTCTCCCGTGATCGGTTTAAGTGGATTAAAAAAATTAAACGAGCTGGCAACTAGACCCATAGTAGCGATCGGTGGGATCACTGAGGAAAATGTGTTTGCTGTAGCGCAGACTGGAGTTGCTGGCTCATCAGTGATCTCAATGATCGCGCAGAATTCGGATATCAAACGCGCGGTTCGAAAAATGCTGACTGTTGAATAAAAGAAGGACCGTGCGAGTTTTGCATACATTTGTGAAAGTATTAAACTCTTAACAATGATCGTTGTGATCATCAGGGGGCTTGTTTTATCTTGGACATTCAACTATGATCGAATTAGATAGTTTTGCAGTCGGAGTGATGAATTAGGGGGTCATCAAATGCAAAGAAAAGGTATGTTGTTGGTGGAGGTTTTGGGAGCTGCCGTATTGTTGGTCAGTTTTGGTTCAAAAAAAACTCAAGACCCAAAAAAGGATAGTACACCGCAGTCGGAAAAGGTCGCTAAGAAAAAGACAAGCTCGGCGAATTCCACGAGTAGCAGTTCTTCTAGCAGCTCATCGAGTAGTAGTTCTAGCAACAGTAGCTTAATGAACAGCAGTAGTTCGGCGAGCTCATCTTCTCAACAAGAAACAACCGGTATAAATGAATCTGGGATCGATGATACAGGCTTTAAGAAAACGCCTTTCCCGCGTCAGATGCAAGGAACCTGGTATGGCTGGGATAAATACAGCGATAGCATTAAGACGGTCACATTTGCAGATAACAAATGGACTTTGACAGGAGAAAGCGCAAAGACTACTTTTGCCTATGATACATCAGTCCGTACGGCTGAAGATAAAGCAGCCTTGGAAGATCCTGGTAGTCAACAAGTTGATCCTAACAAGCAAAATAAGTGGGCTGCTTTTTCAAAAAACAATTTTAGTGAGAGTCCGATCAGCCAAAATGGTCAACCTGTTGAGATCGTTAATCTGCGTGGGTGGTATCAAGGCGCGGGCGATGGCACTTATTACTACATTACGACAGTTGATGTTGATGGCCAACCGACCCAGGTTTTGACAGAGGCTTCCGGAGCAGGTATTTGGATGAGTATGCATTATTATCACACCAGACAACAGGCTGAAAGTCAAAGAGACGCGGGCATTAAGACGGATGTTAACCGAGATGGCGAAGGTTCAGATGACTATTGAGCGAATGATGAAGGGTGTTACTAGCAGTCAGCTGGTAGCATCCTTTTTAAATGGTGTTTCGTAAGTTAGTTGTTAAAGCATTGGGCAGTTTGATGGCCGATATTACTTCAATATTTGAATATGTCTGAGCAAGTCGGTCAAAGAAAGCCCCGCATTTGAACTTGTTGGCGCAAGTTGATCAAAGAAGCACCAGCATTTCAAATTGCCAGGCAAGGCCGATCAAATAAGAGCCCACATTTGAATTTGCCAGATCAAGTCTATGGAGGGGACTCCAGCAATTGCTCCTGCATGTTTTAAAAATTTGAGATTACGTAACTTTTCACCATTTAACTAGTTAAGTGGGTTATAATTATAGATGGTAAATTTAGAAGATGGAGTGTAGTATGGCTAAAAATAAAAAAAGTATTGAAAAAAAGGTCAATAGTTGGTTGACTGATCCTAAGACGTTTTTGTTGCTTGGTGTAATGGTGATCGTGATCGTCGTCGGATCGATGGTGTTTTCCGGCAATTTGGACAAGCGGTATTTGGATGACCAGGGCTGGAACTTGGAAATTAACGAAGGGTCTGAAAAAGTAAGGGTGAATGTATACTTTGATGGCAACAAGGCTTATGGATTTGTTCCGCGACAAACACATTTGTCAAAAAAACGAGCTTCTAAGGTTGCGTATGATAAGAAGCGGCATCAAGTAAGTGTTTACGGTTCTGGTTCTAAGATGACCTTTCGTATTGGTAAAAAGAAAAATGACCAGGTAGAAGGTTCGGTGACTTTCGGCAATAGCAGCGAGCAGTATTCTTATACAATGGTAAAAGATGATACTATCAATCTTAAGTAACTCCCGCTGGTCAATTTTTCCAAACCGCAAACTTTAACAATTTTGAAACCTGAATGTTAAAATTAGTGCATAAATAATGATTTTTCGTTGAGGAGGAGCAAAATGAAAAAAGCGACCTTTATTTCCAAAGTTAAAAATGGGCTGATCGTTTCATGTCAGGCCTTGCCGGGGGAACCTTTATATACAAAAGCTGGCGGGGTAATGCCCTTACTTGCGTTAGCGGCCAAAGAAGCTGGGGCTGTGGGGATCCGTGCTAATTCTGTGCGTGACATTACTGAGATCAAAAACACGGTCGATCTGCCGGTGATCGGGATCATCAAACGTGATTATCCGCCGGAAAAACCATACATTACTGCCACTATGAGGGAAGTCGATCAATTAATGGCAGTTGAGCCGGAAGTGATCGCCTTGGATTGTACTTTAAGACCGCGTTATGATGGTCAAACTGTTGCCGATTTTATTCAGCAAATAAAAAGTAAATACCCGGAGCAATTATTGATGGCGGATATTTCTACCCTTGAAGAAGGAATCAACGCTGCAAAAGCCGGAGTTGACTTTGTGGGAACGACTATGGCTGGATATACTGAAGAAAGTCCAGAACTTGACGGTCCTAATTTTTCACTCATCAAAAGTTTGGTAGAGCACGGTTTAGATGTGATCGCTGAAGGAAAGATCCGTACACCGCGACAAGCGCGGCAGGTACAAGACTTAGGTGTTACGGCTTTAGTCGTTGGTGGTGCGATCACTCGGCCAAAAGAGATCACAGAAAGATTTATTAAAGAATTGCATTTACATTAAAGATTAAGCTGATAAAATTAAATTATCATTAAAAGGCGTTGAAGAGAAGAGTAACTCGAGCAGCCGATCTAAAGAGAACGCGATCAGGTGAAAGCGCGTATCGGTCGGACGAGTGAAGATGAGCTCAGAGTCTGTTGGCTGTGCAAGCAGCAACACGGGACGGGACCGTTACCACTCGCGACTTTTGTTGGAGCAGAAGTTAGTAAGGTAGTCAGTGTGAACTGGCTATGAAAAAGGTGGTACCGCGCTAAAAGCGTCCTTTCAGAATTTTCTGGAGGGGCGCTTTTTTGCGCAACGAACTCGGCTCCGTCTCTTTTCTCACAAAAACATAAGGGGGAACACACATGCATAAAAAATTGTTTGCAACATTTGTGGCAACCACAGCACTGTTGTTAACTGCTTGCGGCAATAATCACGATTCACAAAAGGACGGTTCTGGTAAATATGCCGCTAAACAAGAACTTCACTGGACCGAGGCCTCAACGTTAGCAACTGCTGATTTGTCTAAAGCCACGGATACATTAGGCTTCAATACGCTGATGAATACTCAAGAGGGCTTGTATCGCTTAGATAAAAAGGGCAAGCCGCAACCTGCTTTGGCAATCAAGACAAAGAAATCTAACGATGGCAAAACTTACGATTTTACTTTGCGTAAGGGTGTCAAATGGTCGAACGGCGATCCAGTGACTGCTAAAGATTTTGTGTATTCCTGGCAGCGGACAGTCGACCCAAAGACTGCCTCGCAAGATGCCTTTTACTTTGATGGTGTACAAAATGCGACAGATATTTATAACGGCAAGAAGGATAAGTCGACATTGGGCATCAAGGCTATTGACGACCATCATTTGCAAGTTAATTTGGCTAAACCGGTTAGCTATTTTGACAAACTATTGGCCTGGCCGTTGTTTTATCCTTTAAATCAGAAAGTTGTTGAGAAATATGGTTCCAAGTATGGAACTCGCTCAAAGTATTTGGTTTCTAACGGACCTTTTAAACTAACAAAGTGGGATGGGACCGGCAAATCCTGGACTTTAGCTAAAAATAACTCATACTGGGATAAAAAGCATGTTCATTTGGACAAGATCACAGAGTTAGTGACTGAAAGCACGACAACAAGTTATAACATGTATAGTGCTAAAAAGGTCGATGAGACGTTGCTGAACGGGCAACAGGTCAAGGCTAATAAAAACAAGAAAGATTTTGTCAAACGTTTGCCAACCGCCACGACGCGCCTGGATTTAAACCAAAACAAGGTCCCAGCCTTTAAAAATAAGAAGATCAGACAGGCTTTTTCACTAGCGATCGATCGTAAACAGCTGACCGATAAAGTTTTACAAGATGGTTCTGAGCCGCTGAAAGGGTTTGTCCCTAGTCAAATTGGGCGACAACCCCCAAACAGGGCAACACTTCGAGGACGAAGCATACGTTAAAAAGGCAGTTTCCTTTGATCTGAAGAAAGCCAGAGCATTGTTAAAAGAAGGATATAAAGAAGAAAATATTAAGTCATTAAAGATAGATTTATTGACTTCGGATACTGATAGCAGCAAACAAGCCGCTGAATTTCTGCAAAGTAAGTTGGAAAGTTTGCCTGGCGTGAATATCACGGTATCTAAGGTGCCATTTGTCCAAATGATCTCCCGCCAAAGTGACAAAGATTATCAAATGACTGTTAAAACTTGGCAATCTGTTTTCGCGGACCCGATCAATTTCTTGGATGTTTTTGAATCGGATACAAGCTACAATACGTCTGGTTTCAAAAACAAAAAATTCGACAAATTGCTTGATCGATCAGAAAACGAATATGGTAACCAACCTGAAAAACGTTGGCAAAATCTAGTTCAAGCCGAAAAGATCTTAATGGACGACCAAGGCACGATCCCCTTATATCAAGTTGCTAAGTCGCAACTCTTACGTGAAAATGTCAAAGGGATCATCTTTAACCCGGCCGGCGTTCCTTATGATTGGAAAACAGCCTATATCAGTAATGAAAAATAGGAGGCAGCATGCATGGTAGAAATAGATACAAGCTATCTTGAAAAGCAATTTATCGATTATTGCCGTTACAATACGCGTTCTGATGCAAACAGTCAGACGATCCCGTCAACTCCTGGACAAGTTGACTTAGCTAAAAGGGTGGTCGAGGATCTAAAAAAATTAGGCTTGAAAGCTTGGTATAATGAGCAAACTGGTTTTGCCTTGGGTTATCTGCCAGGGAACAGTGACACACAAGTCACAGCTTTGGGATTTTTCGCTCATTTGGATACCGCAGATTATCCAGCAGAAAATGTCCGTCCACAGGTCCATCCGGATTATGATGGCAAAGATGTGGTGTTGAATGAGAAACAACAAATCATTTTGCGAGTTGCAGAATTTCCTGAGTTGAAAGAATTAGCAGGACAACGTTTGATCACGTCCGATGGTACCACTTTATTAGGTGCAGATGATAAAGCCGGGGTGGCTGGTTTACTGGCAGCACTGAAGGCTCTGACTATCCAACCTGATATTAAACACGCTCCGTTGTACGTCGCTTTTGGTCCGGATGAAGAGATCGGTCAAGGAGCTAAACGTTTTGATGAAACGGAATTTCCTGTCAAATTTGCTTATACTTTGGATAATGGTCAACCCGGGGATCTTGAATACGAAACTTTCAACGCGGCAGCAGCTACGATCGAGATCGAAGGTACACCGGTCCATCCAGGGGATGCCTACCATTTGATGGTCAACGCTTCATCGTTGGCACATGAATTCCTAGCCGGACTACCTAAGGATCAAGTACCCGAAAATAGCCAGGGACGTCAAGGGTTCACAATGGTGACCAGGCAGGAAAGTACGCCTGACCACGCTCATTTGGAATTGATCATTCGTGATTTTGATAAGCAGGCATTTGAAGGTAAAAAACAGTTATTGCGTGACCTAACAAGCCAGATCAATGTGCGTTATGCTCAAGACAGAGTCAAACTTGAACTTAACGAACAGTATGCAAATATCGGCGATGAGATCAAGAAAAATCCGAATATTATTGACCTAGCTTTGAAGGCTTACGATACGTTAGGATTGACTCCAAACATTGTTCCCTTCAGAGGCGGCACCGACGGCAACTTTTTGACAGATAAAGGCATTCCAACGCCTAATTTATTCAATGCCGGCCATAATTTCCATGGCAAATATGAATGTGTGACGGTCGAAGGGATGGAGTTGGTGGCCCGAGCGGTCATTGAGATCAGTAGAGAACACGCAAAAGAAAAATGAATCGTTTACTGAGAAGCCTCAGGCTGGATGATGATCTGGCTTGAAGCTTTTGGGGCTAAAGAGTAAAAATACTTAAGTTTGAAATTTATTGGTCAAGATGTCTATAATTGGGAATATGAAAAGTTTTGTATAATAAAGACCACGAAATAAAGTTTAATGTTAGCTGCAAGATGTAAAGGGGTTGGCAATTAATGGAAACTAAGATCAAACGGTTTTGGGATGATTTTGCGACAAAACACGGATTGACAGACGTGATCGAGCCTGAAGCATGGAGCTTTGGCACGGATGCTGATGCCTTGGCGGAATTGGTCAAACAGGGAGTCAAAACAGCGACGACATCTGGCTTTGAATTGTACGCGTTTGACAAAGATCCTTTGCCAAAAGTTGGTGAGTACAACATTATTTTGGACAGTCATGATAAACCGGTATGTGTAACAAAGACTAAAGTTGTCGAAGTTGTGCCATTTAAATACATTTCTGAAGAGCATGCTTATCATGAAGGTGAAGGCGATCGGAGCTATGATTACTGGCACCGAATACACGTTGACTTTTTTACAGAAGAGTATGCCTCCTACAATGCAACGTTTACTCCAGAATCTAAATGTGTGTGCGAGGTATTTGAATTAGTCGAATAAAGATTTGGAGGTAAGCTGATGCAATTTAAAACAAAAGATGATGTCAGACTTGAGTATGATGATATTGGTCAAGGACCAGCAGTTATGATCTTAAGCGGGATTGGCGGTAATCGGGTGATTTGGCGCGATCAAGTGTCAAAACTTGTGGACGCAGGTTACCGTGTGATCAATATCGATGCTCGAAATCAAGGTGCTGCCGAACATACAAAAAAGGGACTGCGGATCTCACGACACGCGATGGATCTGTGTGAGATCATAGAAGATTTAGACATTCAAAAACCGATCTTAATGGGGAATTCTATGGGGGCCTCAACTATTTTTGCCTATGCTTCGTTGTTTGGTACGCAAGATGTGGCTGCGATCATCGACGTTGATCAAAGTCCTAAGATGATCATTGAGCCAGGTTGGGAGTACGGATTCAAAGGGCAAGTGACTTGGGATAATTTTCCCGATATTTTAAAGGAACCATTTGGTAAGTCAACTTATCACAAATTAAGTGATGAGACTTATGCGGCAAATAAGAAAGCTCAAAAGGAGCATCCGTATGACCCAGCGTTGAATTTGCCATTTTTACAAGACCATGCTTTTCAGGATTGGCGCGATGTGATCGCTGAATTTACATGCCCGTTTTTAATTTTGGCTGGAGAAAAGTCGCCTTTCTTCGATCATCACTTTGCTCCAGTGGTTGCGGGTTTGGCAGCACAAGGAGAGTATCAGGTCATTAAAGATAGCGGGCATATCGTGATGGCCGAGCAGCCCGAAGCCTTTAACGCAGGCTTGTTCAAATTTTTGAAAGAAAACAACTTATAAGTCATTAAAATTAAGGTCAAACATGTTCGGTTGTAGCAAACTGGCATGTTTTTTATTTTTTTGCCCAAAAATGTGCTGTAGGGAGGCATACTAAAAGATAAGGTGAGCCGTTAGTTCGGGTAAGTAGTGGCTCAAAACAGTGAAGAGAGCCACTGATTCGGTCAAGTAATGGCTCAGACAGAGAAGATGAGCCAGTGATTCGTGTAAGTAGCGGCTCAAAACGGTAAAGAGAGCCGCTGATTCGGTCAAGTAATGGCCCAAACAGAGAAGATGAGCCAGTGATTCGTGTAAGTAGTGGCTCAAAACATTAAAGAGAGCCACTGATTCGCTCGAGTAATGGCTCAAACAGAGAAGATGGGCCAGTGATTCGTGTAAGTAGTGGTTCAAAAAGTCAAAGAAAGCCATAACTCAGTACGATCAACGGCTCTACTCGTATGCAACTCGACATAAACTGACATACAATTGTACTACCTTGCTGCTGTTATTGGGCAAATCAGAGCCAGCGAAATTTTTAGTGCGGTTGTAATTTACTTTTTGATATAATTATTTGGGATACGAAAGTGAGGGTGAAGATAATGCAGACAAAAAGTCCATATATCGTTTACCAAGCGAAAGGAAAGCAGACTCAGATGTTATTTATGGACACGGTCTTGTTAATTTTAAGTGTAAGCTTGTTGTATCTTGGACAGCAGGGGGCTAATAGCGTTTATTTAGTGAGTGGTATCAGTGGAATGGTGCTTTTCGGGTGTTTGCTTTTGTTTTTATTACGGCGATTTGTTAGGGGAAAAGTCTTACTGAAAGTTACGAAAGAAGGCTTTTATGATTATTCCAGCTGGAGTTCGGCAGGGAATTTGATCAAGTGGTCGAATGTGGGGTCGCTAAGCGAAGGGCTTGCTGGAGGACAAACGTTTATTAGTGTGAAATTAACTAACGAAACTGAATACCTGGCAAGTTTGCCTCCATACAAACGTTTGTTGGTCCAGGCAAATATAAAATTAACGGATAGTCCGATTAAGATCAATTTACAGACAGCGAGATTTGCAACTAGTCATGAGGTGCTTGATGTCATAGAAACTTATCTCCAATAAAAATATTGCAAAAAAGGTAATTTTTCCCTTAATTGAAAACGAATTCAAAAAAATGTAGGTTTAGCTTAGATTTTTGTGGTATACTTAAGATTCTAAATAAATCTGGAGGTGTTCGACCTATGAAAATTGCCGTTTTAGCGGGTGGACGCAGTACCGAGCGGAATGTTTCAATTTCAAGTGGTTATCGGATCACAAATGCTTTACGTGAGAAAGGCCAGCAAGCAACTTTTATCGACCTATTTCTTGGTTACGATCTACCAGCAGGCGCAGATGCCGGATCAGTTTTTGAGGATGCCAATACGAGCAAGGACCTGCATATCTCAGACGCGATCCTCACTGATGACGACATTAATGCCCTGCGTGAAGATGGTTCGACCGAGTTATTCGGGCCTAATGTTTTAGAGATCTGTAAGGCTGCAGATATTGTTTTCTTGGCATTGCATGGAGGCGATGGAGAAAATGGTAAGGTGCAGGCTGTCTTGGATCTTAATAATATTCGTTTTACTGGGAGTGGTTCAACTGCCAGTGGTATATGTATGAACAAAGTTTATAGCAAGGAATTAATGTTATACAACAATATTCAGACTGCTGCTTTTGTCGAGATCAAACGTGATCAGGGTTCAAAAGGGCATCAATTACCGTTTGACTATCCTGTAGTTGTTAAACCAACTTCAGGAGGTTCATCTGTCGGAACTCACATCGTTCATGATGATACCGAGCTGGAACAAAGTTTGGCTGATGTTTTCCGCTTTGATAATAGTGCGATCATCGAAGAATTTATTGGCGGTCGTGAATTTTCCTTGGGTGTTGTTAACGGCTATGCTTTCCCAGCGGTTGAGATCAAAGTTCATGACGGCTGGTATGATTTTGAGCATAAGTTCCAAGAGGGCTACACAGATTTCATTACTCCGCCAGAAGATCTAGACCCAGAAGTTCATGATGAAATGAAGCGAGTAGCCGTCGAGACGATGGACGCTTTAGCTTTGCAAAATTACGGTCGAATCGATTTCTTTACTAATGATCGTGGTGTTTGGGTCATTGAAGGCAATAATTTGCCAGGAATGACACCACTTTCCTTGTTGCCCCAAGAAGCTGAAAATGATGGTGTACCATATGGGGATCTAGTTGAAGATATCGTGCAAGGTAAGATGAAGATCTACGATGAAGGTATGAGCAACTAAGGGTTTTTCGAATACTTAAATATAAAAAGCGCGCAATTCCCAATTGCACGCTTTTTATTTTGAAGCTCTAAAATAATAGCTAGATCTGAATACCTATTCGAACGCCAACATTTATTTCATTTTTACCTGTTGAAGTATTTCAAAGTGTGAGTTTGCGTTGACCATTCAATTTGGGTCAGACCGGCGTTCATTGGTTCATTTAAGGAAGTTAGGTCTTCTATACCTAAAACTAACGCCAGTATCAGTTTGATCGTGTAGCCATGGCTAACTAGTAGTATTTGTGAATCATTGGGAAGTTTACCTGTGACTTCATCAAAAAAACTCTGGAGACGTTGTTTTGCTTGCGGGTGAGTTTCACCGTGAGAATATTTTTGCGATCCATCTAGCAGATTGTGATTTTCATCGAAGAATTGGGCATAGTCCAGCCACAATTGCTCAGTTTTTTTGCCATCCCACAAGCCATAATCAAATTCGCGTAAACGCCAATCATATGTAATAGTCGCTTGCGGAGCAACGATCGCTGCAGTTTGAGCAGCTCGCAGCAATGGACTGGCAAATACCCGCTCAAATTTTTGGTCGTTAAGTTTAGCAGCTGCTTGTTGAGCTTGTACTTGGCCTTTTACGGTCAATGCGGTGTTGACTGCAGCTCCTTGCATAATATTTTGCGAATTAGCAATACTTTGCCCGTGCCGGACAATGTAAAATGTTGACATGTAGACCCCTCCATATTTTATATGAACATTATAGCGATTTTTTAAAAATGATGATAGTGTGTCTATATAGAGCGTTTGACTAGCTATTTGCTTTGAGGTCTGGTAAATTAATAAGGAACATGCATTAACTTGTGGATGTTTGTTTTATTTTAAGAATGGTATTGATTTAAAGGTTTTATAGTATTGAAGGAGAGAATAAAGCTATGATGCCGGAAAAATTACAAATCGAAAATGGATTTAATTTTAGAGAGTTAGGCGGCTATCAAACTGCGGATGGTCGTTTTGTGAAAAAACGTAAATTGATTCGTTCAGCTGCACTGAATGATTTATCAAAACGAGATCTGACCTACTTAGATGACTACGGCCTACGTTATGATATCGATTTTCGCTCACCGAGTGAAAAAGAAAGACGGCCGGATCGGGTACCCGCCCAAGCAGCTTATCATTTCGCGCCGGTTTTTACCGTCGATGAAACTAAGAGTCAATCAGATGACCGCCAACAAGATGATCGTTTGTTGACACAACGCAATGCTGGCTTTAAGCAAATGTTGGATGCCTATAATGACATTGTGTTGTCTGATAATGCGAAAAAGGCGTACCGTGAGTTTTTTGATTTATTACTAGCTAATGATGGCGAAAATGAATCGGTTATTTTTCATTGTTCAGCTGGAAAAGATCGCACAGGAATGGGAGCTGTTTATGCATTGACAGCATTAGGTGTTGATCAAGAAACGATCCGGGCAGATTACTTGCTCTCTAACGAATTTTTAAGGGAACGAAAGTCATTTAAGCCTGACTCTGATCGAGTACCAGTCAAGCAGCAAAATGAGATCTATTCTGGAAATATTCGTGCATTGAGTTCTGTTTCCGAGAAATATTTAGAATGCGCATTGGGAACGATGCAACGTGAGTATGGAGATCTACCTCACTATTTGGAAACTGAATTAGGGGTCACAAAGCAACAAAGAAAAGATTTGCAAAAGATATATTTGGAAGATCGGTGAAGCAGGGGGCAAGCGAAAGCGGGCCTCCTTTTTCAAAAAATTTTTGGGGGACACCACGTCTTTTCTAGGGTGGATCAGGGTTTTTGTAGGAGTTAGCTTAGTGGCTGAGCTTAGGGCAAATAAACTCAACCGCTTAAAAGTCAGGGAAGAGAAGCATTGGTATTACTGAAATGAGTACCAGTGGTTTTATTCTAGTGAACCTATGGAGGTGGCCACATGAAAATTTTATTCTGTTTAGAAAATTTAAAAATGGATGGTGCGCACCGGGCAACCATTGTTGTTGGTAATTATTTATCAAAAATCTATGATGTTTCATTTTATTCATTGTCTACGATCGAGTCATATTTTGAATTAGAAGCACCTTTGTTTGTCGCAAAGCACCCGTTTGATACTGGTAAAAGTTATCGTGGCGATGATCCGTGGACTGATTTTGACCAGCAGATCACTGACTTGATCAAAGTTATCAAAGAGGATCGTTTTGATGCCGTTGTTTTGACAGCTGGTACTTTAACGAGTTTTGCACCATTTATCAGGAAAGCATGTCCAGATGTGATCCAGTTAGCTTGGATGCATAATAATTTCAAAACCTATATGGATCAATATTATAAGGATATGCAGCCGGAATTTCAGTCGGGTTTGAAGTCCGTTGATACCATCATTGCTTTGACGCAATCAGATGCTGACCAGTTTGTTATGTTTAACCGAAATACTGTCCGTTTGTATAATCCTTTGACTTTGGAATCCGAACAACCAGCGGACCTAGATAGAAAAGTTATCTCAATGGTTTGTCGGATGGATATCGCGCATAAGGGACTAGATCTGATGGTAGATGTGGGCGAATTATTACCTGACCCCTGGCAGATCCACGTGGCCGGTACCGGGGCAGATGAAGGCCAGGTCCAGCAAATGATTGACGATAAGGGACTGCAGAATAAAGTTATTTTACGCGGTTCTTTGACCGACGAGCAACTTCAGAAACATTATAGTGATTCTTCGATTTTTCTGTTGACTTCACGGTGGGAAGGATTGCCTCTTGTCGTTGGAGAAGCAATGACATTTGGCTTGCCGATCGTAGCTACTTTTAATACGGGGACTGATGAATATCTTCAAGATAGCCGGTATGGACGTTTGGCAGAATTTGATAAAGATTCTGTCATAGATGCGTTAACACCTTTATTGAAAAGCCATAAGCAGCGGGAGCTTTGGGGAAAAACATCACTGGAACGTTCCCAAGAATTTGGTGGTGAACGGATCATTGAACAGTGGGTCCGTTTGTTGGAAATGCTAAGTGGTCGCAAAAAAGAAAAAGTATGATAGTATAATACTAGAATTTAGTTAATAATTATTAGACATAAGACTTTGCAATCTTTTATCTTATGACGTAGGTTTTTTTGTTAGTAAATAAAAAAGGCTGCTTGTTGATAGTTAGTTTGTTAGTTAATTCAGAGAAATGTTACCTGATATTATTTTTAGTGTTATGCTTAACTTATTTTCTAAGGAAAAACTTTGACTAACTTTTATTTAGTAAAGTGGCGGATAGTTGAATTAATCTAGGATAAGAGGGTGATCTTAGATCTATGTCGCAAAGTGTTGATTGGACTGTTAGACTGTTGGTAGCAGCATTGTGTGGGGCATTGATCGGATTTGAAAGGTCAAAATTAAGAAAAAGTGCGGGTATTCGGACGCATATGGTGGTCGCAGTCGCGTCGGCTTTGATCATGTTGGTTTCAAAATATGGCTTTTATGATATTTTGTCCACTACCAACATCGACTTGGATCCTTCGCGGATCGCTGCCCAGATAGTCAGCGGGATCAGTTTTATTGGTGCCGGGACGATCTTAGTCCGACGTTCTCAGATCAGCGGCTTGACTACTGCGGCGGGAGTTTGGGCGACAGCGGCAATCGGCATGTCCGTAGGTTCCGGAATGTACTTGATCAGTATTATCGCGACTATTTTGATCGTCTTGGTTCAAAAATATTTCCACGATGACTCACTGATCAATTCGTTGATGCGTAGCGTTCGTTTGCGGCTGCATATTGAGATCGAGCCTGGTGAGGGCGAGCAAAACCTTAGCCGACTCAAGGATTTTTTTGTAGAACAAGGGGTCACCGATACCTCATTTAGTTTATTAGCGATCAATGATAAAATGATCGTGTTAGAATCAGACGCTCTGATCAGTCATCAGTTTGATACGAATAGGTTTTTGCTTCGGCTGAAGCATTTGCCTGGCGTCCTTATGGTTCAAGTCTCAAATATGAAAGAATAGACAGACTCAACCATAGTCAGTAAGAGGAAAAACGACTTGGAGGAAATTTTTACATGTTAGAGAAGACAATTTATAGGAAACTTTTGAGTAACGCATTTGATATACCTGTTTCAGTCACATACTGGGGCGGAAAAACCGAGGATTACGGTCAGGGAACACCGGAGATTAAAGTTGAGATCCGGCAGGCATTTCCTTTGAAGGAACTGACCTCAGCTCCGACCCTAGTTTTGGGTGAAGCATATATGAATGGGGACCTTCTCATCGAAGGCGATCACGCTATTCAGAAGTTGGTGGCTTCGGCTTACCGGCAATCAGGCAGCTTTTTAAAGAAGAATTCGTTTCTAAAGCACCTTCCTAATATGTCTCATTCGAAATCGGACTCAAAAGAAGATATCCAAAGCCATTATGATATTGGTAATGACTTCTATGCCATGTGGCTTGATAAGACAATGACTTACTCTTGTGCTTATTTTCAGCATGAGGATGATACTTTGGAACAGGCTCAGTTAAACAAAGTCCATCATATCCTAAATAAATTGGATATTACTGATGGTGGCAGTTTGTTAGATATTGGTTCCGGTTGGGGAACGGTCTTATATATCGCGGCTGAAGAGTATGGAGTTCATGCCACTGGTGTAACTCTCAGCCAGGAACAATACAATTATACTAAACAACAGATCGCAAAACGCCATTTGGAAGATAAAGTCGATGTTTACATGGACGATTACCGTGACTTGGATGGTCAGTATGATTTTGTAACTTCTGTTGGGATGTTTGAACATGTTGGTAAAGAAAACTTAGCTGAGTATTTCCAAACGGTCAAAAGATTATTGAAGCCAAATGGTCGTGCTTTGATCCATGGGATCACTGGCCAGCATGAAGGTGCAGGAGTCGATCCATTTATCATCAAGTATATCTTCCCAGGTGGTTATATTCCTAACGTGGCTGAAAACTTGCAACACGTGATGGATTCTGAGCTGCAGTTGACTGACTTGGAACCATTACGTCGTCATTATCAAAAGACCTTAGAGCATTGGCAAAATAACTTTGCCGCTAATTATGATCTTGTCAGGGGACGTTATGGCCAAAAATTTGCTCGCATGTGGGATCTTTACTTGCAGGCTTGTGCTGCATCATTTGAAGCAGGAAATATCGACGTTATGCAATACTTGCTCATTAACGGAACAAGTGGTACTGGTACACCGATGACTCGTCAGTATATTTATGATGCTGATAACAAATAAATATTAAAAATATAAAGGCTGGAAATGGCAGAGTTTCCAGCCTTTTTTGAATCAAAAAAGCCGCTAACTTAGCTTAGACAACAAGTCAGCGGTTTTGGCAAATATAGTTTTAACCAGAAATAGTTACGAAAGTATTGTACTTCATGAATTTGTAGTGGAGACGCATCCGCGAAAATTCAAATGGTGTTCCATTGTTTAAAAAGAAGATACCCTCCATTACTCCGACTGGTTCGTTTGGGAGTAAGTGAAGTAGATCCTGGTCATATTTTGTAGACGGCTCGGCAAAAATCGAGAGAAATGACTTAGAAACAGTCTGCCCAAATGCTTGTTCAACATACGAAAAAATCGAGCCTTCAATTTTTTTGAGAGAAAGGCTAGGCAAGATCTTGATTGGAATGTAACCAGTTTCAATCATAAATGGTTGGTCATCGAAGAGTCGCAAACGGTCGATCTTATACACAAAGTCATCAGGCTTTAAAAAAAGATCACGCTGGATCTCTTCAGTTGGACGAATGACTTCAAAGTTCAATACTTTGATCTGAGGACTTTTACCATTCATTTCGAAATTGTCAGAAACACCTAGGTTAGAACTTTCTTCATAATTAAAGACGGATTCGTTTTTTAAGTATAGCGGATTAATAAATGTACCAGAGCCTCTTTTTTTAAAAATCACGCCGTCACTGGCCATCCTTGTCAATGCGCGTTTAATGGAGCTTCTGCTAACTGAGTAATATTCGGCCAATGAACGTTCGTCTGGCAAACGCATGGAAGGAAATTCCCTTGCAAAAATTTTTTTCTTCAGATCTGCAATGATCTGCTTATATACGAGTTCGGCCATGCTAGTCTCCTTTAAATAATTAAGTGAGCAAGACAAACACACAACGACTCTTTGTCTTACTCGTCCATATTTAAGTTTGCCACAAGTCTTTAAAATGAACAAGGATATAAGGAAAAAAAATGTTCTTACCAAACAAAGTTGAATCGGTGAGCATTATTGATACATCTTTCTTAGTGGCTTGTTGCTGAGTTCCGGTTTGAAATAGACGAGTTTGGTCTTTTGAGCCGTAGATCAGGGCGATGAATAGCTCATTTTGCCATTTTACGCCACAAGTCTAGCTGATAAATGGCTCATTTTATCGTTTTGCGCCATAAATCGAGCTAATGAGCGGCTCACTTTGCCATTTTGCGCCACAACTCAAGCTACTCAACGGCTCGCTTTCACAAGTATGCCTGACAAACGATGGAAAAACAGCTGCATGTTTCCTGGACTATATTGACAGGCAAAATTATTTTGTGGTGATCGTTTGGCAAACGTTCATGTCCTAGTGATCGATACTATCTGTATCTTTAACGGCGACGTCAAGTGACTTTTGTTAGTTTAAAATCGTCTCACTCTGGAATAAAATGAATGTTGTACAATGAATAATTCAAGTTTCCATTAAGTCTAGGCTTGAAGGAGTTTCATTTAGAGAAAATTTGCATATAATTAAGGTAAAAAAGATGGTGGGTGTAAAAGATGCGGTTATCAATAATATTAATTATTCTGTTACTTTGTTTAGTTGGCTTGTTGATGGTGATCAGTGCCGTGGGAATGAAAGAGAAGGACGCGGTTGCAGTGCGGGCCATATTTTTCGTGCTCGGGATCGGCTGTATAGCAATCGGCTTGTATGTTCTATTTGAGGTATATTTGCCGCAACATAGCGCTTTGTCAGCTTTCAGCGTAAATATTTTGCCGCGAAAATTTGCTTAAACACCCCTTTAGTTGAGTCTTAATGTATAATAAAAATAAAGTTTAAATGCTAGGAGAACCGTAGATGAAAAAAGTAGAACATGATCAATCACAACAGCCCCGCTTTAAAGAATTTTTATCCAAACAATTTGATCTTTTTCAACAAAAACAACAGATCTTTATCGACTATTTAAACGTGCCTCAGCCTCTGAGTGCTTGCATTCAAGAAGTTGCACATGATGCCGGGATGTACGCTGCGATGGATCTTTTGTCAAATGCCCAGGGGCGGATCGACAGTAATGGTTCCTTTACTTTAAAAGATGAGGATACTCATGAGATCGATATGTTACATGACCACTTGTTAGATTTTATTTCCAAGCAGATCTTTCCCAATTTTGACGAGCGCTTGATCGATATTCAATCTGATGAATATGGGGATCTGATCGAAAATGGGTATAATGGTGGACTTGAAGCGATTTTGAATCAAGGATAGTCTGCGTTTCAAGCAGATTTTAAGAGCAGTGATGCTCTTTTTATGATAGAATAAAGCGAACTAACGTTTGAAAATGGACTGGGGGAAACAAAATGCGTTTTTTACATACAGCAGACTGGCATATCGGCAAAAAGTTGCACGGTTTTGACTTACTGGCCGAGCAAAAAGATGCTTTTAGTCAAATTAAACAGATCGCTGCAGAGCAAAAAGTTGATGCGATCGTTATTGCTGGTGATCTTTATGACCGGGCCATTGCAAGTGAGGATTCTGTGGCTGTGTTAAATGAGATGCTAAAAGAGTTGAATTTGCAAGAAAATTATCCTTTACTGGCAATTAGCGGCAATCATGATTCGGCGATCCGGTTGGAAACTGGTAGTGACTGGTATCAGGCAACAAAGTTTTATCTTAAAACAAAATTTGCTGATGCTTTTGAACCTGTCACTTTACAGGATACGCAGTTTTTTATGTTGCCGTATTTTCAACCTCAAATGGCGCGAAACTATTTTCAAGATGAGTCACTGAAAAATTTATCCGAGATCATGAAAAAAGTCGTAGCTAACATGGAGCAGCAATTTGACCCAGCCAAAAAGCAAGTTTTGGTCGCTCATTTTTTTGCTGCGGGCAGTTCGCATACTGATTCAGAAACAATGCTTGAAGTAGGTGGACTAAACCCAGTCCCGGTTGATTTATTAGAAAAGTTTGACTATGTGGCATTAGGCCATTTGCATGATAAAAATGCTATTAAACATCCCTTCATTCACTATGCAGGCTCGCCCGTCAAATTCTCGACCAGTGAAGCACAGACACAAAAAGGAGTTTGGATCGTTGATACCGATCCTTACCAAGCAACTTGGTTCCCATTAGAACCGCTCAACGATATTCACGTTTTAGAGAAATCCTTTGCTGAGTTGACTGCCCCTAAACTATACCGGCATATTCCGAAAGATGATTATGTAGCAGTCCGTTTGACAGATCGGGCAGTGATCGATGATGTCATGAACAAACTAAGACATTATTATCCACGCATAATTTCGCTTGCACGCGTCAATGGTCGTGAAAGTTTAGTAGCTGAAGAAAATAATGATACACAGGTCAACTTAGATCCACTGAAATTATTTGAGAGTTTTTTTGAAAAAATGACAGACGAAAAGCCAACTCAACTCCAAAAACAGATCGTGCAGGAGAGCTTTGACGAATTGCAGAAGGGAGATACTTATGAAACCAATTAAACTTCACATGCAAAACTTTGGACCGTATGTTGATGAAGTCGTTGATTTTAGTGATTTTTTCGATGCGCCAGTCTTTTTGATCAGTGGAAAAACAGGGACAGGAAAAACAACGATTTTTGATGCCATGTGTTTCGCGTTATTCGGTCGAACTTCTGGCGGCGAGCGGGGAGCTGAGGAAATGCGGTCTGATTTTGCGAGCGACCAGGACTCGACCGAAGTCAGTTTTACCTTCGAAGAACAGCAAAAGACCTACCAGATCACTCGTTCACCCAAACAAACGGTCGCTTCCAAACGCGGCACCGGACAAACTGAGCGTGCGGCTAAAGTCTCTTTGATCTACCGAGATCCGGCGGGTGAAAAACGTGAGATCGATAAGATAAACCAAGCAAATCGTTTTATCAATGATTTGCTGAACCTAACAGCTGAGCAATTTTCTCAAATCGTTTTGTTACCGCAAGGACAATTCCGCAACTTTTTATCGGCTGATAGTAATGATAAGGAAACTGTTTTACGGGAATTATTTGGCACTGAATTTTATCAGCGTTTTGTCGAAAATATTAAGGAGCGTACTAAAGAAAGAAGAAACGCTGCCAAGCAGCAATTTGAACGTCTTCGTGACTTGCAAAAAAGCGCTAATTTCAACGAACCAGAAAATGTAGATCCTGAACAACCGGTCATGGATTGGTTAGAGCTGCTGGAAGAACGGATCAAATATCAAAAAGTAGAGATAAAAAAATACCAAGCCGAGAATGAGAAATATGATCGAGAAAAAACAAAATTAGATCGCTTGTATCAAACACAAAAAAGTTTGCTAGAGGACCAAAATAAGTTAGTGCAGTACCAGCAAGAAGCTAAGCAACTGCAAGAAAGAGGTCCTGAGATCAAGCAACTCAGACAACGGTTGGAAGATTTAGAGTGGGCAGACAAGCAACAGGGGTCCTTAAAAGATTTTAGTGATTCCGCCGAGCAGTTAAAAAAGCTGCAGGCAAAACAGGACAGTGAAAAACAAAAACAAGCTCAATTAAAACAGGCTGTCGCGCAAAATGAGCAAAAACAGGCTGAGCTGACGGCAAATGAAGCACAGATCATTGAATTCCAAAGTCAAACTGAACGTCTGAAAGATAAGGTCGATCTATACCGAGAAGTTGAACAGATCCAGCATGGACAAAGAAAACTCATAACAAAGGTCAACTTAGCACAACAAAAGCTGCAGACTGCTCAAAAAGACTTGGCGGCAAGCAAAAAACAACAACAGCAGTTGAATAAAAGTCTGGCAAGCTATGAAGACTTGCATCAACAAGCACTTAATTTGCAAGAACAAAAAGATCGTGTCAATAACTTAGAGCAACATTTGCAAGAACTGCAGCGGTCTATTGAAAAAAAGGAAAAGACTAACAGAGAGGTCGCAGGATTAAAAAAAGAGCACGGTAAATTAGAGAAAGAAGCAAGGCTTGCTGAGAATAAATATAAGGATTTGGATTCACGATATGCGGCTGATCAGATCGTTAGTTTGGCTGCTCGCTTAAAACCTGGAACTCCTTGCCCATTGTGTGGTTCGGTGGAACATCCCCATCCTGCATCTGGCGTGGCGGTTGCGGAAACTGTCACCAAGCACCAGGTCCAGGTTGCACAAAAAGCTGCTCAAGAAAAAATGGCGTCTGCTAATACTAAGCAAGGTACTCTTTTTGAACGTAGTCACTATTTAGAACAGCAGACTAATGAAATTAAGGAACAGCAAACAAAGTTAGCTGGAAAGCTTGCATTAGCGGCGGATTCAGGTTTAGATAATGTAATTCATGCAATAGAAGAGAAACGTCAGAAATTAAGTGAGGCGCAGCAGACCCAAGCCAAACGTCAGGCAAAAAATGACGAAATGAAGCAACAATTGGCAAGACTGCAAGAACAGCAACCACAACTAGAGACTAAGGAAAAGACAGTAGAAAATGAATTCAACCAAGTGCAGATCGACAAGGAAAAGCTGCAGACAGAATATGAGCAAAAACAGGCTCAGTTGCCACAGGGGTATGCGTCTAGTGAAGAGCTGAAACAGCAATTGGCTTCTTGGCAAGAAAAGATCTCTACCCATCAACAAGGAAAAGAACGGGTTCAAAAACAACGAACTAAGCTCAGTTCTGATCTAGCTGGAGTCGAATCTGGGTTAAAAGAAAGAGCCGAACAGCAAGTTGAAATAAATGAAAAACATACTAAAGTACGGCGACAGTTAGAACAGGCCTGTGTCGCTTATAGTCAGGAAATGAAGATCGAGCAACTTAAAGCTTTATGTGGCCATTTGGGGGATATTAGTTCGATTCGTGAGCAGATCCGAGACTATGAGCAAAAGCTCACCGTCAATCAAACGGCCCGAAAGCAATTAGGGCAACGTATCGCGGGACAGGCTCGTCCCCAAATATCTGAGACTGAAGAAAAGATCCAACAACTGCTCGCCAAACAAAGTGAATTGTATACAAAACGCAGCTCTGCCGATCATTTGTGTCACCAAAATCAGGAAACTTACCAAAAAGTTGCTTCGATTTGGCAGCAATATCAAAATGATCTGGCCAGAGACCAGCAGTTGGATCAACTGGCTGACGTTGTTTCAGGTAAAGGTAAATTGAAACTTAATATTGAAAGATACGTCTTACAAAGCTATTTCAAGCGTGTTTTGGAAGTTGCCAACCAGCGTTTTGCCGAATTGACTGGTGGACGATATAGCTTTGCTTTGGACGAAAATGGGGGGAGCTATGCCTCCAACACCGGTTTAGAGCTGAACATCTATGATGATAATGCCGGCAAGGTCCGTTCGGTGCACACCTTATCAGGCGGTGAAAGTTTTATTGCTGCTTTGTGTTTAGCCTTAGCTTTAGGCGAGGTAGTTTCAGCGCAAGCGGGTGGTGTCAGTGTTGAAGCACTTTTCGTCGATGAAGGCTTTGGCTCGCTAGATACTGACAGCCTTCAAGTTGCTTTGGATGCTTTACGTGCGATCGAAGGTGAAAATCGGTTGATAGGTATTATCAGCCATGTAACTGAACTGCGGACTGAAATACCTGATCAGCTGCATGTTTTGTCGACTAATGGACGTTCTTCTATTAAATATGAGCATGAATTTGAACAGTGATATGAGTTGGAATTTTATCAGTGTAAAGGGATCGGTTATGGAGTATAAAACGCATTTAGTATCGACGATCGTCTTAGGCTTACCGCTGATGGCAAGCGGAGGACAAGTCGGTGTCTTGAATATTGGGATGCTTAGTCTTGGGAGTTTGTTGCCTGATATTGATCACCCGCGGTCATTTTTAGGCAAAAGAAATAAGATCGCTAGTGGATTGACAAATAAGGCTTTTGGCCACCGAAAGGCGACACACTCTTTAGTCGCCTTAGTGATCGTTTATTGGCTGATGAGTATCTTTGCAGCACATTATTTAACAACAAGCGGGAGTTTTACTCCTTTTTGGTTAACTTTTGGTTACCTATGCCATTTGATCGAAGATAGTTTCTCGAAAGATGGTGTCAATTGGTTGTGGCCTAAACAAAGGAAAGTTAAACACGGCAACCAACAACTTCTCTTTTACAAAACTGGTAGTTTGGGTGAATACTTAGTTCTTGGCTTGGTGATCTGTTTGTTACTGATTGAAGTTCGCCTGCTATGGATCGGTCAACTTGATCATTTGTTAGCGGGCAAATATCTGATTACGGTCCAGTCTTGGCTGTCCTCTGTGGATCGATTTTTACCTTTTCTTAATTGAGAATAAGGTTGTATAAGCGGAAGTATGTATTTTGATAGACTTTTCTTTTTAACTGGTGCTACAATAACAATGTGGCAGTAGATTTTTAAAAATTACAAATGTGAAATCTTTTAACAGTGAGAAGGAGGCGAGATTTATGCTCAGAAAACAGGAAATGTTAGTCACCGTTGCTGAAAATTTGAGAGAGCACGGCATTAAAAATACGCCGCAGCGTCAGGTTATTCTGGCATATTTAATGACCTCACACGAGCACCCATCGATCGACATGATATATGAGCACGTGCGCCAAAGTGGCTTTAGCGTAAGTTTAGCTACCGTTTATAATACACTTGAATTATTGCAAGCTAATAAATTGATCACTGAAGTTGCTTCGGATAATAGTGGGCATATGCGTTACGATTATTTGGACAAACCTCACTATCATGTGATCTGTGTTTCTTGTAATAAGATCGTGGATGTTTTTGACGATTCTTTCAAACGATTAGAACAAAAGTCTGCAGATGAGACTGGCTATCAGATCTATAATAGTCAGTATGAAGTTTATGGACTTTGTCCTGACTGTCAGGCTAAACAGCAAAAAGCACAGGGTTAAATGCCTATTGACTTTTGAGTCGTGATAGCATAGGATTATTTAATAATGCACTGAAGTAACACAGTAGAGACTTAGGCACTAGTTTAGAGAGCTGATGGTTGCTGTAAATCAGTCTATCCTAAGAACTTGAATTACATTACGGAGCAAATTCGGTTGATCCCGTTACAGATGTTTAAGGTGACTGCACTAAAGCAGTAATCTGGGTGGTAACGCGGAAAATTCGTCCCTGATGTCTAAATGGCATCGGGGACTTTTTTGTTTCAAACGATTTAGTTGTAAAATGTAAGTTTAAGGTGTTTTGAACTTCGGTTTGGCGAGAAGTTATAGATGGAGAGAGGAAGGCAAGTATGCAAAATATTATTGATGAATTAAAATGGCGTGGCGCTATCAATCAAGTAACAGACGAAGAAGGCTTGTATAATTTAGTTAACGACAAGTCGATCGGCTTATATTGTGGGACGGACCCTACTGGGGATAGTTTGCACATTGGTCATTTGATCCCTTTCATGATGCTGAAAAGATTTCAAATGGCAGGGCATCGAGCACATATCATTATTGGTGGAGGAACAGGTTCGATCGGTGATCCATCTGGTCGTACTTCAGAACGGAGCTTGCAGTCGATGGAAACTGTTCATCATAACGAGGAAGCTTTGACGGCACAAATGAAAAAGCTTTTTGGTGCCGATAATATTACGGTAGTCAATAATTATGATTGGTTGTCTAAGATCGACCTACTTAGTTTTTTACGTGACTACGGTAAATTATTTAATCTCAATACGATGCTTAATAAAGAAGTAGTGGCAACTCGTTTGGAAGCGGGGATCTCTTTTACTGAGTTTACTTATCAGATCTTGCAGTCCGTTGATTTCCATCATTTATGGAAAGAACATGATGTTCAATTACAAATTGGTGGCGCTGATCAATGGGGTAATATCACTAGTGGTATCGACCTGATCCATAAAATGGAAGGTCAAGAAGCACAGGCTTATGGATTGACTATTCCTTTGATGGTGAAAGCCGATGGGACTAAATTTGGTAAGACTGCTGGTGGTGCTATTTGGTTGGATCCTAAGAAGACTACGCCATATGAGTTTTATCAATTTTGGTTGAATCAAGACGACCGTGATGTTGTGAAATATTTGAAGTACTTTACATTTTTGTCACGAGCAGAAATTGATGATCTGGAGGAAAAGGTCAAGACGCAGCCAGAGAAACGTGAGGCACAGCGAAAATTGGCTGAGGAAGTTACGGAATTTGTGCATGGTAAAGCTGCTGTGGAACAGGCAGAGCGCATTTCGCAGGCTTTGTTTTCCGGTGATGTCAAGACATTGACCGCTGATGATATCGAGCAGGGCTTTAAGAACATGCCTTCTGTTGAATGCACAAGCGAACCAACCAATATAGTTGACTGGTTAGTTGGTACAGGCATTGAAAAATCTAAACGTCAAGCACGTGAGGATGTCAACAATGGGGCGATCCGGATCAATGGTGAACGGATCAGAGATGTTTCTTATGTGATCGACCCTTCCGCAATGTTTGGTGGGCGGTTTGTGATCGCTAAACTGGGCAAAAAGCGTTATTTCTTGGCCAATGTTAAGTAAGACTGTACACATGTGAATTTAAATCATAAAAGACTCTACCTTTGACAGGCTATTTTGTCGGAGGTAGATCTTTTTTAAAGAATGATACTTTGAGTCGCAGATGTGTTCTATTAAGAAATCGATAGTTGGGTAATATGTGTCTTTAAAACGTGATGCTCAGGATTTAGAATTAAAAAAGGAGCCAGCTCTTGATTGTCTTATACTTAGATATTATTGTGTTGATTTATGTTGTTCCGACTCCGCATTTTTAGTTTAGCCGGATAATTTTTTAGAAAGTTTTTTTGATGATTTCTGAAAGCGTATCGTGCAAGAAAACGATTGATTTTTAGTTAAATCCTTATTTTTTATGTTTTTTGGTGTATGTAAGTTCGTAAATTGCTTGTTCGAGTGGAATCTAGTTTTACTTTGTGCTGAAATCTGCAGTTGACGTATTAAGAATTAACTTGTATATTTATATATGCTGATTGATTAGATATTAGGCTTTTGATTTTCTCTGTGGGGCGTTAAATTTCTGAAGAGTCATTTGGAAATTGGCTTGACATTTTTCTTGAGCATGATAGACTGATAGAGTTGTCGTTGTGGCAACACAGCAAGTAATAAGTAAGTAGATCTTTGAAAACTGAACAAAGTTTCGACAAATCAAATGTGTGAGGTCGCTTATCCTAGTGATAAGTGCAAACAACATTTGCGAAGTCAATTCGCTAGTAAAATTTATGAGTCACAAACTTTAAAATGAGAGTTTGATCCTGGCTCAGGACGAACGCTGGCGGCGTGCCTAATACATGCAAGTCGAACGCAAACTGTCGACACTGAATGCTTGCATTCAGCGTTGGCAGGGCGAGTGGCGAACGGGTGAGTAACACGTGGGCAATCTGCCCAAAAGTGGGGGATAACACTTGGAAACAGGTGCTAATACCGCATCGACCGGCTGACCGCATGGTCGGCCGGGTAAAGACGGCTTTTAGCTGTCGCTTTTGGATGAGCCCGCGGCGTATTAACTAGTTGGTAAGGTAACGGCTTACCAAGGTGATGATACGTAGCCGAACTGAGAGGTTGATCGGCCACATTGGGACTGAGACACGGCCCAAACTCCTACGGGAGGCAGCAGTAGGGAATCTTCCACAATGGACGCAAGTCTGATGGAGCAACGCCGCGTGTATGAAGAAGGTCTTCGGATCGTAAAATACTGTTGTCAGAGAAGAACACGGGATAAAGTAACTGTTGTCCCGCTGACGGTATCTGACCAGCAAGTCACGGCTAACTACGTGCCAGCAGCCGCGGTAATACGTAGGTGGCAAGCGTTGTCCGGATTTATTGGGCGTAAAGGGAACGCAGGCGGTCTTTTAAGTCTGATGTGAAAGCCTTCGGCTTAACCGGAGAAGTGCATTGGAAACTGGGAGACTTGAGTGCAGAAGAGGAGAGTGGAACTCCATGTGTAGCGGTGAAATGCGTAGATATATGGAAGAACACCAGTGGCGAAAGCGGCTCTCTGGTCTGTAACTGACGCTGAGGTTCGAAAGCGTGGGGAGCGAACAGGATTAGATACCCTGGTAGTCCACGCTGTAAACGCTGAATGCTAGGTGTTGGAGGGTTTCCGCCCTTCGGTGCCGCAGCTAACGCACTAAGCATTCCGCCTGGGGAGTACGATCGCAAGATTGAAACTCAAAGGAATTGACGGGGGCCCGCACAAGCGGTGGAGCATGTGGTTTAATTCGAAGCAACGCGAAGAACCTTACCAGGTCTTGACATCTTTTGACCATCTGAGAGATCAGCATTTCCCTTCGGGGACAAAATGACAGGTGGTGCATGGCTGTCGTCAGCTCGTGTCGTGAGATGTTGGGTTAAGTCCCGCAACGAGCGCAACCCTTATTGTCAGTTGCCAGCATTCAGTTGGGCACTCTGGCGAGACTGCCGGTGACAAACCGGAGGAAGGTGGGGATGACGTCAAGTCATCATGCCCCTTATGACCTGGGCTACACACGTGCTACAATGGACGATACAACGAGTCGCGAGACCGCGAGGTTCAGCTAATCTCTGAAAGTCGTTCTCAGTTCGGATCGTAGGCTGCAACTCGCCTACGTGAAGTCGGAATCGCTAGTAATCGCGGATCAGCATGCCGCGGTGAATACGTTCCCGGGCCTTGTACACACCGCCCGTCACACCATGAGAGTTTGTAACACCCAAAGCCGGTGCGGTAACCAGTTGGAGCCAGCCGTCTAAGGTGGGACAGATGATTGGGGTGAAGTCGTAACAAGGTAGCCGTAGGAGAACCTGCGGCTGGATCACCTCCTTTCTAAGGAAAAATTACGGAAACTCACACGATTTGCACAGAAACTTTGTTTGGTTTTGAGAGGTTTACTTCTCAATCCATAGATTATTTTTATGGGCCTATAGCTCAGCTGGTTTAGAGCGCACGCCTGATAAGCGTGAGGTCGATGGTTCGAGTCCATTTAGGCCCATTTACGATGGGGGTTTAGCTCAGCTGGGAGAGCACCTGCTTTGCAAGCAGGAGGTCAGCGGTTCGATCCCGCTAACCTCCATTGATGGCAGCAGCCATCATGGATCCGTTCTTTGAAAACTGAATAACATTTATTTCTTGATCAATAATTTTATTAAACCGAGAACACCGCGTTTGAAAGAGTTTCAAACAAGAATTCAAAAATGAAGTAGTAAACGCAAACTCATGACCCATTTATCTACGATAAATGTCAGGTCAAGTTAGGAAGGGCGCATGGTGGATGCCTTGGCACTAGGAGTCGATGAAGGACGTGACTAACTGCGATATGCTTCGGGAAGCTGTAAGTAAGCAATGACCCGGAGATCTCCGAATGGGGCAACCCGATGACTGTAACGAGTCATGATCGCTGGCTGAATACATAGGTCAGGCGAGGACAGACGCAGGGAACTGAAACATCTAAGTACCTGCAGGAACAGAAAGAAAGATCGATCCCCTTAGTAGCGGCGAGCGAACGGGGGACAGCCCAAACCAAGAAGCTTGCTTCTTGGGGTTGTAGGACTGGACATTTGAGTTAGCAAGAAGCACTGTAGCTGAACGGCTTGGGAAAGCCGGCGAAACAGGGTGACAGCCCCGTAAGCGAAACAGTCCTTCCTCAGTCCAGGATCCTGAGTACGGCGGAGCACGTGAAACTCCGTCGGAATCCGGGAGGACCATCTCCCAAGGCTAAATACTGCCTAGTGACCGATAGTGGACCAGTACCGTGAGGGAAAGGTGAAAAGCACCCCGGGAGGGGAGTGAAACAGTTCCTGAAACCATGTGCCTACAATTAGTCAGAGCCCGTTAAGGGGTAATGGCGTGCCTTTTGTAGAATGAACCGGCGAGTTACGTTAACGTGCCAGGTTAAGGTGGAAAGACCGGAGCCGCAGCGAAAGCGAGTCTGAACAGGGCGCGTGAGTACGTTGACGTAGACCCGAAACCAAGTGACCTACCCATGTCCAGGTTGAAAGTGCGGTAAAACGCACCGGAGGACCGAACCCGTGTATGTTGAAAAATGCTGGGATGAGGTGTGGGTAGCGGTGAAATTCCAAACGAACTTGGAGATAGCTGGTTCTCTCCGAAATAGCTTTAGGGCTAGCCTCGGGAGTTAAGGATCGTGGAGGTAGAGCACTGTTTGGACTAGGGGCCCGTCTGGGGTTACTGAATTCAGATAAACTCCGAATGCCACTGATCTTGTCCCGGGAGTCAGACTGCGAGTGATAAGATCCGTAGTCGAAAGGGAAACAGCCCAGACCACCAATCAAGGTCCCTAAATATGTGTTAAGTGGAAAAGGATGTGGGATCGCACAGACAACTAGGATGTTGGCTCAGAAGCAGCCACCATTCAAAGAGTGCGTAATAGCTCACTAGTCGAGTGATCCTGCGCCGAAAATGTAACGGGGCTAAACACATTACCGAAATTGTGGATCCGACCGTCAGGTCGGGTGATAGGAGAGCGTTCTAAGGGCGACGAAGCCGGACCGTGAGGACCGGTGGAGCGCTTAGAAGTGAGAATGCCGGTATGAGTAGCGCAAGGTCAGTGAGAATCTGACCCACCGTAAGACTAAGGTTTCCTGGGGAAGGCTCGTCCTCCCAGGGTCAGTCGGGACCTAAGCCGAGGCCGCAAGGCGTAGGCGATGGGCAACAGGTGGAGATTCCTGTACTGGACCGGTCTGTTTGAGCGATGGAGGGACGCAGGAGGCTAACGGAGCGTGCAGCTGGAAGTGCACGTCCAAGCAGCGAGTTGCAGGACGAGTCAAATGCTTGTCCTGGCGGAAGATGAGCTGTGATGGGGAGCGAAATTTAAGTAGCGAAGGAAGTCAGGTCACACTGCCGAGAAAAGCTCCTAGCAAGGATCGGTCCACCCGTACCGCAAACCGACACAGGTAGTCGAGGAGAGTATCCTCAGGTGAGCGAGTGAACTCTCGTTAAGGAACTCGGCAAAATGACCCCGTAACTTCGGGAGAAGGGGTGCTGGTCTGACGACCAGCCGCAGTGAATAGGCCCAGGCGACTGTTTATCAAAAACACAGGTTTCTGCAAAATCGTAAGATGATGTATAGGGGCTGACGCCTGCCCGGTGCTGGAAGGTTAAGAGGATGAGTCAGCGTGAGCGAAGCTCAGAATCGAAGCCCCAGTAAACGGCGGCCGTAACTATAACGGTCCTAAGGTAGCGAAATTCCTTGTCGGGTAAGTTCCGACCCGCACGAAAGGCGTAACGATCTGGGCACTGTCTCAACGAGAGACTCGGTGAAATTATAATACCCGTGAAGATGCGGGTTACCCGCGACAGGACGGAAAGACCCCATGGAGCTTTACTGTAGCTTGATATTGGGTGTTGGTGCAACTTGTACAGGATAGGTAGGAGCCGTAGAACACGGGACGCTAGTCTCGTGGGAGGCAGTGGTGGGATACTACCCTCGTTGTATGAACACTCTAACCCGCGCCGGTTGATCCCGGCGGGAGACAGTGTCTGGTAGGCAGTTTGACTGGGGCGGTCGCCTCCCAAAAGGTAACGGAGGCGCCCAAAGGTTCCCTCAGAATGGTTGGAAATCATTCGCAGAGTGTAAAGGCAGAAGGGAGCTTGACTGTGAGACTGACAAGTCGAGCAGGGACGAAAGTCGGGCTTAGTGATCCGGTGGTCCCGCATGGAAGGGCCATCGCTCAACGGATAAAAGCTACCCTGGGGATAACAGGCTTATCTCCCCCAAGAGTCCACATCGACGGGGAGGTTTGGCACCTCGATGTCGGCTCATCGCATCCTGGGGCTGTAGTCGGTCCCAAGGGTTGGGCTGTTCGCCCATTAAAGCGGTACGCGAGCTGGGTTCAGAACGTCGTGAGACAGTTCGGTCCCTATCCGTCGCGGGCGTAGGAAATTTGCGAGGATCTGTCCTTAGTACGAGAGGACCGGGATGGACACACCGCTGGTGTACCAGTTGTCTTGCCCAAGGCAGCGCTGGGTAGCTAAGTGTGGTCGAGATAAACGCTGAAAGCATCTAAGTGCGAAACTCACCTCAAGATCAGATTTCCCATTCCTTTCTGGAAGTAAGACCCCTGAGAGATGATCAGGTAGATAGGATGGCAGTGGAAGTGCCGCGAGGCATGGAGCGGACCATTACTAATCGGTCGAGGACTTGACCACAGAGTGGCGCAGGACTCGGTAAAAGCAGCGAGCAAGGATGAATGTTAGTCAGTTTTGAGGGAGCGGATCTCTCAAAGAAAGAAATACGAGTGCGGTGGTGCGGGCACGAAGGCTACACCTGTTCCCATGCCGAACACAGCAGTTAAGCTTCGTCACGCCGAGAGTAGTTGGGGGATCGCCCCCTGTGAGGGTAGGTAGCTGCTGCGCTTGTTTTTTGGAGGATTAGCTCAGTTGGGAGAGCGTCTGCCTTACAAGCAGAGGGTCACAGGTTCGAGCCCTGTATCCTCCATTTTCTTGAGTCGTTAGCTCAGTTGGTAGAGCATCTGACTTTTAATCAGAGGGTCGACAGTTCGAACCTGTCACGACTCATTGCTTTTTTTGCGGGTGTGGCGGAATTGGCAGACGCGCTAGATTTAGGTTCTAGTGTTTTTTAACGTGGGGGTTCGAATCCCTTCACCCGCACCATTTTAATGCCGACTTAGCTCAGTTGGTAGAGCATCTGATTTGTAATCAGAGGGTCGGGCGTTCGAATCGTCTAGTCGGCATATGCGGAAGTAGTTCAGTGGTAGAACATCACCTTGCCATGGTGGGGGTCGCGGGTTCGAATCCCGTCTTCCGCTTCGCTGGAAGTCCAGTGAAGCACATTATAAATAAATTTATGCACCCATAGCGCAATTGGATAGAGTGTCTGACTACGAATCAGAAGGTTGTAGGTTCGACTCCTACTGGGTGCATTTTTTATCGGGAAGTAGCTCAGCTTGGTAGAGCACCTGGTTTGGGACCAGGGGGTCGCAGGTTCGAATCCTGTCTTCCCGATCACTATAGTATATTATGGATAACTTTATGACTGTTTGGAATTTGTCAGTGAAGTTGTCTTTTGTGTTATTTTTATATATTTAACGGGAAATAGCTCAGTTTGGTAGAGCGCCACGTTCGGGACGTGGAGGTCGCAGGTTCGAATCCTGTTTTCCCGATAATTTTAGACAGACGTCTTTGACGTTTGTCTTTTTTGTTTTATAATAGATTTCTTCCTTCAAAAGAAAGATTTTTAGTTATGTGCTGAGCGTTTTAGTTGCATCTTTTTGAAGCAAGTTTCATAATAACGAACTTACTAGGATTAAAGTAATTGCTGCACTTGCGTTGCCATAGCATTCTAATTAACCAGCCGGATCCGAAAATAATTTAAACAATTATGGCATTATCTTTGCAATTTGACGATGTTTCCATATATAATAATAGTCAATATTAGTCAAAGTTGGATAATAAGGAATGTGGTTTAAATGCAAAATCGCAATATATCCGATATTATTGAGAGGTATCTTAAGGGTATTTTAGCCGATTCGCAAAAGATCGAGATCAAGCGTTCTGAGATCGCGGAACAGTTCGATGTTGTTCCTTCTCAAATCAACTATGTTATTAAAACTAGATTTACGATCCAAAACGGGTATTTAGTTGAAAGTAAACGCGGTGGTGGCGGCTACATTAGGATCGCTAAGGTCAATTTGATCGATGACACTGATGTTTTGGACCAATTGATCGCTCTTATCGGAGAAAGTATTACTTCTGGTAAAGCTTTGCAGATCATACAAAGTCTTTATGAGGATAAGTTGTTAACACAAAAAGAAGCAAACCTGGTATTGGCGACAATGGATCGGACCACCTTGGATTTTGCCGACAAACGTTTGGAAAACGCTGTTCGTGCGCGGATCTTGGTCAGTGTTTTAAATCGCTTAAGGTGTGCTGATTGATTTTTATTTGTGAGCGAGAAAAAGAGAAAGTAAAAGAGTCTTCTTTTTAAAAGGAAAGAGAATTTTACTTTGAAAGACCTGATTTATATGAGGGGGACTTGAAATGAATGAATCATATACTCCTAGTGCTAAGAGAGTTTTAGAACTCGCACAAGTCAATGCTAATGGCTTTAGGCATCAAGCTATTGGTACGGAACACTTATTGTTGGCTCTTGTTTCTGAAGAGCAAGGGATCGCACATAAAGTTTTAGCACAATTTGTGATCACGCCGACTGATGTTAAAGAAGAAATTGAGCGTTTGACAGGGTATGGTACGTTGAAAAGGCAAGCACCGGATAATTACTTGCCATATTCACCAAAGGCGAAGGGGATCTTGACACGTGCTGGTGCTCAAGCTGAATTATTGAATTCTGAAAAGATCGGCACTGAGCACATTTTATTGGCTTTGCTTGAAGATGATGATATTTTGTCGTCTCGGATCTTAGATAGCTTAAATATTGATATTAAGCGGATCCGCCAGACTATCTTTAGACAACTGGGGATCAGTCAAACCCAAGTTCGCAGAAATGCAAAGAAAAAAGACAAAGTCGAAGGAACGCCAACGTTGGATGGCTTGGCACGTAACTTGAATGAAATGGCTGAAAATGGCCAGATCGACCCAGTCGTTGGACGGCAAAAAGAGGTCACTCGAGTCGTCCAGATCCTAAGTCGGCGTACGAAGAACAATCCCGTTTTACTTGGTGAGCCAGGTGTTGGTAAAACAGCGATCGCAGAAGGCTTTGCCCAGGAGATCATCAATGACAATGTGCCGGTAGAACTTGCTAGCAAACGTGTTATGATGCTGGACATGGGTTCATTAGTCGCCGGGACTAAGTACCGTGGTGAATTTGAAGACCGGCTCAAAAAGATCCTAGATGAAGTTTATCAGGATGGTAATGTTATTTTATTCATTGATGAAATGCATACTTTGATTGGTGCTGGCGGTGCTGAAGGTGCGATCGATGCTTCAAATATTTTGAAGCCGGCCTTGGCCCGTGGTGAAGTTCAAGTTATCGGTGCAACTACTTTAGATGAATATCAGAAATATGTTGAAACTGATGCCGCTTTGGAAAGACGTTTCGCAACGATCATTGTTGAGGAGCCTACTGCTGAAGAAACGATCGATATTTTAAAGGGCTTGCGTCCTAAATATGAAAAGCACCATCAACTGAGGCTGTCTGATGAGGCGTTGGTTGCTGCAGTTAAAATGAGTGATAGATATATTACCAACCGTTTCTTACCTGATAAAGCGATCGACCTGATGGATGAATCAGCTGCACGTGTTCATATTGCTTCTTCTGGCGACCAGCAAAAAGTGGCTAAAGCAGCGCATAAAGTTAAAGACGCCAAGGCTGCTAAGGAAAATGCCTTAGTAGATGAGGAGTTTGAAGATGCTGCTAAATACCGCAAGCAAGAATTGAAGTGGAAAGATAAGTTAGCTCAATTAGAAGACCAACAGGAAGTCCAAGATGGTAATTATTCCAAAGAAGTTGGTGAAGAAGATGTTGCTAATGTGGTTTCTGAATGGACAGGTGTTCCAGTAACTCAATTAACGAAGAGTGAAAGTGAACGCTTAGTCAATTTGGAAAAGATCTTGCATAAACGGGTTATCGGACAAAATGAAGCTATCGCAGGCGTTTCGAAGGCGATCAGACGTGCTCGGAGTGGCCTAGGCGACCCGACTCGTCCAATCGGTTCATTTATGTTTCTCGGGCCTACTGGTGTTGGTAAGACTGAACTTGCAAAGGCATTGGCTGAAGCAATGTTTGGTGACGAAGATAACATGGTCCGGATCGACATGAGTGAATATATGGAGAAATATTCAACTAGTCGTTTGATCGGTGCGCCTCCTGGCTATGTTGGCTATGATGAGGGCGGTCAACTTTCTGAAAAGGTAAGAAATAAACCTTATTCAGTCGTTTTGTTGGATGAAGTTGAAAAGGCCCATCCTGATGTCTTCAATATCTTACTGCAAGTTTTAGACGATGGTTTCTTAACGGATTCTAAGGGTCGTAAAGTTGATTTTAGAAACACGATCATTATCATGACATCTAATTTGGGTGCCACTGATATCCGTGATAAAAAGGAAGTCGGTTTTGGTGCCGAGGCAGCTACCGATGAATATCAAGCAATGTCTTCTAAGATCAAGGATCGCCTGAAACAATCCTTTAGACCTGAATTTTTGAATCGGATCGATGAAGTTGTTATTTTCCATTCCTTGGATAAGCAACAATTGCATGAGATCGTTAAGTTGATGACGCGTGAAGTTATCTCGCGGATCAAAGAACAAGGCATCAACCTTAAGATCACGCCGGCAGCGATCGATGTGGTCGCTCAGGCAGGTTTTGATCCTGAATATGGTGCGCGGCCGATCAGGCGTGCTGTTCAAAGTGAGATCGAAGACCGTTTGAGTGAGTCATTACTTGAGGGTAATATCACTCCAGGGTCAACAGTTACGATCGGTGCTCAGAAGGGTAAGATCACTTTGAAAGTCAAAGAACCTGAGGTAAAAAAAGCTGTCACACAGGCCAGATAGCTGTACGAATATAAGTTTAGATGTTTCGGTTGTTTTAGAGCATTCAAACTTGACAAGCTTGAAATACTTGTTATAATTAATAATTGCAAAACTGTGAATTTAGCTATCGGCTGTGATATATTGTCCATGGTTGGTAGAGAAATAGCAAAAATAGTGAAGTCGAATTTTTTGAGACGATCTGTTTTTGCTTTTTTTTGCCTAAAATCACGAAATTTTTTTGCGTTAATTGAATTTGTAAGCTAAATGTAACATTAGTCTTTTCAGTTTAGTCAGATACTGAATTCACAGAAATATTTTGAGAGGTGAACAATTTGGCAGGACACTTGGTAAAATACGGCAAAAACCGCGTGCGTAGAAGTTATTCTCGCATTAAGGAAGTTCTCGATCTGCCTAACCTAGTTGAGATCCAAACAGATTCTTATCAATGGTTCTTAGATGAAGGTTTACGCGAGATGTTTGAAGACCTGATGCCTATCGATGATTTTCAGGGCAAACTTTCTTTGGAATTTGTCGATTATCAACTTTTAGAACCAAAGTATACCGTTGATGAAGCACGTGAACATGATGCTAATTATTCTGCACCGTTGCACGTTACATTACGTTTGATCAACCATGAAACAGACGTGATCAAGTCACAAGATGTGTTCTTCGGTGATTTTCCATTAATGACCAAAGAAGGAACATTTATCATTAACGGGGCAGAACGTGTTATTGTTTCACAGTTAGTTCGTTCCCCGGGTGTGTACTTTAATTCTGAGCTGGATAAAAACGGCCGGACTAACTATGGTACGACGGTTATTCCTAACCGTGGTGCTTGGTTGGAGTATGAAACAGACGCTAAAAATATCTCATATGTGCGGATCGACCGGACACGTAAGATCCCGATGACTGAATTGATCCGTGCCTTGGGCTATGGATCTGACAGTGAGATCTTGGACATGATGGGCGAAACAGATAGTTTAATGTTCACCTTAGAAAAAGATGTGCATAAAAATCCAGAAGATTCCCGTGTTGAAGAATCCTTGAAGGATATCTATGAGCGCCTACGTCCTGGTGAACCAAAGACAGCTGATTCTTCTAGAAGTTTGTTAACTGCTCGTTTCTTTGATCCAAAGCGTTATGACCTAGCTGCTGTTGGTCGTTACAAGATCAATAAGAAGTTAGACTTAAGAACTCGTTTACTGAACTCAGTGGTCGCTGAAACTTTGGCTGATCCTGATACAGGCGAGATCATCGTTAACAAAGACGAAACGATCGACAAACGTGTGATGGATAAGTTAGCTGACTATTTGAAACGTGACGACTTCAAGATGGTCACCTTCCAACCTTCTGATGATGGTGTAGTTCAAGAACCAATGAAATTACAGGTCATCAAGGTTTATTCTAAGAATGATCCAGAACGTGTCGTTAATTTGATCGGTAATGGTAATGTTGATCTGAAGTATAAGCATATTACACCAGCTGATATCATTGCATCGATGAACTACTTCTTTAATTTACAAGAAGGCTTTGGTTCAACTGATGATATCGACCACTTGGGTAACCGGCGGATCCGTTCCGTTGGTGAATTGTTGCAAAATCAATTCCGGATCGGTTTGTCACGGATGGAACGTGTCGTTCGTGAAAGAATGTCTATCCAGGATATTTCGACAGTTACACCACAACAGTTGATCAATATTCGTCCTGTTGTTGCTTCTATCAAAGAATTCTTCGGCAGTTCGCAGTTATCACAGTTCATGGACCAAACCAACCCATTGGGCGAATTAACGCATAAGCGTCGTTTATCTGCCTTGGGACCTGGCGGCTTGACTCGGGACCGTGCCGGTTATGAAGTTCGTGATGTTCACTATACTCATTACGGCCGGATGTGTCCGATCGAAACTCCTGAAGGACCTAACATCGGACTGATCAACAGTTTAGCATCGTATGCCCGTGTTAATAAGTATGGCTTTGTCGAAACTCCTTACCGTCGTGTTTCTTGGGATACACATAAAGTTACCCAAAAGATCGACTATTTGGCTGCCGACGAAGAAGACCCATATGTTGTTGCTCAGGCTAATACTCCATTGAATGACGATGGATCATTCGTTAATAACATCGTAATGGCTCGTAAAGAAGAAGAAAACATGGAGATCGGCATCGATAAAGTTGATTACATGGACGTTTCTCCTAAGCAAGTTGTTGCTGTTGCTACAGCATGTATTCCATTCTTGGAAAATGATGACTCCAACCGTGCTTTAATGGGTGCTAACATGCAGCGTCAGGCTGTGCCGTTGCTGCAACCACATGCTCCATTAGTCGGCACAGGTATCGAATACAAAGCTGCCCATGATTCTGGCGATGCTTTGATCGCTGATCATGATGGTGTGGTCGAGTATGTCGATTCTAAAGAGATCCGTGTTCGTTTAGAAGATGGCTCCCTTGATAAATATAAGTTAATGAAGTTTCGCCGTTCAAATGGTGGCAAAAACTATAACCAAACACCGATCGTTCATGTCGGAGAAGAAGTTAAGACAGATTCTGTTTTAGCTGATGGCCCTTCGATGGAACAAGGCGAATTAGCATTGGGACAAAACCCATTGATCGCCTTCATGACTTGGGATGGTTACAACTTTGAAGATGCGGTCGCTATTAGTGAACGCTTAGTCAAAGATGATGTCTATACTTCGATCCATATTGAAGAACATGAATCAGAAGCGCGAGATACCAAACTTGGACCCGAAGAGATCACACGTGAGATCCCTAATGTTGGGGAAGATGCACTGAGAGATCTCGATGAATTCGGTATCGTTCGTATCGGTGCTGAAGTGCATGACGGAGATATCTTAGTTGGTAAAGTGACTCCTAAAGGTGTGACTGAATTATCAGCTGAAGAACGTTTATTGCATGCTATCTTTGGTGAAAAAGCACGTGAAGTCCGTGATACTTCCTTGCATGTCCCTCATGGTGGCGGTGGTATCGTTCAAGATGTTAAGATCTTTACTCGCCAAAATGGTGATGAACTTTCACCTGGTGTTAACCAAATGGTCCGTGTTTATATCGCTCAGAAGCGTAAACTTCAAGTCGGTGATAAGATGGCCGGACGTCATGGTAACAAAGGTACCGTTTCTGTGGTTATCCCAGAAGAAGATATGCCGTTTATGCCTGATGGTACTCCGATCGACATTATGTTGTCACCAATGGGTGTGCCTTCACGGATGAATATTGGGCAGGTTTTGGACTTGCACTTAGGTATGGCTGCTCGGAAGTTAGGGATTCACGTTGCTTCACCTGTTTTTGATGGTGCAACTGACGATGACATTTGGGCTGCTTTGAAAGAAGCCGGCTTGCCTAATGATGGCAAGAGTGTCGTTTATGATGGGCGGACTGGTGAACCGTTTGATAACCGTATCGCTGTTGGTGTTATGTACTATATGAAATTAGCCCACATGGTCGATGATAAGATCCATGCTCGTTCAATTGGACCGTACTCATTAGTTACCCAACAACCATTAGGTGGCAAAGCACAGTTTGGTGGCCAGCGTTTCGGTGAAATGGAAGTTTGGGCTTTGGAAGCTTACGGGGCTGCCTATACGCTCCAAGAGATCCTGACTTACAAGTCTGATGACGTTACTGGACGTGTGCGGACTTATGAAGCTATCGTCAAAGGTGAACCGATCCCTCAACCAGGTGTCCCAGAATCCTTCCGCGTACTTGTTAAGGAACTGCAGGCTCTTGGCTTAGATATGAAAGTACTCGATAACGATAAGCAAGAGATCGAACTACGTGAAATGGACGACGATGATGATGAAGTTGTCAACGTAGATGCTCTAAGCAAGTATGCCAAAGAACAAGCCGATAAAAAGGCTGAAGAGACACAAGCTGATAATGAGTCAGATACTGAAGAAAGATCTAAAGAACAATAAATTCAACATTAAAAAAGGGAGGTCGGTTCTTTGATCGATGTCAACAAATTCGATAGTATGCAGATCGGTTTGGCTTCATCCGATAAGATCAGGAGCTGGTCGTACGGTGAAGTTAAAAAACCTGAAACTATCAACTATCGAACTCTGAAACCTGAAAAAGACGGTTTGTTTGATGAACGTATTTTTGGACCCACAAAAGACTGGGAATGTGCTTGTGGGAAATATAAACGGATCCGTTATAAGGGGATCGTTTGTGATCGTTGCGGCGTCGAAGTTACTCGTTCTAAAGTACGGCGTGAACGGATGGGACACATCGAGCTTGCTGCCCCTGTGACTCACATTTGGTACTTTAAAGGGATACCTAGCCGCATGGGACTTGTCTTGGACATGAGCCCGCGTGCTTTGGAAGAGATCATCTATTTTGCTTCGTATGTTGTTACTGAGCCTGGTGACACTCCACTGGAAAAGAAACAGTTGATGACCGAACGTGAGTATCGCGAAAAACGCGAAGAATACCAAGGCGGCTTTAAGGCTGACATAGGTGCCGAAGCAATTCGGACACTGTTAAAAGATGTTGACCTTGAGAAAGAATGTAATGACTTGAAAGAAGAACTGCGTGAGGCAACTGGTCAAAAAAGGACTCGTGCCGTACGTCGTTTGGATATCTTGGAAGCTTTCTTGAACTCTGGAAATGAACCGGAATGGATGGTCATGGAAGCAATCCCTGTCATCCCACCGGATCTTCGCCCAATGGTCCAATTGGAAGGTGGCCGTTTCGCCACTTCCGACCTAAACGATCTTTATCGTCGTGTGATCAACCGTAACAACCGTTTGAAACGTTTATTGGACTTAAATGCTCCCGGCATTATCGTTCAAAACGAAAAGCGGATGTTGCAAGAAGCGGTTGATGCTTTGATCGATAATGGTCGCCGTGGTCGTCCAGTTGCCGGTCCTGGTAATCGTCCATTAAAGTCACTTTCACATATGCTGAAAGGTAAGCAAGGACGTTTCCGTCAGAACTTGTTAGGTAAGCGTGTCGACTATTCTGGCCGTTCCGTTATCGATGTTGGACCTAAGTTACGCTTGAACCAAATGGGTATCCCACATGAAATGGCTTTAGAATTGTTCAAGCCGTTTATGATGAAAGAATTGGTCAAACGTGAGATGGCTTCGAACATCAAGAACGCTAAACGTAAGATCGACCGGCGTGATGAAGACATCTGGGATGTTTTGGAAGATGTTATCAAAGAACACCCAGTTTTGCTGAACCGGGCTCCTACACTGCACCGTTTGGGGATCCAAGCTTTTGAGCCGGTCTTAGTAGATGGCAAGGCAATGCGGTTGCATCCCTTAGCTTGTGAAGCTTACAATGCCGACTTTGATGGTGACCAAATGGCCATCCATGTTCCGTTGTCAGACGAGGCACAGGCTGAAGCTCGTTTGTTAATGCTTGCTGCTCAACATATCTTAGCGCCAAAAGATGGTAAGCCTATCATTTCACCATCACAAGATATGACGATCGGTAACTATTACATCACGATCGAAGATTCCGACCGTGAAGGTGAAGGCATGATCTTCAAAGATATTAACGAAGTTCGGACTGCATATCAGAATAATTATATTCATTTGCATACACGGATCGGTTTACAAGCATCATCCTTAGCTGAAAATGGCACACCATTTACTGACTGGCAAAAAGAACGTATCTTAATCACCAGTGTTGGTAAAGCATTCTTTAATGAGATCTTGCCTGCTGACTTCATTTATTTAAATGAACCAACAGAAGATAACTTGATCCACCAGACACCGGACAAATACTTCTTGGAACCAGGTCAAGATATCCACGAGTTTTTAAAAGATGCTGAATTGGTCAAGCCATTCAAGTCTGGCTTCTTATCAGATATCATTGCTCAAGTCTACCAGGACTACAAGGTGACTGAAACTTCTGAATTGCTTGACCGGATGAAGGATCTTGGCTATGCAGAATCTACCAAATCTGGTTTGACTGTTGGTGTTTCTGATGTTACTGACTTGGCTGAAAAGCCTGCCATTATTGAGCAGGCGCATAAAGACGTTGCTACTGTTGCTAAACAGTTTCGTCGTGGTTTGATAACTGATGACGAACGTTATAACCGTGTCATCTCTATTTGGAATAAAGCAAAAGATGTTATCCAAGAAAAGCTTGTTGCTAACATGGATCCATCTAACCCTATTCAAATGATGAGTGATTCTGGTGCGCGTGGTAACATTTCTAACTTTACTCAGTTAGCCGGGATGCGTGGTTTGATGGCTTCTCCTTCTGGTAAAGCGATGGAATTGCCAGTTATTTCAAACTTCCGTGAAGGCCTTTCTGTTTTGGAAATGTTTATTTCTTCTCACGGTGCTCGTAAGGGTATGACTGATACGGCTTTGAAGACTGCTAACTCTGGTTACTTGACACGTCGTTTGGTCGATGTTGCTCAGGATGTTATCGTTCGTGAAGATGATTGCGGAACTGAGCGTGGTTTAGATGTTACGGCTATCCGTGAAGGTAACGAGTTGATCGAACCTTTGTATGACCGGATCTTAGGCCGCTTTACTATGAAGAGCGTATATGATCCGCAAACTGGTGAAGCTATTGTTCCTAGTGATACCTTTATCACTGAAGAGCTAGCTCAAAAAGTTGTTGATGCTGGTATAGAGATGGTTACGATCAGAACAGCATTTACATGTAACACCCGTCATGGTGTTTGTCGTAAATGTTATGGCCGTAACTTGGCAACAGGTGACCCAGTTGAAGTTGGGGAAGCTGTTGGTACAGTTGCTGCACAGTCTATTGGTGAACCAGGTACTCAGTTGACGATGCGTACCTTCCATACCGGTGGTGTTGCCGGCGGTGATATTACTCAAGGACTTCCTCGTGTGCAAGAATTATTTGAGTCACGGAATCCTAAAGGACGTGCTGTGATCACCGAAGTTACTGGTACGATCGATTCGATCGAGGAAAATCCTGCTGACCGGACAAAAGAAGTTACCGTTAAGGGTGAAACAGATACTAGGACGTACAGTTTGCCATATACTGCAGTATTGCGTGTGTCTGAAGGCGATCAGATCCATCGGGGCGATCCATTGACTGTTGGTTCGATCGACCCTAAAGAACTGATCAAAGTCCGTGATGTTTTGTCTACTGAGAATTATATCTTGGCAGAAGTTCAAAAAGTTTACCGTATGCAAGGTGTTGATATCTCCGATAAGCATATCGAAGTTATGACACGTCAGATGTTGCAGAAGGTCCGTATTATGGATCCAGGTGATACTGACTTATTGCCAGGTAACTTGATGGATATCAAAGATTTCTCTGATCGTAACGTCAAGACCTTGGTCAGTGGCGGTGTTCCAGCTACTTCACGTCCTGTTTTACTTGGTATCACGAAAGCTGCTCTGGAAACAAATAGTTTCTTGTCGGCTGCTTCCTTCCAGGAAACAACGCGTGTCTTGACGGATGCTGCTATTCGCGGTAAGAATGACCCACTGGTAGGTTTGAAAGAAAATGTTATCATTGGTAAGATCATTCCTGCCGGAACTGGTATGCCTAGATATCGCAGCATTCAACCTGAAGAAAAAAGTAATGTTTCGGATAGCGTTTATTCGATCTCGGATGTTGCTAAAAAGTTAAATATCGAAGAAAATAGTGAGTTGCCAAAGGATAAACAATAAAGGCCAGTCATTTATCGACCAGGTTGTAGAAAAGAGTTCTAAACATTTTGGTTTAGAACTCTTTTTTTGGCTAAAAAGCGTTCAGCATTTTAAATAGGAAGAAACTTGCAGTTAAAAATGGCAGGAAAGCATGTGGCTTTTTGCGCTCTTGCTGAAAATGGAATAATAAAAATAACGACGTGGATGTCAAAAGTAAGTAACAGCCATCTTTCAAACCATAAAGTAACATTAAGACTAGCAAACAAATAGTGTCAGCATGGCCTAACTTATTCATTTTTTCAAAGGTATAGCATAATAAGTAAAATAGCAGTAATTGCAGCCAAAAATCAGCAATAGTTAGATAAACTTGTGGCCAAGCAAGTAACAAAGCAGGTAAAGAACCGAGATAAAGTAAACGGCTAGATACATTCATGGTATAATGATCTTCAAGCGCTAGGATCAATAACCACAGCTGTAAGTAGCTTTCTAAGAGGAAAAAGGGCCAATTTTGTAGGCTATGATTCATGCAAACAAATAAAAGACCGTAAACTGATTCAAGTGTAGCACTGAGTGGCGCTATCTTATGGCCGCAAAAGATACAGTGCCCCTTTTGGAAAAGCCAGCCAAACACAGGCAGCAGTTGCCACCACTTTAACTGATGCAAGCAGTGGTCGCAAAATGAACGTGGTTTGAGTAATGAAAGTTCACTTTTAAAACGAAATGCGGTGCAAACGGCGAAGGATGCCAGGCTAGCACCGTACATAAAAAGTAAGCAATTTAACAAGTTGATCACCTCATTAAATATACGCAAAAAAATGCAAAATTTGTTTGACAAGTAATAGAAAATGGTGGTAACCTATTAAAGGTGCTTTATGTGAACAGTTCTCTTGGGCTGCCAAGATCGTGCTGGCTGTGAACAAGTTAGCGCATGTATGACACTACGTCGTAGGACGTTTATTTTTATAGACAAAAATGAAACTCCTGGATGTGTGGACTTAAAATTATCGAGAACAAGGAAGGAGGAAGTTTTAGATGCCAACAATTAACCAGTTAATTCGTAAAGGTCGTAAATCTAATTCTTCAATGTCTGATTCCCCAGCTTTAAATTATGGGTATAACAGTTATAGAAAAGTAACTACAAAAAATGCTGCTCCACAAAAACGTGGTGTTGCAACTCGTGTCGGCACAATGACACCTAAGAAGCCTAACTCAGCTTTGCGTAAATATGCGCGTGTTCGTTTGTCCAACTTGATCGAAGTTACAGCTTACATCCCTGGCATTGGTCACAACTTACAGGAACATAGTGTTGTTTTGGTTCGTGGTGGTCGTGTTAAGGACCTGCCTGGTGTTCGTTATCACGTTGTTCGTGGTGCTTTGGATACTGCCGGTGTCGAAGGCCGGATGCAAAGCCGTTCCAAGTACGGTGCAAAGAGAGCTAAGAAATAATAGCTGACTACTTAGTCAAGTAGTTACAAATAAACATATTTTTCTAGAATTTGAGGAGGTTATCTACGATGCCAAGAAAAGGTGCCGTTGCAAAACGCGAAGTACTCCCAGATCCAATTTATAATTCTAAATTGGTTACACGTTTGATCAACCGTTTGATGGTCGATGGTAAACGCGGGACAGCTTCAAGAATTTTATATGATGCATTTGATATGATTAAATCTAAAACAGGGAATGAACCACTTGATGTTTTCGAAGAAGCAATGAAGAACATCATGCCCGTATTGGAAGTTAAAGCTCGCCGTGTCGGTGGGTCTAACTATCAGGTCCCGATCGAGGTTCGTCCTGAAAGAAGATCAACACTTGGTTTGCGTTGGCTTGTAAACTACTCACGCTTACGTGGGGAACACACAATGTCAGAACGCTTAGCAAGAGAAATCATGGATGCAGCTAATAATACCGGTGCATCCGTTAAGAAACGTGAAGACACACATAGGATGGCAGATGCTAACCGTGCATTTGCACATTACCGCTGGTAATTTTTTGAAAATGGCTGTTATATGATTTCAAGAAATCCTATAATGGCCGTTTTTTAGATTGTATAATAATGTTAGACACTCGCCAGGTGTCTCTGGCCTGCTATTTGCTGGGTCAGTTAACTAATGATTTTGGAAGGAGATAAATTCTCAATGGCTAATAAACGTGAATTTCCATTGGAAAAAACCCGGAACATCGGGATCGTTGCCCATATCGATGCTGGTAAAACGACTACGACCGAACGTATCCTTTATTATACTGGCCGTATTCATAAGATCGGTGAAACTCATGATGGTGCATCTCAAATGGACTGGATGGACCAAGAACAAGAACGTGGTATCACTATCACCTCTGCTGCTACGACTGCTGAATGGAAAGATCATCGCATTAATATCATCGACACCCCTGGACACGTTGACTTTACAGTTGAAGTTGAACGTTCTTTGCGTGTTCTTGATGGCGCGGTAGTTGTCTTGGATGGTCAATCTGGTGTTGAACCTCAAACTGAAAATGTTTGGCGTCAAGCTACGACTTATAGTGTTCCTCGTATCGTATTTGTTAATAAGATGGATAAGCTTGGTGCTGATTTTAACTACTCAGTTCAAACGATCCATGATCGTTTGCAAGCCAATGCCGTTGCCGTTCAAATGCCTATCGGTGCCGAAGATAATTTCCAAGGCGTGATCGATTTGATCGACATGAAAGCTGACTTGTATGATGAAGACGAACTTGGTTCAGCATGGGATACAGTTGATATTCCTGATGAATATAAAGAAGAAGCTCAAAAACATCGTGATGAAATGCTTGAACAATTGGCTGATCTTGACGATGATATTATGGAGAAATATCTTGATGGTGAAGATATTCCGGCTGATGAGATCAAGAAAGCTATTCGTAAGGCTACTTTGAACTTGGATATTTATCCAGTATTCTGTGGTTCTGCCTTCAAGAACAAGGGTGTTCAGATGATGCTTGATGGTGTTAACGACTACTTGCCATCACCACTTGATGTCCGTCCATACAAAGCTACTGATCCTAGTACAGAAGAGGACGTAGAGTTACATGCTGATGACGATGCACCATTTGCTGGTTTAGCATTTAAGATCGCTACTGACCCATTCGTTGGTCGGTTGACTTTCTTCCGTGTTTATACTGGCACCCTTGAAGCCGGTTCATATGTTTTGAACGCTACTAAGGACAAGCGTGAACGTGTAGGTCGTTTATTGCAGATGCATTCTAACCACCGTAAAGAGATCCCAGAAGTATTCTCTGGTGATATCGGTGCTGCCATCGGTTTGAAGAATACTACAACAGGTGACTCATTGACATCTACAGATCGTCCATTGATCCTTGAATCGATGGAATTCCCAGATCCAGTTATCCAGGTTTCGATCGAACCTAATACAAAAGCCGACCAGGATAAGATGGATGTTGCTTTGCAAAAACTTGCTGAAGAAGATCCAACATTTAAGGCTGAAACAAATCAGGAAACTGGTGAAACATTGATCTCTGGTATGGGTGAACTTCACCTGGATATCATTGTTGATCGTATGAAACGTGAATTTCACGTTGAAGCCAAAGTTGGTGAACCACAAGTTGCTTACCGGGAAACATTTACCAAGCAAGTTTCTGCTCAAGGTAAGTTTATTCGTCAGTCTGGTGGTAAAGGTCAATATGGTGATGTTTGGATCGAATTTACACCTGCTGAAGAAGGCGAAGGATTCTCATTTGAAAATGCTATCGTTGGTGGTGTTGTTCCTCGTGAATATATCCCAGCTGTAGAACAAGGCTTAAAGGAATCAATGGCTAATGGCATACTTGCCGGTTATCCTTTGATCGATGTTAAGGCTAAGTTATACGATGGTTCATACCATGATGTCGATTCTAGTGAAGCTGCCTTTAAAGTTGCTGCATCGATTGCTTTGCGTAACGCCGCAAAAGGCGGTGGTGCTGTGATCCTCGAGCCGATCATGAAGGTCGATATTGTTGCCCCTGAAGATAACTTAGGTGATGTTATGGGCCACGTTACTGCTCGTCGTGGGCGTGTGGATGGTATGGAAGCTCGCGGGAACGCTGAGTTAGTTCATTCATTCGTTCCATTGTCAGAAATGTTTGGTTATGCTACGACCTTGCGTTCGTCAACCCAGGGACGTGGTACCTTCACAATGACATTTGACCATTACGAACCAGTACCGAAGTCGATCCAAGAGGATATCATCAAGAAAAATGGTGGAGACGCTAATTAAGCTTGAGTAAAATAAAAAGAACTGTTCGAGTCCGACTCGAGCAGTTCTTTTTACATATTGATGAAGTTAGTTGTTGGCAGTGATCACGTTAGCACCCAATGCATTTTTAAAATGACCAAGAGCCCAGGTGTGGCCCGCCTGATCAAAACTAGCGACACTATCTGCATAAATGTTGATGTGATAGTCTAGATTGTATGCCGCAATGGCAGTGTGCAATACACAAATGTCTGTACAAACCCCCGATAAATAAAGGTCTTTGATATCACGGCTGCGTAAATAGTTATCGAGGTTAGTATTTTGAAAACTAGAATAACGGTTTTTGTTGTATTTGTAGACGTTGCCTTGGTTTTGATGTTCCTCGTACCAGTCCGCCAATTTGCCGTACAGCTGTTGGCCGGGTGTGCCCACGATATTATGCGGGGGAAAAATAGCTGTTTCAGGATGAAAGGGGTCATCTTTGAAATGAAGGTCTGTCGGTAAAATGATGTAGTCGTTATTTTGGTCAAAGTCTTTAACATGTTGCAATAAATCGTCTTCTATAACACGACCCGGCTCACCGCAATTTAGAGCGCCTTTTTCAGCAACGAAGTCATTCGTATAGTCGATCACTAGTAACGCTTTTTTGCTTGGCATAGATAAAACTCCTTTGATTTGATATTATGATGAAGCTACTTATAGGTATTCTACCTATATCGAGCTGAAGATTCAATTATGAGCGCCTAATGGGACGCTCATATCGATTATACTCAATTTTTGCACGAAAGTATTGCCTTTGTGTTATTTTGGGAGAGGTGTTCTAAGCGGTGAAAAGAGCTAAGCAAACGATGTTTGGACTGCATAATGCTAAAGTTTTTGAAAAAGACAGTTTTTTTAAAAAAGTTTCAGAAAATCCTTGCTAACTCAGCTTAATTGTAATAGTATAGTTAGGTACCCGTTTGAACGAGTGCGTCGTTTGGTATGCCGCCAAACGGATATTTCGAGCTTTGATGTGGAAGGTTGCGACACACCCGGATGCTTTGCCACAGGTGCGGCGGTAATTTTCACGGAGCGAGTCTTATTTATAAAATGGACGAAGGAGGGAACAAAATGGCAAAACAAAAAATTCGTATTCGCCTTAAGGCATACGAACACCGTATTTTAGATCAGTCTGCGGACAAGATCGTTGAAACAGCAAAGAGAACAGGTGCTGAGATCTCAGGCCCGATCCCGTTGCCTACAGAACGTACATTGTACACAGTTCTTTCATCACCACATAAGCATAAAGATGCTCGTGAACAATTTGAAATGCGGACACATAAACGTTTGATCGACATCGTTAACCCAACACCAAAGACAGTTGATTCATTAATGAAGCTCGACTTGCCTTCTGGCGTTGACATTGAGATCAAACTTTAATTCATTTTTTATTTTAAATCAATTTAATTGGAGGTGTACTCATGACCACAAAAGGAATCTTAGGAAAAAAAGTAGGTATGACACAGATTTTCACCCAAGACGATGATTTGATCCCTGTCACAGTTGTGAAAGTTGATGCTAACGTCGTAATGCAAGTCAAAACCGTTGAAAACGACGGCTACGAAGCAGTCCAATTGGGCTACGATGACGTTCGTGCGATCAAGGCTAACAAACCTGCTAAAGGTCATGCAGCAAAAGCAAATACTGCTCCTAAGCGCTTCGTTCGTGAAATCCGCGATGTTGAGCTGGGAGATTACAAAGTCGGTGACGAAATTCATGCTGACGTCTTTGCAGAAGGAGACAGCGTGGATGTAACAGGAACATCAAAGGGTAAAGGTTTCCAAGGTAACATTAAGCGTTGGAATCAAGCTCGTGGTCCGATGGCACACGGTTCTCGTTATCATCGTCGCCCAGGTTCAATGGGTGCCATTATCAACCGTGTATTTCCTGGCAAGGTACTTCCAGGACGTATGGGTGGCAAGAAGGTAACGATTCAAAACTTAAAGATCGTTAAAGCTGATACAGACAATGGTGTACTTTTCATCAAGGGTAACGTACCTGGCGCAAATAAGTCATTCGTTACTGTAAAAAGTACAGTGAAATAAAATAAGGGAAGGGAGGAAATACAAACATGCCTACAGTTGCATTATTTAATCAAGATGGTAGCAAAAATGGAGAAGTTGAATTAAACAACACGATTTTTGGTATCGAACCAAACAACAACGTAGTTCATGACGCAGTATTGATGCAACGCGCATCGCTTCGCCAAGGAACACATGCTGTTAAAAACAGGACTGCCGTACGCGGCGGTGGTAAGAAGCCATGGCGTCAAAAAGGTACTGGCCGTGCCCGTGCTGGTTCCACACGCTCACCACTTTGGGTCGGCGGTGGTACGATCTTCGGACCAACACCACGGTCATACGCCTACAAACTTCCACGTAAAGTTAGTCGCTTGGCTTTGAAATCTGTTCTTTCACAAAAAGTGATTGATGAAAGCTTAGTAGTTGTTGATTCATTTGAATTTGAACAACCAAAGACTAAGGACTTTGCAGCATCTCTTAAGAGTTTGAATGTTAACTCAAAAGTATTAGTAGTTCTTGAAGATGATAACAAAAACGCTGCTCGTTCAGCACGTAACCTTGATAATGTTACAGTTCTTCCTGCTAAAGGTTTGAATGTATTGAACGTTATCGACAGTGACAAGGTTGTCATCACAAAAGGAGCTCTTTCTCAAGTAGAGGAGGGTCTAGCATAATGGAAGCACGTGATGTGATCTTACGTCCGGTAGTCACTGAAGCATCAATGGCTGGCATGGATGACAAGCGCTACACATTTGATGTTAATACTAAGGCAAGCAAGTTGCAGATCAAAGATGCTATCGAAGAGATCTTTGATGTTAAAGTTGCCAATGTTAATGTCATGAACTTAAAAGGTAAAAAGAAACGTATGGGTCGTTACGAAGGCTACACAAAGAAGCGTCGTAAGGCAATCGTTACTTTAACTCCTGAATCAAAAGAAATTCAAATTTTCGAAGAAGAATAATTAACATAGGAGGGAAAAATAGTGGGGATCAGAGTATACAAACCGACCTCAAATGGTCGTCGTAATATGACTACATCTGACTTTGAAGAAATTACAAGCACGACTCCTGAAAAGTCTTTGCTTTCTTCTCAAAGCAAAACTGCTGGTCGTAACGTTTACGGTCATAAAACTGTTCGTCACCGTGGCGGCGGTCACAAACGTCAATATCGTTTGATAGATTTCAAGCGCATCAAAGACGACGTTCCCGCAACTGTCAAAACGATCGAATATGATCCTAACCGTTCAGCTAACATCGCTTTGATCGTTTACGCTGATGGTGTTAAATCATATATTCTCGCACCTAAAGGTCTTAAGGTTGGCCAAAGTGTTGAATCTGGTGCAGAAGCTGATATCAAAGTTGGTAACTCATTACCGTTAATGAACATGCCAACTGGTACTACTATTCATAATATTGAATTAAAACCTGGCCAGGGTGCACAGCTGGTCCGTTCTGCTGGTACATCAGCTCAATTGCTTGGTAAAGAAGACAAGTATGTCACCGTTCGTCTGGCTTCTGGTGAAGTTCGTCAGATCTTGGGCACTTGTCGTGCAACGATCGGTTCAGTTGGTAATGCACAACATGAATTGATCAAGCTTGGTAAAGCTGGTCGTAAGCGTTGGATGGGCGTTCGTCCACAGTCTCGTGGTTCTGTAATGAACCCTAACGATCACCCGCATGGTGGTGGTGAAGGTAAGGCTCCTGTTGGGATGCCAAGCCCATTATCTCCATGGGGTAAGAAGACTACTGGTAAGAAGACACGTTCTAAGAAGGCACGTTCAAATAAATTTATTGTACGTGGTCGCAAGAAGAAATAATCATCGTTACAATTACGGTGGTTCTATCCGAAAGGAGGATAACTCTTGAGTCGTAGTTTGAAAAAGGGACCTTTTGCTGATGAACATCTGCTAAAAAAGGTTGCAGCACAAGCTGATAGTGAAAAGAAATCCGTTATTAAAACTTGGTCACGTCGTTCAACGATCTACCCTAGCTTTGTTGGATATACGATCGCAGTTCATGATGGTCGCAAACAAGTTCCAGTTTATATCCAAGAAGACATGGTTGGTCATAAGTTAGGCGAATTCGTACCAACACGGACATTCCATGGTCATGGCACTGACGATAAAAAGACCGGCGCAAGATAATCTAAGGGAGGAAATAAAATGGCTGAACAAGTAACATCAGCAAAAGCAACTGCTCGCGTAGTTCGCATCCCTGCGCGTAAGGCGCGTCTTGTGATCGATCTTATCCGTGGGAAGAGTGTTGCCGAAGCACTTGGTATCTTGAAGTTCACTCCAAGATCAGGTGCTTATCTGATTGAAAAAGTATTAAAATCCGCAATCGCCAACGCAGAAAATAATTTTGACTTGGAAGCTGAAGATTTGTTTGTAAGCGAAGCTTTTGTCAACGAGGGACCAACTTTGAAACGGTTCCGTCCTCGTGCTAAGGGTTCTGCTTCTCCAATCAACAAGCGTACCAGTCACATTACTGTCGTGGTATCTGTAAAATAAGGAGGGATAAGCGTGGGTCACAAAATAAATCCTACTGGATTACGTGTTGGTATCATTCGTGATTGGGATTCCAAATGGTATGCAGAAAAGGAATTTGCTTCATACCTTCACGAAGATATCCGTATCCGTGAATACATTCAAAAGAAATTAGCCGACGCATCTGTCTCTACCGTTGAGATCGAACGTGCCGCAAAGCGCGTTAACATTTCTATCCATACTGCAAAACCAGGTATGGTTATCGGTAAGGGCGGTTCTGAAGTTGAAAAATTACGTAAGGAATTAAACAACTTGACCGGCAGACGTGTACACATCAATATCATCGAAGTCAAAAAACCTGATTTGGATGCTAAATTAGTTGGCGAAAACATTGCTCAACAATTAGAAGGACGTGTGGCATTCCGTCGTGCTATGAAACAACCAATGCAACGTACAATGCGTGCAGGTGCAAAGGGTATCAAAGTTCAGGTTTCCGGACGTTTGAATGGTGCCGATATGTCACGTGTGGAGCACTTCGCACAAGGCACAGTTCCTTTGCACACACTTCGTGCTGATATTGACTATGCTTGGGTAGAAGCAAATACTCAATATGGTCAGATCGGTGTTAAGGTTTGGATCTTCCGTGGTGAAGTCCTACCTGAAAAGAAAGATCAAAGTAAAGGAGGGGAATAGTCTATGTTAGTACCAAAGCGTGTTAAGCATCGTCGCGAATTTCGTGGCAAGATGCGCGGGGAAGCTAAAGGTGGTAAGACAGTTGCTTTCGGCGAATACGGTTTACAAGCACTTGATTCACATTGGATCTCAAACCGTCAGATCGAAGCTGCTCGTATCGCTATGACCCGTTACATGAAGCGTGGTGGGAAAGTTTGGATCAAAATTTTCCCTCATAAATCGTATACTTCAAAAGGTATCGGTACTCGTATGGGTAACGGGAAAGGTGCACCAGAAGGCTGGGTAGCACCTGTAAAACGTGGTAAGATCATGTTTGAAGTAGGTGGAGTTTCCAAAGAAGTTGCGCAAGAAGCATTGCGTTTGGCTTCACACAAGCTCCCTGTTAGAACTAAAGTCGTTTCTCGTGAGGAAGTAGGTGGCGAATCTGATGAAAACTAAAGAATTCAAAGATGAACTCAACAAATTGACCACTGACGAATTACTTGCTAAAGAAAAGCAATATAAAGAGGAATTGTTCAATCTGCGTTTTCAGTCTGCAACTGGTCAGCTTGAAAATACCGCTCGCTTGCAAACAGTTCGGAAAGCAATTGCTCGCATCAAGACTTTGCTGCGTCAAAGCGAAGCTACAAAATAAAGAATACGAAGAGGAGGCTAATCGCGCATGAGTGAAGGTCGTAACTACCGTAAAGTTTACCGTGGCCGTGTTGTTTCTGATAAAATGGACAAGACGATCACTGTCGTTGTTGAAACATATAAGTTTCATCCTGTATATGGCAAACGTGTTAAGTATTCTAAGAAATACAAGGCTCATGATGAAAACAATGAAGCAAAAACGGGCGACATCGTAAGAATCATGGAAACCCGGCCATTGTCAGCTACAAAACGTTTCCGTTTATTAGAAATCGTTGAAAAAGCAGTTGTTCTATAATTACTAAATTTTAGACAATTAATAAACTGATTCGTATTCTGATCTAATAACGAAAGGAGGTCACATAACTGTGATCCAACAAGAAAGTCGTTTACATGTTGCTGATAATTCCGGAGCACGTCAGCTTTTAGTTATTAAAATTTTAGGTGGCTCTCGTGTTAAAACTGCAAGTGTCGGTGACATCGTAGTTGCTACTGTTAAACAAGCAACACCAGGTGGCGTTGTCAAAAAAGGTGACGTTGTCAAAGCAGTCATCGTTCGTACTAAGTATGGTACACATCGCAATGATGGTTCATACATTAAGTTTGATGAAAATGCAGCTGTTATTATCGGCGATGATAAATCACCAAAAGGCACCCGTATCTTTGGACCGGTTGCCCGCGAACTACGTCGAGGAAACTATATGAAGATCGTTTCCCTCGCACCTGAAGTTCTGTAAAACAACCGTCTATCCGACAAGGAGGTGCACAAGTAATAATGTTCATTAAGAGAAATGATAAAGTTAAAGTAATTGCCGGCAAAGACAAGGGCAAAGAAGGGGAAGTCCTTCAAGCTATTCCTGCCAAAGACCATGTGGTCGTGAAAGGGATCAATGTCGTTAAGAAACACCAAAAGCCAACCAATGATAACCCAAGTGGCGGTATCGTTGAGGTTGAAGCTCCGATCCATGTTTCTAATGTCATGTTGATCGATCCTTCTAACAATGAAGCAACTCGTGTTGGCTTCAAGGTAGAAGATGGCAAAAAAGTCCGTGTTTCGAAAAAAACTGGTGAAATTATCTAAACCTAAAGAAGGAAGGAGGAACACTTTTTCATGGTTAACCGTTTAAAAGAAAAATACACAAACGAAATCGTTCCATCAATGATCGATAAGTTTAATTATTCGTCGATCATGCAAGCACCAAAAATTGAGAAGATCGTGGTCAACATGGGTGTGGGTGATGCAGTCAGCAACGCTAAAAGCCTTGACGAAGCCGTTGAGGAATTGACTTTGATCTCTGGTCAAAAGCCAGTTGTCACAAAGGCTAAGAAGTCGATCGCTGGTTTCCGTTTACGTGAAGGAATGCCGATTGGCGCTAAAGTTACATTACGTGGTACACGGATGTACGACTTTTTAGACAAGTTGATCTCTGTATCATTGCCACGTGTGCGTGACTTCCATGGTGTTAGTAAGCGTGCCTTTGATGGCCGTGGTAACTATACTCTTGGTGTCCGTGAACAATTGATTTTCCCTGAAATTGATTTTGATAATGTCAACAAGGTTCGTGGAATGGATATCGTTATCGTTACAACTGCTGAAACAGACGAGGAATCCAAGGAACTGTTGTCACAACTTGGAATGCCATTCGCTAAATAAGGAGGTTACAAACTTGGCAAAGAAGTCACAAATTGCAAGAAATCAGCGTCCTGCTAAGTTCTCATCGCGTGAATATACACGTTGCGAACGTTGTGGACGTCCACATTCTGTTTATCGCAAATTTAAATTATGCCGTGTTTGCCTACGCGAACTTGCTCATAAAGGTCAGATCCCTGGCATGAAAAAGGCTAGTTGGTAAACCATAATATACAGTCAAAGGAGGCAAACAACATGGCAATGACCGATCCAATTGCAGATTTTTTAACTCGCATTCGCAATGCTAACATGGCAAAGCATGAATCAGTTGAGATCCCTGCTTCAAAAATCAAAAACGGCATGGCTGAAATTCTTAAGAATGAAGGCTTTGTCCGTGATGTTGAATACATCGATGATGACAAACAAGGTGTCATCCGCGTATTCTTAAAATATGATAAAAACAACGAACGTGTTATCTCCGGTTTACGTCGGATCTCGAAGCCTGGCTTACGTTCTTATGTTAAAGCCGATGCAGTTCCTAAAGTTTTAAACGGCTTAGGTATTGCTTTGATCTCGACATCTGAAGGTGTTGTTACTGATAAAGCAGCTCGTTCAAAGAACATTGGTGGCGAAGTTCTCGCTTACGTTTGGTAATATTAAATAGAAGTAAGGAGGTGTACATCTCGTGAGTCGTATTGGTTATAAAATTGTTACAATTCCAGAAGGCGTTGATATTAAGAAAGATGGCAACTTTGTTACTGTTAAGGGCCCTAAAGGGGAATTAACTCGTGAGTTTTCTGACTTGATCTCAATGAAAGTCGAAGGTAATGAAGTTTCCTTCGAGCGTCCTGATGATAATTTCAAAACTAAAGCTTTGCATGGTACGACCCGTGCTAACTTTAACAACATGGTAGAAGGTGTCACAGAGGGTTTCAAGAAAAATCTTGAACTTCGTGGTGTTGGTTACCGTGCACAAATGAAAGGCAAAACACTGGTTTTAAACGTTGGTTATTCCAATCCAGTTGAAATTGCTGAAGAAGAAGGAATAACTGTTGAAGTTCCTTCTAATACAGAAATTACTGTTTCTGGTATCGACAAGGAACTTGTTGGTGATGCTGCAGCCCGGATCCGTGCTACACGTGCACCAGAACCTTACAAGGGCAAGGGTATTCGTTATGTCGACGAATTTGTTGCTCATAAGGAAGGTAAGACTGGTAAATAATAAGCAGCATAATAGCTGTTAAATAAATTCAAGAGGTGAAAATAGTGATTTCGAAACCAGATAAAAACAAGACACGTCAAAAGCGTCATATTCGTGTCCGTAACAAGATCTCTGGTACTGCTGAGTGCCCACGCTTAAATGTTTATCGTTCAAACAAAAACATCTACGCTCAAGTTATTGATGACGTAGCGGGTGTGACGCTGGCTAGTGCCTCTACTTTAGATAGTGAAATTGCTGCAGGTACCAAAACAGAACAAGCTTCTGGTGTTGGTGCATTGGTAGCAAAACGTGCTGCAGATAAGAACATCAAAGAAGTTGTCTTTGATCGTGGCGGTTACTTGTACCATGGTCGTGTGTTGGCATTGGCTGATGCTGCTCGCGAAAATGGCTTAGACTTTTAAAAGAAGGAGGAATTAACGTTTATGGCTTTTATTGACCCAGCTCAATTAGATTTGGAAGATCGTGTTGTAGCGATCAACCGTATTACTAAAGTTGTAAAAGGTGGACGTCGTTTGCGTTTTGCCGCTCTAGTGATTGTCGGCGACCATAATGGTCACGTAGGATTCGGTTCTGGTAAAGCTCAGGAAGTTCCTGAAGCTATTCGTAAAGCCGTTGATGCTGCTCGTAAGAACTTAATTGAAGTTCCAGTTGCTGGAACAACTCTTCCTCATGAAGTTGTTGGCCAACACAGTGGTAGCAAAGTTTTACTTAAACCAGCTGAAGCAGGTGCCGGAGTTGCTGCCGGCGGTGCTGTTCGTGCCGTCATGGAACTTGCAGGTGTTGATGATGTTACAAGTAAATCGCTTGGCTCAAACACTTCTGTTAATGTCGTACGTGCAACTATTAACGGTTTAGAAAATATGCGTAGTGCAGAAGAAACAGCATCACGTCGTGGTGTATCTGTTTCCCACTTTGCTGAATAAGGAGGACGCAAATAATGGCTAATATTAAAGTTACTTTGATTCGCTCAGTTATCGGTCGTCCCCAAAATCAGCGTGATATTGTTAAAGGTTTAGGCCTTAACAGACTTCACAGTTCTGCCATTGTTCCTAATAACGCTGCAATGCGTGGGGCAATTCGTAAGATCAACCATTTAGTGGACGTACAAGAAGCTGAATAATTATTATTTAGTAGACAAGGAGGTGCCAAACGTAATGAAATTACATGAATTACAAGCAAGTGAAGGCTCACGCAAGGTACGTAATCGTGTCGGTCGTGGAACTTCAGCTGGTAATGGTAAGACTTCGGGTCGTGGCCAAAAAGGTCAAAAGGCTCGTAGTAAAGTGCGTATGGGCTTTGAAGGTGGACAAATGCCTTTGTTCCGCCGGATGCCAAAACGCGGTTTTAACAACATTAATCGTAAAAACTATGCGATCGTAAATGTTGAAACTCTCAATAAATTCGAAGATGGTGCAGAAGTAACTCCAGTTATCCTCGTTGAATCTGGTGTCGTTAAGAATGAAAAAAACGGCGTTAAGATCTTGGGCAATGGTGAACTTAGCAAGAAGTTAACTGTTAAAGCTAACAAATTCTCTGCATCTGCAAAAGCTGCGATCGAAGCAGCAGGCGGTCAAACTGAGGTGATTTAATAAATGCTGAAGACACTGAAAGATGCCTTTGCTGTCAAAGAGATCCGCCAAAAAATCTTTTTTACACTTGGTGTCTTGGTTGTATTTCGTCTCGGCACTTATATTACCGTCCCTGGGATCGACGCTAAAGCATTAAACGGTGTTGCATCTTCAGGGTTAATTAGTATCTTGAATACTTTTTCAGGTGGCGGATTGACTAACTACTCCATCCTTGCGATGGGGGTCTCACCTTACATTACTGCTCAAATCGTTGTACAACTTCTGCAAATGGACATTGTACCGCGTTTTGTTGAATGGAGTAAGCAAGGTGAGGTTGGTCGGCGTAAACTTAATCAAGTTACGAGATACTTGGCAATCGTGCTGGCGTTCATACAGTCAGTTGGGATCACTGCTGGGTTTAACACCTTGAGTAGTTTGAGCCTTGTGCAAAATCCGAGTGTACAAACCTATATTAGTATCGGTATTATTCTGACTGGTGGTACCATGTTTACGACCTGGCTCGGTGATATGATCACAGACCGTGGCTTAGGTAACGGGATCTCGATGATTATTATGGCTGGGATCATTGCTCGAATGCCTGTTGGTATTCAACAACTTGTACAAGAACAATTCACGGGTGTAACTATGAGCCAAGTTTGGCAGCCGGTCTTATATGTGGTTATCCTTTTGGTAGTTTTGCTAGTGATCGTTACTTTTGTAACCTACGTCCAACAGGCTAACTATAAAATATCGATCCAGTATACAAGACGTTTGGCTGGAGCTGGTAATAATTCATATTTACCGTTGAAGGTCAACGTAGCAGGTGTTATTCCAGTTATTTTTGCCAGTTCGTTTATCGCGACACCACAAACTATTTTAATGGCATTTGCACAGAATCACTCGCAAGATACCTGGTATCAAGTGATGTCAAGTATCTTTAGTATGCAATCAACACCAGGAATGATCTTGTATACGGTATTGATCGTTGTATTTACATTCTTCTATGCTTTCGTTCAGGTCAACCCGGAAAAACTTTCTGAGAATTTGCAAAAGCAGGGTAGTTATATTCCATCTGTTTGGCCTGGCAAAGAAACTGAGCGTTATGTCTCTGCTCTTTTGATGAGATTGAGTACAGTCGGCTCACTTTTCTTAGGCTTAGTCTCATTGATCCCATTGATCGGTTCATCCTATTTTGGGTTGGATGAGTCTATCGGATTAGGTGGCACTAGTCTTTTGATCGTTGTCGGTGTTGCACTGGAAACGATCAAGCAGTTAGAAGGTATGATGATGAAACGCGAGTATGTTGGCTTCATTCGTGAATAGTAAAATTGGGTAGTGTTCATTTAGTTGGACTCACCCAATTTTTTGTGAGGGAGACTTTGTTTATTTATTTAAATCTAGTTTCCCTGGTACTTAAAGAACAGTTTGTATTTTAGTTATTCTTTGAAAAACAAGGAGGGGTCGATAATGGCATTGAATTTGATGCTGATGGGTTTGCCCGGTGCTGGTAAAGGGACACAGGCAGAACGTATCGTTGATGAATATAAGGTCGTGCACATTTCTACTGGCGATATTTTTCGTGAAGCAATGAAAAATGAAACTCCGATGGGAACAGAAGCAAAGAAATATATCGACAAGGGCGAATTAGTTCCGGATGAAGTGACGAATGGCATTGTAAAAGAACGTTTGAGTGAAGATGATGTCAAAAATGGCTATTTGCTTGATGGATACCCACGCAACATGGCACAAGCACATGCCTTAGAAGAGATCGGAGAAGAGCTTGGGCGGCCGTTGAGTGGTGTGATCAATATCGATGTTGATCCAGATTCCTTAATGGAACGTTTGACAGGACGGTATATCTGTCGAAATTGTGGAGCAACTTACCATAAGATCTTCAACCCTACCAAAGTTGAAGGAACTTGCGATCGTTGTGGCGGCCATGACTTTTACCAACGCGATGATGACAAGCCTGAAACTGTCAAAAATCGTCTGGATGTTAATATTAAGATGAACACTCCGTTGTTAGATTTTTATCAACAAAAAAATCTGTTGCATAATGTTGAAGGTAATCAAGAGATCACGGATGTTTATTCCGATATTGAGAGTATTTTGAACGGTTTAAAATAATAGTCTAGTAAGTAGAAGCTTTGTTGGCGACCCAATTTTTAGCATTTACGCCAGTGCAAGCAATCTTTGAAAAGTAATTGACGTTCTCGTTAATTTTTCCTTGCATGTCAAGGGGCGCTGTGCTATGATAATTTAGGTTTATCTTTTCAATAGGTCAAGTTCGCCCAAAATTAGGGATAATGAATGAAGCCTGACGGAAAAAAGGTGGGACTCCAACAAAGCTTCTCACGTTTTTAAGTGTAAAGTTTTAAAACCAATTTAAGGAGGTACTTTTAGCGTGGCGAAAGATGATGTGATTGAAATTGAGGGTACGATCAAGGAAACCTTGCCGAATGCGATGTTCAAAGTAGAGCTCGAAAATGGGCATGAGATTTTGGCTCATGTATCAGGTAAGATCCGGATGCATTATATTCGTATTTTGCCGGGTGATAAGGTGACGGTTGAGATGTCTCCATACGACTTAAGTAAGGGTCGCATCACCTATCGTTACAGATAGATTGTACTTCAATCTTATGCAGGAGGTATAATTCATGAAAGTAAGACCATCAGTTAAGTCAATGTGCGAAAATTGCAAAGTGATCAAACGCAAAGGACGCGTTATGGTTATTTGCTCAAATCCAAAGCACAAGCAAAGACAAGGATAATAAATAAATAGGAGGTGTAATTGTAATGGCTCGTATAGCAGGTGTCGATCTACCGCGTGACAAGCGGATCGTGATCGGTTTAACTTATATTTACGGAATCGGTAAATCAACAGCTCAAAAGATTTTGAGCGAAGCAGGTGTTTCTGAAGACGTTCGTGTTCGTGACCTCGCTTCTGACCAAGAGGATAAGATCCGTGCTGTTGTTGATAATTATATGGTTGAAGGTGACCTTCGTCGTGAAGTTGCTTTGAACATTAAGCGTTTGTCAGAAATTGGTTCATACCGTGGCATGCGTCATCGTCGTAATTTGCCCGTTCGTGGACAACACACGAAGAACAATGCGCGTACACGCAAAGGCCCAGCAATTTCAATTGCCGGCAAGAAGAAATAATCTAAAAAAGGAGGTCAGCTAATTAATGGCAGTCAATAAATCTCGTAAGCGTCGTGCCAAAAAGAATATAGAAAGCGGCGTCGCTCATATTCATTCTACTTTTAATAATACACTTGTTATGATCACAGATGTCCATGGTAATGCTGTTGCTTGGTCTTCAGCTGGCTCATTGGGCTTCAAAGGCTCACGTAAGTCAACACCATTCGCAGCTCAGATGGCATCTGAAGCAGCTGCAAAAGGTGCAATGGATTATGGCATGAAGACAGTCGGTGTTACTGTTAAAGGACCAGGTTCTGGTCGTGAAGCTGCAATTCGTGCACTTCAAACAACAGGGCTTGAAGTTACATCTATCAAGGATGTTACTCCAGTACCTCATAATGGATGCCGTCCTCCAAAGCGCCGTCGTGTTTAATTTGGACATGCATTCATTTTGAAGGATATCTTCATGATGTTGTCTCCAGATTACACGTTACGTTTTGAAAGGGGTAAAGGTAAGAATGATCGAATTTGAAAAACCAAAAATTCAAAAAGTTGAAGAAAGCGAAAACTATGGTAAATTTGTTGTTGAACCGTTAGAACGCGGTTACGGGACGACTCTCGGCAACTCTTTACGTCGTATTCTTCTTTCTTCATTGCCAGGTGCTGCTATCACCGATGTTCAAATTGATGGTGTTTTGCATGAATTCTCATCAGTTGAGGGTGTCTTGGAAGACGTAACCACAATTATTTTGAATCTGAAAAAAGTTGCATTGAAGTTAAATTCCGAAGATGTTCAAACATTGGAAATAGATGTTACCGGCCCAATGGAAGTAACTGCAGGCGACATTCAAGGAAGCAGTGAAGTTGAAGTACTCAACCCAGACTTGTATATTTGTACAGTTGCTGATGGGGCTTCTTTCCATGCGCGGATGACTGCTAACAAGGGTCGTGGCTATGTTTCAGCTAATGAAAATAAGGCTAAAACTGAAGATATGCCTATCGGTGTATTGGCAATCGACTCGATTTATACCCCAATCGAACGTGTCAACTACCAAGTAGAAAAAACACGTGTTGGTCAAAAGAGTGATTTTGACAAATTGACGCTTGATGTTTGGACTAATGGATCAATTTCTCCGAGTGAAGCGATCAGTCTGTCAGCTAAGATCTTGACAGAACATTTAACTTTGTTTGTTGATTTGACCGACGAGGCTAAAAATGCCGAGATCATGGTCGAAAAAGAAGAAACTCACAAAGAAAAAATGCTCGAAATGACGATCGAAGAACTCGATTTGTCTGTTCGTTCATACAACTGCTTGAAGCGTGCCGGTATCAATACCGTGCAAGAATTGACTAATAAGTCAGAAGCAGACATGATGAAGGTCCGTAATTTGGGTCGTAAATCATTGGAAGAAGTTAAGGCAAAATTGGCCGATTTGGATTTGTCATTGCGTCATGATGACTAGTAATATCAACTAACTAACAAGGGAGGGAATCTGTTCATGGCATACCGTAAATTAGGACGTGACAGTGCTCATCGTAAAGCAATGTTGCGCAACCTGACAACTGACGTGATCGTTAATGGTAAAGTTGTTACAACTGAACCACGCGCTAAAGAAGCACGTAAGTTTGTTGAAAAAATGATCACTTTGGGTAAAAAGGGTGATCTAGCTGCTCGTCGTCGCGCTGCTGCATTTATGATGGATGTTGTTGCTGATGTCAAAGAAGACGAAGATAAAGTTGTTATCCAAACTGCTTTGCAAAAATTATTTGACGAGGTAGCTCCACGCTATGCAGAGCGTAACGGTGGTTACACTCGGATCTTAAAGATGGATCAACGTCGCGGAGATGCAGCCCAAATGGTTGTTTTGGAATTGGTTGATTAATTTTTACATGCATTTAAAAATAAATTAACAAGTGTCACTTTTATGGCAATAGATAGGCGTTACGATGATGGGTCATACCGAGTCTAGCCTTAAGTAGCAGTCCCCTGTGAAAATTTTGTCGTAAAAAGTGATTTTTTGTTTGGTATAATTTTTGAATTTTCAAAACGGCTTGCGGATGATTTCGTGAGTCGTTTTTACATAATAGTCGTCAACTTGCGGATAGTCATTACGTTCAATTTGTATTTTTTCGGCTCTGGCATTATGGTATGATTAAACTCGTAAAATAAAGTTGAAAGGGAAGGCAAAATGAACGGAATAATTGACATTAAAGATCTGTGTTTTCGTTATACACAAGAGAATGAAAAATTAGACCTTTCCCATATCGATCTACATGTCAATAAAGGTGAATGGTTGGCGATCATTGGTCATAACGGTAGTGGGAAAAGTACATTGGCTAAAGCGATCGATGGTCTGATCGAACCAGAGTCTGGTGAGATATTTGTAGACGGGGAGAAACTAACTGACGAAAGTTTATGGAAAATCAGAAAGAAGATCGGGATGGTCTTTCAAAACCCAGATAACCAGTTTGTTGGCGCAGATGTTGAAGGTGATGTGGCCTTTGGTCTCGAAAACCAGGGTGTTGAACGCCAAGAAATGCATGCCAGAGTCAAGCATGCCTTGGAGATCGTCAATATGCAAGACTATGCTCAACATGAACCAGTTCGTCTCTCTGGTGGTCAAAAACAACGTGTGGCGATCGCTGGTGTATTGGCCATTCGTCCAAAAATCGTTATTTTTGACGAGTCAACAAGTATGTTGGATCCTGAAGGTCGGATGCAGATCATTTCGTTGATCCGGCAAATGAATCAAGAAGAGGGATTTACTGTCATCTCTATCACGCATGATATTGATGAAGCTTCAATGGCTGACAGAGTCGTTGTGATCGACGATGGGCAGATCATTGATGATAGTTTGCCGCGAGAACTTTTTCAAAAAGGCGAGCAGCTGATCGACATCGGTTTAGATGTACCGTACCCGCAGCGACTAAAACTTGCACTAAGGAAGCGTGGTATTCAAGTGCCAGCAGAGTACATGGATGAAGAAAGTATGGTGAAGTGGGTATGTCGATCCATATTGAAAAACTAAATTATGTCTATCAAAGTGGTACACCATTTTCTCACCGTGCCTTGACCGATGTTTCGCTTGATATCGCAGATGGTAGTTATACTGCGATCATTGGCCATACTGGGAGTGGTAAATCTACTTTGCTGCAACATCTTAATGGTTTGCTCAAACCGACTGCTGGTTCGTTGGTAGTAGCTGGAAATAAGATCACAGCTGAAACGAAAAACAAGGAATTAAATGATTTAAGAAGACACGTTGGTTTTGTTTTTCAATTTCCTGAGGCACAGTTGTTTGAAGAAACTGTGTTGAAAGATATCGCTTTTGCACCGAAAAATTTTGGTAAAAGTGATGAAGAGGCACAAAGGATCGCCACAAAAATGGCTAACTTAGTTGGTTTGCCGCAAGAAATACTGCAAAATTCGCCGTTTGAGTTATCGGGTGGTCAGATGAGGCGTGTTGCGATCGCTGGTGTCTTGGCAATGGAACCCCAGATCCTGGTCTTGGATGAACCCACAGCCGGCTTAGATCCCAAAGGTCGCTTGGAAATGATGGACATGTTTGACCACTTGCACAAACAACAAAATTTAACGATCATTTTAGTGACTCATCAGATGAATGATGTTGCTAACTACGCTGACCATGTGCTTGTGATGGAACAAGGCCGAGTGGTCAAAGATAGCACACCTCAAGAAGTGTTTAGTGATCCAAGCTGGCTAAGAGAACACCATTTAGGTTTACCGCAAACGACACGCTTTGCCGCTAAACTGGCAGATGGCGGGATCCCATTTACGACTTTACCGCTAACTGAAGAACAACTTGCCCAACAACTGGCAAAGTTAATGGTCAATGACGGGGGTGAGCGTCATGGATAAAATGCTGCTTGGCCGCTATATTAATGGCGATTCTATGATTCACAAGATGGATCCTAGGGGGAAGCTATTCCTTAGTTTTTACTTTATTGTGATCGTGTTTTTGTGTAACAACTGGCAAACTTATGTACTGATGGCGGCGATGGTCATGTTGTTCGTCAAACTATCAGATATCTCGCTAGGATTTTTTGTCAAAGGTGTTCGACCGTTAATTTGGCTGATTTTATTTACAGTTCTCTTGCAGATCTTCTTTTCTACCGGTGGTCATATTTTCTGGCAGTGGGGTCCATTTACGATCACTGATAGCGGCATAATTAACGGTGTTTTTGTCTTTTGTCGTTTTGTTTTGATCATTTTCATGTCGACCTTACTGACTTTGACCACCACGCCGATCGAGATCTCAGATGGTCTCGAATCGTTATTAAAGCCACTGACGAAAATCAAAGTTCCGGTTTACGAGATCGCCTTGATGCTTTCGATTGCTTTGCGTTTTGTCCCAACACTGATGGATGAAACGACAAAGATCATGAACGCACAACGTGCACGTGGTGTTAACTTTAGCGAAGGTAATTTGATCAAGCAAATCAAGTCAGTGATCCCACTGTTGATCCCATTGTTCGTAAGTTCATTCAACCGCGCCGAAGATCTGGCAACTGCGATGGAAGCTCGTGGTTATCACGGGGGCGAGGGAAGAACGAAGTATCGTAAACAAGAATGGAAAAGAAAAGACACCAGCGCCGTTATTTTATTTGTATTATTGACGGTAGCGTTGGTGGTACTCAGAAAGTGACAGGGTGGACCAAGGCTTTGCCATGGGGAACCCGACAAACACAGGGAGAAGCAAGTTGGGTGGACTCGAGCACTAATGAGGCCCGCAATTATGGCGTGGTTTTTTCGCTCCGTGATAGCAGCGCTGGTTAGGCGGAAAGTCCAGGCTTGCGGGACCCGACTAAAAACACAAGGTAAAATGAAGCGCAATAAGGGGAGTTTTCTGTTTCAAGGCGCCCGGATAAGAAGATATGATGAAGCAAATGGGCCTTAGCAAAGACTTAGGATTTATAGCTCCTTCTTCGTATTATGGCGTTCTAAGTTTGTTAGGCAAAATTTTATTGCTTGGCACCATGTAATTTTAATTAATAAAGGAACAAACAATGACAAGACGTTACAAAATAACAATGGCATATGATGGCACAAATTTCGCTGGTTTTCAAAGTCAACCAAACCAACGGACGGTTCAATCTGTTTTGGAGCAAGCTGTAAATAAAATGAGTAAGGTTGACGAGTATATTATTATTTTTGGTTCTGGCAGGACCGATTCAGGTGTGCATGCATTGGGGCAAGTCGCTCACTTTGACTTTCCACATGATTTGCCCGCCGACGCAATGTTACGTGGGCTCAATAGCATGTTACCCTTAGATATTGAGATCGTCGGTTGCAAGGTCGTGCCGCAGACTTTCCATGCACGGTATGAGGCGCATGCAAAAAGGTATATGTATCGCGTCTCACGTTCCTGGTTCATTGATCCTTTCAAACGCCTTTATACAGGCCACTATAAGTATCCATTAGAAGTTGGCAGGATCAAACAGGCTATGCCGGATGTCGTTGGCACCCATGATTTTAGCAGCTTTGTTGCTTCGGGCAGTCAAACTAGGTCCCATGTCCGCACGATCTATGAGGCAACAGTTTGTGAGGATCAAAAAAATAATGAAATGGTTTTTGAATTTTGTGGAAATGGATTTTTGTACAATCAGGTCCGGATCATGGTTGCAACATTATTGGAGATCGGTAATAAACGGCGCCCAGTTCATGATTTTTTACGTTTATATGATGTTAAAGATCGTGAGCAGGCGAGAGAAACCGCTCCGGCTAGTGGCTTATACTTAAAGGAAGTCTATTACGGTGAGCAGGTCAAGCAACTTGAAAAAATGGACACTTGAAAAAAGGAATTTAAACCTTTAAAGTAAACCTTAATTTCGGTAGTCTCATAGTGAAAAAAATTGTCTTTTTACTCGATTTTATTTGACTAGTGGGCAAAAAAATCGTACCATAATATATGGTATTGTTTGCCCCACAGTAGGCCCCGTTAACTTATTGTATGTCAAACAAGCATCATAAATGGAGGAAATAAACGTGCGTACAACATATTTAGCAAAAACAGGCGAAGTAGATCGTAAGTGGTATGTCGTTGACGCTACAGATGTCCCTTTGGGTCGTTTGTCAAGTGCAGTTGCGACTATCTTACGCGGTAAAAATAAGCCAACTTATACACCAAACGTTGACACAGGTGACTTTGTTATCGTCATCAACGCTGACAAGATCGCTTTAACAGGCAAGAAAGCTTCAAGAAAGATCTATTATCATCATACATTACATCCAGGTGGTTTAAAGGAACGGACTGCTGGGGATTATCGTGAAAAAGATCCTGAGAAATTGCTTGACCTTTCTATTGGAGGCATGCTTCCAAAGGGAACTCTTGGCCGTCAACAGCTTAAGAAGTTACATGTATATCGCGGTGCAGATCACAAGCATGCAGCACAAAATCCAGAAGTTTTGGATATCAACACTTTAATCTAGGAGGAATTCGAAATTGGCTCAAGTACAATATAGTGGCACAGGCCGTCGTAAGAACTCCGTTGCTCGTGTTCGTTTAGTACCCGGTACAGGTAAGATCACGATGAACGGCAAATCAGTTGAAGAATATGTTCCATTTGCTAACTTGATCGAAGTTATCAAGCAACCATTTGGTGTTACAGAAACCGCAGACCAATATGACGTTTTGGTAAACGTTGATGGTGGTGGCTATGCAGGCCAAGCCGGCGCAACTCGTCATGGTGTTGCTCGTGCTTTGTTGCAAGTCGACCCAGAATTTCGTGGTGTTTTGAAACGTGCTGGTCTCTTGACTCGTGACCCTCGTATGAAGGAACGTCGTAAGCCAGGTTTGAAGAAAGCTCGTAAGGCTCCACAATTCTCAAAACGTTAATTTATCTAGCGTTTATTATCAAACACTTTCCATTTGGTGGGAAGTGTTTTTTATTTTATTGGAAAATTCTCTACGTTTCAAAGTAAAGTCAGACTTTCAGATGAATTTGATCCGAGTGACGCTGGGTAGGTAGGTCGCAGTTCTATCTTGTCCGGTTCAAACTGGATAGAAATGTATCAAATTTCTCAGCAGTCAGGGGCCAACTGGATAAAAGTCAGTGGAAGTTCTCCTGGTCAGAGGAGGCCGGATGGAAGTATGCCAAAGCTATCTCTGGCCTTTTTGCAAAATCACCGAATAAGATCTCAGTGGACAAACTATGAGAAACATAAAGCCTACACTTACAATTAGTCAAAAAATACCCTCTGATCATCAATTAAAGAAAGCCTAACGTTCAGAGGGTATTTCATTATTCAAATTTTGCAGTAGTACTTAATGCAATTTTTAATTATCCTAGGTCTTATGAGTCAGCTTTTGTCTGAATACAAGAGCCAAGTACAAGGGAAGTGCTAGCATACGTCCTACCCGAGTCGGTTCTTTTAGCAAACGATATAGCCATTCTGTGTGATGGTCCTGCCATTTTTGGGGAGCTCTTTGGGCAAAACCCGCTAGGACATCGAAACTGCCTCCTACGCCCATCCAAATGGCATCTGCGTTGTAGCGGTACTTAGCAATGAAATATTCCTGTTTTGGAAAGCCCAATGCTGCGAACACAAAATCCGGGTGAGCAGCTTTTATTTGCTCAGCAACTGCATTTTCGTCTGTGAAAAAGCCGTTTTGCCAACCACAGATCTTAATACCAGGAAAATTCTCTTGAACTTTAGCCACTGTGGCTGCGATCACTTCGGCTTTAGCTCCTAATAAAAATACGCGTTTGTGATGTTTCGCGGCCCATTGTAATAAGGCAATCATACTGTCATAACCAGTGATCCTTTCTGGTAAAGGAGTCCCAAGTATTTTGGCACCTTTAATGATACCGATCCCGTCAGCTACCGTGTAATCCGCATTGGCGATGGTTTTTGCAAATTTACGATTTTTTCTAGCCGCCAAGACTATTTCGGGATTGGCTGTGACAATAAAACGATTTTGCTGGTCAAGACTGTCTTGATAAACTTGATTTAAAAATTGGTGGACATTTGCGTGAATAAAGTTAACTCCGAGCACGGAGACCTCTGTAAATTTCTGGTTCATATTAATTCCACCTAGTCTTTACTCCTTAGAAGTTGTTATCATTATATCAAATTTTGAACTAAAAAAAGGAACAGGATCGAATCTTATTAAAAATGCTACATTTTACACAGTTATTTCTCGTTTTCCCTAGAGACTAAGAGCATTTCTATTATAAAATGACATGAAACATAGTACAAAAAATCGTTAAAGTAATGATGATATTAGTGTACAATTAGCTTAAAAAGAGTAAAATAAATCGTGTGGTAGAAAATGTGACATGAGCTATAGTAAAACGTGTTTGATGTCATTTTTGCAGAAGAGGAGCGAATTTTGCCCGTCTAATAATACGAGGAGGAATATGCATGCGTCCGTTGCAAAAACAAATTATTTCTGAACTACGAGTACTTCCGCAGATCGACCCAGAAGAAGAGATCTTGCGGTCAGTCAATTTTTTGAAGAGTTATTTGAAGAAACATTCATTTTTAAAGACATTAGTTTTGGGGATCTCAGGCGGGCAGGACTCAACTTTGGCCGGTGCTTTATGTGAAAAAGCAGCCCGTGAGTTGCGCCAAGAAACTGGCGAGCAAGATTATCAATTTGTCGCAGTTCGTTTGCCATACGGTTCTCAAGCTGATGAACAGGATGCCCTGGATGCGATCGAGTTCATGCAAGCTGATCAAACAGTCCGTGTTGATATCAAGGGCAGTTCCGATGCTATGGTCGCCGCTGTTGAGGAGAATGGACTAACCGTCAGTGACTTCAACAAAGGAAATATCAAGGCACGGGCTAGGATGATCGCTCAGTATGCAGTGGCTGGCGAGAAGTCAGGTGCTGTTGTTGGTACAGATCATGCTGCGGAGGCAGTTACGGGCTTTTATACTAAATTTGGTGATGGTGGCGCCGATATTACGCCTCTTTGGCGTTTGGATAAACGGCAAGGTAAGGCTTTGCTGACATATCTAAATGCTCCAAAGCACTTGTATGAAAAAATCCCGACTGCTGATTTAGAGGAAGATCGGCCAGCTTTGCCGGATGAGGTAGCCTTGGGAGTAACTTATCAACAGATCGATGATTATCTCGAAGGAAAGGATATCGATGACAGTGCTGCAGAAAAAATAGAAGATTGGTATTTAAAGACACAACATAAACGTCACTTACCGATCAATGTTTACGATGATTTTTGGAAGTAAAGCAATAGGGGAAGGGAGCACTCCTTCCCTTTTTGGTGTCATTAAATAACATGGTATACTAAACGAAAATGGAATTAGAGGAGGAAGAACTTTGAAGAAAAAAGCTGATCTTGGTCATTATTTACAAACGATCACTGATATTTTGCAATCGACTGAGGATATGGGCGGTGATCTAGATCCGTATTTTGATCTAGCAAACGGTGTCGTGACTGACCAGCAAGGATTAAGTGCTGACCAATATGCACAGATCCAGGAAAGTTTCACTCAGGGGATCGAAGTTTATAAACAAAATATGAGCAAACTGGAAAAAGTTGGCGTGCCAGTGACGATCATTGGACCGCATAAGCAGCTAGTTAGAGCATACCGTGATTTTGTTGCCGGCTGTGAGAAAATGCATGCAAGTATTGATTATGCGTCACAAATGATCGATGGTGCAGCTTTCAAAGAAGCTGAGCAAGGTCAATCTGATGCAATGGACCACGTCAACGCCCATATTGGGCGGATCATGCAAAAGGTCGGCTAAACTAAAAATATACAAAAAAGCATCTTCTCGTTTTGAGAAAATGTTTTTTTTATTCAGGCTGGGTCGACCATTTGGCTGTCACGATTCCTAGCGATCACCGCTAGGAATTGTTCACCATATTTCGCTATCTTTTGTTGGCCCACACCTTTGATGGCTAGCATGCTGTCAAAGTCTGCCGGTAACTGACTGCACATTTCGTGCAAAGTTTGATCAGAAAAGATGACATAAGGAGGTACCCTTTGTTTTTCCGCCAGACCATAGCGTAAAGCACGTAGTTGTTCAAATAATGCAGAGTCTTCAGGGTTCGCACTGTTCCGATGGATAATAGCTACCTTACGAGTAACTGTTCCTTGTCCCCGCAAGATCTGTGCTCCTAATTGCGTGAGATGTAGAGTAGGATACTGGGGGTCGGGCAGTGTCAAGTAACCACTGGCAGTCAGATAATCGATCAAATCTTCGATCTCGCTGGCCTTAGTATCTTTCATAATGCCATATGTCGACAAGCTTTCTAAATGGAGTTCACGTATTCGTTTGGCTTTAGAGCCGGCCAAAACTTGTGCTACTAGTTTACGTCCATAGCCCTGGTGCATACGCATCACACAAGACAAGATCTTTTGGGTCGTAGTCGTAATATCTGTTTCTTGTCGTTCATCAGTACAGTTAGAACAAGTCCCGCACGCTTTCATGTCTTGTCCAAAATAGTTGACGATAAATTTTTGGAGACAAGTTTGGGTATTGACGTAATTCACCATGCTCTGGATATTATGGTAGATGACTTCCTTATGTTTCTCATCCGCGTCCGAATTTTCAGCAAACAACCGCTGGATCTGCATATCTTGTGCAGCATAAAGCAAGATCGCTTCCGCGTCGGAACCGTCACGTCCCGCCCGCCCGGCTTCTTGATAATAAGCTTCCAGACTGCCGGGGGCTTGCGCGTGTATGATGTAATGAACGTTGCTTTTATCGATCCCCATGCCAAACGCGTTAGTTGCGACTATGACAGATAAGCGGTCAAACAAAAAGTCCTCTTGATTTTTTTGTTTGATTTCTTCTGGGAGACCTGCGTGATAGACTGCGGCTTTGATCCCAGCTTTTTGCAGCATGGCACTGATCTGTTCAGCCTTTTTGCGAGTCGCAGCATAGATGATCCCCGCTGAACTTTTGTTAGCCTTGGCGTATTTTAAAATGAAGTTATTTTTGTTTTGTCCTTTAACTACTTTAAAGGCTAAGTTTGGCCGAGCAAATCCGGTTTTGACCTCATTTTCGGCAGGGATATTTAGCCGCGTCATAATATCTTGTGCAACTTGGGTCGTTGCTGTGGCAGTTAAAGCGATGATCGTGGGCTGCGATTCGATCTGAGGTAAGATAGAGCTTAACGATAAGTAGCTTTTTCGAAAATCGTGGCCCCACTGAGAGATACAATGAGCTTCGTCGATGGCTGCCAAGGCTACGTTTAAGTGCGAAAGTCGTTTCATGAAGCCAGGTTGCTCTAGTCGTTCTGGCGCTACGTATAAGAGTTTTAGCTGGCCATTAGAAGCCGCTGCCAAGATCTGCTGAGTTTCGTTCCAATTTTGGGCACTATTGATAAAACCGGCCTGTATCCCGCTATCTTGCAAGGAATCGACTTGGTCTTTCATCAATGAGATCAAAGGCGAGACCACCAAGGTCAAGCCATCTAATAACAGTGCTGGAACTTGGTAACACAGCGACTTTCCACCGCCAGTCGGCATGATCGCTAGTGTATTTTGTTTGTTTAAGACCTGGTCGATGATTTGTTTTTGGCCAGGTCGAAATTCAGTATAGCCGTAGTATTTTTCTAATATAACTTGTGGAGTCAAAGGAAAGCTCCTTTCTAAAAAACCTTACTTTAAATTTTAGCATTTTATCGCTAATATTTTTAGGTTTGAATTAAAAATGCCTTTGAAAGTGAGCTGCTTTTTCAAAAAGGAGATGAAAAAATGACAGATGATGATTTGCAAAATTTAGTGGAAGAAATCTCGGAAACGTTGTTTAAGCAACCGTTTCGGCATAGGGCTTTTTTTAACAAACGTTTAAGAACGACCGGGGGTAGATATCAGTTGCAGACACATAATATTGAGATCAACCCTAAAATGTTCACAGAACACGACTACCAGACTTTGGTCGGAGTTATCAAACACGAGTTATGCCACTACCATCTGCATTTGGTCCACGCTGGTTATAATCATCGCGATCCGGACTTCAAACGTTTGCTCCAAACAGTAGGTGGATCTCGGTATGCGCCACGTTCAAAACCATTTAAGCGCAAGGAACGAAAGTACTTGTACCAGTGTGTTTCTTGTGGTCAGACATACTCACGAGTACGACGTATCAATACCCAACGTTTTGTTTGTTCACGCTGTCAGGGGCATTTACAGTTAGTGAAACAAACTTCGTCTCCGAAATAAATGTGCGTGAATGTTAAAGGCTGCTTGGCTGTGTAAAAGAGTAGCTACAAAAAACTATTGCAGTATCAATCAAGCTTTGCTATAATTATATCTGTTGTCGCGGGTATGGCGGAATTGGCAGACGCGTCAGACTAAGGATCTGGTGAGCATTGCGCTCGTGATGGTTCGAATCCATTTACCCGCATAGTTAGGCCGTGGGAAACTGAAAAGTTTCCTGCGGTTTTTTCGGTTAAGGGAAGGTGTCTTATTTACTACTGACGAAGTTTTATATTTTTAGTTATGAACTATGAAGAAATCATTATGCTAGGGATAATTGACAAATGAATTTGAGGTGCAAATTATGACATATGTAACAGCCAGGGCTTGGGCAGAGTACTTTCCGCCGCGAGTTGTGGATAACAATGAATTGAGTACTTTTATGGATACTTCAGATGAGTGGATAAAAGCTCATACGGGTATCGAGAAACGTCACATTGCACTCAATGAAAATACTTCTGAAATGGCGAGCAAAGTCGGTTCCCGGTTGCTAACGCGCGCCAACCTTAGTGCTGACCAAATAGATATGATCATCGTTTCTACGATCACACCCGATTCTTTGACACCATCAACAGCGGCCTTGGTCCAGGCTGAACTCGGTGCGAAAAATGCATTTGCTTACGACATTTCGGCAGCTTGTGCAGGTTTTATATTTTCACTAAGTACCGCTGAAAAATTTATTCGAAGCGGTGCCTATAATCACGTGATGGTGATCAGTGCAGAAAATAATTCAAAGATGCAAGATTTTAAGGATCGTACTTCGGCGGTCTTTTTTGCCGATGGAGCAGCAGGGATGATATTAAGTGCGACCACCCAGCCGCTAGAGGAGATGTTTGTTGCGGAGAAGTTATGTACTAGTGGAAATGCTCAGGTCATCCATAGCGGCAGGATCGCGCCACTAAACGAGATCTCTGCGGATAATTACCCTAAAGTGGATGCTTTTTATCAGGACGGACACGCTGTGTTTGATTTTGTAACTGAAACGGTGACTAAACACATCGCTGATTTTTTAAGAGAACAAAACTTACCAGCAAGGAAACTTGATTTGGTCGTATTGCATCAAGCTAATTTACGTTTGATCGAAAAGGTCGCAGCTTATCTGGGTTTGCCAATGGATCGTTTTGCTGTTAATGTGGCGGATCATGGTAATACTTCTTCAGTCGGGATCCCGTCTGTTTTAGCTGAAGAATTGAGCACCAGGGATAATTTGGGACTGACTCTGTTGAGTGGCTTTGGCGCAGGATTAGCATACGGCAGTTTATTGTTGGATTTTTCCGGTTGCGAGCTAAATAAAAAATAGCAAAAATATATCCTGACACTGTGGTTAGCAATGTCAGGATATTTTCATTTATTCTTTTAATAACCGTAATTTTCAGTGCCGCCGTTATTTTGGTATCCGCCGCCGTAGTTTGATTGTTGACCGGAGTAGTTTTGTCCACCACCATATGATCGTCCCTGGCTGCTTTGTCTTGAACCAGCCGAGGGATCTGACGTTGTACCATCACTTTCAACAGGGTTACTGAATTTTTCTGAACTTGGTTGCAGATCAAGTTGTTTGCGGATCTTATTGGAAGCCTTCTTCTTTTCTGAAGAAGAAGCGATTTGATAAGATGCTCCGCCAAGCATTGCATTATCACCACGTAAGGTGTAAGAATCAACTTTCTTCCCAGCACTCTTATAATTACTTTCGATCGTCATCATATCCTCATAACTGAGATCAGTCTTCATATTTGTCTGGATCGATTTCAGTAGATCTTGGAAACGTGTGATGGATGAAACACTAATGGCTTGATCTATGATCGCAGTAATAACTTGTTTTTGCCGTTTCTGGCGGCCATAATCACCCTCTGGGTCGTCATAACGCATCCGGGAGTATGCAAGTGCTTGTTTACCATTCAGTTTGACTTTTTTACCTTTAGTAACATCAGCATCACTATATTTGAAAGTCAAAGTTGGGTTAACGGTCACACCGCCTAAAGCATCAACTATCTTACGTAAGCCTCCCATATTTACCAGCAAGTAGTAGTCGATCGGGACATGTAGAGTGTTTTGGACAGTTTTGATTGCGGTCGAAACACCGCCGATAGTGTAAGCAGTATTGATCTTATCATAAGAATTGTCCGAACCAGCGATCTTGACTTCAGTATCACGTGGGATACTGGTCAAAGTAACATGTTCCTTTTCCGGATTAACTGTCGCAACAATGATCGTATCTGTTCGTCCTTTATCTGAGCGCCCTAGATCACCTGTGTCAGTTCCCAGTATCAACATTGAGAAAGGTTCTTTATTTTTGATAACACTGGAAACGTTACGCATTTTCTTGACGTTTGATTCGGTATAAGTGTCATTGAGAGTGTTTTTTGCTGAATGCAACATATGATAGCCATATGCGGTCCCACCATATATTACAGCCAATCCGACGACTAAAAGGACAGCACAGATCCTTTTACGCCATCTGTGCTTTTTTTTGAACTGGTGTGAGTTGCCATTATTATATTTGCGGCGTAGGGGAGCTTCATAATGCTCCTCTTCATTGTTATTTTTATTAGCCATGTACGACTCCTTTGCGTGTTCTCAAACATAAGTGAATTATACACTTCAACATTTTTTTTGGGAATAAGATGTTAAGCTTTTTATGAAAATTAAACATTTGTCTATTAGAAAGTAAAGTTTAGTTGTCTGGCAAATGAAAAATATAGAAAATATTACTACTTCTTACTTCGCTTTTCATGAAAATAAAAAACGTGTATACTCGTTGGTAAGATAAATTATGTAATGTAAAGCTAGAGAGAAGAATTTATAGTGGATGTTTTTTTACAAAGTACTTCTGGTGTCATTATTATTTTGGTTTTGATCATCGTAGGTTATGTCCTAGCTGCTAGAGGCTGGTTCCCAGGGTCGATCGACAAATTGATCGCTAAGCTAGTTACACAGATCGGTTTGCCATGTTATATGGTAGATACTATTACCAGCCAATTCACTGCACATCAACTGGTAGGGATCGTTCCTGACTTGGTGTTTCCAGTCTTATCAATGTTGATCTTGATGGTCATCGCGCTTTGCTTTGCACGTTTCTTTAAGATCGCACCGTTTCACCGTGGATTATTTTCGTCAATGTTTTTTAATTCAAACACGGTTTTTGTAGGGCTACCGATCAACCAAGCACTGTTTGGCGATAAGAGTATTCCCTTCGTTTTGATATATTATATGGCCAATACTACGATTTTTTGGACGATCGGCACATATTTCATCCAAAGGGACGGCTCAAGTGGTGCGACCTTCGATTTTAAAACTACGGTTAAAAAGGTGTTTTCACCGCCATTGCTAGGCTTTATAGTTGGGATTTTGCTGGTATTATTGAAGATCAAATTACCGCTATTCGTTGAAAAAGATCTAAGTTACCTTGGAAATTTAACAACACCATTGTCCATGATCTTTATCGGTATCTGTGTTTATAATGCTGGTTTAAAGCAGTTATCTTTGAAGAAGGATAATCTTTTGATCTTAGTAGGTCGATTTATATTAGCACCGGTTTTGATGGCGCTTTTGGTCGCACCGACAAACTTCCCAGTTTTGATGAAGCAAGTCTTCATTTTACAGTCTGCTATGCCGGTAATGACTAATGCCCCGGTTGTGGCACGTCTATATGGTGCTGACGCAGATTACGCTTCAGCGATGGTCACCGAAACGACTTTTCTGTCATTGATAGTGGTACCGATCTTAATGGTTTGCACACAGAATTTGTAGTTAATAGCCTTTGGACATCAATCGTCTGTGATTGGGTGGTCAAGGGCTTTTTTGTGTATTACTGAAGTAGTGAAATGGATGGAATTATTACAACAAAAAATCATAAATAGTGAAAAAGACAGAAAGAAAATCGTTAGCATAAAACTTGCCATTTGTTGTGTTTATTTTTGAGCAAATTTTGTTGTTTTTATTTGATGAAATATTTTTGTAATATAAGGGGACGTTTTGCGCGCATAATATCAGTTTTTGTAAATATAATGTAATGGTTATCCTATTGTAATAATGATAATATAGAAATCGTGAGATCAAACGAATAAAAATTAATTATTAAATTACATTTTTACATAGGAGAACATATTCATGAAGAAAAATTTTTTTAGTCAATGTGCCGTTGCTTTAGCAACAGTTACAACTTTAAGCGTGCTTGCACCAAGCGTTTCAGCTAATACTAAATCTGATCTAGCTAATGTGAATACTGAGATCACTACTACGAAGGCAAAGATCTCTGCTTCACAAAAGAAGATCGATGCAGCAACGGCACTTCAGATGAAAAAGTCTCAAAAAATTTCTGACTTGAAGATCCAGATCGGCAAGCGCGACGAGCAGTTGAAAAAACAGGCTCAGTCAGCGCAGTTGAACAATTCAGGTTCAATGTTGAAGTTTGTCACTGATTCTGATAGCTTTTCGGATGCTATTGGCCGCGGAGTTGCTGTAGCTCGTGTTGTTCATGCTAATAATCAAACAATGGAACAACAAAAAAATGATAAGGCTCAAGTTGAGACAGAGCAAGCAGCTTTGACTAAGTCAGTTAAGAGTCAAAAAACTGAGAATATGAATCTTTTGAAAATGAAAGCAAACCTTGACGCCAAGCAAGCGGAATTAACTGCTAAGAAGAACAAAGAAGATGCAACTGCTCAGGCTAATGCTAAAGCAGCAGCAAAGGCAGCTAAAAAAGTTAAGGCGGCTAAGGATCTAGAAACGGCTGGCCGTGAAGCTGATAAAGCACATAACGCCGCTAATGCAGATGCTGCTCAAAAGAATCGTGATAAGCAAAATGACGCCGTTAGTCAAAACGGCAACACAAATGATAATATCACTGTTCAAATGAATAATAAAACTAATAGTAACAATAGTAGTAATAGCATTAGTAAACATAGCAGTAATAGTGATAACAACACACCAAAAGCTAAAGTCGAACAAGTCAATTTAAGTAGCAGCAGCAAGCACGGCAAGGGTGGCGGACCAAACGGCTATCCTGCAGGTCAATGCACATACTACGTTAAGATGGCTGCTCCGTGGGTCGGCGGACACTGGGGTAATGGTCAGCAATGGGCCGCTTCGGCAGCTGCTGCAGGATTCCGCGTTGATCATACACCGTCAGCAGGTTCAGTTGCTGTTTATGCAGGTGGGGCAAACGTCGGTGGTTGGACTGCTGCACCGGGCTACGGACACGTTGCACTTGTACAAAGTGTAAATGGTGGCTCTGTAACTATCACACAAGGTGGAACAGGTTTTTCTAACCCTATGGGTCCAAACACTCAAACACTTTCAGCCGGTGCCGCAATGGCTTATATCCATCCATAATAATAAATATGAGAAAAGAGTATCCTCTTAGAGGTGCTCTTTTTTGATATGAATAAATTTTAGTTGAGTTTGCTTACTACTGCGGCAAGATTTACTTTTTCTTGAGCTAAGTTATTGACTAGAAAAGAGTCGTTAATTGCTGGGGGGCTGTTTTTTGTAGCTGAAATTTGCTATGATGAATGGCGAAGAGAGTAGAGAGGGTGAACTCTAATGTCAAAATTAGTGCTTTTACGACATGGTCAAAGCGTGGCAAACAAAGTTAACGAATATACCGGCTGGTCAGATTCTCCGCTGACTGAATATGGGGTCAAACAGGCCCATGAATCAGGAAAATTATTGCTTAAACAGCGATTGGATTTTTCCGACATACACACTTCAGTTTTGGTTCGAGCAATTAAGTCGGCTAATATTGTTTTAGACGAATTACACCAGTCATATGTTCCGATCCATAAAACTTGGCGTTTGAATGAGCGACATTATGGTTCACTGCGAGGATGGAACAAGGATGACACTCGTAAAATTTTTGGTGTTGAGCAGGTGGCTTTGTGGCGGCGTTCTTACTATGCAGTTCCGCCTAAATTAGAATTTCCTGACCGCGACCGGCGGTATGCCGATTTACCAGAAAGCTCTTTGCCTTTAGCTGAAAGTTTAGAAATGGCGACAGCACGGATCGTCCCATATTGGGTGGATTCGATCGTCCCCAAATTATTGGATCACAAAAACCAATTAGTTGTGGCTCATGGCAGTACAGTTCGTGCAATGATCAAGTTTATTGAGCAGATCAGCGACAAGGACATCGATGGCGTCGAAGTAGCCAACGGAGAGCCGATCATGTATACTTTCGATGACAAATTAAATTTAAAGGATAAACAAATTATCACTGAATAATTTTTGGGTAGTGTCGCTTCTTGGCCATTAAGAGCTGAGGAGCTTTTTTGTATTGTTTTAATAATATGTCGTTCAATTTGGAAAATGCGAGTGTAGGTCCAGCAAAAGAGAATGCGGGAGCAAGTCAGGCAATGTAGCTCCGGTGAAATTGAAAAGCGGTTAAAACATAGCAGAGGTAATAGCCACAATCGGAGGTACAGTTAAAACATACCCAAAGTAATAGCCGAAACTGAAAAAGCAGTTAAAATTCAACCAAAGTGCTAACTACAACTACCAATGTTGTGGAAAAACAAAGTAGTGCGGCGTTTGGCAAGCTTTAAAGGCTAAATTCGAGCTACACACAAAAACACCACGTGCTACTTACGAGCGAGCATATGGTGTTTTGGAAGTATTTTATTAAATTAAGCTAATGAACCCATCGGATCCCATGGTGCAAGAACTTTTGGTTCTGCTTGCAAAGTTTTCTGTAGCTCTTCTGGTAAGAATTTCTTGTTAACAACAACTTGGTAGCAATATTCATCCATCCAGCTATCGCTCATTACGAAGAAACCTTTTGTACCGACTTTGTCACCCCATGAGTTTTCAACTTTCCATTTTGTTGGTTTGTCATTTACCAAATCAACACCTGTTAATACCATGGCGTGGGTCATCAAGCTTTCGCCGTAATCCAAACGTTCAGCCTTGGACATTGAAAGATCAACATCAAACAATTCATCTTTGCTGTAAAGCTGGGTATCCATGATACCTTGTTGACGGTCAGATGATTGGCCAACATCGCAACCAAACCAAACACTTTCACCGGATTTCAACTGTTTAACAGCGACATCGCGGAATGTGTCCATGTCAACGTTCAAATGACGGATCTGACGACCATCGACAACGTTGCCCAGCATTTCAACTGTGTACATGTGGTTGTAAGGCTTGTCATCAGTTGGTCCGTTGATGATCGATACATAATCATCAAGGTCCCAGCCAACATATTTATCAAAGAATTGCTTTGGTGTAATGTTTTGGTCAATATGATAGTTGTTATCTTTGTCACGGTATTCGAAGTCAAATGTTTGTGTGGGCTCACCGTAACTATAAGCACACATCCGATATACTTCGTTCAGCATCTTGTCCTTACGACTAGCAATGTCTTCTTCACTAGCATTGTTTGCGACTAATTCACGTAATTCAACGGCATCTTTACGCAATTTAAGGTTCAATGTGCTGTTGAATTCGTTAGAAGCAGAAGAACTCTTTGTTTCAGGCATTACGGCTTGTGGGACTACACCGTATTTCTGGATCAAAGCAACGACCATGTCCCATTGTCCACCATCTTGTTGTGGAGTTGTCATTAACCAGCTGACTTTACGGTCACTAGTTGGAAGATCAGCAGTTTTTAAGACATTTTCATAGAAGAAATTTGCCTTTTCTAACTTATCCCAGAAGTTTGTGTAGCTTTGAGATAATTCGAAGTCGTCCGCAACCTTGAAGTTATCACGAATATCATGGCGCATCGTGTTTAGTGCGGCAAACATCCAGCAACGACCAGATTGTTTTTGGTTGGCTACATCGCCTGTGTCCAAGTCGATCGAGAAAACAGGGTTCATATTGATTTGTGAACGGTAGTCGATACTTGTAGCTAAAATACCATTTTTTGTTACAGCACGTTCAGCAACTTGTGCTCCTTCGTGCGTATCAAGATCTTGTTGATAATTTTTTAATTGATCAGCAGTGATAGCTTTGGTCATTAAAAAGTCACCCTCCTTTAACAGTCTACTCATATATTACGTCTTTTTTTAATAATAGTAAATACAATTAGCTTGATCATGTTTGGCAAAATATAATGCACTAGCGTTTGTTTGCTGTGACACACTAAAAAGCAGGTGGACTAGCGCTGTCTACCTGCTCCAAAAAACATTTAAATTTAACGGTCAGCATCTAAAACTTCTGGTCCGTCAGAACGTCCGACGATCACTGTGTTGACCATGTTTAAGAATAACCCGTGTTCGACAACACCTACTTCTTTGATCAATTCGTCTGCTAGTTTTTCCGGATCTAAAATATCGTGGAGGTGCAAATCGATGATGTAGTTCTCTGAATCGGTCAAAAGTAGGCTGTTACCGTCAGGATCCTTGCGGAAAGTCGGCTCGTATCCCTTTTTCTCGAAACGTTCGAAAACTTTCTGGCTTCCGTATGGAATGACTTCAACAGGCAGCGGGAAAGCACCAAGGTTTTTGACCATTTTGCTTTCGTCAACGATCCACATGATCTTGTTCGAATTAGTTGCAACGATTTTTTCAAACAACAGTGCTGCGCCGCCACCTTTGATGCCTTGAAAATCATCGCTGATCTCATCTGCACCATCGATGGTCAAGTCGATGTGATCGACGGCATCGACCGATTTGATAGTGATCCCCAACTCTTCGGCTTGTTTAGCGGTAGCTTTGGAAGTAGTAACTCCGGTAATATTCAAACCTTCCGTTTTGACACGACGCCCGAGTGCATCAACCATAAACTTGACAGTCGAACCTGTCCCTAAACCAACGGTCATGCCGTCTTTGACCCATTCAACAGACTTTTCACCAACTAATTTTTTTAATTCATCCTGTTTCATAACGAGCTGTCTCCTCCTCGTGCTCTTTTTTAAGTTTAGACAAAGTTTTTGACCGGCAAACGGCGGAAAATATTGCTAAGCTTGATTTTTTTTGCACTCACATTATAGCATACCGTTTAGTTTATTAAAAAAAGGTTCTGATAGGTCATTCAGATATTGAAATATGTTATCATGAAAATGTATGAAAATTTATACGAAAAAGAGGGTCAAAATTGAAAAGAGGATTCGAAAAAGTTAGCACTTATCCTGCACAGGTTGTTAAATTACCGCAAAGAGCAACTCAAAATGCCGCCGGTTATGATTTTTTTGCAGCAAAGGATTTTATTTTGCCAAGCATTTGGAAGAAAAACTTTATCAAGGTTTTGGCCGCTCTTAGAAAAGGCCAAGTTATAAATAATGATGAATCAACAAAGGCACAAAAAGTTCTTAAGCCATACTTAGTTCCAACTGGTATTAAAGCTTATATGGCGGACAATGAATATTTACTGTTGGCAGATCGTTCAAGTGCACCTTTAAAGCGCGGCTTGGTCTTACCAAATGGTGTAGGGATCATTGACGCAGATTATTATAATAACGACAGTAACGAAGGAGAGATCTTCTTTCAGCTACTGAATTTTTCACTTTTCGACCAGACGATCAAGCAAGGGGAGAAGATCGGCCAGGGAATTTTTATGCCGTATTTGACAGCCGATGGCGAAGAAAAACCGCAGGCTAAAAGATCAGGCGGTTTCGGTTCATCTGGACTGTAAAACATATAAAACAAGCTGGAGTGAAACGCTCAGAAGGTGAGCATATCGAGCTTGGTCGCGATATTGCGTACTTTGCAATATAGTGGTTAGGTTGGATAGGCGGAAGCTTTTGTTTCAAGGAATCATAAAAACAAGGTGGAGTGAAATGCTCAGAAGGTGAGCATATCGGAGCTTGTCCGCGATATTGCATACTTTGCAATATAGTGGCAGGTTGGATAGGCGGAAGCTTTTGTTTCACGAAACCTGACTATAAAAACACGCTGGCCTGCTCCCTCCCTTATTAGGTGTCCGTTTAGCAAGCAAAGTAACAATAAACAAAATTATTCTTTTTATGTAGAAAAGAGGCAGCCAATTGGCAAAAACAAAAATTAAATATGTCTGCCAGAATTGCGGTTATTCTTCTCCGCGCTATTTGGGTAGATGCCCGAACTGTGGTCAGTGGAACACGCTAGTCGAAGAGGTAGAACAAAAAGAACCCAAGGCGGGTGCCTCTTCATTTTCCGGTGGGACGGCGACCAGCACTAAACCCCAGTTGTTAAAAGATGTTTCTTTGAAACAAACACCTCGTGTACAGACACAGATCGCTGAGTTGAACCGTGTTTTAGGTGGTGGGATCGTACCAGGTTCATTAGTGTTGATCGGCGGTGATCCCGGTATCGGGAAATCCACGCTGTTATTGCAGGTTTCTGGACAGCTGGCACAAACAGGTGGGAAAGTTCTTTATGTGTCTGGAGAAGAAAGTGCTAATCAGATCAAAATGCGTGCCGACCGTTTGGCGGTTTCCAGTGATGATTTTTACCTGTATCCGGAAACAGATATGGGCGCGATCCGTGCTAATATCGATAATTTAAAACCAGATTATGTAGTTATTGACTCCGTGCAGACTATGCAAGAACCAGAGATGTCATCCGCAGTTGGCAGTGTATCGCAAATTCGTGAAGTGACCGCTGATTTGATGCGGTTGGCTAAGGGACAAGGGATCACGATCTTTGTCGTTGGCCACGTGACTAAAGGAGGCGCGATCGCTGGTCCTAAGATCTTGGAGCATATGGTGGATACTGTCTTGTATTTTGAAGGTGACCTTCATCACTCATACCGGATCTTACGGGCTGTTAAAAACCGTTTTGGTTCGACTAATGAGATCGGTGTATTTGAAATGCGTGAGGGCGGTTTACAAGAGGTCAGTAATCCATCGCAGATCTTCTTGGAAGAACGTTTGCAAGGTGCAACTGGGTCAGCCGTAGTCGTTTCGCTGGAAGGGACGCGGCCGATAATGGTCGAGATCCAAGCTTTGGTGACACCCACAGCTTTTGGTAATGCTAAAAGGACCACGTCCGGGCTTAGCCAAAATCGGGTCTCACTGATCATGGCGGTTTTGGAAAAACGGGCCGGGCTGATGTTGCAAAATCAAGACGCGTATCTCAAGGCGGCAGGCGGTGTTAAGTTAGATGAGCCTGCTATTGACTTGGCGTTAGCTATTAGTATTGCTTCAAGTTACCGTGAAAAAGAAACAGTCGCTACTGACTGTTTCATCGGTGAAGTAGGGCTTACTGGGGAGATCAGACGTGTGTCTGATATCGAGACCCGTGTTCGGGAAGCACAAAAGCTTGGTTTTAAAAGGATCATTATTCCACAAAATAATTTATCTGAGGCCCACTTGCCCGACAATATTGAGGTTCGTGGAGTTAAAACATTAAATCAGGCATTACATTTCGCTTTTGATTAAGTGAAAAAGCGCGAAAAACCAAATTATTTTTGGTAAAATATTTTACGAATAGGCAAATGTTCTGTAAAAGGAGCAAAAAAGAGAAAGTGAAGTGGTAAGAATGCGAAAAAAAATGATCCAGCTAATTTTCGCACTTTTAGGGATAGGTGCGGGCTATTCATTCATGCCAATGGTGTGGACAATGTTTGGCGTGCAAAATCGCTGGCTCAACAATATTTTCATAGATATGGTTATCGGATTATTAGTTTTTGTCGTTTTAGGCATTATTTTGATCGACCCGGTCGAAAAACTAGTCCAAAAAATTGAAAAGTTTTTAACTAATGAGAAACCGGAATTGGTTGTTACTGAAGTTGTTTCGACGATTATTGGGTTATTGATCGCAGTTTTGATCTCTTTATTATTCTCGAATTCGCAATTATTTTTCTTAAGTACGATCTTACCCATTATACTGTTGATCTTGTTTTCATACCTTGGTTTTATTTTAGGGCGTTCACGTTTTAACGATATTCGTAAAATTTTTGTTAGGCGTAAGAAAACGGGCTTAGAAGATGATGCAAATTCGAGCGATATCTTAGAACGTAAGGCTGGTGATAACTTTCGGAAGTATAAGTTGTTAGATACGAACATCTTGATCGATGGAAGGATCTATGATCTCGCTAAGACCGGTTTTTTGGAAGGCATCTTGGTAGTCCCCAACTTTGTCTTGTATGAGCTGCAATATATTGCTGATTCAGCAGATAGCGTCAAACGTGTGCGCGGACGACGTGGCTTAGATATTTTGAACAAACTCCAAGAAGAAAAGATCATGCCGGTTCAAATGTACGATGGGGATTTTGATGATATTCAAGAAGTGGACAGTAAACTATTGCGGTTAGCTAAAATGATCGATGCTGTTGTGGTAACAAATGACTACAATTTAAACAAGGTAGCTGAATTTCAAAACGTTCAGGTGTTAAATGTCAACGCCTTGGCTAAGTCGCTTAAACCGCGTGTCATTCCTGGCGAAAATTTGAAAGTCATGATCATCAAAAACGGAACGGAGCGGCAACAAGGTGTTGCTTACTTGGATGACGGTACGATGATCGTTGTTGAAGATGGCCATTATTATATGAATAAAAAGATCGAAGTTGAGGTCACAAGTGCGATCCAAACAGACGCGGGCCGGATGATCTTCGCTAAACCAGTTCATTCCTCACGCGGCATCAAAGAGAAAAACTAAAATTAGTTTATTAAAGAGTATTTATTTTTGGTAATAAGCATAGTACAATTTAATGGTGTGGCTGTTTTGACAGTCAAAAAGAGGAATCTCAATGAAAGAGGCGTAATTTTTAATGGCTAGTGATAAAATTCGGGTACGCTATGCTCCAAGCCCAACAGGACACCTGCATATCGGAAACGCTCGGACAGCGTTATTCAATTACTTATTTGCACGGCATAACAATGGCACATTTGTTTTGCGTATCGAGGATACTGACACAAAAAGAAACGTTAAAGATGGCGAGAAAAGCCAGATGGATAACTTGGAATGGTTAGGTATTGACTGGGATGAGGGTCCCGACAAGCCAGGTGAATATGGTCCTTACCGTCAGTCTGAAAGACGTGACATTTATCAACCATTGATCCAAGAACTGATAGACAAAGACCTTGCTTATGAATCATATATGACGGAGGATGAACTTGCAGCGCAGCGTGATGAGCAACGTGCTAATGGTGAGGCACCGCGTTATGTTTATGAATACGAAGGTATGAGTGACGACGAGATCAAGTCGGCTCAAGAAGCTGCCAAGGCTAAGGGGATCAGACCGGTTATTCGTTTGCGTGTAGCGCATGATCATTTATATGAATGGGATGACATTGTAAAGGGCAAAGTTAGCTTCAAGTCCGATACGATCGGTGGCGATTTTGTCATTGCTAAACGCGATGGGATGCCAACATACAACTTTGCGGTCGTTGTTGATGATCATTTGATGGCGATCACTCATGTACTCCGTGGAGACGATCATGTTGCCAACACTCCTAAGCAGTTGGCCGTTTATGACGCTTTTGGCTGGGAACCACCTGTTTTTGGTCATATGTCGTTGATCATTAACACCGCTACTGGTAAGAAATTGAGTAAGCGTGATGAGACGATCTTACAATTTATTGAACAGTACCGTTCATTGGGCTATTTGCCAAACGCAATGTTTAACTTCATTACCTTGTTAGGGTGGTCACCGGTCGGAGAATCCGAGATCTTTACTAAGAAGCAATTTATCAAGATGTTTGATCCCAAACGTTTGAGCAAATCACCGGCTTCATTTGATAATAAGAAGTTGGAATGGGTAAACAACCAATATGTTAAGGCCGGCCATGCCGATCAGATCACTTCATTAGCGATCAAGCAATTGATCAAGGCAGGCCGTTTGCCAGAAAATCCGTCGAAAGAAAAGATCGAATGGGCACGACAGTTGACAAACCTGTATAAGCAACAGATGTCTTATGCGGCTGAAATGATCGACCTTTCATCTGTATTTTTCGAAGACCCTGAGTCTCTAAGTGAGGATGCTTTGAAAGAACTGTCACAGGAAACAGCTCCGGTAGTTTTGCAGGAATTTAAGGCCAAGATCAAGGACCTGCCAGTCTTTGATGCGTTCGAGATCCAATCAGTGATCATGCAGATCCAAAAGGAAAAGGGTATCCGTGGTCGGAAGTTGTATATGCCGATCCGGATCGCTACAACTCGTGAAATGCACGGACCAGACCTTGCTCCCTCGATCGAATTGATCGGTCGCGAAAAGGTGTTGTCACACATCGATAAGACTTTTGCGGAATTGGGTATTTAGTTTTAAAGACTGATAAGGGAAAAGTTCGGCAACAAAACTAGATTTGTTTTGTCACCGAGCTTTTTTGTTAAGTTCGGCTAATGAATGAGTACTTTGAGCAGTTGTTAGTCGGTTGCGGGTCTAAGTTTGTTAAAGTAGGTCCAGCAAATGCGAATGCAAGAGCAAGTTTGCTAAAGTAAGACCAGCAAGTGCGAATGTGGGGGCAACATAGGCGAAGTAGGTCCCGCAAGTGAAAGTTTGTGGCTACAAGGCTATTGAAAGAGTAGCTGCAACTGGAATTGCAGTTATAAGTTTGCCAAAGTAGTAACTGTAATTGAATTTGCGGTTAGAGCTTTACTAAAATAGTAACCACAAACGAAACTGCGGTTAGAACTCTCCCAAAGTAGTAACCACAAACGAAACTTTATCAAAGTAATAACCAAAACTGACAGGGAAGCGCTTATTAGTCCTGGTTTTGCAAATAAAATTTCAGAAAAAAAGCAAAAATATTGTATTATTGCAGTATATATAAAGTGAGAGGTAAATCAGTAGTTCGTAAGGGAGGCTTTTAAATGATCCAGCTATATAACACTTTAACTAAGAAAAAAGAGGAATTTGTGCCGATGCAGCCGGGCAAGGTCAGGATGTATGTCTGTGGTCCGACTGTTTATAATTATATTCACATCGGTAATGCGCGCAGTGCGATAGCTTTTGATACGGTCCGCCGTTACCTAGAGTATCGGGGTTACCAAGTCAAGTATGTTTCTAATTTTACTGATGTTGATGATAAGATCATCAAAGCCAGCCAGGAGATGGGACTGACAGTGCCGGAAGTTACTGAAAAATTTATCAAAGCTTTCTATGCTGATACGGACGCTTTGAATGTCAAACGAGCAGATCTCAATCCGCGCGTGATGGATAATATGGAAGATATCATTGATTTCGTTCAGGTGCTGGTCGACAAAGGATATGCTTATGAGTCTGACGGGGATGTTTATTACCGAGCTCGCAAGTTTAATAAGTATGGCCTGTTATCTGGGCAGTCGATCAACGACCTGGAGCAAGGCGCCAGCGCACGATTAAGTGCAGAAGATCAAGCCAAAAAGGAAGATCCATTGGATTTTGCTGTTTGGAAGTCTGCCAAAACAGGTGAGATCGCTTGGGATTCGCCTTTTGGTAAAGGACGACCCGGTTGGCACATTGAATGCTCAGTAATGTCTACCAAATTTCTGGGGGATACCATTGATATTCACGGCGGTGGTCAGGACCTTGAATTTCCTCATCATGAAAATGAGATCGCGCAAAGTGAAGCGAAAACTGGTCACAAATTTGCGAACTACTGGATGCATAACGGTTTTGTTACGATCGGTGAAGAAGATGAAAAGATGAGTAAATCGTTGGGAAACTTTATCACTGTCCATGACCTGTTAAATGAGGTCGATCCGCAAGTGGTTCGTTTCTTTATGGCTACGACGCAGTACAGACGTCCGATCCGTTACACTTCGGCTAATTTGGCAGAAGCAAAAACTAACCTTGACCGCATTCAAACTGCAGTTACAAACGTTTCTTATCGTTTGCAAGATGCCGAACAAGGTGAACTGGATCTGGCAGTACAAAAAGAATTCCAATTACATGAAGACGAATTCGAAACGGCCATGGATGATGATTTTAACGCGCAAAACGGGATCGCCGTTGTTTACGAGCTGGTCAAACAACTCAATATCTACGCAGCTCAAGCCCAAGTGAATGCAACGACTTTACAATATTTACTTGATGGTTTTGAGAAGATCGTAGCTGTATTTGGCATTGAGGTCAAACAAGCAGGCTTTTTGGATGATGAGATCGAAGCAAAAATCAAACAGCGCAATGCTGCTCGGAAAGACAAGGACTTTGCTTTAAGTGATCAGATCAGGGATGAATTAAAAGAACAGGGGATCATTTTGGAAGATACTCCACAAGGGACCCGGTGGAAGAGAGAATAAAGTTATATGACAAGAGCAAATTATCAACAGATCAATGGGATCGCGCTAGCCTATATTGGTGATGCGGTTTGGGAAGTGTTCATCCGGGAACATTTATTGGAGTTGGGGTTGACCAAGCCCAATAGGCTGCAAAAGACAGCCACTCACTATGTTTCCGCTAAGGCCCAGGCATTTTTGATCGAACAAATGGAGCAAGAGGACAAATTGACTGAAGAAGAATGGACTTTTTTCAAAAAAGGACGCAATGCCAAAAGTCATACTTCTGCCAAAAATACGGCGGTGATGACCTATCGGATCTCAACAGGTTTTGAATCATTATTTGGTTATCTCTATACAAGTGAACAAGATGATCGTTTGAAAGAATTGGCTAAATGGTGTATTGAGACAGTCGAGGTAAATAACGATAAGCAGGTCAAGTAAAGGAAAGAATGAAGAATGAACAAAAATAAAACGTCTGACGAACAAGGGTTAGTGATCGGGCGTCACGCTGCGATGTCTGCACTAAAGGGAAAGCAACCGGTCAATAAAGTCTATGTCCAAGAAAAGTTAAATTCCGATGCCCTCCACGAGTTAGTCACGCTGGCTCGCAAGAAATCGATCGTTGTTTCGCGGGTTCCAAAAGCTAAGTTGGACATGTTAAGTGATCATGGGAACCACCAAGGAGTGGCAGTTTCAGTGGCTCCATTTCAATACGCGCAACTCGATGATTTATTTGCGAAAGCTGATGCTGCTGGGGAACCACCGTTTTTCTTGATCTTAGATGAGATCGAAGACCCCCATAACTTGGGTTCGATCATTCGGACAGCTGACGCCGCTGGTGTACATGGGGTGATCATTCCCAAACGGCGGGCCGTTCAGTTGACAACGACAGTCACTAAAACTTCAACAGGAGCTGTTGAATATGTGCCTGTTATGCGGGCTAGTAATTTAACAAATGTTGTCAAAGAACTGAAAAACCGTGGTGTTTGGGTCTTTGGTACCGATATGGAAGGACAAGATTTCCGACAGTTCAATGGAGCGGCACCAACTGCTTTGGTGATCGGCAATGAAGGAAAAGGGATATCCCCATTATTGAAGAAAAACTGCGATGGTATGGTCTCGATCCCAATGAGTGGACATGTGCAGAGTTTGAACGCTAGTGTTGCGGCTAGTTTATTGATCTATCAAGTTTATACAAGCAGAGGAAAGTAAGTAAGTAATGAAGAAAAATATTCTGATCGTCGATGCATATAATATGATCGGCAACTGGCCAAAATTAAATAAGCTTAAGAAAAATGACCAATTAGAAGAAGCTCGTGATGAGTTGTTGCGTATCCTTTCTGATTATCATAAGCAAAGTGGCTATGAGATCATAGTGGTGTTTGATGCCATGTATGTGCCGGGTCTGTCTAAAAGTTACAGTCAATACACTTTACAGGTGATTTGGACGGACGAAGGTCAGACAGCGGATAGTTATATCGAGTCTTTGGCAGGTCAATTAATGAATCCGCTAACTCAAGTGACAGTGGCAACTAGTGATCAGGCCGAGCAGTGGACGATTTTCTCACAGGGAGCTTTACGAAAGCCAGCATGGGAATTAGCCCAGGATATCAAACGTGCGCAAAAAGAAGTTAAACAAAGAGCAAGGCTCTATCAAGACGAACATTCCGTCCGTGGCAATCCGTGGACTGAAGAACAACTAATGGAATTAAAACGACTGCTTGATCACTTGTCCAAGTGACAAACTGTAAACTTACAAAGTCTGACGTTGATCAAGTTTAATAGCAGATTCATTAAGGATTGCGAACCTAATGCTTCCTTGTTGCCATCAAGGACTTTAAATGGACGATTCGTTTAGATATACTCGGTTAGACAGAGCTCGCACTAAGGGAGCATTACTGTCTTTGTATTGACTTGCTTTAATGTCCGTGATAAAGTTACAATGTTATAATTTAAGGAGAACTGAAGATGGCAGGAAAAAGAAAAATAGCCTTAGCATGTTCAGAATGTGGTTCACGTAATTACACTTTGGTGGAAAATCCCGCAAGGGTTTCTCGCCTTGAAGTAAAGAAATTTTGTAAGTACTGCGGTAAGCATACGCTGCACAGGGAAACAAAATAAAGTTGTTTGATCCGTGGATCTATGGAGGCTTAATTAATGAAATTTTTAAAAGACGTAAAACAAACAATGAAAGATACGACTTGGCCAACAGCGCGTGAGAACCGCAAAGATACGACCACTGTTGTTCTCATGGCAATTGGATTTGCAATTTTCTTCGCAATTGTTGACTATTTGGTCCAATTGGTGATCAGTTTATTTGTCTAGTTAGTCGGTCGAAGAGACTAGCAATTTGTTAGGTAATTTGGTATAATTTCGTTTGTAAGGAAACTTCGCGTGGTCGAGGTTTTTTTATTTTGGGTAAATATTAGTGTAATGATGATCGAAGTTTGAAAAGGAGAATAGAAATTAAATGGCCGAAAATATGGAAAAGAAATGGTATGTTTTACATACTTATTCGGGTTATGAAAACAAGGTAAAGACTAACTTGGAATCACGTGCCCAATCCATGGGGATGGAAAACAACATCTTTAGAGTTGTTGTGCCAGAAGAAGAAAAACGTGAAACTACTAAGACTGGTAAAGAAAAAGTTGAGAAGCTCAAGACTTTCCCCGGCTATGTGTTAGTTGAAATGGTCATGTCAGACCAATCTTGGTATGTTGTTCGTAACACACCTGGTGTGACTGGCTTTGTTGGTTCACACGGTGCTGGTAGTAAGCCTGCTCCTTTGCTTGATGAAGAGATCGATGGGATCTTGCATCAGTTAGGCTTGAGTGCTCGCCATGAGAAATTTGACGCTGAAGTTGGCGACTCTGTAACTATCGTCGATGGTGCCTTTTCTGGGATGGTCGGCAAGATCACTGAGATCGATAACGAAAAGATGAAATTACGTGTCGACATTGAAATGTTTGGCCGTGAAACTGCGACTGAATTGAATTTTGAGCAGGTCGATAAATTAGCTTAAAGAGTTGCAAAATTAAGGATGTTATTTGCCCGTGGTGGTTAGTTTTTGCAAATTTGTGAAAACAGCTTGCAAAGAGCTAGAGGTCATGCTATATTTTATAAGTATGCTTATAGCGTACTAGTGGGAGGCCAAATTTCATGGCCATCCGTACCACACACGGATTATAAGGAGGAATACACCGTGGCAAAAAAAGTAACAAACGTTGTTAAATTGCAGATCCCTGCTGGTAAAGCAACTCCTGCACCGCCAGTTGGTCCTGCATTGGGTCAAGCAGGTATCAATATCATGGGCTTCACTAAAGAATTTAATGCCCGGACTGCTGACCAAGAAGGCATGATCATCCCTGTTGAGATCAGTGTCTATGAAGATCGTTCATTCGATTTCGTTACTAAGACTCCACCGGCACCTATTTTGCTTAAAAAGGCTGCGGGTGTTGATCATGGGTCCGGCGAACCTAACACAAAGAAGGTCGCTAGCGTAACTAAAGACCAAGTTAGAGAAATTGCCGAAACAAAAATGCAAGATCTAAACGCAGCAGACGTTGACGCTGCTACGCGCATGATTGAAGGAACTGCACGAAGCATGGGCTTCACAGTCGAAGACTAATTACCATGCTTTCCAGTCGGATACTTCGCGAAAGTGAATGTATCAAGTGGGAGGTTTATCCGATAGACCACAAATTGCAAGGAGGAAAAATTTACTAATGGCTAAGAAAAGCAAAAAATATTTAGAAGCTGCTAAGCAAATCGAAGCAAACAAAGACTACGATCTTAATGAAGCAGTTAGTTTGGTTAAGAAGATCGACTTTGCTAACTTCGATGCAGGTATCGAAGCAGCTTTCAAATTAAACGTTGATACAAAACAAGCAGACCAACAATTACGGGGCGCTGTTGTGCTTCCTAATGGTACTGGTAAAGACCAAACAGTTGTTGTTTTTGCTAAGGGACCTAAAGCACAAGAAGCTAAGGATGCTGGTGCCGATGTTGTCGGTGACGATGACTTGGTCGGACGTATCCAAGATGGTTGGTTGGACTTTGATGTAGCTATTGCTACACCAGATATGATGGCTCAAGTAGGACGTTTGGGTCGTGTCCTTGGACCTAAAGGCTTGATGCCTAACCCTAAGACAGGTACTGTAACAATGGATGTAAATAAGGCTGTTACAGAATCCAAAGCTGGTAAGGTTACTTATAGAACTGACCGAGACGGTAACGTTCATGTTCCGTTAGGTAAAGTTTCGTTTAGCGAAGATGCTATCAAGGGTAACTTTAAGACGATCAATGACGTGATCACAAAGGCTCGTCCATCATCTGTAAGGGGTATTTATGTGCAACACGTTTCACTGGCTTCGACATTTGGGCCAAGTGTTTCACTTGATGTTTCATCTCTTTAATTTAATAAATTAAATTAGGAATGATCGTTGACTTCTATTGGCGTACATGGTACTCTAATAGAGGTCAATTTTTTATGATTCTACCTAAGACTCAGGTGGTGCAAGCCTTAATATCCTGCCGAGGAGTAATGTATTATTCTCTCTCTGTGTCTTGGTGGATACGGAGCTTTTTTATTTAGAAAAGTTCTACACAATGACTGGGAGGTGAATCAAGTGAGTAAGGAAATTATTGCCAAAAAAGCGCAAATTGTTGATGCTATTGTTGAAAAATTCAACGACGCATCATCGATCGTAGTTGCCGATTATCGTGGTTTGACGGTTGAAGAAGTTACTGATCTACGTCAACAACTACGTGAAGAAGGCGTTGAGATGCGTGTCGTTAAAAACACGTACTTGAAACGTGCAGCTGACAAAGCAGGTTTTGAAGGCTTAGAGGAAGTATTTGCAGGACCTACTGCAATTGCTTTTGGTAGCGAAGATGTTGCTGCCCCTGCACGTGTGATCGCAAAATTTGCTGAAGATCATGAAGCATTAAGCATCAAGGGTGGTATGATCGAAGGAAAGGTTTCTTCTGTCGAAGATATCAATGCACTTTCCAAGTTGCCAGACCGCGACGGCTTATTGTCAATGTTGCTTTCAGTATTGCAAGCACCAGTGCGCAATGTTGCTTATGCTGTTAAAGCAGTTGCTGACAGCAAAGACGAAGATGCAGCTTAAGGTTGTATTTTAAATATATTTGATTAAAAATTTGGAGGAAAATAAAATGGCATTAGATACAGAAAAAATCATTGCTGACCTTAAAGAAGCCAGCATTCTTGAATTAAACGATTTAGTTTCAGCTATTGAAGAAGAATTCGGCGTTTCAGCTGCTGCTCCAGTTGCAGCTGCAGGTGCTGCTGGTGGCGATGCTGCTGCGGAACAAACAGAATTCGACGTTGAATTGACAAGTGAAGGTACAGCTAAGGTTAAGACTATCAAAGCTGTTAAGGATATCACAGGTGTTGGCTTGAAAGATGCTAAGGGCTTGGTTGACAACCTCCCTTCAGTTATCAAGGAAGGCGTTTCTAAAGAAGAAGTTGACGACATCCAAGCTAAGCTTGACGAAGTTGGCGCTTCAGTTAACCTTAAATAATCATTCTTTTGAACGTTATGGCATCTCTCTTTTTGAGAGATGTCTTTTTTTCTTTTATGAGGGTTTTGACAGTAGGAGTGAGTGTTGCAGTTAAAAATTGGTTGAAGTAATAAGTATAAGTAAAAATGCGGTCAAAAGTTTGGTAAAGTGACTCCGGTAACTCTAAATGCAGGCGTAAGTTTATCGAAGTAAGACTGGCAAATGAGAAAGTAGGCGCAACTTAGTCAAAGTAATTCCCGCAATCTATGAATAGCTACTTCACGTTATTTAACTAATGACGGACCAGCTTAAATAATGCTACGGCCAAAGATACTGAAGTCGTTTTGAGCGAAAAAGTGTGCTACACTCAATAAAGTGGACGTATTTTTGAAAGGAAAGTTATTTGAATGAAACAATTGATTTTGGCGGAAAAGCCAAGTGTGGCACGTGATCTGAGCAAGATTTTGGGAGCAAGTCAGAAACATAAAAATTATTTTGAAGGAGACAAGGTCATTGTGACTTGGGCATTAGGCCATTTGTTAGGGTTACAGATGCCGGAAGACCTCAACAAAAATTGGGGTAAGTGGCAAATGGAAACTTTGCCGATGTTACCTAAAAAAATCGGTATCAAGCCTCTGCCTAAGACTCAAGGTCAGTTGAAAACAATCTCTAGCCTGGCCAAACGAAAAGACATTAAGGAAGCTGTGATCGCGACCGATGCAGGGCGTGAAGGAGAGTTGGTTGCGCGGTGGATCTTACAGTATATTCGCTTTAACAAGCCCGTCAAACGATTATGGGTCTCATCGCAGACAAATAAAGCTGTTAAAGAAGGGTTTAATTCATTGAAGCCAGCCAAAGAATATGATGCTCTCTATTATTCAGCTTTGGCCCGAGCTAAAGCAGATTGGCTAGTTGGGTTGAATGTGACTCGTGCTTTGACCGTCAAATATGATGATAATTTGTCAGCTGGTCGCGTCCAAACTCCGACTTTAGCACAAGTTGACCAACAGGCTCAAAAGATCAATCAATTTAAACCACAGAAATATTATACGATCAGCCTTGATGTTAATGGTCAAAAGGCTCAACGGCAACAAAAAGATAAATTTGAGCTTAAGGATCTGCAGTCAGCGCAAAAAATTGTCACTGAACATGAAAAAAGGACGGGGCAAGTTATCGATATCAGCCAGAAGGATAAGTCACAGCAAGCCCCGTTGCCTTATGACCTGACAGAATTGCAGCGTGAGGCCAATCAAGCTTATGGTTATTCTGCCAAAAAGACCTTATCATTAGTGCAAAGCCTGTATGAGGTCCACAAGATCGTTTCTTACCCGCGGACTGACAGCAAATATTTGAGTTCCGATCTCAAGTCAACTATGAAGGAACGCTTGCAGGCCATTAACAACCTCGTTCCTGAAGTGAAAGAATATTTGGCAAACGGCAGTCAAGTCGTCTTAAAGAAGGTTTTTAACGACAAAAAGGTCACTGATCATCATGCATTGATCCCAACAGAACAAAAACCCCGTTATGATAAATTGTCGCAAGACGAGCACCGGATCTATACCATGATCGTTAAGCGATTTGCCGGTTTATTTGCGCAGCCATACCAAACAAAGCAACAAAAGGTTACCGTTCGGTTTGGACAAGACGATTTTGTCTTTACACAGGAAAAATTAGTCAATGCTGGCTGGCGGGCAGACAAAACGCCGGAAGGTAAGCAACGAAACTGGCAAATGAACGAAAAGATCGCTCCCAAGTTTAAGATCTCGGCAGAACAAACGACACCGCCAGCTCCTTTAAATGAAGGTAGTTTACTGGCGAGGATGGAAAAGTATGGCTTGGGAACTCCGGCTACGCGGGCTGAGATCATTGAGAAATTGGTAAAAAGCGATTTGATGGAGCGTTCGGGCAAAATCTTGCAGGTCACTCCAAAAGGCAAGCAGCTGCTCCAGCTTGTAAACCCAGCCTTGGTCACACCTGAACTGACTGCCAAATGGGAAGAACAACTGGAACAGATCGCCCGTGGTAAGTACAATAGCCAAGCATTTATCTTAGAGATCGAAAAGGAAACGAAGAAACTCGTAACTGAGATCAAAAACAGCCAGCAAAAATATCGCGATCATTCATTAACATCCAAGAAATGTCCGAAGTGTGGATCTTTATTAAAAGAGAAGAATACTCGTAATGGTAAGATCTTAGTTTGTACTAACCCAGATTGTGATTATCATCGGCGTGCAGAGGCTAAGGTTACCAATCACCGCTGTCCACAGTGTCACAGGAAGATGTTGTTAGTCGAAGGGAAGAATGGGACTTATTTCCGTTGCAAGTACGATGGCACTACAGAAAAACCGACCGGCAAGAAGCAAAAGAACAAAAAAATGACTAAGCATGAAGAAAAACGTTTGATCAAAAAGGTCAATCAAGATGATGAGCCAGCAGAAAGTCCCTTAGCAGCGGCCTTGAAAAGGGCAATGCAAGAGGGTAAGTAAGCAGCAAGGTCGCAAAGAAATTTTGCAAATAAAAAAGCAGCTACTCCTTAAAAAGAGTGTCTACTTTTTTTATGTATATCATGGGCCAAACGTGCGACTGCACGACTGACTCAAGGTTTAATTAATCCTGGACTAAAATAACAGCCATCATTTTGAAATAAAGCGACTCGTACCATTTCATCCCACGTTTTTCAAACTCTGCTTTTTTTTGCTTACAATGCTCGCTTAGACTGCCAAGAAGCATCCGGTAGAGCCTGCTGTTGGTCACCCAGCGATGGAAACGTGGCGACAGCTTAGATAGGCCGAAAAACCCAGTGATCAAAAAGGGCAATTGTGGTATTACTGGTAAAGCTAAACCGACCACTCCTAAAGTAAATGCAACTATGGTCAGTATGAACCAGAATAATTTAATAACGCTTTGCGACAATAGGATCCCTCCTCAAAATGGAGTCAACGAATACTAGACAATAGTTCCAATAATTTGATTTGCTAGCTAACTTACTTGAGAACTACTAGAAATCTCCATTCAGTGCTATTAATTATAGCACGTTGTAAGTGGTTTGAATATCCTAAAGCTTATAAGAATTAGTAAAGGCAGTTAATTAAATTTAAAAGAAAAAAGAATTGAGAGTAGGATCAGGGGATGTTTTTTAAAGGCAATGAAGAATTCGCTAACAGAAAATTATAAAGCTAAATTATTTTATTATTTATTTAAGAGCGTGGCCTACGTTTCATAGAAAAATTACTGGCAAGTATTAGATAAAATTATGAAATTCTTATATTGAAACTGTACTTGACGCCTTTCACATTCTGTGTTAAAAATTTAATTTGAAAAAATTAAGATAACTTTCTTGCGTTCCTTCGTGAATGTCGTACAATATAATATGTATATATTTAGAAGTGGATATCTCAAGTATTTTTATGATTGAAACTAATAGATATAAATTTCTAGGGGAAAAGTTAAACAATGGGGGTTGAAGTATGAGTTCGCTACAGAAACTTATGTCAGATCTGACACAGATCTTGCAGTTAACAAGTCAACAGTATGAGGATGAAGAATCTTCAAAACTGGGGGCGATCGATGTTTATTATTTGGAGGCTATTTATCAGCTGAAACAACCGACGATCGGTAAAATTTCGCGCTTATTAAGTCAGTCGACTCCAAATACAAACTATCACATCAAAAAGTTGATCAATATGGGCTTGATCGAAAAAAGGATCGATCCATCTGATCATCGGGTCACACACCTGACCACCACAGAAAAATATTCAGATAGTTTTAAAACTAATGAAGAATTTTGGGAAACATTACAGCAACGATTGGAAGACGAGATCGAACCGCGTGACTTTGCAATTTTCAAGCGCGTGCTTGGTCAAACGGTCGATATCGTGCACGAAGAACTGTGAAAATATCGTTGCTTATAACTTAAAAATAGTGGAAGACGACTGCAAGTTAGCAGCCGTTTTTTTAAATGAATATTTTTAAAACATTAAACAGGTAAATTTGCCAAATATGCTATAATGATAGTCAATAATCTGATCCTTGAACAAAATGTTTGTCATGGAGGAAAAAAAAAGTGGTTAAAAACAACCAGACTTACCGTAGAGTTTTATATGCATTGTTTACCGCAATTATTATTGTACAAAATTTTGTCCCATTTTTGGGTTATATTCCCCTCGGTCCGTTGAATTTAACGATCATTCACGTGACGGTGGTCATAGCTGCTTTGACTTTAGGACCAAGCGGCGGTGCGGTTGTTGGTGGGATCTGGGGAGGCATCACATTTGTGCGGGCCTTCGTTTGGCCAACTAGTCCATTGGCAGCCATAGTTTTTGTGAATCCTTTGGTCTCAGTTTTACCCCGGATCTTGATCGGGGTCGTAGCGGGTTATACATTCCGCTGGTTATCACAAAAAATGAAACAGCAGTATTTAGTGTTAGGGATCGCTGGGTTAATAGGCTCTTTAACTAATACAGTTTTAGTACTGTCACAGATCTATGTATTTTATAACGGACATTCCCAGGCACTTTATCAAATAGATACTCAGGCGTTAATGCCGTATTTGTTGGGGGTCGTAGCGACAAATGGTTTGCCGGAAGCGATAATTGCTGCAGTTGCGGCACCGCTGATCGCTAAACCATTGCTAAGCCGAGTACGAAAAGGATGAAGCTGATTGGCACAAAAGAAAAAACAAAGTAATAAAAAGACGAAGCAAACTAAAAAGCGTCATCCCACTGCTAAACGCAAGTCAAAAAAGGTCACTTTTAGATGGCCAGACTTGCTGTTAGCTGTGCTTTTGGTGACTTTGATCTCGGTCCAGACTATCAAGTGGATCGACCTCTATGACAATAAGGGGCCTAAAGTGGAACAGACTAGTCAGACTAAAAGTAGAAAGGCGTTTATTAAAGAACTAGTTCCAAGTGCTCAAAAACAGCAGCGTCAAAATCATGTGTTTGCCAGCATCACTTTAGCACAGGCTAGTTTGGAATCGGATTGGGGCACGAGTGAATTAGCACGCAAATATAATAATTTGTTCGGGATCAAGAGCTCAGATCCTAATAGTCCGTTATTGACGACAAAAGAGTATGTTAATGGCAAATGGATCACGGTCAAGGATCGCTTTGCATCCTATAATAGTTACGACGAATCGATCAGCGCTCATACACAGCTATTCGTTGATGGTACTGGTTGGGATGCGAGACATTATCAAGCGGTCATCAATGCTAAAAGTTATCAAGAAGCAGCGCGTGCTTTGCAGTCTAAGGGTTATGCTACTGACCCTGATTATGCGCAAAAGCTGATCGACCTGATCAAAGAATATCACTTGGATCGTTATGATTTGTAAGTGATGGGCCAAATGTTGGACTTTTATTTGTTGATATTGTCGCTTGTCTTTTGGTGTGCTATTCTTGAAGTAATAAAGACCGTAGTTATGCAGTCACATGAGATAGGCAGAATTCAGTCAGGCGCGCAGGGCAAAAGATTTTACTTAACCAATTATCACAATAAGTCACGGACTTTAAGTCTTTAGCTGATAGTTTGTTATTGTTGTCTTCTGTATACCATATGTGACCCTGCTATTTTATAGGAGGAAAGTTGTAGTGAAATTATTAGAGAAACGGATCAGAGAAGATGGTCTGGTTTTACCAGGTAATGTTTTGAAGGTCAATTCTTTCTTGAACCATCAGATCGACCCAGAATTGATGAATACCATTGGACAAGAGTTTGCTCATTTGTTCCGGGATAACAATATCACGCGGATCTTGACGGTTGAATCTTCAGGGATCGCACCGGCTATCATGTCTGGTTTAGCATTACATGTTCCGGTTTTGTTTGCCCGTAAGACTAAAAGCTCTACTATGAATACTTCGTTATTTACCGCAGATGTATATTCTTACACCAAAAAAGTCACTAATAAAATTTCAGTCGATCAAAAATTTTTACTCCAAACGGACAATGTTTTGATCATTGATGATTTCTTGGCAAATGGACAGGCGATTTCGGGTCTAGTCGAGATCTGTAAGCAAGCGGATGCTCATGTCGAAGGAGTCGGGATCGTAGTCGAAAAAGCTTTCCAAAGTGGGGGACAGCTTTTGCGCGACCAAGGAATTCGTTTAGAATCATTAGCTCGGATCTCTTCTTTTGAAGACGATAAAGTTCATTTCGTTGGTGAGTAGATTTTAACTTTATGTTGATCAGCTTGGCTGCTTTCTTTAAGTGAGCGGCTTTTTAGATTAATTTAAAAAGATTATATATTTTTACTAAAAAAGTAGTAAACCACGACTATTCAAGAAAAACTATGTTATGATTCTATTTGGAAAGTAATACTCGAAGTCAAGGAAAGTAGTGAATTTAAAGTGGCAGAAGAAGTCTTATTTCCTAATAATACGATCGGTGTGATCGGCAGCAGCCCGAATGGGATCGATTTAGTCCGTAAGGCCAAGCAAATGGGCTTTAAAACGGCAGCGTATGGTTCCAACGCGGAAAGCCCGACTTTAAGGGAAGCAGATCTGCCGATAGTGGGACGAGGCAATGATCAGTTGCAGCTGCAAAGATTTGCGGAACGGTGTGATCTGGTGATTTATGAGTCTGAGCAGGTCAGTTCGGAGTCAATTAAATACATCCAAAAATTTACTAGTGTTCCTCAGGGCAATGAAGCGCTTGAGTTAATGCAAGATCGTTTATTGGAACGAGCATTTTTTGAACAGATCAATGTCAATATTGCACCCTATGCGACTATTGTCAGTTTAGATGATATTTACCAGGCGATCTCTTCGATCGGTTTTCCTTGTGTCTTAAAACCGATCCAAAAAGGCTTGATGCGTAATCCGCAGTTTATCTTGCGCAAACAATCGGATATTGCCAAATGTGCAGAATTAGTTGAGCAAGGGACTTTTGTTCTCGAGTCCTGGGTCCCTTATGAGCATGAGATCTCAGTTTTTCTGGTTCGTGATCAAAATGGGACACTAACATATCTGGCACCTTTGGAAACATACTATGAAGAACATCATTTGAATCAGGTCGTGGGGCCAGCTGCGGTTGCGAAGCCGATTTGGGATGAAATTAAAAACATTGCTACTTTGATCGGGGACAACTTGAATTACGTGGGCGTGATTGAGATCGGTTTCTTTGTTACACAAACACAGGCTATATACGTCAAACGGATCGTGCCTGCGATCCATGAATCTGGAGATATTTACCGCTATATTAGCAATGTTTCCTTGGAAGAGGAGCAGATACGTGCTTCTATAAATATGCCAATAGTTTTACCAAAGATAATACAAAAAGGTGCCCTGGGCTTTTTCCAGGAAAAAGATCTCAATGCCATCAAGACACAATGGGTCTTAAAGGAAAGTTGGTTCTACACCTTCTTCCGTTATCCAACTTCAATGCTACCGCAATCCAAGAGTGGCTTTGTTTACACGGCCGGTAAGGATGGATACAAGGCCAAAGAACAGCTTGATCGGACCGGTATCTGGGATGAAGGACGATCAGAAGAAGATAAAAAAGAATAAATTAGGAAAGGGGCCCGCGAGCATGAGGGTCTCTTTTTGTATGCAAGAGAAGTAGGTATATGTAAGCTGGACATATATGACAAACTAAGTTGCGTCCAGTCGGAGAGCGACCGGCCTGAAGTTTAGCAGATGAATGTCCGGTCAAGAGACGACCGGCCTGAAGTTTGGCAAATGAACGTCTAGTCAGAGAGCGACTGGCACAAAGTCAGATAGATGAGCGTCCGGTCATGCCTCGATCTACGGAAGTATTAATGAAAAGAACTCTATCAAGTTAGAATTAGATCAAGCTAGGAAATAGTTTGTCAAAAGCTTGCATAAAATAACGGAGTCCTCTCTATTCCGCATACATATATCTTCCTAAAATGGATACCTTTCCACAGGCATAGGCTGTGCCCAAGAAGGGGTGTCCTGTGCTATAATAATACAGACTGAAGATTAGAGAGGATTGAATGATTTGGGTCAAAATAACCTACTAGACAAAATGAATGATAAACAAGCGCAGGCGGTTCGCTGTACAGAGGGACCGCTTTTGATCATGGCCGGAGCAGGTAGTGGTAAGACACGTGTTTTAACACATCGGGTCGCATATTTGATCCAAGAAAAAAATGTTTTACCATGGCATGTTTTAGCGATCACTTTTACAAATAAAGCTGCTCGTGAAATGCGTGAACGTGTCGATAAATTATTAGGTGAAAGTGCCTCAGATATTTGGGTGTCGACTTTTCATGCTTTATGTGTCCGGATCTTACGGCGTGAAGCTGAAAAAATAGGTTTTAACCGTTCGTTTACGATCGCTAGTCCTAGCGAACAGCGGACATTGATGAAACATATTTTAGCTGATTTAAATGTAGATACCAAACGCTACGATCCACGCATGGTTTTGAGTAATATTTCAAATGCAAAAAATGACTTATTAACTGTCGACGACTACCAGAAAAATGTTGCAAGCCCAGTGGAAGAGGTCACGGCCCAGGCTTATGAGAAATACCAAGCTGAACTCCATAAAGATTCTGCCATGGATTTTGACGATCTGATCATGCAAACGATCAGATTGTTCACCGAAGACCGGGAAACTTTAGAGTATTATCAGCGTAAATTTCAGTATATCCATGTTGATGAATACCAAGACACTAATGAAGCCCAGTATCGTTTGGTAGGCATGTTGGCAGCCGGCTCTCGTAACGTCTGTGTCGTAGGTGATGCTGACCAGAGTATTTATGGTTGGCGTGGAGCTAACATGGAAAATATCATGAACTTTGAAAAAGATTACCCGGATGCGACGGTCGTCAAATTGGAGCAAAATTATCGTTCCACTAAAACGATCTTAGATGCTGCAAATTCAGTGATCAAAAATAACGTGAACCGGAAAGTTAAGACTCTCTGGACGGAAAATAATTCCGGTTCTAAGATACATTACTATCGTGGTATGAATGCCAATGATGAAGCTTATTTCGTGGTGAAAAATATCCAGCAAAAGATCCGTGAGGAAGGTAGAAAGTACAGCGACTTTGCAGTGTTGTACAGAACCAATGCTCAGTCACGTGTGATGGAAGAAACTTTTGTTAAGACTAATATCCCTTATAAGATCGTGGGCGCCCATCGTTTTTATGACCGGAAAGAAATTTTGGATATCTTGGCTTATTTACGTTTGGCTACTAATCCGCAAGACTCGATGAGTTTCAACCGAGTGGTCAATGAACCTAAGCGCGGGATCGGTCAGGCTAGTCTTGACAAACTCACCGACTTTGCCGCCATGAATGGTTTGAGCATGTTGGAAGCTGCTGAAAACGTGATGATGACTAACGTTACAGGCAAAGCAGCTAAACAGTTAGAGAGCTTTGCTAAGCTAATGCGTGATTTACATGACATGGAAAAGAGTGCAACAGTGACGGAGTTGACTGATACTATCTTAGACCGTGCCGGTTATCGTCAGGCTTTAAAGAAGACACAGTCATTGGAAAATGAAAGTCGTTTGGAAAACTTGGACGAATTTTTGACGGTCACACAGCAATTTGATTCAACTTGGCAAGAAGATGAAGAGCATGAAGATCCATTCGTTGATTTCTTAGCCGAACTTTCGTTGGTTTCTGATCAAGACAGCGTTGATGAAGAACAAAATGAGATCACGATGATGACGTTGCATGCCGCTAAAGGCCTAGAATTTCCAGTTGTCTTTTTGATCGGGATGGAAGAGGGGATATTCCCGTTATCACGTGCAATGACCGATGAAGATGAACTGGAAGAAGAACGTCGTTTGGCATATGTCGGGATCACTCGCGCACAGCAAGAATTATTTTTGACTAACGCTTTTTCGCGAATGTTATACGGACGTAAGCAAAACAACCCAACTTCTCGTTTTGTTGAAGAGATCGATGATGACCTCTTACAATCAGAAAATGAAGTACAAAGCACAGGTTTTGCCAAACCGAAAACTGCCCGTCAGATCGATCCATATAAGCAAGCACAAATGAAACCAGGGACCGTCACTAAACCGACAACCACTGGGGCAGAAAAGAAGGCTTGGAACGTGGGCGATAAGATCTTCCACAAAGCTTGGGGTGAAGGCACTGTTGTTAAAGTTAATGGTGAAGGTGAAAATACAGAACTTGATATTGCCTTTGCTTCCCAAGGTATTAAACGTTTGTTGGCTTCTTTTGCACCGATCAGCAAGCGCTAGTCGTATAAGGTTTGGTAAAATTTTACGTTAAAGCTTACTCAATAGTTGTTAGAGAAATAAAATAAAAAAGAATCGAAAATTTGTCAGCTCTTACAACAAGATCCCAAATTTTCATAGTAGTTGGAGGAGGAAAAACGATGGCCGCAGATCAGGAAAATATTGCTAAGCAAGCGCAAGACTTACGGCAAAAACTAAACCAATGGGGCCGGGAGTATTATGTCTTGGATCAACCGACAGTCGAAGATTCAGTTTACGATCAGACATACCGCCAGTTGCAAGATCTAGAAAAACAGCATCCCGAGGTCATTACTACGGATTCACCCACTCAGCGAGTCGGTGGGCATATCCTGTCCGGTTTTGAAAAAGTGACTCATGAGACGCCGATGCTTTCTTTAGGCGATGTTTTTTCGAAAGATGAATTGCGAGCTTTCATCGACCGTTTGCATTCAAACGTTGTTGAAAATGTCTCCTTTAATTGCGAGTTAAAGATCGATGGACTGGCGATCTCATTGACGTATGAAGATGGTGTCTTTGTCAAAGGCTCGACTCGTGGCAACGGAACAGTCGGCGAAGATATCACTCAAAACCTGAAAACGATCAACGCGATCCCGCTGCGCTTGAGTGAGCCGGTTTCGGTCGAAGTTCGCGGGGAGTGTTATATGCCCAAGAGTTCATTTGTTTACCTGAATGAGTATCGTGAAGAGCAAGGCCTCCCAGTTTTTGCCAATCCGAGAAATGCGGCAGCTGGCTCGTTGCGGCAGTTAAATTCTAAAATCACTGCGGCGCGTAACTTGAGTACCTTTATTTACTATTTAATGGAACCAGAAAAATACGGAGTTAAATCCCAAAGTCAGGCCTTGAAAAAAATGCGTGAATGGGGCTTTAAGACTAACACGGACTCACGTTTGGCAACCAATATGGATGAGGTCGACGACTACATCGATGATTATCAAAATAGACGAACTGAACTCGAGTATGATATTGATGGGATCGTTTTGAAGGCTGATCCATTTACAGTCCAACAGGAATTAGGAAATACAGTCAAGGTCCCTCGTTGGGCGATCGCCTACAAGTTCCCGCCGGATGAACAAGAAACTGTGGTGCGAGATATCGAGTGGACTGTTGGACGGACAGGTGTCGTGACACCGACGGCAGTCATGGACCCTGTACGCTTAGCGGGTACTACGGTCAGTCGCGCGTCATTACACAACCCAGACTATTTGGCAGAAAAAGGGATCCGGATCTTAGATACCGTGAAGTTGCATAAGGCAGGCGATATTATTCCCGAGATCTCCGAGGTCGTGTTTGACAAACGTCCCGCTGATTCCAGTGATTATGAAGTGCCAACGCATTGTCCGGAATGTGGTGCTGAGTTAGTTCATTTGGATGACGAAGTAGCGTTACGTTGCGTCAATCCTAAATGTCCGTCACTTTTGAAAGAAAGTGTGATCCACTTTGTATCCAGAAATGCGATGAATATTCGTGGTTTAGGCAAACGGATCATCCAGCAAATGTTTGATTTGGACCTGATAACAGATGTGGCCGACCTGTATAAACTGACTAAAGATGACTTATTAAAATTAGATAAGGTCAAAGATAAGTCAGCGAATAATTTGTTAGAGGCGATCGATTCCAGTCGTAAAAATTCAGTGGAACACTTGTTGTTTGGTTTAGGTATCCGTCATGTGGGTGCTAAAGCGGCGCGGATCTTAGCGCAACATTTTGGCAGCTTGGATAAGATCAGCCAGGCATCCACGGAAGATATCGAGGAAATAAATTCGATGGGCGGAGTTATCGCTGAAAGTATCGTCAAATATTTTGCGACCGATGAAGTAGCTGAGTTGATTACAGAACTGAAGAAACAAAAGGTCAACATGGATTATCTTGGCAAAACAGCTGGTCAGATCGAAGAACAAGCTCAAGAAAGTGAATTTAATCAACAAACGGTCGTTTTGACCGGAACGTTAGATACTATTACCCGTGCGGATGCCAAAAAATGGCTAGAAGAGCATGGTGCCAAAGTAACAGGAAGCGTGTCTAAAAACACATCACTTTTGATCGCGGGTCATGATGCCGGCAGCAAATTGACTAAGGCACAAGATTTAGGTACGCAGATCATGGATGAGGAACAGTTTATCAAGAAAATGGAGGAGCAAGGATGAAAAAGAGGGCAGCGATTGTTATCAGCTTACTGATGTCGGTGTTGCTGATCAGTGCATGTTCGAATACGAATAGTAACGGCGGTGATTCGGGGGGGAATACGGCGCGCACGAATAAAACGACCTCTAAGAAGGGTTATCAGACTACGGGTAAAACGGACGACTCTGATTACCAAGGCGTGATCAAAAACGGCAAATACCGGACTAGTCGGGCGCGTGGAGTCGGCATTACACAAGATGCTGATAACATGTTAAATTTGCAGAGTTTCGAATCAGGTTTAACTTCACTATCAAAATCACAATTTCCGCCTAAAAGATACGTTTTTCAAGAAGGTCAGATCCTTTCACGTTCTACCGTTGAGAACTGGCTGGACCGGCAATCAGGAAGTAATCCTACAGGATTAAATCCAAAAGATAACGGCAAAAAAGACGCAAAAACTAGGAATCCAAAGTACATCCAGCAGATCGAAGAACAAGATTATATGAACGAGGATGATGGTAAGTTAAGTTTAGGAGGCATCACGATCGGTATCGGGATGAACCGTAAAGATTACTACCAAAAGGAACAATATGGTGCAACTTATTCCTCTAGCATTTCGAAGGAAGAAATGACTAAACAAGGACGGATCGCTGCGGCCAAAGTTTTGTCACGTCTCCGAAAGGAAAAAAGAGTTTCAAACGATACTCCGATCATGATCGCTATGTTTGAACAGGCGCCAAATGACAGCTTGGTCGGCGGCTCATTTTACTCAACAACTGTCAGCAAGAGCGGCAATGAGATCGGTAATTGGAAAGATACCCATTTATCCAGTTATACTTTCCCGTCCACAGCAACTAAGTCGGTGCCAAATGACAATGATGAAACATCATTTGAAGGCTTCCAAAACAAGATCAAGAACTTCTTCCCGAACTTGGATGGTGTGACAGCTCAAGGCCAATATAAAAATAAGACTTTGCAAGGTATGAAAGTCAATATTACGACTCAGTTCTACAGTCAAACGGAGATCACCAGTTTTACTCAGTACGTGGCACAAGCAGCGCGGACTTACTTACCAATGGGGATCCCGATCGATATCACGATCAAGGGTGCCGATGGAACAGTCCAAGCCTTCTTATCACGTCAGGATAATAACGGCGATTTCTATACCCACGTTTTTAGCAGTTATTAATGGCTGTGAGGCGCGGATAAATTTGATTGAAGATGAGTTTGGACTCTGGTAGGAAAAAAGCTGACGTAGGTCGTGTAAAATAACTCCAGCAAATTGAAAAGCTGGTGTAAGTTAGATAAAGTAGCTCCGGCAACTAGATTTGCGGTTAAAATTGTGTTGAAGTAATAACTGCAAACTTCAGAGCGGCTAGAACTACATGAGAGCAATAACCGCAAACGTTAAAGCAGTTAAAACTCAACCGGGGTTTTAACCGCAAATGCCAATGTGGCTAAAACTATATGAAAGTAATAATCGCAAACGCCAAAGCAGTTAAAACTCAACCGCAGTTTTAACTACAACTGCCTTTCGTTTGTTCAAACTTATAAATTATAAAAACTGTGATGTGTCTTAAAGGCTCTTAAAGGCATGTCCAGTTTTTGGCTATAATAGTGCCAAACTTTTCTGAAAATATGCTAGAATATTTAGTGTTAGTTTGTAATATTTCGTAGACTTATGGTATAAGACAATTAAATGAAAACAAAAAAAGAAAGAGGGAAACAAAATGGCAATCACAGCCGATGAAGTGAAGCATGTCGCTAAATTAGCTAAACTCGAATTCACTGATGATGAGTTGCAAATGTTTGCTGGCCAGATGGATGACATCATTAAAATGGTTCAGCAACTCGGCGAAGTTGATACGGAAGGTGTTCCAGTAACATCTACTGTTGCTGAAGCTAAAAATGTTATGCGTGAAGACGAGGCAGTTAAAGGGACTGATCGTGACAAGTTGATGCATAATGTTCCTCAAAAAGACAAGGGCTTTGTTAAAGTTCCCGCAATTATCGATGAAAGTGAGGAAGGTTAAGCAATGGATTACTTTAAAAATGACCTGTCATCGTTGCATGCAGGTTTACTTAACAAGGAGTTCAGCTCGCAAGAATTAACGACTGAAACTTTCAAAAAGATCAAAGCTATTGATCCTAAGATCGCAGCCTTTTTGACTTTAAACGAAGACCAGGCTTTATCTGCTGCACAAAAGGTCGATGAATCTGGGATCACGGATGCTGATAAATTAGCCGGGATCCCCGTTGGCATCAAAGATAATATCGTGACCAAGGGTTTGAAAACAACCGCTGCCAGCAAGATCTTGGGCAACTTTGAACCGATCTATAATGCAACGGTTGCTGACAAATTGGCTGCTGCTCGCATGATCGATGTGGGTAAATTGAACTTAGATGAATTCGCCATGGGTGGATCTACTGAAAACTCAGCCTTTAAGATCACCAAAAATGCTTGGAATCAGACTAAAGTCCCTGGTGGTTCTTCCGGTGGCCCTGCAGCCGCTGTGGCTTCTGGTCAGTTGTTGGCTGCCTTGGGAACTGATACCGGGGGTTCGATCCGCCAGCCGGCCGCCTTTAACGGCATCGTTGGTGTCAAGCCGACTTACGGTCGTGTTTCACGTTACGGCGTCATTGCCTTTGGTTCTAGTTTGGATCAAGTTGGACCAATGACACGGTCGGTCAAGGACAATGCCTTGATGTTGAGTGCCATTTCTGGTTATGACAAACACGACTTTACTTCATCTGAGCGCAAAGTTCCTGACTTCACTGCCAAACTCGATGGTGATGTTAAGGGAATGCGCATTGGTTTGCCTAAAGAATTCATGGATCAAGGTGTGGATGATGATGTTCGTGCCGCTGTTCAAAACGCAGCTCAAACCTTTGAAAAAATGGGTGCCACAGTCGAAGAAGTTTCCTTACCTTACAGCAAATACGGTGTGCCAGTCTATTATATCATTGCTTCTTCAGAGGCTTCTTCTAACTTGCAGCGTTACGATGGGATCCGCTACGGTTTCCGCGCAGATGATGTTAAGAATTTGGAGGATGTCTATGTTCGTTCACGTTCCGAAGGCTTTGGCGATGAAGTCAAACGGCGGATAATGTTGGGGACATTCTCTCTTTCCGCAGGAACATACGATGCATACTTCAAGAAAGCTGCCCAAGTGCGGACATTGATCTGCCAGGACTTTGCCAATGTGTTTGCTAATTATGATTTGATTTTAGCACCAACGACAACTTCGACTGCTTTTGGCATCGGTGAGGAGATCAATGATCCTGTAACTATGTACATGAATGACATTTTGACTATTCCAGTTAACTTGGCTGGTTTGCCCGGAATGTCATTACCAGCAGGCTTTTCAAATGGCCTGCCGATCGGTATGCAGTTGATCGCACCGCAGTTTGGCGAAGAAACGATATATCGTGCTGGTTATGCCTTTGAACAAGCAACAGATTTTCATAAAGAAGTACCAACGATCGGAGGGGAAAATTAATGAACTTTACTACAACAATCGGACTTGAAGTCCACGTTGAAATGAAAACTAATTCTAAAGCATTTTCTCCGGCACCAGTTAAATATGGACAAGAACCGAATACCAATACTAACGTGATCGACTGGGGCTATCCGGGCGTTTTGCCAGAAGTCAACAAGGGTGCTTTGGAATACGGCATGCGCGCCGCACTGGCTTTGAACTGCCACATTACTAAAGATATTCACTTTGATCGGAAAAATTACTTTTATCCAGATAATCCAAAAGCTTATCAGATCACTCAGGCTGAAACGCCGATCGCCCATGATGGTTTTTTGGAAATTGAACAAGAAGATGGTTCAACCAAGCAGATCGGGATCGAAGAAATGCATGTTGAAGAAGACGCTGGGAAAAACACCCATGATCCAGACGGCTATTCCTATGTCGACTTGAACCGGCAGGGAACACCATTGATCGAGATCGTGTCAAAGCCTGACATTGCTTCGGCCGATGAAGCATATGCATACCTAAAGAAGCTGCGCCAGATCATCCAATTTACTGGCGTTTCTGACGTAAAAATGGAAGAAGGGTCCATGCGAGCCGATGTTAACATTTCTGTTCGTCCGATCGGGTCTGAGCGGTATGGAACAAAAACCGAAATGAAAAACTTGAATTCATTTGAACACGTTCGTTCAGGGTTGAAGTTTGAAGAAAAACGCCAGGAAAATGTTATTAGAGCGGGCGGTAGTATCCAACAGGAAACGCGTCGTTTTGACGTAAACACTGGTGAAACAGTCTTGATGCGTGTCAAGGAAGGAAAGAGCGACTACCGTTACTTCCCAGAACCAGACCTGCCGCCGATCCACATTTCAGATGATTGGATCAAGGAAGTCAAAGATTCGATCCCTGAAATGCCGGAAGATAGGCGCAAACGTTATGTCAATGAGTGGGGCGTGACTGAATATGATGCTGACGTTTTGACACAAACGATGGAAATGTCCGACTTTTTCGAAGCAACGGTCGCTGCAGGAGCTGATCCAAAGCTGGCCGCTAATTGGTTGATGGGTGATGTTAGTGCCTACATGAATGATAAAAAGGTCGAATTAGCTGACTTGGCTTTGACACCAGAACATTTAGCACAGATGATCAGCTTGATCCAAGACGAAACGATCTCCAGCAAGATCGCTAAGAAAGTCTTCAAACAAATTGTTGCCAATGATACGGATCCTAAAGCATGGGTCGAAGAAAAAGGGATGGTCCAATTGTCTGACCCTGCTAGCTTGCAGCCGATCATTGATGATGTCTTGGATAATAATACCAAGTCGATCGAAGACTTCAAGAACGGTAAGGATCGTGCCGTTGGTTTCTTGGTCGGCAATATCATGAAACAAACTCGTGGTAAGGCCAACCCTAAAGTTGTTAACCAGCTTTTGATGGCTAGTTTGAAGGAAAGGTAAGGGAGCACAACTTCCTAGGAAACGAGAGAATTATGAAAAAACGTTGTCGTGTAATTTATAATCCCACTTCCGGCAGAGAAGCGATGAAAAAAGACCTGATCGGTATTTTGAATATCATGGAAAATGCAGGTTATGAAACAAGTGCCTTTGCAACCACAGCGGAGAAAAACTCTGCGCAAAATGAAGCAAGACGAGCTGCAAGAGATGGTTTCGAATTGTTGATCGCTGCTGGTGGTGATGGAACGATCAATGAGGTCGTGAATGGGATCGCACCGCTGAAAAAACGTCCTAAGATGGGGATAATTCCTGCTGGAACGACTAATGATTACGCGCGTGCTTTGAAAATACCGCGTGAAGATCCTTTAGCGGCGGCTAAGGTGATCGCCAATGGTGAAACGGTCAAGATGGATATTGGTCAGGCCGATGAGAATTATTTCGTGAATATTGCCGCCGGTGGTTTGTTATCAGAGATCACGTACTCCGTACCGTCTGAGCTAAAGTCACAGTTCGGTTACCTAGCTTATTTAGCTAAGGGTGCCGAATTATTGCCACGGATCAAGCCGGTAAACATGAAAATCAAGTATGACGATGGGGAGTTTGACGGCAAAGCTTCGATGTTTTTCGTAGCTTTGACTAATTCAGTCGGCGGTTTCGAGCAGATCGTGCCGGATGCTTCGCTAGATGATGGCAAATTTACTTTGATCATTGTTAAGACCAGCAACTTGGTCGAGATCTTGCATTTGATCCGCAAAGTATTTAATGGTGGTAAGCACGTGGATGACTCACGGATCGTTTACGTAAAGACTGCCAAGATCGAAGCATCATCGCCGGATGCACGTATGATGATCAATGTCGATGGCGAGTACGGCGGGGATGCCCCGATGACTTTTGTTGATCACAAACAACACATCGAAATGTGTGCTAACATTGATCAGATCCCAGGTTCTGCTATCACGGCAGAAAAGGCATTAGCACAAGATGCCCGTGATCATTTCGTCCATGAGATGGAACAATTGCCAGATGAGGGAGACTCTGTCGATGAGGCTGTTAATGAAAAATAGTTAGTAAGGTGGTCGTAACAAGTCTTTGTTGCGGCCGCTTTTTACATGTGAGCTTGTCAAACTTTTTGCTGCGGATAAATGTTAAACTGAAGTGTAAATTTGTCGCTGAGAGTTTGCGAATTTTGTTAAAAACCTTCGTCTGTAATAAGGTCGACAAAGTATAATAGAAAAATTGTAATACGAGGAGTATAAAATGAAGAAAAAAACACCTGTCACTAAAAATGACGAATTGACGACCACGATCACGGACCTGACCTACCAAGGGATGGGGGTCGCAAAAGTTGATGGCTACCCGTTGTTTGTTGCAGGCGCGTTGCCAGGCGAGCAGCTAAAATTGCACGTCTTAAAAGTCGATAAAAAATATGGTTTTGCCAAGGCGATCGAGTACTTGACTACTAGCCCGGATCGAGTCGCTGCCGGAAAAAAAGAATTAGTCCAAACAGGGATCGCACCCCTACAACATTGGGCGTATCCGGCGCAATTAAAATACAAACGCAAATTAGTAATGGACCTCTTACAAAAAGCTCATTTGTCAGAAATAGAAGTAGCCGACACTGTTGGGATGGATGAACCACGCCACTATCGAAATAAAGCCCAGGTCCCAGCGCGTGAATATCAGGGACAACTGACGACTGGCTTTTTCCGCCGTGGCAGCCATAGATTTATTCCGCTTGAAGACTATGAGATCCAAGATCCGCGGATCGATGAAGTGATATTGACTGTTCGTGATATTTTGCGTGAATTCAACGTGCCAGCTTACGATGAAGAAAAACATACTGGAGTGATCCGTAATGTGATGGTCCGCCGTGGCCATTATAGCGGTGAAGTGATGGTCGTTTTGGTCACACGGACCAAGAAGTTAAAGGGTGCTGCGGAAATTTCGGCTAAGATCCAAGAGGAATGTCCTGATGTAGTCAGCGTCTTACAAAATATCAATCCCAATACGACAAATGTTATTTTGGGCACAACTACTAAAATTATGCGTGGACGAAATTACATTCAGGACCAATTGAATGGTTTGACCTTTAACATTTCCGCCCAATCATTCTACCAGGTCAACCCTGTGCAAACAGAGAAGCTTTACGCGCGGGCAGTTGAATTAGCCGATTTGCACGGTGATGAAATCATAGTCGATGCCTATTGTGGGATCGGCACGATCTCATTGAGTTTGGCAAAAGCAGCTAAAGAAGTTTATGGTGTGGAGATCGTACCCCAGGCTATTGAAGATGCCAAGGAAAATGCACGTTTGAACAAGCTGGATAACTTACATTTTGAAGTAGGTAATGCAGAAGAAATGATGCAAAAGTGGGCAAACGATGGTATCAACCCTGATGTGATAGTGGTCGATCCACCTCGCAAGGGCTTGTCAGTCGATTTCATCGAAGCAGCCGCTAAAACGGCTCCGCAAAAAGTGGTGTATGTCAGCTGCAACCCGGCAACCTTAGTTCGTGACATCGAACGTTTTGGCGAGCAGGGCTACTCTGTCAAACATCCACTTGAACCATTCGACCAATTTCCTCAAACAACACATGTCGAAACTATTGCGGTGTTGGAACGGAATTAACTAATTAGAATTTGCTAAAAGCCACCGTTGATTCAATACTTTTTAGAGTGTTCGGATCAACGGTGGCCTTTATTAATAGGATTTGGATGTGACAGAGCCGTTGATGAAGACAATTGGTGGCTCAAAATGGTAAAGTGAGCCGTAAGTCAAGACGAGTAACGGCGCAAAAACGGAATCAGAGCCGTTGATGAAGGCGATCAATGGCTCAAAACGGTAAAGTGAGCCGTAAGTCAAAGCGAGTAACGGCGCAAAAGTGGAATCAGAGCCATTGATGAAGGCGATCAGTGGCTTAAAACGTTAAAGTGAGTCACAACCCCAGCGAATCAACGGCGCAAAAGCGAAATATGTGCGGTCAAATGAAAGAAATAAAACTTTCGGGCTTAAATGTGATTTGCTTTTTTGTTTCCAAACGTGTAAAAGCCTATGTTATAAGAGTATGATCACAATGAAATATCTCCCTTATATTATGATAAATAAATCACAAAACTGCGATATAATAACCTATTTAGTTGACTAAAAACTAGCAATATGCTAAATTATACTTGTTAATTAAAATACAATATAGGAGGAATTACTATGTCTGAGCGTTTAAAAGGTAAAGTTGCCATAGTTACAGGCGGTGCCAAAGGGATCGGTTTGGCAATTGCTGATAAGTTTACCGATGAAGGTGCAAAGGTAGTAGTGACAGATATTGATGAAGGTGCGAAAGAAAATGTAACGGCTTTAAATAAGGGCAACTCGCTTAAGTTCTTTAAGCAAGATGTTAGTGATTCAAGCTCCTGGCCAGAAGTTTTTGATTTTGCGAAGGAGAATTTTGGTACCGTTACTACAGTGGTCAATAATGCTGGTATTGGAGCAACACACAGTATTGAAGAAACCACTGATGATGAATGGCACAAAGTCTTAGGGGTTAATTTGGACGGGGTATTTTACGGGACACGTGAAGGTATCCGTCGGATGAAAAATTTGCCTAGTGGAGCTTCGATCATCAATATGGCATCGATCGAAGCATTGATCGGTGACCCAGACTTGGCAGCGTACAATGCTTCTAAAGGTGGCACAATGTTGCTAACTAAATCTGCTGCACTCGATTCAGCGCTTAAAGATTATGGCGTTAGAGTCAACACTGTGCATCCAGGATATATCGAAACACCGTTAGTCAAGGCTCAGCCTGGCAAGATGGAAGCTATGGCTGATCGTACCAAGACTCCGATGGGACATATCGGCGAACCAAATGATATCGCATATATTTGTGTTTATCTTGCTTCCGATGAATCTAAATTCGCCACAGGTGCGCAGTTTACGGTCGATGGCGGCTATACGACACAATAAAACATTAAGGAATAAGCTGTTGGAATGTTTCTATTCTGGCAGTTTTGTTAGGGAAACAGCTAACTTTTAGAAATACACGGGAAAAATTCAATGTAAATTTATTTCAAAAATCTATTGACCTCGACCTGCATTTGCGTTAAATTAAAACACAATTAGATAACAATGAAAAACGCAATGACAAGGATCGTTGTGACCAGGACATTTTCAGAGAGCTTGCGGTTGGTGGAAGCAAGCATTGGTGGTCAGGACCACTCACCTTGGAGCGGTAGAAATGAATAAGTAGTTTTTACTGGTTTCTCACCATTAAATGAGAGCATAGATTCTATGTAAGTCTATTATCAATGTTAGTTGGTGATAGAAAAAATAGGTGGTACCGTGGAAACGCCCTATGAAGCTTAAGCGCTTTGTGGGGTGTTTTTTGTTGTTATCTAAGTAAAATTTGCGACTTAAAGTCAGATAGGGGATAAATATTCTATGAAATTAGTTGAAGAAATTCGTCCAGGGGCCAATCGTTACATAAACCGCCAGGGGGCTGTCAGTGATCTTGACGATATTTTAATGGATTACCAGCAAGCAATAGTTGTGACTGGAGAAAAATCATATGCTGTTTTTCAGGAAAATTATACCGGCCAGCTCACATGCCCTGTATTTCGCTATGATGGTTCGGCCAGTGATGAGGATGGGCTTGCCATTGCTCAACAGGCACCAGCACAGACTGATGTTGTAATTGGTATTGGCGGTGGCCGTGCGCTTGATACATCAAAGGTGGCAGCACAAGCTTTAAATGCCGATTTCATCAGTATCCCGACCTTGGCTTCAAATTGCGCACCCTTTACGCCGATAGGGGCAATGTATCATCCAGTTGGTCATACTTTCAAATATGTGGAATATTTCAAAAAAGCTCCCACAGTTACGATCGTTGATTACAATATCATGCTGACAACTCCACACGATTTCTTTGTTGCTGGGATCGGTGATACTTTAGCAAAGTGGTACGAAATGGAAGGGATCACGCGCGGCCGGATCAATGATCTGCCTGTATTTACGCGTTTGTCTTATCAAACTGCGCAAGTGATCAAAAATACCTTAGTCGACCAATCTCAAACAGCTTTGACTGACCTTGAAAATGGAAGTGTTTCACCTGCTTTTACTGATGTTGTCGACTGCATCATCGGACTTGCCAGCGAGGTCGGCGGTTTCGGTGTGACTGATGGCCGGATGGCAGGTGCGCATGCGGTGCATAATGGTCTTTCGTATATCGAAGAAACGCATGAGATATTGCACGGCTCAAAGGTTGCGTATGGCATCTTGGTTCAGTTGGCTCAAACTGATGACCAGGCAGAAATTGAAAAACTGCTGCCATTCTATCGGGGAATTGGTTTGCCAACTAATTTGGCAGAACTACACATTACGACAGATACAAATGAAAAGTCCAAACAAGTTGCGCAGTGGGCCGCTCGAGATGATGAAACCTTTAAACTGATCAAGCAAGATATTGTTGCTGAAGAAGTTTTGAATGATATGAAAAAAGTTGAAGAGATCTCTGCTGGTAGTAAACAACGTTGATCCGAAATTCAAATGTACAAAAGCAATAGAAAAATAAACCATGTACTTCCTTCAGATAGAAGGGTACATGGTTTTTTGTGCAGCTTACTTAGCTGGCAAAATGTTATGTTTTACTAGCTTTGGACAGGCAGATATAAATTACTGCCGCCAGCAACATTGCCAAAGGAGTAGCACCGACTGAATCGGCTAGAACGGGTAGTTGCTTGATGATCCAATAACCGCAAACAGCGAGTGCCCAAGAAATAATGGCGCACCAATTGATCCCATTGGAATACCAGTAAGGACCATTTTTGCGAGTAAATTGATCACTCAGGTAATTTTGATGCTGAACAAAATAAAAGTCGACTAAAAAGATCGCAATTTCAGGTCCAAGTACCATCCCGATGCCGTCTAAGAAAGCTGTAAAAACATCGAGGAAAGTCGAATAAAATAATGGGATAAAAGTGACGAAGACCGATACGATAGTCACGATTATCAAACTTGCTCGCAGACTGAATTTCCTGGTCATATTCGTTAAAGCTGAACCCGCTGACATCAAATTAACTGCATTGGCGGTGGTGCTGGTAATGATGATGACCAGCATCGCTAATATGCCAAGCCCGAGTTTGCTGGCGATCGTTGAGGGGTCAGAGTTGTTTGGATCGAAATGTCCCAGCGTAATAGCGGTGGCGATCGTGGCGATGATCCCGATCAAGGCAAACCAGATCAAGCCGAGATTGGCACCGAGAAAGGGAGCCCAAGTCGAACTAGACTTTTTCTTTGTGAAACGAGTAAAGTCACTAGCGGCAGTTACCCAGGCTAAATTAAAAGCAGCTAAGACATCAACTGCAGCACCAGCACTCATTTTAGCGGAGGATGGTGGTCTCCAAGCAATAATATCTGACAAAGACACTTGCTGAAAAACAATGATCGATTCCCAGATGACTAAGACAAAGACTAGGATGATCCCCAAACGTTCAATAATTTGAACAGAACGTTCTCCCATTGATGTGCTTAGCAGATGCAAGACGCTCATGACAAGGATGCCAAGGACTAAGCCTTTTGCACCGCCAGGTTTGCCATAAACAGGCCAGCCAAGTAGATCGTGGAGTATGTAACTAATAGAAGTTGCGGCAATAAAGGTGTTGACGGCGGCCCAACCGATAAACTGAACTAAGTTGATGAGCGATGGCAAAAAACTACCTCGTAATCCAAAAGAAGCACGAGTTAAGCCCATTGCTGGGATACCTGTCTTGTAACCCATATAACCAGCCAGAGCCAATAAGGCATAAGATGCCAATCCTACAATGATCAATGTGGTTGATGCGGTAACAAAACCACACGCGGCAATCACACCACCGACATACCATGTGCCGTTATTGGCGTTGGCTCCGACCCATGTGGCAAACATGTCCCAGTACGTTTGGTGACGGTGTTTCTTCTCGATCGCTTCGATGTGACCAAATTCTTCGTTTTTCATGCGCTTCCCTCCTTGGGCTATGAAAAAATTTACCAAAATAATGGACTGTATAGTAAAATTAAGCGTTAGAATGGCAAATTGAAAAAAATACACTGATAGACATTTTACCGGAATTCAATAAAAATGCAAGAAAATAGCAAAATGAAGTTTCAAATATACTTGTCTTCTATAGACGAACTATAGATATCAGGCACAAATTGATGAATAATATTTTGTATGAAAGTTACCTTCATATAACAATTTGATGGGTAGACAAAATGCTCTATTTTGTTATACTTGTTTTATAAAATATACGAACTATAAATATAAAACCTGCTAAAAAGTTCGTTTTAATATAGGGGTGAGTGAGATCGCAACGAAATTAGTACTCAAAGGTTCATATTTTACTGCCAAGGACGTTGATCAGGTCGATTATCAGAAAGATAGTTTATTGTGTATTGATGGAGCTGGTTATTTAGCGGCCGTAATAGCACCAGGACAAGAAGGTTATGACTCCACACTAGCAGAAGCTAGGAACCAGGACATTCTGTGTGAATTGGCAGATGATCAGTATATCTTGCCTGGTTTTATCGACCTGCATATTCATGCTCCACAATGGCCTAATGCAGGTGTCGCTTTAGACCGGCCTTTAAACGAATGGCTGGATACATATACTTTTCCATTGGAAGCGAAGTTTGCTGATGCGGACCTTGCCGCTAAAATTTACGCTAATTTGGTAAAAACATTGCTTGCTAACGGGACTACTACCGCGCTTTACTTTGGTTCAGTTGCTAATGAAGGAAACATTGAGTTAGTCAAAGCTTGTTTGAAGTATAAGCAACGTGGTTTTGTCGGCAAGGTCGTTATGGATGATCCAGAACAGACACCAGATTATTATCGTGACCCTTCACCTGCTGCAGCCTTGCAAGCTACGAAAGATTTTATTCAAGCAACTCAAAAACTAAGCGCTGACAGTCAGATCAAGGTCACACCAGTGATCACACCGCGCTTTTTACCTTCTTGTAGTGATGAAGTCTTGACTGGTTTAGGACGTTTAGCTGCCGAGTACGAGCTACCGGTTCAGTCGCATTGCAGCGAAAGTGACTGGGAAGATGGTTATGCTTTGGTAACTCATGGTAAACGAGACGCCGAAGTCTTAGATGGTTTTGGCTTGTTGACAGATAGAGCAGTCATGGCCCATGGTACGATGCTCAATGACCAAGACTTGCAGTTATTCAAACAACGTGGAGTAGGGATCGCACATTGCCCGATCTCTAACGTTTATTTTGGAAATGCAGTGTTGCCGGTGAAAGAAGTTTTGAACACAGAAGTCAAGGCTGGGCTTGGCACCGATATTTCAGGCGGCTTTGATCCGAGCATTTACCAAAATATTCGGCAGGCTCTAATGTCTGCACGAATGCTAAACGACGGTGTTGATAATCGCCTCTCGCCTGAGGACAGGGGTAAAAGGTCTGCACCGCTGACTGCACAAAATGCTTTTTACTTAGCGACTGTTGGAGGAGCGGAGAGTCTGCACTTGAAAACTGGACAGATCAAAGAAGGTTATTGGGCAGACCTACAGATCGTACACACTAAATACCCAGCATTTACACCACAACGACCACAAGATGTTTTTGAAAAATTATTGTACCAAACGACTGCCGCTGAGATCGACACGGTATTAACTCAGGGCCAGTGCGTTAAGGGAGGAGTTAAGTAATGGCAAAAGAAAAGAGCGGCTTGCTATTAAAGCCCAACGACAAAGTTCCAACGATGACAGCTGGATTATTAGGTCTGCAGCATGTATTGGCAATGGATGTTTACGTGCCGCCGTTAATAATGGCTGGATTATTGTCGATGTCAGCAATCCAAACGACCGGCTTTTTACAAGTTGCTTTTCTGGCTTGCGGGATCGGAACGATCATCCAGACTGCTTTATGCATGAAGATGCCAATGTCACAGGGACCATCCTATGTTCCAGTCGGTGCCGTAGTGGGAGTTTATCTTGCAAATGGTGCTGCCAATGGTGGGATGGCCGTTGTTCTAGGTTCTTCATTTGTTGGGGCAGTTTTGCTGATCTTGTTAGGATTGTCCGGCTTTTATGAAAAGGTCGTTAATACTTTGGTTCCGACGATCGTTGGTGGAACTATTATTACGTGTGTGGGGCTCTCACTGATCCCGTCAGCTTTAAATGATAATATTTTTGAGGCAGAGGGCGATGTTTTTCAAAATATTGAATTAGCCGCTCTAACCATGACAGCCTTAGTGGTCGCCATTGCATTGGGCACATATTTGCCACGCCGTTTTCGTCGTTTCTTTAAGATCAGTTCGATCGTTTTAGCGTTAGTCGTTGGGTCAATAGCGGCAACTGCAATGGGAAGAATGGACTGGCAGTCAATTCAAAACGCCGCTTGGTTTAGCTTTCCTGAATTTACAGTCCTCCATTATGGTATCAGCTTTAATTGGTCAGCGATCTTGACTTTTGTGATCATCTACTTTGTTTTGACAACAGAAACGACAGGCACATGGTTTGCCATGTCAGCCGTCACGGAAGAAAAGATCACACAAAAACAGTGGAATCAGGGGATCATTGGTGAAGGCCTGAGTTGTTTGGTGGCAGCTTTATTAGGAAGCACACCTATGACAGGTTATTCAACCAATGCGGGCGTAGTTTCGATCACAGGTGTTGCAAGTAAGCGAGTTTTCATTTCAGCCGGGCTATGGTTTATATTATTAGGCTTCTTTGGCAAGCTATCAGCTTTGTTAGCTGCGATACCGGCGCCAGTTATTGGCGGAGTTTTTGCAGTGATCGTAGTCATTATCATGCTCAGCGGGTTAAATGTGATCGGTGACTTAAATATGACTGGCAACCGGGGTTATGTGATCGGGATCCCGATCGTGTTGACAATGGCGCTGATCTTTTTACCCGATAAGGTAATGAATGCTGCACCTCAATTGCTGCAATATCTGCTAGGTTCACCGATCACGGTTGCCGCACTGACAGCAATCGCGTTGAATTTGCTGTTAAACCGGCAATCTAAGGTGAAGACGGTTGAAAATAACTGAAATTAACAGGCTTGCTTATTTTTTACGTGGAGAAGTAACTAAAGGCAAAACACCCCATAATTGTTAGTTTCTATGTCTAACAATTATGGGGCACTTCATTGTTGAATAATTTTTGCCATTCTTTTTAGCTGAACTGTATTTCTTGAATCTCGAAGTCGACCAGCATGCTCAAATATTGAGAAGAATCAGGATCCTGTATTAAGAGAACAGTACAAGAAGCCTACCTAGAATATTAAGGCCAGAAATATTAGGCTAGTTTAATCGTTCGAACAAGTAATGGTAAGAAACTACAATTCCAAAATATTCTTGGAATATTAAGGTTAAAATAAACTTTATTGTTTACGCATCGAGTTTTATAGGCTATTCTTAAATTTAAAATGATCCAGTGAAGGGAGAATGTATGCTTACTATTAAAAATTTGTCAAAAAGATTTGGAGAGACTCAAGCGGTCGCAGATCTCTCGTTTAATGTTTACCCCGGACAAATTACTGGTTTGATCGGTCAAAACGGTGCCGGTAAAACAACTGCTTTTCATAGTATACTTAATTTTTTAAACTACTCTGGTAAAATTCTATGGAACGACCAGCCAATTAAGGAAAACACTTTAGATGAGATCGGCTATTTACCAGAGGAACGCAGTTTGTTGCAAAAAATGACGATTGAACAACATATTCTATATTTGGCAAAGCTTAAAGGCAAACGAGGGCGAGAAATCAAGCCATTGATCGATGATTGGCTGACCAAATTCCAAGTCAAAGGTGGCAGAAAAGACCTGGTCAAAAGTCTTTCTAAGGGTAATCAGCAAAAAGTGCAGTTGATCTGTACCTTGATCCACCAGCCAAAACTGGTTATTTTGGATGAACCATTCAGTGGGCTAGATCCTGTTAACGCTGATCTGCTTAAAAATGCGATCTTGGAACTGAAAGACCAAGGTGCTGCCATAATCTTTTCCAGTCATGACATGTCGAACGTTGAGGCAGTTTGTGATCGGCTGGTGATGTTACGTAAAGGGCGTTCGGTATTAAATGGGACCCTCAATGATGTCAGGGAACAATTTGGTCGGACGGAGCTGTACGTCACGTCTGAATGGCCATTTGAAAAACTGCAACATTTACCTCACGTTACTGACGTAAAGCCGTTACATCAGGCTCAGCGCTACTTGCTTCACTTGGACGATCCGTCTGCAGGTAAACAAATTTTTGCGACGTTAACGGGTGGAAAATATATCACAGAATTTAGTCAGCAGCCACCCACACTGGACGAGATATTCCGAATGAAAGCGGGTGAAGTCAATGAATAAATTATGGACTGTTATTAGCCAAACATACGCTAACCAAGTTAAAACTTGGAGTTTCTTATTGTTTATTCTGTCACCTTTTTTGCTGATCGGGATCTCTGGAGGTGTGGGGTATTTTTCTGGGAAGGTAGCAGACTCAGAGTCAACAGGTCAAATCGCTGTTATTTCAAAGGAAAAGTCTTTGCGCACGAGCTACATTAAGCAAAATAAATCAGACGTTAAACCGAAAATCACGACAAAAAAAGGGGCCCGTCAGGCTCTATCGGATAATAAAATCGAGGGTTATTTAAATTTAACGACTCAAGACCAGCAGGTTATAGCTACATATCATGGGACGGAAGCAATGGATAGCTCGTTGAAAAACAAAACTCTTACTTTCTTAAATTCGCTGCAGCAAGGTCTTAATTATCGGCAAGCAAAACTAAATCCAAATCAAGCACAGATCCTCGCAAAGCAACCAAACTTTGCGCAAAAGATCAAGGACAATGAAAATTCAACTAAAAAAACCGCTGGAATAATTTCTTTTTGGATCATGGTTTTCATGATGTATATGATCTTGATCAATTATGCTTCTGTTACCGCTAATGAAATTGCCTCTGAAAAAGGTACAAAAATTATGGAGATCATTTTTTCTAGTACAACTCCTGCCAATTATTTTTACGGCAAGCTTTTGGGGGTAGTTGGTGTAATTCTCACACAGATCGCAGTCTACCTTGTGGGTGGCTGGGCCATCTTTTTGGGAGTTAAACATCTTAAAGTTGTTAATGATTTCTTGACCTCAAGCGGTTCATTGATCAAGGAAGTTGTTGCTGATCTCTTAAATATCAATCTGGCTTTTCTTTTATTCGGCGTGATTATTTATACTATTCTCGCAGCATTTAGTGGAGCGCTCGTCGCCAAAGTCGAAGATGCTTCTAAAGCGGCACAGCCAACCGTTTATATGAGTATGCTGGCTTTCTTTTTGACCATACCATTTCAAGATAATGCCAGTGCTTTGTTAGTTAAAGTTTTGTCGTACGTTCCATTCTTCTCAAGTTTCTTTATGCCAATGCGTATCATTGATCATTCTGCCTCGGGGGTTGAAATTAGTATTTCGTTGTTGCTGCTGATCCTTGCGGTCATTTTAATGGCAGCTTATGTCGGTCATATCTATGGTGGTTTAATGTTGCAGACGGAAGACACTAGTTTTTGGAAGAGGTTTAGACGTGGACTAGCGTATTCGAAATAAAGAACTAGGTCCTTTTAGTTATAAATAGTCTTGAATTTATCCCTTTGCAATTAGATGAGACAGGTAAAAATAATTTTAGGTGAAGAAACGAGCTGTCAGTTGCTCATTATTTTGCACTGACGGCTTGCTTTTTTAGTTATTTTGGTTGTTTTGCGAAATAGTTTTTAAATGCTTAGTTGAAGGTTTCCAGTAAAAAGCCGGTAGTTCATTTTGATACCTGTGCATTAGGCACGAAGAGGTTAAAAGCACGGAAAGCCCATGATATTCGTTGAAGAAATTTTCAACGTCGCTTTCTTTCAAACGTTTGATGTAAGAGATCGTTTCATCACGGAAATGCTCCACACTGCCCACAATGTTACGGTCGGCGGCAAGTTAGAAAAGTAGTTTGCCCGAGCTGGTACTGCGTATGACGGAATGTCATCTGTGCCGTAACGAGCTCTTAATATAGTTTATAGTTGCCAGCCTAGTTTATTTGATTCTGTATTCCAAAATGGTGCGTCGTTGTCAGTTGATGATCCTATCAGATGGTCATCTAACATTGGATACAGCGGCATCTGAAAAGCAATGTTGATTTCACCACGATTACGTGCACACAATGTCAATGCGGCAGTCAGATCGGAACCGTTGGCCATGATCTGATCGTCTCGTATGCCGTATTCGTGTCCATGTGAAGCGAGCCATTCTAATGCTAGATATCTATCATTTAAAGCTGCCGGATAGGGAAGCTCGGTTGACAGACGATATTCCGGCACTACAACTACGGCTCCGCTAGCGTCGACCATTTTTTTGATCATGGGTACTTCAAGTTCGGGGACTGACATGGCATAACCGTCACCGTGCAGCCACAGGATACCTGGCACATTTTCCTGCGGTATTTTGGATAATAGACACAGCTCTGTAACATTGTTCCGTCAAAGCGGGGAATGTAATGCTGATCGTAGTTTAGCAACTTAGTCCCGATTCCTGTCAAATTGGCTAAAACATTGATAGAGAATTTCATTTTTCCTGGAGTAATGTGAGAATGCACAGTGCGATAGAATTCACTGAGCCCTCTTAATTCCGGATCGATCATGTTACCACTGCATGGCTTAACTTTCTTTCTCTTGGTCCGCAACGGCAGAATCATAGTGCTGTAGCTGTTCAATGAGGGTGTTTTTCTGGTCTTGCTTTTCCATAGTTTTCCTAGCAAAAGCAGTTTAAGCAAGAAGTTTAGAAATACGACTATTTTTTCATCGTGATCCTCCTCCAATGATTTTGGAATAAGCATACCATAAAAAGACGAACAAGCGTATGTTATTCAAATTATCCTTGGTATGAACCTTAAAAGTCACTTAAACTCAGAAATAAGAATTATGCTTTGTCTGCCTCGTATTTGATATAATTAGTTCAGATAAGTTCTTACGAGACAGTGGAAGGAATCAAACAGATGAATTTAGAAAAGTTGAAGTACTTTGTCGATTTAGTCAATACTAGCAGTTTTACTAAGACTGGTTTAAAGAACCACATTGCACAAACTAGTGTTAGTCAGCAGATCCGTTCTTTAGAAAATTACTTTGACATCAAGTTGATCGACCGAAATGTGACACCAATTGAGCCAACTGTTGCTGGCAAATTGCTATATAAGGAAGCTTTAAAAGTTTTGCAGCAATATTCTTTACTTGAAGAAAAAATGAATGATTATAAAACTGGTCAAAAGAAAATCAGGATCGAGTATACATCAATCATTGACCTTAATTTTTTGATACAGTTGACGGAAGAATTAAAGAATAAAACTGAGTTGACTTTTGATCTCGAAAAGGTTCAGTTAAAAGATGTTTCTGCAGGCTTAAAAGATGGTTTGTATGATTTAGCAATCAGTTTTGATTCAGAGTTTGAAGACGAAAAGTTATTGCAGACCTTACCCTTATATCAGGGAACATATTCTGCCTTGGTGGGGAAGAATCATCCATTGTATAAAAAAGACAGTATTTCATCCAGTGAACTTTATCAGTACCCCTTGGTGATGCTGTCTCCTGAAACCATTGGAAAATCTTATCATCTTATGTTGAAACATGCACAAGAAGACGGTTTTGTCCCAGAAATCAAAAAGACGACTGATGATATAGAAACAGAAGTCTTTTTATTGCGGACACAACAGCTAGTAGGCTTTTTCCCAGACAATTATCCGCTGCCAACTTCACACACAGAATTAAAATTATTGCCAATTAAAGATACTAATCACAAATTTAAAATAGTCTTTGCTTACCGAAAAGACTTTGATAGATCGTTATTATCTCGGGTAATAAAAACGATTCGTTCCATTAGGCTATAGGAAAAAACTCTAAGCTATTCTTTTTTTCTGTTTGATATTGTTAATAAAGTCACATAAAATGTATGGTGTAAACGAAATGGAGGAAAAAACAATGGGTAAATTAATTTTAACGGGTGTTGATGGAAATTTAGGCGGACAGGCTGCTAAAGAACTATTGAATCTTGCTGATAAGAAAGACCTGATTTTTTGCGGTTATAATGGACAAGTTTTAGCTGACTTTGCTAAAAAAGGAGTTGTCACCCGCCAAGCCGATTTTAATTCAAGTGAAGGTTTGGCTGACAAGTTTGTTGGTGGTGATGTTTTAGAATTGATTTCAATGCCTTTCGTAGGTGAGAAGCGGCAGAATGCACACAAAAATGTCGTTGATGCTGCTAAAAAAGCGGGCGTTTCCAAAATTATCTATACTTCCTTAGTAAACGCTGGTGATCCAAGTAATCCAAGTGTTGAAAAAATCGACCATGCTTACACGGAAGATTATATTAAAGAAAGTGGCTTAGACTATATCTTCTTGCGCAATTCACAGTACGCTGAAGCGATGATCACGAACTACTTTACTTTTGTCAAGCAAGGACAAGATTTGTCTAATTCGCAAGGTAACGGGAAGATGGCTTATATTTCACGCAAAGATTGTGCAAAAGCTGTCGCCTATGCCTTATTGGCTGAGGACTTGCATCACCAGATCTTAAATATTAATGGAAAAGATTTAATGACTATAGCCGAGTTTGTTGCAATTGCGAATGAGGTAACAGGAAATTCAATCAAATATCATCAAATTACTGATGAAGAAAATTATCAAATCTTTGACGCAATGGGCGTTCCACGGACAACAAGCGGTAAATTTAAGAAGGATTCTGAAGCACCATTTTCTTCAGATGGAATGGTGACATTCGCTCAGGCGATCCGTGAAGGAAAGATGGATGTTTATACTGATGATTTTAAAAAGTTAACTGGTGCAGAGCCGATTTCTGTCCGTTATATGTTCGAACATCAAGATCAGTTTCAAATCGGCGAACGGCATTCGAAAGATAATTAAAGTTAGTTCAGAATAAGAAGGGAGCTTAAATTCAATGTTGGGTCAAGCAGATGTTGTCGTAATTGGTGCAGGTGCCTCGGGTATTGGATCTGCCTTAACATTAGCGCAAGCTGGAAAAAAAGTTGCTTTACTAGAAAAGGGCAATAAACCAGGCGGCGCGGGGATGTTCGGGGCTCAAGGCTTGTTTGCAGTTGAAAGTAAAGCTCAGCAGGAGAGTTCTGAGATTTCAGATAGAAATTATAAGCTTCAAGATGCCTATAAAGAGTTGATTGATTACACTCATTATCGTTCTAACTTGACTTTGACTAGAAAAGTGTTGCAAGAATCCGCTAGCACGATTGCTTGGTTGGCCAATAATGGGTTAAAAACAGAATTAGTTGATAATACGCAAGAAGTTCATCAAGGACATCCACGCGTTTACCATCAATACGTTGATAAGTTTGCCGGTTTTCAAAGGTTGCTGGATCAGTTCACGGCTAATGGCGGAGAAATCCTCACCGAAGCTGCAGCAGTTGTTTTACAAACAAATGATGATCAGATCACTGGTGTTCAGGTTGAACATGCGGGCCAGCGTCATTTAATTGAAACGAAAGTTGTAATAGTAGCTGATGGAGGGTATGTTGGTAACAAAAAGCTGATTGAAGAAAATCTACAAATCGGTGCGGATAACTTGTATAATATGGGAGAAAGAAAAGCAACAGGCGATGGCATTTCGATGCTAGCTAAGTTGGGTGCCGATACTTCTAGTCTGGGTGTTTTTGAAAATCACGCTGCGTCTGCCGTTTCTCCCACTGATCCTAAATGGCACAATGATACGATTTTTAAATTGACTAATTTGCCTTTCTTATGGGTGAATGGTGAAGGCAAACGTTTTGTTAACGAAGATATTTGTTATGACTTTGCATTATGGGGAAATATTACCTATATCCAAGGTGGCTTTTACTATTTCTTGTTGAATCAAGAACAAGTCAAATTTTTGCAAGAGAACAAACTAGCATGGACTCATTCTTTTGAAAGAACATTTACTAGCTTGTCTCACGAGCCTGTAACGCATGAGGTTGGTCCTTTTCCAAGTATTGCTGATGATTTGGATGATGCGATCAAGAATAACTTGGCTTGGAAGGCAGATAGTATAGAAAAACTAGCAAATAAACTTAATCTTTCGCTGGGTAACCTGCAAGTAACAGTTGCGCGCTATAATCAATTGATCAATGAAAACAGTGATCTTGATTTTAATAAAGATCCTAAATTCTTGGCATTTCCGTTTGGAAAGGGGCCATATTACGCCATTAAAGCTCAGTCGACTACCTTGGGAACAATTGGCGGTATCTCTGTAAATGATGATCTTGAAGTTATGAGAAAGGATAGAAAACCAATTCCAGGGGCATTTGCGGTCGGAAATAATGCAACGGGAATGTACGATACTTCCTATCCAACACTTGAAGGTGTTAGTTGTGCTTTTGCTTGGAATTCAGGTCGACTAGCGGGCAAAGCAGCTGTAAAGTTGTTGGAACGGGGCTGTGAAAAATATTATAATTAGTTAAGTAAAAGAAACAATAATAATCCTGAATTATTCATAGTTTTTCCCTAAGAGTTGCTTTTGTTGTGGTCAGACGTTTGCCAGCTTTTTTATTAGTACGAAGCTAATAAACCACACGTTATACATGTGCGACTTGGGAAGCTTCTAGCAAAAAAGACCTTCCTTCAGCTAAAATAGTCTGTGGCTACCAACCGCTAACTAAAGAATGAAGGGGGGATCTTAAAGTGTCAAAAAACGATAGTAACGTAGCACATACGAGGTGGAATTGCAAATATCATTTAGTATTCACACCAAAATAGCGTAGAAAAGTTATTTATAATGAAATTAGGAAAGATATAGGACAAATACTGCGACGTTTATGTGAAAATAAAGATGGTCGAAATTATTGAGGCTCATGCAATGCCAGATCATAGTCGTATGTTGGTCAGGACCCCCAGCAAAATTAAGTGTTTCATCGTTTATGGGATATTTAAAAGAAAGAAGCGCAGTATTGATTCATGAACGTCACGCCAATTTAGTCTACAAATACGGTAATAAGCCGTTTTGCCTAGGGGATACTATGTCAGTACAGTTGGTCTTAATCAAAAAACGATCCAAAAGTATATACGCAAACAAGAGTCAGAAGATCGTTTAGAGGATAAAATGATAAAAAGAGAATATTTAGACCCATTTAAAGACGAGGTAAATAAATATAGATAAAATAAAAAGTATAAGTAGGGTAGCATAAAAGCATTGTCGGTTGGCAGGATTTTTCTGGGCCTCTTTCAGAGGCTATACCACAGGTCAGGCCCTTTTAGGGCATACCAAAAACCACCAGTTCTACTAGTGGTTTTTTTAACATCAAATTCTAACTTAGCCGAAAAGTATGAATAATCCAGGTCCATTGTAAAATGTAAAGAATTTTTTTGGACCAAGAAATTAGTCAAAAATCAGTTATTCATTCAATATTCCATAAATTACTGTATACTCTCATGAAAAGAATGGAGGCAGAATCAAGATGCAAATACCGGTAAATACCATACTAAAAAAACTGCATTCAAAAATAGCTTACCATACTGAACTATCAGACTTTATAGTCAGCGGCATTTCATTTGTACCTAATGCTCGTAAAAATAGTTTAGTGATTATGCAAGATTATAAAAATCTTGAACAACTTTTCCCAGGACAAATTGGAGTTTTACCCTACCAAGGAAAATCTTTGCGAAGTAAGAAATATGCTCTTATTGAATTTAAAGATGGTATTTCCTCGTTGCAAATTGCGTCTTTATTGAGCAAAATAATAGATAAGTATAACGAGTGGGAAAAACATGTGTTGAATGCAATCGTCCAAAAAAGAAACATACAAGATTTTTTTAAAATTTGTACTGAAGTTTTAAAGAATCCCACTGCGTTGCTAGATGCTCAATGGTCTTTGATTGCATATAATGACAAAGGCATCCTATTAGAAAATCAGTATATTTGGTCTGATGTGTTGAAAAAAAAGTTCGTTCCTATTGAAAAGTATACCCTTTTGGGAAAAGATTATTCATTTGCTAAGAAAGCAGACAAGGAAAAAGTTTATACTCATAGGCTTGAAGATGTAGGAGTAACGATGCTTAATGCCAACATTTATATGGATTCTTCTTTAGCTTTACATGTAAGCTCAACAAACATTACCGCTGAGGTAGGTCCTGAACAAATCTATTTTATGCAAGTTGTCCAAGACTTTTTGACACAATACGTCAAGAATGGAAACAGTTCATCCGTGACCTTAAATGATCAAGGATTTTGGCATAATGCTATTCATGGTAAATTGAAAAACACATCTGAATTGTTGAATAGAGTAAGTAGCTATAATTGGAAACCGGACATACCGTATTACGTCATTGTTTTTCCACCAGCAGTTGCGAAAGAACATTCTTCACTAAAGTTTTACTATCGGCAAAAAATCGTGGAGAATTTTGATAATTCAGTAGTGTTCGTAGACTCTAAAAACATTATTGCACTTGTTCCAGTTATTAAGAATGTAAAATCGAACGAAGAAAAAATTAAGCAGCTCACTCTTTTTTTAAAGAGACACAACTTGATGTGTGGTGCATCGTTTGAACAATACAAGCTTCAGAAAATTGAAACCGCATACCAGCAAGCATCATTTTCTTTAAGCATATTGATTCAGGAAGGTAAACAAGATAAAAAAAGCAAATTTTTTTCTGAAGTATATACAAATTATCTACTACAAGTGTTTACTAATTCCCCCATTAATCTTGATACTTTGCAACTGCCCGGATTACTCCGATTAAAGGATTATGACAGTAAGCATGGGCAAGAATTAGTAACTACATTATTGATTTACCTTAAATATCATCATAATATTAGTTTAACTGCAGAGGAGTTATTTGTTAATCGTAATACAGTGAGATATCGTTTGAAAAAGATAAAGACAATCACGAACCTCAACATTGAAAAACCGCAGTTACTTTTGCCGCTTCTAAATACTGTGCTTTTTTTAAAAAGATGACGACTCAGCCCATTAAAAAATTACAATATACTATGCAAATTGTTAAAAAGAGTAGGTCTTTTTTTGGAGAAAAGGTCATTTTTTCTATTTAAAAAATCGCTTACAATAAAGGCGTTTTAAGTTACTGTATCATATAGCTTGCGGCACTGTTTTGATAATAACAAGGTCAATGGCTATGGTTAACAATATTTTTTTGGAGGGATAAATATGTCTAGTAATAAAGAATTACAGGCTAGTATTTATGATGGTGCTTATTTACAATTGAGTAATGGAATTGCAACCATTCCATTTGAATACACGGGTTGGCGAGACGAGGCACAAGCTGCAGAAAAAACAGCTTATTTGGGAACAAGTTTGATGGATACTTGGCCCGTGTATGATGTTAGCGGCCCAGATGTAACTAAATTTTTCAACAATTTTTTTGTAAATAAGTTTAATAAGTTAAAAGTCGGTGGTATTCGTCACGGAATATTATGTAACGAAAAAGGTCATATCATGGCTGATGGTGTAATCATGAAAATTAAGGAAGATACACTTAGATGTTATGGTTTAGTTCCCTGTATTTCATTCCTAGTTGAAAAATATGGGCAAAATTATTCTATTAAGGGACAAGATATTTCTGGGACTGAAACTTTCTTTCAAATTGCGGGACCGGAATCTTACAATATTATTTCAGAAGCAGTGGGACATGATAAAAAATTGGATGAATTGAAATTCGCTCATCATGCAATATTTAAAATTGCTGGTAAAAATGTGAGAATTCTTCGTTTAGGAATGACGGGTAATTTGGCTTATGAGGTCCACAGTTGTATGGAAGATGGTGCACCAGTTTACGATACAATTTGGAGTGTGGGGAAACCTAAAGGAATGCGTAAAATCGGCATGCAGACTTATTTGATGAGCCATACGCCAGGTGGTATGCCGAATTTGGTAGATCATTATCCGTTGCCGTGGTTTGAAAGCGAAAATGGTGTATATCAAGGATTCTCGGAATTTCTTAAAGAAAAAGCAACACAGATGGCTATTTTTAACTATAATAGGGATCTTTTGGGTAGCGTTGGTGACGACTTGGGTGTTAGATTTGTTACACCGTATGATACAGGATGGGGAAAGTTAATTAAATTTACTCATGAATTTCCAGGAAAAAAAGTTTTACAAGAGTTAGACAAGCATCCGGAAAAGCAGAGGCATGTTGTTACATTAGAGTGGAATGCAGATGATATCGCTGATGTATACAAGTCTTGGTTACAAGGACGAAATGTTGAAAATTATGATCCAATTGATGATCGGCCGGTAGACTCGTATTTTAACGCACCACATGGAGGTTATGTTTATCATGCTGATAAAGTTTTTTCAGGTGATGATATAGAAATAGGAATAAGTACGATGCGTACTATGAGTCCTTACTATAGAAGAATGGTATCACTAGCCTTTGTTGATGGAAAATATGCGAAAATGGGAAAAGAACTTAAGGTCCTTTGGGGATACCCTGGACATAAACAGAAAAAGATTCGTGCCAAAGTAAGCTATTATCCTTTTGTTTCACAAGATCAAGAAGATAATCGGACTGCTAAAGTTGGAGTAAAATGAAGAAATTTTTAAATTTGGAATCTGTGGAGAAAATAGCCTTAAAATTTTAAGGTTGAAAGTTAGCTAATACAAAAAAGTCCTGGCATTCCAAGATTTTTGGACCTTTATTAAATAGTGCTGATGGTTCTTAGAACTCTATCTTTGTGGTAGGGTTCTTTTTTAGAAGATTTGTGAGAAATTTTGAATTGTTAATTTTGATTAGAATAGAAAAGTACTTAATAAGAATATTGAGGATTTGAAGGCTATTGTGTTTTTGAATTGGTTACGAAAAATGTTGACCAAACAGTGTGCTTGAATAAACCCTTAGGACAGAAACAAAATATTACTGATAATTTGGATAAGTATAGCGGGTTTACAGAAATTTTACCGCAAGATAAATTTTTAATTGTAAAGAAACTACAAGAAGAAGGCAAGATCGTTGGCATGGTTGGTGGTGGAATTAACGACGCTACTGCATTACGTCAAGCAGACGCAAGGGATCACGGTAGACACTGCAACTGACGCTGCTAAAGGAGCAGCTGATGTTGTTTTAAGTTCAAATGGTTTGAGTGACATTTTAGATGTTGTTGAAAGTAGACACCGAACCTATCGTAGAATGTTAGCATGGACGATCACGAAATTAACTCGAATTGCTGAGTTGACGGCGTTACTAACATTTAGATTTATAATTAGTGGCCATTTTCCAATTAGTTTAAATAATATTGTTTTAAATGATCTGGTTGCTCTGACATTGGGGACTGATCGGACACCTACTATAAAAGAACCGGAACATTGGAATATTCCCGTTTGGCGGGAATTGCAAGTATTTTTACTATAATTTTGATTATTTTCGGATTAGGACAATATTTGTGGTTCCTACATGGCGGGATTGGGGTAGCGCAAGTTTCTAGTTTAATGTTTGCCTTCTTGATCTATTCAGCCATGACAATGTTTTTGATGACTAGAACTTCGCACTACTGGTGGACTACTAAAATAAGTCGGTTAGTTGGAACAGTTTTAAGCGGAAATATTATTTTAACACCTATTTTAGCTTTGATTAGTATTTTGATCCTCAAGTTCAATGGTCGAGTCTGCTAATTGTTGTATTTGTAACTGTTTTAGGGATGATAGTTCTAGATAATTTAAAACAATGGTTTGCACATCAAACACATACAGATATTTAATTTAAAAAGACACTTGATAAATTTGAACAGAAAAAATTGCAGTTCTTGCAGATGCACATGGTAATTGAACAGTTTTGGAAGCTGTTTTGGAAGATGCGGAACAGAATAGTAGATAAATTTTGGCTATTATTATAAACAATAAGTAATGGCTTTTTCTTGAATTTCATTTTCAGGTGTCATTTAAAAGTTTCAATATATAGTGCACTTTGCTAAAAAACAGAAAAATTTTTTTGACTGAATGGTACTACCTGATTATATGGTAAGCGCTCACAATTATAATTGTACGTAGGATAGAATTTCGTTACACGTTGTTTATCTTGTATCTAAAAAAATAATTTGTGGAAGGAAGTTTTATAGATGGCTTCAGATATTGAAATTGCTCAAAGTGTTCAACCAGAAAAAATTCAAGATATAGCTGCTAAAATAGGAGTAAGCAAAGATCGATTGGAAGTCTACGGCACAGATAAAGCCAAAATAGCTCCGCATAAGTTTAATCATCTGCCGCAAAAAGGCAAGTTGATTTTAGTTACTGCTATCACACCCACTCCTGCTGGAGAAGGAAAAACAACTGTGGGAATTGGCTTGGACGATGCACTTAATTTAATTGGCAAAAAGTCGATAGTTGCGATACGTGAACCTTCTTTAGGACCTGTTTTCGGAATTAAAGGCGGCGCTGCGGGTGGTGGACATTCTCAAGTTATCCCAATGGAAGACATCAATCTTCATTTTACTGGAGATATGCACGCGATTGGAATTGCGAACAACTTACTGGCTGCCCTGATCGATGACCATATTTATCAAGGAAATGAACTAGATATCGATGTTAAAAATATTACTTGGAAACGTTCGATCGATATGAATGATCGCCAGTTAAGGTCTTTTGTTGGTGGATTAGGTAATCATGCCAGTGGTGTACCACGCGAAGATGGTTTTGATATTACGGCAGCTTCAGAAATAATGGCTACCCTTTGCTTGGCAACAGACTTGCTAGATTTAAAAGAAAAATTGTCTAAGATCGTTATTGGTTATAGTAGGAAGGGTGAACCAGTCACTGCTGGTCAATTAAAGGCTGAAGGCGCGATGGCAGTAGTGCTAAAAGATGCCATGAAACCAAATATCGTGCAGACTTTGGCGCATAATCCGGCTTTTGTTCATGGTGGTCCATTTGCAAATATTGCTCATGGTTGCAGTTCACTGATCGGTACAGATCTGGCGTTGAAGTTAGGAGATTATGCAGTTACTGAGGCTGGTTTTGGTGCTGATCTTGGAGCTGAAAAATTCTTAGATATTGTTGCTCCTCGTTTGGGTAAAATACCAGATGCAGTTGTGTTAGTGGCTACCGTTCGTGCGCTCAAGATGCATGGCGGCTTGAACAAGAAAGAATTAAATGAAGAAAATTTGGATGTGCTAAAAAATGGACTGCCTAACTTGTTACGGCATGTTTATAATATACATGAAGTCTATGGCTTGCCGACAGTAGTGGCTATTAATAAGTTTCCGACTGATACTCAAGCAGAGTTAGACTTAGTGCGAGAAGAATGCCAACGTTTAGGGATCGATGCCATTGAAACCGATGTCTGGGAACAAGGCGGAGCAGGTGCCACTGAGCTTGCCCAGGAAGTTGTTAAATTAGCTGATACGCCAGCAGAATTTACAGAAATTTATGATAAGGAAGATCCGATCCAAGATAAAATTGAAAAAGTTGCGACTAAAATCTATGGTGCGGATGGTATTACAGTGAGAGGTCCTGCGAAAAAGAGTATCAAGAAACTTGAGCAGCTCGGTTATGGAAAATTACCGATCTGCATTGCTAAAACACAGTTTTCATTTTCAGCTAACAAAAACTCTTTAGGAGCGCCAAAAGGATTTAAAGTACCGGTCAAAGAAGTTAAGGTCAGTGCTGGAGCAGGATTTATTGTAGTTTCGACTGGCTCAGTGATGACTATGCCAGGGTTGCCTAAAGCACCAGCTGCTGAAAAGATCGATGTGACCGCTGATGGAAAAATTACTGGTTTGTTTTAAATAGGTGATCTTATGAAAACTGTGACGATAGGTGAATTTATTTCGAGCCTGTCCTCTGAAACACCGACTCCCGGTGGAGGAGCTGCATGTGCTTTGGTAGCCGCACTTGGGAGTTGCCTGGGGTCCATGGTTGGTCATATCAAAGAAGAGAAGCATCCGGCACATGAATTGAGCGAGACTTTAAAAAAGATGGAAGATGTGCGCACTCAGTTACTTCAATTGGTAGATAATGATGCAGCGGAATTTGGGTCACTATCAAAAACATTAAAAATGCCCAAAGATACAGTCCAACAAAAACAGGCACGGCAAGAACGATTAGCTAAAGATCTAGTTACAGCTGCTCAAGTACCGTTAAACATTGAACAGGCAATTGTGCTGGAATTAAAGATCATGCAAGAAATGAAAGAATTTTCTTCCAAGTCTTTGTTAAGTGACATTGGTTGCGGTGCGGCACTCTCGATGGGAGCTTTGAATGCGGCGATTTTGAACGTTTATGTTAACACCAAGTTAATGAAAGACAAGGAACAAGCGAGAAGATTCAACCAACAAGCAGAAAAACTAGCCAGACAGGGAAGGCAAATAGCCCAGCAACTGTATGGCGAAGTTGAAGCAAGCGTAAAGGGATGAAACTGATGACTGTTAAAATGCGTGGTCGCGATGTAGCTCGTAAGATGCGCTCAGACACAAAAAACAAAGTGCAGGCTTTACAAAAAGAAAATATTTTTCCTAAGCTCGCAATCGTCAGGGTCGGAAATGATAAAGGTTCTTTGGGATATCAAAAGGCTGCTCAAAAAATTATGGCGCAGGTGGGAATTGAAGTGGAGATTGCTGAGTATAATGAAAATATCTCAATGACTGATTTTGAAAAACAATTTGCACAAATCAACGCACGAAAAGACGTCCAAGGTATATTGTTACTGCGGCCATTATCGAAGCAACTTGATACTGAAAAAATTCAAAGAGCCATCGATCCGCATAAAGATATTGATGGAATGAATCCAATCAATCTTGGTAAGAGTTTAGGTCCGCAAAAAGATGATTTTGTGCCGCTAACTCCAGGGGCCGTGCTAGCGATGCTTGATTATTATGAAATTCCAATAGAAGGGAAAAAGGTTACTATTATTGGGCATAGTTTGGTAGTTGGTCGACCATTAGCCAACATGATGCTAGCACGGAATGCAACAGTTGCCGTTTGCAATGCCTATACACCAGATAATAGCGAATTTACTAAGAATGCTGATCTGGTGATCGCTGCAGTTGGTAAAACGGGTTTGCTAACTGCTGAAATGGTCAAATCAGGGGTAATAGTCATTGATGTTGGAACTAACTATGATTCAGCGGGAAAAGTGACAGGTGATGTATTATATGCTGAGGTTGCTCCCAAGGCAGCATACATCAACCCGGTCCCTGGTGGAGTTGGGTCCATTACCACCTCGTTATTGGCTCAAAGAGTAGTTCAGTCAGCAGAGTATTTTTATAGAAAAACAACACAGGATTTTAGTTCAGTCAATTCTTGATAGAAATACCGCGCAAAGTTACTCAGATAATCAAATAAAAACTGGCCCTTTGAAATTGCTAGCGAAACGCATCCTATTTTGCTCTGAAGGGATGCGTTTTTAATTTTTGAAAAGAAAGCGGGATGAATATGAATAAAACGGAAGTTAATAAAAAACAAGAGCTGCGAAAACAAATCTTACAGAGGAGAACGAAGTTAAATTCAAGCTACCAAAAAATTGCCAATGAGAAAATCATTCAAAATATTATTGATTCTTATGATTACCAAAAGAGTTCCACAATTTTTACTTTTATTGGTAAAAAGGAGAAATTGATACTAGAAAATTGATCACCGATGCTGTGAAAAAAGGCAAAGTGGTGGTTGTTCCGCGAGTTTATCCTGGTAAAGTTATGAAGGTTCACCGTTTTAAGTCTTTTGAGGAACTAACAATGAGTAAGCTGCACATTTTAGAGCCGGCAGCAACTAGTCCTTTGATCGAAACAAGTTCCATTGATTTAACTATTTTGCCGTGTGTCACTTGTAATCTTAAAGGGGATCGCTTAGGCTATGGCGGCGGTTATTACGATTGGTTTTTGAGTACAGCTGGAGAGCACTTGCTTTCTTATCTGCCGTGTTTAGCGCAGTTGCAAGTTGATAAGATCCCGCTAGAAGAAAACGACGTCCAAGCCGATGTCGTGGTTACTGAAAATGGTCTTTTTAAAGACGGGAAAGTATTCAGTTAAGAATTTTACCGAGTTTTAAAACAGGTGTTAAGCTTTGAATGTTGCAAAACTATTTTAATAATTTAGTGTTCGGCTAATGAACATATTTTAAGAAAAAAAGAGGAATTAAAGGTTGATCAAGACATATGAAGATGCATTAAATTTTATCCATGGCAGAACAAAGCACAAAAAAATCCCAACTCTAAGTCGGATGGCAAAATTTTTGGCCCTGTTAGGGGACCCGCAAGACACTGTGCAAAGTATTCACGTAGCTGGAACCAATGGAAAAGGTTCGACTGTTGCATTTTTACGGCAAATGTTAATGGCAGCTGGTTATCACAAGGTAGGTACTTTTACTTCACCTTTTTTGACCCGCTTTAATGAAAGAATCAGCGTCAATGGGCAGCCTGTGCCTGATGACGAGTTAGTTAAATTAGTACAAATAGTTGAACCGGTTGTTGCACATTTAGATCAAGAATTGCCAACTGGTGGACCTACTGAATTTGAAATAGATACAGCATTGATGTGGTTGTATTTTGCCCAGCAAAAAGTTGATGTTGCTGTGGTGGAAGTCGGGGTTGGCGGTTCACTTGATTCAACTAATATCATCAAACCAGTGGTTTCTGTCATAGTTTCGATCGGTATGGATCATATGAATTTGCTCGGAGATAATTTAACAGCTATCGCATATCAAAAAGCTGGCATCATGCGAAAAAACGTGCCTGTTGTTATCGGTCAGTTAAATGATGAGGCAATGAAAGCTGTAAAAAAAAGTGCCAGGATGATGGAAAGCCCTCTATACAGGTTGGAATTTGAATTTCAAGCTACGCCTTTACCGGATGATCATTCTTGGCATGAAAATTTTGTTTACACATTTGGTGAACAAGCTGCAGATCTGGTTCAACTATCTTTAATCGGTCATTATCAGGTCAATAATGCTGCTGTGGCGCTGGCAACTTGTCAACTTTTTTTAGCCCAACAAGGAAAAAATTTTGATCATAGAAAAATAATTCATGCTCTGAGCAAAACTACTTGGCCTGGTCGGTTTGAGCCTCTTAGTTTTTCGCCACTTGTTATCTTGGATGGGGCGCATAATGAACCGGCTGTCAAAGAGTTAGGCAAGACGATTGCGGAGCATTTTCCTCAAAGAAAAATTACTTTTATTGTGTCGATTTTGGCGGATAAACAGTATCTAAAGATGATCGACCAGCTGGAAAAAATTCCCGATAGTTGTATCATCTTAACGACCTTTTCTGGACCTGGCAAGAGAACAGTGCTTGAACCAGAACAATTATACTTCAAAGAAGCGAACATTAAGGTTCAAACAGATTGGCAAAAAGCTATTCTTGACACTGTAAAAGTGCAAAACAAAGACGAGATATTAGTGATAACTGGTTCTTTATATTTTATTTCAACAGTTCGCCGTTTTTTGACTGGTTTAACAGACAGCAAAAAGTTAATAAAAAAAATTAATTTGAAAGAAGGAACAAAATGAAACTAACTTGGAAGAGTCCTAAATTAACAACACATGTAATTACCTTAGCTGCATTTTTGATCGCTTTAAGCATTATTTTAGGTAAGATATCGATTGGTAGTGCTAATTTGGTCAAGTTTGGTTTTGGTTTTTTGGGTACGATGCTGATAGGTTATTTTTTGGGGCCGTGGGCCGGCGGGGTCGCAATGATCGTAGGAGATCTTATCGGTAACACTTTATTAAATACCGGTTCAAGTTTCTTTATCGGATTTACTTTCAGCGCATTTCTTTCTGGAATGATAGCTGGTGCCTTTTTGTATAAACAAGAGATCACTTGGCAACGTATTGCCGTTTATGAATTTGTGCAACTGTTAGTGACCAACGTGTTATTCACAACACTTTGGATCCACTTGTTATACCAAGCGCCTCTATTGCCATTATTAAGTGTTAGACTTCCTAAGGAGCTGATTATGTATCCGATCCAAATCGTGGTTGGGATAATGGTTATTAGAGGTATCGAAAGATTGCCATTACGAAACAGTGAGAACTAGACATGTCTTTTAGTATGAAATGTTGTTGTCTATAAGCCGCTGTAGGTGGTGGGTATTGTTAACTGGACTTACTAAAAGATTATATAATAAGCGTGTGGTGCTAGTTCGTAACATTAGAAAATTTGGGACAAAATTTTACAAAAAAAGCCCAATATAGTTAGACTTTTAAGTAATCAAACAAAAAGAAGTATATCCATATTGGACCACTTAAAGTTTAACCAAAAACGGCATAATTTACAAGCTGATTTAGGACAATTAAAGCAGGTCTGTACCATAAATCTTGTCCTGTTTTTGTTTACAATCGGCGTAATGTCAAGCAAACGCGTGTCTTTGACGTGCAAATCTTAGCTTTACTTTGTCTACAGATGATGCTCAACATGCAATCGCAACGGAAATTCTTTGCCTTGGCTAAACTGTTTATCCCTAACCAGATCACACTAGACCGCACGCGGTTTAACCGCCGAGCACATCAGTTTTTACCCGTTGTAATGGCGATGCGTCAAGGACTAACACGGGCAGACGCACAAACGGGGCAAATCGCAATTATTGATAGTTTACCCGATCCCTTATGCCATAAAGTTAGAAATAAGCGGGTTAGGATCCTTTCCGAAGTAACCAACATGGGATATAACGCCACAAAAACAATGTATTTTTATGGCCTAAAGGCTCATTTGGTCGTGACGACCAATGGTTACATTAGTACGATGCTAATAAACCACACGTTATACGTGTGCGACTCGAGAAGCTTCTAGCAAAAAAGACCTTCCTTCAGCTAAAATAGTTAGTGGCTACCAACCGCTAACTAAAGAACGAAGGGAGATCTTAAAGTGTCTAAAGACGATAGTAGCTTAGCACATACGAGGTGGAATTGTAAATATCATTTAGTATTCACACCAAAATATCGTAGAAAAGTTATTTATAATGAAATTAGGAAAGATATAGGACAAATACTGCGACGGTTATGTGAAAATAAAGATGTCGAAATTATTGAGGCTCATGCAATGCCAGATCATATTCATATGTTGGTCAGGATCCCACCAAAATTAAGTGTTTCATCGTTTATGGGATATTTAAAAGGAAGAAGTGCGGTATTGATTCATGAGCGTCACGCCAATTTAGTCTACAAATACGGTAATAAGAGAGGATACTATGTCAGTACAGTTGGTCTTAATCAAAAAACAATTCAAAAGTATATACGTGAACAAGAATCAGAAGATCGTCTAGAGGATAAAATGACGAAAAGAGAATATTTAGACCCATTTAAAGACGAGGTAAATAAATATAGAAAAAATAAAAAGTATAAGTAAGGTAGCATAAAAGCATTGGCGGTTGGCAGGAATTTTCTGGGCCTCTTTCAGAGGCTATGCCCCAGGTCAAGCCCTTTTAGGGCATACCAAAAAACCACCAGTTCTACTGGTGGATTTTTATTTTAAACTATGACGTAACTAAAGCCTCAGTGCATGATACTCAGGCAGCTACGACATTAATTGCAGGCTGTCCTTGTCCGTTTATCTTAGCTGACGTCGGCTATGTTGGCCAAAGTCTCAAAGATGAATTTACTAAATTAGGCTATCGGCTCTGGACACCTTATCGTGCTAATATGAAAGGTGCTAAGCAGCATAATAGTGTTGCTTTAAAAAGATTACGCCGCACGATCGAAGCCCGTTTTGCAGTTTTAGTAGATAATTACGGTATTGAACATAATTTAGCACGGTCAGTTATCGGCTTTTGGTTAAAAATTGAACTGACAGTTTTTGTTTATAATCTCGTCTTTTTCGATTTTGACGAAAATGAAATTATTACGAACTAGCCCCGCGCGTTTATATTATTAACAATATATCTTGACTTTATCATTTTATTTTAATAAATTATAATAGACATAAAGAGGGGAGGTGTCGCAAGTGTACGGAGTGATCGGAACCTGGTCTATGGCAACACTGGGGGTCAAAAAAGCAGCTGAGCTATTAGAAAATGGTGATAATTGTGGGGATGCGGTCGAAGAGGCTGTCTCTGCCATCGAAGACTATCCGTATTTTAAGTCAGTCGGTTATGGTGGTTTGCCTAATTCAGCCGGGGAGCTTGAAATGGATAGCGCCTTTATGGATGGTGACAACTTTCAAATTGGTGCGGTTGCTGGAGTAAAAGATATCGCTAACCCGATCAAGGTCAGTCGTTGTTTGAGTGAAGAGCGAGTTAATAATTTTTTGGTTGCTGCTGGTGCCGAAAAGTATGCTCAAGAACAAGGTTTTACACCGAAAAAGATGTTGACCAAAAGAGCAGCGAGTCGTTGGGAACAACGGAAACAAGAAGTTGCTAAGACTGGGCGGTTGACGCCTTATGACGGGCATGACACAGTCTGTGTGATCGCGGTCGATCAACAAAAGAGTTTGGCAGTAGGGACTTCAACTTCAGGATTATTTATGAAGCATCCTGGTCGTGTTGGTGATTCACCGCAAGCGGGCAACGGCTTTTACGCTGATAGTGAGCTTGGTGGTGTTGCCGCCACTGGTTTAGGTGAAGATATGATGAAACGGCCGATCTGTTTTGAAACTTTGCAACTAATGCAAGCGGGGTATTCTGTGCAGGATGCATTGAACAAAGCTGTCTATAATTTTGTCGATCTATTACAAGCACGCAATGGTCAGGTGGGGGAGTTTTCATACATTGCGCTGGATAAAGATGGAAATTTTGCTTGTGCAACTAATGTTGACTTTCAATTTGCGGTCGCCACTGAAAAAGAAAACCCCAAACTCTACTTGGCTGAGCCACAGTTACAGCGTGAAGTCAAGATCACCCAGGCATCAACGCAGTGGATCAAAGATTATTATGCAAGGATCAAGCAGTAAAAATGTGGTGTAGGAAGTGAACTAATGGATCCAATCGCGGAATTAATAGCACAAAATATTCCTCAGTATCAACAGTTATTGGGCCAGGTTATTGCGGTCCCTAGTGTTAAGGGAGTGGCAACCACAGAAGCACCGTTTGGCAAGGAACCAAAAGCCGTGTTGGATCAAGCTTTAAAGATCGCGGCTGATTTAGGTTTGGAAACAGGCAAAGTCGATAACCAAGTCGGCTGGGCACAATTAAGTGGTGAAACAGACGATCATATCGCAGTGTTGGGGCATTTGGATGTAGTGGATGCCGGTGACAAATGGAAAACTCCACCATACCAATTGGTGGTACAAAGTGACCTGATGTATGGGCGCGGTGTGTTGGATAATAAGGGACCGATCATGGGTGCGTTGTTTGCTTTAGCCTTGTTAAAAGAACAAGGAATTGCTTTAAAAAGAAGTATCCGAGTTATTTTTGGCACCGATGAAGAGTCTGGCAGCCACGACATTCCGGCTTATTTGGAGCACGAAAAGGCACCGTTAGCCGGCTTCACTCCGGATGGCAAATATCCAGTTGTCTACGCGGAACGAGGCCTGATGCGTTGTCAAATCGAATTGCCATTAGATAAAAGCGGTCAGTTTTTACAAAAGATCACCGGCGATTTTAATTCCAGTTATATCCCGGATGAAGCAACTGTTTATTTGCAAGATGGCACTGTAAAAAAATATCACGGCAAGAAGGCGCCTAGTAATGCCCCCGAGTTAGGTACGAACGTGATCCGGCAAATCGCGCTGGATGGAAGGCTGTACCCTGGTCTTTTAGGCCAATATTTTCAATGGTTGAGTCATGTTTCGGAGGACACAACTGGTAAAAATTTTGGTGTTGCTTATCATGATGAGTCTGGTGACCTCCAGTTCAGTTTGTGGGGATTGGAATTGACGGACACAGCCATATTGGTTCAATTTACTATCCGTTATCCGATAACTTTGACAAGAGAGCAATTATTAAAAAAGCTAGCTAATAACGTACCAGAGCAGGCTCAATTAGAAGTCTTGAATGAGATCGAACCGTTGGTGGTCGACACAAATTTGCCCATGATCAAGGTCATGCAAGAAGTTTATGAGCAAGTAACTGGTACAGACGGAACACCTGTCACAACGACAGGTGTCACATATGCACGGTCGTTACCGAATATCGTCGCTTTTGGGCCGTCGTTTCCCGGTCAGCGCGGCATCGCTCATAAAGAAAATGAGTGGTTGAAAGTGTCTGACTGGCAAAAAATGATCAACATTGATTACTGGACTATGCAGCGATTAGCCCAGGAAATATAGTACTTAATTTTTATTTGATACAGATTTTGTTGTAGTCGCATAAGTTAAAACCACGGGGTGGATGAAAATGAAAAAAATGAAGCTTTGGGCGTTATCTGTAGTAACCGTTTGTACGTTTCTTAGTTTGACTGCGTGTAGTAAGTCAGCTGATAAAACAAGTAATAAACAAACACTTAACTTTTCTGTCAATAGTGATATTGCCTCAATGGACCAGTCATTAGCGTCAGATACGACAAGTATGCAGATGCTGGAAAATACCGGTGAGGGATTCTTACAGATCGGCAAGAATAATAAGATCGAAAAAGAACTAGCACAAAAGATCGATGTTTCTAAAGACGGTAAAACATACACGTTTACCCTTAGGAAAGACGGCAAATGGAGTAATGGCACGCCCGTGACCGCTAAAGATTTCGTTTACGGCTGGCGGCGGACTGTTGATCCTAAAACGGCTTCGACGTATGCCTATCTTTATTCGGGGATCGTGAATGCCGATGACATCATGAATAAGAAAAAAGCACCAGAAAGTTTGGGGATCAAGGCTTTGGGTAAATATAAAGTCCAAGTGAAACTTGATAACCCGATCGCCTATTTTAAATTACTGCTAGCCATGCCTGTTTTTTACCCGCAAAACCAAAAAGTGGTCGAAAAATATGGCAAGGAATACGGGACTAACGCAGCACGCACGGTCGTTAATGGACCATTTAAGATCAGTGGTTGGAAGGGAACTAACTCGACCTGGAGATTAGTTAAGAACCCGCACTACTGGGACAAGAAGAATGTTCATTTGGATTCGATCAAATTTCAAGTTGTGAAATCACCGTCCACAGGTTTGAACTTATATCAAACGAATAAGCTGGACCAAACGATGTTGATCGGTAACCAAGTTGCGAATAAAAAGAGTTCCAAAGATTACGTTAAAGTTAAAACGGCCACGTCGATCTACCTGCAATTTAACCGTAGTTCACCATCGTCGGCTACTTTGAAGAAGGCGTTTGCTAACCGTAATATTCGTAAGGCCTTGTCGCTTTCTTTGAATCGTAAGTCCTTGACAGATAAGGTTTTGACTGACGGTTCAGATCCAGCACAAGGGTTTGTCACAACATCTTTGGCTAAAAATCCTCAAACAAGTGAGGATTTTGCTAAAGAAGCTTATGTCAAAGAAGGCGTTGCGTATGATAAGAAATTAGCCCAAAGTTACTGGAAGAAAGGCTTGAAAGAAATCGGCGAGAAGAGTTTATCGTTGAAGTTATTGAATGACGATGATGATACTAACAAACAGACCGCTGAATTTGTCCAAAGTTCCTGGGAAAACAACCTTCCAGGTTTGAAAGTTTCGGTCAATAACGTTCCGAAAAACATTCGGATCACCCGTTCAGAGAATCGTGATTTTGACGTGACGATCTCAGGCTGGGGCGCTGACTTCTCTGACCCAATTACTTTCTTGAACCTTTACCAAATGGGGAATTCAGGAGACGCCGGTGACTATGATAATAAGCAATACAATAAGTTGATCGACCAAATCAATAGTAACCCTGGTAACGATCAGCAAACTCGCTGGGACAACATGGTCAAAGCAGAAAAAATGCTGATGGATGATCAAGCAACGATCCCGCTTTTCCAAAAGGCATACTCCTACTTGCGCAACCAGGATATTCACGGTTTGATCGAAAACTCTGCTGGACCTGCTCATAATTACAAAGGTGTTTCGGTCTCAAAATAAGCACTGAGGTGAGAAGAGAAAATGAATTTGCTAGCACTTGACTTTGGAGGGACCTTTTTAAAATATGGTCTTATTGACGAGCAGGGAGTAGTGCTTGAAAAGTGGAAAGAACCTAATGAACTAACTGATGAATCAAGTTTCTTGCGATTTTTGAACAAAGTTATTGCAAAGAAGCGTCATCAGATCGTTGGTGTTGGGATCAGTTTTCCTGGGGTGATCGATGTCGACCGGCAAGTTGTTGTTTCGTCAGCAACTTTCCCATTTATTGAAGGAAGCAATTTTGTTGCAGTTTTGAGTCAGCAGTATCAGCTGCCTGTGGTCATTGAAAACGATGGGAACTGTGCGGCATTAGCTGAGCAAAAATTTGGCAATCTCAAGGGAATCGCTAACGGAGCACTGCTTGTTTTGGGAACTGGAGTTGGTGGGGCGCTTTTCTTAGAAAAAAACTTGCTTCAAGGCACACATTTTGTGGCGGCTGAACCGAGTTTTATGGTATTGAATGAAAGTCAAGATGATGACCGGCAAACTGCTGCCTACTTGTCAGTGCCAACGATGTTGAATAAAATAGCGCGTCATCTTGGAATGGATGACCAGAGCGATGGCGAAGCTGTCTTCCAACAAATTATTCAAGAAGAGCCTTTTGCCAAACGTGAATTTACTTCATTTTGCCATGCGGTCGCAACGATCATTTTCAATATGCAAACCTTGCTTGATCTGGAGCGGATCGTGATCGGCGGTGGTATCAGTCAGCAGCCTTTACTTATCACCAAGCTTTCCGAAGAGTTGTTGGTTTATCAACAAGCCGTGCCGTTAACGCAAAAGACGATCAAACTTCCTGAATTAGTTGCTGCAAGTTTTTATAATGATGCAAATTTGATCGGGTCAGTGGTTCCTTTGTTAAAATAAGAAAAAATACCAGTTTTCAGACTGTGAGTATTTCAGGCTGGGGACTGGCATTTTTTGTGGTGGTATGTAGTTCGCTGAATTTGGTGAGAGCCATGATTCGGAGCGAAGTAACGGCTCAAAGACGTATTCAGAGCCGTTAAACAAGTCGACGAGTGGCTCAAAATTGTAAAGTGAGCCACAATTCGAGGCAAGTAATGGCGCAAAACTGCAAAGCGAGCCATAACTTAGGGCAAGTAATGGCGCAAAAGGTGCATTAGAGCCGTTAGTCAGGGCGATGAGTGGCTCAAAATAGCAAAGTGAGCCGCAACTAGAGACATGTAATGGCTCAAAACAGAACCGAGTCCAAATAAAAACCGTAACAAAGATGTTTTGCAGAAAACAGTTTGTTGCGGTTTTTATATATTGATGTGCTTTCACGAGAGTTTAGCAAATGCTTTTTGAATAGCTTCGAGAGCAGCTAACAAATAGCTATGAGGTGTTGCGAGATTGATCCGGGTGTAATTAGAATAGCTATCACCATATTCATCGCCAAGATCTAGTGCAACCGATGCTTGAGCCAAGACCTGATCAATCGTCATTTCCGGTGGGAGTGCTTGAGTCCAATCTACCCAGAGATAAAAGCCGCCTTGACCGCCATAAATGATAATGTCGGGTGAAATTTGTTCAAGTTGGCAACATGTGGCTTCCATACTCTTTGCAACATAAGTATTCATTTCATGTATCCACCGTGCCCCCGCAGCACTGTAACCGTGAGTGACTGCCGCATAGGCTAAAGGTTCGATGCTGCCAAAATGTTTGGCGTCTCTTCTCGAGATAAATTGTTCGCGTAATTTTTCACTCGGGATAAGGACATTAGCGTGATTTAAGCCTGTCAAACTGAAGCATTTTCCCAGCGAGTTTGCAACGATTGTATATTCCGGCGCGGGGCCAGCCTTGAGGTAGCTTTCAAATTGCGTATTCCCATAGATATTTTCAGAATATATTTCATCACTAAAAACGTAGACACCGTATTTACGTGAAAGTTCAGCAATTTTTTTAAGTTCAGATGTCGTCCAAACTTGACCGGTCGGGCTATGTGGGTTACACAAGACAAATAACTTGTTTGCTGGGGACTTAAAAGCTTGGGTTAGTTTGTCCTGGTCGATAGAATATGATCGTGTTTGTGGGTCCTCGTGTAGTGGGACAGAAACTACGTCGCGACACAATCTACTAGCTGCTTGATTGTAACGGTTATAGCCGGGAGTTAGAGTAATGATGCGTTCGTTTGGCCGAACAAAAAGTTCAATACAACTCGCTAGCGAATGGATCGTGCCTGCAGTGACAACTAACCATTCCTTTGGGATTTTTAAGTCGTGCTGTTCTTTGTACCAGTTTATGACGGTTTGCTCATATTGCTGATCACGAATCGTGTAACCAAAAAGTCCATTTTGCGCAAGCTCAGTAATTGCTTCGCTAATGATGGGCGCTGTCGGAAAGTCAAATTCGGTACCGCTGAGGTTATATAACCGCGATGTCATTGCTTGTTTCATATTACCAATGCCTGTGCGGTCAACAACCTGGTCAAAATAATTAGTCATAAAGTACCTCCTGAACTCATATTCTTTAATACAGATCTTGTAAGATGTCTTTTCTGAGCGCTACTAGTGCTTGTTTTAGGTCACCTTTAAGTAGTTGTTCAATGATCTCTTTGTGTTGACCTGTTCCGGTCAAGTCACTTTTGTTGGCCTTTAAAATAAAAGCTCTTGAGGCTGATGCTAACAGATTTTCTAAGCTCCCATACAAATACTTATTGCCGCTGAGTTTAGCTAACTGAAGGTGAAATTTAGTATTTGCAGACTTATATGGATCCTGTTCATTTGTTGTACTTTTTTGAAGGAGCTTGGTGAGCTCTTTTTTCTTTGCCTTAGCCGCTACTAATTTGATCACTAATTCTTCCAAAGGTAAGCGGACTTCTTGGATTTGGCGGTAGTCTTTTTCGGTCAGGATATTTTGTACGTAGCCTTTGCGGGGATAGGATACCAAAAAACTCTCAGCAACTAAGCGACGCAGGGCCTCTCTCACTGGTGATTTGCTGACCTGAAAAAAATTGGCAAGTTCTCGTTCAGTAATGATCGTTGTCGGAGAGATTTCTCCTTGAATGATGTTTTTCTTAAGTGAGCGATATATTTTTTCGGCTGTTGTCATTTCTATACTCCTCTATCTATAATTAGACAGTTGCCTTCTCCTAAATATTAGGCTTTGATGAGAGTAATGTCAATTACAAACAAATAATGGGCAAAAACAGCAATAATCTTATTGACAAAAAGTTGATATGGCAATACTATTAAAGACAAATTAAAAGTACTAATTGGTATGTTCAGAACATTATAATTTGATGGCATAAACGAACCGAAGTAGTGATGAGGAGAGATAATTTGGATGAAATGAAAATTCACTTGAAACCACATTGGTCTGAAGATACAATTGATCGCCTTTCAATAATGATCGAAGTCTCGGCCTTAGCTGTAAAAAAAGATCAACCTGCCTTGCATTATCCGGATCAAGCATATGGTGGAGCGGTACCATTTGCAGACTATCATGATTTGCAGCTCTTTGATGACTTGGGAGAAATTTCTTTTAAAGTCAGGCAAGCCGATTCACGCAGTACTGATATGATCTACCAGGGGATCTATTTGGATAGAGAGATACAAGGCAGTTTGAAGTGGTCATATTACTTGACCCCACGTATTTTACCAGCAGGTTATCGTAGCAGTCCTTACTATGATTTCAGAAATGAACCTTTTGGACTGAACGGCTGTGGACTCTTCGCTTTTATTATGCCCAACACCGAAGAAAAATTTGAGGTCGATCTGCGGTGGCAAATGTCTGAAATGCCGGCAAACGCTCGCGCCTTATGGTCATATGGTGAGGGGAACGTTACAAAAACATTGACACCCTATGAAGTAGCTTTTTCACTTTTCAATGTCGGCGTGATGAATAGTCGAGAGAATGATTCTTTCGGGATATATTGGTTTGGGGAGTTGGAAACAGACGTTGATTACGCTTTTAATAAGTTAAGCCAAGTTTTCGACTACATGAAACGTTACTTTGATGATAACGACAGTGTTTTTCGGGTCTTTTTACGACGAGATCCTTTTGAACACAGCGGAGGTGGCTCTGCTTGCAAGTATGCCTTTATCTCCGGTTATAGTACACAAAAACCGATCGAATTAAATGAGTGGATCAAAGTCTTGATCCACGAAATAACGCACACGTGGCCGGCGATGGATGACACTCAAGTTGGATCTGGGACGTGGTTTGAAGAAGGATGTACGGAATATTATTGCACAGTTCTCCCTGCTAGAGGAGGTCTGGTTTCGCCGGAGTTTACGGTAGAACAGATCAACGAAACGACGCAAGAACGCTATTATAAAAATGTTTATCGGAATATGCCTGCCGATGAGATCCCGCAGATCCAATGGCAAGACCGGCGCGCACAACCTGTACCTTATGGGAGAGGGATGGTTTATCTTGGAAATGTGGACCAAGAACTTAGATCGGCCGGACAAGGAAGTTTGGACGATTTCGTTTTGAAATTTGTTAAACGCCCTGACCCTAAAGTTGAAGATTGGGTGGCATTTATTCGAGAACGACTAGGCAAAAATGGAGAAGAGAAATTTCAAGATATGATGACTGGTAAGACGGTCATTCCTAAACAGGATATTTTTGGTAAAAATTTTCAAGCTGTCAAATACACAACTACTAATGAAGACGGTGAAAAGATCGAAGGTTACCGTTGGCAGGTAAAGTAGCACACTTATTTTAAAACAAGGGGTGTTTATGATGAAAGGTACAACAGTGATCAAATCAGGTTTAACTTTGTTATGCGGGGTAGTTGTCTTGGCTGGCTGCCAGAAAAAGGACGCCGCAGCTGGTAAGGATAATTTAGCCGCTAAGCAGGTCTTGAATTGGAATGAAACTGCTGAACTGGCGACAATCGACCCATCTAAAGCCAGTGACTCAGTAAGTTTTGACATGATCGGTAATTCGCAGGAGGGGCTTTATCGACTGGGGAAAGATTCTAAGCCGCAGCGGGGTTTAGCTAAGTCAATGAAAGTTGAAGATGGTGGGCAAAAATACGTAGTTTCTTTGAGGAAGAACGCGAAGTGGTCTAATAACAAACCACTCACAGCGAAAGACTTCGTTTATTCTTGGAGAAGGACAGTCGATCCGAAGACAGGGGCACAGTATTCTTACTTATTTGATGGTGTGCATAATGCAAATGACATCATCGCAGGTAAAAAGGACAAGAAAACTTTGGGCATAAAGGCAACTGGTAACCATCAGCTGACTATCACTTTGGACAAAAAGATCCCATATTTCAAACTATTATTGAGCTTCCCGATCTTCTTCCCACAAAACCAACAAGCAGTTGAAAAGTATGGTTCAAAATATGGTACTAAGTCGAAATACATGGTTTACAGTGGGCCATTTGAGATGAAGAAGTGGACTGGGTCTAACTTAAGTTGGAATTTAAAGAAAAATTCGCGTTATTGGGATAAAGATGCAGTCAAACTAAGCCAGATAAATTTCAAGATCAACAAGACCAATACAACAGCCTATAATCTTTACCAAACAAAGAAACTCGATATGTTGACCCTGGATAGTGAACAGGCTAAAAATTTAAAGAATAACTCTGGTTACAAAGTACTTCCGGGTTCCAACACGCGATACTTAGAATTTAACCAAAAGAAAAAAGCTTTGAAAAATTTGAAGATCCGCCAAGCAATTTCTGAAGGTATTGACCGAGAGAAATTGGTCAAAAAGGTGATCGTCGATGGAAGTATAGTGTCTAATAGTATCGTTCCTAAGGACCTAGCTTCTTATAAAAACAAAGATTTTACCAAGTACGTCGACAAAAAACATGTTGGCCAATTTGATAAAGCTAATGCCAGAAAGCTCTTAAAAGAAGGGGTGGCAGAACTTGGTGAAAAGAAATTGTCCCTTCAATTACTGAGTGATGACACCGATCAGTCTAAAAAGAATGCAGAGTTTATCCAAAGTCAACTGGAAGATAATTTAGGCATTTCTGTCAAAATTGATAGTGTTCCGTTTAAAACAAGATTGTCGCGTTCTGCTTCAGGAGATTTTGATATGGCGATCGGAACATGGGGTGCAGATTTTACGGATCCGATCAGTATGTTGGATACTTTTGTTTCATCTTCGCCGTATAACTTTGGCAAGTGGAATAACAAAAAATATGATGACTTGGTTAAACAGGCCAAAACCAAGGATTCTAATGACCCCGCCAAACGCTGGCAAGACATGGTTCAAGCTGCCGATGTCATGAATAAAGATGTTGGTCTAGCAATTTTGTATCAACCTAATCAGGCTACTTTAACCCGACCAAATGTCAAGAACGTTGTAGTTAATTCAGCTGGACAGCAATTTGACTGGAAAGAGGCTTATATAAAGAAATAAGCTTGTAAAATGATGTTAGTGAGTGAATTAAATCCTATCTGAATAAAAGGATAGGGTCTTTTTTTGAGGTGGAAGGAAGGGTGGTAATATTGAGCTTTTGTATTATGTAGAATATATGAAGTTCAAATTAGAGCCATTGATCAAGATGATGAGTGGCTCAAAATTGTAAAGTGAGCCACAATTCGAGGCAGGTAATGGCTCAAAAGCAGTATTAGAGCCGTTGAACAGGGTGATGAGTGGCTCAAAATAGCAAAGTGAGCCACAACTCAGGTTAATTAACGGCTCAAAAACGGATTCAGAGCCGCTGAACGAGGCCATGAACAGCATTGAACAGTAGATTGAATCCAAAGTTGAAAATGTAATGCATAAAAATAGCACACGGATAATGTCGCCACTCCTTGTGCTATTTATTATGTTAATATTTAGTCTTCATAGTACAAAATAGAATGCTTGAAAATCTTTAATGTGCGTCCATCGTCGCAATCAACAACGATCCGTTTTGGCTTGACCATCTTCAATGTACCCTTGATGATCTCACCGTTGATCAACTTGATAGTCGTTGGTTTTGGAATTCCAAGTCGTTGTGCTGTATGTGGATCCATTTCTTCAGTCATGATATCAGCCTCCTTGAAAATTATGCAGATATTAGAGATATCTACTTGCACTCAGTATACCGCTTACTTGCATAGATTTCAGCTGTTTGAACTTGGAATATCGATGTCGGACAATAATTCAGTCCTTCGCATAATTTTCTAAGACTTTCTTTAACGGCCAGTAAATCAAAGGATAAAAGATTAAGTTCCCGGCTGCATGATAGATGTCAAATAAAAAGCCGCTGGTGTAATATGCGATAAAAGCCGGTGCTTGACCGACTACGACCATACATAAGCTAACTACTAGGCCATATTCCAAACCTAGAAAAGTCGCAACTGCTAACTGCAGCCACCAGAACCTGTGTAAAAAGAAAAGTTTTTTGAAAAGCAAGACTGTCAGCACACAAACAATGTATGCAACTATTTGCGGAATGGTCCAAATACCAAAACCTAAATACAAGTTGGAGACCAACATGGTCAAGGTCGCCAAGACCAAACCATTGCTACCACCATTGACCAAGGTAACGATCATAATTATATCTGTCACCGGTTGGACATTTGGGATCGGGACCTTAACGATCCGCAAAACGGTGCAAATGGCCGCTAACAGACCTATCATCGTTATTTTCCGAATGGAATCGTGCGCTTGTCCCATCGTTATTCTTCCTTATATTGACTTAAATTAAATGTGACTTTGTCCTTATTTTTGACTTTTTGCTGCTGGACACCTTTTTTGGCAGTTTTACCGTTGATCTTATACGTCCAATAGATATCTTTGTTAGCGTCTTGTTTGTGCTTACCGATCTGCGTGACCATTCCTTTTTGAAGTTTTACTGACCAAGCTTTCTTCAGGCCTGTTAAGACCGTGGCGTTTTTCTTTACATGAACATTCTTTTTAGCGATTTGATCGCCGTCATTTTGTAATTGATAAGTGACCTGGATCTGATCAGTAGGTGCGGGCTTTTTAGTGGCTTGAGAACAACCCGCTACCAATGTAATAGCTACCAAAACTATCAAAATTAAAAAATGTCTTCTTTTAAAAGTCATGCAAAGTCTCTCCTTCATTTTCTCTAACATATTTAAAAATTACGCTATTTAGATTACCATTTAATTTTCATTTGTCAAATTTATGTGAAGTAAATCTCATTTAAATATAGACCGATAAGCCTAAATCTTTACATGTGAAAAAACTCGCGTTAAAATAGCGGTGAATCATATTTGAAAACTAAATGCGCTGTAGTATTAAGGTGTTCTTTTTAAAATCAAAGTGAAAATATTTACAAATATTTGATAAAAAGGACACTTTTTTGTCAAGGATGTTTCATCATTTCCGTTTACCACCAAGCGCTGTGCAGTAGTTCTCAATCAAATATAAACAGGAGGTTTTTATTTATGGCAGAACGTAGTTATGATTTCTTAATGCCGAGCGTTAACTTTTTTGGCTCGGGTGTAATTTCAAAGATCGGTGAAAGAGCAAAAATGCTGGGAATGAAAAAACCAGTCATCATCACTGATAGGTTCCTGGAAAACTTGGAGGGCGGTGCCGTGAAGCAGACACTTGCTTCCTTAGATGAAGCTGGTGTTGATTACGTAATTTACAACGGCGTTGAACCTAATCCGAAGATCCGTAACATTAAAGAAGTTAAAGCTTTATTTGAGAAAGAAAATGCTGATTCCATCATTACAGTTGGTGGTGGTTCTGCCCATGATACAGGTAAGGGTGCCGGGATCATTTTGACTAATGGTGATGACATTACTGAGTTAGCTGGGATCGAGACTTTGGATAATGCCTTACCGCCATTGATCGCTGTTAATACTACAGCCGGTACTGGTTCTGAATTGACGCGGCACGCTGTGATCACCAACGAAGAAACGCACTTGAAGTTCGTTGTCGTTTCATGGCGTAACATCCCATTGGTTTCATTCAACGACCCAAGTTTGATGTTGGACGTTCCAAAGGGTTTAACAGCTGCTACGGGGATGGATGCATTCGTACAATCGATCGAACCTTATGTTTCAGTCGACCATAATCCGATCACTGATTCTCAGTGTATCGAAGCCATCAAGCTCATCGAAACTTCTTTGCGTGAGGCGGTAGCTAACGGTCACAACTTGGATGCTAGAACAAAGATGGTAGAAGCTGAGATGTTAGCCGGTATGGCTTTCAATAACGCTAATCTAGGTTATGTGCATGCGATGGCTCATCAATTGGGTGGTCAGTATGACGCACCGCATGGTGTTTGCTGTGCCTTGTTGTTGCCATACGTTGAAAAATACAACTTGATCGCTGACCCACAAAGGTTTGCAGAGTTAGCTGAGTTCATGGGCGAAAATACTAGTGGTTTATCGACTCGTGATGCTGCTGAATTGTCAATTAAAGGTATGAAGCAGATGTCTGACGATGTTGGTATCCCAGAAACGATCAAAGACATTGGTGCTGACCCGAAGGACTTCGAGTTGATGGCTGAAAATGCTTTGAAAGATGGGAATGCAGCTTCTAACCCACGTGTTGGGACAAAAGAAGATATCGTGAAGATCTTCCAAGCTGCCTATGATGGTAATTTGGACTTCTCATTTTAGCTATTAAACTCAAAGAGGACTGAAAACTGATTTGTTTTAGTTTTTAGTCCTCTTGTTTTTTCTGATGATAGTTAGCGTACAACTTATAGACATAAATGTAATAAAAGAGGATCTAGAAGATGAAAAGACAAAACAGATTTGAAAAGTTGGAGCAACGGCCCGTTCATTTAGACGGCTTAGTTCAAGAATGGGATGATGAAGGCTTCGTTGCAATGAATAGTAAAAACGATCCGGCTCCAAGTATTAAAGTTGAAAATGGTAAGATCACTGAATTAGATGGCAAACAGGAAGCAGATTTTGATTTGATTGACAAATACATCGTGGAATATGGGATCGATGCTAAGCAAGCCCCTAAGACGATGGCAATGAGTGCGGTCAAAATTGCCAATATGTTGTGTGATCCTAATGTTCCGCGCAAACAATTGGTGCAGGTCGCTAATGGTCTGACCCCTGCTAAGGCTGAAGCGGTGATCAGCGAGATGAATTTTGCCGAGATGATCATGGCTACTCAAAAAATGCGTCCTAGAAGAACACCCATGAATCAATGCCACATCACTAATACTTTAGATAACCCGGTCGAATTAGCGGCCGATGCAGCTGAAGCAGCTGCCAGAGGTTTCGCGGAACAAGAAACAACGCCGGCGATCGCACGTTATGCGCCGCTAAATGCGATCTCGATCTTGGTCGGCTCGCAAACCGCACGTCCAGGAGTTTTGACACAGTGTTCAGTTGAAGAGGCTGAAGAATTAAGTTTGTCGATGAAAGGCTTTACGTCTTACGCTGAAACCATCTCCGTTTACGGTACAGACCAAGTCTTTACCGACGGCGATGATACACCATGGTCCAAGGGATTTTTAGCCTCATGTTATGCGTCACGGGGTGCCAAGATGCGTTTTACATCTGGCGCAGGTTCAGAAGCTTTGATGGGTAACACCGAAGGTAAATCGATGCTGTATCTTGAAGCAAGATGTATCTTTTTGACCAAGGCTACCGGTGTCCAGGGCTTGCAAAACGGTGGTGTTGCATGCATTGGGATCCCGGGGTCTGTACCAGGTGGGATCAGAGAAGTCATGGGTGAAAACTTGTTGTGCATGATGCTCGACCTAGAATGTGCATCCGGAAATGATCAAGCATTTTCCCATTCCGATATTCGGCGGACCGAAAGAATGTTAGGACAGTTTATTGCTGGGACAGATTACATTTCTTCCGGCTATGCTGCTGAGGAAAACAAGGACAATACCTTTGCAGGTTCCAACATGGACGCTCTGGATTACGATGACTACTTGGCTATGGAACGTGACTTGGCAGTTAATGGCGGGATCATGCCGCTAAGCGAGGAAAAAGCTATCAAGGCGCGTAATAAAGGTGCCCGTGCGATCCAAGCTGTTTTTAAGGGGTTAGGTTTGCCAGAGATCACCGATGAAGAGGTCGAAGCCGCCACTTATGCCAGCTCTTCAGATGATCTGCCTAAACGAGACATGGTCCAAGACATGAAGGGTGCACAAGATATGCTTGACCGCGGAACGACAGTCGTCGATATTATCGAAGCTCTGAATAACGACGGTATGTCGGATGTTGCCGATTCTGTTTTACATTTAGCCGAACAGAAAGTGACTGGCGACTACTTGCAAACTTCTGCTATCTTTGGACAAGATTGGAATTGTATTTCCGCTATTAATGATAACAATGACTATGAAGGGCCAGGAACTGGTTATCGTTTGTGGCAAGACACAGAAAAGTGGGACAAGATCAAAGATATTTCATGGGCGGTCGATCCGCAAAATATGAAAGACTATATGAATTAAAACAGGGGTGGACATTAAGATGAGTCAAAAAATTGATATGTCCTTGGTCGATCGGATAGTAAAAAGCGTGGTGAAAAACACCAGCGAAACTGACCAGGAGATTTTATTTGAAAAGAAGCCAACGTCAGAGTCTGATAAAAAGCAAGCGACTAATAGTGCGCCACAAGTGAAAACTTTCACGCCAGAAAACGATCCAAATTTTAAACAACTTGACTGGTTCCAACATGTTGGCACTGTCAAACCAGGACATGACAGAAAAGAAGTAGTTATTGCCGTCTCACCGGCTTTTGCCGAAGTTTTTAGGAAAACTTTGACAGGCTTATCGCACTGGGATGTTTTACGGCAATTGACGGCGGGCATCGAAGAAGAAGGGTTGAAGTATCGAGTGGTGAAGATCTACCGAACTTCAGATGTTTCATTTTGCGCCGCTGAAGCCGATAAGATCTCTGGTTCAGGGATCAGCATTGCCATTCAGTCTAAGGGGACGACGATCATCCATCAAAAAGACCAGGAACCTTTGGATAATCTGGAATTATTCCCGCAGGCTCCTGTACTGACATTAGAGACCTACCGTGCGATCGGACGAAACGCAGCCCGCTACGCTAAGGAAATGTCGCCTGACCCTGTGCCAACAGTGAATGACATGATGGCTCGGGTGCAATATCAACCTTTGTCGGGATTAATGCATATTCAAGAAACACGCAGGGTGCAACCTGGCAAAGAAGCTGAAGAGATCTCGTTAAAGCTAGACTAAAGTTCAGACGTAATTTGATAAAGTTCACGGTTTAGGAGTGGAAGAAATGAGTATCACAGACGAAGAAGTTCAAGAAATAACGGCCCGGGTCATTAAGGCGCTAAAAGCTCAAGAAGGTCAAAGCGAGCCGGAAGAGAAGAAGACAGAGCTGGACGCGACAGATTATCCTTTGTATAAAAAGCACCCGGAAAAAGTTAGCTCGCCGACTGGCAAAACGTTAGCCGATATCAATCTAAAAAATGTTTTGGACCGCAAAGTGACACCGCAGGATTTTCGGATCACGCCAAAAACTCTTGAGATGCAAGGCGAAATCGCAAAAAATGCTGGGCGTCCGGCGATTCAAAATAATCTGCAACGTGCCGCTGAGTTGACAACTGTTCCAGATGATCGATTGTTGGAAATGTATAACGCTTTGCGTCCTTATCGGTCAACCAAGCAAGAGTTGCTTGACATCGCGGCCGAATTACAAAATAAATATGAGGCACCGATCTGTGCAAATTGGTTCAAAGAAGCGGCGGAAAACTACGAACAAGCCAAGAAGCTCAAGGGCGATAATTAAGATTTAACAGACACGGCAAAATTAGGTGTAAGAAAATAAGGGATGATTTTTGATGAAACGAATATTAGGTGTCGATATTGGTAATTCATCGACAGAAGTAGCGTTGGCAGATGTGGGTGACCAAGATCAAGTATCATTTGTCGGTTCTGGGATCTCAGAAACGACGGGGATCAAGGGGACCAAGCAGAATTTGCGCGGGATCCAAAAATCGATCACCGATGTACTTGAAAAAACGGATTCAAGTTTGAATGATGTCGATTTGATCACTATCAATGAAGCCACCCCTGTGATTGGCGACGTTGCGATGGAAACCATCACGGAAACGGTGATCACCGAATCAACAATGATCGGCCATAATCCGGAAACCCCTGGAGGTGTTGGGACTGGAACTGGTTATACGATCACTTTAGACGAGCTAGAAACACAAGAAGATCATGATAAACAATATATTGTTTTGGTCCCCAAAGAGGCAGACTTTGCGGATGTAGCCAAGAAATTCAACCAGGCTAGTCAAAATGGGGTGCAGATCTCGGCAGCTGTCCTGCAAAATGATGATGCAGTCTTAGTGGACAATCGTTTGGAAAAGAAGATCCCAATCGTTGATGAGGTAGCTTTGATCAACAAAGTCCCTTTGCACATGCAAGCAGCGGTAGAAGTGGCGGCACAGGGACGAGTTGTCACACAACTGTCGAATCCGTATGGGATCGCTACGTTGTTTGAACTATCCGCTGACCAAACAAAGAATATTGTGCCGATCGCACGTGCATTGATCGGTAACAGGTCAGCCGTAGTCATTAAAACACCGACTGGCGATGTAAAGGCGAGAACGATACCAGCTGGAGCGATCACCGTCCAAGGCGATGGGCAAAAAGTCCAGGTCGATGTTGGTAGCGGTGCGGATGCGATCATGAAAAAAGTCAGTCAGATCAAGGATGTTCAGGATATTCAAGGTGAGTCTGGGACAAATGTGGGCGGCATGTTAGAAAATGTGCGGCAAACGATGGCTAAGTTGACGGACAGAAAGATCGAAGAGATCTATATCCAAGATCTGTTGGCAGTTGATACGTCCGTCCCGATCAAGGTCCGCGGCGGGATGGCCAATGAATTTTCAATGGAAGAAGCAGTTGGGATCGCCTCGATGGTCAAATCCGACCATTTGCAAATGGAACTGATCGCAAGGTCCTTGCAAGATAAGGTAAATGTTCCAGTTTCGATCGGTGGTGCGGAAGCTCAATCAGCGATCAGAGGAGCTTTGACCACTCCTGGAAGCGATAAGCCGTTGGCATTGTTAGACTTGGGTGCAGGTTCGACTGATGCTTCGATCCTTGACCAAAACGGCTCTGAAGTCGCTATTCATCTGGCAGGAGCCGGCGACATGGTGACTATGATCATTGATTCTGAGCTTGGTTTGGACGATTCGTATTTGGCTGAAGATATCAAAAAGTATCCTTTGGCTAAGGTCGAAAATTTGTTTCAGCTCAGACATGAGGATGGTTCAGTCCAGTTTTTTGAAAAGCCAGTTTCATCTGAGCTTTTCGCTAAAGTGGTCGTGATCAAACCAACGGGATACGAACCGTTACCAAGCAAGTTAAATATCGAAAAGATCAAAGCTGTTCGCCAATCCGCGAAAAAAAGGGTGTTTGTAACGAATGCCTTGCGTGCGCTCCGTTATGTCAGCCCGACCGGCAATATTCGAGACATTCCTTTTGTTGTGATCGTCGGCGGGTCAGCTTTAGATTTTGAGATCCCGCAGCTAGTCACGGATAGTTTGTCTCAATATAATATCGTGGCGGGACGCGGAAATGTCCGGGGAATTGAAGGACCCAGAAATGCAGTGGCGACGGGCTTGATCTTGAGACATGCAGAAGAAGGCGTACAAAAAGATGAAAGTTGATTCAGAAAAGCCAGCAATCTTGTATGGCGTTGATACAACGAGAAAAGATGATATACCTATTGATTTGCAAGAAGTTTTATATGGGATAGAAGAAGAACAGATCCCCTGCGAGTCAATTGAGATCACAGAAAATGATACGATACAACGCGCATATGATGCAGCGGGATCTTCTCGTTTGAGTGTAGGTCTTGCATTTGACCAGGAAAAAGTGGTTGTCCATTACAAGGATTTGGATGAGCAACAACCGTTATTCATAACAAATAGGAGAGATGGCCAGGCTGCTCTACGACGGCTGGGTAATAATGCCGCTCGTTTGGTCAAAGGAGTTCCGTTTAAAGATAATAAGCAAGTTCTGTGATGGGAGGCAGCTAAGTTGAAAATCTACACGAAAGGCGGAGACAAAGGACAGACTAGCCTCTATGACGGGCAACGTGTTGCGAAAAATTCTGTCCAAGTTGAAACCTATGGCACTTTTGATGAACTAAATTCGCATGTTAGTTTGGCAGATAAATTCTGTGTTTCTGAGCAAAATGTTGAATATTTGCAGCGTGTTGAACATTTAATGTTTTTATTGCAAGGTGAACTGGCCTCGGGGACACCGGAAAAATACTACCAGCATAGTCAAGTTATTACTGACAAAGATGTGAAATATTTGGAAAATGTTATCGATAAATACACTGAAAAATTACCACAAGTAACCTCCTTTATTTTGCCTGGGGCTAGTGTTGCGGGAGCACAACTGCACGTTTGTCGGACAGTTTGTCGCCGCGCAGAAAGATTATTGCTCACTTATATGGGTGAAAATGAGGTCAGGCCAGAAATCGAACGGTATGTTAACAGACTTTCTGATTTCTTCTATATCGTTGCCAGAGATGAGGACTATGAAGATAGGATCAATAAAATAGTGGATCAAGTAGTAGAAAAATATCACAAAGCAATGGAGGAAAATTATCATGAATGAAAATCTTTTTGAAATCAAGAAAATGGAACGAGTAATTGACGCAGCAGTCGCAAAAGCCAGTGAGCTTGGAACAGGTGTAACGATCTGCTTGATGGATATCACTAACACACCACAGATGATCTATCATATGCCGAATGCTAATTTAGTCAGCTCGACTTTAGCTCCTAAAAAGGCTTGGTCAGCGATCGCAATGAAGGAACCAACTAAAGATATCAGTAAAGATATTCAACCTGGTGCTTCTTTGTATCAAATGGAAACGATGCTCGATGGACGTTTAGTTTCATTTGCCGGTGGGATCCCTTTAGTAGTCGACGGAGTGATCAAAGGTGCGATCGGAGTCAGCGGTGGTGCAACTAGCGAAGATCAGGCGATCTGTGAAACTGCCGTGCAGGAATTTTTTGCAAAATAATTGGATAAGAAATTTAACTGAGTTGGTGCAAGAGGCCATTGTTATGAAAGGGCTGGTTTTGTGGCAGCTCTTTTTTTGTTGTTTGGATCGGACAAAAGTTTGGCAGATAAATATCCGGTCGCTGACTGACCGGCCTCAGGTTTGACGAAGAAGGGTCCAGTCGGAGTTACACTGGACCAAAATCTAGCAAAGAAACGCCCAGTTTAAACATAGTTGACTAATAAGTAAGTGAGAAAGATCATCCAAACTTTGCGCCACTATATTTGTGCAAAAAAATACCTTGCATATCAGCAAGGTTCAACGTTAACTTATTATTTGTTAAGTTATGAGTTATTGCAATCACAAGGAGTTAACTGGTAAACACGATCATCTGCTTCATCGTAAACGCTGATCGGGTGTTGGTCGATAGCATCGACTCGTAAATGATAGCCATAAGTATCTAAAAAAACTAGTTCATTTTCGCTCAAATTCAAGACTGAACCCGGAAGTGAACGCCCGTCTAATGAAATTGAAAGGTCTGGGTTAATGTGTAAGTGGTGGACACGCGAGTTATTTTCATCAATGAACTTCCAGTTACCAGAAAAGACGTGGGCCGCAGTTTCACGTGGTTGCTTCTTTTGTTTGCCTGGCCAGATCAGCTTTGCAAAAAAATCTCTATTCAAATGTGGCCTTCGTTTTCCGAAGCGCGTCGATCCCATTTTTGCTCCCTCTTTCTCATTCTTAACAATATTTATCATAATCTAAATATAACACCATTTAATGGATAAAAACAGAAAAGAACCTTGATTTAAACGGAAATAGAAGTATTTGCAACAATTACGCAATTTTGAAATGATTTTGTATTTATAAAGCGTTTTTATAATAAAATATTGCAAAAGAATATCTTTTTACATAAAATTATTTTAATTTAAACGCGAATTTATGTTTCAAATGTAAATTTACCTATCCTTTACACGAACGACATTAAGGCTTTACCGAAAGAGTTTATGCTGTAGATAGTCAAAAATAATAAATGCAAAGAAGGGCTATCGATGAAAAAAACAAAATTTGCGACTCTGGCAGTAATGACTTTAAGTTTATTGGGTATCGTACTTGGCGGGTGCAGTTCTTCTGATTCTGGGAGTAAAGACCAATCTTCTAGTAAAGAAAAAATCACCGTCGTCGGATCAACAGCTTTGCAACCTTTGATAGAAAAAGCTTCCTCACAATTCCAAAATAACGTTCCAGGAGCTAATGTTACTGTTCAAGGCGGCGGCTCAGGTACAGGCTTGAGTCAAGTCCAATCAGGTGCTGTCCAGATAGGTAATTCAGATATTTTTGCTGAACAGCAAGAAGGGATCCATCCCGACAAATTGACTGATCATAAAGTGGCTGTTGTTGGAATGGCGCCAGTTGTAAATAAAGATGCCGGTGTCAAAAATGTTTCCATGGATCAGTTACGTCAGATCTTTACTGGAAAGATAACGAACTGGAAACAGGTTGGCGGCAAGGATCAAAAGATCTCCGTCATCAACCGGGCCAAGGGTTCTGGTACGCGTGCAACATTTGAAAATGCAGTTTTACAAAAGGGTGATAAAGCAGTCAATGCACAGGAACAAGATTCTAACGGCACAGTGCAAAAGATCGTCGGACAGACCCCTGGTGCGGTGAGTTATCTGGCCTTCTCGTATGTTAATAAAGATCTGCAAGAGCTTTCGATCGATAATGTCAAACCAAATTACAGCAATGTTTCTACCAATAAATGGAAGATCTGGTCATATGAACACATGTATACTAAAGGTAAAGCAAAAGGGACTGCTAAAAAGTTGATCGATTATGTTTTATCAAAAGATGTTCAAAAGGGTCTAGTTTCTAAATTGGGTTACTATAGCGTGCATAATATGAAAGTCACGATGGATCCAAATGGCCAAGTCAAAGATAAATAGATATCCTGGAAATTAAATACTTGCAAGGAATTATCTCATTGCCCAAAGGTGAGATAATTTTTTGCTTTTAGTGTGGTAAATTAGTAAGAATTGTTAAAATATTTTAATATGATGATAAAAGAAGGTAAATTGGTGGCTAAAGGACAACATGTTGCGCTAGAATTGTTAAGTAAGGTTTTCGTATAGCGCAAGTGATAAAAGGAATGGGTTTATGATTTTATCAGCAATTATCATTATTGTATTGATTTTTGGAGCGATCACAGGTTATAAAAGAGGTTTTATTTTACAATTAGGTGGTTTGCTTTCCTTAGTTTTAGGTGTGGTTTTCGCCATGTTTTACGGCCAGTCGGTTACAAATTGGCTGACATCTATATTAACTAAATATGCAAACATGCAATTTTCAGTACCTGAACGGTACTTTACTAATATTGTTGTGTTTTTTATCTTGTTTTTAATTGTAAGTGGAGTTTTTCAAGGAATTTGGCGCAGTTTGAACAAATTGACCAAGCTGCCTATATTGCACGCCGGAAATTCTATTTTGGGCCTCTTTGCCGGCGTGGCAGTACAGTATGTAATGATTTTCGTAGTCTTGAGTTTATTTTTAGCGACTTCGTCTAACTGGATCCAGCAACAATATGATGATTCAACGATTGCTCAGTCGATCGTTAAAGTTGATCGTAATGATGGTGTTAAGCTGTGAGATCTGGTGGACCGTTTTAGTAGTTGAGCTACTTGAAGCAGAAAGCTCCGGCTATCCCAGTGTAGTCACACAGTGTCAAAACCACGTTATATGATTAGACTATGATAGTGCTTACTTTCTCTTGTTTTATTTTGCTCTGTGATTTAGTCGGGTTACTTGTGGCAGAAGGTTCCGCCTAGCTAATTTCTTTACCACATTGCCAAAACGCAATATGGCGGAGAGATCTGCTAGTGCGCGTTTTCTGTGCGAGTTTCTCTGCTGTGTGTTTATAGTCGAGCTACAACAAGCAAGAAGTTCCGTCTATCGAGCTTCTTCTCGCTTGTCTCCGCTCTGTATTTTTAGGAGGAATTATTATGAAATGGCTTCGTCGAGTCATCTCAGCTGTTGTGGTAGTGTTGACATTCAACATATTTTTGACGCCAAATTTGGGTGATAAGTTGGCTGATCAAACACATAATTTTGGGTCGATAGTTGAACAGAAGGTAACGAAGAACTTTTCCGATACTGCAGTTCAAAAAGAAGACCGAAAAACTGACCAAGATGGCATTGAAAATATTGTAGTAGATCGGAAGTTATCTAACAAATATTACTATCATTTTGCCGATAATGTTCCTGCCAATTTTCAAAGAACCTTTAAACGTGCACTCAACGTGTACGACCAAACGGGGATCGTTAAGTTGATCCCTGGTAGAGGCAGTGGAAAAGATAATGAATTAACCTTGGGTGTTTATCAAAAGGAACAACAAAATTATAGTCAAGCCGGTCTCAGAGAGTTGGGTGTTGGTGGACCGCGAATCTATCCGACAATGGGTATAGAAGGTTCAGATATGAATAGTGGTCAGGCTAAGCTTAATAGTAAGTACCCGCCACATCTATCTGTAGCCATACATGAGATCGGTCATGCACTAGGATTAGATCACCGTAATGATCACAATTCTATTATGTTCCCTATTGATCAAGGACGAACTTCATTGTCAAATGAGGATCTACAAGCGCTGGAAAAAATTTATAACAGTTAATGGAAAAGCAACTAGAAGATCCTGCCATAATACTTTTTGGTGGGCTTTTTTAGTTCGCCTTCAGTTAAAAACCCTAACAGAAAAATGTTATGTTGTTATACGTCAGGTGTGGTTTCTGGTAGAATAGAAGCAGGCGAGAATTGAGATTAAATAGAGGGTTGAGTTTTTCTCGTTGTTTTATTAGTCGGCTACCTGTGGCAGAAGGTTGCGCTTAGCTAACTTCTTCACCACATTGTCAAAAACACAATATGGCTCAGAGATCTGCTAGTGCTCGCCTTCTAAGCGGCCACACTTCGCCCTGTGATTTATAGTCGAACTGCGAAACTCAGACAACTCCGCTTATCCAGCTTAGGCCTCTCAGTGCCAAAATCGCACAATAAGGCCTAAGTCCGATAATGCTCATTGTCTCTCGAGTTTCTTTGCCCTGTGATTTATGGTCGAGCTACGCAAGCCAAGCTTCTCCGCTTATCCAAGTCAGGCACTACAACGCTGAGCAACGCGCTATAGTACCTGACTCCGATAATGCTCGAGGCTTAAGCGGCTTGCTGCGCTCTGTTTTTAGAGGAGGTTATTTCATGTTAAATCTTGGTATCATAGGCACTAATTGGATTACTGAACAATTTGTTAACGCTGCGCATGAAACAAAAAAGTGGCAGTTGACTTCCGTTTACTCACGAACTCTTGACAAAGCTCATCAGTTTGGTGACAAATTCGCTAGTACTTCTGAATTTTTTGATGATCTTGATGATTTCTTTGAAAAAGGGAGCTTTGATACTGTTTATATTGCCTCACCAAATAGCTTGCATTATGAACAATGTAAACAAGCAATTTTGGCGGGTAAAGATATTGTTGTGGAAAAACCTGCTTGTTCTAACCCATACGAAATGAAGCAGTTGATCAAGCTCTTGCGTGAGCATCCGGAAACGTTTTTGTTCGAAGCTGCACGTCATATTCATGAACCTAATTTTAAGGCAGTTAGTCAGGCAGTCGAATCCTTGAATGTAGTCCAGGGTGCTACTTTGACTTATGCCAAGTATTCGTCACGTTATGACGCTGTGTTAGCAGGTAAAGAACCTAATATTTTTTCACCTGACTTTTCCGGCGGCTGTGTTCAGGATTTAGGAGTTTACTTGGTCTATGATGCAATCGTGTGGTTTGGAATGCCAAGTTCTGTCTATTACCATGCAACGATGCTGCCAACAGGTGTTGATGGTAAAGGTGTTGCGATCTTACACTACCCTGGATTTGATGTGACACTTAATTTGGCTAAGAATGTCAATTCATATCTGCCAGGTGAAATTTATGGTTTAAAGGAAACGATCCGGATGGATCACTCAGGTGATTTGAACAAAGTGAGCTTAGATGATGGAAATGGACATCAAAAAGCACTGTCTGTTGATCAAAAAGATAATCCGATGGTTGCTGAAGCTAACGAATTCGCTGATGTACTAAACGATAAGAAATCAAATGATGCTAAACAATTAGAAGAAGACTGGCTCGCTTATGCTGTGCAGGTCAATAAAGTATTGTACCAGTTGCGGCAAAGTGCCAATATTAAATTCAAGGCTGATAGTATAGCCGAAGAAGTAGAAGAGGAAAATAATGAATCCTAAGTTTGTTGAAGAATTTGAAAAAGAGAAGTTTGCAGCTTTAAGCCCGATCCAAGAGGCTGTTTATGAACCATTGTCTGCTGGTGAAAATGTGATCGGCTATGCTCCGACCGGTTCTGGTAAGACGTTAGCTTACGCGATGCCTTTGCTTGAAACACTGTTGCCCAAAGACGGCACTCAATTGTTAGTGCTTGTGCCATCACAGGAATTAGCTGTGCAAGTCAATAATGTTATGGGGAGTTTTGCTTCTCTATTAGGGATGAAGTCGATCGCTGTGATCGGTGGCGCGAATGTTAAACGACAATACGAAAAGCTAAAAAAGCATCCAGAAGTGGTAGTTGGTACTCCTGGGAGGATCTCGGATGTGATCGACGAACGTAAGTTAAAGATGCATAAGCTGACTACTTGCGTGATCGATGAAGCTGACCAGATGTTATCTGATGAAACCTCTTTAGATTTGTGTCGTGAGATCATAAGCCATGCACATGCTGACATTCAATTATCATTCTTTTCTGCAACTGATTCCGCTAATTTGTCTGATGTACACCACTGGTTTGGGATAGAGCCTAAGGTGATCGATGTGCGGCAAGACGATAATACTCAAGGATATGTGATCCATTATTTGATTGAAAGCCCCGTACGTAAACGAGTTGAGATGTTACGCAAACTTGCGAATTTGGATGATTTTGCCGGCTTGGTCTTTTTTGATTCAACTACTCAGGTTAAAGATGTTGCTGAAAAATTGACCTTTCAGCACGTCGCTGTGGAGGAGCTAAGCTCAAGTCAAAGTTCCCAAAAACGTAAGCAAGCCTTGAATGATCTCCGCAAACGAAAAATCAGGCTGTTATTAACTACAGATGTCGCTGCGCGCGGTTTAGATATTGTTGAGCTGCCAGCTGTAGTTAACTTTGATATCCCACGTGATTTAACGACCTACATTCATCGTAGCGGTCGGACAGGACGAATGGGTGTTGCGGGTACTGTGATCAACTTGGGTAATGAACATGATCTGAGACAATTCAAACAGCTTGTTGGTCAAGAAGGGTATGACCTGCAAACGGGATACATTTACCAAAATCAATTGGTTACAGATCTTGAAGCCGCCCGGGCAGAAAATAAGCAGCAAAGCAAGCCGAAAAAAAAGAAAAAAAAGACTAAGGCTGATAGCCAACAGAATCGTGTGGAAGAAAAGAAACAAAATGTTAAACATAAAAAAAATCGGAAACGCGATCGAAAAAATAAAGGAAAGCCTAAAGCAAAAAAACGGTAGATCGAGTAAAAACAAGCTATTTGCTGAGAAAACTATCATTGTCAAACGTCAAACGGTGTAAACTTCTTTCAATCGCAGCATTAATGGCTTATGATAGTGAGGTAGACAAATGCTGATCAAACGAGGTGGTCTTAATGAAGACTTCAATTAAACTAAATGTTTCGGCCCAGTATATCTTTGAGCGCTTAGTAGATTCACGTATCTACGATATTTTTGAAGCTACCGGTCGTTGGATGACTGGTGACGAAGATTTAACGGGTTTTGTGTACCCTTCAACAAGTAACACTGGTGAACCTTGCAAAGTTAAGATCACGAAGTTAAAACCTGTTGTGAGCTATCATTATCAGATAGAAACAAAAGATGAAATAACTTCTAAAGCTTATGATTTGAAAAAGTTGGCTAAAGACCAGGTCGAAGTCACTTATACTCAAAAAATAAAAGCTAAAAACCTCTTAGTTGGACTAAAAAACAAGGTAAATAGTGTTTTGTTTGGTCGTTTGCTTGCTAGTAATTTTAGAAAAGTTTTAAAACAGTTGGAGATCGGCTATTAAAAATAAGTGATACTATTGACTTTATGACTTTTTAACCGCTATACTAATAGAGGCTGGTTGTTGCATGCGCTTGTAGCTCAGCAGGATAGAGCAACCGCCTCCTAAGCGGTAGGTCATCGGTTCAATTCCGATCAAGCGCATAGAAAAATGAACGGCATGACTGCAGGGAGCAGGCATGCTTTTTTTTTAAGAAAATAACGATAGTAGTACATACCTAGTTAGATTTGCCAAGTAGCCCCGACAAGCGAAAATGCGGGAGTCAGTCGGCCAAAGTAACACCGGCAAACGGAAATGCAGAAGCAAGTTAGTCAAAGTAACACCGGCAATAGTTCAAATTTGGCGCTCTTCATCTAGCACACATTTGAAAGATAAATTATGAATGAGAAAATACGGCAATGGAGTGGAGAAAATGGATAAGCTCAAAATCATGACGGTGTTTGGTACACGGCCTGAGGCAATAAAAATGGCACCACTGATCAAGGCGATGCAGCAGTGTTTTACTGAGTTTGAAACAGTGACAGTTGTAACGGCTCAGCACCGTGAGATGTTAGACCAAGTCTTGGAGATTTTTCAAATCAAACCCGATTATGATCTAAATATCATGCATCAAGGCCAGACATTAAACGAGATCACGACTGATGTGTTGCAAAAGCTAGACCGGGTCATTATCGAGGCTGATCCGGACATTATTTTAGTTCATGGCGACACCACGACGACTTTTGCTGCCAGTATGGCCGCTTTTTACCGCCAAAAAACTCTGGGCCACGTTGAAGCAGGGCTGCGAACTTGGGATAAATATTCACCGTATCCTGAAGAAATGAACCGACAAATGACAGATGTTTTAAGTGATCTCTATTTTGCACCAACAACACAAAGTAAGCAAAACCTGTTGCAAGAAAATCATCCGGAAGAACAGATCTTTGTGACTGGCAATACTGCGATCGATGCTTTAAACGAGACCGTGCAAAATGACTACCATCATTCGGCTTTAGATGAAGTAACTGCCGGGAACCGCATGATCTTAGTTACCATGCATCGACGGGAAAATCAAGGTGAGCCAATGCGCCAGGTCTTTACTGCCATGAAGGAAGTTTTAGATGAACGACCGGATGTTGAGCTTGTTTATCCGGTTCACTTGAGTCCAATGGTACGGAAAATTGCCCACGAAGTTTTCGACGGTGTTAAACGTGTTCATTTGATCGAGCCGCAAGATGTGATCGATTTTCATAACTTGTCAGCGCGTAGTTTTTTTATTATGACAGATTCAGGTGGTGTACAAGAAGAAGCACCATCTTTAGGCAAACCTGTACTGGTCTTGCGTGATACGACCGAACGGCCAGAAGGGGTCGCTGCCGGGACGCTTAAATTAGTCGGTACTGACCATGACCAAGTCAAAAAAGAAATGTTGAACTTGCTCGATAACAAAGATAACTATCAAGAAATGGCAGAGGCTGACAATCCATATGGCGATGGTCACGCCGCTGATAGGATCTTGTCTGCTATCAAATACCACTTTGGAAAGCGAGAACAGCGCCCTCAAGATTTTAATTAAAAGATTTATCCAAACGTTGGACTACTAACAGCCCGACGTTTTTTTGTGTTTTTTACTGTATAAAATGATAAAAGGTGACTGTATAAAATAAGTTTTTAATATTATTTTCCTTTGCAATTCGTATTATTTAAAATTTATCTGAATAAATACCATTGATAAAACATGTTCATTCAGATATACTCGACTAAATGAAACTTTTATAATCTTTTTTTAATTATTATTAAAAGATGGTAAAAATCATGATAGATAGCTGATTATCGAGTTTTGGATAAATAGAAAGGAGGCATTCATAATGAAAACGCAGTATTTAGGTCTAAAAGCATTTTTAGCAACAACAGTTTTTATTGGCGGTGTGTGGCTGACTAGTGAGCAAGTTCAAGCTAAGAGCACTCAACAAATCAGCTTATATTCTAATACGGAGATCTCATCTTTGGATCCATCACGTGCTACCGAAACTAATGCTTTCACGCAATTGGATAATGTGGGTGAAGGTCTATATACTTATGACAAAAATGGTCAGCCAAAAAAGGCTTTGGCTAAGAAAGTTAAGATTTCTAAGGACAAACGCACTTATTTGATCAATATACGAAAAAATACTAAGTGGAGTAACGGTGCGACTGTGACAGCGAAAGACTTTGTTTATTCTTGGCGACGGGCAGTTGATCCTAAAACTGCCAGTGAATATGCTTATCTTTTCGACAACATAAAAAACGCCAAAGCAATTGAAAAAGGCAAGCAGTCACCTAACTCTCTAGGTGTTAAGGCCACTGGCAAGTATCAACTGCGCGTTAGGCTTACAAAACCGCAGGAATATTTTAAGATGATACTTGCTCGTGAGACACTTTACCCATTGAACCAGAAATTTGTTGAAAAGCAAGGTAAAGAATATGGAACGTCATCTAAAAAGACTTTGTATAATGGTCCATTTGTTAGTTCAGGTTGGAAAGGGACTAATTTACGTTGGAAGTTAAAAAAGAATCCTCATTATTGGGATAAGAAACACGTTAAACTTTCCCGCATCAACTATTCGGTTATCAAGGAACCTTCGACGGCGTATAACCTATACCAAACAAAGAAGCTGGACCAAATCACTTTAATTGGAGAACAGGCGCAACAATTAGCCGATCACAAGGACCTAGTGAAACGTCCGTTAGCAGCAACGTCTTATTTACAGTATAATTTGAAAAACAAATCCGGTTTAGAGAATAAAAAGATCAGACAGGCAATTTCTCTTTCGATCAATAGAAAACAGATATCTAAACGGATATTAAAGAATGGAGCTAAACCAGCTCAGAATTTCGTTCCGCGAAAAGTAGCTGCTGATTCAAAAACGAACAAAGATTTTTATGCAGAAACAAAAGTCAAAAACACGGCTGAACATCAGCCAAAAATAGCAAAAAAGTTGTTTAAGCAAGGGCTAAAAGAACTAAATAAAAAACAGCTTAAGTTGAAGTTGATCACAGCTGATACAGATACTTCCAAACAAGTGGCGGATTTCTTACAAAGTCAATTAGAAACAAATCTTCCTCACCTGCAGATCTCACTACGTAAAGTACCGCAAAATAGTCGGATCTCCTCAGTAAACAAAGGTGATTTTGATATGTCCTTCCAGGGCTGGTCAGCTGATTTTGCGGATCCTTATACTTTCTTGCAGATCTTCCCTACCGACAGTGCTCAGAATCACACTGGCTGGTCAAACAAAGAATATGATCAGGCAATTGATGATTCTTTGAACAGAAATGCTGGTAATAAACAAAAACGCTGGGCAGACCTGGTCAAAGCCAATAAGATCTTGATGAAAGATCAAGGAGTAACGCCAGTCTACCAAAATAATAATGAAGACTTGGTAAACCCTAAACTAAAGGGGGTCAGTTATAATAGGATCAATGGGCACTATAGTTTTAAGAAGGCCTATTTGCAAAAATAGCTGGTGGATGCTGAATATGTGTTATATAAGGGAGAGATCAATTCGTGCAAGAACAAGAGCAGATCAAACTGATCCAGGATTTTTCTAATTTAAATGGAGCTCCAGGGTTTGAAACAGAAGTAGCTCATTATTTTGAAAAAAGAACGACCGCATACGGTAAAGTTAGCCGTGATGGGATTTTCAATAGTTATGTTGACCGTTTTGAAAATAAAGGACACAGGCCAATAGTTCAACTTGATGCACACGCGGATTCGGTCGGTTTTATTACTCAGGCGATCCGGCCAAATGGTTTAATAAAATTTGTAACTTTAGGGGGCTGGGCACCAACTAATGTACCGGCAACTAAAGTGAGAGTGCGCAATAAAGATGGTCAATATATTAAAGGTGTCGTTGCAAGTAAGCCGCCGCATTTCATGACTGCTGAAGAAAAGAAAAAAGTGCCACAGATCGCGGAAATGTCGATCGATGTTGGTTCGACTAGTCGTGAAGAAACGTTAAATGATTTTAAGATCGCTACAGGTTGTCCTATCTTTCCAGATGTGGATTGTGAATATTACCCGCAAACCAGGTTGTTTTTCGGAAAAGATTTTGATAATCGAGTAGGCTCTGCAGCTTTAGTAAATGTTTTAGATCAGTTACATGGCCAAGATTTAGCAGTTGATGTTGCAACGGCTCTTTCGACTCAAGAAGAAGTAGGGACTAGGGGTGCAAAAGTTACAGCCAACAAGATCTCTCCCGACTTAGCGATCGTTTTTGAAGGTTGTCCGTGTGATGATACTTTTGAACCTGATTGGTTGATCCAGACGGGATTGAAGAAAGGGCCAATGTTACGTGATATGGACACTTCCTTTATCGCTAACCCGTTGTTTGAAGAATATGCCGACCAAATCGCGCTCAAAAACGAGATCCCACATACTCGTTCAGTTCGGACAGGCGGCGGTGTGAATGGAGCTGCTATTGAATATTGGAATGGGGCCCCAACGATCGTAGTGGGTATTCCTGTGCGGTATGAGCATACAGCCTATAATTGGACTTCACTCGATGATTACCAACATGCCGTTCAGCTAGCGGTAGAAATTTTGCGGGATCTGGACCCTCAAAAGATCGCCTCTTTTAATGGCTAAGACTAAATCTGTTAAAAATTGAGCCGTAACTGGCTGATAGATAGCAAAAGGATGCAGCAAAAATCTGAAGCTGCATCCTTTTTAATTTATTTATTTTGTATTATGGCGCCGATAGTAGACTAGTGAAATAATTCCGCTGATCAGTGTTATTAAGCTCCCAGCTAAGGAAAGCCTCGTACCCAATTTAGCTCCGGGCAACTCGTAGGTAAATGTGATCTGGTGATGTCCGCGAGGTAACTTGACACCAAGAAAAGCTGTATTAGTACGCAAGACTTGCCGCTTTTTACCATCGACTTTGACCCGCCAGCCGTCTGAATACGGGACTGATGACGTTAAGATACCACTACGGTGAGTCGTGATCTGACCGGAAATTTTGTCCTGCGACATTTTCACATCTTGCAACTTATTTCGCTTGATCTGAGCGACTTGTTTTTGATAGTTATTATTTTTGTCCAGTGGGATCGCTACGACTTTTAAATCAAAACTATAATTCCCTAATTTTGAAGGAGTCAGAGTTAATGATTCCGGCAAAGAATTATTGAAATGACCAACATTTATTGTCCCACCAGTGACGTTCTTGTAAAACGACAATGCATCTTGCTTTGGCTGCTCGATCGTTTCCGTGCCTAAAGAAGAGTCTACGTTTAACTTGAAGCTGGTGTCTGGTGAGCCTTGCAAGACATGGTAACGCAAATATTTGTAATAATTATACCGGTTATTTTGGGAAAGTAAGCCAGCCATTCCTTGCGAACTTTGGTGTAGTTGCTCGATCTTGATCTGTTCTTTCAAAGAATAAGGATGATATTCAATGTTCGTAAATTCCAAATGAAGCTCTGAATCCGGATAGTAATCATCCTCTTCCTTATTCTCAGGTCGTGGCAAGATGATTTGGTATGTTTCATCTTTGTCCATTTTTTCCAGATGGTGGCTGTTGATCTCGTTGCCACGACTGGAGATCAAACGATAAGGAACTTCTACAGTTTCATTCTTGATCGTCGCTTTCTTCAATCCTTTAGCAGCTTTTTCGCTAACTTTGACTCCGCTTGCTAAGGCTCGCTCCTTTTGGCTGGCAGTATAATTGCGTTGTTGCTTTTTGGTAAAGACTTGGTCTTGCCAGTAAAACAGTGGAAAGGCATTGTTTGACCTATAACGCCGAGTTTGCTGGTCTTTGTCACTGTCATTGTTTGGGTCAGTTATCATCTGCGAAGTTTTATCCAGATAGTAACCAGCTGGGATCTTTTTGTAGTTATCCTGGTTGAGCCAGTTGAAAATATAACGGACGCCCAAAAAATTATTCAATATCGTTCGGTCGTCCATTTGGCGCAAGGGGACATTGGCATCATACTGGATGTTTTTCATGTCTTGTGAAAATTGGCCGATGTATTTGTTTTGGACAGAATAATAAGATGTTAAAGACGTCGTGTTTTTCGGCAAACTATTGTACAAATGATAACCTCCGCCAAGATCAAAATTATCACTCGTAGTGGAAGTTCTGTAGCCCTTTTGGTCAATAGGAGATAAGTTTTTATCTAAGCCGGAATAGAAGTTATCTTTTAAATTATGATATGCATCAATTGGTAACATTTCATTTGAATACCCGCCATTATAAGGAGCTGCATAGTAGATAGAATTCAGCGAGACATTTGTCAGGACTACCAGCATTAAGAAACGGTAAGGGTGTTGCGGTTTTTGGGAGTGTACGAACATCAGGGCGGCTAAGCTGATAAACAAGAAAACAAAAGGTACGAATAATTTTTCGTCACTTTCAAAATAGTAAGTAATTCCGATGACGACAGCATAAATCAATAGAGTATATGAAAAATATTTAAATAACCGGTCAGATAAGGCCACTGATTTTTGAACGAGTATGCAAGATGCCAGGGCGATCGGCAAACATAATAACAGTGTCCACCGGTTAGATGGTCCCATTCCGCCGTTAAAGAGCGCACCAAAAACCGGGAATAGTAACATTATAAAACTTAAAATAAAAGTAGTCGCCAAGAGTGGATATTTTTTGTAATGGACCAAAACAAAAACGACCGCGAAAAAAGCGATGCTGGCAAATCCCAGTGCCGACCAGAAATAAAAGTCACGGTTATCACCATTGATGAACTGTGAGGGTAAGGCCAAGTAATAGTAGAGCGGATAGATTTTTAAACCATTGGCAAAAGTTGCACCTGCACGAGTTGAATTCATGACTGCAAAAATTTCCGGTAACAGCATAAATGACGATACCAAGAGGCTGGTGATCGTAGCAAAAGCTAATTTACCTAGAGCCTTCAGGTAATTTAAGTCATGCAAATAGTAGATAACTACTCGTAAGAGCAAGTAGATGACCGCGCCTAAACCGAGCACAAATGCGAAATAATAATTACTGATCAGCATCCAAATGAAAGTCCCTGTTAACATCCAGGGTGATTTTTCTTGCAAGATTTTTTCGATCCCTAAAATTAGGAACGGAAAAATAATAAAAGGAGTGGTAAAAAAAGGCTGTGCCTCAGCAGAATACAACAAAAAAGCGTTGAATAAGTAAACCAAAGCACCAGTGTTGATCACACTTTTAGTGAATTTAAAATGTGAGGCCAAAAAAACAAAGGAGAGCCCCGCACAATATAACCGCAAGACGATCAACCACTGATACACCACTACGACCTTAGTGGCAGGAAACAACAGGGTCAAATAAGCAAAAATGTCACCGATCAGATAATATGAATAGACCGAAAAATTATCTCCTCCGAGGCCCATTTGATAAGACCATTGGGGCAGTGAGGTGATTTTGCCGCTAAGTAGGTTTCCTAACCCTTGCCTGAAATTTTCCAGTAAAGGCAAATGTTGGTTTGCACCGTCCAGTCGCCAGATCAGTGAATGTCCAGTCAATAGGTATGTACCGAACATGCAAATAGAAACGAGCAAAAAGATGATCGTGTAATCGCGGTATAAGTGTTTTATTTGATGATGTTTGGCTGAAAAATGCAACAAAAAAACCTCCAATTCATTCTTTAATATTGTAACCTAAAAAGAGGCTGAGCAATATTGAATTGGAGTTTTTTAATTGTTTTTTCTAATTTAGAAATGTGTTTCTGGTCAAAAAGCCGCTTATTGATTGCCGTTTTTAAAAATCAAGGATTTACTGAAGAAGTAGTTTATCAAAACAACAACTACCAGGTCGAGCATTTTTGTTAAATTTTTATCGATCTTCGAGACGGAAACCCTAGAAACATAATGACGGCGTCGTTTACACCTTTTGTTCATTATATGTTTCTACGAGTTTTTTGCTGAAGTCATCAAGTGCCGCCAAGTCTTCATCGGAGTCTGGCGCAAGGTTGATCTTGATATCTGGAGCACCCTGGATCGCATGTGCGCCTTTCATAGCGTTGCTGAAATCATCGACTGCAGTGCAATAAAAGCCCTCGTAAAAAGTATCACCAGAACCGGCGACTCCATAAACCTTACCGCTAAGATCGGCCTCTTCTTTAAGGTCATCATAGAAGTCTAAACCTTCATCAGGTAAAGCACCTTCATCGTAAGTATAAGGGCAGATCACGCAAATATCTGCTTCTTCGAAGTCTTCGATCTCAGCTTGGGAGATCTCGATCTGTTCGATCTCGAACCCTTGATCTTCCAAATTGTCTGACACGATATCTGCTATATCTTCATTATTTCCTGTAATAGTGGCGAAAACAACTTTTGCCGTTGGCATTCTTGATCCTTCTTTCAATATTTATATCACAGCTATTATAGCAGATTATGTGAGAAATTTATCCCCTAGTTTGGGAAAATTAAACATTATTTCCTAAATAGGCTATAATAGAAAAGTAACTGAGCGTTTCGACCATGACAAGGGGGCACGAGATGCTTAGTGATCGTTGAATAACGGAACAAAGTATTATTCAAATATTCGAAATCAATGGAGGGAACTTATAAATGATAACTTTGAAATCTGACCGTGAGATCAAAGAAATGGCGGAGTCCGGTGCAATTTTAGCAGGAATGCATATCGGGATCCGTGACCTGATCAAACCCGGCATGTCAAGTTGGGATATTGAAGAATTTGCATTGAAGTACATTAAAGACCACGATGCAATTCCTGAACAAATAGGTTTTGAAGGATACAAGTATGCAACTTGCATTAGCGTTAATGATGAGATCTGTCACGGTTTTCCACGCAAAGATCTGACTTTAAAAGACGGTGACTTGGTCAAGGTCGATACTGTAGTTAATTACCACGGAGCTATGAGCGATTCATGCTGGAGCTATGTAGTCGGTAGATCCACGCCTGAGATCGACCGTTTGATGGATGTCACTAAAAAAGCTTTGTATCTAGGGATAGACCAGGCTCAAGTTGGCAACCGGATCGGTGATATTGGTGCTGCGATCCAACACTACACAGAAGATGAAAATGGTTATGGTGATGTTCGCGAATTTATTGGACACGGCATTGGACCGACGATGCACGAAAGCCCAAATGTGCCTCATTATGGCGAGGCTGGTAAAGGGCTGCGTTTACGGCCCGGAATGACGATCACTATCGAACCAATGATCACCATGGGTGGTTGGCAAGCAGTGATGGATGATCCAAATGGCTGGACTGCTCGTACTCAAGATGGTAGCTTGTGTTGTCAGTATGAACATTCGATTGCAATTACAAATGATGGTCCAAAGATCTTAACTTCTCAGGATCATGAGTTTGATGCGAAATATTTGCTTTAAAATTTTAGATAAGTATAATATGCTTTATAATAGAATTTTTTATATGTAAAGGCGTACATTTACTAATAATAATTTAGTTGGTATAATAATACTACTTGCGAAATAAGCCTGTTATTGTTGTATCGTTAGTGATATTTATCGACTATTCAAGAGGAGCAATCAAATGAAAGTAAGAAAAGCTGTTATTCCAGCCGCTGGGCTAGGTACACGTTTTTTGCCAGCGACTAAAGCATTGGCCAAGGAAATGTTGCCGATCATTGATAAACCAACGATCCAATATATCGTTGAGGAAGCTAAAAAATCTGGGATCGAAGATATTTTAGTTGTGACTGGGAAGGGAAAACGTCCAATAGAAGATCACTTTGACTCGGTGCCTGAATTGGAACAAAATTTGAAAGACAAAGGAAAAACTGAACTTTTACAGCTAGTCGAACAGACTACGGATATCAACCTTTACTTCATTAGACAATCTCATCCCCGTGGTTTAGGGGATGCGGTATTGATGGCGAAGGACTTTGTCGGTGACGAACCTTTTGTTGTAATGCTCGGTGACGACATCATGGAAGACAAAGTTCCACTGACTAAACAATTGATGGAACGTTACGATGATACGCATGCCTCAACATTAGCTGTTATGAAGGTCCCATACCAAGAAGTTAATAAATATGGAGTGATCGATCCAACAACACAAACGAAGCCGGGGTTGTATGACGTCAAACGCTTCGTTGAAAAACCCGATGTTGACAAAGCACCGTCTGATTTGGCAATTATTGGACGTTACTTACTAACACCAGAGATCTTTTCAATGCTAGAAACCCAGAAACCAGGTGCAGGAAATGAGATCCAACTTACTGATGCAATTGATCGTTTGAACAAGATCCAACGTGTATTTGCCCATGAGTTTAAGGGCAACCGTTTCGATGTTGGCTACAAGTTTGGTTACTTGAAGACCTCGATCGAATTTGGTTTGCGTCATCCTGAAGTCAAAGATGAGTTAGTTTCATACATTAAAGACTTAAGCAAAAAATTGAAATAAATTTAAAGAGAGTTTTGATAAAAATTCAAGGCTCTTTTTTTGGCGTTTGCTTCGGGTTTTGAAGATGAGTATGTTATACTGGGCGTGTTTGCGTTCCTTGGTGCTACTATTTGGATAATTTTTAGTGTAAAATAGAAATTGGAATATTTGTGTATTTTACATAAGAACATTTCAGAACATCTTTAATAATGAATAAGGGAGAAGTGTCATGCGGAAACATAAGAAACACGTTCATTCAGAACGGAAAAGGGCTTTAAAAAAGACTAGTTGGACAATTTTAGCAATCATCGTACTTTTTGCCGCAGGATCTTGGGCATGGAGAACTACTTTAGTACAAAGCCGTGTCCAGGCATCTTTTGGAAACAATGCTTCTTATCAGAAGAGGGAGTATAATGAGCAACGTGCGCTCGCCAAGAAAAAATATGGTGAAAGTACTAGTGTGGTTGGTAAAAAGTCTGGCCAGCAAAAACCTGCCACTGAAAGTAGGAAGGGTAGTTCTAATAAAAAAACTCCTGGTGCCGACAAATATGTTTACATTACAGTTAAGGAAGGACAATATTTGTCCACGGTAGCGGATGAGTACAACACGACAGTCGACAAATTAATTGAGTTGAATAACTTAGATAGTCGTGATATTTCAGCTGGTGTTCATCTTAAGGTCCCAGCTCATAGCAATACTTCCACCGATAATTCAGCAAACGACACTGGTCAGTAAAACTAAAGTAGGATGTGAATCAACTGAATGGATCTCGGAAAAAAATTACAGCCTGTCAAAAAATTTGCAGATTTGGCAATTAAACAATTTGGAGAAGTGAACCTGGGAAACACCGCAATAGTGACCGCCTATTATTCACTGTTAGCGATATTCCCGATGTTGATCTTCGTGACTAACTTGTTACCTATGCTGGGTTTAAAGGCAGATACCATTTTGCCTTATCTTCAAACGGCTTTTCCGTCGGCAATTTATAGCACCATCAAGCCGATCGTTATGGATTTTTTGACTAATAGTTCTGGCGGTTTGGCATCGGTCACAGGGATCTTGACGATCTGGTCGGCAAGTCGTGGGGTCAATGCCTTAAAAATGGCAATCAATCAGGTATACGGTGTCGAAGATTATGATAATGCGATCACGAGCCGGATCTTTTCTTTCTTGATGATTTTGTTGTTCTCGATCATCGTTATTGCGGCCTTTGTTATTAATAGTTTTGGTCAGATAGTTCTTGAATATTTGGCTCCAATTTTCCATTTATCCTTGGGTTGGTTGGATGCTTTTTCTAAATATAAGTTTCTAGTAACCTTTGTGATCATCTTTTTGGTGATGTTATTTCTATATATGACATTGACTAATGCCAAAACTCATTTGCGTTACGTTTGGCCAGGTGCTTTATTTGCGGCAATTGGTTGGATGCTTTTGACACAAGGTTTTTCAATTTATTTGAAATATTTTGCAAAATCAGTCTTAAGTTACGGAACGATCGGTACTTTTATCGTGCTGTTATTCTGGTTGAATTTCTCAAGTTGGGTAATTTTATTAGGTGCCCTAGTAAATTCGACTCTCGAAAAGTATCATTACGGTAAGATCCAACCCAAAAAGACTGCGATCAAACGGTTGTACGATCGGGTAGGCATGGCCAAAAAAAAGAATTCTAAAAAAGATAAGTCTGCAAAATAAAATAATTCCAAGGTGCCCCGTTGTTTAGATGTAAAGATCTAAATAACGAGGTATTTTTGAATCTTGAGCTTAAATTGAAAGTTATTTTTTCTTGTGTAATTTTGTTACTGTGTTAGGTCAGGAGCAACGATGGCACATCAGTGAGAGAAACTGTGCAAAGGGACAAAAAACGTCAAAGTGAGCAAGATTAATGGCTGGAAACAGTCAAGTGAGCCAAAACTCAGCCATACTAACGGCTCAAAATGGTGAAGAGAGCCATTGATTGGTGGAAGAAATGGCTCAAAACGCCGTAGTGAGCCATAACTTCGGCATATAAGTGGCTCAAAACCTTAAAGTGAGCTAAAAGTCGAGGCAATCAACGGCGCAAAACACCAAAGAGAGCCATTGATAACTGAAAGAAATGGCTTAAATCTGCAAAATAAACCATAACCTCAGCATATCAACGGCGCAAAATGACAATATATACTAGGAACAAAAAAATTAAAGTACAGACGAGCTACTTATTCCATGTTTTTTGCATCAAGATAGTGTGTGATCAGATCGCCGGAAAAGCCCTTACGGTAAAGGCCTTGACGTACTTTTTGTGATCGTTGTTTTTGCTCATAGCGCTGGTTTTTACGCCAAAGTTTATCGCCTTGCTCTTGCAGCGCAACTTCTTCCTCTTGTTCATCAGGTTGTAGATTTAATTCTTCCATGATCAAATTGACGACATCACCTGAAAACCCCTTTTGCAGTAATTGTTGTCTTATTTTATTATTTTTGGTGCGAAAAGATTCACCATGAAAGTGACGAACGCTTTTTTTTGCTGCATTCACACCGTTTAACACTTGTTGTTCTTCTGGAAATTCGGTCAAGGCTTCTTCTATGTTAGTAGCTTGGACACCTTTTTGTTTAAGCTTGTTGATAATGACGGTCGGTCCTTTATCGGCAGTTTTAGCCATTGTGCGAACATAGCTTCGTGCATATTGAAGATCGTCTATCAAGTCCATTTCTGTTAATTTTGATATAGTTTGTTCGATGTCTTTGTCTGAGATCCCGTTTTGACGAAGATGATCATGGACTTCTTTTTTTGTGCGCAATTGATGTGCCAAGTAATTTAAAGCTTTTTGATAAGCTTTTGACGTATTGTCAGCTTCCTGAATGTTTTCAATATCCTCAGTGGTCAACTCGCGGCCTTTGCTTAGCGCGAAACGGATCAAAACATCTTCACCGACAGGAAAAGCATATTTACCGTCCAAATATATGTTGTAGCGTCCTTTACGTTTTTGTGTTTTGATCAGAGTGATCGTTTTTGTCAAAATAATCTGCTCCTTAGTTCTGAATTTTTTAATTGTTACAAACATTATAATAGTAAAAGTGGTCTTTTTCCATGACCAGCATGTTATAATCAAAAACGATAAACAAACAGGAAACAATTTAACTGCTTGTATGAGAGGAAAAGTAATGAAAAATAAGCGAAAGTACACGTATAACGATCAAAATAAGCATCAAACGAAACGTGATGGTTTACAAGGCAAGGTAATTTTGGTCACGATCAAACGTTTGGGGATCAATGGGGAAGGGATCGGCTATTACAAACGTAAGATCATTTTTGTTCCAGGTGCGTTGCCGCATGAGGATGTTTTAACACGGGTCACTATTGAAAAGCAGAAATATTTGGAAGGCGAGTTGGTCCGAGTCAAAAAGAAAAGTAAAGACCGCGTCAAACCTGTTGATCATTATGATGTTGGCGGCATTGAGCTGGAACATTTGGCATATCCTGCTCAACTCAAATTTAAGCGTGACGTGATCAAGCAGTCGTTAAAAAAATATCGCCCTGCTGATTTTGGTAACTACGAGATCAGGCAGACGATAGGGATGCAAGAGCCGTATCACTATCGCAATAAACTGCAATTTCAGATTCGTGCTGGTGATCATGGAAAGGTCTTGGCCGGTTTATACCGTCCTAACAGCCACGAGCTAGTTGACCTGCCGACTTTTTCTACTCAAACTGACTTGTCGATGAAGACCGTTCGTTTGATTTGTAGATTACTGGCCAAATGGAAGATCCAACCCTATGATGAGCAGCACGACGCAGGTGTCATCAAAACGGTGGTCGTACATGAGTCTTTTGCTAACCATGAACTACAAGTGGTCTTTGTTAGTCGGACAAAAAAGATCACGCAGATCAATAATTTGATCACTGACCTAGTTGCTGAAGAGCCGGCTGTCGTTTCAGTCATGCAAAATATTAACCCAAATAAAACTTCGCTAGTCTGGGGCGATAAAACGGTGCGTCTTTACGGACAAGAACAATTAGTAGAAAAAATTGGCGATGTTGAATATCATCTTTCAGCCAGCGCTTTTTTTCAGCTGAATACTGTTCAAACGGAGAAGTTATACGCTGAGGTCAAGTCGGCTTTGGCACTTAAAAAAAGTGACCTGTTAGTCGATGCGTATTGCGGAGCAGGTACTATCGGGATCTATCTTGCTCAAGAAGCGCGTGGTGTTTACGGTATGGACGTTACTCCTGAAGCTATTTCAGATGCCCAGCAAAATGCGAAGCAAGCAGGATTAACTAATACCCATTATGAAGCTGGAACAGCCGAGGATCTTTTTGCCAAGTGGACTCGTCAAGGTCTCACTGCCAATGCTTTAGTGGTCGATCCACCTCGGACCGGTTTGGATGATAGACTAATAGCTACGATCTTAAAATACCGTCCGGCGAAGTTTGTTTATGTTTCCTGTAATCCATCGACACTGGCTGCTGATTTGGTTCAACTTACTCGAGGGTATGATGTCAGATACATTCAACCGATAGATATGTTTCCGCAAACAGCCCGCAGTGAAGCAATTGTGAAACTAAATTTGAAAAAAAGATAAAATTCTAAGCTGAAATGCACAAAAGGGTGGGAATTGCTTTGTGCATTTCGGCTTGTTTTGCTATAATTAATTTGAATTCGGTGTATTTACACCTGTGTTTATGGAAAGCAGGGAAGTTTATGCGACATTTCAGTGGACCCAAGGAAGGTGAGTTCATTACTTTGAAGAGTTATAAACACGATGGTAGTTTACACCGCACATGGCGCGATACGATGGTTTTAAAAACTAGTGAAAATGCTTTGATCGGATGTAACGACCATACTTTGGTCACAGAATCCGATGGGCGAAGGTGGCTCACCCGGGAGCCGGCATTAGTTTATTTTCACGCCAACTACTGGTTTAATATTGTAACCATGATCCGTGATAATGGGATCTCCTATTACTGCAATTTGGCTTCACCCGCAGTTTTGGACAAGGAGGCATTGAAGTACATTGATTATGACTTGGATGTGAAGGTCTTTCCGAACGGGGAAAAACGACTCTTAGATGTCGATGAATATCAGGAGTTTGGCTCACGCTGGCACTATTCAGCAGAGACAGACAAAATCTTAAAGCACAATGTGCGTACTTTGGTGGACTGGATCGATCATAAAAAAGGCCCCTTTTCTCAAGAGTACGTCGAGATCTGGTACAATCGTTATTTGGAGTTATCCAAACGACAGTAAATTAAGACCGGTGTTTATAACAATGAGAAGTTCAACGATAACAACGAGATGTTGCGCGTAGTTGAACTTTTTGCGTCTTCGCTCGAATTAAGTTTACATGGAGCAAAATGTCTTTTGGTAGCATAGTATATGCTGCTCATTTTTGTGACCTGGTTTTAGATTTGGACTGAGTATTCATTTTGGGCTCACCTCCCATAGTTATGCGCTTTATTGCTTGGAAATGATAAATATGGTATTGTTACTCAGGTAAGTAGTTCGTTATTTTTAAATAAATAAGATTGGGATGAAACGTTGATCATGAAAAAGAAAGTTGCTGTTTTAGGCGCAGGGTCTTGGGGCAGCGTTCTTGCAAATGTTTTGATCGAGAACGGCAACCAGGTTGAATTGTGGACTTATAAAGCTTCCCAAGCTGAAGAGATCAATTCACAGCATACAAATAATAAATACATCAAGGATTATCATCTTCCTGACAAATTGCATGCAACAACAGATATGAACGAGGCTTTGGCTGATGCGGACGTTGTTTTGTTTGTCGTACCGACTAAGGCGATCCGTGAGGTTGCAGTTCAAGTTTGTGACGTCTTACGTTCGACTAATAATGCTCCTTTGATCGTTCATGCAAGCAAGGGCTTGGAATTAAATACTTATAAACGGATCTCTGAGATCATTGATGAAGAGATCCCGTCCGGTTATCGACAAGGGATCGTAGCATTATCCGGTCCTAGTCATGCTGAAGAGGTTGCACACCATGACTTGACTTTGATCACCGCAGCTAGTGAAGATATAGAAAGTGCCAAGAAGGTCCAATCTTTGTTTATGAATGAGTACTTGCGGATCTATACTAATCCTGATTTACTTGGAGTTGAATTGGGAGCTGCTTTCAAAAATATTATCGCTTTGGGCGCCGGTGCATTACACGGCCTAGGGTTTGGGGATGATGCTAAAGCTGCATTGATGACGCGTGGCTTAGCTGAGATCAGTCGCTTAGGCGTGGCCTTTGGCGCAGATCCTTTGACCTTTATTGGACTTTCAGGGGTAGGAGACCTGATAGTAACTTGTACCAGTGTTCATTCGCGTAATTGGCGTGCCGGAGACCAATTGGGTTCTGGTAAAAAATTACCAGATGTCATTGCTGACATGGGAATGGTCATTGAAGGGATCAACACTACCCAGGCAGCTTATGAGCTTTCGCAACAAAAGCAGATCGATATGCCGATCACTACTGCGATCTATAATGTTTTGTACCGAGATGCGGACATTAAAGAAGAAGTAGGTGGTTTGATGACACGTGAAGGAAAGTCTGAAGAAACTGCTTCAACTTTTAATGTTAGTGAGAAAAAGTAAAAATAACTAAGGACCTTAAATGGCCTCGATCATGGAAACAAACTTGAGTTGTTCATGGTTGAGGCTTTATTAATTGATAGTGGACAATTATTTCATTCTCTTTAATTAATCGTGCAACAATTGACAGTTACTGCCCATTTCTTTAGTATTTAACATATCCGAATTTAAAATTTCAGGGAGATTAAGATGGCTAAAATTGAATTAAAATATATAACAAAAGAAAGTTCTTTGTTGATCGATAAAAAAGAACGTAACAAAGGTGTGGTGCAAACTGCCGAGAATGATCGTTTTTGGCAATTGCGTGGGATCTCGTTAAACGTTAATGATGGTGAGGCTGTTGGTTTAGTTGGGATGAACGGCTCGGGAAAATCAACCTTGTTACAGGTCATAGCTGGTATAACGCAACAGACAACCGGTTTTATCACGTGTGCCAGTAAGATCAACCTTGCTTCTGCTACACATGGATTGGATACAGAGCAGACTGGTTTGGAAAATATTCGAACCAAGATCAGCGAAGCCGAGATCGATAGTTTCAAAGGCGATCATCTGACAAACGGTGTCGTCAATTTTTGTGAATTAGGACAGTGGTTGTACCGTCCGGTTTCAGAATATTCTGTTGGGATGCGCGCGCGTTTGAGTTTGGGGATCGCCTTGTACATTCAACCAGAACTGGTTTTGATCGATGATGTATTTTTCTTATTAGATCAAGATTTCTTCCAGAAAACGGCGGCACGGATCCAACGTTTGAAGGATCTGGGAGTTTCATTTTTTATTAGTGATTCACGTGGTTTAAATGTCGAAGCTTTTTGTGAACGGACAATTTGGTTACAATTTGGTGAACAGCAAGATTTTGGTCCATCACGCGATGTGATGCAGCAATATCAATACTTTATTGACTATTACTATAGCCTAAGTTTGCCAGAACAAAACGATTATTTGGCTAAAAAACAACAAGAACAAGTCGACTTTGACATCGATCGCTTGTACGACGAGTTCAAGGGTGAGCAATTTAAGCAGGGTTATACTCGTAAAGATGAACCTCGTATGCGCAAGGCGTTTTTTGTTGAACGCGGCTCTGATCCAGTCGGCCAGACCCACAAGCCTGATAATTCTGCTGAAATGACTAGCGAATCTGATACTACTAAAACAAATAAGTCTGGTAAGCTTGGTTGGATCGTGACTGTAGCGGTCATCTTGTTGTTTGGTGGAGGTTGGTGGCTTACTGAAAGTCAGCAATTCAATTTGAACGGCAACCAGGCCACAGAATCATCGAAGATGGAAAAGAGACAGCAGGCTGATTCTAGTTCACTGGCGGCGGCTAAAAAAGAGTCTGATACTAAGACTTCGACTAAGGCCAAGAAACAGGCTAGTGAGAAGAAAGCTAGTTCCGCTAAAGCTTCTTCACAAAAAAAGGCTAGTTCCAAAAAAGATTCGAGTTCTGCTAGTTCTTCATCGAAAGAAGAAACTCAGACAGTTAATGTTTCTGATGGTGAAACTATCGGAGAGTTAGCACAGAAATATCAAACAAGTGTTTCTAAGATACAGGACTTAAATGATATGGGTGGAGACGTGAACTTGACCGCCGGAGATACAGTCAAGGTTCCAAAATAATTTGTTTAAAGTGCTCGAAATATAGTATAATTTAATCATTGTAATCTTTATTATTGGAGTGGTGGAAAATTATGGATGCTGATCCTGGACAGCAGTGGGGTTTGTTGGTCCTAGCTTTAGTATTGATCGGACTCAGTTTTTGCTTTGCTATATATGAGCAATCTTTAAGAAATACAACGCCGCAAGTGCTTGAGAAGGCTAGTGGATCCTTATCCGCTAGAAGACAAAAAAAAGTGGCTGGCTTGGTTAAAAGTCTCTCAAACGAACATCAAACTGCCCATGTTGCCCGTTTAACTACCTGTCTTTTGGGCTTAATATTTCTGGTAGCGGCTGTTTTTTTGGCAGTAGACGAGGATTTGATAAGTGTACTTGTAAGCGGGCTCTTGCTTGGTATATTGGCTTGCGTATTAGGTGAGGCTTTGTTTGTTAAGTGGCCGCTGAAACTTGCTGTCCACGATCCAGTTCAAGTTGCTTTTAAAGGTTATCGTTTTGGACATTGGTTCCTTGTGTTATTTATGCCGCTTGTTATTATTAGCAGCTGGTTCAACAAACTACTGGGAAAAGACGAGCCGACCTTGACTACACCGAGGCAAGGAATGTCTTGGCAAAATATTGTCGATTTGATCGAAGAGGGACGTAGCAATGGTGAGATCGACAATGATGAGTATGAAATGATCGAGGGGATCTTGTCCTTGCATGAGAAAATGGCACGTGAGGTAATGGTCCCACGTATCGATGCGTTTATGATCGATATTACTAATGATAATGACCGCAGCATTGACGATATCCTCCAAATGAATTATTCGCGTGTTCCAGTCTATCATGAAGATAAGGATAATATCATTGGTGTTGTCCATATTAAAAACTTGGTAAAAACAGCACGGCGGTTTGGCTTTGAACATACAATGATCCGTCAGGTGATGCGGGAACCTTTTTTTGTTCCGGAAACTATTATGATCGACCAGTTGATCTATGAAATGAAGAACGAACAAAATCAAATGGCTATCTTGTTGGATGAATACGGGGGAGTCGTTGGAGTCGTTACTTTAGAAGATCTGATCGAAGAGATCGTTGGTGAGATCGAAGACGAATCTGATGAGCCAGATCAAATGATGGTCTCACTTACTCCAGCGGATTTTATTGTTCAAGGTAAAATGACGTTAGACGATTTTAACGAGGAATTTGGTCAATATATCCAGGCGCCGGATGTTGATACCATTGCAGGTTATGTAATTACTCAACTTGGTTATATCCCGCAAGAGTCTGACGTTGATACAGTCACCTTAGACGATGGTTCAAACATCGTAGTTCATAAAATGGAAGACGATCGTTTGTTAGAGTTGGAAGTAGAGTTGTCTCACGCTGCCGTGGATTATCGAGTCGAGCGAGAGAAGTCGAAGAAGAAAGCTCAAGCCAAACTTGAAATGAATCGTTAATTGGAATTTAGTAGATCAAAAATCTGATAGTAACAACTGGACTGGTTTGTTAGCAATTTTAAAACCGGTCCTTTTTTTGAAAGTAGTAAATATGAGAAATAAGGAATAGTGAGGAAAATGAAAAAAAAAGAATTAAATAGTGAAGTCGGTAAACGGCGAACTTTTGCTATCATCTCACACCCTGACGCTGGGAAAACTACGATCACTGAGCAACTGTTGCTTTTTGGGGGAGTTTTGCGTTCAGCAGGGACCGTTAAGGCTAAAAAGAGTGGGAACTTTGCTAAGTCAGACTGGATGGAAATTGAAAAGAAACGTGGGATCTCTGTCACTAGTTCAGTGATGCAGTTTGATTATGCGGGCAAACGGATCAACATTTTGGATACACCCGGACACGAAGATTTTTCTGAAGATACATATCGGACTTTAATGGCTGTTGACTCTGCTGTGATGGTGATCGACGCCGCTAAAGGTATCGAACCGCAGACGAAAAAGCTCTTTCAGATCTGTAAGATGCGTGGTATCCCGATCTTCACATTTATGAACAAGCTTGATCGTGACAGTAGAGAACCCTTAGATCTGATCGGTGAATTAGAAGATGTTTTGGGGATCGATGCATATGCAATGAACTGGCCGATCGGGATGGGCAAAGACCTTAGAGGCCTATATGACATCTATAATAATCGCGTTGAGTTGTACCATTCAGAAGCTAAAGGTCAGGACTTTTTACCCCTTAACGAAGATGGGACTTTAGCTGTCGATAATGAATTAGCTGGGGATAGTATTTATCAGCAAGTTTTGGAAGATGTGGAATTAGTAAAAGATGCTGGCAATGATTTTGATGCAACTAAGATCGCTCGTGGTGAACTTACTCCGGTTTTCTTTGGCTCAGCACTGACCAATTTTGGGGTCAAAACTTTCTTAGATGCCTATTTACAGTTTGCACCCGCACCTGCAGCCCATCAAACTGTTGCAAAGACGGAGGTTCAACCAGATTCAGAAGAGTTTTCCGGTTTTGTCTTTAAGATCCAAGCTAACATGAACTCACAACACCGTGATCGGATCGCTTTTGTTCGGATCTGTTCCGGAGAGTTTGAACGTGGAATGGATGTTAACTTAAAGCGGACTTCTAAAAAAATGCGTCTGTCCAATTCCACTCAGTTTATGGCCGATAGCCGAGAAACCGTTGAAAATGCTGTAGCGGGCGATATTATTGGTTTATATGATACCGGTAATTTTCAAATTGGTGATACGATCTATACGGGAAAAAATGCGATCGAATATCCAAAACTCCCGCAATTTACGCCGGAATTATTTATGCGGGTCACTGCCAAAAATGTTATGAAACAAAAGTCTTTCCATAAAGGGATCCAGCAGTTGGTCCAAGAAGGTGCGATCCAGCTGTATCAGAGTTATTCGACTGGTGATTACATTTTGGGAGCTGTGGGCCAACTTCAATTTGAAGTTTTCCAATTTCGGATGTCGAATGAATATCATTCGGAAGTTGTGATGACACCACTAGGTCACAAGATCGCCCGCTGGATAGATCCTGATCAACTAGATGAAAATATGGCCAGTTCCAGAAATATGTTAGTTAAGGATCGGAATGAACAGCCACTATTCTTATTTGAAAATGAATTTGCTGAACGCTGGTTTGCAGATAAATATCCAAACGTTAAGTTATTTTCACTGCTTTAAGATAAGGTGGCCAAATGAGGTTTTGTTAGTTCGATAAAAAAGGTGGTGGAGCAATCAGACACGATTGTTCCACCACCTTTTTTTATGTTTTCGCTAATTATTTTGCGGTTAAACCTGCCACTGACTTCTAACCTTTTGCCTTTGCGGTTATGACTTTTACCGACTGCAGTACACCTTTTTTATTAAGTTGCTTTAGTGTTTAAAATTTAAATACTCAGCTAACAACCAACCAACATTAGTAACATGATACCACTGCATGCCGTTGATAAATTTTTGTGCGTTGAGCTTTACCGTTTGGCCATCTTCTAATTGAGCAGTTTTTTTACCACAGGGTAAATCATATAAATTTACTCTTTTGCCGGGAATAAAATCGATCTTGGCTGACACATGTAGTGGAACAGCATAACTTTTCGAGACTGGATCTGCTCGTGTCTTGCCAGTTAAATATTTGTCCTTATCAACTAGCTTGGTATTTTCGGTGGCTTTGACCCACGTATTTCCTCCGAGGCAGTACCATAATTGACCATCACTTGTTTGAACAGTTTTGAAAATTTGCCAGAATGTATTTTTGGCAAGCGTCATTTTTAATTCTTTACCTTGAGGCTCGCTGACACATTTGACGAAGTCAGTCGTTTGTATTAGACGCATCTTCTCGTCGACGTTTTGCCATAACTTTTGACGATACAAATAGATCACGAATTGTTGTCGCTTTGAAAAATGACCGTTCACTGGTCCTCGGGCTTCTAATAAACGATAGTTAGCAAAACTTGGTGCCACTAAAGAATAGGGTGCATGTAACTTGCCATGGATGAATTCGGGTTTTGTCAGCAAGTTTTGCTGGTCGATATCTTTGGCTAATAACCAGACCGCAGCAGCTTGATGTCGCTGGTAGTGAATTTTGATCACACCATATTTATCGGTAAAATTAGAAGTATAACCCTCGATATGACTGATATAATAACCAGAAAAACGTTTGATTTTAAAGTCGACTTCCTGACCGCGATAGCCATGTAAAACTTGAGCTTTTGCCAGATAATTCTGCTTTTCGTCTAGAAATAAGACCAAAATGGTAGCGGGTATTGGACGTGCAATTGTTTGACTCAATTGTGATTTAGCATTTTCAGCTGAAAATTGCTCTGTTTGTTTTTTTTCTTTGCCAGAGTGTAATTTAAGCTGCGATGAAACGGTAGGACTAGTATTTTCACGCAGAATATTCACTTGTACACGGTCAGGTGTGGAAGATGATTCGTCATTTTTTTTAGTTGAAAATTCTTTGCGGAGCACTTTCAACCCTCGTTTGATCACGTTAAATGGGCCAAACCTTGACATATACCTCACCTCTTCCACTTGATTGATTTCTTACTTATCTATTATACCGTAGTTAGTGTTTTTTTTTAAATACGAATTTTGCAAAGCATAAAATGATAAACAAAAAAGCAAAACAAACTACAGTCCGAACCAATGGTCCAAAGTTGAAGGTAGCGTATTTTGCTTGCTGCAATGATAGTTTGATCACTCTGACCAATGTTTTATTTAAATCCAGTTTGAATCTCGATAACTTTACCTGCCTTTGAGATCGTGGCTTCCTCTTTAGCTTGGCCTAAAAGGTGGTCTAAAACAAAATCTAGTTCACTGTCTGTGATGGAACGTAACTTATTGGAGATCACGATCTCATCGAAACCTTCTTTTTTCTTGTGAACGACGATCGAATTTCCCAGCGTATATACTTTAATAAAATGAGCAGGTGAAGTCCTTAATTCTTTATCGATCTCACGTGCATAACTGTTTGTAACATCAATTAAATTCATCATTTTAAAACCCTCCCAGTATATCTCTTTGAATATATTATATATTAAAATTTACCAATGAAAAAACTTTAAGTACCCAAAATAAAGAGTTTTTTAAAGAAGAATGAGAGCCAAATAGACCGTTAAATAAAAAACACAACCACCCAAAAAACGGGTAGTTGTGTCAATACTAATTATTGATCGTCTTTTTGTGAACTATTATCTTCGTTAGACTTTTGTTCAGATCCATCATTTTTAGTGATCTTGATCTCGCCGTCTTCAAGCCGAGCAGATAAGTTTTGATTACCCGGATTGTCAAGATAATAATCAGCGATCTTATCTTCAAGCTGCTCTTGGATAACACGACGTAATGGACGTGCACCCATCTTCGGGTCATAACCAAGGTCAACTAATTTATCAGAAACAGGCCCAGTAACGTGTAGTTCGATCCCTTTAGCTGCCAACATTTCGTTAACTTCATCTAACATCAAGGAAACGATATGATGAAGATTTTCCTTAGACAAAGCGTTGAACTCTACGATGCCGTCGAAACGGTTCAGGAACTCAGGCTTGAAATACTGAGATAAGTTGTTCATGATCAAATGAGTTTCACCCGAGGCTTCAGCACCAAAGCCAACTGAGGAGACTGAGTCGCCGCTACCAGCATTAGATGTCATGATGATGATAGTATCCTTAAAGGAAACCGTCCGACCTTGTGAGTCCGTCAACCGACCATCGTCAAGGATCTGCAAGAATGTGTGCAAAACATCGGGATGAGCTTTTTCAACTTCATCTAGCAAGATCAGACTATATGGGTGACGCCGAACTTGTTCAGTTAACTGACCAGCTTCTTCATAGCCTACATAGCCCGGCGGTGAACCGATCAATTTCGACACTGAGAATTTCTCCATATATTCACTCATGTCAAACCGAATCATTGCGTCTTCCGTTCCAAATAGCTCACGAGCCAACTGCTTAGCAGTTTCAGTTTTACCGACACCGGTTGGTCCGACAAATAGGAACGAACCAATAGGGCGTCCCGACTTGTTGAAGCCGACACGATTACGACGAATTGCACGAGCAACTTTAGTAACGGCTTTATCTTGACCAATAACATGTTGTTCAAGTGAATTAGCCAAGTTCTTCAATTGTGATTGTTCCTTAGCCTTCAATTCACCAACAGGAATATCAGTCTTTTCTTCAACGATCTTCTCCATGTCTTTTTCAGTGATCTCAGGAGTTGCTTCGTCTGAAGACGAATTGTCCTTCATCTTATTGAACTTAGAGACTTGATCACGGTAATAGGCGGCTTTTTCATAGTCTTCATCTTTCAAAGCAGCTTGTTTTTCTTCTTCCGCTTTGTTGATTTTATCATCCATGACTGCCGGGTCGACGGTATGGATCGTCAAATTCTTCTTTGAGCCGGCCTCATCCAAAAGGTCGATCGCTTTATCAGGCAAGAAGCGGTCTTGAATATACCGGTCTGACAAGGTAGCTGCGGCTTCTAAGGCTTTTTCAGAAAACTTAACGTGATGATAAGATTCATATTTACCGCTGATCCCTTGCAAGATCTTGATCGTTTCTTCAACTGAAGGTTCGTCAACTTGGATAGGTTGTAAACGACGAGCTAGGGCGGCGTCTTTTTCGATCGTACGGTACTCATTTAATGTTGTAGCACCGACTAACTGGAGGTCGCCGCGGGCTAAAGCTGGTTTCAAAACATTACCGGCATCCATACCGCCCTCAGCGTTACCTGCACCTACAATTTCGTGGATCTCATCGATGAAGAGGATAGTATTTTTCTCTTTTTTCAACTCTTCCATCAATTGTTTCATCCGCTCTTCGAATTGGCCACGGATACCCGTACCCTGAACAAGTGAAACAACATCTAAACGAACTACTTTTTTGTTTTGTAATTTTTGTGGTACATCGTTGTCGACGATCTTTTGGGCTAAGCCTTCAACAACGGCTGTTTTACCAACACCGGCTTCCCCGATCAAAACAGGGTTATTTTTTGTCCGCCGGTTTAAGATCTCGATCACGCGCTCGATTTCTTTATCTCTGCCGATCACTGGGTCGATACGACCATTTTGTGCTTCTTCCGTGAGGTCAAGACCATATTGCCCAAGGATCGTATTGCCGCCATTATTCCGACCATTACCGCCAGCAGCTTGGGTTGGCGGAACTTGTCCCTGTCTTTGCGGTCCTTGTTGGTCACTAGACATTGACCGGAATAAGTCGTCCAAATTACCAAAACCGAATGGGTCTTGCATCATTGAACTGGAACGGCCATTATTACCAGCTTGGTCCTTTAACTTCTTGTAACAACTTTGGCAAAGATCGATGGAAGTTTGTCGACCGTTGATACTAGTTGTCAAATGGATAGTAGCTGGATTTTGATGACAATTTTGACATAACATATAATTTGTTCACGACCTTTCGTAAGATCCAGGTTAGTCGAAAGCCAAAAAGTGTTTTGACCTTCTTTGACCTTTCATAGTTTTATTATACAAAGTTCTGAAAAAACTTCAAGCTATACGCTTAGAAAAATATTAGTTTTTCATGCTATAATTACATTCGAGTTCTATAAGGAGGAAGAGCGAGATATGACGAAGGACTATCATCAAATTTTGGAGCAATTACGTGCGGGAGATATAGAAGAATTTGCGGTCGCTACTGATGAATTTATGGATTTTCAAAAAGCATTAATGGAATATTCACACCGTAAAAAAGTAGTTGGGACAGCAAAAAGGGGTGGTGGCGCAGTCTACCGTTATGATCATGCGTCTGAGCACGAGTAACAAAAGACATCGCGCAGCAAAGATCCTCTTAAAAATAAATATTGCACAAACCGATTTTAAAAGAATGAAAACTATGAAAATCAAGAATTGTGCCCCATGATATTTTTAAGGCACCCACTTTCTCTTCAGGTTGTCAATTTGGTATTTTAAAAAGCCTCTGCTTTTCGTTAGACGTTAAAACAAACTTGTTTTATCACATGATACATGGTATTATTTTTTTAGCGAGTTTTACCATAAAGTAGCATTTTGGGGACATTTTTAAATGTAAACGTGTTCGAAAAATTTGTCTAACTTTTCACTGGTCAAACTCAACAATTTATATACTCAAAGGAGAATGGTTTAAAATGGAAAAGAAAGACTTTCACGTAATTGCAGAAACAGGTATTCACGCTCGTCCTGCTACTTTGTTGGTACAAGCAGCAAGCAAATTTAATTCTGATATCACATTGGCATTCAATGACAAATCAGTTAACTTGAAATCCATCATGGGTGTTATGTCTTTGGGTGTTGGCCAAGGTTCAGACGTAACTATCTCTGCTGAAGGTGCAGATGAAGCAGACGCTATTACAGCAGTTGCTGAGACAATGAAAAAGGAAGGACTTGCTGAATAATGACGAAAATGTTGAAGGGGATAGCAGCCAGTGATGGTATTGCCGCAGCTAAAGCTTACATGCTTGTGCAACCCGATTTATCATTTTCCGAAACAAAAATTGATGACCCTGAAGCTGAGGTTGCCCGTTTAAATGATGCTGTTGCAGCTTCTAAAAAAGAACTTGAGGTCATTAAAGATAAGGCTGCTGAAAATTTGGGTGCTGATGAGGCTGAAGTTTTCGAGGCACATTTGACCATTCTTTCTGATCCAGAAATGTTGGGTCAGATCAGTGATAAGATCAAGAATGAAAAGGTTAATGCAGAAGCTGCAGTCAAAAGTGTCACAGACATGTTTATCGAAATGTTTGAAGGCATGACTGATAATGCTTATATGCAGGAACGTGCCGGAGATGTGCGCGATGTTACTAAGCGTTTATTAGCTCATTTGCTTGGTGTAACTTTGCCTAGTCCAGCTTTGATCAACGAGGAAGTTGTCATTGTGGCTCATGATCTGACACCATCTGATACTGCCCAGTTAGATCGTAAATATGTTAAGGGATTTATCACTGATATCGGTGGACGGACATCGCATTCTGCGATCATGTCACGGACATTAGAGATCCCTGCGATCGTCGGTTCAGGTACAGCTACTGATGATATCAAGGCTGATCAAACAGTGATCATCGATGGTATCAATGGTGATGCTTTGGTTGACCCAAGTGATGATGAATTAAAAGAATATGACAAGAAAGCTAAAGATTTTGCTCAGCAGAAAGCACAATGGGCTCAGTTAAAAGACGAACAGTCCGTAACTGCTGATGGCAAGCAGGTCACTCTTGGTGCAAATATTGGTACACCAAAAGACGTTGCTGGCGCTAACGACAATGGTGCTGAAGCAGTTGGCTTGTTTAGGTCTGAATTTTTGTACATGGATGCTTCTGAATTGCCATCTGAAGATGATCAGTTTGAAGCATATAAGCAAGCAGTTGAAGGTATGAACAACAAGCAGGTTGTTGTGCGGACAATGGATATTGGTGGCGATAAGGAATTATCTTATTTGCCATTGCCTGACGAACAAAATCCTTTCTTGGGTTATCGTGCTATCCGGATCTCCTTGGATCGCCAAGATATTTTCCGGACACAGTTACGTGCTTTGTTGCGCGCTTCAGCTTATGGCCGTTTGGCGATCATGTTCCCAATGATCGCTACGGTCAAAGAATTCAAGGATGCTAAGGCGATTTTTGAAGAAGAAAAGGCTAAGTTAGTAGCTGACGGTGTTAAGGTTTCCGATGATATCGAAGTCGGTATGATGATGGAGATCCCTGCCGCCGCTATGATCGCTGACAAATTGGCTAAGTATGCTGATTTCTTTAGCATTGGTACTAACGACCTGATCCAGTATTCAATGGCTGCTGATCGGGGAAATGAACGCGTTTCATACTTGTATCAGCCATATAATCCTTCATTGTTACGCTTGATCAAGAACATCATCGATGCTTCCCATAAGGAAGGCAAATGGACTGGCATGTGTGGTGAAATGGCCGGCGATCAAGTCGCTGTTCCGCTGCTTGCAGGTTTAGGGTTAGATGAATACTCAATGAGTGCTACTTCGATCTTGAAGACTCGTAGCTTATTGAAGAAACTTGATACTAACAAGATGAAAGCATTAGCTGATCAGGCTGTGACTGAATGTGAGACAACTGAAGAAGTCGTCGATTTGGTACACAAGTACACTGACTAGTTTTAGATAAAATTGTTGCTCGAATAACGCACTTTTAGTGGGCTTATTCGAGCTTTTTTGTGGTGGACGGTTTGACATGTTGCTGTAAGACTGTATAATCAGCTTTGTTATTTTAAAGTTGAATTGTTTAAAAAATGATTCTGTTAATGGGCATTTAGTTGCTTATAGTGGTCGAAAACAATATAATGATACATGACTATTATTCAGACTAAGGGGGATCACCGTGAACATAGGTATATTTACAGATACATATTATCCACAGGTCAGCGGTGTTGCGACGTCGATCAAAACATTGCGTGAGCAACTAGAAAGTCTAGGGAATAATGTGTATATTTTTACAACAACGGACCCTAAGGTAGATAAAAACGTTTTTGAAAGAAACGTTTTTCGTTTTACAAGCGTTCCTTTCATTTCATTTACAGATCGCAGGATCGCAGTCCGGGGACTATTTCAAGCGTATGAGATCGCCAAGGAGCTTAACTTAGATTTGGTGCATACACAGACGGAGTTTTCGATGGGGATGATCGGTAAGTTCGTTGCTAAAAATTTAAAGATCCCTTGTGTACACACTTACCATACAATGTATGAGGATTACTTGCATTATGTTATGAAAGGCAAGGTTTTGCGACCTTCACATGTTAAACAGCTCAGTAAAACTTATTGTGAGCACATGGCAGGGATAGTCGCTCCTAGTACACGTGTCTTGGATACTTTGACAAGTTATGGTGTCAAGGAGCCTATCTCAGTTATTCCAACAGGAGTAGACGTTAGAAAGTTTGCGGGGCAAAAAAACAAGAAATTACGGCAAAAGTATCATATCGAACCTGAAACGCCATTGATGCTGACAGTAAGTCGTGTGGCTTTCGAAAAAGATATCGATCGTTTGATAGACGCTTTTCCTGAGATCCAAAAACGCATACCAGACGTAAAGCTTATGATCTGTGGTGATGGCCCGGCTAGGGAACAGCTGTGTGAACAAGTCTCGCATATGGGTTTAACTGATAAGATAATTTTCACGGGTGAGATCGATCATGATGAGGTGCCGGCCTATTATCATATTGCGGACCTGTTCGTTTCTACTTCTATTTCGGAGTCACAGGGGTTGACTTTTATCGAAGCGATCGCTGCGGGATTGAAGGTTGTCGCTGCGAGTGGACCGTACACTGACGATCTTTTAGATGATCTGAATGTCGGGACTACTTTTGAAACTCCTGTTCAATTTGTGCAAGACGTTGTTGCATATTTAAATGAACCAACTAAATATAATGACCAAAGAATGCGCGATGAAAAAATTGCCAGCATCTCAGCCGAGCATTTTGGAGAACAGATCATGCAGTTTTACCAAGACAGTTTTGCATTTTTCGCCGAGACTCAAGCAAGTCGTTCGCGAGAAAGCATCTAAAATTTTGTGTAGGAGCGATAAAGATGTTAACAATACGAATGTATTCGTCTGCCGCTAAGGTCGATGGTCAAGGAGTTGGCAGTGCGTACTCTGAATTGATCAACTTGTTGGAAAAACATTATCCGACAAGTCTTAATCTGATAGTCAATCGTTTCGGTAGTGCTGATCTTAGTCATTACCATACGATCGACCCGCAGTTTTATTTATCGACATTTTCTAGTAAGAGTGGGCGTAAGATCGGTTATGTCCACTTTTTGCCGGAAACGATCAAGGGCAGTTTACAGATGCCGCGGTGGATGCTCAGGATCTTTAATTCTTATATGATTTCTTTTTACAAGAGAATGGATGCTTTAGTAGTGGTCAATCCTTCTTTCATCCCAAAGTTAGTCGGCTATGGGATCTCCGAAGATAAAATCACTTATATCCCTAACTTTGTTTCTAAAAAAGAGTTTCATCCGCTTAAAGTGGAGCAAAAACAGCAACTGCGTACACAACATAGGGTAGATCCTAATAAGTTTACCGTGATCGGAGTTGGTCAGATCCAGGAACGTAAAGGTATCGTTGACTTTATCAAACTAGCGCAAAGTTTGCCTAACGTTCAGTTCATTTGGGTCGGCGGCTTTTCTTTTGGTAAGATGACAGATGGATATAATGAATTAAAGAAAGTTGTCGATGATCCACCGGCTAATTTAGATTTTCCTGGTATAGTAGCTCGGCACGAAATGAACGAATATTATAATATGGCCGACTTATTTTTGTTACCGTCTTATAACGAACTATTTCCGATGAGCGTTTTGGAAGCTTTTAGTTGTGAAGTGCCGGTCTTATTGCGTGATTTAGACTTATATCATTCGATTTTGACTGGCTACTATGAGCCGGCAGAGGATGTAAAGCAAATGAAGGATAAGATCGTCAATTTGAAGACTGACAGACAAGCGCTCGATGATTTAAGGGAAAAGGCAGTTCGCGCTTCAGCTTACTACAATGAAGATCATCTGGCTGAAATTTGGCGTGAATACTATGAAAGACAAGCAAAGTTGGGCTGCTAATGAATTGGAAAAATAAATTGAGTCTCGTTGTTGTCATTCTAGTTGGTGTAGGGATCTTTGTTTATTCTATGAAGGATGTTCCTTTTAATATTATTAAAGATGAGATCACCGATCTAAAGTGGCAATGGTTAATTTTGGCAGTGCTTAATATGCTGGTCTCACTTTTGTTTGAAGGTTTGATAGTTTATGTTTTACTTCGGAAACAGTATCCCGATTTCCGTTTTGGGGATGCTTTTCGTGTGCCGTTGATCGAACAATTGTTTAACGGTATCACTCCTTTTCAAAGCGGAGGACAACCCGCTCAGCTGTTTGCATTATTACAGTCAGGGATCGATGCTGGTAGGGCTGCATCTAAAATGTTGATGAAATTTGTGGTTTATCAATCGATGATCGTTGTTTGTTTTTTGATCAGTTTAGTTTTCCAGTTTCATTATTTAGCGGCGAAGCTGCATGCACTTTCAGTTTTTGTGGTTTTCGGTTTTTTGATTCATTTTCTCGTTATCGCCGGCCTTTTAATGGTGATGTATTGGCATTCGCTGACGAAAAAGTTGATTCAATTCCTTTTAAAACCCGTTAAGTGGTGGGCGAAACCAGAAACTTACCTGCGTTACACAGACTACTTCGAGGAAAAAATCGATAATTTTTACTATGAAAGTTTAAGTCTCCGTGATGATCCAAGAACTCTGGTCAAAGTTAGTTTGTTAACTTTAGGTCAGCTTTTCTTTTACTATGTCATCCCGTATTTTATTTTACTTTCGTTAAAAGTGACCAACATTGATCCAGTGACCGTAGTAGGAATGCATATCTTGATCGTAATGATCATTTCGCTTTTCCCTTTGCCTGGCGGTTTAGGTGGTGCAGAGTTTAGTTTTTCTGTTATTTTCTCAACCTTTTTAAGCCAAAATGGCAAAGTAGTTTTAGCGATGATTTTATGGCGGTTGATCACGTATTATATGGGGATGTTCTTAGGTATGGGAGGCATGTCTGTTAAACCCCATAAAATAAAAAAGTAAACTTCTGAAGGTTTGGTTTTTCCAAGCCTTTTTTGTTTGGACGCTTTTATGTTTAGTTGTTACTTTTTAAGTATCGTTAAAAACTATGCGTAAAACAACTTAATTTAAGGATTTCAATTTTATTTTGCCTGAAAAAATGTTATTATCGTTTTTGTATGTAACAGATATATTAAGTATTGATGAATTATGAGGCTTGATGCTTAGTAATAGCTTTAGAGAGCAGAAAAGGGGTTTGTCATGGAAAATTCACAACTAGTTGCGATCATTTCACGGTTAGATGCAATGATCAAAAGTGCTGATGATGAAGTAGTTTCAAGGCGTTTTGAAAAAGAAGGGGAAGAACGTGGTGTGGTTACTTATGACCCAAAAGCAAACGCCTTTGAATTAGAAGAGATCGGTACAAAACAAAAATTTCAATTCGATAACATTGATCTTGCAGCAATTGAAATTTACGACCTGCTTGATTATTGATCATCGATTATTAAGTTAAACTGAAGATATAGTGTTTTCAGTTTTTCTTTTTTTATTGAGACCTTATACTTGTTATCAGGCAAGTTTTTAATTTGGAGGAATTTTGTAAAATGAATTCGTTTTTTAAGAAAACACGACAGGTTTTAAGTTCCAGAGCAGGTTTTTTCTGGCTAGTCCTTTTTTTATTCTGGTTTAAAACATACCTTAGCTATCAAAATAACTTTACTTTAGGTGTCAATAATTCAATGCAGCAGTTTTTGCTGTTTTTGAATCCGATACCTTTCGGGTTGCTTTTGTTAGGTATTGGTTTATATTTTCGTGGTAAAAAGACATACTGGATCGAGATCATTGTTAGCTTGCTCCAATCTATCTGGTTGTTTGCAAATACCTTATATTACCGTGAGTTTTCAGATTTTTTATCATTCGGTATTATTAAATCCTCAAGTTCAGTTTCAAATAACTTAGGTTCTAGTATTTTAGAGATCATCCATCCAGCCGATTTCTTAGTATTTTTGGATGTTGTGCTCTTGATACTTCTGATGTCATTTAAAGTGATTCAGCCAGATATGTCTAAGGCCAAGAGACGTTATGGTGTTATTACCTCTGTTTTAGCTATTGTTTTATTTGGTGCCAATTTGAGCCTGGCAGAAAGTGATCGTTCTCAATTATTGACACGAACGTTTGATAATAACTATATTGTCAAGTACCTGGGGATCGACTTTTTTGCAGGGTATTCCGCTTACCAAACTCACCAACAGACTTCCACTAGAAAAAATGCCAGCAGTAGTGACGTAGATAAAGTTTTGGATTTTGTCAATAAGAATCGTTCTCAGCCTAATGTTTCATATTATGGTAAAGAGAAGGGGAAGAATGTTTTTATCCTACATTTAGAAAGTTTTCAACAATTTTTGATCAATTATAAGTCAGATGGAGAAGAGGTAACTCCAAACATCAATCGCTTTTATAAAGATCAACATACAATGTCATTTGATAACTTCTTTAATCAGGTCGGACAAGGAAAAACATCTGACGCTGAAACGATGTTGGAAAATTCTCTGTTTGGTCTACCCTCGGGTTCTAGTATGACGTCTTATGGTTCTTCTAATACTTACCAAGCTTTGCCAGCCTTTTTAGATCAGAAGGGATACTCCACAGCTTCTATGCACGGAGATGTTGGTAGTTTTTGGAATCGTGACAATACGTACAAGTCATGGGGTTACCAATATTTCTTTGATTCTGCTTATTTTGATGATAAGGATGACTATAATAATGGTTATGGGATGAAAGATAAGATCTTCTTAAAGCAGTCTGCTAAATATCTTGAACAGTTGCCGCAGCCGTTTTATGCTAAGCTGATCACTGTTACAAATCACTACCCGTATGATCTTGATAAGCAAAACCAAGACATAGATAAAACAAAAACGGGTGATAAGACTGTTGATGGCTATGTTCAAACTGCGCGTTATTTAGACCAAGCATTTGGTGAATTTATCAGTTATCTTAAAAAGTCTGGCCTATATGACAAGTCCGTTATCGTTGCTTATGGTGACCATTATGGGATCTCAAATAATCATCCGAAGGCTTTGGCTAAACTTTTAGGCAAGAAGTCTGTTTCAAAGTATGACTTGGCAATGTTAGAGAAAGTACCATTTATGATCCACTCCAAGGATATGAAAGGTGAAGTCAACCACACTTATGGAGGAGAAATCGATGTTATGCCAACTTTAATGGATCTGCTTGGCATTAAAAATGATGATACTATTCAGTTAGGTAATGACTTGTTGTCGACCAATAGAAATCAAACAGTTGCTTTTCGGAATGGGGATTTTGTTTCACCTGATCTAAGTAAGATCGGTAGTAAGGTTTACGATAATCAGGGTAGAAAAGTGGATACAAAAAAACTTACTGCCCAACAAAAACAGATCTTGAAGGAACAACAAGAGCATACGGATAAGATTTTGTCCACGTCTGATAAGATAACCACGGGAGATCTGTTGCGTTTCTATACTCCGCAAGACTTTAATAAAGTAGATAAGTCGCAGTACAAATATAAATACTCCGATGGTGTTAAGGCTTTGAAAAAGGCCCAGCGTGAAAAGAAAACCAGCTTGATCGAGCAGAATGGTGGTAAATCCACTCAAGACCTATATAATACTGATGCTCCTGAATTAAAAGATGATGATAATAAATAGTTGCCTTAAAGTTAAGCCGAACCTTGCTTTTGATAAAGAATTTAGTTTAGAGATCGCTTTTTGATTTCTAAACTATTTTTTATTCTTTGGAAATGTATTTTCTGAAAGCTGGATGCGTCATGTTATTGTTGGTTTATATTGGCCAAGTGAGTAAGGCAGAATTTTTGTTAATGGCTGAATCTTTCGTTGTGGGTGTGTTTAATAAAGGTATGAGTTGGATCGGAATTATCCGCTCATTGGATCGTGATCAAGTGAATATCGATTATTTAATTTTTCAGATACATACTTGAAAAGTTAATTTTGATAAATGAGAACTTTTATAGCGGAGAAAAGACATAATTTGAGATAAACACAAACATTATATTATTTTTTAAGCTTTTTGTTAACATCAATAAATTTAAATCCCGAAAAACAAAAAAGTTGTTGACGTAGTTTAAAAATGTTGCTAAGATAGTATTTGTCGCTAAGGCAGTGCAACAAATTGTTTTTTATCACAATTTATAGTTGACAGTCTACTAAATGACATAGTATACTTTTGCAGTTGTGTATTTTATTTTTCTAGGGTATTATTGATATCTTAGTAATTGTGTAAAGAGTTAGACATTATTTACAGAATAAAGATTGAAATAATCGTTTGACAATCCTGTTAGACGATGGTAAGATATCTTTTGTTGTGAATTAGCAAGTAGATCTTTGAAAACTGAACAAAGTTTCGACAAATCAAATGTGTGAGGTCGCTTATCCTAGTGATAAGTGCAAACAACATTTGCGAAGTCAATTCGCTAGTAAAATTTATGAGTCACAAACTTTAAAATGAGAGTTTGATCCTGGCTCAGGACGAACGCTGGCGGCGTGCCTAATACATGCAAGTCGAACGCAAACTGTCGACACTGAATGCTTGCATTCAGCGTTGGCAGGGCGAGTGGCGAACGGGTGAGTAACACGTGGGCAATCTGCCCAAAAGTGGGGGATAACACTTGGAAACAGGTGCTAATACCGCATCGACCGGCTGACCGCATGGTCGGCCGGGTAAAGACGGCTTTTAGCTGTCGCTTTTGGATGAGCCCGCGGCGTATTAACTAGTTGGTAAGGTAACGGCTTACCAAGGTGATGATACGTAGCCGAACTGAGAGGTTGATCGGCCACATTGGGACTGAGACACGGCCCAAACTCCTACGGGAGGCAGCAGTAGGGAATCTTCCACAATGGACGCAAGTCTGATGGAGCAACGCCGCGTGTATGAAGAAGGTCTTCGGATCGTAAAATACTGTTGTCAGAGAAGAACACGGGATAAAGTAACTGTTGTCCCGCTGACGGTATCTGACCAGCAAGTCACGGCTAACTACGTGCCAGCAGCCGCGGTAATACGTAGGTGGCAAGCGTTGTCCGGATTTATTGGGCGTAAAGGGAACGCAGGCGGTCTTTTAAGTCTGATGTGAAAGCCTTCGGCTTAACCGGAGAAGTGCATTGGAAACTGGGAGACTTGAGTGCAGAAGAGGAGAGTGGAACTCCATGTGTAGCGGTGAAATGCGTAGATATATGGAAGAACACCAGTGGCGAAAGCGGCTCTCTGGTCTGTAACTGACGCTGAGGTTCGAAAGCGTGGGGAGCGAACAGGATTAGATACCCTGGTAGTCCACGCTGTAAACGCTGAATGCTAGGTGTTGGAGGGTTTCCGCCCTTCGGTGCCGCAGCTAACGCACTAAGCATTCCGCCTGGGGAGTACGATCGCAAGATTGAAACTCAAAGGAATTGACGGGGGCCCGCACAAACGGTGGAGCATGTGGTTTAATTCGAAGCAACGCGAAGAACCTTACCAGGTCTTGACATCTTTTGACCATCTGAGAGATCAGCATTTCCCTTCGGGGACAAAATGACAGGTGGTGCATGGCTGTCGTCAGCTCGTGTCGTGAGATGTTGGGTTAAGTCCCGCAACGAGCGCAACCCTTATTGTCAGTTGCCAGCATTCAGTTGGGCACTCTGGCGAGACTGCCGGTGACAAACCGGAGGAAGGTGGGGATGACGTCAAGTCATCATGCCCCTTATGACCTGGGCTACACACGTGCTACAATGGACGATACAACGAGTCGCGAGACCGCGAGGTTCAGCTAATCTCTGAAAGTCGTTCTCAGTTCGGATCGTAGGCTGCAACTCGCCTACGTGAAGTCGGAATCGCTAGTAATCGCGGATCAGCATGCCGCGGTGAATACGTTCCCGGGCCTTGTACACACCGCCCGTCACACCATGAGAGTTTGTAACACCCAAAGCCGGTGCGGTAACCAGTTGGAGCCAGCCGTCTAAGGTGGGACAGATGATTGGGGTGAAGTCGTAACAAGGTAGCCGTAGGAGAACCTGCGGCTGGATCACCTCCTTTCTAAGGAAAAATTACGGAAACTCACACGATTTGTACAGAAACTTTGTTTGGTTTTGAGAGGTCTACTCTCAAAACGGGGGTTTAGCTCAGCTGGGAGAGCACCTGCTTTGCAAGCAGGAGGTCAGCGGTTCGATCCCGCTAACCTCCATTGATGGCAACAGCCATCATGGGTCCGTTCTTTGAAAACTGAATAACATTTATTTCTTGATCAATAATTTTATTAAACCGAGAACACCGCGTTTGAAAGAGTTTCAAACAAGAATTCAAAAATGAAGTAGTAAACGCAAACTCATGACCCATTTATCTACGATAAATGTCAGGTCAAGTTAGGAAGGGCGCATGGTGGATGCCTTGGCACTAGGAGTCGATGAAGGACGTGACTAACTGCGATATGCTTCGGGAAGCTGTAAGTAAGCAATGACCCGGAGATCTCCGAATGGGGCAACCCGATGACTGTAACGAGTCTTGATCGCTGGCTGAATACATAGGTCAGGCGAGGACAGACGCAGGGAACTGAAACATCTAAGTACCTGCAGGAACAGAAAGAAAGATCGATCCCCTCAGTAGCGGCGAGCGAACGGGGGACAGCCCAAACCAAGAAGCTTGCTTCTTGGGGTTGTAGGACTGGACATTTGAGTTAGCAAGAAGCACTGTAGCTGAACGGCTTGGGAAAGCCGGCGAAACAGGGTGACAGCCCCGTAAGCGAAACAGTCCTTCCTCAGTCCAGGATCCTGAGTACGGCGGAGCACGTGAAACTCCGTCGGAATCCGGGAGGACCATCTCCCAAGGCTAAATACTGCCTAGTGACCGATAGTGGACCAGTACCGTGAGGGAAAGGTGAAAAGTACCCCGGGAGGGGAGTGAAACAGTTCCTGAAACCATGTGCCTACAATTAGTCAGAGCCCGTTAAGGGGTGATGGCGTGCCTTTTGTAGAATGAACCGGCGAGTTACGTTAACGTGCCAGGTTAAGGTGGAAAGACCGGAGCCGCAGCGAAAGCGAGTCTGAACAGGGCGACTGAGTACGTTGACGTAGACCCGAAACCAAGTGACCTACCCATGTCCAGGTTGAAAGTGCGGTAAAACGCACCGGAGGACCGAACCCGTGTATGTTGAAAAATGCTGGGATGAGGTGTGGGTAGCGGTGAAATTCCAAACGAACTTGGAGATAGCTGGTTCTCTCCGAAATAGCTTTAGGGCTAGCCTCGGGAGTTAAGGATCGTGGAGGTAGAGCACTGTTTGGACTAGGGGCCCGTCTGGGGTTACTGAATTCAGATAAACTCCGAATGCCACTGATCTTGTCCCGGGAGTCAGACTGCGAGTGATAAGATCCGTAGTCGAAAGGGAAACAGCCCAGACCACCAATCAAGGTCCCTAAATATGTGTTAAGTGGAAAAGGATGTGGGATCGCACAGACAACTAGGATGTTGGCTCAGAAGCAGCCACCATTCAAAGAGTGCGTAATAGCTCACTAGTCGAGTGATCCTGCGCCGAAAATGTAACGGGGCTAAACACATTACCGAAATTGTGGATCCGACCGTCAGGTCGGGTGATAGGAGAGCGTTCTAAGGGCGACGAAGCCGGACCGTGAGGACCGGTGGAGCGCTTAGAAGTGAGAATGCCGGTATGAGTAGCGCAAGGTCAGTGAGAATCTGACCCACCGTAAGACTAAGGTTTCCTGGGGAAGGCTCGTCCTCCCAGGGTCAGTCGGGACCTAAGCCGAGGCCGCAAGGCGTAGGCGATGGGCAACAGGTGGAGATTCCTGTACTGGACCGGTCTGTTTGAGCGATGGAGGGACGCAGGAGGCTAACGGAGCGTGCAGCTGGAAGTACACGTCCAAGCAGCGAGTTGCAGGACGAGTCAAATGCTTGTCCTGGCGGAAGATGAGCTGTGATGGGGAGCGAAATTTAAGTAGCGAAGGAAGTCAGGTCACACTGCCGAGAAAAGCTCCTAGCAAAGATCGGTCCACCCGTACCGCAAACCGACACAGGTAGTCGAGGAGAGTATCCTCAGGTGAGCGAGTGAACTCTCGTTAAGGAACTCGGCAAAATGACCCCGTAACTTCGGGAGAAGGGGTGCTGGTCTGACGACCAGCCGCAGTGAATAGGCCCAGGCGACTGTTTATCAAAAACACAGGTTTCTGCAAAATCGTAAGATGATGTATAGGGGCTGACGCCTGCCCGGTGCTGGAAGGTTAAGAGGATGAGTCAGCGTGAGCGAAGCTCAGAATCGAAGCCCCAGTAAACGGCGGCCGTAACTATAACGGTCCTAAGGTAGCGAAATTCCTTGTCGGGTAAGTTCCGACCCGCACGAAAGGCGTAACGATCTGGGCACTGTCTCAACGAGAGACTCGGTGAAATTATAATACCCGTGAAGATGCGGGTTACCCGCGACAGGACGGAAAGACCCCATGGAGCTTTACTGTAGCTTGATATTGGGTGTTGGTGCAACTTGTACAGGATAGGTAGGAGCCGTAGAACACGAGACGCTAGTCTCGTGGGAGGCAGTGGTGGGATACTACCCTCGTTGTATGAACACTCTAACCCGCGCCGGTTGATCCCGGCGGGAGACAGTGTCTGGTAGGCAGTTTGACTGGGGCGGTCGCCTCCCAAAAGGTAACGGAGGCGCCCAAAGGTTCCCTCAGAATGGTTGGAAATCATTCGCAGAGTGTAAAGGCAGAAGGGAGCTTGACTGTGAGACTGACAAGTCGAGCAGGGACGAAAGTCGGGCTTAGTGATCCGGTGGTCCCGCATGGAAGGGCCATCGCTCAACGGATAAAAGCTACCCTGGGGATAACAGGCTTATCTCCCCCAAGAGTCCACATCGACGGGGAGGTTTGGCACCTCGATGTCGGCTCATCGCATCCTGGGGCTGTAGTCGGTCCCAAGGGTTGGGCTGTTCGCCCATTAAAGCGGTACGCGAGCTGGGTTCAGAACGTCGTGAGACAGTTCGGTCCCTATCCGTCGCGGGCGTAGGAAATTTGCGAGGATCTGTCCTTAGTACGAGAGGACCGGGATGGACACACCGCTGGTGTACCAGTTGTCTTGCCCAAGGCAGCGCTGGGTAGCTAAGTGTGGTCGAGATAAACGCTGAAAGCATCTAAGTGCGAAACTCACCTCAAGATCAGATTTCCCATTCCTTTCTGGAAGTAAGACCCCTGAGAGATGATCAGGTAGATAGGATGGCAGTGGAAGTGCCGCGAGGCATGGAGCGGACCATTACTAATCGGTCGAGGACTTGACCACAGAGTGGCGCAGGACTCGGTGAAAGCAGCGAGCAAGGATGAATGTTAGTCAGTTTTGAGGGAGCGGATCTCTCAAAGAAAGAAATACGAGTGCGGTGGTGCGGGCACGAAGGCTACACCTGTTCCCATGCCGAACACAGCAGTTAAGCTTCGTCACGCCGAGAGTAGTTGGGGGATCGCCCCCTGTGAGGGTAGGTAGCTGCCGCGCTTGTTTTATTCCGGCATAGCTCAGTTGGTAGAGCATCTGACTGTTAATCAGGGTGTCGACGGTTCGAGTCCGCCTGCCGGAGTTTTGTTGATGGAGAGTTGTCCGAGTGGCTTAAGGAGCATGATTGGAAATCATGTAAGGGGGGATGCCCTCCTTCAAGGGTTCGAATCCCTTACTCTCCGTAAATAAATGACCCGTTGGTCAAGTGGTAAAGACACCGCCCTTTCACGGCGGTAACATGGGTTCAAATCCCGTACGGGTCATATTGGAGGATTAGCTCAGTTGGGAGAGCGTCTGCCTTACAAGCAGAGGGTCACAGGTTCGAGCCCTGTATCCTCCATTTAATAAGTATTTGGTCCTATGGTGTAGGGGTTTATCACGCCTGCCTGTCACGCAGGAGATCACCGGTTCAAATCCGGTTAGGACCGTTAGAATAAGGTTCATTCTTATTCAATATATGATTGATGTCAATGGCGCGGTAGCTCAGTCGGTAGAGCAACGGATTGAAGCTCCGTGTGTCGGCGGTTCGATTCCGTCCCGCGCCATTATGGAAGGGTAGCGAAGTCTGGCTAAACGCGGCGGACTGTAAATCCGCTCCTTCGGGTTCGGTGGTTCGAATCCACTCCCTTCCATCAATTTTATAGGGATATAGTTCAAGGGCAGAACAACGGTCTCCAAAACCGTCGATGCGGGTTCGATTCCTGCTATCCCTGCCATTTATGGCGGTAGTGGTGAAGTGGTTAACACACCGGATTGTGGCTCCGGCACGCGTGGGTTCGACCCCCACCTACCGCCCTTATTATTGGGGTATAGCCAAGTGGTAAGGCATGGGACTTTGACTCCCACATGCGCTGGTTCGAATCCAGCTATCCCAATAAGGGTTTGATCCTATAAAATGGCGGTATAGCCAAGTGGTAAGGCAGAGGTCTGCAAAACCTTTATCACCGGTTCAAATCCGGTTACCGCCTTTGGTTGCTTTAGGCGCTAACGTATAGTATAATTAGTTTTGTTGTTATGCCGGTGTGGCGGAATTGGCAGACGCGCTGGACTCAAAATCCAGTTCCCGTTGAGGGAGTATCGGTTCGACCCCGATCACCGGTATTTATATATATCTATCAGTAGTAAACGTCTAGAAATAGGCGTTTTTTTTTATCCAGAAAAACTATCCAAAAGATTAAATGACCTTGAGTTGGTAAGTGGTGTTTGGTAAGCCGTGTTCAATCGGACGGATTTTATAGGAGTATTGAAAATTATATAATTACCTCATAAATTAGGTTGAGGTGATTTTTTTGGAAGATAAGTGTGATTTTCCACGAGCTAAGCTCGACGCTCTGCGACAAAATGTAAACAGTGTTTCTCTTTGATCAACCAGTGTACTGTGAGCCAATGTAAATTGAAATAGAAGTATACCAAATGTAAAAAGATGTAACACAAATCTCCTTAAATAAGACTGTACCAACAAAAAAATTGACTAAAGTATTGCATACCGCTCGTAATATGTTAGAATTTATAACATACATTTGAGGAGGATGCATATGAACGCAGTGAACACAACTTTTTTAATACTTGCAACAATCTTGGTTTTTAGCATGACACCAGGGCTGGCTTTCTTTTATGGGGGATTGGTTTCAAAAAATAACGTAGTAAATACCATGTTATCAGTATTTGTACTTTGTGGTCTGTCTGTAGTCTTATTTATTGCGGTTGGTTATGAGCTTTCATTTGGAGCTGACATCGGTGGAGTGATCGGGCACGTATCTCATTTCTTTTTGAGCGGCTTCGACCTCAATGCTGTCAAAGATCCACAAATGGGATTGACCCATGCAATTTTTCTGGCATTTGAGATGATGTTTGCGATCATTACACCTGCTTTATTTGTTGGCTCTATCGTGGGACGGATGCACTTTAACTTCTTGATGATCTTTGTTATTTTTTGGAGCTTATTTGTTTATTATCCTATGGTACATATGGTTTGGACACCAAATGGTTTACTGGCATCATTAGGAGTTTTGGATTTCGCTGGCGGGACTGTTGTTCATATCAATGCTGGTGTAACTGCATTACTACTTTCACTATTTCTCGGGCCGCGTTTGAAAAAGAATGATGAACATTATAATTTATCGTGGGTTTTGTTAGGTACTGCGATCTTATGGATCGGATGGTATGGTTTTAATGCTGGATCGGCTTTTTGGGTGGATAATGTTGCGTTGAATGCATTTTTAACGACTACTGTTGCTACGGCTGTAGCAATGTTAACTTGGCTCTTATTAGAAGTCTTTTTAAAGGGGAGACCAACTCTAGTAGGTGTGTGTACCGGTGCTTTGTGTGGCTTGGTCGGAATTACCCCCGGTACGGGTTATGTAACTAATACGGGCGCGTTTTTTATCGGCGCTTTGTGTGCTGTCGGCAGTTATTTCTTTGTAAATTCTGTCAAGCCGCGTTTAAAATTCGATGATCCGTTGGATGCATTTGGCTGTCATGGTGTTTCCGGTATCATTGGTTCGGTCTTGGTCGGAGCTTTTGCCACACATAAGGTCAATTCAGTTGTTGTCGATAATGGTTTTTTCTACGGTGGTGGATTTAAATTAATTGGGATCCAGTTACTGGGAACCGTGATCAGTATCGCCTTTACTGCTATCTTGGTAACAATAATTATTATGGCCTTAAAGAAATTCGTTCAGATGCGAGTTTCTCAGGCAGACGAAAATGTTGGGTTGGATGTTAGTTTACACGGAGAAAAAGCTGATTACCAGATCGATTCGCATTTCCATGATGTTTCAAACTATCACGAAGAATTTAAGGGTCAGTTATCTCGTTTTAATAAGAGGACTTGAAAAAATTTTAACGAAGGGCATGTCCGTTTGAAGGACATGCCTTTTTTTATGCGCCAAAGATTATATCGTGTGAAATTTGTATTGGATATCTATATATAGTATGATACTGACTGTTGAAAGACAATATCTTGTGAATCAATAGTGCGAGATCGTCTTACATGATGCAAGAAGGGGGATAATCGTATTGATGGACGTTAAGAAGCATTTAAAAATAAAAGTTAATTTACCAAAAGAAGTAGTAAAACGTGATGGTTATCCAGTGACGTTTGAGCTGTATAAATTGGAAAATGTGCTCGAAAAATTATCTTTGCAAACAGATATGGCTGCTTTGTTAAATTCCTTGTTAAGTTCATTTAACGGTCGTAGCTCCGTTACTGCGCAAGAATTGGCGCAAAAAATGGTGGAAGTGCTCAACTATTTTGGCTATCAAAATGAGGCTCAAGAGTATCAGGCTTACCGGCAAAAGGAAGAACAAACTTGGAAAGAACAGACAGATCCGAGTACGCGACTAGAAAGATTACTTTCACAAGATCCGGAGTTAGTACATGAAAATGCCAATAAGGATAGTAATGTTTTTAATACACAGCGTGATCTGACCGCAGGTACTGTCGGAAAAACCTTAGGCTTGAAGTTGATGCCCGAACATATTGCAAAGGCACATCTCCGTGGTGATATCCATTATCATGACCTTGATTATACCCCATGGAGCCCGATGACTAATTGTTGTCTGATCGACTTTAAAGAAATGTTGACTAACGGTTTTAAAATCGGTAATGCTGAGGTCGAAAGTCCGCACTCTATTCAGACGGCTACTGCCCAAATGTCGCAGATCATCGCTAATGTTGCTTCGAGCCAATACGGTGGTTGTTCTGCGGACCGCGTGGACGAACTATTAGAGCCATTTGCTTTTAAGAATTACCACAAGCATTTGACTGAAGGTGCAGAATTTATTGAGGACAGTTCGAAGCTCAAGCAGTTTGCCAAAAAAAGGACCAAAAAAGATATTTATGATGCAATGCAGGCCCTGGAATATGAGATCAATACTTTATTTTCATCTCAAGGACAAACTCCATTTACGACCTTGGGATTTGGTCTGGGCACTTCATGGATCAGTCGCGAGATCCAAAAGTCGATCCTAAGGATCAGGATCACCGGACTAGGTAAGGAGAAAAGAACAGCCATTTTCCCTAAACTTGTTTTCACGATCAAAAAGGGGGTCAACTTTGCTCCTGGAGATCCTAATTACGATGTGAAAGAGTTAGCCATTGAGTGTGCAACGAAGAGGATGTATCCTGATGTTTTGATGTATGACAGGATCAAAGAGATCACGGGTAGCTTTAAAGTCCCGATGGGTTGTCGTTCCTTTTTACAAGGATGGCAGGATGAAAATGGTGATGAGGTCAATTCCGGACGGATGAATCTTGGCGTTGTAACAGTTAACTTGCCGCGGATCGCCTTGGAATCTCAAGGAGATTTTAAATTGTTTTGGCAAATTTTTGAAGAAAGAATGAACGTTGCGAAGACTGCTTTAGACTTTAAAGTTAACCGTGTTTTGGACGCAACACCTGAAAATGCGCCGATCTTGTATCAGTATGGAGCATTTGGTAAACGTTTGAAACCAGATGATGATGTCTCAGTCATGTTTGACCATGAGCGTGCGACTGTTTCTCTAGGGTATATCGGCTTGTATGAAGTAGGAACTGTGTTCTTTGGCCCAGACTGGGAAAACAATAAAGAGGCTCATGATTTTACTGTTTCGATCGTTCGGGCTTTGGATGCTCATTGTAAGAAGTGGTCAAAAGAAACAGGTTATCACTATAGCGTTTATTCGACACCAAGTGAGTCTTTGACTGATCGTTTTTGCAGATTAGACCTAGAAAAATTTGGTAAGTTGAAAGATATTACTGCTAAGGAATATTATACTAATAGTTTCCATTATGATGTTCGTAAACACCCAACTCCTTTTGAAAAATTGAATTTTGAAAAAGATTATCCCCCTTTCGCAGCTGGTGGTTTTATTCATTATTGCGAATATCCAAATCTCAGGCAAAATCCGAAAGCGCTGGAGGCTGTTTGGGATTGGGCTTACGATAAGATCGGTTATTTAGGGACTAACACCCCGATCGATCACTGCTATAAATGTGGTTTTCAAGGTGAATTTAAAGCGACGGCACGTGGCTTTGAATGCCCAGATTGCGGGAATCATGATCCTAAAACATGTGACTGTGTTAAGAGGACCTGTGGCTATTTAGGTAACCCATTGCAACGGCCGATGGTCCATGGCAGACATGTTGAGATCTCATCCCGCAAGAAAAACAAATCAAGTGAGATGAAATAAATGGGAGAGCAGATCCGGATCACAGTCAATGGTGACACCGACTTTGTTGATAAGTCAAGTTTGGCGCGTACTGATACCACTAAAGCCAAAAAAAGGCCTGAGAAAAAAAGGAAAAGACGTCGCACTCCCAAAAACCCTCGTCCGCAAGAATGGTTAGCAAAAGACCTTTCCCAAGGGTATATTGCAGATTATAAACCCTTTAACTTTGTTGACGGGGAAGGAGTTCGTTGCAGTTTATATGTCAGCGGGTGTATGTTTTCTTGTCCCGGTTGCTATAACAAAGTTGCGCAACAATTTAGTTACGGTAAAGCATATTCTAAAAAATTGGAAGATCAGATCGTAGCTGATATTGGTCAAAGCTTTTGCCAAGGGCTAACCTTGTTAGGCGGAGAACCTTTCTTAAATACACAGGTTTGCTTGTCTTTGATCGATCGTTTAAGAAAAGAGTATGGCTCAAGTAAAGACATCTGGTCGTGGACTGGGTATACATGGGATGAGTTGCAAAAAGAGTCGAGCGATAAGTTAGAAATGTTGTCAAAAATCGATATTTTAGTTGATGGGCGTTTTTTGGAACCGCAAAAAGACTTGACCTTGCAGTTTAGAGGTAGTTCCAACCAAAGGATCATTGATGTCCAAGCTTCCTTAAAAGCCGGCCACGTCATCTTATGGAAAAATTTAGTTCATTAGTGAAAAAGTAGCAAGTACTCGTTGAAGTGCTTGCTACTTTTTGGTCGTGCTTATAGTGGTCTATGATAAAACATAATTATATTATAAATAAACCATTCTGATATGAATTTCACAACATATAAATTTGGCGTTTGATACAGCATTAGAAACGACTAATAATTAGAGTTAAATAAATGTTATCTAATGAAAATAATGTTATGTATAGCAATGTAATCCCTGTATATTTAGACAAATTCTAAACAAAAAGTGGCATTTTTACAAAAATATTTCAAAATAAACGCGTGGTGCTAGTTCGTAACATTCAACTATTTAGTACAAAATTTTACAAAAAAAGCCCAACAAGGTTAGACTCTTAAGTGACTTAAACAAAGGAGACCTGATCTTGTTGGACCACTTAAAGTTTAAACAAAAACGACATAATTTACAAGTCAATTTAGCTCAACTTAAAGTTCTTTGTGCTGAGCTTTATCAAAAATACTGCCCGCGCTATATTTCGCAACGCCGTAACACCACTAAGTCTCGTGTTTCTGATGTGCAGATCTTAGCCTTACTGTGTTTACAGGTCATTACACAGATGCACTCCCAGCGTAAATTCTTTGCCTGGGCACAGACCTTCATCCCACATCAATTGAACATTGAGCGCTCCCGTTTTAACCGACGAGCACAACGTCTTCTCCCAGTGGTCATGGCCATGCGGCAGGGGTTGACTCGCGACTATGCGCAAACAGGACAGTTTGCGATCATTGATAGTTTGCCTAACCCTTTATGCCAAAAAGTTAGAAATAAGCGGGCCAAGGTTTTCCGCGGCATAGCTGACCTAGGCTACAATGCGACCAAAGACATGTATTTTTACGGGTTTAAGACTCATTTTGAGACCTCGCTCAGCGGTTATATCTTAAATTACACTGTCACCGAGGCCTCTAAACATGACACCCAAGCGGCGTCAACTTTGATCGCAGGCTGTCCGTGTCCCTTTGTTTTAGCGGATGTCGGTTATGTGGGACAGCCCTTACAAGAAGATTTTGGCGAGCTAGGTTATGAGCTCTGGACACCTTACCGTTCAAACATGAAAGGAGCCAAACAGCACAATGTTCCGGCTTTGAAAGATCTCCGGCGCACGATCGAATCCCGTTTCTCGATCCTAGTTGAAGATTATGGAATCGAAAAAAATCTCACGCGGTCAGTGGTAGGCTTTTGGTTAAAAATTGAATTGACCGTCTTTATTTATAATTTAGGCTTTTTTGATTTTACAGAAAATAGAATTATTACGAACTAGCACCACGCGTTTC